>NZ_CP095848.1:247500-2937500 GCF_023101345.1 Hymenobacter sublimis
GTCTGCTGGGTAGTTTGACTGGGGTGGTCGCCTCCAAAAATGTATCGGAGGCTTTCAAAGGTCCGCTCAGTACGCTTGGTAACCGTACGCAGAGCGCAATAGCAGAAGCGGGCTTGACTGTGAGGCCTACAAGCCGAGCAGGGTCGAAAGACGGATATAGTGATCCGGTGGTTCCGCATGGAAGGGCCATCGCTCAAAGGATAAAAGGTACGCCGGGGATAACAGGCTGATCTCCCCCAAGAGCTCATATCGACGGGGAGGTTTGGCACCTCGATGTCGGCTCGTCACGTCCTGGGGCTGGAGAAGGTCCCAAGGGTTCGGCTGTTCGCCGATTAAAGTGGCACGCGAGCTGGGTTCAGAACGTCGTGAGACAGTTCGGTCCCTATCTGTGGTGGGCGTAGGATATTTGACAGGACCTGACTTTAGTACGAGAGGACCGAGTTGGACCAGCCGCTCGTGCACCGGTTGTGACGCCAGTTGCAGCGCCGGGTAGCGACGCTGGGATGAGATAAGCGCTGAAAGCATCTAAGTGCGAAACTCACCTGAAGATGAGATATCCGATAGAAGAGTCGTTGGAGACCACAACGTTGATAGGCCCTAGGTGTAGAGCGCGAAATCGCACAGCCGAGGGGTACTAAGGACTCGAACACTTCTGTAGCATACGTAGCTCACCTCTTTCTTTTTCCTACTCTGCCTCTATGTTAAAATACGACAGCCCTTGTCCGCTTCGGTGGACAGGATGCTGGCTTGATAATGGTGGCTTTAGCCCGGGTGTTCACCTCTTCCCATTCCGAACAGAGTCGTTAAGCCCCGGAGCGCCTATGGTACTGCCTTCACCGGCGGGAGAGTCGGTCGCCGCCAACCTTATCATTTATGTGCCTCGGCCCCCCGCGACTTCGTGCTGCGGGGGGCCGACGTGCGTTATCCCCCTATCCCTATGCTCCCCCTTGCCTCCACCCCGGTAGAGGGAGGGGAAGCAGTTGGAATCAGTTCTGTATGTATCTTCTTAATTGGATCAACGTCACTTAGTAGAGTGTTATGAAATAATAAGGACAAAAAAATGCTTAAACGGCTATGGCAGGGGTCATGAAATTTTAGTTGAATCTGTGCACTCAAATATTTCCAGTTTAAAGCACATACAAAAGGGCCACTTGCTAATGCAAGCGGCCCTTTTGTATGTGCTTTATTGTAAGGCTCTTATTCTCTTGGTCCGGATACCACCTCTATCATTGAGTTAATAGATAAGTACTCTTGGGCCAAAGTCAATAAGCTACTTGATTGGACGTCTTGAATTCTTTCGACAAACTCGCTATAGTAAGCAGTTGGAAGATCATGGAAAACAAGGTTCATATACTTATCACATTGTTCGAACACTGTGCTGAGCTCATTGGCAAACTTACCGGCCATGTAGTTCTTGACGGTTTGCAGTTCGTCATCTGGAATACGCTCAGTTTGCAGGCGGCTCAGTTCAAAGTGAATTTCTTTGATGGCGGCTTCCGTGTTAGTAGTATTGACATCTGAGCCGATAACAAAGCTGGAAGCATGTTCGCGCGGATTCACACTTGCGTAGATGCCATAAGTCAGACCTTTGTCTTCACGGATATTTCGCATCAGGCGTGATCCAAAGTAGCCTCCTAGCACTTTTACTAATACTTGCAATTCGTGCGTCTGCGAGTGGCTTAGCGCGGGCCAAAGCTTCCCTATGCGCAATGAGGACTGTAGGCTGCCTTTCAGTAACACATAGTCTTGGGCTAGCGTGCTTGCTGCTAGTACTACAGCAGGTAGGGTGGGCTTTACTTCTGACGAGAGCACCACTGTTCCCAGCAATTCACCAATTAATTTTTGGTCTGCATCTGCAACATCACCGCACAGGAATATTTCGCTCCGTGACAGCTGATACCGTTGCTGATGGAACGTCCGAAGTTGAGTAGCAGTAACTAGACGGAAGAGATTCTCATTGAATTTAACGCCGTAGGGATACGTAGGGCCAAACAAGTTATGCGAAAACTGCTCAGCGGCTAGGTAACTGGATTTTTGACGTTCAACCCGCACGTTCTGGATTGTGCGAGTCTTTAGCTGTTCAAGCTCTGGGTCCGGGAACGTGGCTTCCGTTAGTACATCCAGTACTAGGGGAAGTAGCTTCGGCAGGTGACGAGTTAGGCAGTATAAGGTGAGTGTAGCCCGATCAAACCCTTGCTCACATTCTAGGGAGGCTCCGTAGAACGCTATTTCATCGGCAATTTGGCGGGCTGTGCGCGTGCGGGTGCCTTCGAGCAGCATGCGCGCCGTGAGCAGCGAAATACCGGGAGCTGGTTCATACCATTTGCCGGCTTTGAATACTACCTGAAGACGGACTACGGGCTGGGCATCATTGCGCAGTACATGCAGACGGGCTCCGTTAAGGAGCGAAAACACGTCAGCCGCGGGCAGCGTTACGCGGGCCAGCGGCTGAACGGGAGGAGCGACTTTGCGGTCGAGCATCAAAAGGAAGAAGTTAGTTGGACGTGTCGCCGGAGCTGCCGAAGGCTTCGCTCAGTTCATTGAAGTTAAAGTGCAACGACACGCGTAATGTTTGGGCTAAAGGATTAGCTCTGGAATTGGGTACCAGGTAGGCGCCATCAACCCCAAATACTTGGTAGCGGACGCCAGCTCCGAGGCTCAGATACTGACGGCCCCCGCTATTAGGGTTCTCGTAGAAATAGCCTACCCGGGCCATCAGCAAATCATTATACGTGTACTCAAGGCCGCCAGAAAGGTTTATCTCGCGCAGTTCTCCTTTAAAACCGTCGGGAGAGTCGCTGAAGGAGCTTGTAATACCGCGGACAATACCATAGTTAGCCCGCTCCACATTTTCTGCTATGATACGTGGGTCAGTCGAAGGTACCTCATCTTCAAAATAAGGGCTGGGTACTAGCAACTTGTTGACGTCGAATGCCAGCGTAATCTTATTATAAGCGTCCAGCTCTTTCGTGATGGCAGTACCTAGCTTCAGGTTGGTTGGTAGAAAGTCAGGACGATTGGGGTCGGTGTAGGTGATTTTATTGCCAATGTTAGAAACCGCGCCACCAAAAGCCAAGCTATACTCCCCGGCGCCAATGGTAAGGTCTGTATTGTAATAAGCGCCAAGATCCACGGCAACCGCATTACCAGGGTTGCTGTCAATATTGCCTCCCGTAAGGTTAGAGCGGATATAGCGGGCGTTGATGCCTACTCCAAACTTTTCGCTGAGCTTCTGCCCATAGCCCACACTCACGGCATATTCCTTGGGGTTAAAGGTGCCGTTGGCTGCTCCCGTTGAAGTCCGGTACTGGATTTCTCCCAGATCGAAATACATCAGGTTGGCGGCAAGCGTAGCCCGTTCGCCTATTTTTGTCGTTCCGCTCAAGTAAGCCAAGCCCATGTCATTGGCCACGCCGGCTAGCCAAGGAGTATACGAGGTAGAAACACTGTGCTGGTAGCGCACGAAGCCCAATTTGCCTGGGTTATAATACGCTGAGTTGGCATCTGGGCTGATAGCAGCACCAACTTCTCCCATGGCTCCTGAGCGCGAATCTGGGCTAACCGTCAGGATGGGAACAGCGGTAGTAATTGGAATAACCCGGTCCTGGGCTTGGGCGGTAGCAGCCAGGCCTAGCAGACCCGGCAACAGCATGGAGCGCAAGGTCAGTTTCGTCAGTGTCATAGGGGAACGAAGAAAAAATAGAGGCGGAAGGTAGGCGAAATGCGCAAGCTTTTGCTTCTAGTTAAGCAAAACTAGCTTTTCAAATTTGGAAGCTGTAGAACCGTCACGTGGCGAGCGGACGCTAACGCGGTATACGTAAACACCGCGCGCCAACTGATCTTGGTACTCGTCGCGGCCATCCCAACTGATGGAAGCCACGTGGGGGCCACTGCTAAGTGCCGAGGCCTGCAGCGTGCGAACCAGTTTGCCGGATACCGTGAAGATCTGCACTTGTACTTCTAATTCTTCGCCTTGACGATTATGATCGAAGTGGAAAGTGGTCGCGCTGGCAAAGGGATTCGGATAATTAAGAACGTGTTGCAGGGCTAGCTTTTCGGTGGGCGCCGCAATAAACTCAATAGCACGCTCGGCCGAGTTGTTCCAGGTATCCCAAGCCTTCACGCGCAGCTCATGGGGGCCTGGACTGAGGTCTTTGAACAGGTATTTTACTTGGCCAGCCTGGAAGCTGTCTACTTTGGCCGTGTAGAACTCGTTGAGGATGGTAACCTTCGAAGGGTCGCCGTCGAGGGTAGCGGTGAGGTCGTGGCCGATACCGGTGCCTGCAGTATTAATGCCGCTGGCGTCGCGCAGGTTGCCAATCAACGTGGTGGTAGTCCCCGTGAGGCCCCCAAACACGAAGCTGGTTTCGTTGTCCATAAACAGCTGGATACGCGGCGGAATAGTGTCGCGGTAAGCCAGCTGAGCCGCGTCGCCCACGGGAATGAAGCGCTGACCGTGGGCGTCAGTGCGGGCCGTGGGGTCGGCCGCATACAGGCTGATCTTGCCCAGCCCTACTTGGTAATTGATGTCTTTGGGCACCACAAACTGCAGCTTAAACTGACCGTTGCTGACCGTAGCAGGACCATCGTAGAGCACGTTCTCCCGCACGGCTATCGGCGTCGGTTTATCGCCTGCTTCATTGCCGAGGGTCATGACCGTGGACTTCTTCTCAAATATCTGTACCTGAGCAGTACCCGCAAAACGGGCGTTGCGTTGCCCCGCGCGCCGGATTTCGCCCTTGATTTCTACCTGCCGCAGTGCCTTTAGGGTATCAAGCTGAGCCAGGGATGCTGATTTGCCATTTACCTCTGTCACCACAGCTTCTTGCTCGGGGTAGGCCAACCGCATGGAAGGGTCACCGAGCAGGGCATAATTACGGTTATTGTCGCCGGATACAGCTGCGTTTTTGGTAGCCTGGCAGATGTCGCCAATACGGGGCATATTGCCGTTGGCGAGCGGCGTGAACAGGTCGCGGAAGAATTCTACAGCCATGTTCTGGTTCCGGTCAGCATACACAACCCGAGTAGTAGTAAACAAGCCAATAGCGCCGCCTGCAATGTCGGTCAGGGACTGTTCGCCGGCCGAGGTAAACTCGGGGTTGTCGTAGGTGCTGAAGTCGCAGGTGCCCGTGAATAAGAAGGACAAACGGTTGCTGTTCCGCAGCCGCAACACCGAAGAATTCGTCAGAATCTGCTCCTCAGCCCAGCCTTTAGGGCCACCGTGCCCGATGTAGTTAATCAGTAGCGAACCTTGCTCAAATGCCTCATCAATGGACTGCTCAGCGGCTGGGGAGCGTTGACCCGCTGCCACAATTACCTGAGGGTACATGTCGAGGTAGTGTTTATACACGTTGTAGCCCTGGGCAGTAGCAAGCGTATCGAGTGGGTTCGTAAGCTGCTCAGTATAAGTAGTAAACAAGTTATTGTCCCCGTCATCGGCCACGAAGGAAAGGCGGTTACGCCACTTTCCGTAGCTGACCGGCGAGTCGTAAGCAAGCAGTTTGTCAACGACGAGCCGCGCCTGGTCGGTAGTTCGTACGGGTAGGCGGCCTACGCCAATATCGAGCAATTCGTTGTTGGAGTTGGGAGCCCAGCTGCCTTCGGTATCGTCGAGCAGGCCGTAATAGTCATCGGAGGAGTACGTAATGCCCTGGCTGCCCGGCCGCGCGCCCATGATCTGGTCGAAGCTTTCTACCGATTCGTACACCGGCACAAAGTTTTGGTTGATTTTGTCGGCGTTGGCCGGGAGCCGATTTTTCCACCACGTAGGCAATTGATCGGCTTGGTTGGTAGGATCGGCCTTGTAGTCGTAGGAAGCGTCGCCGAACAGTAGCAGGTACTGGCGTTTGCCGGCCGGGGCCCGGTCGTACACCATTTTCATAAAGTCCCGGATGGCCGTAACATCCTGCCCACCGGAGCCAAACTCATTGTACACCTGATTGGTCGTGACTACTTGGGTGGTTAGGCCATCGTGCGCGGCGCGGTGAGCTGCTAAGCGGTTGGCCTGCGCTAGGAAAGCCGGGTGGGTCAGAACAACCAGCTCCAGCTTGCTGTCCAGGTTCAGCGCGTGCAGATTCTGGTTAGCAACCCGGCCAAAGTTGCGGGGGGCCGGAAAGTTGCTGCCGCTGAAGGCCACAAACTCCCGGACAGTATCAGTGCGAGCCAGAAAACTGCCGCTAGGAGCCACTACCTCGGCCGGCCGGCGCGGGTTGCTGACATCCCAGATGGTAACGCCAGTAGCATTGGCTAGCTCGTATTGGCTAATGGCGCCGGGGGCAATGTTTTCGAGGGAGCGAAACTCCAGCTGGCTGCCTGCGAACCGGAGCTGGCGGCGGGCATTAAGTTCTAGGTAGTCCAGGTAGCCCCTAGCGGCTGGGTCATTGCTGCCGTTGTACGTGAGGTCTACCTTAATGGCGGCCGGCACCGAAGCAGGCACCACGTAGCTTAGCGTAGTGAGGTTGGTGTTGGCTACCTCGGGGTAGCATCCTAAGCCGCCGGTGCAATAGTAGCCCGGCACTACTTGGGTAGTGGCGGACTGTCCGTTGAGGCTGCTTTGAAAAAAGGTAGCCGCCGCCGATGAGGCCGCCACCGATGCCGTTACCTGCACCGTAGTACCGGCTACCAGATCGGGTACGGTAAAGGAAAACGATTTTTGGTCGGAAGTTGAGAATTGCTCCCCCAGCCACACTCGCCCCGATTTAGCTAAGTTCACCAATTCCAGTTCGTAAAACTGCCGCTCCGTGAACGTGGTGATACGGGCCGTGGCGCTACCCGTAACTGCGGGAGCCGCGGCAACGCGCCGGCCGGCAGTATTACCCACCGTCAGGAAGTAATAGGCCGTATCGGTGTAGGGGTTTAGGTGGTGCTGAAAGCGCGCCGCGCCGCCGGCCCGCGTCCAGGTGTGGGGGCCGCGGGCATAGAACAGAAAGTACTCATTGTCGTCGAGGGTAGCGTTGGCGTCGCCTACGAAACGAATGGGGTTTTCGGCCAGGTCATCGGGCCGGAAGGTTTGGCTGGCCTGGGGCAAGGTGCCCATGGCGTTGCCATACAGGCGCAGGCGGGCCGGATCCAGGGCCTGCACGTTGAGCCCCAGGCTAGCCAGAGCCTTCTTATCAAGCTTATAGATGCCGCTACCCGGAACTCCGATCTTAAACCAGTCGCCCTGACTTAAAACGGAAGAACGGGCGTAGGTGCGGGTGCCGGCGGCCGGCCGTTGGGCGTTTGCGTTCCGAGAATAAGCGTAAGTGAAGGAAACGAGCTTTTCGGCCTGGCCAGTTTGGGGGTTGCGGCGCAGGGGCTGCAGGGCCAATAGCGTCACGGGCTGGCGTTGCTCTAAGCCGGTTACCAGCCCAGTGGTTGGGGTAGTAGGCAGCGCCGCTAGGTCCAGCTGGCGCGCATCGGCGGCCGGTACGGGCTCATAAACGGTTTCGCGCAGGTTGCCCTCGGTTACGGTGCCAGGTAGCCGGAGCTGATAAGTGCCGACCTGCTCGTTCAGGCGGAAAAAAGCGCCCCGAAACGAAGGGACCCGCCGCTGCTGACCCCGGATGACCACTGGTTCCGTGCCCGTCCAGGCAATACGGGCCCGCACAACTTGCTCCGTTGCCTGGGCCCGGGCCGGTGGGCCGCCCATGCTTATCCCTAGTAAAAGCAACAACCAGCAAGTAAAAAACCGCATAGACAAGGCGCAGAAATCAGGACAATATAAAAGCCGCAGCTTTGGGCAGGCAACAGGATAGACAGTAACTCAGTTCAGCGCGCAGTAGGTAACTGCCGAGCCTACGAATTATTGCGGCCTGAGACCAGAAAATTACGCTTTCATGAACGCAGTAGCGCGGGCACTCGGATTGGCAAACATTCCTGGCTCAAGCAACTGAAGAGTTGGATGCTAGCCTCCTCTCAGGTAGCCTCAAGCTGTTTTGGCCCGTGTGAGCAAGGATAACAGCACGTACAGCAAAATAATGAGCGGAATAGCGGCGGCACCTAGCACCAGTAGCAACCCCACGCTCAGCAGCAAAAAGATAAAGCGGACCTGATTATCCTGCCAGCGGAAAGACTTGAACTTCAAGGCAAACAACGGTAGCTCCGCTACTAGCAAGCCCGACAAAATCACCGTCAGCGCGAGTAGGAGCCAGGGATTCAGGATAAGCTTGGTTATCCCTAAGTCGTCGTGGGCCATGATGAGGGGCAGGGAAGCTACTACCAGGGTGCAGGCGGGAGTAGGCAGGCCGATAAAGGAGTCGGACTGGCGCGTATCGTTATTAAACTTAGCCAGCCGCAGGGCCGAGAATACCGTGACCAGAAAGCCTACGTAAGGTAACCAGGTGGGCAGATCGGCCCCGGCCTGGCGCAGCAAATCAAACAGGAAAGCACCCGGCACCACGCCGAAGGATACCATATCAGCCAGGGAATCGAGGTCTTTGCCGATGGGGGAGGAGACGTGCAGGACCCGCGCCAGCAAGCCGTCAAAAAAGTCGAAAACTGCGGCTAGCCCCACGAAGTACGCGGCCGTTTCCAGTTCGCCCGCGAAAATGTGGCAGAGGGCCAGGCAGCCGGAAAACAGATTAAGACAGGTAACGGCGTTAGGAAGATGTTTTTTCAAGGGAGAGGGGAAAGTATGCCTTGGAATACGCGGAGAAAAGCGCAGCAAAAGCTGCTTCTTACTTCAGAAATGGATTGGTGCGGCGCTCCTGGCCGATGGTGGTGGCCGGGCCGTGGCCGGGGTACACAACGGTTTCGTCGGGGAGGGTTAGCAACTGGCTTTTGATGCTGGCAATAAGAGTCGCATGGTCGCCGCCAGGCAAATCGGTGCGGCCAATGCTGCTTTGAAACAGCACGTCGCCCCCGATGACGGTGCTGCTTGGGGCATGGTAGAAAATTACGTGGCCTGGCGCGTGGCCCGGCGCAAATCGTACCTCCAGCTCTGTTTCTCCGAAGCGCAATGGCTCGCCGGGCGTCAGAAAGCCAGTTGGTTCAGCCGGAGTGTAGCGGGCAAAGCCGTAGCTGGGAGCGTAAGCCGGCACCGAGCGCAGGGTAGCCAAATCAGCCTCATGAATCAGAAACGGCACCTTATAAGTGTCCACCACAAACTGGTTACCGAAAACATGGTCGATGTGGCAGTGGGTATTCAGCAGCAACACCACCTGCAGGCCCTGCTTCTCAATAAAGCTACGCAGGGCTTCCTGCTCGGCCCGCTCGTAGCAGCCGGGGTCGATGATAACGCACTGGCCCGTGGCGTCGTGCAGTAAATAGGTGTTCTCAGAAAAGGCGTTGAAGGTAAAGCCAGAAACAGTCATGCGCAAAGGAAAAGGAGCCGGCCCGTAGCCAGGAATCAATTTAGGAGGGTAAGTTACGAGTCTTGCTGCGAATGAAAGGGTAGTGACCGGCCCCAGCCGTGCGCCAGGAGCGGATCAGTAATTGGCTCGTGAACCTGGCAGGCGCACCAGCCCTAGGTTGGGCTCGTAACGTACCGTGGCCTCTGGTAGTGTTCTGCGTTTCTCCCTTACCTTGCCCGTAATGACACGCGTTGATTATTTATTAGTGGGTTACGGCATTGCCGGGGCTACCCTGGCCGCGGAGTTGCGGGCGCGCGGCTACCAGGTGCTCGTGCTGGATACTTTTCAGCCAGATTCGGCCTCGCGGGTAGCGGCTGGCCTGATGAACCCGGTAGCTGGTAAGCGTTTTGCCCTGGCCTGGCGGGCCGACGAGCTCTTGCCCGCCGCGGCCGTATTTTACCAGGCTCAGGAGCAGCGGCTAGGCCAACGGTTTTTCTTTGAGCTCCCCATTCTGAAACTCTTTTCTTCGGTAGGAGAGCAAAACACCATCATTGCCCGCAGTGCCGACCAACCCTGGCAGGACTTCGTGGAGGACCCGGGCGCCGAACTGCCGGCCCGGCCGGGCGTGCGGCAGGCGCTAGGTGGCTTACGCATTCGGCGCGGGGGCTACGTGCGGGTGGAAGAACTGTTGAGTGCGCTGGCTGCGGAAGGAGAGCGGGAAGGGTGGCTGCGCCACGAAACTTTTGATTGGTCCCAGCTTGTTGCCCAGCCGGATGGTAGCCTTACCTACGCCGGCCGCGTGCAAGCCCAGCATGTGGTGTGTTGCGAAGGTGCGGCAGCCGTCCATAACCCGTATTTTCAGTGGCTACCGATAACTCCTAACCAAGGGGAGGTGCTGGATGTGGAATGCGCCGGGCTGCCGGAACTGGAGGTACTCAACAAAGGTGCCTATGTGGTGCCGCTCGGGGAGCATCGGTTTCGGGTGGGAGCTACCTACCGCTGGCCTCCGTTTGCCGAAGGCATAACGGCCGAAGCCCGCCAGGAACTCAGTCAGCGCCTCCACGACATGACCGACCAGTCGTTTCGGGTGACGGGGCAGCGGGCCGGCGTGCGGCCTGCCGTACGCGACCGGAAGCCGCTGCTCGGAACCCATCCGGCGCTGCCGAACGTACATATTTTCAACGGCTTGGGCTCCAAAGGGGTCATGATGGCTCCTCGCCTGGCCCAGGTGCTGGCCGATTGGCTGGAAAAAGGCATCGAACCCTGGCCCGAAGTCAATATTCGGCGGTATTTTACGTTATATTCTCCGGGCCCAGCTTCGGCCGGCCTGGCTACTCCTGCTCCCCGCTCCTAGCTTTCTCCTATGAAGCACATATCCTTACTTTCCCGGCGCCATGTTGGTCGTCCGGCTGGCGTGGTGGCCCTGCTGCTGGGGCTGGCATTTTCCGGCGAAACCGCGCGGGCGCAAACGGCCCAGGAGCCCTTCGGGCGGGTGCGGATTCAGTACAAGAACTTCGACTGGCTGCAGCTCAGCACCCAGAACTTCAATATTTACTACTACGCTGGGGGCGAGGCCAACGCCCGCCACGCTGCTGAGTACGCCGAAAAGGAATTGCAGCGCATCACCGGCCTAATCGGGTACTACCCTTACTCGAAGACGACCATCATGCTCTATAACTCCGTAGGCGACCTGCGGCAGAGCAACGTGGGCCTCGACACGGACAAGTACGCCACCGGCGGCGAAACATCCTTGGTGCGCTCTACCAAGGTGCAGATAGCCTTCCAGGGTCAGCAAACCCGCTTTAAGCAAGACTTGAGCAGCCGCATCACCCGCGTGCTGCTCAATGACATGATGTACGGCGGCTCGCTCAAGGAAGTCATCCAGAGCACCTACCTGCTTCAGCTGCCCAACTGGTTTATCAGCGGGGCCTCGGCCTACGCGGCCCAGGGCTGGAGCGTGGAAATGGACGACTACATGCGCACCATGACCAAGGAGCACGAGGGCAACCGCACGGCCCCGTTCTTTCTGCGCAACCCCGAGCTGGCCGGCCAGAGCATCTGGAACTACATTGCGGAGCGCTACGGCTACACCTCCGTGCAGAACATCTTGAACCTGACGCGCATTACCCGCGACGTGGAAGTAGGTATCAGCTCTTCTCTGAACGTGCCGTACAAGGTGTTTTTGAAAGATTGGCTTGGGTACTACCGCCAGCTGAATTCCCAGCCGCAAACGCCTTATCAGCAGGCCGACGAGGCCCGGCGGGTGGTGCGCAACAACCGCAAAAATACCATCTACAGCCAGCCGGTGCTCAGCCCCAACGGGCAGCGCCTAGCCTACGTGCAAAATGACCAGGGTCGCTACCGGGTAGTAGTGGTAGACAAGAATGGCCGTGGCCGCGACGTGGTGCATCGGGGCGGGTACAAAACCCCCGATCAGGAGGTAGAAACTCGTTTGCCGGTAATGGCTTGGCGCGGTAACGGCCAGCTGGCCGTAGCCGAAATGAGCAAGGGTAACCTAACGCTGCAGCTGCGCGACGCCGATGGAGTCGTCTCGAATATGGTGAGCCGCCTGAAAAGCCTATTACCCAGCTTCGGCCGCTCTACGTCCCTATTTGCCCAGTTCTCCCAGATTACCGACCTGAACTATTCGCCCGATGGCAAGTCGTTGGTGTTTAGTGGGGTACGCAACGGTCAAAACGATTTGTACCTATTGCGAGCCGGTAGCCGAACGCCGGAAAAGCTGACCAACGATGTCTTCGACGACGTGGAGCCCAGCTTCCTACCCGGCGGTGGGGGCATCGTGTTTAGCTCCAACCGCTGGCTTGATTCGGCCGGTACGGCGAAGGGAAGCTTTGGCGCCGTTGTCAATAACTACGACCTCTACCTGTACCACCTCGACGGTCGGCCTCAGCCGGTGGAAGTGCTAGCTAATACCATTTCCAACGAAGGCCGCCCGCGGGCTATTTCTGACTCGGAAATTCTGTTTTTGAGCGAAGAAAGCGGGGTGCGTAGCCTCTACCGCCTCACGCTGGCTACCAAACAGTATCGCCCCGTTACTAGCTTCCTGGCCAACATCGAGGACTACGACTACAATGCTACCACGGGCACCTTGGGCTTTGTGGCCGCCAACGAGGCGCGCGACTACGTGTATTTGTACCCGAGCTACTCGCTGCCCGACAACCTGACGCTCTACAAAACGGCCCGGCAGGAAACCCTAGAAGACCGCTCAAAACCAGCCAAAGCCGCCGTACCAGCTGCTACCCGGCCGGGGCCTACCATTGCCAACGCCACTCAGCAAACGGAAACTCCCGCTACAACCCCCGCTACTGGAGAAGCCGCCCCAGCCACTACGGAGCCGGCAACGGCCCCGGCAAAATCCGGTGGGCGCATCAATACCAGCGACTACGAGTTTGACGAGGACATTCCGGTTTCACGGGCCAACCCTACTACCCCCGTCAAGCGCCGCGCTGCTACGGTAGTGGCCCTGCCCCAGGCCGCACCCAGCGAGGCCGCTTCCTTAGTCGGCCCCTTCCGTTACGATACTCGCTTCAGCATCGACAACGTCGTTTCCTCCCTCTACTCTGACCCCTTGCTGGGCCTAGGGCTAATGGGACAGGTGAACATGTCGGACCTGATGGAAGACCACCGTATTCGGGCCGGTATTTTTGGCCTGACCGACCTGCGGACTAGTAACATCTTCGCGGAGTACACGAACCTGAAACACCGCTACGATTGGAGTATTCTGTATCAGAAACAGGCCTATTTCTTTGATAATGAGACGACGGGTCGGACGCGGTTCGGTCGCCACGAAATAGCGCCTACCATTGCCTACCCGCTCACGCACAACCTAAGTGTGCGCGGCGGCCCGCGCTTCGTGAACGTAAGCCGCAAAACTTTCACGGACCTGAACGGAACCAACGACAGCACCATCACCTACCTCGGGGGCGCCGGCGAACTAGTTTTCGACAACTCCATTGCTACGGGCGTGAACATGCTGCAGGGCACCCGTATGAAAATAGGCATGACCCGCCTGTACGACGTGGCTGGCGGCGACAAGGACTTCACCAAGATTTACGTGGATCTGCGTCACTACCAGAAGATTCACCGTCAGCTGATTTGGGCCAACCGCGTGAGCTTTGGGCAGTACATCGGGGGCGGCTCCTCGCAGCCCTTCTTCCGCCTCGGCGGCATGGATAACTGGCTGAATTACGATTACGAGGACGACCAAATCATCGACTCCAACGGCAACAGCCCCGACCCGGCCCGGCTGTCGCCTACCCAAATGTTCTACCAGCAGTTCGTCACCAACCTGCGCGGGTTTGACTACAGCAAACGGGTGGGCCAGAAGTACGTGCTGTTGAACACGGAGCTACGCCTGCCCATCATCCAGTACTTCTCGCGCAATCCTATTGAATCGGGCTTCTTCCGCAACCTACAGCTAACGGCCTTTGGGGATTTGGGTACCACGTATTCGGGAGCTAACCCATTCAGTGTCAATAACTCCATCAATACGCAGGTGAACCCCGGCAACCTAGGCAATGGCAACAGCTTCACCGGTACGGTTATCAATTTCGCTAATCCCATGCTGTACGGCTACGGTGCGGGTATCCGTACTACCATGCTGGGCTTCTACGTGAAGGGCGACGTGGCTTGGGGCCGGGAGCAGTACACCGAAAAAGGACCGAAGCTCTACGTAACCCTGGGTTACGACTTCTAGCCGAAAGCAGTAAGCAACTACTTTATCAAACCAGAAGGCCTTTCACTGCATCAGTGAAAGGCCTTCTGGTTTTTAGCCAAAAGTGCCTTCAACGCAAGCTTGATCGGGTAGGTTGCGGTATTCCCCGGTCGATGCGGGGTAATCCGGGAGTTGGGTTGTATCTTTACGGTCCTTTTACCAGCCGTGTTACCGTGACGCTCCTCAGCGAAATTTGGGTGTTGATGCAGAAGGACTTCCGTCTGGAATGGCGGCAGCGCGCGGCCCTGAACGGCATGCTCCTGTACGTAGGTAGCACCGTTTTTGTCTGCTACCTCAGCTTCTCGCTCCGCGGTGGGCAACTGCCGGCTCCGGCCTGGAATGCCCTGTTCTGGATTGTGCTGCTGTTTTCGGCAGTGAATGCCGTAGCGAAAGGGTTTTTGCAGGAAAGTCGGGGCCGTATGCTGTACTACTACACGGTAGTACGGCCCCAGGCCGTAATTCTGGCCAAAATTGGGTACAACGCCCTATTGCTACTGGGCCTGGCCTTAGTAGCATTTGGGCTGTACGCGGTGGTGCTGGGCAACCCCGTTCAAGATACGCCGCTGTTCATGGGCAACGTGTTGTTAGGGGCCGTGGGCTTCGCCAGCACCCTAACCTTGGTATCGGGCATTGCGGCCAAAGCCACCAACAGTAGCACCCTGATGGCCGTGCTCGGCTTCCCGCTGATGGTGCCCATGCTGCTGCTGCTCATCAAAGTATCCAAAAACGCCCTGGATGGGCTGGAATTCGAGGCCAGCCAAAGCTCCTTGCTTACCTTGGTTGCCCTGAACATGATTGTAGGGGCCGTGTCCTATTTGCTGTTCCCTTTCCTGTGGCGAAGCTAATGTCAAGCTACTATACTAGCTGATGGCTAGTATAGTAGCTTCTAGCTTTTTCTGTTCTCTGGTAATTAATACATTTCACCTTACGAAGCTAACAGCCAACAGCTAGTAGCTTACAGCTTTATGAAACACAATTGGTGGAAAGCCCTGAGTGTGGTGCTGCTGCTGTACGTAGCCGTGGCGGGGCTCCTGATGCCGGTGCCGCGCCTGGCCATTCTCAACGAGAGTATCCGCAATTTGTACTTCCACGTGCCCATGTGGTTTGGCATGACCTTCATCCTGATTGCCTCCGTGTACTACTCCGTGCGTTACCTGCGCACCCCTGCCCCCGAGCTGGACATCCGCGCCCACGAGTCGGCGCGCATTGGCATTCTGATGGGCTGCGTGGGGCTGGCCACCGGTAGCATCTGGGCCAAGTACACCTGGGGTGCCTGGTGGACCAATGACCCCAAGCTCAACGGTGCGGCCATTGCCATGCTTATATACGGGGCTTACCTTGTACTGCGCTCTTCTTTCACTGATGAGCAGCAGCGAGCCCGAATTTCGGCCATTTACAACATCTTCGCCTTTGCTACGGCCATGCCGCTGTTTTACATTCTGCCCCGCCTCACGGACTCCTTACATCCCGGGGCCGGCGGCAACCCAGCTTTTGCCCGGTACGACCTTGACAGCGACATGCGCATGGTGTTCTACCCGGCCGTAATCGGCTGGACTTTACTGGCTTTCTGGCTGGCGCAACTAGCTAGCCGCGTTTCCTTGCTTAAACTGAAAGTATATGAAAAACAGCTTGCCTAAGCTCCGCGCCGCGCTGCTCCTGCTGCTGACGCTGTTGCTGCCGGCCCTGCGGGTAGCTGCCCAAGCCACCACTACCGCAGACACACCCGAAATGGCCGATGCCCTGCGCCAGAACGGCAAGATTTACGTGGTAGTTGCCGTCATCACGGTAGTGCTGGCGGGCCTATTACTTTTCCTGATTTCGCTAGACCGCAAGCTCAGTCGCTTGGAAAAAGAGGTAAAGGACTAAGCAATAAGGTGGTGAAATAGTGAAATGATGAGTTTAATGAGCTGTATGCACAAGCGGCCTTGGTAGGGCCTATTAACCGATATCTCATCAGTTTGCCATCTCACAATTTCACCATTTTTAGTGGACCTTTGCCGTTGTTTTTGTTGTTCTGAATGTCCTCGGCTCCGGGTGGAGCCAGCCTGTTGTACCCCGACATGAAAAAAGCCCACATTCTCGCCATTACTGTCATTGCCGTGGCTATTGGCATCATTATGAGTGCTGCCGGTGATGCCAGCGTGTATGTTTCCTTTAAGGAAGCCCGGGAGCGAGCCGCCGATGGAAACCTCACGAAAGTGCACGTAGTCGGCCGCCTACCCCGCGACGGGCAGCAGAACATTTTAGGTCTGGAGTACAATCCTACCCTCGACCCCAATTACTTCGCCTTCACTCTGGTCGACACCAACCGCATTGCCCAGCGCGTGGTGTACTTCAATCCCAAGCCCCAGGATTTCGACAAGTCGGAGCAGGTAGTAATTACTGGCGCCATGCGCAACAACCTGTTCGTGGCCGATAAGATCTTGCTCAAGTGCCCCTCCAAGTACGTGGAGAAAGATATCAAGGGCGCTACCGCTTCAGTTAACTAATACAACCGCATGAGAAACCAGCTGCCAACAGCCACTGCAACTACCCGGGGAGAGTTTCCCCGTTGGTGGCGCGTGGTTATTGGCAACTTGTTTCTACTGCCGGGTTCCTTACTGGCAGCCAAAGCCCAGGTGCCCAACGACGACATTGAGTGGCGGCGGGTACTAAGTTTAAACGAAGCTGTTGTGTCTAGCACCACCGACTGCACTGTGCAGTGGGCCTGCGTAGACGAAAAGCTTACTGGTAAGTGCATAGAATACCACAACGACCAGTGGTTTGAGTTTACACCCCGCACCTCGGGCCGGTACTACGTGAACATTGGCGGGCAGAAATGCCGGGACACCCGCGGGGTGCAGCTTGTCGTGCTGACGGGGCAGCCTTGCCAGCCAGCCACTTACCGGGTGCTTTCCTGCACGTCGCTGGGTAGCCAGGATGATGTGTTTGTGACGTTGGATTCCTTGCGCGCCGGGCAGCCCTACCTGTTGGATGTGGATGGCTACCTCAAAGACTTCTGTCAATTCAGTCTGACAGTCAGTGACAAAGCGCAGGGTGTGCCCGCCCAACTTGCGCCGGCGCTGGCTTCCGTAGCGCCCACCGTGAGCAGCAGCTTCACCCTCCGCTGGACCTTGCCCGATTCTTTGGGCGCTGTCCAGCAGTTCCGGGTGTTGCGGCGCGAAGCGGCTGCTTTCCGGGCCTCGGAGGTTGCCACCGTACCGGTGCAGCGCACTACTTACGGCACTACCAGCCCCGAGTATGTCTGGACCGATACGCTCAGTGCCCCAGGCCGCTACCTCTACCAGGTAATTACGAAGGCTGCTGACGGCACGGCACCAGCCGTGGTGCAGCAGCAATGGTATGCCTACAGTCTACCCCTGCTGCAGTCCGACAAAAACAAGGTACAGGCTGCCGCCGAAGGAGCTAAACGGGCCGCCAAAGCCCAGCAAAGCTGGGAGCGGCGCGGCCACCGGGCCCGGATGAAACGCCTGGCTGGGCAGCGGCACCCTAACACTTAAAAACAAGTTCGTGTTGGCCGGGTAGTATACCGTCGGGCTAACATTTCCTCTTCAACGCAGTAGCACATGTTGAATACAGTAATCGGCGACGTTGGACACCTGAGTGTCATCGTGGCATTTGTGGCGGCTACGGTAGCGGCGTACTCCTACTATAAGGCGGCGCAGGGCCGGACCCTCGGCGACACGGATGCCTCTTGGCTCCGGATCGGACGGGTGGCTTTTGCCGTGCACGGTTTGGCGGTGTTCGTCATTATCGGGGCGCTGTTCGGTATTATTCACGGCCACCGCTACGAATACTACTACGCCTGGAGCCACAGCAGTAACCACCTGCCAGTGTACTACATGATTTCCTGCTTCTGGGAAGGGCAGGAGGGAAGCTTTCTGCTCTGGATTTTCTGGCATGTGCTCATTGGCTTTATACTGATGCGCTACAGCCGTCGTTGGGAGGCGCCCGTCATGAGCATTTTCGCCGGCGTGCAGCTGTTCCTGACTTCCATGATTTTGGGGGTAGTGCTCGGCGACCTAAAGATTGGCTCCTCGCCCTTCATTCTGCTGCGCGACTTTATGCCGGACCTTCCGGTTTTCAAGCTCAATCCTGACTTCGTACCCAAGGACGGTACCGGCCTGAACGCCCTACTTCAGAACTACTGGATGGTGATTCACCCGCCGACCCTGTTCCTCGGCTTTGCCCTGACCCTGGTACCCTTCGCCTATGCCATTGCCGGCCTCTGGAAGGGCGAGCTAACCAAGTGGGTG
Organism: Hymenobacter sublimis; assembly: GCF_023101345.1. Lineage (NCBI taxonomy): Bacteria > Pseudomonadati > Bacteroidota > Cytophagia > Cytophagales > Hymenobacteraceae > Hymenobacter > Hymenobacter sublimis. Next base: position 265,764 of record NZ_CP095848.1, read on the forward strand.
CGCCCAGCCATGCGCTGGACGCTCTGGGGCGGCCTCGTGCTGGGTGTAGGCATCGTGATGGGTGCTTATTGGGCTTATGAAACCCTGAACTTCGGAGGCTATTGGAACTGGGACCCGGTAGAAAATGCCGTGTATATCCCTTGGTTGGTGCTGGTGGCTTCCCTGCACGGTCTGGTGCTGTGGCAGCGGAGTCGCACGGCTCTGCGCACTTCTTTTGTGCTGGTTATTGCCACCTTCCTGTTGGTGCTCTATGCTACCTTCCTGACCCGAAGCGGTGTGCTGGGTAATGCCTCGGTACACTCCTTCACCGACCTGGGCCTTTCCGGGCAGCTCATCATTTACTTGATGGCCTTTGTGGTACTAGCTATTGGCCTGCTAGTGTGGCGCTGGAAGCAAATTCCAATATCACCGAAAGAGCTGACGACTTACAATGCCGAGCTGTGGGTATTCGTGGGCGCTACCGTACTCTGCCTCGGTGCTTTCCAGGTGCTGGTTACTACCAGTATTCCGGTGTACAATGCTTTCCTGGGCTTTATTGGTATCAAATCCAACCTGGCTTTGCCCGCCGACCAGATTCAGCACTACACCAAAATCCAGCTCTGGATGGGGGTAGGGGTGGCTTTCTTCTCGGGCCTAGCCCAGGTGATGTGGTGGCAGAAGAATAACAAGGAGTCTTTGACTAGCTCCCTGACCGTGCCCGGCATCCTGACGTTGCTCGGAGCTGCCCTCGTGATTCTGCTGGTGCAGTACTATGGACTGAAAATGGAGGTGAGCTATATCGTGCTGCTGACCACGGCCCTCTTCGGGGTGCTGGCCAACCTCGGAATGGTATTCACCTTGATGAAGCGCAAGGTGAGCCTCTCCGGTGGCGGCATTGCTCACATCGGTATTGCCCTGATGCTGCTGGGGGTGTTGGCTTCGGCTGGCTACTCCAACATCATCAGCCAGAACGTCTCGGGCCTGTTGTACTCGCGCGAGTTTGACGAAACCACCAACCGCGACAACGTCCTGCTCTGGCGCAACGATAAGGCCCCCATGGGCAAGTACGATGTAAGCTATACCGGTCAGTATCTGGATGCGCCCGGCGTGCCCGGCTACGTAGACAAGCAACTGCTCTTCCGCACCGCCGATGAATACAAAGCCCTAGCCCGCGCCGACATCAAACGCGGCGACCAGGTGTACTATAAAGCTGGCGACACCGTCGATATTCTGCCCGAAAACACCTACTACCGCGTGGAGTATAAGGACCGCAAAACCGGGGAGGCCTTCGTACTTTACCCGCGCGGCCAGGTAAATGAGGAAATGGGAGAGGGCCTGCTCGCATCCCCAGACATCAAGCGGTTCGCTGACCACGACATCTACTCCCACATCAGCGCCGTGCCCCCACCCGACAAGGAGAAGGACTGGAGCGAGGTAAAGGAGCACGTGCTCAGCGTTGGCGACACCATTTTCCTCAATGATTATTTTGCCGTATTCCGCGGCGTAGAGCCGGCCCACCAAACCGCCGGCCTAGGCTTGACCAAAGGCGACCTAGCCATTCAAGGCGACTTCCTCGTATTTGGTGAGAAAAAGCAGTACCACGTACACCCGGTGTTTGTGGTGCGCAACCGCCTAATTGGCCGCGTGCCGGATGAGGTAGAAGATTTGGGCCTGCGCCTAAGCTTCTTGAATGTAGACCCCCAAAAGGGTAAGTTTACTTTCGGCGTAAGCACTACTCAGAAGGACTACATCATCCTGAAGGCCGTGGAAAAACCCTTTATCAACCTGCTTTGGAGTGGTACCTTGCTAATGGCTGTTGGTTTTGGCATGGCCATCTACAAGCGCCGCCGCGAAACCGAAGCTGCGCTTGAGCCCACCGATGCTGAGGCAGTGCCAACGCTGCAGCCACGACCCAAAACCCGGCAGGTTGCCTAAGCTTATTCCAAGGCAATAACAGCAACGCCCCGGCCAGTGTGGTCGGGGCGTTGCTGTTATCTAGACAGTTCAAGTCGAAAGTAGATTGAGGTTACTAGCTGGCATGCAGGGTAGTATCTGCTTGGCTACGTGTTCTGGCCAAGCCAGAACGGGCAAGAGATACCAGCAACGGGGCCAGCCAGTCGTAGGCGGTGCCTGGCGGTAGTAAGCAAGCAACAAAAAAGGCGGCCAAGAAGGCCGCCTTTTTTGTTGATAAAAAGAAGGTAGTGCTACTTCTGAATGGTCACGTTACCAACCATGTACTCATTGCCCGCCAGAATCTTCACGATGTACATGCCGTTGGCCAGGTTCGAGAGGTTCACCTTGTTCTCGAAGTTATTCCGGATGCTGGCCGTGTGCACGCGCTGCCCAAGCATGTTCAGCACCTCCACTTGCAGAGCGCCTTTCGTATTCGCGCCCCGCACATCAATAGCCAATTCGCCAGCAGTTGGGTTCGGGAACATCGTAATGGCGCGCGTTAGGGCCTCGGAGGAAGCTGTAACGGTGGAAACTGCTACTTCAATGTTGTCTACCATCAACAAGTACTGATTAGCTGTGCTTTTAGCATGGAAGCCAATATAATAGTTGCCGGAAGTAGTGGGTGTAATGGTAGCTACACTAGGCGTACTAGTGGCATTTGCAGTTTGATAAGGAGAGTTATTAACGTACGGAATGACGATGTTATCATTATTCCATAACAGGTTGGTCTGACCAGCAGGGGTTGCACTTGTACCATATTTCACCTCCATCCGCTCAGGATACACGGTATTGAAAATATTATACATGCCGTACCGGAAAGACAACTGATAACGCGTCCCTGCCTGTAATGATAGCGCAGGCGTAAAGAACCAATCATCGGCGGCCGCTGCAGCATTAAAGCGGTAAAGCATAGCATTTGTGGAAGCATCACCAAGGGGGAGGCTGGTAGTACCTTCCAGGTAAGAAGATGCTACCCGCCAAGTCTGTGCATCATTATTGACATTGGCTACCGTCATTCCATTTGGTAGAGAACCAGCAGCTACCCCTTCAAACCCTTCTTTATAGGGGAAAGTGGTAATAGCTGGGAATGGCGTAGTAAGTCTGAAGGGACCAACTAAAGCGCTTTGATCAGTAGAGCCACAAGCACTGCGCACATATACGTCGTAAGTTGTACCGACTGTTAAGCTCGTTAGGGAGAAGGTTGGTCCGGTACCAGTTATCGTAGTTCCGGCGGAGGCGGGGTCGAAGCCAGATGGCCCGTAAATAACCGTGTAGCCAGTACCAGTGCTAGGTACGCCCGATAAAGTAAGAGTAGCTGAGGTGCCGGTAATAGCAGAGAAAGTAGCATCCGCTACGATGGGGCAGCTCAACTGAGTGCCAACGGTTGCATCCAAGGCAATGCGTGTCCGGAGCGCAGTTGTGTTTACGGCGGTCCACCCTCCCCCCGGCACCTGAAAGTAAAAAGTAGATGCCCGCAACGGGTCTTCTACCTGATAGGCAACAGACGCGTTGGTTGTAAGCTCTCGAATCGCCACATAGAAGGCTCCCGTCACACGAATGCTTGGTACGGGTAACGTAACATCACTGACTACTGCCGTCCGAGCCCGGGCTGGGGTTGAGTATAGAACAGCGTTGGGGGTACCACCGGCTCCGGTCGCATCCAGCAGCACGAGTTGGTAGGAGGCCACATTGCCAGCGGATGCTGCAAACTTGACTTTCACCTCATTAACATAGGTAGGCTGGCTTACATTATACTTAACTGCTAGCAAGCCACCAGCTGCCCCAACTCCTACCCCGGCCGTGTTAAAGGCGCGGGTATCATCCACGTACCCTATGCTACCCGTCGTTACTACCTGCGTGTAAGGAAGGCTGTTATTAGCATTGTTGTCGTCGTTGGCTACGGCCACGGTCAGGTTGTTGGTGCCGGGGGTCAGAGTGGCTGGATACGGGTCAAACGTGACGGTAGCTATAGCGCCTGGGGTTAGGATGGCTACGGTCTTGGTGCTGGTGAAAGTATTGGCCCCTGCCACGGTTAAAGTAACCGGCACGTTGGTAAGCGTATTAAGGCCTCGGTTTTGGATAGCGGCTGCTACTGAGTGAGGCAAGGAGTAAGGCGTTGCCAGCTTTCCTAGCGTGTGAATGGTTTGTACGGAGGCATCCTGGGGCTGGGAGGCGCTGAAGCGATATATAAAGCCTGAGGTCGGGCGTGAAGTGCTGCGCACGTTGAAAACGTCACCAATGTAGTTGCCCGCCAAAAAGGTGGCGCTGGCCCAGGCAGTAGTAGAGGTTTTGCGAACCACAAGGGCCTGGCCTGGCGCTGGGCCGGAGCCTTTCAGACCCACGGCAGCCGTGCGCAGGGCGTCAGTTGCATTAGGGTTAGCTGTGAAGGTGCCATACACAAAATCAACCCGGTTGAGGGTTTCGTACAGCTTCACCTGAAAATTAGCGGTAGCATACTGCTTGGTAACACTGCCCAAAGCCTTGTCGCTTACATCTTTCCACTGAATTGTGCAGATGCGGTTAGGCGCTGTACCGGTAGTAAACACCCGATACTCCGTAGTTGCTGAACCTTCCAGATCCAGGTTGAACGGTAGAATCAGGTTTGTTTCAGCGTCGTTATCCAAGGGCCCCTTAAAGGGGCTTTGCGGCCCGTCGTAGTAATAGGGAGCTATTGGTGCAGTGGTTCCCAGCTTCAGGTAGCCATTGGTATTGAGCACAAAATCCGTGAACGTCTGGCCATTGTACTGGAAGGAAAAGCCAATTGGCGTAGCAGCCGAATTAGCGTCATCCGTGTTGGGCGTTGCAATAACGGTCCCAGTGCTTGCTAGGTCCGTGTAAGTACCTTGGCCGGAAAGGCTCGAGAGAGTCGTATAGGCAAATTGTGCCTGAGCCGACAACGTGCTCACACTCAGCAAAGCGGCGAAAGCCAACTTCTTTGCAGTGAGCAGATTCGGGTAAAATTTCGACATGAAGAGAAAATAAGGTGTGAAAATGAGGAGGACAGGAACGTGTGGCAAAAGCCTAGGGAGTTAGAAGCCTTCCCTTTTCAAAGTAAACCCATTTTTGGCGACATCTGATGTAATGTTTATTTATTTCTGGTTCGTAAACTGCCAATTATGTGCCTGGCAAAGCATTTAATTGAAATAGCCTCACATCCGACAAGACAAATACCCCGGCCAGATTACCTAGTTTCGTCCTGACCGGTTTGGTTATGTGCCCGCTTGCAAGCGGCAGCAGCTACGTTCTTCGTTGCCGCGTTGGCCACTGTAACTCAGCTGCTGGCAGCGTTGCTGGCCGGCGTGCGGGTTGTTTACTTTGCTCAGCAAGTCCATGGTAGCTTACAAGATTGTCTTATTGGGAGCGGGCCGGGTAGGGCAGCACTTAGGTCCGGCGCTGGCGGCAGCTGGCCACCGCGTGGTGCACGTATGGAGCCGGACACTGGCCGCCGCCCAGCAGGTAGCTGCCCGCATTCCGGGCGCAACGGCCGGTACTGATGCCGCGGCCCTACCCTCCGCTGACCTGTACTTGGTAGCCGTGCCAGATGGCGCCGTGCCTGAGCTGCTAGCTGCCGCTACCTTTCCTGCTGGGGCGCTAGTTGTGCACACGGCGGGGGCGCTAGACTTAGCCGTATTCGCACCTCACCCTTACGTGCGCGGCGGGGTGCTGTACCCGCTGCAAACCTTTAGTCCGGGGCGACAGATCAGTTGGAAAACAGTGCCTCTGTGCCTGGAGGTAGCAGATGCGGCCGATGCTGATCTGCTGGAAAACACGGCCGCTTCGCTGAGCCAAGATGTGCGGTGGGTGAACTCCGAGCAGCGCCTGCAACTGCACGTGGCGGCCGTTTGGGCCTGCAACTTTCCCAACCATTTGCTCGGCATCAGCCACACCCTGCTTACGGAAGCAGGTCTACCTTGGGAATTGCTTCGGCCACTCATCGAGGAAACCATGGCCAAAGCCCTAGTTCACCCGCCCTTCAGCGTACAAACCGGGCCAGCTGTCCGCCACGACCGGGCTACGCTGGCCCGGCACGAAGCGGCCCTGAATAGCCACCCGGAGTGGCAGGGGTTATATAAGCGCCTGACGGATAGTATACAACAAGCGGCGACCGGGCCCGCGGCAAACAATGAGACGGGCTTGCAGCTTTGATTCGGGTGGCCGTATGACTACCTTCGCACCCGCATTTTTGCCTCGTTCTCCTAGCGTTACGCCGTGAAAGCCGTAAACATCACCTTTAAGTTTCAGGACGGCCAGCCCGACCAGACCCATGTGGCCGCTCAAGGCGAATCGGTACTGGACGTAGCCCTCAACAACGATATTCAGCTCCAGCACAACTGTGGTGGGGTGTGCGGGTGCAGCACTTGCCACGTGTATATTCTGCAGGGCGAAAACGACCTGCCCGAAATTTCGGACAAAGAAGAAGACTTTATTGACCGGGCCGTAAACCCGCGCATCAATTCCCGCCTGGGCTGCCAATGCGTAGTGCAGGGCAACCAGGATGTAGTAGTCCTCATCCCGGCTCAGGAGTTTTTAGGCCACTAAGTTTTAAGATGGCTGTAAGTGAAAGCGGCTGGGGGAGATACGCCTACCGGTAGTTTCACCTGCAGTTTATTCCCCATTCTTCACCCTTTTCCAGATGAACCATTTCGAGCCCCCCATCAAGTGGAGCGACCATGAGGATATTGCCATGGCGTTGTACGAGAAGTTTGGCGACGACTTCAGCGAGGCCAAAATCTACCGTATTCGCTTCACGGAGCTGCTGGAGTGGGTGCTGAGCTTGCCCAACTTTGAGGGCACCCGCGAACAAGCCACCGAAGGCCACCTGGAGCAAATTCAGGCCAAGTGGGTATACGAGTGGCGCGACAACCAATAGCCGCCGCGCTGCCGCTGCGGCGTGCATACCCCTCTTTGCTTTCCTCTTGCTAGTATGACATCACTTGCTACCCCTCCCGACTTATCGGCCATTAAGGCGTTTATTTTCGATGTGGACGGGGTGTTTACCGACGGCACCCTGCTGGCCCTGAACTCGGGGGAGCAGGCCCGGACCTTCCACATCCGCGACGGGTTTGCCGTGCGCCACGCCCTGGCCAAGGGCTACCGGATTGCCGTTATTTCGGGCCGGGAAGAGGAAGGGGTCCGCAAGCGCCTGGAGTCCCTGGATGTGCGCGACATCTTTCTGGGAGTTGATGACAAGATGAAAATCTTTAACAATTACATCAACACCTACCGTCTCGACCCCAGCCACATAGCCTATATGGGCGACGACGTACCCGACATGGAGGTAATGCGCCGGTGCGCCGTGGCCGCTTGCCCCGCCGATGCTGCCGCCGATGTGCACGCCATCAGCAATTACACCGCCGCCCGGCCCGGTGGCCACGGGGCCGTGCGGGAGCTAATTGAAGCCGTCCTCAAAGCCCAAAATACGTGGCTGTAAGTTTATGTTTATAGCAATAGTTGCACTTCACGGGAGTGGAGTTGTGCTTTTCTAAAATCCCTCTATATTTACCCCAACCATCTTTCACCTTATTTTTTTTCTTTTTTACATGAAAACAGGAACCGTAAAATTCTATAATGAGTCGAAGGGCTACGGCTTCATTACGGAAGACGGTACGAAGGAAGATTTCTTCGTCCACATTACCGGCCTTAACGGGGGCCAGATCCAACAGAATGACCGCGTAGAGTTTGACACTCAGGAAGGCCGTAAGGGCGTTAACGCGGTAAATGTGAAGAAACTGTAAACGCACGTTTACTTAGGTTTTTAGCATACCTGGAAAGCCTCTTCCGAATTCGGGAGGGGCTTTCTTATGTGGGTTTCGTGGGGGTAGTGCATCTTTGCGCGCCGGCCTGTGGTGTTGCTGGGTTTCCAAGAATGTCTGCTTCCTTGAGTTCTGCTCTCCGTGCCCTACTGGGCCCGTCATCGGCTCCGGAGCCGGGCACCTGGCAGCAGCTGGCCCGCCTGGTGCGCCTGCCCAACCTCCTGATTATGGGGCTGTGCCTGGTGCTGGTACGCGCCTGCCTGCTGCTGCCCGCTGCGCCGTGGCGGCAAGTGCTGGCACCCTCATTTGGCTTGCTCGTACTGGCCGCCCTGAGCGTAGGCGCCGCCGGCTACATCATCAATGATTACTACGACGTCAAGATCGACGCCATTAACCGGCCCGGGCGGTTGGTGGTGGGCCGGGTAGTAAACCGCCGCCACGCCATGCTGGCTCATGTGTTGCTTTCGGGTCTGGGAGTAGTCGTGAGCGGGGCCTTGTCGCCCTTGTTAGGCCTGGTTAATTTGGGCTCGGCCCTGCTGCTCTGGGGCTATTCAGTGCGGTTCAAGCGGGTAGCGCTGGTTGGTAACATCAGCATTGCAACGCTCACGGCTGCCTTGGTGCTCCTTCCCGAGTTACAAATCCGGACGGGCACTAGCGCCGTGTGGGCCTATGCGCTGGCGGCCTTTCTGCTCACGACAGTGCGGGAGATTGTCAAGGATGTGGAGGATATGCGCGGCGACGCTCAGCACGACTGCCGCACGCTGCCCATTGTTTGGGGAGTGGCCCGCACGAAATGGGTGGTAGGGTTTTTTCTGGGGTGCCTGGGCTTGCTTTTGCTGGGAGCTAGCTACAACGCCGTGGTTTCCAACCGGTTTCTACTAGCAACCTGGCTGCTGGGGCTGGTGTTGGCACCGCTGGTTGGGCTAGGGTACAAGCTGCGACGAGCAGACCGCAAGCGTGATTTCACCCACCTCAGCGCGTGGTGTAAGTGGATTATGCTGGCTGGCGTGCTGTCGATGATGGTGATAAGCAAGTAAGAGTTGGCGCGTAAAATAGTAGGGGCCATGTAACCTGCTCAGGGCCAAGACAACCGCAGGGGCTACTGTTCCGTTAGCTTTCTTACCGATAACGGCTGGTCGCCTAACCAGCCCATACCGCTGGCTAACAGCCGGTATATGTTGGTTGCCGAACCCTATTCTTGACCCCAGCCATCCACGTATGCGCTTTCTCTACCCGCTGCTAGCCCTCAGCACGCTAGCCGCCTCCACTGCCCAGGCGCAGTCCGTTGCCGCTACTCCCGATTCAGCCGCTTCTCTAGTTGCTTTGGCTCCAACTGCACCCGAACAGGATGAAGTTTCTGTTAGTGCACCGGTGGGCCTGAACCGTGCCCTGGCACCCGTAGCGCCCATTAAGCTTACCCCTGACGACCCCGATAAGCCTAGCTTTATTCCGGTTCCGATTGCCTTTTACCAGCAGGAAACGGGCTTTGCTGGCGGCGCTGCCATTCTGCCGGTGTGGCGCTTCGGCGACGATACCACGGTGCGCAAATCCAACGCCCGCCTGATTGCCTGGATTTCCCAGAAAAAGCAGACTACCGTTCAGCTCACTCACACCATCTTCACCAAGGAGGAAAAGTTCTTTTTCTCGGGCGAGCTGAGCTACTATGATCTGGCGTTCAACTACTACGGCATCGGCAACGACACGCGCAAGAGCAACGAGTCGCATATTCAGTATCCGTTGTGGGTGTTCGACGAAAAAGCCTTGATTAAGGTAGTACCGAACCTGTTCGTGGGGGTGCGCTACCGGTTCACCAACCTGGGTGAAGTAAAGCTCAAAGACAACGAAGGAAATACGGCACCCTACTACGCCCTAACTTCTAAGGAGCGCAACGGCTACACTACCTCCGGAGTCGGTCCGGCCCTGCTCTACGATGGGCGCGACAACGTGCTGGCTACCTACCGTGGCAGCTTCGTGGATGCCCACATGCTGTTTAATGGCGGTGGCCTGGGTAGCGACTACAAGTTTACCCGTTACATGGTGGATGCCCGCCATTTCATTCCGCTCTTTGGCTCCAACAACAGCATTCTGGCAGCGCAGTTTCTGGGGCAGTACCACACGGGTCGCGTACCCTTCCGCGAGTTGGGCGGCATGGGCGCTACCCTCGGCGGTTCGCTCTATAACAATGCCTACCTGATGCGCGGGATTTACGAAGCTCGCTTCCGTGACCGGCAGTTCTCCACGTTCCAGGCTGAACTTCGGCAGAAGCTGTTTTGGCGCTTTGATGGGGCCTTGTTCGGGGCCGTGGGCCAGGTGGCACCCCGCCTCGGCGACTATACCTTCGATGACATGAAGTACGCTGGCGGCGGTGGCATCCGGTTCCGCTTCAACCGCCGCGACCGGCTCAACATCCGCCTGGATTATGGCGTGGGCTCGGGCGGTAACTCCGGTATCATCTTCGCCGTTGGCGAGGCCTTCTAACTTTTTGCCCGCGCCTCCGGCCGGGGCCAGCCCGTGGGCATAGGCAGGATGTCATTTCCTGCGCCGCTGGTTGGTTCCGGCCGGAGGCGTCTTCTTTGATCATGGCCCCACTTCCTCCCAAAACAGCCGTACGCGTTGTTCCCACGAGCAAAAAACCGGGACGAGCCAGCCAGACCGGTTCGTTTCGGAAAGCTGATACCCGGGCAATGTGGCACTCCCTACCCCCGCCCGCCCGGGGTGTGCAGGCTAGCGTAATCATCCCGGCTAAGGATGAAGCCACAAACCTGCCGGCCACTCTAGCTGCCTTAGCCGCTCAAACGGATCTGCACGGGCAAGCCTTGCTGCCCCACAGTTTTGAAGTGCTGGTGCTGGCTAATAATTGCCTCGACCAGACAGCGCGGGTAGTGCGCGAATTTGCTACGCGGCACCCGCGGCTGCGCCTGCACGTGGCCGAAATAAAACTGCCCAAGGCGCAGGCCCACGTGGGACAGGCCCGGCGCCTGCTCATGGATGAGGCCTGCCGCCGGCTGGAGCAGGGAGGGCACCCGCGGGCCTTCATTGCCAGCACCGATGCCGATACGCGCGTATCGCCTACCTGGCTGATATCCATTGCGGCGGAGCTAGCTACTGGGGTTGATGCGGTAGGAGGGCGCATTCTGATGGACAACGCCGACCCCACTTGCCCAGTGCGCCGCTGCCAACTGCGCGACGCCGCTTACTACCTGCTGCGGGCCCGTCTGGAAGACCACCTGGACCCCACGCCCTACGACCCCTGGCCGCGCCACCACCAGCACTTTGGCGCCAACCTGGCCTTAACGGCGCGGGCTTACCGCCACGTGGGAGGCCTACCGGTGGTGCCCTACCTAGAGGATGAGGCCCTGGTGCAAAGCTTGGTTCGCCACGACTTGCGGGTGCGCCACAGCCCTACCGTAAAGGTATTCACCTCCGGCCGGCAGCAGGGGCGGGTGGCCGTGGGACTGTCGTGGCAGCTGCGGCAGTGGGCCGAGTTGCAACAAACGCAGCGCGAGCCTTTAGTTGATAACCCCCAGCGCTTGCTAGCGGAGTGGCAGCTTCGCGCGCAGCTTCGCCAGACGTGGCAACAGTATAGTTCCGCCGCCACGTCCGGCGCTCTGCTGCCATTGCCTTCGTGGCCGGCGGCAGCTGGGCTGAGCCGCGCCGCCCTACGCCGGGAGCTAACCCGTGCCAGCAGCTTCGGGCAGCTGTGGGAAAAAATAAGGGGCCGGTTTCTAGTGCACACCACCAGGCGCTGGCCGGCCGTTCCTCTGTCAGTGGCCATTCGAATGCTGCGGGAGCAAGTAGCCGCTCTGGATAGCCGCCCGTCGGCGGTGGTGGCGGGCCAGCTTTGCACGTAGCGCCTACCTCTTCGTCACCTCTAGCAAGTCGAGGCGGTACTGTTCGTGCCGTTGGGCTGCTACGTGCCGCAGGGGGCCGTTGGGCTGGGCTGCTTGCAAGAAAAACTCGTGTACATCGTCACCCGTGAGGGGATAGTCGTGGACCGGTGGGGTCCAGTGAACCAGCAGCAGTTGTCCGCCCGCTGTGAGGGAAGCTAGCAACTGTGCGGCCGCCCGCTCCAGGTCAGCTGGGCTCCAGTAATACCCTACCTCCGACAGCACAATGAGGTCGAAGGTGGCGCCGGCGGGGAATTCTTCGGGTACCCGCAGGCGCTGAAATTCTACCTGGGGCAGGTGGGCGCAACGCTGTCGGGCCCGGGCCAGCGGCGCTTCGGCCACATCAACCGCTAATAAATGAGCACAGCGGGTAGCCAACTGCTCCGTGAGTACGCCCAGGGAGCAGCCTATTTCAAAGGCGCGCTGGTAGTGCGTGCGAGGCAAGACGGCCAGGGTTGTGGCATATTTTTCCCGCTCGTACGGACTAGTTTCAAAATGCCACGGATCGGCGTTGGCGCGGTATACCTCGGCAAAATAATCGGGCGGAAGGGTGTGGGGTTGGTTTGGATTAGGAAGCATGGGGTAGGGTAAAAGGTAGCACCCAAAAAGCGGCGCCTTACGGGTGTGGGGCCTCCAGATATACTTCCGTGGGAGCTTGGAAGTGGGCAAGCATGGAAGGCGCCAGCATGAAGCCTGTTGGGTCGTCCTGAATGGGGGAGCCGGGCAGCTGGGAGCGGTGAGCGGCAATGGCCCGCTGCTTTTGCTCAAGCACGGAGCGGATATCGAGCTGCCAGCCAACCACTTCCTCGGGGTGGGGCCACTCGGCGGGCGTTGCTCGTTCCCAGGCCCACACCACGTATTCCAGCCGCTGCGGAGCCGCCGGTAGGCCTGCCAGCGCGGCGGCTACTAGCTGACTGGTAGCCCGGTGGTCGGGGTGGGGGTCGCGGCGCCAGGGTACTAGTAGAGTGGCTGGCTGGTGCTCCCGCAGAAACTCCTGCAGCTGCTGTACAGCCGCGAAGCCGGCGGGGGTATCCGGTAGCGGCACCTGGCTGTCGGGCAACTGCAACGTGAGCAGGGCGGTAGATTCTACCCCCAGAATGCTCAGGGCATCGCGCAGTTCCTGCTCGCGCAAGGCCTGCCGGGCCGCGGGCGGGAATGCCTGCGAATTCGGGTGCGACATGGTGCCGTCGCTGACCAGCACGCACCACACGGGCTGCCCCGCCTCCCGTAGCAAGGCCAGCAGCCCGCCGCAGCCCAAGGATTCATCGTCGGGGTGGGGCGCTACCACCACCGTGGGCCCGAGTGCGGCAGCCGTAGCCGCCAGCCGGATGGGGTAGGAAGAGAAGGGAGAAGCGGTAGTAGCAGTCAAGAGAGAAGCAGAAGAAGGGGCCGACCCACGGGTAAGTGGAAGGAAGCTGTACGGGTGTTAGTACGCAACGGGTGGCTTACCTACCTACGTCCAGAGCCGGTGAGCGGGTATGTCGTGGGCCAGGGCGTACCGGCCCGCGTCGGCCAGGGCCGCATCGGGGGCGGGTTGGCGCAAGTAGTGGGTCAGGTCGCGGTGGAGGCGCTCGAAAGGCTCGGGCCGGAGCAGGCCGCGGGCTCCTACGCAACGCTCGGCCAGGGCTAGCAAGCGCAGGCAAAGGTCTTCTACCACGGAGCGCATGAGGTTGGCGTGGGCCACGGTGGCTTCGGCGTAGCTGGGCAGAGTAGGGCTGGTGGCGGCTCCTGGGCGCTTCACAAACTCGGCCGCCGCCCGCAGCCAGTGTTGGCCCGTGGCAATGAGCATGCTCATTTCACCGAGGCGCTGGCGTTGGTAGGGGTCATCGGTTCGGCCTACCGCGCGTAGAAACCGGGTTGTCTCGTCGAAAATAGCTTCCGCTCCGCCCACCTGCACGGCGGCAAACCGGATGGCCCCGCCGCTAAACCACGGCTGCTGGTAATAGTCGCCGGGCTTGCCCAGCAAATCGGTGGCCTCAATTTCCAGGCCGCTCAGGTTCACCTGGAAACTAGCCGAAGCGCGCATCCCCAGGGGCTGCCAGAAGCTGGTGTTGTACTCGGGCTGCTGCAAGTCAAGTGGGAGAATCAGCATTTGCCAGCCGCCATCCGGCAGGGCGCCCGTGAGCAGGGGGCGGGTAACGTGTCCGGCCCCCGAGCCAAACGTTTTGCTACCCTGCAGGCGAAACCGGCCATTGGGTAAGGGCTCCAGCCGAACTCCATCCTCCGCCTCCGTATTCCACACGCCAAACAAGTGCCCAGCCAGCGCATCGGCGGCCCAGTGGCTGATCTGGTCGGGCCGGCCAAAACGCTGGAAAAGCTGCAGGGCATTTACGTGTCCTTCGTAGAGGCGGCCCACCGCCAGGTTGCCCCGCCCAATGTGACGCAGGGTGCTCAGCAGGGCGTATACCTGCTCCGCCTCGCCCAGGCCGCTCCCGCCCAGGGTGGTAGCCAGGGGGGCCGCCAGCAGGCCGGCCTCACGCAACCATTCAAACTCCTCCGTCGGGAACCCGCCTTCATAGTCAGAGTAAGGAGCCTGCTGAAAAAGGCGCGGGGCAAGGGCCAGAGCAGCCGCTTCCGCAGTTACCGGCGTTTGCTGCCGTTGTTTAGGCGAGGCGGCTAGAGTTGAGGTAGGCATAAAATGGCACTTACGGATACAGTTGAGCTCTACCTACTATAATTGTTGAGTTTGCGTTTTGTTGTCAGTAGGTAAAAAACGCCTCCGCCTTGTCTGACTCAGGCAGCTAGAAAAGCCAGGAAATCTGCCGAAATACAGTGGTTAGCAATTAGTCTATGTTATTGTTACTAATTTGATTTACAGAATATTAACTGGAGGATACAACGTGCTGCTGGTTGCGTGCGGGCCGGGTGCGGATCATTGGCGGCCCTTCGTACTGAAATACTAAGCGTAGCGTACCTGCTACGGGCTTCCCTGCCTGCTACCCTTTCCGGGCTTGAATACGGCAGCCGCCCCGCCCGTAACAATTCCGTAACCTCCCTCTGCAGGGGCGTGCCTACCTTCGCGGCGCGTTTCACTTCTTCACCAACTCTTAGCTCGTCATGTCGCAGCCTATTCGTTCCGCCCTTGTTTCCGTCTATTATAAAGACCGCCTGGAGCCCTTGGTAGCGCTGCTGAAAGAGCACGGCGTGACCATATATTCAACGGGGGGCACCCAGCAGTTTATTGAGGAGCAGGGCGCGCCAGTTACGGCCGTGGAGAGCCTGACGGGGTTCCCGGCCGTGTTTGGGGGGCGCGTGAAAACCCTGCACCCGAAAGTATTCGGGGGCATTCTGCACCGCCGCCACGAAGCCAGCGACTTGCAGGAGGCCGAGCAGCACCAAATTCCGCCCATCGACTTAGTGATTGTGGACCTCTACCCCTTCGAGGAAACCGTCGCCAGCGGAGCCGCCGAGCAGGAAGTAATTGAGAAAATTGATATCGGCGGCATTTCGTTGCTGCGGGCCGCCGCCAAAAACTTCCGCGACGTGCTGGTAGTCAGCAGCCGCAACCAGTACGCGGCCGTAACCGAGCTGCTGCAGGCGAAAGGCTGCGCCACCGACCTGGAGGACCGCCGCCACTACGCCGCCGCCGCCTTCGAGGCTACCTCGCACTACGATACCCAGATTTTCCGCTACATGGCCCAGGGCACGGAGCTTAGCGGAGCCAGCCTTAAGCTCAGCGAAAAGCCGGCTACCCCGTTGCGCTACGGCGAAAACCCCCACCAAGCCGGCACCTTCTACGGCGACCTAACGGCCCTGTTCGACCAGCTCCACGGCAAGCAACTCAGCTACAACAACCTCGTGGACGTAGACGCGGCCGTGCTGCTCATGCAGGAATTCCAGGCGGAGGGTCCCGCCGCCTGCGCCATCCTTAAGCACACCAACGCCTGCGGAGTAGCCCAGGCCGAAACCCTGCGCGAGGCCTACCTCAACGCCCTGGCCTGCGACCCGGTATCGGCCTTCGGGGGCGTACTTATCGTGAACAAGCCCGTGGATGCTGCTACTGCCGAGGAGCTGAACAAGCTGTTCTTCGAGGTGCTGATTGCCCCCGAGTTTGCCCCCGACGCGCTACCCATTCTGCAAAGCAAGAAGAACCGCATTCTGCTGCGCCAGAAGCCCGTTGCTTTCCCCGCCAAGCAAGTGAAAACATTGCTCAATGGCATTATTGAGCAAGATTTCGACCAAGTAGTAGAAGGAGCCCACGAGTTCCGGACCGTTACGGAATCAGCACCGACGGCCCAGGAGGTAGCGGCGCTGGAGTTTGCCCTCAAAATCTGCAAGCATACCAAAAGCAACACCATTGTGCTGGCCCGCGCTGGGCAGTTGCTCGCCTCCGGGGTTGGTCAAACCTCGCGGGTAGATGCTTTGCGCCAGGCCATTGATAAGGCGCGCGCCTTCGGCTTTGATCTGCAGGGAGCGGTTATGGCCTCCGACGCCTTTTTTCCCTTCCCCGACTGCGTGGAAATTGCTGGCGAGGCTGGCATCCGAGCTGTGGTGCAGCCCGGCGGCTCCATCAAAGACCAGGACAGCATTGCGGCCGCCAACCAACTCGGCATGGCTATGGTACTGACGGGCGTGCGGCACTTCAAACACTAATTCTCCCGCGTAAGCGAATCTTTCCGGTCCGCCACGAATCAGCCGCCGGTAGTTACCCCGCAAAACGGACGGTAGCTACCGGCGGCTGATTCGTGGCGGGCTTACTGTTCCAGCACCTGCGCACACGGCGTATACACCACGCCCTGAATGCGCTGGGGCTGATAGAACTCATTGGTAATGAGCTTGCCACTCAGCACGGCGGGGTGTATAGTGCCATCGGGCCACAGGGCGCGCAAGGAGTGGGCGGGCAGGTCGCCGTGTTGGGTAGCCTGCTCCAATGCTGCCTGGAAGGTAGCGCAGTCGTCGGGATGAATAGCCGTCAGCAGTAGGTCCAGGGTTAGCGTTTCTGCTTCCGTGGCCGGCCAGCCGAAGCAGGCCCGCGCGTGCGCGTTGCAGTGAAACTGATTGGTTACAACGTCCCACCACCACAGGCCGGTGCTGGTGGCGTCCAGCACCAACTGCAACTGCGCCTCGCACTCGTGGCGCTGCTGCTGCCCGCGCTTTTCGTTGGTAATGTCCCGCCACAACACGTGCAGCAGCAGTTCTCCTTCCGTCTTGATGGGCGTGAGTACGGCTTCTACCCACATGTACTCCCCGGATAGTCGGCAAAGCACGCCTTCGCAGCGCTTGGAACCCGATTTCAGGGCTGCCGTTACGGATTCCCGGAAATAGGTAGCCGAGCGCAAGCCGGGCCGCTGTTCCTCCGGGGCCAGGTCCCAAGGGTAGTGGCCCAGAATCTGATTTTTATCCGTGGCGCCGAGTAGTTGCAGCACGGCCGCGTTGCAGTCTACAAACTGCTCGTTCTGCATTAGGGCCACGGCATCGGTGCTCTGCTCGAACAAGCGCCGGAATTTCTGTTCGCTGGCGGCCAGTACCAGGGCTACCTGCCGCGCCTCCGTAACATCGAGTAAGGCCAGCAAACACTGCTGCTTGCCCGCCGCGGAAGTAAGCAGCGTACTCTCCAGCTGCACCGTCAGGGCCTTGCCGGTGGCCGTGCGCAGCGTCACTACCCCGCTTTGCGGCAGGCTAGTTGTCAGCAATTGCCCAAACAAGTACAAAAAGTCCCAGCGCTGAATCGGTTCCACCAGGGTAGCAAAGGCAATTCCCGTTAATTGGCTCGGGTCCTGGTCGAGCAGCACGCCGGCCTGGTAGTTAAGCTCCACAATGGAGCCGTCGGCACTGAGAGTACAGTAGGCTACTGGCGCCTGTTCGTATAATCTTCGGTAGTGCGCCTGGGCCGCCTCCGCTTCGGCGCAGGTGTGCCGCAACTGCTCATAGCGCTCCGCCAGCGCCGCATACGACAGCAGCCCCTCGTGGGGGCGGAAGCAGTAGCCGGGGCAGCGGCGGGCAAAAGACTGGCCGGGGGAGAGGAGGTAGTGCGACGCATAAACTAGAGGGGGCAGACCACGGGTGCGTAGTTGGGCAAGTTGTGGCTGGCGGAGAGGATGGAGCAGGTGAGACAGGAGCAAGTGGCTCAAAGCCAACGAGATTCGGGGAAACGGCGCGTTGAAACTTCTTTATAATATAGAATAAATCAGATAATAAAACAGCGCTGAGGTAGGCAGAATTTAGCAGCAACTGTACGAAGGTTAGCCCTGTGTACGTTAGGCCTGCCCTGCGGGGTGCTGTGCCGCTTGCTGATTTGCCTAACCCGGGGAAGGGGGCATCGGGCTTCGCTGAAACTTGCTTACTTTTGCCCCCACTTTTGACGGGCGCAACCAGCCCGTTCTCATTTACTTGCCGTTACTCGATGGGTTTCTTTAATTTTCTGACTAGCGACATTGCCATTGACCTGGGCACGGCCAACACCCTCATCATTCACAACGATAAAATCGTGGTGGATGAGCCGAGCATCATTGCCAAAGACCGTACGACCAACAAGGTAATTGCCGTGGGGCGGCAGGCGCAGCAGATGCACGAAAAAACCCACGACAACATCAAAACCATTCGGCCCCTAAAGGACGGCGTAATTGCCGATTTCCACGCCGCTGAGGAGATGATTAAGGGCATGATCAAGATGATTGACACCCGGACGCGGCTGTTTCAGCCCTCGCACCGGATGGTCATCTGCATCCCGTCGGGCATTACGGAAGTAGAAAAGCGCGCCGTGCGCGACTCTGCCGAGCACGCCGGGGCCAAGGAAGTCTGGATGATTCAGGAGCCCATGGCCGCCGCCATCGGCATTGGTATTGATGTAGAGCAGCCCGTAGGCTCCATGATCATCGACATTGGAGGGGGCACCACTGAAATCGCGGTAATTGCCCTGTCGGGTATTGTCTGCGACCAGTCTATCAAAACGGCCGGTGACGTGTTCAACCAGGATATTCTGGACTACATGCGCCGCCAGCACAACCTACTGATTGGGGAGCGTTCCGCCGAGCGCATCAAAATTGAGGTCGGTGCCGCCCTCACGGAGCTGGAAGTAACTCCCGCCGACTTTGAAGTGCGCGGCCGCGACCTAATGACGGGCATTCCGAAAGTAATCAAGGTGACGTCCTCGGAAATAGCCATTGCCCTGGATAAGTCGGTGGCCAAAATTGAGGAAGCCGTACTGAAGGCCCTGGAAATCAGCCCGCCCGAACTCTCAGCCGACATCTACGAGAACGGCATTCACCTGACCGGCGGCGGCGCCCTGTTGCGCGGCCTCGACAAGCGCCTGGCGGCCAAAACCAAGCTGCCTATTCACATTGCCGAGGACCCCTTGCGCGCCGTGGTACGCGGTACCGGCGCCGCCATCAAGAATATTCCCGCCTTCCGCAGCGTCCTGCTGACGTAATTGTAATGAGGAATGAAGAATGAGGAATGAGCATTGGCCGGAATTTCCGACTGCTCATTCCTCATTCTTCATTCCTCATTTTCTCCTTCCATGAATAATCTCCTCTCCTTTCTGTTTCGCTACCGGGGTATCCTCGTGTTTGCGGTGCTGGAGGTGGCGAGCTTATACCTGCTGATTCGCAATAGCACCTACCAGCGGGCGGCGTTTTTTAACTCCTCGAATGCCTACATCGGGCAGGTATTGGACTGGCGTACTCAGGTGCAGGACTATTTTCGGCTGATTGAGGTGAACAAGGGCTTGATGAAGGAAAACGCCCAGCTGCGGCAGCAGCTCTACCGCCCCGACCTGAGTGCCCGCCAGGCCGATTCGCTGCCCGTCAGTAAAGACAGCCTAACCCAGGCGCGGCTGGTCCAGGTGGGCCGCCCCGATTCCCTGCTGCTGGGGTTGCGCCAGCTACCCGCCCACGACCCCGATTACCCCTTGCTGCCCGCCCGGGTAGTGAGCGGTACCCTGCGCCGGGTTGATAACTACCTGACCCTGAACGTGGGTACTGCGGACGGGGTGAAAGAAGGCATGGGGGTAGTATCGGCGGCCGGGGTGGTAGGCCGCGTGAAGGTGGCCTCCGAGCATTACACCACCATTACGTCCGTGCTGCACTCCAAAACGCGCATTTCTGCCCGTATCCAGCGCGACGGTACCATTGGCACCATCCGCTGGCTGGGCGAAGACCCTACCCACGTGCTGCTCGATGAAGTGCCCCGCCAAAACAAGCTCGTGCGCGGCGACACGGTGGTGACATCGGGCTACAATGCCGTGTTTCCCGAAGGCGTGCTCATTGGCACCATCGACTCGTTTGTGAAGGAACCAGACAAAAACTTCTGGACGGTACGGGTGAAGCTGGCCGTGGATTTTTCGCGTCTGATTTACGTGTACTTAGTCACGAGCCGGCCCAAAGTAGAACGCGACACGGTGGAGGCGCGGGCAGGCGTGTTGCCGGAAGGGGAGGTGAAGCCATGAGAGGCGGCGTACTAGGTATTGTGTGGCAATTGCTGCGCGGCGTGGGCTACATTGCCCTGTACGTGCTCCTGATCAGTGGCACTGATTTCGTGCTGTTTAACCTGGGCTGGTGCTTTATTTACCTGGGTTTTTTGCTGTTCCTACCCATTGCTACCCCTATTGTGGTGCAGCTACTGCTGGGCTTCGTTACGGGTGTTACGCTGGACATCTTCTTTGATACCGGTGGGGTACACGCCGCCGCGGCCGTGCTGCTGATGTACCTGCGGCCCTGGGTGCTGCGCCTGCTCACCCCCCGCGATGGCTACGATACCCAGGATTCAGTGAACATTCACCAGATGGGCTGGCAGTGGATGGTGGTGTACCTGGCCATGCTAACGGCCATGCACCACGCGGCTTTCTTCCTGCTGGAGCTCGGCTCCTTCCAAGTACCGGGTATCACGCTGGCAAAAATTGTAGTCAGCACCCTCTATACCGGCCTTACGCTGCTGATCATCCAGCTAGTATTCTTCCCCACCCGCCGCCGGAATAGGTAAAATAGTGAGATAGTGAAATGGTGAGTTGATGTTCGGCCGGCTCGAAACCACGCCGGCCGAACATCAACTCACCATTTCACTATCTCACTATTTTACTGCGTCGTATCTTTGTAAATCCGGCGCGGAAGCCGGAACTGATTACCTCTCAGATTTTTCTGCTTTGCAATACCTCGAAGGCCGCAAGTACGTAGTCCAGGCAATTTTCCTGGCCGTCGCGCTGGTGTTTGCGACGCGCCTCTTTTACATCCAGGTGCTGGACGGCAGCTACAAGCTGGCCGCCGACCGCAACACCCTGCAGCGCATTGTTCAGACGCCCTACCGGGGCCTCATCTACGACCGAAAGGGCCAGATTCTGGTGCAGAATACGCCCGTGTACGACCTGATGGTAACCCCGCGGGAAGTAAAGCAGCTGGATACCGTACGCTTTGCTCAGTTGCTCCAGCTGCCCCTGGAAGAAGTGCGCGCCGTCATGAAAGCCGCCCGGGCGTTCAGCCGGGTGAAGGCCTCGCCGCTGCTCCAAAACCTGAGTACGCCCGAGCTGGCTGCCATTCAGGACAACCTCATCGACTTTCCCGGCTTCAGCATCAAGTCGCGAATGGCTCGCTCGTACAACACCCACTCCATGGCCCACGCCCTGGGCTACGTGGGTTCCATCACGCCGGCCTTCTTGGAAAAGCCTAAGTACGCCAAGTATCAGCCCGGTGAGTTTCTGGGCATTACCGGCCTAGAGTCGTACTACGAAGAGCAGCTGATGGGCCGGCGCGGGGTGCAGTATCGCATGGTGAACGTGCGCGGCATTGAGAAAGGCGCCTTCCGCGGTGGCGAGTTCGACACCCTGTCCGTGGCCGGGCAGGACTTGCACCTGAGCATCGACTCGGAACTGCAGGCCTACGGGGAGCTGCTTATGCAGGGCAAGCGGGGCTCCATTGTGGCCCTGGACCCCAAAACCGGCGAAATCCTGGCCTTCGTATCGGCCCCGATGTTTGATCCGGCTACGCTTTCAGGCAAGGGCATGGGCAACCGCTACATGGAGCTGCTCAACAACCCCGAGCGGCCCCTGTTCAACCGCCCCCTTATGGCTACCTACCCGCCCGGCTCGGTGTTTAAGCTGGTCAATGAACTGGTAGCCCTGCAGATGGGGGTGGTGTTGCCTAACACCGGCTTCCCGTGCAACCAGCGGCTGGTGCGCTGCACCCACAACCACGAGCACCCTAGCAACGTGGGCATTGCCATCAAGAACAGTTGCAACCCCTACTTCTACCAGGTGATGCGGGCCGCCGTCATGCGCGGGCGCTCCACCAACCGCTTCGAGGATGCCCGCCTGGGCCTGGGCGAGTGGCGCCGGCAGGTAATGAAGTTCGGCCTCGGCGACCGGCTGGGGGTAGACATGTCCCAGGAAAAGAAAGGCCTGATTCCTTCGCCTGATTTCTACGATAAACGCAACGGCTTTCACCGCTGGAACTACCGCACGGTGTACTCCCTCAGTATTGGGCAGGGCGAAATTGGTATTACGGGCCTGCAGATGGCTAATGTGTTGGCTACCATTGCCAACCGCGGTTACTACTACACGCCCCACTTCGTAAAAAGCGTAGGACAGGGCGGCCCGCTGCCGCAGTTTCGGGAGCGGCACACTGTGGGCGTTGATGCAATGCACTTCGAGGCCCTGATTCCGGGCATGCAGGCGGTAGTAGACGGGCGCGGCGGTACGGGCAGCTTAGCTTCCTTGGCCGAATTTGGCATTTCAGTGGCCGGTAAAACCGGAACAGTGCAAAACCCCCACGGCGACGACCACGCCACCTTCGCCGCCTTCGCCCCGGCCGAGGACCCCAAGATTGCCATTGCCGTCTTCATCGAAAATGCCGGCTTCGGGGGCACTTCCGCCGCCCCCATGGCCGCCCTAATGATGGAAAAATACCTTCGGGGCAACATTGCCCCCTGGCGCAAACGCTGGGAGTTCTGGCTCCAGGGCCCCGCCGAAAAATTCGTCCGACACCGTTAGAAGATAATTAAGAATTGAGAATTAAAAATTAAAAATCGGTGAAACAGGATAATGCAGTTTTATTAAAGAGTTATGCCTTTGCGGTGCGAATTGTTCGATTATATAAGCATTTACGACAGCAGGGAGAAGTGCCACCCTTGGCCGGACAAGTACTTCGTAGTGGTACGGCAGTGGGTGCTAATGTAGAAGAAGCAGTGGGTGGATTTTCCAAACGCAACTTTGTGGCCAAGTGCAGTATTGCTTATAAAGAAGCGCGAGAAACACACTTTTGGTTGCGTCTGTTGCGTGACACGGATTGTTTGGAAATACGATTAGCCGACTCTTTATTGGAAGAAGCCGAAGAGTTAAAAAAGCTGTTGGCAGCTATAATTCTTTCATCCCGCCAGAACACCAAGCCAGAGTAGAAGCGAATTTTTAATTTTTAATTCTCAATTTTTAATTGAACTCTTCTCCCGCCCGGTATTCGCGCAGCATCGACTGGCCAACGGTCCTGATTTACCTGTTGATGGTAGGGCTGGGCTGGCTGAACGTGTATGCGGCCAGCTACTCGCCCGACGCGCCGGCCAGTCCGCTCAGCTCCCTGAGTTTTCAGGAATTGATGGCCTACGACTGGTTTAAGCAGATTCTGTGGGTAGCCACCGCCGTAGTGCTAATTGTTATCCTGCTGGTGGTTGATTACAAGGCTTACGACACCTTTGCTTTTGTGCTCTACGGGGGCATGATTCTGCTGCTGGTCATTACCCCATTTATCGCCCGGCCCATCGGGGGGTCCCGGTCGTGGCTGGAGCTGGGGCCCATGCGCCTGCAGCCGGCTGAGCTAGCCAAGTTCGTGACGGCCCTGGCGGCGTCACGCTACATGGCAAGCATCAATCTGCGCCAGCAAAACTTCCGCGACCAGCTGGTACTGGCGGGCATCACCTTGTTGCCCCCGCTGCTTATCCTGGCGGCCAATGAAACCGGGCAGGCGCTGGTATTCGCCGCCTTCCTGCTGGCATATTTCCGGGAGGGCATGTCGCCGCTGATTCTGGTGATTCTGGCTGCTGGCGGGGTTATTCTTATTCTGGCGCTGCTGGTGCCCAAGCTGTGGCTGGTGGGCGCGTTTACCCTGGTGCTGGGTTTGTTGTTTGCCTTCAACTCCAAGCTCTGGCGGCACCATCTGCCCTTGTCAATGAGTATATGGGTCGTGGTGATTGGCATGGTGTTCGGGGTTGATTTCTTCTTCAACAACGTGCTGCAAGCCCACCAGCGCAAACGCATCGAAGTGCTCATCAACCCTTCCGCCGACCCCTTGGGGGTAGGCTGGAACGTCACGCAGTCGAAAATTGCCATTGGCTCGGGCGGCTTTGCTGGCAAAGGGTTTTTGCAGGGCACCCAAACCAAGTTTGACTTCGTGCCGGCCCAAAGCACCGACTTTATCTTCTGCACCATAGGCGAGGAGTGGGGGTGGCTGGGTACCACGCTAGTAGTAGTGCTCTTTATGGCCTTGTTGGTGCGCATTGTGTACGTGGCGGAGCGGCAGAAATCGGTGTTTGGGCGCACCTACGGGTATTGCGTGGCCAGCATTATCTTCTTTCACTTCTGCGTCAACATCGGCATGACCATCGGTTTGGCGCCCGTGGTGGGCATTCCGCTACCCTTTTTCAGCTACGGGGGCTCCTCGCTCTGGTCCTTCACTACTCTGCTTTTCATCCTGCTGGCCCTTGATGCCTACCGCAAGCAGGACCTGGAGCGCTATTAACGGGTAGCGTTGCTTCCGTGGCTCAGCCGTAACAACTTGCACCCATGAAGTCAACCGCCTCCCCGCGTACTACTGGCCGCGTGCCCGCGTGGGTGTGGGCCGGGCTGCTGGTGCTGCACGCCGCGGCCCTGGGGTGGCAGCTGCACCACCAGCAGCCCCTCTTTCCTGATTCCGGCCGGTACGTGGAGGCGGCACGCAACCTGCAAACCAGCGGCGTATTGTACGCAGAGCCGCTGCCGGCGGCGCCGTTGCGAGTTCAGGAATATAGTATCCGCCCGCCGGGCTACCCGGTACTGCTGCTGCTTACCGGTGGCACCCGGGCGGCTACCTCGTTGCCAATAGCTACGTTACTGCTGCAGAACGTATTGAGTCTGATTAACTTGGGGATGGTGCTCCGCTGGCTGGCCCAGCGGGGCCTTAGCCGCAGGCAGTGGGCCCTGGTACTGCTGCTCGTTAGTACAGCTCCGGCGCAGGTTATCTACGCCAACGTAGTAATGAGCGAGGTACTGCTGCAGACCACCATTGTGCTTCTCTGGGCGGCTTTGGTGGCGTTTTGGCAGCCTGCTCGCCCAACGCGGTACTTCGCTGGGGCGGCCCTGGCGGCGGCGGCGGCCCTACTGATTAAGCCGGTTTTTTTTCCCGCCGCCGCATTGATGTTGGGGCTGGGAATGGTGGTAGGGTGGCAGCAGCGGCGGCCGGTGCTAACTTTCTGGGGGGCCGTTCCCTTGCTGGTAGCCCTACTCTGGATGGGACGCAATGAGGCGCGCACGGGCTACTTCCACTTTTCCAGCATTGCCGAAATAAATCTGCTGCGCTACAACACGCGGGGTGTACTTCAGGCCACGGAGGGGCCCGCGGTAGCGGAGCGTTTCGTGCGCAGTACGGTAGCGGCCAGCCAGCACCTGCCTACCTTCCGGGAACAGCAGCACTACATTCAGCGGGCCAGCGTAGCCGCGCTCCGGCGGCACCCGGTGGCCTACGCCGCCCAGCACCTACGCGGTGTAATCAGCTTTTTCCTGGATCCGGGGCGGTTTGATTTGGTATACTTTCTGGGTTTGCCAGATACCGCGGGCATGGGTCTGCTGCAACAGCTCAATGAGCACGGCTACCGCGCCATCCTTGGGTATATACCTCAGCTACCCGCGGGCTTAGTAGCGGGCTTGCTGCTGGTACTGCTGGCTAATGGTGCGCGGCTGATTCTGGCGTTGCGCTTCCTGCTGCGGCGGAACGCGGGCAGCCCGGCGCGCTGGCTGCTGGTGGTCATTATTGGGTACGTTGCCTTGCTAACGGGGCCGCTGGGTGCTTCCCGCTTTGCAGTGCCGGTGCTACCTCTGCTACTAGCTGCCGCCGGAGCCGGGCTCCAGGGCCGCGCTAATTCGCCGGCAGAACTTCGTCGGTAGACGAGCGGCTTAGCCAATGAAAAAGTGGCAGGTGGGTTACAATCAGACTAAACGCTACTGCAAAAACCGGCGCCGCTACGTAGCCCATGCGCCCCAAGTCGCCGGAAAGGAGCATGTGGGCCGCCACCACGGCTAGCAGCCCCGCCGCCGGCCAGCCCAGGGAGGGTAGCCAGGCGCGGCGCGCTTCCTGGGTGCGCAACCCAGCAAGTAGCGCCAAACTGCAGAAGCCAAAAATGCTGAAGATTTCCCCGGCTCCCTTCACCGAAAACAGCCGCCGCAAGGAATACAGTAGGTTTTCCAGGTGAGCCAGGGCGTTGTGCAGGCTTTCGGCGGGTGGGGCGCCTACTTGGGCTTCAATCCAGTGGCGCAGGCCCAGCGCTACCGCACTGCCTACGGCTAGCCACCCTAGCTGGGCCGGCCAGCGCAAAGCCCGCTGCCCAAACACTAGCAGCCACGGCACCAGAAACACAAACGACTCTTTGGCGTGCGGCCCCAGCAGGAATACCGCTACCAAAGCTGCTGCTGAGCCACTGCGCGCCCCGTGAAAAGCCAGGGCAAACACGAGCAGGTACAAACTGTCTACCAGGGGTAGGCCGGCCGTGTACACGGCCCATCGGCTCGTTAGCACGGCCGCTACGGCCAGGGCGGCGGCTGGCGGCGCGGCCCCGTACAGCAGGCAGGTTCGAAACAGCACCAACCCGAAGCCCGCCATAAGTAGGCAGTTAACCACGTAAAACCCCAAGCGCAGGGGCCATTCGCTGGCTGCCCGCTGGGGCCAGATGCGGGCGTACACTTTCTCCAGAGGCCAGGCCACGGCTGCGGCTGCCCACGGTACCAGCACCCGGTAGCGCCGGGTAATGCTCACGCCCGCAAACTCCCCGCGCGCAATTCGCAGATAGCTGCGCGTGTCCAGGGAGTGGGAGAAGTCGTAGTGCACGTACATGGTGTAGGCCGGTCCAGCCACTAGCCCCAGGGCCAGCACATACACCAGCAGCCACCGGGGCCAGCGCAAAGCCCAGGAGCGAGAAGCAGGCAAATCAGGCAACATACATGGCGTGTAAGGGCTGGCGACTTCCACCTAAAAAAATAAAACTCCTATTCTACTTCTCGCCGCTCTCCTAAATTCAGTAGCGGCCGGCCGACGTAATGCCAACCGGCCGCTGCGGGGTCGTGAGGCCTGAATTGGGAGCCCCTTGATGCTGCCGAAGCTGCGGCCTCCCGGTAGTAGGGTAGGACTCTAGTTGCTGAACTTCCGGTCGATGAGCTTCAGGAGCTTGTTGATGTGCTCATCCTTGCGCACCCAGCCGTACTGCTCCGTCAGGTTCTCCGTAACGTAGCGCTTGGCGGTGCTGGCGTCGGGCAAGGTATCCAGGTGCTGAATGGCGGCGTGGTACTCCATATTCTCCCCGTTGAACAGCTCATTGATAAAGCTGAAGCGCTGGTTAATGGAAATGGCCTCGCGTAAAGATTCCACCCGGGGCCCTTTCTCGGCCAGCGTGGTGCTGACCCGCTCCTGCCGCAGCGTTTCGCTCAGGCTGGGCGCCGCCGGCTGTTCAGCCTTGAGCTTCTCATACAACGGTACTGCCCCACCGGCCACCGAATCCGCCAGGGGCCGACGAGGTTCCGCTGGTATTTCGGGGGTAGACTTTGGGGTAGCTGGTACGGCGGGTGCGGCCGAGGACACGGGACTTGGTGCGGGTTCCGGTACGGCGGGTGCTGGGGCGGGAGGAGCGGGGGCAGCGGGTGCTGGTGGGGCCGGTTGAACAAGCGGCCCAGACGACACTGGTTGAGCGGGGGGCGCTGCCTCCGGGGCCGCGGGCTCCTCGTACAACTCTTTTTCAGAGAGAGGAAGCAGCACGTTAAACGATTCCAGCACAGAAGCCAGCGGCTGCAGCTCAGCGGCGCAGGTCTCCTCGTGCAAGCGGAAGCGGCTCACCAGGTAGTCGCGCTCCTGTTCCTGCTGGGCCGGTAAGGTGGCCAGGAAGCTTTCGAAGACGGGCTTGTTCAGGTCGAGGTAGCGCAGGCCTTCGCGCAGCTGCTCCGGCGTGCAGGTGGTAGCTTCGCCCAGCAGCTTATGGGTAAACATCTCCGTGGGAGCTAGGGCCCCGCCGAGTGTATCGGTAATGGCCTGGGCCAGCAGGGGCTCAAACACGGGCCGACTAAGCTTAATGCGCCGCGAAAGAATGTTCATGAACTGTGTTAGGGCCTGCCGCACATCAGCGTCCTCGAAGTCGAAGTAGGGGCTGCGCAGCTTGGTCATTTCGGCCGTCCACTTGCCCAGCAGCTGCTGCACGACGAACAGGTTGACTTGCCGAATAGGGGTGAAGCGCAGTACTGCCGGCCCATCGAGGGTAGCCGTGGGGCGGGCCCCGAAGTGCTGGTCGCAGAGCAGCGAGGCCAGCAGGCGGCCGTATTGTTCACGCTTGGCGTGGCTATATTTGGTCTTCATGAAAAGCCTGATTCAACGGGCAATTTAGGGAAAGATGCCCACTCTACTTGTGCAAAATCTGCCCGGCGGGCCTATTCCGGTGGCCGCCGGCGCTACCCTGCTAGCCGCCGTACAGGCCGCCGGCCACGACTGGCTCCATGCCTGCGGGGCCCGGGGGCGCTGCACTACCTGCCGCCTGCAGGTAGTAAGCGGCCCGGACCTGCTAACGCCGCCCACTGAGCCGGAGTTGCGCTACCGGGCGGCCGGCCGCTTGTTGCCCACCGAGCGTCTCACCTGCCAGGCGCGCCTACCCGCCGGCGAGGTCACGGGCCGCGTGCCGGAAGCTACCAAGTTGCCCCACGTTCAGTATGTGGAGTAAAACGGCGCGCCGCCCGGGCGTCATTAGTAGCAGTACTCATTCTCGACCAGCTTCAGCGGGCCCCGGAAAAAGGCGAGAAAATTAAGCTAGCCTACCACGCAGAGTATGAGCTGTTAAGCCTAACGAAACTGTTGGGCGGAGCGAGCCAGCGCAGCAGTAGCCAGGCTGGTTGGTTGCTGGTATCCGGAAGCAAACTCGTAATTTCGGTACCGCGCTGGCCCACCGGCTTGCTCGCTCCCGTATTTGCTCACCTTCTTACCCACTCTCCTGTGTTTATCGAACCCCGCGTCGGTACCGGCCGTGATATTGCCCGCCAGGGCTGGATTGAAGTTGTGTGCGGCTCCATGTTTTCCGGCAAAACGGAGGAGTTAATTCGGCGACTGAACCGGGCCAAAATTGCTCGTCAGCGGGTCGAGATATTCAAGCCCGCCCTCGATACGCGCTACCACGCCGAGGACGTGGTGTCGCACAACCAAAACAGCATCCGCTCCACGCCTGTACCCGTGGCCCAGGAAATGCTGCTGCTGGCCGCTGGCTGCGACGTAGTGGGCGTAGATGAAGCGCAGTTCTTCGACGAGTCGTTGGTGGAGGTGTGCGTGCAGTTGGCCAACCGGGGCACCCGCGTCATTGTGGCCGGCCTCGACATGGACTACATGGGCCAGCCCTTCGGTCCCATGCCCGCCCTGATGGCCGTGGCGGAGTTTGTTACGAAAGTGCACGCCGTGTGCGTATGCTGCGGCGAAATAGCCTCTTATTCCTTCCGGGTTGCTGCCTCCGAAAGCAAAATTCTGCTGGGCGAAACCGACGCCTACGAAGCCCGCTGCCGTTACTGTTTTCAGGAAGGCATGCGCGAAAAAGCAACCGAGCCAAGCAGCCAGGCCGAAGCACGCTAAGCCAAGAGCGAGCCTCGGGGCAGGCTCCGCGAGTGCCCGCGCCTCAGGGCAGCACTAAAGCCCCGCCGGCGGCGTTATCTTGCCACTGCACTTTGTAGGGTGCCGTACGTATTTGCCGATGACTCTAATGTTACGCCTGCGCCGGGGGGCTATCCTCGCGGCTTTCTTCCTGACCGTTTTTGCTTCCGCTGCCCGCGCCCAGTCGACGGCCGGCTACGGCGACTGGCAGCTGCACCTACCCACCAACCGGGCCAAGGCCCTGGCCGAAGCGGGCGACCGGGTGTACGTGGCGGCTGAGGACGCCTTCTTCTACTTCGATAAGAGCCTGAACACCACCCGGCTTCTGTCGCGCCGCGACGGCCTGCACGACGTGGGCGTCAACGCCCTGGCCTACGACTCCGTCAGCCAGCAGGTAGTGGTGGCCTACCGCAACACCAACCTGGATATTCTGCGCCTGAAGGATGGGGCTATCTTGAACCTGCCGGATATTCTGCGCAAGGAAATCAGTGGCACCAAAACCATCAACCACATTCACGTGGCGGGTAAAACGGCCTACCTCTCGTGCAGCTTCGGAATCGTAGCCCTGGATCTGGCCCGCCTCGAAATCCGGGATACATACACCAATATTGGGCCGGGTGGAACGGTAGTGCAGGTGTACGCCACGACCGTGGCCGGCAACCAGCTGGTTGCTGCTACCTCCAATGGCCTGATGCGTGCCCCCCTGGCCGCCAACCTGCTCGATTACCGCGCCTGGACCACCGACCTGTCTAACCGCGGCGACTCCTTTCGTACGGTGGCGGTGCAGAACGGGCAGGTATTTGCCGGCAGCATCGGCGACCAACTGTACCGCTACAACCCGGCTACCCCCACTACGGGCTGGCAACCCGTGGCTGCTTCCCTGCGGGGCGTGGAATTTCGGCAGCTGACGCCTTCGCGGGCCGGCTTACTCGTGACAGATAACACCAAGGTATCGGTGCTGAACGCGGCCACCGGCGCAGTAACGGCCACGCTACGGCCGGCCCATCTGCGCGACCCGCGCGCCGCCCTACGCACCCGGGACGGCGCCTACTTCCTGGCTGATTTTTCTAACGGCTTGCTGAAAACAACCAACGGACAGCAGGCAGAGCAGTTCATTACCAACGCGCCAGCCCAGGCCCAGGCCTACAGTGTGCTAGCTGACGCCCGCACCAACACCGTGGACATCTTCAGCGGAGGCTACGAAGAGCGATTCAAACAGCAAGACTTTTACCGGGGATTTTTTGAGTACAAAAATGGGCAGTGGGACAACATCACAAGCGCTACGCTGTCGTCCGCCCAGTACCCTAACCCCAAGGACGTATCCCGTGGGACCCGCACTCCCGATGGCACACTTTACGTGGCTAGCTACGGCAACGGGCTGCTGGAGTGGAAAGGTCCCGGCAACTTTCGCTTATTCAATCCTACTTCTAGTCTGCCCAACCCCCTACGTAGCGCTATTGCCGATCTTAACTACACGCGGGTAACCGATGTAAAGGCTGATACTGACGGAAAAGTGTGGGTAGTGAACCGCCACCAGGTAGCCGGACAATCGGGCCTGTTCATCTTCGATCCAGCTGCTTCTACTTGGACAACTGTTCCTTATTTCAATGGTAGTGACAACCTGGAGCGACTAGTCCATGACGACGTGGGAGGCGTGTGGGTAACACGGTCCCGCGCTCCGGAGGGTACCACTCTGGGGTTGAATGCATTCAACCTGACTACCAACGAGAACCGCTACTTCGGTGTTACTGATGGGTTGCCTTCCGGAGAGCTGTATGACATTGTGAAAGACCGTAACGGGAATATCTGGGTGGCCACCAAGTTAGGCCCAGCGGTATTTACCGACCCCAGCTCAGCTTTCGACCTTTCGCTAGGGCTAGGCTTTACCACACCTATCGTGCAGCGTGGCGAAGGCACGGGCTTTGCTGCGCTGCGAGACGAGGTAATCCGCGCCATAGCCGTGGATGGGGGTAACCGCAAGTGGTTTGCCACTGACCGGGGCTTGTGGCTCTTCAACGAAGATGGTGATGAAGCCCTGGCTCACTTCACCACCGAAAACAGCCCCTTACCCTCCAACCGGATTGTGGACGTGGAAGTGAATGACAAAACCGGCGAGGTATTCGTGGTAACCGATGCCGGGGTGGTGTCTTACCGCGGGGGCGCTACCGTCACGGAGGGTAAGCCTAGCTGCGCCAGCGTGTTCCCCAACCCAGTTCGCACGGACTTTACGGGTCAGGTAGGTATTTCTGGGCTGGCTAACAACGCCACTGTTAAAATCACGGATGTGGCAGGCCGCCTCGTGTATCAAACCCGCGCCAATGGCGGCACTGTTACCTGGAACCTGGCCGACTACAACGGCCGCCGGGTGCAGTCGGGCGTGTATCTAGTACTGTCATCGGATGCCGACGGAAAGAATGGCTGCGTTAGCAAAGTAGCCGTAGTAGAGCGCTAGAGCTCAATTCTGCCTGAATTTTGCGGCGCGGTGAGGAGTTAATTAGGCCTTTGCATTTGTTCTGCTTTATCAGAGCCGAAGTTTCGGGAGTCCGCCCGCGTGCCATAGCACCGCCCGGCACGCTGCCTTCACCTAAGCCGGCTTATTATTCATCAGTAGCTTTTGCTTCATGCTTATAAAAACCCGTGGTATCGTTCTGAGTTACATGCGCTACCGCGAAACCAGCATCATTGCGCGCATTTACACCGAGCAGTTGGGGCTGCAGAGCTACGTTGTGAACGGAGTGCGCAAGGCCAAACCCCCAGGCCGAATTGCCCTGTTTCAGCCATTCACGCCACTGGAGCTGGTGGCCTATACCTCCCGTAGCGGCGGCCTCACTCGCCTCTCGGAGTACCGGTGCGCCGAGCCGTTCCGCACCCTGCCTTACGATGTACGTAAGAGCAGCATTGCTCTGTTTCTGGCAGAAATTACGGGCCGTGTGCTGCAGGAGGAAGAAAAGAATGAGCCTCTATTTACATTTCTGCACGATTCCATTCTGGCTTTCGACCGGCAGGAGGAAGGCTTTGAGAACTTTGCCTTGGTGTTTCTGCTGGGGCTCAGCCACTACCTAGGTTTCGGTCCCGAAAATGGGGAGCAGATTACTACTCAGGTGGCTTTTGCCTCCGAAGTACCGGGCGGCGCAGTCAGCACTAGCGCTACGGCCATGCGTTTTCAGGAGTTTGAGCAGCATTTTGACGCTTTACTTCGGGAGCCTGCTACCGCTACCGTTCCTAATGGGCGCGTACGCCGGGAGCTGCTGGGTGTGCTGATTCGCTACTACCAGCTCCACGTGGAGCACTTAGGCGACATCCGCTCCCTCGCCGTTCTTTCGGAGGTGCTGGCCGAGCTGTAGGGTAACTACTATCTCTTCCACTTAAACACACGGGCCCGACTCAGTTGCTGAGTCGGGCCCGTGTGTTTAAGTGAGGCATGAGAGCTTCGAGGGGTTACTTTACGCCTACCAGCTCTACATTAAAGCGCAGCACAGAATTCGGCGGAATGTCGGTGCCGGCGCCGCGCGGACCATACGCCAGGCCGGAAGGAATTAGCAGAATGGCTTTGCTACCCTTGTTGAGGAGGGCAATGCCCTGGTCCCAGCCGGGAATCACCTGGCCCGTACCCAACGGAAATTCAATGGGCTTATTTCCATTTCGCTCCGAAGAATCGAAAACCTTACCGTTGAGCAACAGGCCTTTGTAGAGCACTGAAACGGTTTGTCCCTTCTTGGGCTTGAGGCCCGTGCCGGCCTTGGTCACAACGTAATACACCCCGCTCGGGGTTTTCAAAGCCTTCAGCTTGTTTTGCTTGAGGTAGGCTAGAATGCGGGCATCGTCCTTGAGTTTCTGCTGGGCAGCCTGCTTTTTAGCTTGCTCCTGGGCCAGCTGCATTTGCCGCTGCACATCCTGCATGGCCTCGGCCTCCGTCTGCACCTTTTCAGCCTTGGCCAGTACCGTCAGTGTTGCGCCCGCCCGCCGCACAAACGGCGGCACCGGCTGGCGAAACGACTTGGCAAAGACCGTATCCACGTTCAGGCGGAACACGCCCGAGTCGCCGGGCTGCAGCAACGACAGTGCTTCCTCAACCCCGCCCGCCTGTCCGCGCCGTATTGTATCCAGGGGCACTCGCACGGGCTGGCCGCCGCCCTGCCGCCGGGAGTGCATCAGCACGGAGTCCGTGGCCGTCCGGAACTCTAGGTGCAGGCTCATGATGCGGCCCACGCGGGTGGCGTAGGAGGGGTCACCGGTAGCAGGCAGGGCCGGGCGCAGCACGTACCGCCCATTTTCCCGGCGATAAATTCGGTACTCCAGGCCGGAGCGCAGCTTGCTGAAGGGGGCGGGTTCTCCCTGAAAGCTCATCAGACCGGCCGCCATGAAGAGGGCAGAAGCAAGCAGGGGCAAGCGGGATAAAAGAAATTGCATACGGATGGAAAGGAATTCAGCGGCTTAAGATACGGGCTTACGGGCAAGCCGGGGTATGGGGTAGCACCAGATCAGCAGCCGGTTTGCCCAAAACAAACGGCCCAACAGTGCGCTACTATTGGGCCGGTCCTTATTTTATTTTCAACACTTCCAGCTCGAACACCAAGTCAGCATTGGGCGGAATCAGGTAACGCTCCTCGTTGTCCGGGTCGGGACGGCCTTCGGGGCCGTAACCCAGAGCGGCCGGAACCCAGACCCGCGCCCGGCTCCCCTGGGGTAGCAGCAGCAGCACCTCGTCCCAACCCGGCACCACTTCCCCACGGCCCGCCCGCACTTTCAGCGGCCCACCCTGTTTTACTGAAGCGTCGAAAATATGCCCATCCATCAGAAAGCCCGTGTAGTGCACGGTCACTTTCTCCCCGGCGCGGGCCGCCGGACCAGAGCCCGGCTGTCGAATCAGGTAACGCAGCCCGGAAGGGGTAGTAATGGCCCGCGCCAGCAGGCTGTCGGTGGTAGTGGGTACGGCGACAGGCAAGACCTGCTGAGCCTGCACCCAGAAGGGAGCAATGCTCAGCAGCAAGCCCAGAATGCCAAGGTAGGAGTGCCGCGTGGAAAGGTGCACGTTACTGAACTTCAGTGACTTCTATATCAAATAGCAGTGGCGTAGGAGGCGTATTAGGCACCAAGCTCTGATAGTAGCTACCCCCACCATATACTAGTAGAAAGGAAGGGATAATTACCTGCTTTCGGTCGCCTTTACGCATTTGTAGCACTCCTTGCTGATAGCCAGTTGGTGCTTCTGGCGTAGGTTGATTTGCATAGAAGGAGATACATCCGCACGGAGTACGATTAGAACTTGAGGCAACAAGTACCTGTCCTTCATTAGTCTCACCAATGTACTTGCTGACAAAATTAGTAGTCACCTTGTTACCAGCTTTAATCAGCGAATTAGTGGTAGGCCCGTCGACCAGCGGTACCAGGTAAATTCCCGAAGGTAGGCGAGTATAGTTGGTGATGCTATGCCGGGTGAGGTAGGCCTGAATGGTAGCGTCGTCCGCTTTTTTCTGATCCTCTTCCTGCTGACGGACCTGCTTGATATAATCAGGCTCGGTGTTGCAGCTGGTAAGGGCCGGCACGGTAAGGAGCGGCAAAATCAACAGGGAAAGGGCCAGCGCAAACTTCTTCATGGGAAAACGCAAAAGGTAACGGACTACTGCTATTTCGTCCTGTTTTAATTTATTTGATGTCAGCCAGTTCTACGTCAAAACGCAGAATGGAATTTGCCGGAATCGTGCTGACCGCTCTGTTGCCGTAAGCCAGCGAAGAGGGAAGCAGCAGAATAGCTTTGCTGCCTTTGTTGAGCAAGGTGAATCCTTCATCCCAGCCGGCTATGACCTGGCCGTTGCCTACCACAAACGAGAATGGACTAGTAGCCGAGGTATTGCTGTCAAACACTTTTCCGTCCAGAGTAGTGCCGGTGTAGCGGGCTGCGGCCGTTTGGCCTTTTTTGGCGTTAGCGCCGGTGCCCGGCTGGGTAATGGCTATATATAGCCCGGAGGGCTGACGCTGGAAGCCAGTTAGCTTTTTGTCGGCAATGTATTTCTGAATGGTTGCTTCGTCGCGGGCCGCGTAGTCAATGGTAGTGGCAATGTCCACAACCTCCACATCAAAGCGCAGCACCGTATTGGGCGGAATCGGGCCAGCTCCTACCTCCCGGTAAGCCAGAGCAGAAGGAACCAGGAAAGTAGCTTTGGCGCCCTTGTTCAATAAGGTAAAGCCCTCTTCCCAGGCCGGAATCATGATATTCTGCCCCAAAGGAAAGTCCAGCAAGCTGTAGGAGCTAGTGTTGCTGTCAAACACCGTCCCGTTAAGAAAGCTGCCGCTATACTTCGCCGACACTAGCTGGTTTTTTTGAGCGGTTGGTCCGGTGCCGGGCTGGGTAATAGCCACGTACAGGCCCGAAGGCTGGCGCTGAAATCCCGTCAGCTTGTTATCGGCAATATAGGTCTGAATGCTAGCCTCGTCACGAGCGGCGTAATCAGTATTATCTTCCTTCTGGCAAGCGCTGAGCAGCAACATAAACAAGCCCAGTAAGGACAGGGGCAGTTGGGTTAACCGAGAGCGGAAAAAAGCGTTGGACATAGTATGATATAAAAGGCGGGGTTTGCAACTACTACAAGGTGCTAGCGTGGTAGTACGCGGCGAAAACAACCAGAAAACCAATCTGCCCGCACCGAGAGTTGCCTCATCTTTACTTAATGTCGGTTACTTCCACATCAAAGCGCAGTATGGAATGCGCCGGAATAGTGCCCATTGCCCGTCCGGCATAGGCCAAATCAGACGGTATCAGCAGAATGGCTTTGCTACCCTTGTTTAGCAGCGCGAAGCCCTGGTCCCAACCCGCAATAACCTGGCCTTTACCGAGTACAAACGAAAACGAGCCCAACGTACTCATATTGCTGTCAAACACATTTCCGTCGAGGGTAGTGCCCTTGTACTTGGCCGAAACGGTTTGGTCGGCTTTGGCAGTGGCGCCGGTACCAGGCTGGGTAATAGCTACGTACAAGCCCGAGGGCTGACGTTGGAAACCAGTGAGCTTGTTATCAGCAATATAGGCCTGAATGCTAGTCTCGTCGCGAGCAGCGTAGTCGGTGGTATCTTCTTCCTCTTTCTGGCAAGCAGTCAGCAGCAAGGCAAACAGGCTCAGCAGCAGGGGTAGCCGGGGCAGGTGGGTGCGGAAAAAAGCGGTGTACATACGCAACGGAATAAAAGCGGTGTTGTCAACAAGAGCAAAAAGCCCCCGGCCCGGTTGCACCGGACCGGGGGCTTTTCTGGAGGCGTTAACCAGCGGGCTTACTTGCCCTGCTGCTGGCGCTGCATCTCTTCCAGCTGGCGCTGAATGTCAGCGGCGTTAGGCTGGCCAGCAGGAGCTGCCGGCGCGTTTTTCACGTCTACCAACTCCACGTCAAAACGCAGAATAGCATCGGCAGGAATGTTGGCACCGGCGCCGCGCTGCCCGTAGGCCAGGGAAGAAGGAATCAGCAGCACTGCCTTCGAGCCCTTATTGAGCAGGGGAATAGCCTTGTCCCAGCCGGGAATAACCTGGCCCACACCAATCGGGAATTCAATGGGCTTGCCCTGGTTGCCTTTGGCCGAGGAGTCGAACTCCTTGCCGTCGAGCAGGGTGCCTTTGTACTGCACCGATACCACCTGGCCCTGCTTGGGCTTGGGGCCGGTGCCGGGCTGGGTTACAGCTACGTACACACCGGAGGCGTCCTTCTGGGCGTTCAGGCTGTTTTTCTTGATGTAGTCCTGCAGGGTTACGTCGTCCTTCTTGAGCTGCGTTTCGGCGTAGGCTTGCATTTTCTGCTGCTGCTCCACCTGCATTTTCTGCACGTCGGCCATGGCCTCGTCGCGGGTCTGGACTTTGTCCACCTTCACGTACATGGTCATCGTGTTGCCGGCTTTCTTCATGAAGGGCGGCACCGGCTGGCGGAACGACTTCGCAAAGATGGTGTCCACGTTGAAGCGGAACACGGCCGAGTCGCCGGGCTGCAACAGCGAAATAGCTTCTTCCAAACCGCCGCGCTGCTCCTTGCGCACCGAGTCCAGGGGCACACGCACCGGGAAGCCCATCTGCTGCTTGCGCGAGTTAAACAGGATAGAATCCTTGGCCGTGCGGTATTCCACGTGCAAAGCCATGATTTTGCCTACCCGATCTTTGTAGGTAGGATCACCTTCGGCGCTAACCTCGCGGTCATCGTACTTGCCGTTAGTGCCTTTAAAAACTTTGTATTCAATCCCCGATTTCGTCTTGCTGAAATCACCGCCTTTGTTGCAGGAGGCGAGGCCCAGGACGCCGGCAGCGAGGGCCAGGCTCAAAAAGTTGCGTTGAAGGAGCATGAAAGGGTTTAGCGTTAAAACGGAATGTGGGCCCAAGTTACACCGAATTATACCGATGGCGGCGTAATGGCCAGTGGGGCCGTTACCAGTTGGGTTTGATAGTGGGGGAGCAGCCCTAAAAAGCGCTGCACGGTGTCTTCTAAGGGGTCGTGGCTGATGCCGCCAGCAGCGTTGTGGTGGCCGCCGCCCTGAAAATGGCGCCGTGAAAACTCGCTCACCGAAAAATCACCTACCGAGCGGAAAGAAATCTTTACTGCCTGGGGCCGGTCGATGAGAATGGCGGCAAACACAATGCCCTCGATGCTGAGCGCAAAGTTGACCAGCCCTTCTGTGTCGCCGGTTTTGGAGTGGTACTGGCGCAGCTCATCGGCCGTAATAGCAATGTAAGCCGTGTTGTACTCGCGCAAAACCGTGAGCTTGTCCTTCAGCACGAAACCCAGGAAACGTAGGCGCTCCTCGGAGTGCGAGTCGTAGATGCGGCGGTGCACGTCTGAGAGGTTGATGCCGGCGCTAAGCAGCTCAGCAATAATCAGGTGCACGTTACGGGAGGTGCTCGGGTGGCGGAAGGAACCCGTGTCGGTCATGATGCCGGCGTATAGGCATTCCCCAATGCCGGTGTCAATCAGGTTCTGGTCGCCCAAGTCCCGGATTACTTCAAACACCAGCTCAGCGGTAGCGGCGGCTTTGGAATTAGAGTAGTCCAAATCGGCGAACTGCTCCGGCTCCTGGTGGTGGTCGATTAGGACCTTGGTGCCGGGGGCGTTCCGAATGTATTCGCCCAGCTCGTTGATGCGGCCTAGGCAGGAGAAGTCGAGGCAGAAGAGCACCTCAGCCGTCCCGATGATGTCGCGGACCTGCGCGTCGTTTTCACGTGGCTCATACACAACTACTTCGTCGTTGCCGGGCATCCAGGCCAGGAAGTTCGGGTAGTCCGAAGGCGTCACGACCGTAACGGAGTGGCCCTTCTTGCGCAGGTACCCGGCCAGCCCCAGCGACGAGCCCAGGGCGTCAGCGTCGGGCTTGTGGTGGGTAGTAATGAAAATCTGTCGGGGTTGCGCCAGCAGCTCCTTCAGCTCAGATATTGTGGACATTGCCTACGGGGTAGGTGACTGAATTTCGGTCGATTAGGCCGCGTACAAAGGCGGCAAAAGTCGTAAATAATCTGGGTTCCAACAAAACACCTTTTGGAAAGGTGCGTTTAAGGCGGTCTATGCGCCCTGGAATAGCAAGACACTTTTGTGGAATGCTTCAGTTCCACCTCGCAATGCCGGCTAAACCCGCTACTTTTGCCCCCGCAAACAGGCAGTGCCTCGCGCGCAGAACTCATTTCAACCCCCAACCATACGACAGAGCCCATGGCCACGAACCGCACGTTCACGATGATTAAGCCCGATGCTACCCAGGAAAACCACATTGGTGGCATCCTGAGCATGATTGAGGAAGGCGGCTTCCGCATCGTTAGCCTGAAGAAAGTACTGCTGACTCCCGAGCGCGCCGGCCAGTTTTACGAAGTACATAAGGAGCGTCCTTTCTACGGCGACCTAGTTAAATACATGTCTTCGGGCCCTATTGTAGCGGCTATTCTGGAGAAAGACAATGCCGTAGCTGACTTCCGTACCCTGATTGGTGCTACTAACCCTGCCCAGGCTGCCGAAGGTACCATCCGGAAAAAGTACGCCAAAAGCATTGAAGCCAACGCTGTGCACGGCTCGGATTCCGACGAAAACGCCCAGATCGAAGGCAACTTCTTCTTCACTGCTGACGAGCAATTCTAAGCTTTTCTGCCGCCTGCTCGCTGGTAAGTCCGTTAACGACTTTTATCCTAGCGAAAAGAACAAAAAACTCCTAGCGAAAAGAACAAAAAACCGCTTCACAATGCTGTGAAGCGGTTTTTTTTGTGTGCTACAAACAGACTGTTTATAGACTAGATTTATACCAATTTAAAACTTAAAGGCGAAGAGGCTAGCGGCTGAAACCAATACGGTTCCCATTTACAGTCGTCTCGAAGATGGGAGCGTCACGGTTGTAAATGTCGGCTAAGGCTAGGGGGGTAGTAACGGGCTCCATTTGCCCTAGGGAGGCCGCTAAGGCCTGGGCCTTTTCTTGCACTAGCGGCTGGAAGTGATACGCGGCTATCAGGCGGCCCTTGCGCAGCAAAGCATTGTCAATCCGGGCCAGATCGGTGTTAAACGTGCACACAATCTGAATGTGGAAGCAGTCGGCCAATAAGCCATCCGAGAGGTTAAGCAAGTTGCTGACGGCGCTACTACCGCGGCCCCCGTCGCGCTTGAGCAGGAGTTCTTCCGCATCCTCAATGAGGAGCACGGAGTTGGTATTGTCGTGTAGCAGATTGATGAATTCTGGATCGGCGATGCGCGGAGCCAGGTTAGGCGGAATGAACAGCTTGGGCTTGTCGGTGAGGCCGCACAGGTGGCGGATGTAGCTGGTTTTGCCCGTACCCGGTTGCCCATGCAGAATCACGATGCCTTTGTCCTGGGGCTGGCGCAGGCGCTGCACAATGGTTTCGTGGGCCTGCAGTAGGTCATCGTTGTAGTGCGTGGCCAAGTCCAGCTCCGGAATCTTTATGCTCAGGGGCGTAAACTCCAGGTCGTTGAATGCTAGGCGCAACACATGAATGCGGTGGCGCTCCTGCTCGCCCGCATCAAGCAAGCTGGTAAGCACCTTGGTTACGCGCTCCAACTCCTGCCGGTCGGTGTCAGGAGAATAAAACACGAAGGCGCCCCGGTCGCCGTAGCCGCTCCGGTCGCCGAAAAGCAGCAGTAGCTCCGGCGCCAGCAGCAGGGCCGTCGTTAATACCTCCGGCCCTTCGCCTGCCTTCTCATACGACTGGGTGTGGGCTACTAGGGAAGCTTCTAAGTTATAGAGAGTACCTAGCTCCGTGAGCAGGGTTTGGCGGTCAGCCTTTCCGGAAAGCTGAAAGTTCAGGCGGCGCGGCAGCTTGCCGTAGCGCTGGTAGAAATAACGAACGGGCTGAAAGTAGAAGGCTGTGTCAAACATTGACTCCAGACCTGATACCATGGCGGGGGAGGGGGGCGCGGTAGCTTGTTTTTCCAAAGTAGTGCGAGGCTTTCCGCATAGATAGGCAATTAGGGGCGAATTGGCAGGATAAAGCAGCCAGATATATGCCCCGACGAACTTCTCTATAACTAGTTGAACAGGTTGAAACAGATGCAAAAAGCCCCGACGAAAAGATACCGCCGGGGCTTTTGTGCTGAAAAAAGAAGGCTGACTTACTCTACCGCGAGTAAGGGCTCGGCGTGGGTAGCCTCAACTTCCTGCGAGCTGTGTTTGTGCTTGAACAGGATGACAAATAGCACGGCAATAACCAGCGCGTAGGCCGCAAAGGTTAGCCAGATGCTATGCCAGTCCTTGGTTTGGTCAACGGGGTTGGTGAAGTACTTCTCAATGACGATGCCGCTGACAGAGGAGCCTAGCACCGCCCCGAAGCCGTTGGTCATCATCATGAACAGACCCTGGGCGCTGGCCCGAATGGAGGAAGCCGTCTGGGTTTCTACAAATAGTGAACCGGAGATATTAAAGAAGTCGAAGGCCATGCCGTACACGATGCACGAGAGGATAATTAGCCAGATGCCGGGGTGGTCGGGCGTGCCATAAGCCAGCAGGCCGAAGCGTAACACCCAAGCAATCATGCTGAACAGCATTACTTGTTTAATACCGAAACGACGCAGAAAGAACGGAATGGCCAGGATGAACAGCGTTTCCGAAATCTGGGAGATGGACATGATTACGGCCGGGTACTTCACGGCAAATGTGTCCTGGTAGGCCGGCACCTTGTCAAAATCATGCAGGAACGTGTCGCCGTAAGCGTTGGTGAGCTGCAGGGCGGCGCCTAGCAGCAACGCGAACAAAAAGAACGTGAGCATCTTCGTATCGCGCAGCAAAGCAAACGACTTCAACCCCAACGCATCAACCAAAGAACGGCTCGGAGTACCCTTAGAAGGCGGCGGGCAGGCGGGCAACGTAAACGAGTACAGGCCCAGGGCAAAAGCTGCGGCCGCTGCTACGTAAAACTGGTTAGCTGACTTTTCGAAGCCTAAGCCGCTCACCGTCCACATGGCCGCAATGAAGCCGACAGTGCCCCATACCCGGATGGGAGGGTAGTCCTTCACCACATCCAGGCCCTCGCGCTTGAGCACCGAATAGGATACGGCAATAGATAAGGACAGCGTGGGCATGTAGAAAACCATGTTCAGCAAAATCACCCAGAAAAAGGTGCCCGGATCCGTTACCAGAGGTACTGTGCACAGGACTGCCCCGCCCAGAATATGCAAAATACCGTACAGCTTCTCGGCATTTACGTACTTGTCGGCAATAATCCCCATGATAGAAGGCATGAAGATGGAGGCAATGCCCATGGTGGAGAAGATGGCCCCAAACTGAGCCCCCGACCACTGCTTGGTTTGGAACCAGTACGCCCCGATGGTTATCAGCCAGGAACCCCAGATGAAAAACTGTAGAAAGCTCAGGATAATGAGACGCAGCTTGGTACTCATGCAAATGCCGTTGAGAAAGGAAGGGGAACAGAATTTTGAACCTAAAGATACAAGAAATCCGTCCGGTGAAATGGGCAGGTAAGTTCCGGCGCGGGCAAAACCAACGGCTCAGCAGATTCAGCCTGGGGCTGCAGGATTTGGGCCGCTGAACCGATAGTAAAGGCCGGTGTTAGCTCCCAGCAGCCGTAGTGGCCAAGGCTAAGCCAAAAAAGAAAGGCTACCAAAGTGGTAGCCTTTCCAGATACAGCAGAAAACGCAGCAATTACGCTACCTCCGAGAAGCGGCGGTTTACTTCGTCCCAGTTGATGGCGTTGTAGAAGGCCGCAATGTAGTCGGGGCGGCGGTTCTGGTACTTGAGGTAGTAGGCGTGCTCCCACACATCCAGGCCCAGTACCGGAGTGCCTTTGCAGCCGGAATCGGGCATCAGGGGGTTGTCCTGGTTGGGAGTGGAGCAGATTTGCACCGAGCCATCGGCCTGCTTGCAGAGCCAGGCCCAGCCGGAGCCGAAACGGGTAGTAGCAGCCTTCGTGAATTCTTCCTTGAACTTCTCGTAGCTGCCGAACGCCTTGGTAATAGCTTCGCCAATGGGGCCAGTAGGCTCGCCGCCACCGTTGGGACCCAGGATGGTCCAGAACAAGGAGTGGTTCCAGTGACCCCCACCGTTGTTGCGCACAGCGGCCGGTGCGGCGGCAATGTTATGCATCAGCTCTTCCAGGCTTTTGCCTTCCAACTCGGTGCCAGCAATGGCATTGTTGAGGTTGGTGACGTAGGCTTGGTGGTGCTTGGTATGGTGAATTTCCATGGTTTGCGCATCAATTTGCGGCTCCAGGGCATCGTAGGCGTAAGGCAGTTGGGGCAGTTCGAAGGCCATAACAGAAGGGGTTGATTGGTGGAAAGAGGAAGGGACGCATCCGCTCCGGGGTACTTGCAGCTATAACCGCCGCGGTGGCCTCAGGGTTACGGAAGCGGCCAAAAGTAGACTATTTCCGCTTTTGCGCGAAGAACTCCCGCATCAACTCTTCGCTCTCGTTGCTCAGGATGCCGCTCACTAGCTCAGCCCGGGGGTGCAGCAGGTTGCCGTGGCGCCGAAACCCAAACTTCGGCTCCGAGGCCCCATACACTACCCGCCGCACCTGCGACCAGGCCGTGGCACCGGCGCACATCACGCAGGGCTCCACGGTTACGTACAGGGTGCAGTCGGTGAGGTATTTGTTGCCCAAGTGGTTGGCCGCTGCCGTCAGGGCCAGCATTTCGGCGTGGGCCGTTACATCCTGGAGCTTCTCGGTTTGGTTGTAGGCCCGGGCAATAATGCGCTTATCCAGCACGACTACCGCCCCAATCGGAATTTCCTCTTCTTCGAAAGCGTAGCGCGCCTGCTTGAGCGCCTCCCGCATGTACTGCTCGTCGGAATAAAGGGCCAGGGTCATGGGCGGTGAGATAGTGAGCTGGTGAACTAGTGAGTTTGATGTTCGGCTGGTTTCAAGGGTACAAATAGAACATCAAACTCACTAGTTCACCAGCTAACCAACTCACTTCATTGTCACGCTGCTCATTACGGCCTTGGCAATGGGCTGCCACTGGGCCTGTTCTTCGGCCGGGGCCACGAAGGTAAAGACGTAAAGCTGGTCGCCTTCGATGGCGTACTGCACGAACTGGTACTTGCGGATGGGGGCCAGGTTGCCCCCGCGGCGGTTGTCCGTAACCGTCGATACAAACTCCAGGGCCACGTAGTCGCGCTTATTTACCGTGCGGATATCTTCCTGCAGAAACTGCACTTTAGAGTACATGTTCTGAATGCTGGCCTTGTAAATTTTCAGCAGCAGAGCGTAGTCGCGGTTGCTGAAGGTGGTCGGCTTCTGGGCCACGCTCAGGTCGATGCGGCCGCTGGGGTTGCTGAACACGGCCAGGGGCTTGCGAGCGGCCGGATACTTGGCGGCAATACCATCGTCGGGCAGAGCCGCAAAGCCCTCAGGCACTCCCAGGGTAATATTCTGGCCAATGGGAGTTTTTTTCAGCTTGGGGCCAGCAAAGGCCACCAGGGCTCCGAATACGAACAGCAAGGAAGCAAGGCGGAAAAATCGGGGCGTCATCATCATCAAGGGAAGAAAGGAGGTAGGAGCCGTGCCCCAGCGGGGCGGGAGCGGCAAACGATACCTTGCAAATGCAAAGCTCCGAAGCCACAACGACTTCGGAGCGCAAAAAAATCTGCTACGCGCACAGCATAGCCAAAACGAATCCGGGCAATCCGACCAATCCGTTTAATCTGTGGTTTAGCGGCGCTTTTTCGAAACCGACACCGACGGATACTTGATGCTCACTTTCTTCCAGTACACGTAGTTGCCGGTTTTAGCTTCAATCAGGTAGGTGCCCGCAGGAATGCGGCCCAGGTCCACTGGCTCGCCGGTGTTGTTCTGCGGGTCGAGCTCGGTAGTGTACACGGGCTGCTTTTTGTAGTTGGTCATCACCAGCGTGCCGGGTTTGGTGAACTGCTGGGTGAAGCTGAGCATGATGCTCTGCCCGCTGGAGGAAGGAAATACGTCGATGCCCGAAAGGGTTTCAACCCGCTTGATGGGGCCGTTCAGGGTCACGGGCTCCACCTCCGACTTGGTCTTGATTTCCGTGCCGTTGTCGGACT
This sequence comes from Hymenobacter sublimis, assembly GCF_023101345.1. Lineage (NCBI taxonomy): Bacteria > Pseudomonadati > Bacteroidota > Cytophagia > Cytophagales > Hymenobacteraceae > Hymenobacter > Hymenobacter sublimis. The sequence continues at coordinate 310,593 of NZ_CP095848.1, forward strand.
TGGTTTTGGTTTTAACCTTGGTCTGGGCCTGAGCAGCGGAGAAAGACAAGAGCGTAGCGGCCAGGGCGAGCAGAACGGGGCGTTTCATATGGGTAAAAGAAGGTTGTGGCACGTAAAGAATGGTTGGTATGGGGTAGTTTGCATACTCCGTGCCGGATTTGGGCCGGGCCTGCAAAAAAGGAGCCTCTATCCGGTAAATCCTAGTTTTCCTCAACTATGGCCCCGGTAAGTCCCGTTCCCAAGTCGAGGTTTTTTCAGCATTCGACTGATTTTCCTGCCTACCTTCGCCCTATTAATAGAACTCAGAGCTGAGAAGTCAGAAGTGAGAAAAGCGAACCTTAATGGGGCTTGCTTATTCCCTTTCTTCTCGGTTCTAGGCTCTCACTTCTCAGTTCTACCTCATGCTCCGGACTCATACCTGCGGCGAATTGCGCCCCGAACACATTGGTTTAACCGTTACGCTCTGCGGCTGGGTTCAGCGCACCCGCGACAAAGGCGGCATCCTGTGGGTTGACCTGCGCGACCGGTACGGCCTCACGCAGCTGGCCCTGGAAGAAGGGGTAGAAACCGCCGAGGTGCGCGAGCAGGCCCGCCAGCTGGGCCGCGAGTTTGTGCTGGCCGTTACGGGCCGGGTGGCCGAGCGCCACTCCAAAAACGACAAGATGCCCACCGGGAGCATTGAAATTCGGGTAGAGAAGCTGGAGGTGCTAAATCCGGCCAAGTTGCCGCCCTTCCTGATCGAGGACGACACCGACGGCGGCGACGACCTGCGGATGAAGTACCGCTACCTCGATTTGCGCCGCTCACCCGTGCGCCAGAACCTGATGCTGCGCCACCGCGTGGCCCAAGCTACCCGCCGCTACCTCGACGGGCAGGAGTTCATTGAGGTAGAAACGCCCGTGCTCATCAAAAGCACTCCGGAAGGCGCCCGCGACTTCGTGGTGCCTTCGCGCATGAATGCCGGCGAGTTCTACGCCCTGCCCCAGAGCCCCCAGACGTTCAAGCAGTTGCTGATGGTGTCGGGCTTTGATAGGTACTTCCAGATTGTAAAGTGCTTCCGCGACGAAGACCTGCGCGCCGACCGCCAGCCCGAATTCACGCAGATTGACTGCGAAATGTCGTTTGTGGAGCAGGAAGACATCCTGAACACCTTTGAGGGCCTGGTGCAGTACCTCTTCCGGGAGGTGAAGAACCTGGAAATCGGCCAGCTGCCCCGCATGACGTACGCCGACGCCATGCGCTACTACGGCAACGACAAGCCCGACACGCGCTTTGAAATGCGCTTCGTGGAGCTCAGCGAGGTAGTAAAAGGCCACGGCTTCCCGGTATTTGAGGCTGCCGGCCTGGTAGTGGGCATCAACGCCACCGGCGCCGCCAGCTATACCCGCAAGCAGCTTGATGAGCTGACTGAGTACGTGAAACGTCCCCAGATTGGCGCGACCGGCCTCGTGTACGCCCGCGTGGAAGCCGATGGCTCCGTGAAGTCGTCGGTGGATAAGTTTTACTCCCAGGAAGTGCTGCAGCAGTGGAAAGCCGCCTTCAACGCCCAGCCCGGCGACTTGCTGCTGGTGCTGGCCGGTGAGCCGAATAAAACCCGCAAAGCCCTTTCGGAACTGCGCCTGGAAATAGGCCAGCGCCTCGGCCTGCGCGACAAGGACACCTTCTCGGCTTTGTGGGTGGTCGATTTCCCGCTGCTGGAATACAATGAGGAAGAAGGCCGCTACTTCGCCATGCACCACCCCTTCACCTCGCCCAAACCCGAAGACGTAGCCCTGCTCGACTCGCCCGAAACCATCGGGGAAGTGCGCGCCAACGCCTACGACATGGTTATCAACGGGGTAGAGGTAGGAGGCGGCTCCATTCGCATCCACGACCGCGCGGTGCAGGCCCGTATGTTCTCGTTGCTAGGTTTCTCCGATGAAGAAGCCAAAGCCCAGTTCGGTTTCCTGCTCGACGCTTTCGAGTACGGCGCCCCGCCCCACGGTGGCATTGCTTTCGGCTTCGACCGTCTCTGCAGCCTCTTCGGCGGCGCCGATTCCATCCGCGACTTCATTGCCTTCCCGAAAAACAACTCCGGCCGCGACGTCATGATTGACTCGCCCTCGCCCATTTCAGATGCTCAATTAAAGGAACTGAGCATTGCTACGGCGGTTGTTGGGAAGTAAGTAATCGTAACGCGAGGTTCCACCTCTGCGCACGTCCGCACCACATGCAGTTTACCCGATGGTATTGCTGTGTGGCGCGAACGTGCGGGGAGGTGGAACGTCGCGTTATAAGTAGTGGCGCTGAAGTGTGTTCCGGTATAATTCCACACGCTGGTACCAGCTTAAGGACATAGTTACTATAGCTCGTTTGCTCCAAGAATTGCATTGGGATGAGTGCTACAGCGACGAAGCGTGGCATACACTGACTGTAGAATTAGGCTTCGGCAGGTGCAGGATACTTTACAAGCATTCTTCTATCGAAAGCAAGCTGATAGTAGGGTATTTGGGCTAGATAGTACTGCTAAGTTTCTGATGCTCAAGGAAAGGCGACAAGCTTTTGGTGCAAGCAGTTGGTGTAAGATTTAATCATTTTACGTAATTATTGTTATAAATAATTGTACTTTGTGTCATGTTGGACTGTAAGGGAATGGATTATTATGGAACACACCGTAACGCACACTTCACAAGTATTTTTCACCAGTAAGGTTGTAGATCGGCTGGCCGAGCAAACTCAGGAAAGCCAAGCTGGTATTTGGGTGGCTTTGGGCCAAATAGTCCCGACGGTGGTACACGCGCTGGTAGGGCGCATCAGTGGTCCTGATGGACCTGAGGCAGTGTGGAAGCTGAGCCGGGAAGCCTACGGTGCCAACGTGCCCGAAACCATCTTGGAGCCAGGCCAGGAGGCATGGCTGCAACGGGGCGAGGCCCTGATGCGGGGTCTCATGGGGGAATCCTACAACATAACCAGCCTGCGAATAGCTTCTGCTGCCAACATCAACTCATCGGCGGTACACCACTTGTTCAGCGTGGCGGCGGTAGCGGCACTAGGCGTAGCCGGCGAGTACAGCCAGGAACAGAAGTTTGATGTGACGGGACTGGCGCATTGGTTGCAACAGGATGAGGCCACGTTTCGCCGGCTGCTGCTGGCCGGAGGTACCCGCCTGCCTACTCCCGCCGAAACCGGCCGGGAGCTTACTCCATTACCGGAAGTAGCCCTGGGGGTAGGCACCGAAATGGCAACTACTGCCGGCTCCTGGGCCGCGGTAGGCGGGGGCCGCACGTTTACGCCCGCACCGCCTGCACCTTCCACTGCTACCCAAATTGCCAGCCAGCCGTGGGTGTGGGGCGTGCTTTTACTGACGGCAGTTGGCCTGGGCTACTTCTTTGGTCATGACTCCGGAGAGAATCCGCAGAACGGCGCCACGGCGGGGCTGGTACCTACCAGCACGGCAGCGGCTAGCGCACCTGCTAAGGCTGCTACAGCTGGCCGCTATGACCCCATCAATGATAAGTACATCTATGACACGGGGCAGCCTCTGATTTTACGGCTGGCTGATGGTACCACCCAAAAAGTAGGAGCCAGCTCCACAGAAAACCGCCTCTACACCTTCCTGGCCGACCCCCGCATGCAGGTTGACTCCGTGAACCGCACCAACGGGTGGATCAACTTCGACCGGGTGTACTTTGAGACGGCCCAGACCACGCTCACCGATGAGTCGTATCAGCAACTGCGCAACGTAGCCAGTATCCTGAAAACCTTCCCTAACTCAGTCGTGAAGATTGGCGGCTACTCTGACAGTACCGGTAATGCCCTCAAAAACTTCCGGCTAAGTGAGGAGCGGGCAAAAACTGCCATGCTAGTGCTAGCCAGCGAGGGCGTAGACCTGAACCGCCTGCAAGCCAAAGGCTACGGGAGCAAATACTTTGTTACGCCCAACAATACCGCCGAGGGCCGGGCTCTAAACCGGCGCATCAGCATTCGGGTAGTGAAGAAGTAACAATCGACAGCACATAAAAAAAGCGCAGCCTTGGGCTGCGCTTTTTTTATGTGCTGTCGATTGTTACGCTACGGCGCTTATAAGATGCCACTCACCAGGCCCGGTAGTACACCGAGTACTACCGTTAGCAAGGCCAGCAGCAGCAGGGCCGCCGACTGGAATGCGCTAACCGGCACTGGCTCGGCGGTGGTAGCATCAGGGTCGTTCATGTACATGGCAATAATGGGCCGCAGGTAGTAGTAAATGCTAACCATCGACATCACCACGGCAAACACCACGAGACCAATGTAGCCGTTCTCTACGGCGGCCGAGAACACAAAGAACTTGCCGAAGAAGCCACCCGTAAGCGGAATTCCAGCCAACGACAGCATGGCCACCGTCAATACAAAGGCCAGCAGCGGGTTGGTTTTGGCCAGGCCATTCAGGCCGTTATAGTCCTCGCGCATGCGCGCATCAGCCACCAACTTGAGTACCCCGAAAGCGGCCACAGTAGCGACGGAGTAAGCTAGGGAGTAGAAGAAAACGCCGTTAGCGGAAGCTCCTTCCAATTGTCCGTTGAAGGCTACTAGGCCAATCAGCAGGTAGCCAGCGTGCGATACGCTAGAGTAGGCCAGCATCCGCTTGATGCTGGTTTGGGCTACGGCTCCTACGTTGCCAATTAGCAAGGTAAGTACGCACATGGCCGTGAGGGTAGGCAGCCACAGACCTTGGGCCGCAGCGGCCGGGAAGGCCTGCACCAGTAGCTTCAGGAAGGCCGCAAAGCCCGCCGTCTTCACCACCGTGCTCATGAAAGCCGCGAAGAAGGTAGGCGTGCCCTCGTACACATCGGGGGTCCAGAAGTGGAAGGGCGCGGCCGATACTTTGAAGCCGATGCCAATCAGCATGAGCAGCATGCCAATGTAGAGCATGGGCGTGAGCGAGGCATTGACGGGGTTCTGTACCGCAAAGCTGATGTCGCGCAGCACGAAAGTGCCAGTGGCACCGTACACCAGAGCCATGCCGAAGAGCAGAATACCGGTGGCGAAGGCTCCCATCAGGAAGTACTTCAGGGCCGCTTCATTGGAGCGCAGGTTGCGCTTATCGGAACCCGCCAACACGTACATAGCAATACTCAGGGTTTCAATCCCCAGGAACAGCATCAGCAGGTGATTATACGACACCATCATGATGGCGCCTACCAGCGAGAAAAGCAGCAGAGAGTAGTACTCTGCAAGGTTAGCTTCGCCGTCGTGCACGTACTTCTGAGAGAAGGGTAGCAGCAGCAGGGCCGTCAGGACTACAATTCCAGTGAAGGCTACCGAGAAGTTGTCGACGACCAGCATGTCGTTAAAAAACGACTCTGTAGTGCCCCAGTCCAGGAAATTTACCCCGAATACCACGGCCAGCATGAGCATGGCCGCAGGTAGCAGCAACCGGTTGGAGCGGCGAAACCCGAGAAACAGGTTGCCCAGGCCCAGAACGGAAAGTAGAATGATTGAATTCATTAGCGTAGGAGGGAGTTGCCACGGCGGAAGCCGCCGCGAACTACCGTCAGTTTAGCGTTTTACTACCTCGTTCAGAATGCTCAGTACGCTGCCTTCCGACAGGTGCAGGAAGGTGTTCGGGAACAAGCCAATCCAGAATACCAGCACGATAAGTGGCACCAGCAAGGCCAGTTCCGCGCCGGTCAGGTCAGTGAAGGTAGCGGTGAAAGAGGAATCCGGGCCTAGCATCACCCGCTGGAACATGCGTAGCAAGTACACCGCGCCCAGAATGATGGTCACGCCGGCCACGGCGCCCATCCAGGCATTGTACTGGTACACGCCGGCCAGCAGCAGAAACTCACCGACGAATCCATTGGTCAAAGGAAGGGCCACTGTACCGAGCAGCAACACCAGGAAGCACACCGTAAGCACCGGCGCCTGACGGGTTAGGCCACCCAGGTCGGCAATGCTGCGAGTGCCGGTGCGGCGCTCAATAGCATCGGCAATGAAGAACATACCTACTACGTTTACGCCGTGGGCCAGCATCTGAATGCTAGCGCCCTGCAAGCCCATTTGCGTCAGCGAAAACACGCCGGCAATCATCAGCCCTACGTGCGAGAGGGAGGAGTACGCAATCAGGCGCTTCACGTCCTGCTGACGGATGGCAATGATGGCTCCGTAAATAATACCGATAACGGCCAGGATGAGCACTAGATTCTGCCACCGATCGACGCCCAGGGGCACCACGGGCAGCAGCCAGCGCATGCAACCGTAAATACCCATCTTCAGCATAATGCCCGAGAGCAGCATGGTAGCCGGTGCGGGGGCTTCGGTGTAGGTGTCGGGCTGCCAGGTGTGGAAGGGGAAGATGGGCATCTTCACGGCGAAGGCCGCAAAAATCAGCCAGAACAGCCAGGCCTGGGTTTCGGCGGGTAGGTTCAGGTTGTAGAAGGAAGCCAGGTCGGAGTTGTGTGCCGCCAGCCCGTTGGCCGCGGGGCCGGTCTGGAAGTAGAGGTACACGAAGCCGGCCAGCATGAACAAGGAGCCGACGATGGTATACAAGAAAAACTTAAACGTGACTTTGGCCCGATTCGCGCCGCCCCATACACCGGCCAGGAAGTAAATCGGAATGAGGGCTACCTCCCAGAAGAAGTAGAACAGAAACGCATCCTGAGCGGTAAAGACGCCAATCAGGCCGGTTTCCATAAACAAGACCAGGGCGTAGAACACCGACTCGTTCTCGAAATTGCGGCGGAAAGCGGCCAGCAGAATAATCGGCACCAGGAAAGCCGTCAATAGCACTAGCAGCAAGCTCAAACCGTCCATGCCCACGTGGAAGTTGATGCCCGCGGAGGCAATCCAGGGTAGGTTCAGCGAGAACTGACCGGAGTTGTTGGCGTTGAAGATGAAGGCCGCGTAGGCCGCCAACACAAATTCAACCAGCGCCGCGCCAAAGGCCGCGACCCGGGCCGTGCGCCCTTTGAAGAAGTGCAGCAGCAGAGCGGCCGCCACGGGCCAGAGTAGGAGAAGGACAGTCAGCATTAGCTAATCAGGTTGTTCTTTTGACGCCAAAAGCCGTGTGAAGCGGCAGCTTCCCGATCAGCAGGCGACAGTTTGAGCGCAAGATGAAGAGCGTAGAACCACCCGATGATGGTCCAGCCCAAAAGCAGATTCAGGAAGAATATGGTCCGACCGTTCTGCTGGTCACGACCGAAAAGGGCGGGCATTAAGTAGCACGTCAGCATGAACAAGGCTCCGGTGGAGGAAAAGCCTGGTTCGAGTATATCTGCTAGGAGTAATGCGCCCTGCATGTACCTAAAACTTCACGTAGTTCAAGGCCAGCACCAGCACAATGCCTATTACCATCAAGATGAGGTAGGTTTCCACGGAACCAGTTTGCACGTAGCGCAGTAGTTGCCCACCGCCCATGGTCAGGCGGCCGAAGCCGTTCACTACCGGGTCAATGATGCCATTTTCCACGTAGCGGTAGAGCCCGCGCGAGAGGCCCATGATGAGGCGCACGAACAAAGTGTTGTATAGCTCGTCGATGTAGTATTTGTGGTAGACCACATTTTCCGGGGCCGAACGGTGGGCTTCATCTTCGGCGGGACGTACGCCACGGCTTACGTACTGCACGTAGGCGAAGATGATACCCAGTACGCCGGCTCCCACCGAAAGGCCGATGAGCATGTACTCGGTGGCGTGGTCGACTTCAACTCCGAATGCTTCGGGGTTTAGCTGTTTGGAGTAAGTAAAGAGAGGTGCAAGGTAATTAGCGAGGTAGCCGTTGCCTTCGCCCAGCAGCAGTGGCGCATTCATAAAACCACCCACAGCAGCCAGAATAGCCAGCACGATGAGCGGTAGCGTCATAGAAGCCGGCGACTCGTGCAGGTGGTGCTTCTGCTCCTCCGTGCCGCGGAACTCACCGAAGAAAGTCAGGAACAGCAACCGGAACATGTAGAAAGCCGTCAGGAAAGCCGTAAATAGGCCTACCGCGTACAGGGCCTTGCTGTGCTGGTAGGCGTGCAGCAGAATTTCATCTTTGGAGAAGAAGCCCGAGAAGGGTGGGATGCCGGCAATGGCTAGGCAGCCAATCAGGAAGGTGATAAACGTAATGGGCAGCGCCTTACGCAAACCGCCCATGCGGCGCATGTCCTGCTCGTTGCTCATGGCGTGAATCACGGAGCCCGCGCCCAGGAACATCAGGGCCTTGAAGAAGGCGTGCGTCAGGACGTGGAACAGGGAAGTGCTGTAGCCCATAACGCCCAGAGCCAAGAACATATAGCCCAGCTGCGAAACGGTGGAATAGGCCAGTACTTTCTTGATATCGTTCTGGGCCAGCCCGATGGTAGCGGCGAACAGGGCCGTGGCGGCCCCAATAATGGCAATGATTTCGAGTGTATCGGGGGCCAGCGTGAACAGCACGTTGGCGCGCAGAATCATGTAAATGCCCGCCGTAACCATGGTAGCGGCGTGAATCAGGGCCGATACGGGGGTAGGGCCTGCCATGGCGTCGGGCAGCCAGGTATAGAGCGGCAGCTGGGCCGATTTACCAGTGGCGCCCACGAAAAGCAGCAGGGTAATCACCGTGACGATGCTCACGGTGTAGGGACCAAACTGGCCCAAATGCGCCTTCTGAAATACCTCCCCAAACTGCACTGAGTTGAAGGTGAGGTAGATCAGGAAAATGCCCAACAGAAAGCCCAAGTCACCGATGCGGTTGATAATGAAGGCTTTCTTGGCGGCGTTGTTGTAGTTGTGGTTCTTGTTCCAGAAGCCGATCAGCAGGTAGGAGCAGAGCCCCACGCCTTCCCAGCCGATAAACAGAATCACGAAGTTAGCCCCCAGCACCAGCACCAACATGCTGAACACGAACAGATTCAGGAAGCTAAAGAACTTGCCCACGTTCTCGTCGTGGTGCATGTAACCGATGCTGTAGACGTGAATCAGGAAGCCCACGCCCGTTACCAGCAGCAGCATAATCAGGCTGAGCTGATCAATCTGGTAGGAAAACGGAATCTGCAGGGAGCCTACCGAAATCCAGTCGAAGAGCGTGACGGTGTACTGGTACTGAAAATTCAGGAACAGGAACACGGAAATAGCAAAGGAGCCGAGTACAGCCGCCGAGCTAATCAGGCCGGCTACTGTGCCGGAAAGCCGCCGGTTTAGCAGCCCGTTGATGAGAAAACCCAGAAACGGCAGCAGCGGAATCAGCACGTACAGAAAAGTGGCGTACGGGGCGCTGGCAGCGGGTAATACTTGTTCTTGCATATGAATGGGGTCTTGGGGCCTAGGGCTCAACGGCTTGGCTTGCATTGGCTACTTCCGTTCAACAGAAAAGCCGGGCATCCAAGGCCTTAAGCTCTTGAGGCTCAAACCTAGAACTTCAGTCGGTTAAGCAGATTAACGTCGGTGTTTTGCAGGTTGCGGTAAATCATCACAATAATGGCCAGGCCCACGGCTACTTCCGCGGCGGCCACAGCCATGATGAAAAACACAAAAATCTGCCCGTTCGCGTCGGCCCGGTAGGCTGAAAAAGCCGTCAGCAGCACATTCACGGCATTGAGCATCAGCTCCACGCACATAAAGATGATAATGGCATTTCGGCGGGTTAGTACTCCGAGCACCCCAATGGAAAACAAGGCGGTGGCAAAGAAAACGTAGTACTGAAGGGGTACCGTTTGGATGACCTGCGGTATGTTCTGGTCCATGCGGGAAGGCTGACGGCGAAAGGACGCCCGAACTATAGAGGAGTTCAGGACAACTAGCCGGCAAAGGTATCCTGAAAATTGGAAAACGCCACGGCAAAATCTGACCCTTTCTGGGCTGGCGCGAGGCGAAGATTCGCTGCCGGCGGGGCGCCGGATGGGGCTGGGCAGCTAGTAACGGTAGTTTTCATTTCCCGCCTGAACCCCATCTTTGCAGGCCGGGCCGCTGGCGCCCGTTTCCTACCTTCGTATCCTCACCCCAATTTTCTACCCGCATGAGCATTACCATTGGCAGCCTGACCGAGTTGTTGCAGTACGAAGGACAAGAGCTGGGAATCTCGCCCTACCACCGCATCACGCAGGAGCAAATCAACCAGTTTGCGGCCGCCACGCTCGATTTTCAGTGGATTCATTTGGATGCTGAGCGCGCTAAAACGGAGTCGCCTTTCGGGGCTACCATTGCCCACGGCTACCTCACGGTAGCTTTGCTGCCCTACCTCTGGAACCAGATTGTAGCCATTGAGAACCTGAAGATGCAGGTCAACTACGAAATCGAGAGCCTACGCTTCAACCAAGCTGTAACGGTGGATAGCCAGGTGCAGCTGCGGGCTAAGCTACTGTCGGTGAAAGATTTGCGCGGCATTGCCAAGGCCCGCATCGAGGTAGCACTGAATATTGAAGGCAGCCGTAAACCCGCGTATACAGGCATTATCACCTTCCTGTATCATTTCGATAATCCGGCGCAGTAAAGGGCGCTAGTATTTCCCTCTTAGCAATTCCAGCTTAACGAGAGCCTTCGGCTGCCAGGGCGTTTTTTGAATTCGTGCGGGCTGAGGGCATCCTTAAATAATTACTACCTAGGATAAAGTATTCAGAAGGCTCCCGCGTCTGCCGGAGTAGAATGGAAACTATTGCCTACCCACTCGACGCCTCACTGATGACGGCTGGCCACCAGGACCTGCAAATTCAGGAAGCTGTACGCACCCAGCGCACACGCCTGCTGGCCTTTATTCGCCGCCGCATCCCCGATGAAACCGAGGCCGAAGACGTGCTCCAGGACGTGTTTGCGGAACTGGTGGAGAGCTACCGGATGCTGAAACCGGTGGAGCAGGCGGCCGCCTGGCTGTTTCGCGTAGCCCGCAACAAAATTACGGACCTGTACCGCCGCAAAAAGCCGGTTTCGTTGGAAGATGAAATGGCCCTATATGCGGCCGACGGGGAGGAAAATACGCTACTGCTGGCCGACATCCTGCCCGCGCCCGACGATGCGCCGGAAAACCGCTTATTGCGCGAGACGCTCATGGAGGCCCTTTCCGACGCGCTGGCGGAGCTACCAGCAGCCCAGCGGCAGGTATTCATCTGGCACGAGTTGGAAGACAAAACCTTCCGCGAAATGGAAGAGGAAACCGGCGTTCCGCTAAAAACCCTGATTTCGCGCAAGCATTACGCCGTGCAGCACCTGCGCAAGCGCCTGCAAACGCTCTATACCGAGTTGTTTACTGACTAACTCATCTGAAAAGTACGGCAAGGCGTTGTCTTTCCTTTCTTCTCTGCTTTTGACTTACATAACATGAACCGCTCCTTTTGGCTGCTTGGCGGCCTCAAATTCATACTTTTTGGTACCTTGTTCGTGGCCGTAGCCGGCTACCTAACTATGTACCTGTGGAATTGGCTGGTGCCAGCCTTGTTCCACGGACCCACCATCACGTTCTGGCAAACCCTAGGGCTATTGCTGCTTTCCCGCATCCTGTTTGGCGGGTGGGGCCGCGGGGGCCGGGGCCAAGCCTGGGCCCAGCGGCGGCGCCTGTGGAAGCAAAAGATGGAGTCTCGGATGGCGGGCCTAACCCCGGAAGAGCAGGAGAAGTTCCGGCAGAAGATGCGCGCCAGCTGTGGCCCGGCCTGGATGCGTCGCTCCCCCGCAGAAGAACCGTCCACTTCCTCACTCTAAACAACAAGGCCCTGGGTTATTCACCCAGGGCCTTTTTTATTGAAATACACGTAACTTCTTATTCCTTGTGCCAACTGAGCAAGCTGCGTAGGCGCCCCAGGTAAGAGGTCTGCTCCGAGGTAGGTTGCGCCTTAGGCCGGGAGGGTAGGGCGGGCGGGGCCGCCCGAGAACTTTTGGCTCGCACTTTACTTGCCAAGGTGTTCTTGTAGGAAGTACCCCGGGCCTTTGCTTTAGCCAGCGGAGCCGACTCAGGAAGCTGGAAGTGAATGCTCGGGTTCCCGTCGAAGGCGTACACCGGCTGCATGCCCGTCTGCTCACCCAGCCGATACTCCATTACGCGGGCGTAATACGTGCGCCCGGGCAGCAGGCCGTTTACCTGCACAGTGCTGTCGGGGCCGGCGGCTACCACGTAGTTACCGTGGCCCAGGGTGGCCCCGTTACCTAGTATGCGCCCCCCGGCGTAGGTACGGCCATCCAGCGGAAAAGCATTGACCGGGGCGCCTTCGCGCACTACTACCAGCCGGTGCGTGCCGTTGCCATTCCTCCAGGCCAGAGTAGCTGAGTTGGCGGCGGTTCGCTTCACCCGGAGCCGAGTGGCGTGTTGTTCGGGCGGAAATAGGTCAACGGATGGCCACGCGTTGGTACTATTCACGCAGTCCCAGCCCAATTCCTCCACGTCATTCCAGAAGCGGTTGGTGTTGGGGCAGGCGTTGAATAGCAGGGCCCAGGTGTAGCCATCGGATGTGCGGGCTACCAGGCTGGTCGAGCCGTTGAGGCAACCGGTATGCCACCACACCCCGCGCTTGCTGAGCATCCAGCCCTTGCCGTAGCGCCGGGTTGCCTGGGAAGGGGCCGTCATAGTGTCCAGAGTGGATGCCTGCAGGATGTCGGGGCGGGTAGGGGAGCCATCGATTGAAAGTAGCAGCCGCACCAAATCCCGGGCCGTGAAAAGCCAGCCCCCGTGGGCATTCATGGCTTCCAGATTAGCCCCGCCGTAGGCAAAAGGCACTTGCTTACCCGTGCCATAGCACGATTCACCCATGAGCGGACAGAAATATTCCGCCTCGTTTTCCTGCTTATCCGGCCGCAGGTTGCGGGCCAGGTGAGCCTCCCGAATACCACTAGGAGCCAGAACGTGGGTGCGGACCCACGTTTCATAGCGCTGCCCGGTTACTTTCTCGATGATTTTACCCAGAATCAGGTAACCGATGTTGGAGTAAGCGAACCGGCTGCCGGGCGTGAAGTTTAACCCTTGGCTCAGTAGGTAGCGTACTAACGTGGAGTCGCCAACTGGATTGGGCACGTTCATTACCTGCGCCACATGGACCGGAAAGTCTATGGGGTCGGAGCTGCTAAAGCCATCCACGCCTGCGTCGCGGTTCCAGCCCGCGGTGTGTTCTAGTAGCTGGCGCACCGTAATGGTATAGATGCGCGGGTCGGTGATGACGCTGGTGTAATAGGGGTTATCGAGGTAGCCCTGGGGGCCAAAAGCTCTGTGCTGAAGATCAAGGCGGCCCTCTTCTAGCAGCTTCATAATGGCTACAGAGGTTACGGGCTTTGACACGCTGGCCACCCGAAACAGGGTGGCGGGCGTCGCGGGCTGACTTTTAGCCAGGTCGGCGTAGCCAAAGCCGCGGACGTACACCAGCTGGCCGTTCCGGCTGATGGCCACGGAAGCACCGGGAAGCTTCCAGCGAGTCATGAACTTTTGAATAACGGCATCACACGGTGCCGTTTCGGGCGCCGATGCACCCGTTTGCGCCCAGGCCGGGTAGGCCAGCAAGCCCAGCAGTAGGGCCAGCAACTTCTTCACAAATCCAACCTGATAAATAGTCTCTATAACAGCTAAATACAGCTGCTGCAGTCTTCTAGCAGACTTACAATTTTATTAGATAATATGGAGAATTTGGTAAGTAGATTGCGGGATAAAGTTTAATTTTTAAAAGAAATTGACAAGCTAATCACTGATATTGCAAATCAAGCTCTCTTGTAAAAGTCTTCAAGCAAAGGTACGCGCACATCAGCGCTAGCTTTCGACATGAGCAGGATAAACTCAAGCAGCCTCACCTCATCAACGTTGATCTGGCCTAAGGAAATATTGAGTTCCTGAAAACCTAAGTGCTTTGAAATTGGGGCTAGCTTTTGGGCTAGCTTTCCTTTTCCGCGCGACGGCTCCAATTCGGGCCGCACAACCAAGCAGATAAACTTCTGCCCGTGTACTTCAGCCAAGTAGGCATCCTCGATAATATGCCAGTTGATGAACACGTTATGCGCCATCCGGTCGAAAATACCGGCTTCGTTCAGGATGATTTGGGGCCGGCGGTCCAGCAAATGGTAGATGCCCACTGGATAGCCCAGCCCAAAAAACAGGATGCACGCCCACGCTCCCCACTGCGGAGTAGTGCCCTTAATCAACAGTCCGCAGCCTACCGCAACGAAACCTGAGCAACCAATCAGCAGCTTTATGGCGCGCCACCGAGACTTGTATAGCTTTACTTCCATCATGCAAACATAAAAAAAGCGGCTACTGATGGTTCAGTAGCCGCTTTCTGTTCTGCCGGTTCGGCAGGGTCATGCTAGAAGTTTCGCTCGCCTACCTCACGCTTGCCGAGCATAACGGCTCCTACCATGGCAACCAAGAACAGCACCGAGGCCAGTTCAAAGGGCAGCAAATACTCCCTGTACAATACCAGGCCCAGGCGATTTACCATCCCAATCTGTGAGTCGAAGGTAGCGTCGATGGGGGCACCGGTAGGTAACACATCCTTCAAGGCCACTACCAAAATCAGCAGCAAGGACCCCCCAGCCACTGCGGCGGCAATCTTGGCCAGGGCAGGCTTATGCGGCTCCGTGTCCACATTCAAGTTCAGGAACATAATCACGAACAGGAACAGAACCATGATGGCGCCGGCGTACACAATAATGTTTACCGCCGCCAAAAACTGTGCGTTCAGCAGCAGGTAGTGACCTGACAAAGCGAAGAACGTCAGAATTAGGAAGAGCACGCTGTGCACTGGGTTTTTGGCGAAAACCACACCCAATGCGCTAAGCAGCGCCACAAAAGCCAGGAAGAGGAAAAGAGGAGACATAAACAAGGAGTTTGCCATGCAGAAGGAACTGGCGAGGCTTCCCGCCTGCTCCTTCCCATGAATAAGTAGGTTACGCCGGCTGCTGGGCTAGCTTATTGCGAAGCGCATCGGCTTGCTCCGGCGTCAGCTGAATGCCACGCACTGAGCGCTCATCCGGCGACACGGGCTCCACGAGGCGGTCCTTGCCGTAGATAAACTCGTCCCGCTCGTAACGAGGCGGCGCGATTTTATCAGCTTGCAGGTAGACTGCTGCTTTGGGGCAGGCTTCCTCGCATAGACCGCAGAAAATACAGCGCAGCATGTTCACCTCGTAGCTGATGGCGTACTTCTCTTCTCGGTACAGGCCTTCCTCGCCCTTTTTCCGCTCGCCGGCTACCATGGTAATGGCCTCGGCGGGGCAGGCTACGGCGCACAAGCCGCAGGCGGTGCACCGCTCCCGGCCCTGTTCATCGCGCTTAAGCACGTGTAAGCCCCGGAAAATGGGGGCGAAGGGACGAACTTCTTCTGGGTAACGAACCGTCGCCTTCTTCATGAAGAAGTGACGCATCGTGATGCTCAGACCCTGGAAAATAGCCGGCAGGTAGGCCCGCTCGGCCAGGGTCATGGGCTTCTTTTCTAGTTTCTTAGCTCTATTCGTGAGTTGCATATGGTCAGACCAAGTGTCATTCTACCGTAGCGGTACGGATGACGCGGTAGCAAGGAAAGTTAATTAATCACTCCAAACAGGATGAGCCCGCCGGTGATAAGGATGTTGATTACTGCCAACGGAATCAGGATGGTCCAGCCCAGGCGCATCAACTGGTCGTAACGGAAGCGCGGTAGGGTCCAGCGAATCCACATGAAGAAGAAAATAAAGGCAAAAATCTTCAGGAATAGGCCAACCGTGCCAAGTATGGTAATCAGGTTCTGAGCCGAAGCCAGCTCCCAGCCGTGGTTACTTACCAACCAGTCGCGTAACTCATACTGAAACGGAAAGTTGAAGCCGCCGAAGTAAAGCACGCTCATCACGGCGGATACTACGAAGATGTTCACGTACTCCGAGAAGAGGTAAAGACCCAGCTTCATGGAGGAGTACTCCGTGTGATACCCACCTACCAGCTCGGTTTCGCATTCTGGCAAGTCGAAGGGCGTACGGTTGGTTTCAGCAAAGGCACACACCAAGAAAATGATGAAACCCAAGGGTTGCTTCACAATATTCCAGAAGTGCCACTCACCCGCCACCGACTGCTGCAGGGTAATGTCGCGCAGGCTCAACGTGCCTGAAATCATCAGCACAGCAATTAGGGCCATGCCCATGGCCAGTTCGTAGCTAATGTTCTGGGAAGCAGCCCGAACAGCTCCTAACAAAGAAAACTTGTTGTTAGAGGCCCAGCCCCCAATCATGACACCGTAAACACCCAGCGAAACGACGCCAAACACCCACAGCATCCCAATGTTAACCTCAATGCCCTGCAGAAAAAAAGCATTGTTGCCGAAGCTCATGTTGTTGCCGAACGGAATTACCGCCGACGACATCAGGGCTGTAATCATGGCCAAGCAGGGGCCGAAAATGAATAAGGCCTTATTGGCGCCGCCCGGAAAAAATTCTTCCTTCGTGAACATCTTCACGGCATCAGCCAGGGGCTGGGCTAGGCCGTAAGGACCGGCACGGTCCGGACCCACGCGGTCCTGGAGAAAGGCTGCAATAACGCGCTCAGCGTAGGTGCAGTAGGTTGCAATCAGCAGCGAAAGCGCGAAAACAACGAAGATGACAATGGATTGCCAGCCTAATGCGGGTAGTTCAATCATTCTTTTTTAGCTGTTAGCTACTAGCGGGTAGCTAATAGCTTTTGTTCGGAATGGAATGAAGAGACGCTAACAGCTAGCAGCTATTAGCTAACTTATGAGCCTAATTTAAGCGGCGGATTCTGGGCCAGTTCGCGCTGGGTGCTTTCGGGCAGGTCAGCAATAACGGACTGGTTCAGCACGGGTAGCTCGTAGTGGTTAGCCGAAATCACCGAAGAACGGTCGATATGGGCGGGGCCCTCAATCGTCCAGTCGGAGGTTTCCTTCTTTTCGAAGCGGCACTCGTTGCAAATCCACTCCTTTACCTCGCCGTATTGGTCCTTACGGGCCGTGGTGCGTAGCACGTCCTTGCCTTTGTACCAGAGCACTACGTTGCCAGAGCACTTAGGGCAGTCGCGGTGAGCATTCACTGGTTTGGTGAACCACACGCGTGATTTAAAGCGGAACGTCTTGTCGGTCAGGGCTCCTACCGGGCATACATCGATGACGTTGCCGGAGAAATCATTATCAATGATGTTCTCAATGTAGGTGCCAATTTCGGCCGCGTCGCCGCGGCCCAGTACACCGTGCACGCGGTTATCGGTAATCTGATTGGCTGTGTACACGCAACGGTAGCACAGGATGCAACGCGTCATGTGCAGCTGAATCAGTGGCCCAATGTCGATTTTCTCGAAGGTACGACGCTCTTCCTGGTAGCGGGTGGTGCTCACGCCGTGCTCAAAAGCAAAGTTCTGCAGGTCACACTCCCCGGCCTGGTCGCACACGGGGCAGTCCAGGGGGTGGTTGATGAGCAGCATTTCCACAATGCCCTTGCGCACGTTCAGCACCTGCTCGGAGGTCGTGTTTTCCACCACCATGCCGTCTTGTACCGGCGTCACGCACGAAGCCACTAGCTTGGGCATGGGGCGCGGGTCTTTAGCCGAGCCGGCCGCTACCCGTACGAGGCAGGCGCGACATTTGCCGCCCGAGCCTTTCAGCGGGGTATAGTAGCACATGGCCGGGGGCACAATGCTACCCCCAATTTGGCGGGCTGCATTCAGGATAGTAGTTCCGTCCGGAACTTCTACCTCAACGCCGTCGAAAGTTATTTTAGCCATTTAGGTTGAAGACTGTTAAAGTCGTCGGTCATGCTGAGTGCAGCGAAGCATCTCGCGTGCTGACGTTAGAATTACTATTACAACGCTGCCACGCAAGATGCTTCGCTGCACTCAGCATGACGTTCTACTACTAAGAAATTACACCAGCACGGCGTTAGCCCGGTACACGGCACCCGGTTGGGCTGCTTCCTTGGCGTGCGTCACATGCCACTCAAACTCGTGGCGGAAGTGACGCACGGCAGCGGCAACTGGCCAAGCGGCGGCTTCACCAAGCGGACAAATGGTGTTGCCCTCGATTTGCTTGGCTACGCTTACCAGCAGGTCAATATCTTCCATGTGGCCGTGGCCGTGCTCTAGGCGGTGCAGTACCTTTTCCATCCAGCCCGTACCCTCGCGGCAGGGCGAACATTGCCCGCACGACTCGTGGTGGTAGAAGCGAGAGAAATTCCAGGTGTTGCGTACAATGCAGGTCGTTTCGTCCATGGCGATGAAGCCACCGGAGCCCAGCATGGTACCCGTCACGAAACCACCGTCGGAAAGCGACTCGTAGGTCATCAGGCGGTTTTCACCAGCTGCCGTTTTCAGAATGAGTTCTTTGGGCAGAATCGGCACGGAAGAACCACCGGCTACTACTGCCTTCAATTCCCGACCTTTCCAGATGCCGCCGCAGTACTCGTCGGAGTAGATGAATTCCTCGACGGGTAGGCCCAACTCAATTTCGTAGATACCTGGCTTGTTGAGGTGGCCACAGGCCGAAATCAGCTTGGTGCCAGTGCTCCGGCCCACGCCAATTTTAGCGTATTCGTCGCCGCCCTCATTCACGATGACGGGCACGGCGGCAATGGATTCCACGTTGTTTACTACTGTCGGGCGGGCGTACAAACCTTGCACGGCCGGGAACGGTGGCTTATTGCGCGGGTTGCCACGCTTACCCTCCAAAGACTCCAGCAAGGCCGTTTCCTCGCCGCAGATGTAGGCGCCCCCACCGGGGTGCACATGCAGATCCAGGTCGTAACCCGAACCTAGAATGTTCTTGCCCAGGAAACCGTTGGCATAGGCTTCGGCAATGGCTTTTTCCAAGATGCGCAGCACGTACAATAACTCGCCGCGGATGTAGATGTACGAGGTGTTGGCGCCCAGCGCGTACGAACTCGTAATCATGCCCTCGATAAGCAAATGGGGTAGCTTCGACATTAACTGCCGATCCTTGAAGGTACCCGGCTCCGATTCGTCGGCGTTGCAGACGAGGTAGCGCGGCACGCCTTCGGGCTTGGCCAGGAAACTCCACTTCATACCGGTAGGGAAGCCAGCGCCGCCGCGGCCCCGCAGGCCCGACTTCTTCACTTCTTCCACCACCTCATCAGGGGTCATCGTTTTGATGGCCTTCTCCACCGAGCGGTAGCCGCCGTGTTTGCGGTACACCTCGAAGGTATCAATGCCTTCAACGTTAATATGTTCGGTCAGCAGTTTGCGTCCCATGTCTTTGGAGCTAGTAGCTGTTAGCTAGGTAAGTAGGCTGTCAGAATGAATCCGACCAACAAAATTACTCGGGGCAGAAGGGCTGTTAGCTAATAGCTAATAGCCAGCAGCCTAATTATTGGCCAGCGCGTTCGGCAGGCCGGTTTCTTCCCAAGGCAAGGCTGGGCGGTGTACTTGGTTGCGCAGTTCCGAGAGCATAGCATCCACGGCGTCCGGCGTATCCAGTTGCTCGTAGTACTTCTCGCGCACCTGCACAATAGGAGCGAAGCCGCAGGCTGCCAGGCACTCTACCTTCTTCAAGGTAAACAAGCCATCGGCCGAAGCCGGACCGCCCACTTTGGCCCCCGTAATGCGCTCCAGGTGGGCCGTCAGCTCGTCGGAACCGCGCAGCATGCAAGGACCCGTGCGGCAGATTTCTAGCACGTGCTTGCCGACCGGCTTGAGGTTGAACATGGTGTAAAAGGAAGAAACCTCGTACACCTCAATGGGCTTGATGTCCAACACTTCCGCTACTAGGTTCTGAACCTCGGGACTTACCCAACCGCCAAACTCAGCCTGCGCAATGTGCAACACGGGCAACAAAGCCGACTTTCGGCGTTCGTCGGGGTAGTGGGTAAGCAGACGCTTGATTTCAGCCTGAGCGGCTTCGGAAAATTGTGGCTTGACGGCAGTCGTCTCCATAAGGGGCAAATTCAGCAAAAAACTACGCGTCCAGCTCGCCGGCAATAACGTTCATCGACGATAGGGTCACGATGGCGTCGGAGAGGGTTTGGCCCACTACCATTTCGGTGTAAGCCTGGTAGTAAATAAAGCAAGGGCGGCGGAAGTGCAAGCGGTAAGGCGTGCGGCCTCCGTCGGAAACCAGGTAGAACCCTAGCTCCCCGTTGCCGCCTTCTACCGAGTGATACACCTCGCCAACCGGCGCCTCAATCTCGCCCATCACAATCTTGAAGTGATAGATGAGGGCTTCCATGTTCTTGTACACGGCCTGCTTGGGCGGCAGGTAGTAATGCGGCGCGTCGGCGTGGTAGGGGCCTTCGGGCAGGTTTTCCAGGGCCTGCTTAATAATGCGCAGGCTCTGCCAGATTTCCTCATTGCGCACCATGAACCGGTCGTAGGTGTCGCCCTTGGTGCCTACCGGAATGTCGAACTCGAAATCTTGGTAGCTAGAGTAAGGGTTCATTACTCGCACGTCGTAATCGACGCCAGCGGCGCGCAGGTTGGGGCCGGTGAAGCCGTAGTTCAGTGCCCGTTCAGCCGAAATGGCACCTACATCAACCACGCGGTCCATGAAAATGCGGTTGCGGTTGAACATCTTCTCGAACTCAGCCATCACGGCCGGGAAGGTTTTCAGCCAGGCCCGCAGCTTGGCAATAGCCACGTCATTGAAGTCGCGCTCCATGCCGCCTACCCGGCCCATGTTGGTGGTCAGGCGGGCGCCGCTTACTTCCTCATAGATTTCGTACACCTTCTCCCGCTCGTCCATCAGGTAGAGGAAGCCGGTGAAAGCGCCGGTATCTACCCCCAGAATGCCGTTGCAGATCAGGTGGTCGGTGATGCGGGCCAGCTCCATCAGAATAACCCGGATATACTGGGCGCGTTTGGGCACTTCTACACCCAGCAGCTTTTCTACCGTCATGTGCCAACCCATGTTGTTGATGGGCGACGAACAGTAGTTCATGCGGTCCGTCAGGGGCGTAATCTGGTAGAAAGGCCGGCGTTCGGCAATCTTCTCGAAGGCGCGGTGAATGTAGCCAATGGTCGGAACACCCGACACGATCCGCTCCCCGTCCATCTGCAGAATGTTCTGGAAGATGCCGTGGGTAGCGGGGTGGGTCGGGCCCAGGTTCAGGGTGGTGAGTTCCTGGTTAAAGTCGTTGACGGAAGGCGCCAGCGGGTGCAGATTAGGTCTCTGCACCTCGGCTTCTTCCACAATTTTGCGGGTGCCTTCCAGCGTGTCGTTTACTGCCATGATAAAGGTATCAGGGGCCTAGCGGCCGAAGAAAAGGTCAGTTTTATCCTCACGAGTACCATCTTCCAAGGCGTATTCGCGGCGCATGGGGTGGTAGTCCATGTCCTCCACATTTAGGATGCGAATAAGGTTGGGGTGGCCGGGGAAGATGATGCCGTAAAAATCATATGCCTCGCGCTCCATCCAGTTTGCGGTGGCGTAGAGGTCAGTCAGGGTAGGTACTACCGGGTCGGCAATAGGGAAGAAGATCTTCAGCCGTAACCGGATGTTCTGAGTCAGGCTGTGCAGGTGGTACACCATGCCCAACTCCTGGCCTTCCCGCTCGGGGAAGTGCATGCCGCACATAGTAGTCAGGAAGTTAAGCTGTAACTCCTGATCCTGCTGCAAGCCAGCAATGATGTCATGAATCCGCTCCCGCGTGGTGGTAGCCGTCAGCAGGCCGTAGGGCTCTTCTACGTCGGTGAAGGTTTCGGCCCCAAACAAGCGGTGCAGTAAGCCCAGGAGTTGAGCATTTTTCTGCGCTGCCGGGTCTTGAGCTGCGGCCATTTCCTGTGCCTCCGGGGATTCGTTTTGATCAGCCATTTTGTAAGCTATTAGCTGTTGGCTGCTAGCTATTGACTTGTTGGCTGTGCCTCCAGAAGAGAAGCTAACAGCCAATAGCCAACAGCCAACAGCTTACTTAATGTTGTACGATGCCAGCAGGGCCTGATACTCAGGCGAATTGCGGCGGCGGGTAGATTCGTTGCGAGCCAGGTCCTGAATGCGCATTAGGCCGTCCAGTACCTGTTCCGGGCGAGGCGGGCAACCGGGCACGTACACATCAACCGGGATGATCCGGTCGATGCCCTGAAGCACGGAGTAGGTATCGAAAATACCACCCGACGAGGCACAGGCACCCATGGCCAGCACCCAACGGGGCTCAGCCATTTGCTCATATACCTGCTTTACAATGGGCGCCATTTTTTTGGCAATGGTGCCCATCACCATCAGCAGGTCAGCCTGCCGGGGCGAGAAAGAAGGCCGCTCAGAGCCAAAGCGCGAAATATCGTAGCGGGCACCCATGGTTGCCATGAACTCAATGCCGCAGCAAGAAGTAGCAAAGGGCAGGGGCCAGAGCGAGTTAGCGCGGGCCATGCCCACCACTTTCTCCAGGGAGGTAGCAAAAAAACCCGCGCCTTCCAGGCCATCAGGCGCGTCTACCATTTTGATTTCAGGAGCTCTATTTTCCATGAGGATCAGTCAGTTTGGGGAAGCAGAAGGCTTCAGGTAGGCAACACTAGCCAGCGGCTAAAGGTTGCCCTAACGGGCTTCATTCCAGCGCAAAACGCCTTTTTTGATGACGTAGGCAAAGCCTGCCATCAACAGAGCCAGGAAGACAATCATCTGAATGAAGCCGTCCTTGCCCAGGGCGCGGAAGTTCACGGCCCAAGGGTACATGAAGATTACCTCCACATCAAAGAGCACAAACAGGATGGCCGTCAGGAAGTACTTCACCGAAATCGGGGTGCGGGCGTTGCCCACCGATTCGATGCCACACTCGAAGGCCTCGTCCTTTACTACGCTCTTGCGGCGCGGCCCCAGCAAGTGGGAGGCTACCATGGAAAAAGCTACGAAGGCTATGGCTAAAACAAACTGCACAATAATTGGCAGAAAGTCAGCGGGTTGATATTGGGTCGGAACAGCGAGAAGCATAGGCATCGACAAAGTAAAGCCGCTCAGAAACGGCATGGGAGGCAAAGGTAGCGCTTGGGCAGTTGGGAACAAAGGTGAAATCAGGCGGGAAGAGAAAGGCGTATCTTTGAAGGAAACCCCCTTGCTGATTGGTATGGAACAAATTGCCACTACCCGGCGCTACACGGTGGAAGAATATTTTGCTCTGGAAGAGGCCTCGGAAGAACGGCACCTGTTTTACCGCGGGGAAGTGTTCGCCATGTCCGGTGGGGTAGACGGGCACAACCTCACGGTGTCAAACTGTGTCATGAGCCTACGTAACTCGCTTCGAGGCAAAGGCTGCCGCGTGTACGCGGAAAATGTGCGCCTAGCCGTCTTGTAAGGGGAACTGTACACCTACCCCGACGTGATGGTGACCTGCCACCCCAATGACTCGCTGGACCAAGTGATGATGCACCACCCAGTCCTACTCATTGAAGTGCTTTCGCCGGGCACGGAAAGCCACGACCGGGTGTGGAAATTCAGCCGTTACACCCAGCTGTCTTCTCTGCAGCATTATCTACTGGTGTCGGTCAATAATTGGCTGGTGGAGTGGTACCGACGGGAGCCCTCGGGCGTGTGGTCGTATACGCCTCTGGCCAGTCAGGACGATGCCGCGACCATTTCGGAGCTGGGTATTGTCCTACCCCTGGCCGATATCTACACCGAGCTGGACATGGTGCCTCAACTAGACAAGCCCCGTACCTAGTAAAGCAAAAAGCCGCTTCAGAACAACTGAAGCGACTTTTTGCAATTAATCAGTATTGGTTTAGAAACCGCCCTGACCGGTTACGTTCAGGTTTTCGCCGGTTTCTACGCCCATGAAGGGGTAGCGGTAATCAACGGGCGGCACGAAGGTTTCCTTGATGGCGCGCGGCGACACCCAGCGCAGCAGGTTCAGCAGGGAGCCAGCCTTGTCGTTGGTGCCGGAAGCGCGGGCGCCGCCGAAGGGCTGCTGTCCTACCACGGCGCCGGTGGGCTTGTCGTTGATGTAGAAGTTGCCAGCGGCCTGCACCAGCTTCTTCGAGGCCAGCTCAATAGCGTAGCGGTCCTGGGAGAAGATGGCGCCGGTGAGGGCATAGGGCGAGGTGGAATCCACTACCTCCAGGGTCTGCTCGAACTCTGCTTCCTCGTAGATGTACACCGTTACCACCGGGCCGAACAGCTCGTCGCACATGGTCACGTACTTCGGGTCCTTGGTCACGATAACCGTGGGCTCAATGAAGTAGCCCTTGGACTTATCGTAGCCGCCGCCGGCCACAATTTCAGCGTTGGCATCAGCCTTGGCACCATCAATGTACTTGGCCAGCTTATCGAAAGAAGCTTCGCTGATAACGGCGTTAATGAAGTTCGAAAAATCCTCCACGTCGCCCATTTTAAACGAGGCCAAGTCCTGCTTCACGTAGCCCAGGATTTCACTGGCCAAATTGCTGGGCAGGTAAACGCGTGAGGCGGCCGAGCACTTCTGGCCCTGGTACTCGAAGGCGCCGCGGGTAATGGCTGTGGCTACCGCCTTGGCGTGGGCCGAAGGGTGAGCCAAAATAAAGTCCTTGCCGCCAGTTTCGCCCACGATGCGGGGGTAGCTCTTATAGCGCTTGATGTTCTGACCGATGGTCTGCCAGATGTTCTGGAACACGCCCGTGGAGCCGGTGAAGTGAATGCCGGCAAACTGCGGGTGAGAGAAAATAACCTCACCAGCGGTGGGGCCATCTACATACACTAGGTTGATAACGCCGTCGGGTACGCCAGCCTCCTTAAACAACTCCATCAGCACCTGGGCTGAGTAAATCTGGGTGTTGGCGGGTTTCCATACCACCACGTTACCCATGAGGGCGGCGGAAGTAGGCAGGTTGCCGGCAATGGAGGTGAAGTTGAAGGGCGTGAGGGCAAACACGAAGCCTTCCAGCGGGCGGTGCTCTAGGCGGTTCCACATGCCGGGCTGGCTCTGGGGCTGTTGCCCGTACAGCTCCTGCATGAAGTGCACGTTGAAGCGGAAAAAATCAATCAGCTCACAGGCTGCGTCGATTTCAGCTTGAAACGCATTCTTGCTCTGGCCCAGCATGGTAGCGGCGTTGAGGCGGGCCCGGTAGGGGCCAGCCAGCAGCTCAGCGGCTTTCAGGAAGATGGCGGCGCGCTGCTCCCAGGGCAGTTCAGCCCAGGCAGTGCGAGCGGCTAGGGCGGCGTCAATGGCCTGCTGCACGTGCGAAGCGTCGCCCTCGTGGAAGAAGCCTAGCGTGTGCTGGTGGTCGTGGGGCGGGAAGATGCGCTGGGTTTTGCCCGTGCGTACTTCCTGGCCGCCAATGTGCATGGGAATGTCGCGCTCCTGCTGCTTGAGCTCCTTCAGGGTCTTGAGCAGCTCGGTGCGCTCGGGCGAGTTGGGGGCGTACGCCTTAACTGGCTCGTTAATAGGAATAGGAACGTTGAAAAAGCCGTTGGCCATGCTGATGACTAGTTTTAGGGTGCGTGGATGGTGGATGGGGGAGAGGCAAAGGTAGCCAGCAACCGGAAAATAGATTATTGCTTAAGGCCGCTAATGCGCGCCAGGCCACGTGATGTTCTGCGCTCAGGCTTACTCACGGCCTTCTTCTGCATCCAAGCTGGCCAGAATTCGTTTGCTTAGGAGTTGTCCTACTTGGTTTTACAAGATGCCTGAAGCTGCCCCTACCTACCGCAACCCCGTCTGGGATTTCGACTTTCCCGACCCCACTATTATCCGGGCTTCGGATGGTTTCTACTACGCCTACGGCACCCAAACCAAGCGCCCTGGCAACCTTATTGTCAACTTGCAGGTGGCCCGCTCCACCGATTTGGTGCACTGGGACTACCTAGGCGAAGGACTGCCGCAGAAGCCGCTCTGGGCCAGCACAACCCAGAAGTTCTGGGCCCCGCACGTAAGTGAGCATAACGGTATCTATTACCTTTATTACTCCGCCAAACCCGATACCGGCGCGGGCCTATGCCTGGCCGTGGCTACTTCCGCTACTGCCGCCGGCCCGTTCGTGGATGTGGGCGCACCGTTGCAACGCGGCGCGGGCTTTCTGGAAATCGACCCTATGGCTTTCGATGACCCCACCACCGGCAAGCGTCTGCTTTACTGGGGTTCCGGCTTTGGCCCCATTCGGGTGCGGGAGTTAGCGGAGAACCGGCTGTCTTTTGCTTCTGGCAGCCAGGAAATCGTGCTGCTGACGCCCGCCGGAGCCGGCGACCCGCACCGCTACGACCAGCTACTGGAAGGCAGTTGGGTGGTGCTGCGCCAGGGCTGGTACTACCTATTTTATTCTGGCAACAACTGCTGCGGCCCCGATGCCCACTATGGCGTGCTGGTAGCCCGGTCCCGGGCCGCTACTGGTCCCTTCGAAACGCTAGCCGACGTCACCGGTAACCCTTACGTCACGCTGCTAGAAGGCAACCAGCACTGGCACGCCCCCGGTCACAACTGCGTTATCACCGATGCCGCGGGGCAGGATTGGCTGGCCTACCATGCCATCGACCCCCGGCAACCCACCTTCGATGCCATTGACGACGAGCAAGGCTTCTCCCGCCGCGTGCTGCTCCTAGACCGGCTGGAATACGTGGCTGGCTGGCCCCGGCTCGTGACGGGCGGCACGCCGTCGTGGCAGGTGCAGCCAGGGCCGGTAGGTGGGTGAGTAAACGACTATTTAGCTCAGCAGAGGCTGCTAGCAAGTGGTTTGTCTTTGCAGCAAATACTTCATACCCGCTCCAACAACTCGCGCACCTGTTGCTCCAGCTCCTGAAATGAGCCGTTGTTGAGGATGGTGGCGTCGAAGTGGGGGTAGTCGTCGAGGGCAGTTTCGCTGAGGTGCAGGTCGTCGCGCGTGCCGTCGCCGCGCTGCTGGAGCGGGTCGCCTTCCACGCGCAGCATCAGCCCGCCGCGGCTACGAATCAGGTCGGCCTCGTTGGGAAAGCGCACATCCGGAATCAGGGTGCATTGCTCCGCCGGTAGGTGGGAGAAGAAAGCCTGCACCCAAATGTTCGGCTCCCAGTGGCGCAGGGCCAGGCCTACCTGCTGCAGCATTTCGCCGCGGGTGCGGCCAAACGCGGGCAGGCGCTCCGCTTTGCCCTGCTGGGAAAAGTAAGGCGCCACGCCTTCTCCTGCCAGTGCGGCACATACGGCTTTAATGGGCTCCCCCACGGAGCGAATATGCCATCGGCGCTCTGGTTGCAACTGCTGCAACAGGCGGGCGATGGTGTCTTTGCCGCTGCCGCGGCGCCCCGAAAAGCCAATGAGTCGTATCATGACCGCAAAGGTAAGGAGCCCGCCGGGTTAGGTCCTGGGTGGAGCTGTCATGTGCCGAGCGCGGGTAGGGTGTTGACTGGGCTCGTAAGGAAGAAACTCAGTTTTCTGGCTTTGCTTAGGATGGCTGTTTCAGAAAGACACAGCTACAGAATGCTCTTCAGCTCACTTAGGCAGCTGATTTCGTAAGTGGTCTGCGCAAAATGACGGCGCTTGTCGGGGTTGAAATATACCTGGTCGATACCCGCATTGAAGGCGCCTAGCACGTCGCACTCTAGGTTGTCGCCAATCATCAGGCTCTCAACCGGGGTAGCACCGGTGCGTTCCAAGGCGTGCTGAAAAATGCGGGCGTCGGGCTTGAGGTGGCCGCAGCATTCCGACGTCACGATTTCCTGAAAATAGTCGGTGAGCCGGGAGGAGTTAAGTTTTACGTACTGAATATCCTTGAAGCCGTTGGTAATTAGGTGCAGGGCGTAGCCTTTGTC
The DNA here is from genome assembly GCF_023101345.1 of Hymenobacter sublimis. Classification (NCBI taxonomy): domain Bacteria; kingdom Pseudomonadati; phylum Bacteroidota; class Cytophagia; order Cytophagales; family Hymenobacteraceae; genus Hymenobacter; species Hymenobacter sublimis. Next base: position 338,066 of record NZ_CP095848.1, read on the forward strand.
GCGCAGGTAATCCAGCACCTCGTAGGTGTAGGGAAACACGGCGGTTTTCTGGGGCAGAATTTCGGTGAACTGGGCTGAAATGGCCTCGGGCGAATCGGTTTCCTGCAAACCCAGCTTCACGAACGTGCGCGGGAAGCGGGTAACCCGTAGCTGCTGCTGGGTAATCTTGCCGCCCTGATACAGCCGCCACAGCCCGTGGTTGATGTCGGAATAAACCCGGATAAAATCCTCCGCGGTAATGCCGTGCCGGCTCAGCTCGTGCTGCGTGAATAGGTGGCGCAGGGTTTCGTCGGCGTTGGCTTCAAAATCCCAGAGCGTGTGGTCCAGGTCGAAGAAAAGATGGCGGTACGTTTTCAATTAAAAATTGAGAATTAAAAATGAGGATAGAGCTGCGGATGGCACTGGAGCTAGGCTGAAGGTCCGGTATGTGAGCTTTTATTCTATTCGTAACCGCTTGACAACCTGGCCCTCGCCCAGATGTTCCCGCACAATGTCGGCTGCGTCTTTGGGTTTTACGTCGCCGTACACGGTGCCTTCCGGATGCAGAATGATGGCCGCCCCGGGTCCTTTTTTGCAGTGCTTGCAGAGGTCGAGGCAGTTGCAGGTTTGCACCCGTACTTTGAGCTTTTCGCCGCCGGTAAAGAGTTTTTTGAGGCCCTGCTTTTTAAGCTCAATCTTCAGCGCCTTCGCTACATCCTTTCCAATTTCATCTTTCTGGGCAGTACAAACAAACAGGCGGGTAACGGCGGAAGCAGATTTCATACACTAAAAAAGCCAGGAAAAGAGAGAAGCCTGCGCCCCAGCTTAGCGGGGTTCGGGCGAGCCGGTCCAGCGGCGGTTTTGCAGCTTATACGCGGCCAGTTCCCGGTTCGACCAGAGCGTTTGATAAATCTTCTGATCCTGTACCAGCTGCGGGTCCCGTTCCATGTAGCCCAGCAGTTGGTGCAGAAAATCCTGGGCCTCGTCCTTGATGAAATAAAACACCCAGTTGTCGAGGCGGCGGAAATTTACCAGGCCGGCATTTTTCAGGTACGCTAGTTGCCGGGAGGTTTTGGTCTGGGTGAAATCCAGCACCTGTTCCAGGTCGGAAATGCACATTTCCTGGTTGCGCCAGAGCAAATGCAGGATGCGCACCCGGCTCTCATCGCCCAGGGCCTTGAATAGTTGCTGGCCAAATGCAACGGTAAAGTGTTTGAGGCGCATCTTTAGACAAAAGCAGGGAAGGAGGACCGAACCAATTGGGGCGGGCCCGAATTTAGGCTAAACCGGGCAGCGGCCCCTGAAAGTGCCGTATCTTTGTCGTCTGTAATGCCTTGTATGTCTGCTGTGGCTCGAATTCGTATTTCTTTCTTACCCGCCCTGCTTGGGTTTCTGCTGGTAGCCTTGCTGCTGGTGCCGGGCCAGGCACGGGCCCAGGGCCAGCGCCGGGTGGTGCAGTTCACTGGCATCGTGGCCTCTGGCGATTCGTTGCTGGGGGTGCCGGGTGCGGCCATTTTCGTGCCCAAGGCGGGCCGGGGCACGGCCTCCAACCCTTACGGCTACTTTTCCCTACCCGTGCTGGCCGGCGACAGTATCGTTATTCGGAGCCTGGGCTACCGTAACCAGTACGTTATCATTCCGGAAGACTATCAGCGCCAGAGCTACTCCGTTATTGTGCAGCTCAAGGAAGACGCCACCGTGCTGCCCGAAGTGCGCATCTTCCCCTACGCCACCGAAAAAGCTTTCAAGGAAGCCTTCCTGGCCATGAAAGCCCCCACGGAAAGTGACCGGACGCCTGCCGACAAGCTGAACGAGCAGGTAATGCGCCGCATGTTTAATACCCTACCGGTAACCAGCATGGGTAACTACCGCCAAACCATGCAAAACCAGCAGTACGATCAGCAGCGCCGTATGGGCATGGGCCCCACCCCCGCTACCAACAACCCCCTGCTCAACCCGTTCAGCTGGCTGCAGCTAATCAAACAGGTGAAAGACGGTGAGTTCAAGAAAAAAGAAGGGGTAGACTACTAGGTGAACTAGTGAGATGGTGAACTGGTAAGTCCTGTTAGGGCGAGCCGCGCAACGTTACCCTTCCTCCACGTAGCACTACCCCTTGAGACGTGACAAGCCCTTATTCTCTACACGAGGATAAGGGCTTGCTATTTTATTGGGGTGGTCACAGCAGTAGAGAGGAAGGATGGCGTCGTACATCGCCCTGACAGAACTCACCATCTCACCATTTCACTAGTTCACCGATTCACAACCTCAACCGGCATTTTTCGGTACAGGATTTTGGCACTGTTGCCTTGGTTTGCGGCGCTGCTTGCGGCGCAATTTCCTGTACTGTTTTATGGATACCAATCTTCCGGTTACCTCCCAACCGCGCATTGTTATTATTGGGTGTGGCTTTGCTGGGCTGCGGCTGGCCAAAGACCTGGCCGACTCGCCCGTGCAAGTGGTGGTTATCGACCGTAACAACTACCACAATTTTCAGCCCTTACTTTACCAAGTTGCCACCGGCGCCCTGGAAGCCGACAGCATTGCCTATCCCATCCGTAAAATCTTCGCTGGTCAGCAGAACTTCTTTTTCCGCATGGCCGATGTGGAGCGGGTAGATACGGGCCGCAACACAGTAGTGACCAACATCGGCGAAATCCGCTACGACCACCTGGTAGTAGCCACCGGCTCGCTAACCAACTACTTTGGGCTGGACAGCATTGAGCGCAATGCCATGCAAATCAAGAGCATACCCAACGCCCTGAACCTGCGCAGCTACTTGTTTCAGAACTTTGAAAAGGCCCTGCTGACCGAAGACCCGGCCCAGCGCCAAGCCTTGCTGAACGTGGTGGTGGTGGGCGGCGGCCCCACGGGCGTGGAAATCTGCGGCTCCCTGGCCGAAATGCGCAAGGACGTACTACCCCAAGACTACCCCGAGCTCGACTTGAAGCAGATGGAAATTTACTTGGTCGAATCGGGGGAGGAAGTGCTAGGGCCCATGTCCAAGGACTCGCAGGTGCAGGCCAAGCAATACCTGGAAGACATGGGTATTCACGTGCGCCTGAACATGAAAGCCCAACGGTTTGAGAGCGGCAAGCTCTACTATTCCGAAACGGAGTACATCCGCACCGAAAACCTGATTTGGGCAGCCGGCGTGAACGGGGCCGCCGTGGAGGGCCTGCCGGAAGCGGCCGTGGCCCGCAACAAGCGCATCAACGTGGATACCGTAAACCGGGTGCTAGGCTTTCAGAACGTGTACGCCATCGGGGATGTGGCCAACATGGTGACGGAGGAAATGCCCCGCGGCTACCCCATGTTGGCTCCGGTAGCTATCCAGCAGGCCGAACAGCTGGCCGACAACTTCAAGCGCTTGTTCCAGGGCGAAGCCTTGAAGCCCTTCAAGTACCTCAACAAAGGCAGCATGGCTATTGTGGGCCGCAACCGTGCCGTGGTTGATTTGCCTGGCAACCGGCACTTTGGCGGTTTCTTGGGTTGGCTCACCTGGCTATTCGTGCACTTGCTTACACTGGTCGGGTTCCGCAACAAGGTGGTGACGCTGGTAGGCTGGGCCATCAGCTATTTCAGCTCCGACAAAGCCCTGCGCCTTATCATCCGGCCCTATAAGCGCAACGATTTCAAGGACGACAAGGGCAAACCCTCTGCCCAGCAAAACGCCTCCACTCCCCAGTATAACCCCTCGGTGCCCACGCCTACTGCTGCTGTAGTTGGGGGGTAGTAAAAGGATGGTAGAGACGCGGTACCTAGCTCGACTGACCTACTGCTCGCGTTGTTGCTCATGTAGTTTAATCTGTCAATCCAAGTAGAGCGAGGAATCTGAGCCAAGTCGTTGAGAGGCTAATCCAGATTCCTCGTCGCTGCTGGATGCGCACATTTCTCGGAATGACAGTTGATAACGCAGTTGATGAAAAGGCCCCGCCCCACCCGGCGGGGTCTTTTTTGTACCTCATCCGTGGAGAAGGCCCCTGCGGCGTTGTATCTTCAGGAAGAAGTGGGGGCAACCTCTCCGGCGGCTCCTTGTCCTTGTTGGCATTCTTTTCTACCCCTCTATATGAAAAAGCTGTTCTTCCTGCTGGGCGTGCTGGCTCCGGCCGCCGTGGCGGCGCAAACGGTTCCGCACCCGCTCACGGCCCGCGACCTGCAGCAACTGCGTGACGTGCGGGACGCTCACTTCTCGCCTGATGGGCAGTGGGTTACCTACGTGGTGAGTCAGGCTGATACCGCCGCCGATAAAAACAACGCCGACGTGTGGATGGCCCGCTACGACGGCACCCGCAACTTGCGCGTCACTACCAGCCCCGACAACGAAACCAGCCCCCGTTTCTCCCCTGATGGTACTTACCTGAGCTTTCTCTCCAGCCGCGGCGAGGGCGAGGAAGGCAAAGCTCAACTCTGGCTGCTAAACCGCAACGGGGGGGAGGCCGAGAAAGTCACCAAGCTGAGAGGCAGCGTGCAAGACTACGTGTGGGCCCCCGACGGCAAGCGCCTGGCCCTTATCATCCGCGACGCCGACCCGGACTCACTGACGCAGGTGCAGCGGGCCCGCAAGAAAACGCCTCCGGTTATTGTCCTCGACCGGTTTCAGTTTAAGCAGGACGTGGATGGCTACCTCAACAAGCAGCGCCAGCACCTGTACGTATTCGAGGTGGCCACGCGCAAGTTGGTAAACCTCACGCCCGGCCGCTTTGATGAGTACGCCCCCGCCTGGAGCCCCGACGGCCGGCAGTTAGTGTTCGTGAGTAAGCGCGGCGAAGACCCCGACCGCCACGACAACTTCGACCTCTACGCCATCGACGTCACGCCCGGGGCCCAGCCGCGCCAACTCACGACAACTGATGTAGCCGACAGCGCCCCCAGCAACTGGAGCGGCCGCCCCGCCTGGAGCCCCGATGGCAAGCAAATTGCCTTCGTGGAAGGTGCCCCCAAAGAGCAGTTGGTGTACGGCCTGCACCAATTAGCCGTCATTCCGGCTGCCGGCGGCACGCCCAAGCTGCTCACCCAAGGCCTCGACCGGAACACGCTGAAACCCCAGTGGTCCAAAGATGGCAAGAGCCTGTATTTTCTGCTCGAAGATGACCGCGCCCAGGTGCTGGCCCGCGTGCCGGCTACGGGCGGCAAGGTAGAGCGGGTGCTGGACGGGCAGCGCGAAATCACGGAATTTGAGCTGGGTCCGAAAGGGCAGGTAGTGGTAGTAAACAGCGAGCCGCTACTGCCCGACGAGGTGTTTGCCTTCGAGAAGAAAAGCCTGCGCCCCTTATCCAAACAGAATGACGCCTGGCTGAAAACTGTACAGCTCGGGGCCGTGGAGCCTTTGCAGGCCAAGAGCAAAGACGGCACGCAGGTAAGCGGATTTCTGGTAAAGCCCGTGGGCTACCAGGCGGGCCAGAAGTACCCCACCGTGCTGCGGATTCACGGTGGGCCCGTTTCGCAGTTTGCCTACAGCTTCTCGCCGGAGTGGCAGGTGCTGGCCGCCCGCGGCTACGCGGTAGTAGCCAGCAACCCGCGTGGTAGCTCGGGCCGTGGTCTGGAGTACTGCCGCGCCATCTACGCCGACTGGGGCAACAAAGACTCCGACGATGCTCTGGCCGTAGTCGATTACGCCGTGCAGCAGGGCCTTGCCGATCCGGCCCGCCTCGGGGTGGGCGGTTGGAGCTACGGCGGCATCCTCACCGACCACCTCATCGCCCGCGACAAGCGTTTCAAGGCTGCCACTAGCGGGGCAGGCATTGCCAACGTGCTGGCCGGCTACGGCACCGACCAGTACATCCGCGACTACGAAACCGAGCTGGGCACGCCCTGGGAGCATACCGACGTGTGGATGCGCATTTCCTATCCCTTTTTCCACGCCGGCCAAATCAGCACGCCCACCCTGTTTCTGTGCGGCGAGAAGGACTTTAATGTGCCCCTACTCAACACCGAGCAGATGTACCAGGCCCTGCAAAGCCTGAAAGTGCCCACTCAGCTTATCATTTACCCCGGCCAGTTCCATGGCATCAGCAAGCCTAGCTACGTGAAGGACCGCTACGAGCGGTACCTGGCCTGGTACGACAAGTATCTGAAGACGGGAACTGCTACTGCCGGCGGTCAGTAATGGAACACTGATTATGAATTTAAAAAAGCCCGTCGCAAATCTGCGATGGGCTTTTTTTGAGATAGGAATACGATGACTACCTCTGGCACCTTGGCCCTTCTACTACCATCTGCGGCACATCGAAGGTTGAATAGATAGCAAGGCAGATGCGAGGGGTAGCCTCTGCTTTGGTAGGCTTACGCAGACTGAAGGTGAACTTGTCGCCTGGGCCCACGCCCGCCGGCAATTCGGAATACGTTCCAATGACGTTCGAGCGCAACGTATCAGCGTAGGAAATGGTGTTGCCCAGTGCCACATCAGCCGGAAGCTGAATGAGTGTGCCATTGCAGCTCGGCCCTACTACCTGGCCGCTAATACAGGACAGATCAGGCTCCGCCGCTTCTTCGTTGCTCCGGCAGCTACCTAGTAGTACGGCCAGCAAAAAGCCACTTAACCCCAGAGAAAGTATGGTTCGTGTCATGCGAGATGTAATCAGAATGTGACACTGGGAGCCTCCTTCCCTGACAAAAGGTTGCATGCGCCTACCCCGGCGCTAGAGCGCAAACTCGCTCAGGGCGCGGTACACATCGTGGATGTTCTTGTCGTTGCGGAAGTTCTTGCTGATGGGTTCGGTCTGGCCGCGCACCCAGATTTTTATTTCCGCATCTAGGTCGAAATGGCCGGTAGTTTCCATGGAAAACCGCTCGATGCTGCGGTAGGGAATGCTCAGGTACTCGCGCTTTTTGCCCGTCACGCCCTGCTTGTCCACCAGAATCAGGCGCTTGGAGGTAAACACCATCAGGTCGCGCACTACGGCGTAGGCAATGCGCACAGTTTCACCGGGCGCCAGCAGCTGGCTGAGTTCCAGCTGAATGTCTTGGGCGTCAGTTTCGGCGGCATTGCCGAGGAGGGCATCGAGAAGTCCCATAGGGGTAGGAAGTTTAGGAGTGGAAAGGATAAGGGAAGCTACACTTCTTCCGCATACGCTACGTCGCTGGCTCAGTCAGCCACTGGTCATAGCCGTAGTGCTCGTCGCCGCGGTGGTGCTGGAATCCTAAGCTTTGCCAGGGTATTTCGGTGTGAAACACGGCCGCGTGCAGACAGGCGGGCTGCGCAGAGCAGCCCTCCACAACTAAGCCCGCCAGCGCTTGGCGGCCGATGGCAAAGGGCACCAGCCGATGCTCGGGAAACCACTCTCGGATGGCCGCTTCCAGACGTACAAACAGGTCAGCGTACTCCTCATAGGGCGAGATGGTAAGGGCGTGAATGGCCGAGCGCATTACTGGCTGGGTATTCGGCTCCGGATGACCCATGGCGTACCGGGTTTCGGGCAGCTCCACCCAGGAAGTATCGAGGCCGTAAATCGTGTAGTAGGGTCCCAGCAGGCTGATGGCAAAGTGCAACTCTTTCCGGTGGCCCAAGGCCGGGGGCTTTGGCTTCTGCACAACCAAATGGCCGGCGTAGGATGGAGCCACCCCTCCCGACTGGTACACCGTGCGCTTAAACACGGCCTTCAGGTGGTTCTGAAACGGTTTCCAGCGCTGTCGGAAAGCCGGGTAATTCTCTATGCGGTCAGTACAGATGTTCCACAGCTGCTCGTGGCCCGGGTAGCGTCGGCGGAAGTCATCATCATACTCTGGAACCGCCAGGCCCAATGGATAATACTGCTGAATAGTAGTATAGAGCGGCCAGAAATTGAATTTCGGCCCGAAGCGAAAATGTGGCATAATGGCTAAACAATAACGGAACGGAAGCCAGCGGCTATTTACAATAATTGCCTCGTTGCGGCGCAACGCCAAGATATTGGTTGATGGTTGTAAGCCGGTACTTCGTGCTAAGTTCTAACGAGCTAAGTCTGACCATAAAAAAGCAGCCGACCCTATTGGGGTCGGCTGCTGAAATCTACTGCAAAAGTAGCAATGCTTAGTTGGTGCCGCCCGAGGTAGTGCTGTTCACTGGCTTCTGCTCCTTTTGCTGCAGGGCCGACTGCTGCTGCATGGGGTTGGGCTGGGCGCGCTGCTGCTGCTCGAACAGCTCAAAGCGCGAGGGTGCGGCTTTCTGGGGCCAGGCGTTGTTGGAGAGGTCCGTGTCGGCGGTTTGCAGGAAGGGGTCCAGCACGAAGCTTACCACCGGCTTTTCGGTAATGAATACCTTGGTTACCTCCGCGTTGTTCTTGCGCCAGATTTCGGCCGGAATGTTCATGATTTCCTGCTTGCCGTCCTCGTAGGTCATTTGCACGATAACCGGCATGGTCAGGCCGCCGCGGTTTTTCAGGCTTACCTCGTAGAAGTGCAGGCCGCTGTTGAGGCGCTGCTGCTGCTCGGGGCTCAGGCCCTTCACCAGCTGCTGGTAGCGCTGCTTGTCGGCCTCGGTGGTAGCCAGCGGGTCGTAGTTGTTGTAGAAATCCTTCAGCTCGGGCTTGTCGTCCACCAGGGTTTTCTTGATGTCCTGGAGGTTGCGCTGCTGGGAAATGCTCTGGGGCGCTTTGTTGATGATTTCGCGCTTCCGGGCATTTTCAATTTCCGGGTTCTTGGAGTCCACGGTGTACCACTTCACGCTTTCAATGGCCAGGTCGGTCTTGTCCACGGTGTAGAACCAGCCGCGCCAGAACCAGTCCAGGTCTACACCCGAGGCGTCTTCCATGGTCCGGAAAAAGTCGGCGGGGGTAGGGTGCTTGTAGGCCCAGCGGGTAGCGTATTCTTTGAAAGCGTAGTCGAAGAGCTGGCGGCCCATGATGGTTTCGCGCAGAATGTTCAGGCCGGTAGCGGGCTTGCCGTAGGCGTTGTTGCCAAACTGCAGCACCGATTCCGAGTTGGTCATGATGGGCGTCTGCAGGGTTTTGTCGGTTTGCATGTAGGCCACAATGTTGGCCGGCTCGCCGCGCTTAGAGGGGTAGTTACGCTCCCATTCCTGCTCCGTGAGGTACTGCACAAAGGTGTTCAGGCCCTCGTCCATCCACGTCCACTGCCGCTCATCGGAGTTCACAATCATCGGGAAGAAGTTGTGGCCTACCTCGTGGATAATCACCGAAATCATCCCGTATTTCCGGTCCGCCGAGTAGGTGCCGTCCTTCTCGGGGCGGCCGCCATTAAAGCAGATCATCGGGTACTCCATGCCGCCCACCGGACCGTGCACGGAAATAGCCACCGGGTAAGCGTACGGAATCGTGAACTTCGAGTAGGTTTTGATGGTGTGGGCCACCACTTCCGTCGAATACTTGCCCCAGAGCGGATTGCCTTCCTTGGGGTAGTAGCTCATGCACATCACGGGCGTGCCATCCTGCTTGATGCCCATGGCATCCCAGATAAATTTCCGGGAGGAAGCCCAGGCGAAGTCGCGCACGTTTTTGGCGGCGTACGTCCAAGTTTTGGTGCCTGTGGCGCGCTTCTGTTCGGCCTGCTCCGCCTCCAGCGGCGACACAATCAGGACCGGTTTGGTTGAGTTCTTCGCTTTTTCGAGGCGCTGGCGCTGAACCGAGGACAGCACGTCGTTGGGGTTTTGCAGCGTGCCAGTGGCACCCACTACGTGGTCGGCGGGAGCCGTAATGCTCACCCGGTAGTCGCCGAAGGGCAGGGCAAACTCGCCGTTGCCCAGGAACTGCTTGTGCTGCCAACCCTGATTATCAGAATACACGGCCATGCGGGGGTAGAACTGCGCAATTTCGTAGAGGTAGTTCTTGTCCTCCGGGAAATACTCGTAGCCCGAGCGCTGGCTGATTTTGGTTTGGTCGTTGATGTTGTAGGCCCACTTGATGCTGAACGTTACGGCTTGCCGCGGGCGCAGGGGCGTGGGTAGGTCCACGCGCATCATGGTGTGGTTGATAACGTAAGGCAGGGCCTTGCCGCCCTTCAGCTTTACTTCCGAAATCTTGAAGCCCCCGTCAAATTCACTTTGCTGCAGGTATTCCAGGGCCTGAAACGACATGCGCGGCTGAATCTGGCCGACTTCCGTGGCGGTGGTAATGGAGTTCTTGTCCATCACGTTCTGGTCGAGCTGCACCCACAGGTAGGTCAGCACATCGGGCGAGAGGTTGGTGTAGGTAATGTCCTCGTCGCCGGAAATCGACTGCTTCGTGTCGTCCAGTTTTACCCGGATGTTGTAGTCGGCGCGCTGCTGCCAGTACTCGTTGCCGGGCGCGCCCGAGGCCGTCCGGTAAGTATTGGGGGTAGGCAGCAGGGTTTCCAGCTGGGCAAATTTATCGGTGCCGGAGTTGGTGGACTGGGCCGCTGCCGGTAGGGCCAGCAGCGCCACCAACCCGGCGGCCAGCAGAGTAGGTTTTAGCATAGAGGAAGAACGAAGAGAAGAGAGCAAATCAGGTTAAAACGACGGGTCCAAAAATCGGCCTCCGCCGCGTGCGGCGAAAGACACAAACGGGCTCGGTGGGTTGCAAGTCAAGTGGTGAAATTGTGACATGGTGAATCGGTGAGTTTGATGTTCTGATCGTACGAACTGCTCCATACACGCAGTTAGAACATCAAACTCACCAATTCACAATTTCACCACTTAGCCTACTAACAAAGTCAGCGCAATGCCCAAAGCGGCCCCGCTCGTAACCAACAGCCAGTCGCGGCGGGCAACGTTGAAGGCGCGCAGTAGCACCAGCCCTACCAGCAGAATGATGGCCACAATCAGCAGCTGGCCCAACTCCACGCCCAGGTTAAAACTCAGTAACTCCAGCACCGGCCGACTCTGCTGGCCCAGCAGCTCGCGCAGGTAGCTCGAGAAGCCTAAGCCGTGAATCAGCCCAAACAAGGCTGCCAGCAGGTTGGGTAGTGTCAGCAGCAGGTAAGTTGACTCGCGGCGGGTAGTTGGGCGGGAGGCGGCGCGGCCGGCCCGCGCCAGGTTCAGCAGGCAGGTCAGCACAATGGTAATGGGAATTAACACCTCAATCAGCGCGGGTGAGTAGCGCACCACGTTCAGCGTAGCCAGGGCCAGCGTGACGGAATGGCCCACCGTGAAGCTAGTAACCAAGGCCACTACCCGGCGCCAGTCCTGCAATACGTAGGGCGCACACAAGGCCAGCAGAAATACGAGGTGGTCGTAGGCCTGCAGGTTGAAAATGTGGTGGAACCCAAGCTGCAGATACGTAGTGAAGACAGAGGACGACATCGGGCAAATCTAGCAGATAGCGGGCGGATGCGTAAAGTCGGGCTTACTCTGTACTACGGAGGTAGTGCCGAGCCGAGCAGAAGAAGTGACCCGGTAACTGAGCCGGCCGCTTACAGCATAAAAAAGCCCCGCCGAATCCTCGACGGGGCTTTTTGAATGGGCTTTCGTGAAATATTACTCCTTCACAATGCGGCGGACGTCAAGACCACCTTCGGTGCGGGCGCGCAGCATGTACACGCCGCTGGGCAGCTGGCTCAGGTCCAGGGCTTGGTCTAGGCGGCCGGCGGGCACCGTGAGGGTGCGCACTGGCTGGCCCACGGCGTTGAACACCGTCAGCTCAACGGCCTTGGTGTAGCCCTGCAGCTTCAGGGTCAGGCGGCCGTCGGGGGTAGGGTTGGGGTAAATAGTAAGCGAGGAGCCGGCCAGCGGCTTCTGGCTGGTAGTTACCACCAGCGGCTGCGAGGGCAGGGAGGCGCAGCCCTGTGCCGAGGTGGTTACCACGGTGTAGTTACCGTACTGGGCCGCCGCGCTTACCACGTACGTCTGGTTGGTAGCACCGGGAATAGCCGTGCCGTTCAGGTACCACTGGTTGCCCGTTGTGGCGCTGCTGGTCAGGGTTGTGGTGGCGCCGCTGTAGGAGGCCGTTACCGTAGGCTGAGCCGGGGTAGCATTGATGGTTACGGTGGTAGTAGCCGTTACGGCCGAGCAACCACCGGCGGCGGCTACCGTGTTGGTCACGGTATACGTGCCGGGCGTGCTCGAAGACAAGGTAATAACACCCGTGGTAGCGTTAATCGTCAGGCCAGGGGTGCTGCTGAACGTGCCGGCCGTAGCGCCCGTTGCCAGGGCAGGCATGGGGTTGGTCGCATCACCGGAGCAGAACGAGGTACTGGCGTAACTGAAGCCTGCCGTAGCCGGGGCCGTAATCGTGAGGGTAGCCGTGGCCGTAACGGCGGCGCACCCGCCGGCGGCAGCCACCGTGTTGGTTACCGTGTAGGTGCCCGGAGTGCTGGCCGCCAAGTTAATTGTGCCCGTAGCCGCGTCAATGCTCAGGCCAGTTGCAGACGAGAACGTGCCTGCTGAAGCACCGCTGGCCAGTACCGGAGTCGGGTTGGTTGTGCCCGAAGTGCAGTAGCTGGTAGCCGGGTAGCTAAAGCCGGCAAGGGCCGGAGTAGTAATCGTGACGGTGGCCGTGGCGGTAGCCGCCGCGCAGCCGCCGGCCGCTGCTACGGTGTTGGTGATGGTGTACGTGCCGGGCATGCTGGTGCCGGGCGTAATAGCGCCCGTTGCGGCATCCAGGGTTAGCCCGGCAGTGCTGGTGAAGGTGCCGGCTGAGGCGCCGGTAGCCAACGCGGGCGTTACGGTACCGCTGGCCGACGTGCAGAACGTGGACGTCGCGTAGCTGAAGCCTGCGGTGGCCGGAGTCGTGATGGTTACCTGGAAGGTAGCGCTGGATGGACACGTGCCGCCGACCGAGTTGGTAACGGTATACGTGCCGGGCGTGCTGGCGGACAGATTGATGACACCGGTGGCCGCATCCAGGGCTAGGCCGGTAGTGCTGCTGAATGAGCCAGCCGTGGCCCCCGTTGTCAGGGTAGGCGTGGGGTTGGTCGTGCCCGAGGTGCAGTAGCTGGCGCTGGCGTAGCTGAAGCCCGCGCTGGTGGCCGGGTTTACCGTCACCTGGATGGGGGCCGAAGTAGACGAGCAACCGCTGGTGTTGCTAACCGTTACGGAGTACGATGCGCTGGACGTAACCGTGGTGGTATACGTAGCGGAAGTAGCGCCGGCAATGGGCTGGCCGTTGCGCAGAAACTGGTAAAACAAGCTGCCCGTGCCGGCCGGGGCCGTAAGCGTAAGCGTGCCGGAGCCGCAGAACGTCGTAGCTGAAGTGGCCGTCAGGGTAGCATCGGGGGCCGGAGTCACGGTTACCGTAACGGGCTGGGAAAACACCGTGCGTCCGTCGGGGGTGAGCAGAACAGCCTGGAAAGTAGAAGTCTGGGTTAGACTGGTGAAGGCCAGGGTAGGAGAGGTGTTGGTGCCGGGTACGGCCTGGAAGCCCGAGCCGGTGTTCACCTGGTAGCCCTGAATAGTGCCGCTGTAGTTCGACAACGTGAGCGTGCCCGAAATGCCGGGGCAGCCGCTGGCCACGCTGGTGCTCAGCACGCCCCCTTCCTGCTGGGTGTTAGCCAAAACAAAGTACTCCGCGCCGCTGGCAAGGTCCAGGGTCGAGAACAAGCCGGTGGTGGGAGTAGTGGCCGGCGCTCCGCCCCGCGAAACGTACTGGCCAGCCGGGGCCGCCGCCTGGGCCACTACCGCCGAAGACAAGTTGCCAATGACGTCATCGGCGCCGTAGCTAAGCTGCACGGAAGCTGTAGTCGGGAGCGGACCCTGCACGCGGGCGTAGCGAACCGAATTGACCAAGGTGAGGGGGCTGCTCAACGTGGCGGTAGGGGTACCGCTGATAACCGTAGCCGTGAAGGTTTGCGTGCCCGAGGTGGTCAGGCCGCTGAGTACTACCGGGCGCCAGGCCGTAGCATCACCCACGGCAAAGGTGCGCGCCGCCGGAGCAGTGCTATTCACTTGCACCGCCAGAGGGCCCTGTACGTAGCTGGTCGCCGAGCCGGTAGGCGGGTTGATGGCTTGCAGGGTCAGCAGGTTTGTTTCCGAAGTGATGAGCTTGCCGTTGGTGAGAACCAGGTTGCCGCTAACGGTGAGGGGCGTGCCCAAGGTCAGGCCCGCGGCGTTATTAAGGGTAAGCGTCGAGACCGGGGAGAAGGTGCCCGAGCCGCTCAGGGTTTGGGCTGCGGTGCCAGTGAAGGCTAACCGGCCCGACGAGGCAGTCAGGGTGCCGTTATTGGTAAGGCTTGGCCCCCGGAGAGTAAGCTCCAGCACGCTGGCATCCAGCGTAGTACCAGAGTTGATAGTTACCGGACCGTACACCGTGGTAGGAGCCCCGAGGGTAACTGATTTGGCGTTGGTTGTATTATCGATAACCAAACCCGGCACGTTACCCCCAATCCGGAAATCGAAGTTAGTAGTCGTGGCGCCCGAACCCACTTGCAGCGTACCGCCCGTGTAGTTCATCGTGCCCAGCACATTGTAGTCGTTGTTGGGAGGAGAGGCCCCGTTGCGGTTTACCAGAATGATGGTGCCGCCCGAAATATTCTGGACGCTGCCGGCATCGTTGCTCAGCAAGCCAAACGAGGCAAAAGCGCTAGGCGACGGCGTCTGCGTCATTACGCTAATCGTGCCGCCGCTCTGGGTAAAGGTGATGGGAGCCGAGGCGGCGGCGTTTAAGCGGCCGGCCACGTTCAGGGCCCCGCCCTCCACGGTAAGGGCCGCCCCACTGCCGAAGCTGAGAGAGTTGCCCATGCCCGAACCAATGGTGTAGGTGCCCGCCGATACGCGCAGCAGCCCGTTGTTAATGGGGGAGCCCCCTTGTCCTACTACCGTGAAATTGGGGTTGTTGAGCCAAATGCCTCCGGTGGCGGGAATGACGTAGGAAACAGTCTGAAAAACTTTGTTGGTGAGCGTGGCAGTGCCCGTTAGCTTCAGAATACCCGTCATGTAGTCGGCCGCGGGTGAGCCGGTTCGCGTCAGCAGAAAACCTGTGCCCGTGGTGGCCGTGCCGGCTGCGCCTTGTACTTGCAGGGTAGGCAGGTCCAGGCTTACTACATCCGTAGCGGCCGCTTTGCCCAAGGAAAGGCTCTGCAGATCAGTGGTGCCCGTGCCGCTGAAGCTGGCGTCGCCACTGCCCGTAAAGCGCAGTTCCGAGCCAACCGTGCTCGTCCCGGATGGGTTACTTAAGTCCAGCGTGCCGTTGTTGGTGAGGTTGCCGGCTACCAGCAGCTGATAAGCGGTAGTAGCCGAGGTCAGCAGGGAGCCGCCCGTAGCCACCGTCAGGGCTGCGCAGGCCGCATTCACGTCCAGCGTTACCGTTGCCCCGCTTACAATGGTCACGTTGTCGGCCGCCGTGGGTACTACGCCGCCCGTCCAGGTGGCAGCGTCGCTCCAGTTGCCGCCGGTAGCGGTAGAGCTGATGGCTGCCTGCGGGGTAGTGGGCCGGTAGTGTGTGCCGGTTGCCGCCGGAACAGGTCGTTTTTGTGCTACTGCCTCGGTAAAAGACAACAGCCCCAGCAACGCCACGGCAAGTGGCCGGCCGAGGCTGGTCATGGTAGTTGTTCGCATCATAGGGATGGAAGTAAGGGTGGGAACGATAAGGAAAGGAAAAAGAAGTGTAACTCAGCCAGAAGTTCTGACTTGAAACGTGCTATTAATAAAGATGACGGAGACTTGCCCCCAGAAAAAAACAGCGTTATATTTTTTCCGGATACTATTGATCTAAAGGTATTGAAAAAGACCTGCTCACCTAGCGCATTTACCAGAAAAAACAGCATTTATTCATAGGGCATCCTAACACAGAAGCCCCGTTGCCAGGCTAGCAACGGGGCTCTGCATGCAATAGAGTAGCCGCAATTCTGCACCAACCCGCACTGCCCTACAGCTACGTTCTGCGCCAGCTGAGGAAGTTTAAAAAGTGGCTTTCACAATGGCGAAGCGGGGCGAAGTGCTTTGGTAAGGATACAGCACGTAAGCATCCGACTGGTTGCGGCGCGTGATGGTGGTGGGGCTAACGGCTCCGGTGGCAAAGCTGCCGGCGGCGGCTGCCGTAGCCCAGGCGTCGGAGCTAGTTAGTCGGAACACGGTGCTTTGGCTACCTGCCACGACCAGCAGGGTTTGGGCATTGAGCAGCAGCAAGCCATCGGCTCCTACCAAACTCTGGGCGCTGGTCACGCGGGAAAAGCTGCTGGGGTTGCTCAGCGGTACCTTAAACAGCGTGCCGTCATTGGATTTAGCCACCAGCAGGTAGCCATCAGGGTGATACACGATGCCATTCAGGCCAAAGCCCATGCCGCCGCTAAGCTGCGCATTCTCCAGGAAAACTGTAGCTACGCCCTGAGCATCTACCTTATAAATAATCGGTGAAAGGCTGTCGGTGATGTAGGCATTGCCTTGTCCATCCACGGCTATGTCGTTGGCGAAATGGTTACCAGCTGGCCGCAGACCGCCCAAATCGACGTAGGAAATCAGGCTGCCACTGCTGGCATTATATATAGCCACGGCCGCTAGCTTACGCAACGTAGCGGCCGTGGAGCGGCTGGTATTAGCGCCATTATCCGACACGGCCACCAGCAGACGCTGCCGGCTGGCATCCAGGTTTAGGCCAATGGTGGAAATCAACCAGGCATCATCGGCGAATAGCGTGTAGGTGCTGTCGTCGCGCACGCTGCCTAGTTGCCCCTTGGTGCGGGAGCTGACCAGGAACCGTTTGTTGGCCTCATCATACTGGATGCCTTCGGGGTGCAAGCCGGCCTGGGCCACATTGATGCGGGTAGGTGCTGCCGGCTCGGCAGCTGTGTCATCCTCATCGTCAGAGCAGCCTGCCAACATGCCAGTCAGGCCAAGCACCAGAGTTGCCAGCCGAAGATATTGTGCCAAAGGTCGCGGCGCAGTTGTAAGGGAAGTAGTAAAGCCAAGCATACGAGCTAAGTTAAAGGTCAACAAATCAGGTAGCTACTCATACGTGCCTCGGCCAGAAGAGACTACGCCCAGCGTTACTTTCAGGGCAGTAAATAGCTCTTTCGGCAGAGTGGTAGCAGGAAGGTTGGCTTCCGGGAGTTGGCGTAAGCCTCACCAAGTATAGGACTAGGAATGAGTCAGGCGGCGCCCTACCTTGCAGAGATTTTCGAAATTATCGTACGCTGCATTCTCTTCACTTTCACTACTAAAAACCATGATTACCCTCTTTATTCGCACTACCAGCCGCTTAGGCGCAGTCATGCTACTGATGCTACTCTCGCTCAGCGTGCATGCCCAAAACGTGGCCATCAAGGGCGACGTCATCACCGTAGACAAGAAGCCCTACGCTAAGCTGGCCAAAGGCGGAAGCATGCTGATGAAAGACTACACTCTGCTGACGCTGGATGACAAAGAGGTGATGAAGGCGAAAGGCAACATTACCGCCTTGCCGAATAACGAAACCTTCATCTATTACATGATGACGTTTCAACCCGGCGGCGAAACAGCCGAAATGAGCAAAACCGGTCTGAATTTCGCCCAGCAGCTAGCCGAAGCTCTAGTGAAAAACGAGGTGATGCGCGACGGGCAGCCCAACCCGGATGGTATCAAGCGCTTCCGCGAAGCCTACAGTGAGAAGCTATCCGCCAAATATGCCGCCGAAACCGAGAAGCAGAACAACACGAAGCCACTAGAATACAAAACGGTTGACCGCTCCCGTAGCAACCAGGCGGGCATCAGCTATAACAAGCGTACTAAACGCACCGAAATCGTGCAGGGCGACAAAGTAATCGGCTACCTCAACCCGGTAAGCAACGAATCGGGCCGCTCCAACTGGGCTATCGTGTTACCAGACGGCCTCTCCATTGCGGAAGTAACTATTGAAGCCTGGATGGCCGACTCTCCCGGCGCCCGCGACATTACATACAAGATGCTGGTGAAGAAGGACAACAAGTATCATAACCGTTCGGCAGTAGGGGGCGTGGCCGCTGCTCAGCAAGATGCCATTCAGTACCTCGTGCTGGGCGGCTACTTGTAGTAGGGTACCGCCCACTGGTGCAAGGGGCTCTGGATAGTAGGCGCTGAATCTGCCGAAGTCGGGTAACGGAATGCCCTCGATTTAACAGGTTGGCGGCCAAGAAGCTATTTCGCTAAATACAAAAGCCCCGCTGGCACTCTGCCAGCGGGGCTTTCTACTGTTTGCACTCCGGGGTTACCCTACGGTCGGGAGTTCCACGTTCACGAAGCGAATCTGGTCGTCCTCCAGCACGGCTTCCACCACGGCGTCCTTGCTCACGCGGCCCGAGAGGATGTCCTTCGACAGCTCATTCAGCACTAGGCGCTGCAGTACGCGCTTCAAGGGCCTAGCGCCAAACTGCGGGTCGAAGCCTTGCTCGCCAAGGTGGTCCAGCACCTCATCGGTGGCCTCCAGCCGGATGCCGGCTTCTTCCAGGCGCTGCTGAATCTGGCGGAACTGGATGTCCACGATCTTGCGGATTTCGCGGCGCTTCAGCGGCTGGAACATCACAATTTCGTCGATGCGGTTCAGGAACTCGGGGCGCATGTGTTGCTTCAGGCGCTCCACCACTTCCTCGCGGGTGCGGTCTACCACTTCGTCGTGGTTGTACTCATTCAGCTCTTTGAAATTCTTCTGAATGATGTCGGCGCCCGTGTTCGAGGTCATGATGATAATGGTGTTCTTGAAGTTCGCCACCCGACCTTTATTGTCGGTGAGGCGGCCATCATCCAGCACTTGCAGCAGAATGTTGAACACATCGGGGTGAGCCTTCTCGATTTCGTCGAGCAGAATCACCGAGTACGGCTTGCGGCGCACGGCTTCCGTCAGTTGACCACCTTCGTCGTAGCCCACGTAGCCGGGAGGCGCCCCAATCAGCCGCGACACGGCGTGGCGCTCCTGGTACTCGCTCATATCGATGCGCACCATGCTGTTCTCATCGTTGAAGAGGTACTCGGCCAGAGCCTTGGCCAGCTCGGTTTTACCCACGCCGGTCGTGCCCAGGAAGATAAACGAACCAATCGGCCGCTTGGGGTCCTGAAGGCCCGCCCGCGAACGACGCACGGCATCGGAAATGGCCGCAATGGCTTCCGTCTGGCCGGCTACACGCTTGCCCAGCTCTTGCTCCAGATTCAGCAGCTTCTCGCGGTCCGACTGCAGCATTTTGCTTACCGGAATACCGGTCCACTTGGCTACTACCTCGGCAATATCTTCAGAAGTCACTACCTCTTGCAGCATCGAGCCACCGTCCTTGCCTTTATCGGCTTCGGCCTGGGCCTGCAGTTCCTTCAGCTTGGCTTCGGCTTCCTGAATCTTGCCGTAGCGCAGCTCCGCCACGCGGCCGTAGTCGCCCTGGCGTTCGGCCTGGTCGGCCTCCAGCTTGTAGCGCTCAATGTTCTCCTTTTCAGTCTGAATGCTGGTGAGGGCCGATTTCTCGTTTTCCCACTGCGCTTTCAGCGAATCGCGCTTGGCGGTCAGCTCGCTCAGCTCTTTGTTGAGCACATTTTCCCGGTCGTGATTTTCCTCGCGCCGGATGGCTTCGCGCTCAATTTCTAGCTGCATGATGCGGCGCTGCACCTCGTCCAGCTCCACCGGCATGGAGTTCAACTCGATACGGAGCTTGGCGGCGGCCTCGTCCATCAGGTCGATGGCCTTATCAGGCAGGAACCGGTCGGTGATGTAGCGCGAGCTGAGCTCGACGGCGGCAATTACGGCGTCGTCGGTGATGCGCACGCCGTGGTGCAGCTCGTACTTTTCCTTGATGCCGCGCATGATGCTGATGGCGTCCTCAATGCTGGGCTCGTCCACCATCACGGCCTGGAAACGGCGCTCCAAAGCCTTGTCCTTCTCAATGTACTTTTGGTACTCTTTGAGGGTAGTGGCCCCAATGGAGTGCAGCTCGCCGCGGGCCAGGGCCGGCTTGAGCAGGTTGGCTGCGTCCATGGCGCCTTCGCCGCCACCGCCGGCTCCAATCAGGGTGTGCATCTCGTCGATGAACAGAATGATCTGGCCTTCGGAGTCGGTTACTTCCTTGATGACGGACTTGAGGCGCTCCTCGAATTCGCCCTTGTACTTGGCGCCGGCAATGAGCAGGCCCATGTCTAGGGACATGATGATTTTGTCCTGAAGGTTTTCGGGCACGTCGCCGGCCACGATGCGCTGGGCCAGGCCCTCCACAATGGCGGTTTTACCGACGCCCGGCTCCCCCAGCAGCACAGGGTTGTTCTTGGTGCGGCGGCTCAGAATCTGGAGTACCCGCCGGATTTCCTCGTCGCGGCCGATAACCGGGTCCATCTTGCCGGTACGCACCTGCTCGTTGAGGTTGCGGGCGTAGCGGTTGAGGCTCTGGTATTGGTCTTCGGCGGTCTGCGAGGTTACCTTGCGGCCTCCGCGCAGTTCCCTGATGGCCGCTTTCAGATCTTTCTCGTTGAAGCCGGCGTCCTTCATCAGGGTAGCTACGGCGTCTTTGCCGCCCAGCAGCCCCAACAGCAGGTGCTCCACCGACACATATTCATCGTCGAACTCTTTCAGAAAGCCGGTAGCGCGCTGCAGGGCCGCGGCGGCTTCGTTGGAGAGGTAGGGCGAGCCCCCGCTTACTTTGGGGTAACCCGTTACGAGTGCATCGAGGCGGGGCGTGAGGATGTTGAGGTTTACGCCCAGCTTCTTGGCCAGAAACGACAGCACGTTCTCGTCGCTCTGGAAGAGGCCCTTCAGCAGGTGGCCGGTTTCAATGGCCTGCTGCTGGTTGCCCCCGGCAATTTCAGTGGCTTTCTGCACGGCCTCCTGTGCCTTGATCGTATAATTATTAAAGTTCATGGTCGCTAAGATCTAGGTAGGTGCTTCGGGTTAGGAAGTTCTACGAGATGCTTAGCAAACGGGGTGCAGAAGAACTTTAACGGACTTTTTGTCTCTATTTTGTGTAATTTGAAAATGACATATAGACAAAGTGTCTTAGTTTTGCTCGAATACTTTATTGGACTCATGTCGTTTCTCATAAACCTTAAGCCTGATAAACGCTCTCATCATTGGATTAATAAATTTGTATCTAAGGTTAACACCCTGCCCAATTTTCTCTAAAATCGGACCTTTCTCATTCTTGCACAAAGCATCTAGATAATATCTAAAATCACTAGTCGTCATATTTGATTTAGTTTTTTTCTTGCCTTTGAAATGTGCTAAAGACGCACTATTGGTGAAGCAGTCATATTCATCTAGTTTAGCTGAAGCACATGCAGCTAATACTTCCTCAAAGTGTGAAGGTCCTTTAGAATTTATTATAGCTTTTTGATAAGAATTTCTTAAAGACTGTGCCGTGGCATGTATTGCTCTCTTCACCGCATAGGTAAAATGCTGTAAGGATATAGTGTTAACATCTTGATTGATTGAATACCAAGCAGAAGATTTGCATATAGCATGCGTATAGTGTGGAAAGCCTGAAGAATACTCGATTATCTTATCTCTGACATTGTCTATTATTTCTAGCTCTAGTTTCTTTAATCCATTATCGATTATTTCTTTCAATTCCTCATCGGACATTCTTGGCATTTGAATCTGCATCAAGCATCTTTCTAATGAAGGATGTTCTCCAAGTAGAGCACCAACACTATCTGCAATTCCAACGATTAAAATAGTTACGTTCGGAACATTGTCGGATAACGCTTTAATCGTATCAGCCATTCTTGTGCGAATGTTTTCATCTGTTATACTATCGAATTCATCAAAAATAATTAATAGCTTAGTTGATAAATTTTCGAACACCTGAAGAATATCAGATGAATCAATTTCATCTTTAGGAGGTAGAAATAAATCAAGCTGAACAGCCTCTTGTCTGATTTCAGCCTTAAAACCTATGCTCTTGGAGCTTGAGTAGAATCTTATTTTCTTCAGAGCTTCCTGCCAAATAGTTTTGAAATCCTCAGTCCTGTTACATGTTACTTTAGTCGCCACTACATCGGGAAACATCGTAGTGGCCATATTGGCAAGGGAGGTTTTTCCAACGCCCCTGTCACCATAAAGAACAGCATGTGCTCCTCTTTGAGTTACTGCACTATACAAATCACTAAGTTGACCAATCCTACCATAAAACAAATCCCTTTTCTCAATAGGAGCGGTAGGACTGAATACATCATCCAGCTTCAATAATTTATCCTCTTTAGTCATTAACTTAAGCTTGCTCATAGGATTTGAGTTTAATTAAATGATTTTTGCAGCGTGAGTACAAGTAATTTGTTGAAGACAGTGGTTAAAAGCTGGTTATCCAATTCGAATCGGCGGAACCACGGGCCGCAAGGTGTCGCTGAGGGCGTTGGAGAAATCGGGGTAGAGTGCCTGAAACATAAGTTGAGCTTGCTGCAACAAGTCGGGGTAGTGGCCTAGCGCGGCTTTGTTAAGCAAAAGATACGCGTTGGTTTCCGGGCTATGCTGATGCTCCCAGCGTTCGGGCGGGAAAAAGTCGCGGGCCAGTTGGGAGTAGATGCGGAAGCGTTGGCCGTTGGTGGCGTTTGCTCCTTCCTCGGGTTTGGGAGTACCAATAAAGCCGCCGGAAGCTAGCGGGTCGCGCTTGAGCAGATACAGCATCACCGACAAGCAGGTATTGAGGATACGGATGGCTTCAGCGGGGCCATCGTTGGTTTGGAAGTAGTACTTAGGTTCCGGGTCTTGCTGGTAACGGTGTGCCTTTAGGTAAAACTTAAGCACGTAGATGTGGTGTTGGTATTGCTCAACTTGGATAATGTAGTGCCGTCCCTTTCTGGTTTTGAAGGGACAGATAAACCGCTCAAGCAAAAAGCCGCCCGGGGAGTAGGGCGGCTCTTCACGAATAAAGCGAAATGGGTAAGCATTACCCGGAAAATCAGCGGGAATCAAAACAGGTAGGGATAAGCCTTACGGCGCTTAGATGCTAAATCCTCCGGCTGTACTGGCCGGAAGGCTACCGGCTGCACAGGAGCCGTAGCCTTAGGAGCATTAAGCTGCGTAACCAGCTTTGGGGTGCAAGCAGAGGTGGAAGTTGGGTTTTTCATTAGAACAAAGCTACCTAATTGTCTGCAAAAAGTAGTTGCTATCAAGGGCTTAACGATATAGGCAATTCTTGGGTTCAGCTATTGCATAGAGGCTGAAAGTAGCAACATTCATCTAGTAATTTCCTCACTACCGGCCCAAACCCGCGCCAGCCAAACCTGCCCGCCGAAACAGCCACCCCGCCACTACCCACAACCCGGCAAAAATGGTATTCAGCACAATCACCCACAACACTCCCAGGTTCAGCTCGGGCCGCCAGATAGCCATTGCCACGAACGGAACGGCGAACTGCGCAAGCGCGGTTGCAAACATAGCCTTGGCCATGCCCTGCGGCTGAAGTTTCGCCAGAATGGCCCCGATGAAGCCCACGGCCAGTACACCGGCGTAAAGTAGGTTGGCGGGGTTGTCTTCGCTGCCAATGAAACCCACGGCCAGGTTGCCCCACACGAGCAGGAGGGAAGCCGCTACCGCTACGCCCACGGCCAGTTTATACGCACCGCTGCGGCCCCAGCTGGCTACCAGCAAGTATAGGAGCCCCAAGACAAGCAGCAGGATGCCCGCCATTACAAGATGAGATGTGGCCATAGGAGCAGGTAGGTAAAAGGTAAGAATGATGTGTTTCGTACGTGGCACTTTTAGGCTAGGCGTTGGTTCAGATTAGAGCCAATGGTGCTGGCGCGGCGGAACAACCACCCCGATACGGCCCAGATGGCGGCGAAAGCCCCATTGGCTACCAACACATTCACTAACCGCACTTGGGGCTCGGCAGCCGCGCCCGTGGGTGTCCAGATGAACAGTGCAACGGCAGTGACCATCACGTAGGTAAAAGACGCCGCAAACATGGCGTTCGACATGCCAAGCGGCTTGAAGCGCGCGGCAAAAGCACCAATCAGGGCCACTGCTAGTACCCCGAGGTAGAGCAGGTTAGCCGGGTTATCTTCACTCCCAACCAATCCCACTGCGGCATTGGCCCACATCAGCATGAGCCCGGCGACAACGCCCACGCCTACCGCTAGCTTGTAGGTGAGGTTGTTCCACTTGCGGGCAATGAGCACGTACGTCAGGCCCGTGCCGAACAGCATAACCGCCGCGAAGACGAAATCCGAAAACGTCCAGTTTACCTCGTGCGTGAACTGCATGGCCACGAGAGGAATGAGTAGTAACAGGCCCGTGGCCAGCGCAACGCGAAGAATGCTTTTGGTGAGTGTCATGACTAATGGGTTTTTGAGGTCAGATGTAGAGAAAATGCTGTTGTTACGGGTAGTATGTGGTGCTGCCAAAAGGGTAGGCGGCTATTGTTGTTGCTGCTCCTTGAGCGCTTTGCGAAAGGCGGCCTCTGCCTTCGTAATGTCTTCGATATACCCCTGCCGGTCGATGAATGGCAGCACCGGGTCCGGGGCCGTGGCGCGTTCCTGCGCTTTGCGCTTCAGGCTGAAGGCGCGCGCATGAGAAGTCAGGTAGATGTCAGTAGGAAGGCTGCGCAGTACACGAAAGCTATGCTCGAAATCGGCCCGAATACCGGGGTAACTCTCGGGTTCCACGAGTGAGGCAGTCGGGAGCAGCACCATATCGGTGGCAAGCACGGCAAGCAGCTCGCGGCCACCATGCTGCACAGGAAATGCCCAGGTAGTACAACCCGGGGTGTGACCAGGGGTGGCATGCGCCGTCAGGCGAATAGGCCCGAGCTGTACTTGGGCGCCGTCCTTGAACTGGTGGTCGATGCGAGGGGGCGGATACTTGAGGAGGCCCACGGCAGCCAGAATCCGGAAGGGCCCAATGGTTGGGTCGGTGGCCCCACCGGTGGCAACAATGTCGGCATCCCGCTCATGAATCCATAGCGTGGCTCCCGAGGCCTTTTGCAGGGCGGCCAAACCACCAGCATGATCGAAGTGGGCGTGCGAGTTGAGCAGGACTTTTACATCCTTAATAGCAAAACCCAGGGTAGCAATGCTTTTCAGAATCATGGGGGCGGTACCGGGGTAGCCCCCATCAATCAGCACATGGCCTACCGGGCCAGTAAGCAGAAAGGACGTTACATCCCGGGTACCCACGTAGTACAGGTTGCCCGCAATGCGAAATGGCTCCCGGGGCAGTTGGCCGCCATGGTCTGAGGCTTCCTTCCATTTGCTCAAGAGAAATCCCACGCCCACGGCAAGCAGCACCGCAATACCCGCTAGAATTTTCCGCTTTCGGCCCGTGCCGTTTTTTGTGTTCCCTGCGCTTTTCATGGGTACAGACCCGCAGATTTTTAGAGGAGACGCTGCTTGTTGTAGTACGCAGTCAAAAGTACTTTGTTTTTCAAAGCAAGCAAGCGAAATCCAATAAATTTTCTTTGCCCTATGTACCAGAGGGTAGCAACCTACCCCAGCCGGATGGCTCTTTCCACGCCCAACTGCTCCAGAAATACCTCGTCGTGGGACACCACTAGCAGCGTGCCTTGGTAGTCGTGAAGAGCGGTGGTTAGAATTTCCAGATTCTGTAGGTCGAGGTTGTTGGTGGGCTCATCCAGAATAATCAGGTCTGGCGCTTGCTGACCAATCATCAGACAGCACAGGAGCAGCCGCATTTTCTCGCCCCCGCTCAGGGTGCCACAGGCTTTGCTCCAGGTGGCGCTGGTAAACAAGAAATGGGTCAGGCGAATCTTTACTTCGTGCTCCTGCAGCCCCGAGCTATTAAATTGCCAGGCCTGCTCGAACACGGAAAGGTGGTCGGTGAGCAGAGAATATTCTTGGTCGATGAACACGGCCTTGTTTGCCGCCCGCGCTATCGTCCCGAGCGTTGGTTTCAGGTAGCCCAGCAGCAGCCTAATGAGCGTGGTTTTACCCGAGCCGTTCAGCCCGTGCAGTGCCACTCGTTCGCCACTGTGTATCTGAAAAGTGAGGGCTGCCGGCCACAGCAGGCGGGTACCGTAGCCATAGTTAAGCTCCTGAGCGGCGAGGAGTAGCTTGCCTTTGTGCAGGGTAGAGTTGTCGAAGTCGAGCTTGATTTTGTCGGTGGCTGGCAGTTCCCTACGTAGTTCGCTTAGCTCCTGAGAAAGCTCGCCTACCTTCTCGGCATGAATGCCTTTGAGGCGGGACGTGCTCTGCTCGGCACTGTTGCGCATCAGGTTTAGCACAACGGTGGGTAGGCCAGCTTTGTCCTGGTTTTTCTTGCCGCGGGCATCCAGCTTCTGCTTGCGCTCCAGGGCTTCGCGCTCGGTTTCCTTAGCTTTGCGCAGGGCAGTTGCGCGGCTCTTCACGTCCTGGTTGAGCGCAGTGCGTTCCAACTGCTTTTGTTCGGCATAGAAGTCGTAATTGCCCCCGTACAGAGTGATGCCGCGCCGGCTTATTTCCGCAACTGAGCCGAGCAGGTTCAGCAGTTTCCGGTCGTGGCTTACTACCAGCAGGGTGCTGGGGGTAGTCCGGATAAGCTCGTAGAGCTGGTGCCGGCCGGCGCCGTCCAGGTGGTTGCTGGGCTCGTCGAGCAGTATGATGCCAGGCTGATGAATGGCTACGCCGGCCAGAAAAACCCTGGTCTTCTGCCCCCCGCTGAGGCTAGCCATCGGCTGGGTTAGGTGTAGCGCCGCCAGACCCCACTGTTGCAAGGCTTCCTGGCTTCTCTCCTCAAGAGTCCAGTCGTCATCCAGCACCGCCAGGTTGGCTTCCGTGGCCTGACCCTCCAGAATATCCTGCAGGGCCCTGATTTTATCATGGATGCCGAGGGCCTGGGCTACGGTAAGGTTATTGAACTGCCCGAAATGCTGGGGAACGTAGTACGGCTGGGAACTGGCGTGCACTAGCCCGCCGGACGGTAGTACAGTGCCCGCAAGAAGTTGAAGCAGCGTAGACTTCCCAACGCCGTTGTTGCCAACTAGCGCCATCTTCTGGTGGTGATTTACTACCAGATTCAGTTGGTCGAAGAGCACGTCTTTATTGGGGTGTGCGTACCCGAGGTTTTGTAGAAGTAGCATAAGTTCTTTCTTGAAAAGCAACCAGATATAGCCGCCCACGGAACGGGGTAGCTACTCGACTTTCGAAAGAAATCAGCTATTACATAAACCGGTGTTTTCTGCTAACGAAGGCGAATGTACAGTTTTTCACGCAATGCCACTGCCGGAGCCAACCCGAAGCAAATACGTGTCAATAGGCTGAATAGCAAGCGTTAACCAAGAAAGGCCAGGCAAGGACAGAAGTAGTGAGAAGAAAATTTGACTGTGAAATGACTCACTAGGTCATAAGCGCAGTCAGGATTTTTGCCTTGTATATAACCGTCTGGCAGAGGCGAGGCGCGAAAGAAGCGAATCAGCTTTTTCAAATTGGGCAGGCCATTGCGGGAAGCCCGGGGGTAGTATTCAGCTGGCTAATGCTTATTTCTTTGGAGTCCAGGGCGCTAGCTGATAAATTTGCTCTATAATTTTCTTAATGCGTACCATTTCTGCTCATGTTGCTTGCTGATTTACTGGAATTAGGCTTTCGTGATTCTTCGGAGTGCCCACCTGCCTGGCAGGACAAAGGGCGCGTAATCTGCCGGCACTTCGACAGAGCCTTAATCAGCGTGCTGTGGTATTCTGACTCTTCCGAAATTGAAGTGCTAGTAGGACCGGTGCATTCCCCGCTGCTTCACTTCCGGTCTTCCTTGCTGACGCTAGCGAACCTACAAGCCCTGTTGCGCGACTATTGGTCGGCGGCATAATTCATTAGGGTAGCTGTAACCGTGCTACCTACTCAGACACGAGGCCCTACACGCAATACGGGCCCGGTACGCACTGTACCGGGCCCGTATTCGTACTATTCTGGGAGGCAACACTAACCCAGTAATTAGGCTGCCTTTGCCGGCATGGTTTGCTGCAGCAGCCACTGATAGAGCTTATCCACGTCTGCTTTGCGAAACAGCTCGGTGCCGGGATTCATGGTCGCGGCCGTGCCGCAAGCCACGCCCAGGCGCACCGTTTCCTGCACCGAAAGGCCCGTAGACAGCCCGTACACCAAGCCTGCCACCATGCTGTCGCCGGCCCCTACGGTACTGCGCTTTTTCACGGCCGGAGCCGGCACGTGGTCTACCAAATCTTGGGTAACTACGCAGGCACCCTGCGGACCCAACGACGTAACTACAATTTCGCATTTGCCCTCCCGCACCAGCTTGTGGGCGGCCTCGGCCACGGCTTCGCTGTCCAGTTCATCAACCCCGGCCATTTTGCTTAGCTCGCCCACGTTGGGCTTTGCCAAGTATACACCCTCGGCCAGTACCTGGTGCAGGGCTGGGCCCGAGGTATCAATGACCACCTTGATGCCCAGCCCTTTGGCGGCCCGTACAATGCGCACTAAAAAATCGGGTTCTACTCCGGGGGGAAGGCTACCGCTGATAACCAGAAACTCGGGTACCGTGGCCAGGCCTTTTAGGGTAGTCAGAATTTGCTGCTGCTCCTCCACGGAAAGCGGGGTGCCGGGCATACCGAAGCGGTACTGCTGGCTGGTGGTAGCATCTACCACGATGAAATTCTCTCGGGTGCGGCTCACGGTTTCAACCGGCTGCTGCTGAATGTGTTCTTGCTCCAACAGCTCCCGCAGCAGCGCACCGCTGGGGCCGCCCACCGGAAATACCGCTACTGAATCGGCGCCGAGCCGCTTAAGGGCCCGCGAAACATTGATGCCGCCCCCGCCGGGCTCGAATTTCGGGGCCGCGCACCGCAGCTTCTGGTCGGGAATAATTTGGTCGGCGGTGGTGCTTTTATCGACGGTAGGGTTCAGGGTCAGGGTGACAATAGGCTTCATGGGAGCAGCAGTAGCAAATGAGTGGGACCGGATAAGGATCGGCTACCAACGAGGTAATACGCGTATGTACTGGTAGTCGCGCACTTGGTTGCGCGAAGGCCCGGCCTACTGCCGCTAGGCTCCGCCGGCTCGGCCGCTGGGTGCCAGCCGGCGGCAACTGCAAAAACTGCCGGAATTATTCGTCCTTTGCGGGCCTATTTCCTTCTTTTTTGTGCTCTATGCAGGTTAGTGACCTTTCCCTCCGAACCGTTGACGTGACGCGCTACGTCACCCCGCTGCGCGAAGGCGGCTCTCTGCCGGCCCTGGTGGAAGCCGACGACGGTTTTCTGTACGTGGTGAAATTCCGGGGGGCGGGCCAGGGGCTGAAGGCGCTGATTGCCGAGCTAATTGTGGGCGAAATGGCGCGAGCCTTAGGCCTGCGGATCCCAGAGCTGGTATTTTGCCAACTCGATGAAGCCTTCGGCCGCACCGAGCCCGACGAGGAAATTCAGGATTTGCTCCGCTTCAGCACCGGCCAAAACCTGGGTCTTCACTACCTCTCCGGGGCCAGCACCTACGACCCCCTAGTAACCACCATTGAGCCCCGGCTGGCTTCCCTAATTGTGTGGCTGGACTGCCTGACGCTGAACGTGGACCGCACCGCCCGCAACACCAATCTGCTTATGTGGCATAAGGAATTGTGGCTGATTGACCACGGTGCGGCCCTGTACGTGCACCACGCCGGCCCCGGTTGGGCCGAGCCGCGGCCCCGGCCCTTCGCCCAAATCAAAGACCACGTGCTACTCCCTCAGGCTAAGGAGCTGGCCGCCGCCGACGCCGAAGGCCGCGCCCTACTCACGCCCGAGCGCATCCAGGCCATTGTGGATGCCGTGCCCGCCGATTGGCTAGCCGAGCCCTCCGTGACCGTGGAAGAGCAGCGCCAGAACTATGTGCGGTTTCTTACCGCCCGGCTCGCCGCATCAGAAACCTTTGTTCAGGAAGCCGAAAATGCCCGAAAAGCACTTGTTTGAGTACGCCGTTTTGCGCGTAGTGCCCCGCGTGGAGCGCGAAGAATTTCTGAATGTCGGGGTGATTGTGTATTGCTCGGCGCAGGGGTTTCTGCAGGCCCGCTTCGAGGTGCCCGAGGCCCGGCTGCGTGCCTTTACCGGCGACCAGCTTGACCTAACCGACCTGACCGAGCGGCTGCAATCCTTCGAGCGAATTTGCCGGGGCCGGAAGGAGGGCGGCCCCATCGGGCAGCTGCCGCTGGCCTCGCGCTTCCGCTGGCTCACGGCTACCCGCAGCACCGTCGTGCAAACCTCGCCCGTGCACCCCGGCCTTTGCGAAAACGCCGCCGACACCCTAGCCCGGCTGCATGCCCAGTTGGTGCAATAGCCAGGCGCAGGGTGGTGCTACTGCTGCATTTGTGTGGCTGTGCTTGAGGGTTGATTACAGTGTTTGTTGTTCGTATCAATCGGTCAGAAGCTGCTGCTCGCGGAGCCAGTCGAAAATCAGTTGGTCTACGGCTGAAACCCTGGGCCGGTCGGCGTAAGTAAGCCACACGACTTCCTCAATTTCAGCGGCGGGCTGCAGGGTGCCAGCGTACGTAGCGTAGTAGCAGGTCATCTGCACCAGAATGCCCTCCGCGTGGCCGTGGGCGGGCGCCGTGAAGGTGCCAGCGTGTACCAGAGTAGCCGCATCCAGCTCTACGGTCAACTCTTCCTTGATTTCTCGCAGCAGG
Source organism: Hymenobacter sublimis (assembly GCF_023101345.1). Classification (NCBI taxonomy): domain Bacteria; kingdom Pseudomonadati; phylum Bacteroidota; class Cytophagia; order Cytophagales; family Hymenobacteraceae; genus Hymenobacter; species Hymenobacter sublimis. The sequence continues at coordinate 368,320 of NZ_CP095848.1, forward strand.
GTTTGGGCGTCCGTTTCGCCAGCTTCGCGCTTGCCGCCAGGAATGTAGTACCGGTCTTTGCCACGGCTGCGCGTACTGAGCAGGCGGCCTTCGTGCAGGTGCAGCCAGGCAATTTTGTCGATGAGGGCCATGAGCAAACGGTTGAACTCGGAACGGGCTATAAAAAAGCTTGCCGACCCTTAGAAGGCCGGCAAGCTAGTACAAGAGCAGCTAGAGGTAGGCTAGTTTACAGCCTGATAGGGGACGCCCATGTTCTGGAACAAGAAGGCCCACTTGTCGGTCTGCTCACTGATAACCTGGGCCGTGGAGCGGCCGGCGCCGTGGCCGGCTTTCGTCTCGATGCGGATGAGCACCGGAGCGGGGCCTTGCTGGCTTTCCTGCAGCTTGGAAGCAAACTTGAAGGAGTGGGCCGGCACTACCCGGTCGTCGTGGTCGGCGGTAGTTACCATGGTGGCGGGGTAGGCGGCGGGCTTCAGGGCGTGGTAGGGCGAGTATTTGTAGAGGTACTCAAACATTTCCTTGGAGTCCTGGGCCGTGCCGTAGTCGTAGGCCCAGCCGGCGCCGGCCGTAAACTGGTTGTAGCGCAGCATGTCCATCACGCCCACGGCCGGGAAGGCTACCTTGAACAGCTCGGGGCGCTGAGCCATGGTAGCGCCCACCAGCAAACCGCCGTTCGAAGCGCCCGAAATAGCCAGGTAGTCCTTAGAGGTGTAGTTGTTCTTGGTCAGGTACTCGGCGGCGGCAATAAAGTCATCGAACACGTTCTGCTTCTGCAGCTTGGTGCCGGCCAGGTGCCACTTCTCGCCGTACTCGCCGCCGCCCCGGATGTTGGGCACGGCATAGATACCGCCATTCTCCAGCAGAATGATGTTGCTGGTGCTGAAGCCGGGCGTGACGCTGGAGTTAAAGCCCCCGTAGGCGTAGAGCAGGGTCGGGTTCTTGCCGTTCATCACCAAGCCTTTCTTGTAGGTGATAATCATCGGCACTTTGGTGCCATCCTTGGAGGTGTAAAACACCTGCTTCGACTCGAACTTGCTGGGGTCGAACTGCACGCCGGCCTTCTTGTAGACGGTGGATTTGCCGGTGGCAATGTCGTACTCGAAGATGGTGGGCGGGTAGATGTAGGAGGTGAAGGTGTAGTAGGTTTCCTTTTCCTCTTTTTTGGTACCGAAGCCACCAGCCGTGCCCACCGAAGGCAGCGTAATAGCCCGCTCCTTCTTGCCGTTCATATCGTACTGCTCAATAAGAGAGGTAGCGTCCTTGAGGTAGTTGGCGAAGATTTTGCCACCGCCGGTGCTGACGTTCAGCACGTTCTGGGTTTCCGGAATCAGGTTTTTCCAGTTGGCGGGCTTGGGGTTGGCCGCGTCCACGGTTACTACCCGGTTGTTGGGCGCATTCAGGTTGGTGAAGATGTAGAGCTTGCTGCCCACGTTGTCCACCACGTCCACATTGCTTTTCTCGTTGTCCACTACCTGCACAATGGGGCTGCCCGGCTTGCTCAGGTCTTGGATGTACAGCTCATTGCCGGTGGTGGTATTCGCCCCACTGATAACCAGGAAACGCTCGTCCTCGGTCAGGGAAGCGCCGATGTAGCGGCGCGGTGTTTTCTCGCCCCCGAACACCAGCTTATCGGTGTTTTGCTTGGTGCCCAGCTTGTGGTAGTAGAGCTTGTGAATCTGGGTTTTGCCGGCTAGCTGGCTGCCCGCGGTGGGCTTGTCATAGGAGCTGTAGTAGAAGCCGTCGTTGCCTTTCCAGGCCAGGCCCGAGAACTTCACGTCCTTGAGCGTATCACCCACGATGCTCTTGTCAGCGGTTTTCAGTACGATGACCTTGCGCCAGTCGGAGCCGCCTTCCGAAATCTGGTAGGCGGCCAGTGAGCCGTCCTTGGTGAAGTTGATGCCCGCCAGCGAGGTAGTGCCGTCCTTGGAAAACTTATTCGGGTCGAGGAACACTTCCGGCGCCCCGTTGCCCACCTGCCGGTACAGCACCGACTGACTTTGCAGGCCCGTGTTTTTGCTGAAGTAGGTGTACTTGCCTTCCTTGTAGGGGGCGCCGTACTTCTCGTAGTTCCACAGAGTTTCCAACCGCTTCCGGATGGCCTCCCGGTAAGGAATCTGGGCGAGGTAGCCCTGGGTCACCTTGTTTTCCTCCTGCACCCAGGCCTTGGTGTCGGGGGCCTGGTCGTTTTCCAGCCAGCGGTAAGGGTCGGCTACCTTGGTGCCGAAGTAGGTGGTAACGGTATCTACCTTCCGGGTTTGGGGGTAGGGCTGGGTTTTGATGGGCGCTTGGGCGGCGGCTTGGGAGCCTACCAGCAGAACCGCCAGGGAAGGAAACAGTCTTTTCATCGTGAGGAAGTAGGGTGCAGAAAGAAGATGTGCTTCGGGGTAAGTGAACTGTCACAGGCAAGATAAGAAAGCTGCGTCCAGTCTGCGCTACACCAGCCGTTGCTTCTAGCGGAAAGCCGCTTCCCCAGAACCCCAAGCCAGGTGCCCTGCGTAGGCCCAGGGCCGGCTACTTTAGCCGCACGCCTTTCCTTTTGCTATATGCCCACCATATATATCGGCTGCTCCGGCTTTTCGTACCGCGACTGGAAAGGCGTGTTCTACCCCACCGACCTACCCCCGCGCAAGTGGTTTACCTACTACTGCACCCAGTTCAACACCCTGGAGCTGAACGTGACCTTCTACCGAATGCCCGAACTCAAGGCCTTTGAACAATGGTACCAGCAGAGCCCGGAGGACTTCCAGTTTGCCGTGAAAGCGCCCCGGCAGGTAACGCACTACAAGAAGTTCGGGCCGGAAGCGGAGCCTATTCTGGCCGAGTTTTACGCAACTATCCGGGAAGGACTGGGCCAGAAGCTGGGCCCAGTACTGTTTCAGCTGCCACCCAAAGCCGCCTACACCGAGGAGTACTTAACCCGCATTATCGAGCAGCTCGACCCGGAGTTTCACAATGTCATCGAGTTTCGGCACCCAAGCTGGTGGGATGGGGAAGTATTTCGGCGGCTGGCCCGTCACGGCATCAGCTTTGTGGGCCAAAGCCACCCGCTACCCCTGCCCGATGAGGTAATCATCAACACGCCGCGGGTGTACTACCGCTTTCACGGCGTGCCGGATCTGTATAAGTCGGCGTACAGCCCGGAGTTTCTGACGCGGGTAGCCCACGAAATTGCCGCGGCCCCGGAAGCGCAGGAAGTGTACCTCTACTTCAACAACGGCATCGGTGGGGTAGGAGCCCTGAATGCCCAGCAGATGCAGCAGCTGTTCAAGCAGAGCACCCAGGAACAGGCCACGTGCGCAAATTGACGGGCGTTTGCTACCCTAAAACGCCCCGACATACTTTCTAGCGCGTTATTTCAGCCGGAACTGAAGAAGCCCACCTGTACCCCAAAAACACGTCATCCTGCGCAGCGCGAAGGACCTTATCATGCCTGGACAAGTTTCGTAATAACGGGCTCGTTCAAACATGATAAGGTCCTTCGCGCTGCGCAGGATGACAGGTAGAAAAGTGCGGTTGCCGTCTAGCGGTAGGTCACCCGTCGTGCCTTCTATACCCTGGTAGTAGGATATTTTCTGCTGGCGTATAGAAGGCACGGCGGGTAGCGGCGTCGAGAGGCGCAGCTTAGTCGTTTCCTGCGGTGGGATTCTTGCCAGAGGACGTGTTCATAGCAGTTTCACCGGTTTGGCCTTCGCCGCTCTTCATGCCGGCCCGGTTGCCTTTCTCAGTAGGAGCCGTCATGCCAGTACCACTATTCATGTCGCCGGCTATTTGGTTTTCAAAGGACTCAGGTCGGTTACCCACGGCTACGTGGGGCTGGCTGGCCTGGCCCGGCAAGCCACTGCGCACCGACCGGTCCTGATCGGTGGAGCCTAGGTGCTGGGCCTGTTCCGAAGACTGGTTGCTGATTTTGTCGTTGGCGTTGGCCCCGGAGTTGGGGTCGTGCTGGCTGCGTTTTCCAGATTGCTTAGACATGCTCGTAAGGATTAGGTGGTGGGAATATGGCCGACAGACCAGTCCGTTAATTCCAGCGTCGGGCCCGTTAGTGGTACGCTGCCCGGCAGGCGCAGTTGCGTTAGGAGCGGAAAAACCCACGGCAGTACTGTTAAGCTCATCTGTTGTTAATCAATGGGTTAGATAGGCGAACTTGGGGAACCGTCGATCTGGCTTCGCGCTACGTAAGCAGCGGCAGTTTGGCGCCCTCCGGTATGGGTAGGCACCGGGCGCGGCTAGCTCGACATAACTTTCCGGCCCGGGTGCTACGTACGCTTCAGGTACCCTTACGTATCTGTTCGGCCATGATGAAACGGGTAGTTGCTACCTGGCTTGCCAGTTTACTTCTGCTGACGGGCCCGGCGGCCTGGGCCTGCCAGGTGTGCCGCCCCCGGGTGCACGCCGGGATTCACAACGCCGAGTACACCGCCAACCTACTCCTGTTGCTGCTGCCCGTGGCGGTAGTGCTCCTCGTAGGGTTGGGCTTGTTCTACGCTCCGACCCTCAAAGCTCGCCTAACTTCTCCCTCCGCCCATGACTGAGCCCCTACACCGTACCCCTCTAATTGCCGCCGGCCTGCTGATGGGGGCTGGGCTGGGTGGCTTCGTGGATGGCATTGTGCTGCACCAAATTCTGCAGTGGCACAACATGCTCTCCAACCAATTGCCGCCCAACACCTTGGTAGCCGCTAAAGTAAACATGTACTGGGACGGGGTATTTCACGCGGCGGTGTGGGTGCTCACGGCCATCGGGCTGCGGGTGCTGTGGGCCGCCAGCCGGCGCCTGGATGTAGCATGGTCGGGGCGCACGTTGGTGGGTGGGCTGCTGCTGGGGTGGGGCCTGTTCAATGTGGTGGAAGGCCTGATTGACCACACCCTGCTCGGGCTCCATCACGTGTATGAGTACACCGATGAGAAGCTGCCCTGGGATATGGCTTTCCTGGCTTTTGGGGCCTTGCTGCTGCTGGCGGGCTGGGGCTTCATTCGGGCGGGCCGCCGGGATGTTAGGCCGCGCACCGCTTACCAGGCTTAAGGTATGCCGATGCTTTCTTCAGGCGCTGCTGCGCCACCTTCAACCACCTACCACATTGGCTGCTCGGGTTTTCACTACAAGCACTGGAAAGGCGTATTCTACCCCGAAAAGCTACCCCAGCGCCGCTGGTTCGAGTTTTACCACCAGCACTTCCGCACCCTGGAGCTGAACGTGACCTTTTACCGGTTTCCTCAACTTTCAGCCCTAGAAAGCTGGTACCAGCAAAGCCCCGCAGACTTCCGGTTTTCGGTGAAGGCGCCCCGCCTAATTACCCACTACAAGCAGTTCCACGACTGCGCCCAACTGCTCGCCGACTTCTATGGTACGGTACAGGAGGGTCTGCGCGAAAAGCTGGGGCCTGTGCTCTTTCAATTGCCCCCGCGCCTCACGTACTCGGAGGAGCGGCTGGCGCGCATCGTGGAAAGCCTCGACCCGAGCTTCCGCAACGTAGTGGAGTTTCGGCACCCTAGCTGGTGGCTGGGCCACGTGTACCAGGAGCTGGCCCGGCGGCGCATTGCCTTTGTAGGCCAAAGCCACCCGGCCCTACCCGACGAGGTAGTAACCAACACGGAAGTGGTGTACTACCGCTTCCATGGCGTGCCAGAGCTGTATAAGTCGCCGTATCCGGAGGAATTTCTGCGCCGGGTGCTGGGCCAGATTCAGGCCGCCGGACAAGTAAGGGAAGCCTACCTCTACTTCAACAACGACATCGACGCCTCCGCCATCGGCAACGCCCGCCAGATGCAGGGAGTAGTCGGGGCAGCTAACGAGTAGCGGGTAGCAGTAGCTTTAGGTAGGTTATAATAAGGTGGTTGGGGTAGGATTTGTCTGGTGAAAAATATATCTTAACAGGCACGCACTTAACCAGATACACCATGGAAACAAGACCAAGACGATACATGGGCATGGGCTACCGCCTGACGCACATGCCCTGGTGGGCCTACGTGCTGGTAATCATAGGCGTCTATCTGCTGGGTTGGGTAATGCGCCTGACGGGCATCATCCCCGGTCACTAGTCTTTACCACAAAACGAACCCAGGAGCGGGTTCCCGGTAGCGTAACGCACCGCCCGGCTAGAAACCGGCGCAGCGTTGCTGTTCCTGCCGTTACGCGAAAGCTGCGGAGCCCGTTTCCTGTCGTACCTGGTCGGAGCACGGACTACAGCACGGCGCGCGTTACCAGGCGGCGCCAATCCGGAAACCCAGCGGAATGTAGCTTCCCTCATGGCCATAGTCGCTCATGCCACTCGCGTAACGGGGCCCGTTTACGGTAGAGCGGGAGGATGCCTTGCGCAGCCCTATGCCAATGAAAGCGTCAATAAAAAGAGGTGTGCGGGGCAAAAATGCTTGGGTGCCCACCACGGCGCATATCCCGTACCGGTCAATTACCTCAGTTTGGGGGCGCAAACGGTACTCGTAGTAGGTGAGGCCGTTGGCTGCCAGTTCCGGCGCCCAACTGCGACTCTCGAACGCCAAACGAAAATGCTGGTAACTCGGGCCGTAGGCTACGTAAAAGCCCTCGACCCCAGCGGTTTGCTCACCCAGGTAGATGCGGTGCTGCACCTCCAGGCCGTAGCCACGCACCCGGTCCTGTGGTCCCTCACTCAGGTCGGAAGTGAAGTCGGAAACGGGACCGTAATAGAGTTGGGGTGTAACTACCCACGCGTTGCGGGAGGTAGGCCCCCACATTTTCTCCCCACTAATATGAAACCCTCCGGCTGCCACAGGAGTCATGCCTAACTTTACGCTGTGCAGCCGCGCCGGCTGGCCCGGTGCCCCCGACTGGGCCGCTGCCATAGTGCTCAGGCGCAGCAGCCCCGCACCCAGTACTCCCCACATAAGCAAGCCGCGCATTAGTTGGTCGGGATAATGGGTAGGTGGCTCAGACGGGTGAGCGTGCTGCCGCTGTAGCGGTATTGGTACAGCCCGCCGGGCCCAATGGCTAGCAGCAGCCCACGGTGCGGAATAACGTCGGACACGCTGACGTTAAACGTTTGCGGGGACGGTAGCACCGGCGCCGTGCGGGTGCTGAACACTTTCAGTTGGTCTTTATCGCACACGAATAGCAACGTACTATCCACGCCCAATCCCAACGGGTGCGTCATGGGGTAGGACTGGGCCAGACGTGGGGCGCGTAGGTTGTTCAGGTCGATAACCTGGAGCTGGTTGGGGCCACCCCCGCAGGTGCGGCCGTCGCGCAAGGTTACGTAAGCATACCGGTCGTCCACTACCACTGGGTCGCAGCTGATAACGTGCTGGTAGAAAGCGAGCTGCTGGGGCTGGGCCGGCTGGCTGGCATCGAAGATGTACATGCCCCGCTGGGTGCCCAGAAATAGGTAGGGCGCGCGCGGGTAGATGGTTTCAATGCCAAAACCCAGAGGCACTACCGTGCTGCGGACCGGGGTAGTGGGCGTGGTCAGGTCGAAGAGACGCAGGCTCTGGTTGTCGACGACGTAGAGCGTGTTGTTGAGCACGGTAAAGCGGGCCAGGGACCCACCTTTGCCGTCGCCCCCGTCGGCGCTAGTGGGGCTGGCGTCGTTCTGCGCCGAGCATCCGCTCAACGCTAAGCCGAAAATGCCGGCCAGGGCAGTAGATATAAGAGTAGAAAGTAGACGCATAGTGGCAGAGAAAATAGGATTATAGCTTCTGCCAGCCGACGACTACGGCATCGGCGGGACGGTTTTTTACCTGGTATTCAGCGGGTACCTGGGCGGTTTCGGGCATGGGTAGCTCCGGCACGGCCTCGCGCACGCGGTGGAGCAAGCGGGCAGCTCGCACGTTGGCAAGGTCGAAGGTGAGCAGGTCCGGGCCGCTGTCGGCGTACAGCAAATTGCCTTTCATGGCCACGTCCACGTTACCCGGAATACGCAAAAAGGCTACCGGCTGAGGACGGCTGGGGTCGTGGTTGTCGATAATGTGCACTCCCTGATACTGCTCATTAATAAGGATGTACGGGTCGCGCAGATAGATTTTGCCGGTATTGTGCATTTCCTGGGGCGGCAGCACGGCCACGGCTTGCTCCAGCTGAGTTCGGGCCATCAGCAGGGGCTTATAGGAGGGGAGCGGCACCCGGTCAATCGGCTCCACCATGGGGCAGGCCGTAAGACTCAGCAGAAACGTGCCGCCTACTAGGAGGGAGTACAGTTGGCGCATAGCAAACAGTAAAGAGTGGGTAACGGCAAGAGTATTCCCACCCGCGAAATGGTTGCACTGCAACGCAAGAATAGCAACTTCAATAGCCCCGCCGCAAATCCACCTGATTCTCTAGGGGCTGCTGCTGGCGTAGGTGGTCAAGGTTGCGTAGGAACACGTCCACTTTACCCTCATCTTCGCCGGGCTGACCGCCGCCACTATGCTGCGTGAGCAGCACGCGCGGCAAATCCCAAAGGGGATTGTTGGTAGGCAGCGGTTCTTGGGCCGTTACATCCAGCACAGCACCCCCGAGCCGGCCCGCTCGCAGGGCGGCAATTAGGGCGGGCTCATCGGTGGTGTTGCCGCGGCCTACGCTGGCGTAGAGGGCCTCCGGGGGCATGGTAGCAATCAGGTCAGCGGAGAAAAACCCCTCGGCACTACCCGGCAAGCAATTCACCACTATGTCGGTAGTGGGCAAAGCAGCGCGCAGTTCTTCCTTGGAATGCAGGTGGGCCTGCGGATCGGTGCGAGCCAGAAACTGCACGGCGCACCCGAAACCTGTGAGTTGTTGAGCCACGGCTTGCCCAATGGCGCCGCTACCCAGAATGAGGACGCGCTTGCCGCGGAGTAACCCTAGCTTCGGGCGCAAGGGGCCACCTATCCACTGTTTCTGGTCCTGTAATACTGCCAGCTCGGGCACGTAGCGCAGCAGCCCTAATAGGCCCGCTACCATTGTTTCGGCGCAGGGCCAGGCGAAAAAGTCGCCCATGTTAGCAACCGGGCAGCTAAGCTGCAGCTGTTGATACCGCTCAATTCCGGCCGAATCAATCTGCCAGAACCGGAGCCGGGATGGTGCGGGCGTCAGCCATGCGGCCGGTGGGTTGCCTAGCAGTACGTCCGCCGCCTGCAATTCTTCCTGTTGGGCCGAGGCGGCCAGTTCAGAGCGGAAGGAAACGGTAACATCTGGGGGCAGTTGCGCCAGCAGGCGAGCTTGCGCTTCGGGGTTCAGGTCAGAATAAACGAATACGTGCATAGTAGCCATACTCGCTAACTCCGCTCGGGGGTTGCACGCGGAGGGGCTGGTAGCTGATTGGTACGGTGCCAGCGTAGGCGGCTGGCCTGCCCACAAAAAAGCCCCGAATCGGGTGATTCGGGACTTTGTAAGGTTGCTACAGCAACATTGTCATTAGTCTCTACGCGAGTATTGGTCGTAGCGAACGGGGTCTTTTTTCTTGTCTTTCTTACGACCGATAATGCCGCCGGCCGCTGCTCCGGCCACGCCGCCTAGTACGGCACCTTTGCCGCCGCCGATTACGGCTCCGGTTACAGCTCCGGCGCCACCGCCAATGGCGGCACCCTTAGCTTTTTTGCTCCAGGTTTTTCTGGGAGTGGTCTGCGCCTCGGCAGTTGACGTTACCACAGTGCTTTCCATCACGAAAAGGGCCGAAAGCATGGCCGCATATAGCTTGAACGTTTTCATGGTCAGTATGATAAATCCTGAATGGATGAATTTTAGCTTTATAACGAAGCACTAAAACCCGGGTTTCATACTGGATGAAATTTTACACAATTAGGTATTGTATAGTATATAAAAAGCTATATGCAGTAACCGTAAAAAAATACCCCCGAACCGACGGTCCGGGGGTAGTGTACGCGACGAAAAGCAGCGCTTACCGAACGTCGGCCTTGGTATTTTCCGCGGCGGGCGTGGTGCTGGCTTTCTTCACGTAGGTGTCAAGCCAGATATTCATCTCCCACAGCATGTGCATGATGGACTCGCGGGCCGCGTAGCCGTGCGACTCGGCAGGTAGCACCACGTAGCGCACGGTAGCGCCGTGGCCCTTCAGGGCGTTATAGAACCGCTCACTCTGAATGGGGAAGGTGCCGGAGTTGTTGTCCGCCTCCCCGTGAATCAGCAGAATAGGGGTTTTGATCTTGTCAGCAAAGTTGAAAGGCGACATAGTGTTGTACACCTCCGGGGCCTGCCAGTAAGTCCGCTCCTCGCCCTGGAACCCGAAGGGCGTCAGGGTGCGGTTATAAGCGCCGCTCCGGGCAATACCCGCCTTAAACAAGTTGGTGTGAGCCAGCAAATTGGCCGTCATGAACGCTCCGTAGCTGTGGCCCATTACGGCCACCCGCTTGGGGTCCACCACACCCAGGCGCTGCCCTTCGTCGATGGCCGCCTTAGCCGAAGCCGTGAGCTGCTCCACATAGGTGTCATTGGGCTCCTTCGTGCCTTCGCCCACGATTGGAATGCTAGTGCCTTGCAGCACGGCGTAGCCCTGGGTTACCCAGTACACCGGCGAGCCCCAGTTCAAACGGGCAAAAGTGTAGGGCGAGCCTTTTACCTGGCTGGCGTCCTTCTTGTCCTTGAACTCTACCGGATAGGCCTCCATCAGGGTCGGCAGCGGGCCGTCTTCCTTCTTGTAGTTCGGGGGCAGGTAGAGGTTGGCCGTCAGCTCTACCCCGTCGGCGCGCTTGTACTTCAGCACTTGCTTCTGCAAGTTGCCGAGGCTAGCGTAGGGATTCGGGAATTTGGTAAGCGGGGTAAGCTTCAGGCTTGGGGCGTCGCGCAGGAAGTAGTTCGGTGACTCCTGAGCTGACTCCCGCCGGGTTACAAACGTGCGCTTGCCGGGGTCCAAAATCGTGACGGGCATCTCGTAATAAGGCGCCTCAGAACGCCACCACCGGGCGCTCTTCTTCGTTCGCACGTTTAGCTCGTCGATAAACGGCCGGTCGCCCTCGGGTGAGGCACCCGCCCCAATGAAGTACACCACGTCGCCGGCTCCATCGGTAGTCAGTACCTGACGGCCCTGGCTGTTGCGGTGCAAGTACGGGGTGCCTGGGTCGGTGTAGGTGTCCTGGGAAGAACGCTCGAACAGGGGCGTGAGCGAGGTTTTGGTGGCCAAGTCCAGGGTCCAGGTGGTTTCCTTGCGGTCAGCCCACCGGTAGCCTTCTACCAGGGCCAGCTTGTCGGTACCCCAGTGAATGTTGCGGAAGCGCAGGGGCAGGGCCGCTAACTCCTGGGGCTGCCCGTCGAAGGGGGCCAGCAGGGCGAAAAGCTTGTCACGTACCGGAGCTTCGGTTTTGGGGTTGCCGCCATCCTGAGCTTCCACCCAGAACACGGTATTGGGGGCATCCTCGCGCCAGCCAAACTGACGGCGCCCGGTAGGCACGGCGTCAAAGCTGGTAGGCACGTTATCGGCCAAGGGCAGCTCGGCTAGCTCCTTTACTACCAGCCCTTCTAAATTCAGTACTTCCACCCGCTGCGGGAAGCTGCTTACGGGCAGGGTGTAGGAGTAAGGACGGTGGCGGGTGCGCACTAGCACGTAGCGGCCATTCGGGGAAGGCACGGCCTGCTGAATCATGCCGGGCTGACCCAGCGGCGCCATGCGGCCATCAAGGCCCACCTTTACTACCTGAGACAGGGCAAAGTAATCAAACAACCGCTCGTCGGTCGGGCTTTTCAGTAAATCCTGGTAGGTGCGGGCGGCGGCAGTGCGGCCGATGTTCTGCTGAATAGCCGGGCCTTTGGGTACTTCAGTGGCGCTGGGAGCCTCCCCCCGGCCGCCTACCACCGCGCGGGCAATGATGGTTTTGTTGTCAGAAACCCACTCGAACGGGGTGCCGAAAACGCTGTTCAAAAACAGATTGGGCACCAGCCGGGCCGAGGCCGAAGCTACATCCGCAATCCACAGCTCCACGTGGTTGCTGGTGGTGTGGGTGAAGGCAATTTTGGTGTTGTCCGGCGACCATTGCACGTCGCTGATGCGGGCGTTGGCGGGCAGGCCCGTAACCAGCAGTTCCTTGCCATCGGGTAGCTTGCGCAAGCGCAGGGAAGAAACGTAGGCCGCCCGGCTGGGGCCGTTGGTGCGCGGGTTGATGCGCAAGCCCGCTAGACGCAGTTCCGGCTGGCTTAGCTCGGCAATAGACGGCATGTCGCGCACATCCATTAGCAGCATCCACTGCCCGTTGGAGGCAAAGCTAACCCGCGGGGTAGGGGCAGCATCGGCCAACGCGGCAATGGCCCTGGGGGGCGTTTGGTACGGCAAGTCTTGCGCCGTAGCCAGGCTCAGTGTGCTCACGCACAAGGCCAGGGTGAGTCGAAATATTTTCATAGAAAGAGGTAAGCAACAGAAAATTACTACAAAGGACGGTACAATCCGGCAGATTTTCTAAAGGATGTACAACTCCTTGCCTCATTACCACGTAGCGCCGAGCTTTCTTATTCGGCCGCAAACAAGAAAGCCCCCACCCAAGGGCAGAGGCTTTGTTCGTGCAGTGCGCATTTTTAGGGAATGCGCTGGCTTCTAAAGGCTTAGTGATTGATGGGCGCTTCAATCAGGACAAAGTGACTAGCGGCTTCCACTTTAATAGCCACCAAGTCAGTTTCCCACAGCCCAATGCTTTCCCGTGCGGCTATGGTCTGTCCATTTACGGTGAGCTGGCCTTCCATTACGAATACAAACACGCACTTATTCACCGGGTTCAGGCGGTACTCCAGGTGCTGTCCAGCGTCGTAAAACCCTAGGCTGAGCCGGGCGTTCTGGTTAATCCAGCAGTGGGCGGTGCCTTCCTCGTTGCTGACAATGGTAGTGAGCTGGTTACGACGTTTTTCGCGGGGGAAGGAGCGGCGCTGGTAGCGGGGCGTCACGTTCTGAAGCTTGGGCTCAATCCAGATCTGCAGAAAATTCACTTGGTCCTCGCCAATGTTGTGCTCCTCGTGGCGCAGGCCGCTGCCGGCGCTCATAATCTGCACCGAGTCGGGGCCTACCTCCTCGGAGTAACCCAACGAGTCTTTGTGGTTCATGCGCCCGGCCAGCATCACGGAAATGATTTCCATATTGGCGTGAGCATGCAGCCCGAAGCCGTTGCCAGGCTGCACAAAGTCATCGTTGAATACTCGCAGCAGCCCGAAGCCAGCACGCTCGGGGTTGGCGTAGGGGCCGAAGCTCAAGGAAAAATGGCTTTGCAGCCATCCAATGTCTTTCAGGCCGCGGTCGGCGGCTCGGGTGAGGCGAAAGGGCATAACGTTAGGCGGGTAGGCTTTCGTGGAACACAATTTCACTGAGCGACTTGCGCTGGCGCGGGGCTTTTTCCCGGCTCAAAAAGGGCTCCTCCAACTGCTCGGCCGCTCCCATGTAGCCTAGGGCAATGAACGTCACGGGCTGCAAACTCTCCGGAAGCTGAAAGGCCTCCCGAGTTTTGGCCGCGTCAAAGCCGCCCATGAAGTGGCCGTGCAGGCCCAGGGCAGTAGCCTCCAGAATAAGGTTGGCGTTGGCCAGGCCCAGGTCGTGGAGGGCGGCGCCGTTGGGGTTGCCGTTGTCGTAGTGAGTTTTGGCCAGAGCCAGAATCAGGACGGGCGCATGTTGGGCCCAGGGCTGGTTGCCCGGCAGCAGGCAGTCCACCATCTTCTGGAAGGTCTCCTGATTGGCGTGATGGGCGTAGATGTAGCGCCAGGGCTGCTCGTTCATGGCGCTGGCGGCCCAAGAGGCGGCTTCAAACACCTGCTGAAGCGTTTCCGGGGCCACGGGGTAGCTGGCAAAGGCCCGCGGGCTCCAGCGTTTGCGGATGGTTTCCTGCACGGGGAAAGTAGTGGGGGCGTGTTTCATGGTAGCTAGTAAACCGTACTTCCCGCCATTGTTTAGGCCGAGGCAAAACAAAGAGCGGGAAGTAGGCAAAAACAGGTGTGTAGCAGTGAATGTAGAACGAGCACGCCGACCCCCAACGGGGAGTCGGCAGACGCCGCTGTTTTGTTGGTGAAGCCTACGCGCCGGCCCGCCGGAATGATGCAGGCCTCTGCGTGGCTTTACAGCGTCATGGGTACTTCCATCAGCAGCAGACGGGTAGTAGAGTCAGCCTGTACTGTGAAAGAATCCGTGTCCCAGATGCCGAATCCGTCGCGGCGGTGCAAGGCCTGCCCGCCTACCGTGGCGTCGCCTTCCAGCACGAACACGTACACGCCGTTACCGGGCTTTTTCACTTGATACGCAGCGGCAAAACCCGCATCGAAATCAGCCAAGTGAAACCAGGCGTCTTGGTGAATCCACACGCCTGCGTCGTCGGGGTTCGGCGACAACACTTGCTGGAAGCGGTTGTGGCGGTCCTCGACCCGGAAGGTCTGCTGGTCGTAGCGCGGGGTAACGTTGCGCTTGTTCGGGAACACCCAAATCTGCAGAAACTTCACTTCCTCCTGCCGGCTGTGGTTTTTCTCGCTGTGGGCAATGCCCGTGCCGGCGCTCATCACCTGCACGTCGCCGCTCCGGATAATGCCGTGGTTGCCGGCGCTGTCCTTGTGCTCCAGCGTGCCAGACAGAGGAATACTAATGATTTCCATGTTGTCGTGGGGATGGGTGCCGAAGCCCATGCCGCCCGCCACGGTGTCATCATTGAGCACGCGCAGCACCCCAAAATGCACCCGCTCCGGGTTCTGGTACCCCGCAAAGCTGAATGTGTGGTAGGAAGTAAGCCAGCCGTGGCTAGCGTGGCCCCGGGAGGCGGCCGTATGAAGCAAGGTCTGCATGGTAAGTAAAGGAGTAAAGTGAATCGAAACGCACAATCATATGTACATACATGGATTGTGTGTCAAAGATTCACCTCTTACTATACTTTTGCAAGTAGGCACACACCTGTATATTAATATCCTTATTGTAACCTTTGCTGAAAATCAAGCAGATACCATGGCTACTCGCGCAAAAGAATTTCCGCAGTGCGCATTCCGCCAGACGCTGGATGTGCTGGAGGGCAAATGGAAGTTTGCCATCATCGACAGTTTGCTTCAGCACGAGGTGTTGCGTTTCAAGGAGTTGGAGCGCGACGTCGCCGGCATTACGGCCCGCATGCTGGTGAAGGAGCTGAAGCTGCTGGAGGCCCACGGCATTGTACGGCGTCAGCCCTACGCCACCGTGCCACCCACCGTAGAATACTCCCTCACCGACTGCGGACGAAGCCTGCACCCCGTCATCGAGGCCATCCGGACCTGGGGCGAACAGAACAAGGCCGTGCTGCGGGCTGCCTAGCAGGGTAGGGTGTTGCTTTCTTGATTCTCGCCCATGCACCTGCCTAATTTTCCAGTTGTTTCGCGGTTGGCGCCTACCCCTAGCGGGTTTCTGCACCTGGGCAACGCCATCAACTTCACCCTGACCTGGCTGCTCACCCGCCAGGCCGGCGGCACCCTGCACCTCCGCATTGATGATCTAGACCGGGCCCGGTTCCGGCCCGCCTATCTCGACAATATCTTCCGTACTCTGGAGTGGCTGGGCCTCTACTATGACCACGGCCCCACGGGCCCCGATGACTTCGAGCGGTATTTCTCACAGCGTCATTTTCTGGCCGACTACGAGGCCGTGTTGCAGGCCGCTCAACAGGCCCACCCCGCCGTGTTCTACGCCTGCCGCTGCTCCCGCTCCGAACTCGCCCGCCTGGCCTTACCCGACGGCCGCTACCCTGGCACCTGCCAGCATCAGCCACTACCCCTTACAAGGCCCAACACGGCTTGGCGGGCCCACGTACCCACGCCTACCCCCGTCCACTTCCCCGATGGGCTACAAGGCCCAGTGTCACTCCGGCTGGACGAAAGCCTGGGCGACTTTGTGGTGCGCAAAAAGGATGGCGCGGCCGCCTACCAGGTCGCCTCCGTCGTGGACGATGTGCGCCTGGGTACTACGCTTATCATCCGAGGGCTAGACCTGCTGCCTAGCACCGCGGCCCAACTCTGGCTAACGCAATATCTGCCTGGGCAAGAAAGCTTCGCGGCAACTCAGTTTGTCCACCACGGCCTAGTCCTGAACGCAGCCGGTCAGAAATTATCTAAATCAACCCAAGCCGGAGAGCAGCGCGGAGTGATGGAGGAAGTAGGAACTCCGCAAGTAGTATACCAGGCAGTAGCGCAGTTACTGGCTCTACCCGCAGCAGCTGGGGAGTCATTGCTTTCTATGTTACATGAGTTACAACTTTAACTCTACAATACCTTATCAGCAGTAATGCGTTGGTGATTGGATAGTTGGGTTAATAAAAAAAGCCTGACTGGAGTCAGTCAGGCTTTTTTGCAATTGTACTCTTAAGGGTTAGTAACCAGGGTTCTGCTGGCTAGCTAGTGTTGGGTTGTTAGCCACTTCAATAGCCGGGATGGGCCACAGGAACAGACTGCTACTATATGGTACAGCGGTTACCGAGGGCGTTGCTAGAACAGTAGTATTGTTGCAGGCATAACGAGCCAGGGTTACCTGACCTGAAACCAAGCCGCTAAATTTAGCAGGGATGCCTCCCGGGCTGTAAGCAGGATCTGGCGACAGGCGGGAAATGTCTCCCCAGCGCTTGCCTTCACCCACGAACTCAATGCGGCGCTCGTTGAGGATAGCACGCACCAACGCAGCACCAGTGAGCGAGCCAGCAGCATACTGGTCAGCAGCAGTGGTAACCGAACGGTTACGAACGGCATTGAGCAGTTGCAAGGCTAGTGCATCGTTAGTACCAGCGCGAGCAATAGCCTCAGCTTGATTCAACAGCACCTCAGCGTAACGGATGATGGGCGCAAAGTCAGAGCTAGTGGCTGCGTCAGTGTACTTGCGGAGCACGTAGGCCGGACGGACTCCGTCTTGCTGCATCATCACCGTACGGCGTAGGTCGCCGCAGGTGAAGAAAGGAGCGTTGTACAGATTGGGGCTTACTGCCAGTAGTGCCCGACCGTTGATACCTCCGTTTGCAGGGCTGGCCGACGAGCCATAAACGTTTGCTAACGCGCCATTCACCCCCGGGTTGTCATTGTTACTGTTTTCGACGGAGAATATATTTTCGGCTGTTACACCAGTTAGACCTGGGAAAGCAGCCCTTTGAGTCGCGGCCAATGCATAACTACCAATTGGGCTGGTAAAAGGAGCTGTAGTGCCCGAAATTAGCTTGTTGCCTTCGGCAGCAGCAGCAGTCCAATTGGCTTGGTGTAGACGCAGACGCTGCTTAAGGGCAATAACCGCGCCTTTAGTAGCACGTGTTACGGATGGAGCCGTTGCTCCAGTGATGGAGCGAGTAGCGGGTAGGCTGTTTTCTGCAAAATCTAGGTCAGCCAACATCTTGGTATAAACATCGGCCACTGTACCCCGGCCTACTTCACGACCGGCATTTACGCCAGCAATGGTGTTGGCTGCTACATCGCGGTAGGGCACGCCCGGTTTAGATCCGTTGTTGTCAGTATAAGGCCGTGAAAAATGGATGACCAACTCGTGGTGCGAGAGGGCTCGTAAGAAACGCAACTCTCCTTCATACACTTGAGCTACCGCTGCAGTAATAACTCCAGCAGCGGCGGCTTGACGTACTCCTTCGAGCGTTACGTTGGCTTGGTTGATTACTGCATAACAGTTCGACCACATATTCACAACGTTCGGGCTAGAAGGAGTAATCTGATTCTGAAATACCAGACCAAAGAAACCTGCCATATCCGAAACGTCCTCTCCGCGGGCATCATCTAATGCGTTAGTAGCGGCCCCAAAAGGATAGCCCCGTACGGCCAGTCCACTACCGTTTAGCGGATCGTAAAAACCCGACTGAGCAGCGTTATATACCCCAGCTACAGCTAATGCAATGCGGGCAGGGTCATTGTAAACAGCGGCTTCAGACAGCTGGTTTTGAGGTTGTAAGTCTGTAACCTCACACGAACTGAAACCTAGAGTAGAAAGAAAGGCCAACGCTAGTACGCGCTGACGGTTAGGAGCAAACACAGTTAGAAAATTTTTCATGGTTGCAGCGAAAGCGAGGAATTAGAAGGCAACGTTTATACCGCCCGTGAACACTCGCTGTTGGGGGTTACTGTTATAGTCAACACCAATTTGAGTGTTGGTGGTGAAGTTGGTGTTCACCTCTGGATCTACTCCTTTGTACTTAGTAAAGGTGGCCACGTTCTGGGCTTGTACGAAGATGCGTACTCGGCTCAGGTTAATGGGGGTAATAAAACGGGTAGGAATGCTGTAGCCCAACGTGATATTTTGCAGACGAACAAAGTCACCGCTTTCCACAAAACGCGTCGAAGCGTTGTTGTCTTGATTTACGAAAGCGCTGGTGCCGGACGCAATGCGCGGCGTCTGTCCATCACCTGGGTTTTCTGGCGACTGCCAACGGCCTAAGATCTCGGTACCATTGTTTAAGAAGTCGGTGCGCAGCAATTGCTGACGCGTTACGTTCATGATTTTGTTACCAAAATTGTAGCGGAAGAACACGTCCAGGTCAAAACCCATGTACGATACGGTGTTACCGAATCCCCCAAATATTTTTGGGTTGGTCTGCCCCAGAATTTTCTTATCTGCAACTGTCAGTGTTCTCTCATTAGCCGCCACGAGGGCGGCACCCGGATTAGCTGCATCATAGAGGTAATAGCGACCTTGGGTGGCACCCGAAGCGGCCGTGCTACCTTGCACTAGCGTTGCCCCATCAGCTTTGCGGTAGATTGGGTTACCGTTGGCTTGGTTTACCCCAACATATTCGAAACCGAATAGAGCGCCGATTGATTCGCCTACGCGCGTAATGTTGTAAGTCTCAATGATATCCTCGTTATTATTGAGGGCCGTGATTTCATTTTTATTAGTGGACAAGTTAAAGTTGGTTGTCCAGCTAAAATTATCCTTGCGAATATTTTCCGTCGTTAGGGTAAACTCTAAACCTCTGTTATACAGGGAGCCGATGTTATCGCTGTAGCGGTTGTTGGGTACCCCAATCGACAATGGCGTCCGCACGCCTAGAATCAGGTCGTCAACGTTATTCTTGTAGTAGTCAACGGTGAAGTTCACCCGTCCACCAAAGAAACCTAAGTCAACACCGAAGTCGGTTTTCTTTGACGTCTCCCATTTCAACTGATCATTGCCGAAACGACCGTAGGCAATACCAGCTTGCGAGGCGTACTGTGCCGGCGAGTAAGCGCCTACGTAAGGGAAGTTGCCGATGTCAACGTTACCTACCCGGGCATACGACGCCCGCAGTTTGAAATCCGTCAGTGTGCTCGACAGGCCTAGGCCTTTGAAAAAGGGTTCCTCCGAAATACGCCAGCCGATAGAACCGCCTGGGAACAAGCCTCGGCGGTTGGCAGCCGGTAGGGAAGACAAGGCGTCTGAACGGAGCGTAAAGCTTAACAGATACCGATCTTTGAGTGAGTAGTTTAAACGGCCGAAGTACGACTGCAGTCCATTCTCCTGGAAATCACCACCAAGGCTAGGAGTAGCCAGCGTAGAGCTAATGATGCCATTTTCACCCAACGTACGGTCTGAAATACCCGTACCGTTGGCAGAGAAATAAGAGGTAGTGGTCTTTTGATATTCAGCACCTACTACCGCATTGATTTTGTGGTTTTCGCCGATGACATTGCTGTAAGTGGCCGTATTAACCCAGTTCCAGCGGATGCTAGGACCGAACAGTTGATATACTGAGCCATTAACGCCCCGCCCGTCGCCTTGGCGCGGATCTAGGTACTGGAAGTCATCCTGCAACTGAGAGTCGGTGCTCAGCGTGGTGCGCAACCGTACGTTCTTCACGGGCTCCACTTCCAAGTAGCCACTACCCAGAATGCGGTAACTGACGGAGCGGTATATGTTATTCTCCAGCGGGAAAATAATGTTTGGGTAGTTAAAAGCAATACCGGAAGTATTGTTACCCTGGCCGATAATACCCGCGGCATTCACATAAGCGGTACCATCAGGATTGCGGGCTGGCACGTTCGGGAAAAGAGCCAAGGCCCCGGCTACGTTGCCAGAAAGACCATTTACGCTTGTGTTCAAGCCGAAAGTACGAGTACGAGTTAGACCTAAGCTAAGGCCCACACGCAGCCACTTCTTTACCTCCGTATCAATGTTAGAGCGGAAGCTCAGACGCTGTAATTCGTTGCTCTTAATTACTCCTTTTTGATCGGTAAAACCGCCCGAAAAGTAGTAGTTAGTCTTTGCCGAAGCGCCTGATACTGAGACTACGTGGTTTTGTTGGAAGCCCGTGCGAAAGATTTCGTCTTGCCAATCCGTTTCTACCAAATTACCATTCTCAAATAAAGGGGCTGCAATAGTTCCAGCACCACCAGCATTACGGTCCTTCTCGTTACTGATAGTGATGAAATCCTGGGCACCGAGTACGTCGTAACGCTTCAGTGTTCTAGCAACACCCAAGTAGGTATCGTAGGTAACTACCGCTTTGCCTTCACGGCCGCGCTTAGTAGTAATCAGGATTACCCCGTTGGCAGCACGCGAGCCATAAATTGCAGTAGCTGAGCCGTCCTTCAGAACCTCATAAGATTCAATATCCGAAGGGTTAATATCAGCCAAAGGGTTTGAGCCGTTAGCAAAGGCGCTAGTATTACCCGTGAAAATCGGCTGACCATCCACAACAACCAGCGGATATGAACCCGAGGAAATAGAGTTGGTTCCTCGAATTTGGATGCGAGGCTGTTGCCCAAGCAAGCCCGAAGGAGTCTGTACGTTAACACCGGCTGAGCGCCCCGCCAACTGCTGAGCAAAGCTGGGGGTAGCCAAGTTGGCAATAGCCTCACCTTGTACTGTGGTGATAGAGCCCGTTAAATCACGGCGCTCCTGCGTGCCATAGCCCGTAACTACTACCTCGCTCAGAGCTTTCGTGTCAGAGGCCAGACCAATGTTTAGGGAGTTGTCAGATCCAATGGCCCGTTCCAGGGGGACGTAACCAACGGAGGAGAAAACTAGTGTGCCACCATCCGCGGGTACCGTAAGTGTATACGTACCATCAGAGTTAGTAGAAACACCATTTGTGGTGCCTTTAACTAAAACTGTTACTCCCGGCAGACCTTCGCCAGTAGAGCGGTCTGTAACTCGACCAGATAGGCTCCGGGTTTGAGCTACCCCCTGCACAACAACCAGTGCAGCCAGAGGGATACCCATGAGTAATGATTTTCTCATTGAAAGTGGAGTGTTTGAGTGACTATTGCAATGAAGTAAACATTGCGTCTATGTGTCGATAAAAATAGGGTGCTATTGTTAATATTTATGCATCCAACCCAATCTTACTTTATATAATTTAGGGTGATTATTAAAATAGTTATAAATATGAATCGTTCTTTGACAATTTCTTTTGAAGCAAAGAAAATGCGCGAACGACATGTTATAACTAATTCAAACATGGATGGTCTGTGATTTTAAAATCATGCTAAATAGTGTATAATTAGAATAGTTATAAAATTAGTGTTTTAAAAAATTGTACATATTGAATCACGCAAAACAGTTACTAGCACAAAAACCTTAGTAGCTCATTTGGTTCAGCAGTAGTAATCGAGTTACAGCTTCAGTCCAAGGCGTAACTATGAACTGTGAGCGGTTGAAAACTATGAAACACATAAACTTTCCTGCATACAAGTGTAGCTGTTGGTTATTCTCTACAGCACTACCGCAACTCCTTTTTAAACTCCTCCGCCCAATGGTCGGCTAGGCGGGTGGGCTCCGGGAGTTTATAGCCGCGCAGGCAGGCCAGCGTGAGGCGGGTAGAGGTGGCTTGGTCGCAGCGGTGGCCAGGGCTCACGAAGAGCGGATTCACCTTGTCCTTGGAACGAATTACTTCCCCTAGTAGCTCCCCACCTTTCTCGGTGAGGGGGGTGATGCTACCCTTCGTCAGAGCAGGTTCTTGGTAAGTGCCAGTGAGCCGCTGTTTGGCTACTCCAAACGTGGGAACATCGAGCAGCACACCTAAGTGGGCAGCTATGCCCACGCGGCGCGGATGCGCAATGCCATGACCATCTACCATAATTACGTCGGGCTTCCGTTGGAGCTTGTCGTAGGCTAGTAACAGGTTAGGAGCTTCCCGGAAAGCCAGCAAGCCCGGAATGTAAGGCAACGTAACCGGGCTAGTGTGGTACACTTTCTCTACAATTTCCAGGGTAGGAAACCGCAACACCACAAAAACAGATAATACAGTTTCCGGCGTGGGGAAAGAGGAGTCGCAGCCGGCAATGAGCTGGGGCTCTTGGGGGAGCGGTTGCAGGCGAACCTGGGTGCGCAGCTCATCCTGCTGGCGCGTAAGGTCGCGGACGATAATGGGGTCGGCGGGTGGGCCGGGCGGGCGGTAATAGGCCATCAGGAGAAGGGCAAGGTGAAGATTACTTGTACTAGCCCAGTGCTGGTGGGGTTGTAGGCTGGCCGGTGAGGGGCTACAACCCGCGTGGGCTCGGTACGTTAGTTTACCAACTATTCTTCCCTATTATGTCTAAAGCTGAGCAACCTGCCCACACTGGCAGCGGCCCGTTTTTCGAGCGTCGCTACTGGGTTGATGTGCAGCACCCGCGCCAACCGGCGACCGAGTTGCTGCAACACATCAAGTACCACCTACCCGAATACTCACCCGATTTGCTGGCCGATTTCGAGAAAAAGCAGGGCGCGGCTGGTAATCTGCAAGTAGGCGACGAATTCCGGATCAAGATTCTGGGCCCCTGGAACGGAGAGGTACGCGTGACGGAAATTGGCTCGGATTATTTTGAGTTGACTACCCTGGAAAACCACCCGGAAGCCGGTAAAATCTGCTTTTCGTTGCGACCCCACGAAGGGCTACCCGACACGCTGCGGTTTGAGATTCACTCCCGGGCCCGCTCCCGCGACGGGCTGGTAGCCCTGACCTACGACACGCTGGGCATTGGGCGGAAAGTGCAGCAGCAGACCTGGGAAACATTTTGCCAGCGCGTAGCCGAGCACAGCGGCGGCCTGCAGCTGGTGCCGGTGCAGGTTGAAACCATCAAGCAGGGTAGTGCCGGAACCCACGTCAGCCACGATGCCTAAGCTACCGCCGCATGAGCTGCAGAAAACTCGGCTGGCGGCCTACACCCAGGCGAACTACAACTTTGACTTAACGCGCACGGCCGAGTACACCCCCGAGAATGGTTGGCGCGTGGATGACTACGAAACGGAGCTACCCTTGGAGGCGCCCGGCCCACCCGATGCGCACGGTTCTTGGGCCGCCGCCCGGGAAGTACTGCGCAACTATACCTTTCCGCCGCCCGACCTGATTACCGGCATTTTCCTGCCCGACCAGCCCCTGGAGCAGCGCGTGATGGTGTTGCGGGGGCGGTTTCTGCTGTTCACTTTCTGGTTTGGGGTGCGCATCGGGGGCGTGACCGACGAGGTGCGTACGCTCCCAGACGGGCAGCAGGAACACGTGTGGGGCTATAATTACCGCACCTTAGAAGGACATTTTGAGCGGGGCCAAATCGACTTTACCATTCATAAAAACCTCACCACGGGCCGGGTCCGGTTTCACATCCACGCGTTTTCCCAAACGGGCCGCATTAGTAACCCGTTTTACTGGTTGGGATTCAAGCTGTTTGGGCGACGGCTGCAGCGCAAGTTCTCCACGGAGTCGTTGAAGCGGATGCAGGCGCAGGTGACGGAAATGCTGCGCAAGGGCTGGCGGGCCCCAGCCGCGCAGGCTGGCCCGCCGGTGCAGTCCGTATCTAGTCAGCCCAGCGCCCAGGAGCAGCTTCGCAAGGCCGGAGGGTAACCCGAGCGGCTACAGGCGGCTGTACAGCACAATGCCTACTACCACCAGGCCCATTCCAACCCAACTGATAACTGGCGGCAATGGGGCCCCAAGCAAGGTGACTTCCAGGGTTACAGTAGCCAACAGCTCCACGGTTTGGGTTGCTTCCACGGCTCCAAGGTGGGTGGCGTTGTGGCCTACCAGCGCCAAGGCGTAGTAAAATAGCCCCGTGGCCAGCACGCCCGCTAGCAGCGCCACCACAAAGGTATAACCCCACTGCTGGGGGGTAGGGCCGGGGCCACTCAGGCTGCCCCAGATGCTCAGGAGCGCCCAGAAGGGCAAGCTACCCAGGGTAAGGCCCAGCACCATTTGCGCGGCGGAAATCCGGGCGCCCGTTGTTTCCAAGTACACCAGCACCTTGCGGTTGGCCAAGGGGTAGAGAACAGTAGACAGCACCACCAGCGCAAAGCCCAGTAGCGCCCGGCCCGAGAACCCCTCCACTAGGTTAGGCACCTGCATCAAGAGTACCCCTATCACTACCAGCCCGGCCATCCGCATGGCCGGGAAGTTGAGTGCAGCCCGGTGGTCAGTGTAAATGACGGGCGTAAGTAGCAGGCCTGAAAGCAGCACGAGCTGAAAGGAACCCGCTATCAGCCAGGCCGGGCTAAACTGCGCCGCCACAGCAATGAGGGAGTAGAAGACACCGATACCCACGCTCCCCCAGAGCACCCATATCCGCCAGGAGCCCCGCCAGAACAGCCAGAACGGACCCCACTCCCGGCGCACCAGCAGCCACCCCACCAGCAGCAAGGCCGTGTAAGCGTAGCGGAGCACCGCCGTCCAGACCCACGGACCACCGGTAGTGGCCATGAGGCGGTTAAGCAAGAAGGTAGATGAAAACAGCACCGCTCCCAGCGTTGCCAGTAGCATAGCGCGGTAGGGGAGGGCAGCAGCGGGAGGCGAGGAACTCATACGTGAGAAACGGCTTGCGGCCGCTGCCGCAAGGTAGCGCCCTACGCTTGCTCCGCGGGGCTGCCCCCATGAATCATATCCGAAACGATGCCCCGGTTCTTGGTCAGCTCGGCGTAAACAACTCCCGCTAGGTGGCCGGCGGTAAAAGCCAGCACGAGGTACATCGTGATGTTGTGCACTTCTTCCGTGGTGTGCTCAATCCGGTGGAGGACTTCTACGTCGTCGGCGTACAGCAGCACCAGCCCGGTTACTACCATCACGACCAGCATCAGGTAGAAGGCGAGGTAGGAATATTTCACCAGCAGGGAGTGGCGAGAGTCTTGCAACTCGGGGCCGCGCTGCTGGAAAACGCGGCGCGCTACGGCTAGCTTCACGCCGAAGCGCTGCCCGCCCTTCTGCACCACTTCCACCACTATGCGCAGCACCAGCAACACCGTAAGGGCCACACCTAGCCCAATGTGCCAGTCCCAGATGCGGTGCGACACGATGCGCGTCAGGCCCCGCACCTGCTCCCGCGAAAACGTAACGCCTTCTGCGGCCAGCACCTTCTGAAACTCCGAGCCTACCGTCTTCATCTGCACAATAACGAACAGAAACAGGATGGTGAGCAGCAGGCCACTGACAACGGCGGTGTTGGCCCAATGCCAGAGGCGCAGGCCCAAGGAGTTGCGTTTCGGGCCCGTAGCTAGTGGGGCTTGTTCGGTTTGCGGAGTCATGGAGCAGTAAAAGAGGGCGGATAGTAGGTTCCGTAAGGTAGCGCTTGCCAACAGCTTCTTAAACAATCAGCCCCTGAAACCGTTGTTGCGGTTCGTTCTCGCGTCTTAATCCTCTACAACCAACCCTTCTCTTATGGCAGAAGCAAAAGGCTATGCTGCTCCGGCAGTAAATGCTCCCCTCGTCCCCTTTGATTTTCAGCGCCGCGAGGTTGGCGCCCACGATGTGCGCATCGAAATCCTGTTCTGCGGCGTCTGCCACTCTGATCTGCACCAGGTGCGCGACGAGTGGGGCGGCTCAGTATTCCCCATGGTGCCCGGCCACGAAATTGTGGGCCGCGTGACCGAGGTAGGCGCCCACGTGAAAGGCTTTAAAGCCGGCGACCTGGCCGGCGTAGGCTGTATGGTCAACTCCTGCCAGCACTGCCCCGAGTGCAACCAAGGCCTAGAGCAGTACTGCGACGAAGGCTTCGTGGGTACCTACGGCGCTACTGACCGCGACGGCACGGTAACCTACGGCGGCTACTCCAACAGCATTGTAGTGACGGAAAAATTCGTGCTGCACGTATCCGAAAAGCTGGATTTGGCCCGCGTGGCCCCGTTGCTGTGCGCCGGCATTACCACCTGGTCGCCGCTGCGCCAGTGGAATGCCAAAGCCGGCGACCGGGTAGCGGTAATGGGCCTGGGCGGCCTGGGCCACATGGCCGTAAAATTCGCCGCCGCCATGGGCTGCGAGGTAACCGTGTTCAGCACCTCGCCTAACAAGGAAGCCGATGCCAAAGCCCTGGGCGCCCACAAGTTTGTGGTAACCAAGGATAAGGAGTCGATGAAATCCGTGTCGAATTACTTCGACCTGATCATCAACACCGTATCGGCACCTATGGATTTGGCCCCTTACATCAACACCCTGCGCGTGGATGGCACCATGGTGCTGCTAGGCGTACCGCCAGAAGCGCCTCAACTGCATGCCTTCAACCTCATTGCCAAGCGCCGCCGCATTGCCGGCTCCCTAATTGGTGGCATTCAGGAAACGCAGGAAATGCTGGATTTTTGCGCCGAACACAACGTCATGAGCGACATTGAGCTCATCCGTATGGACTACATCAACGAGGCTTACGAGCGGATGCTTAAGTCCGATGTGAAGTACCGCTTCGTGCTGGATTTGGCGACTATCTAGTTGACATGAGCTAGAATAAAAAAGCCCGGCTGCCATAAGGTAGTCGGGCTTTTTGCTGAAGAATACTCTAGCTAGCTGTCGCAAGGTGGTTTTTCAACGAGAAGAGGCGGCCTAATAGCGTGGCGAGTAAGATTATACTGCTGACTGTGAGCATATTAGAAAGCCAGCTACCCAGTTCATTAAGCGTATAGCCCGCTACAGCGGCCTCAATGCGGCCAGACATATCTACGGCGGTAAAGTCTTGTGGAAAAATGATTTCGGTCTGGTAAGAGTCATTAAACTCGATAGGAGCGTAGTGCCATTTGCCACTGTGTTGGTAAGCTACTTCCAAACCATTTTGACTTTCTGTTTCCAGAACTATTTCCTTGTCAGAAGTTAACAAATACTCTATCCAATCTACCTGCCATGTTCCTTTAGGGTATTGCCGAAGGAAATACAGCTTGTTCATGTGGTACTCCGGGTTTTTGATTATAACCGAACCAGGCGTAGAAGCCGCTGTACCCGGTGAGCTTAACAGAAGCTTAATTCCGGTTAGCGGTATGGCCAGTACGATAAGGGTAAGAATAACAGGCCACTTGACCAATAGCCTACGCGGCCTCAAAAGCAATGTGGCTAGTAGGCCCACGATGAGAAAGTCTGCAGCAATAATCAGAATAGCTAGAGGCGAGTTTAGCTGATACAGCATAAGCAATAATAGGTTTAACAGGTATCATCAACGTCCTATTCCTTTTCCACCGGATACCGGAACGTGCCTTCCAAGGTCAGGCGCTTGCCGCCGCGGCCCGACTCGCAGACCTGGCAGCGGTAAGTGCCCATCAGCCAGTGGCGAGCCGCATTGACGCCGGTAATCGTTACGGAACCGGGGTTGTCGGGGCAGGATTTGGAGTAGGCGGCGGTACTGCCGTAGCGGTAGGAGGCGTCGCGGTTGCGGCCACTCAGGATTTCCTGGAAGCTGTAGGTGCCCGCCTGAATCGGGAACCGGTCGATAATGATGGTCAGGCCTTCTCCATCGGGGTCATCAGCCCGCACAATGTTGAGACGCAGGGCCCGGTCGGCGCCCAAGTAAAAGCGGGAGCTAATAGTGTCCGTTTGTACTGACTGCCCGTTGATGCGCAGGGTAAGTAGGCGGGCCGAGTCGGGGGTAAGGCGACCGGGCTTGGGAGCTAGCCCCAGCAGCGGAAGTAGCAGAAGAAGTAGGGAGCGGTTCATTGGGCCACGAAAAGGCAAGAATCAGCCCAGAAGATACTGAAAAAAGGCGTTGGGTAGCAATTAGCTGTCCAGCCTTGGCTAACCGCCGTTGGTCTGAATCTTTCCATATCCTACCAACCTGTAAACGCAACCCGCCGGTCATTCTCCCTTCATCAGGATGATCGGCGGGTTGAGTTTAGTGGTAGCTCACGGCCGCTACCTGTTCTGCGTCAGGCCTAAACTGGTTTACTCCGGCCGGCCGGGGTACTGCTGCAGGGCTACCTCCAAGCAGTCCATGGCTTGGTTGATGACGTGCTGATTTACCACATAGGCTAGGCGCATCTGCTGACGGCCTAGGTGGGCAGAAGCGTAGAAACCTGCCGCCGGCGACACCATTAGGGTTTGTCCTTGGTACTGAAACTCCTCCAGTAGCCACTGAGCAAAGCGCTCGGCATCATCAACGGGGAGATGGCAGAGAACGTAAAATGCGCCGCGGGGTAGGGGGCACTGCACGCCCGGCATGGCCCGCA
Organism: Hymenobacter sublimis; assembly: GCF_023101345.1. Taxonomy (NCBI): domain Bacteria; kingdom Pseudomonadati; phylum Bacteroidota; class Cytophagia; order Cytophagales; family Hymenobacteraceae; genus Hymenobacter; species Hymenobacter sublimis. The sequence goes on from NZ_CP095848.1 coordinate 396,509, forward strand.
GGCGGCGTACCATTAGGTCGCGGCGGGCCTGGTATTCGGCTTTGGTGTAGTCGAAATAGTCCTCGGGTAAGTCGGCAGCGGCTTCGGCCAGCAGCTGGCCCAGGCCCGGCGGACAAACCCGCAGTTGAGCCAGCTTGAAAATAACGTCGCGCAGAGCCTTGTTCTTCGTGACCAAGGAGCCGATACGGGCCCCGCAGGCGCTGTAGCGCTTCGAAATCGTGTCGAGGAGTACGATGTGGTTATCAGCACCTTGCAGGTGTAGGGCGCTGGTGTACGCGTCGTCGTAGCAAAACTCCCGGTAGGCTTCGTCGGAAAGCAGGTAGAGGTTATGGCGTACGCACAGGTCCTTGAGCTGCTCCATTTCCTGGCGGCTGTACACGTAGCCGGTCGGGTTGTTGGGGCTGCAGATGAGGATGGCCTTGGTACGGGGCGTAATTTTCTGCTCAAATTCAGCAATGGGGGGCAAGGCAAAATCTTGCTCCAGGTGCGCGGCAACCGGCACTACGTGCGTACCCGTGGAAATGGCAAAAGCCTGATACGGCCCGTAAAATGGCTCGGGCACGATGAACTCGTCGCCGGGGTTTAGGCAGGCTAGCAGGGCAAAGGAAATGGATTCGCTGCCCCCAGTAGTAACCAATATATCGTCGGCGGCTACGGGTAGGCCCAGGCGCTGGTAATACTCGGCCAGCTTTTGGCGGTAGCTGAGGTTGCCGGCCGTGGGGCCGTATTCCAGCACCCGAATATCAGCCTGCTGCACGGCTGCCAGCATGGCCGGGGGCGTCTCGATATCGGGCTGACCGATGTTGAGCGGATGCACCGTGATGCCGCGCTGCCGGGCCGCGTCGGCGTAAGGAGTGAGTCGGCGGTAAGGAGAGGGGGGCAGAGCCAGCCCACGCTGCGAAATCTGAAGCATGGGCTTAAAGATAAGCCTCCGGGCTAGAAGCCCCACTTATTTGCAAGTTCTCGACAGCCTAGTAGCTCCTCATAACCAAGCAAAAAGTGTCATTTTCAGGCAGTTGAAAACGAAAAATTGCAGGGTGCTGCGGGGCCAATGACAGGTAAGCAGCCTTCCGCGGGTGCCACGGGCCAAACTCCGTGGCCTGCTAGCCGGTTATGCTGCCATGACTGCATCCGCTGCTAATCTGCCGGAAGTGTGGCTGCGTGGCCCGCTGCCCGATGTACCGCCCTTGCTCCAGCCCGTAGCCCACGCCCTGCTGCAGGCCCGCGAGGAACTCCAGGCCATCCTCCTCGATTTTCCCGACCAGCTGCTGTCGGTCCAGCCGGCTGGGGTAGCGTCGGTAGGGTTTCACCTGCGCCATTTGGCCGGCGTGCTCGACCGGATGCAGACCTACGCCCGCCACCAGCCGCTTACGGAAGCCCAGTTCACGTTTCTCGCCGCGGAAAAAGAAGGCTCCGTACCGCCAGAAAGCACCCAGGATTTGCTCCAGGCGTTTTCTCGGCAAGTAGAAGTTATGCTGGCTACCCTGCGCGCTACCTCTGAGAGCACGCTGCTGGAGTTCCGGCCGGTGGGGCGGGCCGGGCTGCCCAGCACCGTAATCGGGCTGCTGGTGCACGCTGCGGAGCACACCACCCGCCACACGGGCCAGCTGCTGGTAACGGTCCAGGTGGTACGGACTGGGGTAGGAGTAGGGTAAAAAGAAGCCGCTTATTCAGTTATGCTACTCTGAAGCGGCTTGATCATTGGATAATTTCTGGGTAGGTTGCAGTAGTACGCGTTGCCCCATCCTCAGTTGTCCGCTATGATTACTCCGCTTTCATCCCCCGATTTTCTAGAGCTGCACTACCGCGATGATTTATTGATTTTGCTGGGCCGCTGGACCCGACCTATTACCCTGGAGGAGTCAAGGAAGGGGTACACCCGTATGCTAGAAGCGGCGCGCCAGCACCACGCCCGGTTCTGGCTGCTGGATATCCGGCGGCGTCCGCGGGTAGATTCTGCCAATGTGGAGTGGCTGGTAGGTAGCTACTACCCGGAGTTGCCTTTGGCGCTAGGTGGCACGGTGTACCTGGCTTACCTGCTGGCCCCAGACCTGAAGCGCGAGCTGGCAGCGAGCGGGCTAGTTCCGGCCGATGAAGCGTACGAAGGTCAATCCTTCCAGATGGGAAAATTCACGGCCGAGCAGGAAGCTACTGCGTGGCTACAAGCGAAGCAAGTAGCTGAAAAGCAACTCTAAACCCGGACTCCACCATAACCCCTGGGGCCTTCCTGGCGTTGGGTAGAGCTCAATCCTTTACCACTGCTATGGAAAATAAACCAACCACCCTGCCCCCGCAAGCGCAAGATCAGCAACCGGGAATTGAACAGGAAATGACACCCCAGCCGGAATACATCCGGGCTAATTACAAGGGTAGCGAGAAGCTGCAAGGCAAAGTAGCCCTGATTACGGGCGGCGACTCCGGTATTGGTCGGGCCGTGTCCGTGCACTTTGCCCGCGAAGGTGCTGATGTGGCCTTTACCTATCTTCCCGAGGAAGAGCAGGATGCCTACGAAACCCGCCAACTGGTGGAAGCCGAAGGCCGCCGTTGCCTGACGCTGCCCGGCGACCTGCGCGACCCGCAGTTCTGCCAGTCCATCGTGGACCAGACGGTGCAGGAGCTGGGCCAGCTCAACATCCTGGTGAACAATGCCGCCGAACAGTTCGTGAACCAGGATGTGGCCGACATACCGGACGAGCAGTGGCTGGACACGTTCCAGGTTAACTTCTTCTCCTTTGTGCGCGTGACCAAAGCTGCGCTGGCTCATCTGAAAGAGGGCGACTCCATCATCAACACGTCCTCTATCAACGCCTACCGTGGCAACCAGCAGCTCGTGGATTATACCTCGACCAAGGGCGCCATTACGGCCTATACCCGCTCCATTGCCCAGCAGCTAGCCGAGAAGAAAATCCGGGTTAACTCGGTGGCGCCCGGCCCCATCTGGACGCCGCTCATCCCGGCCTCTTTCCCCGCCGAAAAGGTCGCCTCCTTCGGCAAGGATACCACCATGAAGCGCCCCGGCCAGCCCTCCGAGGTAGCGCCCGCCTACGTGTTTCTGGCCTCCGAAGACGCCTCCTATATCACGGGCCAGGCCATTCACCCGAATGGGGGCGAGGTGCTCAATACCTAATATTGGGTAAGGCGTATCGCATAAAAAAGGGCACCCGAAACCGGGTGCCCTTTTTTATTAGTATAGACTATTACAGGCCTAAGTCGTGCGAACAGGTAGAGCATTTGCGTGGCAGAATGCTCTGCACGACAATCGTTGAGCTACCTGATAACAACTCCTAGTACATGGCATCAATGCCCGTCTTGTCGCCGGCCGAGAGGCCCGTGCGCTGGATGTTAAACGTGGAGCCGTCTTTTTTCGTGATGGTGGGCTGCCCGTTCGAGGAGAACGAGAAGGAACCGTACATCATAATGGAGCCGAAGTCGAGCATGCCGTAATCGGTGCCGCCGTAGCCCAGCGCCGAGTACTTCGAGAAGTTGCTCTCGTAGCCCGACTGAATATTTTGGGTGAGGATGTTTACGTAGGTATCCCGGTCGTTGCGGGTCTGCTCATGGAACAGGCCTAGGGCGTGGCCAATTTCGTGGATGTTGTTACCCGTAGTGCAGCCCGAGGCCAGGTTGATGTACTGGCGCCCGCCTACCATTCCAATGTTGGAAGAGCAGCCCGAACCTACCCGGAAGGTAACGTAGTTGGCCTGGGTGGTGCGCTTCACAAAGCGAATAGGCGTGTTGGCCTGCCAGTGGGCAATAGCGTCGGTTACGCGGGCCTGGTTGGGAAGGGCGGCGTCAATGGTGTAGTACACAACCGCCGAGGGCCACCGGCCTGAGGTGCGACCAGCACTTTCCGGCCGGGCCGTTCCGGTGGACTTTGCCACTTGGTCGGCCGTCAGAATAATGTCGCCTTCGTAAATCAATTCGCCGTTAATGCTGCGGTATTCAATAGGCTGGCCGCCGAGGTAGCCCGCCTGGCTTTCGCCGGTCTGGCCGGGGTAGGCCTGCTCTACTTTTGCGTCTTGCTGGTGGCTAGCGACTGGCTGTACAGCCGCCGACTCCTGGTCTTTGCTGCAGCTAAAAACCGAAAAAGTGCCTAGAGTAGCCAAGAAAGCCAAGCGAGAGAAACGGGGTGCGCGCATGCAAATTGGGTTTTGGTTGTGGTAGAAGGGACATCAAGAAAGTCAAATACTTTCTTCCATAATGCGAGCAAAGTAGTATCAATAATTCAAAACTATACCACAACAGATGTATTATTTTTATTAAAAGTGCTTATATATTATAAGTTTAATAAACTGCCCAGACGAGTAAAGCTATTTTTATTTGCCTCTTTGATGGGTTCAGAAGGCAGATAGTGGACTAGGTCAATAGCAAAAAAGGCAGCCGTTCCTACCAGGAACGGCTGCCTTTTTTGGTGGCATAAAGCAAGGGGCAGGCACTACAGCGCTACTCCCGAAACAGCTTCATATCGGCCCAGAACGTGCCAAACGGTACCAGCGAAAGGGCTAGGGCCAACAGGGCCTTCCGCCACGACCAGCTCCGCTCCAGGCTCACCTGTAGCACCAGCAGCACGTAGGCCACAAAAAGCACCCCGTGGGCCATGCCCACGATGCGCACTGCCGCCGGCTGCCCGAAAAAGTATTTCAGCGGCATAGCAATGCCCAGCAGCACCAGGAAGGAAACTCCCTCTAGGAAACCCACCGCGCGTAAGCGGCCTAACGAAGTGCGTAGCAACGAAGAAAGCATAGGATGAACCATCAATGAAGTGGCAAGTTACGCTGCGGTCGGCTAAGGCAATAGTGGCACTGCCTAGGGAGGCGGGTAACGCAGCTGTTCGGCAGCCAACGGCTACTGCACAAACAAAAAGGAAGCCCTGACGAGCTTCCCTTTTGTTTGTGCAGTAACCCCGAAAAGCTACTTATTCAGCAATATGCGCAAAGTTTGCACTTTGCCGTCGAGTAGCAGCTTGCTGATGTAGAGGCCCGACGTGAGGTTGGTGCCATCTACCGTAAACTCGTACACCTGGCCGCGCTGAGCGGTGGCGTTGTAGTACGTTTTCACTAGTTGGCCAAGCGGGTTGTAGAGCTGCAGCTGGGCCGGAGCCGTGCTGCCGGCCCGGAAGCGAATGACAGTGCGTTCGGTGAAGGGGTTGGGGTAAGCCTCGAACACCGGCTCCAGGGTAGTGGTAGGTTCGGACGCCTCGGCCAGTTGAGCCGAAGAAGTGTTCGTAGCCGTTAGCGAAGCGGTTGTGCAGTCGCCAAGCTGGTCGCCGTGGGCAAGGTGTACCGCTACGGCATTGTCGGAAAGGCAGAGGGCCTTGCCGTTGTGGCACACGCTCACCATATCGTTCTTGTTGCCGCAGCGGGCATCCACTACGCGCAGGGTTATGCTCTTGGTGGCCGTGCAGCCGGAAGCAGAAGTCACGGTGACCGTATACGTGAACGTACCAGCCGTTTGGGCCGTGAACACGGGGTTAGCACTAGCCGCATTGCTGAGGCCAGCCGCTGGGCTCCAGCTGTAGCTGTCGCCGCCCGATGCGGCAAGCGTTGCGCTTTGCGGTCCGTAACCCAAGTATAGGGTAGAAGCCACGCCGCCGGTGTACACTTTGGAAGCCGGAATGATGGCAATAGCGGGTGTTGGTACCGTGCCGGTAACCGTTACGGTAGTCGTGTGGCTAGCGATGTTGCCGTGCGTATCAGTCACGGTCAGGGTTACGGTGTTGGCTCCTATGTTCTCGCAGCTAAACGCCGTTTGGCTTAGCACCATCGACGCAATGCCACAGGCATCGGAGCTGCCGTTGTTCACCTGGTCGGCCGTGATGGTGGCAGAGCCGGCGTTGAGGGCTACCGTTAAGTTTTGCGTCTGTACAATGGGGGCTTGCTTGTCTTCTACGGTCACCACAAATGTCTTGGTGTCAGTACCGCAGGGGTTCGTGACGCTAGCCGTAACGGTGGTTGTCCCTACCGGAAAGAAGTAGGGCGAGGTAATAGGAGTAGCAACGCCATCCTTCACAATAGAATAGGTAATGGGAGCCGCCGGAACGCCGGTAGCCGTTGCGGCAAACGCCACCGAAGCACCACATTCTGTAGCGCTGGTTTGCACCGTAGCCAGGGTGGGCACAGTCAGCTCCGGGTCGGTGCAGGCCACGCCGGTTTTCACGGCCCGGTACGAGGTGCCCACGCGTATGCCATCAACTACCAGCACCGGCGAAGCCGAGCCCTGGCGCAAAGCCACTGAACCGATGTTGTCGTTGGGGGCAGCGGGAGTGGTGCCGGTTTCAGTGGAGCTGGCCGAGGCCGTAGCTGGCTCCGCGAGGGTAGTGGTAGGGTTGAGGAACAGCTGACTGACGCTGCCGGTCTCATCAAACGAGTACTTCACCACCACCAAGTGGGTCGTGTTTAGCTCGTATTCTCCCGGGGCGTAGGTAGCGGCGCCGGAGCCACTAATACCAAATTGCAGCTTGCCCGTCGCTGTTTTGCGCACAAACACGCGGCTGCGGAACGTGGTACCAATAACTTTCGGGCCCAAGTGGAAGAAGTAGTCGCCGGCAGCGGAAACGTTGGAGACGTTCACCAGGAAGGAGGCGTACACCGGCGTGCGGCCATATACGGGCTCGAAGGAACGGTTTACGTCTTCGCCGCTGGCGGTCAGGGCTGCGGCCTTACCAGTTCCGGTGCTGTAGTTGGGGTAGGAAAGGCCACTTGCCGTTACTGCCACCGGCTTGGAACCCGCGCCACTGTGGGCCGACCAGTAGTTGGCGGTCAGCAAAGACGCAGACGTGTACTCGAAGTTTTCTTCCAGCAACAGGGCTACCGGAACTGCAGGCGTGGTTTGGGTGAGAGTGCCGGGCGTGGTTGTCAGGTAGTTCTCGGCGTAGGGCGTGCCGTTGTCGTTGAAGGCGAAAACGGTGAAATAGTATGGCGTATTCGGCCGCAAATTCGTGACCGTAACGTTAGTGCCGGTGCCATTATACACCACATAATTGCCCTTGCCTAGCTGCTTGCCGGCGCCAAACGCGGCGTCAGCGGCGTAGGTAATGGCATCAACGGGCTCGGCATCAACGGCGCTGCCCAGGCGGGCTACTACCAGGCGCTTGGTGGCATTGTCGCCCGCTAGGGTTAGTTGCAGCGAGGTAGTGGTTACTTGGCTGGCAGTAAGCGTGCCGGCAACGGTGGGCTCGGGAGCCAACGGCACCGTAACCGTTGTAAAGGAAAGCTCCTCGCCGTAGGCAGTACCGGCCGCGTTGGTGGCATAGGCCCGCACGAAATAAGTAGTGCCGGGCAGCAGGTTGCTGATGGTGCTCGTGAAAGCCTCAGTGCCGGCGCCATCCTCGGTTTTGGTGATGCCCAGCACGGGGTTGGCCGTTTTCGACCACACTACGCCGCGGGCCGTAATGGCGCTACCACCATCAGAAACCACGCTACCGCCGGTTGTGGCGCTGGTAGGCGTAAGGCCAGATACTGCCGTCGTGCTCAGGGTAACGGGGTAGGCAGCTACTCTGCCCGTCCCGGAAACCGTTACGGCTTGCTCCGGTAGGCCAGCGGTAGCAACCGGAATAGACGCCTGCGCCGCCTGAGTAGTGGTAGGGGCAAACCGAACGTCGATGGTAGTGCTGGGCACGGTGCCGCCCACCGGCTCCAGCACAATGGCACAGCAGGCAAACGGGCTGTTACCGGTCCGGATTTCAAAGCCTGTCGGGGGCGTAATGGTGAGGCTGCTGGTTAGGTTGCTGCCACTCACGGTGAAGCTTTTCGGCTGGCTACCCGCGCCAACTTCCACGGCGCCAAATGCAGGTAGGCTGGACTGCGAAACTTGTACACCCGGCGGAACCACCGGCGCCGCTACCGTCACGGCAACGGGTGCACTAACGCTGCTTACCGTGCCGCAGGAGGTAATAACGGTAGCCCGTGCCACCACAAAGTAGCTTCCGGCGCTCGGGAAGTCACTGCCTTTCAGCTGATACGTGGCTGAGGCTGCGCCCCCAATGCTAGTATAGGGCCCAGTGTCGCTGGTGCCGTACTGCCAGGTGAACGTAGCGCCAGCGACCCCCGAAGCGGTAAGCGTGGCCCCCGTGCCGTTAACTGGCAGCGTCTGAACGGAAGCGGGAAAAACGGTAACGGGGCTGGCTTCCGGCGTCAAGCTAACGCTCAGGTTAGCGCCATTATCGGAGCCGAAGGTAGCCGGCGCATCGTTCAGCACCCGCAAGCGGTAGCCGCTACCGCTAGGCGTACCGGCCGGAATTACAGCCGAAATTGGCGAGCTAGTGCCCGTCCCGATGATGCCTGTAGAGGTGCTGGCCGCGAAAACGCCGTTGGCATCAGAAAGCTGCACTTTGTAGCTGCCAGTGTAAGTGCCGCTGCTGGTATAGGCCACAGGAAAAGCAGTGCTACCCGCCGTGCTCGTCACGCAGAAAGCGGCGCTGGGCACGCTGCCAGTGGTAATAGTTGCGGCTGGCGCTGGGTTAGCGGTGCCCGAGAGGGTAGGAGTAAGGCTCAGGTTGTCGAGGCCCAAGGCTTGGGCGTTGCCACTGCCCAGGGTGCCCACGTACGACCAGCGTAGGTAGGTAGTCGCCCCGTTGGCTAGGTTCAGGTCGCTCAGGACTGTGCTCTTGGATGTGCTGCTCGGCGGATTGACAACCGCATTGGCGCCATCGGAGCCGTAGGTTACCGTCAGGCTGGTTTGAGGAGTCCAGGTAGCACCATCGGGGCTGGTGTAAAACTGCCACTCGAAGGGGTTAGTACCAGTGCGGTACTTCTCCACATCATAGGCCACGGCCAGCTCCGTAATGGTAGCGCCCGTGTTGTTGCGCACGGCCAGCAGCAAGTGGCGCGGCGCTAAGTAGCTACCGGAAGACAGGAAACCCAAGGCCCGGTCGGTGGCCGTAGCCGTGGTGCCGTTGCCAAAATTGTAGGCCGCGCCGGCAGAGTTGCTAGCCAGGGCGCCGGGGGCTACAGTGCCGCTGGCCCGGGTAGTAACGGCCACATTGGCCGCGTTGAAGTAGTTGATGTTCGTTGTGCCGGCCGCCAGCACAAAGCCTGCCGGAACGGCACCCGCGGCGTTGCCCTGGCCGTCAAAGGTTTCGGTAACCGGTGTGGCGTTGGTTAGAATGAGTTGCGCCTGCGCGGTGGTAGCAGTGGTTAGGAGTCCTGCTGTTGCTAGGCCTGTCAGAAGCCCAGTCATCAGCTTTCTTACCCGCCCGGCAACGTGGTGCTTAGAAATGTAATTCATATAGTGACGGAAACGCCGCAAAATCAATGAGAAAGTAGGACTGAAGACTACAGGACCGGGCCGGCATCAACCTTCGATTCGATGGCCGTCTGTACTTCTATCGGGAGCTTCGAGAGCAGGTCGTAGCCAGTGGCGGCCTCAATGGCGTCCACGGTCGTGCGGTAGGTGCTCCAGTCCTGATTCAGGGTGTTGATGTTGGGCATATCCACGGCAATGACGCGGGTAGCGGCCGTAATGCGGGCCACGTCATTGTCGCCCACGGGTAGAACCACAATCACCTTCCAGGTACGGTTAGGCACCGTGAGGCGGCCCTGGTCGAGGGTAGTGGTCAGGCCGCCGTTGCTGCCGGTGCCGCCTACCCCGTAGCTGCCGCAGACGATGTACACCTCATTGTTGGGTAAGAAAGTACGCGCGTAGCCTTCCAGCGTAGCCCAGGGCCCCTGGTTGTTTTGCGGGGCCTGGGGCATCATGTTGGTCATCAGGAAGGTAGCCGAGTTGTTTTCATCCGAAGAAGTGCGGTCGGCGCTGGGGCAGTTATGGCCCCGGTCGAAGCCCGAACCCGAGTAGCTGGTGCTTTGCACCTGGTACCACCCCTGGGGTAGGGAGGTATCGTTGCGGAAGTCGTCCTGCCGGTCGCTGCTACCACGGTCCGAGATGTCGAGGTGCCAGCTTACCCAGTTGGGCTTGCCCTGGTCGCGGTTGTAGCCCACGGCAAATTGGGGCTTGAGCAACAGGTAGTTGTTCGGGTAGCTGGGGTCGGCGGTAGCGCCGCTGGGGTTGCCCAGGGCCAAGTGGTCGTTGTCGAGGGAGGGCTGGGCAACGCCGTAGTCAGTAACGGCAAAATCGTCCAGATTCAGGCGAGCCGCCCCACCCGACGTTTTCCGAATCTCAAACTTCACCTTGCCCGGAATATTCACCGTAAAGGCCGCCGTTTGCAGCGTAGCAGTGGTCGTGAATACGGTGTTGCCCACCTTCGTCCACTTGTTGCAGTTGCAGGCCTCCGATTGCGCCCACAGCTCCCAGCTGCTGCTGGCGTCGGTGCCATAAATGGCGTGCTGCACGGTTACCGTATTGGCGCCATTAGGCAGGAAGAAGGCCATGCTGAGCGTTCCGTTCTGCTGCAGGCGTACGGCTTGCGCTCCATTTTTACGGTCGGCCTCCGCGCTGCCGAGCACGGCATCCGTCAGAATCCAGTCGCCAGAGGTGAGGCTTACGGTGCCAGCAGGGTAGGCCAACTTGGTGCCAGTGTCAAAAGGTTCTTGAACGTTGGCCGCAGCCAGAAGAGGTTGAAGCGCCAGGCACGGCAATAGCAACCAAGCGTGCAAAGCACGTCGTAAAATTTTTGGCATATACCCGCAAGAAGAAAACAAGAAAACAAGTTCCAGACTAAATCCCGGCCCTACAGATTCGCAAAAATACGCCTGTTTTAGGACTACTTTATTTCTAAATTGTTAATAAAATGCTGTCATAAATATAATATATGTAAATAGTGCAACATATAAGCTCTGAGTAATGCTACATCCCTGCAGGATATTCTAGTACGTCAAACCATCATTACCGCCAACAACACTAGCTCAAGCCGTTTAAAAGGAAGTTAATTCTATATAGTTTTAATGTAATATAATTGATATAATTAAAAGGAATAGTGCAAAATTATTGAATTATGCATGGTGCCTTATTTGGTACATCCTCCTGTCTGTTCTAGAGACCATTACTACACCTATGGAGCCGTCAGTAACTGGATGCTGCCTCACATACCTTCAAGATGTGATGGTAGGGCCTGCCCTCGGACTACTCGCACGGTCGTTATCTCACACGCAACCTGTTATTTGAAAAGACGAAGCCCCGGCTGCAGGGACAACCGGAGCTTCAGGAAGTGAGTGGTTTGCACGCCACTAACTCAGTATGGTTGTGGGTAAGCAAATTTGGGTGCTGTTGAATGCTACACAAACGCAGCTGTAGTTGGTAAGTAAGGTACATACAGGAATGTAGTTGCGCCCATTCGGTACACTTACTTGCTGTAATGTAAGAATACACTCGTGACTTAATTAATTAAACCACAAAACCCCGCGCCGGCCTTGCAGCCAACGCGGGGTTTCGTGGTTTAGTTGGCTAGTGCCAAGCTACTACATCCGGCTGATAATTTCGTCGCCGAATTCGCTGCACTTCAGCAGGGTAGCACCGTCCATCAGACGCTCGAAGTCGTAGGTTACGCGCTTCGAGGCAATAGCGGCTTCTAGGCCTTTGTAGATCAGGTCGGCGGCTTCCTGCCAGCCCAGGTGCTCTAGCATCAGGGCACCCGAGAGGATAACCGAGCCGGGGTTCACTTTGTCGAGACCAGCGTACTTGGGCGCGGTGCCGTGGGTAGCTTCGAAGATGGCGTGGCCGGTTACGTAGTTGATGTTGGCACCGGGCGCAATGCCGATACCACCCACGATGGCGGCCAGGGCGTCGGAGATATAGTCGCCGTTCAGGTTCAGGGTAGCTACTACTGAGTAGTCGGCGGGACGGAGCAGGATCTGCTGGAGGAAAGCATCGGCAATGCTGTCTTTCACCAGGATCTTGCCGCTTTCCAGCGCCGCTTTCTGCTGAGCATCGGCTACTTCCTGGCCTTGCTTGGCCGCTACTTTGTCGTACTGAGCCCAAGTGTACACTTTGTCGCCGAACTCCCGCTCCGCCAGCTCGTAACCCCAGGTTTTGAAGGCACCCTCAGTGAACTTCATGATGTTGCCTTTGTGCACGATGGTCACCGAAGGCTTGTTGTTGTCGATGGCGTACTGAATAGCCGCGCGTACCAGCCGCTCGGTGCCCTCTTTCGATACGGGCTTAATGCCGAAAGAAGACGACTCGGGGAAGCGGATTTTCTTCACGCCCATCTCATCCTGCAGGAATTCCAGCATTTTCTGCGCCTGGGGCGTGCCGTTCATGTACTCGATGCCAGCGTAGATGTCCTCGGTGTTCTCACGGAAGATCACCATGTCGGTCAGGTTCGGCTGCTTCACCGGCGAGGGTACGCCTTCAAACCAGCGCACGGGGCGTACGCAGGCGTATAGGTCCAGCTCCTGGCGCAGGGCCACGTTCAGGGAACGAATACCGCCACCCACGGGGGTAGTCAGGGGGCCTTTGATGCCCACGAGGTAGTCGCGGAAAGCATCCAGGGTTTCGTTGGGCAGCCAGTTACCAGTCTGCTTGAACGACTTCTCGCCGGCCATTACTTCCTTCCACTCCAGCTTGCGCGAACCACCGTAGGCTTTCTCTACAGCCGCGTCGAATACGCGGACGGAAGCCGCCCAGATGTCCGGACCCGTGCCGTCGCCTTCGATGAACGGGATGATAGGTTGGTCCGGCACATTCAGCTTGCCGTTCTTGATGGTGATTTTCTCTGCCATTGTTGAAAAGGTACTTTGGGTACTTAGGGTTGTTGTGGTTGAGTAGAAAAAGCCATCTGGCCGTCATGCTGAGCTTGCCGAAGCATCTCTACCTCTAATAATCAGAAGGTCTAACAACGAAGCGGGAGAGATGCTTCGGCTCCGTTCAGCATGACGTTCACATGGGACACTAATAGCCGAAGATTTCTTTCAGCGTGAGTTGCTGGACCTGGCCGTACTTGGCCAACTCCTTAAAGTTGAGGCGGTCTTTGGAACCGATAACCAGAATCGTTTGGGGCTGGCCTTTCACGCGGGCCTGCTGGAATTTCTGCAGGTCCTGGAAGCTCATGTTGGAGGTCTGCTCGTACACATCGCGGCGCACATCGTAGTCGAGGCCGAGGCGCTTGGCCCGCTCGTAGCTGAACAGAATGTCGGACTTGGTGATGCGCTCCGTAGCAATGCTGTTGCGAATGCTTTGCTTGGCAATCTGCAGGTTGGCTTCGGCCACGGGCATGTCGTTGAGCAGGGTATTCATGCCGGCCATGGCCTCGGGCAGCTTGTCGCTCTGGGTGCCGATGTAGCTGAGGTTGTAGGAGCTGCGCCCTACCTTATCGGCCGAGGCAAACCGCGAGGAAGCCGAGTACGCTAGCGCCTTGGACTCGCGCAGCTCCTGGAACACAATGCTCCCCATGCTACCCCCGAAATACTCGTTGTAGAGGCTGGTCGTCGGCAGCAGACCTTTGTCAAACACGGGTCCTTTGCTCAGGAACAAGATTTCGGCCTGCACCATGTTATAGTCCACCCAGTACACTTTGCGGTCCGTCATCGGCTGCTCGGCAAAGTCCTTGTTGGCGGGTACGGGTGTGAGCTTGGCGGGTACGCGGTGGGTAGTGTTTAGCGTAGAAGCTAACCCATCGGTCTTGCGCGGCCCGTAGTACAGCACACGGTGCTGGTAGGTCGGGAGTTTCTGAATGAGGGCGGTGAGCTGCTCGGGCTTCAGAGCCTTCAGCTCTTTCTCGCTGAGCTGGCTGGTGAAGGGGTTTTTCGCACCGTACTTGGCGTAGTTTACCAAAGCCTGATTCAGAATTACGCCTTTATTCAACTTGGCATCCTGGCGGGCTTTGAGTACACCTGCTACCATGTTCTTAAGGGCCGCCGCATCGGGCTTGGGCGCGGCCAGCAGGCTTTCAAACAGCTGCAACGCTTGCTCAAAGTTGCTGTCGAGGCCGGAGAGGCTGACGAAGGTGCGGTCCTGGCCGCTTTGCACCGAGAAAGAGCAGCCGAGCTTGTAGAACTCCTGCTGGAGCTGTGCGGCGTTGTACTTGCCGGTGCCCAGGTACTGCAGGTAATCGGTGGCGAGGCCCAGCTTGGGGTCGTGGTTCGTGCCCAGGTCGAGCACGTAGTACAGGTTGAAGAGGTTGTTCTCGGCGTTGTGGGTGTAGTACACCGGTAGGCCCGAGGCCAGCTTCGTTTCCTGAATGTCCTTCTTATAATCCAGGAACACCGGCTGCAGCTCCGGCGAGGTCATGCTGGTGACCTGCTTGTAAAAGTCGGAGGCCGCTTCGCGGTTCACCGGTACGGGCGTAATGGCGGGCTTCACCACTTTCACCGTGTTCGGGTCTTTACCGGTGCGCTTGTACACCAGGGCGTAGCCGGGGCCGTAGTACTGGTTGGCCACGCGCATCACTTCTTCTTTCGTGATGGTCGCGAAGTCATCGAACTGCTTGAGGTAGTCTTTCCAGTCCTCGCGGGCCACGAAAGCCGCCACGAAAGCGCCGGCGCGGGCCTCGTTGCTCTCGTAGCTTTTGGTGCGCTGCAGCTGCTCGTTGTTGATAATGGCCGGAATCAGCCACTCCGGAAAATCACCCTTTTTTACTTTGTTCAGCTCGCCCAGCAGCAAGTCGCGCACCTGATTAAGGCTCTGGCCTTGGCGGGGGGTAGCGTACAGGATGTGGGTGGAGTAATCGTTGTTGAGGTCCGTGAACGAGGCGGCACTCAGTACGGCCTGCTTCTGGTTCAGGTCCAGGTCGATGAGGCCGGCCTGCCCGTTGCTCAGGATTTTATCTACCATGCGCAGCACCAGCGCGTCGCGGGTGGCCGTGCCAGGGAAGCGGAACCCGACCATTACATTTTCGGCGTCCGGGCCCAGCACTTCCTTCACAATAGGCGCCGTAATGGGCGCTTCCTGGGCGGCAGTAAAGGCCGGCACCGGCTTGCTCTGCAGCTTGCCGAAGTACTGGTCGATAATGCGGATAGTTTGGTCGTAGTCCAGGTCACCGCTCAAGCACAGAGCCACGTTGTTCGGCACGTAGTACTGACCGAAATACTTCTTAATCTCGGTAATGGAGGGGTTCTGCAGGTGCTCGATGGTCCCGATGGTGGTCTGGGTGCCGTACTCGTGCTTCTGAAACAGGCTGCTGTTCATGGCCTCAAACTCCTTGCGGAAGTCGGAGTCCAGACCGCGGTTTTTCTCCTCATATACCGCCTCCAGCTCGGTGTGGAACAGGCGCGGCACCATTTCCTGCATGCGCTCGGCCTGAATGGCGGCCCATTTCTCCAGCTGGTTGCTCGGAATGTCCTCCTGGTATACCGTCTGCTCGACCGAGGTGTAGGCGTTAGAGCCCTTGGCCCCAATGGCGCCCATCACTTTGTCGTACTCGTTGGCCACGGCGTACTTGGCCGCTACGCTGGAAATCGAGTCGATCTGGTGGTAGGTGCGCTTGCGGGCGGCGGGGTCGTTGCGCTGGGCGCGGTACTGCTCGTAGAGGGCCTCAATTTTGTCTAGCTCCACTTTCTCGGCGGCCCAGTTCTGGGTGCCCAGCCGGGAAGTACCCTTAAACACCATGTGCTCCAGATAGTGCGCCAGGCCGGTAGCGGTGCTGGGGTCGTTCTTGGAGCCAGCGCGCACGGCCAGGTAGGTCTGGATGCGTGGGGCGTCGTCGTAGTCGGAGAGGTAAACGGTCAGGCCGTTGTCCAGGGTGTAGATGCGCGCTTTCAGCGGGTCGCCCTCTACGGTCTGGTAGGTATATTCTTTCTGCTGAGGAGCTGGCGCGGCAGCCGTAGTGGGGGGAGCTACCGCGGCAGTGGGCTTACTGGTTTGGCACTGGGTCAGGCCCAGGGTGGCCAGGGCCGGAATCAAAAGCAAGTGGTTTTTTTTCACAGGAAGGCCAGCGCGGAAAGCAAAGCAGAAAGGACAAGAAGCCAAAGATAGGCGGCCCCCCTGGGAATAAAAAGCTTGACGAAGCCGCTGCAGCCTCAAAGTGCGGATTTTTGCGTATGAGAAGTTGTAAGAACTGCTGATCAAGATGATTCAGCCAAGCCACGAACTGTCATTCCGAGTGCCGCGAGGAATCTGAGGTAGCTATTCAATGGATCAGCTCAGATTCCTCGCGGCACTCGGAATGACAGTTCTCTATTGATTTATCAGGAAAGCCTTACGGTTAAAAATCCGCGTCCAGGCCCAGCTTTTGCTTCATGGCCGTGAGCATGGGGTACTTCTCCATTAAGTATTCCAGCTTGTCGTTGGAGGTATAGAGCTTGCGGCCCGTTTCGATGCGCTCCACTACCTCGGCCTGCACGTTGAGGCGAGGGTAGCCAGTGCGGCGGCGCAGCTCACCTAAGAATTCGGCCCGGAACTCATTGAACTGGTCCTCCTGCACCGGGTTGTCCACCCGGAGCATGATGAGGTGGTTTTCGTTGGCCTGCACTGGCCGGTTCAGCAGGCTGTAGTGCATCATGCTGATGGCCTTCCGTTCCTCGGTCAGCTCTTTCCATACCCGCTGCAGCACCTCATCGTTGATGGCTGGTAAGCCCGTAACGGGCCCACTGGGCTCTGTATCAACGGCCGCTTTACCGGCGGCGGCTTGCTGTTCTAGCTGAGCCTTCATGGCCGCTAGGTTGCCCAAGCCTGGCAACTTGCTGCCCAGGCCTATCGGTTTGCCGGTGGGCATGCCGGGGCGGGGCGGGGGTAGGGGAGCGGCCGTAACCGGCAGCTGGCCCGGCTCGTGGCCGGCTACGCTGGGCTTGCCAATTTCCACGTGGGGCACCGAGTCGCGGAGCTGGGGCGTAGGGGGCACTTGGGTAGCCGCTTCGTCCTCGATGCTGGGAGTACCGTGCAACTCTTCTACCCCGCTTTCAATGGGTACAATTGGCTCAGGGTCAGCAGGAGCTGATTTTGGCTGCGAACTAGCGGCCGGGACCGGGGTGGGTGCCGGCGTTGCGGGTAACGGAACGGTGCCACTTGCCCCAGGGGCAGAGGTAACCGGCACTTCAGCGCTACCAGTGGGGGCAGGCGGGCTGCTGGCGGGAACCGGAGAAGTAGTTACGCTACTTTTTTTTTTCGCCTCGCCGTTATCCGACGATGCCCGTTGGGTGCTGGCAGCAGCAGCCGGCGCGGCGCTCAGGTCGCGGGCAAACTGCACGGCGCTGTTGAGGTAGGCCAGCTTCATGAGCATCAGCTCCACGTGGAGGCGCTGGTTTTTGGCCTGCTTGAATTCCCGGTCGCACTGGCTTACCAGGTTCAAAGCCGAGAGCAGGAAGGGTAGCGGGGCCGCCTGGGCCTGCTGCACGTACTTCTGCCGGATATTGTCCGAGACTTCCAGTAGCTGCACCGTCACGGGGTCCTTGCACACGAGCAGGCCGCGCAGGTGCTCGGCCGCGCCTACCACAAAGTTGTGCAGGTCGAAGCCGTTCTGCATTACCTCTTCCAGTAGCAGCAGCGTGCCCGATAGGTTTTCGGTCAGCAAGGCATCTATTAGCCGGAAGTAGTACTCATAATCCAGAATGTGCAGGTTCTGGATGACGTCTTTGTAGCTCAGGTTGTGACCCGAAAACGTGACCATTTGGTCGAACATGCTCAGGGCGTCGCGCAGGCCGCCGTCGGCCTTCTGAGCCAGTAGGTGCAGGGCATCGTCCTCGGCCTGAATCTGCTCCTGGGTGGCTACGTAGCGCAAATGCCCGCGAATGTCATCGACCCGAATCCGGTTAAAATCGAAGATCTGGCAGCGCGAAAGAATGGTGGGGATAATCTTGTGCCGCTCAGTGGTAGCCAGAATAAAAATGGCGTAGGAAGGCGGCTCCTCTAGGGTTTTGAGGAAGGCATTGAAGGCCGCATTCGAGAGCATGTGCACCTCGTCGATGATGTACACCTTAAAGCGGCCCTGCTGGGGAGCGTAGCGCACCTGTTCCACAAGGCTGCGGATGTCCTCCACGGAGTTGTTGGAGGCCGCATCCAGCTCATGCACGTTAAACGAGGCGTTTTCCTGAAAGGCGCGGCAGGATGAGCACTTGCCGCAAGCCTCTAGCTCGAAGGGTGTATTATCAGGGTCAGCGGCCTTCTGCAGAGCGTCGGGCACGATGCCAGGCTGAGTTTGCAGCAGCTCCGAAACCGGGCGGCCCTTGCGCACGTGCTCCTCCACAAACTCGCAGTTGATGGTTTTGGCCAGAATGCGGGCGCAGGTGGTTTTGCCCACGCCCCGCGGCCCGCAGAACAGGAACGCCTGGGCCAGGTGCTGGCTGACAATGGCATTCTGCAGGGTGGTAGTAACGTGCTGCTGCCCCACTACGCTGCGGAACGTGGCGGGCCGGTACTTGCGGGCTGAAACAACGAAATTCTCCATACGACTAGCCACAAAGATACCCCGAAAAGCCGGGGTTTGGAAGGACGAAGTGGGTAGGTTGCCGGCAGGAAATACAACTGTCATGCCTATCGTAGAAAGCAAACGGGGCTAGCCTCCGCTTAGGCACTCTAATCCCTCGCTCCGCTCGGAATGACAGGTGAAAACGGGAACAATTTTGCCCCTACACAACGTTTTTCTGCTGATGTGCGTACATTTGCACCCCGCTACTTGTGGCGGGAACCGTTCTTTAAAAATTGGGGCTGACCGGAATTGACAGCTTGTGCAGGTCGCGAGTAAGCGTGTCGGGAGTTGGATGAATCTCCCGTTAAAAAGTCGTCCAAACAACAACCGGCGAGTATAGCTACGCCATGGCTGCCTAATCTAGGTATTAGGTAATTGCCATCGTCCCGCATCCGTCTTCCTTTTCACGGGTGAGTTCGGGGCGTCGTAAGTATTAGGATAGTCTTGGGGGCGCTGCGACTCCAAGGCGAAACTCAAGCAGATAAGGACAAACCAAGGGCCTGATGTGCGCCTGGAATGTCTCGAAAATTCAAGCATAGATACACACGTAGAAAGCTCGACGGCTTCCTTGTCTGGACCAGGGTTCGAATCCCTGCAGCTCCACTGAATCCCGCCTTACGATATCGTAGGGCGGGATTTTTAGTTTCTGCCCAACAGTGTTGCCAATACACTACGCCTTTGTTATGATTGCAAAGCCGCGTAGCGGGGCGGGCATGATGCTAGGTGCTAGCACGTAGTGGCCGGGAGAGGGAAGTAAGAAAGCGCCGGAAGTCAGGAGCCGGGTCAACTCCGGTCAGGCTAGGCCGGACCCAGGGCAACGCGGAAAGTCGCGCCTTCGCCAACCCGGCTTTCTACCGCAACGTGGCCGCCCTGGGCCTGTACAATGCGGTGAACTAAGTAAAGGCCCACGCCGGTACCGGGCGTGTGGGTGTGAAAGCGGCGGAAAAGCTGAAACAGCTCCGGACCATGCTTGTCCGCATCGAAGCCCAGCCCATTGTCCTGAACCATAAGTACGGGCTGACTGGCCTCCAGCCACGCCGTGACCTGGATGCGGGCCGGCCGGGTCGGATCCGCGTACTTAAGCGAGTTGCCCAGCAGATTAAGCAGGATGGTACGCAGGTTGGTTCGGGCGTACTTCAGGGTGGGCAGACGCTCAAAGTCGGTGGTAATACGGGCTTGGGTGGCTTTTATCTGCGGTTTTAGCGTCTGGAGAACTTCCTCTACCACGCGGCTCAGCGCTACCCTTTCGGTGGGGGCCAAAACTTGTTGGGTCTGGCCCAGGGCCGCCAAGTCGTCGATAGTGGCGCTGAGCTGATGCAGGGCGCCGTCGATGAGCGGAACGAGCAGCTGCTCCTCGGCGGGGTCGTGGAAAGTTACGCCCCGGCGCACCTCGGCAAACAGTCCGGCCAAGTTGTTCACCGGCTGCTTGAGGTCGTGAGAGGCAGCGTACACGAAATTATCAAGGTCCTGGTTGGTGCGCGTAAGCTGCTGGTTGGTCTCGCTTAACTCCTCGTTGGAGGCCGTTAGCTCCTCGTTGATGGCAGCCAGTTCCTCATTCAGGGCCTGGACCTGCTCGCGGGCCTGCACCTGTTCCGTAATATCGGTTACCAGAGTGTAGAAACCCACCACCTGACCCTCGCGCACATCGGGCACGTAACTGGTATGAATGTGCTTGGTTAAGTCCTGGCGGTAGGGCATTTGGGCCTCAAAGCTCAGATGCTCGCCGGCCAGGGCTCGGTCCATGTAGCCCTTTGTTACCGCGTAGGCCTTTTCCCCCACTATTTCGCGGACGGGTTGGCCTAGTAACTTGGCAGGGTCTTGCCGAAACCACGCCCGGTAGGCCTCGTTGGCAAATTGGTAGCGCCGGTCCTGGTCGAGGTAGCCAATGAGCACGGGCAGAGAATCAGTAAGAACCTGCAGGCGCCGGGCCGTGGCGGCGCTGGCGTGCTGGGCCTGCACCTGGGCCGTGACGTCAAAGGCAAAAACTACTACCCCGTCAATGGCGCCGTGCTCATCAAAGCGGGCCTGCTGAATGTAGTTGAAGTAGAAGTCCTCCAGCGGGGCTCCTTCGTACTTGGCTACCGGAATCCGGATGGCCATTTCCGCGTGCGATACGCCCGTTTGGTAAACCTTGCGCAGAGTTTGCCAAACCCGCTGGCCCGCCAGTTCAGGCAAGGCTTCGAGCAGGGGCTTGCCTAGCAGGCTGCGACCCGGAAACAGCTGCTGATACGCTGGGTTCACTAGCTCGTACACCAACTCGGGGCCGTTGAGCATGCAAATAGCGGCTGGTGCTTGCTGAAAAAGCCGCTCCAGACGCTGCTGTTGATGCTCCGCTTTCTGCTGGGCCCGCAGCAGCGCGGCGGTGCGCTCGGCCACGCGGGCTTCAAGTATCTGGTTTAGGTGTTGAAGCTCAAGCTGGGCCCGAACCAACTCGTTGTTGTTAGCCAGCACTTCTTCATTGGCCGCCGTGAGTTCTTCATTAATGGAGGCTAGCTCCTCGTTGAGGTGGGCGGTGTGGCGCTCCTGCTGCTCCATCTGCTGGCGGGCTATCACCTGCTCCGTGACGTCGTTGGCAACCACCAACACCCCCGTTATTTCTCCCTGCCCGGAGCGCTGGGGCTGGTAGACAAAGTTGAAGTAGATGGTTTCGATGTGGCCGTGGCGCAGCAACTGTACGGGTAGCTCGGTGCCAACGTAGGGTGTGCCCGTGCGCCGTACGCCATCCAGCAGTTCATCAATTCCCTGGCCTTGCAACTCGGGTAGGGCCTCTAGCAGGGGCAGCCCCATAACTTGCTGCTGGGTACGGGCCCAAATCTCGCACACGGTAGCGTTGGCCAGGGTAATTAGGTAACCGGGGCCTTCTAAGTATGCAATGGCAACGGGGGCCTGGTGCAGCACATTGTGCAGGAGTTGGTCCTGAACTTCGGCCGTATCCCGAGCCGATTGCTCCCGGGTCTGGCTGGAACGTAGCTGCGCCTCGTGGCGTATCTGGGGTGTTGCGTCTTGCGCCACATGCAGCAGGTACAGCAGCCGGCCTTCCTCATCGAGGATGGGAATAGTACGCGGCGCCCAGTGGCGCTCCACAAAGTGGCCGGGGCGGTTCGGGTCGGGTACGTCGTAGCGCTGGCGCTCCATCTGGTGGGGTTGCCCCGTGGCGGCGGCCTGTGCCAGGGAGGCCTGCAAGTCGCGCACGAAGCCAGCGTCCGGCGCATCAGCCGTAGCCCGATAAACGTCGAACAACGGCCGCCCAACCAAACGGCCACGCTCCATCAGAACTGCGGCCAGGTAGGCGTCGCTGGCTGCCTCAATCCGCAGGTCGGGGGAGAGCAGCAGATAGGCGTCGGGCAAGGCATGAAAGAGGGGCAGCAGGGAGTCAGGTAGCGGCATACGCAGGGGAAAGGCGGAAAGGGAAGCTGCGCCCCAAGAGCAGGAAGCGGACGAACCGTGCCTTTACGCAAAAAGTTGTCGTCGTGATTCGTGCTTTCTGTAACAACCTAGGAAAAGTCCTGCTCAGGCAGTAAACCAGCTGGAGTAGGGTAGGACAATGGGTTGCAACTAACTGCGTAACACTTTCTGCATGGCGGCCGGCAAACCACCCCAGCCGTTATTTGGGGCGCTGGGAGGAGGCCCGGATAAGTAACTCGGGGGGCAGCACAATGCGACGGGGCGAGAAATTGGCCTCGCGCTCCTCGCGCATTTCCAAAAACAAGCGCACCGCTGACTGGCCCATCTGCTCGCAACGCTGATCCACGGAGGTCAGCATGGGCTCGGTCAGGGAAGTAAAGGTTTCGTTGCTGAAGCCGGCCAGGGCAAGGTCTTGGGGTACGCGCAAGTTGTGTCGCTTCAACTCCTGCAAGGCTCCCACGATGGAAAAGTCGCTGGCCGAAAACACGGCGTCTGGCCGCTGCCGGAGGGCCAGAAGCTGCTGCATGCCGCGCACGCCATCCTCCACCGTCATGTCGCAGTGAAAGATGAGGTTTTCTTCCACGGGTAGGCCGTGCTCAAGCAGGGCATCAATGTAGCCCAGCCGGCGGTTCTTGTAGATGTTCAGATGAAGCGGTCCGCAGAAGTGAGCAATCCGGCGGCAGCCTTGCGCAATTAGGTGCTTGGTAGATTGGTAGCCTCCCTCCCGGTCGTCGAGGACCACGGCGCTAACGTTGAGCCCATCCAGCACCCGGTCAAAAAACACCAGCGGAATCTCCTGTTTATTCACCTTTTCGAAGTGCTTGAAGTCGCGGGTAGTACGCGCCAATGACACCAGAATGCCCTCTACCTGGGCGCTGAGCAGCGTTTCGATATTTTTGCGCTCGTGAGCCACATCTTCGTTCGACTGGCAGATCAGCACGTTGAAGCCCGCCTTGGTGGCTACGGTTTCTATGCCTTTGACCACCAGCGTAAAAAAGTGTCCATCAATGTGCGGCACAATAACCCCGAGCAAATTGCTACGTCCTTTGCGCAAGCCCGCGGCCAGATGGTTGGGCTGGTAATGCAACTCCTTGGCCAGCTTCCAGACCCTCTTTTTGGTAGCGTCGCTGATGCTAGGATGGTCGCTGAGGGCCCGGGAAATGGTGGAAACGGAAACCCCTAGCTGCTGAGCCAGATCAGAAATGGAAGCTTTTGCGCGGGCCAAAATCTCGTGGTATTGAAATGAAAGGAGATGGGTAAACAACAATATGCGCAAATTTGACGCAAATACTTGACCAATTGCAGCAAACCTCATCCAGTTTTTGCGCAAAAGCTAGCAACTCACAAGCCCATCCAACCTTTCTCCACTTCAGCGTGAGGCGGGGCAGCTTTCTTGGGCCGCACGCTCACCCATTTAGCGCGGCAAGGGCTGTGGCGTGTAGGTAGGACCCTGGCAACGCGGGCCTTGCGCCGTCCAGGCTAGTTTATCGATGCACAACTGCCGCTCCTTCATGGCCTTGTCCCAGGCGTGGTAAACGAGGTATTCGGTTTTGCCATCGGGGCTAAGCACGTGGGAGTGGTGCCCTGGGCCGCGTACGTGGCCCTCTACCGCGTGCAGGACGCGGGCACCCTTGTTGGCTCCGGCGTCGGAGTACGGACCCATGATGGAATCGGCCACGCAATAATCCACGCCGTAGCGGGAAGTCAGGAAGTTGGCGCCGCTGTAGAAGCAGTAGTACTTGCCGTTGCGTTTGCGCATGAATGGACCTTCCAGGGTGTGCCACTCGGGAAAGGTTTTGCCGCCGTACAGCGGCATAGTGCGGTTTTTCTCGAACACCGTCCAGTCGTGGCGGGCACGCATGACGGTGCGACTTTCGCCAGCCAAGCGGGTCATATCTAGCAGCCGGTCGACTACTAGGCCGGTGCCAGGGCGGTAGCCATTGTCCGAATCGATAAAGTCGCGGGCGTAAAACAGGTACCACTTCCCGTCGGTGTCCTGAAACGGGTGGGCGTCGATGGTAAACTTGCTATCCGGCACATCCAGCAGGGCCACTTGCGTATAGGGCCCCTGCGGAGTTTTGCTGGTTGCCACGTGCAAGCGGTGGCCCACCGTGGCCCCAATGGCCCCACCGCCCATGGAGTAGTACATGTAAAATGTGCCGTTGTGGAATATTACCTCGGGCGCCCAAAAATCTGCCCCCTCGGCTCCGGCAGGCGGTGTGAGAGCCCCGCCAGCCTGTTTCCAATCGACTAGGTTGGTGGAGGTGAGCAGGGTGAAAATGCGGCCGTCTGGGGTGCGGCCCGTGCCCGTAGTGCCAAAAGCGTAGTAGCGGCCCTGGTGGCGCAGCACAAATGGGTCGGGAAACTGTCCGGCGTACACCGGATTGGTATACGTGCGAGCCGCCGCCTGGGCCGCGGCCTGGTGCATCAGCGCGAGGGAAGCCAGGCCAGCGGTAGCCTGTTGCAGGAAATGACGACGGGAAGGCATACTGGGAAGAAGTAAGGTTGAGTAGAAGCTAAGATAGAAGAAGGAGGTAGTAGCTCTGACTTTGCTGGACCATGTTCTGCTTGATTTGATGTCCGTAGGGCCGGAGCATCTATGGTGTTAAATTGCTAACAGAGAACATCTTGCAGAGTGAAGCGAATTATCTGTTTGATGCTGCGGGACATTGCAAGTTTGGTCGAGCACGAATACAGGCTTGCTATTCATGGCTTCGAGTGCTAGTTCAGTTGTTTTATTAGCATCATAACAAAGTAGCTGCCTACCACGGCGCAGGCCCGGAAACTAGCTAGCGGGCCGGGCCGAGGTTTACTTCCAAGTCATCCTTGGAAGGTAGGGTGGGGAAGGGGCGTGGGGCTTGGTTTGGTACCAGTAAGCCACGGAGGCCACATCGTCTTGCCGGGGCAAGTAGCGGCCGTTGTAGCGCCAGGTTTTAGCCGGTATAGGTTACCTATCTCTGTACCGAGGCCATTGAATTTTTGGGCTCAGGTAAAGCCTGGCATGCTGAGCAACAGCAGCAGAAGCAGGTGGCATAAGATATGAGTCATAGCAGGGTAGGAGTAGAAGCGAGAGCAAGTAGCGCAGGAACCAAGTCTCAATATGCGGAGAAACCTGCAAACGTTTGCATGATAAAGGATACAAAAGTGAATTGTGTTTAACGTCCAGTCCTAGCTAATATGTGTTAGGTACTACTTATTGCAGTTCTATTTCCCTATTACCAAGTAGGTAAATAACCATAAGAATTGGAGGTAAACAAGAATTGCTGTATACCTTAGCACTATGACGCCTGGTTAATCTTCGCCGGCTTGTATTATTTTCTCCTTTCAAATAAGTTATCCTATGACTTCGGATCAGCTTATGCCTATGATTCAGGTTATGATAACCAACAGATGCAAACGTTTGCATCTGCGGGTTTTGAGAGTTGTGAAGTGCCTTGTTACTATCACACCTAAGTACCTCTCCAGTCCAATTCTTTCCAACTAATTACCACTATACCCATGAAGCACACGCCAAACTAGGGCTGCACTATATCAACGGCCGCTACTCTATCTACCGGCCGCTAGGTTAAAGCAGCTTCCAACGGTAGGTGTATTAGTAGTACAGTCCGCGCCCTACTCTTTGTGTAGAGCCACGACAACTTCTTCTCCAACTTCGAGGTGCCGTGTTTTTGCAATAACTCCAGCTTGAGCTCTCTAGTGATAAGCTAGCTGCTTTACGAGGTCATCTGCTGCCGGGCATTCGTTTTACATTTCGCTTTCTACTTCCTCTCCCAATTTTCATTTTCGCATGAAGAATCTGTTGCTCTTTCTGCTGCTGCTCGGTGCTACTACCGGCTCCTTTGCGCAGAAAACTAAAATCAAAACCAAGGGACCGGCCGCCACGGTCGCTCTGCAAGAACGGCGCTGGTCGGCTGAAAAAGCTACTGCCTGGTATAAGGCTCACCCCTGGATGACGGGGGCCAACTTCACCCCCAGCACCGCCATCAACCAGTTGGAAATGTGGCAGGCCGACACCTTCGACCCCACTACCATCGACCGGGAGTTGGGCTGGGCTGAGGGTATCGGCTTTAACACCATGCGCGTGTTTTTGCACAGCCTGGCCTGGCAGCAGGATCCTAAGGGCTTCAAGGAGCGCCTAAATACCTACCTCGGCCTAGCCGACAAGCATCGTATCCAAACCATTCTGGTGTTCTTCGATGACTGCTGGAACAAAGAGTCGAAAATTGGCCCCCAGCCGGCGCCCAAGCCCGGCATTCACAACTCGGGGTGGCTGCAGGATCCCGGCGACCCCGCCTCCCGCGACTCGGCTACTTTCGTGAAACTCAAGCCCTACGTGCAGGATGTAATGCGCAGCTTCGCCACCGATAAGCGGGTGCTGCTCTGGGACTTGTACAATGAGCCCGGCAACAATGGTAAGCTAACCTCCTCCCTGCCCTTGGTGCGCAACGTGTTTGCCTGGGCCCGCGAGGTGAACCCAGACCAGCCCCTGAGCGTGGGCCTCTGGAACTGGGATTTTGAAGCCTTGAACAAGTACCAAGCCCTGCACTCTGACGTCATTACCTACCACAACTACGACGATGTAGCTGCTCACCAGCGCGTGATTGAGCTGCTGGAAACCCACGGCCGCCCCCTCATTTGCACCGAGTACATGGCCCGGCCCCGCAACTCTCGCTTCGTAACCATTCTGCCTCTGCTTAAAAAGCAGAACGTGGGCGCCATCAACTGGGGCCTCGTCGATGGCAAAACCAACACGAAGTACCAGTGGGAGGTACCCATTGCCGATGGGGGCGAGCCAGTAGAGTGGTTCCACGAGGTCTTCCGTCGCGACGGCACGCCCTACCACCCAAACGAAACCGATTTAATCAAGAAGCTCAATGGCCGGTAGGCTTTTTGTGCTCTTCACAAGCACGTGCTGCTGAGCGCCGCCGAAGCAGTACGTGCTTGTTAGTAACGCTGGGCGTTGTTCCTTTTGCTTCCTTGGCAGCGTAGCGCTAACGTGACCTACTTTTCTGCTTTGAGTTCTATGAAGAAACCTTACTTCGGATGGCTGCTTGGCCTCATGCTGCTGCAGGCCGCCCCAGCCTGGGCCCAGCAGACGACCTCGGCTACTACCTTTTCTAACCCCCTGCTACCTTCCGGGGCCGATCCGTGGAGCATCTACCATGAGGGCTACTATTACTACACTCACACCACGGGCCGCAACATCACGCTCTGGAAAACCACGTCTCTGAGCCAGCTGAAAACGGCCCCGCACAAAGTAGTCTGGACGCCGCCCGCCACCGGCCCTAACTCCCGCGACATCTGGGCTCCGGAGCTGCACCGCATCAACAACAAGTGGTACCTGTACTACGCCGCCGACGCGGGTACTAACCAAACGCACCGGCTTTGGGTACTGGAGAACAGCTCCGCGGACCCCTTGGAAGGCACCTGGATTGACAAAGGCCAAGTGCGAGACATCACCAACAAATGGGCTATTGATGGCTCCGTGTTCGAGAACAACGGTCAGCTTTATTTCGTGTGGTCGGGGTGGGAAGGGGACGAAAATGGTCGCCAGGACATTTATCTGGCCCGGCTGAAAAACCCCTGGACCGTGGATGGCCCGCGCCTCAAGGTTTCGACGCCGGTGTATAGCTGGGAGCGAAACGGCGACCTAAACAATCCTCAGGACCCGCCCCACGTCGATGTAAACGAAGGCCCCGAGGTACTGCGCCACGGCAACAAACTGGTGCTCATTTACTCCGCCAGTGGCTGCTGGACCGATTTCTACGCCCTGGGCATGCTCACAGCTTCCGCCGACAGCGACCTGCTCCAGCCCGGTTCCTGGGCTAAGTCGTCGGTGCCGGTGTTTCAGCAGGACCCGGCGGCTAAGGTGTACGCGCCCGGTCATAACTCCTTCTTCAAGTCGCCGGACGGCACGCAGGACTGGATTCTTTACCATGCCAACGACGAGCCCGGCCAGGGGTGCGGCAGGTTCCGCTCGCCCCGGGCCCAGCCCTTCACCTGGAACCCCGATGGTACGCCCAACTTTGGCAAGCCAATACCACCCGGCCAGCTCTTGGCCCGCCCTTCGGGCGAGTAAGAAAGCCTGCAACACGACAACGCCCCGCCATGTAAACTGGCGGGGCGTTGTCGTGTGGGCTACTACGCGTTCTGCTCGTCACGTTAGGATGACACTGTACTAACAGCTCGATTAGGCGTGGTAGCATCTTTCATAAGCTCAGAATGATAGGCTTTGGGCTATCATGGGAAACGAGCATTATGCAAAAGAGCATGACGTGATGCACCCCAATGCCAGAGCAAGACAGATGGCGCGGTCAGTACAATTGAGCAGCCCGTTTACACTCCTTCCTGCGCTATTGTTTCCTTATAATGTACCTCCGGTAGCTCGCGTAGGCGCTGGGCGGCGTACTCGGGGGTGATGTCGCGCTGGGGGTTGGCCAGCAGCTCATAGCCCACCATGAACTTGCGCACGGTGGCCGAGCGTAGCAGGGGCGGGAAGAAGTGCATGTGCAGGTGCCACGCCGGATGCTCCTGCCCGTCGGTGGGGCGCTGGTGCAGGCCCGCTGAGTAGGGGAAGGAGGTCTGGAACAGGTTGTCGTAGCGAATGGTGAGGCGGCGGATGGCATCCGCGAAACTGTCGCGCTCCGCGTCCGTGAGCTGAGTTACGTCCTGTACAGCGCGGCGCGGCAGCACCAGCGTCTCGAAGGGCCAGGCGGCCCAGAACGGCACTAGCACCACGAAATGCTCGTTTTCCAGCACTATCCGTTGCTGCTCTTTCAGCTCAATGTCGAGGTAGTCGGCAAGCAGACTGCGGCCATGTTGCTGGAAGTAGGCGTGCTGCTGCACGGTTTCCTTGGCCGGGTCGCCGGGCACGGTGCGCTGGGCCCAGATCTGCCCGTGCGGGTGCGGATTAGAGCAGCCCATCACCTGACCCTTGTTCTCGAAAATCTGTACGTAGTTGATATCTGGGCGGGCGCCCAGGCTCGCAAACTCTTCAGCCCACACGTCCACTACCCCTCGAATTTCGGCCGTGCTCATTTCCGGCAGGGTCAAGTCGTGGCGCGGGGAGAAGCAGATAACCCGTCCTACCCCTGATTCGGCTTCGGCCCGCAGCAGCCCCCCAACCTCCACTGTACCGGCCGGAGCATCGGGGGTAAGGGCGGCAAAGTCATTGTCGAATACGAAGGTGCCCGTGTAGGCCGGGTTCACTGCCCCGTTCGCGCGGGTATTGCCGGCGCAGAGGTAGCAGGTTGGGTCGTAAGCGGGACGCTGGGTGCGGTCGGGCGCTTCCTGCTGGCCCTGCCAGGGCCGCAGTGCCCGGTGCGGCGACACGAGCAGCCACTCGCCAGTAAGTGGGTTAAAACGACGGTGGGGCTGCTGGGCGAGGTCAAATGAGGCCATGCGAAAAGTCAAAAAGTGAGAAACCAGAGTGCCAGTTCAGGAGAAATTCTCTGCGAAACAGGTTCGCAGCTCACTCTAACGGTTTTTGGGTATTCCTGGTCGTGCGGCCGCCTTACGGGCGCCGCGCTAAGGCTGCTCCAGACCCGGCCAGATGCGGCGGTTCCCACTCCCCCCATCCAGCGGCCGGGCCCGAAACAACCGATATTAGTGGAGCGCTACCAGTTCCAGCGTGTCTACTCCACTGACAATGGTGGCCGTGTACGTTTCCAGGGGTAGGCCCAACTGCTGTTGATAAGCGGCGGTTTGGTGGGCAATGAACTGCTCTACCTGGTCCGGGGCTACCAGGTTGATGGTGCAGCCGCCGAAGCCGCCGCCCATCATGCGGGCCCCGAACACACCCGGCGCCTGCTGGGCCGCGGCCACCAGCACGTCCAGCTCGCGGCAGCTTACTTGGTAATCGTCGCGCAGCCCGGCGTGAGAGGCGTACATTTGCTGGCCGAAGGCGCGCAGGTCGCCGGCCAGTAAGTGCTGGCAGGCTGCTTCTACCCGTAGGTTTTCCTCCACTACGTAGCGGCAGCGCCGGTACACCACGTCGCCCAATGCAGCCCGGTGGGTTTCCACGTGCGCTAGCGTGGCATCGCGCAGGCTCTGCAGCTGGGGGTAGTGCCCCCGCAGTACGGCCACGCCCTGCTCGCACTCCTGGCGGCGGGTGTTGTACTCGGAGCTGGCCAACGAGTGCTTCACGCCGGAGTTGCAGAGCACGACCTGGGCCGCGCGGGTATCGAAGGGGAAGTATTCGTAGTCCAGGGAACGGCAGTCCAGGCGCACTACCTGCCCGTCTTGGCCGAACAAGCTAGCAAACTGGTCCATCAGCCCACACTGTACCAGGGCAAATTCGTGCTCGGCTTTCTGGGCCATGTGCGCCAACGTCATCCGGTCCAGGTGGGTGTGCAGCAGCGTGTTCAGGGCAAAGGCCAGCCCGCACTCCACCGCCGCCGAGGACGAGAGCCCGGCTCCCATTGGAATGTCGCCTCCGAATACACAGTCGAAGCCCGGTACCGCAATACCTCGCTTCTGAAACTGCGCCACCACGCCTAGCAAATAGTTGGCCCACAAGAGGGTAGAAGGTTGTATGGAGTCGGCTTCCGTAGTGTAGAGCTGCTGCTTATCGTGGGAATAAAGACGAATAGCAGAGCTGCCATTCAACCCCACCGCAAAGAAAATAGCCTTGTTGATGGCTGCGGGCAGCACAAACCCGTGGTTGTAATCAGTATACTCGCCAATCAGGTTTACCCGACCGGGCGCACGCACCACCAGAGGCGCATAATGGAACTGCTGCTGAAAGGCAGCGGCGAGTATATCAGGTAGCATAGGGTAGAAGAAAAGAGGCAGGATAAGCCGCGCCGACCAGAAACCATAGAGTTGGAACTGCTGTGCAATTGCGCAAACGTTTGCAACAATACGCCTAGTTTTTGGAAATAGTAACCTTCACTTGACTAAATACGCAAAAACGGTGTGCGCCAGGCTCAACGATAACCCGATTAAAATAGAATTTAGACGGTACGTAGTTGGATATGATGTGCATGATGGTGACAACTAATCTTATTAATTTCTTGGCATTTCCTGAAATCGTGCTTATTCTTACGCTGCCATTCCGGGTTTCGTAAAGAGCAATAGCGGCCTGTTGTGCTCTAAATCCGCCTTGGAAGCCTGATTTACTGGTTTTTGACTTTTGCGTTTCTAGGTCTTTACTTTCCTCGCAAACGTTTGCTTGCCGTGTAGTGGCGCAAACGTTTGCAGTGAGTACCTCCACCAAATTCCCACCTCACTATTTTCCCATGAAAAATTCCTACCTCAGATTGCGCCGACCAGCCGAGCTGGCGTTGCGCTGTATTCTGCCTCTTTCGGCTTTGGCCAGCACCGGGGCGGTGTCTGCTGAGTTGCCCAAGGTTGATATTCGCCGCAACGGGGTTGCTGCCCAAACCATTACGGGTCGAGTTATTGATGAGAAAGGACAGGGGATGCCCGGCGTTACGGTGCTGGAAAAAGGCACTTCCAACGGTGCCACCACCGATGCCGATGGCCGCTACTCCCTCACCGTAGCCGACAATGCTACCCTTACTTTCTCCTTTGTCGGCTACCTCACCCAAGAGGTACCTGTTAGTGGCCGCACTAGCGTCAACATCAGCCTCGCCCCCGACTCAAAGGCCCTCAACGAGGTAGTAGTAGTCGGCTACCTCACCCAAGAACGTCAGAATGTAACCGGTTCAGTAGCCAGCGTAGGCGCCCAAGAAGTGCGCCGCGCGCCGGTTGCCTCGGTAGGGGAGGCCATTCAGGGCCGTCTGCCGGGCGTAACTGTTACCAACTCCGGCGCCCCGGGCCAGGCTCCAAACATTAACATTCGTGGCCTGGGCACTATTGCCAGTGGTAGCGGCCCACTTTACGTTATTGACGGACTGTGGGTGCAAGGACAGGGCGGACAGCGCGACTTCAACCCCGCCGACGTGGAATCGGTGCAGGTATTGAAAGATGCGGCGGCTTTGGCGCCTTATGGCGCTTCGGGTGCTAATGGAGTAATTATTATTACGACCAAAAAGGGCAAGGCCGGGATTCCCAGCATCTCTTTTAGTGCCAACGGTGGGGTGCAACGCCTGGTGAACACGCTGGACCTGACGAATGCCGCCGAATGGGCCGCCATCAACCGGCAGGCCTATCAAAATGCCGGTCTTGCACCTCAGCCCTATGCGGCCAACCCGCCCGCTGGTATTGATACTGACTGGCAAGCCGAGCTGTTTAAAGAGAATGAGAACTTCTTCAAGCGCGGCTCCATTCAGGACTACAACTTAGGCTTCTCTGGGGGCGGACCTAATTCAAACTTCAACGTGTCGGGGGGCTACTTTAAGCAAGATGGTACCGTGCGGGGGCCCAAGTTCGAGCGGTACAGCTTGCGCGTGAACACGGGCTTTACGCGCGGACGGCTGAAATTCGGCCAAAACGCTTTGCTCACGCGTACCAACCAAACCCGCCTCAACGGTCTGCCCTTCATTGATGTGGTGAGGATGCTGCCGGTGATTCCAGTGTATGATGCTACCACGCCCGGAGGCTTTGGTATTGGCAACGATAACGCCATTACGTTTGGCACCAACCCCATTGCGCTGCAAACCTTGCTCAACGATACCGGCACTTCCAACCGCCTGCAGGGCAATGTGTACGGTGAATTATCCCTTTTCGACTTCCTGCGCTACCGCCTGAACTTGGCTACCGAATACCACGGGTTCCATGACCAGCAGAAGCGGCAGTTCGGCATTTGGCGCCGCAACGACGCCACTAACCCTTCCAACTTCGGCGAAAGCCAGGGCAATGAGCTGTTCGGCATGGCCGAAAACACGCTTACCTTCGACAAGGACTTTGGCAAGCACAACCTGACGGCCGTAGCAGGCTACAGCCAGCAGCGTTTCCGCCAGGAGTTTACTCGTGGCGTCAACTTTGGGTACGGCACCGGACCTACTTATTACTGGGCGTTGGACGCCGGCAGCCAGACCCCACAGGCCATCGGCTCGTCCTACGTCTGGGCTAAGCAGTCCTTCTTCGGGCAGCTCACCTACGACTACGACCAGCGCTACCTGGTTACGGCCGCCTTCCGCCGTGACGGCTCCTCGCGCTTTGACCCGGATAATCGGTGGGGCAATTTTGGCGCGGCCTCCCTGGGCTGGCGCGTTTCGAAGGAGAACTTCTTCCAAGGTGTAACTGCTATTTCCGATCTGAAGCTGCGAGCCTCCTACGGCCGCCTGGGCAACGACTTAGTAAACGGGGCGTATGGCGGTTCCTACCTATCGCAAGGCTTTATTAACACCAACGCCAACTACGCTCTGAACGGCTCGGTAGTGAACGGCAACGGGGCTATTCAAACGACTTACGCCAGCGACAATATTCGGTGGGAAGACCGGCGCACCACCAACGTTGGCTTCGACGCGGGCTTCCTGGAAGACCGCCTGATACTGTCGGCCGATTACTACGTGTCGCAGACGTACAACGCCTTGATTAACCCTGATCTGCCCCTGACTTTCGGCAACGCCGGCCCTAATCCGTTCCGGAATCTAGGTAAGCTGGAAAATAAAGGCTTTGAGTTGCAACTGGGCTATAACGAAAACCGCACAAAGTTTCGCTACGGAGCCAGCGCCAACCTGACTACTATTAAAAATACAGTGCTCGATTTGGGCACGGTAGGCGGCGAAGCTACGGGAGCTACCAACTTCTTCAATGGCGGACCTAATGGTATTACCCGCACCGAGGTAGGTCACGAGATTGGTTCTTTCTACCTCTACCAGTTTGATGGCATTTATCAGAGCGGCGACTCCAATATTCCGGCTGGCTTGCAGGCGGGTGATGTGCGCTATAAGGACATCAACGGCGATGGTACCATTAATGACTTCGACCGAGCCCACGTAGGCAATGTCTTCCCAAAACTCCAGTATGGCCTGAACCTGAACCTGGGCTACGGCGGCTTTGATGTGACGGCCTTCTTCCAAGGCGTGCAGGGCAATGACGTGTTCAACACGACCAAGTACTGGTTGGACCGGACCGACGACAACGGAAACTACCGGGCTGATTTCAGCCCCTGGACGCCCACTAATCCCTCTACTACCACCCCCCGTGCCCTGATAGCGGGCGGTAATTCGGGTAGGGCTCCTGGTAATAACGCCCTGTTTAATACTACCCGCTGGCTGGAAGACGGCTCCTACTTGCGCCTGAAAAATTTGCAAGTGGGCTTCACGGTGCCCAAGCCCCTGCTGGAGCGCACCAAGTACGTGGCCTCCCTGCGCATCTTCGCTACGGGCCAGAACCTGTTCACCATCACCGACTACAGCGGCTATGACCCCGAAACGGTGGGTAGCGGGGCCTTCAATACCTTGGGCAACAACTTGGCCCGCGGCGTTGATGAAGGCTCTTACCCCAACCTGCGCTCGTTCACGCTAGGTATTCAGGCCGGTTTCTAGGCCCTTCCTCTTTTCCGACTTCCATACCATACCGATATGAAATCCGCTTTTTTAACCCGGCTGGGCTTGGCTGGAGCACTGCTAATTAGTGCCACAGCCTGCGAAAAAGACTTACTCGACCAAGTAAACCCAAACCTTCCTACCACGGAATCATCCTGGAAAAGCAGCGACGATGCCGTGAGGGCTTCCACGGCCACTTATGCCGGTCTGCAAGGGCTGGGCATGTACCGCCGCTGGCTCAA
Source organism: Hymenobacter sublimis (assembly GCF_023101345.1). NCBI lineage: Bacteria > Pseudomonadati > Bacteroidota > Cytophagia > Cytophagales > Hymenobacteraceae > Hymenobacter > Hymenobacter sublimis. The sequence goes on from NZ_CP095848.1 coordinate 430,786, forward strand.
TTTTGCTTTTGACTTACGCGACGACACCGGTTTCAGCCAAAGCCCCTGGGGTGAACTGGCCGACTTCACGCGCTTTGTGCAAACGAACTACAACTTTGAAGTATCGCAGAACATCTGGCGCGACCACTACCGCACAATTTACCGCTGCAACCAGGTGCTAGCTTATGTGCCCGCCATTCAGGGCATGGATGCTACCTTGCAGAAGCGGGTGCTAGCCGAGGCTCGGTTTCTGCGTGCCCTGAGCTACTTCAACCTCGTTTCGCTCTATGGTAACGTACCCCTAGCTCTGGCCCCGCCTACCAGTTTGGACCAGGTATATCCGCAGGGCACGGAGGCTGAAGTGTGGGCTCAGGTAATTGCCGATCTGCAGGCCGCCCAGCCCGACTTACCCACTGCCTACACCGGCAACGATGTCGGCCGGGCTACCAAAGGCGCCGCAACCACGCTGCTCGGTAAAGCCTACATGCAGAACAAGCGGTGGGCCGATGCGCAGGCACAGTTTGCCCAGGTTATTAGTTCCGGCACCTACCGGCTAACTGCCGATTACACCGATAACTTCCGCCACACTACCGAGAACAACTCAGAGTCCATCTTTGAGGTACAGTTTACGGATGAAAAGAAAGGCGGTAACGATGCTGGCAACGGCCCCGATGCTACCTCCTCGCAGGGCGGCCAACGTTCCCAATTCTGGGGTGTGCCGGGTGCCGGCTTCAACGATGGTGAAATTCGGCCCTGGGTAGTACGGGAAATGCTGCAAGAGCCCACTGCCGCCGGACAGCGCGACCCTCGGCTGGCGGCAACGGCCTTCTACAACCGCCGCGACCAAGCCCAATTTTCTACTACCCTGCCGGTTGACGCCGACACTCTGGCCTATGGAATAGGATTCCTGAACCGTACCAAGCCGGCTGACAGCAAGCCAGAGGCAATTGCCGTATCCGTGCGCAACCGGGCCCGCGTGTACTGGCGCAAATACGCCACCGACTACTACCGCACCTTCGAAGACTTCGACTCCCCGATTAACCACCGGGTAATGCGCTACGCCGATGTGCTCCTGCTGCAAGCCGAAGCCCTGAATGAGCAGGGGCAGATGGCCGCCGCCATCCCGCTGATCAACCAGGTGCGGCAGCGCGCCGGGCTAGCCCCACTTTCGGCCGGTAGCTTTACCCAGGCCTCCCTGCGTACCCAACTCATGCACGAGCGGGTAACGGAGCTGACGGGTGAGGGCGTCCGGTGGTTCGACTTGCAGCGCTGGGGCCTGCTCGACAACCAGACGGGCCTCAATCTGCTGAAGGCGCGCGACTCGGACTTCAACAACTTCGTGATTGGCAAATCCCGCCTGCTCCCCTTAGTGCAGAGCGACGTGGACCTGGGCCGCTTAAAGCAAAACCCCGGATGGTAAGCTTACCTTACTGACTGGGTAGTGTACCACAGCCGCTGTACCTTCCGGTGCAGCGGCTGTTTGGCTTAAAGTGAAGGGGTAGGGTAACGCTACTATGGCTTCTCTGCTTGGCCTTTTATTGCTACTATCCGGTTTTCTTTTCCATTCCCGCCTGTCGTTATGTTGTTTCTCCGTTCCTCCTTCTGGGCTTCCCTGCTGCTGGTCGGCACTCTGGCTTGCTCCAAAAGCTCTCCATCAGTAACGCCCACCCCGACCCCGCCAACCGCGCCTACCACTACCACCTTCACGAACCCACTGCTGTCGGTGGGGCCTGATCCGTGGGTGGTGCGCCGGGGCGACGTGTACTACTACATGAGCACGACGGGCGGCAACTTGGTCATCCGCAAGACGGCAAAAATGTCGGAGCTGGGTTCGGCCGTGAGCACCGTGGTCTGGACGCCCCAGCAGGCTGGCATCAACCAAATTGAAATCTGGGCCCCGGAGCTGCACTTTCTGGACGGGAAGTGGTACATCTATTACTCGGCTAACCCGCTCTGCTGCGACGGGCACCGTATTTTCGTGTTGGAAAATTCTTCTGCTGACCCTACCACAGGCACTTGGGTTGATAAGGGCCGCATTGCCGTGCCGGGTCAGGATTTGTGGGCCATTGATGGTACTGTACTGGAGCAGAACGGTAAGCGCTACCTGCTGTGGTCGGGCCATGAAGTAGCCCGCGCCCAAACCCAGCGCATTTACATAGCCGAAATGAGCAACCCCTGGACCCTGGTAGGGCCGCGGGTGGAGCTCTCGAAACCCGAGTTCAGCTGGGAGCAGCTTGGTGACCCGGATGTGAACGAGGGGCCGGAAATCCTGAAGCGCGGCGACAAAACCTTTGTGGTGTACTCGGCCAGCCACTGCAGCACCGACGACTACGCCCTGGGCTTGCTCACGGCTTCCGCTACCGCCGACCCGCTGAAGCTTAGCTCCTGGACCAAAACGCCCACCCCCGTATTCGTGAAGAACCCCGCGGGCCGCGCTTTTGGGCCGGGCCATAACGGCTTTTTCCAGTCTAAAGACGGCACCGAGGACTGGATTATTTACCATGCCAACCCCCAAGCCGGCCAGGGCTGCGGCGACAACCGGAGCCCGCGCATGCAGAAGTTTACCTGGAAAGCCGACGGCACGCCCGATTTTGGGACGCCCGTGGCCCTAGGCACGGCCCTGCCGAAACCCGCCGGCGAATAATCGGCAACTTTAGCGCTGAGTATCCCACCTACCCGATTGTAGCTTCCTGATCTATGGTTCTGAAAACGAAAACCCACCTAGTGGCCGGACTGGCGTTGAGCCTGCTGGGCGCCTGCCAGTCTGCCACCACTACAAGCGTCAGCACGCCCACAGCTACTACCGCCGAAACCGTGGCGGAGGCGGAAACCCCAGCTATTTCCATTACCAACCCGGTGCTACCCGGCGACTTTCCCGACCCGTCCATCGCCAAAGTAGGCGACACGTACTGGGCCACGGCTACGTCCTCGAACTGGGGGCCAGTCTTTCCCCTGCTCAAATCCACGAATCTGACTGACTGGGAGCTGGCCGGCCACGTATTCCCGAACGAGCTACCTGCCTGGGCCGATTACTACTTCTGGGCCCCGGAAATCAGCCAGGAAGGCGACAAAACCTACATCTACTACACGGCCCACAAAAAGGGCGGCAACCTGGCCGTGGGCATTGCAGTAGCCGACAGCCCCGCCGGTCCGTACCGCGACCTGGGGCCGCTGGTGGGTCAGCCTCACGGCTCCATCGATGGGTTTCCGATGCGTGATGAAAAGGGCGAGCTGTACCTAATCTGGAAAGAAGATGGTAACAGCGTGAACGAGCCTACCCCCATCTGGGCCCAGCGCCTGAACGAGGAGCATACGGCTCTAATCGGCGAGAAAAAAGAGTTGTTCCGCAACACGGCCCCTTGGGAAGGCAACCTGGTGGAGGGCGTGAGCATGGTCAAGCGCAACGACTACTTCTACGCCTTTTATGCCGGCAACGGCTGCTGCGGGCATAATTGCACCTACGGCATTGGGGTAGCCCGCTCCAAAAGCCTGCTGGGTCCCTGGGAAAAGTATGAGAAGAACCCCATTCTGACCAAGGGCGAGAAGTGGACCTGCCCCGGCCACGGCACCGTGTTCAACCGCGGCAACCGCTGGTACATGCTGCACCACGCCTACGACACCCGCAGTTTCGAGTTTGTGGGCCGGCAGGGCGTTATCAGCGAGTTTGCCTGGACGGCCGGCGGCTGGCCCGAGTTCCGGGGGGGTAGCTCGATGCCCGCCACCAAAGCTCCCGTGGCCACGGCCCGTACTTTCCGCGACGAGTTCAACCAAACTACCCTGCTACCTTCCTGGCAGTGGCCAGTGGAGGAGCGGCCCACCGTGGCCGTGCGTAGCGGCCGGCTAGAGCTAACGGCCCGGCCCCAGCACAGCGGCGCGGTGCTCGGCCAGCACACCACTTCCGCCGACTACAGCGCCACGACTACCCTGCTGAACCCCGCCAAACTGCCTGCGGGCACCGTAGCGGGCATTGCCGCCCACGGCGACCCGGAAAACACGTTGGCCCTCACGGCCGGCGGCGGCAAGCTCCAGCTCTGGCAACTCGAGAAAGGCAAGCAGAAGAATATTGGCGAAGTAAAGCTGCCAGCCGCCACAGCCCTGACCTTGCGCCTGCAGGCGCAGAACAGCACGCAGTTCCGCTTTGATTGGAGCGCCGATGGAGGGAAAACCTGGCAGAGCCTGCCGGGTGGCAGTGGCCCCATCAGCGGTGCTTACCTGCCACCCTGGGACCGGGGCGTGCGGGTAGGGGTGCTAGCTAAAGGGCCCGCTACGGCTACCGTGGCTTTTGAAGATTTTAGCCTGGAAAACCAGCTGCTCTCTGCCCAGGCCGGGGGCAATGCGCCAGCGGGCAAATAGCCCGACGTAAACCGTGTGCCTCTCTGCCTGCCAACATCCCTCTCTGTTACCTCCCGTTATTTTTTGCGTTTTATGATGGATTTCCCCCGGAACGGTGCCCTAGCCGGTTTGCTGCTACTAGCGGCTTGCAATCAGCCCTCTGCTTCTGAACAGGCCGCCGGTAGTGCCCGTACCACTGCCATCCCCGATTCAACCCAAGCTGCCACCACCACCGCTATGCCCACCTCCACCTCATTCGGTACCACCCAGGACGGCACCGAAGTACAGCTCTACACGCTCACGAACGCCCACGGCCTGAAATCCACCATCACGAACTACGGCGGCACGCTCACCAGCCTGCTCACGCCCGACAAAAATGGCCAGCTCGGCGACGTAGTGCTGGGCTTTGACAACCTGGAAGGCTACACCAGTGAGTCCTACCTCAAAGAAGGTCCTTACTTCGGAGCCCTGATTGGGCGCTACGGCAACCGCATTGCCAAGGGCAAGTTCACCCTCGATGGCAAAGAGTACACCCTGGCTAAGAACAACGGCGCAAACACCCTGCACGGGGGTAAAAAGGGTTTTGATAAGGTAATATGGCAGGCTCAACCCGGCACCTCCGCCGACGGACAGACGCTGACGCTCACCTACCTGAGCAAAGACGGTGAGGAAGGCTACCCCGGCAACCTCACCGTGAAGGTGGTGTACACGCTCACCAACGACGACGCGCTGCGCCTCGACTATACTGCCACCTCTGACAAGGCTACCCCACTAAACCTCACCAACCATAGCTATTTCAACCTCAACCACGGCCAAGCCAAAAACGCCCTCGACCACGTGCTGACCTTGAATGCCGACCGCTTCACGGTGGTTGATGCTACCCTGATTCCGACCGGGGAACTGCGGCCGGTGCAGGGCACGCCCATGGATTTCCGCCAGCCCCACGCCATTGGGGAGCGAATTGCCCAGGTGCCCGGCAAGGCGCCCGGCGGCTACGACCACAACTGGGTGCTGGCCGATAAGCTGCGTACCAAGCCAGAAGTAGCGGCCACCGTGTACGAACCCGTTTCGGGCCGCACCATGGAGGTGCTCACCGACCAGCCCGGCGTGCAGTTTTACTCCGGTAACTTCCTTAAAGGCAACCTGAAGGGTAAAGGCAACACCGCCTACGTGAAGAACTACGGCTTCTGCCTGGAAACCCAGCACTTCCCTGACTCACCCAACCAGCCCAAGTTCCCCAGCACCATCCTCCAGCCCGGCCAGACCTTCCACTCCACTACGGAATACCGGTTTGGAGTGCGCAAATAGGCGCCTAGCTTCTCTTCGACAGTGGCTATACTGCACCCGAGCGAAATACAAGGACTTCAAGTGGGCAAGCACTAATTGCGGCCTGGTGGGTTGAACGCTGGTCGTGAAGCTGCGCCTCGGTACAGAAATCCTTGCCCCGTAATACGCCTTCTACTGCCCGTGAGCTTTAGTTCACGAGCGGTAGAAGGCGTTCTTATCGTCTATACGCCAAGTAAAGGACTGTCAAACAGAAGGTTGCTGGCAAATAAAATTGTGACGCCCCCAACTGGGCAGTATGGCAAGGCGTATAGTAGCGCATGGGCGCTGCGTTGGCGCCGTTTGTTAACCTGCCTTTCCCATGAAAACGAAATTCCTGCTAGCCGCTGCTTTCCTACTAGGTTCTGTTACGGTTGCTACTGCCCAAATCAGCCCCGATGCCCCTCAACGTAGTGGCAGCGTTAACCAAACTACCCTGCCGCCAACTAATCCGGCCAGTGCCAATAACCCCGGCACCATTTCCCAGAGCACACCCACGCGGGCAAACCCGCCCCAACAGCGAGTAATAGGGACTATCGATGAGCGGCCACTACCCGCCCAGACCACCACTACCATCAAGCAGAACATGCGCCAGACAACCCCGGCCTCGCGCGCTACTCCCGAAAATAAACGCCGAGCCACGCCCCAATCTACGCAGCCCCGCCGTTCCGCTACCCCTGCTAACACAACCCGGCCCTAGGCCTACTGTTATCAAAAAAAAGCCCGCTCAGCAATGCTAAGCGGGCTTCCTTTTTTGATAGAAATGAAATCTAGGATTGGTCTTCGAGCTGTCCTCCGGCTTTCAGGAGTTGATCGGAGAGGGCAGTAAGGCCACTTCGGATTTCGGCAGAAGCCGTGCGAGCCACCTCGGCGGTTTGGGAGCCCAGCATGCTGAGCGAGCGGCCAATGGCCGCGCCATCCAGCCCGGCAGTTTTTTCGCTGCTCAACAAGGATTGCAGGTTACCAATTTCGCGGGCAATGTTCTGCAGGGTGGGGTCGCCGCTTTGCAGAAAGTGTTGCTGCCAGGTTTCGGTGGTGTCCATGGCAGTGCTCAGGGGCAGACCGGTAATGCCGTTGCTCAGAGATTGGGTGGTGGTGTTTAGGAGGTCAGTAAGGGCCATAAAGCGGAAAGAATAAGATGCTGATTATGCGGTTTGAGCGGCCACAATACGGCCCAGGTCGCGCAGAATGCCACAGGCACGGCCGGCGCTGGCCTCTTTGTCTTTGATTTCAAGCATGATGTCCACGTCTAGGTCGCCGAGCTCGGTTATGAAGCCTTGGAACAGGTCTTCCTCCAGGGAGGTAGTGTGCTTGCCCCGCCGTTCGCCCAGGGCCTGGGAGCTGTAGTCCATCATCATCACGCCGTCGCGGGTAGGGAGCCAGGTGGCAGCGGCCAGGCGTAGGGCTTCCGCCATGGGCTCGCCGTGGTTCAGGCACTCGTGGTGGAAGTTGTCAAAGAGAATGGGAATTCCTACCTCCCGATGAACCCGCAAACAATCTTGGAGACTGAAGAGCCGGTCGTCGTTTTCGATGACAAGGCGGGCTCGCACGGCTTCGGGCAGAACACGATACGTAGCAATGAAGCGGGAAATTGCCAGCTCCCGGTCGCCGTACAAGCCGCCCACATGGATTTGTAGCTTATGCGTGCTGTCTAGCCCCATCAAGTCCAGCATGGAGCCCTGATACACCAGTTCCTGCACGCTGCGCTCTACAATGCCCGCGTCGGGCGAGTTTAGCACCACAAACTGGTCGGGGTGGAAGGAAACCCGCATGCCGTTGGCCTTGATGTAGTCGCCTACACTGCGGAATTCCGCCGCAAAGCGCGTCTGCCAGGGAAAGGTGTTAACGGGGTGGGAACCGAACGGGACAATGCCCGAGCCAATCCGGAAAAACAGCAGGTGTTGAGCCACATTCCACACCAGAATGCGCTGTAAACACGCCAAATTGTTGCCTGCGGCCAGTTCTACCCGCTCATCGGAGTAAGAAGCCAGCCGGAAAGTGCTGGTCGAAGTACAGTCTAACGACTCGTTAACGCAAGGATAGCCTATTCTCATAGACTAGCTTACGTGAGAAGTTGGAAAATGGTGATTGAGTTATGAATGACAGGCGTTTGGTGTGTTCATCAAGCATTGTTTGTTACACACTTAATTGCTCGTCCTGTTGCCACTCACTGAATTGCTACCTCACTGAGTCACTGGGCTTCCGCTTATTCATAACCGCGGTTGTCCTTGAAGTTAGCGTTGTAGCGGCGGCGGGCTTGGCGAGCTTGCTCCGCCGCTTTGGCAGCGGCTTCCTCAGCCTGAATTTCCTCCATCTTCCGGCGCTCCTTGCCGGCCCGCGAAAACTGCTCATAAATAAGGCTGACGGGGCTAGCCAGGGTAGGCGTGGGGGCTTTGGGCGCCGTCGAGTCGACGGCAAACAGGGGTTTAGGTGCCGGGGGGCGCTTTACGTAGCTTTTTGGGGCGGTGCTGGGTCGCTTGATATTGCGCAGGGCCTTGTTGATGGTGGCCCGGTCGGGGCGGCCTTCCGTCACGCGCACTTCGCCCAGCATCACGGTGTCCTGCTGGAGCTTGATGTGCACAATCAGCTGCGACAGGCCCGAGCCGCCCAAGGGTAGGCGCTGAGCCTTGAAGCCCACGGCCCGAAAAACCAGCGTATCGGTGCTGGCCGCCGTGATGTTGAAGTCGCCCTCCTGGTTGGCCACTACCCCCAGCCGGGTGCGCTGTACTACCACCGAAGCGCCCGGAATAACTTTGCGGGTGCTGGCGTCGGAAATGCTGCCCGTTACGCGTACCTGGGCTGTGGCGGCCCCCGCAGCCAAGAGAACACCGATGAGCAACAGCCAGAAAACCGGCAAAAAACCGAAGCGACGAATCATTACAGGGTAAACTAACGCAGCAGCGGCGTGGAAAGCCAGCAGAACCTACCGGCAACGGGTTATTATCGACGGAACAACACCAAACAGAGACAAAAAAAGTCCGCACCGTTGCAGGTGCGGACTTTCCAATAACTAGGTAGTAAGCAGTTCGACTACTCCACCTTGATCTTTTCGCCGTCTACGGGCTTGGCTTTCATGGTCGCGTCATCGGCGTCAATCTTGGCCTTGTTGCCTTGGCTGTCCTTGATTTTGATGTCGCCATCACGCTTTACCTTCACTTTGCCATCCGTGCCAACCGAGCCGCTACCCGACTCCATGCTCGTAGAGTTGGAGGTGCTCATGTCCGAAGAGCTCATGTCGGAGGTAGCCATGTTGGTGTCGTCTTCCATGTAGCGGTCATCCATGTACTCCACACGGCTCGACTCGTAGGCCGAATATTGGGTTGGGTCGGTCAGGACGGTTTTCATCTCCATGTCGGAGTTGTTATACACGTCGCGCATGGCCGCCGACATACCCGCGGTATCGGTAGCGTACTTGCTTTGCAACTCAGCAATGCGCTGGCCGCGAGTCAGGTACACCGTCCGGATTTTGGTGCGGGTGGCGTCATCGAACTTCATTTTAGCGGCCATGTCAGCGGCAATCCGGTCGGCGCGGCGCTGAATTGCTTCCTCCGAGTAGGCCGTAGCCATGGATGGAGTCGTGGTGCTAGAAGTTGTGGTGGTCGTGTCAGTGGCCGTGGTGTCAGCCGTTTTATTTTCCGAGCACGAAGCGAACGAGAAGGCCGCGGCGGCCGAAAGCAGAAGCAGGGACTTTTTCATTAGAGAGAGGAGTTCAGTGAGAGAAAAATGGATGGGAGAGAGGGGAGTTGGAGAATTCTAATGGCACCTATACGGCGCTGCTACTGTAGCGGTTACCAGTCGGCAAACAAAAAGCCACCGCGAGTTTTCACGGTGGCTTTCAGGTAGGTAGCAAGTGCCCGTTGCTAGGCCCGGCGCAGCTCAAAAACGGTGATTTCCGGTAGGAAGCCCACCCGGCCGTGGTAGCCGATAAAGCCCAGGCCAGCATTTACGTAGAGGTACTGGCGGCCCCGCTGGTAGAGGCCCGCCCACTGCTTGTAGGCGTATTGCACGGGGCTCCACTTCAGGAAGGGCAGGTTTACGCCGAACTGCATGCCGTGGGTGTGGCCTGAGAGCGTCAGGTCGATGTCCTCGTAGGCGTGTACTTGCTCATCCCAGTGTGAGGGGTCGTGGGAAAGTAGGATTTTAAACGGCACGGTAGGGTCGGCGGCGGCGTGGGCCTTATTGAGCTGCCCGTACTGGGCGAAGCCGCGGGCCCCCCAGTTCTGTACCCCCAGAATGGCAATTTTCTCGCCGTTGCGCTCCACGGTGCGGGCCTCATCCAGGAGCAGTTCCCAGCCAATTTTAGCGTGGTTGGCCTTGATGCGGGCCAGGTTGGCCGCTTTAGCTTGCGCCCCGCCTTGCTCTTCCCAATTCACGTAGTCGGCGTAGTCGTGGTTGCCTAGCACCGAGTAGATGGGCAGGCTGGACCGGATGCCGGCCAGCGTGTCGATGTGCTCCTCTACCTCGTGCGCGAAGTTGTTCACTAGGTCGCCGGTCATAAACACCAAGTCAGCCTGCTGCTGGTTGATCAGGGCCACGGCCCGTTGCAGGGGTTCCTTGCTTTGGAAAGAGCCGGTGTGCAGGTCAGAAATCTGGAGCACTTTGAAGCCGTCAAACGAGGCAGGCAGGTTGGGGAAGCGCAAGGTCACGCGCTTCACGGTGTAGTCGGTGCCGCCCTTCACCATACCCCAAATCAGGGCCACAAAGGGTACGGCGCCTGCCACCAGCGCCAACTTGCTCAGAAACTCACTGCGCGAAATAGCCGTGCCCTCCGTGCTGCCGGCCGGCCGGGAAATGGCCCGCGCGGCCCACCGGCCCACACGCACCACGTCTTCTAGCAGCAGCGGAATGATAATGACGATTTTGGCCGCTACCATGGCCAGCAGCAGGCCACCAAAGTAGGACTTAAAGGAAGCGTGCTCCCGGCGGTTGCTCATGGCCCAGATGCCCAAGCCCCAGATCAGGGCGGTCAGGACCCAGTACACGGCGTGGGTAGTGCGGCGGGCCGCAGGGGAAGCGTGCTGCACCATGGTGCGCACGGCCTGAAAGCCGTACCACTCCCCGGCAATTACCAGGGCAAAGAAGATAAAGGGAAGAACGGATCTTGACATAGTAGAAGGGCTACCCCGCGCGGGACAGGTTGGTTCGGACGCCGCGGCTGCACTAACAGACGCGGATGCGGGGTTTTTGCTTTAAATTCCGGGCGTTACAACAACGGTGCCCTATGCAAGAGTTTGACAATCTGACTGAAAATCTATCCAATCTGCCTACCCCCGTCCGCTACGAAACTCCAACGGCCTTCGGCATCAAGAGTTGGGCCGAAGAAGACCGACCCCGCGAAAAACTGCTGCAAAAGGGCCGGGCTGCCCTCTCTGACGCCGAGCTGCTGGCCATTCTACTTGGTTCCGGCACCACCAAGCTTTCCGCCGTGGATGTAGCCAAGCTAGTGCTCAATGCCGCCAGCAACGACCTGAACGCCCTGGCCCGCTTCTCGGTAAAGGAGCTAATGCGCCAAAAAGGCATCGGCGAGGCCAAAGCCATTACCATTGTGGCGGCTCTGGAGCTGGGGCGGCGCCGCAAAGAGGCCGACGTGCCCGCCCGGCCTACCATCACCAACTCCCACGATATTTACCGCGTAGTGCGGCCCTACCTCCAGGATTTGCCCCACGAAGAGTTCTGGGTGGTACTCCTGAACCGGGCCAACGTGGTCATGCGCACCGTGGCCGTCAGTCGGGGCGGCGTGGCCGGCACCGTGGCTGATCCGAAGCTGATTTTCAAGGAAGCACTGGAGCAGCTGGCCTCATCCATCATTCTAGTGCACAACCACCCCAGCGGCAACCGCAGCCCCTCCGCCGCCGATGTTGCCCTGACCCGCAAGCTCAAGGAGGCCGGCCACTTTCTGGATTTACCCATCCTCGACCACCTCATTTACACCGATGCGGGCTACTACAGCTTCGCCGACGAAGGCACGCTGTAGTAGCCCACGGACTCTGGCCGCTGGCGCGGCCGGCGTATCTTTGCCGTATGCGTATCAATCCCAAGTTATTTATCGGCCTCGGGCTGCTGCTGGTGTTAGGTTATTCCTTGCAAGACCTTGTGCTGGGCGACAACCAGTACGTGGCCGGCGTGGCCAAGGCTCGTAAAGAGAAAAACGATTCCTTCCGCCGGGCCACCGATTCGCCGCTTTCCGCCGAGCAGCGCAACGAGTTCGACAGCCTGCGCTACTTCGCGCCTGACAAAACTTACCGGGTAAACGCTCAGGTAGAGCGGTTTGCCAAACCCGAAACCGTTCAGATTCCGCTGACCGATGGCAAGGCCGATACCTACCTGCGCTGGGGCCGGGCTTCCTTTGAGCTAGCCGATGCGCCCCAGCAATTGGTGCTCCTGCTCCGGCCCGATGAGAAAGACGGCAAGCTCTTCGTGGCTTTCGCCGACAAAACCAACGGCTTCACTACCTACGGCGGCGGGCGCTACCTCGATGTGGACTTGCCGGCCGAGGGCGACGACGAGCTTACCCTCGATTTCAACCAGGCCTACAACCCATTCTGCGCCTACGGCACCGCCTATGCCTGCCCCGTACCGCCCCAGGAAAACCGGCTGGCGGTAGAAGTTCGGGCCGGGGAAATGGCCTTTCCAGAAACCGACCATACCGGCCACAACCACTAAAGCGGGCCGCTTTCCGCCGCCCGCCCGAATCCGTACCTTTGCCGCGAATCAGTTGGCGGTGGTTGGTTGCTGGTTGCCGGTGTAATGCGGCCACCTGAAACAGAACCGCCGCAACTGGTAACCGACAACCGACAACTGGCAACAGATGAAAATATCCCTCGACTGGCTCCGCACACTCATTCCTACCGACAAACCCGCCGAGGAACTTGGCCAGCTGCTGACGGGCTCGGGCCTGGAGGTAGAAGGCATTGAGGAGCTGGAAAGCATTCCGGGCGGCCTGCGCGGCGTGGTGCTAGGCACGGTGCTCACCTGCGAAAAGCACCCCGACGCCGACAAGCTCAGCCTAACCACCGTGGATGTGGGCGACGCTACCCCCCGTCAGATTGTGTGCGGCGCCGCCAACGTGCGCGCCGGCCTGAAGGTAGTCGTGGCCCTGGAAGGCGCCATGCTCTATCCCACCCAAGGCGAGCCGTTCAAGATTAAGAAGTCCAAAATTCGCGGGGCAGCTTCCGAGGGCATGATTTGCGCCGAGGACGAAATTGGCCTGGGCACCTCGCACGCCGGCATCATGGAGCTGGACACCGACTTGCCCAATGGCACGCCTGCCGCCGATTACTTCGGCCTGGGCTCCGACTCCGTGTTCGAAATTGGCCTGACTCCGAACCGGGCCGATGCCGCCTCGCACTACGGGGTAGCCCGCGAGTTGCGCGCCCTGCTGCGCCAGCCCTGCCACCTACCCGACGTCAGCCACTTCCACGCCCCCGCCGAAGCAGCGCAAAATATCCAGGTAACCTTGGAGGACGCTACCGCTGCCCCGCGCTACGCTGGTTTGTTGCTGGAAAACGTGCAGGTAGGCCCCTCGCCGGAGTGGCTGCAGCGCCGCCTGCGCAGCATTGGCCTCTCGCCCATCAACAACGTGGTAGACGTCACCAACTTCGTGCTGCATGAGTTGGGCCAGCCCCTGCATGCCTTCGATGCCGACCAAATTACCGGCGGCCACATCCGGGTGAAGCGGGCCGAGGCTGGTGAGAAGTTCACCACATTGGATGGGGTAGAGCGCACCCTACGCGCCGAGGACCTGGTTATTGCCGATGCCAACGGCACGCCCATGGCCCTAGCGGGTGTGTTCGGGGGCAAAACCTCCGGCGTGTCGGAAGCTACTACCCGCGTGTTCCTGGAAAGCGCCTACTTCGCGCCGGCCGTGGTACGTAAAACCGGCCAGACTCACCAGCTCAAAACCGACGCCTCCTTCCGCTTCGAGCGGGGTACTGATCCGCACATGGTGCCGGTGGCTCTCAAGCGCGCTGCCCTGCTGCTTCAGGAGTTGGCCGGCGCTACGGTGGCCGCCCCGGTGGTAGATGAGTACCCCACGCACATCAGCCACACGTTGGTGCGCTTGCGTTTGCCGCGAGTGGAGAAGCTAGTGGGCCAGTTCATTGCGCCCGAGCGGATTCGCCAAATCCTGACCGACCTGGATATTCTGATTGCGGAGGAGCTAACCAACGAAGCCGGCCACGCCGAGTGGATTCTGTCGGTGCCCCCGCACAAGGTGGACGTGACCCGGGAGGCCGACGTCATCGAGGAAATTTTGCGCATCTACGGCTACAACCACGTGGCCCTGCGTCCCCATAACTCCGCTTCCTACCTCGCTAAATTCCCGAATCCTGATCCGGAGATTATTCGTCAGAATACGGCGCGCTTGCTGAGCGGGCAGGGCTTCTCGGAAATCATCACTAACTCCATTACCAACTCGCTTTACTTCGAGAAGGAAGGAGAAGCGGATGCCGCGCTGGTACGCCTGCTTAACTACAATAGCGCTGAGCTGAACGTGCTGCGGCCTACGCTGCTGCACAGCGGCCTAGAAGTAGTGCGCCACAACGTAAACCGTCGCCAGCGCGACCTGAAGCTCTACGAGTTCGGCAAAACTTACCGCCAGCAGGCTGATGGCCAGTACGAGGAAAAGAACAAGCTCGTCATATACCTAACTGGCAATACGGCCGCTGAAACCTGGCAGCAGAAGTCGGAAAAGGCTACTTACCACCAATTGGCCAGCGCAGTGCAGCAGGTGCTGGCGTTCCTGGGCTTCCCGCAGCCCACCTCGCAGCCGGTGCAACACCCCTACCTGGCCGGTGGCCTCACGCTGTTGGCTCAAAACCAGCCGGTAGCCCAGCTCGGGGCCGTGTCGGGCGCCGTGCTGAAGAAGCTCGACGTGTCGCAGCCGGTGTGGTACGCCGAGCTGGACTGGGACTGGCTGATGCGCAAGTACAAAAACAACCTGGTAGCCCGCGAGCTACCCAAGTTCCCGGAAGTACGCCGCGACCTAAGCCTGGTAGTCGACAAAACCATCACCTTCGACCAGCTCCAGCAGATTGCCCGCCGCACCGAAAAGAAACTCCTTCAGCAGGTGAACGTGTTCGACGTGTACGAAGGCGAAAACCTGGGCTCCGATAAAAAATCGTACTCCGTGAGCTTCCTCCTCCAGGACCCTACCCAAACCCTCACCGACCAAGCTATTGACGGCGTTATGCAGCGCCTGATTCAGCAGTTTGAGCAGCACGCCGGGGCCCTGATTCGGAAGTAACTTGGTTTTTGGTTAGCGGTTTTTGCTAATTGGGTTGCTAATCAGAACTCCGAAATGACGTTCTGCTAAAAGCAGCCAATCATCACCAACCTAAAATCAAAAAATGGCCTCTACCCAGCAGCTTGCTCAACTAGACCGCATGGAGCGGCAGGTAACCACGTTAGTGGCTGCCTATCAGCAGTTGCGCGAGGAGCTGGCCGATGCCCACACCACCATCCAGCAGCTCCGGGCCGACGTGCGCGACCGGGAGCGGCAGCTGAAGGATTTCCAGAATCAGGAGAATATCACTAAACTTGTCAATACCATAGCTGGTGCAGAACCGGCCAATGTTAACGAGCTGAAACTTCGCCTCAACGAATACATCCGAGAAATAGATAAGTGCCTTGCCTATTTGAGGGAGTAACCACCACCTAACCCACCGCCTACTGGCTACTGATGTCCGAATTATCCATCAAAATCCGCGTTGCTGACCGGGATTACCCCATGCGGGTAAGCCCCCAGGATGAGGAACGCCTGCGCCTCGCGGGCCGGCTGCTAAACGAGCGGCTGAAGGAATTTCGTGACCGGTACGGCATTCAGGATAAGCAGGACTTGCTAGCCATGATTGCGTTATCAACAATGGCTGACCAACTCAAGGTCAGCAAGGAAAAGGACGGGACCGACGCGGCCCTGACCGAGCGCCTTGCGCGCCTGGATGAGCTGCTGTCGGGAGTGGTGCTGGTCTAGCCAGTTATGCGGTTAGCAGCAGCGCGAAGCGTAAGCCCGAGCAGGGCGGGGTAATCGGCCCCGCTACCTGCGCGGACATTGGTGTTTCTGCCGGAGCTATGGGTTTCTTCCTTCCTAAAACCCCTTCATAGCTCATGTCCGAATCTCTTTATATTGTCCTGGCAGCCGTGCTGGCCCTTGTGGTTGGCGTGGTACTGGGGCGCCTGCTGGCTGGCAAAGCCCGGCAGGACCACGAAGCCGACGCTAAGGCGCGCGCCCAGCAGTTGCTGGCCGAAGCCGAAGCCCAGGCCACCCGCACCCGCGACGAGCGGATTCAGCAGTCCAAGGATAAATTTCGCACCCTTAAGCAGGAATTCGAGCAGGAAAGCCGCCGCCAGAAGCAGGCCCTAGAACAGGAATTGACCGAGCGCCGCGCCGCCGTAGTAGAGCAGGAGCAGAGCATCAAGCAACTAACCCTTACTACCCAAAAGCAGCTGGAGCAGATTCAGCGCAAGGAAAAAGAGCTGGAAGCAACCCGCGAGAAAATAGAAACGCAGGCCCTGCAGCAGCGTGAAAAGCTGGATGCCCAGGAGGAAAAGCGCCGCACGGTGCTGGAAAACCAACTGGCCAAGCTGGAACAGCGCGAGCGGGAAGTAGAAGAGGAGTTGGAGGAGCGCGGCCAGGAGCTGAGCACCAAGCTGCACCAGGTAACCACGCAGCTAGAGAATATTTCGGGTCTGACCGCCGCCGAAGCCCGCGAGCAACTGGTGGAGTCGCTGAAAAACGAAGCTCAGATCCAGGCTTCCAGCTACATCAAAGACGTAGTAGCCCAGGCCAAGCTCACGGCCACCAAAGACGCCAAAAAGGTAGTGCTGGAAACTATTCAGCGCACCGCCGCCGAGCACGCCATTGAGAACTGCGTGTCCATTTTCAACATCGAGTCGGACGACGTGAAGGGCAAGATTATTGGCCGCGAAGGCCGTAACATCCGGGCCCTGGAAGCAGCTACTGGTGTGGAAATCATTGTGGACGACACGCCCGAAGCCATCATCATTTCCGGCTTCGACCCGGTGCGCCGCGAGGTAGCCCGCCTAAGCCTGCACCTGCTGGTGAAGGATGGCCGGATTCACCCGGCCCGCATCGAAGAAATTGTGGCTAAAACCCGCAAGAATATTGATGAGGAAATCGTCGAAATCGGCGAGAAGACCATCATCGACCTGGGCATTCACGGCTTGCACCCCGAGCTGATCAAGATGGTAGGCCGCATGCGTTTCCGCTCCTCTTACGGGCAGAACCTGCTGCAGCACTCCCGCGAGGTAGCCAACCTGTGCGCTACTATGGCCGCCGAGCTGGGCCTGAACGTGAAGCACGCCAAGCGCGCCGGCCTCTTGCACGACATCGGCAAGGTAAGCACCGAGGAACCCGAGCTGCCCCACGCCATCCTAGGCATGGAAATGGCCAAGAAGTACAAGGAGCATCCCGACGTAGTCAACGCCATCGGCGCCCACCACGACGAAATTGAGATGACAGCCATGATTTCGCCCCTGGTGCAGGCCTGCGACGCCATTAGCGGCTCGCGCCCCGGTGCCCGCCGCGAGATGATGGAAAGCTACATCAAGCGTCTCAAGCAACTGGAAGAAACGGCCAACGGCTTCAAAGGTGTTAACCAGTGCTTTGCTATTCAGGCCGGCCGCGAGCTGCGCGTGATGGTAGACGCCGAAAACGTAACCGATGAGCGCGCCGCGGAGCTGAGCTACGAGATTTCCCAGAAAATTGAGAAGGAAATGCAGTACCCTGGTCAAATCAAAATCACGGTTATCCGGGAGATGCGCGCCGTAGC
Source organism: Hymenobacter sublimis (assembly GCF_023101345.1). NCBI lineage: Bacteria > Pseudomonadati > Bacteroidota > Cytophagia > Cytophagales > Hymenobacteraceae > Hymenobacter > Hymenobacter sublimis. The sequence continues at coordinate 448,209 of NZ_CP095848.1, forward strand.
CTACGCCAAATAGCCAACTAGGCAAATAAAAAAGCCCGCTGCAACCGTTGTTGCGGCGGGCTTTTTTATGCGTTATGCAACGCTGGCCGTGTTGTGTGGCTCCTGCAGCAAACCCTCTCATTCAACTGACCTATCGAAAAGACTAATACAAACGGTGGTAGCTTATTTATCTATTCTTAGAAAAGCGGGCAGCGCCGCAATTGGAAGCCTGCTAGTGAGTTGCTCGGTGTACGCTCCCTTGCAGCCCAGTGCTCCGCTGGTACACAAAAAAGGTGAGGCCGAAGTAGCTGCCAGCGCCTACCTCACGGGGAGGCTGGAGGGCTCCGCTGCCTACTCACCGGCCAAACACCTCATCGTGCGCGCAGCCGGCGGCCTACGCAGCGACGGCAGTGACTCCACTTACTTCCGCATTCGGCAGCTGGAGGCTGGAATCGGCACTTACCACTATATCGATGAGCAATGGTTGCTGGGGGGAATGATGGGGTATGGCAGTGGGCAGAGCAGCCGACGTTACCGCGACGGCTTTGAGTCTATCTTCCAGGATTCCGTACTGAGCAACGAGTATGCGGCTCGTTTCCGCAAGCTCTTCGCGGAAGCTTACGTGGCGAATGATGCGGGCTGGACTACTTTTGGGGTAGCCTGTCGCTTTTCGCAGGTGCGGTTCGCCTCTCTTACAAACCGTGGGGTTCCTGTACCACTGCGGCGCATGACACGCCTTGAACCCATGCTGTTTATTCGTTTCGGTGGGCAAGGGCGTATTCCGTGGCTGCAAGGGCAGGTAGCCACCAGTTTGTCAATGCCAGCAGACGGCCGGATTTTTTCGGCCAATGAGGCTATCAGAGACACCAAGGAAGGACGGCTTTTTACTTCCTTCGGGCTGGTTATCTACCCGCACTTGTTTAAGGATTAAGACATCTGGTTAATCTGCCTTCTTTAGTTTGGCAAACAGGTTGTTTAATGATTCGGCCCAGGTAGGGTGGGCAAATACCATGTTCTGCAGCTGGTCGCAGGTAAGGTTGCCGGCCATGGCTAACTGAATCATGGACATGATTTCGCCGCCTTGCTCACAGAAAACAGTGGCCCCAATGAGGTGGTCCCGCGCATCCACCAGCACCTTCATAAAGCCCGCACTGTGGCCCGTTTCCTGGGCACGGCCCACTACGCGCACGGGCATGGTGGCCACGCGGTAGTCGAGTTGCTGTTCCTGGGCCTGCGTTTCGGAAAGGCCGATGCGCCCGAGTTGGGGTTGGGTGAACACCACGTAGGGTAGGGGGCGGGATTTGGCCGAGCGGCGCTTGCGGTGCAACAGGTTGTCGCGCACTACGCGGTAGTCGTCGTAGCTGAGGTGGGTGAACTGAGGGCCGGGATGGACGTCGCCAAGGGCGTACACGCCGCGCACATTGGTTTGCAGCCGCTCGTTTACCAGAATGTAGCCTTTGTCGTTGGTGTCGATGCCGGCCGCCTCCAGGCCTAGGTCGTCGGTGTTGGGCTCCCGACCTACGGCTACCAGCAAGTGGGAGCCACGTAGGCGCCGCTCGCCGGCAGCAGTAGTAGCCGTAAGTGTATACACGCCGTCGGCGTTGCGCGACACGTGCCGAACCCGGGCACCGAGAACAAACTCAACCCCATCGGCCTCCAATTGGCCGCGCAGGGCCTCGCACACGTCATCGTCTTCGCGCTCCAGCAGGGTAGCAGACTCATCTACAATGGTAACGCGGCTGCCAAAGCGGCGGAACATCTGCCCAAATTCCAGCCCGATGTACCCCCCGCCCAAAATCAGCAGGTGCTCGGGTAATTGCTTGAGGTCCAGCAGCTCTTCGTTGGTCATGAACCCGCTCTCGGCCAGCCCGTCAATGGGGGGTACGGCGGCCCGGGTGCCCGTGTTGATGAAGATAAGCGGGGCTTTTACTACCTGCTGCTCCCCGGTAAGCAAAGCAATGCGCACGGTGCGCGGACTGATAAAGGCCGCGTGGCCGTGGAGTACGGTAATGCCGGGTTGCTCTTCCGTCAGATTTTTCTCTACGCCTTCCCGCTTGGCTTGAATGATGGCATCTTTTCGCGCTACAATGGCGCGAAAGTCGGGCCGGGGTGCGCTGGCTTTCACTCCGTAGTCGGCGGCCGTAGCTACCTGCTGCATCCGTTCGGCAGAAGCGAGCATGGCCTTCACCGGCGAGCAGCCATAGTTGATGCAGGAGCCGCCGAGGTAGTGTTTCTCAACGAGGGCTACCTTGCGCCCGGCCTTGGCCAGGGCTGTAGCCAAGGGGTTGCCGGCCTGGCCGGAGCCAATGATAAGCGCATCGTAACGAACAGAAGTAGCCATAGAGAGCAAGAGTAAGGGGCCGAAAGCCCAACGGTAGCGGTATACGCGCCAACCAGGTAAAGCGCCGCCCCGCTGCCTAACACAACGAAAGCGCCGTTCCCACGTTCTGCCTCCAACCGCTCATTTCTGCTGCCTATGCCGCTTTTGCTTCGCCGCTGTCTTCTGCCGCTTCTGCTCCCGTTCCTGGCAAGTTGTTCTTCCCTTTATTTTCCGCCCCCGCCTCAGGTGCCGCTCCTCACCCAGAAAGGCGAGTGGAGTGGGGGCATTCACACCAATTTCAGCCAGAACACGTCGGTGCAGGGTGCTTACGCCTTTGCTGACCATCTGGGCGTAATGGGCTCGGCGTCTTTTCTGCACACCGATAAAAAGAAGCGGGCCGAGGACCACGATTTCGCGGAGCTGGGCCTCGGATATTTCACCCGCATTCGGGATAAGCGCGTGCTGGAGTTCTACGGCGGCTACGGGCTGGGCCACACCAAGCGGGTGGAGCGCACCCCCGCCGAAGGCATCACGCGCACCCTAGAAGGTAACCTGACTAAGTATTTTGCCCAGGCTAACTACACCTCCAAGGACAAGAAAACCTACCACGTGCTCGGCCGCGACTGGCCCGTTACCTACGGTACCGCCCTGCGCCTGAGCTACGTCAACCTCAGCAACTTCCGTCTCGACAACCAAGCCCGCGCCTCCGAGGACAACATCTTCCTGGAACCCATTACCTACACCCGCATCAACCTGGTAGGCCCCGTTGATTTTCAGCTAATCAGTGGCAGCAACTTCGGCCTAAAGCATCGCAAGTACCTGAAGGCTGCCAACTCGGTGTTTCAGTTCGGGCTGATTGTGAACGTAGGCGGGCAGAGCGGCCTGAAGTAGTGATGTAGCAAATAGCTCTGATACCCGCATTGGAAATTTCGGCGACTATCCAAGCCCATCCTACCCAAGGGCTACGAAGTATAAAAATTAAAACTTTCAGACCGTTTGGTTTGGCGCAAATAAAAAGCCCTGGCGCAAGCCAGGGCTTTTTATTTATCAGTAGCTAGAAGGAATTACTTGTTGCCCAACACGCGCAGCATCGTGTCGCCAATTTCGGCGGGCGAATCTACTACGTGGATGCCGCACTCGCGCATGATGGCCATTTTAGCAGCGGCCGTGTCGTCGGCACCACCTACGATGGCACCGGCGTGGCCCATGCGGCGGCCGGGAGGAGCCGTTTGACCGGCAATGAAGCCTACTACAGGCTTCTTGTTGCCGGTTTCTTTGATCCAGCGAGCCGCTTCGGCTTCCATGCCGCCGCCGATTTCGCCAATCATTACGATGCCCTCGGTTTCGGGGTCGTTCATGAGCAGTTCCACGGCTTCCTTGGTGGTAGTACCAATGATGGGGTCACCGCCGATGCCGATGGCCGTGGTCTGGCCCAGGCCCGCCTTAGTTAGCTGATCAACGGCCTCGTAGGTCAGCGTGCCCGACTTCGAGACGATGCCTACGCGGCCTTTCTGGAAGATAAAGCCCGGCATGATGCCTACTTTGCACTCGCCGGCTGTCATTACGCCGGGGCAGTTCGGCCCAATCATGCGCAGATCCTCGCGGCCTTTGAGGTATTCCTTCACCGCAATCATGTCCTTGGTTGGGATGCCCTCGGTGATGGTCACGATAACTTTAATGCCAGCGTCGGCGGCTTCCATGATGGCGTCGGCGGCAAAAGCCGGGGGCACGAAGATGATGCTGGTATCGGCGCCGGCCTGGGCTACGGCTTCGGCCACGGTGTTGAACACCGGCCGGTCCAGGTGCTGGGTGCCGCCTTTGCCAGGCGTTACGCCACCTACTACGTTGGTGCCGTATTCAATCATCTGCTGGGCGTGGAATGAGCCCTCGGAGCCGGTGAAGCCCTGCACAATCACTTTGGAATCCTTGTTGACCAGAACACTCATAGAAGCGGGGTTAAAAAGAAGATGCGGGTTGCGGGTGGGAACTAGCCCCCGCCAATACGGCAGCGGCGTGCAAAAGTAGGCTTTTTTGGGGGCGCGGCAAGCTACTGCCGGATTCGGGCAAAGGACCAGGGCAGCCGAGCCAGCCACTACCCACCCCGGCCGAAACTAGTTCAGCTACCCGCGCTGTTCACCTCCGAATTATGCCCACCTGGGCCGCCCCTTCAGAATACCCCTACGATGCTGCCAGCAGCCTTTTCTGCAAAGCACCCACCCCAAGCCGGCTCCGCTCTGCTTGAACAAGGTTAAACAGCCGCGCCGGGTGCATGAGGGTAATTGCAACCTCGCAGCCGCCACCGAAGCTACCTCAGCACACCAAGGAATTGCTTTCTCGACTTACGGGCCCGCTACAGAGGTAATGGCCTGCTCCTTCGGGCTACGGCGGCAAATCCGTACCTTTGCGGTCCTCTCTCCATTACTACCTACCTCTCACCCATGTATCTAAATAACATCATTGAGGCTATCGGCAACACCCCGCTGGTAAAACTCAATAAAGTCACGGATGGCATCAAAGGCACCGTGCTGGCCAAGGTGGAATACTTTAACCCCGGCAACTCGGTGAAAGACCGGATGGCGCTGAAAATGGTTGAAGATGCCGAGCAGGCAGGCTTGCTTAAGCCCGGTGGCACCATCATCGAAGGTACTTCCGGCAACACGGGCATGGGCCTGGCGCTGGCTGCCATTGCGAAGGGCTACAAATGCATCTTCACCATGAGCGACAAGCAGAGCAAGGAAAAGCAGGATATTCTGCGGGCCGTAGGCGCGGAGGTTATCGTGTGCCCCACCAACGTAGCTCCCGACGACCCGCGCAGCTACTACTCCGTGGCCCGGAAGCTCAACCAGGAAATTCCCAATTCCATTTACCCCAACCAGTACGACAACCCCTCCAACTCGGCGGCGCACTACGAAACTACCGGCCCCGAGCTATGGGCTCAGACGGAAGGTAAAATCACCCACTATGCCTGCGGGGTAGGCACGGGCGGCACTATCTGCGGCACGGCCAAATACCTTAAGGAGCAGAACCCGGCCATTGTAACGGTAGGCCTGGACACGTACGGCTCGGTGTTCAAGAAGTACAAGGAAACGGGCATTTTCGACGAAAACGAAATCTATCCTTACAAAACCGAAGGTATCGGCGAAGATATTCTGCCTAAGAATGTTAACTTTGACTTGATTGACCTCTTCATCAAAGTCACGGACAAGGACGCTGCCATCATGACTCGTCGGCTTGCTAAAGAGGAAGGGTTGTTTGTTGGGTGGTCCTGTGGCTCGGCCGTGTACGGAGCCCTGGAGTACGCAAAAGAGCACCTAACGGAAGATGATACAATGGTCATCGTCCTGCCCGATCATGGCACCCGCTACCTCGGCAAAATCTATAATGATGATTGGATGCGCGAGCAGGGCTGGCTTTAATCAGTTAGCCCGGTTGGCTTCCTACTTCTAACCTTAACCTCCTGGTATCATGTCAAAGAAGTTGCGCAACGTGGTGTTGGTGGATGATAATGAAACCACCAGCTTCCTGAATAACCGTCTGCTCAGCCGCCTCGACGTGGCTGACCAGGTGCATACCTTTTCCAAAGCCGAGCAGGCCTACCAGCAGATCTGGGGCGGCAGCAAGGGCGAGCAGCCCAGCGACGAAGCCCCCGACCTGGTGTTCGTGGACCTGAAAATGCCCGGCATGGATGGCTTCGAGTTCCTGAAACTCTACAGTTCTCTACCCGAGGCCGTCCGGGAAAAGACCGTTATGGCCGTGCTGACTACCTCCATGCACGCCGCCGACACTGCGCGCGTAGCCCAGTACGAAGGCGTGGAATACCTAGCCAAGCCCCTAACGGAGGAAAAGATGCAGAAGCTGCTGCAAAAGCGTTTCGTAACGGTGTAAGCTTAACTTGCTTCAACCCCAACAAAAAGCCCGGCATCATATAATGCCGGGCTTTTGCGTTAACCGGATAAGACAACCAGAGTGTTTCTGATGTAATTATCCACAACTGCTGTCATTTCGAGCCGCGAGGAATCTGGGTTGAACTCTGGAAGCTAATCCAGATTTCTCGCGCGGCTCGAAATGACAACACCGCAGCTTTTGCGTTAGGCAAATCTTACTTGCTGCACTACACGACTGCCTCTACGAAGCGGAAGGCTTCGCCATCGAACAGGCCTTTGTCGCTGATCTTCAGGCTGGGAATTACGAGCAAGGCCATAAAGGAAAGCGTCATAAACGGGGCCTGCAATGGGGAGCCAAGCTGCTTGGCCAGCGCATCCACGGCCGCGTAGGCTTCCGCTACGTGCGGACCCTGCTGGTCTGACATCAGGCCCGCCACGGGTAGGGGCAGAATCAGTTCCTCTCCATCGGGTGACACCACGGCTAGGCCTCCGCGCGCTGCTACTACCAGATTTACGGCCCGGGTCAGGCTCTCGTCGTCGCATCCTACGGCCGTGATGTTGTGCGAGTCGTGGCCGACGCTGCTGGCCAAGGCGCCCCGCTTCAGCCCGAAACCCTGAATAAAGGCCACGGCCGGTGGGGCTGCGTGGTAGCGGTTTACTACCGTGAGCTTAAGGATGTCTCGGGCCACATCAGGTTGCACCAAGCCATTTTCTACGCGGGCCGGTACGTCGTGGCGGGCCGTAATAAGCTGCCCGTCGAAGCACTCCATTACCCGAACTGTAGCCGCCGGCTGCGGGGCCGGGAGCTGAAAATCCTGGGGGCTGACGGGGGTGGTAGCAAAGTTATTTACTACCGCCACGGGCACGGCCGGAATGAGCGTACGGCCGTTTTCGGCTACCAACTCCCCATTGAGGTAAGTGCGCTGCACCGTGAAATCTGTGAGATTGTCAACCACAATAAAATCGGCTGGGTCGCCTTCGCGCAGCAGGCCTACGGGTAGCGTATAGTGCTCCACAGGGTTGCGACAGGCCACGCGCAGTACTTTTAGCACATCCTGGCCGCGGGCTACGGCGCGCTGCACCAGCTGGTTGATGTGGCCCAGCACCAGGGTATCGGGGTGCTTGTCATCGGAGCAAAACATCAGGTGCTCGTAGTACTCGGGCAGCAAGTCAATCAGGGCTTCGAAGTTGCGGGCGGCCGAGCCTTCTCGGATTAGGATCTTCATGCCCACGGCTAGTTTGTCCAGGGCTTCTTCGGCCGTGAAGCACTCGTGGTCGGTGCTGATGCCGGCTGCGGCGTACTGGCGGGCATCAGCCCCGCGCAGGCCGGGGGCATGGCCATCTACTGGGCGGCCGTACTGCTGGGCCAGCCGGATTTTCTCCATCACCAGCTCGTCGCGGTGGAGCACGCCCGGCCAGTTCATCATTTCTGCGAGGTAGCCGATTTCGGGGTGCTGCTGGAAAAGCAGCTCAATATCGGCGGCTGTTATTTCGGCCCCGGCGGTTTCAAACGGGGTAGCGGGCACGCAGGAAGGCGCCCCAAAGCAAAACTTAAATGGCACCTGCTGCCCGTTCTCCAGCATGTACTTCACGCCGGCCACGCCCAGCACATTGCCAATCTCATGCGGGTCCGAGACGGTAGCCACGGTGCCGTGCACCACCGCCAGCCGGGCAAACTCGGAGGGTACCAGCAGGGAGCTTTCCACGTGCACGTGCGCATCCACAAAACCCGGTAGGGCGTAGGGCAGGGCCGCATCTGGGGAGGTAGCCCCGGTGGCCTCAACGGCCTGAATACGACCGTCTGCTACCGTAACCGTGGCGGGGCGTATGGTATTGGCAAACAGGTCGATAACATTGGCTCGGAGCTGAAAAGTAGCGGGCATAGGCCAGGAAGAAAGCAAAGGTAAAGTTGAGGTAGGCAGGCAGCTAACGGGTAAAGAACCGTATATTTGCCGAAAATCTGCGCCGTGAGAAAGATTGTGACTTTGCTACTGGCCGCCTTAATTGGGGGCACTGGCCTGGCGTCAACTGGCTGCGCGGCCCGCACTCCGCAGCAGAAAAAAACGGCCTCATACAAGCGCAAAGCCAAATCCGGCAAGGCGCCTTGTCCCTGCGATAGTCACTAGCTGGCAGCACAACAGTAAGAGCAGTTTGTTTCTTTACGTCAAGTTCTATTTGTACTCGTGAAATACATTCTCTGGCCTGGGCTGCTGTTGCTTACAGGGTTGCTGTTCAGCGCGGGTACCGTGTACGGGCAAGTACCCGTGTGGAACTACAGTACGGGTGACCCTCATGCTCTGCGCGGCCAGGGTGCTTACCAGCTATTAGATGGTAGCTGGCAGAGCGGAAAACTGCGGTTGGAGCCATCCGGGCACCTGCGGGTGCAGCCTACCGGAGGCGAGGCCAATGTTTATCAAGCGGGAGAGCTAAAAGCATTCGTATTGAAAACAGACACATTTGGGGTGGTACGCAACGTAAGCATGCCGTCGCAACGGCTGTCGGCTGCATTTGCTCAGAAGCTGTATCAGTACGGCCAACTGGCTGCCTTCAAGCTTGACCATCGGTACACGGGCGCGAGTGGTCCGGGCTTTAGCGATGAACTCGTTGCCCCGACGGGTGCTATGGATTTGGTTTTGCAACCCGTTACCGGCGACGCGGTAGTTGTACCGGCTGGGCGCGCGGCGTTTATTAGGACTATGCTGCCACTGGTGGGCGACTGTCCGGAGCTGGCGGCCCAAATCACAAAAGGAAAAGTAGGACGTCAGCATATGCGGCAGATTCTGCAGACGTATGCCAGTTGGCAAAAACTCAATTCGCTGCCAACTTCTAACTAACTACCCCTTTATGCCTGATTCCAATCCGCTTGCCTCCCTGGTAGCTGCCGCCGAAGCCGTGCGCCAGCAGTTGCAGGTGAATAGCTTTGATGCCGACGCCGTTGCGCGCCTGGCTGAGTTCATTGAAGGCCAGCGCCCTACCATAAAAGAAACCGACCGTCAGGGCGTTATTACAGCGTTGGGGTGCTTTTTGGGCCAGTGCCTAGTAAACACCTACGGCGGCACCTGGGCCCAGGGCCCCGATGGTACTACCGGCGTGGGCATCAATCAAACTTCGTTTTTCAATCCTTTTTACCGCGTAAGCGAGCAATTGGCCAAGGGAGAAGCCCAGTCGGTTGCTACTTTTTTTGCGGGTGTACCTGAGCGCCTGGCTGCCAAGCCGGGCCGTAAATCCTGGATTTAGTGAGTCCTTTTAGTCCGCTCGAGCCTAGCACCGACCTTGCCATGAGAAAAATCGTCATTGCCATCGACGGCTACTCTTCCTGTGGCAAAAGCACGACGGCCAAAGCTGTGGCCGCGGAGCTGGGCTACGCCTACATTGATACCGGCGCCATGTACCGGGGCGTCACGCTGTACTTGTTGGAGCATAACATCAGCTTCGACGATCTGCCGCGGGTGGAGCAGGCCTTGCACGACATGCACATTGCCTTCAAGCGCAACCGCAAAACCGGCCGCAATGAGCTCTGCCTCGATGGTGTAATTCGGGAAGATGAAATTCGGCAGATGCGCATTTCCAACTCCGTGAGCGAGGTATCGGTTATTCCGGCGGTGCGCCACGCCATGGTGCGCCAGCAGCAGCGTATGGGTCGCAAGCGGGGGGTAGTAATGGACGGGCGCGACATTGGCACCACGGTTTTCCCCGATGCCGAAGTGAAAATATTCATGACCGCCGACGTCATGACCCGGGCCCTACGCCGGCAAGAAGAGCTGGCCGTGAAAGATGAGCACGTGCCGGTGGAAGATATTGTGGAAAACCTGCGCAAGCGCGACCACCTGGACTCTACCCGCACCGAAAGCCCCCTGCGCCGCGCCGCCGACGCCGTCCTGCTCGACACAACCCACATGATGATTGACGAGCAGGTGGACTTTGTGCTGGAGCGGGTGTCGGCGTCGTTGTTTTCCTTGGCCGCCACGAGCTGGCAGGGCCACGAGCAGAAATAAGAAGGTAGCCGCTGCCAGGAGCAAAAGTGCGGCAGAATTGTTGTAGGTCTACCAGCTATTCGATTCGTGGTCAGCGAATCGTGCGCGCCGACACTCTGGCTGCTGCGCAAGCCCGAGCGTCACATTTTAGAGTCCATGAACGTCACCATCGATAAGAATTCCGGCTACTGTTTCGGCGTTGAATTTGCCATTCAAATGGCCGAGGACGAGCTGGGCCAGCAGGAAACGCTCTACTGCCTCGGCGACATTGTGCACAACCGCATGGAGGTAGAGCGCCTGCACGCGCTGGGGTTGCGCATCATCGACCGGGAGCAACTGGAGGAGCTGCACAATGCCAAGGTGCTCATCCGTGCTCATGGCGAGCCGCCGGAAACCTACGAGCTGGCCCTACGCAACAACATTGAGCTCATTGATGCTTCCTGCCCCGTGGTGCTTAAGCTCCAAAACCGAGTGAAGCACGCTTTTGACGCCACTACCCGCCAGAACGGGCAGGTAGTTATATATGGTCAGCCCGGCCACGCCGAGGTAATTGGCCTGACGGGCCAGACCCGCAACGAGGCCATCATCGTCATGACGGAGCAAGACCTCGACCAGGTGGATTTCTCCCGCCCCGTGACCCTGTTCAGCCAGACTACCAAAAGCACGGCCGGCTTCTACCACATGAAAGAGGTGATAGAGCGCCGTATCAGCGCGGCCGGCGGCTCGTTAGAAGCGTTTGATGCCAATGACAGCATCTGCCGGCAGGTGAGCAACCGGGAGCCGGCGCTGGCTAAGTTTGCCGTGCAGCACGACGTTATCATCTTCGTGAGCGGCCGCAAAAGCTCTAATGGCAAAGCCCTGTTCTCGGTAGTAAACAAAACCAATCCGCGCAGCTACTTCGTGGAAAACGAGCAGGAACTAGATGAAGAGTGGTTTCTCGGCGCCGAATCCGTGGGCATCTGCGGGGCAACCAGCACGCCTATGTGGCTGATGCAGCGGGTAAAAGACCGGATTGAAGAGGTAGCCGCCCACGCCGTATAGCTTACCTCACATCCGTTAAACCTGTCATTCCGAGCGAAGCGAGGAATCTGGCTTATCCGTACAAGGGTAACCTCAGATTCCTCGCTTCGCTCGGAATGACAGGTTTAGAAGGGTAGCTTCCGTACGGGCCTATATCTTCGCGCCATGCGCCGTTTGCTTAACTACTTCCTCAGTGGGTTTCTGATTGTTGCCCCGATTGGCCTAACCATCTACATCCTGTACGCGCTGCTGCGCTGGCTCAACGACCTATTTGCGGGGCTGAGCTTTGATGTGCCGGGCCTGGGCCTCGTGGTAGCCATCCTGCTGATTTCAGCCGTGGGGTTCGTGGCGAAGTCGTTTCTGGTGCGGCCCTTCCTCATTATCACGGAGCGTCTGCTGCACCGTACTCCGCTGGTTAGCATCATCTACTCCAGCCTCAAGGACCTGTTTGACGCCTTTGTGGGCGACAATCAGAAGTTTAACCGCCCCGTGCTGGTGCGCATGAGTGCCGCCGAGCAGACCTACAAGATGGGCTTCGTAACCCAGCCTACCATGGCTGCCATTCACCGCGACGATCTGCTGGCCGTATACTTTCCCCATTCCTATAACTTCTCCGGGGAGCTGGTGCTGGTGCCGGTCCAGAACATTACCTACCTCGACCTACCCAGCAGTGAAGTCATGAAGTTCATCGTCTCGGGCGGCGTATCGAGGCTGGGATAAGAGATGAGTGAATTGATATAGTACGTTATCCTGAGGCGTAGCCGAAGACCCTTATTACGCCTGAACGGCAGTCAATCAACGACTCGTGCTGGCGTGACGAGGTCCTTCGTTGCGCTCAGGATGACGTACTATGTCAATTCACTCACTCACCGATTCACTATGAAAACCCACCTGCATGTTCAGAAGTATGGCGCAGGGCCGCGGGTAGTGTTGGCATTTCATGGGTACGGGCAGGGAGAAGGCCACTGGCGCACGTTTATCCAGGCGCTAGGCCCGGATGTCACGGTGTACGCCTTCGACCTGTTTTACCACGGCCGCAGTAAGCTAGCCAAAGCTGATGCGCCGCTCACCAAAAAGCGCCTCGGTGAGCTACTGAGTGAGTTTTTGCGGGTTCAGAACATTGAGAAATTCAGCCTGCTGGCCTTCAGCATGGGCGCCAAATTCGCCCTTACCCTGGCCGAGCGGGCTCCGGAGCAGGTAGAGCAGGTGTGGCTGATTGCGCCCGATGGCCTGCAGCGCCAGTTCTGGTACGCCCTGGCCACTTACCCACCCTGGATGCGCGGGGTATTGGGCCGGGCGGTGCTGCGGCCCCAGCGTATCCTTCGCTTCCTCGATACCCTGCACCAACGGCGCCTCCTCGACGCCAACCTTATTCGCTTTGCCCAGTGGCAACTTGATAGTCGGGAAAAGCGCCTGCGCGTGTACCGAAGCTGGACCGGGTTTCGCAAGCTGACCTTCGACCTAAGCAAGCTGGCGGTTACCCTTAACCACCGGCCCACGCCCGTTACGTTCTTTCTGGGCCGCCACGACCGAGTGATTCCGCACGCGGGTTTGCAAGGGTTTATTGCCTCCCTACGAGCAGCCCATACGGTGGTGCTGGAGGCAGGCCACGCCGGGCTTATCTATGATGTTGCGGCCTACCTGCGCCGCCACCCCGAACTGCGCCTAGCCTAGCGCGCGGGCCAGCAGCTCAACTCCCTCATCGTCGAAGGCCACGAAAACGACCTCCTGCGGAAACTCATGCTCTTGCAGAAATTGCCGCACCTCACGGGTGGCAATTTCTGCTGCCTCCGCCTTGGGGTAGCCGTAAATGCCGGTGCTGATGCCCGGAAAAGCCACACTGCTCAAGCTGTGTTGCTCGGCTAAATGCAGGCTGTTGCGGTAGCAGTTGGCCAGCAACTCCGGCTCGTGTTTGTGGCCGCCGTTCCAGACCGGGCCTACCGTATGAATAACGTGGCGGGCCGGCAGCCTACCGCCCGTCGTGATGACGGCCTCGCCGGTGGCAAGCCCGCTGCCGTAGTGGCTAGCGCGCAGAGCCCGGCAGGCAGCCAGAATTTCGGGTCCGCCGGCGCGGTGAATGGCCCCATCAACGCCGCCCCCGCCCAACAGGCTGGAATTGGCGGCGTTTACCACGGCGTCAGTATCCAGGTGCGTAATGTTGCCGCGGTAAAGTAGAATGCGGCCGAAGCGCTGCGCTTCCGCGCGCCAGTTCGAGGGAGGGGAGGTACCGGGCATGGCCGTGGGGGTAGGGGTTCGGCACAGGTACGGCCTCGGCACGGCAACCGTTGCTGCTTTAAAGGGCTCAGCGACGCTGGCGTGCTATCGGCTCGGGAGTCTTTTTTTACGGTTCAGCCCCCGAAAATGTCGGTTTGAGTAGATATGAATTTGCGTATATTGATCGGCGTCCTACGTTTGAGCATCCAACAACCCGAAACCCTACGCACTCATGGAAACCTCCCAGCGCGACCCTCAACTATGGCGCATGGCGAAAGACCGCGCCAAGTTCAAATCTCACCTGTTCACCTACATCACCGTCAACGCCCTGCTCTGGACCATTTGGCTCCTGACCGGCCGGCCCGCTACGCCCTTGCCCTGGCCCGTGTGGCCCACCGTGTTCTGGGGCATTGGGGTTGCCATCCAGGGCTTTTCCACCTACGGCAGCATGGGACGGGCGCAGCTTTCGGAGCGGGAATATGAGCGGCTGGTGCGCGAGCGGGCCAATCGGGTGTAAAAGCGAGCAAAGGCCGAAACTGCAACCTTACCGCCGGGCCCGGGGTTTGTGGCAGTATGAATATGCGCCACTTCCTTCCCTTGCTGGCCCTAGCCCCGCTGGCTCTGACCTCTTCGGCACCCAAGCCCGCACCGGTTGCCGCGGCTCCGGATGTCAATCTGAGTAAAATTAAGCTGCCGGCTGGCTTTACCATCAGCTACTTTGCCAAAGGTGTGAAAAGCGCCCGGGAGCTGGCCGTAGGCCCCGACGGTACGGTATACGTGGGCACCAAAGACGACAAGGTATTTGCCCTGCCCGACCGCAACAAGGATGGTCGGGCCGATGAAGTGGTTACCGTGGCCACCGGCTTGAACGCACCTAACGGGGTAGCCGTGCGCAACGGTGCCCTGTACGTGGGCGAAATCAACCGAATTCTGCGCTACGACAACATTGCGGCCCGCCTAAAGCAAAAGCCCAAGCCCGTGGTGGTATATGGCAAGCTCCCAACCAAGGAGTGGCATGGCTACCGCTACATTGCCTTTGGCCCCGATGGCAAGCTCTACGTGCCGGTAGGAGCGCCCTGCAACACTTGCCTGCCCGAAGAACCGATTTACGCCACTATCAACCGCATGAACCCCGACGGCACGGGGCTGGAAACGTACGCCTACGGGGTGCGCAACACGGTCGGCTTCGACTGGAGCCCTCAGGACAAAGCCCTGTGGTTCACGGATAACGGCCGCGACCAGCTCGGCGACAATCTGCCCGCTGATGAGCTGAACCGCTCGGCCGGCCCCGGTCAGCATTTCGGCTTCCCATACTTTTTTGCCGGCGACGTGCCCGACCCCGAGTTTGGCAAAGGCAAATCGGCTAGTACCTACATCAAACCCGCCCGCAAGCTGGGGGCGCACGTGGCGGCGTTGGGTATGAAGTTTTACACCGGCAAGCAGTTTCCGGCCCAGTACCGCAACCAGATTTTCATTCCGGAGCACGGCTCCTGGAACCGGAGCAACAAAATCGGCTACCGCATCAGCCTCGTGCGCCTCGATGCCACCGGCAAGCAAGCCCGCAGCTACGAAACTTTTGCCGAGGGCTGGCTGCAAGGCCAAACGCCCTGGGGCCGCCCCGTCTGCCTGCTGGTGCTACCCGACGGTTCCTTGCTGGTTTCCGACGACCAGAATGATGCTGTGTACCGCATCAGCTACAAGGGTTAAGTGGTGAAATTGTGAACTTGTGAAATGGTGAGTTGGTGTTCGAAATGGCTTTATAGCGCATATTGCGCTTGCAGGGCAAAGAATGGCTAACTCACCATTTCACAAGTTCACAATTTCACCACTTATGAAGCAGCGCGGACCGAAGCGGACAGTGGGGCGGCGGGAACTAGTAGACTTTCCGCATTTCCAGGTGTGGGGAGTGGAAGCCAAGGTGGATACCGGGGCCTACACCGGCGCCATTCACTGCTCTAACATTCGCGTGGAAACCGGCACCGATGGCCGGCCGCGCCTGCACGTGCAGCTCCTGGACGCGCCGCACCCCGATTTTAATGGCCTGCCCCTGCAGTTTGATGAGTTCACGCTGCGCGACATTCGCAGCTCCAACGGGGAGGTGCAGGAGCGGTACGTTATCCGGGCGGCAGTGCGGCTGTTTGGGGAAGATTTCGAAACAGAATTTTCGCTTTCTGACCGCTCCGACATGAAATATCCCGTACTAATCGGCCGGGTACTGTTGCGCGAGGCCCGGTTGGTGGTAGATGTGGCCCGGCGCAACCTGTCGTATAAAAATAAGCTGGCCGCCCGCTAACCCGGGCCGGCTTGCGGTTTAGGTCGCCTATCTTTGCCCGGCGCGTCTGCCCCTATTCTTTCATACCTATCCTGCATCCAATGAAACTGGCGATTCTGTCGCGTGAGCCAAAGCTATACTCTACCACCCGCCTCGTAGAAGCCGCCGAACAGCGTGGGCATGAGGCCGTGGTAGTGGATCATTTGCACTGCAATCTGGTGCTGGAGAAGGGCAAGCCTGGCATCATCTACGAGGGTCAGAAGCTGGAAGGCTTCGACGCCATTATTCCTCGCATTGGGGCTTCCGTGACGTTTTATGGCTGCGCCGTGGTGCGGCAGTTTGAGATGATGAAAGTGCGCACGGCCGTGGAGAGCCAAGCCATTGTGCGCAGCCGCGACAAGCTCCGCTCCATGCAGATTTTGAGTCGGGCCGGGGTAGGCATGCCGAAAACCGCCTTCACCAACTACTCCGACGAAGTACCCGAAATGATTCAGCAGGTAGGCGGGGCGCCCGTCATTATCAAGCTGCTGGAAGGCACTCAGGGCCTGGGTGTGGTGCTGGCCGAGTCGGCTAAGGCGGCCCAGTCCGTCATCGAGGCGTTTCACAACCTGAAGGCCCGCATCATTGTGCAGGAGTTCATTGCCGAAAGCAAGGGCGCCGATTTGCGCGCTTTCGTGGTAAATGGCGAGGTAGTGGGAGCCATGAAGCGCCAGGGCAAGGAGGGTGAGTTCCGCTCCAACCTGCACCGTGGCGGCTCCGGTACCCTCGTCAAGCTGACCCGCGCCGAAAAAGCCGCCGCCCTACTGGCTACCAAGGCCCTAGGCCTGGGCATTGCCGGCGTGGACATGCTCCAGAGCAAGCGTGGCCCCCTGGTGCTGGAGGTTAACTCTTCGCCCGGCTTGGAAGGCATTGAAAAAGCCACCGGCCTGAACATTGCCGGCAAAATCATTGAGTACACTGAGCAACTATCGGAAAAGAAAAAGCGGCCGAAACCCATGGTCAAGCCCGCCGAGCCCGAAGCCCTACCCGATAATCAGCCGGACTAGCACCTCAACTTCATTTTCAGCCTTGCTTCGGCGGCTTGCCCTGGTAGCTAGGACCTGAAGGCAGCGCAAACGACCAGGTTTCCTTAGGGGGAGTCTGGTCGTTTGTTTTACGCCGAAGCAGGGTCGGCCGGGTTTTTGTAGACCCGTAGAAATCAAGTTATTCCGCACTGCCTTGCCTACCTACACCACCGCACCCGCCGACTTATACCTGAATGGCTTAACCATTGCCCCCGGCGAGCAAGTCCTGACGCGGCTTGTGATTTCGCGCCTGCCTTCCGGGACCGTAATTGACATTCCGGTGCACGTGTTCCGGGCTACTGAGCCGGGGCCCACGGTGCTGCTGATGGCGGGCCTGCACGGCGACGAGGTGAACGGCATTGAAACCATTCGGCGCCTGATTCGGCGGCGGATGCTGCAGCCCCAGCGCGGTACCATTCTGGCCATTCCTATCCTCAATATTTACGGCTTCCTGAATTTCTCGCGGGAGGTGCCCGACGGCAAAGACGTAAACCGCTCATTTCCGGGCAATCCGCGCGGCTCCCTGGCTAGCCGCGTAGCCCACCGTTTCATGCGTGAAATCATGCCCCTGATTGACTACGGCATTGATTTCCACACGGGCGGGGCAGCCCGGGCCAACATTCCGCAGATTCGATGCCTACTGCACCAGGATGCGGAAACCGACGCGCTGGCGGAAGCGTTTGGGGCCCCGTTCACGTTGCACGCCGGCCTGCGCCCCGGTTCCCTGCGCGAAACCGCCATGCAGGAGGGCCGCCGCATCATCGTATATGAAACCGGTGAGTCGTTGCGCCTCGATGAGGAAGGCATTGACCTGGGCATTGCTGGTACGTTGCGGGTGTTGCACCACTTGGGCATGGTGCCTAGCGTACCGCCGCCGGCCCGGCCTTCGGTGGTGTGCATGCGCTCTACCTGGCTGCGGGCCAAGTACGCGGGGCTGTTCCGCAGCCTGGTGCATCTGGGCCAGTACATTGAGAAAGGCGAGGTGTTTGGCTCCGTGGCTGACCCCTACGGGGAAAATTCTGTGCGGCTGGAGTCGCCGGTGGCGGGCTACATCATTGGGGTAAATCATATGCCCGTGGTTAATCAGGGCGACGCCTTGGTGCACGTAGGCCGTACCGATTTGTCGCCGAGCCGGGTTGATTTGGGCGCTCCATTTGAGGAAAAGCCCATGAATCCGCTCGAAACGGAAGAAGAGGACGAGGAAGCCGGGGAGGAGATGTTGCGCGACGGGGAGTAGGGCCTGTAGTTTCTGCATGCCAACTACCCGGTAAGGCTTGTTCCGGTATCTCCCGGCATTTTGCTTTACTTTGACTGGCCGTACTGCGGTGCTTTGTCTTCTTCCTTTTTATTTGAATGAAAAACTCCGTTCAACTTATCATCAACGTGGTATTGGCCCTGGCGGTGGCCGTGCTTTTCTACCTGCATTTTGCCAGCAAACCTGCCGCGGCCGGCAAGAAGCCAGTGGCCGTAGTTGCTACCCCCACCGATACTACCAGCGCCGCCACCGTCACGGATGAGCCCGCCGACGTGGTAGCCGTAGCCGATACCAACAAAGTGGCCTACGTAGAATCGGGTAAGCTGCTGGATGGCTACCAGGGCATGAAGGACGCCCGCAAGAGCTTCGAAACCAAAGCCCGCCGCTGGGAAGCTCAGAACCAAACGCTGGTGCGAGGCTTCCAGACGGCCGTGCAGCAGTATCAACAAAAGGCCGAGGGTATGACCCAGGAACAGCGCGCTTCCACGGAGCAGCAGTTGCAGGGCCGCCAGGTTCAGGTTGCACAAGAGCAAGAAAAGCTACAGCGCCAAGCCCAGGAGGAGGAAGCCAAAATGACTCAGCAAGTGCTGGAGCGCATCAACAAGCAGGTGGAGAAATACGGTAAGCAAAATGGCTACCGCCTGATTCTCATTGCTGCGCCCAGCGGCACCATTGCCTACGGCCGCGAAGACCTCGACATCACCGCCCCAGTCCTCAAGCACCTCAACGACGAGTACCGCGGCGCTAAAAAGTAAGCAGCCTGCTACCCGTCGCAAGGCGAATATAAATCTTGAAACGCCGGCTTTCCCGAAAAGGAAGCCGGCGTTTTTGCTATAAGCTAGTTTGCTCGGCGTGGCAGTTGTGCTTGGCCATGCACAGGAAAAAGAGGTTGTTTTCAGTACAATACTGACCATCATACTCCGGCTCTGCTTGACGCGCAGAATGCCCGGCATGATGGTCTTTTGCAGAGGCTCTGGCTGCATGTGGCGCGCATGAAATAGAAAGCAGCCGCGCCGGAAACAGCGGCAGGGCGTCGGTGCTGGATTAAACCTTTGGTACTGATGCCTTTCTAAGAGGAAACTAGCCGCTGATAGGTGGCATTTCGTTCTTATGAAGAAGCTCCTGAAATTCTCTGCCTTATTCCTGGTCCTGCTGCTGGCCGCTGCTGCGCTGCCAAGCTGCGTGGCTACCGCTCAGCCGGGAGTAGTAGTAGCTACCGAGCCGGGACCTTATTATGGCCCTGGCTACCGGCCCCGCCCGTACTACCGTCCGCGTCCTTATTACCGCCCGGTACCGCCTCGCGTGGTAGTAGTAGAGCCGCGCCGAAGGGTGGTAGTACCGGCGCCCCGTCCGTACTACAACGTGCGCCCGCACCGCTACATCCGGGTGCGGTAACCGGCTCCGCTTTCCTTTCCAGCAACGCCCTGCCAACGTACTGGTGGGGCGTTGCTGTGCAAACACTACCGCATATGGGGGCTGGCAAAGGACTGGGTACAGAAAAACCCGGCCCCACCATCAGCGGAACCGGGTTAACTAGAGCTGTAACGATGTCGGTAGTACTTAGAAAGCGAAGCGCAGGCTCAGGGCCGCATCATTATAGAAACCGGTGTAGCCATCAAATACTTCGAAGAAGGGCTTATAGTCGACGCCCACGGTGAAGGGCAAATCTTCCATTTTGTACTCCAAGCCCAGAATCAGGTCGGCCCCGCCTACGATGTAGTTCCGGTCGTCGCGGTAGTAGGCGTAGTAGAAGTCGTTTTTCTTGCCTCGAACGTAGCGCCCATCCAGCACGTAGTAGCGGCCGGCGTAGGAGCCAATGTGGCCGCCCGCGCCATAGTAAAACTGCAGGCCCTTAAAATCAGAGACGGGAAGGTGCTTTTCCAGCAGCAGTGTGAGCCGGCCGCCCCGGGCTTGGTATTCGCGTGTGAGCAGTCCTTCGAAGGCTACGTTGTTCTTGCCGCTCAAGAAGTGCTTGAACGTGAGGCCCGACGACCAGCCGCCGCCGCGCAGGCCAATGGCCGTTTCGTAGCCGGCGCCGCTGCCGCCACTTTTCTTCTTGCTCTGCGCCTGGGCTCCTCCCGAAGTTGCCAACAGCCCTAGGGCTACTAAACCAAAAATGAAACGCTTCATGCGGAAAAAGAAACTAGTAAATAGTTAAACGTCCCGCAAAAGTACAAGATTGACCGGATTAAACCGGCCTTGCGTAGCCTTCTTCGGCAATGGCATCAGAAAGATGCACGTACGGGCCGTGGCCCTCCTGCTGGGCAGCTTTTAGCATGGCCTGAGCCACGGCGCTAGCTGGCACGGCCCGGTAGCTGCGTAGGTGCCCCACCAGCACCGGCCGTAGCACGCGCAGCAGTAGCGCCCCAAACTGCTCACCCGTGCGCTTTTTGGGGCGGGGGCCCAGCAGCAAGGAGGGCCGGAAGAAATGAATGGCGCGGAACGGCAACTGCCGCACGGCTTCCTCCATTTCGCCTTTCACCCGGTTATAGTAGAAGCGCGAACGGGAGTCGGCTCCCATGGCCGAAACAACTAGCAGCTGGGCCGCAAAGTTGGCCGCCGTAAGAGCCGCCAGCTTCACCACGTACAGGTAGTCGACGCGGTAAAATGCCTCCTTGGAGCCCGCCTGACGCATCGTTGTGCCCAGGCAGCAGAACACGTCGTCGGCAATAAGCTGCAGGCGGTGGTCCTCCAAGTGGTCAAAATCTACTATTCGCTGCTCCAGTTTGGGGTGCATGATCGGGAGCGGCCGCCGGCCAACTGCAATAACCCGGTTGTACCGCCCCGAAACGAGGAGCAAGGGTAGCAACTGGCTACCCACCAGGCCACTGGCCCCGACTATGAGTGCAGTTTTTTGCATAAGGTGAGGGTCACGGGCCAGCAAAAAATGAGAGCAATAAAAAAGGCGCCTTTTCTGGTACGTGCCGCTGGCTGAAACGCTGCCTTTCCTGAGCGCAGATGCGCGGGTCGCGCCCCGGGTTGCCCGTTACCAAGAACCTCGCATGCGCAAGGGCCTGCTGGCACCAAGAAAAACAATGCCCTGGTTTTCCCGGCACTGCTAGCTATAGAGCAGCACCGGAAAAACCAGGGCAAAGGCGAAACAAGGTGGCTTACTTGCCCGGCACCAGCCGGGTTTGCTCGGGCTCCAACTCCACCATTCCTTGCTTGTACAAAGAGCCCAGGGCTTTTTTGAATATTTTCTTGCTCATACCCAGCCGGCGGTAAATATCATCCGGCTCACTTTTGTCGCCGAGGGGTAGGGTGCCGCCGGCCTGGCGTAAGGCCGCCAGGAGGGTTTCGGCGGCGGCCACGGCTTCGTCGTAGCCGGGGCGCTGCAGGCTGAGGTCGAGCTTGCCATCGGACCGCACCTGCCGGACGTAGCCCGTGTGCACGTCGCCGAGGCGCAGGGGCTTGAACACCTCGTTGTGGTAGAGCAGACCCTGGTGGGTGCCATCCACAATTACCTTGTAGCCCATGTCTGTTTCCTCGGCCACGAACAGGTCGGCCGCGTCGCCGGCTTTGCCCGGGAACGGGTCGGAGCTCAGAAACCACTCCCACTTAGCCGAGGCCACAATCCGGTCGGTGGCTTCATCCAAGTACACGAACACGGTGGCCCGCTCGCCGGGGCGCAGGGTGCGGCGCAGGTTGCGGTAGGGCAGGAGCAGGTCTTTCTCCAGGCCCCAATCCAGAAAGGCGCCGGTGGGCGTCACGTCGCGCACGGTGAGAGCGGCAAACTGGCCTACCCGCGCGTAGGGCTCCAGGTTGGTGGCAATCAGCCGGTCCTCCGAGTCGCGGTACACGAACACGCGCACCACGTCGCCTACGTGCGTACCAGCCGGAATGTACTTGCGCGGGAGCAGCAGGTCGCCGTCGTCGGAGGTTAGGTACATGCCAAAGTCTACCTCGCGGGCTACTTCCAGCTCGTTGAAATCACCAAGATTCATATGTCAATGAAGAATGAGAAATGAGGAGTGAAGAATAACGCTGGCCCAAGGCCTAGGGGCAGTATCCTGTCCTCTTGTAGGGGAGTTGTCCAAGCGGGTTGCCTCACTCCCGGCCCCTTCCTCCAATAAAGGAAAAGAGGAGTCAGATGATAAAAGCAACGTTATTTCGCTTGGCCTGGTAGGAAAGGCAACAGGTTCTACGCGCGGTAAAGGTCCGAAGAAGCTACTGGCCAACAATTTTTAATTCTTCGTTCCTCGTTCTTCATTCCCAATTCCTCACTACTGATAGCGCACTACCCCGGGCTGCCCGAAGCTAAAGTCGCTGAAGTCGTAGTAGGGCCGGGAGTTTTCAAACACGCGGATACCATTGGGCGCGCTCATGCCCCGGGGGTAAAAGCCGAAGGTAATTTGGAAGGTGCGCAGGGCCGCATACTCGTTGCGAAAGCGCAGGCCCAGCCCGAAGCCGGTGTAGGGCGCCTCTTGGAAGGGGAGCACCTGGCGGGGCGTGCGGGCGTTCAGCCAGGCTACGTCGGCAAAGGCCACCCCCGCCATCCGGAAGCCCAAAAACGAAACGGGCGTGAACAGGGTAGCCTCGTAGTTGAGCGTCACGCGGCTGGTGCCCAGTAGCAGGCCCTGGGGCTGAAAGCCGCGCAGGCCGTTTTCGCCATCAATGCTGAGCGGCTGCTCCCCCGGCCGCCGGTTCAGACCTAGGCTGCTGCGCTGCCAAAAGAAGTGCCGCCACTGGTAGTTGCCCGTGTGGTAGAGGCGCGTGAAATACAGCAGCTCCCCGCTCACCAAGCCCTGCTGCCAGTCGTTGTCGCGCCCGCGCAGGTAGGAGCCAAATTCCCCGTTCAGGTACAGGTAGCCCCGTTGCGGGTGGTAGCCGGCGTAGGCCATCCGCAGGCCGTAGTAGCGGCGGTTGGCCACCTCATTAAACTCGTAGCCGGTAGTTAAGCTCAGCAGCGTGCCCGTTGGGATGTCCTCGGTGCGCCCAAAGCCAAACAAGTACTTATCCTTATAGTAACGCCGTATGCTATAGCCCACGGTGCCCAGCACCAGATTGGCGTTGAAATAATCAACCGTGGGTTTCTGGGCGTAGTTGGTGCGGATAACCCGGCCCGACACAATGACGCGGCCCGGGTTTTCGTACCCCAAATCGTAGCTTTTCAACCGCAGGGCCCTACCCAGCCACGCATCTTGCATGTTGTAGCGCAGCGGATCGAAAACGTACGGGTCTTCGGCCGTGCCGCTTCCCCGCGTAGCTACCAGTCGGTCCACGAAATCGTAGCTCAGCGCCCCGGCGTACTGGGTGTTCACGGAGTAAAAGTCGCGGCTGAACCGCACGCCAGCTTCCCGGTTGCGGGTTTCGTTGCGGTAGCGCGCCTGCCCGTACACGAAGTTGCGGAACGGCACCAAGTAACTACCGTCGTAGCGCCAGGTTTGGCCCCCAGGCCCGTTGAAGCTGCGGCCGTACTCGTAGCGGTTCCGGAACTGGTGGCCCAGACCCAGGAAGTTCACGTCGCGCAAGCCAATGATGCCGGCTTCCACATCACGCAGCTGAAACGTGCCGCTAAGGCTGAAAACGTCCTTGGTGATGACCAGCACATCTACACTGTCAGCCGAGCTGGTGCGCTCATTCACAAACACGCGGGCGTCAAGAATCTCGGAGGTCTGGCGCAACAGGCGCTCCGATTCGGCCAAGTCCTGGGGCTCCAACTCGTCGCCTTCCCGGAACAGCAGCACCTGGCGCACCCGCGCCTTGTTGGTTTTGATGTGGAAGGTGTTGCCCGCTTTTTCCAGAATGTTGCGCGGAATGCGGGTGGAGTCGGAAATGCTGTACCCAAAGGCATCCAGCGTGCGCACGTCAATGCGCCGAATGACCTTGTAGTTGTGCCGGTCGTACTGCCGGTCGAGCAGGGTAGCATCCAGCCCGGCCTGGTCTTCGCGCCGCTCGGTAAAGTTGAACAGAGCTGAAGCGGCTTTTCCCGCTATGGTTTTGCGCTTGGTGTACGCCTTGAGGCTGTTGAGCATGCGCTCCTGGTCGAAGCGGCGGCGCAAGGAATCGGGGCGGGCGCCCGGCAAACGGGTCGTATCGGGGGAGGGGAGGGCCGGCGTTTGGGCCCATGCCGAGGAGGCCAGAGCAAGCCCCAGCACTACTACCCACATCCACACCAGGTACTTCATAATTACGATTAGCCAGTCTTGGCAAGATACAGCGCAAATGCATTTCGCGCGGCGTGTAGTTGGGGGTAAACGGGCAGGAAATAAGGAGCAAACGAGCGGATTACTGGCCGAGTGAAAATCTCTAGTGAAGGAACATTTCCAAAGAAATTAGCCTTATAAGATGATGCGTATTCGCGCGTAATATTCTATTTTTAAGCCAAGAAACCGGCCCGATGAACGACCAGCGTATTCAGGAAAAGCTAAGTATTTTGGCAGATGCCGCGAAGTACGACGTATCGTGCTCCAGCAGCGGCGGCAAGCGCAAAAATGAGGACAAAGGCTTAGGCAACGCCGAAGGCATGGGCATCTGCCACAGCTATACCGAGGACGGCCGTTGCGTGAGCCTGCTCAAGATTCTGCTGACCAACCACTGCATTTTCGACTGCGCCTACTGCGTCTCGCGCCGCAGCAACGACGTAAAGCGCGCCGCCTTCACCGTGGACGAAGTTGTGGATCTGACCATGAACTTCTACCGTCGTAACTACATCGAAGGGCTGTTCTTGAGTTCCGGTATTTTCTCCTCCCCCGACTATACCATGGAGCGGCTGGTGCGCATTATTAAAAAGCTGCGCACGGAGCACAAGTTCAACGGTTACATTCACGTGAAGGCCATTCCCGGCGCTTCTGAAGAGCTGATTCAGGAGGCTGGCCTGTACGCCGACCGTCTGAGCGTGAATATTGAGCTGCCCTCGGAAATGGCCCTGCAGAACCTGGCCCCCGAAAAGAACTACCAGGAGATTCTGACGCCGATGGCTCAGATTCGGGACGGTATTCAGCAGAATAAGGACGAAAAGGCCCTGTTTAAGAAAGTGCCGCAGTTTGCCACCGCCGGCCAAAGCACCCAACTCATTGTGGGCGCGTCGGCGGAAAACGACCTGCAGATCATCAGCCTCACCGACTCGCTTTACAAAGGCTACGGGCTGAAGCGCGTGTACTACTCGGGCTACATCCCCGTCACCGACGACGCCCGCCTGCCCCAGGTCACGCAGCCGCCCCTGATCCGGGAGCACCGCCTCTACCAAACCGACTGGCTGATGCGCTTCTACGGCTTCCAGGCCGATGAAATTCTGGACCCCGCGCACCCTTTCCTCGACCTGGAAATTGACCCGAAGCTGGCTTGGGCCTTACGCAACCGCCACGTGTTTCCGGTGGACGTGAATACCGCCGACTACGAAATGATTCTGCGCATTCCGGGGGTAGGGGCCCGCTCGGCCAAGCGCATTGTGGCCGCCCGCCGGTTCGCGCCCGTCACGCTGGACCACCTGCACAAGTTTGGGGTGGTGCTCAAGCGAGCCAAGTTCTTCCTGACCTGTCGGGGTCAGGCTCTGGAAAAACGCGACTACGACGAGCAGACTATTCGCCGCCAGATTCTGTTTGGAGCCGGCTCCGTGCGCTCGGCCCTGGTTACCCAGCAGCTCGACCTTTTCGCGCAAGCGTCTTAAGTAGCGGTTAGGTAGTAGCTGCTGACTGTCAAGATGATGAACCTTTCTTCGAACTATTAGCAGCTACTACCTGATAGCTCAACTCCAAGCCTCATGACTATTTCTCACCGCGCTGCCGTCGCGTCGGCCGCCTCCGCTGAAACCGCCAAATCCATGAAAGTTGCCCGTATTGCCTGCTGCTGTAAGCTTTCGGATCTGTTGCCGCTGGTGCAGCAGCTTCACCGCGAGGTAGCCCGCACCAATGCCGCCCGCAGCGGGCGACGTTCGGAGGCGGCGTAAGCAACATGTGAAAGTTGAAGCGGTAACCTTGCGGCGGTGGGCGGGGTAGGAAGCGTATGACTTTCACCCTTGAACACCACCACGTTCCAACCAACGGCATTAGGCTACACGTGGTGCAGTGTGGCCCCGTCAGTGGACCTCTGGTTTTGCTGCTGCACGGGTTTCCGGAGTTCTGGTACGGGTGGCGGCATCAGCTTCAGGCCCTGGCGGCGGCTGGCTACCGCGTGTGGGCCCCCGATCAGCGCGGCTACAACCTCAGCGACAAACCAGCCCGCGTGGCCGATTACCGCATTGGGCAACTAGGAGCCGACATGCTGGGCCTTCTGGATGCAGCCGGCCAGGAAAAAGTCGTAGTAATAGGGCACGATTGGGGCGCGGCCGTAACGTGGTGGCTGGCGGCCCACCATCCCGAGCGCCTACACCGGGTAGCCATCCTCAACGTTCCTCATCCGGCCGTACTTGGCCGGGCCCTGCGCCGCACACCCCGCCAATTGGTGAAAAGCTGGTACATCTTCTTTTTTCAACTGCCCTGGCTACCGGAGCAGCTGTTTCGGCGGCGCGGGTTTCGGTTTGGCCGCGGTGCGTTGCGCGGCACGAGTTGGCCAGGTACGTTTACTACCGCGGACCTGCGCATGTACACGGAGGCCTGGGCCCAGCCGGGGGCCGTTACTGGCATGATTAATTGGTACCGCGCCGCATTTCGTAACGCCCGCCAAACGGGCCGGCCGGGCCGGATTACCATTCCTGTTCGGCTACTCTGGGGTAAGCAAGACGCCTTCCTGGAACCTGGGCTAGCTCAGTTAAGCCTGGAAATGTGCGAGCAAGGAGAGCTGACGTATTTCGACCGCGCTACCCATTGGCTGCACCAAGAAGAGCCCGCAGCAGTAAATAAGCTGCTACTAGAGTTTCTGCAGCGGCCGTAGAAGCGCAGCCTACCGTCAGCACCGAGGTATTACAGGCCGTATGGGCCTGGCTGCTGAGGCACCTGCAGCAATATCTCTGACTACGACAAGACGCCCGCGCGTACGCTATTACTTCCAATCCCATTCATCTTGCCATGAGCCGTTCGCTTCAGCCCATTCGTTCTCGCAAAGGTGTTCCAACTACGAAAGCGCCGGCCTCGGTAGCACCGCGCCGCGCCGTGGTGCAGCTGACTAACCCGCCGCTAGATTACGCCTATGATGGCTCGTTTGAGGGGTTGCTGACGGTGCTGTTTAACGTTTACGACCGGAAGGCGGCGCCCAATAGCATTCAACCGCTTGGGGCAGTGCAGGGTGGCTTGTTTGCCCAGCCCGTCCAGATTGATACCCACGAGGCCACGGCGGCGCGGGTATGGGAAGGCCTGCTACGCCACATGGACCAAGAAGCGCGCACCCGCTTGTTTCACACGTTTTTAAGTGAACAGCCTGATCGGGAGCTACTCATCTTCCGCTACGCCGACTTGGCCATGCGCGCCGGCCGCGACATTTCCGACAACTACGCCGACGACAATGTGCGCCGCATTGCCGGCATTGCCCAGCAGATGTACCGCGAAAAGCACCGCATGGAAGCCTTCGTGCGCTTCGAAAAAACCTCCGACGGACTGTTTCACGCCACCATCGACCCCGACTTTGATGTGCTGCCGCTGATTGCCCCTCATTTTACCAAGCGCTACTCCGACCAGCGCTGGCTGATTTTCGACCGCCGCCGCCGCTACGGTTTGTACTACGACCTGACCCGCACTGATGTGGTGCAATTTGAAACAACTACCCCGCAGCGGACCACCGACATTTCCGCTACCGTCCTCGACGAGCGGGAGCCCCTGTTCAAGCTTCTGTGGCAGTCGTACTTTGACCACGTGAACATTCCGGAGCGCAAAAACATGAAGCTGCACCGGCGCCATATACCCTTGCGTTACTGGCGTTACCTCAGCGAAAAGCAGCCCCGGGAGCAGCGCTTCGAACCCATCAAGAACAAGCGGCCAGTGCAGCCCGGTGGGCCAGCCCTAGGCAGTGGGAGTAGTGCGCCGCAGGAGGAAAAAGGCTAATTTGCACCCATTCCAGACCCAAGTTGTCGTTTTTGGGCTCTGAAATTCTTTGCCTTTCCTCCGCCTTACTACCTATTCTATGGGTTCTACTACGCTCGTTTTTGGAGCCTCCGGGCAATTAGGCCAGTGCCTGCAACACGTTGCCAAGGAGCGCAACCTAACCAACTTGGTTTTCCTGCCCGAAGACCAAGCCAACATCCTGAACGTGGAGGCCCTGCAGGCCGTGTTTGCCCAATACCAGCCGGCTTACATCATCAACTGCGCTGCCTACACCGCCGTGGACAAGGCCGAGGACGAGGTGGATATTGCCCGCAAAGTAAACCGCGACGGAGCCGAGAACTTGGCCCGGCTGTGCGGCGAGCATGGCACCACGTTTATCCACATTTCCACCGATTTCGTGTTTGCTGGCACTGGCAACACGCCCCTGCTGGAAACCGACGAGGCTACGCCCATTAGTGTGTATGGCCTTACCAAGTTGGAGGGGGAACAGGTAATTCCGGCCCACACCAGCCAATACTTCATCCTGCGTACCAGCTGGTTGTACTCAGAATACGCCGGTAACTTCGTAAAAACGATGCTTCGGTTTGGTCGGGAGCGGGAAGAAATGAAGGTTATCTGGGACCAAGCCGGCACGCCTACTTACGCCATTGACTTGGCCGGCTGCATCCTCACCATCATCGAAAGCCAGAGCCAACAGTACGGCATTTACCACTACAGCAACGAGGGCCTGACCTCCTGGTACGATTTCGCCGTGGCCATTTTCGAGCTGAGCAATACGCCGGTGCGCACCCTTCCCATCCGTACCGCCGAATACCCCACCAAGGCCACCCGCCCCGCCTATTCCGTCATGGACAAGACCAAGGCCAAAACCCAGCTTGGCGTGGCCATTCCGCACTGGCGCGACAGTTTGAAGGTGTGTCTGAGCCGCCTAGAGGCGTAGATTTATCCTAAGATACTGAGCCGGAAAAGGCCCTGCGACACGTATTGCGCGTCGCAGGGCCTTTTTGCTGTAGTAGACAACCGACAGAATTGTCTGGATGATGGTGAGCAAGAGGAGAACAGGAGGGCCGGCTACGAATTGAAAGAGCAAACGGCCCGCAAACTAGCGCGAAACTGGTGCTGTGCCCCGCTCATAAAACCGATTCAGTATGTACGCCAGCACCACAAACCCCAGCCCAACGCCGCACACGCCCGGCCACGCAACATGGGACCAGGCTATACCGCCGATTAAGGAACCGGCGGAGGCCCCAATAAAGCAGGCCGTCATGTACACGGTGTTAAGGCGGCTACGGGCTTCGGGGCGGAGCGTGAAGATGCGGGCTTGGTTGGAAATGTGGGTCATCTGCTGGCCCACATCCAGAATCACGACCCCGATGATGAGCCCGAGTAAGTAATAACCCCCAAAGCCCAGCAGCAGGTAGGCACCCAGAAACAACAGTATGCCGAGGTTGAGGGCGTAGTCAGCGCCTTTGCTATCGGCTGATTTACCGGCGAAGGAAGCGGCAAAGGCCCCACTGGCGCCAATAAGGCCAAACAGACCGGCTACGTCGGCGTGGTAGTGGTAGGCGTCGCTTTCCAGGAAGAACACGAGGGTAGTCCAGAATGCACTGAAGCCGGCAAACATGCAGGCCCCCACCAGCGCCGAGCGCCGCAGCACCGGCAGCTCCCGCGTGAGCGTGCCCAATGACCGGAGCAGACTGCCGTAGCTACCCGCAAACTGGGGCTGGTTGCGTGGTAGCATGCGGGCCAGAGTACCCGTGAGCACCACCATTACCCCGGCACCAACCCAAAACATGGTGCGCCAGCCAAAGTGCAGCCCCACGTAGCCACTGATGGTGCGTGAGAGCAGAATGCCAATCAGCAGCCCACTCATCACCTTGCCCACCACGCGGCCGCGCTCTTCGTCGCTGGCTAGGGAGGCCGCCATGGGAATCAGCAGCTGTGGCACGGCCGAGAAAATGCCGATTAGCAAGCTGGCAGTGGCCAGCAAAGCAAAGGTGGGCGCAGAGGCAGCCCCGGCCATGCACCCGGCGGCGCACAGTAGCAGGGTCAGAATCAGGCTTTTCCGCTCCCGCTTGTCGCCCAGGGGCACTACCAGCAGTAGGCCCAGGGTGTAGCCCACTTGGGTAATGGTAGCCACCAGGCTCACCCGGCTTTCGGCCACCCCAAACGTGCGCCCGATTTCGGCTAGCAGCGGTTGGTTGTAGTAGATGTTAGCCACTACCAGCCCGCAGGTAATGGCCATCAGCCAAACCAGGGCCGGGGCCAGAGGGTGGGAAGGGGTAGGACGAGCGTCTTCTATCACGGGCTGAGCTTCAGCCGCTACTGCTTCTCTCATACGGGTAACGCGCGGCGGCTTAACTAAGGCCGCTTGGGTGGCCTCAGCTAACAGCTTTCCGGAGCGGAAGGTTGTATTACTTTTAAGAGGGACTGGTAGCTACCCCCAAACAGCGAAGTCAACTTAACCTGCCGCGTACTGCTTTTTGTATAGGTCCGGCGCAAAGCCTTCAGCTGGCAGAACAGCTTCTAAAACAGAGAAGCATTATTGAAACCCGCACGGAGACAGTTGCCGATTATGACCATTCAAGCTCAATCTCCAGCGCAAAGCGGCAGACTTCATCACGCGGAAATAAGTCTTATGGCAAGGCTGTAATTAGGGGCAAAAGTTCTTTGCGGCGCTCGAAGCTAGGTGCTGTAAGTGGCAAGCAAAAGGCCTGGGCAAGTGCAGCGGGGCGTACTGTTTTGTTATTATTACACAAACAGCAACAAGCTCTGGCCTACTGGTCAGAGCTTGTTGCTGTTTTTAAGGAGGAGTTAAAGCAGGCTTTATCTAGCAATGCTAAAGAAGCCTTATCAGGCTAGGGCTAGTTGCTGACTTTCACGGGGAGGCCTTCGAGCTGCACGTAGCTGAGCTTCCAGGCGTTTTTCTTGTTTTTCTTCCAGAGCAGAATGAAGTTGCCTTCGCCTTCGCCGCTGGGCTGGCCAGGAGCTTCGGGTAGCACCTCCGTGGAGAAAGTGCCGGCCTCGTAAGCCGTATTAGCGTCGGTGCCGGCGCTAGTACCGTAGAGTTTCAGGTCGGCAATCGTGCCCATGGTAGCGCGCACCCACTTATCCGATACTTCTGATTTGCCATTAAAGCGGGTAGCGCCTTGGGCGTACTGCACGTCGTCGGCCAGCAGCGTATCGAGAGCGGCCGTGTTTTTGGCGTTCCAGGCGCCGATGAATTGCTGGTTGAGGCTTTTTACATCAACAGCAGCAGCGGCGTCATCAGGCTTAGGCGCCGAGCAGGAGGAGGCCAGCAGTGCGGCACTCCCAAGCAGAAAACCAACAAGAGGTTTCATGGGAACAGAGGTTAGGTGAGGCAGAACGGGGAGAAAAGAAGGAAACAAAACGCCCAGGCCCGGGGGCCTGGGCGTTGAAGCTACAGGAAAAAGCGGGACTACCAGCTCTTACGACGTACTTCCGAGGTCGGATAAGCGGCGTCGCGGGCACCGTAGTTGTTGTTAGGCAGGTAGGCCGAGCTCATAGCCAGCGAGGTAGGAGCACCAGCGGCCGGAGCGCCGAAGCTGTTCATCATGGCCGGAGCGGCAGCCGGAGCAGCGGCGGCAGCAGCCAGCGCGGCGTTGTTGTTGGCGCGAGCTTTAGCTTCGCCGCGGGCAATGCCGGCGCGGTAAGCGGCAGCGCGGCGCTGCTCAGCACGGTTGGCGGCGGCTACGCGGGCTGCCTCGGCGCGGCGTTTGTTGTCGGCGGTCCGACCGATGCTGTAGCCCAGACCGGCACCAGCGGCACCACCCACGGCACCACCCACTACGCGGTTCCGCTTGTTGATAAGCGCACCGGCTGCGGCACCACCCAGACCACCAATAATGGCACCTTTGGCGCTGGAGCTAACCTTGCGGTCCTGGGCAAAGCTGGAGGCGATGGTAGTGAAGAACATCACGAGGGCGAGAAGCAAACTTACCTTTTTCATGGCGAGAGAAGTTTAAGGTTCAGTGGGCTGGTTAAGCAGTAGCCCTGAACTCAGTTTTACAAGCACCATGCCAATACGAACCGAATCAACCCCAGGTTTAGCCCAACAGTAGGCGAAGACGGCGCTTTTTTCTACCCTGAGTCATTTGCTGGAAATGTGCTTTATTTCTTCGTTATCAAGGTTTTTGCGTACAGCCAGGTATGGAACAAACGTTATTATTCCGGGTTGATAAAAATTTTTCACTACCTGGGCTGGGCGTACTGCTACTACCTGAAAAGCAGGTGCCCGAACTCCAGAAACTCGCCTTGCACACGTCTCTGCGGCTTCTGCTGCACTACTCCGCCGGCCACCGGGAGCCCGCCGTGGCGACGGTAGAGGAAATAGACCGCGCCGAGGAGTCCGCCGTGCGCGCCCTGCTACTCACCCAGGAAGGTGCCGCCCCCGTGCCAGTGGGCACCGAAGTATGGTGGGGCGGGGAGGAGGTAGGCTGGGAGGAGCTGCTTTAGCGCAGCCAGCCGCCGGCATCCAGCCAATTCTGGAGGCGGTCGGTCCAGTTGTCTTTGGTGGTTTTGTTGAGCATGCCAAAGCCGTGGCCGCCTTGGGGGTAGAGGTGCATTTCAGCGGGTACTTGGTGCTGCAGGCAGGCCTCGTAGAAAGCTAGGCTGTTCTGCACTTTCACCGTCTGGTCATCGGCAGCGTGCACCAGGAAGGTAGGCGGCGTTTGGGCGGTTATCTGCAATTCGTTGGAATATCGCCTGATTTGGTCTGTAGCGGGCTTCTCGCCGATAAGGCTAGTGCGGGAGCCAGCGTGCATGAGCTCGTCGGAGAAGCTGATAACCGGGTACAGCAGCATCAGAAAATCGGGCCGCACGGAGGTTTTCTCTTTAGTATCGCCGACGGGGGTAGCGAAGTGCGTGCCGGCCGTAGAAGCCAGGTGTCCGCCCGCCGAAAAGCCCATCAGCCCAACCCGGCTGGGGTTTACGCCGAACTCGGCGGCGCGCTGCCGCACCAGCCGAATAGCCTGCTGGGCATCGAGCAGGGGTACTACAGATTTATCGGTCTGGCTCTGGGCATTCGGTAGGCGGTATTTTAGCACAAATGCCGTGATGCCCATTTCATTGAGCCGCCGGGCCACATCGTAGCCCTCGTGGTCCATAGCCAAACGCGCGTATCCTCCACCCGGACAAATAATAACGGCCGTGCCGTTGGCTTTGGCAGGCCTATATACCGTCAGCGTCGGCGTCACCACGTTAGAGATGCGGATGCTACCGTTGGCTTGCTTATCCACTACTTCCTGGATGCTACTGGCCTTGGAATTGGGAACAGCGCCGGAGTAAAGCGGAATGACCGGCTGGTTTTGGGCCTGAGCGAACGTCACAATAAGAAGGCAGAGTAGGAAGAAGAGAAGTTTGCGCATAGTGGGTAGGGGAGAAGCCACTAGGATGGAATAGAGAGAAAAGCAGACCGTCATGCTGAGTGCTGCGGGGCATCTCGCGTGCTGACGTTAGGTAGTGACTCCAACCTCAGCATGCGAGATGCTTCGCGGCGCTCTGCATGACGTTCCTGTTCTTACCTGTTCACGCAACCTGATTTAGCTACCTACGCTGGGCTGGGCGCGGGGTGCTGACCCTGGCCGGGTGCATCTGGGTGGCCGCCGTGCTCCTCGTCGGGTTGGTAGTTGGCTTCCAATTCGGCCAGCTTCTCTTTGCCGTAGGCGAAGCGGGTGATGAGCACATACAGCACCGGCACGATGAAGATAGCCAGCAAGGTAGCCGAGAGCATACCGCCGAGTACCGTCCAGCCGATGGTCTGGCGGCTCTGGGCGCCGGCGCCGGAGGCAAACACTAGCGGCAGCACACCCAGGATAAAGGCCAGCGAGGTCATGACGATGGGGCGCAGGCGTAGGCGCACGGCTTCCAGGGTGGCATCCACCAGCGGCATGCCTTTATCAACCCGTTCCTTGGCAAATTCGATAATGAGAATGGCGTTTTTGGCTGACAAACCAATTAGGGTAATTAAGCCGATCTGGGCGTAGACGTTGTTGGTGAGCTTGGGCAGGAAGGTCAGGGCCAGGATGGCACCGAAAGCGCCCACCGGCACGGCCAGCAGCACCGAGAACGGCACCGACCAGCTTTCGTACAGCGCCGCCAGAAACAGAAACACGAAAGCCAGGGACAAGGCAAAAATGTACACCGTCTGCCCGCCGGCCAGCAATTCCTCCCGGGTCAGACCTGAAAACTCGAAACCGTAGCCTTGGGGTAGGGATTGGGCCGCCGTTTCCTGCAGGGCCTTAATAGCGTCGCCGGAGGAGTAGCCGGGGGCCGCATTGCCGTTGATTTCGGCGGAGCGGAATAGGTTGTAGTGGGAAATCAGTGGGGCCGACTCGGTGCGCTGGTAGCTGGTGAGCGTGCTCAGGGGCACCATGCCGCCCTGACTGTTGCGCACGTAGTACTGCCCCAGGTTCGAGATGTCGCCGCGGTACATGGAGTCGGCCTGGGTTACTACCCTAAAGTTGCGGCCATACACCGTAAAGTCGTTCACGTAGGCCGAGCCCAAGTAGGTGCGCAGGGCGGTGCCAATATCGGAGATAGAAACGCCGAGTTTCTTGGCTTTTTCACGGTCGATGGTTAGCTGATAGCCGGGCGTATTGGCCGTGAAGAAGGAGAAGGGCGCAGCAATTTCGGGGCGCTTGCGCAGGGCGCCGAGGAAGTTTTGCAACTGGGCGTCGAAGTTCTTGATGTCGCCGCCGGCTTCGCGCTCCTGCAGGATAAAGCTGAAGCCGCCGGTGTTGCCAAGGCCCGGAATAGCGGGTGGCGAAATCACCACGATGTTAGCTTCCTTGAGGCGGCTCAGGCGCTTTTGCACGGTAGCAATCAGGCCCTGCAACTGCACTTCCTTGTCTTTGCGCTCCTCCCAGGGCTCCAGCTGGCAAAACACCGTGCCGCTGCTCGATTTGGAGGAGAAGTTTACGGCGTTTAGACCACCCAGACCCGCGTAGTGCCGGATACCCTTGATCTGGCCCAGCTCCTTCATAATCTCGCGCAGGGTGCTGACTGTACGCTCCGTGGAGGACGCCTCGGGCAAGTTGAAGGTCACGATAATCCGGCCCTCGTCTTCGGTAGGAATGAAGCTGGAGGGCTTTTTGGCAAACAGCAACCCCGTACCGGCCACAATGCACACCAGAATCACCACCACGAAGCGGGAGTGCTTGATGCCGCGCTGCACGCCGTTGCCGTACTTGCTCGTCACCTTGTCAAACCAGGTGTTGAACTTGAAAAACAGCTTATCGAGACCCTTGGAGTTCTCGTCGCGCTTGTGGGGCTTGAGCAGTAGCACGCATAAGGCCGGCGTCAGCGAAAGCGCCACGAAGGCCGAAATCAGCACCGAAATAGCAATGGTAATGGCGAACTGCTGATACAAGCGCCCCGTGATGCCCGGAATGAAACCCACCGGCACGAACACGGCCGCCAGAATCAGGGCAATGGCAATAACCGGGGCCGAAATTTCGCGCATGGCCGCCAGGGTAGCGTCCAGGGGGTTCATGTTCCGCTCGTTCATGTTGTGCTCCACGGCTTCCACCACCACAATGGCGTCATCGACCACAATACCGATGGCCAGCACGAAACCGAACATGGTAAGCGTATTAATCGTGAAGCCCAGCGGGATAAACAGGATGAAGGTACCGATGATGGACACCGGAATTGCCAGCACCGGAATGAGCGTAGAGCGCCAGCTTTGCAGGAACAAGTACACTACCACAATCACCAGCAGCAGGGCCTCTACCAGCGTGTGCAGCACCTCTTCAATGGACACTTTTACCACCGAGGCCGCCTCGAACGGCACCACGTAGTCAAGGTCGGCGGGGAACTGCTTTTTGAGCTGTTCCATGGTGGCATTTACGTTCTCGTAGGTTTCGAGGGCGTTGGCGCCGGGGGCCTGGTACACGAGCAGGTAGGCGGCGCGCTTGCCATCGACAAAGGAGTTGTTGGCGTAGTTGAACTTGCCCAGCTCCAGCCGCGCCACGTCCTTCAGATACACCACCGAGCCATCTTCGGGCCGGGTTTTCACAATGACATTGCCGAACTCCTCGGTGTTGGTGAGGCGGCCTTTTACGAAGACGATGTACTCGAAGGTCTGGCCAGTTTGGGCCGGGGGGGCGCCAATAGAGCCGGCTGCAATCTGGGCGTTTTGCTCCTGAATGGCGGCCGTTACTTCCTGGGCCGTGACGCCCAGTTGGGACAGTTTATCGGGGTTGAGCCACACGCGCATGGAGAAGTCATCGGCGCGGCTCACGATGTCGCCTACTCCCTTGGTACGCAGCAAGGCGTCCTTGATGAACACGTTGGCGTAGTTGTCGAGGAAGGTGGTGTTGTGCGAGCCTTTGGGCGCGTACAGGGCCACTAGCATCAGGATGCTGGGATTCCGCTTGCGCACTACCAGGCCCAGGCGTTGCACCTCTTGCGGCAGGGTAGGCTGGGCAATGCCCACGCGGTTTTGCACATCCAGGGCGGCAATGTTGATGTCGGTGCCTACCTCGAAGTTGACCGTCATGCTCATCTGCCCGTTGCTGGTGCTGTTGCTTTGCAGGTAGGTCATGCCGGGCGTGCCGTTTACCTGCACTTCCACGGGCGTGGCTACGGTCTGCTCCACGGTTTGGGCGTCGGCGCCGGTGTAGGTCCCGCTCACCGATACAGTAGGCGGCGTGAT
Source organism: Hymenobacter sublimis (assembly GCF_023101345.1). Lineage (NCBI taxonomy): Bacteria > Pseudomonadati > Bacteroidota > Cytophagia > Cytophagales > Hymenobacteraceae > Hymenobacter > Hymenobacter sublimis. The sequence goes on from NZ_CP095848.1 coordinate 484,782, forward strand.
TTCCGGATACTGCCCCACGGGCAAGTTCAGGATGGCCAGCACCCCCACCATCACAATCACCAGGGAGGTGACAATGGCCGTGACGGGGCGCCGGATAAAGGTTTCTGCAATCATCGGGTTATAGCTATTAGCTGCTAGCCAGTGGCCGTTAGCTACTGTTCATGACGTGTCATTCCGGACCCCGCGAGGAATCTAGCATGCTGATTATGGCGTACTATTTTGCCGTTAGCACGCGAGCTGTCTAGACAGGCTCGACATGACGGCCTTTCGTATTCTTTTGCTGCTTATTTCGCGGCGCTTCCTTGGGTCGGGCCGCTGGCCTGGGCGGGCGTACCGGTTTGAATCTTGCCGCCGTCGCGGAGGCGCTGCAGGCCTTCGGTTACTACCTGGTCGCCGGCTTTAATACCTTCCATCACCACAATTCGGTCGCGAAGGCGGGGACCTAGCTGCACTTTGCGCTGGTAGGCCTTGCTGCTGTCGCCGGCCACGAAGACGAAGTTTTCGCCCATTTGCTCCACAATAGCCTTGTAAGGCACCACAATGCGGTGGCCCGACTGCCGGTTGAGCACGTGCAGCACGGTACTCATGCCATCCTTCAGTTCGCGCTGGGGATTAGCGAACTGCACCCGAATCTGGACGGTACCGGTACCCTGGCTCACGCCCCGATCAATAGCCAGGATTTTGCCCGGCTGGTTGTAGCGCGTGCCGTCGGGCAACTCGAGCATGAACGTGGAGTCTTCTGCGCCGCCGGCAGTGCGCTGTATGTCCCGAAACAAGCCTAGGTTGGCTTCACTGATAACGAAATCAACGCCCATGGGGTCCTCGCCGCTGATGGTGTTGAGTAGGGTAGAACCGGGGCTAACCTGGGAGCCCAGACGCACCTGCGAAATGCCAATACGGCCCGTGAATGGCGCTTTTATCAGGGAGTAATCCAGGTCGGTGCGGGCGGCGGCTACCCCGGCCTGGGCCACGGCTATCTGGCTTTGGGCCGTGGCGTAGCTGGTGCGGGCGTTGTCGACTAGCTGGCGGGCCACGGCATCCTGCTCCAGCAGCCGCTCGTAGCGGTTCAGGTTTATTTGGGCGTTTTGGGCGGTGGCGCGGGTGGCGCTCAGGTTGGCCAGGGCCTGCTGATAGGCCGCCTGGTACTTGCGCCGGTCGATTTCGTAGAGCGGCTTGCCTTTGGTTACTACCTCGCCTTCCTTGAAGAAGATTTGGGTGATAAAGCCGGCTACCTGGCTGCGCAGCTCCACGTTGTTGAGGGCCACTGCGGTAGCCGGATACTCGTCGTAGTACACGGCCTCAGTAGCTTGGGCGGCGACGAGCGTAACGGGCGTGGCGGGTGGCGGACCGGCCGCTTTTTCCTCTTCTTTTTTGCCGCAGCTCGCCCAGGCAAACAGGCTGGCAGCGTAAGAAAGCACAAGAATCGTTTTTTTCATATCAAGGTAGCAGAGCGGCGGAAGGAAAGGAGTGTGGAAGGCAAAGCGGGCCTCACTCTCAAATGATCAGTAGGAAACGGGCAGGTTGCCTTGGGCGCGGAGCAGATCAACCTTGCTGCTGAGCACCTGAAACAGAGCGCTGTAGTAGTTGAGTTGGGCCGTGCGCAGGGTGGTTTGGGCCACAATCACATCGAGGTAGGTTTTGATACCTTCCCGATACTGCAGGTTTACCACCGAGTACACTTCCTTGGAAAGGGCCAGGTTGCGCTGCCCGAAAAGGTAGTCGGTGTAATAGCCTTTGTAGGTAGCCAACGCCTGCTCAAACTCGGTGTTGATGCGGTTGCGGGTGGCCAGAATATCCTGGTCGATGCGCTGGTCGGTGAGCCGCTCGCGCCGCAGGTTTTGCAGGCGGCGTGTGCCCTGAAAAATGGGCAGGCTCAGCTGCAAACCGGCAAAGGAGTTGGGAAAACGCTGGCCGTAAAGGTCGCCGAAGTTGTTGTTCTGAAACACCGCGTTGTAGTTGCCAAAGGCCGAAACCGCCGGTAAAAAGCCCCAGCGGTAGTAGCTAATCTGGGCCGACTGCAGGGCCTTCTGGGTCTGGAGCTGCTGAAACTCGATGCGGTTGGTGGGGTCCAGGGTGACGGTGGTATCCACGAAGGCATCCTGCATGAGGCGTAGCGTGTCGTACTGGAGCGTGAGAGGATGCTGGCCGGCTACCCCCATCAGCTCCCGCAAGTACGCCGACTTCGCCTTGATGGCCTCAATGGCTTGCTTGCGCGCTACAATGGAGTTGTTGAGCAGAATCTCGGCCTGCTTGTAGTCGGTTTTGTCGACGATACCGGCGTCGTAGCGGGCGCGCGCGTCCTTGAGGCTGCGCTGGAGCCGCACAATGTCCTCGTTGAGCACATCCAGCTGGCGCTGGGAAAGCAGCACGTCGTAAAAGGCCTTGCTCACGTCGGTCACCACGTCAATGCGCACCCCAATGGTGTTTTGCTGGTAAAACTGGCGCGACGGACGGGCGCTACGCAAGGCCAGCATCACATCGTTGTTGTACAAGGCCTGGGTGCCAGCCAAGCCCACGGTGGAGGTGTTTTTCAGGCCAATTTGACGGGGCACGTTCACGCCTTCCGCATTCGGAAACACGGTGTAGGGTAGCTGGAAATAGTGCTGGCCCGTGGCGTTGAGGTTGACTTGGGGCAGCCAGCCGGCCAGCCCAATGCGAATGGTAGCCTCGTTGGTTTCCTCATCAAGGCGGGCCTGCCGCAGCACTGGCTGGTTTTGCAGGGCATACTGCAGGCACTGCTCCAGGGTTAGCTGACTGCTAGGTGGGGGAGGAGTTGTGGGCTGAGCCTGTGCCCACGCAGGAGCAAGCAGGGTAAGACTGAGAAGCAGCCGTAGCACCCGTTTTATCTGTTTCATATCCTAGTAAAAGCAGCTACCACACCCGGTAACTAAAGCACCACTGGCTACCCTCCGGACTACCAGTCACTGGTTCCGACATCAGGCGCAAGGACACGTTCATCCTGGCTCGCGCTGCCTGTCAGGTGCGCTATTCGTGAAAAAAGACTGACCGGCTGGCCGTCAGCTTGGTACCCGGCCCGGACGATTCAGGCTGAACCAGAGTCTTGTCCGGAGATTCCAAGGCAGGTAAACCGGGCCCTGACAGAAATGTTAGCGTAGAAGTAAAAGAAAGTTTGCCGCCTGCTCTCCATACCCCTCAACGTCCTGCCTTTTTACTGGTGTGTAGCTTGCCCAGGCAGCTGGGGCAGAAAGGCTTATTCCAGCTCCGTCACGGTTACTAGCACATCGGCGTTGCGCCCGTGGTCATCGGCGCAGGAAATTTTAAGTGGCCCGGGCGTGGGCTGAAAAAATACGCGCTCCGTAGCTGCTGCGGTCCGCAAGAACGTATCATTAACGTACCAATACACCTGGCGCACCTCGCTGGGGGTTGTGCAACTGAGCAGCAGCTGTTGCTTTTCGCGGCGGTTAAGAACGTACTCGGTGTTAGCAGTAGGGGAGGTAATACTGGGGGCCCGCTCCGCATCAGTGCGTACCAGTTGGCATTGGGGGTTGTGCGGGGGTAGGCGACGGTACGGGATGCCCTGGGCTTCCTTATAGGCCGCCACCTCCGGCAGCAGGTTCGGGTACAGCTCCCGCCGAAACCCCGCCGCCGGCGCGCAGGCCCGACAGTACGTGAAGCCGCCATCGGCTGCTACCAGCACCTCGCGCTGGTGCTGGCAGCGCTGCCCGCTGCTCACGGTAGGCAGGAAATAGTCGATAATTTGATTGGGACAGTTTTCGCCCGGTACCAACCCAGTTTCGGCGCATACCAAACGGAAATCCAGGGTGGCCGGTGGGGCAAACCACTTATTAGGCGAGTTATAGGCCAGGGCGTTGAACAGGTCGAACAGCAGGGGAGTGGCCACATCGGCGCCGGTAAGAGCCGGGCTGCCCTGGCCGCTGAAGTTGCCTACCCACACGCCTATGGTATACTCCCGGTTGTAGCCAATGCTCCAGGCGTCGCGGCGGCCGTAGCTGGTGCCGGTTTTCCAGGCAACCTTGGGCAGGCGCAGGCTGCTGGCCGCGCCAAGTGGCAAATCGGGGCGGGTGAGTTGGGACAGGATGTCGGTGGTAAGAAAAGCAGCTGCTTCCGAAATGAGGGGGGTGGGGGCCTCACCCCCTACCCCCCTCTCTGGGCGTGAAGTAAACTGCAGCCCCGCGTACCGGCCCCCGTCGGCCAGCGTTGCGTAGAGGTTTGTCAGTTCCTCCAAAGTAGCCCCGCAGCCGCCCAGAATGCTACTCAAACCCAGCCGGGAGCGGTTGCGCGTCACGTTTTGGAAGCCGGCTTGACGAAGCTTGTCGGTGAAGGTGGGCACACCGAGCTGGTTAAGCACGCGCACGGCCGGAATGTTGAGCGAGTAAGCCAGGGCCCGCTCCAGGGTCACTTCGCCGTTGCAATGCTTGTCGAAGTTCTCGGGGCGGTAGCCCTGGAAGTTGGTAGGCACATCGGGCAGTAGCAGCTTGGGTGTGGCCAAGCCCCGGTCCATGGCCAGCGCGTACAGAAAGGGCTTGAGCGTGCTACCCGGCGAGCGAACGGCCGTCACGCCGTCGTTCTGGCCCTGGCTGCCGAAGTCGCGAAAATCAGCCGAGCCGACGTAGGCCTCCACCTGCCGAGTGCGGTTGTTGACTACCAGTACGGCGGCCTGCGTGATGCCCAGTTCATGCAGGCGGCGCACGTAGTTGCGGGTGAGGTCTTCAGTTTTGCTTTGTTTGCTGCGCTGCAAGCTGCTGCGGATAATGGCCTGCCGCGGAAACTGTCGTACCAATCGGCGCGCGAGGTGCGGAGCCAAGGTGGGCGCGGCGTGGCGCTGCACGTCCAGCGGTTCCAGCAGGGCATCTTCCACATCCTGCTTCGGAAAGAGGCCCGCGGCCCCGAAACGCCGCAGCCACCGGTTGCGCTCCTGCAGCACGGCCGCGTTGTTCTTACCCAGCACTGGTCCGCGCGGCCGGTTCGGAATGATGGCCAGCGTCACGGTCTGGGCCAGGGAAAGGTAGTCGGGCGTTTGCTGGAAGTAGAGCAGAGCAGCCGACTTCACGCCTTCTACGTTGCCGCCGTAGGGCACTAGGTTCAAGTACAGCTGCAGAATCTCATCCTTGCTATAATGCAGCTCTAGCTGCGTGGCCCGCAGCATTTCCAGCAGCTTGTTGCCCAACGTACGCTCCTTGGGTTCCAGTAGCCGCGCCACCTGCATCGTAATCGTGCTGGCGCCAGTGGTGCGGCCCTCACCAAACACGTTGCGCCCCGCGGCCTGCACCAGCGCCACGGGGTTCACCCCAAAATGCCACCGGAACCACCGGTCTTCTTTTGCCATAATAGCCTTACGCAGCACCGGCGTGATTTCGCGCAGTTCTGTTTTCATCCGCCATTTCTGGGTCGGATTGAGGTAGGCGTGCAGCACGGAGCCATCCTGGGCCAGCACAATGGGCGAGTACTGCGGGGTAGGCGGCAGCGGAAAGGCGAGGTCAAGGCCAGTGAAAAGCAGCATCACCAGCCCCACAGCCCCTAGAATACGCAAAACAACACGCCGGTTCATGTACTCAAATATACCGGCTGCTAACAGATTCTGCCGCCTACCCCATGGGCAGGAATAACCGCTTCCTGTGGGCGTGCCACTATGCTAAGGTTTACAGTAAAAGAAAATATAATTGCCTAAATGGTGGTATATGAATGATTTAAATAAAGAACTGGCAACATATTCCAAATTTGGTTGCAATTATTTCAAAATGGGTAAATCTGCTGGCTTCTGGTGTGCGTAAGTAGGTAAACCAAGCAGCAGGAGCGGTAACCGTCGTGGATTGTAGCTGGCCACTCTCTCCCCGACAAGTACACTCCGCTGCCGACCTCATCCTAATCCCTTCCTTATTTCACAACCGCTACATGAAAAGCAAATTTATTCTCACGCTTGCGCTGGCTGGTGCTAGCATCAGTGTGTCGTTTGGGCAAGCTACCGTTGACCCCGAATTGCGCAAGGCCCTGAGCACCAACCCAACGGCTCAGGTCATTGTCACCTTCAAGGGGAATGGGGCGCCCGGTCTGGCCCAACTAGGGCTATTGCAGCGCCTAGGCATTACGCGCGGCATTACGTTGCGGGCCCTGCCAGTAGCCGGCGTTATTGCCACGGCCGCGCAGGTAAATTCACTGGCGCAGAATCCGGAAGTCCGCTCCCTCTACATTAATAAGCGGCTGGATTATTACAACTTCGACGATACGCACCTGACGGGCGTAAAGCGCCTGCGCACCGATCAGCAGATGACGGCCCGTAACGGCGGCCTGCCAGTTTCGGGCAAGGGAGTGGGCGTGCTCATCAACGACAGTGGCGTGGATGGTACCCACGAGGACATCAAGTTTGGCTCGCACCTAGTGCAGAACACGCTGGGCTCCACCAATCTAAACTCGCTTAGCGCCCTGCTGCCAGTAACGTACCTAGAGGGCGTGCCGAACACGGATACCAACTCCGGGCACGGTACCCATTGCGCCGGCACGGTAGGAGGCACTGGAGCCCGCTCCGGCGGCAAGTATGAGGGGGTAGCCCCCGGTGCCTCGTTGCTGGGCTACGGCTCCGGCGGCGCCTTGCTGGTGCTCGATGCCATGGGTGGTTTTGACTACGCCCTTACCCACCAGTTTCAGTACAACATCCGGGTTATTAGCAACTCGTTTGGCAGCAGCGGCGACTTCGACCCCAACGACCCGTTGAACGTGGCCACTAAAAAGTGCTACGACCGGGGCATGGTAGTGGTATTTGCGGCCGGCAACGAAGGTCCCGGCGCCGACACGCACAATCCCTACGCTATTGCGCCCTGGACTATTTCGGTGGGTGCCGGTGACCGGAACGGGCTTCTGGCTGACTTCTCCTCGCGCGGCGTACGCGGCGAGCAGGGTACCTTCACCGTGGATGGCGAAACCTGGACCTATAAGAATGAACCCGTTATTGTGGCGCCCGGCGTAGATGTCGTTTCTACCCGCGCCATTGCCCCGGTATCATCGTTGGGAGCCCAGCAGGATGTTGAATTGCTGCAGCCCGGCGAGGTTCCGTTTTACACCCACAGCAGCGGCACCTCCATGGCGACGCCGCACGTAGCCGGCATTGTGGCCTTGTTGCTGGAAGCCAAACCAACGCTGAACCCGGCGCAGGTGAAAGAGCTGTTGCAGAGAACGGCTACCAACATGCCCGGCCGCGAGTCGTGGGAGGTAGGAGCCGGCTACGTAAATGCCTACGCCGCCGTAGATCAGGCATTCCGTTCCACCACCTACGGCTCCACGGTAAACGCCAGCCGCCGCTTCAATAGCAGCGTGAATGCGCAAACCACTACGGTGCCCTTCACCATCAACTACAACCCCGCGCTGGCCGCCGGCAACCAGTTTACCTTCCCGGTAAGCACCGGCACCAACAGCCTGGAGGTGAAAATTTCCTCCCGGGGCCTGCTGGGTGAAACCGGCAACCCCACCAATCTCATCCTGATTGACCCCAACGGCACCCAGTACCGCTCAGGTACTCCCGTTACGTTCACGCTCACCACGGACCGTAGCGTGGCGGTAGCCGCGCCGGTAGCCGGCACCTGGACGCTGAAAGTGGAAGGCCTGCAAGGAGTAGCCCTACCCGAAACCATTGCCGGCAACATTTCCGCGCTGACGGCCGCCGGTACTACCAACCTCAACGACATTGCAGGCCATCCGGCTGAAGCCTCCATTAAGCTGGCCGTGACCAACCGCCTGGTTGATGGCCTGAGCAACGGCTTCCGCCCCGATGCCCCGCTTACCCGCATTCAGCTGGCCGACTACTTGCTCATGGGCCAGGGTATCCGGCAGTTGCTGCCCTTCAGCGGCGCCCGTTCCTTCTCCGACGTATCCTCGGCCGCTGAGGTGCTCCTGACGGAATCAGTAGTGGCAAAGGGTGCGGCCCAGCGCGACCGGTTCCATCAGGCCGGCGGCGTGATGCTGCCCACCGCTTCGGGCACCTTCTCGCCTAGTGGCCTGGTAAACCGCGCTTCGCTGGCTTATTCGCTGGTGCAAAGCCTGGGCTTCGAGCGGCAGGCTCTGGCCCGCAACAACCAGCCGCTTACGGTGCAGGTGAATGGACAGACCCTTCCGGTAGATGATGCTGCCAGCATTCCGGCGGCTCTGAAGGGCTACGTGAGCATTGCCCTGGAGCTGAACCTAATCAACGCTTACTACACCCTGAAGCAGGGGCCATACGACCTGCAACCCACTCTGCACGCCACCTTCAAGCCTACCCAGAATGTAACCCGGGCTGATTTTGCCGTCATCGTGAGCCGCACTTTCCCGCAGTACGACGCTGTAACCCAGCCCACCGCTACCAGCACCGCCGCCGCTACTACTGCCACCGCCGCCCCAGCTACAGCCGCCCTGCTGGACCGCAGCACCGTGGCTTATCCCAACCCCTTCAGCGGCGCTACCACCATCAGCTACCACCTAAACCAGGCCGGCCCAGTGAGCGTGGAGGTGTATAATACAATGGGCGTGAAAGTGCGCACTTTAGTAGCCGGCACGGAAGAAGCTGGCCTGCATCAGGTGCGCTTTGAGGCCGATAACCTGGCCCGTGGCGCGTACCTGTTCAAAATAAAAAGCGGTGCAGCCGTCACCACGCAGCGCCTCATGCTGCAATAAGTCTAGCTTATTTGGCACCCAACAACAAGGGGCCTGCTCTATAGAGCAGGCCCCTTGTTGTTGGGTGGCTTGAGTAACGGAGGCATGCCGTCTACTGCTTATCTGGGAGGCTCAGGCACTTCTACTTCCAGCTCAAAGTCGCGCTTGGGTGGGGCTTCGTTGTTGGCGGCGTTGCGGTAGAGGAAGCGGAGCGTGGTTTTACCAGGGTTCAGCGCCTGAAATTGAAACGTAATGTCTTCGTCGCTACCCGCTTTAGCTTTCCTCTTCGCCTTCTTGGCGGGCTGGGTGGGGGAGGGCGTTACCAACTGAACTACATTGTTGGCTATGGGCATAACCTCCCAGGTGTACTGCGAGCCAGCCGTGTTGTCGAGCCGGATTTGCAGCTGGTCGCCTTGGTTTACCTTCACCTGGCTGTGGTTGCCGTACTCCGTGATGTTCACGTTCTTGGCTACGCCGGGCTTGTCGATGGTAACAAATACATGAAAAAAGCCGCCGAGCGTGGAGTAGCCCGTGCCCGGTTGTGCCGACACCAAGGCAAGGTCTAGCCCACCCGTACCCGTGGCCTGAAAGTGAATTTCGAAGGTAGCTGGCGCACCCGGTACGCCGCTGCTGATGCCGGGCAGCACGTTGGTAGTCGTCACCGTTAGCTGCCCCGGATACGATTGGGTCAGACGCCAGCCAAAGCGCGGCGAGATGGTAGGCAGGCGGATGGTGAGCTGGTCACCCACATTGAGCTGTACCTGCTTGCCGTTGTCATTAGCAGTGAGCGTAACGATATCGGCGCGGGCGGAAGTAGGGCTTAAGAAAGTTACCCCAAGCAGCAGTAGTATGGAAAAGCGCAGCAATACGGCAGCAGTCAGTGAAGTCAGTTTCATCGTCTCGTAACGGAAGTGTGTAATAGCAACGCAGCCGGCTACTTAACAAGTGCCGGCTGCGCGAAAAGCGGTAAAGGAAGTGTACGAGGTGACAAGGGAAAAGCTGCGGTTGAGCTATAGAGCCACCTGCTTGTGTCTCTTCGACGAACCGCTGGCCGAGAATTGTACCGGCCTAGCACAGCACCCCACAAACGACTTCAGCAACGAGAGAAACAAATAGGTGCCTCTACCGCACCCGCACCACGCCGCTGCCGGCGTAGCTATGGTACTCGGCGTTGTACATGGCGTCGGCGATGACGGGGCCGAGCTTGAAGGTGCCTTTGCTCACGGCGCGGCAGAGGTAGTAGAACGACTTGGGCTGGGGCGTAACGGTAGTAAACAGGTTGATCCGGTCGTCGCGTACGTCGAGGTAGTCGGGTTGGGCGGCGTCGGTGGCCCAGGTCAGGTCGCGCACGGCTCCGATGCGCGGGTTTTCGATTTCCAGGCCGGCGGGCAGCAGGTCGGTAATGGCCACGTTCTTGACTTCGCCCGCGGTTTCAGCTGACTGGATGGTGATTTTGACTACTACTAGGTCGTTTTGCTTGAAGCTGGTGCTGCCTACGGGCGCGCCGTTGCGGTCCAGAAACTGGCGGCGGACTTGCAGGTAGGCATCCTCCTCACGGACCTGACCGGTAGACGAAATGCCCTCGGTTTCCCAGAAGTAGTACAGGCTGCCTTTGCCGCTGGTGCGCAGCTGCAGCTGGCGGTTGGCCACGTTGCTTACCGTGAGGTCTTTACCCGAGAAGTTGCCGATAGCCTTGCCATCAGCCAGCAGGCTAGCTACTACGGTGCTGCCGGCGTTTTTCTTCGCCAGCTTGCCCAGGGCCAGCAGGGCAAACGCCCGCTCCTGGGTGTTGAGCCATCCGGCTTGTTTCACCTGGCGGCTGAGCTGACGGGCCAGGGTGCTTACCTGCGGGTTGGCGGGGTCGGCGGCGAGCAGGGCGTTGAGCACCAGGGCTTCGTCGCGGATGGGGGAGGAGAAAGCGCCGTCGAGCTGGCGGCCGGCAATGCGGGGCGCGGCGCCGAACCGGGTGGGCACGGTGCTCTGGTAGCCGCGCTGGTTGCCGCTCAGGGCGAAGGCTGCCGCCAGCAGGTAGCGCGAATCTTCGGCCAGTTGGGGGCGGTTGGCTTTGTAGTAGTTGAGGCCGACGGCATCGGGACGGCCGGCCAGGGCCAGCACGTAGAGCGAGTAAGCCACTTCCTTCTTGGCCAACGTAACGGGCTGAATCACGCCGCCGGTCTGGATGATATTGTAGGTGTCGGTTTCGCGCTTGCGTACGCGGGCTTGCAGGTAGCGAAGCACCCGGTCGAGGACGTTCTTGTTTACATCGAAGCCAGCTTGCTGGGCTTCCAGCAGGAAGTGGGCGGCGTAGGCGGTGGACCACCAGTTGTCGTAGTCGCCGCCGGGCCAGTAGCTGAGGGAGCCGTTGTACATCTGCTGGGCTTCCACCTTCCGGATGGCTTCCTGCACATGGTAGTTGGGATTAAACAGGCCTGACTTACCGGGCTTACCGGTTTTCTGGCCTAGCGTGGCGGCTAAATCACCGTAGTACAGCTGCGGGAAAGCGGCCGACACGGTTTGCTCCAGGCAGCCATAAGGGTATTGCAGCAGGTAGCGCAGGTCCTTGGCAAACTCCGTCATTGGGGAGCGGCTCACCACCAGCTGGCTCCGCAGCGACGAAGGCAGGAAGTCGGTCCGCAGGTTCAACTGCTGGGCAGCGCCACCCGCCACCACGCCCGCTCCCGTGCGCTTCTGCAGCGGCGAAGCAGGACGGATGGGAAGCTCAATGGTTTCGGTGAAGGTTTCTGTGGTTTTTCTCTCCGATTTACCATCCATGCCAGAAAGCCATTTCGCAACTATTTTAACTTTACTATTGCCTATCCCTTTTGTAGTAAATCCGAATGTCTCTCGAATCTCCGTATGGGCTGCAATCTTTCTAACTCGCTCTATTGTCCCCAAAATAGGTGCAGAGGCATTAGAGTATGACGGTTTAGGGACAGGTTGGTCAGTAGATTTATCTTGACCTGTTAGGCGCGGCGGTGGTGGACTTTGTTCCGTAGATCTAATAGGGCCTTCCGTCACTTGGCTTACGGCAACGTAAATAATCTTATCTGTCGTGTTCGTTAGCGTTACGGGCACGTCAATCGTGTCGCCGGGGCTGAGGAAGCGGGGGAGGGCGGTGCTGATTACTATTGGGTCGGCGACGCGCATGGTGTGCTCGGCGGAACCGAAGGCGTCGTTCTTGTAGGCCACTGCCATGATGCGCACGGCTCCGCTGAACTGGGGCACTTGCAGCTTGTAGCGCACCTTGCCGCTGGCATCGGCGGTGAGCACGCCGCTCCATTTGGCGAGCAGCTTTACGCGGCGGTTGGGCACGGGCGTGGTGCGGCGCGAGAGGTCGTAGCCGTCGCCGCCGGTGGAGCTGGTCCCGAGTTCGGGCAGCAGGAAGGGGTACACGTCGTAGGCCTGCACTTCCAGGGCGCGCTTCTGGTAGAAGTAGCCGTAGGGGTCGGGCGTGCGGTAGTCCTTCATCTGCAGAATGCCCTCGTCCACCATGGCCAGCGTCACCTGGGCGCCGGGGGCGGTGGTGACTTCAATGGTTTGGGCAGTTTGGGAGCGGCTTTGCGCAGGCGCTTTGATGGCTACCTGCAGCTTGGCGCCGGGCTTTTCTACCGTCAGTGGCACGAAGCCTCGGGCCACCGTGAGGGGTAGGCGGTTGTCCTTGATTTCGCGGATGGCGGTGGCCGTTACGTACACGTTGGGCACGTGGCCGGTGCGGATGGGAATGCTCACGCGGGCCGATTTCTCGTCGGTGTTCACGTAGAAGTGGTCCAGCACCCGGTCCCGCTCCACCGTCACGAGCACGCGGCCGGGGAAGGGCGTTTTTAGCAGGAGGTTGGCGGTTTCGCCGGGCTGGTATTTGGGCTTGTCGGCCTCAATGGTCACTTCGCCCTCGTTGTTCACCTCGAACGAGTTGCTCTGGGTGTCGCCGTAGCCGTAGGCATACACGCGCTGGGCCACGTAGGTCACGGCCCCGGGCCTGGAAACCCGTATTTCATACTCGCCGGAATAAGTAGGCGTGAAGCCCAGGCCGGCATCGGAGCCACCGCTGGCTACCGTCACGGTGCGGCTTAGGACTACCTGCTCCCGCTTCTGCGAGTTGTAGATGTAGCGGCCGCCCTGGCGCTCAATCACGGTTTCCCAGAGCAGGCGCACCACGCGCACCGTGGCCTGGGCCGAGGTGGGTGTACCGGCAGGCGTGAGGGCCACCAGCCGCACCGGCAGGGCTTGGCGGGTTTGCACCAGCTCATCCATATTCTTCACCCCAAACAGCACCGGCTGGGTCTGCACCTCGAAGGTAGCCAGGCGGTTCACCAGGCGGCCAGTTTCGTCGAATACCGTCGTAAAGGCTGCGCCTTCCAGAATGCCCAGGTCACTGTAATCGGGTACCTCGTAGGTGGCAGTGCCGCGGCCGGCGGCGTCGGTGGTGCCTTCGCGGGTGGTCTTCTCGAAACGGTCGGAAATAGGCGTGGAAACCTGGTCGCCGTAGGTGCCGCGCTGCTTGTCGCCGCTGTTGATGGCGAAAGTGTAATCGGCGTAGTTTTTTGGGGTGAAGGGTTTTTCCTTGAGCGAAAACTCGACCTCAAACTTACGATCAGCAGCGGGCGGACCGAATAGGTTTTGGGCCGTAATCTGCGCCGAAATAGTCTGGCCGGGCTTCACGACTGGCCTAGAGGCTTTCACGGTCACCTTCATGCGGTCCGGAATGAATTCCTCCACCGAAATCTGGCGTGAGGTCAGTAGTACATCATTGCCGGTGAGTACTTCCATCGTGTAGAGGCCGGTCATCACGGCGGGGGGTAGGAGGAAGCGCGCCTCGAAAGAGCCGGCCGCATTCAGGGTTTTTTGCAGGCTGGCGTACTCCTTACCGGTGGGCAGCAGCAGCCTGATTTTCACCGGCAAGCCCTTGGGCGGCGCCTGCCAGTCCTCGGTCCGGATGACGGTATTGGTCTGGATGGTGTCGCCGGGGCGGTACAGGTCCCGGTCGCCGTAGAGGAAGGCTTGGTAGCGGGCGGCGTTGCTTTGGAGGCCGCCCACCTCGAAGCGGGAGGTTTCTACGCGGCTGCGGCTCAGGTCGAGGAAAGTGAAATCGTTGCCCTGCTGGGCCATCACCATGCCCAGGCGGAAGCGGCCGTTTTGGGCGGTGCTATCGAATTTTGCTACCCCATCCCCGTTGGTCAGGCCGGTCCCCATCACCTGATTATTGGTGCTGATAAAGCGCATTTCCACGCCGCTCAGGGCCTTGGCGTTGCGAATGGAGTTGGCAAACACCAACGTGCTGCCGGCCTTGCCCTGCTTCACAATTAGCCCGATATCCGACACGGCCACCAGCTTGCTCACCTGCAGCCACTGGCGCTCCGTGTCCTGCACTTTCACGATGTACAGCCCCTTCAACCCACCCGCAAATTCCAGGTCCTTTAGGTTCAGATTCAGCAGCCGCAGCCCCTGCGCCTTCGGTAGCCCCGACACGGTGTAGGTGCGCTCCGTGAGCACGTTGCCCAGGTTTTCTACGTCGTAATATTGGTAGGAGCGGTCCACGTATTCGCCGTTTTCGTCCTGCTCTTCCTCGCCGGAATCTTCGCCGTCGTAGCTGGGGTAGTCGTACTGGGTGCCGCTGCGCAGAAGTTGCTGGATGTTGTTGGCGTAGACTTTGGCAATGGTCACTTTCACCTGGCCTACCTCGTTGATGCGCACGCCCAGGTTGCGGGAACCCAGCGCATCAAGGTACATGGCCTTCTCGGCGCTGGCAAAGCTGATGGTCGGCCGCTCATCGGAGAAGCTCACCGTCTGGGTGAAGTTCTCGTTTAAGTGCCCACCTAAGCTGCCGCGCAGCCCCTGGCGCAGACTCACCTGGTAGCTCTTGCCTACCTCGAAACCACCCTTGAGCCGGAAGCCGCTTTCCAACTCCTCCACCTCGTAGGCTACCTGCGGCGACATCGACAAGGCGCTCTGCAAATCAGTAGTGGTGACCGGTTGGTTGGTTAGGATGGTGATGACAGGGTCGGCCGATTGCAGGGTGCCTGTGATGGAGCGCACATCCAGGGCCTCCGGGTCGGGAACCTGCACTTGCTTTTCGTAGTCGGAAGTGGAGGCTTGGTCGCTGCCCTGGGCGCGCAGGCCCTGGGCTAGCGCCACCGTCAGGGGGGAGCCGGGGCGTACCTGCTGGTTGAGGCTCACGCGCACCACCTGGCCCGGCTCCCCGCTCACCTCGAAGGCTACGGGCTGCCCATCTTGCGTCACGCGCAGCAGGGGCTTTACGTCAGCGGGCTTTACGGGGTAGTTGAAGGGTAACTCCACGCGCATTTCGGCCGTGCCTGCCGCACGCTCTGAGCGGCCCCAAAAAGCCTGCGGTTCCTGTAGCTGCAAGTAAGGCGTGTGGAATTTCTGGCGGTTCTCGGGCAGCTCCACGTTGCGTTTGCCTTCCGGTAGCGCCTCTTTATGTAGCGTGGCCTTGAAAGCAGTGCTAGGCTTAAAGGGCGTGCTGGGCGAGAAAATCAACTCCCGATCCGAAGTCCATTTGAACTTGCCGCGCACGGCCGGCTCGAACTTCACCACTTGCACCGTATCCCAGCGGTCCTGCTGGTCCTTGTCGGCCACGGCATCTGCAAACTGAAACACCAGATTCTGGTAGGGGTCAATTTCCTCGCCGTTGGGGTCCTGGCCGGCATCAGAGCCCGACTTAGAACAAGCGCATAGCAAGGCCAGCAACACCAGCAACGGCAGGCGGGAAAGAGTGCGGAGTAACATGGATAGGGAGGAGCTAAAAGGGACGCCGGAAGGTATAGAAAAACGGCGTTTCTGCTATGTTATGTATAGGTTTGGGGAGAGGAGATATTTAATTATTGGAAATGCTCTTTAATATGAAAATGATCCGCCGGTATCTACCGCTACTATCAATCATTTTGCTACCACTACTCACCGAATGCCGCCCTGATTTTACATTGGAGCGTAATTACGCCTTCTCTATTAAAGTGTCATTATCATATATGATGGGTAGTGACAATTTCGAGGTGGTGCCTGTTTCAAGAAGAAATAGGAGGTTTATGAAACAACCTGCCCGGCCGGATGCTGCAATGTATGCGTACTATATAACAAGCGGATTTAGAAAGGGGAATAGCTCCGGGTACTCACATGATACTGTAGAGGTGGTAGTTTCAAAGCATCAAGCTGATAGCTTGTTCAATTTGGCAAAAGCAATGTTCGAATCTGTAGTAGTTTCGAATATTGATACTGTTTATGCAGAGCCCAAGCCGGGGAATCTTTGGCCAGAAGATGCATATGGTTATGGAAGAATGGCCATGCAAACCAGATACAGTCATGTTGAAATAACAGTAGGGACTCTGAACCCTTCAAATAGATACACGAAATCCTTTGATGCTTTGTGCAAAGGATTTGAGGCGTTGTTTAGGAAAAATAACAGCCTCTACACCCCCTCAAACACTTCCGCCCACTTAATGCCAAATTCCGGTAACGTGTGCACCGGGATGAGGCCGGGCGTGTAGAACTCGCCGCGCACTTGGTAGCGGCCGTCCTGCAGCACGTACACCGTCACGCTCTTCTCGCAGTAGTAAAGACACGTGCCGGTGCTACTTTCGCCGGATAACCATTTGCTCTATGCCTCCTACCATCCTCACCGTGCCCGGCCTAGGCGGTTCCGGCCCGGAGCACTGGCAAACCCGCTGGGAACAGCAGTACGGCTACCGGCGCGTAGAGCAGCGCAACTGGCATAATCCGGTGTGCTCGGAGTGGGTAGCAGCACTTGAAGCGGCCGTGGCTGCGGCGGTTCCGGAGGTGGTACTGGTAGGGCATAGTTTGGCTTGCGCCACCATTGCTCACTGGGCCAGCGTTACGCAGCACCCTATCAAAGGGGCCTTGCTGGTAGCGCCCGCCGACGTGGACCGGCCCGACCTTCCGCCCGAAGTGACGGGCTTTGCGCCCATGCCGCTGGCGCGCCTGCCGTTTCCGAGCATCGTGGTAGCGAGTACCGATGATGCGTACGTGACCTTGGCGCGGGCCCAGCAATTTGCCCACGCCTGGGGTAGCCGGCTGGTGAATATGGGGCCGCGGGGGCATATCAACTCGGCCTCTGGGCTGGGGCAGTGGCCACAGGGGCAAGAACTGTTGCGGGAGCTGATCTAGAGGGCTGAGCTGGCACCGGAACGGCTCGTAGAGTGATGGAAAGAAAGTCAGTATCCGATGACCCTCCGGGGCGCGGAGCCGTTTAGGAAGCTATGTCTCTGTTCCGAAGCAGTACAAGGTGGATGCTGTTGAGCCTGCTAAGCCTGGGGGCCTGCGATACCCGCCGCGCTACGCCGCCGGCTGCTTCCCCTTCTAACGCTACTGCTCCCATGGGTGCCGACCAAAACCGCCTCTACGCCGACGTAAAGTTTCTGACCTCGCTGCAGCCCGCGCGCCACTACCGCAACCTGAAGTCGTTGAACGAAGCGGCGGACTATATCAAAACCGAATTTGAGAAGCTGGATGACGGCCGGGTGGAAGAACAGCCCTTCCGCGCCGATGGCCGGCAGTACCGCAACATTATCGTATCCTTCGGCTCCGTTGATGCGCCCCGGCTAATTGTGGGCGCGCATTATGACGTGTGCGGCGATACGCCCGGGGCCGATGATAACGCCAGCGCCGTGGCGGGGCTGCTGGAAACCGCGCGCCTGTTGCAGCAGCTCGGCTCCAACCTCAAGTACCGGGTGGAGCTGGTGGCCTATCCCAACGAGGAGCCGCCGTACTTCGCCACCGAGTACATGGGTAGCGCCGTGCACGCCAAGTCGTTGTATGAAGCCAAGGTGCCGGTGCGGGCCATGCTCTGCTACGAAATGATTGGCTACTTCCGCGACGAGCCAGGCTCGCAACGCTTCCCTAATGAGCAGCTGGCGGCGCGCTACCCCAACACCGGCAACTTTATTACGGTAGTAGGCCGCACTGGTCAGGAAGCCTTCACCCAGCAGGTGCAAGCGCTTATGCAAACCAAGGCCGACGTAGATGTGCAGCGCATCAATCTGCCCGCGGAAATGGGCCTGGCCGGTCTTTCGGACCACCGCAGCTACTGGAAATACGGCTACGAAGCCCTGATGATCAACGACACGGCCTTCCTGCGCAACCCCAACTACCACCTACCCTCCGACACCATCGACACCCTGGACTTCCGGCGCATGGCTGAGGTAGTGAACGGGGTGTACGCCGTGCTGCTAGGATTGTAGCGCGGCCAGGGTGCGCCATCGGGAAACTACTAGCGCCCCGTGCTACCTCGTGCCCCCGATTGGGAACAGTGAAGTAGCGCAGGGCGCTAGTGGGCTGAAAGAGGAGCGGAGAAGGAGACGTTAGCTCAGGCGGTAATATTGGTAGATGCCCTTCAGTAGCTGAAAACCACCAAAAATGATGGCGCCCCAGGTCATGATGTACCCACCTCCTCCGGCGGAGGCCAGGGCGAAGGTAATTCCCGTGACAGCGCAGCCGCCTAGCAACCAGAGCCCGCCGTGGAGCATGTTCTTCTTAGCTTCCTCCCGGTGCAGGTGCTGGAACTGGTCGCGGAGGTTTTGCGTGACGATAGTTGCACTTTCCGAATCAAGGCCCTGGTCGATAAGCTCCGCCTGAATAACCTCGTCGGTTTTTCCCTGCGCCATAAGTTTAGCCGCATATTCGTACACCTGTTCAACAGAGTGCTGTTCGGTAACTTCCATAAATCGTGAAGAATATAGATTGTGGCTAAGATAAGCAGGTTCCGAAAAGTTGCCGCATGTTTGCACTTTTCGGGGTGAGAAAAATTAAGCGAGTATACCCACACCCGTTGGGGCCCACCGTAAGTAAGCTGCCAAAATGAACTCCGCACGACGTTGTTCTGCCATACTGGGTGCGCATCGTGAACAAAAGGTTGAACCCAGCCAGCACACCGGGGGCAGAAAAGCAAGCTGCTTTTCCGCCCCCGGCTACTACTGTGGTAACGGCCCGCGCTAAGTCAGTGAATCCGCTATGTTCTCTTCTGAGGCCGTGGGTTCCGGCTCCTCCTCATCGGGAGGCAAGGGTGCGAAGCGGCTTTTAAAGCGCGCATACAGGGCATTCATGCCCAGCAGTAGCACCCCCATCAGAATGAAAACAATGGCCCGGGTGATGGTGCCGTGCTGCTTTAAATCAACCAGTAGCAGGCGGCCGAAGCATAGCGCCGTGCCCGCCAGAGCCGCATAGCGTAAATCTTGGCGCCGTAGCAGCAGACTACTGATAAAGGCGGCCACCACTTCCAGCATCAGCAGCACGGTAAGCACCGACCGGTCGAAGGATTGTAGCAGCAGCAGGGTCAGCAGGGTGAAGGACGGGTACAGCAGCACAGGGATAAGTACTCGAGCCGGTAGGCGGCCCAGGGCGGCTAGTGGGGCCAGCAGGCGCGGCCAGGTAGCGGCTTGGTTGCTAGGGAAGTGCTGCAGGGCTACCGCTGAGTACGCAAAAAGTCCAATGGTTGTGGCCATTGTTGTGAGGCCCGCTAGCGTGAGCAGTTGTCCTTCCGCGAGGCGGGTGAGGGCTACGTAGCTTCCCGCCACCACGGCCGCCCCGAAAAACAGCAGCCCGTACACCCGCAGCCGTCGTAGGCGCAACGGCAGTGTTCGGCCCGCCAGTGTGAGCGTGAAAGCCGCCGCAATCCAGAGCAGGGAGTGCCACTCCAGCTGCACCTCATCCCACACCGTGAAGCTGCCAAAAAGCAGGGTAACTTCCGGCAGCAGCGGGTGCAGGTAACGCCAAGAAGTGTACACGGGAGCCGTAGCGGGCGGGCGGAATGCGGCCCAGCCAGCCAGCACTAGCAGCAGCGCCCCCGCCGTGAACCGGCGCGCCGGGATGCCCGCCAGCAGGTCAACGGAATCAGTCGCCAACAGCGTGAAGTGCCCCAGCAAAGCCAGAGAAAGCAACCCGTAGGTCAGGTGAAGCAGGAATCGGTCGGGCGAGCCGGCCCGGATGAGGGCTTCGGCGCTGGCAAAACGACCTCGCACTACCTGCGCCGCCCAGGCTAGCCCGGCGGCTAGCAGCGTCCAGGCCAGCATGGGGAGGGCTTCGGAGCGCGGGGCCAGTGCTGCCCAAGCGGCCACCAGCAACTGGGCGCCGCCTAAATACAGCCACGGCCAGCGCACGTGTTGCTGCCGCCCTTCCCACCAGGAGCAGAACAGGCCTACCATCGGCAACGCCAGCAAGGGTAGCAAGTATACAAGCACCGAGCCTGGCCGGAACGCACTGCCCGCTGGTAGCACCTGGCTCCACTGCAACCCCTGATACCCCACGGCGGCCACCACCACTCCTAACCACAGGCCCGGAACTTTCAGCGTCCGCCGCGCCAGCAGCAGGGCGCCGCCTAAGCCGGCCGCCAGCCACCCAGCCCAGGTATGCTCATACACCAGCCCACCCGCGGCCAGCATCTGCACGCCTACCAGCAAACTCAGCAAGCGCACCCGGTAAATGGCAACGTAGGAAAGGGGAAGAACATCGTGGGCCGGAGCCTGGCGCCAGCTCAGGAGCAGTTGAGTTCCAAGGGAGGCTAGTGCGGCTCCTACGAGCAGCGCTGCCCGCCACGAATCTGGCAGGTAGCCAGTCTGGTACACAACTGCCGGCAAGGCGGCCCCCAGCGCCAGGGCGAAGTACACCAGCCCCCGGTACAGCCCCGATTCGGACTGCCACGCTAGCCACAAGGCAAATGCCAGCACTTCCGCGTATAGCAGCGTGCTAACTGCGGGCCATGATACGCCCGCTTCGTGCAGCCCGAGTATGGCGACCAGCAGCAGCAGTTGGCTCAGTGGAAGATGAGCCGCCCTAAACCAGCCGGCCCTACCCAGCAGCCCCGTTGCTAGGCTGCCCAGCGCGGCTGCCGTTCCCACAGCGCCAGCAAGTAAGAGGCCCACCGGCGGCTGCGCCAGCCCAAACAAAGCCTGAGCAAGCAGCCCGGTCCCGGTCAGGTATACCAGCACCGTGAATAGCTGCAAAGCGGTATGCAAACCCCGCTGGGAAGTTGTAGCCAGCAGCGCAGTGAAGCGGGCCAGTCGCGCCGGTAGGCTCAGCAGGCCGCTACTACTTACGCCCAGCACTACCAGTAGCAGTAGCCGCCCGTGTAGCTCCGGCGCCGGCAGTAGGCGAAATGCGTGGGTAGTGATGAGCAGAAACCAGCCTCCTCCCACCAGAGAAACGCTGACCAGCACCCGGTAAAGCAGTAGCTCGCCAAGCCAGCCCAGTGCCCCGGCCAGCAGCAGGGTTTCTAGGTACAGCAGGGCCGTGGTAGCGGGCCAGCCCAAACCGGCCTTGTGTAACCCTACGATGGTAACCATGAGCAGCGCTTGCCCGCTAAGAAAGTGCAGACTGCGAAACCAGCCCGGAGAGCGGCGCAGCCACCAGGCTGCCCCGAATAAGGCGCCCGATGCCGCCAGCGTGCCACTTAGCAGCGCCGCTACCGGCGGATTCAGAACCCCAAATAAGGCCCGCAACAGCAGCAGCGCCGCCCCAGCATACAGGCCCCCCACCATACCGCCAAAGCCCTGGTGCAACTCTCGGCCAGCGAAGCTACCCTCCTCATCGGGGCGAAGCTGCTGCCCCACCAGGTAGAAATAGCCCGCGCCCAGCAAACCGGAAAGCAGCAGCAGAAAGGCGTTACGGTGCAGCTCAGCGGGCGAATACACCGTGATTTGACCAATATTGAGGGCTAACAGGCACCCCGCCGCCACTAGCGCCCCAACCATAGCCACCTGCGACACAATTTTTTCCTGCTCCCGCGTCATGATAAAGGCCACGAGTAGGGTTTCCAGTAGCATAAAGAGCAGAATCAGGCTGCCCGAAGCGTGCCAGCCTTGCAAGGAGAAGGTTGCAAACAGCGCCAGAGCCAAGGAAATGATACTATCGGTGCGGAAAAGCCACGGAATACCAAGCTGCCGGGCCCGGCGGGCCACCCCGAACGTTAGTAGGGCTCCTAGCCCCAGCGGTACGGTTTTCCAAGGCGAGCCAGTGCTGTACTGGTAGAGGTTGATGCCCAGGCAGGTCCAGTTCAACACGTGCGCCGAGAACAGTAGCCCGTCAAAACGAGTAGTGGCGTACACCTTGCGGTACTGCACCACGGCGGCGGCTACTCCTGTCAGCAATACCAGGGCCATAGCGCTCAGCCGCAGACTGTTGCCGAGCGGACCTGTAGCCGCCAGGGAGTAGTGCCAGTACTGGTGAAAAACGAAAAAGCTGAGAATGCTCAACAGCAGCTGATACTTCCAGCGCTGCCGGTAGGTAATGCCGATGCTGAACGCAGTTACGCCCGCCGCCGCTGCCAGGGGGAGTAGGGTAGGCGGCAGTACCGCCAGGGCTACCAAGCTCAGCACCCCGTGCAAGGTCGCCACCGATTCGCGGCTGGCGTCCCAGGCCAGCCACAGGTTGGCCGCCACGCCGGCCAGCAACAGCAGGTAGCTGAGCGGCGCTTCGGCCCACTGCAGGCCCGGCACGCTCACGGAGCCCACGCAAGCAAACAGAAAAACCGCCGCCGCGCTGCTTTGCAGCCACACGTGCAACCGGGCCGCAAAAGGCTTAGGCCGCAGGTAATAATGCAGCCCCAGCAACAGCCCCGCAAAGGACGTTATCATGCCGAAGCGAAGCGGCGCGCTTACCCGCAAAGCGGCATAAACGCCCAGAAAACCAATACCCGTTACGAGCACCACTGCCCCCAGAATACCGGTCCAGTTGTCCAGAATCATTTGTTCGGCTCGGTCCCACCAGGTAGGGCCGCTGGGCTCCGTCTCTTGGGGCAACGGCGGCCGCCGCGGAGGCACGGGCGGGCTAACTGGCCCTACCTTCGGTTCAGCAGGCGTAGTGAAAGCAGCTACCGGTGAGGAACCTACCGGTGCTGCCTCCGCCGGCACCGAAGTGGCCCGGACCGGAGCTTGGCTTGCAGGCTGAGAATGGGTAGTTGAAGTCGCTGAGGTTGTGGGCGGTGCAACTAGCCTTGGCTCTGGCGCTATCGGGGCTTGGAATGGCTGCGGGACTGGCGCTGTTTCCGGCGTTGTTGGGGTTGCCTCCGGGGTAGCAGTGGGAGCGGCCACGGGCGGTAGGGGTGACGCCGGTGTAGGTAAAGCCGCCTCGGTCTGGGCCGGAGGAGCGGCCGGCGCTGGGGCCGGTGGAATTACCGCCGGCGGGGCACTAGCTGGGGCCATTGGCGGTACGGCCGCCGCAGCCGGGGGGGCAGCCGGGGCCGATGCCCGGTACCACTCTCGTGGCGTAGGTGGTGCTGCCGGTACCGGCGCGGCTACCGGAGGTGGGGCAGGAGCAGCGGCTGCAGGCGGTGAGTCAGGATGTGGTAGCTGCAGTTCCTGCCGCAGGCGTTCCACGGTAGCCTGAAGTGCTTGGTGCTCGTCCTCGCGCTGCTGCAGGCGCTGGCTAAGCTCCCGCACGCGCTTGGTAAGGTCCTGGTACAGCATGGCCACCACAACGACGACCAGCACCAACAGGGAAGTACCCATAGAGATGATTGATTAAGTGATAAAACACAACCGGCCGCCGGCAAGCGACCCATAATGGCGTGGGCGGGGCGCGGCGGATAACCTACAGGCCGCTGCCCCTAGCCCACAGTAGCATAGGGACCGAAACATACAGATTGCTCGGCGGATAACTACCAAATGAATGACAAAATTTTACACATATTTTTATTATTGGCGTTTTTCAGGCCTTGCAAGCCGTTTTGCCTGCTTGCCCTAACCGCCTACCTCGTTACCTTGTCGGCATGCTTTCCCACCCGCACGAAGTATTTCTGGAAGTTGCCCGGCAGCTTAGCTTCACCAAGGCTGCCCACACGCTGTTTCTGAGCCAATCGGCGGTGAGCAAGCAGGTGAAGGCCTTAGAGGAGCACTACAAAACGGGCTTGTTTGAGCGCCTGGGCAACAGCATTCAGCTCACGCCGGCCGGGGAACTGCTCTATCAGAAGCTGCTCGTGGCCCGCCAGCTCCAGCACGAGCTGCACCAGGAATTCACGGCCCTCAGCCCCGATTTCTCGCCCCAGGTGCGCATGGTTATTGGGGCCAGCACTACCATTTCGCTTTATGTTATTCCGCCGGTGCTTTCCGCCTACCTCGGCCAGTACCCGCATACCCAACTGACGCTCAAAAACCGTAACAGTGAGAACATCCTCAAAGCCTTGCTGGAGCACGAAATTGACTTGGGCATCATTGAGGGAATTCACAAAGTCAGCAACGTTACCTACACGCCCCTCCTGACCGACGAGGTAGTGGCCGTCTGCTCCGGGCGCAACCCCCTGCACCGGCAGGAGCTGACAGCCCAGGACCTGCGCCGGATTCCGGTGGCTTTGCGCGAAGCTGGCTCCGGCACACTGGCCGTGCTGGAAGAAGCCCTGGCCGCGAAAGGAATTCGCCTCGCTGATCTGCCCGTAAAAGTGCGACTGGGCGGCACCGAAGCCCTCAAAAACTTCGTGCGAGTAGATACCTGCCTGGCCTTCCTACCACGACAGTCCGTAATGAAAGAGCTGGCGGCTGGCGAGCTGGTAGAAGTGCCCGTACACGGCCTAAACCTGGTCCGCCACTTCGATTTTGTGCAGCGCAAAGGCACCGAAAACAACATGCCTTATAAGAGTTTTGTGCAGTTTGCCCGGCGCCATTATTCCAAAACGGAATAGCCTATTCCAAATGGCCGTTTGGGTTTGGAATAGCTGACGGGGAGTTTTGCGTTGAACTCCGCACTATGTCAACCCTCCTCGCTACCGCCTCCCGTCTTCAGCAGCTGCATTGTGCCGCTTGCCACGCCCCGTACTCGGCCTTCTCGCTGCAACGGGTTTCTAGCTGCTGCGCCCAGCCCCTCGTAGCCGACTACGACCTACGTGAGCCGCTCACCCGTGCCGCCGGCATTCAAACCACGGAAAACTCCATGTGGCGCTACGCCTCCTTGCTACCCCTGCTCGACGAGACTAACCGCGTCAGTCTGGGCGAGGGCTGGACCCCGATGCTGGCTCTGCCCCGACTGGCGGCCCATTACGGTTTCCAGGACCTGCGCCTCAAGGATGAAGGTCAGAACCCAACGGGCTCGTTTAAGGCCCGTGGGCTGAGCATGGCCATTTCTAAGGCCAAGGAACTGGGCGTTACGGGCTGTATTATTCCCACCGCCGGCAATGCTGGGGTAGCTATGGCTGCCTACTGCGCGCGGGCCGGGTTGCGGGCAGTAGTAGTTATGCCGCGCCACACGCCCCAGGCCTTCCGGGAGGAATGCTACTGGTACGGGGCCGAGGTGCACCTCGTGGATGGCCTTATCAACGACTGCGCCGCCCGGGTGCGGGAGCTGAATGCGGCCGGAGAGCTGCTCGATGTTTCTACCCTAAAGGAGCCCTACCGCCTCGAAGGCAAGAAAACCATGGGCTACGAACTGGCCGAACAGCTCAACTGGCGCCTGCCCGACGTGCTGCTGTATCCGGCCGGCGGCGGCACCGGCCTCATCGGCATCTGGAAAGCCCTGCGCGAAATGCAGGCCTTGGGGTGGCTGCCCGCTACGGCCCAGCTTCCGCGCATGGTGGCTGTGCAAGCTGCCAACTGCTGCCCCTTGGTTGAAACGCGGGAAGGCCGCCAGCTTAACTGCCAGGCCTACCTAGGCAAGCCCACCATTGCCAACGGCTTGGCTGTGCCCCGCCCCCTCGGCGAGCCATTAATGCTGGACGTGCTGGATGAATCGGAAGGGTTAGCCCTGGCAATTACCGATGAGCAGATGCTGGAAGGGCTCCGGGAGCTGGGTAAGGAAGAAGGGCTATTCGTGGCCCCGGAAGGTGCCGCCGTTTGGATGGCCGCCCGTCAACTGCTACGCACCGGCTGGATTCGCCCTGAGGAGCAGGTGCTCCTGCTGAATACCGGCTCCGCCCAGAAGTACCTCGAAAACATTGTTGGCCTAGCCTAAACAGCGAGGCGCTTGCGCCTGCTACGCATGCCAGCGTAGCTAACCGGCTAAGCTGCCTCAAAAAAACAATTAAGAAACAGCTGTCATTCCGAGCGAAGCGAGGAATCTAGGTTACTCACGAGAGGCTAACCCAGATTCCTCGCTTCGCTCGGAATGACGGCTTAATAGTCACTGCCCCGCAGTTGCCCAACGTCGATCCGCATTGGTGCTTGTCTTATGCTCTTCGATTTCTCCCACCGATAGTGAAGGAAATCGAAGGGTTTATTATGCAGTAAACTGATGTTATGCTAGACTGTAGTTTTGGATGTCATTTCATGATAAAACATGTTTGTAAACCAAAAAAGACTATTCGTGTGAAGGTGTGATTTGAAAATAAGTACACGTTTTCAGTATATTCACCCTAGAAATAACAGTGGTATACTGAAAAAGACAATATGACTTCTAAAGTAGCTCCCTTTCATCCTGGTTTCAGCCTGTTCACGCTAGGTGTCCTACTGGTGCTGGCCCTTGTTGCCGCTTTTGTGGACGTGCCACACCCCGCCGCCACTCCCGGCTCGCTCAACGGCGCCGATGTAGCCTGGATGCTCACGGCCACGGCCTTCGTGCTGATTATGACCCCAGGCTTGTCGTTTTTTTACGGGGGTATGGTGCGGCCCAAAAACGTTATCAGTACCATGCTGCAAAGCTTTGTGGCCCTGGGCGTTATTTCCGTACTGTTCTATTTCGTAGGTTTCTCGCTCTGCTACGGCGACTCCTGGTACGGACTGATTGGTAACCCGTTCACGTTTGCCCTCCTGCGCAACGTAGGCACGGCGCCCAACCCAGCTTTTGCTGCCACCATTCCTTTCATCCTCTACTTCGCCTTTCAGCTCAAGTTTGCCATTATCACCCCGGCCCTAATTACCGGCTCCTTCGCCGAGCGGGTCCGCTTTAAGGGGTATCTGGCGTTCATGGTGCTGTTCAGCCTGTTCATCTACTGCCCCCTGGCCCACTGGACCTGGCACCCCGAAGGCTTCCTGCGCAAATGGGGCGTGCTTGATTTTGCGGGCGGCACCGTGGTGCATATTTCGGCGGGCGTGGCCGCCCTGGCCGGGGCCATGGTGCTGGGGCGCCGCTCGGCCAATCTGCGTACCTCCTCCTTTTCAACCCCGAACGTGCCTTACGTACTACTCGGTACGGGCTTGCTGTGGTTTGGCTGGTTTGGCTTCAACGCGGGTTCGGCCCTGGGAGCCAACGAGCTGGCAGCCTTGTCCTTCGTGAACACCAACCTAGCCTCGGCAGCGGCTCTTATTGCCTGGGTCCTCATTGAGGTAGCCCGGGGTGGCAAGCCCACAGCCGTGGGTGCCTGCACCGGTGCTGTGGTGGGCCTAGTGGCCATTACCCCGGCCGCCGGCTACATCGGGTACGGGCAAAGCATCCTGTTCGGGGTGCTGGCCGCCCTAATCAGCCACGCCGCCGTGCACTGGCAAAACTCCCGCACCACCATCGACGATACCCTGGATGTATTTCCCTGCCACGGCCTGGGCGGCATTGTGGGCATGCTCCTGACGGGCGTGTTTGCTGATAAAGTTGGGCTAATCCACGGCACTTTCACCACCTTCGGCTACCACCTGCTGGGCCTGCTGATTGTTATTACCTATTCTTTCGTGGGCGCCTGGATTCTGCTGAAAATTACCGACCGCATCTTCGGCTTGCGCGTAAAAATTCAAGAAGAAGAGTTGGGGCTCGATTTAAGCCAGCACGAGGAATCAACCTACCACATCGACGAGGAATTTGAACGCACGTATCGGCGGGAGTTTGCCCCGGAAAATGCGTAGAGCAACACCTGCTATTCGTGCTTCGGGCCTGAAAACCCCGGGGTGCCTCTCAAGTAGCAGGTGAGTTTAGAAGGAATGAGAGGCAACTACGTGAAGGCCACCGGCGGGGAATCCGGTGGCCTTTTTGCTTTTCGGCGGTAAGTTTTACAGCAAGGCTGTAGACCAGAGGTAGGCTAGCCAGGTAACGAACAGCGCCCCCACAATTCCCTTTTGCAGGTTTTCTTCCGGAAAAAACAACCCCGCCACCAATCCGGCCAGCCCTAGCCCTACTAGCACCACGGTGGCTGCCACGGCCCACCCACGGGCTTTGCGGGTGCTGTAGGGCCGCAGGGCTACCGTAACCGGAAATAAGGCCGCCAGCAAGCTGCCGCCTAACACGCCTACCCCCGCCAGGTGAGCGAAAGTTGCCGCAGTCAGCAGGAGGGTAGCGGCTAGCAGAACGCCGGCAAAAACCAGGGCCTGCCGCCGCTGGGCTGCTGAAAGAGCATGCCGACCGTAGGGGTTCAGCAGCAGCAAGCCGTTGAACATGGGGTCAGAAAACCAGCTCATAAACACCAGAGGCAGGTAAATGGGTAATAGCACGGGTACGAACCGCACCAGCACGTACAGCCCAATGAAGAGCAGGCGCCGGGTGGCCCCGCCCAGCTTTTCCGTCCAGACGGTAAAGCGCAGAAAGGCGCGGTACAGCCAGTACTGAGCCTTCAATGATTCTACCAGTCCTTCGCGAGCGTAGTTGGAGGTAGGCTGTCGGCGCAGGGCGTCGCGGAAGTGGTGGAGGGCCTGCTGGTGCCGGCCGGCTTCCAGGGCCACCCAGCCGGCGTCGGCGTGGGTGCCGGCATCGTCGGGGTCGTGGCGCAGGGCGGTTTCCAGCGAATCGGCCGCATCCTGGGCGCGCCCGAGGCGAGCCAGGCAACGGCCCCGCAGCCCCAGGCAATCAACATGCTCGGGGTCGTAGGCCAGGCCTAGCTCGGCGGAGCGCAGGGCGCCTTCCCACTGGCCGCGCTGAAACCGGATCAGGCCCAGGGTGTGGTGGTAATTTGGGTCGGTTGGGTCGAGGGCCAGGGCTTGCTCAATGGCCGTCAGCGCTTCCGGTAGGCGCTGCTGGCGCTGGTGAGCCAAACTCAGCAGGTAGTAGGCAAAGTCGAACTCGGGAGCCAGGCCAATGGCTGTTTCAATGTGTTCTTGCCCCTCCGGCAGTCGTCCCAAATCCAGCAAGGCCATGCCGAGCCAAGCGTGGGCCAGGGCATCATTGGGCTCCTGGTGCAGAATGCGGCGCAGCTCCTGCTCAGCCTGGGCCGCCCGGCCCTGGCGCAGTAGCAGTAAAATCCGGTCGGGCCAGTTGGCTTGTTCCATGGAAAGAGTAGGGAGCGTCGGGAGTAATAAAAATGAGAAACGTTATTTGGGTAGAGAGGAAGAAGCTTTTCTCCGCTGGCGGAGCACGTTGACGCCTACGCTAACGGCCAGCAGTCCCAGCAGAACCAGGATAACCTCATCCGATACGGTATTAAGCCACAGCCGTAATGCCACAATCAGCCCTAGCCCAAGTAGTCCTACTCCCACCTCCACAGCCACCCGGCCAATAGTTGCCTGGCGCGAGTGCTGCCGCAGCCGCTGTACGTCAGGATGCAGACGCCACTGCAGGGTGGCATAAAGCATAACCAGGAGCAAGGGCAGGCAAAACAGGGCCATCAGCGGTACCATGACCAGATACAGCTGCAGAAACGCGCGCAGCTGGCCCTTTTTCAGATCCTGCTGCACCGCTTCCGACCACGCATCAAGGCGCAGCAGCTGCCGTTTCAGCCAAAAGCTTTCCTTCGCCAGTTGCTCCAAGCCGTGGTGGGCAGCTGGCTCATGGGGCGCAAGCCGCCATAACTCCAGAAAATACCGGCGCGCTTCATCCGGCTTCCGCTGCCGCTGAGCTTCCTGGCCTAGTTGTGCTAGTAGCGGCAGTAGCTTCCGCTGAGTGCGTTCATTGGTAGGATTCAAGCGAATGGCTTCGCGAAAATGGCCCTCTGCTACCTTTAATTGGTGGGTCCGAAGCGCTTCCTCGCCGAGCTGTGCGTGAGCTACTGCTAGGTTAGGATGCCAGCGCACTAGCTGCTGTAACGTAACAACGGCTAATTCATAACGACCCAGGTCTTTGAGCGCCCGGATGCGTTGGTAGAGGCATTCAACGTGGCCCGGATCTAGGAATAAGCCTTGGGCAGTTGTTTCAAGCGCCGCTTCTGGGTGCTGCCTTGCATTCAGAATAACTGCCTTGTACCCTAAATAGGTGGCATTGCGGGCATTAAGTCGCAGTGCTTCCTCAATAGCCCGCAAGGCTTCGAATGGTTGCTCGTTACGCAGCAACCAGACGCTGTGGAAGTAATGCGCGTCGGGTTGTTGCGGGTCAAGCGCAATAGCCTCCCGAATAGCGGCCAGGGCCTCCGCGTTGCGGTTACGCTGGTTGAGTAGCACTAGGCCCAACAACTCATGCGCGGCAGCTTCCTGGGGGTTGATGGCCAGCCGGTGCCGCAAGAGTTGCTCCGCTTGCTCCGGCCGGCGCACGGCTAGTAGGTGCTGTACGGTTTCCTGCCACCGGGTATGCTCGGCGTGCTTCATGGCTTTCTGGTCCTGCAGCTATGCCGAGGGCTTTTTGATGCCCAAATACACCAGAATGTCGTCATAGATGCCACCTTCGTTGGAGTACAGCGCGTAGTTTTTGGCCGTGGCAAACCACTCGCGGGTGCTGGGCTTCACTTTGCCGGCTGCCTCAGCTAAGGTTGCGTGCTCGAGGGGTAGGGGCTTGCCGGCCTTCATCGATTCGCGCAGGCGGGTTTCAATGGCTACGTCTACTACGGCCTGCAAGTCGGCGCCGGAAAAGCCAGCGGTTTGGCCGGCCAGCTTGCGCAGGTTTACGGATGGCGCTACCGGCTTACCCTGCAACAATACGCCCAGCACAGCCTCGCGGGCCGCCTCATCGGGGGGCGTAACCAGCAGAATCCGGTCGAAGCGGCCGGGGCGGCGGAAGGCAGAATCGAGGTGCCAGGGGGCGTTGGTAGCGGCCAGAATCAGGACGCCCTCATTGGAGCGGGTAGCCCCGTCCAGCTCCGAAAGAAACTGGTTGATGACGGTGCGGCCCGCACTCTGGCGCAAATCGTGGCGGTTGGCGGCTAGGGCGTCCACTTCGTCGAAAAACAGCACGCACGGCGCTTGCAAGCGGGCCTGCTCGAATAGCTGGTGCAGGTTTCGCTCACTATTGCCCAGCCACATATCCAGAATGTCGTTGATACCGACGTGGATAAAGCTGGCCTGCACCTCGCCGGCCGTGGCCCTTGCCAGGTAGGTTTTGCCGCAGCCGGGCGGGCCGTACAGGAGCATGCCGCCACCGGCCGCCTTGCCGTAGGCTTTGTACAGTTCGGGAAACTGCAGCGGATGAATGATTTTCAGCCGGATTTCCTCCTTGATGCTTTCCATACCGCCCACGTCGGCAAACGTAATTTTGGGCCGCTCCAGTCCGCTGAACAGGGTGTGCTCAATGGCACTGAAGTCGTCGTCTTCAGGGGTAGTACTGCCCAGGCCGCCCGGAAAAGTAGCGGGTGCACCGCCGTGGGCCGGCTGCGCCGTTTGGCCCCCCCGCAAGCGGCTGGCTAGCTCGGCGTCTTCCAGGGTGGGGTTGTAGGTAAGGGCGGTAGCGTAGGCCTCGCGGGCAGCCGGCAGCTGGTCGGCGGCTAGTAGCAGGCGGGCGTGGAGTAGGTGGGCTCGGGCGTGCTCCGGGTGGGTGCCCAACAGCTCCTCTACTACCACAAAGGCGGCCGAGGATTTGCCTAGCTCGGCGTATGCTTCGGCCAAACCCAACTGCAACTCGGCGTCGTTGGGGGCTTGGCGCAGGCCGGTGCGGTATAGTTCTTCGGCCTCGGCAAAGCGCCCGGCCTGGGTGAGCAGGCTGGCCACGTGCTTGCGCAAGGGGAGGTTATCGGGCGAGAAGGATAGGGCTTCCAGTAGCGGTTGAATAGCGGACGAGTTGGGGGTAGCGGACATATGCAAGCGAAGTAGACGGTAGCTGCAAGCTACGCAGATTTACCGCGCGTAGCAGACGTATAGGCCTTGATTCTTGCCGAAAATCCGCAGTGTTACCCACCCATTTTGCTTAGTACAAACGATACCAAAAAGCCGAGTACGGTGATAAGGCCCGTGAAATTGTGGGCTACCTCAAACGCTTCCGGAATCATGGTGTCGGCAATCATGGCCAGTACTGCC
Source organism: Hymenobacter sublimis (assembly GCF_023101345.1). NCBI lineage: Bacteria > Pseudomonadati > Bacteroidota > Cytophagia > Cytophagales > Hymenobacteraceae > Hymenobacter > Hymenobacter sublimis. The sequence continues at coordinate 516,335 of NZ_CP095848.1, forward strand.
CCCGCCGACACGGCCGTGGTAGCGGCCACTACCTCCGCCGAAAAACCGCTGAACAGGGAGTAGCCCGCCAGGGAAGCCAGGCCCGAAATAAGGGCAATGCTGGCCCAAAGGCCCAGCACGTAGGTGGGCGTGCGGCCGGCCTTACGCATGCCGGCGGCGCTGCTCAGGCCCTCAGGTAAGTTGCTCATAAAAATGGCTACCACCGCCGCCACACTCACGCCGCCTCCGGCCAGCATGCTCAGGCCAATGACAATGCTTTCCGGTATGCCATCGAGCAGGGCCCCGATGGCTAGGGCCATGCCGTTATCGTCGCCGGCGCTGCTGGCTTCCTTTTGGCCCTGTTGCACGGCGGCCCGCTCCTGACTCTGGTGCTCACCGGAGCGCTTGCGGTGTTTGGCTCCGTGGCGGGCCAGCAGCCAATTGGCCAGCGTGTACACCGCTGCGCCGCCCACAAAGCCGATGGCCGTGGAGTCGAAGCCGCCTTTTTCGTACGCCTCCGCCATCAACTCGAAGGAGAGCGTAGAAATCAGGACGCCGCTGCCAAAGGCCATAACGGCGGCAATCAGGCGTTGCGGAACGTGGGCAAAGTAGCCTACGGCGGCACCCAGCAGCAGGGCGGAGCCCGATACCAGCCCCCAAAAGCCAGCTACGGCCCAGGTAGGAAAATGCATCATATTGAAGTAAAGAAAAGAGCTGAAGCAGTCGGCGCTAATGCAACGCTAGGGCTAAACTGCCCAACGCAACCTCCCTGTTGAAGGATGTGCTTGCTACCTCTCCGGGCTACTCCTTCGTAACCCGAAACCGCTCCAGCACCATGTGGAATGCCTGGGGTGAAAGGCCACCTACGTCTACTTTTTTGAAAGGCGCCGCGTGCCCATTCAGCAGCGTTAGGCTGGATTTTGCTACCCCAAACACCTCGGCCAGGTAGCTGAGCAGGTAAGCATTGGCCTTGCCATCTTGGGCGGGCGCGTTCAGCCGGACCGTTACGCTGCCGTCGGGGGCTAGTTCCAGCTGATTGCGTCGGCCACTGGGCTTGGCTTTCAGGTGAAGAACGGGCACGGCTTAGGCGGGGTCGTTGTAGGCATCGTACACATTCCAGGCCCAGAGGGCTACGGGCACAATAATCGTCCAGCCTAGTAAAAAGCCAATGGCTCCGCCCACAATCCAAATCACAATGGCTTTCAGAATTTGGCCTTTCACTAATTGGCCCAGGCCGGGAAAGAAGGCGGAAAGCAAAGCGGGCAAACCGTACGTCATTTTCATAGCAAAGCAATAAGGGTAGGCCGGTAAGATGGCAAAAAAGCAGCTAGCAGAGCGGCTACCTTCAGCCCTGCCAAAACGGTTATTCAGCCCCTGTGTTACTCCGCTACTTTTCCCACGCGGGCTTGCCCGAAGGGGCACCGCGCCAGTACCACGCACCGCCCGCAGGCTGGGGTGTGAAAGTAGCAGCACTTCTGCCCGTGAAACATCAGGGCCTCGTGGTGGTCGTATACCTGCTGGGCATCCCAGCCAAGCGGCAATAAATCCTCCAGCAAGGCATGGGCGGCAGCCTCGCCTACCTTTGGACCAATCAACCCCAAACGCTGAGCTACCCGGTGGTGGTGGCTGTCGACGGGCATGGCGGGGCGGCGTAGGGTGCTGAACAGCAGCACAGCGGCGCTGGTTTTGCGGCCGACCCCCGGCAACTGCTCCAGCCAGGCCCGGGCTTCCGGAATTGGCATTTCAGCCAGGAACTGCAGGTCGCAGGGGCCACCGCAGCGCTGGCTTACCTCCTGCAACACTTGTTGCAGGCGCGGGGCCTTCTGCTCGGGCCAGGTACACGGGCTGATGGCAGCTTCCACCTCGGCGGTAGGGGCCTCGCGCACTTGGTCCCACGTCGGGAAGCGGGCCCGCAGCTGCTGGTAGGCGCGGTGCGAGTCTTGGTTACGGGTGCGGTGGGAAAGCATGGAGCTAATAAGCTCACTGAGCGGATCTTTGGAGCTGAAGAACGGGAAAGGAGCCCCGTATTCAGCGCAGAGGCGTTCGTGCGCCCACAACGCCAGCTCCCGGCGGGCAGCCAGGCTAGGGTCGGGAGCGGGAGGTAGGAGGGAAGCAGTCACGCTTACGCCTACGCAACTTGCCGCTGCCGAGGTTAAGTTGGCCCACAAAAAAGCCCCGACCAGACCGGTCAGGGCTTTGTATAAGAGCAGCCAAGCCAATGGCTATTGCCCGCGGTTGTAGAGCAGAATGGCCTGCTTGATGTTGTTCTGCTGCTTACCGCCAATAACCAGCGGCACAATGGCCAGGGGAATAGCGGCGTACATCAGGGGCGAGACGGAAAAGCTATTGTTACCACTGAAGCTGGACAGCACCCCGGCCAGCAGCAGGCCTCCGGCACCCACGTAGCTCAGGGTAGTAAAGGTTTGGTAGCGGCGGGCATTAGCCAGGAGCTGCTGGGCCCCGGGGCTGTCCGTGGTGGCCAGTTGCAAGTTACGGATGCTCAGGTCCTCGATGGGGCCATTGTCCTTGCTGAAATACTCCTGGCGCACCGTGCGGTAGCCGCCATACCCCCCGTAGCCCCCGTACGGATTGCCGTACCCATACCGGCCGTAGCCGAAGGGGCTGTAGCCGTAGGGGTTGTTCACGTACTGCTGATTGGTGATGGAGTACAGGCTGATGCGGCCTACCCGGTCGCGGCGCAGGGTACTTTCGCGCTTGGAGCGGCCCGGCAGGGTAGTGCGCACATAAAAGCCGGTTTCGTCTTCGTAGTACCGCACGTCGTTTAGCTCGAAGCGCTGCTGCCCATCTACCAGCACAAAGGTGCGGCCCAGCAGGGGCTGCTTCAGCTCCACATCGTAGCCGCGCACTACCTGGCCGCTTTTCAGGCCCACGGCATAACGGGTGGTGTTGGCGGGTGGCAGCTGGGCTTGCGCCGGCCGCCGTCGGGCTGAGTCAGGGACGGTAGGCGGGGCGGCCAGGGCCCGGGGCGCGCGCCGGGTAGTATCGGCAGGGCTGGCAGGTACTACCGCGGCCGGGGCGGGGGGTGCAGTAGGAGCGGGCGCCGGTGTGGGAGCAGGTGCGCCGGGCAGGGTGTTTAGCTCCCGCGGCGTTTGTTGGGCCAGACTGGGAGCGGCTACCGCGCAAAGTAGGAAGAGGGAGAGAGAACGAATCAGCATATAAGCTAGTAAAGCAGAGTGGTCGGGAAGAGCAGTTTTTGGGCGTGAGCAGGCCGTGAAAGGTCCTTCTCGCGCCGGCTAGTGCCCGGATTTGCCAACAGGGGAAACCCCCTGAAGGTGCCCGGCCTGCTAAGCAAACGAAATAATCCGTTTCGCCCGTATGTTCGGCTCTGGGCTGCCACAGGAGGGAGAAATTCTTGCGCTACTACTGTTGATTCCGCCCGCTTATTTTTGGTTGCACGCCCCCAAGCAACCACTACGCTACCGCGCCTTAAGCAACCAGGCGCGGGCCGTTTCCAGGTTGCCGAAATATTCCACCGTTAGGGTGTTTTCCTCGGCCAGTGGGGCCAGGATGTTCTGCACGGAAATCTGGTTAAACATGTCCGCGGAAAGCACTACGGCCACCAGCCGATACCCCAGCGCCCGGGCCCGTGGCAGAAAGCTGTCGGCAATCCAGCGCTGGTCGGCGGGCGGAATGACGCGCATGAGCCGGGTATCGGCCAGCACCTTCCCGACCCCGTGCTGCTGGAGTAGCCGGAGCGTGGCCTCGTGCGCTTCCCGCAGGGGCTCCCCCGCCACAAAGCCCTTCCAGGTCTGGACCAGCATGGGACCGGCCGGATCAAAATAGATGTGGCAGTAAGGATTCTCAAAAGCCAGTTCCATGCGCAAGCTCAGGGGGTAGTAAAAGAAAGCTAACGCAAAAGCTTCTCCAGCAGATTCATGCTGTCTACCATATCCGGGCTGGTTTCAAAGTCCAGGGGCTTGAGAATGTAGCCGCGCACGCCCAAATGCTGGACATTCAGCCGGTCGACGTCCATGCCCGAGGTGGTTGTGACGAACACGGGAATTGCGCGTAGCTCGGGGAAATTCTGGATTTCGGCCAGAAACTCGTGGCCGTTCATCTTAGGCATGTTCAAATCCAGCAGAATCACTTCGGGCAGCGGCCGAATGGGCTCCACACCATTCGTGCCCAGCAGCAAATCCAGCGCCTCTAGCCCATTAAAGGCCGTGTAGAGCTTGTGCGGCACACTGAATTTCTCGAAGGCCTTCTGGGCCGTCATGGTATCGAAAAAGTCGTCTTCAACGAGCAGTACAGAACGCATAAGGAAGGTAATGGTAAGACGGTGAACTAGTGAGCTGGTGGATGACGGATTGAGTGAATTGTCATAGTGAGGAGGCACGCCGCCATCCTTCCTGACCAACGTGCTGCCCTCTGGCATGTGACACGCCCTCATCGTCCGTGCTGGCGTAAGAGCGTGTTGGGTTAATGAGCGTTGAGGCAAAAGAAAAGAACCATGGCCTACACTTCACCTCGCTATAACCCCTCATTCATTCACTCAATTACTCATTCACTTACTTGGGCCAGGTGAAGATGAAGGCGGCTCCTTTGCCTTCCTCAGACTCGATGTGAATAGTGCCTTTCTTTTCTTCGACGATGCGCTTTACGATGCTGAGCCCAATACCGGTGCTCTCGGCCGAGTTTCGGTCGCGCAAGGTCTGGAACATCAGAAACACCTTTTGGTGAAACTGGGGCGCAATGCCCGGGCCATCGTCCTGCACCCGAAACTCGTAGCATTCACCCAAGTCGCGGCAACTGATGCGCAGCAGGCCGTCGGGGCGGTGGTGGTACTTGGTGGCATTGCCCATCAGGTTCGTGAATACCTGCTGCAGGCTCAGGCGGTCGGTAACAAAGGTGGGCAGTGGGGTAGGCGTTTCTACCCGGAAGGTAGGCGGCACAACCAGCTCCGTGATGTCCTGCACCAGCTGACCGACGGACACTTCTTCCAGCTTTTGCTCTGTGCGACCGGCGCGGGCGTAGGCCAGCAGGCCATTAATCAGGTCCTCGAGTCGGTTCAGCCGGCCCTTAATCATTTCCAAGTACTGGCGCATCTGGGGGCTGAGCTCCTGGCTGAGCTCGTCCTCAATCCATTTAACCACCGTAACAACCCCGCGCAGGGGCGCTTTCAAATCGTGGGAGGCCACGTAAGCAAACTGGTCAAGCTCCCGGTTACGGTTTTCCAGGGCCGTGAAGCTGGTGTCCAGGGTTTGGGTCATGTGGTTGAGCGCCGTGGCCAGGTTGCCCAGGCTGTCCTGCTCTTGGTCTGATATTTTCACCGTGTAGTCGCCCTGCACTACCTTATTAGCCAACGACTCAATGATGCGGATGCGGTGCGCGACCTGCTCGTTGTTGTAGGCCAGTTCGCGCTGCAACTCCTCGTTGGCCCGCACTTCCCGCGTTATTTTGGTGAACAGCCACAGCACAATAATAGCCGCTAGCACCGCCGATACCACAATGGCGGCCGGGGTAGTGGTTTCAAAGAAATCCTGGCGGCGGCGCCGTTCCAGCAGCAGCGTTTCTTCCTCCTGGCGCACCCGCTCTAGCAGGGCCCGTACTTGCAACTGCCGGTCCCGGTCGCCGAGAACCAACTCCCGCACCGCCGCCGTGCCGGGCAGGCGCTTCGTCCAGGTAGTGAGGTAGGCAATTTCGTTTTCCGTAGCCAGCTCCAGCGTATCGAGGCGACTTTGCTGGTTGAGGTTGTCGAGGGTAAGCTGCCGCAGCAACTCGAAGTTGGTATGAATTTCGGGCAACGTCTTGCGGAAGCTGGTTAGGGCGGCCGTATCGTTAAGCAGCAGGTAGCTGCGGATGTGGCTCTGCGCGTCGCGGATGTTAGAGCGCATGTTGGCCGTGCCCTGCAGCACCTGGTAGGTATGCTCTACGCGCTGGGTGTAGTAAGCCAGCTGCTGGATACAGTACCAGGAGGCAGCGGAGGTAAGCAGCAGCACGCCCACGGCAATGATAAAGCCCAGAACAATTTTGGTGTTTAGCTTAAGCCTCATAAAGACTGATTCGGCAGGGAAGGGTAGGGGCTTGCAAGGTACGGGCTCTGCCGGTACGCAGCCCGCGGTGGGTTCGGTGCGTATCTTCGCGGCGAAAGACCGGTTCCCCGGGGGGCCCGGCTTTCCGCTCGTCCTTACCCTGCACTCATGCCCGACCTGATAACCAGCCCCCAGAATCCGCGCATCAAAAACCTGCTTAAGCTCCAGCAAAAATCCTCGGAGCGGCGCGCGCAGGGGCTGACCATTATTGAGGGCCTGCGGGAGCTGACCATTGCCCACGGTGCGGGGGTAGCCGTGCCGGCGCTGTTTGTGTGCCCCGAGCTGGCCGGCGCCGGGCGGCAGCAGGAGCTACGCACCTTGTTTGGGGGCGGGGCTACGGAGTGGTTTGAGGTATCGAAGGCCGTGTTCGAGAAGGTTGCTTACCGCGAAGGTTCCGACGGAGTATTGGCCTTGGCCGTGCCCCCGCGCCTGACCCTGGAAGAGCTACCCCTGCCCGCCGCTCCCCTTTTGCTGGTACTGGAGGCCGTGGAGAAACCTGGCAACCTGGGCGCCATTCTACGCACCGCCGACGCGGCCCAGGCTACGGCCGTTATCGTCTGCGACCCGCGTACGGACCTGTTCAACCCCAATGCCATTCGCAGCAGTATTGGCTGCTCGTTCACGGTACCCACCATTGCCACCACCCGCGACGAGTTGCTGGGCTGGTGCCGCCGCCACGGTATCCGGACCTACGCCGCGGCTCTGACTGAGCGGGCCGTGGCCTACACCACCTGCGACTTCCGGGGGCCTACCGCGCTGGTGATGGGCACCGAGGCCGATGGGCTGACTCCCGCCCTGCTGCAGGCCTGCGACCAAACCATCATTATTCCCATGCGCGGGGCCATTGACTCACTGAACGTAAGCACGGCCACAGCCATTCTTACTTTTGAGGCGGTACGGCAACGGGAGGCGTAAGGCGGCGGTTATCTTCCTCAGCTACGGCCCGTAGGTAGGGCGCGAGCAAAGCGGGCGTCACCTGCGAGGGTAGCTGCCGGCTGGCCCGGTACTGGCGAATGGTGTGGTAGAGTTGCTTGCGGTTCCAGACGGTAGCCTTCACCAGCCCAAAAGCCGATACGCCCAACAGGCTGTACGCTACCGGCGCTACCCAGGGGTCGTAGTAGTAGGAGCTGTAGTTGGGAGCCACGCCGCCCGTGCGCGGATCGGGGTTGTAGTGCTTGCCCAGCACGCTTACAATGGGTATCGGCGCGCCAGCAAACTGCATAATCTGGCGGCCGGTTTTCCACTTGGCGTAGTAGAGTCGAATAACCGCCCGGGCCGTATCGTTGAAACCAAAGGTTTCCTCGAAACCCAGCTCCGAAAGCCGATATTCGTACTGCCCAGGTTTGTCCGTCATGGCCGCGGCCGTAGCAGCGGCATCTTGGGCCTGGGCGGCCGTCAGGCTGATTAGAAAGCTAAGGGTAGCACTAGCGAGTACACGTTGTAGCACCGGCAATTCAGCAGTAGGTATATAAAGTGAGTTCAGCCAGCTTCCTCCTGGACTGCTGAACCGAACTCTTCCTTCAAAAGTACCAGACTACTTGTTGTTGTGCAATATGGTCGTCAACTCAGCATGTCACCAACTGGCCAAGAAGCTGAAGTTGGGGTAGGGCCACTCTGCAAACCGTAAAAATTGGGTAGTAGGTAAGAGTAGGAAGCATGTGGATGCTGGGCTGAACCTGAGGAGGCTGCCAATAATTATTGGCCTTCCAGGTGCCAAACTAGTTCCCCGGCCCGGGCCGTAGCCATTGAGGTCAGGTGGTCATCAAACAGCCAGAAATCAGCCGTGTAGCCGGCTTCCAAGTACCCCAGTTGGTCGTCAAGGCCTAGCACGCGGGCGGGGTAGAGGGAGGCCATGCGCAGGGCCTCGGCTAGGGGGATTCCCACCTGCTCCACGCAGTTACGCACGGCCAGGGGTAGGGTAAGGGCCGAGCCCGCCAACGTGCCCTGCTCGTCCACGAAATGGTTGTCTTGCCGTCGGAACCGGTAGGCGCCCTGCTGGCTTTCAGTTACGGCATCCGTAATCAGAAACAGCCGTTCCGCCAGCAGCTTTTTGCTGATGCGCACGGCGGCAAAACTGCAGTGCACGCCATCGGTAATAATGCTGGCCTGGGCCGCTGAATCGTCGTAAATGGCGCCTACTAGGCCTGGCTCGCGCCCATGCAGCGCCGACATAGCGTTAAACAAATGGGTTGCCGCCGCGAAGCCGCCGCGGAAACCTTCGGCTGCCTGCGAGTAGGTAGCGTTGGAGTGCCCCGCCGACAGCACCACGCCCGCCTCGCGCAGCCGCGCTACCACAGCGGGCGTGGCCACCTCGGGGGCCAGCGTCATCATTTTCAACACCCCATCGGCCATCTTGAGTAGCGTGTCAATCTCTGCTACCGAGGGCGCGTGAATAAACTCCTGCTGGTGCGCCCCTTTCTTGGCGGGGTTGATGTAGGGGCCTTCCAGGTGAATACCCAGCAGGCCCGGCCACTGCCGCTGAAACTCCCGGCCCGCCTCCAAAGCGGCCCGCATCATGCCGAGGGAGTTAGTTGGCATGGTGGCTAGTACGCCCGTGGTACCCTGCCGAAACGCGTGGTCCGTCAGGGCGTGCAGAGCTTCCAGGCTGGGCTCTACCGAAAAAAGCTTACCGGCGGCCCCATACACCTGCAGATCCAGCAGCCCCGGCGCCACGTTCAGTCCCTGCCCATCTACAACGGGTACATCGTCGGGAGCAACTACCTCAGGAACAACGGCTTCAATACGACCATCGGCCACGAGTAGTGCATGATGACGCAACAAGGTAAGACCGGTGTGGATAATGCAATTGCGGAGCAAATAACGCACGAAGCAGGGGAGTAATGAGGCGTGAAAGGACGCTAAGGTACGGCAGCTGGCCTGCTCAGGGTACGCACACTGACTTCTGTTGTCGTAAGCACCTGCAGAAGCGGCTTAGACCCTGCCTGCTGGTACAAGTTGCCCCGGCGGCCACCTGCGAGGCAGTTTTGTTTGTAGTGCTACCCCATTTTGTTGCCCTGACCTGGGCAATGATGAGTAGGGCAAAGTGCCGCCGTTATCCTCTCGCTTATAGGGCCTAACCAGCCATTAGCAGCAACGCCTACCAAAGGCGGGCGTATGCAGGAGGGGCCTGATAAAACTGCCCGGCGTGGGACATTGAAATCTGCTGCCAAACTCTACAACCGTACTCTTCTATGTCAGCTAGTAAACACCGAACTTTTCAAGTTTCTGGAGTAGTACAGGGCGTTTTTTACCGGCAAAGTACTTACACGGAAGCCTGCCGGCTAGGACTGACGGGCTACGTCCGTAACAACAAGGACGGCACCGTAACCATCGAAGCCGAAGGACCAGCCGCCGCCTTAGATGCGCTGGAAGTGTGGTGCCGACAGGGGCCGCCAGCAGCGCGGGTGGAGCAGGTAGTAGTCAGCACCGGCTCGGTGCAGGGCTATAAGGAATTTGCTATTCAACGCGGCTAGCCATGAAATACTGGGGTTTTCTGTTGTTGGCTATCTTGGCTGAAACGGCAGCTACTACGGCGCTTAAGGCCTCGGCCCAATTCACGAGGTTTTGGCCGAGCGTAGTGGTTGTGGTAGGGTATGGGGTAGCATTCTACTTTCTGAGCCTGACGTTGAAAAGCATTCCGGTGGGCGTTGCTTACGCCGTGTGGTCAGGTATCGGTATCGTGCTGATTACTTTAGCCGGGGTAGTATTTTATAAGCAGATTCCGGATGCCCCCGCCCTGTTAGGGCTCGGGCTGATTTTAGCTGGCGTTATTATAATCAACCTCTTCTCCAAAACCTCGGCGCACTAGTTGTACTACCCCCTACCACATCGGGCGCCTGGCAATTTAGCGTTACTTGTCATCCGATACTGTCCAAAAGCACAAAGGCGCAGCTTGCACCGCGCCCTGCTCATTGAATTCGGTAATTGTTCCTCTAGCTAGCTTTGTTGTATACCACCTTTTCCAGGTTTTCTAACCGCTGCCGCAACTCCCGTACCTCGGCCTCTTGGGTGCCCTGCGTGGTCTGCACTTTGTCGTAACGGTCGGTCTGTCGGTTCATGGCATCCAGCACGGCCGTCGTCATGTTGTTGAAGGCACTCTCCATGCGCGTGAAGCCGTGGTTCATCTCTTGGCGCAGGCCACCCACTTCCTGGCGCAAGCCGCCTACTTCCTGGCGCAGACCGCCCACTTCTTGGCGCAGGCCGCCTAGTTCTTGTTCCATTCTATCCTGACGCACGGAAATCTTGTCCAACGTAATCAGGATGTCGGCTACTACTTCGGGTATGTCGCGCTTATTGCGGTTTTCAGAATCCATAGGGAGTAGATAGATAGTCAGTTAGCGAAGATACGGAACCGGCTTAGCATTCGATGAGGCCCATAAGCAAAAAGGCGCGACCCTGGGGCCGCGCCTTTTTCCGTACGTGATTCGACAAATGGCTCCCATTTTAAGCGGCGAGCCACCCGTTAGCATCCGCGAGTTTAGTCGACTTTCTTGGCTGAGCGCAGACGCTCGTTTTCGTCGAGTAGGATCTTGCGCATCCGCACCGATTTCGGGGTTACTTCCAGGTACTCATCCTTCTGGATGTATTCCATGGCTTCCTCCAGCGAGAACTGACGCTTGGGCACAATCTTCACGTTCTCATCCGAGCCCGAAGCGCGCATGTTTGTCAGTTTCTTGCCCTTCTGGATGTTGATGGTCAGGTCATTAGGACGGGTGTGCTCGCCGATAACCTGGCCAGCGTACACTTCCTCGCCCGGATCCACGAAGAACTCGCCGCGGTCCTGCATCTTGTCGATGGTGTAGGCGGTACCGGCACCGGTGTCCATCGAAATCAGCGAACCAGAGATACGGCCCGGAATCACGCCTTTGTAGGGCTCGTAGGCCGAGAAGCGGTGGTTCATGATGGCCTCACCAGCGGTGGCGGTCAGCACGTTGTTGCGCAGGCCGATCAGGCCGCGGGCCGGGATGTTGAACTCCAGGTGCTGCAGGTCGCCCTTGGGCTCCATGATGGTCAGCTCACCCTTGCGCATGGTCACCAGCTCGATAACCTTACCAGCCGTTTCCTCCGGCACGTCAACTACCAAGTGCTCAATGGGCTCCAGACGGTTGCCGTTCTCGTCTTCGCGGAACAGAACCTGGGGTTGGCCTACCTGCAACTCGAACCCTTCGCGACGCATGGTCTCGATGAGTACCGACAAGTGCAGAATGCCGCGGCCGTACACCAGGAAGGTGTCTTCACGGTCAGTTTCCTTTACGCGCAGGGCTAGGTTTTTCTCAGTTTCCTTGAACAGACGGTCGCGCAGGTGGCGCGAGGTCACGAACTTGCCTTCCTTACCGAAGAAAGGCGAGTTGTTGATGGTGAACAGCATGTTCATCGTCGGCTCGTCGATGCTGATAGTAGCCAGCGCCTCGGGGTTTTCGGCGTCGGCGAGGGTGTCGCCAATATCGAAGCCTTCAATGCCGGTTACGGCGCAGATTTCGCCGGAGCTAACCTCCGAAACCTTGTTTTTACCGAGGCCTTCGAACACCTGCAGCTCCTTGATCTTCACCTTCTTGATGGTGCCGTCGCGCTTAATCAGGCTCATGTTGGCGCCTTCCTTCAGCGTACCGCGGTGCACACGGCCAATGGCGATACGACCTACGAACGAGGAGTAGTCCAGGGAGGTAACCTGCATTTGCGGGGTGCCTTCCAGCTGGGGAGCGGGCGGAATGGAAGCCACTACGGCGTCGAGCAGCGGAATAATGCTGTCGGTTTTTTCCTTCCAGTCGGTGCTCATCCAGCCCTGCTTCGAGGAGCCGTACAGGGTCACAAAGTCCAGCTGGTCTTCGTTAGCGCCCAGGTTGAACATGAGGTCGAACACCTGCTCGTGCACCTCGTCGGGGCGGCAGTTTTCCTTGTCTACCTTGTTGACTACCACGATGGGCTTCAGGCCCAGGTCAATGGCTTTGCCCAGTACGAAGCGGGTCTGGGGCATGGCACCTTCGAAGGCGTCAACGAGCAGCAATACGCCGTCGGCCATCTTCAGTACCCGCTCCACCTCACCGCCGAAGTCGGCGTGACCAGGCGTGTCGATGATGTTGATTTTTACGTCCTTGTAACGTACGGATACGTTCTTGGAAACGATAGTAATGCCCCGCTCACGCTCCAGATCATTGTTGTCGAGGATCAGGTCGTCGAACTGCTGGTGCTCGTCGAAAAGCTTCGAGGCGTGAATGATCTTGTCCACGAGCGTAGTCTTGCCGTGGTCAACGTGCGCAATGATGGCGATATTCCGAATGTTCTGCATACAAAGGTTTTTCCGGGCGCAAAGGTACGGAATGTTTAGCGCAAAAAACTGACAGTAATTAATTGTTACTGAGAGGGGAAGAAACAGGTGGTGAGAAGACAGACAACTCCTTGGGCTGCTGAGGTTCCGCCCCGGCTTATTTCATCCGCTTGCCCCGGCCGTAAGACCGAACCGTAGGCTAGCTGCGTATGTTGTGTTGTCAGCCTGCCCACGGGGGTAGGCGGCTTGCTTACACCTCACTTTGTTTTGCTAATGCGCTCCTCCCTTTTAATTGTGCTGTTGTCCTTCCTGACGCTGAACTCGGCTTGTTCCCAGAAAAAAAGCCGCGACGCGAAAATGGACTTAGCCGAATCTTCTCGGCCCGTTACCACGGCCTCCGCAGCCGGTAAAGCCTACCCCAAGCCTCGGCTCGTAACCGGCAAGCCCGATGAGTTTCCCATTCGGAAAACCGATGCACAGTGGAAGGCCCAACTCACGCCGGCCCAATACTTTATTCTGCGCCAGCAGGGTACGGAGCGGCCGTTCGTGAATAAGTATGCCAACAACCACGAGAAGGGCAACTACTACTGCGCCGCCGACCACAACCTGCTGTTCTCGTCAGAAACCAAGTTCGAATCGGGCACGGGCTGGCCGAGCTTCTGGGCCCCCGCCACCGAAAATAGCCTGAAAGTAACCGCCGATAACACCCTGGGCATGAGCCGCGACGAGCTGGTATGCGCCAAGTGCGGTGGCCACCTAGGCCACGTGTTCGACGACGGCCCTAAGCCCACCGGCCAGCGCTACTGCATGGACTCCGATGGCATGGTGTTCGAAAAGACGAAGTAAAAAATGAACCCGGGCTGGCAGTCGGCAAGACTGCAAAACGGCCGACTACCCATCCTTATACCCCAAGGCTGCCGCTTCCGGTACTTTTGTAGTGGCCCGTTGGCAATCCAAGCCAGCGGGCCATTTCGTTTGTTTGGGCGCCAAGGCGGCAGCTCCGCCCAATTTCTTCTACGCATGTCAACTCAACTTTCCTCTGATTCTATTGCTGATTTGCAGCAGACTTTGGCCCCGGCCCGCGCGCAGCTTGTTGCACACGGCGTCTACCAGTCGCTGCATTCCCTAAGCGACTTGCGCGTGTTTATGCAGCACCACGTGTTTGCCGTATGGGATTTCATGTCGTTACTGAAGGCCTTGCAGCGGGAGCTGACCTGCGTGAACGTGCCGTGGGTACCGCGCGGCAACCCCGCTACCCGTCGGCTGATCAACGACATTGTATTGGAGGAAGAAACTGACGTGGACCCCGAGGGCAACCCGACCAGCCACTTTGAGCTGTACTTGCGCTCCATGCGTGAATGTGGCGCCGATACGGCCCCAATTGAACGGCTGCTGGCGGCGTTGGCCCAGGGAGCTTCCGTGGCGGCGGCCCTAGAGCAGGCTCAGGCGCCCTCTTCGGTCCGGGAGTTTGTGCTGGACACTTTCCGCATTATCAGTTCGGGCCAGCCCCACGCGGTGGCAGCCGCCTTTACGTTTGGCCGCGAGGATGTAATTCCGGATATGTTCCGTCATCTCGTGCACGATTTGCGCCAGCGCTTCCCCGGTCAGCTCGATACCTTCACCTACTACCTCGACCGTCATATTCAGCTTGACGAGGAAGTGCACACTCCACTGGCCCAACAGATGGTGCGCGAGCTGTGCGGTGATGATGCCCAACGCTGGCAGGAAGCTGCCACGGTGGCTACGCGCTGTATGCAGGCCCGCGTGGCCCTCTGGAACGGAATTCAGGCCGACTTAGCGGCAACTCAGGGGTAGCGGGTCAACTTCCCGGCCGCTAGTTCGTTAGCAAAGAAGTCCACCTATGCCAGGCGGGCTTCTTTGCTTTTTGTTATGAACCTGTCTGCCTCCAGCCGCTATTTACTACCCCTGCTAACCCTGCTGATGGCTTGCACTGCCTCCCAGGAAACTACCGGCGAGGAAAGCGCCGTGCAACGGCCACCTACCCGCATTGTAACCGATGCCGACCGCCAGGCTGCCTACAACAGCAATGCCGGTTACGGTGGCTCCGTCCCCGATGCCACTCCCGGCCGCGTAGCCATTCGGGAGCAGGCCAGTGGCATCAATTCGCGCAAGCGCCCCGAAAGCCTGAATACCAACGACAACAACACAACCCCGCCGGAAACCCGTCTGCGCCGCCTCAACGGCGCCCCAGCCGACACCCTGCGCCTGCCCCGGCAGTGAGCCGGAAAAAGGCTACTACACGCCAGTACACCCACCGAAAAGGCCCTGCACTTCAGTTTAGTTGCAGGGCCTTTTCGGTGTAGAAATCAGATTTTTACAGGCTTACTCCATCAGAATTCGTGTCGGAGTCTGGAGCGGGGGTAGCGTTAGGTGCGTTTTTTTTCACGGCAGGGCGCGAGCGGGTCGGCGCTGGTCGTACGGCCGCTACTTTAGTGTTAGGTCGGGCCGCAGCGGCTTGGGTAGTTGAGCCGTTAGCTGCTACCGCTCCGTTAGGCCGGGGGGCGCGTGGTGCGGTGGGGCGGGCCCCAACCCCTGATGAAGGGGTAGCAGCAGGGGCGGACTCCGACGTGAGTGAATCCGAGAAAGTAGAAACGCTGTCGGAAGCGGCGAGCGTACCGCCCTCATGATGACGAACGATGGTGTGCAAGGCTTGCTCAAATAGCTGCTCCATGTCTACATCCAGCCGGCGGGTAGCATCCTGAACTACCTCCTTAAGCTTGGCTTTCGTTTCCTTGCGAATCCGTTTTACTACCTCGTCAATGCGGCTGTCAAGCTGCTTCTGAAGTTGCTTGGCGGCAATTTTGAGTGCTTTCTTCTGAGTCGCCTTTTTACTGGGGCGCGCATCAGTAATAACCGAAGTGGCCGACTTAGCAGCTTTGGCCGCCTTGCGTTGCGCTTTTTCAGTGGGGTCTTTTTCCTTTTTAGCCTTTTTGGCGGGCTGTTCCTGATCGGAGTTTTTCATGACTGCAGAAATGAGGAGAGAAGTGCTAGCTCAAATACGGTGGAACGCTACAGTAGGTAGCCTAAATATAGAAGGATTTATAGCCTGACTTGTTTGTTGAAAAGAGAAGCTCGTAGCTATTTCCGTAGAGGACCCCGAATTTTGCGGCTACATAAGCCGCTCACCTGATGTAAACGGCCGCATTCTGACGTCCACGGAATCACGCTGCCGCAGCATCTTTCCTCATTTTACTTGTTCCTTTGCACTCCCCTTGTCCGGTAGGTACTACCGGGCGCTTCCTGAAAAATAGTTTTTACTCGATATGCCCTCTGCTCCCCAACGCTACACCGTTACGGCCGCGCTGCCCTACGCCAATGGTCCGGTACACATCGGCCACCTGGCTGGCGTGTACATTCCGGCCGACATTTATGCCCGCTACCTACGCGCCCAGCAGCGCGACGTAAAATTCATTTGCGGCTCTGATGAGCACGGCGTACCGATTACTATTCGGGCCCAGAAGGAAGGCGTCACGCCCCAGCAGGTAGTGGATAAGTACCACGCCATCATCCGCGACTCGTTCCGGGACTTTGGTATTTCCTTCGATATCTACTCCCGCACTTCCTCCCAAACGCACGCCGAGGTAGCCAGCGGTTTTTTCAAGAAGCTCTACGAGGAAGGCAAGTTCATTGAGCAGACCTCGCAGCAGTACTATGATGAAAAGGCCGACCAGTTCCTGGCCGACCGCTACATCGTGGGCACCTGCCCGAACTGCGGCAACGACAACGCCTATGGTGACCAGTGCGAGAAGTGCGGCACCTCGCTCAGTCCCACCGAGCTGATCAACCCGCGCTCCATGCTCTCGGGCAACCAGCCCGTGCTGCGCGAAACCAAACACTGGTACCTACCCCTGGATCAGTACGAGCCCTGGCTGCGCGAGTGGATTGTGGAAGGTCACAAGCAGGACTGGAAAACCAATGTGTACGGCCAGTGCAAGAGCTGGATCGACCAGGGTCTGCAGCCCCGCGCCGTTACCCGCGACCTGGACTGGGGCGTACCCGTGCCGGTGGAAGGGGCGGAAGGCAAGGTGCTTTACGTGTGGTTTGATGCGCCCATCGGCTACATTTCCGCCACCAAAGACCTACTACCCGACACCTGGGAAACCTACTGGAAAGACCAAGGCACGCAGCTAGTGCACTTTATCGGTAAGGATAACATCGTATTCCACTGCATCATCTTCCCGGCGATGCTCAAGGCCCACGGCGACTATATTCTGCCGACCAACGTGCCCGCCAATGAGTTTCTGAATCTGGAAGGCGACAAAATCAGCACGAGCCGCAACTGGGCCGTGTGGCTGCACGAGTACCTGCAGGATTTCCCCGGCCAGGCCGATGTGCTGCGCTACGTGCTCTGCGCCAACGCTCCCGAAAACAAGGACAACGACTTCACCTGGAAGGACTTTCAGGCCCGCAACAACAACGAACTGGTGGCTAACCTGGGCAACTTCGTGAACCGGGCCGTGGTGCTGACGCACAAGTTCTTTGAGGGAAAAGTGCCCGCCGCCGTGGGCTTTACTACCGAAGATGAGGACGTGCTGCGCCAGCTCCAGGAGTTTCCGCAACGCATCGGGGAGCTGATCGACAACTACCGCTTCCGCGACGCCCTAAACGAGCTGATGAACCTGACGCGCCTGGGCAATAAGTACCTCGCCGATATGGAGCCCTGGAAGCTAATTAAGTCAGATGAGGCGCGCACGGGTACGGTGCTGCATGTCGCTCTGCAATTGGCCGCTAGCCTCGTAACATTGCTAGAGCCCTTCCTACCCACAGCCGCCAGCCGCCTCGGTACCATGCTCAACATCGAAAAAGGTACTTGGCAGCAAGCTGGCCGCCTCGAGAACCTAGCTGCTGGTCATCAGCTAGCGGAGGCTGCTTTGCTGTTCACCAAAATCGAAGACGCTACTGTAGAAGCCCAGGTGCAAAAGCTGCTAGATACCAAGAAAGCCAACGAGCTAGCCGCTGCCGTTTCGGCCCCGGCCAAGGACGACATCAGCTTCGAGCAGTTCCAGACCATGGACTTGCGCATCGGTACCATTGTGGCTGCGGAGAAAGTCGCTAAAACCAAGAAGCTGCTCAAACTCAGCGTTGATCTAGGCTTTGAAGAGCCCCGCACCATCGTGTCGGGCATTGCCGAGCATTTCCTGCCCGAAGCCCTGGTGGGCCAGCAGGTACAAGTGCTGCTCAACTTGGCTCCCCGCGAAATCAAGGGAATCCAAAGCCAAGGCATGCTCCTAATGGCCGAAAACGCCGATGGCTCTTTAAGCCTGATGCAGCCGAGCAGCCACGTACGGCCGGGTTCGGGCGTGGCATAGTTCTACCGTTTAAGCTTATAAAAAAGCCGGTCGCCGAGGTATTCAACTTGGCGACCGGCTTTTTTATGAACGGATTGGGTTACGATACTTGACTATGTTCTATTAAAACAGATCAGTTAAACACCATCTTATTGTTACTGGCTACAATGGAAGCAGGGTCGTTTTTGATTGCTGTGATCTTAGTAATCCTTTTATACTTGATTTTACCAATAGTGATAATATGGGGTGGTGTCAAACTATTGCGTTCCAACGACGAACAAAGGCACCAATTGATAACCAGATTCCTTGGTGTTATGCTGTTATTATTACTGTCAGTCTACGTAGTGGTAGGGGTAGTGAAAGTGATTAATTTCCTGTCTTAAGCCTGTTTATTTAACGTTCACCACATTCATGGCCCGCTCCAAGCCTACTGTACCGAACAGCAGCACTGCTTCGGCGGCTTTTTCCAGACGGCCTTCGAGGTCAATTTGCTCATCCGCGGAGAAAGGGCTGAGCACGTAATCTACCTGCCGGCCTTTGCTAAAGCTGGAGTCAATACCGAAGCGCAGGCGGGCGTACTCGTCGGTGCCTAGTGTTTCCTGAATGTGCTTGAGGCCGTTCTGCCCGCCCGCGGAGCCTTTGCCTTTCAACCGGAGCTTGCCGAAGGGTAGGGCCAGGTCGTCGGTTACTACCACCATCTGCTCCTTAGTCAGCTTGAGGGCACTAAGCCAGTGCGCGGCCGCTTTCCCGCTGAGGTTCATGTAGGTAGTGGGCTTTACCAGCACGAAGGTGTGGCCCTTATGCTTGATTTCGGTGGTAAAGGCATGACGCCCCAACGCCCACGGCGCGGCCTCGTGCTTGCGGGCCAGGTAGTCGCCCACCATAAACCCTACGTTGTGGCGGGTGTCGGCGTATTCCGGCCCGATGTTGCCCAGGCACAGCACAAGAAACTTGCTCACGGATTGTCGCGGATTAAAAGTCGAATTCACACAAATTCTGGGGCCGAAATATATTCAGCCCCGCTGCTCGAGCCGCACTAAACACGGTAGGTCGGCTCACAAAAAAAGCCGTCCTGCCAGCAGGACGGCTTTTCAATGGACGGTATTACTCAGCACGAACTCCGTGTAATCCGAGAAATCCGTCTGAATCCGTGATTTATTTGTCAGCCTGCAGGGTGCCTTTCAGAGCACGCGGGATGGTTACGGTAGCAATGGGAGCCAGCGGGTTGGTCAGGATGGAATAGCCCTTGGGCTCAACCTTGTTCACCTTGATGGATTTGCCCAGGCCCAGGTCTGAAATGTCAACCTCCACGTAGTCGGGCAGGTTTTCGGGCGAAGCCTTCACGCGGATTTTGCGCAGCTTGCTTACCAGCTTACCACCGGCCAGTACGCCCGGCGATACGCCAACGTACTTCACGGGAACGTCCATTTTCACTTCTTTGCCTTCCTGCAGCTCCAGGAAGTCAACGTGCAGCAGCATTTCGTTCACGGGGTGGAATTGCGAGTCCTGCACAATGGCGCGACGGATGTCACCTTCGATGTTCAGCTCTACGATGTGCACCTCGGGGGTGTACAGCAGTTCGCGGAACAGGATGGCCGGGGCCGAAAAATGCACTTGGTCACCAGCGCCGTACAGTACGCACGGTACGTAGGACTCTAGGCGCAGGGCCTTGGCATCCTTCTTACCGAGATTCGCTCTTTTAAACCCTACAATCTCGAGGCTTTTCATAAACGTGTTCTTTTGAAGAAAAAACGCTTACCCACAGCAGGTAAACGGGCCGCAAAGATAAGATGTTATCATAGATTTTCTACTTGCCTTACACCAATAAAAGTGAAAGAGCGGACCGGCAACTGTTGTTAACTTACCAGTTAGACCATATCACCAAGCCGATTATTGACCAGTAGAAGGCGCCACAAATCGCGGCAAGAATAAGTAGCCGTCGGGCCAGTTCCCGCAGAGAAGTAACTGCACTCAGCCAACGCAAGGCCAGGAACCCGGCTACTGCCAGAATAGCCAGGATAAAGGGGTAGAAGAGGATAAGAGGCGACACACCATATAGTAATACCATATAATCAGGAATAACGAAACAGACTTTGGCTTTTACACAAACAGCGAACTGATGGATTCGTGAGTTACGACATTACGAATAGCTTGCGCAAACAGACCCGCCACGGAAATCACCTTGATTTTAGGATTCTCTTCCTTTAGAGGCATCGTGTCGGTAATTACAAGCTCTTCCAAAACGGAATTGCGAATTCGCTCGTGGGCTGGGCCACTGAGTACGCCGTGGGTAATAACGGCGCGTACTGACTTGGCGCCCCGCTCCATGAGCAACTCGGCCGCCTTGCAGATGGTACCCGCCGTGTCCACGATGTCATCCACGAGCACTACGTTCATGCCAGCTACGTCGCCGATAACCTGCATGGAAGCAATTTCATTGGCTCGCAGGCGCATCTTGTCACAGACGACAATTTCGGCCCCAAACTTCTTGGCAAAAGCCCGCGTGCGTACTACCCCGCCTACATCGGGCGAGGCAAAAATGAGGTTGTCAAGGTTCAGAGACTGGATATAGGGTGCCGTGACGGTAGCCCCATCCAGATGATCCACGGGAATATCAAAGAAGCCTTGAATCTGGCCGGCGTGCAGGTCGCAGGTCATCATGCGGTCAGCGCCCACGCTCTGAATCATGTTAGCTACCACTTTCGCGCCAATGCTCACGCGCGGCTTGTCTTTGCGGTCCTGGCGGGCGTAGCCCATATAGGGCATCACGATGTTGACTTTATAGGCCGAAGCCCGCTTGGCCGCATCCACCATTAAGGCCAACTCCATCAGGTTTTCGGCGGGCGGGTTAGTGCTCTGAATCAGGAATACGGCACAGCCCCGGATGCTTTCGTTGAAGCTGGGGCCCAGCTCCGTATCGGCGAAGCGCTGAATACTCAGGTCGCCGAGGGGAGTGCCGTAAGCGGCTGCAATCTGTTCGCCCAGTTCTCGGGAAGCATTACCCGCAAAAATCTTTACCTGCTGTGACATGACGGAAAGGGAAGAGGGAGGAAATGGAAAAAGCGAAAGGCGCTGACTCTTCCGATGCAGGAAGAATCAGCGCCTTTCGCGTTGGGGTTGTCGGTTGTCCGACCAGGGCTCGAACCTGGACTTTCTTGAATCAAAATCAAGCGTGTTGCCAGTTACACCATCGGACAATTTCCAAGCAGTAACCGGTGTGGGTGTGCCGTTTGGTTGTGCAAATGTACAGCAGCTTTTATTCAAGGCAAATTTCTGGGAGAAAATTTTTCTTTCAAGTAGCCCTCTGATTCGGCAAGGGCAGAGTTTTTTGGCTGATTTTCAGGTATTCAGAGCCGGAAAAAAAAGTTGGCGAAGCTGGGTTTTAACCCGCTTTGGCAATGCCGGGATTAAGCTGTACTTTTGCGTCCTGAAACGTTGCACCCATCCCCATATACAAAACGCAATGGCGAATACCGGCAAAATCACCCAGGTTATCGGTCCCGTCGTGGACGTAAGCTTCGCGGGTGAAAGCTCCAAGCTTCCCAACATCCTCGACGCCCTCGAAGTGACAAAAGACAATGGCCAGGTAGTTATCCTGGAGTGTCAGCAACACCTGGGCGAAGACCGTGTGCGCACCATCGCCATGGACTCGACCGAGGGCCTGACCCGCGGCGCAGTAGTTCGTGACCTCGGCTCGCCCATCACCATGCCCACCGGCGAAGGTGTGCGCGGCCGTCTGTTTAACGTGATTGGTCATGCCATCGACGGCATCGAGCAGCCCCAGAGCGAGGGTGGCCTGTCCATCCACCGCAATGCCCCGGCTTTCGAAGACCTGGCTACTTCCTCGGAAGTACTGTTCACGGGTATCAAAGTAATTGACTTGCTCGAGCCGTATGTAAAGGGCGGCAAAATTGGTTTGTTCGGGGGTGCCGGCGTAGGCAAAACCGTACTCATCATGGAGTTGGTAAACAACATTGCCAAGGCCTACGGTGGTCTGTCGGTGTTTGCTGGCGTGGGTGAGCGTACCCGCGAAGGCAATGACCTACTGCGCGAATTCTTGGAGTCGGACGTAATTAAGTACGGCGAAGGCTTCAAGCACTCGATGGAAGAAGGTGGCTGGGACCTCACGAAAGTGGACGCCGAAGCCCTGAAAGACTCGAAGGCTACCCTCGTGTTCGGCCAGATGAATGAACCCCCCGGAGCCCGGGCCCGCGTAGCCCTCTCGGGCCTGACGGTAGCCGAAAGCTTCCGCGACGGTGATGGCACCGGTGCTGGCCGCGACATCCTGTTCTTCATCGACAACATTTTCCGCTTTACCCAGGCGGGTTCGGAAGTATCGGCTCTGCTGGGCCGGATGCCTTCGGCCGTAGGGTACCAGCCCACGCTGGCTACCGAAATGGGTGCCATGCAGGAGCGCATTACCTCTACCAAGCGCGGTTCCATCACGTCGGTGCAGGCAGTATATGTGCCAGCCGATGACTTGACTGACCCGGCTCCGGCAACTACGTTTGCTCACTTGGACGCTACCACCGTACTGTCGCGTAAGATTGCCGAGCTGGGCATCTACCCCGCAGTAGACCCGCTGGACTCGACCTCGCGCATTCTGTCGGTAGAGGTACTAGGCCAGGAGCATTACGGTACCGCCCAGCGCGTAAAGGAGATTTTGCAGCGCTACAAAGAACTGCAGGACATCATCGCCATCCTGGGTATGGACGAACTCTCCGAAGAAGACAAGCTGACGGTAACCCGCGCCCGCCGCGTGCAGCGCTTCCTGTCGCAGCCCTTCCACGTAGCTGAGCAGTTCACCGGCCTGAAAGGTGTGCTGGTTGACATCAAAGACACCATCAAAGGCTTCAACGAAATCATCGACGGCAAGTACGACCACTTGCCCGAGGCGGCTTTCAACCTGGTTGGTACCATTGAGGATGCCGTGGTGAAAGGCGAGAAGCTGATGTCGGAAGCCAAGTAGAATTATCAATTAAGAATTAAAAATGAAGAATGAAGAACGGATGGTCGAACGAGCTTTAACCGTCAATTCTTCATTCTTCATTTTTAATTTATAATTCCAAAAAGATGCATCTGGAAATCATCACGCCGGACCGGAAAGTGTTTGAAGGCGAGGTTACGTCGGCCCGGTTTCCGGGTGCCGATGGCCTGTTTGAGGTTCTCAACAACCACGCCCCGCTTATTTCAGCCTTGCAGCCTGGCGACATCGTGCTGAACGGCGGCGCTACTACTTTTCGCATTGAAGGCGGGGTAGTCGAAGTGCTGCGCAACAACGTAATTGTGCTGGCTGAAGGCGCTTCGGCGTAACGCTGGCAAACTCCTCTAGAAAAAGCCTTTCCTTTGCGGGAAAGGCTTTTTCTTTTTCAAGTACATCCCTTCCCACCTCCTTTTCTCTACGGCCCACCCAGCCTGCTCCGTTCATGCACATCCACCCCAAAATCACCCCGATTTACCAAACTTCCGTGTTCAAGTTCGAAGACCTGAACGAGCTGGAACAGTACTTTGGGGAGCCAGGCAGCCGGTACATGTACTCGCGCAACGGCAACCCCAACTCCGATGAGCTAGCGGAGGCGGTAAACCAGTGGGAGGGTGGAGCCGGGGCCATTGCTACTGGCTCCGGAATGGCTGCCATTTTCGCTGCCTTAGCTGCGTGCTGCCAGGCGGGCGACCATGTGCTGTGTGCCGCCGACATTTACGGGGGCTCCTCGTCGCTGCTGAATCAGGAACTGAGCCGCATGGGCATTACTGTGACGTATGTGCCGTTTGAGCAGCTGTATGAGTTGGAGCAATTCGTGCAGCCTACTACGCGGGTGGTGTTGGCCGAAACCATCAGCAACCCGCTACTGCGAGTGGCAGACTTGCAGCGGCTTGCTACTGAGTGTCATCAGCACGGGCTGAAGCTGGTTGTTGACAACACCTTTGCCTCTCCGGTGCTGACTCGCCCCTTGGCCCTGGGCGCTGATTTAGTGATGCACAGCGTAACCAAATACATAGCTGGCCACTCCGACGTAACCGCTGGGGTAGTGGTAGCCACTGACCCCGAGTTGGCCGCGCGGCTAAAGCAGATCAGCATACTTTACGGCTTGACTCTAAGCCCAATGGAAAGCTGGCTGGCCGTACGGGGCCTGAAAACCCTACGCCTGCGTATGCGTGAGCACAGTCACAATGCCCTCGCCCTTGCTCAGTTCTTACAAGAGCAGCCAGTTGTGCGGGCCGTTTACTACCCCGGGCTACCCGACCATCCACAGCATGCCCTGGCCCTGGCCCAGGGTAGCGGATTATTTGGGGGCATGCTCTCCATCCTGCTAGCCGATGAGACTGAGGTAGTAAACCGCTTCATGCACCGGAGCCAGCGCTTCCCCTTCGCGCCTTCCCTGGCGGGAGTCGACTCATCCATGTCCTACCCCCTGGGTACCTCGCACCGCTACCTGACGCCGGAACAGCAGCAGCAACTAGGCATCAGCCCAGGGCTAGTACGGTTGTCAGTAGGTATAGAGCCGGTAGAGGAATTGCTGGCTGATCTGGAACAAGCCCTTCGGTAGGGTATAAATAGTTAAAAAGAAGGTAGCCTAGCAAGCTGCTAGAATCAAAATCTCTGGAAAAGGCCCGCGCAAGGCTAAGGCAGACGTTTTCCTGAGATTTTGTTTTATACTACTCCACTCAGCTTTTGTGCGTTAAATACTGTGCATTGAACTTTATATACCATTTGGGCTGGTCTAACTAGCTTCGAAGAGGGCCCGAATAGCAGAACTTACCCGTTGTAAATCGGCATCTATCATGGCCGTACCAGAGGGCAGGCACAGCCCCCGCGCAAAGAGGTCAGCGCTAATGCTTCCGCCGAAAACTGGGGTAGCCGCAAAAAGCGGCTGCTGGTGCAGGGGTTTCCAAAGCGGGCGGCTTTCGATGTTGTGCGTTTCCAGGTGCAGGCGCAGTTGTTCGGGCGTGACGCTGGTTTCTTCGGGGTCGAGTAGCAGGGTAGTAAGCCAGCGGTTGGAGCGGCCGCCAGCGGGTTCAGTCGGCCCGAAACGCAGGCCTGGGATGTTGGCTAAGTGCTTTTGATACCAGGCGAAAATCTCGCGGCGCTTTTTTACTCGGTCTTCCAGCAACTCCATTTGCCCCCGGCCGATGCCCGCGAGCAAGTTGCTAAGGCGGTAGTTATACCCGAGCTCCGAGTGCTGGTAATAGGGGGCTACATCTTTGGCTTGCGTGGCCCAAAAGCGGGTTTTGCGGGCCCAATCTGAGGTGTTCGTGACCAAGGCACCGCCACCACTGGTCGTCAGAATCTTATTGCCATTGAAGGAGAAAACGCCTACCTGCCCGAAAGTGCCCAAAGGCTGCCCCTCGTAGCGGGAGCCCAAGGCTTCG
This sequence comes from Hymenobacter sublimis, assembly GCF_023101345.1. Classification (NCBI taxonomy): domain Bacteria; kingdom Pseudomonadati; phylum Bacteroidota; class Cytophagia; order Cytophagales; family Hymenobacteraceae; genus Hymenobacter; species Hymenobacter sublimis. Next base: position 541,312 of record NZ_CP095848.1, read on the forward strand.
GCAGCATCCTCCAGAACGGGCACTTCAAATTCAGCGGCTATGGCCAGCACCTCGCGCAGCCGGGCCGGCATACCGTAGAGGTGCACCAGGATAAGGGCCTTGGGCCGACGGTTCTGGCGGCGTAGTTCTTCTAATGCTTCCCGCAGCCGCTGGGGGCAGATATTCCAGGTTTCGGCTTCGCTGTCGATGAAAACGGGCGTAGCACCCAGATACAGAATAGGGTTGGCCGTGGCCACGAATGTAAAGGACGGGCAGAGCACCTCGTCGCCAGGGCCTACGCCCAGCAGCCGCAAGCCCAGGTGGATAGCGGCCGTGCCGGAGGTGAGGGCTACGCAGTGCTGGGCCCCGGTAAACTCGCAGATGTCGCGCTCAAACCCATCTAGGTTGGGGCCCGCGGGAGCCACCCAATTATCCTCTATAGCCTTATGCAGGTAGTTAAGCTCATGACGGCCGAGGTGGGGAGGAGAGAGGAATAATCGGTCGTAATCCTGACTGCGCATAAGGAAAGAAGGAAAAGCGGCCGCTGGCAAAGCAGCCAGAACTCGCTAGCGCAAAAGAACGGTTAAAAAACCGGACCAGACATGATGCCGAGCATGAACGGCAACTATTCATGCCACTTGATTACTTGGGCCGGCACCCCTACCGCCGTGCAATTCCCGGGAACATCGCGCACAGCCACTGCTCCGGCTCCTATAATGGCGTTAGCTCCCACTCGTACTTGGTTAATGACTGTAGCATTGGTGCCCAAGTACACGCCCGTTTCCAGGTACGCTTCTCCGCCCACATTGGCGTGGGGCATCAAGGAGCAGAAGTCTTCCAGCACGGCATCGTGCCCCACGGTGCAGCCCAGGTTGAGCAGCACGTGCCGGCCCAGCACAATGTCGCAGGTCAGGATGCAGCCCTGGCTAATAATGCTGCCGGCCCCGATCTGCACCCGTTGCTCCGGCTGCAGCGCCACACCAGGGTGGATGAGGATCGGAAATGTGAGTCTTGGTGAGGTGAGCCGGGCTACCACAGCGGCCCGGCTGCGGCTATTACCCACGGCCACGACTACGTGTAGGGGCTCGAGTTCTGCATTCAGGGCCGCAATGGTTCCGAGGTAGGGTAGCCCGTGCACCGCAGGGGTAGCGGGGGCGCGGTCATCATAGAAACCAGTTAGCTGCCAGTGGGGGCGCACGGCGTTAATCTGCCGGGCCAGCACCACTACCTCCCGGCCCAGGCCGCCCGCGCCCACAATAGCTAAGCGCGGCAACTGGGTAGGCAACGAAGTAGGAGCGGAAGCAGCGGAAGCAGTACTCATGCGGCAGGCGGATGATCAGGAGAAACGGCAGTGCCCGTAAAAGCGGTGGTAGTGGCCTGGCCGGCCGCGGTAACGCCGTGGGCACTCAGCACCCGCCGAAAAGTACGCCACAGGATGCGCATGTCAAGGCGAAACGACAAATGGTCGACGTACCAGACATCATAGGCAAACTTCTGCTCCCAGCTGATGGCATTCCGGCCGTTCACTTGAGCCCATCCTGTAATGCCCGGCCGCACGGCGTGGCGGCGCGCCTGCTCTGGCGAATACAGCGGCAGGTACTGTTCCAGCAGCGGCCGCGGGCCCACCAGACTTAGGTCGCCGCGAAGCACGTTCCAGAGCTGGGGCAGCTCATCCAGAGAGGTGGCCCGCACCCAGCGGCCCAGGCGGGGTAGGCGCGCCTCATCGGGCAGCAGCTGGCCTTGAGCATCGCGCTGCCCAGTCATGGTTTGGAGCTTGTAGAACAGAAACACGCGGCCGTGCAGCCCCGGTCGGCGCTGCCGAAACAGCCAGGCTCCCCGGTTCTGTGCGGCCAGGGCGGCGGCCAGCGGCAAGAGCACGGGCACGGCCAACAGCAACAGCGGCGCGGCCAGCAGCACGTCGAGCAGGCGCTTGCCGCGGCGGGCGTACCAGGAGGAAGTTGCGGCGGCAGACATAAGGACGAAAATACGGGGAATTGTAGTAGGCGTTTGACTTCTCGCCGGCCAGGGCTTTAGCTTGCGCTATATTCCGCCTTCCCGTATGCTCGTTTTCCCCAACGCCAAGCTCAACCTGGGCCTCTACATCACCAGCCAGCGCCCCGACGGGTTTCGCAACCTCGAATCGGTGTTTGTGCCCCTACCCTGGACCGACGCGCTGGAAGTGCTGCCCGCCCCCGAAACTACCCTGACGCTCACCGGAATTCCTATTCCCGGTGAGCCGGCAACCAATCTGTGTTTGCGGGCCTACGAGCTGCTCCGCGCCGATTTCAACCTGGCGCCGGTACACCTGCATTTGCATAAAGTAGTGCCCATCGGGGCCGGATTGGGCGGCGGCTCTGCTGATGCCGCATTTGCGCTGCGGGCGTTAAGTGACCTGTTTCAGTTGGGCCTACCCCCCGAGGCACTGGAAAGCTACGCCCGCCGCCTGGGCTCCGACTGTGCTTTTTTCGTTCGCAATAAGCCGGTTTTTGCCTACGAAAAGGGCGACGTGTTCGAGGAAATCAGCCTGAACCTGAGCGGTACGGCCTGTAAAGTCATCTACCCCGGCCTGCACATCAGCACTGCCGAAGCCTACGCCCGCGTACAAGCTCGCACCCCACGCCACGACCTACGTGCGACCCTGGCTCAGCCCCTGGAAACCTGGCGCGCTACCGTCAGTAATGATTTTGAAGAGGCCCTGACGCCACACTACCCAGTGCTCGGTGAACTTAAGTCGGCGCTGTACGCGGCTGGCGCAGCCTACGCCAGCCTGTCGGGCTCTGGATCGGCGGTGTACGGGCTGTTTCCGGGCCTACAGGTGCCACCCACTATGCAGCTGCCAGCCGGGTACCAGGTCTGGGACGGGCAGTTGTAACAGGCACAGCGTCTGCGTGAAGAAATTTGCTCTCGTGCTGCGTTCCGCTAGTCGCCTTACCCTCTGGAAATAGTGAAGCGGTGAGTGAGTGAAGTGTCATGGCGAGGGGAACGAAGCCATCCTTTTTTCCTTTCTAGCCAACCTACCAACATGACAAGCCCTTACGTCCGTGCTGGGGGTAAGGACTTATTACGTTAGTAGGGGTAGTACACTTGCCAGGACGGATGGCGGCGTCGGGCTTCCTCGCCAGAACATTGCACCGCTGCACTCATTCACCAACTCACCGCCTACCCTACCAGCACGTCGGCGGCTTCTTTGGGGCGAATGCGGCGGCGGTTCCACTGCTCGATGATGGGGTGAATAAGCACGCTCAGTAGAATAATGACAGTGCCCAGGTAGAATTTGGTGGAGAGCTTTTCCTGGCCGAAGCCGGGAATGCGCAGCGTGTACATGAGCACGGCCAGGATGATGCCGTACACCGGCTCCAGGTTAATGGTCAGGTTCACTACGAAGGCCGAAATGCGCTTCATCAACTCCACGGAAGTAGAAAAGGCATACACCGTGCACACGCCGGCCAGCACCAGCAGCCACAGCCAGTCCAAGCCCGAAAGTGCCAACTGTACGCCGCGGCCCTCCGTGAAATAACGCCCGTACAGGGGCATAAACAGGGCAATGCTCAGGCAGGCTCCGGTCATTTCGTACAAGGTCAGGCGGAGCGGGGTGTGGCGCTTTACCAGCTTAGAGTTAAACACGCTGAACAATGCCGACAGTCCCGCGGAAACAATGGCCACCAGTAGGCCCGCCAACTGGTCCAGCTCGGCCTGCGACACGAGGTAGAGCCCCACCATGGTTAGCAGCCCCAGCCCTACCTCGTAAAACCGCACCCGCCGCCACAGCAGCAGGGGTTCCAGCAGGGAAGTCCAGAGGGCCAGCGTGGCCAAACCCGCCAGGCACACGCTCACCGACGACATGCGGGCCGCGAGGAAAAAAGTAATCCAGTGCGTGGCCACCAGCGCCCCTATACCCAGCAGGCGCAGGGCTTCGCCGGCCGGCATCCACAGGGACTGCCGCCGCGCCACAACCAATCCGGCCAGCCCCGCGGCCGCCAGCAATGTGCGCCAGAACACTAGCTCTACCGGCGGCAGGGAAATGAGCTTGCCCAGAATGGCCGTGAAGCCCCAGAGCAATACTATAAAATGCAGGCGGAGGTAGTCTTTGAGCATATAGTGAGGTGGTGAACTGGTGAGATAGTGAAAGGGTGAGTTTGACGTGCGGTTGGCGCTACCTGCGCCGATAGCGCCGACAAAACATCAAACTCACCAGTTCACCATCTCACCAGTTCACCGTTAGCGCGGAACTACCCGGTAGAGGAACAGCCCGATCAGGGTGAAAACTAAACTAGGCACCCAGGCCGCCAGCAATGGCGAGAGGGTACCTACGGCGGCCAGGTTGCGGCTCAGAATCACAAAAATGATGAACACGAAGGCCAACACGAAACCCAACGCAATTTGCCCGCCCACGCCGGCCCGGCTCTTGCGCGCACTCATAATCACCCCAATCACCGTCAGGATGAACATGGCATAGGGGTAGGCGTACCGCTCGTATTTTTCGCTGAGGTACACCTGGGTATCGTCGGCGCCGCGGGCTATTTTCTGGTTGATGTAGCGGTTGAGCTCGGGTAGGGTCAAGGTTTCGGCCAGGCGGTAGGTGCTAGCAAAGTCCTTGGGGTAGAGGTTGAGGGTGGTGTCGCGGGCGGGCAGACTCTGCAGGGTTTCTTTGTCGCCGTTGAAAGTGCGGATTACCTGGGGCGTGAGCTTCCAGGCCCGTTTGGTGGAGTCCCAGGTGATGGCTTCGGCCGTCATGCGGCGCTTGAGCAGCGTGCCTTCAATGGTTTCCAGCGCAAACTTGTAGCCCACGTTGTTCACGTTGTCGTAGCTCTCCATGAAGGCGTAGCTCTTCGGCCCGATTTTGATGTGCACGTTGCGCGCATCAAAGCGGTAGGGATTTTTGATGTAGGCCTTCTCGAACTGCACCCGGGTTTTGTTGGCAATCGGAATTAGCCAGCCCGTCATGGCCATGGTCAGCACTCCCAAAATGGCGCTACCCATAATGTAGGGCAGCAAAAACCGCTTGAAGCTGATGCCCGAAGCCAGCATGGCCACTACCTCCGTGCGCGAGGCCAGTTGGGCCGTCACGAACACCACCGCAATAAACACCGTGATGGGGGAGAGCAAGTTGGCGAAGTACGGAAACAGGTTCACATAGTACTCCGATACAATCTGCCAGGCGCCCAGGTCGTGCTTCAGAAAATCGTCGTTTTTCTCCGTGAAGTCAATCACGCAGATAACCGACACCAGCAGCACCACCGTGAAGAAAAACGCAGTGAGAAACTTCTTTATAATGTACTTATCGAGCAGCTTCATGAGTGGCATATTACTGCTGTTTCAACGGATGTCGCATACGTAACGTGCGCTGCCGTCGGAGCCACATCTGCCGGGCCGATAATACGGCCAATAAAGCACCCAGCTTTACACAGGCAGCCTCTGCTCCAGGCAACATAGGCATAATGCCTAATGGTGGATAAATAGTCCAGCCTTGTAAACTTGAATCCGGCACAGGCCACCCATAATAAGGCCACCAATATTCAGGCTTAAAAGGCATTGACAGGCCTGAATGGTCTAGCGCCTGAAACACAGGGTAGGAGATAATGTGAACGATGCAGCCCAAAAAATAGGCTACCAGCAAAACTTTGACTAACTCAACGGTTAGGTGTCTGAGAGATGATGCAGGTTTAAATAGAAAATTCTTTTCGGTCTGTCGCGCCACTACGGTCACTAACAGCAATAACACACCTGCTACTACAAACGCAATCCACATTGGGTAGAGGCGTACAAGTAATGTGAAGGACACTGCTAAAAAAGACTGCCACGAGTTATAATGAGCACCAGCTGCTTGTTCCTGAATATCCAATGGCTGACCGTCAATATATATGTCAAATGAATTGGATGAGGGCCACCCGAACGTATGGCCGAAGTCACTTGCAATAAACAGCAAGCAATACATGATTGGGAAGCCTATTAACAACCACCACAGGCCAAGGCATCCTAGCCGATTAGCAAAACCTGACATTTTCTCGGGGCTTACAACCGCGTCATCACCTGCTTTACCATCCGGTCCTTCCACTCCCGGAAGGTGCCGGCCAGGATTTGCTGGCGGGCCTGCTTTACTAGCCAGAGGTAGAAGGTCAGGTTATGAATGGAAGCAATTTGAGGGCCCAGCATTTCCTTGCTGTGGAAGAGGTGGCGCACGTAGGAGCGGGAGTAAAACGTGCTGACGTAGCCGCCCAGCTCCTCGTCAATCGGCGTGAAGTCGTCGGCCCACTTCTTGTTGGCAATGTTCATAATGCCCTGGGTAGTGAACAACATACCGTTGCGGGCGTTGCGGGTGGGCATCACGCAGTCGAACATATCCACGCCCAAGGCAATGTTTTCCAGAATGTTGGCCGGCGTGCCGACCCCCATGAGGTAGCGCGGCTTGTCCTGGGGCAGAATGTCGCAGACTAGCTCGGTCATTTCGTACATGAGCTCGGCCGGTTCGCCTACGCTCAGGCCGCCAATGGCGTTGCCCTCGCGACCCTGCTCGGCAATAAACTCCGCCGATTTCACGCGCAGGTCCTTGAAAGTGCTACCCTGCACAATCGGAAAAAGGGTTTGGGAGTAGCCGTAGTGGCCCTCGGTGCTGTCGAAACGCTGGATGCAGCGCTGGAGCCAACGATGGGTCATGTCGAGGGAGCGGGCGGCGTAGTCGTACTCGCAGGGCCAGGGCGTGCACTCGTCGAAGGCCATGATGATGTCGGCCCCAATGGTGCGTTGAATGTCCATGACCCCTTCGGGCGAAAATAAGTGCTGCGAGCCATCAATGTGGGAGCGGAATTTCACGCCCTCCTCTTTGATTTTGCGCGTACCCGACAGCGAGTACACCTGGTACCCACCTGAGTCGGTCAGAATTGGCCGGTCCCAGCCGTTGAACTTGTGCAAGCCGCCGGCTTTGCTAAGCACCTCCAGGCCCGGGCGCAGGTAGAGGTGGTAGGTGTTGCCGAGGATAATCTGGGCCTGAATATCGTCTTTCAGGTCGCGCTGCTGCACGGCTTTTACGGTGCCGGCCGTGCCCACAGGCATGAAAATAGGCGTTTCAATGGCGCCGTGGTCGGTGTGTACGACGCCGGCGCGGGCTTTACTATGGGGGTCGTTGGCTATGAGGTCGAAGGTCATTCTGCGGGAAGAAGCTAGGAGCTGGAAGCCAAGAAATAGGAGTTGGAATCTAGAAGCTAGGAGTAAAATAGGTAGTCAGAACTGCGTCTGAGCTAACAACTCTATACTTCTACCTCCTGGCTTCTGGCTCCTACCTCCTGGCTTCTCTTTACAAAGGTACTCGCCCCACCCCGAATGCCTACTTTTGCAACTCGATTCACGACCTGCGCCTTGCCTTTCCATCTTTCTCCGGCTCTGTGGCTGCTGCTGGCCTGCGGGCTGATACAGCTTTTCTACGCGGCCTACTACTTTCTGCCCTTCGCCCGCCGTCCCCCGGAGCCATCCAACGGCCCCGACGCGGAGCCCGTGTCCGTGCTGGTGTGCGCCCACAACGAACTGGAAAATCTGCGTCGTTTGCTACCTCTGCTGTTGCAGCAAGACTACCCCGCTGGCTTCGAGCTACTGCTCATTGATGACCGCTCCGAGGACGATACGTACCTGTTCGTGCAGCAGCTCACCCAGTACTACCCCCACGTGCGGCTGGTTACCGTCAATAAGACACCTGACGGATTGGCACCCAAAAAATACGCTCTTACGCTCGGTATTAAAGTAGCCCGCTACGAGCGCATGGTGTTTACCGATGCAGATTGCATTCCGGCCACTAACCAGTGGCTCAGGTACATGCAACGCGGCTTCGATAAACCGGCCGATGTGGTGCTGGGGTATTCGGCCTACGCGGAGGAAAACGGCTTTTTGAATAAGTTGATTCGGTTTGAAACCTTCCTGACGGGGGCACAGTATTTGTCGTTCGCGTGGCGCGGCCAACCTTACATGGGGGTGGGGCGCAACCTTGGGTATACCCGGCAGGTCTTTCAACTGACTAAAGGTTTCGCTTCCCACATCCGCAGCCTTTCCGGCGACGACGACCTGCTGGTGCAGGACGCCGTGGCCCGCGGGGCCCGGGTAGCCGTAATAGCCGACCCGGGAGCCCATACTCTTAGTGAACCAGCCCAGACATGGGGCGAGTGGTGGCGCCAAAAGCGCCGGCACCTTTCCGCGGGCCGGCAATACCGGTTCGTAGATCGTCTTCGGATTGGAACATTTATTGGCGTAAATTTGCTATTCTACAGCACGGCAATCGGCCTGCTGTTTTCCCGCCCCGACTGGGTACCTTTGGCCGCAGTGTGGCTCGTGCGCACCGTGGCGATGATGGCCGTGTACTACCAGCTCGGTCGTCGGCTCGAGGATCGGCTGCCGCTGGCGTGGCTACCCGTCCTCGACGCTGTGTATTTTTTTTATTATCTCGCTCTGGGAATGTCGCTGTTCCTCTACCGTACCCTCCGATGGAAGTAAACAATCAGGAAAAACAGTTCTCCGCCAAAGCCAAGCACGACTTCAAGCTGATTCGGGCCGCCGTTGAGCAGAGCGACGAAAAAGCCTACGCCGAACTGATGCAGATCTACAAGAAGCCGGTGTACCACGTCGTGCTGAAGATGGTGCGCAACCCCGACGACGCGGAGGACCTCACCATTGAGGCTTTTGCCAAAGCCTTCCGCAACCTGCACAAGTTCAACCCGGAGTTTGCCTTCAGCACCTGGCTGTTCCGCATTGCCACCAACAACTGCATTGACTTTATTCGCAAGAATAAAATCAAGACGATGTCGATTGACTCGGCCATCAAGATTGACAACGGCGACGAAATCACCATTGACTTCCGCGACCAGAACCTGAACCCGCAGGAGTCAGCCATCAAGAATCAGAAAATCGAGATTATGCAGCACGTGGTGTCGCGGCTGCCCGAGAAATACCAGCGCCTCGTAACCCTGCGCTACTTCGATGAACTGAGCTACGAGGAAATTGCCCAGGAGCTAAAAGCCCCACTCGGTACCGTGAAAGCTCAGCTGCACCGCGCCCGGGAGCTGCTCTATGACATGGTGAAGAACAAAAAGGAAATCATCTAGTGAAAGCCCCGCCGCCAGGCGGGCTTTTTTATTTAAGACTTTCTATGAAGTAGGTAGTGCTACCGTCCCAATGGCATTTCGTACATCTGCCGTTTTCAAAAATGTGCTGACAGTTTGGGTACCCATACAAATGATGAGCGCACTCAGTACATAGCCCACGCATCACGGAGGAGCCAGCGAAAAACAGGCTCGTGCATTCGTCACACTGATTAATCTCTTTGCTAGTTATTAGCACTTAGCGTTTACTGAAGCTGATCAATAATAAATTCTTTCTGTCCCAAAAGGTAATAAGTATTCATGGGCTGAACGTAGTGCCGCTACCTTTGCGCTACCATGGATATTATCACCCACTACTTTCCTAATCTTACCGACCACCAGCGCCAGCAGTTTCAGCAGCTCGAAACCGAGTTCCGGAGCTGGAATGAGCGCCTCAACCTAGTGGCCCGTACGGATGTCGACAACCTTGCGGAGCGGCATTTTCTGCATTCGCTGGGTATTGCCAAGGTAGTGGAGTTTGCGCCCGGCTCGTCGGTGTTGGATGTGGGCACGGGAGGTGGCTTGCCGGGGCTGCCACTGGCCATTCTGTTTCCGGAGGTAAAGTTTCACTTGGTTGACAGCATCGGCAAGAAAATCAGGGCCGTGCAGGAAATGGCCCACGCCCTGCACCTACCCAACGTAACCGCCGAACAAACCCGGGCCGAACAACTTCGCCCGAAATACGACTACGTAGTAAGTCGCGCTGTGGCCCGCCTGGCTACCTTCCACACCTGGATTGCCCACCGGTTTAAGCCCCGCAACGAAGCCGCTCCCAACAGCGGCCTTTACTACCTCAAAGGAGGCGACTTAGCCGAAGAGATAGAAGAATCGGGCCTGCAGGCAACCGTGCTTGATTTACATGATTTCTACACAGAAGAGTTTTTCGAAACGAAAAAAGTAGTGGTAGTGCCGGCTACTTATAGCGGCCGCTGAACAAACAGGTAGTTGCTTTAAAAACGAGTGCCCTGCTTATTGTTCGGTAAGCAGGGCACTCGTTTTAGTAACAGTTAGGGCTAGGCGGGCACCTCTGCCGTCAGGAACTCCACGGCTCGGCGCTCCGAATAGTAGGCGCCATCGGGGCTGCCCTCTCCAAAACCCACGTGACCACCATCGGCCGGCGTTTCTAGGTACACGAAGGCACTGCGGGTTGCTACCTCCCGCGGGAAGCAGGAGGGAGGCAGAAAGGGGTCGTTTAGGGCGTTAACCAGTAAGGTAGGAATTTGAATACCAGCCAGGTAGCGACCAGAGCTGGCATGCTCATAATACTCATCCGCCGACGTGAACCCGTGCATGGGAGCCGTGAACCGGTCATCGAACTGCGGGAAATCTTGCAAGGCGTCGATGTTTGTGAGATCAACCTGCCCGGGGAGAAGGTCTGCTTTCTGGCGCATCTTAGCCCGCAGGGTTTTCATGAACCGTTTGAGGTAGATGCGGTTTTCTGGGCGGGCAATGTGGTAGGAGCTGGACTTTAAGTCAGTGGGTACCGAGAAAACAGCGGCCCGCTGCACCTGCCGCGGCACTCGGTCTGGATTTTCGCCCAGGTACTTCAAGGTAACATTCCCTCCAGCTGAAAAGCCCGTGAGGAAGACTCGACGGTAGCGGGTAGTGCCCAAGGCGTAGCGCACCACAAAGTCCAGGTCGTCGGTGTCGCCGAGGTGGTAGGAGCGAAGCAGGCGGTTCATTTCGCCGCTGCAGCTGCGGTAGTTCCAAGCCAGGGCATCCATGCCGGCCTGGTTGAGTGCGCGCACCATACCGCGCACGTAGGGTCGGCTGGCATCTCCTTCCAGACCATGCGAAACGATGGCTAAGGTATCAGTCGGTAACTCGGCAGGCGGGCGGGACCAGTCTAGGTCTAGGAAATCACCGTCTTCCGTTTCAACTCGCTCCCGTTGGTAGCGCACCTCCGGCACGGAGCGCCATAAACTAGGTACGATTGTCTGCAGGTGGCCATTAAAGAGGTAGAACGGCGGCTGATAAGAAGAGTGCGAAACAAGAGGCATAGGGCAACAAGCAAAAAGGAGGACGCTTGTTTTGGTAATTAAATATACGCCAAAACAAGTAGGCATGCATACGTTCGTCTCATTCTCCTTCTCTAGAAACACGAGCTCATATGCCTAGCACTATTGGGCGTAATTGGTGTGTGAACGAGGGTGAATGCTGTGCTAATTGATTGGCTGTCAATAGTTGAGCTTGGAATTAAACATCCGCTAAAAGACAAAAAAAGTAAAACGATTTGCCTGAGCTGCGTATAAAAGTGACTCCATCCCACATTTACTACTATGAAAACGACAAAAGCACTTTTTAGCCTTTTTGCCGCTGGCTCTTTGCTGGCCGCTACCGCTTGTAGCAGCACCAACACAGGTACCTCCGCCGGCGGTACTACCTCCGGTAGCAGTATGGGTAGCAATTCAGGCATGGATGCTACCGGGAGCAGTGGCAGCATGGGTACTAGCTCTAGCGCCGGAATGTCGTCTGGTAGCGCTGGGGCTACTGGCTCGGCTGGTACTAGCAGCACGGCCACCATTAGCGGTACGGGCGGTAGCAATGCCACGGCCGGTACCGGTGGAGCTGCTGATATGACTGCCTTTATGGCCACCTTCTCTACCATGCAAGACCCCGTATTCCTGATGACGGCGGCTAGCAGCAATCTGCTAGAGATACAAATGGGGCAAATGGCAACCCAAAAAGCATCAAATGCCGACGTGAAAAAGTTTGGTCAGATGATGGTAGACCACCACACCCGCGCCACGCAGGAGCTGAAAACAGTGGCTACTCCGCTGGGCGTAACGCTACCTCAAACCATGATGCCCGTCCATCAGGCTATGGCCGACCGATTAATGGCGAAATCCGGTAAAGCTTTCGACGAGGACTATATGGATGCCATGGAAACGGCGCATAAGATGGACATTGCCATGTTCGAAGTAAAAAGCAACGCTGCCGAAACCCCCACGGTAAAAGCCTTTGCTACGAAAACGCTACCCATGCTTCGCTCCCACGAAAAGATGGCTAGCGAAGTGGAGAAGAAGGTCGATTAACCTTCTGGCTTGGCAACGAAATAACGTTGCAATCCAAAACAAGGCCCCTCGTAATTACGAGGGGCCTTTTTGCTGAGTACAGGCGAGAAGGGCGCTGCCAGGCTGTTAATGCGCTGCTACCTTTTACACACTATTTGCTATTTCAAAGCAAAGCTTTACCTTTGCACTCCCCAATTGAACTGAATTCGAGCAGAAGACCATTTTCATACCCCATGGCAAATCATAAGTCGGCCCTCAAGCGCATCCGTTCCAACGAAGCTAAGCGCGTGCTGAACCGTTACCAGGCTAAATCTACCCGCACGGCTATCAAGAAGCTGCGTGGCACCACCGACGCTACGGCTGCTCAGGAGCTGCTGAAGAAAGTATCGTCGATGCTGGACCGTCTGGCCAAGAAGAACATCATTCACAAGAACAAAGCCGCTAACAATAAGTCGAAGCTGGCTAAGTTCGTGAAGTCGCTGGCTGCTTAAGTAGTCAACCGGCACTCTGCTCTATAGTAACTAAGGCCCTGAGCTTATGCTTGGGGCCTTAGTTCGTTGAATAAATGGGTACTTTACTTATGGCTGCGCACAGTTCTTGCTCAGCTGTAAAGTCCCAGCTTAACCTGATGGTGCATAAAAGGGCCCGTGCAGCAACTGCACGGGCCTTTTTAGTGGTAGAGCAAGGAGTTAGGTAGCAGTTATGCCACGCTTACTTTCACCATGTTGGTTTTGCCTTTCTCGTTGATGGGCATGGAGGCCGTGTTGATGAACACGTCGCCTTTTTGCAAATGGCCTGTGGTGGTCAGGGCGTATTTAATATCCGATACGGTGCTATCAGTGCTGACCATCCGGTCGTAGTAGAAGCCACGCACCCCCCAGATCAGGCTTAGGGTAGTAAGCAGGGCACGGTTATCGGTGAAGATGAAGATGTTGGCTTTGGGCCGATACTTCGCCATCTGAAAGGCCGTGTAGCCCCGGTGCGTCATGCCGGTAATGGCTTTAGCCCCCGTGTTCTTGGCCAAGTGGCAGGCCGCCGACAGTACGCTGTCAACCATGAAGGTAGGCGAGTCAGGCGTGATGGGGTACCAGTGGTGGTACAGGCTAGGCATGCGGCTCTCCACGCTCGTGATAGTGCCTACCATGGAGCGAATTACTTCGGCGGGGTAGGCGCCCACGGCCGTTTCGGCGGAAAGCATGACGGCATCTGCGCCGTCGATTACTGCGTTGGCTACGTCGCTGGTTTCGGCGCGGGTGGGGCGGGGGGCCGTAATCATGCTCTCCATCATCTGGGTAGCTACGATAACGGGCTTGCCAGCCTTATTGCACTTCTCCACAATCATTTTCTGGGCCATTGGCACCTCTTCCATCTTCACTTCCACCCCTAGGTCGCCGCGGGCAACCATTACGGCGTCGGTGAGGGCAATGATTTCATCGAGGTTGCGGAGGCCTTCCGGGGTTTCAATCTTAGCAATCACGCGGGCCGACTTGCCGCTTTCCGCAATCAGGCTCTTGATGAAACGGATATCCTCGGCCCGGCGGGCAAACGACAGAGCAATCCAGTCTACCTCGTTTTCCAACCCAAACTTTAAATCCTCAATGTCCTTCTCCGTCATGGACGGGGCCGACACCTCGGAGTCAGGAAGATTGATGCCTTTACGGGGCTTTACCAAGCCGCCATAAATTACTTCTACATCTACTTCCTTGTCGCGGTCCGTAGCCAGCACGCGCAGCTCAATTTTGCCGTCATCGATGAGGATCATGTCGCCGGCTTTCACGTCGCGGGCCAACCCTAGGTAAATCGTGCTCAGGCGGGTAGCAGTGGTAATCTCCTTCTCACCGCAAACCAGCTTGATTTTATCGCCGGCCTTGATTTCTACTCCGCCGCCTTCTACCTCACCCAACCGAATTTTAGGGCCCTGCAAATCTTGCAGCAGCCCCACGTTCATACGCATGTCCTTGTTGAGGCGGCGCACGGTGTTGATTACTGATAGGTGGTCCTCATGGCTGCCGTGGGAGAAGTTAAGCCGGAACACGTCGACACCTTCTCGCATGAGCATGCCCAGCTTTTCGTAGGTGTTGGAGGCGGGCCCCACGGTGGCAATGATCTTGGTTCTATTAAAGTGCGGTCGAGATTCCATAGGACGATTTTGGTTCGGAAATTCTTAGTTACAAGCGTAAACAGCAGTCATCCTGAGCGGGCGCATGAGCCTCCGGCGAGCGAGCAGCAAACGTGTTACCACGTGCCTTGGCTTTGGGAAGATTCTTCGCGCTACTCAGGATGAAAGCGAGTTCGTAGCCTCAAAAGAGCAGATTTTCTTTGAATTTAAGGTCATTAGGGTCGAATTGACTAACCAACTGAACTTCCGGCAGGGCCGTTAGCTGCACCAGCAGCTCCTCCGGCGTGAGGGCTCCCGTGCCGTTGCTGACCTGTAGCAAATAATCGTACTCCTTGATATCAGGGGCCAGGAAGGGCTTTTTCAGGGGCGAGGGGTCCACGGACCGGTTGCGCAGCAAACGAAGCGTGAAGTGCTCGGTGGCGTAGAGGTAGTTGCTAATGACGAGCCGGCCTTTGTTGAACAGGTCGTAAATTAGGTCCTGCTGTTTCACCAGCCGCAGGTTAAGCGTGCGGTTCAGAATCCAGGCCAGCGTGTGCTCCCGCGTCGACGAAACGAGACCGAACAGGTCGAACTCGCAGTCGTATTCCACATCGAGCGTAAGGGTTTTCATGGGCGGCGGCAAAGGAAAGGAAACGCAAAAATAGGCACCGCAGTACCCCCACGGAACTTCCGGGGCCATAATCTTACACTGGGAAGAATCGGGGGAGGAAGTTTGACAATGTTAGCGAAGATGGTGTTATTTGTGCCGAGTTTTCCTTAAACCCCCACGGAAATGTCTGAAATTGCAGAAAAAGTAAAGGCCATCATCATTGATAAACTCGGCGTAGAAGCTTCGGAAGTTACTCCGGAGGCTAGCTTCACCAACGACCTGGGCGCTGACTCGCTGGATACCGTTGAGCTCATCATGGAGTTCGAAAAAGAATTCAACGTGTCTATCCCCGACGACCAGGCCGAGAATATCGGTACCGTGGGCCAGGCCATCAGCTACCTCGAAGAGCACGCTAAGTAGTAGTAGGTATCGAGTATTTAGTATTGAGTAGTTAGCCGCCGCAGGAAATACCCGCTACCTCATTACTCAATACTATCTACTCTGTACTCGCTACTGAGCGCCTTACTTTTTGCTTACCGGCCGGCCTGCCGCCGGCCGTTTTGCTTTTTTACTGATTCCTTTCTTTCGCTTCTCTGAGCCAGCCTATGTCTCTTCGGAGAGTTGTCGTGACCGGCCTGGGTGCCATTACCCCGCTGGGCAACACCGCCCCTACCTATTGGGAAGGCCTGCAAGCCGGCGTGAGTGGGGCCGCCCCCATCACCCGATTCGATGCCAGCAAGTTCAAGACCCGCTTCGCCTGCGAAGTAAAGAACTACAACCCGGACACGTACTTCCCCACCAAGGAAGGCCGGAAAATGGACATCTTCACCCAGTTCGCTCTGATTGCGGCCGATGAGGCCATCAAAGATGCCCGTCTGGATGAAGAAGGTGTTGACAAAGACCGGGTCGGCGTTATTTGGGGTTCCGGTATTGGGGGGCTGACCTCCTTGCAGGCGGAGTGCATTGCCTTCGCCAACGGCGACGGTACGCCCCGTTTCAATCCGTTCTTTATCCCGAAGATGATTGCCGACAGCGCGTCGGGCAACATCTCCATTCGTCACAAGTTCCGCGGGCCCAACTTCGTTACTACCTCAGCCTGCGCCTCATCTTCTGACTCTATTATCTCGGCCTTCAACTATATCCGCCTGAACATGGCCGATGTGGTCGTGACCGGGGGCTCGGAAGCAGCTATCACCGAGTCGGGGGTAGGCGGCTTCAACGCCCTCAAGGCCATGAGCGAGCGGAACGACGCGCCCGAGCTGGCTTCCCGCCCCTACGACAAGGAGCGTGACGGTTTTGTGCTGGGTGAAGGCGCGGCCTCGCTAATTCTGGAAGAGTACGAGCACGCTAAAGCCCGTGGTGCCAAAATCTACGCCGAGCTGATTGGCGGCGGCATGTCAGCGGATGCCTACCATATCACGGCTCCTGACCCGGAAGGCAATGGGGTAGTGCTGGTGATGCAAAACGCCCTGCGCGACGCCGGTATTTCGCCCGCCGACGTGGATTACATCAATACCCACGGCACCAGCACCCCGCTGGGCGACGGAGCCGAGGTGAAAGCCATCCAGAAAGTGTTCGGCGAAGACGCCTACAACCTCAACATCAGCTCTACCAAGAGCATGACGGGGCACTTGCTGGGTGGGGCCGGTGCTATTGAAGCAGTGGCCTGCATTCTGGCTATGCAGCACAACATCGTGCCGCCTACCATCAACCACTTCACCGACGACCCCGAGCTGGACCCCAAGCTAAACTTCACCTTCAACAAGGCCCAGGCCCGCGAGGTGAACGTAGCCATGAGCAACACCTTCGGGTTTGGGGGCCACAACACGTCGGTCATCTTCCGTAAACTCCGCGACTAATGCCCAGGCCCGGTCAGCCCCTGCCGTTGTTCGGCTTTTTCCGCCGACTGCTGGGTCGTGACCGGGCCTTCCGGCAAGCCATTGCCACGCTTACCGGCCACACGCCCGATAACGTGCGGCTCTACCAGCTAGCGTTTACCCACTCCTCCGTGGTGCGCCAGCAGGGCGAGCAGGCCCGTCACCAAAGTAATGAGCGGTTGGAGTTTCTCGGCGACGCCGTGCTAGGCACGGTGGTAGCGGAATACCTATTCCGTAAGTTTCCGTACGAGCAGGAGGGTTTCCTGACGGAGATGCGCAGCCGCATCGTGAACCGGGAAAGCCTTAACGCCATTGCCCTGAAAATCGGCCTCGATAAGCTGGTGCAGCTGGATGCCGGCCAGGGCCGTGCCGCCCGGTCCCGCTCCGTGAACGGCAACGCCCTGGAGGCCCTGGTGGGCGCCGTGTACCTGGACCAAGGCTACAAAACGGCCCGCAAGTTTGTGCTTCACCGCCTGATCAAGCCCTACGTGGATGTGAAGGCCATGACCCAAACGACTACCAACTTCAAGAGCAAGTTGATCGAATGGGCTCAGCGTAACGGCAAAATCATGCGCTACGACCTGACCGGGGAGCCTCGGCCGGGCGGCGTCATGGAGTTTTCGGCCACGGTCATCGTCGATGAAAGTCCGGTGGCTACGGGTATGGGCCTCTCCAAAAAACAAGCGGAGCAGCTCGCTGCTGAGCGGGCACTAGAAGTGCTGGGAGTATAGGCCGCCGCTTACCTAAGTTAATGTAGTTGTCAAGCTCCTGATGCCCATTCTGGTGTTAGGAGCTTATGGCGTTGTCGGGCACAGGCTACTCCTGTGAAAGGGGATGGGACTTCAGTAATAGCTACAACAAAAGGGCAACCTGAACCAGAGAAATGGAGTTGATTTGCGAAACAAACTTCCTTCCTGACTCATGCGAATAGCCGGCGCCGCCCTCAACCAAATACCCATTGACTGGACCCATAATCTGCGCACCATCCGCGAGGCCATTGAACAGGCCAAAGCAGCCGGCGTGGAGCTGCTCTGCCTGCCCGAGCTCTGCCTCACGGGCTACGGCTGCGAAGATTTGTTTTTAAGTGACTGGATGCCCGAGTCGGCGCTGGCCCATTTGCAGCAAATTCGGCCCTGGACCGAGGGAATCTGCGTGGCCGTGGGCCTGCCAGTACGGCTGAATCACAGCACTTACAACACCGCCGCTGTGCTCCGCGACGGGCAGATTCTGGGTTTCGCGGCCAAGCAGTTTCTAGCCAATGACGGTGTGCACTACGAGCCGCGCTTCTTTACGCCTTGGCCTGCGGGCAAAATTATTACCGTGCAGTGGGAAGGGGAGGAGTGGCCCCTGGGCGACATGATTTTTGAGCATAAGGGTGTAAAGTTCGGCTTTGAAATCTGTGAGGATGCTTGGCGGCCCGATGACCTGCGGCCCGCGGCCCGGCTGGCCGGTCGGGTAGATTTAATTGTGAATCCTTCGGCCAGCCACTTTGCCATGAGCAAAACGGACCTACGTTACAAGCTGGTGCTTAACGCCTCGCGCAACTTCAACTGCACCTACCTCTACGCCAATCTGCTGGGCAATGAAGCCGGCCGCATTGTGTACGACGGCGAGATTCTGGTGGCGCGCAACGGCCACCTGCTGCTGCGCAACCAGCTCATGAGCTTCAAGGAAGTAGACATGGAATGTGTGGATGTGGATTTCACTACGGAGCAGGTCCGCGCCGAAGAAATTCAGCCCCTGCCTACCCCCGACGAGTACCGGGAACTAAACCAAGCCTTAAGCCTGGCCTTGTTTGACTACTTGCGCAAGGCCCGCAGCCGGGGCTTCGTGCTCAGCCTCAGCGGCGGGGCCGACTCGGTGATGTGCGCCGTGGCCGTGGCAGAATTAGTGCGCCTGGGCACCACCGAAATTGGTACGGCCGAGTTTATGCGGCGGGCCGGTTGCTTTACCACGGACGACATTGAGCGCCTCGCCGGTCCGGCAGTGCCAACTCCCGACCAAGCTACACCCGGCCCGAAAGATGCGTCGAACACGGAACCCAGCCCCGAGCAAGTGGCCATCAATAAAGAGCTGACGGGGCGCCTGTTAACTTGCGCCTACCAGGGTACCGTCAACTCCTCCGACGATACGTTCAACTCGGCCAAGGAGCTAGCCGATTCTATTGGTGCCGTATTTTACAGCTGGACTATTGACGACGAGGTGACCGGCTACGTGGGTAAGATCGAACACGCGCTGGGCCGGGAGCTAACCTGGAAAACGGACGATTTGACCTTGCAGAACATTCAGGCCCGGGTGCGCGCCCCGGCCATCTGGATGCTGGCCAACGTGCAGAACTGCCTGCTACTAACGACCTCTAACCGCTCGGAAGCCAGCGTGGGTTACTGTACCATGGATGGCGACACGGCCGGCTCTATCTCGCCCATTGCCGGCGTGGACAAGGCGTTTGTGAAAGAGTGGTTGCGCTGGGCCGAAACAGAACTGAACTACCCTGCGCTGCGCCACGTGAACAACCTGCAGCCCACCGCCGAACTGCGCCCCCTGGAAGACAAGCAAACCGACGAGCGGGACCTGATGCCCTACCCCTTGCTGAACCGCATTGAGCGCCTGGCCTTCTACAACCGCCTCAGCCCGAAGGCAGTGCTAGCCGCTCTAACGCAAGAAGAAACCACCATTGATGCCGAACAGTTGAAAACCTACGTGAAGCGTTTCTACAGCCTCTGGAGCCGCAACCAGTGGAAGCGGGAACGGTTTGCTCCGGCCTTTCACCTCGATGATTACAACGTGGATCCTCGCTCCTGGCTGCGCTTTCCCATTCTGAGCGGCGGTTTTACGGAAGAGCTCAATAGCCTGTAAAAGGCACTTTGCTCAATAGCACGTGTCATTCTGAGTAGGGCGAGCAATCCGCGTTGGCTTCGAACAAGTAACTCGAATTACTCGCCCTACTCAGAATGACACGTGCCGTTAGGTAAGGCTAAAACCCTTTCCGTACTTTCGGGCTCTCATTTTTTTCTTCTGCTTATGAGTTTGCTGAGCGCTATACTGTGGACTGCCAATCCCATCCTGGCGGAAATTGGGCCGCTTACCCTGCGCTGGTACGGGCTGTTGTTTATGTCGGGCTTTGTGGTGGGTACTTTTATCCTGGGCCACGTTTATAAATCCGAGAAGGTGTCGCCGCGCTGGGTTGACGTTATTACGATTTATGTGCTGCTGGGCACGGTGTTGGGCGCGCGCCTGGGGCACGTGTTCTTCTACGACTGGGCTTCTTACAAGGACCAGCCTTGGGAAATCCTGAAAATCTGGCACGGTGGTTTGGCCTCGCACGGTGCCACCATTGGTATCATCTTCGCCGTGTGGCTGTTCAGCCGCAATAATAAGTTCGACTGGCTCTGGACCCTCGACCGGATTGTGCTGGTGGTGGCCGTGGGCGGAGCCCTGATCCGCATCGGTAACCTGATGAACTCCGAGATTGTGGGTCGCCCCACCGACGTGCCCTGGGCCTTCGTGTTCCCGCGCGACGTAGAGCACCTGCAGGAAGCCACCACTAGCCTGGTGCCGGCCGGGGCCGTAGCCGTGCAGCGCACCCGGGAGTCTGATGGCCAGGTTCGGTTTGATACCCAGCCCGTTGGCGCTACCATCGTGCCCGGCACTGAGGTAGCCGTGCCCCGCCACCCCACCCAGATTTACGAGTCGCTGTTTTGTGTGGTGCTGTTTGTGCTGCTCTACGGCATGTGGAACCGCACCAAAGAGCGCACCCCGCGCGGGCAGCTATTCGGCTTGTTTGTAGTGCTGCTGTTCTCGTTCCGCTTTCTGGTGGAGTTTCTGAAGGAAGATCAGGTAGCCTTTGAGCAGAACATGAGCCTGAACATGGGCCAGTGGCTCAGCGTCCCGCTGATTTTTGTGGGCCTGTGGGTAGTGTGGCGTGCCGGCAAGGACCCCCAGAACCCCTACGGCTATGCCCCCCGCGACTTGGAGGAATCTCCGGCCGCAGCCGCTGCTACCCTTAGCCCCCGCAAGTAGATGCTGCATCATTCCGAGCCGAGCGAGGAATGACATGAAAAAGCCCCGCTCTCAGCCGAGAGCGGGGCTTTTTTTAAGCTTAAGTAACCCGGGCGGCTAGTAGCGGCGGTTTACGGCGTTCAAATCCTCGAAAGCGGACTTCAAACGGGTGATGAAGCTTTCCTCGCCCTTGCGCAACCACACGCGCGGGTCGTAGTACTTTTTGTTGGGCGAATCCTCGCCGGTAGGGTTGCCGATCTGGCTTTGCAGGAAGCCTTCGTTTTTCTGGTAGTACCCGCGAATACCGTCCCAGAACGCCCACTGCAAGTCCGTGTCGATGTTCATCTTGATGGCGCCGTAGCTGATGGCCTCACGGATTTCCTCCTGCGAGGAGCCCGAGCCACCGTGGAACACGAAGTTGATGGGCCGCTCGGCCTGCAGCGCGTACTTCTGCTTCACGAAATCCTGGGAGTTTTTCAGGATAACGGGCTGCAGCTTCACGTTGCCGGGCTTGTACACGCCGTGCACGTTGCCGAATGCAGCGGCCACCGTGAAGCGCGGGCTTACCTTGCTCAGTTCCTCGTAGGCGTAGGCCACTTCCGAAGGCTGAGTGTAGAGCTTACTGGAATCCACGTCGGAGTTATCTACGCCGTCTTCCTCGCCGCCCGTTACGCCCAGCTCAATTTCCAGGGTCATGCCCATTTTGGCCATGCGCTCCAGGTACTGCTTGCAGATTTCAATGTTCTCCTCAATTGGCTCCTCCGAGAGGTCCAGCATGTGAGAAGAGTACAGGGGCTGGCCGTACTGAGCGAAGTGCTTCTCGCCGGCTTCCAGCAAACCATCAATCCAGGGTAACAGCTTTTTGGCGGCGTGGTCGGTGTGCAGAATGACGGGTACGCCGTAAGCCTCGGCCATCAGGTGCACGTGCTGAGCCCCCGAAATACCACCGGCAATGCTGGCCTGCTGCTTATCGTTGGGCAGGCCTTTGCCAGCAAAAAACTGAGCACCACCGTTCGAGAATTGAATAATAACCGGCGAGTTCAGGTCGCGGGCGGCTTCCAGTACGGCGTTTACCGTGTCGGTGCCCGTTACGTTCACGGCAGGTAGGGCGTAGCCATTGGCTTTGGCGTGGTCGAAGAGCTGCTGCACTTCGTCGCCGTGCAGCACGCCGGCGCGCAGGCCGGTGAGAGTGGTTTGTTCAGCCATTTGCTGGGTAGTAATGACGTGGTTAAGGAAAGGCCGCGCCGGGTTTCGGAATCGTAGGCCAAACTTAAGGAAAAGAACAGGGCCTACCCACAGGTAAGTTTTATCCTGGCGAAAATTCGCTGCATACGGCTCAGCACCGCACCTCCCAGACGTTTTTCTGTGGCTAGTATCAGAAAGTGTATTTGTACAGGGCGCCCTGCTCGCTGCTGATATAGAGCGTGCCGTTATCGGTGAAGGTAGCTCCTTCCGTCTGGCCGGCTCCTTTTAAGGAAATTTGCCGGGGCGTTGCTTTTAGGGCTTCGGCTAGGCTGCCGCCTTCCAGCACAAACATTTCCTGCCGGGCCAGCAGCACCAGCCGGCGCCCGTCGGGGCTGAGGGCGGCGTCGGTTACTTCGCCCGGAATGGCCAGTTTGGTGAGGAGCTGCGCCGTGTAAGTGCCGGGCTGGTCGGGCACAGTGTACACTTTACTGGTCTGGCTCTGGCCTCGGTCTTTGGTAAAGAGGTACACTTTACCGGCGTGCCAAAGCGTAGCCTCACAGTCGAAGTTCTGGTCCTGCTTGGCGGGCGGAAAATCTTGCTGGTCGGAGTACTTCAGCTTGATTTCCTGCACTTGCTGCACGTTGCGTGGGTTGAGGCGGTAGATGACCAGGTCGCGGCGGTGGTTGTTGTTGTTACCAACGTCGCCGATGTAGAGGTTACCTTGGGTGTCGCGGGTGATGCTTTCCCAGTCGTCGCCTTGCACGGGTACTTCCAGTTCCGCGAGGGTGCGGCCGGTAGCGTCAACCTTATATAGGGTAGGGCGCGCGCCCTCGTCGCCGTGGGTGTAAAAGGTGCCGGCTTGTTCGGCCAGGGCCAAACCGGAGCTTTCCGGCACATCGTTCATAGAACCCAGGCGAGTGAGGTTGGCAATATCGGCGGCCCCTTTGCCCTTCTTTCCTTTCTTCTTCCCCGATTTCTCTTGTTTGGGCTCACCCGCCGATTCCTTGGTTTGGGCTTCCGAACAGCTGCTAAGCAGCAAGCCAACCACGGCGGCGGCAAAGGATAACGTGCGCATACAGGCAGTAACTAGCTGAAAAAAAAGCTGCCGCAGCCAAGGGCCACCGCAGCAATACCTGGGCTTATACGGAAGGTGAGATGGTGAGGTGGTGAAATGGCGAATGAGTGATTCAGTGATTCAGTGAGTTGGCCGTTCTGTCATGGCGAGGACGCAGGACGAAGCCATCCTTTCTCTCATCCGTGACAAGTCTATTAATGCTGACAAGCCCTTACTTCCAGCACGGAGGTAAGGGCTTGTCACATTTCTACAGGTAGCACGTTGGCCAGGAAGGATTGCTTCGTCGTGCCTCCTCGCAATGACACATCGACACATTCCACGAACTCACTGAATCACCGTCACGGTACGGGGTCGTGGCCATGGCCGCCCCAGGGGTGGCAGCGGCTGATGCGGCGCAGGGCCAGCTGGCCGCCGCGCCAGGGGCCATACTTCGTGACGGCTTCTACGGCGTAAGCGGAGCAGGTAGGGGTGTAGCGGCAGCTGGCCGGCGTAAGCGGCGAAATCAGGTGGCGGTACACCCAGAGCAAACCCAGCAGCAACTGGCGAAACAGGTACGACATACCTGCAAAGAACCGTAAAAGCCGGCGGAATGGTTGCGCCGGGAAAAGCCTGACAGCGCTACCCTGCACGGCATTTAGTAAATTCGCCAACCAATTCCATCGGCGTGTTTTCTTTCCTTAATTCCACCCTCCTTATGCGTACTACCCACTGGGCCAAGGCCCTGCTGCTGACGCTGCTCCTACCCCTGGCAGCCCACGCCGACGAAGGCATGTGGCTGCCCCTCTTCGTGAAGCGCCTCAACCAGGCCGACATGCAGAAGAAAGGCCTCAAGCTCACGGCCGAAGAAATTTACGACGTCAATAATGCCTCCCTGAAGGATGCCGTGGTGCAGCTCGGCGGCTTTTGCACCGGCGAGTTCGTGAGCAGCCAGGGCCTGCTGCTAACCAACCACCACTGCGGCTACGACGCCATTCAGAGCCACAGCACGCCCCAGAACAACATTCTGCAGAACGGCTTCTTTGCCGCTACCCGCCAGGAAGAAAAGCAGAATCCGGGCCTGTTCGTGGATATTCTGGTGCGCATGGAGGACGTAACCGGCAAAGTGCTGGAGGGCATTACGCCCACCACGCCCGAGCAGGAGCGTACCGCTACCGTGCAAAAGCGCCAGCGCGAGCTAGCCGATAACGCCAAGGAAAACGGCAAGTACGTGGCCTACGTGCGCGACATGTTCGGGGGCAACGAGTACTACCTCTTTATCTACCAGCGCTTTGGCGACGTGCGCCTAGTAGGCGCGCCGCCGGAAGCCGTGGGCAAGTTTGGCGGCGACACCGACAACTGGATGTGGCCCCGCCACACCGGCGACTTTAGCATGTTCCGCGTCTACGCCGACAAAAACAACCAGCCCACCGCTACCCCCCAGCCCGGCAACGTACCCTACGTACCCAAAAAGCACTTGCCCGTGAGTTTGCAGGGCGTCAGTGAGGGCGACTTTGCCATGGTGCTCGGCTTTCCCGGCCGCACCCAGCGCTTCCTGCCCGCCGCCGGCCTCCAGCTCACCCTCGACCAAACCAACCCCGCCCGCATTAAGCTGCGCGACACCCGCCTGAAACTCTGGAAAGAGGATATGGACCAGGACGCGGCCCTGCGCCTGAAATACGCCTCCAAGTACGCCGGCATTGCCAACTATTGGAAGTACTACATCGGGCAGAACGAAGGTATGAAGCGCCTGAAAACGGTGGACGCCAAGAAGGCCGAAGAAAACGCCCTGCTGCAGTGGATTGCCCAAGACCCCGCCCGCGCCCAGCAGTACGGCGACGCGCTCAACGTCATCAATCAGTCGTACGCCGGCATCCGGCAGTACAACCTGAGCACCCAGTACGTGAACGAGGCGGCTTTTGGCACCGAAATCATTCCGTTGGCTGCCCGCCTGATGCCCCTAGCTACGGCTCTGAAAGCCAATGACAAAGCCGCCGTTGATAAAGCCGTAGCTGACCTGAAAGGCCCGCTAGCCGACCACTTCAAGGACTACAGCGCCCCCACCGACAAGAAGGTATTCGCGGCCCTGATGGCGCTCTACATGCAGGATGTGCCCAAAGACCAGCAGCCCGACGTGTTCCAGACGGTGCAGAAACAGTACGGCGGCTCCATGCCAAAGTACGCCGACTACGTGTTCAGCAACTCCTTTCTAGCTTCGGAAGCCAAACTGAACGCCTTCCTGGCCGCGCCTACCTTGGCCAAGCTGGAGGCTGACCCCGGCTACAAAACCTACCAGTCGGTGTACCAGAACTACGTGCAGAACATTGTGCCCAAGCTGCAAGGTCTGCAGGCTGGCCTGGGTCGTGCCAACCGCCTGTACGTGGCCGCCCTGCGCGAGAAGAACTCCCAGAAGGTGTACTCGCCTGATGCTAACTCCACCATCCGCCTGAGCTACGGTACGGTGCGCCCCTATCGCGGCCGCGACGCGGTAGCCTACGACTACAAAACCACGGCCCAGGGCATTCTGGAGAAAGAGGACGCCACCAACCCCGAGTTTGTGGTGCCCCAAAAGGAGCTAGACTTGCTGAAGATGAAGGACTACGGCCGCTTCGCCGATAAGCAGGGCAACCTGCCCGTGGCCTTCATCACCGACAACGACATTACCGGCGGCAACTCCGGCTCGCCCGTCATTAATGGCCGCGGCGAGCTGATTGGCCTGGCCTTCGACGGCAACTGGGAAGCCATGACCGGTGACCTGGCCTACGACCCCGAGCTGAAGCGCTGCATCAACGCCGATATTCGCTACGTGCTCTGGTGCGTGGAGAAGCTGGGCGGCGCCAAGCACCTCGTCGATGAAATGACCATCGTCAACAACGGCCCGAACCCCGGCGTGGGCCCCGCTGCGGCCGCCTCCTCCGGCACCGATATGAGTGACGTGGAGAAGATGAAAGTTAAAACCGAGCAAGGCGGCAAAGTCAAAATCAAGAAAAAGAAGGACGCGGCCATGCTGTAAGAACTGGCCTGTAGCGCCTATTGAAAGCCCCGGTACCATATGGTGCCGGGGCTTTTTCGTGAGCATACACTAGGAAATTTGGCGCGCTGCAAGGGGCGCCCTATCTTTCGATAGTATACATGTGATATATCCTGCGTATGGTGAAAATATACTTCTGGTTGGCTATTTTATTAGGTAGTAAATGCGTGTGTGCCCAGGGTAACGGTCCGGGCTTATGGGGAGCCCGTAGCGCCGGCCTGGGGCAGATTGGGAGCGTACTGGAAGACGACGTATGGGCCGGGGCCAACAACGCCGCGGCTCTGGGTAGCTTGCAACAGCCTACGGTTGGGTTCGGGGCCGAAAACCGCTACCTGCTGCCGACCCTAAATACGGTATCGGTAGCGGCTGCCGTGCCGCTGGGGTACCGGGCTTCGGTGGCTCCCGTGCCGAATGTGCCGGCCGCGGTAGCCGCCCCCGATGCGCCGCGCTATGGGGTAGTGGGCCTCACGGCGCATCGCTTTGGAGGGAGGCTTTACTCAGAGCAGCGGCTGGGGCTGGGGTACGGCTACCGGCTGGGCACGGTGAGAGTAGGGGCCCGGGTAGAAGTGCTGCAAACCAGCCTGGAAGGCTTGGGGAGCCGGCGGGTGGTAGCAGCTTCCCTGGGAGGACAGGCCGATATTATTCCGCGCAAGCTCACCTTCGGCGCTACTCTTTACAATCTCAACCAAGCCCGCCTGGCCCGTTACCAGGATGAGCGACTTCCTACTGTGTTACGGGCCGGGCTGGCGTGGCGGGCCGCCGAGAAAGTGCTCCTACTAGCCGAAACCGAAAAGGATGTGGAGCAGGCTGCCGACTTCAAGGCGGGCCTGGAATACCAGCCTATATCCGTGCTAGCGTTACGAATTGGGCTGTCCTCCCTAACCAGTCAGCTCACGGGTGGAGCCGGGTTTCGGGCCGGACAGTTTCAGCTGGACTATGCCGCCGCCTGGCACGAGGCGCTGGGGCTAAGCCAGCAGCTGAGCGTGGCTTGGCACTGGGAAGCCAAGCAGCCATGAAGCTGAAGTATTTGTTGGGGGTAGTGGTTGGGCTGGCGGCAGCCCTGTCGGCCCGGGCTCAGGAGTACCCGCGCCCCGCCGTGCCCGACCTCGACCGGCTAACCCAGGAGTTGTTCGCCGAGATTCAGAGCGACCAGGTGCCCTACGAAGACCTCTACGAAACGCTGCTGCAGTATTACCAGACGCCGCTCAACCTCAATACCGCTTCCCGCGAGGAGCTGCGGGGCCTGCTCTTGCTTTCGGAAACCCAGATAACCAGCCTGCTGGAACACCGCCAGCGCAATGGCCCACTGCTGAGTTTGTATGAGCTGCAAAGCGTTGAGGGCTTCGACCTACGCACAATTTACCGCGCCGCGCCTTTCGTGGCGGCGACTACTGCCAACCCCAACGCCGGCCGCGGCAACCTCTGGCAGCGCATAGCCCGCGAGGAAAATAACGCCTTATTCCTGCGCTACGAGCGGGTACTGCAGGGCCGACCCGGCTACGCCCCGCCCGATACTACCCGCACCGGTGGGCCCGCCACGCGCTACCTGGGCTCGCCCGATAAGCTGCTGGTGCGCTACCGGGTCAGCCACAGCAAGGACTTTAGCCTGGGGTTTACGGCCGAAAAAGATGCCGGCGAGCAGTTCCGCTGGGACCCCACTACCCGCCGCTACGGCGCCGACTTCTACTCGGCCCACCTGGTAGTGCAGGAGCGAGGCCGGCTGAAAACTCTGGCTCTGGGCGACTACCAGTTGCAGTTCGGGCAAGGCTTGCTGCTGTCCTCAGGGCTAGCCGTGGGGAAGGGGGCCGAAACCATTACCACCCTGCGCCGCAGTTCGGTGGGCGTGCGGCCCTACTCCTCGGTGCTGGAAAACACGTTTTTTCGCGGAGTTGCCGCCACTGTGGCTCTTACCACAGCGGTCCGGGCCACGGCGTTCGGGTCACGCAAACGCATTGATGCCTCCGTGCAGCAGGCCTCGGATTCACTGGCGGATTTCAGCGAGTTTTCCTCCGGTCTGCTCCTGACGGGTTTTCACCGCACCCCCACCGAACTGGCCAACCGCCAGGCCCTGGGCGAAACCGTGCTGGGCGGTAACGTCAGCTACAATAGTTCCGGCGGCGACCTGCAGGTAGGCGCTACCGCCGTGCACACTCAGTTCGACAAACCCCTGCAGCGGCGCGACGAGCCCTACAACGCCTTTGAATTGCGGGGCCGGCGCAACCTGGCGCTAGGGGCTCACTACAGCTACGTATGGCACAACGTATTGCTGTTCGGTGAAACGGCGCGCAGCAGTAGCGGAGGTCTAGGCACCGTCAACGGCCTACTGGCCAGCCTGGCCCCGACCGTAGACGCCGCCCTGCTGTACCGCCGCTACGACCGGAATTTCCATACGCTGTACGGCAATGCGCTGGGCGAAAATACCCGCAACATCAACGAAAACGGGGTGTACCTGGGGCTGAAAGTGCGGCCGGTGGCCCGCTGGGAGGTGTCGGCGTATTACGACCGGTTCCGGTTTCCGTGGCTGCGCTACCAAGCCGGCGCCCCCAGCCCCGGCCACGACTGGCTGGTGCGCGTCACCTTCAGCCCCACCAAAACCAGCCTACTCTACGCCCAGCTGCGCCAGCGCACCAAAGCCTACAACGCCGACACGCTGCGCCCGGCGCCCCTGCTCGTACCTACCCGGCGGCAGAGCATTTTACTGTTTTACGATGCCAGCCCCACGTCGGCGCTCAGTCTGCGCACCCGCGTGCAGGGTACCAGCTACCGGGAAGATGACGGCCGCCCCACCCGCCGCGGGTACGTGTTGGCCCAGGACGTGACAGTGCAGCCCCTGCGCCGCCTGCGCCTCTCGGCCCGCTACGCCCTCTTTGACACTGATGATTATGACACGCGCCAGTACGTGTTCGAGCAGGATGTGCTGTATGCCTTTTCCGTGCCGGCCTTATCGGGCCAGGGCACCCGCGCCTACCTCTTAACCCAATTCGACATCAACCGCCACCTTACCCTGTGGCTGCGCTACGCCACTACCCACTACCGCCACCAGCGCACCATCGGCTCCGGGCTGGAAGAAATTCAGGGCGCCACCCGCTCCGAGGTAAAAGCGCAACTGCGCTACCGGTTCTAATCATGGCCCGTTTATTTAAATATTATGCAGTCTAGTTGGCTGGTAAAGAATATGTTAGAGAAGCAGAAAGGCGGCTCTCAATTATGAGAGCCGCCTTTCGAGGCCACTTGTTTGGGCAGGGGTTATTGTTTCAGCAAGCGCACCACGGCCGAACCATCGGGCATGTCCAGGTGCAACGTGTAGACGCCGGGGGCCAGCAGGCTTACGTCGAGAGGGCACTGAAGCAGGGCGGCGGATTTCTTAAGCGTTTGGGTTGACAGGTTGCGGCCAAGCCCATCCGTCACCCGCAGCGTGATGGGGCCGCGGTGGGCGTTGTCGATTTTCACGTTGAACAGTCCGGTGCTAGGGTTGGGGTACACTTCCACGCCCTGCAGCAACGCCGCGCTGGCCAGGCCAGTAACCGTAGAAACTGTCTGGCAGCCTTCGTTGGAGTAGCCCGAAGCCCCAAAGGCGTTGATGGCCCGCACCCGGTAGCAATACGTGCCGTTAAGGCGAACCTGATCCGTATACCCCGTGACGTTGGCGCCTACCGTGGCAATGCGGGTGAAAGGGCTTCCGAACTGAGCGCGCTCAATCTCGAAGCCGGTTTCAGTGCCCGAATTGTCTAGCCATACCAAATCCAGGCTGGCCATATTGTTGGTCACGACGGGGGCCAGTACACTCAGGCCCGTGGGGGCTGCTGGTGGTTCGTTCAGGGTGTAAAGCTCCAGCTTCCAGCCCGTTAGGGTTCCGCCGTTGCCCGCCCTCGTGTCGCGAATGCTCAGCGTCCAGTTGCCAAAAGCCGGGTCGTTCAACAAATCACCCAGGTAGCCCGCCGGGCGCACTGTGCCCGCCGCGGCGGGCGGACAGGCAAGGGCTATGCCGTCATCGACGAAGCTCAGGTTTAGGCCATTGGTACCGGGGCAAGCCTGGGCCAGCAGCACCGTTTGGCGACGGACGGGGTTGGTGAGCGTGATTTCCAGCTCACTTATATCCGGATGCGTGAGGGTGAGGTCCCGGATGCGAAGGTCAGATACCCGCTCCGTGTTCCCAATAACGATGGTGGACGTAGTGGTAGCGCCGGCCGTGTTGCCAATGGGGCGGGGCACTTGAGTAGCCGTGGCTGTGCGCAAGGTATGGGTGCCCGTCAGTAACTGCCGGGTAGCGGAGTAAGGCGCCGTTGCACAGGCGCTTACTCCGCGCACGCGCACGTAGTAGGTGGTAGTGGGCTGCAGCAGCAGGGTAGTAAAGGTAGTACTCGTGATGCCCGTCTGGTTGACGACCAGGTTGGTGAACGTCGCATCCGTGGCTACCTGCACCTCGTAGGAAATGGCATTTGGCACGGCAGTCCAGGTAATGCGGGGCCGCAGCGTAGATATTCCGCCCGCAACGGGGGTAGTAACCGTAGCGGCCTGCGTAGCGGAGGGCCGAATGGTCAGTAACACATCCAGTACCCGCGTCACGCCCCCGCTGGTGCCCGTCAGTTGCAGGGTGTAGGTGCCGGCCGTTGTGCTAGCATCGGCCGCAATGGTAGCCGTGGTAGCCCCGCCCGCCGCTACGGGGTTGGCCGCGTACGTGACGGTAACTCCGGCCGGAAGGTTGGTGGCGGAAAGCGTTACGTTGCCGCTGAACCCTTGCAGCTGGCCCAGGCTGACGGGAATCGTAGCTGAGTTGCCCGGGCAAAAAGCCAGCGTGGCCGCGTCAGCCGTTTGCAGGAAAAAAGTGGGGCCGGAGGGGGCGGTTAATGTTAGGTTTTGGTTCGAAATATCGAAGAAGATGCCAGTGCTGGCCTGCACCCGTACCCGGGCCGAGGAGGTTGCCGCTACACTGGCAGGCACCGTCACGGCCTCGAACCCGTCGTTGGGAGTGTTGGCTGCCAGCACCGTAGGGTAGGTCAGGCCCCCATCGGTGGACAGCAGAATGTTGACCGTGGCCGCGTTGATGGGCGCCTGGGTGGTGTTGGCCACATCCCAAATGACTTGCTGCGGAGCGCCTACCAGCCAGGAGGTAGCACTGTTGGGGCTGCGCACCACAAAGGGCCCGGCCGTGGGCACCACCACCACCTGCATGGAGTCGTAATCGACGCCCCCGCCCCCAGCGCGGTTGTCGCGGGCTACCAGCCGGAAGATCAGGCGGCGCCCGTAGGTAGGCAGCAATTCGCCGGGCGTCTGGGTGTTGTTGAGCAGGTCCGACAGCCGCGGAAACGTGCGGCTGGAGTTGGGGGTAGGCGTAAAGGACCGAAAAATGGGGGCATCACCGGTGGGCGCGTTCAGGGCCCCGTTGGGCCCTAGGTTGTACTCTTCCCACACGTAGGTAAGCGCGTCGGCGTTGGCATCAGTGGCCGAGCCAGTCAGCACGAAGGGCGTGCGAACAGGAATGGCGTAGCTCGGGCCGGCATTCACTACGGGCGGGGTGTTCCCGGTGGCGGTGTTCCCGGAGCAGTTGCCCTGGCCCGTAATGTGGTCCACAATCTGGTCGAAGCTGTGGGAGTGGAAGTAGGGGTCGGAGTTCGGCTGCAGGTTATCGGCCCCACAGATGCCCGCGTAGGCCATGATGGTAGAGCCCGAGCCCGGCTCGTAAGCCGAGGAAGCCTCCCGGTTGCCGCTGCAGAAATCCGCCGTACTGTTAAAGGTGTGGTCAGCCCCAAACTGGTGGCCCATTTCGTGGGCCACGTAATCCACATCAAAAGCATCGTTAATTGGGGAAGGGGAGCCGGTAACGCCGCGGGCTTTGCCGTCGATGCACACGGAGGGCCGCTGGGCAATGCCGCCGCCGCCCGTGCTAAACACGTGCCCGATGTCGTAGTTGCTGGGCCCGATTAGGGAGTCAGCCACCGTCTGGTTTTCTTCGAGCATGGCCTCCCCATCGGTATTGGAGTACGGGTCGGTGGTTGGGTTGAGGAAAATCAGCCGGTCGTTGTTGGGCACCAGCACGAGCCGCACGGCCAGCTCCCGCTCATAAATGGCATTAACCCGGTTGATGGAAGCCACCATACCAGCCAGCGCGCCCGCCCTGGTTCCGCCGTGGAAGGCTGCGTACTCACCGGTGCAGGCCAGGGCCAGCCGGTATGTGCGCAGGGTGGTGCCATTGGCTACTGCCGGCCGGGCGACGAGGCTTGCGCGGGCCTGCGTTGTTACTGCCTCGGCCGAAGGGGTAGCGCACACGAAGGGAAACGCCGCCCGGTTCATGGCCCGGCGCTCAAACACCAAATGTGCCTCCGTACCACGCACGGCCGGATCAATGTACACCGTCTTATCAGCAGCCAGAATCAGGGCGTGAAAGCCATCGGGGCTGATATCCAGGCGGGCCGTGGCCGTGGGGTCGTCAATGCCCTGGGCGGCGTAGGTCTGAATAGCTGGGTATTTAGCGGCCAGTTCCGGGGCCATGACGGGCGCCTGCACCACCCGAAACCGTTGGGAGCTGCCATCGGGCAGGGGCAAGGATATAACGGTAGCCGACGTGGCCGCGGCCCCGCCCCGCCCCGCCGGTGCGCTCTGCAACACGCTCCGCAGGGTAGTCAGCTGAAAGCTCACCGACCGGAAGTGGGCCAGGGGCTGCGCCGCGGGCCGGGCCGCTGCCGACAGCGCGGGAGCATCGGCCCACAGGACCCGCTGCGCCTCAGCCGTGGGAATGGTAGCGCCCAGGGCCGCCGCCAAGAGGCCACCGGTCAGAAAGCAGTGCCACGGCCGGCGCGTAGTAGAGGGTTCAGGCATAGCAGACAGGCAAAGTAAAGTCGAGGAAATGCAAAAAGGTGAAGCCCTAAGGTAGGCAGTTTTCCTACCGAAGCTCTTCACCGAAGAGCATATAATTGTGGACTCCGCCAGCCCGGAACGGGAGCGTGAAATGTGACCCTAAGTACTTATTCGCCAGGAATTGCAACCCGCGCCCGGCCAGGGGCCAGGCACAAAAAAAGCGCGCCTACCCCAGCCGGGGTAGGCGCGCTACTGCATAAGCCAGGGGCCTTTACGCGTCCGTTTTCAGCAACACTAGCTGGGCTTTATCTGCCGCGCTAATCTTGCGCCGAAACTCTAGGTACGCGGGGTAATCGGTGCGGGCAAAGCGGGTGCGCGGCAGCTGCAGCCGGCGGATGTACTGGATGGTGCCATCGGGCAGGGTTTGCAGCTGGCTGGAGTAGGTGCCGAACGGGGTGCTCAGTTGCACGGGCGCGGGCAGCTGCTCGGGCCGCAAGCTGGCCGGTACGTGCAGGCGCACCGTGTCGGTTTGGGTGAGGGCATGGTCCAGCCAGAGGTCGGTTTGCCGCTCGCCCACGCTGGCGGCCGGGGCCGAAAGCCGGCTGAGCAGATTGGGCGTCAGGAACACACGCTTGCCGCTGGGTGGGGCCAGGGCCGGCAGGGTCAGGGCGAGGCTTTCCGTGAGGCCGGGCACCGCCGCGCCGGGGGGCGTAGGCCGCAGGGCCACTTTGGTCAGGGTGAAGTTGGGCAAGGGAAGCCGGCTGCTGATGTGCTTTTTCTGCTCGGCCAAGTCTAGGCTCGGTAAGGAAGCTACGGCGTCATACTCTAGGCCGGTGCGCAGGGTACGCAAGGTAGCCGTGGCATTGCCCTGGGCGTCCAGGTACACGTCGGCCAGCCGCTCGCGCCGGTTTTCGGCGGCGCCGTAGCGCGGGGTAGCAATCAGGCGCCCACCCTGGGGCAGTAGCAGCAGGGCGTGGCGGTTGCCCGTGAACCCACCCATGTACCCGAACGGGTTGCTTTGGCTGGTGCACTCCAGCCACACAGTATCGGGCCGGGTGCTTTTCACCAGGGGCACGCACAGTACCACGTGGTTGAATTGGGAGCTGGGAAAGTCCGTACGAATATCCTGCTCATCGGAGCCGGCGCGCACCAGGGCGGCGTGGGCCGTGATGCCGGCCGCGCCCAGCAGGGCTTTGCAGTAGTTGGTCAGGGCTTTACAGTCGCCGTAGCCGTTGGCAGCCACGGAGGCCGCCGGGAACGTCTGCCAGCCGCCCAGGCCCAATTGAATGGAAACGTAGCGGGTGTTGGCTTGCAGAAACTCGTACACCTTCCGGATGCGGGCCCGCTCATCGGTTTCGCCTTGCATCAGGGCAGCCATGCGCGCTTGCAAGGCCGGCGGCAGCGCGTCGCGGCCGGCGTTCAGCTCGTAGGTCCAGCGGCTCAGGTCGGCCCAGGAAGTAAGTTTGCCGGCGTGGCCTTCCACCTCAAACTCAGTAGGCGCCGTTAGCACGGCTGGCGTCACGTCGGCTATGGAGGGCCCGTCGGGCTCTTCCTCGCGGGCGGCCAAATCGTGCACCTGCCACTCATACACTTCCTGACTGCCCTGGGCGCGGCGGGCCTGCGCGGCCCCGGCCGGCAGGTGCAGCTCCTGATAGCGCAAGGCCAAGCCCGTGGGCATCAGCACCCGAAACGAGGCCTGCTCCACGCTAAGCTGTTCCACAGGCTGAGGCCGCCAGGTAGAGTAGAACAGTGGGTTATCGGATACGACTTCGTACTCGAACTCCACCGTGTAGGGGTAGGAGGGCTGGCTTAAATCGGCTACCCGGCCGCGGGCATCGGAAGCCAGGCTAAAGCCGTCGGAGAGGCTAATGTCGTGGATGTCAGCCGGGCGGAGCTGGCGCAGCAGTCGGCCCTCGGCGTCATACACGCTGCCCCGGAAGTAGCTGATGCTGTTGAGCTGGCTGTAGTACACTAGTTCCGTGGCCCACCGGGCCCCAGCCTCATCGAGCACCGTAACGGCCCGACGTACTGTTTCTACCGTGCGGCCCACCGACTTTACCAGCAGGGTTTCCTCGTGGCGGCGCACTACGGCGTGGGCGTTTTCGCGCAGGGCGCCGGGCAGGGCAGCCACCGCGTATTTGGGCGCGGGGCCGTAGGCGGCCCAGGCCGGACCGGCCGCTACGCTCAGCCAGGCCGCGCAACCGGCTACAAAGGCGAGGAGGTAGCTACGCATTAGGCCTTCTTCTTGAGCACCAATTTCTCTCCCTGTTTCGTCATCACGTGGGTGAAGAACTCCCGCAGGTAAGCGTATTCTTCGGCCGAGTAAACTGGCCGGGCCAGGCTCATGCGGCTCATAATCTGAATGGTGCCTTCGCCGGGCTGCACGTTGTAGAGAAAACGGCCCCCGCCCTCGGGCAGCTCCACTGACATACCCTTGGGGGTTTCTTCCAGCACGTAGCCGGCAGGCAGCGAAATGGTCAGGAGAATGGTCTCATCCAGGGCAGTGCCGAAGTCCACGGGAAAGCGCCGATCCTCGTGCAGGAAAGGGTTTTTGTCGGTGCCGAAGTAGCGTAGGGGGTTCAGGTAAATAGTGCCTACCGGCGTTTCTCCGCCCGTAGTGGCAAACTCGTAGTCCAGCATCAGGGGCTTGTGCAGATTGTCGCGCTCCTTGAAGGTGTACTTCGGAATGCTCCAGCCCTCGTGGTCGGTGACGATTTCCTCCACGTACTTTTTCTCGCCCAGCTTGCGCAGCTTCTCGCGCTGGTTCAGGGCCAGGTAGCCGCCGTGCTCCTGGTGCACCTTACCGCTGAGGCTACCTTTCTCATCCACCGTCAGGTTAATCTGCCGGTAGGTCACGAGCCGGTCAGCGGGCTTGAGCTCCACCCACCGCGACTCACCAGCTTTGGGCAGCACCAGGCGACCTACACCATTCAGGCAACGGTAGGGCAGCATGCCGCAAGGTGCCAGCTCCTCGGTGGCATCTACCAGCAACTCTTTGCCTTCAGGCAGGGCCACGTGGGCCACCACGTAATTGAAACGGCTCATTAGGGGCACATTGGTTTCCATGCGGCCGTGGGTGCGGGTGCTCAGCACCACGGGGTTGGCATTCAGGCCGGCCTCGCGCAGGGCGGCAATCAGCAGCAGGTTTACGTCGGCGGCTGAACCCGATTTCTGCTCGTACACCCGCCGGATATTCCCCGAGGAGGTTACGCCGTTGTTGCCGTTATGCTTCACGGCCCGCCGGATTAAATCGTGCACGGCGGCGGCGCGGGTAGCGGGGTCCGGGTGTTGGGCTACCAGGGGCGCGAGCTGCTCCTTCAGAAAGCTGCCGCGGCTGAGCTGGGCTCCGAAGCTGTCCTCGTTAAGTAATTCCTGGTCAATTTTCTCCCAGGAATTGGCTACTGCTTTATAAGGTTCATTGGGCCATTTGGTGCCGGCCAGTTCGAAGTCAATCTTGGCAATGTAGTCGTTGGTGGTGGTCATGTAGGGCTCCTCGCGCATGGCGGGCAGGTTCTTCATGGCCCAGCGGTAATTAGTCACGCGGGGCGTAATCGTCTCTGAGCCGCCCGGCTGCCGGCCACCTTGCATACCCGCCTCAATAGACGAGGACCACCGGATGGTGTACTGGGTAGTTCCTTCCGTGCGCTCCTGCACTTCTAAGGGTTCGTAGCCCTGCATCAGCATCTTGTAGTCGAAGTACTCCGGAATGGCGGCGCGGTACTCGCTCCAGCGCACTGGAATGTCCGACTGGAAGGTCCAGTCCTGAAAATTGAAGGTGAACTCCGAGGCCACTGAGTAGGTAAACTCCACAATGGAGCCTTCCCGCACGTTGGGCATCGTGAATTTGCGGATGGTGATGTTGGGCGTGCTTTCCTCCCGGAATATCGACTCAGAATTGAGTTTTTCCTTGACTACTTGCCCATTTACCAGGTTGTAAGTGAAGCCGCGCAAGGCCGTGAGTTTTTCCTCGTTGGTGCCCCGGTGATAGAGCGGTACTTTCACCGTGGCGTAGTCGTAACCGGCTTTCTTCAGGATTTTGATGCGCGCTACCCGTTCAAATATCACACGAAATCCGCCCTCACTGTAATCGAAGCGGGAGCGGCCGAAGTCGCAGAGTACCACGGCCGGCGCGGCGCTGTCGGCCACGAAGTTCTGGCCTGTCAGGTCCCGCTCGTCAATCTTACCGAACTTTATGGGGTCAGCCTGGGCGTGGGCCAGTGATACGGACGCGCCAGAGCAAATACCGGCCAGAAACAGCCGGCGGAGTAAAGGTTGAATCATACCAACAGGGGTAGGTGTAGTAACGTGACGAATGGAGAATAGCTATTCCCGAGCTTTGGACTGCCTGGCCGCAGCCAGCGCCAAGAAGGGAGAAATACTACAGTTGCAACAGGGTAAAGAAACGGAATCGAAATATCACTATTCGGCGCTGCCCAAACAAATGGCCCCGTACAGATTATTGGCGCTGCACTACAATAGGCTCAGTCATTTTGGCCAGTGCCCGGGCGTACAGCTCACGAAGCGCGTGGTATTCTTCGGCCGAATAATGGGTTTTAGCTAGATGCAGACGGCTGGTAATAGCCAGGGTTTGGGCCGTGGGCTGGCTTACGCTAAAAACAAAGCGGCCACCTTCATTGGGTAACGCCAGGCTAGTAGCAGCCGGTAGTTCAGCGGCGGTGTAGCCCTCGGGCAGGGTAAGCTCCACCATGTACTCCAGCCGCTGGGTGCTGGCCATGTCCACCGGGTAGAGGCGGTCGGGGTGGCGAAAGGGGTTAGCTGGCAGCCCCAGCTGTGCAGCTGGGCGCACGTAGAGCGTAGCGGCTGGGGCCTCGGCCCCGGGCAGGCGGGCTGCCACCGTGAGAGCCACGGGGCGGGTTAGGTCATCGGCTACGGCTTCCGCTTTTTCAATTTGCCAGTCGGGGTGGGCTTGCTGCCACTGCTGACGCAAAGCTGCCACGGGTTGGCGGTGCTCAGAAGCAGCGTAACCCGCGTATTCCTGGCGCACAGTTCCTTGCAAGGCGCCCGTGGCAGCGAGCGTGAGGCGAGCGTGCGTGTAGCGTAAGTGCGGAACCGCCGTTGTAAGGGAAACCCAGCGCCCCGCCGGCCCGAGCAGTCGGCCTTGGTCGTTCAGGCAGTTTTCCGGCAGCAGCTCTGGGGGTAGGGTCGGGTCGGTGGCGTCCAGCACCAGCTCTTTGTTGCCGGGTAGAATCACGTGGGCCGCTACATAGTTAAACTGGCTTAGCACAGGTAGCTCCGTTTGAATACGGCCGTGGCTGCGGGTGCTCAGCAGCAAGGGCTGGGCCTCCAGGCCGGCTTCGCGCAGCAGGCGCACCAGCAGCAAATTGATTTCGGCCGCGTTGCCCTGGCGAGTTTCCAGCACCCGTTTGGGGGTAGCTCGGGCGTAAAGCGAAGCCGTACCGCTATATCCCACCGCCTGTAGCACCAGTTGCCGGGCCGCCGCCGCGCGGGCTCCTGGATCCGGGATGGAACGCAGGGCGGCTGCCGCCGTAGCCAGCGCAGAATTTTGCGCTACATACTGCCCGAAGTCTTCTTTCTCGAGCAACTCCTTTTCAATCTGGGCCCAGGAGCTTACTACAAATTGCGGGTCCCGTTCAGGGTTGAACTGAATGCGTTCTAGCTCGAAGTCAACGCGGCTCAGATAATCGTGTTCCGTGGTCAGGAAAGGCTCGGGCCGGAACGCCGGAATATCTTGCTGAACCCAGCGCCGGGTAAGGGCCTGGGTGCTGATCTGATAAGACTTGTCGGCGCTACCGGCACTGATTGCGCCATATGAGTCTTGTACTTTCTCGCGGTAGGTAGTGGTATAAGGCGCCGCGCCGCTCGTATTCACGGCGAAGGGCCAGTAGGAGCGGGTCATTTCCTTGTAGCGGTAGAAGCTCGGAATCTGGACCCGATACTCACTCCAGCGCACCGGAATTTCCTGCTGAAACTGCCAGTCCTGCAAATTGAACAGAAACGGGGAGCGGATGACGTAGGTAAATTCCAGAATGGAGCCCTCCCGAACGTTAGGCAAGGTAAAAGCATACTCATCGAGACGGTCGTTGAGCTTGCGGCTAAACACGGCCTCCGTGCGCAGCAAATCCTTGCTCAGCTCCTTGCCCGTGAGGTTGTAGGTAATGCCTTTCAGCTGCTGAATCTGCTCCCGATTGCCGTTTTTGGGGTCGTGGTAAAGCACCACGCGCACGGTAGCGTGCTCATACCCCGGCCGCCGCCGAATCAGTAGCCGGGCCGTGCGCTCAAACCGCAGCTCAAACCCATCTTGCCCGCCCTTAATGGTTGATTGCCCAAAGTCGCAGACCACTTCGGCCGTAGCCGAATCGGGAGCCGGGCGGGCCAGAAGCTGGGCCGCTTCCTGCGCATCCAGCTTGCCAAAACGAACGGGAACTTCCTGAGCCCAGGCCAGCGCCGGAAAGCAAAGCAGCAGGCTTGCCACTGCACCCCACCAATGGGCAGGCACAACACGAGTAATCATTCGACTACGAATAACTAATTACCAAGTAATAAACCGGCCGGGCAGCCCGGCAGCGTAGTAAAACTATTGAAATGCCGTCGAGCTACCAACTGTGGCTATTCTTCTACTGGCGCGGCAGTATGCCGCTGCCCAAGCAGGTAGAGCAAGGCAGCAGTTACAGCCAGGGCGCTCAGCGCGTGCACGAAGGGCAGATGGGCGGGCTCATTGGCGTACAGCCAACCGGCCAGCAGGGCCCCCAAGCCAATACCAGCTTCCAGGGCGATGTACATGGTGGCCACGGCCCGGCCCCGCCGCTCCGGGTGGCTCAGGTCTACGGTCCAGGCGTAGAGGGTAGGCGAATTCAGGCCCGTGGCTAGTCCGAACAGGATGGCCGAACCCAGGAACACCGGCGTTGAGGTCGCCAGCGCCATCAGGGCCAGTGACACCGCCATTAGGGCCGAGGAGCCAATGAGCACCGGCACGCGGCCGTAACGGTCGGAGGCCCGGCCGGCCAGCAGCCGCACCACCAGGGAAGCGCCGGTGTAACAGGTATAGAACAGGCCTTTGCTGCCGTGCGTGAGGCCTAGCAGGCGGCTTTGGTCGGGAATGACGGTGAGCACGGCCCCAAATGGAAACAAGCACAGCAGCGTCACGAGGGCCGGTTTGAGTACTCGCGGCTCCAGCACCTCGCTCCAATCAAGGCGCAGCAGGCTCCAGCGGAAAGGCTGGCGCTGGTCGGGAGGTAGGGTTTCCGTCATGGTGCCCTGCACCACCAAGCTCAGCAACGCCAGGCCCGAGGAGCAGTAGAACATCGTGTTTAGGGAAAACTGCTCGGCCAGGAAGGACCCTAGCATGGGGCCCGCGGCCATGCCCAGGGAGCCGGCTACCCCCAGCAACCCCA
The DNA here is from genome assembly GCF_023101345.1 of Hymenobacter sublimis. Classification (NCBI taxonomy): domain Bacteria; kingdom Pseudomonadati; phylum Bacteroidota; class Cytophagia; order Cytophagales; family Hymenobacteraceae; genus Hymenobacter; species Hymenobacter sublimis. The sequence continues at coordinate 581,443 of NZ_CP095848.1, forward strand.
TGGCCTCGCCACGGCGAGCGTACGGAATGATGTCGGCAATAAAGGCGGCGGTGCCCGTGGGCTTGAAGCCCGTGCTGAAGCCGTGCAGCAGGCGCAGTCCCAAAAATGCCGCCACGGTGGCCGTGAAAGGGTAGAAGAAGCCGCACACAAAGCACACTAATGAGCCAAACACCATTACCGGAATCCGGCCCACGGTATCAGCCAGCTTGCCGCTAAAGGGGCGCGAAAGGCCAGCCGTGAGCGTGAACAAAGCAATAATGAAACCCTTGTACTCGGCCCCGCCCAGGCGCGTGAGGTAGTCGGGCAGCTCGGGCAGCAGCATGTTGAAGCTCATGAAAAAGAGCAGCGACGAAAGGCACATCAGCCAGAAGCCGGGAGTGTACACCCGGGCGGGAGCAGTAGCGGAAGGTACAAGCATGGAAAGGCAAAGGTAGCCCCAGGAGTGCGGCCCGGCCCTACCAGAGGGTAAATATGCTGATACTCGCCGCGTTGCAAGCATGTGCAAGGACTGCACGCGAGAGCGAAAGCAAAAAGGCCAAAATTCTTTCGGAGAAAAATTCTCCACTAGCACCAACCAACCGTGTACCTTCGTTGTAGTACACCCATCACTTACACGTTATCAGGTATGGCACAAGACCAGCAGAATCAAGCCCAGAACGGCACCTCCGGCAACGGTACCGGGACGGCCGTCACCGGCGCCGGAACGTCGCATGACCAGCGTACGGCCGAAGGCGAAAATGCCCAGACCCTTACCACCCGCCAGGGCCACCCACTCACCAACAACCAAAACCTGCGTACCGTAGGCAACCGTGGTCCGGCTACGCTGGAGAACTACCAGTTTCTGGAGAAAATCAGCCACTTCGACCGGGAGCGGGTGCCGGAGCGGGTGGTACACGCCCGGGGCGCTGGTGCCCACGGTGTGTTTGAAGCCTATGGTAAGGTAGGCGACGAGCCCATTGAAAAGTATACCCGTGCCAAGCTGTTCAACACGGCCGGCAAGCAGACCCCAGTATTCGTGCGCTTCAGCACGGTAGGCCACGGCGGCCACTCGCCCGAAACCCTGCGCGACCCGCGCGGCTTCGCGGTGAAATTTTACACCGAAGACGGCAACTGGGACCTGGTAGGCAACAACCTGAAGGTGTTCTTCATCCGGGATGCCATGAAGTTTCCGGACCTGATTCACTCTCAGAAGCCTGACCCGGTGCACAACCGCCAGACCGGCGAGCGGATCTTCGACTTCATCTCGAACACGCCGGAGGCCATGCACATGGTGGCTTTCCTGTTCTCGCCTTGGGGCATTCCGGCTAACTACCGCCAGATGCAGGGCTCGGGGGTAAATACCTACAAGTGGATTAACGCCCAGGGCCAGGCCGTGCTGGTGAAATACCACTGGGAGCCGCTGCAAGGCATCAAAAACCTGACAGCGCAGGAAGCCGAAGCCATTCAGGCCAAGAACTTCAACCACGCTACCCAGGACCTGTTCGACAACATCAAGGCCGGCAACTTCCCCGAGTGGGAGCTGTGTGTGCAGATTATGTCGGATGATGAGCACCCTGAGCTGGACTTCGACCCCTTGGATGACACCAAGATTTGGCCCCAGGATCAGTTCCCCTTCCTGCCCGTGGGCAAAATGACCCTGAACAAGAACCCCGAAAACTACTTCGCCGAGGTAGAGCAGTCGGCGTTTGGTACCGGGGTGCTGGTCGATGGCCTCGATTTCTCCGACGACAAGATGCTGCAGGGCCGCACCTTCTCGTACTCGGATACCCAGCGTTACCGTGTGGGAACCAACTACTTGCAGCTGCCCATTAACGCGCCCAAAAAGCACGTGGCCACCAACCAGCGCGACGGCCAGATGGCCTACCACGTTGATACGGCTCCGGGCCAGAACGCGCACATCAACTACGAGCCCAGCAGCCTGAACGGCCTGAAGGAAGCCCCACGCACGGCTCCCGAGCACACGCCGCTCTATACTGGCCGCTTGGTTCGCCAGACCCTGGACCGTACCAACAACTTCAAGCAGGCCGGTGAACGGTACCGCCTGCACGAGGATTGGGAGCGTGACGACCTGATCAGCAACATGGTGGGTGCCCTGGCCGACGCTGACCGCAAGGTGAGCGACAAGATGGTGGAGCTGTGCACTAACTGCGACCCGGACTGGGGCCAGCGCCTAGCCGACGGCCTGCAGAAAGCCCGCAGCGGCAAGACGCCTGAAGGTGGCAACCAGTACAACCAAAGCAAAGCAGCCGACGCCGTGGCGCAAGCCGAAGCAGTAGGCCACGAAGCCAAGCCGTACTAACTAACACAAGTACCGTGACGCCATAAGAAAGGCTCCAACCATTGTGGTTGGAGTCTTTTTTTGTTCTCTCTGCTACACCTGAGGCATATGGGCGGCAGCATAGTAAACGGCTGACAGAATGGTAGCGAAGTGTACATTCTTGTTGCGTTCAGCGCCGGCGCGGCTTATGTGAAGCAGGAAGGGTGTTAGGGCGTCTGCGTGCCTGTTGAGTCGGTAGTGGTAGGTACGGAGACGTCGGTCGAATCGATTTCTTCGGCCGGAGGCGTGGTAGCAACCTGGTCTAGAGAATCGGCCATCATCTGCGTTTCCTGGTCTTCCGTGTCTTGCTCCAGCACCACCGTGTCCGGTTGAATGTCGGTAAGGGTAGGTGCCTGGGCTTGGAACGGTTCTTCGGCGTCGGAGGAGCGGTTGGGCCGAGCTTGGGTAGTGGGTTCAGGTTCAGAGCGGCGGCTTACCACGTGAACCAGACCCCACACGCCCAAGCCCCCGCCCAGAATAACCGCCGCTACGACGGCCACCCGGGGCCATTGCACCCGCCACGAAGGCCGGTCCAGTAGATTCCGCCCCGTATGCGGCGTAGGCCTAGGGGGCTGGGTGGCTGGGGTGGGAGCCGGGCGCAGCGCGGCGCGAGCTGGCGTAACGGGTGCCGCCGCAGGGGCAGCAGCTACCACTGCCGGGGCGGCTGGCGCGGGCTGCGCTTGCAGCTGCTGAATCAGGTGGCTTAGTTGCTGAATCCGGGCGTCCATCTCCTGGTTGCGCGTCGCCGACTCCAGTTGGGCTGCCCGGATGGCATCTTCCAGCAGGTTTTTCTCCCGGGTTTCGGTGGCTAAGCGCGCCTGCAGGGCTGCTACCTCAGCCGCCGCGTTTGGAGGCTGGGTCAGCTGGGCCCGGAGCTGCTCAATGCGGTGCTCCCGCTCGGCTTCGCGGGCTTCCATTTCCTGGCGCTGCTGGGTTAGCTCGGTGCGCACTTGCTGGCTGAGTTGCTCCAGACGCTGCATTTCCTGCTGGCTGGCCGCTACCGCCTCGGCCGCCGAGCCGTAAGGGGCATCGTGCGGAATGTCCTCGGCCCCAAGCCAGCGCCACAGTTGCCGGGCTTTCTGCTCCCAGTAGTTGCCCTCGCCCACGGGCGGCTCGTTTTCCGGAGCTTCCGCTGAAGCCGGGGAAATGGTCAGCGTCTGAATCCAGGCCAGCAGGTCGTCGGCTGCAAAACTGATTTCTGGGTTGTGCAGCTGGCGCAGGCGGCGCGGTAGCTGGGCCAGGGCGCTGAGCAGCTGAAAGTTCTCGGCTCCGGGCTGACGACGCAGGTAGGTTTCCACGCCGGGCCCAAACTGCACAGGACCAGCAAACAATACCAGCCCGGTAATTAGCTCCGGAGGCACTGCCGGCGTGGGAAGCTGCCCACTCAGCCAGGTAGCTACGGCCTCTTGCTGGCGCAAAAACTGCTCGAAGGGATTGGCCGCGTGCTCGTCGCCCTGAAGCAGGTAGGGGCCCAGCTGCCAAGCGCCTTCCTGCGAAGGGGCAATATCTAACAGGCCTCCTTGGGGTACAAACAGCAGCACCGTAATGCTGTGCGGGCGCACCACCAGCGCGTCCACTACCTCGCCTTCTACCTCGAAGTTGCCGAGCAGAATGGTAGGGAAGGTAGTGGGCTCCGCTTCCAAGGCAGCCTGCACGGCTTCGTATTGCGCTCGGCGCGCTGAATCATCGAAAGAAGAGAGTAGAAGGCTATGCAGCATGGGAAATGCAACTAGGCTGCTGATAACGCAAGCCGAACCACTAGGTACGCAAAGCAGCTGATTTGTGCCGTAAAGTAACGTGCTGCCGCTTCTGTTAGCCTCCTTTGTGCTGCTCCTGCTGAGCTGGGCGGCTACCTCAACACTATACCGCTTGCTGAAATCACCCGTACACTTTCCTGAAACCACCTACGCACGACCATGCCCCTCCACGAACAACTCGACAAGAAGCTAAGCAAGATTTACGAGCCCTCCGCTACCATCAACGACGTGTTCAAAGGCTACGACATCACCTTTCTAACCAATGAAAACGGGGAGCCAGTCACCCTATTCTTCGGCAAGCGCCGCCCCGATGGCAAGATTGTAGGCGAGCGGTTCACGCGCACCATCAAGCGGGAGCCGGGCAGCATGGTAGTAAAGCACAGCCATTGGGACAACCAGGGTAAGATCATGAATGCGTGAGGCCCGAGCCTGAACGGCAGCCGGCTACTTCTGAGCGGCTTGTATTTCGACCAATAACGTACTGGCTTCTTCCGCTGGCTCCTGCTCGGCCTGGGCCAACCGCAGGGCCTCTTGAACCACGGATAGGGCCTGCGTTTCCTGGTGTAGCAAATGCAAAACCTGGGCGTACAGCAGCGTGTTTTGGTAGTCTTTCTGCCGCTGCAGAAGCAAGGGCAGTAGTTCCGCTACCAGCTGTAACGACTCCTGCTCACGTGCTGGGCCCTGTTCCTTGCCAAAGTACTTTACGTAGGTAGCCGTTTTGCGCAGCGTGTATAAATCGGCGTGCGGACTCTGGGCAAAACGCAACGTAGCCCGCGCGTAAGACACCCAATTGCGCTGGCCTTCCAGGAAGTTAATGGTTGCTAAGCTATTGGCGCGGACAGTGTCAGGGAAGCTGGCCAACACTAGTTGCCTTACCCGGCGGAGTGTTGCGGTATCATTGGCCCGCCCGGCCGTAAAAGCCATGTTGGTAAGTGTGCGTTCCGCCTTCTTCTGAATTTCAAGCGACTTGTACCACGGCTGGAACAGGTCCTGGTGCTGGATCAGAAACAAGTCGGTTCGTGGGCTGGCGTGCGTATAGATGTAGCGCAGGTTTCGCTCGGAGCGGAGCTGTTTTGCCGATTGGGTAGCCAGGTATTCGTCTATCACCTGGGCCTGCAGGTTCTGTTTCTGGGAGGAGGAAGTAAGCGCCGTGCTGTAGGCATACAGCGTTCTGACCGAGCGGTTGCCGGCGTTGTATCGGCGCTGAAGGGTATAGAAAGCCTGTTTCGGGTGAAAGGCTGCCTGGCCATCAGCAATAAACTCGGCCGCGGGCTTAGCGCCTAAGCTGCGGTGCAGGGGCTTTCCCGTAGCATCGAAGTACAGATAGGTAGGAAAGGAAACGATATCGTGGCACTTGGCAAAAGCCGTGTCAGCGGTAATATCCACCTGGTAAGAGACGAACGTAGCGTTGTAGTATGCGGTAGCGCTAGATTCCCGGAAAGTAGTAGCAGCCATTTCCTGACAGAAATGGCATTCGGGGGAGTAAGCGTACACAAAAATGGGCTTGCGTTCATGTTGGGCCTGCGCCAGCACCGTTTCCCACGAAGTGTTCCGGAACGATATGCCTTGGTTTTGGGCCTGAGTAAGGCCATAGCAAAAGCAGAGAAGGATAGTGAGCAGCAGGACTTTCATCTTAATAAATAAATGAATAACAGACAGATAGTGATTGTAACGGCTGAAATATAGAGGTTAACCGTTGTTCTGCCAAAACGGCGGCCTCGGCACTTCGGCGCGGAGTGTGACGTATAGCCCATCTATGGCTCGTTCTGATTCGTTTCTCTCCACTATATCGGCCAAAAAGCCGCGTCCCGATGGCAAGCCCAGTCTGACGGTAAAAGAGCGGTTTTCGGCTCTTAAAAATCTGCCGGAGTTTCTGCGCCTGATCTGGCAGACCAGCCCGGCGCTTACCCTAGGCAACGTGGGGCTGCGCCTACTGCGGGCGGCTCTGCCAGTAGCCATGCTCTACGTGGGGCAGCTCATCCTCGACACGGTAGTGCAGCTGAGTCGGCAGCCAGCCTCCGAGCGGATTCTTACGCCGGTTCTCACCCTGGTAGCCCTGGAGTTTGGGCTGGCCATTCTTTCGGATGCGCTGGGACGCGGCGTGGCCCTGCTGGACTCCTTGCTAGGTGACCTGTTTGCCAACCAAACCTCGGTGCGGCTTATGCAGCACGCGGCCGAACTGGACCTCGACCAGTTCGAGGACAGCGCCTTCTACGACAAGCTGGAACGAGCCCGCCGCCAGACGTTGTCGCGCACGGTGCTCATGGCCCAGGTGCTCAGTCAGGCCCAGGACTTCATTACCATGGTTTTTCTGGCCGTAGGCCTCACGGCGTTCAACCCTTGGCTGCTGCTGTTGCTGCTGGTGGCGGTGGTGCCCGCCTTCCTGGGCGAGTCGCACTTTAATGAGCGTAGCTACTCCCTGGTGCATGGTTGGACGCCCGAGCGGCGCGAGCTGGACTACCTGCGCCAAACCGGTGCTTCCGATGAAACGGCCAAAGAAGTCAAGATTTTTGGCTTGTCGGGCTTTCTCATTGACCGGTTCCGGACGCTGTCAGATCAGTTTTACCAGCAGAACAAGTCCCTGGTGATGCGCCGGGCGGGCTGGGGCGCTTTCTTCGCAGCGGTGGGGGCAGGCGGTTACTACGCCGCCTACGTCTACATCATCAGCCAGGCCGTGCGCGGGCAGATTTCCATTGGGCAGCTCACGTTTCTGGCCGGCTCGTTTGGCCGCATGCGCGGGCTGCTGGAAGGCATTCTGAGCCGCTTTAGCTCGGTAGCAGAAGGGGCCCTTTACCTGCAGGACTTCTTCGACTTTTTCCACCTCCAGCCCCGCATCCGCCGCGACGAAACCCAGCCGGTGCGGCCGTTTCCGCATCCCATTCGGGAAGGCTTCCGGTTCGAGAACATGGGCTTTAAGTACCGCAACGCCGAAAAATGGGCCCTGCGTAACCTCAACTTCACGCTGCAAGCCGGCGAAAAACTGGCCCTAGTTGGCGAAAACGGGGCCGGCAAAACAACCCTGGTCAAGCTCCTGTCCCGGCTCTACGACCCCACTGAAGGTCGGATTTTGCTTGATGGCTACGATTTGCGCGAGTATGATCCGGCCGAGCTGCGTCAGGAAATCGGAGTGATTTTTCAGGATTTTGTGCGTTTCCAGCTGCCGGCGGGCCAGAACCTGGCCGTGGGCCGCATTGAGCAGAAGGACAATCAGCCGCGCATTGAGCAGGCCGCCGCTCAAAGCCTAGCCGATTCCGTCATTGCCAAGCTACCCCAGGGCTACGACCAGATGATTGGCCGCCGTTTCAATGGCGGCGTAGACTTGAGCGGGGGCGAGTGGCAGAAAATTGCCCTGGGCCGCGCCTACATGCGCGACGCTCAGCTACTTATCCTCGACGAGCCCACCGCCGCCCTTGATGCCCGCGCCGAATACGAGGTGTTCCAGCGCTTTAAAGACCTAACCCAGGGCAAAACCGCTGTGCTTATCTCGCACCGCTTCAGCACCGTACGCATGGCCGACCGGATTCTGGTTATTGAAAACGGACAGTTCGTGGAAATTGGGAGCCACCAAGAACTGCTGGAGCGTGGCGGCCGCTACGCTGAGCTGTTTCAGCTACAAGCTGCTGGCTACCAATAGAATAAGTGAAGTATATTTGACTTCAAGAGCATGCTAATTTAGCAGTAGCTTGCTGATAAACAGCACTAGGGTTTTTGACTGAATCGTAAAAGTAAATCTCATGAAAATGCACTTGCTTATACTAGGTTTCCTGCTGTCATGCAGTAGTGCTTTTGCTCAGAAAAACGCTATGATAATTCGTTTATCAGAAATAGAAATTTACCCAAAATATCTTGAAGAATACAAGAGTATTCTCAGAGAAGAATCGCGCGCATCCGTAAAATTAGAGCCAGGTGTTATTTCAATTTATCCAATGTATCAGAAGAGTGATTCTACACAGGTAAGAATACTAGAGATATACGCTAGCAAAGAAGCTTACCAGGCGCACTTAAAAACACCTCACTTTCAAACATATAAAACTACAACACTCAATATGGTTAAATCCTTAAAGCTTGTCGATATGGAAGCCATAGACCCAGAAACTATGTCTGAAGTGTTTCGAAAGATGAAAAAGTGAGATCTGTGATTTGTGTAGCTATTATTAGTCTAAATGATTATCTTATAAGTAAATATTAATTGTATGTTGTAAATCGAACTAAGTAAACAATGTAACTAATCAGACCGTCATGCAGAGCGCAGCGAAGCATCTCGCGTGCTGACGACTGCAACGATACCATGCGAGATGCTTCGCTGCGCTCTGCATGACGGTCTGGTTATGCTTAGGAATGTTATTTTATATGATATAATTAAATAACGATATAAAGAGTCTGTACTCCTGTATTTGTTGAAAAACAAGTATTGTCTATTTTGGAATTATTAGAATAGTGAATAGCCATTCTAGTACGCGGCGTATTATGGTTGCTGCGTCTACCTTGCTGCGCATGAACCATACCTTTCAACTGCTAGCCGACTTATCTGCCGAATCTGACCAAAGCACGTTGGCGGAGTTGCTGCACCAGGTATTTCCCGATACTCCTACTGCCGAGTTGGCTGCCGAATTGCAGTACCAGCAGAATCGGCAGCCCGTGCAAGTCTGGTTGGCATGGGCCGAGGAACAACTAGTAGCCTGCAAGTTAGGCTACGAACGAAAACCCGGGCACTACTACAGCTGGCTGGGCGGCGTGCACCCGGACTTCCGGCGGCGGGGGTTGGCCCAGGAGCTAATGCAACGGCAGCACGCCTGGTGCCAGCAGCGCGGCTACCGTTCCATCCGAACTCAGACGCTGAACCGCTGGCGGGCCATGCTGCTGCTGAACCTGCATGCCGGCTTCGATATTGTAGGAACGGTGCAGGGCGAGCGGGGCCTGACGCTCGTGCTGGAGAAAAGTATTCTGCCGGCTGAAAGCCGCGGATTGTAACGGCCGCGGGGTTTTGGAACCCGACCCATAATTTTAAACTAACTAGCAGTAGACAAGCGCACTAGGTTTCGTATTTTAGGGCTGCGATGCTTTAACTTTTCTGGGCCTATGAAACTGCTTGTTACTCTGCTGACCAGCGGCAGCCTATTGCTGTCGGGGTGCCTTATGTCGCGGGAGGCGCGCGTAGAATCCGATTACAGCTACGCCGGCCAGTTCCGGCATTATCGGACCTACGAGTTTATCAGCGGGGATGGAATCAACTCCGACTCCAGCCGGCTGGGCGAAGCCGTCCGCGACGCCATTCGCACGCGCATGAAGATTCAGGGGTACCGCCCCACCCGCCGCCGCCCCGACCTGCTAGTGAACTTCCGCTTATTTGAGGGAGATATGCGCTTTCGGGGTTACAGCCAAGATGACTTCACGAAGTGGGTGCAAAACGGCAACACGGAAGATGAGGACACCCCCAAGGACGCCCGCAAAGGCTACCAGCCCGTGCGGTTACTCCTCTCTGAAGGCACCCTACTAGTTACCCTGATTGATAACCGCACGAACCGGGCCGTGTGGAATGGCTATGCTTCGGGCGTGAGCGTACCGTCTGGCCCGCAGGGTGAAATCGTGCTTCGCCGTTCCGTGCGGTCTATCTTCGACCAATACCACGTATTCACGGCTGGCTACCTACAGGGCAATAATGCGGCTGAGGAAGGCAACTAAACAACCCGCAGGAGGCTGCTCATGCGCGTTTGTTACGGCGCTAAAATAACGCCAACCCTGGTAGCCAGATCGTGTGAACAGTCAGGGCTTATAAAGTATATCAGCACGTCATGCCGAGCCGGAGGCGAAGCATCTCGCATGAAGTCGTCTGCTTGTTATTGCAACGTCAGCCCGCGAGATGCTGCGCCTCCGGCTCGGCATGGCAGAACCCCAGCAAAACTATTAACATACCCCTCGTGCTACTACCCAAGCGGCCGGTTGCGTTCCTGAATCAGCTCAGCGGCAATGCTGATGGCTATTTCTTCGGGCGTACGGCTATGGATGGGCAGGCCGATGGGAGCGTGCACCCGCGCCAGCACGTTCTCGGGTACGCCTTCGGCCCGTAGCGTGGTTAGCAGCTCCTGAATTTTGGCCGCGCTGCCCATTACGCCCACATACCGCACCCGCCGCTGCAAGAGCTGCCGCAGTGCTATCAGGTCGGTGCGGTAGCCAAAGGTCATCAGCACCACGTACTGCGCGGAGCCCTCCGGGATTTCCTGGGCCAGTCTTTCATAGGATATCGTGCGCTTATGATGCGCAAAAGGGTTTTGCAACTGGGTGTTTAGCCCGGGCCGGTCGTCAAGAACGGTCAGCTCAAAATTCAGGGTAGCCAGCACCCTGGACAAGGCCAGCCCTACGTGCCCAGCCCCCACAAGAATGGCGTGGTCGCGGAAGCCGAGGCGCTCGGTGTACTGCCAATCGGGGCCGTTGCTGGTAAAGTGAAAGTCGGCGACGGACGTAGTGGGATGCAGTTCCAGCCCCCGGCCGGCCGAAAGCTGCAGCTGCCCGCCCGCGTGAGTGCGCAGGGCGCGTACTGTACGTTCCAACGTTTCTAGGTCGGCTGCCCGGAGCGGAAAAACGAGCACCCACTGCTCGCCAGAGCAAATAAGCCCGGAGCGGTTCGCGGGAGCTTCTTTCCGATGAATCTGGTGGCGCAGTACAGGTTTCGCCTCAGGAGTAACGAGCAAGGTACGGGCCAGCTCCACGAACTTGTGCTCCATAATACCTCCACCAATAGAGCCAACCAGCATATCGGCCGTTACCGCCATCTTGAACCCCTGCCGGCCGGGGCTGCTGCCTTGGCTGTCAAGCACGCAGAGCAGTGCTACCCCTACCTGCTGCCGCAGGCAGGCGGCCGCGTGCTCCCACACCGGCAAGTCGCGGGGAACGGAGGCGAAGGAAGCAGCAGCAGAAATCATTAGGGTGGAAAAAGTACAGAAAATAGGAGCAACCAAGCAGCGGCCGCTCTAGAGCCAGGCGGCGCTGAGGGCGTAGTACACGGCCATTACCCCGGAAAATACTGCGCTAACTACAAAGCGCCACTCCGCCGATACTCGGTTCTGGATGTAGTAATTTACCACCAGCGAAACCGGAATATTCAGCACAAACGAGCGGGTAGCCAGCGGCACCAGGTCCCAGGTAATCTGCTCCGGCTGGCCCGAAAAAAACCGGAGAAACACGTAGTGGCGGGCAATCCAGAGCGGATTAAAGTAGGCCAACGACAAGGCCGCCCGCATCCATTTGGCGCTTAGGCTGGCGGAGGCGCTGGCGGGAATGCGCTGGTCGAGCCAGCGGAAATAGGCGGGCACTTCCCAGGAATAGAGCAGGCCCCCAACCAGGGCCATGCCCAGCAGGCGGCCCCAGGAAAACTCGTGTAGTAAAAGCGCCGCGGCCGTGTCGCCGGCGGCGTAAATCAGGAATCCACGGAGGTGGTTGCGTAGTTGGGTTGAGCGAGTGAGGTCCAAGCGGCGGGGGTACTAGGGGCGTCGGGGTACAGATTAAGAAGAACTTTTTCGGGCGTCATGGGGGCCGAAAAAGGCAAAGGAGCGTCGGGGCGGAAGGCTCGCACGGCGTCGCGCAGGGCGAAATACGCACCGATGCCGTACATGAGCGGCGGTTCGCCCACGGCTTTGGAGCGCAGCACGGCCCGCGGGTGGCCGGGCGTATCCAGAAAATGCACATCCAGCACTTTAGGCGCCGAATACAGGTCCGGGATTTTGTAGGAGTTCAAAGAGTTGCTTAGCAGACGGCCTTCCTCGTTATACACGAGCTCCTCCAGAGTCATCCAGCCAATGCCTTGCACGGCGCCGCCCTCAATCTGCCCCCGGTCGATGGCTGGGTTGAGGCTCTGGCCGAAATCGTGGGCAATGCGCACGGCCTCTACCTCATAGGTGCCGCGCAAACAGTCAACCCGCACGGTGGTCAGGGCCGTGCCGTATACGTGGTAGGCGAAGGGGTAGCCCTGGTTCGTGTCGGCATTGAAGTGCAGGTCAGGGGTAGCGTAGTGCGCGTTTTCCGACAGGCTGATGCGCTGCCAATACGCCGCCGAAACCAGTTTCTCCCAGGTTGAGTCGGCGGGCCGGCCAGCGGCCAGCACCTGCTCGTTCTCGATGTGTAGGCCTTCGTAATCCAGTTTCAGCTCGGTGGCCGCTAGGCGGAGCAGCCGCTCGCGCAGAGCTAGGCAGGCCAGCTCAGTAGCTTTGCCGTTGAGGTCGGCGGTAGCGGAGGCGGCCGAGGGCGACGTGTTGGCGACTCGGGTAGTATTAGTGCTTTCTACCTTGATGCGGCTCTCGGAGATGCCCAGCGTGCGGGCCGCTACCTGCGCAATTTTGGTGTTCACGCCCTGGCCCATTTCTACCGCCCCGGTGCTCACGCCCACGGAGCCATCGGTGTAAATGTGCACCAACGCCCGGGCCTGATTCATGGCCGTTTTGGTAAAGGAAATGCCAAAGCAAATGGGCATCACAGCCAGGCCCTTCTTCACCAGCTTATGCGCCCGGTTGAACTCTTCCACCTCGCGGCGCAGGGTAGGCAAGTTGTAGAGCGTAGCAGCCGTGTCCCAGGCCTGCTCGGCGTGGCAGCCTTCGGTGGGCTGGCGGTACGGAAACAGGTCGCCCTCGCGCAGCAAATTGCGGCGCTGTATCTCGCTGGCGGCCAGGCCCAGCTGCTCGGCGGCGCAGGCAATGGCCGACTCAATAACGAACATGCCCTGCGGCCCACCGAAGCCCCGAAAGGCCGTGTTGGGCGGCAGGTTGGTGCGGCAGCTGTAGGCCGTAGCCGTCACGTTCGGGATGAAGTAGGTATTGGTGGCGTGGAACAGGGTGCGCTCCAGCACGGCCGGGGAAAGGTCGGCGGCGGCGCCGGCATTCTGGAAGAAAGTCGCCTCATAGGCCACAATCTTCAGGTCGGCATCCAGCCCGATTTTAAAGTCGGAGGAGTAGGGGTGGCGCTTGCCGGTCATGCGCATGTCGGCCATGCGGTCCAGCACCAGCTTCACGGGGCGGCGGACCACGAAAGCGCCCAGGCCAGCCAGAGCGCCCCAGGGCGTGGCCTGGTCTTCCTTGCCGCCGAAGCCGCCCCCGAGACGGGTAACGTCGACCTCCACTTGGTGCATGCCTACCCCCAGCACGCGCGCGGTGTGGCGCTGCACGGCCGTGGGACCCTGGGTAGAGGACACGATGCGCACCCCGCCCATTTCCGTCGGGAAGGCGTAAGCGCCCTGGGTTTCAATGTACAAGTGCTCCTGCCCACCCGATTCGGCCACGCCCTCAAACACGTGCGCGCACCCGGCCCAGGCGGACCCGGAGTCACCGAGGCGAAAGGTACGGGGCGGCACAATCAGCTCGCCCTGGGCGGCGGCGGTGCGCGGGTCAACGGTCACGGGCAGGGGCGCAATGTCTAGCCGGATGTGGGGCAGGGCGGCCTGGGCGGCGTGTTCTGATTCGGCCAGCACCAGGGCCACCGGCTGGCCCCGGAAGTGCACGTGCCCCTCGGCCAGCAGGGGCTCATCGGGCACGATACCACCAATCTGGTTTTCGCCCGGAATGTCCTGGGCCGTGATGATGCGCACCACGCCGGGCTGCTGCAGCGCGGCCGCTACATCAACGCTCAGCAGCTGCCCATGTGCCACCGGCGACTCTACCACCGCCGCGTACAGGGTGCCGTGCTGCACCGGAATATCATCGAGGTACTGAGACTCGCCGCGCACGTGGCGGGCCGGATCGAGGTGGTTCATGGACGGTGAAATAGTGAATGAGTAAGGCAGTGAATAAGTGACTGAGTAAAGTAGATCAACCAGCTGTCATCCCGAGCCTGCGAAGGACCTTGCTACGGCAGCACGATAATCGGTACAACGACATGTTCACGCGCGGTAAGATCCTTGGGCTACCGCCTCAGAATGATTGATCTACCTCACTCAGTCACTCATTCACTATCTCACCAAAGTGGGCGGTGAGCAACTGCCGGAGCAGCAGGCGCTTGTAGTGCTCGGTGCCGCGCACGTCGCTGATGGGGCTGATTTCCTGTTGGGCCAGCGCCAGGGCTTGTTGCACCGTCTCGGCCGATAGAGGTTGGCCCGCCAGCCACTCGCTGGTGCGGCGCAACAGCAGCGGAATGGGCCCCACGCCGCCGGCCGACAGCCGCGCCTCCCGGATAACGCCGTCTTGAATCCGCAGCCAGGCGGCGGTATTTACGCTGGCAATATCCAGGTGAGTGCGCTTCGATACTTTCTCGAAGTTGAATACATCGGTGGGGGTAGGGGCCACAAACCGGATTTCCCGCACCTGCTCGTCGGGGGCTTTGGCCAGCTGCTTGTAGCCCTGGTACAACTCCGCCAGCGGCAAGCCTCGGCGCTGACCCGTGGCATTTTCCAGTTCGATTTCAGCGCCCAAAGCCAGAAACAGAATAGTCAGGTCGCCGATGGGAGAGGCGTTAATGAAGTTGCCCGCCACGGTACCCATCTGCCGAATAGGAGTGCTGCTGACCAGCTTCAGAAAGCGGGGCAGGGCCGGCAGCGCCGCCAGCATCACCTCCGACTCCAGGAGCTGCTGGGCCGTGGTGGCGGCTCCCAGCACTATGGTGCCTGCCTCCGTGCGCCGGATGCCGCGCAGGGCTGGCTGGTTGTACAGCAACTCCACCGGCACGGCGCGCACCTGCTCCGGGCGCTGCACCAGCAAATCGGTGCCGCCGCCTAGCAGTTGGGGCCGGGTTTCGGCTTGGCCAGCGGGCCCGGTTGGCGCTGGGGTAGGCGTTGCGCCGTTGCCGTGCGCGGCTAAGTCGCGCAGAGTGGCAAGTTTGCCGGGCATGTCGGCGAAGTAGGAGGGCACGAAGCCTTGGGCCGCTAGCCAGGGTAGGGAGGTAGCCGCCGGGCGCTGGGTTAGCTGCTCCTGCAAGTGCTGAGCGGCCCGTTCTAAGCTTTTGTAGCCGGTGCAGCGGCAGATGTTACCGTCCATGGCCGCCCGCACCGATTCTGGAGTGCTGGGCTTGGGGCTAAGGGCGTGGCCAGTCAGGGACATGACGAAACCCACGGTGCAAAAACCGCACTGGGAGCCGCCTTCCGCCACAATAGCCTGCTGCACGGGCGTAAGCGCGCCGCGCGCCGCGTTAATGCCCTCCACCGTTACCACGTGCTTGCCATGAGCATTGCCGAGCGGAGTCAGGCAGGAGGTCATCGACTGGTAGCTGATTATATCGGCGCCCGGCGTCAGCTCTCCTACCAGCACCGTGCAGGCCCCACAGTCGCCTTCGCGGCACCCAATTTTAGTACCCGTCAGGTGCTGGTTGTAGCGCACAAAATCCAGCAGGGTACTACCAGCAGGCTGGGTGGTTTGGATGAGCTGGTTGTTGAGATAAAAGTGGAGCATAGAGGCACCGAAAGCTAGAAACGGACAGGAAAGTTACGGTTTTTTGGCCGGTGGTGTAACATTACGGTAACAGGGTGGGCAGTATTCGCGCAGGTAGTTGAAGCTGGTGTTTCGAGCGGCGCGAGCTCAGTTTCGGCCCGCGCCGCCGGCTCTACACCCTGGCTGTGGCCAAAGCGCAGGGAGCGAAGAAGAGCGGCAGAAACCCGTAGCGAGTCAGTGTTCCTCATGCTTGCGTTCTACCTCGGGCTCTTTTGTCTACTTTCGGCTTGGTTTTGGCCCTGAGCCAGCATTCGTCGCGTCTAGCCTTTCTGCCCTATGTATTTTTTCTCCTCCTTCCGCTCCGCCCTGAGCCTGGCCGCCGGGGCCAGCCTGCTGTTTTCCGCCTCCTGCACTGCCCCGCGCGCCATCGTGAGTACGGGTAAGGTAACGCCCCGGGGCGAGTTCCGGGTGGGCGGCAACGTTTCTTTTAACGCTCCTACCCAAACCATTGGCAAGGTAGGATCAACCCTAAAATCGGCCGCCGAGAACCTGGCCAATAAAGCGGCTAACGACACCGTAAACTACAACCAGACGGTAGAAAAGCTGCAGGTGGCCGCCATTGCCTACGCCCTCGACCCAGTGCGGCCATCCTCCGACCTCTACCTGCGCTACGGGGTTGTCGAGCGCATCGATGTGGGCTACAAATATGCCTTCGGCTCCCACGTTTTCGACGCCATGTATCAGTTTATGGGCCCCACGGGCACGCCTGAAAATCCCGGCAGCCGGGAGGCGGGCGCCACCTACGGCAGCATTGGCCTGCAGTACGCCACGCAGCGGGCCAAGCTGCCCAACATCCCGTTTCTGGATGATGTGAACACGCTCCTCGGCTTCAAGGCTACCCGCCACGATGTGCTGGTGCCACTGGTATTTAGCAAATCCTTGGGCGTGGAAGAGGAAATTGGGGCTATTTCCTACGGGCTGGTGTACGCGCATACGTTTCTACGCTACGGACTCACGCCGGGCAACCTTTACAACGGCCCCGGCAGCAGCTACGTGACGGGCAAAGTGCCGGAGCTGCCCACGGCCCGGCGCAACTTCAGCTCCTTCGGGGCCTTCTTTAATGCCAAGTTGGGCTACCGCTACGCCTACGTCATTCCGGCCCTTTCGGTGTACTACCAGAACTACGGCGAGTTCCAGCTGCTGAACAACAAAACCACCAAGCTCAGCGGCTTTACCTTCATTCCGAGCCTGGGCCTGCAGTTCCGTGTGCCCTCGGGCCGCCGCTAACGGCCTTATGGCGCACAAAAAAGCCTGGCCTACTGGTCGGGCTTTTTTGTGCACAACTCATCGGCGCCGCTTCCCTACCTCTACCCCGGTTGCAGTACTTTCGCTGCATCATATTAGGAGTTACGCAATGAATATTCTGTACGGAGTGCCCGGCGAAGGGCTGGGCCATGCCACCCGCAGCAAAGTAGTAATCGGTCACCTGCTCAGCCAGGGCCACAACGTGTGCGTGGTGAGCAGCTCGCGGGCCTACCACATGCTAGCGGCCAACTTTCCCGGCCGGGTTCACGAAATCCGGGGTTTCCACCTGGCCTATAAAGACCTGACGGTGTCTAAGTCGCGCACGGCGACGCTTACCCTGCGCTCAGCCCCTGAGAACCTGCGGGTGAACTTTCGCAAGTACCGGGAGCTACTCTGCGACTTCGAGCCCGAGGTGGTTATTTCCGATTTCGAGTCGTTCAGCTTTCTGTTTGCCAAGTGGAAGGGCCTACCCGTTATCAGCATTGATAACATGCAGATTATCAGTCGAGCCCAGCTAGATGTGCCGGTGCCGCCCCAGGAGCGGCAAAACCTGGCCCTGGCCCGGCAGATTGTGCGGGCCAAGCTGCCGGGCAGCCGCCACTACCTAGTTTCCACCTTCTTCCGCCTGCCCCTGAGTAAGGAGCGCACCACGCTGGTAGCGCCCATTCTGCGGCCCGAGGTGCTGGCGCTCCAGCCCACGCGCGGCGCTCATGTGCTGGTGTATCAATCGGCTACCACCCAAAAAGACCTCATTGCCCAATTGCAGCAGCTGCCCGACCAGGAGTTTCGGGTATACGGCTTCAACAAAGAGGAAAACCACGGCAACGTGCAGCTCCGGGCTTTCAGCGAGCAGGGCTTCCTAGAAGATTTGGCCAGTGCCCGCGCCGTAGTAACCAACGGGGGCTTTTCCCTGATCAGCGAGGCCGTGTACCTGCACAAGCCCATCTGCGCTGTGCCCATTCCGGCGCAGTTTGAGCAGTTTCTGAACGCCGCCCAAGTGCAAAAGCTCGGTTATGGCCGCCACTTCGACGCCATTACCCCCGACAACCTGAAGGCGTTTTTGTATGATATCAACCGCTTTGAGGCCGCGCTGAGTACCTACGCGCAACAGGGTAATGAGGAGCTGTTCGAGGCCCTGGAACACGTGCTGGCCAAGGTGCTGGTGGAGCCGTAAGCCAGTGCTTTTGCGCTGTTATTTCGCGCGCAGGAAGAATCCGGTTCAGCTTCTTAACCATTAACCCCGATTCCTCCCGGCACTCGGAATGACAACTGGGCTGATTTCGGCTGTTCCGATATAAACTCACCACCCGAAAAACCCATGTTGTGCCGCGCCAGGGTTCTATCTTGCGGCTTCTAGTTCTTACCCTCGAATTTGGAATGACACTACTTGCACGCTGGCAGCAGTTATTGGGCATTCGTCCTGAGGAAGGCCGCACGGTGGGGTTGTTCTTTCTGCACAACTTCCTGCTGGGCATCGGTACCATTCTGGTGTACGTTTCGGCCAACGTCATTCTGCTGGAAAACCACCCGGAGCGCAACTTGCCCCTGGCCTACGGCGCGGCTGCCGTGCTCATGATTGCAGCCGGCAAACTGTACGCCCATTTTGAGCACCACCTGGGGCTGCAACGGGTAGCGGTGCGGGTGCTGCTGGCCGTGGTAGCCCTCACAGCCGTGCTGGGTGTGCTGGTGGCGGTGGGCCACTCCGTGTTGGCCGCCGTAGTGATTATGGCGGGCTACCGCGTGATTTACCTGCTGACTAACCTGGAATTCTGGGGGGTGTCGGCGGTGGTGTTCGATGTGCGCCAGGGCCGGCGCCTGTTCAGTGTCATCAGCTCCGGCGACATGCCCGCCAAGGCCCTCGGGGCCGTGCTAGCCATCCTGATTCATCATCATACGGAGCTGTTGTGGCTGCTACTGACTGCTTTTGGAGCTTACATGGGCGCTCTGCTGGTGTTACAGCAAACCAACCGCTCCCATTTAGTAGAAGCTCGCTCGGCGGCCCGCGCCCTGCGCACCGAAGCCGTGGCCCCGCGCCTGCAGCGCTGGTTCGGGAGCAGCCGCTTGGTCCTGACGATGTGCCTGAGCATGCTGGCGCTGGCGGCCGTTACTACGGGCATTGAGTACTCGTTTTTTGTGAATGTAAAGCACCGCTTCCACGACCAAGCCCTGGTAATGCGCTACGTGGGCGGCGTGCTGGCTGTGGCCTATCTGCTGGCCCTGGTGGTAAAGCTGCTGCTAACCGGTCAGGTACTGAATAGGGTAGGGGTGCGCGGGGTGTTACTGGCCCTGCCGGCAGTGCTACTGGCTGGCTTGGGTCTGTTTGGCCTGCTGCCTTCCGCCGCACCCGATACGTTGGTGTTGTATTTCTGCGGCCTGTTTATCACGCTGGAAGTGCTGCGCCGCGCCGTCTTCGATCCGGTGTTTCTGGTGCTGTTTCAGCCTCTGCCCGCAGCGGAGCGCCTCGAAGCCCATACCCTGGCCAAGGGCTTGTATGAGCCGCTGGGCATGGGGTTAGCTGGGGTGCTGCTGTTTCTGCTGTCCAACCAGCGCGGCCTTACCTTCGGCTGGATGGGCCTGCTGGTGCTGGTGGCTCTGTTTTTTCTGCACCGCACTTACGGCCACTACCTGGCTGAACTGCAACATGCCGTTAGTCGCCGGTTTGGCGCGGCGGAAGATGGATTGGACATCAAGGAGAAAGCGCCCCTGAATGGAACCCAAGCGGTAGTAACTTCCGCGGATATTCAGCTGCACATTGCGGCCCTGGCCGATAAAGCAACCCGCGCGGCAGCCACCGACACTCTGCTTACTTTGGGGGAGCAGGCCCTGCCGGAGCTGCTGGCAACCTTGCAAACCAGCACCGATGAAACGACTATCCGGCGGGTAGCGCAGTTGTGCGGGCACTTGCGGCTGCCGGCCAGCCGGCGGGGGCTGGTAACACTGGCCCGGCAGCCCCACCTGTTCCGGCGCGAGGCGGCATTGCGGGTTCTGCGGGGCTTTGCGCCAGCCCCCGCCGATGCGCCCATTTTTCAGGCCCTCGTACAGGAGGAATTGCGCCTCGCCCAACAGCTGCTCCACGGCCTGGCCGCCACCCACGACAAAGCCGTGCGGGCCAGCCTGGATTACGAGGTAGCCCGCGTGCAGCAGCGAATGTTCGGGTTGCTCCAGCAGTTGTACCCGCCCCACCTCATTGCTGATGCCCAGCGCGGCGTAGCTCACGCTACCCGGGAGCGGCAGGCCAACGCCCTGGAGGTACTCGACAACCTGATTCCGCGGCCCGTGTACCAGGGCCTGCAAATCCTGTTGGAGGTAGCCACCGTCGCGGAAAAAGCCCGCGCTTTTGATGCCTTGCTGGGCCCGCCCGCCGCTCCGCAGCCCTTGCCCATCACCATTATCCAGCGGGGAGAAGCCGCCTTCACCGACTGGACCATCAGTTTGGCTTTGCAACACTGGCAGCCCACTGCCGCCACGACAACGCTGCTGCTACCTCACCTGCACACCCCTAACCTGCTAATCCGGGAAACGGCGCTGGGCGTGCTGGCCAGGCTGGCCCAGCAGCAACCCGCAGCGCATACGCACTTATTGGCCCATCACCCTGACCTTGCCTCTTCGCTTATGAGCCATTCCGCTACTACCACCGCGCATATACCGGCCACTGAGCGGGTAGCCGTGCTGCAGCGCACCGCCTTATTTGCGGCCACCCCGGCCAACGTGCTCAGCAGCATTGTGCCCATCATGAAGGAGGTGGAGTTTGCGGCGGGCCACCAGATTTTCGCCAAGGGCGACCTGGGTACTTCGCTTTTTATTGTGCACGAGGGCGAGGTAGGCATCTTTACTGGCTCCCAGCAGCTGGCTACCTTCCGCAAGGGCGAATTTTTCGGTGAGCTGGCTCTGTTAGATGCGGAGCCTCGCTCGGCCTCCGCTGTAGCGCAAACTCCGGTGGTAGCCTTCCGCCTAGATCAGGAAGACTTTTACGACGTGATGGAGGAGCGTGGCGAAGTGCTACGTAACATTCTGCGCGTGCTCTGCCAGCGCCTGCGCCTGCAAAACGAAAAGGTGCAGGCCTGAGGAGAGCAGTGCTTAGGGCTTCTGCCAGAACGCAGCCGCATTGCTGGTGGCGTAGGTGGTAAGGGTGGTCTTATTGACTTGCATAGCCCTGAGCGGCTGTGGTTTGGCGCTGAGCGGCACCAGCCGGATGTACTCGATGCGCTTGCCGTCGGCGCGGGTTTCGGCGTTGTACTCGCTGCTCACGGGCGTCTCTAGCTGGTAGAGATTTTTGGCCATGTAGCTGTACAGGTATTCCTCCTTGGTCGTGGTTTGCTTGTGGTTCCAGTTGGCGGTGGGGTTTAGCAGCAGGGGCTTGCCGTTGAGCAGCCGCTCACGCACTTCCTCAATGCTGAGCAGATTGCCTTGCTCGTTCATCACGTAGGC
Organism: Hymenobacter sublimis; assembly: GCF_023101345.1. Lineage (NCBI taxonomy): Bacteria > Pseudomonadati > Bacteroidota > Cytophagia > Cytophagales > Hymenobacteraceae > Hymenobacter > Hymenobacter sublimis. Next base: position 602,592 of record NZ_CP095848.1, read on the forward strand.
GTCGTGGGTAGGGTCCATGTACAGCCACTTCTGCTGGCTCACGGAGTACACCGAGTTGATGACGTGGCTATCCACATCGGCCGTGTCTTTGGGCAGGCAGCCGATAAAGCGGGCCTTGAAGCCCATGGCCAGGTAGGCCTCGTTCAGTACCGTGGCCAGACCCCGGCAGTTGAGCCCGCGCTTTTCCCGCTGGCAGACCGTAATGAAATCCTGGGCGTTGCGCAGGCGCGGGTTTTCGTGGTTGCCGTCGTGGGGCACCAGCTCGTGCACCCAGTGCATCAGGTTAATCATCTGCGATACGTCTGTGCCGGCGCCCGCAATCGAGTCTAGCTTATACGTTTTGCGCAGCTGAGCCAAGTGCGCTTCTCCGGCGCTTTGGTAGCGGAAAGCCGGTAGCGCGGGGCCGCCCTGGGTAGCGTAGCCCTGCGTTTGTTGCAGAATGTAGCGGTAGTCGCCCTTCTCCCGCACGGCCAGCAAAGCCCGCTGAAACCTTTCGTCCGCCCGGATAAAATCAAGGTCAGTATCGGAACTAGCGTGGGCGTAGTTCTGATAGCCAGCTGCCACGGCGCCCTGAAACTTGGCTACCGCGGTGGCCCGGTCTTTGGCCAGGGAATTATAGCAGGCTTCGTTATAGTACAGGTTGGCCTTCAGTCCGCGGAACTCCTGCTTGGTAGGTTGGGGTAGAGCATCATAGGCCTGGTGCCACTGCCCGTACAAAACCAGCGCCTGCTGATACTGTTTGGCGGCCGTCAGGGGCTTGATTTTGGCGTGCATCCCGGCCGAGTACGCCTGGAACTCTTGGGGGGTAGTAGCCTGCTGGGCCCGCAGCCCCGAGCCACCTAGCAGCAAACCAAGCAGTACGATTAAGAAGCGTTTCATGCGCAATATTCTATAAGCGAAGGAAATAAGTAAGTAAAGGATGAGCCCGTTTCGGCATCAATTGCCTGCCGCCTTCGAATATAAATATTTAGGTAATACTACACCGACGTCGTCCTGCTAGCATTGGAAAACCTGCTGGCAGGACAACGTCGGCGCAAGAACCGGAAAGGGCTAGGCTACCACCTCGTAAATCATGACGGGCTGGGCCTTGTTCTTCAGGGTTACTTCCTTGATGGGCCGGCACTGGAACGACTCGCGCAGGTGCTGGTAGGTAGCCTCCGTAACAATTACCTGCCCGGGCTGGGCCACGGACTGCAGCCGCTGGCTGACGTTGACATTATCCCCGATAACGGTGTAATCCAGGCGCTTAAGCGAGGCTGAGCCGATGTTGCCCGATACCATTTCGCCGGTGTTGATGCCAATGCTGACCTCGGGTTGGTAAGCCTGGCCGTTGGGCAGGGTATGCTGGTTGGCCTGCACCACGGCGCGCACGGCCAGAGCGGCGTCCACGGCGCGGTCGAGGTGGTATTCGCCCCGGAAAACGGCCATGACGGCGTCGCCCATAAACTTGTCTACGTAGCCGCCTTGGGCAATAATTTCCTTCACCATCTGGTCGAAGTAGGTATTGAGCATGGTTACTACGGCCGAAGCCGGCAGTACTTCCGAAAGCGAGGTGAAGCCGCAGATGTCGATGAAAACTACCGTGGCTTCCACCGTTTCGCTGGCCATGAGCGTGTTCTCAAAATCGGGGCGGCCGACGAAGTTGAGCACCGTCTCGTCCACGTACATCTTCAGAATGTTGTTTTCCTGGATGGCCCGTAGGGTTTGGCGCAGCTGCTGCACGTGGTGGGCCGTTTTCTCCATGGTTACTTCCAGGTCCTGAAAATCCACGGGCTTCGTGACAAAGTCGAAAGCGCCCCGGTTCATGGCCGTGCGGATGTTTTGCATGTCGCCGTAAGCCGATACCATGACCGTTTTCAGCACCGGGTTGGTTTCCTGCAGCTTGGTAAGCAGCGTAAGCCCGTCCATCACGGGCATGTTGATGTCGGAGAGGATGATGTCCAGATCGGGGTGGTTGCGCACGCTGGTCAGGGCTTCCTCCCCATTGCTGGCAAACACGAATTCGTACACATTCTCCCGGATCTTACGCCGAAATTTCTGCTTGATGAGAAGCTCCAAATCGGCTTCATCATCCACAACCAGAATCTTAGTTTTCATGGCTAGCCAGTACGAGAAGTTTGTCCTTGAGGGCCGCAAAATCTACGGGCTTGGTCAGGAAGTCGCTGGCGCCCAGGGCCAGGGCCTGCTCCCGACTTTCCGTGTCGCCGTAAGCCGTAATCATCATGACCAGGGGCGAGGCGGGAGGTGGGGGCGCGGTGTACTCTTGCTTGATGTGCTTGAGCAGCTCCAGGCCACTCATGCCGGGCATGTTGATGTCGGACAGAATCAGCACTACTTCTGAGGCGTGCTCGTGCAGGTAGGTCAGGGCTTCCTCGCCGGAGTAGGCAAAGGAAAAGGACAGCACCCCGCTACGGATTTCCCGCCGGAAGCGCTGCTCAAATAGCGTCCGCACGTCGGTCTCGTCGTCTACAACCAGTATTTTCATCGGAAACAAAGCTAGCAGAATCGGGAAGGAGGGAAGCCGCCGCGCGGGCCTAGGCCGGCAGCGTGATAATAAACGTAGTGCCGCTACCCTCGGTGGTTTCTACCGTGAGCGTGCCGCCGTGGCCTTTCGTGATGATGTCGTAGCTCAGGGAAAGGCCCAGGCCCGTGCCCTCACCCGTGGGTTTGGTAGTGAAAAATGGCTGGAATATTTTGTCTACTACGGCCCGCGGAATACCCATGCCGTTGTCGCGCACCTGTACTTCTACGTCGCCGTTGGGCAAGTGGCGCGTGCTCACCGTCACGATGGGGGAGTAGCCGGGCTGGTTAAGCTCCTTGCGTTTCTGCACGGCATAAAACGCATTGGTAAACAGGTTGAGCAATACCCGCCCCACGTCCTGCGACACAGCTTCTACGGTTCCAAGGTTGGGGTCAAAGTTCGTGACGAGGGTAGCGTTAAAGCTCTTGTCCTTGGCCCGCAGGCCGTGGTAAGCTAGGCGCAGGTACTCGTCGGCCAGCCCGTTCAGGTTGGTGGCTTGCCGCTCGCCGGTGCTGGCCCGGCTGTGCTCCAGCATGCCCCGCACGATGCTAGCGGCGCGCTGCCCGTGGTGGGTGATTTTCAGTAGGTTTTGCTTCAGGTCAACGAGCAGTTCGGCTTCCAGCTCCGGGTCGCGGGTAGGGCGCTGCTGTTCTTCTTCCAGCTCCGTTATCAGCTCTGCGCTAACATCAGAAAAGTTAGTGACGAAGTTGAGCGGGTTCTGAATTTCGTGGGCAATGCCGGCGGTCAGCTCGCCTAAGGAAGCCATTTTCTCGGCTTGAATAAGTTGGGCCTGAGTGGTTTTTAGCTCCGTCAGGGCCTCGCGCAGTTCTTCGGCTTGTTGGGTGAGGGTAGCGGTGCGCTCGGCAACTAGCCGTTCCAGCTCCTGGTTGTGGGCCGCAATCAGCTGCCGGGCTTTTTCCTCTTCTTCCCGCTCCAACCGCTCCTTTTCCAACTGCTTTTTCTGGCTGCGGGCAATGAGCAGGAACGTAAACAACCAGATAAAGGCAAAGCCCTTGGAGTTTTCAAACGTGTCGTCGTACTCCTCCAGAATGCTGCTGCTCAGGGCCGGGAGCAGCAACTCCAGAACCGAATACAGCACGAAAGGAGCCACGGCCAGCAGCAGCGTACGGGCGGGCCGGTAGTGGCGCAAATTGCTCAGGATAACTGTTACGACCCCCAGCACAAAGAGCATATACAGCTCATCCAGCTGGTCGGACTTCCAGTGCACCGCCCGCGCCACCACGAACAGGGCCAGGCCCGGGGCCCAGATCCAGTTGAGCAGGCGGTTGATGCGAGGCAGCCGGGTAGGTAAATCCAGAAACCGGCGCAACCCGCGCGCGATAAACAACGCCACCACCACGCTCAACAACACGTCCGCATTAAGATCCATGGGCAAAAGCAGTTCGGAGAGGGCCGGAAGAGGGGTGAAAGGTAGAAGTCAGACAAAGAAAAGCAAGCTGCCTGGTCGGTTTACTTCGGCTTGCGGTCGGCCCAGATTTTGGGCAGCGGAATGGTCAGAATCAATACCGGATTGCTGGTGCGGGCCTTGCTAGGGGTAGCAAGTGTTTTGAGCTTGCCTTTCTCCCGAGAAGAAAGAATGCCCGCGTACTCCCCAATGACGCCTACAACGGTTGGCAGCGTTACGCGTACAGTAAGCTCCTTCTGCGTGGAGCTGGCGGGTAAAGGCTCCGGTGGCCGGCTCTGGGCCCAGCTGTTTCCCGCGCTCAGCAGCAGAATACAGGCCAGTAGGAATGGTTTAGAGCCGGGCATGGATAAGGTAGTGTTGCCGTAAAGATGCTACTATAAATAGGTTTCCCTACATGCTGATGCGGAAATAGCGGGGCCATAGCAGGCATGGGTAGGGAGGCCAGTACTATGCAGATGCCGAGGGCCGCGGTGTAGTTGCTTGTCATTGCAATTTCTAACTTAGGCCGACCATGACCTACTTCGCCCTGTGCCGAGCCGCTGCCGCAGCAGCGGCCAGCGGCTACTTGTTTACTGCCTGCGCGCCCCATACTCTTTCCTCTACCAGTCCGGTTGCCCTCAACCAGTTTGCCGCCGACAGCGTGCTGCGTCGCATTGCCACGGCCCAGGATGAGCGCCGCGCGGCCGCGCTGCTACCCTACCTCAACCGCCCCGAGGCCACCTACCGCCGCGCCGCCGCCGAAGCCCTGGCCTCAGTCCAGAGCAAGGAGGCTACCTCCCCACTGCTCACCCGGCTGCGCGAAGATGCGGATGCTACCGTGCGACGGGCAGCCGCCTACGCCCTGGGGCAAACCGCTGATTCCACGGCGGAAGCCGGCCTTGCCCAACGCATCAGCACCGAGCCCGACGGGGTAGTACGCCGCTACGTGCTGGAGGCCCTGGGGCGCTGCACCTCCCGGGCGGGGCTGCTGACGCTCACTCGCCTACCCCCCGCGCTGGCCACCGACACGGCCACCCTCAGTGGGCAAGCCTGGGGCCTGTACCGGGCCGGCTTACGGGGCCTGACTTCGGAGGCGGCCGTTAGCCGGCTGGTGCAGCTGGTAGGGCGCGGCAACCCGGTAAGCTCCCGGCTGGCCGCGGCCAATGCCCTGGCCCGCACCCGCGGCATCAACCTAACTTCTTATGCCGCTACCCTTGGCACGGTGGCCCAGCAAGATGCCCACTATGCGGTGCGCAGCGCCGTTACGGCTGCCCTCAGCAAAGCCGCTACCGCGCCCACCGTGCCAGTTCTGCTGGCCACCCTGGCCCGGCGCGACCCAGATTACCGGGTGCGGGTGAGTGCACTGCGGGCCATGAATGCGCAGATGTACGCCCCGGTAAAAGAAGCCGCCTGGCAGGCCCTGACGGATTCTAACGCCCAGGTAGCTTTGTCGGCCGCCGAATTCTTTCTGACCCACGCCACGAATGAGCCGGGCTCCATGTTTTTGGGAAAAGCCAACCGGCTGGAGCAGTGGCGGGTGCGGGCTACCTTGCTAGCGGCTGCCCTGCACCAGTCCAGCCCGGAGCAGGCTGCCATCCGGGGGGCAGTGCAGGAACGCTACGCTGCCACCCCGGACCCCTACGAGAAAGGCTATTTGCTGAAAGCTCTGGGCGAAGACCCGGCGGCATTCGACTTCGTGCAGCGGGCCACCTTCACCCCAGGGCAACCCCTGGTGGTGGGTACCTACGGCATGGAAGCCCTGGTAGCTATGAGCCGGCAGCCTACCTTCCCGGCCGGCCGCTACCCCGATCTGGCCCTGGCCCTGCGCCGGGGAGTGCTCAGCCGAGATGTAGCCGTAATGGGCACGGCCGCCGAGGCCATCCGCGACCCAAAGCTGAACCTGCGCAAGCTGCTGCCTAGCCCTGATTTTTTGATTCAAGCCCGCGACCAACTGACCTTACCCCGAGATTTGGAGGCCTGGCAGTCCTTGCAGCAAACCATCGACTTTCTGCAGAACCAGCCCGCCACTACTGCCCCTGTAGCCAAAGCCGCTACGCACCCCATTGATTGGGCCCTCGTCAGCACTATTCCGGCCGGGCAGCGGGTGGCAGTGCGCACCAGCAAGGGCGACGTGGTGCTACGCTTGCTGGTGGAGCAGGCCCCCGGCTCGGTGGCTAGCTTCGTGGAGCTTACCCGACGGGGCTTTTATAATGGCAAAAACTTTCACCGCGTCGTGCCCAACTTTGTGGCCCAGGGCGGCTGCCCCCGCGGCGACGGCTGGGGTAGCTCCGATTACAACCTACGCTCCGAGTTTGCTGATGTGCGCTATGGGGAAGGGGCCGTGGGGTTGGCCTCGGCCGGCAAGGACACCGAGAGTTGCCAGTGGTTTATCACTCACGCCCCCACGCCCCACCTAGACGGGCGCTACACCATTTTCGCGCAGGTAGTACAAGGCATGGATGTTGTCAGCCGCCTCGACATTGGGGACCGAATTGACCGAGTAGAGCTGATTAAATGAGTCACGGTAGGCCAGTCGTAATAAAAACGGCCCCCTCTGCGCCATGCAGTGGGGGCCGTTGGTATAGCTGCTAGTAGGAATTACTCCTCGTCGCGGCCGTGGGCTTGAGCGGGCGGGGTAGTGGCTTCCACCGCAGAAAAGGCTTCCAGTATTTTGTAGGTGTGCGAGGCGCCCTTGGGCACTACCCAGGAGTTGCCGGGTTCCAGCACCACCATTTGGCCCTCAATGTGCAGCTCGGCCCGGCCTTTCAGCACATAGCCAACGGTTTCGTAAGGGCGGGCGCTGGGCTCTTTGGCCTCGCTGGGCTGCTCGTCTTCCCAGAGGCGCATGGCCACGTGTACGCCAGAAGCCAGGTATTTTTCGCCATCGGCGCCGGTAGGGGAGAAGCGGGAATCAACTTTAGTGATGGTGGTATCAGCCATGAGAAAGGAAAGGTAAAGTGAAAGAGGGGTAACTGCTTTGCTAACGCGGCCAATTGAGGTCGGGTTACTACCTTGCCCGAATCCTAAACCTTCCGTCCCGTCGGCGGTTGAAAAATGTCGCGGCTCGGTGCTGCCCGCCGCTTTGCCGCCTGCTCGCAGGCCCACGTTGCCCATGCTTTCTGCCAACCACCAGTTTATTCAGGCCCTGACCCAGGCCCACGCCCACACAGCGGTGCCCCTGCCTGCCGAGGGCTTTTGCCAGTTAGCCGAACACCTGTTGCAGGTACTGTTCCCGGAGCGCTCGGCCCGTCCCTTGCGCAACCCCGACGCTGTAGCTGCTACCCTCGACCAACTCCAGAACGATCTGACGGCTTTGCTCCGGGCCGTGCCTACCCCCGAACCCGCAGCCGAGCTGGCCGGCAACCTGATGAACTCCCTGCCGGCTCTGCGTGCTATGCTGCTCCAGGATGCCGCCGCTATTCTGGCCGCCGATCCGGCCGCCCAGGGTTTGGCTGAGGTAGTAGCAACCTATCCGGGCTTTTACGCCATTGCCATGCACCGCTTCGCCCACGGGCTGCACCAGCGTGGCATTGCCCGCGTACCCCGCATCCTAAGCGAATACGCCCACCAGCGCACGGGCATTGATATCCATCCCGGCGCCCGCATCGGGCCTTCCTTCTGCATCGACCACGGCACGGGCCTGGTCATTGGCGAAACCTGCGTAATTGGGGCCCACGTCAAAATTTTTCAGGGCGTGACATTGGGAGCCTTAAGCGTAGCCAAACATTTGCAGGGCATCAAGCGCCATCCTACCATCGAAGATAACGTCGTGATTTACGCCGGAGCCACTATTTTGGGCGGCAGCACCACGGTAGGCAGCCATAGCATCATTGGCGGCAACGTGTGGCTAACTGAGAGTGTACCCTCGCACTCGCGCGTTTACCACCAGGCGCACATCCACGTCACCCGCTCCCAAGACCCCACCGAAGACATCACCTTTTCGATTTAACGAACCTTCATCAGTTGGCCACTTAGCAGTCGCTATGTTAGACTGTAGTAGCGAGCTTCTTCTTTCCTCCTTACTTCTCTTAACTACCATGAAAGCCACTTCCATTCTGGATACCATCGGCAACACGCCGCTGCTGCGCCTGAACAAATTGTTCGCCCACCGCCCCGACGTGGAGGTCTGGGTCAAACTGGAACGCGCCAACCCCGGCGGCAGCATCAAGGACCGGATTGCCCTGAGCATGATTGAGCAGGCCGAGCGAGACGGTATCCTGTCGCCCGATAGTATGATTGTGGAGCCTACCTCGGGCAACACGGGCGTGGGCCTGGCCATGGTAGCGGCCGTAAAAGGCTACCAGCTGACGTTGGTGATGCCCGAAAGCATGAGCATTGAGCGCCGGCGCCTGATGGCTGCCTACGGCGCTAACCTAGAGCTTACCCCTCGGGAAAAAGGCATGAAGGGCGCCATTGAAAAAGCCCACGAACTGGTGCGTGATACGCCCGGCGCCTGGATGCCCATGCAGTTCAGCAACCCCGCCAACATCAAAGTGCATGCTGATACTACTGCCCAAGAAATCCTACGTGATGCCCCCGAGGGCTTTGACTTTCACATTACGGGGGTAGGCACCGGTGGCCACATCACGGCCGTAACGGAAGTTCTGAAGCCTCACTTTCCCCAGATGAAAACCTTTGCCGTGGAGCCGGAACTCTCGCCCGTTATCAGCGGCGGCGCGCCCGGCCCTCACCCCATCCAAGGCATTGGAGCAGGTTTCATCCCCGATAACCTACACACCGAAATATTGGACGGCACCATTCAAGTAAGCCAGCAGGAAGCCTTTGAGTACGCCCGACGCGCAGCGCGGGAGGAGGGCCTGTTCATTGGTGTTTCTTCCGGCGCCTCCCTGGCCGCTGTTGCCAAGAAGCTCGCTGAAGTACCCCAAGGGGGGCGCGTACTTACCTTCTGCTACGATACCGGCGAGCGGTATCTCTCGGTAGAAGGGTTATTTGTATAAACAATAGCTAGCCTCCTGATAACACGAAGGCCGCTTCCCGCTAATGGAAGCGGCCTTCTACTTTTTCACTATCAAAAAGTAGATAAAGCTTAAAACAAAAAAGCCTGACCGGCAGGTCAGGCTTTTATAAATGGGAGTGGAGAATATCGGAGTCGAACCGATGACCTCTTGCATGCCATGCAAGCGCTCTAGCCAGCTGAGCTAATCCCCCGACAGGTAAAAACCACTCATCAATTATGAGTAGCAGTGGAGAATATCGGAGTCGAACCGATGACCTCTTGCATGCCATGCAAGCGCTCTAGCCAGCTGAGCTAATCCCCCAAGACACAGTTAATACCAAACAACCTTTTGTATTTGGTTTGGCAAAAGTACGGTAGGTTTTCGATTCTACAAGTAAACGGGTAAAAAAAAGTGGGCTGCCGATATCGGCAGCCCACTTTTAGGTGGATAAGTGGCTGAAAATTAGTTGAACAGGTAGCGCAGCCCTACCTGAGCCTGCCAGCGTGAACCAATACCACCAGTGTCGTCGCGGAAAGTTCTCGACAGCGGGGTTCCGGGCGTTACCACGGTAGTAACGCCTCCAGTGGTAGTAGTAGCGGGATTCGTCAGATAACGATACTCAAATACCGGCTGACCCTGCGCATTGTACCCAGCCCAAGTCAGCGGGTTTACCCGGTTAGCCGTCTGGAAAGTGCCCCAGTCAGAGTTGATTAGGTTACCAACATTGAAAATATCAATGCTGATCTGCAACGCATTGCGGTTCTGACCAATGTTGGTGAAGATGTCTTGCAACAGTCGCACATCCAAACGATTCTGCCACGGACGAGATGCCCCGTTACGCTCAGCATATTGACCACGGTTTTTGCTCAAGTACTTGTCTTGGCTGATATAAGCATCCAGGTCAGCCCACTGCTGCGCTGCACTGTATGTTACCCCGTTGGTAGTAATTGGACGTAAGTTGATTTCGCTCTGGTTGCGAGGAATGTACATCAGGTCGTTGGCGTTTTGGCCATCACCATTCATGTCACCCGAGTACACATAGCTGAAACGCCCAGCTGGAGCAGCCTCGTAGAACAACGAGATAGTCGTACCCAAGTGGTTCAGGTACTCCCGACGGTACGAAGCCGAAGCTACTACTCGATGCTGCTGCAGGAAGTTTGAATAGCCTAGTACATTGGCGTTGGGGTCACCCGATACCTGACGGTCGCGCCAGATAGACTGAGCAATTGAGCCACCATCATTCACCGAACGAGCGTCCGAGTAAGTGTACGCGGCGCTGGCGTAGAAGCCACCGGCGAATGATTTCTGCAACTGGCCAGTCACGAAGTACGAATAACCCTTGTTGGTATTCTTCATCAGAATAGCATCGGTGATATTCGGACGAGCTGCCGTGTTGCCACCTTGCGCTGCCGGTACAGAGCCGTAGATGCGGTTATTAGCCGTGGATACAACTACGCCGTTTGACGGAGTGCCGCTAAAGGTATAGAAGATTGGACGTGTGTCAGCACCGTTGGATCGGGCGAAAGGTGCAGCTTCAGTACCAGGCAGGTTTACGTTCTGCTGGTACACGGCGTTGAGGTCTTTGGTGTAAAGGGCCTCAATCGTACCGATGATGCCACCGGGCAATTCCTGGTCAATGGCGATGTTAGAACGCCAAACCTGCGGGAATTTAAAGTCTCGGTCAGTAACAGCCAAGTTATACTGGGTGTTAGCAGCTCCACCAACCGGACGGTAAGCATCTACATTCGGATCGAAGGGGAAAACAGAGTTGTTCGGGTTTGTTGTGGTGCCCGTAGTGGTAGCTACTGCGCCCCGGCGGTCGAAAGAACCGAACTGCACACCATTGTTGCCTGCTTGGTTAGACAACCACACGAAAGGAATACGGCCAGTGAAGATGCCCGTACCACCACGGACCTGTGTTTTCTTATCATCGTTCGGGTCCCAGTTGAAGCCGATTCGAGGAGAAAGTAGCACAGTGCGGTTAGGAAGCTTATCCGTCTCTAACCGTACACCATCACGGAAGACTAGATTGGCTGCGTTTTCGTTGCGAGCAATATCGGAGTAGATAACCGGCAGGTCACCGCGGATGCCGACGGTTATTTTGAGGTTATTGAGTGGTGACCATTCATCTTGCGCATACAGGCCGAATTGGGCTGCCTTTGTCACCGCGAATGGGAAGGAACCATCAGGACTAGTCGAATACTGCAACTGGTAGCGCTGAGGGCCTTGCAAAGGAGGTGCACCTGCACCGGTAGCACGCGGGGTAGGAACACCATTCACTATGGCGTACCCATTTGGAGCCTCCGCCGTGCGAGCCGAAGCATAGAAGTCGGCGAGAGAGTTGAACTGGTAGTTACCGTAGTAGTTTGGCGCAAAACCGTTGCTGAACTCGTACAGTTCATTATAGGTACCCACCGTCACGTTGTGTTTACCTAGATATGCGGTGAAGTTGTCACCGAACTGGTACACATCGGAGTTCAGAATGTTGAAAGCCGAGAACGGCTCGTAACCAAACGACGTAAGCGTGTTGCTAGCAGTAATGGCCGCTAAGTTGTTACCCGTGCTCAAGTTGTCGCCATTACCAATATCAACCAGCGGGAAAATGCCACCGGAACTCTCACGGAAGTCACGGAAACGAGAGTAACCAGCAGTGAAATTGTTGGAGAATCGGCTTCCAAACGTGCTGTTCAACTCAGCAATATAGGAGTCGAGGTTGTTGTTGATAGTATAGTACGACGAGAAGAAAGGAAGACCAAATTGGGTTTGTGCCCGAACCCCGCCAATAGCATTAGAAGTGCTAGGTGGAACATCTGACAACGAACGGAGGTAGTTGTATTTGATGTTCAGGCGGTGGTTATTGGAAATGTTCCAGTCTAAGCGCGCCGTTGCTTTTTCGCTGTTCGAGCGCTGCTTGTAGCCCTCGTAGCTACCAGGATTAAAGCCATATTTCTCCTGCAGGAAAGTGCTAAGCGTATTCAGGTCGGACGCAAAAACACGGGAAGTCTGCGAGTTGCCACCAGGCTCAGGTGTTTGACCAGGACGACGCGCAATGAAGTTGCCACTGGGTGGGTCATTGCGAGTTTCTTTCTCCGCATTTAGGAAGAAGAATAGTTTGTCCTTGATAATGGGACCACCAACTCGGAAGCCATAGTTCTTAAGATCAAACTTAGGATAATCCGATTCTACATCACCTACCTTGTTACCTACCAAGTTCTGGTCACGGTAAAAACCATAGATAGACGCCTGTACTTTGTTAGTGCCCGAGCGGGTTACGGCGTTAATGCCAGCTCCTGTAAAGGAACCCTGGCGAACGTCGAAAGGCGCAATACTTACCTGAATTTGGTCAATAGCATCTAGCGAGATGGGCTGCGCCCCAGCTTGGCCACCTACTGTAGATGAAAGACCAAACGAGTTGTTGAAAATCGCCCCGTCGATAGTAATGTTGTTGAATGCACCACTACGACCGCCAAAACTCTGACCGTTGGCCGAGGGAGTGAGACGCGTGAAGTCATTAAACGAACGGTTCAGAGTAGGAAGGCGTTCGATCTGCTCACGCTGCACCGTAGTAGCTGCGCCGGTGCGGCCGGCGTTGATAACCGGATCCTGACGACCAGTTACTACTACTTCACCCAGCGTTTGCTCTGATTCACTCAAGTTGATATCGAGGCGCTGGTTCTGACCTAAGGTCAAAAAGATGTTTTCACGCACGGCCTCTTTATAGCCTACGAAAGACACCCGAATGGTGTAGGGCCCCCCTACACGCATATTCTGCAGGTTGAAGCGACCTTCCGAGTTAGTAGGCGCCACGTACTGCGTGTTGGTGGGCGTGTGCACGGCAATGACCGTAGCCCCGGGCAAGCCCTCACCCAACTTGTCGGTGATGACACCGTTCATTGCCGACGTGGTGGTGCCCTGCGCCCAGCTCATGTGTGCTGACAAAACTGCCAGCGGCACTAAGGCTACAGAGGCGTAAAGATTGCGTCTCATAAAGGGGGATTGGTGAAAAAAAGGGGTGTGCTGAGAAAAACGAGGTACAAAATTACGGTCTCAATAACCGGGTTGTGTTACGTCAGTGTTATTAAAGCCAACCGACCTGCCGCCACTTTCCGCCGCAAAGGTAAGGGGGAAATTCACAATATTGGTCGTACTGCCTTAATGAATCTGCTTAAGTAGTAATCAGTTTCTAAGGCATTCTCCACAACACCTAAAGAGCTGGAGGAGTGGATGAACTGGACGCTTTCCGCTGAGGCTTCAGTAACTAACCCCACGTGGGTAATTACCGGGCTGCCAGGTGAAGCTCCGAAAAATACCAAATCGCCGGCGCGCAAATCTTGCGGCCTGATGGGCTCACCCCACACGGCTTGCTCGTTGCTGGAGCGGGGAATAGCCACGTTAATAGCCGCAAAAGACTCGTGCAGCAGTCCGGAACAGTCCATGCCTAGCCTTGTGGTGCCACCAAACTTGTACGGAGTGCCTTGGAAGGAACGAGCCGTTTCAATGACCATAGCCATCTGGCGGGGTACGTTGGCCGGCAGGGGGCGAGCCGGGGTAGGCCGACGGGCCACTACCTTACTTTTTCCGGCGGGTGTTGATGTCTTGACCTTAGATTTGACCAGCGCAGGGCTAGCGCCCCGGCGGCGGTCCGCAGCTTTCATGCGCGCCATGTCGCGGGCCGAGTAGTAACGCCCGTTTCGGTAATTCACCTTGCTGCTGCTACAAGCCACCAGCCAACTTCCTAAGATCAACCATAAGGCTACTAGAAGTGGCCGCTGCCACTGCGCCGAATGCCGTACCTTCGTAACGTGTTCCCGCATCGGGGCAAAGATAAGCGAAGTGGTCATTTCACCCTTGTATATATGGAATACCAAGTATTGACTCCGGCCTTGCTAGCTGAGCTTGAAGCAGTAGTAGGCGTTCAGCACCTGCTAACGGCTCAGCGGGCGGAGGCGGAAGTATATGCCGACTATGGCCGCGACCATACGGAAGACTTGCACTTTGCTCCCGATGTAGTAGTGCGCCCCGCTAACGCCGAGCAGATCAGCGCTATTATGCGCCTGTGCCACGAAAACCACATTCCTGTTACCCCGCGCGGAGCCGGTACCGGACTAAGCGGCGGGGCATTGCCCATTCATAACGGAGTGGTACTGAGTACGGAGCGGCTGAACCGCATTCTTGAAATTGATGAGCGCAATTTGCAGGCTACCGTGGAGCCGGGCGTGATTAATGAAGTGTTTCAAAATGCCGTAAAAGAGGTTGGGTTGTTCTACCCTCCGGATCCGGCTAGTAAAGGCAGCTGCTTTCTGGGAGGTAATCTGGCGCACAGCAGCGGCGGCCCCAAAGCCGTGAAATACGGTACCACGCGCGACTACGTGCTGAACTTGCAGGTAGTGCTGCCCACGGGCGACATCATCTGGACGGCAGCTAACACCCTGAAAAACTCCACCGGCTACAACCTCACCCAGCTGATGATTGGTTCGGAAGGCACACTCGGGATTATCACCAAAGTAGTGTTCCGGCTTTTGCCTTACCCCCAGCACACCATTTTGATGCTGGTGCCTTTCCGGCAGGAGGCGCAGGCTGCCGAAGCGGTATCGGCGGTGTTTCGGGCGGGTATTATTCCTTCCGGCATGGAGTTCATGGAACGGGAAGCAATTGCCTGGTCGTCGGATTACCTGAAAATTCCACTCACTTTGCCCGAGGACATCTTGGCTCACCTACTCATTGAATTGGACGGGCAGGACCTGGAGCAGCTGTATAAGGAAGCCGAACAAGTGTATGCCGTACTAGAACGCTACGACGTGGGCGAGATTCTGCTAGCCGACAACGCTACCCAGAAAGATGAATTGTGGAAGATTCGGCGCAACATTGGTAATTCAGTCCGCTATAACTCGGTGTACAAAGAGGAGGATACCGTTGTGCCCCGGGCCGAGCTGCCCACCCTACTTAAAGGTGTCAAGGAAATTGGGGCCCGCTACGGATTCAAAAGCGTATGCTACGGTCATGCCGGCGACGGTAATCTGCACGTGAATATCATCCGGGGCGAACTGACCGATGAGCAATGGAATGTGGGTCTGCGCCAGCCAATCCGGGAGATTTTTGAGCTGTGCGTGAAGCTAGGTGGCACCATCAGTGGGGAGCACGGCATCGGATTGGTGCAGAAACAATTCATTGGTATTGCCATCGGCGAAACCCAACTTAATCTGATGCGGGGCATTAAGCAAGTTTTCGATCCGCATGGCATTATGAATCCAGGCAAAATATTTTAGTCACGGATCAAGCCAAGCAACATTCAGAATAGCCAACCGCCTTAGCTCGGTTTCACTCATGCTAATTACCAACAGCAAAGGCCACTACCTGAGGGTAGTGGCCTTTGCTGTTGAATCTGATTAATTTGGTTAAATCCGGGATTTAGCTTTGGTCGCCTTTCAGTTTATCCTCACCGCCGTAGGGTGCGCCGGCCGTAATATCACCGCGTAGGCCTCCCTGCGAAACGCCCGGCTGGGTAGTAGGCTGTTGCGCAAGCGTTGTATTGTCGTTGGCTTGCACCTCAGGTCCGGAAGCAGCATCTGCGCCGCCTACCTGGGAACCAGTTGCGGGCTGGCCATTGCCTGTAATGATGGTTGCCTTTTCGCCGACGGGGCCGGCTACTTCCTGAACTTTCTGAATGTACTGCCGACGGGCATCGTCCTGGCTAACACCTTTAAACTTGCTCCAGGCATCCCACTGGGCCTGTGACATACCGGGCTTACCGCTGGGGTCGTCCGGCGTATCGTCGCCTACATTGTGTGGGTCCAACGTGTCGTGGTCACCTTCGGTAGCTTGTTTATAGAGGCCGTAGAGGTCAGTCATGTGAGCGGCCGCTTGGTCGCCAGGCATATTGTCAACGCGGGATACGGCGGCTTCAAATTCTCGCTGAAGACTTAGTTGATCTTGTAGATTCATGGTGGGGCAAGATTGGGGAAACAACTATTCCTGCCTTGTGTACTAACGTGGCACGGCTTTGGTTGCGGGCGCGGCCTTGTAGTTTTTAGAAACTCAAGTCCCGATAGTTCGTACTTTTGCCCGCCTTATGTGTGGAATCTCCGGAGTATTTGCTTTTACTGATGCAGGCCGCAACTCGTTGGCCTCCCTGCGCGCCTCAACCGACGCCATCGTTAGCCGTGGTCCTGATTCGCAGGGCCACTTTGCTTACGAGCGGTGTGGTCTTGGTTTTCGGCGGCTCGCCATCCTTGACCTGACCGCCGACGGC
The DNA here is from genome assembly GCF_023101345.1 of Hymenobacter sublimis. Taxonomy (NCBI): domain Bacteria; kingdom Pseudomonadati; phylum Bacteroidota; class Cytophagia; order Cytophagales; family Hymenobacteraceae; genus Hymenobacter; species Hymenobacter sublimis. Next base: position 618,725 of record NZ_CP095848.1, read on the forward strand.
AACCAGCCCATGACCGATGAGTCGGGCCGCTACACGATTGTCTTTAATGGCGAGATCTTCAACTTCAAGGAGCTGCGCCAAAAGTTAGTCAGCAAGGGACACCGCTTCCACTCCCAAACCGACACGGAGGTAGTGCTGCACCTCTATATTTCCGAGGGCCGCAACTTCCTGAAAAAGCTGAATGGCTTCTTCGACTTCGCCATTTACGACAAGGAAGAGGACTCTATTTTCTTGGCCCGTGACCGGATGGGGGAGAAGCCCCTGCTGATTTACCGCGACGAGGACAAGCTCTTGTTTGCCTCCGAAATGAAGTCATTGCTAGCCTTGGGCGTGCCGCGCAAGCTGGATTACGTTTCCTTGAGCCACTACCTTCAGCTCAACTATATTCCGGGTCCCGCCACTATTTTCAAAGGCGTAAAGAAGCTGCTGCCTGGCCACTACCTGTACGTGAAGGGCAAGAAGGTAGTGCGCAAGCGGTGGTACAAGATTCCCTACGACGCCAAGAAAGCCGAGAAGAACAAGCTCAGCTATGAGCAGCAGCAAGCCAAACTGGTAGACCTGCTCGACGATGCCACGGCCCGCCGCCTCGTAGCCGACGTGCCCGTGGGCGCCTTCCTTAGTGGCGGCATCGACTCCTCAGTAATCGTGGCCCTAGCCACGCGCCACACCCAACACCTAAACACCTTCAGCATTGGCTACCGCGACGAGCCCTTCTTCGACGAAACCAAGTACGCCAAGCTCGTAGCAGATAAGTACAAGACCAATCATACGGTCTTCTCCCTGACTAACCAGGACCTCTACGACCATATTTTCGATGTGTTGAACTACATCGACGAGCCCTTCGCCGACTCCTCGGCGCTGGCCGTGTATATCCTCAGCAAGCGCACCCGGGAAAAAGCCACGGTAGCGTTGTCGGGCGACGGGGCTGATGAGTTGTTTGGCGGCTACAATAAGCACATGGGGGAGTTTCAGGTGCGTCAGGGCGGCTTTAAGGCCGAAGCCGTAACAGGCTTAAACCTGCTGTGGGACGTGCTACCTAAGTCACGCAATTCATTTTTTGGCAACAAAGTGCGGCAGTTTCAGCGCTTCTCGCGCGGCATGCTGTCTGGCCCCAAGGACCGGTACTGGGATTGGGCTTCGTTTGCGTCCGAGAAGGATGCGCGCGCCCTATTGAGCCCAGCAGCCAAACGCAAAGTTGGCAAGAAGCTGGCTGAGAAGCGCCGGAAAGATATTCTTGAAGATCTGCATGCCGACGGCGACCTGAACGAGGTGCTGCTCACGGATACCAAGCTGGTGCTACCCTACGACATGCTCACCAAGGTAGACCTGATGAGCATGGCTAATTCCCTGGAGGTGCGCCCGCCCTTCCTCGACCCTAATGTCGTACGCTTCGCTTTTTCCATCCCCGTTTCCAGCAAAATCGATGGGAAGATGAAAAAGAAGATTGTGCAGGATGCCTTCCGGCCTATGCTGCCCGGGGAGTTGTACAAGCGGCCTAAGCACGGCTTCGAGGTACCATTGCTAAAGTGGTTTCGTGGGGAGCTTCGCCCCTTAATTGAGGACGACTTGCTTTCCGACGGGTTCATTGAGGCCCAAGGCGTGTTCGATGTCGAAGCTATTCGCGGGCTGAAGAGGCAGCTTTTCTCCTCCAGCCCCGGCGACGTGCACGCCCGCATTTGGGCCCTGATTGTGTTCCAGTGGTGGTGGAAAAAGCATATGATGGCTGCCTAGTAGTTTATACAGTCTCTCTTGAATCTGTCACCTAGCGTTATTGTATCGCACTACGTTTCTCCTTGTTTCTGAGTATGGCTCCAACAGTCCCCGCGCGTAAGCTTTCCATCATCATTCCGGCCTACAACGAGGGAGCAACTATCCACCTTATTCTGGACCAGATTAAGCAGGTGCAATTGTTGGGAGGCTTTACCAAAGAAGTGCTGATTGTAAACGACTGCTCCCGGGATAACACAGAAGAAGCGGTTCAGCGCTACGTAGCTAGCAACCCAGAGCTGGCAATACAGTATTATAAGCACGACGTAAATCAGGGAAAAGGCGCGGCTTTGCATACCGGCATTCGAAAAGCCACCGGTGACTACATCATCATCCAAGACGCTGACTTGGAGTATGATCCGGAGGAATACAACGTCCTACTGCGTCCCGTGCTACGGGGCGTGGCAGATGTGGTGTATGGCTCCCGCTTTATTGGCGGTAAGCCGCACCGGATTCTATTCTTTTGGCACAGCATCGGCAACCACTGGCTAACTATGCTCAGCAATGCCTTCTCCAACCTGAACCTAACCGATATGGAGACCTGCTACAAGCTCTTCCGGCGCGATATTGTACAGGGACTTCAACTGGAAGAAAAGCGCTTCGGCTTCGAGCCGGAAGTAACCATCAAAATGGCGCGGGTGCCCAATGTGCGCATCTACGAAGTAGGCATCAGCTACTACGGCCGGACCTACGCCGAAGGTAAAAAAATAGGGTGGCGCGACGGGTTTCGTGCCATCTACTGCATTCTCAAGTACGGCCTGTTTGCGTAACCCTACACGCCCTCTCATCACAGTAGCATTCTAAAATTTACATACCTCTTCTTCATATGAAAATCGCAGTAGTAGGCACCGGCTATGTCGGCCTTGTAACAGGCACTTGTTTTGCCGAGGTAGGCATCGATGTGACATGCATCGACATTGATCAGCGCAAGATTGACAACCTGCACAAAGGTATTTTGCCCATCTATGAGCCGGGCCTGGAAGAAATGGTGTCGCGCAATGTGGCTGCAGGCCGCCTGCACTTCTCCACTAACATCAGCGAGGCCATCAAAGGCTGCGATGTGGCCTTTATTGCGGTAGGCACGCCTCCTGGCGAAGATGGTTCGGCTGACTTGAAGTACGTACTGGCCGTGGCTCGCAGCATCGGTGAAAACATGAACAGCTACGGCGTTATCGTGACCAAGAGTACGGTGCCGGTTGGCACGGCTGCCAAGGTGCGCAAGGAAATTGAAGATGCCTTAGCTAAGCGCGGCGAAAACATCGAATTTGATGTTGCTTCTAATCCCGAATTCCTAAAAGAAGGTGCTGCTATTGACGACTTCCTCAAGCCTGACCGCATTGTAGTAGGAGTTTCGTCGGAGCGGGCTGAGGAGGTAATGAGCCGCCTGTACAAGCCCTTCTTGCTTAATGGTCATCCCATTATCTTCATGGATATTCCGTCGGCTGAAATGACGAAATATGCGGCCAACTCCATGCTGGCTACCAAAATTTCGTTCATGAACGACATCGCCAACCTGTGCGAAATCATGGGCGCTGACGTGAACATGGTCCGCAAGGGTATTGGCTCTGATGCCCGAATTGGCACCAAATTCATCTACCCTGGTATCGGCTATGGTGGTTCTTGCTTCCCTAAGGACGTAAAAGCTCTGATTAAAACCGCCGCAGAAAATGGCTACCAAATGCAAGTGCTGCAAGCCGTAGAAGGTGTCAACGAAGCCCAAAAGGAGGTACTGTTTAATAAGGTAAAAAACCACTTCGGCGGCGACCTGAACGGAAAGAAAATAGCCATTTGGGGCTTGTCGTTTAAGCCCAAAACGGACGACATGCGCGAAGCACCTTCCTTGGTAATCATCGACAAGTTGCTAGCTGAGGGCTGCACAGTTACAGCTTATGACCCAGTAGCTATGGAAGAGGCCAAGCACTCCCTCGGCGACCGGATAACTTACGCCAAGGACCAAATGGAGGCCTTGATTGATGCCGACGCTCTGCTCGTGGTTACGGAGTGGCCTGAGTTCCGCGTGCCAAACTTCGATGTAATGAGCCGCTTGCTGAAACAGAAGGTTATCTTCGACGGACGCAACATTTACGATGCCGCTGAACTGCGGGCTGCTGGTTACGCTTACCATTGCATCGGCATCAAAACGGCTCACCACGAGCCCGCTTAATCTGCGGATAAGCATCTTTTTTTACCTCGGTTACTTCTTACTTACATGTCAGATAAGAAACGCGTATTAATCACCGGCGGGGCAGGCTTTCTAGGCTCCCACCTCTGCGACCGGTTCTTGGCGGAAGGCTACCACGTCATTGCCATGGATAACCTCGTGACGGGTGATTTAGAAAACATCCAGCATTTGTTTGGCAAAGAGAACTTTGAGTTTCATCATCATGATGTATCAAAGTTTGTATTTGTACCCGGCAAGCTGGATTACATTCTGCACTTCGCCTCACCTGCTTCGCCCATTGACTACCTTAAGATTCCCATTCAGACGCTGAAGGTGGGCTCACTAGGCACCCATAACCTGTTGGGCTTAGCCCGTGTAAAGGGTGCCCGGATGCTAATTGCCAGCACCTCGGAAGTGTACGGCGACCCAGAAATTCACCCCCAGGTTGAAGAATACTTCGGTAACGTAAACCCCGTGGGACCCCGCGGTTGCTATGATGAAGCCAAGCGCTTCCAGGAGGCCATCACCATGGCTTATCATAACCACCATGGCCTGGAGACCCGCATTGTGCGCATCTTCAACACCTATGGCCCGCGCATGCGCCTCAACGACGGTCGCGTATTGCCGGCTTTCCTCTCGCAGGCCCTGCGTGGCGAGAACCTAACGGTATTCGGCGATGGTTCGCAAACCCGCTCGTTCTGCTACGTGGATGATCTAGTAGATGGCATCTACCGTCTGCTGCTGAGCGACTATCACTTGCCTGTGAACATTGGCAACCCGTCGGAAATCACCATTAAGGAGTTCGGCGAGGAAATTGCCCGCCTTACTGGCGTGGAGTTCAAGCCCGATTACCGGCCTCTGCCGGAAAACGACCCTATGAAGCGCCGGCCTGACATCACCAAAGCCAAAGAGGTGCTGGGCTGGGAGCCGAAGGTAGACCGTGCGGAAGGGTTGCGTCGTACTTTAGAGTACTTCCGGGAGCATGTGCCCGGTGTGATTACTGGTCAGGTAAATAACACCCCACGCACGTTCTAGAGCCTTCCCCGACGTTTATGCAGAAGCCACATCTAATTGAGTTTCCAAAGCTGGGTGCCTCCGATATCGGCTACATTTCCGTTGGGGAAGCTAACGGGCTTATTCCGTTCCCAATAGAACGTACTTTCTGGACTTACTTTACACCTGAGAATATTGTACGAGGCCGTCATGCACACCATGCGACCGAACAGGTACTTATTGCAGTAGCTGGGCGGATTATTGTCACGACGGAAATGCCCGACGGCGAAGTGCAAACTTTTGTGCTAGAGTCGCCACATGTAGGCGTGTACATTCCCCCCAATGCTTGGCACACTATGCAGTACTCACATACCGCCGTACAAGTAGTATTTGCCTCTACCTCTTACCAAGAGCATGATTATATCCGCCAATACGAAGACTTTAAGCGGATATGGGGCCACAAGTAAGGGTCGACCTAATAGCGGCCCGGGCTGATAAGCTCTTCTTCTATTCGCCTTACAATTTCCTGCGCAAGCTTGATGTAGATACGCAGCAGCGGCTGTTCGGTACCGGTTTAGCCGAGCAGTACGCTACTGACGCGTCGCATCGTATTTTCGAATTTGAACATCAGGGAGTTACTGTTCAATTTTTGTACGCCTATCTGGCCTGGGACAGTGCATTTTTCAAAGCGGAGATATATAAGGTATTTACAGCTCTTTTTACTAATACTGTTTCAGCTGCGGTTTTAGCTGTCGCCGGGCATGCGTTTCGCCAACACCTTCGACAGCAAGGAGCCGCCTACTGTTTTGCTGAACTGCCCGCTGAAGATACCCGTGTCGCTCAGGCACTGGGCGACACGGGCTGGCGCTTGATAGAAACTCGATTGTTGTTCTTTCACGATGAAGTAGCCTCTTTTAATCAGCCCCGCTATCCCGTTCGCGTGGCCCGGCCTGAGGAAGCCGCTGCCATAGGTCAAATTTCGGCAGCGGCCCGCAATGAATACGACCGCTTTCACGCTGACCGGTGGTTCGGTGATGAGTTAGGTGACCAGTTTCTGGCGCGTTATGCTTCGGCTTCCGTCGAAGGTTATTGCGACGCCGTGTTGGTACCGAATGAGGCCGGTTTGCCCCTCGATTCCTTCTTAGCTATCAGCGATCTGCAGGCACATGGCCAGCAACTCAACACTGGTTTGTCACGTGTAGTGCTCACCGCCGTAGGCCCCTCTAACCGGGGCTGGCACCTGAAGCTGGTGTCGGAAACTGTGCAGCGGGCTCGACAAAAGGAAGTGGAGTACGTTTTGATGACTACTCAGGTCACCAATCGGGCTGTGTTTCGCACTAGCGAGAAACTTGGCTTTAAACTTGGGGGCTCAAGCTGTGTTTTGGCTTGCTCTTTTTAACAATAATCTAGCTTATTGTTAGCAGGAAATGTGACGTCGCTGTTATGTCTTATATTATTCTTTGTGCTATGTACAAATTATTCACTAGCTCAATAAGTACATCCGTCTTTCTTACCGTCATTATTCATCTGTTTTAGCCAACATACGGCCACTAAAAAAGCTCATGCCCAAGTTGTCAGTAATCATCCCTTGTTATTATAATGAGGCAAATGTGCCCGTTACGGTCAAAGAGTTAATCGACAATGAAGTCCGTTTTCCAACTGGGGTAGAATTTGAATACATATTCGTGGATGATGGTTCGGGCGACCAGACGCTACAGGCTTTGATAGCGGCTCACGATCAATATCCTGACCGCATACGAGTGATAAAATTAGCTGGCAACGTTGGTTCTTACAACGCTATTGTTGCCGGTATTGCTCATGCTACTGGCGATTGTTTATCTGTAATTACTGCCGATATGCAGGATCCACCTGAGTTAATGGTACAGATGTATGACTATTGGCAAAAGGGTTTCAAACTGGTGATAGGTAACCGACAAGACCGAGAGGAAACTGGCTTTTCCAAGTGGTTTGCTCAAGCCTTTCATTGGCTGATGAAGCGATTAGCCTTAAGCAATATTCCAGACGGCGGGTTTGATTTTGTATTCTTTGATCGGCAAGTAGCCGACGAGGTTACTAAGATGCATGAACGCAATAGCAATGTGTTCTACCTCATGATTTGGTTAGGGTTCGCATACGTTAACATTCCGTATGTGCGTCGCAAACGCCAAATAGGAACTTCACGGTGGACTATTTCAAAAAAAATAAAGCTGTTAATTGATTCACTGCTTTCTTTTTCCTTTTTTCCAATACGTGCTATTTCTGTAACTGGTTTAGGGCTAGGAGTTATTGCTCTAATCTATGGTATATACATTATAGGATTAAAAATATTGGATCCTCAAGGCCCGCAAGGTTGGACCACATTAATGGTGGTTGTGCTATTTATATCTGCCTTTCAAATGGTCGCGCTAGGTATAATAGGTGAATATGTGTGGCGCTCTATGGATGCTGCCCGTAGTCGCCCCTTGTATGTTGTCAGTGAAATTTATGGTTTCACAAAGAGTAAATCTTAAGTATTGCTTTATAAGATAATGATTGGTTTTATAGACATGAAAAAAATAACGACTTTGTTGCTGCTTGATTCTGTCAAGAAAAAAATACAGCTAATTCCGTTTTCGAAAGCATTTTTGTTTTGCTGTCTTATAAAAATAATAATTTCTTTCTTTGTTTATGGAACTAATATGTATTTTGGAGATGGGAAATACTTTCTTATAGAAGGTGATACACTGTCTTATACAGAGCCAATCGACAACTTATTAAAATATGGAAACTATGTAGGTGATAAGAAACTTATTGACTCTTATGCAGGCCGTATGCCTGCAGTTGGAGCTGTTTATTTGTGTTTTAGGTTGTTTTTGAATCCCTTGCACTCAATGGTTGCATACTGTTTAGCTCAGTATTTGTGCTCATTTGTTAGTATGTATCTGGTTGGTAAAATTATGTTAAGGCTAGATTACGGAAAATATTATGCTTTCATTGCTATGATGCTTTTTGCTTTGAGTACCTTTTTGTTAAAATATGACGTAGTTGTTTTGGGTGAAAGTTTTGCGGTAATCACAGTATTGTCAAGCTTTTATTTTATATGCAAAGTATTAAATAATCGACGATTAACATATGTTTTTTTTATAGGTGTCACGTTAGCAATAGCTGTATTTTTTAGGCCTTTTTTGGTTTTGATTTTCCCAGCAGTAGGTTTTTATCTTATCTGGCATTTCCATACTCTTGGAGAAGATGTCAAGCGTATTTTGCTTATGTTATCAATCTTTTCTTTGCCTTTTATCATTTTAGATTCACTTTGGGTAGCGCGAAACTGGCCAATATATAAAAGGATCATACCGTTGCAGTCCACTGTATGGGCTGGATATGATACAAAGGAAAGCTATAAATCATTAGTGGGTCTCTGTACCTCGCTTGGCTACGAAGCTGCCTTTTGGGAGAGAAATTCTGCGATGGATTGGTTCGTAGGTTATAGCTCACCTAACCCTAAATTCGTTTGGAGTCAAAACGATTTCACTCGTTTGTATAATATGGATACTTTGCAGGTTATAAAAGAAACGTATAGAAATTTACCTCTTCCGTCTAAACAAAATCGAATCCAACACCGTCAAGATTCTATGTTAGTTAATAGAATTAATGCTTACAAGGACTCTTATAAAGAAGAAAAACCAGTCAGATACCATATTATCAATAGAATTAAGATACTTTATATTCTTGTATTTAAGAATGCTGTTGCAGTTATTTTTACTAGATCATTTAGTGACCTGCCTATGATTCATAGAATTTTTAAAGTACTCTCATACATATTCTATGTGTTGACAGTAGGGTTAGGTTTTATTTCTGTTTTATTCATTTGGAAACATGATAAGAAAAAAAATATACTTGTAAAAATCGTGCCGCTGTATACAATAATTATTATAGGTATTGTGTTTCAGCAACCTGAGCAAAGGTATTTTGCTGTAGCTTACCCATTCATGTTAATAAATTTTGCCATTACTTTAAAGTATATTGGTGTGTACTTCAAAAATCATGGTTTTGTAAATATATATAATATATAGTAAATACTGCGCAGTAAGCCGTAATCTTAAATTTTTGGCGAATATCGACTATCAGTGCAAGAAAATTGATTTTATTATGATTTGGTTGTGATATATAAATACCTGATATCATAGATAAAATTTATAGTCCGGATTAATTCTTGCATATTAGGTTACTTAGACAGTGTGCACAGCTTCGTAATTCATGTCAACCAGTTCTACCGTAATTCACATTGCCATAGCTTTTGATGAGGTGTATGTGAACCCCGTTTTTGTATTGCTAACTTCTATCTTCCTGAACAATCGGGACTGCCAGGTGCAGGTGCACGCCATTGCCACCGATGTACCGCAAGCTGCAAAGACGCGCATGGTAGAGTATGCCCGGCAGCAGGGGGGCGATATGCACTTTTACGTGATTAGTCCGGAGGTAACGCAGGGCTTTCCGGTGCCTGGGCCCGATGAGCCGGAGGCCTACATTACAATGGCGGCGTACTACCGCCTGTTCTTTCCGCGCTTAGTGCCTCAGGATATCAAGCATCTGTTGTATCTAGATATTGATATGCTGGTAGTTGGCAGCTTGGCGGAAATGTATCAGGCTGACTTAGGTGACACTGCGGTTGGCGCTGTGATGGAAGCCGAAGTGCCGTTACGCTCCGAAATAGGAATGCGCAGCCTGGAGGACTACTTCAACTCGGGTATGCTGCTAATGAATTTGCCGCCGTGGCGTGCTCAGCGCATTTCCGAGCGTGCCATTGAGGTCATTGTACGCACGCCTAAAGATGTTCTGCAATATCACGACCAGGATGCGCTGAACGTTGTCTTTCAGGGCCGCTGGCACCGGCTGGACTGCCGCTACAACCTGATGAAGGCCTACATTCCCCATGACCTGGCCAAGCGCGACTACCGCCGGTTCCTAGCCGACAAGGTCATCATCCATTACAATGGCCGCAACAAACCCTGGCACCGTGCCTGCATAAACCGCCTGCGCTTCCTGTATCCGTACTACCTGCGCAGGTCGCCGGTAGCCCGTTTTGGCCAGTATATGTCCAAGCCTCCTACCCGTGAGGCGCTTAAGCAGCTGTTTCATAGCCGTATTATGGAAACCTACTTCAACTATCCGGAGGTAGGGCAGTTATGGCGCCGGGTTAAAAGACGGCGCACGAGAGATAATAACACTGGCTTGGTAAACTAGCCTGGGCAAGGGGCTAGCTCAGCAGTGTCGCGTGCCGATTGAAATTTGACACAAGAAATTAATATGGCTTTTATAATATAAGCAACAAACTGGCTGTCTGCGGGTTAAATGGCGAATGGTTCTGCTTTACAAGCAGAACCATTCGCCATTTTTTGGTTCCGAGCTTGGGGGCACTATATACGTTCTGGTTTTTCAGGCCGTTACTAAAGTGATTTTGTTTACTCAAAACTGCTTTGCACATGGAACAGCAGAAACCAACCGTACACTTGGCCATTGCCTTTGATGAAGGGTACATCACGCCAGTTTATGTGTTGTTAACCTCCATCTTCCATCATAACGCTGGTCAGCAGATAGAGCTGCATGCCATTGCTTCCGACGTGCCCGTCGCCGATAAGGAAGCTATAGCCGCGTATGTTCGCCAGCAAGGCGCACAACTCCATTACTACGAGCTTGACGCCGACACCACCAGGAATTTTCCCGTGCCCGATAAGAGCGAAGCATGGCTTACTCTGGCCACGTACTATCGCCTTTTCTTCGCCCAGTTGGCGCCCCCGGATGTTGAGCGCCTGTTGTATCTGGATATTGATTCGCTGGTAGTTGGCGACCTAACCGAAGTTTACCAAGCCGACATTGGTTCTGCCGTAATAGGAGCCGTGATGGAAGCTGAGATGCCCTTACGCACAGAGTTGGGTATATACCGGCTCGAAGACTACTTCAACGCGGGCATCCTGCTGATAAATCTGCCCCAGTGGCGGGAGCAACGCACCACCGCGCAGATAATGAAAATTATTGCTGCGCACCCGGAAAAACTGGAGTACTGTGACCAGGATGCGCTAAATATGCATTTCCAGGGCCGCTGGCACCGGCTGGACTGCCGCTACAACCTGATGAAGGCCTACATTCCCCATGACCTGGCCAAGCGCGACTACCGCCGGTTCCTAGCCGACAAGGTCATCATCCATTACAATGGCCGCAACAAACCCTGGCACCGTGCCTGTGAGAATAAGCTGAGATTCTTATACCTTGAATATTTGCGTCAATCACCCCGGGCAAAGCAAGCGCAGTTCGTGCCTAAGCCCATGACACGGCTAGAAATGAAAAAGCTTCTGTGTAGCCGCGTGTTGGAAACCTACTTTAACTATCCAGAAGTGGGAAGGGTGTGGCGTCGGGTGAAAGGTGCTTTAGGCAAAGAGTAGAGGGAACATATCAAGAAGACAGCGTGCGGATGAATAATAGTAGGATGGCAGGGGCAGCAAGCACCCTGTTATGACCTCAGTGGGCTCTAAAATGATACTGGAGAACATTCCCTAATTTTGGGGCATCGATATTTTCTTCCAATACGTGGTATGACGGTTCCTTTTCTCTCTTTCGCTCCTCAGCATGAACCCATTCGTGAGGAAGTTATGGCCGCTTTGGGTCAGGTGTATGATGCACAATGGTATGTACTTGGTCAGCACGTGCGCGACTTTGAGGCGGCGTATAGCACCTTTTCAGGCTCACGGTACAGTATAGGCGTCGCTAATGGACTTGATGCTTTGCACCTGTCGTTGGTAGCACTGGGTATTGGGCCTGGCGATGAGGTAATCGTACCATCCAACACATACATTGCCACCTGGTTAGCTATTTCCTACGTAGGCGCAACTCCCGTACCGGTGGAGCCCGATCCGGCAACATATAATATTGATCCGGGCCGGATAGAAGCTGCCATTACGCCGCGCACGAAGGCCATCATGCCCGTACACCTATATGGTCAAGCCTGCGAGATGACGGCTATTATGGAAATTGCCGGCCGACACAACCTATTTGTGGTAGAAGATAACGCGCAGTCTCAGGGCGCTACGGCTGATGGAGGTGTCACGGGTAGCTTTGGCCATGCCAATGGCACTAGCTTTTACCCGGGCAAAAACCTGGGTGCGTTAGGAGATGCCGGAGCCGTAACGACCAATGATGAGGCGCTAGCTAAGAAAATTCAGACGTTGCGCAATTATGGCTCGCAGCAGAAGTATTACAACGAGGTAATTGGCTACAACTCACGGCTGGACGAATTGCACGCCGCTGTGTTACAGGTAAAACTGCAGTACCTGCCCGAATGGACACGCCAGCGTCAGCAGGTAGCACGCTGGTACGATGAACACCTGCAAGGCATTGGCGATTTGCAGCTTCCCGTGACGGTAGAAGGTAGCACCCACGTCTACCATCTGTATGTAGTGCGCACAACTCAGCGAGACGCGCTTCAGCAGCACCTCACCAGCGCAGGAATCGGGACCCTCATTCACTACCCCGTGCCTCCGCATATGCAGCAGGCATACGCCCACATGGGTATTATGAAGGGAGCTTATCCTATTGCGGAGGACCTGGCAAATACTAGCTTAAGTCTGCCCATGTGGCCTGGTATGACTGAAGAGCACGTTGCTGCCGTAGTAAAAGGTATGCAAACCTACTTCAGATAAATGGATGCTAAAGTGGCACAAGATAGTTCGCAAACTGTTGGTAGCGTGATTCAAGAAGCTTCTGTAGTAACGGTAGGTGTTCTTTCGTACAACAATGCATCGTATCTGCGCGAGACGCTAGAGAGCATCCGGCGGCAGACCTACCCGAATGTCGAGGTGCTCATCGTGGATGATGCTTCCACCGACGACTCCGCGGCCGTGGCCCGGGCCTGGCTGGCGGAGCATCCGCAGGTACGGGGCCGGCTCATTGAACATCCGACCAACCGCGGCATCTGCCCGGCCTGCAACACGCTGGTGACCCAGGCCCAGGGGGAGTTCATCTGCCTTATCGGCTCGGACGACGTGTATCTGCCCGACAAGCTGGCCGTGCAGGTGCCCTTGCTGCTCAACGCCCCGCCCGAGGTAGGAGTAATTACCAGCGCCATCGAGTTTATGGACAGTGAAGGCAATACCATTCCTCAGCCGGATGATTTTGCTATTCCGCATCCCGAAGAAGTGTACGTGACCTTGCTTAACTCTTGCGTCATTGCGGCCATGAGTACATTGGTGCGGCGTTCTTGCTATGAGAGGGTTGGCCTTTATGATGAAAGCTTGCCCTTCGAGGACTGGGATATGTGGTTGCGCATAGCTAGGGAATACAAGTTTTTATATTCTCCTAAAGTTAGTGCTCGGTATCGTCGGCATGCTAATGCCGTGTTTAATTCGCGCCGCCGTCAAATGGAGGAAGGCTCCTTGATGCTCCTAAACAAAAATAGGGGAGTAAGCTCAGAGGCTGACGCTGCTATTATTCGTCAGACGCATTTGCGTTCGGAGCTGCTCTACCAGATTGGTAGCCCGCAGGCGGCGCACTGGCTACGGGTGCGGTGGCAGGATGACCGTTCACTCACGAGCTGGGTATTGTATATGTGCGCCCGGCTGGGTATACCGGGTAGCGCCGTGATGAAGGCGCAGCACCTACTTGGGCGCCGCTGATTCGTAATGACTGTTGCAATATTAAACGGGCCAAGGCTATTCTATCCATTCGAGTAAATTACAAGACGATGAGCATGCGACTCAAAGGATAATTTACCCAAGCTCTACTATAAGTTTGCACAGACCCATCATACGCTACTAAATTGCAGAGCCAAAGGTGGACCTAAGGCTACCCGGGATAGACTTTACTTTCTGCCTGCAAGATGCACTTGCTTTACTGTTTCAGTTTAAAAACTAATAACAGAAAGTTAAAAGACTAATTATAAATAAAGTTCTTACTCGCTTTTTCAAGCATGTCCACCTCTTCTATTATCCATTTAGGCTTTTGTTTCGATAAGGGTTATCTTCCACCCTTTTACGTGCTTTTAGCTTCCGTATTTCATCATAACCGTGCTCATAGCATTGTGATACACGCTATTGCTACAGGCATAACGGAAGCTGATAAGGATGCATTAGTACAATATGTGGAGGGAAATGGAGGTAGAATCTTTTTCTATGTCGTAGAGCCCTCCTTAGTGCAAGACTTTGTGCTACCAGATCATGCGGGTAGCTATTTTACCGAGACAATTTTTTATCGTCTATTTTTTGCCAAGCTTGTACCTGCCTCGGTCGAAACCATTATTTATATGGATATCGATACGATAGTTGTAGGAGACCTAGGCAGCCTATCCAGTCTAGATATAGGTGGGCACCCTCTAGCAGCCGTAGCCGACGATTGGATGCCTATTCGTAAAGAGCTAGGAATCACTCAGGAAGGTCAGTATTTTAATTCAGGAGTGACGCTTATTAATATTCCTAAATGGAACCAGAAGCGAGTAACCGAACGCACGACGGAAGTCATTATGACCTATCCCGAGCGAATTAAGCAATTCCCTGATCAAGATGCTCTGAATATGGTGTTGCTCAACGACTGGTATAAGTTGGATGTGGGTTATAATTTAACAGGGGTACATTGTCCTTCAACAAACGATAAGACTATATTGGAAGATTACTTAAGGGACAAGGTGATAATTCACTTCAGTGGACCTAAGCCCTGGAACATGCTCACTGACTGTAACCATGTCTATCGATATAAGTGGTTCGAGTACTATGAGATGTCTCCGGTCAAATCATTTATTAAATATTTTGATGTCAAATTCTCTAAAAGCTTTATTAAAACGTTTATTTATAAGCATGCACTTAAAGCCTATTTAAATAGGCCATATCTAGGTAAGATAAAACGCGCCATTGTGCCTAAATTAAACGGCAACCCCTAAAGTGCTATTTATAGAGACTAACGCTGCTCTACCAAATCGGCAGTCCGCAGGCGGCGCACTGGCTACGGGTACGGTGGCAGGATGACCGTTCACTCACGAGCTGGGTATTGTATATGTGCGCCCGGCTGGGTATACCGGGTAGCGCCGTGATGAAGGCGCAGCACCTGCTTGGGCGCCGCTGATTTATACCACTTGTCTATTCTTCTATCTGGAGCGAGTTCACGTCCAGATTTACACCGCAGCCGACTTGTACAAATGCAGGTCGGCTGCGGTGTAAGTACGGCATCCAGCATCAGCAAAAATGCAACCTAGCAGAGCAAGCCAGCGCACCGCCCGGAGCTTTTCTGGTCTGAGTTAGATGCTGCGCTGCTGCAAGATGGAAAGGTTGATTACTAAGTAGTTTAAACGGAACGAATGGTAGTAGTCACTACTGCGTAATTGAGTAATAACCAAATTGCTGACCAGAATATCTCAAGCATTTATCCCGTACCTTTGCAGCCTTAATCAATGGCGTATAGAAACGAATGCGGTGCAAGTCGCTCGTTTCTAGGCGCTTTCCATCAAGTTTCCAGCTTAAAATGCTAACAGGTAACATAGTAGCAGAATCCATCAAAAGTATTCTGCGGTATCTGTCGCCGGCGGAGAAGAAACAGGCAACAGTTATGTTCCTGCTACAGATATTTGCTTCTTTCCTGGATGTATTTGGGTTAGCCTCGCTCATTCCGGTGGTTACCCTGGCCTCGCGACCGGGAGCAGTGCAGGAGCATAAGTGGTCTGCCTTCCTATATAAAAGCTTGGGCTTTCAATCGGAAACTGCATTCTTCGTGTCTGCCGTCTTAGCAATATTTGTGTTTTTCTTGGCTAAGAATTTGTTTATCAGCTGGATAAACTACAAGCAGGTTCGATTTACGGCTAAGGTTGCTCTTAAAATTATTGATAGCCAGTACGTAAAATACATTGGTCTTCCTTTCTGGAAGTTTCAAGAAATCGGCACGTTTGAAGTAGTGAACGAAGTATTGACTGTCCCCAATGCCTATTTGAACGGGATAATACGGCAGGTATTCGTCGTGCTTTCCGAAATAATTATCGTGTTGATTGTGGTGCTGGGCATCTTGTTCTACCAGCCCATGCTGTTCGTAATTCTGGCCGTTACTCTGGTTCCGGCTACCGTAATCACCTACAAAGTCCTGCGTAACCGGGCTCAGCAGCTAGGCCACGAGCGGGATTTGCAGGCACCGAAAGCGTACGGCATTGTAAGCGACACCTTTGCCGGCTATGTCGAGCTAAAGCTAGCTCATAAGCTGCAACTGTTCCGCCAGCGAATCAACACCAATCAGGCACTGATGCAAAGCCTGGATGCCAAGGCGTACGTATACGGGCTGCTGCCCGTGCGCATCATTGAGATGGTGTCCATCCTGGCCGTTATCACTATTATTCTGTACGCGCTGCTTATTACCGGTGACACGGCCAGCCTGGTAACTATTGTGGGCTTGTTTGCCGCCGCCGCCTATAAGCTGATGCCCTCCGTGAATCGGATTCTGGCCAGTATGGTCACTATGAAGCAGCACTTGTACACGCTGGAGGCCCTGCAAGCGTATGAGGAGTCGCAATGGCAGGAGCATAAGGTAAAGCAAGTTCCTGCTATTAGCTTTCACCACCAGGTGGAGTTTAATAACCTCAGCTTTGCCTTCCCAGGAAGTGATACCCCAGTGTTGCGGGGAGTAAGCTTTACCGTTCGTAAAGGAGAGAAAATAGGATTTATCGGCAGCTCCGGATCTGGTAAAACCACGCTGATGAACTTGCTGCTACGTTTTTACAGCCAGCAGACAGGAGAAATCCTAGTTGATGGTGTACCGCTACAGTTGGAGAATACAGAAGCCTGGCACCGGCTGGTAGGTTACGTGAAGCAGGATACTTTCCTTATGCAGGCCTCTTTGCAGGACAATATCACCCTCGGAGAAACCAACCCTGATCCGCAACGGCTACAGTACGCGCTGGAGCAAGCCTCCCTGGCCGATTTTGTGTCTTCGCTGCCGGAAGGGCTGAATACAGTATCAGGAGAGCGGGGGGCTCGTTTGTCGGGTGGTCAGCGCCAGCGCATCGGTATTGCCCGAGCTCTATATAAGCAGACGCAGATTCTGGTGATGGACGAAGCCACTAGCGCGTTGGATACCCAAACAGAAAGAGAAGTCAGCGAAGCCATCAACAAGCTTTCGGCCACGGACATTACCATCTTCATCATTGCGCACCGGATTACTACCCTGCGTCAATGCGACCGAATTTACGAGCTGAAAGACGGACGCATTGTTGCTGTGCATACGTACGACGAGCTAATTGCCCGGCACGTATAAAGCTACAGGCTAGCACTCACCGGCTGGCCACGTAGCGGCATGAGATGTCAATAGTAGTACAAGCGCAATGAGAATTCTAATTTCTACATGGTCGTTGCAGGTAGGCGGGGGCGAAGTGCTGGCCATGAACCTGGCGGCAGAACTGCAGCGCCGGGGGCATGAAGTATATGTTTTCAATCAGCGGGCTGAGCTGATTGATCATGACTTGGTAGCTCGCTTGTTACCCCCGCAAGTGAAGGTTCTTTCGATGGCTGATAACCCGAAAAGCACGTTCTGGGCCTACAAGATAAATGCCCTGCAAGGTCTGCTGGGCCGGCCGGCAACCTTCTACAACCAGCGGCAGCAAGCGTACTTGGTCGAGTGCCTGCTGCGGTACAAGATTGATGTAGTTAGCAGCCACGCTACCGTCTCGGATGACATTTGTGCCCCCGTTGTTGAACGCCTCGGCCTACCCCTGGTTATTACCGAGCACGGCGAATACACCAAGTTTCTGCAGGAAGGTCGTCGGGACTTTTTGCCGGTACTTCAGGTAGCAAAGCGAATTCTGGCTGTATCTGACTACTGCCGCCACAAACTGGAACGGGCATTCCCGAGCCTACCCCCCGTGCAGACAGTGTACAATGGCGTTATTACGGAAGCTCATGCTGCCGAGACAACTCGTCGTGCGCTGGCTATTCCGGCCGAAGCATTTGTATTCGGCATGGTGGCGCGGGGGATTGAGGACAAAGGCTGGCGGTACGCCGTACAAGCGTTTCAGCAGGTGAAAGCCGCTCTGCCAGCTCGCGCCCTGCGGTTGGTGTTGGTGGGAGGCAGTCCCTACCTGAAAACGCTGGCCGACGAGTACGCGACGGACCCAGATATTATCTTTACCGGACAAGTGCCTAACCCGGATTTCTACGTGGCAGGCTTTGATGTGGGGCTGTTGCCCACCTATTTCCGCGCAGAGGCGTTGCCACTGGCTATCATCGAGTACATGGTGAGCGGCAAACCCTCCATTGCTACCCGCGTCGGTGGTATTCCGGAACTGCTGGAGCCCAGCGCGGGGCACACGGGGCAGCTGGTGGATATAGAAGCCGAAACCTACACTCCCAAGCTACGCATGCTTACGGAGGCTATGGTCCGGTACTGCACCGAGCCAGTCCTGTACGCAGCTCACGCGGCGCACTGCCGACAGGCCAGCCAAGAGTTTTCCATGGCCGCCTGCGCCGAGCACTACGAACAGGCCTTTAGCGCCGCTTTACATTCTACTGTTAATTCTGCTACATAATGAAGGTGCTATTTACAACCTTCTGCTTGGAGAAGGCCGGCTCTCATATAGTAGCCCTAACGCTTGCTTCCGGAATTGCGCAACGGCATGAGGCTTTTTTCTTTAATCAAGGCGAACAGCTAGTCGACCAGGGCATGGTCGACCGGTACCTGTCGCCAAAGGTGAAGCTAGTGGACATGAACAGCTATCCATTGGTAAATAAGCTGGCCTGGAAGTTAAACGGCTTGTTGCAGCGGCTTACTGGGTACGCTGGCTTTCACGAGGCTTGCAAAACGATGATGTTCTTATACACCATCGTGCGCCACAAGATTGAGGTGGTGCATAGCCATGAAATCCTAACCAAACAGTCGCGCCTCAATGCCGTGCTACGATTTCTGTCCGTGCCCATTGTTGTTACAGATCATAGTGGGTACACAATGCTTCGTAAAGTGCAGGACGTCTCGTTTATTCCCTACGCCAATAAAGCCCGAGCAATTATTGCCGTCTCGGAGTACGCAGCGAAAGCTCTGCTTTATGGCGACCAAAGCGGGGTATCTGAGCAGGCGCGGGCGCTGGGCCAGAAAATCATTGCCTCCGATTATCATACGGAAGCCGAAACGTTAAAGCACAAAGAGCTAGCTACTGGTCAGGATGAGCCGCTGACCGTACCGGTCGCCACAATTTACAATGGGGTGTTACGGCACCAAGGTACGTTGCCGCCGCCTGAGGTAATTCACCAGGAACTAGGCATTGCCCCGGGGAGCTTTGTGTTTGGAATGGGAGGCCGGGGAACTGAGCAGAAGGGGTGGCACTATGCCTTGGCGGCGTACCAGCAGCTAAAGCAGCGGCACCCAACCCGTAAGTTTGCCTGGCTGTGCATGGGGGAAGGCCCGTGTCTGACGGCTATGCAGCATGAGCTGGGAGATACTGCCCCCGATATCATATTTCTGGGCAATGTGCAGAACCCCCACTACTACATGTCGGCCTGCCGGGTAGGGCTGGTACCCTCCAGCTTTAACGAGGGGCTACCCCTAACGATTGTAGAGTTTTTCGAGCACCGGGTGCCCGTTATCGCCAGCGACCTGTGCGGTATTCCGGAGGTAATAGTTCCGGCCAACCACGAGCCGGGCGGCCTGCTGATTGAAATGGAAGAAGACCTGACTCCCCGGATTGCCAGCCTGCTGAAGAATATGGAGGCCTACGTTACCCAGCCTGAGCTGTGGGAAGAGCACGCCCAGGCCGCCCTCTCGATTCGTAAAATGTTTGACGTAGAGGAGTTCGTGCAGGCCCATGAGCAGTTATACACCAAGGTGCTGTTTTCTTCGAAGTAACCACTCAGAGTAATGCAGGTTTCCATTATCATCATCAACTACAATACCTTTCAGCTTACTAGCGAGGCGGTTGAATCCATTATCAAGCACACGCACGGCGTTAGCTACGAAATTATTGTAGTAGATAATGCCTCCACTGAGTGCGACCCTGGCCTGTTTGAGCAACGTTTTCCCTCTATTAAGCTGGTGCGCAACCCCAATAACTCGGGCTTTGCTAAAGGCAACAACTTGGGTATTCAACACTCTGTTGGGGAAACCATTCTGCTCTTTAACAGTGACGCGGCCTGCCTGAACGATGCCCTGACGCTGACGTACCAGGAGTTGGCAGCGAATAAGACAGTAGGCCTAACCACAGCTAGATTGGAATATCCTGACGGCCGCGTGCAGCACTCCTGCGGACGTTTCCCGTCTATTAATCTGCAGCTGGTTGAATTGCTGCGGCTGCAGAAATTTATGTCGGCAGAACAGCGCGGCAATATTTTGCAGGGTGCTTTCTTTACCTACGACAAACCGCTCTACCCCGACTGGGTATGGGGCACTTACTTCCACATCAAGCGGGAGGTGATTGAGAAAATGCCCGGCCAGCAGCTCGCCGATGACTTCTTCATGTACGCCGAGGATCTGCAGTGGAGCTACACCGTGCGCAAGCTGGGGTATACTATCAAATACGTGCCCGAAGCGCGGGTAATGCACCATTTCTCGCAAAGCACCAAAAAGGAAAAGCGGCTGAATCAGGGCAATATGATTCTGCAGAACGAAGACATTTTCCTGAACCGCGAGTATGGCTGGGCTACTACCAAAGTGTACTACCTGGCTAAAATGGCTAATTTTTTGCTAATGCGCGGCAACTCTGAGCACCGGCAGCACATGTTGCAGCAGTATGGTAAGCTGCTGCGCGGCAAAGCCCTTTGATTTTTGCGGCTTTCTGCTGCCCGCCTTTCACTTTTCTTTTCAGTATCAGTATGTCCGTGGACACTTTCGTCTCCTCATCGCCTTTTTTCACCATTGTAGTTCCCTGCTACAACCGGGCTGACATTGTGCTGGATACCGTGAACTCCGTTCTCAAACAGGAGTATCAGAATTTTGAGCTAGTGCTGGTGGATGATGGAAGTAAGGACAATACCAGGGAGGTAGTAGCTACGGTCACCGATCCGCGGGTCCGGTACTTCTACAAGGAAAACGGTGAGCGGGGCGCGGCCCGAAACTACGGCGCCCGGCAAGCCCGGGGCTCCTATATTAATTTCTTCGATTCCGACGACGAAATGTACCCAAACCACCTGCTAGTGGTGAAGGAGTTTCTCGACCAGAACGGGCAAGTGGAAGTCGTGCATACCGGGTACGAGCGCCTCGACGGACAAGACCGCGTCATTAGCGAGGTGTATGAGTTCAAGGAAAGTACTAACGAGGTACTGCTACACGACAATCCGCTGGCGTGTAATACGGTGTTCGTGCGGCGCGATATTGCCCTAGCCAATCCGTTTGAGGAAGACCGCCGCCTGGCTTCCGCCGAAGACTGGGAACTGTGGGTGCGCTTAGCTAGCAAATACACTTTTCATCCCATCCGAAGAAAGACGTTCTGCTTGCGCGAGCATGACGGGCGAAGCCTGAATACCATTGCGCCTGAAGCCGTTCGGAGACGGGACGAGCTGTTTGCTGAGTTGATTAAGCGTAACCCAGATTTCGCCCGCCGTTTCCCCAATCGGACCGGGCAGTTTGTCGCCGACCGGTACACCTTTATTTCTTTAACGCTAGCTCTGAGCAAGCAGCACCGTACTGAAACTATGCGCTATCTGTGGAAAGCGGTGCAACAAGACCCAACAGTTTTATGGCGGCGGCGTTTTCTGGCATCGGTCAAGCATCTGCTTTAAATAGCCATCATCCTAGTTTGCCAGTAAAAGAGTACCCGCTTAACTTTTTGTATTGCAGGCCTTGAAAAAGATATTAAAAAAAGTATTTCCTGTTGTATTGCTTAAAAAAGCGCATTTGCAGTATAACATACTGCGCATCAATACAATTGACAGAGTTTTGTTTCCGGAAAAGCAGTTTGCTGATCAGGATTTCGTTATAAAGCGGGATGATTATCCTTTCCGGATAACTCCCGTGCGGAAGGACCACTTGGATGCCCGGCTCCAGCACCAAATTTCACTCTATGAAAACTGGACTCAGGACGAGTACCTATTGGTGTACGACAAGGAGTGCATTATTGAGCCTAAGTACGGCTGGGCCATGTCAGCTGACAAGCAGTTGATTTATCCCTCTTTAGGTTTCAGCCGCGTTTCTTATCTGCCCAAGCCCTCTACTCAGATTCGGAAGATGCAGCTTGACAAGCTACCTGCCCATGAGGTGCTGGTGTCGTTGCGTGATACGGGGGAGGAGAATTACTACCACTTCTACAATGACGTGCTGGCCAAGCTTTTTTTCCTGGAAGAAAAGCTGCAACTGCCGTACGAAACGCCCCTACTTATTGCAGAGGCACTGTACAAAAAATCCTTTTTCCAGTACTTCCTGCAGCATCCATATCTGAAAAACCGTACCTGGGTTATTCAAAAAGAAAACGAGTACATCCGGAGTAAGAAGACTTATTTCTGCAAACCGCTTACCCATACGGCGTCCTACTATGAGCGGATTCGCCAGATGGTACAGCCGCAGGACCTAGCGCCTGCTGGCAGCGGGCAGCGCCGGATCTTTATCACCCGCAGCCCAAAGCGGCTACGCTTCATTGAGAATAGCGCCGAAATAGAAGCTATTTGTCAGGCCGAAGGCTTTGAGGTAGTGGACTTTGATACCATGACGTTAGCTCAACAAGCTCACATGCTGAGCGAATCACGCTACGTATTGGGCATTCACGGTGCTGGTCTGGTGAACATGATGTTTCGGGGGAGCCAACCCATGGGTTTGCTTGAGATATTCCCGCCCGGCGAATATTACCCGTTCCACTACATGCTGATGGCGGCCCAGCATGGCTATCAGTATGATAGCCTGATTGGGGAGCCTAGCCAGAACAAATACTCAGGTGGGTTCTACGTGAAGCCGGAAGAGTTCCGCCAGCGCATGCACGCGCTCCTAACCCAGGTGTAGATTCGCTTTGCTTCCAACAGGCAAACTCAGTTTTTCTTGAAAATCTATGCGTAAGAAGCTGTTAATGGTAATTCCTAACCTAGGGCTGGGAGGCGCTCAACGAGCGTTTCACGACCACAGTGTGGAATTAAGCAAATACTACGACGTCACGGAAGCTGTGTTCGACCTCGACCTTGAAAATCTGTATCCCTCTGGCAACCGTCTGGAGAGCTTACAGGTAACGGGGGGCGGCGGACCTATGCAGAAAGTGTCAAACTTCTTTAAGCGGGTCAGCCAGCTTAAGCAGCTCAAGCAGCGCTTAGGCACTGATATCTGCATTAGCCATCTGGAAGGGGCGGACTATGTGAATTTGCTCAGCAAGGGCCGGGAAAAGGTAATCCTGCTAATTCAGGGTTCCAAGTCGCACGACCGCAACATCAGTGGCCTAACTGGTTGGTTGCGCAAAGGCGTGTTAATGCCTCTGCTCTACAAGCGGGCCGACCGAATTGTGTGCGTCAGCCGGGATATTATTCCCGAAATGGTAGAAGATTACGGCGTAGACCGCCGCAAGCTAAGCGCCATTAATAATTCCTTCGAAGTGGAAAGTGTATGGGAAAAAGCGCAGGAGCCCTTGCCGGCTGCTATGCAGACCGTGTATGCGTCGGCGCCTATTCTGGTTACTTCCGGCCGCTTAGCCATTCAGAAAAACCAGAAGCCCCTGCTGTCTATTTTCGCTGAGCTTCGCAAAACTCAGCCGGCCAAGCTAGTGTTCATCGGCGACGGCGAACTGCGGACTGAGTTAGTGGAACATGCCCGCGGTCTGGGGTTGCGCGTGTACGAAGCCTGGGCTGACGTGCCGTTGACCCCGGACTTTGATGTGTATTTCGTGGGGCTGCAGCACAACCCGTTTCAGTACATTCGTCCAGCTACTGCCTTCGTGTTTCCCTCCGCCTGGGAAGGCTTTCCGCTGGCTCTCGGCGAGGCCATGACCTGTGGGGTGCCGGTAGTAAGCACCGATTGCCCTACCGGCCCTCGCGAAATGCTAGCCCCTGGCTCCGCCACGCCGACGCACCCCATCCGGGCAGCGGAATGGGCTGACTACGGCATTTTGATGCCCATGCTGACTAATGCCGCCACACTGGCAGCGGATGAAACAATGTGGGTCTCAACCCTGCATACCTTATTGGCAGATGCTGCTAAGCGCACGCAACTAGGTGAGGCAGCCCGCCTGCGCTCCAACGATTTTACCCACGCCAATACCTTTCGCCGCTGGCAGAAGCTAATCGACGAGGTACTAGCTGAGTAGGCAGCGTACGTTTAAGGAAAGGTTCTGGTGAAAAAGCCTCTAATTCTTGTAGTAGACAATTCCCGGGCCGTGACGGGGGCACTGAATGCCATGCGGCACGCTACGGGGCCCTTGCGCGAGCAGTTTGCCTTCGAATATGTGGTGCCAACAGGTAGTACGGCCCGCGCCGTGCTAGAGCAGGACGGTTACGTGGTGCACGAGTTGCCTTTCGTGGAAATCAGCCGGCGCAAGGGCGACTTGCTGCGCTACGGGCCCATGCTACTGCTGAATGGTTGGCGCCTATACCGCCTGGCCCGGCAGCGGAGTGCTCAGGTTATCGATCTGAACGACTTTTATAACCTGACGGGCTACGTAGCTAAGGCGCTGAGCTTGGGGCGCTTGCGGGTAATAACGCACGTGCGCTTTTTGCCCCAAAGCCTGATGCAGCCCCTGGCCCGTACGTGGCGATGGCTGGGCGAGCGGTATGCCGACCGAGTAATATGCGTTTCCGAGGCGGTGCGTCGCTACTTCGGCGGGGCGGCCAACGTGCAGGTGGTATTTGACCCCATTCCGGGGGCGGAGCGCTACCCGGCTCCGGTAGTGCCAGCGTCCCGCCCCGACGATACGGTGCAGCTCCTCTACCTGAGCAACTACATTCAAGGGAAGGGGCAGGATTTCGCTGTCGAGGCGTTCCAAAAAGCGTATGCCCAGGACAACCGGCTACGTCTGAAGTTTGTGGGTGGCGACATGGGCATGGCCAAGAACCGGGAGTTTCGGCAGCAGCTGGAGGCCAGGGTGCAAGAAGCTGGGCTGGTAGAGGTAGTTAGCTTTCAAGGGTTTGTGTCCGACGTGGAGCGGGCCATCAAGGACGCCGATATCCTGCTGAATTTCTCCGAGTCAGAATCGTTTTCCCTTACCTGTCTCGATGCCCTGTACTTTGGCACCCCTCTCATTGTTTCGGACTGCGGTGGCCCGGCGGAGCTGTTTGAAAACGGCCGTTCCGGGTTGCTGGTGCCCAACCGTGACGTAGCGGCCATGACCTTGGCTATTACTTCCCTGGCTGCCGATGCAAAAATGCGGGAACGGTTTGCGGCTGCCGGTCGTGCGTTCGTGCGCAACAAGTTTCAGCCGGCCGCTACCTACAACCGGCTGGGTCAGCTCTACCACGAAGTTCTGGCTAAGGTCTAGCTAGCTGCCAAGGCGGAGGCGGAAGAAAGTCTGCACTGCGCTGATGATGCGGTCCTGCTGCTCATCGGTGAGGTCATGAAACAGGGGTAAGCGTACCAGCGTTTGGGCATAGCGCTCCGCGTGGGGTAGCTGCCGCCCGTCGTGCTGAGTGGCGTAGTAGGGGCTCAGGTGCAGCGGTAGGTAGTGGAATACGGCCAGAATGTGCCGCTGACGCAAGTAGGCTAGCAGCGCGTCCCGGTTCGTTTCATCGGTGCAGAGCAAGACAAACAGGTGCCAGTTCGGTTGGGCGTTAGGCAGCTGAGGCAACAAATCAAAGACACCACTAGCCGCTAATGGGGCAAGGGCTGCCGCGTACCTCTCCCAGAGGTAGCGGCGCCGGGCCTGAATCCTATCAATGGCTTCGAGTTGGGCCCAGAGGTAGGCGGCATTCAGCTCCGAGGCCAGAAAAGAAGAACCCAGGTCAACCCATTCGTAGCGGGCTGCTTCGCCCCGGTAGAATGCCGCCCGGTTGGTGCCTTTCTCCCAAATGATTTCCGCCCGAGCCACAAAGCGCGGGTCGTTGATAGCCAGCATACCGCCTTCACCGGCACTGATGTTTTTGGTTTCGTGGAAGGAGAATGCCGCTAGGTGCCCGAAGGTGCCGAGCGGACGATCC
This sequence comes from Hymenobacter sublimis, assembly GCF_023101345.1. NCBI lineage: Bacteria > Pseudomonadati > Bacteroidota > Cytophagia > Cytophagales > Hymenobacteraceae > Hymenobacter > Hymenobacter sublimis. The sequence continues at coordinate 644,660 of NZ_CP095848.1, forward strand.
TGAAACCGCGCCTCAATGGCTTGGGCCGCATCTTCTACCACCCAAATACCGTGCTCCTCTGCCAACGCCAGCAGTTCTAGCATATGCTCAGCTGGCTGCCCACCATAGTGTACCAACACAATAACCCGCGTCCGTGGCGTCAGCAACTGCGCCACTTGGCGTACATCCAGGTTGGGATAATCCGGATGGCTATCGGCGAAAACAATGCGGGCTCCGCGCAGCACGAAAGCGTTGGCAGTAGAAGTAAAGGTGTAACTGGGAACAATGACCTCATCGCCGGGCTGCAGGTTCAGCAGCAGCGCGGCCATTTCCAACGCATCGGTGCCGCTGGTGGTGAGCAGGGCCTTGAGTAAGCCGTAGCGCTGCTCCAGAAACCGTTGGCAGCGTTGCGTGAACTCGCCATTGCCCGACAGCTTACCAGCGGCTACTGCCTGGCGGATATACTCCAGTTCGGGCCCGGCCAAATGGGGCCGGTTGAAAGGAATAAAATCGGGGGGGAGGGGAGAGGGAATCATACGGTGCGGTCGGCAACCACGTACAGGGGGCGGGCCCGCACTCCCTCAAAGGTCTTCCCGACGTACAAGCCTACTACCCCCAGGACGGTAATGATAACGCCGCAGAAAAAGCAGAGCGAAACAATGAGGCTGGCGTAGCCCAGTACCACAATCTGCCCCCGTAACGCCCGAATCAGCATCACCAAACCCAGTCCGAATGCTATAAAAGCCAGCACCAGACCAAAATACACGGTCAGCCGCAGGGGCTTGTCGGAATAGGTCAGGATGATGTCGAGGGCGAGTTGCAGGCGGCGCGATAAGGAATACGACGTAGCGCGGCCGCTGTGGCCGTGCGCTACGGGCAGGGAGGTTTGGCGAAAGCCGGCCCAGCGGACCATAGTAGGGAAGTAGCGAGTGCTTTCGCGCAGTTGCAGTACGGTATCAATCAGGCGACGGTGGTACACGCCAAAGTTGCCAACTTCCGCATCCTGGGCTTGGCCCGTCAGGTAGGCCAGCACGGCGTAAAAGGCGCGGGCCCGCCACACGGTAAACGCCGAGTCGGTCCGGCGGCCCCGGCGGGCCAGCACGGCTTCGTAGCCTTCCTGAGCCTTGGCCCACAACCGCGTAATTTCCTCGGGCTGGTCCTGCAGGTCGCAATCCATTACCACCACCCACTCGCCCTGGCACTGCTCCAAGCCGGCTGTAATAGCGTGGTGCTGCCCGAAGTTGCGGGATAAGCGGAGGCCGCGTACGCACGGGGTGCGGGCCGCCTGCCGGCAAATCAGCTCCCAACTGCTATCGGCGCTACCGTCATCGACGAGAATGATTTCGTAGCGAACCGGTAAAGCGGTTAGCGTGTGCTCCAGACGTCTGACCAGCTCGTCCAGCACAGCGCTAGCCTGGTAGACCGGGCTAACAACCGAAAGCAGGGGCAGGGCGGTAGTAAAAGGCATAAGGTAAGCAATGGAGCAAGCCGGCCGAGAAATAAAAGCCACCAAAGATAATAGCTGAATCGTGCGTAGTAAGTACGGGAAGCAACTGGTCAGTGTACCTTTGCGGCTGGCAGAAGGTGGCGCCAACTCCTTCGCCCGACATTCCCTAGCTTTTCCGTATGCAGATTCTTTTCCTGGTGCCCTATCCTACGGGTAAGGCTCCTTCCCAACGGTTCCGTTTTGAACAATACTTCGATTTCCTGACGGCCGCCGGCCACCGTTACTGGGTCGCCCCGTTTATTTCGGAAGCTACCTGGGCCATTCTGTACAAGCCAGGGCATCAGTTGCAAAAAGTAGCCGGCATTTTGGGTGGATTTCTGCGCCGGTTTGGGCTGCTCTTCGTGGTGCCGAAGTACGACTACGTGTTCATTCACCGCGAAGCTTCTCCCATTGGCCCGCCCGTATTTGAGTGGCTGATTTCCAAGGTGTTGGGTAAGAAGATTATCTATGACTTCGACGATGCCATCTGGATTCCGAACACCTCGGAGGCCAACAAGATAGTGGCCGGGGTAAAGTGGCACCACAAAGTGGGCAGCATCTGCCGCTGGGCCTATAAGGTTAGTTGCGGCAACGCCTACCTGCGTGACTATGCCCGGCAGTTCAACCAGAAGGCAGTTGTGAACCCTACCACCATTGATACAGTCAATCTGCACAACCAAGTGCGCGACCAGCAAGCCCCCGGGAAACTGGTTATCGGCTGGACGGGTACGCACTCAACCCTGAAATATATTGAGCAGGTAGTACCCGTGCTAGCGAAGCTGGAGCAGGAGTTCGATTTCGAGTTCCGGGTGATTTCCAATCAGCCGCCAGAATTGCCGCTGCGCAGCTTAGTGTATCAGCCTTGGCAAAAGGAAACTGAAATAGCAGATTTACTCAGGTTTCACGTGGGGCTAATGCCGCTCGAAGATGACCCTTGGGCGAAAGGTAAATGCGCCTTTAAAGCCCTGCAATACATGGCTTTAGGTGAGCCCGCGCTAGTGTCGCCCGTGGGTATGAACACGGAAGTAGTACAGGAAGATGTGAATGGGAACGTATGTGCCACGCCCGAGCAATGGGAGGCGGCCCTGCGCAACCTACTTAGCAACCCAGCGGTACGGTCCCGCATGGGTCAAGCAGCCCGCCAGACAGTGGAAGCTCGTTACTCCGTGGTAGCTAACCGCGAGAACTTCCTGGCGCTATTTAGTTGAGGCTTGGCGACTACGCGCCGTTTTGGCTGCGCCTTGGCCTGCATAATGTAAAGTGCTGCTAAGTAAAAAGGCATTAGGGGAATTTTGTAGCGCACTAGCGTGCCGAAATTGCCACTATTGATACCTACCCCGATAGCAAAGATGATGGCAAACAGAAAGCAAAAGAGCAGAATGGGAGTGCCAAGAATCAAGGCAAAACCCTTTCCGAGTCCAGTTTTGTAAAAAAGGCTAACTGTCAGCCAAATAAACAGGGAGGCTTCCAGGGCGGAGAGCAGCATTACTGGGTTTCTTACCTCGAATAGGAAAGGACGGAAAATAGAGACTATGATGGCTTGTGGCGCTACTTTCAAAGTAGAGCTCAATGAACCGTCGAACTCCCCAATGTTATAGGTTGAGCCGTTAGCTGCATAGGTAGTTAGGTACTGCTGATTGATGCGGGCCCGTTCCCCCAATTTTTCAACATCATACTTCTCGTCGCCGGCAGTCAAGCCTGTGGCTCCTAGGTAGCCAGCTCCAGCTCCTAGCAGGAGGAACAAGGGCTTGAGCAGCATGCGCAAAGCCGCTGACTTAATCCGTTGGTTGTTTTCATTAAACACCCACAACAGAGCTGCGGGCAAGAAGGAAAGCAAAATGTAGACCTTTACAGAAAGGAGGATGTAGGCACCTAGAGTACCAAGCACTACGGCGGTCGGTATATTCTTTTTTAGGATAAGGGCGTGATAAAACCCGTAAAAAGTCCACCCTAAGGCTCCTATGCACAAGGAGTCCTTCATCAGCCCCGACCCCCAGAAGAAAACAGATGGTAGAAAGAAAACGGCAATAGCCAGTTTCTTATAAGCCAGAGGATATATGCGTAGGAATGTGACATACATAGCCCACATGCCGCAAAAACTCAAAAAGGCAAAGCCGAGAGCAATGACAGTATAACTGCCAAAGCCGATGAGGGCAAATACGCTAGCTACCTGGGCCACGAAGTACTCCGTTGGAGCATCATACCAATACATCTGGCCAGTATAGCGCAGCATGTCCGCGTCAGCAGGGTGTTTTCCTAACAACAGCTTTACCCCTGTGCTGAATGAGTCGCCGAAAGCCCGGTATATTACTTTTACGTGCGAAAAGTAGTTAAACGTGTCTCCTCCGCCGTAGTAAAACTGGTAAATCAAGCCCAGGCCAATGGCGCCTAGAAACTTTACCGATAAAGCCGGGATGAAATACTTCCTGGTTAGAGGGTTGGTGAACCGCTTGCGCACGGCGAAGGCTATCCCGTAGAATATCCCGAGGTAGAGTGGAGTTAAAAACAGGTCCTTGAGTTCCATACACAGTGCGCGGTAGCCTTCCCTACTTCCGTTTCGTCTTAAGGTACGTTTTGGCCTCCTTGTATTGTTCCGAATTATGGTCGGATTTATCAAGAACTACGCTGTAATAGCGCCGAGCGGCCGTTACATCTTTGCCTCGATCAGCGAGGCGGGCCAGAGCCAGGTTAGCAAAAACGTAGAATCCATATTTAGTTTCGCCATTGGTTTCGGCGAATACGATGCAGCGCTGATAATACTCTTTGGCCTTAGCTAAGTCCTTGTAGCGATTCTGCATCAAGTAGCCCAGAAAGTACGTGGCGTAGCGGCCGCTGTTGGCTTCGTAGCCCGGCAGGCCTCGGTTTAGTTTGTCCAACATGTCCCGACTTACCCGCTCGCACTCCCGGAACTCGCCCTGCCGAAAGCAGGCGTTGGCATAAATGCGCTGGAGGTAGCCGTTATCGGGGTAGGTGGTGGCTAGGTAGCGGGCAATGGGCATGGCCTGTTCCGGCTTGTCCTCCTCGTTGATAAGAATGCGCATCAGAAACACTCGGGCTTCGGGGCCCACGTAAAACCCGTTGTCGGCTACGTTGCGCAGCTGCTGCAGCCCCAACTGCTTGTTGCCCTTGGGGAAAAACAGCAGCACGGGCTTGAGTAGCGGATAATTATCAGGAATCCAGACGGCGTAGTAGTTGAAGAGGGCCTGTCCGAACAGAAACTCTGGGCTTAGCCCATTGGCTTCCTTGCTTTTATCGAGGTAGTCTAGGGCGCGCTTGGCGCCTACCGTGGCTTTGCGCCAGTCATGACGCTCGGCGTGCAGGCGGGCATCAAAACCATAACCCGCCGCCAGAAAAAAGCACGCTTCGTAATTTCTGTTATCCGCCTTGTACAGGGCCTCACCCTTGGTGATGGCCGTATCCATGTAGGCAAAGAAAAGCTTGTCGTACTGCGTAGTTTGGATACCCGCCGGCATAATCTTCCACCACGTACTCAGCCCCAGCAAAAAGTAGGGCATGGGGTGGTTGGGGTAGCGGCGGCGTAAGCTGCGAAATTGCCGCTCGGCCTTGTCGTACTTGAAGTTGTAGAGGTTAAAAACGGCTCCTTCTAGCTCTGTCTGAATGTCTTTATCAAGCAGGAGCCATCCTTTGGTGTCAATGGCACCGGGAGCAACATCTACGTTTTCCAATTGTACCTGCCGCAATGAGTCCTGAAGAAGGGGCGGGCGGGCCGTGTCGGGTTGCTGAGCCAGCCCCACTAAGGGCAGGAGCAGCAACAGGACAAATTGGAGTCGTTTAAACATAAGAATAACGAATTGCGGCTTCAAACACGACTGAACAAATGTCCCATACTATGCATTGCAACAGCTAAAGTAGAACATTTGGCCTAGTTTTGGACAAATAAGATACACCATATGCAGCTTTTACAAGCCCTGTGCCAGATAGCGGCCCCTTCTGGTAATGAAGCTCCTCTAACAGAATTCTTGCTCCGGTACATACAGCAGCACCAAGCCAATTGGCGCACCCTGCCAACCGTAGTAGCAGGCGGTGAGTTCCAAGATTGCATTATTCTTATATTTGGAAAGCCCCGCACGGCGGTTTTTGCCCACCTTGACAGTATAGGCTTTACCGTGCGCTACGGCAAGCAGTTGGTGCGCATCGGCGGCCCCGACGCTGAAACCGGGTACCGCCTAGTGGGCCGCGACGCGCAGGGTGAGATTGAGTGCACGTTGCAGGTGAACGAGGAAACGGGGGCCCTGAGCTACGATTTTCACCGCGAGATTGAGCGCGGCACAGAGCTGACCTTCCGGTGTGACTTTCGGGAAACCGAAACCACCGTGCAAAGCTGCTATCTCGACAATCGGCTGGGGGTCTGGAACGCCCTGCGTCTGTGCGAAACCTTGCAGGATGGCATCGTGGCTTTCTCGTGCTGGGAAGAGCACGGCGGGGGCTCCGTGGCGTACCTGGCCCGCCACATCTACGAAACCTACGGCGTGCGACAGGCCCTAATTTCTGACATTACGTGGGTGACGGAAGGGGTTCGGCCGGGCCAAGGCGTGGCTATTTCCCTGCGCGACTCCCTGATTCCGCGCCGCAGCTACGTGGAGCGCATCCGGCGCATCGCCCGGGAAGCTGGTATTGCGCATCAACTAGAGGTAGAAGCCAGCGGAGGCTCCGATGCCAAGGAACTGCAGCTCAGCGCCCAACCCTGGGATTGGTGCTTTGTGGGGGCGCCCGAAGATAACGTGCACTCCCCCGACGAAATCGTGGCCAAAATGGACATTGAAAGCATGCTAGCTCTGTACCAGGAACTGATGCGCAAGCTCTAGTCAGAACTCAAGCTCAAGAACCGGAGAAAGCCGGGCGGTCAATGCGTGAATCTTGCGTGTTGGCCGCCCGGCTTTTGTGCTATGGCGTCGGCACTGCTACAGCTTACTGCTTGACTATTAGCTAATAAATTCTATTTTACCCCACCAATCGTTCTTTCTCACCTTTCTCTTTCCCAACCACCTTAACCTATTCCCACCGCTTATGATGAACATTCTGTACGTAGTGCCGGCCCTGGGGGTGCTGGCTTTAATATACACGTGGTTGCGTTCGGGTTGGGTGAGTCGGCAGGATGCCGGCGACGAGCGGATGCGCACCATTGCCGGCTACATTGCCGACGGCGCCATTGCCTTCCTCCGGGCCGAGTACCGCGTGCTAGCCATTTTTGGGCTTATTGCTTCAGCTTGTTTGTTTTACCTGGGCAGCACCGGCGAAAAGTCGAGTCCCATCATTGTAATAGCCTTCATTATCGGGGCCGTGTTTTCGGCGCTGGCGGGCTTTATTGGGATGAAGATTGCCACCAAGGCCAACGTGCGCACGGCCCAGGCCGCCCGTACCTCCCTGAGCCGGGCCCTAAACGTGTCGTTTTCCGGCGGCTCGGTAATGGGTATGGGCGTGGCTGGGCTGGCCGTGCTGGGGTTAGGTTCGTTGTTTTTGGTGTTTTACAAAATCTTCGTGGTGAATGCTGGCGGCACAGCCAACGACGTGCACATGGAGCGGGCCCTGGAGGTGCTGACGGGCTTCTCGCTCGGGGCCGAAAGTATTGCCCTCTTTGCCCGGGTAGGCGGCGGCATCTACACCAAAGCAGCCGACGTAGGCGCTGACTTGGTAGGCAAAGTAGAGGCCGGCATCCCGGAAGACGACCCCCGCAACCCCGCCACCATTGCCGACAACGTGGGCGACAATGTGGGCGACGTGGCCGGCATGGGCGCCGACTTATTCGGCTCCTATGTAGCTACCATTCTGGCTACCATGGTGCTGGGCCGGGAGGTAGTGGCCCGCGGCGACCAGTTTGAGGGTCTCTCGCCCATTCTGCTTCCCATGGTAATTGCCGGCATGGGCATTATCGCCTCCCTCATCGGCATTCTGATGGTGCGGGTGAAAGAAGGCGGCAACGTGCAGGGCGCTCTGAACCTGGGTAACTACGTATCGGTCATTGCGTCGGCAGTGGCTTCCTACTTTATCATCCGCTGGATGCTACCCACCGAGGATCTGACCATTCGAGGTACCACTTTCGACTCGATGGACGTGTTTTATGCCGTGCTGGTGGGGCTGGTAGTTGGTACCCTAATGAGCATTATCACGGAGTACTACACGGCCATGGGCAAGCGGCCCGTACTGAGCATTGTGCGTCAGAGCAGCACGGGACACGCTACTACCGTAATTGGCGGCCTGGCTGTGGGCATGGAAAGCACCGTGCTGCCCATTATTGTGCTGGCGGCCGGCATCATCCTGAGTTTCGAGTGCGCGGGTCTCTACGGGGTAGCCATTGCCGCCGCTGGCATGATGGCCACCACCGCCATGCAGCTGGCCATTGATGCCTTCGGGCCCATTGCCGATAACGCCGGCGGCATTGCCGAAATGAGCGAGTTACCCAAAGAAGTGCGCGAGCGGACCGATATTCTGGATGCCGTGGGCAACACCACGGCCGCTACGGGCAAAGGCTTTGCTATTGCTTCGGCGGCCCTGACTTCCCTGGCCTTGTTTGCCGCGTTTATGGGCACGGCCAACATTAGCTCCATTGACATCAGTGACGCCCGGGTGCTGGGCGGCCTGTTCGTGGGGGCCATGATTCCCTTCATCTTTTCGGCCCTGGCTATTTCGGCGGTGGGGCGCGCGGCCATGGCCATGGTGCAGGAAGTGCGGCGGCAGTTTCGGGAAATTCCGGGCATTATGGAAGGCACCGGCCGCCCGGAATACGAGAAATGCGTGGCTATTTCCACTCAAGCCGCCATTCGGGAGATGATGCTGCCGGGAGCTATTGCGCTGGTAGTGCCGGTGCTAGTAGGTTTCACGTTTGGTCCCGAGGTGCTGGGTGGCACGCTGGCTGGCGTTACGGTATCGGGCGTGCTGATGGCCATGTTTCAAAGCAACGCCGGCGGCGCCTGGGACAACGCCAAGAAGTCGTTTGAAAAAGGCGTAATGATTGACGGCAAGATGGAATACAAAGGCTCCGACGCCCACAAGGCCTCCGTCACAGGCGACACCGTCGGCGACCCGTTCAAGGACACTTCTGGCCCCAGCATGAACATCCTCATCAAGCTCATGAGCATCGTTTCCCTGGTTATTGCGCCCCACATTGCTGCCCCCGAGCGCGCCCTAACTACGGCGCCAGCACGCACGGTTGAGCAGCAGCTGAGCGGTAGCAACCCCGAAGCTGCGCTTGCTACCGCCCAGCTGCCGCTCAACCGTGTGCGGTGAGCTGTGCGGAGCCACCGGCAGCAACTTGCCGAAACCAGATAGGCACGAAAGCCGCCTTCCTTCCCCAGGAGGGCGGCTTTTTTCTGCTACCTTTGCCCGCCCGCTCACCTACGGCCCAACCCCAAACGGATGACCCCGGACCATATTTCGCTGCATAACAAGCAGTTTGAGCCCTACCTGTCGGCCGCTCAGCTAGCCAGTGCCATCCAGCAGGTAGCCGCTCGTCTCAACCACGACTACCACGGCCAAACTCCTCTGTTCGTGGCCGTGCTCAACGGCTCCTTTATGTTTGCCGCCGATTTGCTCAAGGAAATAACGCTGCCCTGTGAGGTGAGCTTTATTCGGGTGGCCTCCTACCAGGGCACTAGCAGCACTGGCGAGGTGAAGGAAGTGCTGGGCCTCACCGAAGAGCTAGCGGGCCGCCACGTGGTTATTCTGGAGGATATTGTGGATACCGGTCACACCATGCGCATGCTGCTCGACACGCTGGCCGAAAAGCAGCCGGCTTCCTTGGAGGTAGCTACCCTGTTTCTAAAGCCCGAATGCCTGCAGTACGAGCTGCCAATTCGCTACGTAGGCCTGAGCATCCCCAACGATTTTATTGTGGGCTACGGCCTCGATTACGACGGACTGGGCCGTAATTACCCTGATGTGTACAAAGCCGTGTAGGAAGAGTCCTGCGCCTGAGGCTAGCTAAAATTCGCTGGCCTGCGTAGAGGCTTTCCCGTTCGTTGCTTATATTTCCAAAACCACCCGTTTTCTCCTTCCCCCGCGTAACTCCCCGCTACTCATGCTGAATCTCGTGCTCTTCGGCCCGCCCGGTGCCGGCAAAGGAACGCAAAGCCAGAAGCTTATTGCCCGCTATAATCTGGTTCACCTCTCCACCGGCGACCTGCTCCGCGCCCAGATTACGCAGGGCACGGAACTTGGCCTGCGCGCCAAAAAGCTCATGGACGAAGGCCTGTTGGTACCCGATGAGGTGGTAATTGGCATGATCAACAGTGCCCTCAGCGACAATAAACAGGCCGCGGGCTTTATTTTCGATGGTTTTCCGCGCACCGTGCCCCAAGCCGCCAGCCTCGACCAACTGCTGGCCCAGCACGATACCGGCGTGTCGTGCATGGTGGCGCTGGAGGTAGCGGAGGAGGAGTTGGTGAAGCGCCTGCTGGAGCGGGGCAAAACCTCGGGCCGCCCCGACGACCAGAACGAGGAGAAAATTCGCAAGCGCGTGACGGTATACAACACCGAAACCGCCCAGGTAGCCGGCTACTACGCCGAGCAGCAGAAATTCCATTCCCTAAACGGCATTGGTGCCATTGATGACATCTTCGGCCAGATCTGTGCCATTCTCGACAAGCACCAGCCCGCCACTACGGAAAGCAGCCGGCAGGCTACCGACGAAGTAAAAGCGTAACTTTGCGGCTGCTACCCCATCGGTAGCGGCAGAATCATCTGTCATCCTGAGCTCAAGCAAAGGACCTTATCCCCTTAGGGCGATGTTCGTTTTACGACTCGTGCCTCCGGAATAAGGTCCTTTGCTACGCTTAGGATGACAGTTGTTTTACTACCCCACCGCAGAGGCAGGGACGAGGAAGAATGTTCGTTCTTCATTCCTACTTCTTCATTCTTCATTCAACAAGTGGCTTCTAATAACTTCATCGACTACGTAAAAATAAATTGCCGTTCGGGGCGGGGTGGGGCAGGTTCGCACCATTTCTTTCGCGCCAAAGGCTTGCCCAACGGCGGGCCCGACGGCGGCGACGGGGGCCGCGGGGGCCACATCATCCTGGAGGGTAACTCTCAGCTCTGGACCCTGCTGCACCTGCAGTATCAAAAGCACCTGATTGCCCAGGCCGGCGAAAACGGCGGCGAAAACCTGCGCACCGGCGCTCAGGGCGACGATATCATCATTCAGGTACCGCTCGGCACCATCGCCCGCGACGCCGAAACCGGCGAGAAAAAGCTGGAAATTACGGAGCACGGCCAGCGCCTGATTCTGACGCCCGGCGGCCGCGGCGGCCTCGGCAACGACCACTTCAAATCCGCCACTAACCAAGCACCCCAGTACGCCCAGCCCGGTGAGCCCGGCATTGACGAATGGGTAGTGCTGGAGCTGAAACTGCTGGCCGACGTGGGCCTGGTGGGCTTCCCGAACGCCGGCAAAAGCACCTTGCTCTCGGTAGTATCGGCGGCCAAGCCTAAGATTGCCGACTACGCCTTCACCACCCTCACGCCCAACTTGGGGGTAGTAGCCTACCGCGACTATAAGTCGTTTGTGATGGCGGATATTCCGGGCATCATTGAGGGAGCTGCGGAGGGTAGGGGCCTGGGGCACCGCTTCTTGCGCCACGTAGAGCGGAACTCCATTTTGCTGTTTATGATCAGCTGCGACTCGCCGGATATAAATGCCGAATATCAAGTGTTGCTCAGTGAGTTAGAGCAGTTTAATCCGGAGCTGCTAGACAAGAAGCGCCTGCTGGCCATTACCAAATCCGACATGCTGGATGAGGAGCTGGAAGCGGAAATCCGGGAAACGCTACCCACCGACCTGCCCACCATCTTCATTTCCAGCCTGACCAACAAGAATATTCAGCCCCTGAAGGATATGATCTGGCAGGCCCTGCACGCCGAAAAGTAGGCCAACACATCCTGGTCCGCCAAGACGGCTGAACTAACTACCTGGCAACTGAAGTTTCAGTGCCACAATGACAGCCAAGTAGGGTTTGGCAGGTTCCTTGTGCCCGAACCCGGCTGTATGTCTTCCCGATTCAACCCATTCCGACGATTCCAAGCGAAAATGGCTGACGATAAAACCCCCCAATCCAACGAATCCCAATTCGACCAGACGGACGCTGCCGCCGACCACGTAGCCGGCGAGTTGACGGAAGAGCCCACTGCCCCCGAGGTTGGGGAAGTAGAAGGTGCCACTACCGCCACGACTGGCTCGAAGACAGATGCTGAGTTGGCTGATTTGAAAGATAAGTACCTGCGCCTAGTGGCGGAGTTCGAGAACTACAAGCGCCGCACCACTAAGGAGCGCGCCGACCTGTTCAAAACCGCTAACCAGGAGCTGATGGTGGCGTTGCTACCCGTGCTGGATGACTTTGACCGGGCCCGCCACCACACCAAGGATACCGAGGATGCCGGCACGGTGCGGGAAAGCATCGACATCATTCATAACAAGCTCCAGAAGACTCTGAACCAGAAGGGCCTGGCCCCGATGGAAGCCAAAGGTGGCGCCTTTGACCCTGATTTGCACGAGGCCATTACTCAGATTCCGGCTCCCTCGGAAGACCTGAAGGGCAAGATTGTAGATGAAGTGGAGAAAGGTTACTACCTCGGCGACAAGGTAATTCGCCACGCCAAAGTGGTACTGGGGCAGTAGAAAAACCAGAACGTCATGCAGAGGCATGTCGCGCATCAAGCGAGTGACCGAAGCATCTCGCGTGGCATCGTTAACACAGTAACTCCATACGTCAGCACGCGAGATGCTTCGGCTGCGCCTCTGCATGACAGCCAAGTATAGTAAGATCATGGCAACGAAGCGAGATTATTACGAGGTGCTGGGCGTAGCCAAAAACGCTTCGGGCGACGAGATTAAGAAGGCCTACCGCAAGGTGGCCATCAAGTATCACCCCGATAAAAACCCCGACGACCCCACCGCCGAAGACAAGTTCAAGGAAGCTGCTGAGGCGTACGAAATTCTGAGCGACGAACAGAAGCGCGCCCGCTACGACCGGTTTGGCCACCAGGCTGGCGGCGGTAACGGGGGCGGCCCGAATATGGAGGACATTTTCTCCCAGTTCGGCGACATTTTCGGGGGCGGCGGCTTCGAGGGCTTCTTCGGGGGCGGTGGCCGCGGCCAGCAAGGCGGCCGGCGCGTGCGCAAGGGCTCCAACCTGCGCATCAAGCTGAAGCTGGACCTGGAAGAGGTGGCCAACGGCGTCGAGAAGAAAATCAAGGTGAAGCGCTACGTGGCCTGCAACACCTGCTCGGGCACCGGCGCCAAAAACGGCACTGACCTAAAAACCTGCGGCACTTGCAACGGCCAGGGTCAGGTGAAGCGCGTGGTGCAAACCATGCTCGGCCAGATGGTTAGCGCCTCTACTTGCCCTACCTGCGAGGGTGAGGGCAAGGTAGTAACCAGCAAATGTGATGTGTGCCACGGCGAAGGTCGGCAGCTGCACGAGGAGGTTATTCCGATCAACATTCCGGCGGGCGTAGCCGAGGGCATGCAGCTGAGCATGAACGGCAAAGGCAACTACCCCGAGCGCGGCGGCGTACCCGGCGACCTACTCATTCAGATTGAGGAGGAGCCGCACGAGCTACTCAAGCGCGACGGCAACAACATCATGTTCGAGCAGTACATCTCGTTCGTGGATGCCTCGCTGGGCGCCAGCATTGAGGTGCCGACCATTGAAGGCAAGGTCAAGATTAAGGTAGACCCCGGCACCCAGCCCGGCAAAATCCTGCGCCTGCGCGGCAAAGGCATCAAGGACATCAACGGTTACGGCCGCGGCGACCAGCTCATCCACCTCAACGTCTGGACGCCGAAAAACGTGACGGGCGAGGAGCGCGAGCTGCTGGAAAAACTGCGTGATTCGCGCAACTTCACCCCCAACCCCGGCAAAAACGACAAAGGCTTCTTTGAGAAAGTAAAGGAGTACTTCCAGTAAGCCGGTACGAGTTATTATCTCTAAAAGCCCGCTTTCCTCGAAGGAAAGCGGGCTTTTTGCGTAGCGGAAAGTTAGAGCAGGAGGATAAGGGGTAGAAAAAAAAGGGCAAACGGAACCAGCGTGAGCCTCGGCGTGGAAAATAATTTTAGGTTAGGCTGTAATGCAAATCCACAATGGGCGACTAATGCAGTGTAGTTAAATCTTGGCCTGGTCTCGTGGTTGTTTCCGCTGTTTCCGCATCCTTCGTGGCTCACATCAATGCCCATCAGCCCCTGCTGCTGCGCATCTGCCGGATGTACTGCCCCGATGCCGACGACCGGCAGGATCTGTACCAGGAAATGGTGCTGCAGTTGTGGCGGGCCTACCCTCGCTACGAGGCCCGGGCCTCGTTTAGCACTTGGCTCTACCGCATTGCCCTGAACATAGCCATTTCGGACCTGCGCCAGCGCACCCGTCAGCCCACGTCCCAGCGTCTTGGCTCCATGCTGCCCGAGGTAGCTGCGCCGCCGGACCTGGGCCCCGATGCCGACGACCTGGGGTTGCTGCACCGGGCCATTGCGCGGCTTTCAGACGTGGAAAAGGCCTTTGTGCTGCTGTATCTGGAAGAGCGCACCTACGAGGAAATGGCCGACATCCTCGGCATCACCCAAAACAATGTGCGGGTCAAGATGCACCGCATCCAGGAGAAGCTTCGCCACCTGCTAACCCAGCTTGCCTAATGGAACTCGATGATTTTCGCCGGAAGTGGCAGCAGCAGCTCGTGGCTACGGAGCAACCAAGCGCCCTGGAGGCGGCTGCCCTGGCTCAGCTGCTCAAGCAGGCTTCCCGAAGCTCCGTGGCCACTATGCTGCACAACGCGAGGCTGGAAATTGGCTTTAGCATTCTAATCTTGGCTGCAGGCATCACCGGTTTCCTGTACGCCGAAAGGCTGGTTGACCGCTTAGTGATGGGGTGGATGGTTCTTCTATGCGTGGTCAGCATTGTGTCTTACCACCGCTATTTGCTGAAAGGACTAGGGGACATGAGAACGGCGGAAGCATCGGTGCGTGACCAATTAACGCACCAGCTTCAACGTGTGCGCGAGGTACTGCGTCTCTCTTTGCGTTCATCCTTGTGGTCACTGGTAATTTCATTGGGTATCCCTATGAGTTTCTCCCTGGTAGGGTTAGCACGGGAAATGGCCACCAACCGGAAAATGGTGGTTTTTGGTGCATCGGTGGTATTCTATGCTATACTTGGGTACGGAGCCTTCCTGCTTATGCGCTGGTTGGCTAAACGCTACCTGTACGGACTCTACGGCCAGCATCTCGACCGGCTGGAAGCGGCCCTGCGGGAGTTGGGGGAGTAAAGCAGCCGGTTGGTTGAAATACCAGATTCCGAGCATAGTAAAAATTCTACATTGCTGCCACCTAACCAATTCACCTGCCGTGCAACCTATTCTTCAAGCCCTGAACGTGCGCAAAGCCTACGCCCAGCACGTTGCCCTCGACGGTGTCAGCCTCGATATTCCGGAGCGCAGCATCTTCGGCCTGCTCGGCCCTAACGGAGCCGGCAAAACGTCGCTTATCCGCATTATTACTCAGATAACGGCCGCTGACGAAGGCGAAATTCGGTTCCGGGGTGAGCGGCTCAAGCCCGCCCACATTGCCGAAATTGGCTACCTGCCCGAGGAGCGCGGCTTGTACAAGAAAATGAAGGTAGGCGAGCAACTGCTCTACCTGGCCCGCCTACGTGGCATGAGCCGAGCCGACGCCACGGAGCGCATCAAGGCTTGGCTGACGCGCTTCGACATCAAGCCCTGGGCCGAGAAAAACGTGGAGGACCTCTCCAAGGGCATGCAGCAGAAAGTGCAGTTTATTGCTACCGTGCTGCACGAACCCAGCCTGATTATTCTGGATGAGCCATTTTCGGGCTTCGACCCCATCAATGCCAACCTCATCAAAGACGAAATTCTGGACTTGCGGGAGCGGGGCGCTACCATCATCTTCTCAACGCACCGCATGGAGTCGGTGGAGGAGATGTGCGACAGTATTGCCCTGATTAACCGCAGCCACAAAGTGCTCGACGGACCCGTGGGTGCCATCAAAGACCAGTTCAAAACCCAGACCTACGAGGTAGAAGGCAAGGGCCGCCTGATGGTAATGCACCCCGATTTTGAGGTGCTAGAGCACAAGGAGCGCGAAAACGGCCACTTCTACGACCGAATTCGGCTGCACGCGGGCACCACGCCCAACGATTTGCTGCGCTACCTGATCAGCAACGTGGAGGTACACGCCTTCCGGGAGCTGATTCCGAGCATCAACGACATCTTCATCCGGCGGGTGCGCGAAACCATGCCCGAAAGCCTAGTGGAACCAGTTTCTGCTTAGCGCCCTACCCTTGCAACCTTCCATCAACTTGAACGCACGATTACGGCTTCCTTCTCATGGATAAAATCTGGCTTATCATTCAGCGCGAATACCTAACCCGGGTGCGCAAGAAAAGCTTCCTCATCATGTCGTTGCTGGCGCCGCTGCTGCTGGCGGGCAGCCTGGTGGGCATCGCCAAATTCTCGGGCTCCTCAGAAACGCAGGTGGTAGCCGTACGCGACGACAGTGCCCAGCAGATGCTCCAGCACCTGACGGCCACGGAGGAAGTGCGCTTTGTGCCGGCCACTGGTACTAACCTGGCGGCCGCTACGGCAGCTTTCAAAAAAGCTAAGCCCAAGCAAGACGCCCTGCTGTACTTCCCACCGAGCTTTACGCTGGACAATAGCACGGGCATTCAGCTGCTGGCCAATGGCAACGTGAGCCTGAATCGGCAGAGCAAAATCCGGAAAGCCGTGGAAAAGGCCGTGGGTGAGCTGAAACTGAGCCGCTCCGGCCTCAACCAAACCACCATCGACAACCTTAAGGCCAAGGTGGAACTGGACGCCGTGGACCTGACCCAGCAGGGCGGGCGCAAAAACAACGTGGGCACTACCACCGCCGCCGCCTACTTCCTTTCCATTCTGGTGTACATGTTCATTTTCATCTATGGCGTGCAGGTGATGCGCGGGGTAGGGGAGGAGAAGTCGAGCCGCATTATGGAGGTAATGATTTCCTCGGTGAAGCCCTTCCAGCTGATGATGGGTAAGATTCTGGGTATTGCTGCCGTGGTGCTCACGCAGTTTGCCCTCTGGATGGTGCTGTCCTGGGGCCTAACTACCCTGGCGGCTCCCTTGCTGATGAAGTCCAATGTGAAGTCGCCGCCCGCAGCGGCCGTAACAGGCATGCAGCAGGCCACTACCTACGACAAGGCTCCGGCCGCCGCTACGGCCACCTCAGATGATGCCGCCACTGTAGCCCCCGCGGCTACCGCCAGCCCCTGGGGCTTTCTGAGCGGCCTGCCCGTGGGCACTATTATTGGCGGCTTCCTCTTCTTTTTCCTGGGCGGCTACTTGCTGTATTCGGCGCTGTTTGCCTCCATCGGGGCCGCCGTCGATGACCAGACCGATTCCCAGCAGTTCATGTTCCCGATTACAATTCCGTTGATTCTGAGCTACATCGTAAGCATCAATGTCATCATCAACGGGGACCCGAACGGCCCGCTTGCCTTCTGGCTGTCCATGATTCCGCTGACCTCGCCCATTGCCATGGTCATGCGCCTGCCCTTTGGCGTTCCGATGTGGCAGCTGCTGCTTTCCGGGGCGCTGCTAGTAGCCGGCTTCGTACTCACCACGTGGGTGGCAGCCCGCATTTACCGCGTCGGCATTCTGATGTACGGCAAGAAAGTAACCTACGGAGAGCTGTCGAAGTGGATGTTCTATAAAGGGTAGGGCAGTCGGTTTCAACTTATGGCCCTGCTTCCTTCCCACCTCTATGATGCGCCGCCGCTGGGCCTGGCCTTAGCGTTTGGCTTGACCACCCTGGTAACGGTAATATGGTTTTGGCGGGCTGCGCGTCAAGCCATGCCGCACCGCTCTGGAAGCATCCTATTAGGCCTACTGACTTGGCTAGCAATACAGGCTGGGTTGACTGTTCAAGGCCTTTACCTTCATCTTGAGGCCCGGCCGCCGTACCTGTTGCTGCTAGGTATTCTGCCAACGCTGCTAGTCATAGGGGGCATATTTGCTACGGTGCGGGGTCGTCGCTTCGTGGATGCTCTGCCGCTAGGCTCGCTCACCTACCTAAATGTGGTGCGCGTACCGGTAGAACTGGTGCTGTACGGCTTGTATATCTCGGGCCAAGTACCGGAGCTCATGACATTTACTGGTCGTAATCCCGATATGCTGGCCGGGCTAACGGCGCCGCTAGTAGGTTTCTGGGGCTTCACCCGAGGTCGGCTGCTGCGCCCTGTTTTACTGCTGTGGCATGGCGCCGCGTTACTGCTGCTCCTGAACATTGTGGGTTGGGCTATTATGGCCTCACCCTTACCGTTGCAGCAGGTTGCCTTCGACCAACCTAATGTAGCCGTGCTAAAATTTCCCTTCGTGTGGCTGCCCAGCGTAGTGGTGCCTTTGGTGTTGTTTGGGCATCTGGTGGCACTGCGGCAACTGATGCGGGCGACGGTACCGGTAGGCAGGCTAGCAGCAGGAAGCCTGTGAACGAGTAGACTTCAGGCCGGAAAGTGCTGACTGGACAGCGTAATCGAAACCAACTTCCATCAAGTCAGTTTATAAAAAGCCCATCGGCCAGGCGTCAGCTGACGCCTGGCCGATGGGCTTTTTCGGATGCTCGACCGTTAATGAAGTCCGTCGTTTTCTCGTAGTGCCAAAAGCTGGCTTTCTTCCCATGAATCAAATGACTCAAAAATTTCTGCTTCTGCCGCTGTTCTGTTTGCTGTTGAGCCTACCCTTGCGCGCCGCCGACAAACCCGCGTATCGGCTGTTCACGGCCGCTGGCAAGGCTGCCACCTACGACAAAATGCTCAAGGAGCTGGCCGCTGCCGATGTGGTGTTTTTCGGGGAGCAGCACAACGACCCCCTGGCCCACTGGCTGGAGCTGCAAGTTACCAAAGACCTTTTGCGCCTGCGGCAGGGCCAATTGGTGCTGGGCCTGGAGATGTTTGAGCGCGACGTGCAGCCCCTGGTCGATCAGTACACAACGGGTGAGTTATCGGACCAGGCCTTTGAGGAGCAAAGCCGCCCCTGGCCCAACTACAGTACCGACTACAAGCCCTTGCTGCAACTGGCTAAGCAGCAGAAATTTCGGGTGGTAGGTACCAATGTACCGCGCCGCTACGCTTCCCAGGTAGCAAAAGGCAGCCTAGCAAGCCTAAGCGAGTTACCTGCCGCGGAAAAAGCCTGGCTCGCGCCGCTACCCCTAACGGTAGACTACAAACTGCCCGGCTATAAAAACATGGCAAAGATGTTCGGGGGCGACGCTGCCCACGCGGCAGGGGTGCAGCATATTATTCAGGCCCAGGCGCTAAAGGATGCCACCATGGCCTACTTCCTCAACCAGGCCCGCCCCGAAGGCCATTTGCTGCTCCACCTTAACGGCGCCTACCACTCCGACAACCACGACGGCATTCTGGCCTACCTGCGCCAGCAAAACCCTAAGCTGAAGGTGCTGACCATCAGCACTGTTTCGCAGGAGCAGTTAAGCCGGCTGGACCCGGATAATGCGCAGAAAGCAGATTTCGTGCTTGTCGTGCCCACCGACATGATTAAGACTTACTAGGCTGCCGCTAAATGTCGGACGGGAAACCGTTAGAACGGCTGTGCAGATCAAGTCTAGTAACTCACGAAGGGCATTTGGCCCACGAATTCCTCGCTTTCTACTTGCTTGAGGATGAAGTCGGCCAAATCGGCGCGACTAATGCTGGTGCTGGCGTTTACGCCTACCCAACCTACGCGGTACTGGCCGCGGGCGGGTCCGGTGGTCAGGCGGGGGGCTCGTACCACTTCCCAGTCTAAGCCGCTGGCTTGCAACACGTCGGCGTGGCCCTGGGCGTCGGTTAGTACGTGAGGTACGGCTAGGCGCATGATGCCCCGAATGAGCTTGTCGGCTAGCTTGGGCTGATCGGCGGGGTAGGGGAGGCCCCCGCCCGAAAGGCTGATGATACGCCGGATGCCCTGTTCTTGCATGGCGGCAATGATATTAGCTGTACCGCGCGTCTGCACGTCTTTGGGCGAGTTTTTCACCTGTCCAAATAAACTCACGACCACATCAGTGCCCTGCAGGGTGCGCGCCACGTCGGCGGCGTTGAGCACGTCGCCGGGAATCACTTCCAGCTGCGCGGATTGTTGCGGGATGCTAGCCGGGTTGCGGGCCAGGGCGCGCACCGAGTAGCCCTGGGCCAGGGCCAGAGGTAAGAATTGTTGGCCGGTGAGGCCGGAGCCGCCAAAGAGGGCAATACGTTTCATAAGCGCAAAAACAGCATGTTTCAGGCAAAGAACCGTAGCTTCGGGGTACTGGTTGCCATGGCTGGTACTAACCTTCAGGTAAGAAATGACGCCTTTGCCCGTATCCATCACCCCGCGCTGTCCCATCCGGACTACCTTGGAATTGGTAGGCGGCAAATGGCGCCTGCTAGTGCTGCACCAACTGAGCGGCGGGCCCCTACGTTTTGGCGAGTTGAAGCGCCTGCTGCCGGGTATTAGCGAAAAAATGCTGGTGCAGGAGCTGCGTCTGCTCACGGATGCTGACTTGCTTAGCCGGCGTAACTACGGCGAGGTGCCGCCCCGCGTGGAGTACGCCCTAACGCCCACGGGCGAGGCCGCGCTACCCTTAGTAGCCGCCGCTGCCACCTTCGGTCAGCATTACCTGCGTACCCTGCCCCATAACCAGAGCCCAGACCACCAGTTGCTACCCCCAGGCCCGGCGAAGGAATAACTTCCATTGACTCGTCTGACTTGTCTTCCTTCTAACGTATAGCTCGCCATGATTTCCACCCTCAACTATACTGCCCTACCCGATGCTGCCGCCTTGCAGCGCCTATGCCAATCATTGGCCGTGCTGGACGCCGTTAACTCCCAGGATCTGGAGTACCGCTATTATACATACAATCCTAACTGGGATGAAAACGAGGCGCTTTTCGAGATGAGCGACGGTGAGGGCGACCAAATGCTGGTGCTGTTTCGGCCGGAAGGCTGCTGCATCAACGGCTACCTGGAGGGGTACGACCAACCCGACAAGGCCCAGGTAACGCGCGGACTCCCGGAGGCTTTCGATGAGTTTATTTTCGGCGAGCCGGTAAATTCCATTGGCACTACCTTTTGCCTGTGGTACACGCCCGCGCACGGCTGGCAAACGGGGGTAGTGGAAAGTGAGGACGACGGTTCGGAAGAGCTGCTCTTCATCTTCGATGGCCGGCCCGCTACCTATACGGAATGGGCCAACGAGTATTTCATTGATGAAACCGACCGGGACCCGATTGATGAAGCTACCGTAGCCCGCATCTACCAGCACGAGCCCCTGACCCGAGAACTGGTACAGGAGCTGATAGACCCGCTGGAAGACTGGTCGCAGCTGGAAGCTGACCTGCAGGCCATTGGCTACCCCTACAATTTCAGCTAAGGCTAAGGAGCTCTACTTAAGTGCCCCTGTAAGGTAGAGGATGCTTGAGGTCCGCGGACGCCAGCGCCAGCAGAGCGGCCTTGAGGAGTTACTGAGTCAGGTAGCCGTTGCTGGCGCTGTTGCCGGTGCGTCTTTTAGTACGTACTGCTGCGCTACTGCGGTAAAAGCCGCTACTTGCTGCTGTTGCCACTGCTGGTCTTTTCCTAGCTCCTGGCCCAGCAGTGCCGCTACCGTGGGGGCCATGCGCAGGGCGGCGCGGGCATCCAGAAACAGCACCCGAACCCGCCGAGCCAGTACGTCTTCTACGGTGCGAGCCATTTCGTAGCGGGCGGCCCACACCACCTCCGCCCACACAAACTCCAAGTTTTCATCTAGCTTCTGACTAAGTTCGGGCCGGTGGGCAATGAGTTGCTGCAGAGCCGGTAGGTCGGAGCCGTAAACGGAGAGGTGGCTGCTCCGGTCGGGGGTAGGCTGGGCGCCGTGAAGGGCAAGGTGGGCGGTTTGGCTGGGGGCCGGAGCGAGCTTGCCAAGTGCAATAACTTTATCGACGGTGTCTTGGGCCATCCGGCGGTAGGTAGTCCATTTGCCGCCCGTAATGGTTAGGAGGCCAGCCGGGGAAACCAGAATTTTGTGGCTGCGCGAAATCTCTTTGGTCTTTTCAGACCCACTCTGCGGAGCCGCCAGGGGCCGCAGCCCCGCGAAGATGCTCAGCGCGTCGCTCCGTTGGGGCGCGTGGGTGAGGTACTGGGCCGTAGTACGCAAAATGAAGTCGATTTCCTCTTCCAGGGCCTGGGGCTCTAGGCTATGTTCGTGGAGGGGAGTATCGGTAGTGCCCAGCACCACGCGGCCGTGCCAGGGCACCGCAAATAGCACGCGGCCGTCCTCGGTTTTCGGAATCATGAGGGCATCATTGCCGGGCAGAAACGAGTTGTCGACCACAATGTGTACGCCCTGGCTGGGCCGCACCAGCTTGCGACCACCGGGCTGGTCCATTTGCCGGATGTCATCCACAAAAACGCCGGTAGCATTCACCACGGTTTTCGCCCGTAGCGCATAGGTAGTGCCGGTTTCGTGGTCGGTAGCCTGCACGCCCACCACCTGGCCGTGCGCATCCTTTAGCAACCCCTGCACCCCGCAGTAGTTAAGCAGAACCGCACCTTGCTCAATAGCCGTTTGCGCCAGGTTGACAGCCAAGCGGGCGTCGTCGAACTGCCCATCATGGTATAGTACGCCCCCGCGCAGGCCGGCGGCTTTCAAGTTGCCCAGGCGCAGCAGGGTTTCGTTTTTGCTCAGGTGCCTTGAGGCGCCTAGGCTAAGCTCCCCGGCCAGCAAGTCGTACATTTTCAGCCCAATGGTATAAAACGGACCGCCCCACCAGCTGTAGTTTGGAATGATAAAGTTCTGGTTCTTGACGAGGTGGGGCGCGTTTTTCAGGAGCAGGCCGCGCTCATACAGGGCCTCGCGCACTAGGCCTACGTCGCCCTGCGCGAGGTAGCGCACCCCGCCGTGCACCAGCTTGGTGCTGCGGCTGCTGGTGCCCTTGGCATAATCAATCTGCTCCAGCAGCAGGGTTTTATAGCCCCGACTGGCGCCATCCAGGGCGATGCCCAGGCCCGTGGCCCCGCCGCCAATTATAAGTAAGTCCCAGAGTGGTTGCGCGGTAAGCTGCCGGATTAAGTGCTCACGCTGGAAGAGGAGTTCAGGGTGGTTGTGCTGCATAGCTGTGGCCGTAACCCTAGCTCAACGGTCCAGGTTACTTTCCTTGCATCAACGGATTGCCGCCGAAATAGATAATTTCAGCCGTGCCCGACTATTGGCACGCTGCGCTAACGCCCTATGAATGCCCACCCTATGTTGTTTCGCGAGGCCCAGGTAGCAGATATTCCCCAACTCACGGTGGTGCGCCTGGCCGTGCAGGAAAACCGCTTATCCGACCCTAGACTAGTTACGGGCCCGGATTACGTGGACTACCTTACCCGGCGCGGCAAAGGCTGGGCATGTGAGGTCAACGGGACCATCGTAGGCTTCGGAATTGCCGACTTGCTGGGCCACAGTATCTGGGCCCTATTCGTGCAGCCGGAGTTTGCCGGGCTAGGCATTGGTAAAAAGCTGCATGAGCTGATGCTAGACTGGTACTTTGCCCAATCTTCCGAAACCGTTTGGCTCAGCACGGCTCCCGGCACCCGCGCCGAAGAGTTTTATCACTGTCAAGGCTGGCAGAATACCGGACGGACGACAAGCGGAGAAGTGCGGTTTGAAATGGGGGTAGGTGAGTGGAATAATCGAAAGCCTCTATAGCCTTTGTGAGTTCCACAAACCAATGAGATGAACCAAGCTATGAGCCGTTACTTGTTACCGCTATTGGCACTACTGCTAAGCCACTCGGGCATTGCTCAATCCAGCTTCACTGTGGTACCGTTAGGCGTAAAAGGTGGTTTGCAGGAGGACAACCTTTCGGCCTACCTGGTGGCAGCGGCCGGCTCGAGTGCCTACGTCTGCCTGGATGCCGGAACAGTGTATAGCGGCGTAGAAAAAGCCATCAGCAACCGGGTGTTCTCTGTTCCTGCCGGCGAGGTAGTGCGCACTCAGATTCGAGCCTACCTCATTTCCCATGCCCACCTCGACCACATAGCCGGCCTGCTGCTAGGGGCCCCCGACGACACGCCGAAAAGTATTTATGGCTTGCCAAGCTGCCTGGCCACCTTACAGAATGACTACTTCAACTGGCGGGCCTGGCCCAACTTCGGCGACGGGGGCAGCCCGCCGGCCCTGAAGAAATACCAGCTGCGAGAATTGCCACTTCAGCAGGAAACGGCCCTTGAAAACACGCCGCTCCGGGTGCAGGCCTTTGCGCTCAGTCACGGCCAACCCTACCAAAGTGCGGCGTTTCTGGTGCGCAACGGCCGTAGCTACCTGCTCTACCTCGGCGACACCGGTGCCGATGCAGTGGAGCAAAGCCAGCATCTGCGCGCGGTGTGGCAGGCCGTGCAGCCCTTGGTTAAAGCCCGCCAGCTCAAGGCCATCTTCATCGAAGCTTCCTACCCGAATTCTCAGCCAGTAAAACAACTGTTTGGCCACCTCACTCCGGCGCTGCTCATGCAGGAAATGCAGGTGCTAAGTCAGTTGACCGGCCCAGCGGCTTTGTGGGGGCTGCCGGTGGTCATCACCCATCTCAAGCCTTCGCCCGGCAATGAAGCCGCCATCAAACAGCAACTCACCGACGCCAACAAGCTCCACCTACAGCTACTATTTCCGGAGCAAGGGCAGCGGCTGGAGTTCTGAAGATGTGTTCAGCAGGTAGACTTTCTCGCACCACTCGTTCCAACCGTACTAGCTTAGCGCCATGGCTTTACTCCACCTGTGCAACGTAGCCCTGCGCTATGGCTGGCTGCTCCTGCTGCTCGCCCCGGCAGCTTACGCCCAAAGTCAGCCGCCCCAAAAGGAGCCGTTCGTGCTCGGTCACACTGACCGTATTAAGTCGACTCAGCTGCAGGAGGAGCGCGTGCTGAATATTTATCTGCCAGAGGGTTACGCCAATGATCCGAAAGTCACGTACCCCGTGATTTACCTGCTAGATGGGTCCGCGGACGAAGACTTCATCCACATCGTGGGCCTGGTGCAATACCTCACGTTTCCCTGGATTGATGTGCTACCCAAGTCCATTGTGGTGGGCATTGGCACGGTTGACAGAAGGCGAGACTTCACCTTCCCAACTCGCAACAAAAAAGACTTGCAAGACTTCCCGACCACGGGCAAATCGGCGGCTTTTATGCGCTTTATCGAGCAGGACCTACAACCGTACGTGGAGCGAACCTACCGCACCAACGGCCAGAAAACCCTTATCGGCCAGTCGTTGGGCGGCTTGTTGGCCACGGAAGTGCTGCTAAAAAAGCCGGCACTGTTTAACACCTACATCATTGCTAGCCCCAGCCTGTGGTGGGACAATGAATCACTGGTAACCCAGGCCCCTGCCTTGCTGAAGCAAGCTGCTCCTACTACCCCGGCCAACGTGTTTGTGGCCCTCGGCAACGAAGGACCTGAGATGAAGAAGGCCACGGAGGCTATGGTTGCCCTTCTGCGGGCCGCACCGGCCAGAGCTGGCCGCGTTGCGTACGTGCCCTTTCCGGAAGAAACCCACGCGACCATTCTGCACCGGGCAGTATACAAAGCATTCGAAACCTTGTATAAGAAGCCGAAATAAGCGCGTAGCCGTTGGCCAATACAAGACCAGTAGCGGGCAACACCGGCCTAGCAGACGTGGAGAAGGACGGCGTATCTTTCCCGTTCATTCTTGCCGGTTTATGAAACGACTTTCCTTCCTGCTGCTTGCGGGCTTCATGGGTACTGCTGCTCAGGCCCAAACCGTTCATTCGCCCACAAACAAGCTTACGCTCAACTTTCAACTCAGCCCTAGCGGCGAGCCAACTTACCAGGTACGGTTCGGGGCGAAACCCGTGCTCAAGCCCAGCCGCCTCGGAATGCTCTTGCAGGGGCAGCCGGCTCTGGACAAGGGCCTGACCATTGCGCGGGTTGATTCCAGCCAGCACGATGATACCTGGCAGCCGGTATGGGGCGAGGTCAAGCACATCCGGAACCGCTACAAAGAGCTGGCCGTGACCCTGCAACAGCCCGCCAGCAACGGCCGCCGGGTAGTAGTGCGCTTTCGCCTCTACGACGACGGGGTAGGGTTCCGCTACGAGTTTCCGCAGCAACCGGGCCTGAGCTACTTTGTGGTGCAACAGGAACTGACCGAGTTTAACCTACCCGCCGACCACAAGACCTTCTGGATTCCTGGCGACTACGACTCCAACGAGTACACCTATACCACGTCCCGCCTCAGCCAGGTCAACAGCGCCCCCATCGAGGCCATTCAGTTGAAGTCGGACCCGAAGCGCGTGCAAACCCCGCTCATGCTCAAGTCTGATGATGGGCTGTACGTGAACCTGCACGAGGCGGCCCTGGTCAATTACCCAGCTATGATGCTGGACGTGGACACCCAAACCTTTGGGCTGCGTAGCCACCTAGTGCCCTCGGTTACCGGCGCAGCCGCCTACCTGCAAGCGCCGGAGCATACGCCCTGGCGCACCATTGTAGTAAGTGACAAGGCGACCGAGGTACTGGCCAGCAAGCTGATTCTGAACCTGAACGAGCCCACTGCCTTCGCCACCACCACCTGGATTAAGCCCCAGAAATTCGTGGGCGTGTGGTGGGAGATGCACGTCAACAAAGCCAGCTGGAACTACGCCGATACCAGCAATATCAAGTTGGCTGGCACCGACTGGAGCCGCCTCAAGCCCAACGGCCACCACGGCGCTAACACCCAGAACGTAAAGCGCTACATCGACTTTGCCGCCAAGCATGGCTTGCAGAGCGTGCTCGTGGAGGGCTGGAACGTGGGCTGGGAGGACTGGGCCGGCAACTGGAAGGAGGAGGTATTCGACTTTGTAACGCCCTACCCCGATTTCAGCGTGCCGGAATTGCAGCAGTACGCCGCCAGCAAGGGCGTGAAGCTGATGATGCACCACGAAACCAGCTCCTCCGTCACTAATTATGAGCGTCGGCAGGATGCCGCTTACCGCTTCATGAAGCAGTACGGCTACGAGGCCGTAAAAACCGGCTATGTGGGCCGCATCATCCCGCGCGGAGAGCATCACGACGGCCAGTGGATGGTCAACCACTACAACCGCACCGCCCAGAAAACCGGCGAAAACCAGATCATGGTGGACATGCACGAGTCGGTGCGCCCGACGGGTCTGCACCGCACCTACCCGAACTGGCTAGCCTCCGAAGCGGCCCGGGGCAACGAGTTTAACGCCTGGAGCACGGGCAACCCACCTGAACACGAAACCATTCTGCCCTTTACCCGCCTCATGGGCGGCCCCATGGACTACACCCCCGGTATCTTCCAAATCAAGCTGGAAGGCTGGAACCCGCAGCGCAACCAGGGCAAGCAAGTGCACACCACCCTGGCTAAGCAGCTGGCCCTCTACGTAACGCTCTACAGCCCCGTGCAAATGGCCGCCGATCTGCCCGAAGCCTACGAGCAACACCTCGACGCCTTCCAGTTCATCAAAGACGTAGCCGTGGATTGGGATGACACCCGCATTCTGCTGGCCGAGCCCGGCGACTACCTCACCACGGCCCGCAAAGCCAAGGGCAAGGAGGAGTGGTATTTAGGCTCCATCACCGACGAACAGGCCCGCACCCAAACCGTGAAGCTAGACTTTCTTACCCCCGGTACCCGGTACGAAGCCACCATTTATGCCGACGCTAAAAGTGCCTCCTGGGACAAGAACCCCATGGCCTACCAAATCCGCAAGCAGAAAGTGGATAGCAAGTCGGTGCTCAAGCTGCAGCTAGCTGCGGGGGGCGGGGCAGCGGTGAGTATCAAGCCCGTAGGGAAATAGCTTAGACTTAAGCAACCCCTTGAACGCTGAGAAAGCAGCAGTGTCCAGCGGCGGAAACCAGTTCGGTATATTGCTGCTACCCCTTTGTACCTAGTGTAATTATCACGTAATGTCTTTTTTGAAAACAGCTTTCAAACGCAGCCTGGCTGTATTCCTTACTACTGGCCTGCTGACTAGCTGCAAATCCGATACGCCGGATGCGCCAGTGCCCGTTACCCCGCCCGTAGCCACTACGCCCCCACAATACGGGACTCCTTTTACGGGCGTGCCTAACCGCGAGGATGCCGTGCTATACCAGGTGAACATGCGCGCGTTTAGTCAAAGCGGCAACTTCGCGGGCGTAACAGCCCGCCTGGATTCCATTAAGGCATTGGGCGCAAACGTGGTGTATCTGATGCCCATTTATCCGATTGGGGATGTACGAAGCGTGAACTCGCCTTACGCCGTAAAGGACTACACCGCCGTGAGCCCCGAGTTTGGTACGCTCACCGACCTGCGGACGCTGGTTGACGCCGCCCACAGTCGGGGCCTGAGTGTGCTGTTGGATTGGGTGGCAAATCATACCAGCTGGGATAATGCCTGGGTTACGCAGCACCCGGAGTGGTACCTGCGCAATGCCACCGGCGTCATCCAGAGCCCGCCCAATACCAATTATACCGACGTAGCCCAGCTCAATTTTGCCAGCGCCCCCATGCGCCTAGCCATGATTGCGGCCATGAAATCGTGGGTATACACGGCCAACGTCGATGGTTTCCGCTTCGACTATGCCGATGCGCCGCCTCTTGACTTCTGGAAGCAAGCCGTGGATACGCTGCGCAACGTGAAGTCTCATAAGCTGCTGCTGCTGGCCGAAGGCAACCGGAACGCCAACTTCTCGGCGGGCTTCGATTATACCTTCGGCTTCAATTTCTACGGCGGCTTCTGGGATGTATATCGCCGGAACGCTGCCGCCACTACCTTCGATGAGCTTAATACCAGCGAATATGCGGGAGCTATGGGTACCCAGCAGGTAGTGCGCTACATCACTAACCACGATGTAAACGGCTCCGATGGCACCCCCGTAGCGTTGTTCGGCGGCAAAGCCGGAGCCATGTCGGCATTCGTTATTGCCTCCTGCTACAAAGGAGTGCCTATGATCTACAATGGTCAGGAAGTAGGCATGACCACGGCCATTCCTTTTCCATTCACCTTCGTGAAAGTGAACTGGGGTAGCCAACCCGATGTAACCAAAGCCTACAAGCAGCTACTGGCCGCCCGCGCCGGCAGTGCGGCCCTGCGGCGGGGCATGCCCACGGCCTACAGCACGGCGGACGTATGCGCCTTCACCAAAACGGCCGGTACTGAGCAGGCCCTAGTGCTGGTAAATGTGCGCAACAGCGCCAAGCAGTACGTGCTGCCTGCCGCACTAGCCAACACTACCTGGACCAATGCCCTGCAAGGAGGTTCCCTCACGCTGGGCACCCAGATTTCGCTGCCCGCTTACGGGTATGTGGTCTTGAAGAAATAAGGTAGCAAGAAGGCGGCCTGAGCTTCATCCCAAGCAAGCAAGTCCGCTCGTACACCGTGAAGCTGTAGCTAGCTGCGGGGGGCGGGGCGGCGGTGAGTATCAAGCCCGTAGGGAAGTAGGGCCGGCGCTGGGCGCCGTAAAATCATTGCTTGAAATGACTAGATTGGGAGCCGCTACCCAACCAACTATCCAGTTCAAGCAATGAGAAAACTACCTGCCCTTGTGTGCGGAGCAACCCTGCTGTTCACGGCTACCTCATCGTCGGTTGCTCCTAGGGGTTGGGAGCCCCTTCTTGATAAGAAGTTGAGTAAGTGGCAGATTTATCAGAGCTACCGTCATCAGCTCGGCTACAAAGGGCAGCCGCCCACTGATGCCCAGGGCCAACCGCTGCCGCCCATTGGCTACAACAAGAACGAGGCAAACGTTTTCTCGGTGCTGATGCAGGAGGGCAAACCAGTACTGCGCATCAGCGGCGAAATCTACGGGTGCGTGTTCACCAAGCAGGATTTTCGCAATTACGACCTGAAGCTGAAGGTGAAATGGGGCACGAAAAAGTGGGTGCCCCGGCTAGATGAGCCCCTGGACAGCGGCATCCTCTACAACAGTCAGGGCGAGTGCGGCGTGGACTATTGGCGCAGTTGGATGCTGAGCCAGGAGTTTCAGGTATCGGAGGGGCAGCGGGGCAATGCCATGGGCGACTTCTGGTGTATTGCCAACTCCACCGCCGAAATCAACGCCGCTTATAACCCAACCAAGGATACCCTACGCTACAACCCTGCCGCCGCTCCCATAACTATGGGCCGCGGCGGACCGGGGTTTTGCCAGGCATCTGGTAACTACGAAGTGCCGAACGGACAGTGGAATGAGTTGGAGCTTATCAGCGTGAACGGCCAAAGTGTGCACATCGTGAACGGCCACGTAGTGCTGGCCCTAAACAACTCCGCCGCTGTCGTGAATGGGCAGCGCCAGCCCCTTACCCACGGCAAAATTCAGCTGCAAAGCGAGGCCGCCGAGGTGTTTTATAAGGACATTATGATCAAGCCACTGGATGCCATGCCCGCCCAGTATGCCAGATACTTCAAGTAGAAAACCCTCTCTACTACAGCAAAAGGCCCCAGCTACGTAGCTGGGGCTTTTTGCTGTAGTAGAGAGGGTTACTGCCCTGGCGAGTACGTGCGCTCGGTGTGTTGTTTGATGTCCTCGGGGTAAAAGAATACGTCTTTGAAGTTTTCTTCGACATACAAGCCGGCTTGGTCAGTGAAGTGAGCAGAGGCGGGCTGGTTGCTATTACCGCCGGCCAGTACGGACCGGGCTTTAACCCGGGGGCCAAACTCGACTACCGCAATAAAGCTGTTCCCGACGCTGCCGTAGCGCTTTTTGGTGCCGGGGTAGGCGCGGGAGCCGAAGGCGGCCAGGGAGCCCCAAGCCGAAGAGGTAAAGGCGACGGGCAGGCTGGGCTTCTGGTCATCGTAGGTTTCCTGAATGTTGCCGGTGAGGCGCTGGAAACGGTTCACCTCGCCCCAAGGCTTCTGCCAGGTGCCAAAGTCGCGGGTTAGCTCCTCAATGGTTTCTTCTAGGGCCGCTACCTTTTCCTGTGGAGTGGTGTTGGCAATGGCGAATTTGGTCAGGCTGATGTAGTCCAGCGTCTGGTTAGCGGGCACCCGGGGGCGGGCCAAGCGCAGTATTTTCTCGCCCCAGTACGTGGCCAGCGTCTGCCCAACGGAGGCTTTCGCGTAGCGCTTGTCCCAGGCTTGCAGCACCTTCATAGCTTCCACTACCTCGCCCTCCGGCGGGTTTGGGCTGTCCACCACGAATTGAAAGTCCTTGGCTAGCGCCGGAATCAACTCCTCAAAACCGGCCAGATACGGATCCTTGGCGGCGGCAATCAGCGTGTCCAACGTGAAAACTGATTTGCGGCTGAGCACGCGCACGGCGTTAATGCCACGGTAGTTTTCCGCATCAGGAGCCATGTAGGCCGGATACTTTTCCTTGGCCGGACTGCTCGGGCCCGAAACGGTGAAAGGCGTGGAGTTGCAGTTCTGAATCCAGCCGCTGGCCGGGTTCATCACCTGCACCAGCTCGGCGGCCTTGTGCAGGCCTTGCCACTCGGTTTTGGGGTTGCTACCGTCCACCGGCTGACTCCAGTCGAACTGCGAGTTGCGCTTGGGCATGAAGTTGCCGTGCCAGTAGGCAATGGTGCCCTTGCTGTCGGCAAATACGGTATTGTTGGAGGCGTTGCCGTTGAGCTTAAGTGTCTTCTGGAAGCTGGCGTAGTCGGTGGCCTTTGTGCGCAGGAACGACTGCTCCAGCGCCTGCAGCGGGGTGTCCATCATGCGCACCGTCACCCACTTATTTTCCGCCTGCTGGCCCACTACGGGGCCGTGGTGGGTGCGGTAGGTAGTAAACTGCTTGCGCTGAATCTTGCCCTCATGCAGGTAGGGAATGGAAATGGTAGCTACTTGCACGGGCCGCAGCTTGGCGCCGTAGCGGTAGTGGGGCTTGCCGTCCTTCAGCTCAATGGTTTCCAGGTATTCATCCATGGAATCAGCCTGGCTGGAGGTGTGCATCCAGCCACAGTGTTCGTTAAAGCCCTGGTACACAAAAAACTGACCCCAAGTCACGGCACCATAGGCGTTCAGGCCAGCTTGGCTGGTTACCTGCACCTCGGGGCGGAAGTAGAACGACGTGTGCGGATTAATCAGCAGCAGGGCGTGGCCGCTGGCGCTTTTAGCTGGCGCCACCGCAAAGCCATTGGAGCCCACCGGCTCCCGCTCTGCCTTTTCAAAGTCGGGCCGCTGCCAAGAGGTAGACTTGCGGTTGGCGTAAAAATTCTTGAGGCGCTCCAGGGGTACCACGCTGATGTTGCCCCCAATGCTGCCCTCACTGAACATCAGTGGCATCCAGGGCTGGAAGCGGCGCAGTAGCCGGGGCTTAACAGCTGGGTGCGAGTAGAGGTAGTAGTTAGTGCCGTCGGCAAAGGCGTTGAGCAACTGCTTCATCCAAGCCGGGCTCTTTTTGTAGAGACTGATGGCCTGGGTGCTGTCCATGAACAGGCGGGCCCGCAAGTCGTGGTAAATAGCCGATTCGCCCTCCACTTCGGCCAGCCGCCCAATGGCATCGAGGTAGTTGGTTTCTACCCGCGGAAAGTCGTCCTCGCACTGAGCATACAGCAGCCCGAATACGGCGTCGGCGTCGGTTTTGCCCTGTACGTGCGGCACGCTCCAGGTGTCGCGGGTGATGGTCACCTGCTTGGCCTGCTGCTGCCAACGGGCAATTTCAGCGGGAGTAAACGCCTGCGCCTGGGCGCCGGCAGCCGGCAGCAGTAAGCCTAGAAGAACACGGTAACGCATGGGAAAGGGGTAGGGTGGAAGCTCGTCATGTCGGGCGGGAGTGGTGGCCGCTTACGGGCTATTGGCTCCGCGTCTGGTTCGGCCGAAATGCTAACTTACCGCCAATATCTTCCATCCTAGTAATACAAAAAAGTATCATGGTTGAAGTAACGAAAGAGGGCAACACCGTTTTGTTCAATGTCAAGGGCTTGCACAAGCTGTGGGCTTTCAAAAGTCAGCTGCAAATTCCGCTCAGCCACATCAAGAATATCCGGCAAGACCCCGAGATTCTGAAAGGATGGTGGAAGGGGTTTCGGATGCCCGGCACCCACGTTCCCGGCCTTATTGCGGCGGGTACTTTCCTGCAGGATGGCAAACGCATCTTCTGGGATGTGCACCACGCTGAAAATGCCCTCATCATCGAGCTGGAACACGATGAGTACAACGAGCTAATTATCGAGGTGGAGAATCCGGCCGCCGTGATGGAGCTACTGAGCCCCGCCCGCGCCTAAGGCACTACCAGCAACCCCCGAAAAACAAAAAGCCCCGACCATTAAGTCAGGGCTTTTGTTTTTCGGTAACTGCGGCCTTCGCAAACAGAAGTCCGTATACGCTACACGGTTAGGAAGAGAAGGAAGAGCCGCAGCCGCAGGTGCTCTTAGCCTGAGGGTTGTTGAAAACGAAGCCTCGGGCGTTGAGGCCATCCTGGAAATCGACCTCCATGCCCAGCACATACATGGCGTGCTTTTTATCCATGATGAGCAGAACGCCGTCCAGGTCGAAGGTTTCGTCCTGGTCCTTGGCTTTGTCGAAGCCGAGCAGGTAGCTCATGCCGGAGCAGCCTCCGCCCTGAACCCCGACGCGCAGGCCGTACTCGGCGGGCACGTTTTTCTCAATCAGAATATTCCGAACCTCTTCCAGTGCACGCGGAGTGAGGCTGATGGGAGCAAGTTTCGTGGAGACGGCCGTTGCCATAGTGTGTTCGTCGTTAGGAAAGTAAGGCGACAAAGATACGAAGTCAGCGGTAGTAGTAGCATGCTGCCCGCGGGGCAACTGCCGTACTACACCGAGCCGTAGCGTCGTTTGGCAGTATAACAACGGCTGGGCCCCCGCGGTTCACGACCTATATTTGCCAGCCAGGGTAGCGCAAGGCCACGTAGTTGCGTATCCATTTGTGCCTTGGTATGCCTGCCATCCGGCTGGCTCTTTCTGCCAACCTTTTTGCCGCTTAATCTGCTCTTCATGGATTCATCCGCATATTTTTTCGACCTGCTCAAAATTATTCTGCCCGCTCTGATTGTAGCTGGTGCCATTTATTTTCTCTTTCAGCAATTCCTGGAGAAAGAGCAGCAGCGCCGCCTAATTGAAATGCGTCTGGAATCCAGCAAAACTACCTTACCCCTGCGGCTGCAGGCTCTGGAGCGCGTTACCATGCTGCTGGAGCGCATTACGCCCAACAACCTGCTGGTGCGTGTGAGCAGCGCCGGCCTCTCCGCCGCCGACTATCACCGTCTGCTCCTGCAGGAAGTGCGGGCCGAGGTAGAGCACAACCTGAGCCAGCAGCTCTACATGCAGCCCGAAACCTGGGCCGCCGTGAAGCAGGCTCAGGAAACCGTCGTAAATTTGATCAGCACCCACTATCAGGCGTTGCCCAATCACCAGGAAGCGCGCGGCCCAGAGCTAGCGCGTCATATTCTGGAAGGCCTCATGACCAATCAGTTCGACCCCACCGCCGCGGCCTTGCTGGCCGTAAAGCGCGAGGCGGTGGCTATGTTTTAAGCAGACCGAAAGGTGCTGACACTACGCGCCGTGGAGGCACTTGTTCGCAGCCTGGGGGAGCTGATTCTGGCGCCTCCTTACTTGTTGCCTACCTTTGGTTACAACGAGGATTTTGCCCGCCCCGAAGTTCGAGTTGATGCGGCTGGCTATCATTTCATAATAGTGGAGCGTGGGCAAGAGCTACAGCACGCCATTACGCTTGACTTGCGGGAGCTATTGCTGTGGATATTCAAGGGAGTGACCTTCTCAATGGCGGGTCAGTACGAACTAGAGAACCGGATTGAACGGCAGGATTGCCGAATCTTGCTGTTTGCAAAACAAGTCGAGTTGCTAAAGCAGATCGACCCGGTATTTGCTCACCAACAGGAGGCGCGGCTGCAGAAGCTTCTGCAGAAGAGACCAACTGACTTTGACAACTAGCACATGACGAAAAAGCGCATTGCCGTGGACATGGATGAGGTTATTGCCGATTCCATTGCCCGCTTTCGGGAATGGTATGGAGTTGGTTTTCAGCTGACGATGACGCTGGACCAACTGCGTGGTAAAAACTTTCACGAGGCAGTAGCGCCCGAGCACCAAGCGGCACTGCGGGAGTAACCCAATCGTCCGGGCTTCTTCAAAGACCTGACCGTAATTGCTGACAGCCAGCGCGTACTGCGCGAAATCAACCAGCGCTACGAGCTGTTCATTGCCTCGGCCGCCATGGAATTCCCGAATTTCTTCCTCGACAAGTACGAGTGGCTTCGGCGGCACTTCCCCTTTGTTCCCTGGCGCAACGTGGTGTTCTGCGGCGACAAAAGCATCCTCAACGCCGACTACCTCATCGACGACAACGCCTTTAATTTCGACAACTTCCGCGGCGAAGGCATCCTGTTCGATGCCCCCCACAACGCCCACGAAACCCGCCACCGCCGGGTGCACAACTGGCAGGAGGTAGGGGAGTTGTTTTTGTAGGACCGCTCTTGAGTACTCTCACAAGCATCTGCTTCGGCAGAACAGCTGTAGAGACGCGACACCTCGCGTCTCAATCGTTGCTGAGGTTGTTATAACCGCGCCTTACAGATCGTTCAACGACGAGACGCGAAGTGTCGCGTCTCTACAGCTGTTCAAATGAAAAAGCCCTGGCACTTGCCAGGGCTTTTTCATTTGCGGTAGATAGAACTTACAGCTACACCGTGGCTACCAAGGTAGCATCAATGGCGCGCTGGTAGCAGGCTTCGTAGAGAGGCACAATCTTTTCTACGGCGAAGGTTTCGGCGTGGGCGCGGGCGGCGGCTTTGAAGCGGGGTAGGTTTTCGTCGCTGAGCACGTAGAGGGCATTTTTGACCATGTCCTCCACGTCGCCGATGTTGCTGACCATACCCGTGATGCCGTGTTCGTTCAGCTCAGGAATACCGCCGGCGTTGGTGCTGATAACCGGTACCTCACACGACATAGCTTCCAGGGCGGCCAGGCCAAAACTTTCCTTCTCGGACGGCATCAGGAACAGATCGGCCACGCTCAGGACTTCCTCCACGGCTTCCAGCTTGCCCAGGAAACGCACGTCGTTGCTAAGTAGGCCCAGGTCGCGGCAGATTTTCTCGATGCGGGGACGGTCCGGCCCGTCGCCTACCAGCAGGAGCTTGGCCGGAATCTGCTTGCGCACGCCATCGAAGATGTGCACCACGTCTTCCACCCGTTTTACGGAGCGGAAGTTACTGGTATGTACGAGCAGCTTTTCGCCATCCGGGGCAATAGCGGCCTTGAAGTGGCCTTTGTTCTGCTTCTGAAAACGGTCCAGGTTAATGAAGTTCGGAATAACCTCGATGTCCTTCTCGATGGCGAAGTACTCGTAGGTTTCCCGCCGCAGATCGGCCGAAACGGCTGTCACACCATCCGACTGGTTGATGCTAAACGTTACCACTGGCTCGTAGCTGGCATCCTTGCCCACCAAGGTTATATCGGTGCCGTGCAGGGTAGTAATAACCGGCACCCGAATACCCTTCGTGATGAGAATCTGCTTGGCCATGTAGGCCGCCGAGGCATGCGGAATGGCGTAATGCACGTGCAGCACATCCAGCTTCTCATTCTGCACAATGTCCACCATCTTGCTAGCCAGGGCTAGCTCATACGGTGGAAACTGGAACAGGGGGTAGGGCGGAATGTAAACTTCGTGGTAGAACAGGTTCTCGTTGAAGAAGTCGAGGCGAACTGGCTGGCTGTACGTGATAAAGTGGACCCGGTGGCCCTTCAGAGCCAGCGCCTTGCCTAGTTCAG
Organism: Hymenobacter sublimis; assembly: GCF_023101345.1. NCBI lineage: Bacteria > Pseudomonadati > Bacteroidota > Cytophagia > Cytophagales > Hymenobacteraceae > Hymenobacter > Hymenobacter sublimis. The sequence goes on from NZ_CP095848.1 coordinate 680,805, forward strand.
TTGCCACGACGCCCGAGCCGCCGAAAGTAGGGTAACAAACAATGCCGATGTTCATGGGTGGCTTCAGCTGAGGCCGTACCAATTACGGTACGGATAGGAGGGGAGAACAATGGGGAAGCAAAGGGATATGCAACGGACACTACCTGAGCAGAACCGTTGCGGGCGCCGCGAAGCTCCGCGTTAAATTTTGGTTACGAACCACCGGTTTTTGGGACCAGCTATAAAAAAACCGGCGGCAAGTCACCCCGTTCGGATGCCTTGCCGCCAGGGCGGTTCAAGAGAGCAGAAAAGCCGGACAACAGATCATGTTTTCTGTAACGACTTGTAAATCACGTCGTGAATACGGGTTCGGATGTTGTACTGCCGCAGCTTGTTGTTGCCAGCGTCGGGGTACACGCGGTTAGAAAGAAAGATGTAGAGGATTTTGTTTTCGGGGTCCATCCACACACAGGTACCCGTGAAGCCAGTGTGCCCAAACGTGCTGGCCGGCGAGAGGTTGCTGGTGGGGCCTTCAGGCTTGCTTGGGTCGCCCTTGTCCCACCCCAAACCACGGCGGTTGCCGGCCTCCGTGCTGTGGGCAAACTCCGTGACAATAGGCGTCTGGAAGTAGCGCTGCCCGCCGTAGCGGCCATTCTGCAGATTCATCTGCATGAGAATAGCCAGGTCGTTGGCGTTGGAAAACAGCCCAGCGTGCCCGCCTACGCCCCCAATCATGGCAGCCGTCTGGTCGTGCACGGTGCCTTGCAGCAGGGTGCGCCGGAAGTAGGTGTCGTTTTCCGTGGGCGCGATGCACGACTTCGGAAATTTCGCCAGCGGATTGTAGGTCATGGTGCCCAGGCCCAGGGGCTGGTAAAAATTCTTCTGCAAGAACTGCTCAATGGGCTGCTGGAGCACTTTCTCCGCTACCCGCTTCAGAATGATGAAGCTTAGGTCAGAATACTCCACTGGGTACTTGCCCTTGACCTTGGGTAGGAGGGAGGAACGCTGTACCCACGCCCACACGGAATCCTCGGAAGTAGAGATGCTGTAGAGCTGCGGGGTTACTTCCTGCGAAAACTGCGGCGACTCAATGCTGGCGTAGAACGTAGGCTTGGGCCCGGATTTGGTGATGGTCCGTTCCCAGGTAGGAATGCCCGGCTTGAGACCAGCCTGGTGCATGAGTACCTCCCGCACCGTCATGTCCCTCTTGTTGGTGCTTTTCAGCTCGGGCAGGTAACCGGCTACCTTTTCGTCGAGGTTAAGTTTGCCCTGATCCTTGAGGTACATGATGGCTTGCAGGGTGCCTGCTACCTTCGTTACGGAAGCCAAATCGTAGAGCGTGCTGCTATTGACGGGCTGCGACTTGTCGTAGGTGCAGTAGCCGTAGCTTTTGTCGAACACCACCATGCCATCTTTGGCCACCAGCACTTGGCAGCCGGGCGCGGCGGCGTAGGCTACCGCTTCTAGGGCCACATTGTCAATCTGGGACAGGATGCGGGAGTCGAGGCCAGCTTCCTCGGGCGTGCCGTAGCGCAGGCGGCGGAAGTCGGGGGTAGGCAGGCCCATACCAGCTTTTAGGTTCTCAGACACCGTGACGGGCAGGCGGCCTTTGGCTGGCAGCGCCCCAAATAGCACCTGCGGGACCACCAGCTGGGAAGCGTAATTGTCCTCGTAGCCGCACACTAAGTTGCGGCTGCCTTCTAAAAACTTCAGGGCGTAGGCGTTGCCAAAGGCTACCACTACCGTCTTGATGCGCTTATTGGCCTGCAGCTCCTTCAGGAACTTCAGGGCGCCCTCCCCAATACCGTAGTTGTGGGTGGGCGTGTTGTTCATGTTGTGTAGGCTGACCACTACCACGTTGTAGGGCGTCAGGCTGCCGGCAATACGGGCGAAGGTCGAGTCGACGGCGTACCGGTTGGGCACGGCGTACACCGGGCCGTTCTGGTACTTGCCCATAATTTCCTTGTAGGTAGCCGCATCTGAGCCAATGGTTACCGAGGCAATGCGCAAGGTGTCCAAGCGGTGGAAGGGGAGCAGGTCGTCCTCGTTTTTCACTACCGTGGTGGCGTGCTCGTAAATCTGCTGCTGCACCATGCGGCTTAAAGGCCGGTTCAGGTTGGTCATCAGATTGGGCACGTCGATGGGCTGGTAGCGGTTCAGGCCCGCCCAGTATTTGGCCCGGAGCATTTTGCGCACCCGCAGGTCAATGTCGGCCTGGTCAATTTTACCGGCCTCAATCGTTTCCTTGATTTTCTGCACGGCCATGGGCACGTCCTCCGGAAACAAGAGCACGTCGTTGCCGGCGGCCAACGCCAAGGCATCCAGCTCGCCGGGCTTATACAGGCTCGACACGCTCTTCATGTTCAAGGCATCCGTGAACACGAGGCCCCGGTAGTTCATCTTCTCCTTGAGCAGCCCCGTTACCAGGTTCTTGGAAATGGTAGCCGACAGGGTACGCACTGTATCGAACAGCGGCATGTACAAGTGCCCCACCATCACGCCCATCACGCCCTGGTCAATGGCCTTCTGGAACGGGTACAGATCCACGTTCATCAGCCGGGCCAGGTCGGAGTTGATAACGGGCAGGGCCACGTGCGAGTCCACGTCGGTGTCGCCGTGGCCGGGAAAATGCTTCACCACAGCCAGCACCCCGTGGTCCTGCAGGCCCCGGATGTAGCTCACGCCGCGCTTGGCTACCTGCTCCTTGTTTTCGCCGAAGGAGCGGTTGCCAATCACCGGGTTATCGGGGTTGGAGTTAACGTCGATGACGGGCGAAAAGCTCACGTGCACGCCCAACGTCTTCATCTTCAGGGCAATTTCGCGGCCCATCTGGTACACGTACTGGTCGTCGTCCATGGCGCCCAGGGTCATACCTTTGGCAAAGTGCATGGAGGAATCCAGACGCATATCCAGGCCCCACTCGGCGTCCATGGCCACCAGCAGCGGCACTTTGGCGGCGGCTTGGTACCGGTTGGTGAGGTTGGCCTGCCGCCGCGGGCCGCCCTGCAGGAACATCAGCCCCCCAATGTTATAGTTCTTGATCAGGAACTCCGTGTACTGCGTGTGCTTGCGGTCCTTGTTGGAGTAGGCCGCCACCATAAATAGCTGCCCGAGGCGCTGATCCGGAGTAAGCGAATTGAATACGCTGTCGACCCAATTTTGCTCGGCCACGGACATGGGCCGCGCGCCTTCCTCGCGCGGGGTCGCTGAGGAAATAAGCAGACCCGTAATGGCCAGTACTAGCAGGAATATTCCAATCCGAAAGTCTTTGAGCATCGGCTCCGGTCGTTCGTGCTGAGGGGTGATAGGTAAGAGGAAGGCGAGGTGAAAAGCCCTACTTTTGCGGTTCCAAAAACGGTGCCGGCTACTGAGGTAGGCCACGCTACGGGCCGCTCATGCTGGCCTTTGCCTTGTTGCCTTCCTCACCTTCCAACGCACAAGACGGGTAATACGTCTCACGCTGCACACACAAAAGTTGGCCGCAAACTTACGGATAATTTCCCGACGCTGGTTGTTATCAGGCCGATAGCACCGCGGGAGGGCCCGGAAGCGGGACCGGTTTTTTCGTTGATTTTGCCTTGATTTTGATAGTATATGGCCGATATTATTCAGCTGCTACCCGAGTATTTAGCCAACCAGATTGCCGCCGGCGAGGTAGTACAGCGGCCCGCTTCGGCGGTGAAAGAACTGCTCGAAAACGCCGTGGATGCTGGCGCTACCCAGGTGCAGCTCATCGTGAAGGAAGCGGGCAAGCAGCTGGTGCAGGTAGTCGATAACGGCTCGGGCATGAGCCCGACGGACGCGCGCATGAGCCTGGAGCGCCATGCCACCAGTAAAATTCGCACTACCGACGACCTGTTCCGCATCCGCACCCTGGGTTTCCGGGGCGAGGCCCTGGCTTCTATTGCCGCCGTGGCCCAGGTAGAAATCCGGACCAAGCAGCGCGACCAGGATACCGGTTCCTTGCTGCTGGTGGAAGGCTCGCAGGTGAGCAGCCAGCAGCCCGTAGCCTGCCCCGACGGCACCAGCATCAGCGTTAAGAATCTGTTTTTTAACGTGCCAGCCCGTCGCAACTTCCTCAAGAGCAATGCGGTGGAAATGCGCCACATTCTCGACGAGTTTCAGCACGTAGCCCTGGCCAATCCGCAGATCAGCTTCTCACTGTTTCAGAACGACCTGGAAGTGTTCAACCTACCGGCCGGCAAGCTCAGTCAGCGCATTGTGAGTTTGCTGGGCAATGGTTACAAGGAACAGCTGGCGCAGGTAGAGGAAGTAACGCCGTTTATCAGCGTGAAGGGCTTTATCGGCAAACCGGAGTCAGCCAAAAAAAGCCGGGGCGACCAGTTTTTCTTCGTTAATAACCGCTTCATCCGCTCGGCCTACCTGAATCACGCCGTACTGGCAGCCTATGAGGGCCTGTTGCCCAAGGACACGCATCCGTTCTACGTGCTGTTCCTGGAGCTCGACCCCAAGGCCATTGACATTAACGTGCACCCCACCAAAACGGAAATCAAGTTCGAGGACGAGAAGACCGTGTACGCCATTGTGCGAGCCGCTGTAAAGCAAAGCCTAGGCTTGCATAACATGGCTCCTTCCCTGGATTTTGATGGCGACGTGAATTTTGCCCCTATTCAGCCCCTGCGCCTTTCGGGCCAGGAGCGCAACCCCTTCGCCGACGATTTCAAGCCCGATGCCCTGGCTTCGGCGGCGGCTCGGGCGGCGGGCAGCCCGGCTACCTCCAAGGAAAAAACGCCCCGCTCCGATGCCTACGAGCGGCAGCTACCGCCCCGGCCTACCGAGCAAGCCAAGCGGGAGCTAGAAGATTTCTACAAGAGCTTAAGCCAAATTAGTGTGCCCGACGTGGAGCACGAGGCCACGGCGGCGGGAGTGCCCGTACCCTCCGCCGCGGCCGTAGGGCCTCGCCCGGCGGCGCCCGAATTGCCGACGGAAGCCACGGCCGCGCCAGCTCCGGAACTACCGGCTGCCGCTGCCTTTGCTACTCCGCCCGCGCTGGTAGAACCTATAGCGGCCCCGGTTACGGCAACCCCCGAGTTGCCCCTGCGTGAGTCGTCCACGGGGCCGGGCAACAAGGTCCTGCAGCTGCACCAGCAGTACTTGTTGGTGCCCGTGAAGTCAGGCATGATGCTGATTGACCAGGTAGCGGCGCGGGAGCGAATTCTGTTTGAGCAGTACGCCCAGAACCTGGAGCGCGACACCAGCGCCTCCCAGACCCTGCTGTTTCCGCGCACCATCACCTTCACGCCCCAGGACTTCGCCATTCTGCGGGAGGTAGAAGAACCCCTGCGGGCCTTGGGCTTCCGCTTCACCGATTTCGGCAAGCATACCATTGCCGTGGAGGGTATTCCGGCCGATGTGCCCGCCCGCGACGAGAAAGAGCTGCTGGAGGGCCTCATTGAGCAGTTCCGTACCCACGCCGGCCCCATGAAGCTGGACCGCCGCGAGCAGATGGCCCGGGTACTGGCCCGGCGCGTGGCGGCCACGGCGGCCGGCGCCCGCCTCTCGGAGCTGGAAATGACTACCCTGGTTGACAAGCTCTTCGCCTGTCAGGTGCCCAACTACACCCCCGATGGCCGCCGCACCATTGTACTGCTAGAGCTGGGCCAGGTGCAGGAGCTGTTCCGCCGGTAGCTGAAAAGCGCGGTGAGCTGGTATAGCCGTGTTGGCGCCACTTACGTAGTTTCTTTGCCGTCGGAGCCTGGGTTCTGCCCTGCGCTTATTACTTCGTTCCAACCTGCCCTTCATGTTCCAGCTTACCCCTGCGGTCCGCAACCTGCTTATCGCCAATGTGGCGGTGTTTTTTCTGAGTACCCTAGTGAGCAACCGCCTGCTTTTTCTGGCCTTGTATCCCATTGATAACCGGTTGTTCGGACCGTGGCAGTTTCTGACCCACATGTTCATGCACGCCGACATTGGCCATATCTTCTCCAACATGCTGGGGCTGATGGCCCTGGGGCCTATGCTGGAGCAGCGGTGGGGGGCCAAGCGCTTCCTGACGTACTGGCTGATTTGCGGGCTGGGGGCGGGCATGCTCTACAACGGCTTGCGCACCTACGAGCTGCGCCGGATGCAGCACGATACGGAGGTGTTTCGCCAGGAGCCCACCGACCTGCACCTGCAGGACTACGTGCAGCACAACGTGACGGAAAATCCCCAGGCCTACGACCCCATTATCAGCCAGTTGCACAAAACGCCCGAAGATCAGCAGTTAATCCAGGGGATACTGACGTCGATGGAGCAAGGCTACCAAGACAACCTACGTTACCCGATGCTGGGCGCCTCCGGGGCACTTTTCGGCATTATGCTGGCCTTTGCCTTCTTCTTTCCCAATACCGAGCTGATGGTTTTCCCTATCCCCATTCCTATCAAAGCCAAGTATTTTGTACTGCTGTACGGGCTGTACGAGTTCTACTTTGGGGTGCACCGCGTACCGGGCGACAATGTGGCGCACTTTGCCCACTTGGGCGGAATGTTGGTTGGGCTCGTGGTGTTGCTGATTTGGCAGCGCAACCGCACCCGCCTGTACTAAGTGTCAGGTGGTAGCAGGGGGCACGAAGCTTGCCTGAAAATTGTAGAAATTACCGCCCGGCGCCGGCGCGCTGTTACTGCACCGGTCTAGTTCCAAATCTGCCCTACCCATGAGTATTGCCAACGACATCCGCACGGCCTTTAGTAAGCGGGACAATGCCCTGAACCAGCTGCTGCTGCTGAACGTGCTGGTGTTCATTGGCTTTATTCTACTGCGGACGGTGCTGTTCATCCTTACCAAGGACCGCAACGGGCACTTGCCGGTGCTTGAATGGCTGGCCGTACCCTCAGTGCCCGGCACCTTGCTCACCCGCCCCTGGACGCTGCTCACCTACAGCTTCATCCACTTTGAGTTTCTGCATATCCTCTTTAACCTCCTGAACCTGTACTGGTTCGGGTCGCTGGTGCGCGAATACCTCGGCGACCGGCGCTTGGTGAGCTTATATGTGCTGGGAGCTTGTGCCGGGGCCATCTTGTATGTGCTGGCGTTTAATTTGATTCCCGCCTTCCGCGATTCGCCGGCTATTCTGTACGGGGCCTCCGCCAGTGTAACGGCCGTTATTCTGGCCGCCGCTACCCTCCTACCCGACTATACATTCAGCATTATTCTGATTGGACCGGTCCGCATTAAGTACATAGCGGCCGTGGTGGTGCTGCTAAGTATTGCCGGCATCAATGGGGGTAACCCGGGCGGCGAAATTGCTCACTTAGGCGGGGCTCTACTAGGCTTTCTATTCATTAAGCAGCTCCAAGCGGGCCGCGACCTGGGCCGACCCGTGCAAGCCGTCGGTGATTGGGTGACGCGGTTAGCTACCGGCCGGCCCAATCTGCGCGTGACGCGGGGCGGGGCCGCAACGGCCGCTCCCGCCGCGGCTGCACCCAAAAAAGGCGGACTGGCGAAACCAGAGCAAGACGAAATCGACCTCATCCTGGACAAAATTTCGCGCTCCGGCTATGAGAGTTTGTCGAAAGACGAGAAACAGAAACTGTTTCGAGCCAGCCAACGGTAGTGAAAGCAACTCCGCAATGTGGCCCACCGAAAAGTCGGTGGGCTTTTTTTATGAGCCTAAGCTCAACAACAATGCTGCACACTCAAAACCCTTTGTGTATCTAGCGGCCATGAAAGCATTCTACGTATTCCTCGTGCTGTTACTAACTAGCAGTGGCGCCTGCCTGGCGCAGAAAAGTGAGAAAGTATATGCCTATAACCGCCTGCCTCTCGTCGAGGGTAAGGTGGTGTATACTAATGTGATGCCGGTAGCTGACATCAGTCAGGCGGAGCTGTTCGCCCGGGCTCGGCAGTGGGCCAACAGCGTAGTAACCGGCAGTTCTGACACTACCCGCACGCGTGATGCCGCGGCCGGTACGCTGGTAGTACACGGCCTGTTGCAACAACCACCCATTGGGGCATTCAAGGACCCCAACAGCTACGCCTATACCTGCACTGTGCAGGTAAAAGATGGGAAGTACAAATATCGAATTGACCAGATTCAGTGGACGTCCAGCACGATGAATATCGGCGGACAGGTAGTGCACGGTCCAACTACTCATCCCATTGAGCACCTGTACACTTTGCGGCAGAATTACTACGTGGAGGACCGGGCGAAATACCTCGACGAGCAGATTAAGCAGCTGATTAGCTCGCTGGACGGGGCCATGACCTACGGACGGGTAAACAAAACGGTTACCTGGTAACCCTGTCCATACCATACAAAATGGCCTTTCTACCGCAGTAGAAAGGCCATTTTGTATTTCTTTTACTAGGGAGAATTAAGCCGAAGCCTTGCTCATGTTGTCGAGGGCTTCCATTACTTCCTTCACGTGGCCGCGGGAGGTTTCCAGCAGAGCCTTTTCCTCGTCGTTCAGCTGCAGCTCGATAACTTTCTCGATGCCGTTGCGGCCGAGGATAACCGGAGCGCCCAGGTACACACCATTGATGCCATACTCGCCCTGCAGTTCAATGCACACGGGGAATACGCGGCGCTGGTCGCGCACAATGGCTTCTACCATTTGAGCAGCCGCGGCGCCGGGAGCATACCAAGCTGATGTTCCCATCAGTTTCACCAGCTCACCGCCACCTACGGCCGTGCGCTGCACAATGGCGTCCAGTTCAGCTTTGCCAATCAGTTCTGTAACCGGAATGCCACCTACCGTGGTGTAGCGGGGCAGGGGAACCATGGTGTCGCCGTGGCCACCCATGAGCACCGCCTGAATGTCTTTGGGGCTTACGTTGAGGGCCTCGGCCAGGAAGGCGCGGTAACGGGCCGTATCCAGGATGCCAGCCATGCCGAACACCTTCTCACGGGGCAGACCCGAGGTGAGGTGGGCCTGGTAGGTCATCACGTCCAGTGGGTTCGAAACGACGATGATGATGGCGTTGGGCGAGTATTTTACTACCTGCTCGGTTACCGTTTTCACGATGCCGGCATTGGTCGAAATCAGGTCGTCGCGGCTCATGCCGGGCTTGCGGGGCAGGCCGGAGGTAATTACTACCACATCCGAATCGGCGGTGCGGGCGTAGTCACCGGTGACGCCTACGGTGCGGGAATCGTAGCCGATAATGGGGGCTTTCTGCCAGATGTCGAGGGCTTTGCCTTCGGCGAAGCCCTCCTTGATGTCAACCAGCACAATTTCGTTGGCAATTTCGCGGGTGGCCAGTACATCGGCGCAGGTTGCCCCTACGTTGCCGGCTCCAACTACGGTAACTTTCATTGGGTGAGGAATTGGGTGTGAACTATGGGATGAGGTCGTAAAGCTAACCCAAAACGCTTTCTGGCAAACCCAAAAAGGCGAAACTTCGCTCGGGCCGCCCATCTGATTCCCTTGGCTGCAAGTTTGCCCAGCTGCAAAGCGGGGCACTACATGCGCTTCACCACCAGTACCCGCTCGGTTTCTTCGGTTACCTTGAACCGGTCATCGGGGCGGAAGCCGATAACCCAGGCAATTTTGCCATCGGCCGATACTAGTACCTGCACGTTGTCCTTGAGGTTGAGGGGTACTTTCTGGTCAATGAGGAAATCGGAGAGCTTTTTCTTGCCCTTCATGCCGATGGGCATAAACCAGTCGCCTTCCTGCCAGGCCCGCACCGTGAGCGGGAACTTCAGGGCATCGGCGTCCAGCGCGGCTACGGCCTTGCCCCGGGGCACCTCGTAGCCTTCGGGTATTTCCACCAGCTCGGTGCGCAGGTGCAGGCCGTCTATCTTAAGGGCTTCCTGGCCGGCTTGCAGTTGGTGAGTGCCAAATTTGGTGAGCGTACGCGGGGTAATGACCAGCTGCTCCCGGTCCTTGACCAGCCGGTGCGTTGGCGACTCAAAGCGGCGGCCCGATTCGGCCCCGAAGCTCAGCACAATATCCTTTACCACGAGGTAGGAAAAGCCGAAGGGCCGGAGCAACTCGTGCAGCACCACGGTGGTAGCGGCCGTTTTTTGCAGCATCCGGATGTCAAGATAGGTCGCCTCGGGCTCGTCGCGGCGGGCTTGGGCGGCGGTTTCCTCCACGTAGCGGCGCACAATTTCCTCGGCCCCGCCCACGCGCTCGGCCGTGATGCTCAGGGTCTGATCAAGGTTGGGGTTGATGTCGCGCAGCACGGGTAGTACTTCCAGGCGCAGGCGGTTGCGCTGGTACACGGGCGAGTCGTTACTAGCGTCCTCACGCCAGACCAAGCGGTTTTCTACCACGTAATCGTACAGGTCGGGCTTGCTTACGGCCAGCAGGGGCCGCACGAGGTAGCCGGCTTTGGGCCGGATGCCGTGCAGGCCAGCCAGGCCGGTGCCGTGAGTGAGGTTGAGCAGCATGGTCTCGGCCGTGTCGCGCTGGTGGTGGGCGGTAGCAATGTAGTCGAGGCCCTGGGTCTGGCGGATGCGCTCAAACCACTCGTAGCGCAGGGTGCGGGCGGCCATCTGGGTCGAAATGCCTTCCTGCTCAGCAAATTGCTTGGTCTGGAAGAACTCCACGAAGTAGGGCACCTTGTACTGCCCCGCTAGCTTGCGCACGAATTCCTCATCAGCATCTGCCTCCTCGGCCCGCAGCCCGAAGTGGCAGTGAGCCACGGCAAACTCCACGCCCAGCTTGTGCAGCACGTGGGCCAAGACCACCGAATCGAGGCCGCCGCTGACGGCTACCAGCAGCTTATCGGTGGGGGAGAAGAGGGCGTGTTCCTGAATATAGGCTTGAATTCGGTCGAGCATGAGGTTAAAAAGCAACTGGCAAGTAGCTACTGGCTATTCGCCTGGGTACGGGAGCATTAAGGAGACGGGAGCTGTTAACGGGTCATAGCTAACAGCAATTTGCTATCGGCTAGCAGCTGTCTTCAATATTCCACAAAGAAAACCGTTAGCAACGGCCCTTCTGTACCTTTGCTAGTAAATGTCGTTCCCAAAGCCTCTTTTTCTCTTTCTGCTCCTGCTGTTGCCTACCCTCACCTGGGCTCAGCAACGCCCCGCCGACCGCCCCGGCGCGCAGCCTACTCCTACACAAGGTCAGCGCATCGAGCTACTCGGCGCTGGGCGGCTGCAAGGCGGCACGTTTAACGGAGTCGAAATTCGTAAGCTGATTGGCAACGTGAGCTTCAAGCAGGGTACCACGCTGCTTTACTGTGACTCAGCCTACCAGTACACTGAGCGAAATGCGTTGGAAGCGTTCAGCAACGTGCGCATCATTCAGAACGACACCATCACGATTACCGGCGACCGGGGCACCTACGACGGCGACACCCGCAAGGCCCGCATGACCGGCAACGTGACCATGCGCGACCCGCGCATGACCCTGACTACCCAGCTGCTCGACTACGACCTGAACCGCAACTTGGCCTACTACAGCACCGGCGGCCACCTCCAGGACCCCGAAAACACGCTCGACAGTCAGTTTGGCTACTACAACACCCAGAGCAAAGTGTTTAGCTTCAAGCGCAACGTGAAGCTAGTGACCAAGGAAAACAACATCGATACGGATACGCTGCAGTACAACACCATCAGCAAAATTGCCTACTTCTTCGGGCCGACGCGCATCCGGGGTAAGCAGGGCAACCTCTACGCCGAAAACGGCACCTACAACACTATTACTAAGGTTTCCAACTTTGCCCGCAACGCCAAAATTGAAACCCCTAACTACTTGCTCGGCGGCGACAAGATTTTCTACGACGAAGCCCGGCAGTACGGCGTGGCTACCGGCCACGTTTCGATGACCTCGAAGAAGGACAACATTGAAATCCGGGGCGACGTGGGGCGTTACTGGCGCGCCCAGGGCCGGGCCAAGGTGTACGGCAGCCGCCCCGTGATGCGCAATATCAACGACAAGGACACACTCTACCTCACCGCCGATACGCTGGTAAGCCTGGAGGGCCGCCCGCCCCAGAACAAGGCCGGCGTTATCTACGCCTACCGCAAGGTGGGCATTTTCCGCGCCGATTTGCAGGGCCGTTGCGATTCACTGACCTACGACCGGCAGGACTCCGTCATCTACCTCAGCCACGACCCGGTGCTCTGGAACAACAAAAACCAGCTCACCGCCGACTCCATGCAGATTCAGCAGCGTAAGGGCCAGATTGACCAGATGCGCTTGTACGGGCACGCCTTCAGCATTGGGCAGGACACGCTGCTAAACTTCAACCAGGTGAAGGGGCGCTACATGGTGGCCTACTTCCGGGATAAGTCGATAAAAAAAATTGACGTGCTTGGCAACGCCGAGAGCCTCTACTATGCTCTTGAGGGCGACACGGCTGTATCCGGGGTCAACAAATCCGTTTCGGCGACCATGGCCCTGCGGTTTGCCGACAGCAAGCTGCAGACCATCAGCTTCCTAACCAACCCCGAAGCCAGCTTTATCCCGCCCAACGAACTTAAGCCTGAAGATGCCAAGCTGAAAGACTTCCGGTGGCGGCCCAAGGAACGCCCTACCCGCCGCCAGACGTTAGGCAAGCACTTCGCGTTGCCGGTCAAGCCCAAGAAGAAAGCAACCCCCAAAAAGAAGCCCGCCGCTACTCCCCGAAAAGCAGCGCCACCAAAGAAAAAAGCGGCGCCTGCCGCCCAAAAGCCGGTGGTGAAAAAGTAGCTACCAGTGGCCTGAAGGGTAGTAGTTTTACTTGCTCAAGCCGCGGTACTCGTTGCCTCACTGATTATCCTTACCTTTGCGCCCCTTATGCTGTCTTTTCGCCCTACCTTCTTTGTTCTGCTGCTAAGCACGTTGCTACTCGGCTCGTGCACTGGCTACCAGAAGCTGCTCAAGAGCACCGACGTGAACAAGAAGTACGAAGCTGCTATTCAGTACTATGAGAAAGGCGACTTTTTCAAGGCTGGTACCTTGCTCGAAGAGTTGATTCCGCTGCTGAAAGGCCGCCCGGAAGCGGAAAAGGCGCAGTTCTACTTTGCCAACACCAACTTCCGCCAGCGCAACTACACGCTGAGCGCCTACTACTTTAAAACGTTCTACGAGACGTACCCGAACTCCTCGTTCGCGGAGGAAGCTGCGTTTATGCAGGCCAAGTCCTTGTTCCGGGATTCCCCGGATTTCCAGCTGGACCAAACCAACACCTACTCGGCCCTGGAAGTCATTCAGGATTTCCTGAATCGCTTCCCCGAAAGCCGCTTCCGGGCTGAAACCGACGGCATGTCGCAGGAGCTGCAGAAGAAACTGGAAAACAAGGCCTTCCGTGGCGCCCGCCTCTACTACGACCTGCGCTATTACCAGTCGGCGGTAACGGCCTTCACGGGCTTTCAGCAGCAGTACCCGGCCTCGGCCTTCGGCGAGCAGGCCGCTTTCCTCAAGCTCAGCGCTCAGTTTGACTTGGCCACGGAAAGCGTAGAGGAGAAGCAGCGCGAGCGGTACCTCGAAGCCATTGCCTTCTACCAGAATTTCATTGACGCCTTCCCGCAGAGCAAAAACCTGAAGGATGCCGAGCGTATGTACGACACGGCCCGCGACGCAGTAGCCAAGCTCAAGCCCGCGGAATCAACGGCTGCTAAGTAACTTGCCCGGCAGAGAAGAAGGAATAGCCGGAACGGTCAGTAGCCCTCCGGGCAAGCCTATTGGGGTATTCTTTCATTGTCTGCATTTTTCTCCATTTTGCACATTCACTACTTACCATAAGATGAAGACTCCGAACAACGTACCCGCTTCTATCGTGACCCGCAACATGTCGGACTTCACCCACGAGACTGGCAACGTGTATGAGAGCATTGCCATCATCTCGAAGCGCGCCAACCAGATTTCCGTGAAGCTGAAAGAGGAGCTGAACGGCAAGCTGGCCGAGTTTGCTACCACCGTCGACAACCTCGAAGAAGTGTTCGAAAACCGCGAGCAAATCGAAATTTCGAAGCACTACGAGCGTCTGCCCAAGCCTACCAACCTGGCCGTTGAGGAGTTCCTGGAAGGCAAAGTGCACTTCCGCACGCCCGCCGAAGAAGAGCAGCTGCCCGAGACCCGCAAGGCCGAGTAGTCCGCTTCTGTTTCGCACGACACGATAAGTAGCGCCATGCTGAGCCCGGGAAGCCCTGTGCCCGCCTCGTTGGAAACCCCCTCCGACGATTGCGCGCCGGGCTTCCCGGGCTCAGCATGGCGCTTTCATGGTATGTAGCCTTCCTTTTTCATGGCTGAACTGCAAGGACGTAAGATTCTGCTGGGCGTAAGTGGAAGCATTGCCGCCTATAAATCGGCCGCGTTGGTGCGGCTGCTGGTGAAAGCTGGGGCCGAAGTGCAGGTGATTCTGACACCTGCGGCCACGGCCTTCGTAACCCCGCTTACGCTGGCTACCTTATCGAAAAATCCGGTGCTACAAGGTTTTCTGAAGGATGAGCGGGGCGGGGAGTGGCACAACCACGTGCACCTGGGCTTGTGGGCCGATGCCCTGGTGGTAGCCCCCGCTTCAGCCAATACCTTGGCCCACCTCGCCGGCGGCCTCTGCGACACCCTGCTTGATGCCGTCTACCTCTCGGCCCGCTGCCCGGTGTTCCTGGCCCCCGCCATGGACCTTGATATGTACCAGCACCCCGCTACCCAGGCTAACCTGAGCCGCCTATGCGAGTACGGTAATACGGTATGGGAGTCGCCGGCCGGGGAACTGGCTAGTGGGCTGAGCGGTCCGGGCCGTATGCTGGAACCCGAGCAGATTGTGGTCGAGCTGGCGCAGTTTTTTAGTTAGAACTCTCGATAGCCCTGCCTGCTTGGGCCAGTTCACGGCTGTGGTAGGGGTAGCAAATCAAGGAGCCCTTACCTTTAAGGTCTGACAGGGGGTAGTACCTTACTCCTTCGCCTCCTTCCAACCCATTTGGTATGCGCGTTCTGATTACTGCCGGTCCTACCTACGAACCCCTGGACCCCGTCCGCTTTATCGGGAACCACAGCACCGGTAAAATGGGCTACGCGCTGGCCGAAACCTTTGCTGCGGCCGGTGCGGTAGTAGACCTAATCAGCGGCCCTACCAGCCTACCCGACCCAGCTTCCCCAAACATTGGGGTGCAGCGCGTGCAAACGGCCGACGAGATGTACGCCGCTGCCGCTGCCCTGGCACCCACCGCCAATATCTGGGTGTTTGCAGCGGCAGTGGCAGATTATAAGCCGGCGCAGGTAGCAGAAAACAAAATCAAGAAAGCTGGCGACACGCTTACCCTGGAACTGGTGAAAAACGTGGACATTGCCGCTATCCTAGGCAAAAGCAAGCGGCCCGAACAATTTTCCGTCGGTTTTGCGTTGGAGACAAACAATGAGCGGGCGCACGCCCTGGAAAAGCTGCAGCGTAAGAACTTTGATCTGGTGGTCCTCAATTCCCTGCGCGACGCCGGGGCTGGTTTCCGCCATGACACCAATAAAATAACCCTGCTGGAAGCCGACGGAAGCGTAACTACTTTTGAGTTGAAGCCCAAAACCGAAGTAGCCCACGACATTGTGCAAACCGTTTTAGCCCGCCTGTCTCGCCATGCGTAACCTTATCCTGCTGCCTTTTCTGCTTCTGTTACCCGCGTTGCTGCTGACCCGTTCTGCCCAAGCCCAGGAGCTGCAGGCGGAGGTAGCCATTTCGACGGAAAACGTGACCATTGCCGACCGGCAGCTGGTGCAGCAGATGCGCAACGACATGCAGGCCTTCCTGAACACCCGCTCCTTCACCAACCAAACCTACCGGCCCGAGGAGCGAATTCGGTGTAAGTTTTTCGTGGGTATCACCGAAATTCCGCAGAACGGCACCTACCGGGCTACGGTGCGCGTTTTGAGCACGCGGCCGGTGTACGGCACCGGCTACGAAACCAACGTGCTCAGCTTTGCCGATCGGGGCTGGATTTTCAACTATTCGCCCCAGAACCCGATTGACTACTCCGAGAATACCTTCGTTGGAAATTTATCGTCGTTGCTGGCCTTCTACGCCTACATCATCATTGGCATGGATCAGGACAGCTTTTCGCCCCTGAGTGGCTCTGTCTACTACGACCGAGCCCGTAATATCCTGACTAACGCCTCGTCCCAGAACGTGACCAACGAAGCCGACGAAGGCTGGAAGGACGGCAACAACGGCAACCGTTACTGGCTGCTTAACAACCTGCAGGACCCACAGCTGGAAGCCTTTCGCAGTGGCATGTACGCCTACTATCGGCAAGGCATGGACGTGTTCATTACCAAGCCCGAGGAAGCCCGCACCACCATTACTACCGCCTTACAAGGTGTGCAACAAGCCGTGCAGCGCCGGCCGGGTACGCTACTGGCCCGCGCCTTCTTCACCACCAAAGCCGACGAAATAGCCAACATCTTCCGCACCAGCCCCGATCAGCAGCAGAAGACGCAAGTGGTTACCATCCTGTCGGAAACCGATCCGACGAACTCGGCTAAGTACCAGGCAATTTTACGGCAGCCGTAAATAGCCCTGAAAAAGATTCAGCGAAAATAGTTAGCAATTAACTAAGTGAGCTAGTAGCTTTGCTAAAGCTACTAGACTAGGTTGCGCCTGGACCGTAGCGTTTCCCTTTTGTTTGCTACGGCCGGCTGTTCGGCCTTCACCTTGGATTGCTATGCTCGTTGACCTGCGCATCCGAAACTACGCCCTAATTGAGCAGCTACAGCTGCAACCTTCGGCCCTACTCAATATTATTACCGGCGAGACTGGCGCGGGCAAGTCCATTATGCTCGGAGCCATTGGCCTGCTGCTCGGCAACCGGGCCGATTCGCGCATGCTCTTCGACACGGAAAAGAAGTGCGTGATTGAGGGCCAATTTGACATCAGCAGCTACCAACTACAGGATATCTTCGAAGCCGAAGACCTCGACTACGACACCCAGTGCATTCTGCGCCGCGAAATTAGCCCAGCCGGGAAGTCCAGGGCCTTTGTGAACGACACGCCCGTGACGCTGGAAACCCTGCGGAACATCGGGGCCAACCTTATGGACATTCACTCACAGCATGACACGCTGCTACTGGGGGATGCTGTTTTTCAACTAAACCTGCTGGACCTGTACGCTGGCCTAGTGCCTACCCGCGCCCAGTACAGCAATGCTTACCGCCAGTACCGCAAGCTGGAAGCCGACCTGAAAGCGCTGGAAGACCAGGTGGCTCAAGCCAATAAGGAGCTGGACTACCATAGCTTTCTGCTCAGTGAGTTGGAGGACGCCCGCCTCGATAATGAGCAGCAGGACGAGTTGGAGCAGGAAGTAAAAGAGCTGGAGCACGCCGAAGAAATCAAGTTCAAGCTGACTTCGGCCCTGCAGAGTCTGACGGAAAGCGAGTACTGCGCCACCAGCGCTATGAAGGAAGCTGCCACCCTGCTCGGCCAGATTACTTCTTACTCGGAGCAAGCCCGGGAGCTGAAAAACCGCCTCGACAGCTGCCTGATTGAGTTGCACGACATTGCCGACGAAATTGAGGTAGTGGAGCGCCGCACCGAAGGTGACCCCGCCCGCATTGATGAGCTACAGGGCCGTCTGAACGTGCTCTACAACTTGCAGCGCAAGCACCAGGTGCGCGACGTGGTAGCCCTGCTAGCCGTGCGCTCCGACCTGCGCGACAAGGTAGGCTCCGTCCTGAACCTAGACAAGCAAATCAACCGCCTGCGCCGCGACGCGGAAGGAGCCCTATCGGCCGTGAAAAAGCAGGCGGGCCGCCTTTCCGAGGCCCGCCGCAAGGTGTTTCCGAAGTTCGAAAAGGAACTGGTGGCTTTGCTGGCTGACCTGGGCATGCCCAACTCGCGCGTTGTGGTGCAGCACCAGGAAGGCCCGCCCGCTACCAGTGGCATTGATGTAATAAGCATCCTGTTCACGGCCAACAAAGGCGCCCAGCCTCAAACCCTGAGCAAAGCCGCATCGGGGGGTGAATTTTCGCGCCTGATGCTGTGCATCAAGTACATGCTGGCCGATAAAACTGCCCTGCCGACCATCGTATTCGATGAAATCGATACGGGCATTAGTGGCGAAATTGCCGTGAAAGTAGGCCGCATGATGCAGCAGATGGCCCGCAAGCACCAGCTCATTACCATTAGCCACCTACCCCAGATGGCTGCTGCCGGCGACGCGCACTACTTCGTGTATAAGGAAGACCGCGCCGACCGCACCGTGAGCAATATACGGGTGCTGAACCTAGAGGAGCGAATTCAGGAAATTGCCCAGATGATTTCCGGCGCCAACCCCAGCCAGCACGCCTACCAAAGCGCCCGCGAGCTGCTAGCCATGCGCGGCGAGGAATTGGTAGGGTAGGGGCGAAATTATGACATGGTGAAATTGTGCGTTGTGAATAGCTAACTTGCCAGCCGCTAACCTGGAGTTCTAAACGGTGTAGTGGAGTCAAGAACATCAACTCACCATTTCACCATTTCACCTCTCACCCTATGTCTAATAACTTACTCGCTGGCAAAGTCGGCATCATTTCGGGCGCGCTGAACGAGGATTCCATTGCCTGGAAAGTAGCCCTGAAAGCCCACGCCGAAGGGGCCCGCTTTGTGCTCACTAATGCCCCGCTGGCCATGCGCATGGGCGAAATCAACAAGCTGTCGGAGCAGTGCAACGCGCCCATCATTCCGGCCGATGCTACCTCCATGGAGGACCTGGAGAAGCTGTTTAGCGGCGCCCAAGAGCAGCTCGGCGGCAAGCTTGATTTCGTGCTACACAGCATTGGCATGAGCGCCAACATCCGCAAGGGCAAGCACTACGGCGAGCTGAACTATGAGTGGTTTCAGAAGACGCTGGACGTATCGGCCTTGTCATTTCACAAGATGCTGGCCGTAGCCGAAAAGCAGGATGCCCTGAATGAATGGGGTTCGGTAGTGGGCCTGAGCTACATTGCCGCTCAGCGCGCTTTCCTTGATTATACCGACATGTCGCAGGCCAAAGCTGTGCTGGAAAGCATTGCCCGCAGCTACGGTCAGCGCCTGGGTAAGCTCAAGAAAGTACGCGTGAACACCATCAGCCAGTCCCCCACCAAAACCACGGCCGGTACCGGCATCAGCGGCTTCGATGCCTTCTACGAGTACGCCAACAAACTTTCCCCCCTGGGTAACGCACCCGCCGAAGCATGCGCCGACTACTGCATCAGCTTGTTCTCGGACCTGACCCGCTACGTGACCATGCAGAACCTCATGCACGACGGTGGCTTCAGCACCACCGGTATTTCGGAGGAGATTGTGGAGGCCATTACCGCCAGCATGTCGCAGAACTCGTAGGTGTGTTCTTCTCTGCTTACAAAAAGCCCGGCCTGCAGGTCGGGCTTTTTTCGTTTTATGTAGCAAATAATGCGTCAATATGTGGCCGGTCGTAGTCCAGTATCAACTCATTAAACTCCTCATATAGGTAGCGAAGAGATGCTACGTCAGGGCCGATGATGTCCAATCCCCGATCGTCGTACATGTGAAACGCAAGACCCGTGCGTTGATTGAGAAAGAATAGGCGGCCATGGAGGGCGGGCCTTCTTCCAAAATCTTGGTTACTGATAGCAGCTAAAATTTCAGTGTAAGGTATTTGTGAAATGGTGGGAAAGTGCATTCTCATCCATTTCAGGGTATCTGAATAGGGGTTGGTTATTCGCTGAAAGTGGATAGCTGTTTGGGAAACCGGAAGTTGACGCAGCAAATAATTGCTGCTTCTAATCCGATGCCGTTTGGACCTCCATTGCTCATATACAAGCAAAGCAGGCTCATCGGGCGCAAAAACGGCTCGGAATAACAAAGAAGCTCTATGAACTACCTCTTGGAAGTAAGCCTCATCAGAAGTAGAAAGGGTGTCCTTTTGTAAGTTAAATCGGAGTGAGATAAGCCAGCAGTCGAATAAAGGCTTGGCTGTTGTCAGGCTTGGATAATGCTGCTGTAGAAAGCGGGTTAAGGCTGAGGTCATTGATTATCAGTAACTAAGTAAAGTAGACCTTTTTACCGGCTCCACAATATCCTCCGTGTCAACGAGCCGTAAGGTAAAGGCATTCATTTTGGCGACCTATTCGACTACTACCCGATATGCCCCAGATTTTTCGCGACCCAAGTTTCGACAGCACCCTGGACGTGCTGCGCGAAGGCTACCCCTTCCTCTACTGCCGCAGTCAGCGCTTCAATTCTGATATCTTCCAGATTCGGCTGATGGGCCTGAAGGCCATTTGCCTGCACGGAGCCGAGGCCGCTGAGCTCTTCTACAACCCCAGGCTCTTTGTCCGGAAGGGAGCCGTGCCGCGCCGGGTGCAGACTACCCTCATGGGAATTGATGCCATTCAAACCCGTGACAATGGGGAGCACCGCTGCCGCAAAGAAATGTTCATGTCGTTGATGGGGCCAGAGAGCCGGGAGCGGCTGATGAGCCTGCTGGCGGAGCAGTGGCAGCGCTACGCCCACCGCTGGGAGCAGCAAGACCGGGTGGTGCTGTTTCGGGAAGCCCAGGAAATCCTGTGCCGGGCGGCCTGCGCGTGGGCCGAGGTGCCGCTGCCGGAACCAGAAGTCAGCAAGCGCGCCCGCGACTTTGGGGCCATGGTGGACGGGTTTGGAGGGGTAGGGCCGCGGCACTGGCGCGGCAAGCAGGCCCGCCGCCGGGGCGAGAAGTGGATGCGGGGCATTATTCGCGCCATCCGGAAAGGAGCTTTACCTGTGCAGGAAGGCACAGCCGCCCACACCGTGGCTTGGCACCGGGAGCCCAACGGCGAACTGCTGGATGTACAGATGGCCGCCATCGAGCTGGTTAACGCCATCCGACCCATCGTGGCTATTGCTACCTATATCACCTTCGCAGCCCTAGCCCTGCACGAGTATCCGCCGTACCGGCAGCTACTCCGCAACCCGGCCGAAGATTACCCCGAGCTGTTCGTGCAGGAAGTGCGACGCTACTTTCCCTTCACGCCGTTTGTTGGAGCCCTGGTGCGCGAAGACTTTTCCTGGCACGGCTTTGAGTTTGCGAAGGGTACGCTGGTGCTGCTGGATGTGTACGGCACCAACCGCGACGAGCGGTGGTGGCAAGACCCGGAGGTGTTCTGGCCCGAGCGGTTCCGGCAGTGGCAGCGGAGCCCCTACGATTTTATTCCCCAGGGTGGGGGCGAGTTTCTAACCGGCCACCGTTGCGCCGGCGAGTGGATTACTATTGAGGCCCTGAAGCAGGCCGTGGCCTTCCTTAACGATGGTATCCGCTACGATGTGCCCGCCCAAGACCTCACCTATGACCTCACCCGAATGCCAACCCTACCCGCCAGCGGCTTCGTGATGACGAACGTGCGTGCCACCGGCAAAGGTGCCCTGGCCGTACTACCCATGCCGGCCGCCGGTAGCCGCCAGAGCGCCGCAGCTATGAGCTGCCCGTTTCATCATAAGGGGTAGTAAGTGCCGCTCTAGTCGTAACCGCATCAAGTTCTAGCGCTACCGGCTGGTATCTAAAAAGTGCTTCCCAAACTGTCATTCTGAGCAGCGCGAGGAATCTGAGTTACATACTAGAAGCTAAATCCAGATTCCTCGCGCTGCTCGGAATGACAGTTCAGTTTTCGGCCATTGCTTAAGCATAGGGAGTGGTTTGCATATGCTATAAGAAGCAGTGGGTGACAACGTTCCCGATAACGTTTGCGCGGAGATAGGTGGGCGAAAACGGCCGAGTTCAGCAGAATAGGGATAAGTTGCCAGCCTACCCGCCCGCTTGCCATGAAACCTGTTCTGCTTTTCTTCCTGCTTGCTTGGCTGACGCTGGGCCGCGCCTTTGGCTACGATTTTGTGGTGGCCCAGGACGGAAGCGGCCAGTTTCGCACGGTGCAGGAAGCCTTCAACGCCGTGCCTGATTTCCGGAAGAAAGTCACTACCATCTTCATCAAGAAGGGCGTGTACAAGGAAAAGCTGCTGCTGGCCGGTTCCAAAAACTTGGTAACGCTTATCGGGGAGGACCGCGAGAAAACCATTCTGACCTACGACGACTACAACCAGAAGAAAAACATCTTTGGGGAAGACAAGGGTACCTCGGGCTCGGCTAGCTGTTACATCTACGGCTCCGACTTCACGGCCGAAAACCTGACCTTTCAGAACTCCTCCGGACCCGTGGGGCAGGCCGTGGCCCTGTGGGTAGCCGGCGACAAGGCCCGGTTTAGAAACTGCCGCTTCCTGGGGTTTCAGGATACGCTGTATACCTACGGCTACGGCAGCCGCCAATACTACCAGAACTGCTACATCGAAGGCACCGTCGATTTTATTTTTGGCTCCAGCACGGCGTGGTTTGAAGGCTGTACCATCTTCTGCAAAACGGGGGGCTTTGTCACGGCTGCCTCTACTCCCGATACCACCCGCTACGGCTACGTGTTCAATCAGTGCCGCATCACCGGCGACGCGCCCGCGGGTAGCTTCTACCTGGGGCGGCCCTGGCGGCCCTACGCCAAAACGGTGTACCTGTGCTGTGAGCTGGGCAAGCAGATCAGGTCCGAGGGCTGGGACCATTGGGACAAGGAAACCAATAAGCAAACCGCCCGCTACGCCGAGTACCAGAGCCGCGGCCCCGGCGCGGCCCCCCGGCAGCGCGTGGGGTGGGCCCGCCAGCTTTCCGATGCCGAAGCCCAACACTACACCCTGCAAACCGTGCTGCGCGGCTGGGACCCAACTAAGGACTAAGGCAGCAGCCGGCTAAAAATTCAGCTG
Organism: Hymenobacter sublimis; assembly: GCF_023101345.1. Classification (NCBI taxonomy): domain Bacteria; kingdom Pseudomonadati; phylum Bacteroidota; class Cytophagia; order Cytophagales; family Hymenobacteraceae; genus Hymenobacter; species Hymenobacter sublimis. The sequence goes on from NZ_CP095848.1 coordinate 703,369, forward strand.
CGCTTGTAGGCGCAACAGGCCGCCGCGCTGGCGGTTATCGGGCTTCTGAAAATCCTCGAAGCGGCGGGAGGAAAGCGTGTACATGGTCACCAGCTCGAAGCTAGGAACGGGTTGCCATTCTACGCCCAATTCAGCCTCCCGCACGTGGTAGCTGCGCGTGTCCCGCTCGTGCTTCTTGCCTCCGTTGTAGTATTGCATGCGCAGGAAGGGATAAAACTGCTGCTGCTGGTAGCGCACCCGATAGTTTAGCAACACGTAACCCCCGTGCAGGCGTTGGGTTTCAATGCTGTCGGTAGCCGAGTTGAATTCGGGGCCGCGGCCTACGTTGTATTCCGTCTGGATACCAAAGGGCTGGGGGTAGAGCACCAGCGTAGCAGCCGCGCGCTGGTCGGGGTAGCGCAGGTCGGGCCGGTGCTTGACGCCGTTGGAAAGCTGGTCTTTGCCTACCACGTATTCGCCGGTGTAGGCTTGCAGGGCCGGCTCCAGCACCTGGCCGCCAATAGCCAGTGGGTACGTTATGCGCGCTACCACATGGCGCTGGTTGTTCAGCTCGGGGCGGTTGGCCGTCTGCCCATTGAAGACGCCGAGCCCCACAATGCCGTAGTCGCCGGAGCCTTTCAGGCCGTCTTTCACGAGTTGGCTGAAGCGCTGTCGTACGGAGGTAGGCGCCCAGTATAAAAAAGCGCCCAAATCTCGTTCGTTCGAGAGGGCGCTGTTAAGGGCATCGTTCCGGTCGAGGGGAAGCCGGTTCTGGCTCGATTGCATGTTCTCAAAGCCAAACGGTACCTTGCTCTGCCCCACCCGAATTCGGAACTGGCTGGCTTTGTCGAGGCCCAGGTCGAGGTAGGCGTCGCGGAGCTGGGCAAATTGCAGGGAAGTGCTGCCGCTGGGCGTGCTGGCAAAATCGGGCTGCAAGTAGAAATATACCCGCTCATGCAACTGCCCGTAGAAAATTATCCGAACGCGCCGCAGAGAAATGCCGCCATTACGGCCCCAGGACCGGTCGCACTGCTCACAGGTGAGGTCGGGGTTGGTTTCCAGCAGCCGGTTGTAGCGCGCCTGCACGTAGCCCCGAATGGCAAACGTTTCAAACCATTTCTTCGCCTCAGGTTTCGGCTTCGCTAGGGAGTCAGCCGACTGAGCCTGGGCATATCCCATTGTCAGCAACAACAGGCTGGTTAACAATTTTTTCATAGAATGATAATGCTGACGCAAAGTGCGGCATTGGATGTTACTTCAATGTTACCTACGTATTACGACAATGTTATCAATGACCGAAATTACCCGGCGGTAGGGGTCCGCCTCGCCGTAGCAGGCAGCGTGGCAACGTTGCCGACATCGTTTGCGCAGAAATTCCCGGTGGCTAGCAGTGGTAGCTAGCGGCCATCAGCGTAAGTTGTCAGCATGTTTACTCGGCAGACGATACAGGGCTTGTGCCTGGCTCTGATGGGCATGTTGTGGCTGGTGGTGGGCCGGGCAATGGGTGCGGAACTAGTAGTAGCCAAAGATGGAAGCGGGCAGTTCCGGACGGTGCAGCAGGCCATTGATGCGGCGCCCGCGCAGTCGGGGCGGCCAGTGGTGATTCGCATCCGGCGGGGCACGTACCGGGAAAAGCTGGTGGTGCCGGCCAGCAAAACCCACCTCACCCTGCGGGGCGAAGACCGGGACCACACCATCTTAACCTTTGATGACCACAGCGGCAAGGGCGCTATCAACACCTACACATCCTACTCGGTGCTGGTGGAAGGGGCTGATTTTACGGCCGAGAACCTCACCTTCCAGAATACGGCGGGCCGTACCGCCGGCCAGGCCGTGGCCCTGCACGTAGCCGCCGACCGGTGCACTTTCCGCAACTGCCGCATCCTCGGCGACCAGGACACGCTGTTTCTGGCCACTGGTCACACCCGTCAGTATTTCCGGCATTGCTTCATTGAGGGTACCACCGATTTTATTTTCGGCAGCAGCACGGCCGTGTTCGACCACTGCACCATTCGCAGCAAGAAGAACTCCCACATTACGGCCGCGGCCACGCCTCCAGATCAAGCTTACGGCTTTGTTTTTCGGCATTGCCGGCTCACAGCCGATACCACGTTGGCCACCAACGTGTCGTTGGGCCGGCCTTGGCAGCCACACGCCCACGTGGCCTACCTGCACACCTACATGGGCCGCCACATCCGGTCCTCCGGCTGGGACAACTGGAAAAAGCCCGAAAGCGAAAAAACGGCCCGCTACGCCGAGTACCGTTCGACTGGCCCGGGCGCAACTCCCACTCAGCGAGTAGTCTGGGCGCGACAGTTGCCAGCGCGGGAGGCGCGGCGCTACACCTTACGCCACCTTTTCGCCGGGACGCCCACCTGGCACCCGGCACGCCGTTAGAGGCGCCCGTGGCGCGGTAGGGGCGGGAACAAACTATTCTTCCTGGGCCCGGGTGCGTAGCCACTGCTGGGCCGCGGCCACGTCCTCGAACAAGTGCAGATCGAGCTGGTCAGCAATGCGGCTCTGTAGATTTTCGATGGACAGCTGCCCGAAAATATCCGGCGACACTACCTGGGCAATGTAGCGCAAACCGGCCCCCATGATAAGCGGCGTCCAGACTTGCTGAATCCACTCATTGGCTTCGGTAAACGTGCCTACTAGTTCACTGTGGTCGTTGAGTAGGTAGGGGCAGGGCTTCTCGCGTAGCATGTTCAAGTACGTTAGGCCCCCGTCCATTACCGTGCCCAGGGTTTGGCGGCCATACCAGCGGGCATGAATCCAGTTCTCGCGTACGTTCCGCTCTACCGTCAGGTAGGTACTGTCATCTCCCCGACGCAACGAAGTAACCATGAATAAATAAGTAAGAAGAAATGAGGTTGGGTAAAAGGCCCTCCGCCGCGAAGGACGCCGCAATTAACGGCTTCTTACTGGTATTGTTTTGGGAGCTTGGCTGTGCCAAGCTGGGAATAACCTTCCGGTGGGGGCCGCGTTGAAACAGGCTACCGCCTTTAACGGGCTTTTTTCGCCACCACCCTTTCCTACGCATATGCAGGCGCAACACAACCTCGAAGACGTTTTAAATACCGAGCAAAAAAAGCTGGCCTTCTACCAGAACCTGATTCTGTTGGCCGCCGCCGACGGGCAGCTAGACCAGAACGAAAGCGCGTTTCTGCTGCAAATCGGGCAACGGTTGGGCCTTACCTCCGAGCAGGTGCAGCCCATTGCCGACAACCTGAGCGTGCTGAGCTTTATTGTACCCGCCGACGGCCTACAGCGCACCCTGGAGCTGCAGACCCTGGTGCAAATGATGCTCCAGGACGGGCAAATTGACCCCCGCGAGTACGGCCTGTGCATGGAGTACGCCAACCGTATCGGCTATAGCAAAGACATTCTGGATGACATGGTTAGCCAGCTGGCCGGGGCGGGACCCGTTGTCAACCGCAACCCGCCCACGGTAAGCTAAGTTACTCTCCAGATCAGGCCCAGTAAAGCACCGAGAAACGAGCTACTGTTTGCGCAACGGTAGCTCGTTTACTTGTACCAGCACGGTGTCGGGGGAGGGGCAGGTAGCAGCCAAGTCGGTTTCTAGACGGCTATTCTGCTTCCCCGGTAGCAGCTAGTTGCTGCAGCAGGCCCAGGGCTTTGTGGGCATCGGTGGCGGCCACGAAGATATGGTCGTGGTAATAGGCAGCTACCACGTTGCAGCTCACCCCGGCCTGCGCTAGTACGCGCGCAACGGCCGCCGTCAGGCCCACGGCCTCTAGGGAAGAGTGCACCATAAGCGTGAGCCAAGCTGCCACAAAGGAATAAGGTAGCTGCAGTCGGTCGGCGGTGGCTTGGGGTAGAATAACGGTTAGGCCTTCCCGCTCGCGGAACAGGCCAACCATGTCGGCTACCGCCAAGCCATCCAGAGAAGCTACTGTGCAGAACACGTAGTTGCCCGGTTGCAATTCAGGCTGCATGGTGCGCAGAAGGCGGGTGAGGTCGGTCTCGCCGGGCATAGGGTTTGGGTTGGAAGTACACGGAGTTTGACTGCAGGTAGCCGCCTGGCCAGGAAGGCCAGGCGCTACCCAACCCAAACTCCACCAGCGCCCCACTACCCCGCATAGTACTGGCCACTCAGGCGCTGATGAAGTTCAGTGAGCCCCAGTAGTACAGAGCTGCTGGCGGTTTGGTGGTTACGGAATCAGCCGGTCGGCGCGTAATTGCTCGAACAGATCAAAAAATGAGTCTTCCGTTGCCTGATACTCCAGGAAGCCGCGCTTGCGGCTGTTGCTCATGTCGGTCATGACCTCAATGGGACGGCCCAGGTCCAGGTCGGTGTGCCAGGCCGACGCCAGCCGGTTCAGATCAGGCTCGGTAAGCTGGTGCCGCTCGGCTATTTCGCGCCACACCGCCGTATCCTGACTTAGCTCGGCTTCCAAAGGGTGCACAGTGCCATCGAACCCCGCGGCTTCTACCCCAAACCACGCGGCCAGGCGGGGCCACAGCCAGCTCCAGCGAAATACGTCGCCGTTGGTGATGTTGAAAGCCTGGTTGCGGGCCGCCTCGGTGGTAGCGGCCCAGCGCAGTTGCTTGGCAATGATGCGGGCATCTGTCACGTCGGAGAGGCCGTGCCACTGGGCTTCTGAGCCGGGCCAGCGGAACGGGCGGCCGGTTTCCTTGCAGATGCTAGCGTACACGGCCAAGGTTGTGCCCATGTTCATTAGGTTGCCCACGGCCTTACCGATGATGGTATGGGGCCGATGAATGCTCCAGCTAAACCCGTCCCGCTCGGCGGCGGCGTATACTTCATCTTCCTGGGCATAGTAGAAGTTGTCGAGGGGTAGGCGGGGTTGCTCTTCCCGCAGCGGAGTAGGCGGCAGTGCGCCGCCGTTGGCGTAGGCCTCAAACGGCCCGAGGTAGTGCTTGAGGCCCGTTACTAAGGCCACGTGCCGCACCGATTTTTTGGGGCTCAGGGCCTCCAGCATATTGCGCACCAGGGCACTATTCACCCGGATGTTCTCAGTTTCAGTGTCCTGCCGCATCCAGGTGGTAAGAAACACGTGGGTAGGAGCGAGGTCGGCCAGGGCTGCCTGCAAACCGGCCGGGTTCAGCAGGTCGGCGGCTACGGGCAGCAGGCCCGCAGCATCGGGGCGCGGATTACGGGCCAAACCGTACGTGGTCCAGCCATGAGCCAACAGCTCTTGGGCTAGGTTGCTGCCAATGATGCCAGTAGCACCAACTATCAGGGCAATTTTTTCCATGTTGCAGAATCAGGTTTCAGGAAGCCGCAGGTAATGCGGCGGAAGCCTCTACAACAGGCGAAAAGCAAAATAGGCCCGTCCGGACGAGCTTGCTTGCCGGAAGGGTCTACCCAAAACAAGGTAGGTCAGCTATTTAGGCGTAAGGGCAATTTCGCGGCTAAATTCCCTGACTGCGCTACCCGGCTCCGCCTACTTCTTGCGCAGGTACAGCAAGGTCGACTGGTTGGAGGGGCCGTACTTGTCGTTAATCAGGAAATATCCACCCTGGTAAGCGGCCATGCCCTCCCAGTTATAGGTTTGGTACTGCGCGGGCAGCTCAAACAACGGTTTCCAGCGCAGCTGGTGGTGCTTGTAACGCAGGCTAATGAGTCGGCAATAGTTCTGGTAACCAGCCCCCGCCTGAATAAACCGGGCGTTAGGGTCCGGGGCCGGGGTGCGGTACACGCTGTCATCGTTGCCGCTGTAGAAGTAGTTAATGGCCGTGAAGCGGTTTTTGCCTTCGTGCACCAGGTCCGTGACCCGGAAGGGCAGGCGGCGTAGGGGTATGTACTGCGGAATGTCGGGGGTGGTTGCGGCAGCGGGCAGGGTAAAAGCGTAGTTGTCGTGGGTAAAGTAATTGTATTCGTAGAGCAGTAGCAGGTTTTTGTCGTAGCTCGCCAAGGCCTCAAAACCAGCGTTATAGATGTGCGTGCTGTTGGTTAGAGTAGGTTTGGGCAAGGGCACCAGGTAGCGGGTATCTAGGGTGATAGTCGCTGCTGCGTCATGTAGTTCGCCTTTAATCAGGTAGCAGTACGGCGAGGCTGTGGCCGTTTCAATGGAGAAATAGGCTACCTCGCCCACCATCGTAAAACCCTCCAGCCCTTCGTACACCTGGCCGGCGCTGTCCAACCGGGCCCGGATCTTATCCAGATTCAGTAGGGCGTACTTCTTGTAGGTTAACGCCTGGGTTTCTTTCGCCAGCTGGGCGTTGATGCTACCCAAATCCAGGGCATATACCTTGGCCTCGGCGCGCTCCTGCAAGCGGCTCTCCGAGAGTAGCAGCAAGTGGTTGTTGTGGCGATAAAGCCCGGAGAACTGGTTGTTGCGGTCCGCAATTTCCGCCGGTAGGGTAATGCCCTGAATGGTGAACTTGGGCTTCTGGGCGCACACGGCAAAACTGCCACACAGCAGCGCAGCTAGCAGAAAATATTTCATAGACGCAAGACAAATTAGCTTCTAAAGGTAGGCCACGACGCATATCTGGCAACTGCCGCCCGCGTCTTACCCCTGCAAGCGTACTTCGGCTTTGCCCTCAGCCCAGTGCCATGCGTTTCGGCGCCATTTCTTGATTATAATCCTGAATCACCCGCCGCAGAATCCCCATATCGTGGGGACAGTGCTGGGCGAATTCTTCCCAGTTGGTGAGCGTCAGCACGGGCGGCATTTCTGCAATGGCTACAATAGAATCCCAGAAAGCATCCCAACTCGGACCGTACCACTCCTCAAAGCCCAGCTTCTCTTTAAATAGCTGGTGAATGGCAACTTTGCTGGTAATGCCAGTCAGGTCAAGGGTCATGGTAAAGTGCTAGTACAACTCTAAACCAAAGATAAATAATGTCCTAATGAAGTGGAATCGACTTTCCATTACGACGACATAAGAGGCACGGCCACCTCATCGAAATAGGTTACGAGCTAGAATGCATAATTTTTTTAAAAGATCAATCTATTGTAAATATAATTTTCTTAGCTGCTTCAAATTCCTTTTCGTCTGCCATGATAAATTTTAATACGTCTTCTGGTATGATTAAAGTTTTATGATGACCCATATCCTTTCGAATAAGGATGAATAATTCAAGAAATGTTCTTAAGTGACGTGGGTCGTTAGGATAGGACGTCCTGGTTACATCCCATTCAATAAGTTTTCTGACAATCGGATCAGGGGCATATATAATGAGGTCTTTTTTGATATCGATTAATCGTGATACCAGATCAGATTCCGTCGTAATATTTAGTTTTTTCTGTAATTTAAATACATCAAAAAAGAAGGAAAATATTTCGTGATATACTTTATATTTTCTGTCAGATACTTGATTTTGTATATTCTTAATTCTGTCTCTTTGCTCTTTTACGACATAGCCTAGAGCAGTAGCAGCTACTGCAAAAACAGCTGCGAATATTTCAGATAATGATACAGATACTTCTGTGACATTCATTGCTACGAGAATGGAATGATGATTATATAAAACTAAGAAAAGAAACATTACTATTTATTACGCCGCCGTGTCGCCTACCTCGTCTTCATCATCCACCATTACCCGGGCCAGCTTCTCGATGTTGAGGGAGCGGGCCGAAGCGTCGAAGATTTCGCGGTAGGTGCCGCGCAGGTCGTAGAGGTGCTCGTGGGTGCCGCTTTCCACCATGCGCCCCTGCTTCATCACGTAAATGCAGTCGGAATCGACAATCTGGGCCAGGCTGTGGGAGATGATGACCACCGTGCGGCCCTGCTTAATGGCGTCGAGGGAGTTCTTGATTTGCTCGGTGGCAATGGCATCGAGGGAAGCGGTGGGCTCGTCGAGGAAGATGATGGGCGGGTTTTTCAGGAACAGGCGGGCAATGGCAATGCGCTGCTGCTGCCCACCGGAAAGCTGCTGGGCGTCGGACTGGTAGCCATTGGGCAGCTCCAGTATCTGCTCGTGCAAGTAGGCCTGCCGGGCCGCAGCCTGGATCTGGGGTAGGGTGGCGTCCATGACACCGTAGCGGATGTTTTCCTCAATGGTGCCCTTAAAGATGTGGTTTTTCTGGAGTACCAACCCGATTTGCTGGCGCAAAGCATGGGTGTCGTAGTCGGCCAGGGGCCTGCCGTCGAGGAGCATTTTGCCGTGGTCAGGGGCGTAAAACTTGCAGAGCAGGTTAATGATGGTGCTCTTGCCGGCCCCACTCAGACCCACCAAAGCAGTGGTCTTGCCGGCCTCAATGGTCAGGCACACGTCGTGCAGGGCCTGGGTGCCGCTGGGGTAGGTGAAGTCTACGTTGCAGATGTCGAAGGTGCCCTGCAGGTGCGTGGGCTGGACCGGACCGGTGGGCTCCACCGCATCGTGGGCATCCAGAATATCAAAGAAGCCCTCGGAGTAAGTAAGGGCGTCGTTCATTTCGTCGTAGATGCGGTGCAACTGCCGGATAGGGGCCGATACGTTGTTGAACAGCAGAATGTGGAACATAATGGCCCCGATAGAAATCTGCCTATCAAGCACCAGGTAAGCAGTCAGGATGATGATGAGCACTACCCCAATCTGCTCGGTGAAAGTCTTGAGGCCGTCGTAGAGGAAGTTGATTTTGCGGGTTTCCATCTGGGCTTCCTGTAGGTTTTGCTGCACCTGGGCCTGCTTCTGCTCCTCGTAGTCCTCGCGCACAAAGCTCTTAATGACCACCGCTGAGTCAATCAGATTCACGAGGCCCTGGCTTTTGGCCTCGCGCAGGCTGCGCAAGGCCCGGCGGGTGCCGTTGAGTCGGTCGGCCTGCCGGTAGCTCAGCCAGAAGTACACGGGCAGCACGGCCACGGCCACCAACCCCACGTACACGTTAGCCATAAACATAATCACCAGGGCCACAATGGAATTGGCAAACAGGGGCAGAATGTCAATGAAGAAATTCTGCACCAGCTTCATTAGGCTCTCCACGCCCCTATCAATGCGGGTTTGCAGCTTGCCGGTTTGGTTGCCGCTGTCGGAGTAGAAGCCGAGCTGGTAGCTAAGCACCTTATGCACCGCATCCTGAGAAAGGGTGCTCGAGACATTAATGCGGATTTTCTCGCCGTAAAACTTCTGCCCGAACTGAATCAGCGTGTTGATGATTTCCTTGCCCAGTAGCAGCCCACTTACTAGCAGCAGCAGGTTGGCCCCCTCCGTTAGGCCCTGGCGGCGGTCTAGCATACCTTGCACCGTATCCACGGTGTAACGCAGCACAAACGGGTTTACCTGAGCGGCCAGGGAGCCCACCAACGTCAGCAGCAGGGTAGCAACGACCAGCCCCCGGTAGGGCCGCACGTACGGAATCAAACGCTGGATAATTTCCCAGAGGCTCATGCAGAATCGGCTAGGTGAAGGGTAGCCGGTTAGACGAGCGTTGCGGGGTAGGGGTTATGCAAGGGCCAGCCGGCTTTACCCTAAGCGCCAAGCTGCCGCCGTATGCTCTGGAAAACTAGGCTGAGCTGCTTGCTACTGAGGCCTTTTGTGAGCTGCGAAATAGAACTTAAGCAAGAACGTGCGTTGATGTTCTAATTTTAGTAAAATACGTGGATGTAAACTTGGTATAATGTTTCAACTGTACCATATTATTGTATTCCTATTAGAGCCAACCCACCCGCGTATGTTCTCTTTTATTGACTTATACTCACCTTTATCTGGTAACAAGCTGCGCAAGCTGCTGGTGGTAGTACTGGCCGGCGCCTTGCAGAGCTGCGCCAGCGGATACCAGCAGCCGCAAGTCGTAAGCAACAGCTTGCGCACTCCGGAGGTAGCCCCCATGGAACTGAACAGCTTCAGCGTTGCGCCCGCCGCGCAAGCAGTGGAGCTGCACTGGGAAACGGTAGCCGAGTTAGGTTGCGCTTATTTTACGGTAGAGCGTAGCACCGACAACATTAGCTTCACGACCATTGGCCAAGTGCCCGGCGACGATATGGCCATTGCCCCCACCACGCACGAGTTTACGGACCGCCAGCCGCTTGCAACAACCGCCTACTACCGGCTCCGGCAGGTTGATTTGAACGGGATAGTACACGCTGGCCCCACGCGCACTTACGATGCCCGCCCCGAAGGTGCCAGCTGGAAGCAGCTAGCACGTTTCTAACGCTGGTACTCAATTTACTTCAGCCCATTCTCAACTACATGGTGCCCGCACATAACAGAAAAAGCTGCCTTTAGGCAGCTTTTTCTGTTAGTAGAAGGTGTAGCTGGTTAGCTTAGAAACCAGCCTGCCGCCTACTTACATTAACCCTTGCGCTCGGTTTTCCGCAGAAACGTAATCAGGGCGGGGAAGTAGTGCTCTGGGTCGTCCCACATGGCGTAGTGTGAGCCTTGGGGGCAGATGTACTGCTGGCAATTAGGAATGTGCTTTTGCATGTAGGCAATGTCCGCGGTGGGCACAAAGTCATACTTCGAGCCGATGACCAGGGTAGGCGTCTTGATGTAGGCCAATCGGTCGGAGAAGTCCCAGGAAACCATGGTAGGCAGCATAAGGGCCGCGTATTTACGGATAATGAGGGCTTGGCTGCGGGTGAAGGTGGGTGGCTCCGGCGTCCGGCGCATCATGTGCAGGCTGCGGAATTCGGTTTGCACGGCGGGAGTGATGTAGCCCGACAACGTTTTCAGCCCCATAGTATCGAGGCCGGCTACCGTTTTGCCTTCCTTGGCGGCGTGCCGGCGGATAACGTCGGCGTACTGGCTGTAGCGGTGCTTGTTAAAGACGGTGGCTTTGTAGCCGATGTCGGAAGTAATCAGGCCCTTCAGGTGCTGCGGATACTTGGCGGCATATTCCAGGGCCAGCATATTACCCCAGGAGTGGCCCAGCAGGTAGAAATTATCCAGGCCCAACCCCTGGCGCACTTGCTCTACCTCCTTCACAAAGCGCGGAATGCTCCAGACGCTTTTATCCTCGGTCTTATCAGAATGGTAGGAGTTGAGCTGGTCGTAGTAATAAATTTCGACGCCTTCCTTGCTCAGATACTCGGGGAAGTTCTCGAAATACTCGTGCGTATTGCCGGGGCCGCCGTGCAGCAGCAAAAGCTTAATTTTTCCCTCCCCAACCTTTTGGGTCCACACCTTATACTTACCGTCGACGGTTATCATTTTCACTCCCGGCGCCTGCATTTTAGCCGTGTAGCTGCTGTCTGTGGCCTGGGCGCTGCCCAGAAAAGGAAGGGCTAAGAAGAGAAAGACGAGTAAAGAAGTGCGGAATAACATGAACTAAGGCAGTGGTAGGCAAGGATGCAACTCGCGGAAGCCAGGCCCCAGTGGCCCGTTACGGCCCGGAAGATGCACAAAATTTCCGGCCAGGCATCCGCCCGCCAGACTACCCGCTGCCGGTTTCTAGGCGTGAACGAAGGAGTCCATGACGCTAAGCATTTCGCTTGGGGCGCTAACGTGGGGGCAGTGGCCGGCCACGGGCAGCGTAACCAAGGTAGCGTGGGGAATAGCCGCGCGCAGATAGTCGCCTACCTCCAAGGGGGCAATCAGGTCCTGGGCGCATTGTACCAGCAGGCAAGGCACTTGCAGCTTCTTCACGTCCAGGCGGTTATCGGAGAGGAATGTAACGCGGGCAAACTCCTTGGCAATGGAGGGGTCGTTCTGGCAGAAGCTATGAATAAGAGACGCGGATAGTGAAGGCTGATCGGGTGAGCCCATCAGAAACGGCACAAAAGAATCTACCCACCCCACGTAATCCTTTTCCATGTAGGCTAGCATCTGCTCAATATCCGTCTGCTCGAAGCCACCGTGGTACTCGGCCTCGTTCAGGTAGCACGGCGAGGGGCAAACCAGCATTAACTGCCGGAAATAAGCCGGCTCCCGGATGGCCGCCAGCACCCCAATCATGGCCCCTACGGAGTGCCCAATCAGCGTAACCTGGGTGAGACGCAGGTGCTGACAAATTTCCAGAATATCCTGGGCGTAACCATCCAGAGACGTATATTTTTGCGAAGTATAGGTAGAGGTGTCCGAGAGGCCAGTCCCAACGTGGTCAAAGAGCACCAGCTGAAACTGTTCGGAAAAAGCGGGAATAATATAGCGCCAAATGCTTTGGTCGCACCCGAAGCCATTGACAAAAAGTAAGGTCTGGGGGCCATGCCCGAGCACCCGCACATTGTTGCGTTTGAGGATGTTCATAGTGAGTTACTGACTAGCGGCATAAGACGCTGCATGAAACTTACGCACAGATATACGAGAAACAGTTTCCTTTCTTTTCAATAAGGTAACAAGAAGACTACCTAGGTAGGTAAAGCACGCCCGGTAAGGAGTAGGTTCCAACGGCTCTGCAGCTTTCCTGCCAGCTGCTCCGTATGGCTAGAAGGCGCGGGTTATCCTGCGGTTGGGTGCCGGCCCGGAGCCGGTGGGATATGTTGTCGTGCGCATGGAAAATCACCTCTTTGCTTCTCCTGCCCTGGGAGCTCCGCTCAACCGGGTAGATGGCCACCTGAAAGTAACCGGGCAGGCGCGGTACGCCGCCGAACACGCCGTGCCCGGCGTAGTGCACGGCGTGCTTCTAACCAGTACCATTGCCCGGGGCCGCATTAAAACTCTGGACACCAAGGCGGCCGAAAAAGCGCCGGGGGTGCTGGCCGTACTTACCTACCGCAACTCGCCGGGCGTGCCCGCCTACCAGGACGCCGCTGCCAACAACAACCCTCGGCTGGCTGGGCAGGAGTTGCGCGTCTTCCACGACGACCAGATACACTTTAGCAACCAGCCCGTAGCCTTGGCCATTGCTGCTACCCTAGAGCAGGCTCAGCACGCGGCCACTTTGGTGCGAGTGCAGTATGAAGGAACCCCACCCGAAACCAACTTGGCCGAGCACCGCGCCCGGGCCCACAAGCCCCAAAAAGCCGACGACTACCTGCGTGGCCAGGCCAATGCCTACCAGCAGGCGCCGGTGCGGGTGGAGCAGGAATACCGCACGCCGGTGCAAGTGCACAATCCCCTGGAGCCCCACGCCGCTATTGCCCGCTGGGATGGCCCGCGGCTGACGGTGTACAACAAAACCCAGGCACCGGCCCTGGCCCGCCAGGACCTGATGCGCATGTTTAAGCTACCCCCGGATGCGGTGCAGGTACATTCTCCCTTCGTAGGTGGGGCCTTCGGGGGCGCTTCCCGCATCTGGCCCCAGGAGGTAGCCGCCATTCTGGGGGCGCGGCTGGTAGGGCGGCCCGTGAAGGTGGCCCTCACGCGCAGCCAGATGTTTAATTTGGTTGGCTACCGGCCGCATTCCATCCAGCGAGTTGGGTTGGGCGCTACCCCCGACGGCCAGCTTACGGGCATTACTCACGAAGCCGTTGGGCAGACGTCCCGCCACGAGGAGTTTACGGAGCGCATCGTAGACCCCACCAAATCGGCCTACCAGTGTGCTAACCTCAACACGCGGTACCAGCTTGTGCCCCTGGATCTGAGTACCCCCGCCTGGACGCGCGGCCCCGGCGAAGCCAGCGGCTCCTTTGCCCTAGAATCGGCCATGGATGAGCTGGCGGTGGCTTTGCGCCTGGATCCGCTGGCCTTGCGCCTGAAGAACTTCGCCGCCACCGACCCCGTGGGCAACAAGCCCTGGTCGAGCAACCAGTTGCGGGCCTGTTATGAGCGCGGAGCCGAGCGCTTCGGCTGGAACAAGCGCCCCGCCGAGCCCCGCGCTACCCGGCAGGGCGAGTGGCTGGTGGGCTGGGGCATGAGCATGGGCATCTATAAGGCGGAGCGAACTAAGGCCGCCGCCCGCGCCCAGCTTTTCGCCGATGGCCGCCTGCTGATGCAAAGCGCCACGGCCGACGTAGGGCCGGGCACGGCCACCATCATGAGCCAGATTGCGGCCGCGGCCAGCGGGGTACCCGTGCAACACATCCGCTTCGAGCTGGGCAACTCATCTTTGCCGCCCGCGCCGGGGCAGTTTGGCTCCCACACGGCAGCCTCGGTAGGGGCCGCGGTGCACGCAGCGGGCAAGGCCCTGCAAGAGCAGCTGCTGGAGCTGGCTGCCCGCGCTCCTGCCTGGGCCAAGTACCGCCTACAACCCACCGACCTAGTGGCCGAAGACGGCGCCGTACGAATGAAGCGCACCCCCGGTACAGCCCTTTCCTACGCCGCCATTCTGCGTGAACACAGCTTAATGGGCCTCGATCTGTCGCGGGAAGTGGATAAAGGGCCGGAGCAGGAAGCCCACTCTGGTAAGTCCTTCTGCGCCAACTTTGTGGAAGTGCGCGTGCACGAGCCGACGGGTACGGTGCGGGTTAGCCGGGTAGTGTCGGCCTTGGATGTGGGACGGGTGCTCAACCCTAAAACCGCCCGCAGCCAGGTGTACGGCTCCGTGGTGTGGGGCATCGGCATGGCCCTGCTGGAAGAAGCGCGCCTGGACCACCGCTACGGCCGCTTCGTGAATAACCAACTGGCTGAGTACCACGTGCCCGTCAGTGCCGACGTGCCCGACATCGACGTACTATTCATCGACGAGCCCGACCCGCACCTCAACCCCATGGGTGCCAAAGGCCTGGGAGAAATTGGGTTAATCGGCTTTACGGCCGCCGTGGCCAACGCCGTGTATCACGCTACCGGTCAGCGCATCCGCGAGCTGCCTATCACGCCTGATAAGCTGCTAAAAGGTAGCGCCCGAAGTTGATGGCCGGGCGGGTAGGGTAGCAGTAGCTGGCGACTGTTTCTTCGGGGCAGGGTGGTTGAGTGCGTAAGTCAGGTGAGGCGGGTAGGAGGGGGTGCGCAACGTGCGCGGGGTTTTCGGTACTTTAGAGGCGGTACTAATTTTCTCAACCTTCCTTCTCCGATGCATACACTCCGACTCCTTGCCCTGGCCTCGGGCCTGGTGGCCGCTACCCCGGCCTTGGCCCAGCAAGGCACCAAAGCCGACCCAACCGTACTCGCTAAAATCAAGGATGAGGGCCTGAACCGCTCCAAAGTGATGGAAACGGCCTTTTACCTTACGGATGTATGCGGTCCGCGCCTGGCTAACTCCGAGGGCCTGAACCGCGCCAACCAGTGGACCCAGAAGCAGCTAACCAGCTGGGGCCTCACCAAAGCCACTATTGAGCCCTGGGGTACTTTCGGCCGCGGCTGGGACATTGAGAAGTCGTATGTGGCCATGACGGCCCCCTACTACCACACCCTCATCGGGGCTCCCAAAGCCTGGACGCCCAGCACCAACGGCCCTTTGAAAAAGCAGGTAGTAGTAGTGAAAGCCACCACGGAAGCCGAGCTGGACAAATACAAAGGCCAACTGCGCGACAAAATTGTGCTGCTAGATGTAGCGGCTCCCAAAATTGGTTTCGAGCCGGATGCCAAACGCTACACGGCCGAGGAGCTGCAGAGAATGGCTGACTACAAGCTGGAAGCGGCGGCAGCTGCTCCCACCTCGGCAGAAATGGAGCAGCGCTTGGCTGCCCGCCGGGCTATGCTAGCCTTGCGCACCAAACTGTCGGATATGATTCTGAGCGAGGGTGCTGCTGCCATTCTCAGCAGCCGGGGCGGCTCCGATGGTACGTTCTTCACCTCCAACGGCGCCCCGTACGCCGCCGATGCCAAGCCGGTTCTGCCTGAGCTGGAAATGGCTCCCGAGGACCAACTGCGCCTCATTCGCCTTGCCGAAGCCGGCATTCCCGTGGAACTGGAACTCGAAACCCGCACCCGCTTCCAGAGCCAGGACTTAAAGGGCTACAACGTGGTAGCTGAAATTCCGGGCACCGACAAGAAGCTGAAAAGCGAGGTAGTGATGCTGGGGGCGCATATTGATTCCTGGCACGCTGCCACCGGCGCCACCGACAATGCCGCTGGCTGCGCCGTGATGATGGAAGCCGTCCGGATTCTGAAGGCCGCGGGCGTGCAGCCTCGCCGTACCATCCGCATTGCCTTGTGGGGCGAGGAAGAGCAGGGCTTGTTTGGCTCACGGGGCTACGTGAAAAACCACTTCGCCGACCCCGCTACCATGAAACTGCTGCCCGAGCACGAAAAGCTGGCCGCTTACTTTAACCTCGATAACGGCGCCGGTAAAATCCGGGGCATCTACGCCCAGGGCAACGAGGCCGCGGCGCCCATCTTCCAGGAGTGGCTCAAGCCCTTCGCCGATATGGGCGCTACCACCGTTACCCTGCGCAACACCGGCGGCACCGACCACCTCTCTTTCGACGCGGTGGGCCTACCGGGTTTTCAGTTTATTCAGGACCCGCTGGACTACGGCACCCGCACCCACCACACCAACATGGACACCTACGAGCGCCTACCTGCTGACGATATGAAGCAGGCCTCCGTGCTGGTGGCTTCCTTTGTGTACCAGGCCGCCATGCGCGACCAAAAGCTGCCCCGCAAGCCGCTACCTGCCGCCAAGCCGGAACAGCGGATGTAAGCAGTGAAACGGTGACTAAGTGAGTTGTTATGGGTAGATAGGGCCAACCCTGTTTTCCCTACTCAAACAAACAAGCCCTTACCTCTATGTCGGAGGTAAGGGCTTGTTTGTTTAAGTAAAGTCTGGCAGAAGAACGAGAATAGGGCGCCGGTGTCCTCGCCGCTGCTTTTCTTCCCGGAGGAAGCGAAGTAGCGGGCTTTCTGATTGTGGCACCTCACTCAGGCACTCAGTCAGCGTTTCACTGCTTACTGCACCACCAGCTTTTGCACCGATTTGCCGGTGGCGCTGCTGACCTGAATCAGGTACAAGCCGCTGCGCAGGGGTAGGTCTTTGCCTACTTTCACCTCTGAGCCGAAAGCTGTCGTCTGCCACACCTGCTTGCCCTGGGCGTCCAGAATCTGCACTTGGGTTGGTAGTAGCTCGGCGGTGGGAAGCTGGATGGTAAGGGCGGAACCGGCTGCGTAAGGATTCGGATAGACGCTGAAGGGTTTGTCTTGCTCAGTGGCGGTAGCCGTGGCGGTTATAGCGGCGGGACGAGCTGCTGCCTTAGTAATCCGGATCCAGTTGAGGTTCCAGCCGCCAGTCTGGGCGAATACGCCGAAGTTGTAGGTACCGGCATTCACGGTTACGGTTCTCGATACGGTCGTCCAGTTCTGCCAGCCGCCGGTGGCCGGAATGGTGGTGTTGCCCAGCTGAATAGCGCCGGCGTTCAAATCAGAAGAAAGAGTGCCGCCGCTGGGGCTGGCCACGCGGTACTCAATGGTATAGGTCCCGGTGGTTGGAAAGTTGATGGCGTTGTAGGCCATCCAGTCGCCGGCATCAATGTAGGACACGTTCTGGCCCCCACCCGCGTCGGTGGTGGTTTCCAGCTGCACGCCGTTCATGGAGCTGTAGCTTTCGGCCTGAATGGTGGTGCTAGAGGTAGTGGGTGGGGGAGTGGTAGTGCCCGACTTCTGATACACCCGCACGTAATCGACGAACATGGTGGCGGGTAGCTTGCTTTCGTCCACGGTCTGGCCGGGCCAGTTGCCGGCTACGGCCATGTTCAGCAACAGGAAGAAGGGCCGCTGGAATTCCTCGGTGCCGCCCGTGCTGTTCGTGATGTTGATTTCGTGGTACTTCACCCCGTCCACGAACCAGCGGATGTAGGTAGGCTCCCACTCAATGGAGTAGGTGTGATAATCCTGGGGCGTAGTGATGATGTTGCCACCGTATTCGGCGTGGCCGTTGTTGTCCCAGTGCACCGTGCCGTACACTTTATTCTCGGCGTTGATGTGCTCCATCACGTCAATTTCGCCGCAGGCCGGCCAGCTTACCGTGTTGATGTTGGCACCCAGCATCCAGAAGGCTGGCCACAGGCCCTGGCCCAGGGGCAGCTTCATGCGGGCCTCAATCTTGCCGTACTTAAACTCCTTGAGCCCCTGCGTTTTCATGCGCGAGGAGGTGTAGGGCATGCCGCCTACAGTTTCTTTGCGGGCTGTAATCTGCAGGATGCCGTTGACAACGGTTGTGTTGGCGCGCTGGTAATACTGCTTCTCGTTGTTGCCCCAGCCGCCCCCGCCGGTTTCAAATACCCAGCTGGAGCTAATGCCGTTGGTGAATTCATCGGCCCATACCTGCTGGTAGGTTTGGGCGTGGGAAGGAGCGGAGCCGAGCACGCATAGTGCAGCCGCTCCAAAAAGGGAGGTAAACCGGTGTTTCATTGGTTGTGTGGGAATTGGTGGATTGGTAAGTAGAGCAGCGGGGAAGCCAGCAGCGGCCGGCAGCGCAAGGGGCAGGTGCAGTAGAAGCGCCCAAGGGTAGGGCACGCATCTGCAACCTAACAACCTGAAGTAGCGCAAAACCAGGTGTATAACCCGGCGGAAGTAGCCAAATATATCGGCCGGCTAGGCAGAAACGCAAGGCCCTAAACGGCTCCACCACGCGGTGCTGCCTGGAGGCAGCAACCCGTTTATACACTTACAACACATGCCCAACGCACGCATTTTCCGGGTCAGCAAGCCCCAACCCAGCTGGATAGCTCAGCCGTGCCGGCATCTAAAAAACACGTAAAAAATTGTCCAATTGCCAAAGTTTTCTACAATTCCTTACCGCTCTCAGTTTGGCAGAAGGTAAGGTCCTGGAGGTGGTGCTACGCTTTAAACCGAAACAGCCCACGGCGTAGAAGGCGGTAGGCTGTAGAAGAAAAGCTACTCCAGATTAGCAGGGTGTAGAAAGTTCTATGCTTTCCAGGAGCCCGTTGTGAAAGAGCAGCGACCAGGTGTAGTCGTTGGGAACCTGCGCGCTTTCAAGCAATATCTGCACGCGCTGGCCCTTCTTGTACACATCCACTATGCTCTGCTTTTTCACGGCCTGTGGAAATACGTTGGCCAGGCTTACCAGGGTAGTAGCGCGACTTAGCCGAAGGCCTGCACTCCGTAGTTCCAGACCCGGGTGGCGGTTGAAATCAAGCGACGTGACAACGGCTGTGTCGCCGTACACCTCCGTGCAGCTTCTGCCGTAGTATGCGCATTTAAATGGCCGGTTGTGATAATAAGGCATGCAATAGTCCATCATGTCCGGAGCCACGAGGCTATCAGGTCGGCCCAGTACCTTATATAGGCCGGCGGTAGTGCCTACCAAATGCTGGGTGCCATTCAGGGTAACCTCGTCGGAATCAATAAACTCAATAGGCCCAGGGGCAGGTGGAGCCGGGCTATGAGTGGCGGGATTGGTGGCGGCCGGACTTGGCGCTGCTACCGGCATTCCATCAGCGGAGCCGGATTTTTGACAGCTGATAAGCAGTGCTCCAGCTACCAACAATGGGTATATGTTGAGAGCCAACCGGTTCCTCATAAATAGAAATAGAATAACGTGCGGGAGAAAACACCTCGATTAGCAGTTAGCCTAGCTTCTTCTTAAAGAGCTTCAGGGTCCGGTTCCAGGCCAAATTAGCGGCCTCGGCATTGTAACGAGCCGGGGAGGAATCGTTGTTGAAAGCGTGGTTGACGCCGGGGTACACGTACTGTTCGTACTTCACGCCGGCTGCTTTCAGCGCGGCCTCATAAGCGTCTTTGCCGGCATTTACCCGCTCATCGAGGCCCGCATAGTGCAGCAGCAGTGCGGCTTTGATATTGGGTACGTCCTGGGCGGGCGGCTGGGTGCCGTAGTAAGCCACGGCCGCGTCCAATTGGGCATCATGGGTAGCAAGACTGTTGGCCATGGCGCCGCCCCAGCAGAAGCCCACGCAGCCAGTTTTGCCATTTGAGTCGGGCCGTTGGCGCAAGTAGCGCAGGGCCGCCAGGTAGTTTCCCAGGTTCTGCTGCTTATCGAGCTTACCGATGAGCGTGCGGCCCTCGTCCTCGTTGGCCGGCGTGCCCCCAAACACCGACAGGGCATCAACTCCCAGGGCCAGATAGCCAGCCTTAGCCACGCGGCGCGTTACATCCTTGATGTGCGGGGTCAGGCCGCGGTTTTCATGGATTACTACCACGGTCCCGCGTTTCTTCTTGCCCTTAGGACGCACCAAATACCCTTTCATGGTTACGCCAGCCTCGCCGGGCCAGGTTACTTCCTCGGTCACTAGGTCTTCATCGTCGGTGGGTACGGTAGCAGCTTGGGCGTAGCCGGGCTCCAGCACGGCCAGGGCTGCAACCGCCAATGCCGTACCACCCGCCAGCTTCACTAGGCGGTCCAGAAACTCCTTACGAGTCAGGGGAGCGTGCGTATACTCGTCGAAAAGGTTGATAATGCGCTGATCCATAAGCAAGAGGGTGAGTGACAGGGAAGGCTACTTAGCGTAGACCTCAGGAAGATAGGGCAATTCCTCCCGGCTTATATAAGGTTACTCGTCCTCCCGGTGCACAGTAGCCGGGCTGAAGGCCGGCACGCAAATCGACCAGTACTCGCACTCGGCATCGAACGGGTTTGAGTAGCGCACCCGGGCACCCGCCTTAATTAGCAACGATTCACCCGCACTCAGCTCAATCACGTCGCCATCTACCTCAAACCGCTTCCGGCCCCGCACGATGACGGTTACTTCATCAAATTCCGGCTGCTGGTGAGGTTCACTCCACTGGGGCGGAGCCACCATATGGGCTACACTGTACTGGCCCGTGCCTGTGCTGGCATGGCCAATGTGCTCCTCTATAAGTTTACCATCGGTGGTAGGTACCACAAATGGGTTTTGCTGACGGAAATAACGCTTCTCAGCCATAGGTAGGAAAATCTAGAATGAAAAGGCACCTCAAAGGGCCTTGGTCCTGCAAGCTACAACCCGCCAGGAGAATGTATTCCCAGCAGCTTGCACCGACAGCCCAAACCAGCAAACCCTGTAAGCGGAAGCTGCCTACCCAATGCGGCAGTAGCTTCTTCGGCTCATCTTACAGATGAACACCTTATTTACTACCACCTTGGGGTTGCCCGGTGCCAGCACAGGCGCCTTTAGTGGAGCTAGTCACGCCTGCGTTAGTAGCCTGGCAGGCATTGCCATAAGTTTTGCCGTCGCAGCCGCATACTGGGTCGTACTGCATGGTACACATGGCATCCTTTCGGATTTTGCTAGCATCAATGCAGGGTGCTTGCGCAGAAGGTGCTACCCCTTGTTGGCAGGCACCCAAGGGAAGTAAAAACAAGGCAAGAAGGAAGATTTTGTGCATCAGGCAAAGGAAAGAGGAGTTCTAGAATTTAGACTACGGCAAGCCGTGAGCTTCGAATAAGATTCGGGCAATATTATAAGTTGCTAATTTTTATATTGAGGCAAAACCTCGGTAACATCTGTCCGTATAGCTGCCCATATCCGGTACCCAATCTCCTCATTACGGGGTAGCAACTGGTCCTTAGTGGCCTGGAATACCGGGGTTTACCCTTGAACCCTATTTTTTCACTCCCTTTCTCTCCCCTACGAATCATGTCATATCACGAAGAAGACAACTCGGGCAAAATTCTCCTCGCTGCTCTGGCCGGTGCCGGTGCTGGTATCATTGCCGGCCTGCTGATGGCTCCCGATAAAGGCACGGCTACCCGCAGCAAGCTGGGCAGCGCTGCTACCAAATACAGCGGTCAGCTGGGCGAGCAGCTCTCTAAATACGGCGAAGACCTCGACTCGAAGTTCAAAGGTTACATCGAAAAGCTGGAAGACCTGGGCATCACTGGGGCTGGCTCCAAGCTGAAGCTGAAAGGCAACTGGGATGAAGCCAAAGGCAAGTTGAAGCAGCAGTACGCTCAGCTCACCGACGAAGACCTGGAGTACGCTGAAGGCCAAGGCGATGAGCTAATCGGCCGCCTGCAGAACAAGCTCGGCAAAGCCAAGCAAGAAGTAGTAAAGCTGCTCAACGACCTGTAAGCCAAGCTTGCAAGCAACCGAAAAAGCCCCAACCTTTAAATGAGGTTGGGGCTTTTTGCTGCCCAGTGGCTTCAAGTAGGTACACCTACTCTGCTCCGCATGGTCCTGGCAAAACAACTGTCTCTTTATTTGCGTTACTACTACCCCGGTGCGTCGCCGGACGGTTGTATTCTCACCTCAATTTCTTCCGCCTCATGCAAGACACGAAAGGCAAAGTAATACTCTCCCTGCTGGTCGGGGCTACGGCTGGTGTAGTAGCCGGGCTACTGTTGGCCCCCGAAACTGGCGACGACACGCGCAGCAACCTCAAGAAATCGGCCGCCAAATGGACGGACGACCTAAGCAAGCTGCTCAAGCAGGGGCAGGCTCGTTTGGGAGCCCTGCAGAGCGAAGGTGCCATTTCCGAGCAATTGCACACTGACCGCACGGCCGCTGACAGCCTGCTGAATTCACTCAGTGATTCGGCCTATGAGATATCAACTTCTAATGAGGTTGATTCTGACTACGATGGGGTAGGGGGCGATTCCCGGCACTACCCAGGTTATAAGTCCTGATAATTTTTTTAGGAATGTTGTAACCCCACGCCAACAACCCCGTTAAAGAATATACAATCGGCTTGAAAGAAGATTGGAGAAGTTATAGCAAGTAAAATTGCCGACTCGTTGAGCTTCTGACAGGATATGGTTAAACAGCCCGTCAGTAAAATCGAATGCTGTCCATCGCAAGCTTCTTGTGTAACCCCAATCGGAAGGGTAAGCCATTTGTACTAAACGGAAAGCCTCTCGCCATTCATACAGCGGGAGGCTTTCTTAGTTTAGATCGGTTCGCCTTGTGAAGAAATTTTTCCTCCGATGTAACCTTGTTTTACCTGCCACGTTAAAGAGCACATAACCGGCTTACAAGAAGTTGGATACTCACCTGTTGTAAAATTGCCGGCTGTAGAGCTTCTGCAAGGGAATGGTTAACAAACCTTGGCAGTAAAATCGTACATGCTCATCGCAAGCTTCTTCAGGCAAAGGCTATTCAACGGACAGAATTAGTCAGTTAAAAAAGAAAGCCTCCCGCTATATCAGCGGGAGGCTTTCTGACTTTTAGTGGGTAGGCGACTACGCTTCTGCCTCCGGCTTCGGTGCATTTTCGGACTTTGTGTACTCCGGCTTCATTTGCGGGAAGAACAGCACGTCCTGAATAGAGTTGGAGTTGGTCATAATCATGCTCAACCGGTCGATGCCAATACCTAGGCCGGCCGTAGGGGGCATACCATATTCCAGGGCCCGGAGGAAGTCTTCGTCCAACACCATAGCTTCCGTATCGCCGCGCTTACCAAGCTCCAATTGGTCCTCAAAACGCTGGCGCTGGTCAATAGGGTCGTTGAGCTCCGAGAAGGCATTGCAGATTTCCTTGCCGTTGCAAATGGCCTCAAACCGCTCTACCAAACCTGGCTTGTTCCGGTGCTTCTTGGCCAGCGGCGACATCTCCACGGGGTAGTCGGTAATGAAGGTGGGCTGAATCAGCTTGGGCTCCACATGCTGCCCAAAGATTTCGTCGATGATTTTGGCTTTGCCCATGCTGGGGTCCAACCCTACTTTCAGGTCCTTGGCGGCGGCGCGCAGCTCCTCTTCGCTCTTGCCATCGATGTTGAAGCCCGTGAAGTGCTCGATGGATTCGGCCATGGTGAAGCGCTTCCAGGGGCGCTGGAAGTTGATGAGGTTTTCGCCCACCTGCACCTCGGTTTTGCCGTGCAGGGCCAAGGCTACGCGCTCTACCATTTCCTCCACTAGGTCCATCATCCAGTAGTAGTCCTTGTAGGCTACGTACAGCTCCATCTGGGTGAACTCCGGGTTATGGAACCGGCTCATGCCTTCGTTGCGGAAGTCCTTTGAGAATTCATACACCCCATCGAAACCGCCCACAATCAGGCGCTTCAGATACAGCTCGTTGGCAATGCGCAGGTAGAGCGTCATGTCCAGCGTGTTGTGGTGGGTTTTGAAGGGCCGGGCGGCGGCCCCACCGTATAGGGGCTGCAGGATAGGGGTTTCTACCTCCAGGTAGCCTTTGTCGTTGAGGTAGTTGCGCATGGCCTGCACCAGCTGGGTCCGCTTCACGAAGGCGTCGCGCACATGCGGGTTTACTACTAGGTCCACGTAGCGCTGGCGGTAACGCTGCTCCGGGTCGGAAAAGGCATCGTAGGTGATTTTCTCGCCGGTGGCCTCATCGGTGCGCTCCTTTACCACAGGCAAGGGGCGCAGACTCTTACTTAGCAGCGTGAAGCCGGTTACATGGATGGAGGTTTCGCCTACCATCGTTTTGAATACGTGACCTTTCACGCCCACGAAGTCGCCAAGGTCTACCAGTTTCTTGAAGACGGTGTTGTACAACTCCTTGTCCTCGCCCGGGCAGATTTCGTCGCGGTTGATGTAGAGCTGAATACGGCCCGAAGCGTCCTGCAACTCCGCGAACGAGGCTTTGCCTTTCACCCGAATCGACATCAGGCGGCCGGCCAGGCTTACGTCCTGAAAGTTGTTGAGCTCGGGGTGGTAGTTCTCGAGAATTTCCTGGGCGTAGAAGTTCACGTCGAACAGCTCGGAGGGGTAGGGCTCAATGCCGAGCTTCTGGAGCTCTTCCAATTTGCCACGACGGATTATCTCCTGTTCGCTGAGGTGCTGCATGGTGCGATGGGTAAAAACAAGGCCCACACGGGGCCAATAAAGTCAAGCCGCAAAAATAGCGCGGCTCCAACACTTATTTGCATAAACTCCCGAAGAGTTGGATAGTTGCCGAAAATGCATGGGTAATAGGATCCGCACAAACAAAAAGCGCCGGCCCAATGGACCAGCGCTTACGTGTATATGCAGTAGGACTACTAAAAAGTTCGGAACCTTAGGCCGCCATACGCATGGTCGGCTCGTCGTCGCGGAGCATGGGCTCAACGCGGGTTTGTAGGCGCTCCTGCACAAAGGAGTTCTGCAAGTGTTTCGGCAGCTCAGCAACCAGCTGCTGGTAGCGCTCTACGCCCATGGCCTTGGCCACGTAGGTTTCGTGAATACCGTTGAGGTAGCTCACGATGTTGAGCAACGACTGGTGGAAGAGTTTGAAGTCAATCTCGGCCTCCACGAAGCGCTCAATCTCACGGCTGGTCTGGGAAATCCGCAGGCGGCCCAGCAGGTCAAAAATGGTGGTGTAGCCGAGACGCCACGTAATTTGCTGCCAGTGAGCGGCCGTCCACTTGTCAAGCACCTTACCGGTCTTCTGGCTACGCAAAGCCGTGTTTGGGTTAGCCTGCACTTGCTGGCGGGTGGCCTGGGCCTTCAGCTTGCGGGTAGTGCGGAGGAACTGCCCGATCTGAGCCTGCGCGTCAATCTCTTTGCCGGCAATGTGTAAACCTGCTTTATAACCGGCCAGCGGCAGACGGTGAATGCTGAAGTCGCCGTAAGCGCCGGCAGCATAGAAGGAAATAGGACGCGGATAGGCGTTGCGCACAACCAAGCGGCCAACTTCCCGGCGAATCAAAGACGGGTTGCTGCTGCGCACACCAGCGGTGTACAAGAAGGCTTGCAAGCCCGCCATAATGGTATGGTACGCCTGCGGGAAAGTCCAGTGCAGAGCGTTACGTAGGTAGTCCTCGTCGCCGAGCTCCGCAGTAGCCCGCAAAGCGTACTCCGTGCTCCAGCTAGCGTGTAGCAGCTTGGTAACTGCCTGCACATCAGCGTCGGTTAGCTCGGCCTGGTGAGCCCGGAAATAAGGCAGATGCTGCAGGCCACCCATGGCGTCGTCAGCCTCTTGAATGTGGTAGTTAATAGCGAAGAAGTAGTTCAGGAACACCTGGGCCGGAATGGATTTGCGCCAGATTTCCTCAGCCTGCTTCTGCTCGTCCGTTACGAGCGGAATGATGGTCGTTTCCATGTTCGTCGTTGTCATGCTTAGTAAACCAAGGTAGCACGTTTTGAGTTCTTATTTGCTAATTTTTTTAACATGATTTACTAAAAATAAGTGTCTATTTATCAGGTAGTTATAGTGATAAATAATTCTTGTAATCGTAAAATGTTTACAGGCTGTTTGCTAACGAATGAATGGCTTGGGTGTGAAGCCAAAAAAGCCCTTCCGCACGTGCGCGGAAGGGCTTTGTAAAGGGGCTAAATGAACCTTACATCTGGTCTTTCAGTACGGCTACGGCTTCACGCAACGTGATGTCCTTCTTCAAAGGCTTTACAAAGCGCGACGCGCGGTTTACCTTAATAGTATCAGTACCCAACTGACGCAGATCAAAGGCCAAGGGGCTGATAGCAATGGGCTGAGCCGCGTTCTGTACAGCTTCATACTTGTCCGATTCTGCTTTAGCCTGAACCTGCTCTGCCCGGTAGTTGGCCAGTTTCAGAGACACCTTTGTGTCATCCTTGCGCTTTACCATGCGCTGCACCATATCTGAGAGCTGCTTGAAGCTAAGGCTGGCGTTTACGCGCGCAGTGCTCGCTTGGCGGAGCTTGTCGATGGCAGGAGGGGCATTCCAGGCACGGTAGCGGGCAGGCGTAATTTCGTCCCACTTCAGCGGGTAGTCCGTTTCCTTCTCGCCCTGATCGAGGTAGCTGTAAGCATCCGGCAGAATGATATCCGGAATGACACCCTTGAACTGGGTCGAACCGCCGTTGATGCGGTAGAACTTAGAGGTAGTCAACTTCAGCGAGCCAAAAGGCTTGATGTTGTTGAATTCTGCGGGCATAGCCTCGTCCAGATCAAAGATGCGCTGCACGGTGCCTTTGCCATAGGTGCTGGCTGAGCCCATCACAACCCCACGCTTGTAATCCTGAATGGCAGCAGCCAAAATCTCGGAAGCGGAAGCACTGTACTTGTTTACCAGCACTACCAGCG
Source organism: Hymenobacter sublimis (assembly GCF_023101345.1). NCBI lineage: Bacteria > Pseudomonadati > Bacteroidota > Cytophagia > Cytophagales > Hymenobacteraceae > Hymenobacter > Hymenobacter sublimis. The sequence continues at coordinate 729,853 of NZ_CP095848.1, forward strand.
GACCACCGTACTGAATACGAGGATCACGGTCATTCAAGATGGTAGGGGCACCTTGGCTGTTACGCACCTGTACCACCGGGCCGCTGTCCACGAAGAGGCCAGCCATTTCCACGGCATCTTGCAACGAGCCACCCCCGTTAAAACGCAGATCAAGGACAACGCCTTGCACGTTTTCGGCTTTCAGTTTCTCTAGTTCCTTTTTCACGTCGGCAGCCGAGCTACGGCCCCCGTTGTCATTGAAGTCGGCGTAGAAATTAGGGAGCTTGATGTAGCCTAGTTTCTTGCCATTGTCTTCAATGGTAGCCGATTGTGCGTAGGTTTCCTCAATTACCACCACGTCGCGGATGATGGAGATAATCTTGGTGCTAGCGTCGGGCTTTTTCACCGTCAGGCGTACTTCCGTACCCTTCTTGCCCTTGATCATGGATACGGCCTTATCGAGACGCATTCCTTCCACTGAAACGGGCTCAGCAGCGCCCTGGGCAACTCGCAAGATAATGTCGCCGGCTTTCAGCTCACCTTGGCGGTAAGAGGCGCTGCCCGGAATGATATCAGATACTTTAATCTGACCATCTTTCTCCTGCAGAGAAGCGCCAATACCTTCGAAACGGCCCGTCATGGCAATATCAAACGTTTCCTTGTCGCGGGGCGCGAAGTACTCCGTGTGCGGATCGTAGGTGTTGGCAATGGTGTTGGCGTACATGGCTAACCGGTCGTTAGCGTCCGTCTGCTGCAAGTCCTTGAAGTAGTCATCAAAGTACTTCATTACGCGCTTGCGGGCTTCAGCCTCCATTTGGGCCGGGGTACGCATGGGTTCAGAAGTGGTAGCTGGCGAAGGAGTGGCCGAAGTTGAGGCCAGTGGCTTATCCTTCTTCTTAGCTTGCTCATCCATCATTTCTGACACCCGTACCATGGTCTGGTACTTCAAGAACTTGCGCCACTCCTCACGCTGAGCAGCGGCATTCGCCGCGAAGGTTACTTTGTCTGATTCTGTCTCGAAGCTTTCCTCGGTAGTAAAATCGAAAGGCTTAGAAAGAATATCCCGGTACAAGCCCTGAATGTCCTTTACCCGCTGCGCCATAAGCTGGTTACCCAGGTCCATGAATTCGTGGGTGCCACGCTGCACTTGGTTGTCAATATCCAACTGATACTTGTGTAGCTGCTCAACGTCCGTCTGTAGCAAGAATTTCTTGCTGCTGTCTAGGCGCTTCAGATACAAATCAAAAACTCGTTTGGAGAAGGTGTCATCAATACGCTCGGGCTGGTAGTGCGCCTGCGTGAGGCCCTGCAACATGGCCTTGATGAGTACTTCGTCTTTCTGAGGAGAGCGGCCATCGTTGCGCCGGTACAGCTTGTAGGAAGCCAGTACGAATACCGCCAGCAACACCGAGGCATAAAGGCCTATCTTGAGTCGGGGGGAAGACATGAATTATCGGGGTGAAATGAAGGAAAGTCAAACAGAGACGAACTACTGCTACAGGCTACGCAGAGTATAGAGCAGCGGTTTTATAGGAAAACGTCGATGGCAGTTAAATAAGTGCCCTCGTGCATTTGCGAATTCCTATCCAAGGGTAGAGAAACAACAACAGAGGTTGCATATCACCGGCTAGATTGAGTTAATCCTATATAGTGGATCAGCAAGTAAGCACAGAATGGTCAATGAGAAACAAGCAGCGCGGAGTTAAAACAAAAAAATGCTCTTCCTAACTGAATAGGAAGAGCATTTTCTAAGGCAAATCTGTTGCCAGACTAGTAGCGGCGTACTTTGTCGCCGCTGTTACGGCGGAACTCTTCTTCAAAGTAGCGAGCATCATCCTCGTTACGAGGACGTACGCCCATTACAATGTTGCCGTTTTTCACGTCGCTTTCGTACTCAGCGGCATGCTCCTCAGGAATACCGGAGCCTACCAGAGCACCTACTAAGCCGCCCGTCAGGCCACCAGCACCGGCACCAGCCAGAGCAGCAGCAATAGGACCAGCAATTACAAGACCAAGACCGGGCAGTGCTACCGAGGTACCGATAGCAGCAATGGCACCGATAATAGCACCAGCGGTACCACCAATGGCCGAGCCTACACCAGCACCTTCCATGGCCTTGTCGCCAAGCTCAGTGTCAGGAGTGTGGTCACCGAAGTGAGTTTTGCGGGTGTCATCCGACATCAGCACGTTTACATCATCTTTGCTGTAGCCGCGCGAAGAAAGCGACTGATAAGCACGCTCGGCGCTAGCACGGTCGCGGAACGAACCGTAGGTAGAGCTATTGCCCGTCATGGCGCGACCTGCGTCGCTGGCGGCATTCTGCACGGCATCAATGCCAGCACCTACTGTTGCACCAGCCGAACCGGCCATAGCAGCACCCTTCTGGGTAGCGCTGTAGTCGTGGTTGGGGTTGCTGTCAGAGTTGCTGTACGAAGAAGAACCTACACCACCCTGGTTAGCCGAGCTACCCGTGCTAGAGTTGCCCATGTTGCCGCTCGAAGTGCTGCTGCCCGTGCCGGCACCAAAGCCAGTGCCGGGGGTGTCGCTGCCGTAGTTAGCGCCTGAACCAGTACCAGTGTTCGTCGGGTTGATTGAATCGTTGGTGTTCATGAGGGGTGGAGTTGAGTTTGAATGGAAAAGGAGAGAGTACTCCGAAGTGGACTATAAATGGAAAGAAAAGTCCAACATCGGTTTCAGGAGTGCTTAACGGTAGCTCCTCAACTCAGGTTGCAGAAATAATTCTGCCTTTCCTTAACAAAACCACTCAAACAACGCCTCTACGAACATGTAAAGAGCTTTTCGCTCACGCAAATTTTTCAAAATTGCTGCTATCCTTCCAAAAATCACGGCATTCTCGGCGCGTGGTTTTCAGAAAATCTTCCTGTTGCTTTAGGCTGCGCCATTCCCCCATTCCCAGCCGTTCGCAGAGCTTGTAAAAGTTATCACCTTGGCCTTTTGAGCCTTCTACCTTTACTAGGCAACTCAAAATAGGCCGGCCCGCCCGAAACTCAGTTTCCGAGATTTCGGCCAGAATTTCGTTAAGACGGGCTTTTTCATGTGAAATATCCAGGTTCAAGCCTAGTTCAGCTTCCTGAACTAGGTTTAGGTAGCTAGTGGTGCCTACCTGAGTGCGGGCAAAACGAATTAAATGGCTGCGTACTCGGCCGATCATGAGCAGGGGGTGGTGGGAAATGGAAAGCGGAATGTAGTGAAAAAAACACCCGCTACCGTAGGACAAAACCACGGTAGCGGGCGGGTGCTAACCAAAACTGTGCCGTTCAGCTATATAGCAATAGCTAAGATGCTTTTCGGCGGCTCATTTCTTTCTGAATCAACAGGAACTCCCGGCTGGTCTGGCCAGCAATGGCAGTATTTTCATCGGCCCGGCGAAGTAGGTAAGGCATTACTGCTTCTACAGGTCCGTAGGGCACGTACTTAGCCGTGTTATAGCCCGCGTGCGCCAAATTGTAGCTTAGGTTGTCGCTCATGCCATAGAGTTGGGCAAACCATACTCGGGGGTCATTGGGCCGCAAGTTGTGCTCTTGCATCAACTCTGTGAGTAATAAGGAGCTGGCCTCATTGTGTGTGCCGGCACAGATACTAATTCGGTCCACGTGCTCGATGCAGTAGCGCAGGGCCTCATTATACAAATCGTCGGTGGCCTGCTTGCTGGGATTAATGGGGTTCATGCGGCCCTGTTGGCTGGCCACACGGCCTTCCTTTTCCATGTAGGCGCCCCGCACCAGCTTGCCCCCCAGGTAGTACCCTCCGCGTACAGCACTTTCGTAGGCCTTTTTAATGGCGTCGAGCCGGTCGTGGCGGTAGAGTTGATAGGTGTTCCACACAATGGCCGACTCGCGGTTGTAGCGCTGCATCATCTCGTAGGCCAGCTGATCGATGGTTTCCTGAAACCAGCTTTCCTCCGCATCAACAAACACCCGGACACCATACTGATGAGCCCGTGCGCAAATAGCGTTAATTCGCTTTTTGGTGCGTTCAAAGCTGGCCTGCTCAGCCTGGGAGAGGGCTGTGCCGCGCTGCACCTTCTCCAAAATAGCCGCGTCGCCGACTCCCGTTACTTTAAATACAGAGAAGGGAATATTTTGCGAGCGGTGCGCCAAATCGATAGTGGCCAGTAGCTCGGTAGTGGTGGCATCAAAGCTTTTATCATCGCCTTCTCCCTCCACCGAGTAGTCGAGGATGGTGCCGATGTGGTAGCGGCCCAGTTCCTGAATTACGAGTAAGCACTCCTGAATGGACTCGCCCCCGCAGAACTGCTCGAAAATAGATTTCTTAATGAGAAACTTAGTACCGGGCAGGTGCCATTTCAACGCAGCCTTCATGAGGCCACCGCCGGTTTTAACCAACGAATTATTATTCATGGCGGCGAACAACGCGTACATTTTGCGCAGCTCCCCATCAGACTTGGAAGCGAAAGCAACTGCGGTATCGTCGAAGGAAATAGGCGGGGCTTGGGTAACGGGCATCGGTGGGTGGTGAGGTAGGGTGGCCAGCGGGTAGAAAATCTGCCTGCAAAGATAGCCGCTAAACATTGTTTCCGGACGGATAGTTGCCCCGTACCCTGCTGCCCGTTGGCTAGCAAGCCAGACGAAAAGCCCCACCGCTAATGTGCCGTTCCGAAAAGGACTTGTTAGCTACCTGAGCAGGGTAGTTACCGTAATGCCTGCTTGCAATTTCCACTACCTAGTGCAGCTGTATCCGTCACTAGGTTATCCTAACTACACAAAGTACTTGCTTAGGTATAGTATTGCCTGCTAATGTTTTATAAGCCTTTCTGCTCACTGGCTTGCACTGAAACCTCGGGAGTAGCCCGGATGTACATGTGGTCCGATGTCTTACCACTAGCATCCTGCAAGTGCAGCCGATTACCTGATACAGAGTAAAATTGGTTGTTCTGATAACCCCGATAGATAATGACGTGACGAGCCGGCTTGCCGAAGCCACTGGTAACCCGACGGACCGAAAAAGCAGCCGCACTTACCAACTGCCCATCCTGGTAGAAGCGGGCCCGGCCCCGGCGGTCAAACTCTACAATTACCCGATGGCCCGTATTAGTAGGGGTGAGGCTGTGTTGGCTGTCATTGGCGGTTTGTTGCCACTCCCAGCGACCAACCAGTTTCTCCTCCACCGTCGGTACGGAGTCCCGGTTACATGCCCCCAGCAGGAAGCTGCTACCAGCTAAAAGCATGACGAATACGCCACGAGTAAAACTAGTCATAACGGAATAGAAAGTAAGTTGCATTAGGATGATCGGAATCCAGGCTGAATAGTTGCATCAAAGCAAGCTATTTTTGTCCGATTTCTTTTAACGGGAGAACTAGTTTTTTTAAACACATTTTATTTTGAACGAAAACGTGTTCTTAGGAACCGAGGCCCTAGCAACGCTTGCCGCTTTGGTTTCCCGGCCCGCAGTAACTCAGGTATTTGTGCTCGTAGACACGAATACTGCTCGCTACTGCCTGCCGCTACTGGAAAGACAGCTGCCGACGGGGTTTACCCCTATTGAAATTTCGGCGGGAGAAGAATATAAAACGCTAGCTACCTGCGAAACCGTGTGGGAAGTACTCACGGAGGCCCGTGCCGACCGCCACGCCCTGCTCGTAAACGTCGGGGGCGGAGTCCTGACGGACCTTGGCGGTTTTTGCGCGGCTCTGTACAAGCGCGGTATCTCGTTTGTGCAAGTGCCTACCACCTTATTGGCCCAGGTAGATGCCAGCGTGGGCGGAAAAACCGGCGTTGATTTCTTAGGCTTTAAAAATCAGCTGGGAGTTTTTCAGGAGCCGATGGCCGTGTGCATTGAGCCGCGCTTTCTGCAAACCCTGGATCCTCGCCAGTTGAAGGCTGGTTATGCCGAAATAGTAAAACACTGGCTGATTGCCGATGCCGCCGCGTTTGCCCGTAACCGCCGGATTGGTATCCTAGTGGACGACTGGACTCCGCTTATTCAGGAATCCGTAGCCCTTAAGCAGCGTATTGTGGCCCAGGACCCACTGGAAAGCGGCCTGCGCAAGCTGCTTAACTTCGGACATACCGTTGGGCACGCCTTGGAAAGCTACCTGCTCACGCAGCCCGGTCGTGAGATTTTGCACGGTGAAGCCGTTGCAGCGGGCATGATCTGCGAGGCGTGGTTAAGCCACCACAAGGGCCTCCTCAGCGACCTGGAGTTGGACCAAATCGAAACCTTCCTGTTCTCAATTTATGATAAGGTGCAATTCGTGACTCTGGAAACGGAGGCTATTGCAGATTTTGCGAGGCAAGACAAAAAGAATGCAGGCTCGACCATCAACTGTACTTTGCTAGAAGGCATCGGTCAGGGAGTGTACAACCAGCCCGTCACAGTAGCGGAAATTGCGGAATCCCTGCGGTACTATCACCGCTTGTAAGAAAAGTAAGGCGAAGCTCCAGCTTCGTGAAGGCTGCTTATAGGCAGCTGACAGCACGTGTTACATCGAGGGCGAAGCTGGAGCTTTGCTCTACAAGCCTTCCGCATCATCAACTCCTCCATTGCACTTTCCTGGCCCGGCCACCCGCTGCGGGGCACGGCCCAGGTTCCGGCCTCTAAAAGCGAAAGCAACCGCGCCCTGATTATTCAAGCTCTAGCTGGGGGCGGTACCTTGTCTAACCTGTCCGATGCCAACGATACCCAACTGATGCAGCGGCTGTTACAGGAGCCCGCCGCCTCAGTAGTCGATGCTGAGGATGCAGGAACCGTAATGCGCTTTCTGACGGCTTACCTGGCCATGACCGGCCGGCAGGCTACGCTAACCGGTACCGCCCGCATGCAAGAGCGGCCTATTCAGGTACTGGTAGAGGCGCTGCGCCAGCTAGGAGCCCGTATCGAGTATACCGGCCAGGAAGGCTACCCCCCCTTGCGCTTGCTCGGCCGCACGCCCGAATCGGCCACGGAAGACTCAGATTTCACTGAACTCACCGTGCGCGGCGACATCAGCAGTCAATACATTTCCGCCCTGCTAATGATTGGGCCCATGCTGCCCCATGGCCTCCGGATCTGGCTGACGGGCAAAGTAGGCTCCCGCCCTTACATCCGCATGACCCAGGCCCTGATGCAGCACTTCGGGGCGCAGTGCCGCGACTTGGGAGAGGTGCTGGAAGTACGCCCGCAGGCCTATCAGCCCACTGACTACACGGTAGAAGGCGACTGGTCGGCGGCTAGCTATTGGTACGCCATGGTGGCGCTGGGGCCGGCTGGTTCTCACCTAACGCTGCCCACTCTGCGTCGCTACTCCTTGCAAGGTGACCAAGCCATTGTTGGTATCATGGAAAAATTGGGAGTGCGCACGGAGTTTCTGGCCGATGAAGCCGTGCGACTAACCCAAACAAACTCCGTAAGCCGCTTTGCTCAGGATTTTACCGACTGCCCGGATCTGGCCCAAACCGTAGCGGTAGTAGCGGCGGCGCTAGGGGTAGAGGTAGAAATGACCGGATTGGAAAGCCTGCGCATCAAGGAAACCGACCGGATTGCGGCCTTGCAAACCGAGTTGGCCAAGTTTGGGGGCTACCTCACCGATGAAGGAAGTGGCCGTTTCCGCGTGGAAGCCCCGGATTTTCAGGTAGCAGGCCAACAAGTGGCGACTTACCACGACCATCGAATGGCCATGGCCTTTGCGCCCCTGGCCCTGCGCGGTGCCCTAACCGTGGAAGCCCCGCAGGTAGTGCGCAAGTCCTACCCGCAGTTTTGGAAAGAGCTGGAAAAAGTGGGGTTCGTAACTGACCCCACGCCCGCCCCGGTTTACTAATAACCAGTCAAGTAGAGGCAGACCAGAGGATATAAAATGGGAAGGCCCGACGTGTAAACGGCGGGCCTTTCTGTTGCTACGAGGTGACAAGCTGCTGCAGATAAGCAGCTGAATGCAGCAAGCGGCTGCCGTACCAGCTGAACAGTTCCCCGTCAACGATACGTATTTCCGCTTCCGGGCAAAGCGCCTGAAACTCGGATAGGTGCTTAGCACTGAAGGGGTAGGGTTCCGATGAAAGCAGAATCTGGCGGGGTGCGGCTTGCAGCAGGTGTTGGGCGGTAATTTCAGGGTAGCGGCTCAAGTGGCCGAATACGTTTTGGTAGCCTGCCCGCGCCAGCAACTCGTCGATGAAGGTTCCGGCGGCTGCTACCATGTAGGGCTTGCGCCAGATGAAGTACGCTGCCGGAATAGGCGCCGCTGCTGCCAAAGCGGCAAAGGAACCCGCAATTGCCGCAGCCATCGGCTCGGCCCGGTGCTGCTGGCCTGTGAGTAGCCCTACCCGCCGAATCATCTCCAAAGCATTCGTTAGGGTAGTAATATCACTCATCCAGACCGGATAGTGCCTCGCCAGCTCCTCAATACCCTCCTGATAATTTTCCTCTTTGTTGCCAAGTATTAAATCGGGGCGGCAAGCGGAAATTTTGGCAAAGTCGAAATTCTTGGTGCCCCCAACAACCGCGGCCTGCTGCCGAGCCTCGGCGGGGTGAATGCAGAATTTGGTGACGCCCACTACCCGATGGCCCAGGCCCAAGTCGTAAAGCAATTCGGTCTGGGAAGGCACCAACGACACAATTCGTTGGGGCGGAAAGGGCACAACCACCCGACGGCCCATCTGGTCCGTGACAGTAAGCGGAAGGCTAAGCTCAGCCGGAGGTAGCATAAGATGAACTAAGACGCTCTGCAAAACGCCTGCTCCCGGCCAACTCCATCGTTTCTACGATGACGTGTTGACCGGGAGCAGACCTGGGGAGTAAAGTGAGAAAACAGGCTTCCGGCTAGCTAAAATATCGGAAGTCGTGGCCGTCTTCGATGCGCAGCAGGGTTTCGTAAATCAGCCTTGTTACGTTCTCTACGTCATCTTTATGCACTGTTTCTACTGTAGTGTGCATGTAGCGCAGCGGCAAGGAAATCAGGGCGGAGGCTACCCCCGCGTTGGAGTACGCAAAGGCATCGGTGTCGGTGCCAGTAGCCCGGGTTGCGGCTGCCCGCTGGAAGGGAATCTCCGCGCTCAGCGCCGTTTCAATAATAAGGTCGCGCAAATTGTTTTGCACGGCCGGCCCGTAGGTAACCACTGGGCCCTTGCCGCAGTGCAGGTCGCCGGAAGTCTTTTTCTCGTACATCGGCGCCTGCGTGTCGTGAATAACGTCGGTCACGATGGCTACATCGGGCTTGATCCGGTGAGCAATCATTTCCGCTCCGCGCAGGCCAATTTCCTCTTGCACCGCATTTACAATGTAGAGGCCGAAGGGAAGCTTCTTATCGTTTTCCTTCAGCATCCGGGCTACTTCGGCAATCATGAAGCCCCCCACGCGGTTATCCAGCGCCCGACCCACGTAGAACCGGTCATTAAGCACGGAAAACTCATCCTCGAAGGTCACTACGGAGCCCACATGAATGCCCATTTCCTCTACCTCCTCCCGGCTGGCAGCGCCGCAGTCCAGGAATACGGTTTCGATGGATGGGGCCTTGTCTTGCTCAACCTTGCGCACGTGAATAGCTGGCCAGCCGAAAACAGCCTTCACCAGGCCGTTTTTAGTGTGAATGTTCACCCGCTTGCTTGGGGCTACCAACGGGTCAGAGCCACCGTTTTTGCGTAAGTAAATGAAGCCTTCCTTCGTTATATAGTTAACAAAGTAGCTGATTTCATCGGCGTGCGCTTCAATAACTACTTTATAGCTGGCCTCCGGATTTACTACTCCCACTACCGTTCCGTACGTGTCCACGAAGTACTCGTCGATGTAGGACCGGATGTAGTCGAGCCATAGCTTCTGGCCTTCTTTCTCGAAGCCAGTGGGGGAGGGGTTGTTCAGGTATTTCTGAAGGAAGTCGAAGCTTTCTTGACGCATACGGATTGTCATTTCAGGCGCAGCAAAACGGGTGAAGTTTTAGCTGCAAATGAGGTTTTTCACGATGACAGGGCAGCAGAATAAGGGCGGTCAGCCCTGCCAGGGTATTAGAGTGGGATGTTCCCGTGCTTCTTACGCGGTAGGGTATCTACTTTGTTTTCGAGCATTTTAAACGCCCGGATGAGCTTCTGGCGCGTTTGCGAGGGCAAAATGACTTCATCCACGAAGCCGCGGTGGGCGGCGCGGTAAGGAGTAGCAAACTTCTGCTGGTACTCATCCACCTTTTCCTGGAGCTTGGCCTCCGGATTTTCGGCCTGGGCAATTTCGCGCTTGAAGATGATTTCGGCCGCCCCTTTGGCACCCATCACCGCAATTTCCGCGGTGGGCCAGGCGTAGTTCATATCAGCCCCAATATGTTTGGAGTTCATCACGTCATAGGCTCCGCCATAGGCCTTGCGGGTAATGACGGTAATGCGCGGCACGGTGGCTTCGCAGAAGGCGTACAGCAGTTTAGCACCATTGGTGATAATACCGCGCCACTCCTGGTCGGTGCCGGGCAGGAAACCGGGTACATCCTCCAGCACCAACAGCGGAATGTTAAACGAGTCGCAGAACCGCACGAAGCGCGCCGCTTTCGTGGAGGCATTAATATCAAGCACGCCGGCTAGCACGGCCGGCTGGTTGCCCACAATGCCAATGCTACGCCCACCCAAACGGGCAAAGCCTACCACAATATTCTCGGCAAAATTCTGATGCACTTCCATAAAGGAGCCAGCATCAATAATCCCTTCCACCACTTCCCGAATATCGTAGGGCTGATTAGGGTTTTCGGGGATGATAGTATCCAGCACCGGCCGCGACTCATCCGGGCCAGCTTCATAGGGTAGGGCCGGGGCCGTTTCCTCGCAGTTCTGCGGCATGTAGCTCAGCAGGGCTTTCAACTGATTAATGCAGGCCACCTCGTTCGGAGCCGTGAAGTGCGTGACGCCGCTCTTGGTGGAGTGGGTGCTAGCCCCGCCTAGCTCTTCACTAGTGACGTTTTCGTGCGTTACCGTCTTCACTACGTTCGGCCCGGTCACGAACATGTAGCTCGTGTCTTCCACCATCAGAATGAAGTCGGTAATGGCTGGCGAGTAAACTGCGCCACCTGCGCAGGGTCCCATAATGGCCGAAAGCTGCGGTACTACCCCCGAAGCCAAGGTATTCTTGTAGAAGATATCAGCGTAGCCCCCGAGGCTAACCACTCCTTCCTGGATACGGGCCCCACCCGAATCGTTCAGCCCAACTACCGGCGCGCCGTTCTTCATAGCCAAGTCCATAATCTTCACAATTTTCTCGGCGTGGGTCTCGCTCAACGAGCCACCGAAAACCGTGAAATCCTGGGAGAAAACGTACACCAGTCGGCCGTTTACGGTACCGTAGCCTGTCACTACCCCGTCGCCGAGGTAGTACTCTTTGTCCAGCCCAAAGTCCTTGGAGCGGTGCATAACGAATTTGCCAATCTCCTCAAACGAGCCTTCATCTAGCAGTAGGTCTATCCGCTCACGGGCCGTAAGCTTGCCTTTTTTGTGCTGGGCGTCAATGCGAGCCTGGCCCCCACCAAGCAGGGCCTCTTGGTTTTTGCGGTCGAGGATTTCGAGTTTGCTCAATTGGGCTTCCGTGCGGGATTCAGACATTGGGTGGGCTTGAGAGAGGTCAAATATGCAACTACGGGTAAGAAGTCAAAGGTACACACCGGTCAAGAAAAGCCACACCCGAATTCTGAGGGGCTTTAGGGAAATTGTGAAAAATGAAAACGGCCGATTCCCGAATGGGAACCGGCCGTTTTCATTCATCAAGGACAATTACTCGCCTTTCTTCTTCGAGTCTTTCGGCTCATCGTCGTTTGGTTCGGGAGTTTCCTCCGGCCGCTCGTCGCTGGCGAGGTTGGGCGTTTCACCGCTCTTGCTCACGGCAAAGGTTAGCTCCTCGGCGCCGGCTGCGTAGTCGGCTGTGATGACGTCGCCCTGCGCAATTTCGGCTTTCAGGATTTCCTCGGCAATCGGGTCTTCGATATACTTCTGGATAGCCCGGTTCAGGGGACGCGCACCGTACTTGGGGTCGTAGCCTTTTTCAGCCACGAAGTCCTTGGCGGCATCGGTCAGCTCTACGCGGTAACCCAACGTCTGGATACGGCTCAACAGCTTATGCAAGCTGATGTCGATGATGCGGTGAATATCGGCCTTCTCCAAGGAGTTGAAGACAATCACGTCGTCCAAACGGTTGAGGAACTCCGGTGAGAAGGTTTTCCGCAGGGCATTGGTGATAGTGCCCTTGGTCAGCTCATCCATATTCTCCTGACGGGCCTTCGTGCCGAAGCCGATGCCCGCGCCGAAGTCCTGCAGGTCACGTGCCCCGATGTTCGAGGTCATGATGATGATGGTGTTCCGGAAATCCACCTTGCGGCCCAGGCCGTCGGTCAGGATACCGTCGTCCAGCACCTGCAGCAGCAGGTTGTATACGTCGGGGTGGGCCTTCTCGATTTCGTCGAGCAGGATGACAGAATACGGCTTGCGGCGGATTTTCTCTGTCAGCTGGCCACCTTCTTCGTAGCCCACGTAGCCGGGAGGCGCGCCCACTAGGCGCGAGATGCTGAACTTCTCCATGTACTCCGACATGTCAATCCGCACCAGCGAATCTTCCTTATCGAACAGGTAGGTAGCCAATACTTTGGCCAGCTCCGTCTTACCTACGCCGGTTGGGCCCAGGAATACGAACGAACCGATCGGCTTTTTGGGGTCTTTCAGGCCCACACGGGTACGCTGGATGGCTTTCACCAACTGCTTGATGGCCTTATCCTGGCCAATCACCTTACCCTGTAGCTCCTCGCCCATATTGAGCAGCTTGTGACTCTCCTTTTGAGCAACGCGGGAAACGGGAATACCGGTCATCATGGCAATAACCTCGGCCACGTTCTCCTCTTTCACCGTGTAGCGCTTCTTCTTGGTCTCCTCTTCCCAGTCTTTCTTAGCCTGGTCGAGCTGATCAATGAGCTTCTTCTCAGTGTCGCGGAGCTTAGCGGCTTCCTCGTATTTCTGCGACTTCACCACGCGGTTCTTCTCCACCTTGATGTTCTCAATCTGCTCCTCGAGCTTGAGAATATCTTCGGGTACCACGATGTTGTTGATGTGCACGCGGGCACCGGCCTCGTCAAGAATGTCGATGGCCTTGTCTGGCAGGAAACGGTCCGACATATAGCGGTCCGACAGCTTCACGCAGGCCTCGATGGCCTTATCGGTGTACAGAACGTGGTGGTGGTCCTGATACTTGTCCTTGATGTTGTTCAGGATTTCGATGGTTTCCTCGGGGGTAGTGGGGTCTACCATTACCATTTGGAAACGACGAGCCAAAGCACCATCCTTCTCAATGTACTGGCGGTATTCATCAAGCGTGGTAGCGCCAATGCATTGAATTTCGCCACGAGCTAGGGCTGGCTTGAACATGTTGGAAGCGTCCAGCGAACCGGAAGCACCGCCAGCACCTACAATTGTGTGCAGCTCGTCGATGAACAGGATAACATCGGGCGACTTTTCCAGCTCGTTCATCACGGCCTTCATGCGCTCCTCAAACTGGCCACGGTACTTAGTGCCAGCTACCAATGAAGCAAGGTCAAGCGTAACTACGCGCTTACCAAACAGCACCCGCGACACCTTCTTCTGGATGATGCGCAGAGCAAGGCCTTCGGCAATAGCCGTTTTACCAACGCCAGGCTCACCAATCAGGATAGGGTTGTTCTTCTTGCGGCGCGACAAGATTTGAGCAACACGCTCAATCTCCTTTTCGCGGCCCACAATGGGGTCGAGCTTGTCTTCCTCGGCGAGCTTGGTCAGGTCGCGGCCGAAGTTGTCGAGCACAGGCGTGCGCGACTTCTCGTTGCCTTTCTTGGGTGCCGCACCGGCCCCGGCGCCACCACGGCCCTGGCCGCCGCTTCCGAAGAGGCGGTCGTTATCGTCGTCGTCGGCCTCGGGGCCGTTGGTGGGGTTGTTCGCCGTGTTACCGTGGTAGTCCAGCGAATCGCGCACAGATTCGTAGTTCACGTTGAATTTGCTCAAAATTTGGGACGAAATATTATCCTCATCGCGCAGAATCGACAGCAGTAAATGCTCGGTGCCGATAATTTCGCTCTTGAAGATTTTGGCCTCGAGGTAGGTGATCTTGAGAACCTTCTCGGTCTGTTTGGTGAGCGGGATGGAGCCAGTGATGCTCGTGCCCTGCGTGGCCGTGTTGCGGGTGGCTTGCTCCAGGGCGTACTTCAGCTCGTCCACCGATACACCCAATTTCTTGAGCAGACCAATGGCCGTGCCTTCCCCTTCGCGAATCATGCCCAGCAATAAGTGTTCGGTACCGATATAATCGTGCCCGAGCCGGATGGCCTCTTCCCGGCTCAGGGAGATGACCTCCTTGACTCGATTTGAGAATTTAGCTTCCATGCAGATAAGGTAGTGAAGAAAAACGGAACCCCGCCAGGGTAAAAGAAGCCACTAAAACGGGTTTGGCCGATGTAACCTGAAAACAGATTGTGTCGGGCGAAGGTTCGGAGGCGGCAATAGCACTACGCAAGAAAACTGCCGGCGGCCGGGCCCTGCATAAATAGCAGGTCTAAGATGCTGAGTCCCGGTACAAAATCTTTACCAAAGGACTGTGGGTAGGGATGAACCGACTTCCTGTCAGGTCCGGACGAGGCGGAGTCTTTTGGTGTCAGCCAATCGCGCCGGTCACGCACAAAATCGGGGGCTAAGGGTGAGTCGAAAGCAGGAAGGAGGGGAGGGGAGTACTCTGCCGTCAGGTGAACGGGTAGCCGCAGCCGTAGGCAGCGCAGGTAGAACCTAATCAGCAGCAAGTTGAGGTCGAACAGAAGCTGAGGTTTCTGTACGTAGATGTCGTGCAGATAGTCGGCATAATATTCAAAATACGGTGTACCACCATACGCGGTTTGCAAGGTGCGCCAATGCCGATGCACCCAGTTTTGGCGGTAATCTATTTCAATTGCCGAAGTCAGGACCTTTTCGCTGCGGTTGCCATCCACTACGGGTACCGTGAGGGGCTGCACTCCCTGGGCCGTCAGGAGTAGGCAACGGTTGCGGTAGGTTTGCTTGCGGTAATTATCGTGAGCTTCCAGCCATAAGGCGTCGGCCCCGAGCAATTCGGCAAAAAAAGCAGCGGGTGGGTTGTACTGCGACTCAAATAGAACGGAAGGCATGTAAAAGGGAAACGCGAAACAGTAAGCTGGGAAAGTAAAGGGTGAGCTGCGAAACAGAAAAGTAGATACCTAAACAGAGTTGGAAGTTGCAGCAAACTCAGGTCAGATAGGTTGCTTTCCAAATATGAACCTGCCAATGACAAAACTGGGATGAGGCAATTGAAACGCTGCTTTAAGCTGGCGCGTTTGCCCGTACATATTTCCCCACGTAAGCGTTTGGGGAATACATTCAGCCTGTTACTCTGACACTATGTCGTTTTTATTTCGTGCCCTGCTGCTTTTGGGAGTTCTGGGGTTAAGTATGGGGTCGGCCACCGCCCAGCATCAGGTGCGCTTGGATGTGGCTTCCTTTCGCAACGATGACATAGCCGTGAAGGGAGGCGTAGTGGAAATCTACGTGACGGTTTCTGGCAAAAACCTTACGTACCAGCGGCGCGGGCCCAAACTATTTCAGGCCGCATTCAACGTTACCTTGGAGGCAGTGCGCAACGACGGCACGGCCGTCTACCAGGAAACAGTAACGCTCAAGCCGCCAGTACTGCGCGATACTACGGCTGCCATCAAAAATCCGCTGAGCTTTCAGAAGCGCATCAGCTTGCCGGAGGGCCGCTACACCTTGCGGGCCCACATGCGCGACCAGTACCGTGCCGCTAACGTGGATATAGTGGAAGTGCCTCTAATAGTGGAGTTTGGGGTAGGAAAGCCCCTGCTAAGTAGCGTGGTGTTGCTGAGTCGGCCCGCGAGCCGCTCGGCAGTAGAGGCCAATAATTTTATTCGTAATGGACTGAGCTTAACCCGGGCAGCTGGCGGACTGTATGCGCGCGGCATGGATAAGCTGTATTTTTACGCCGAGCTGTACAACGCTCCGGCCGGGCAGGCCCTGAACGTGCGCTACCGGCTTCGGGCACCGAAAGGTTCGAAGGACGTTACTACCGGGCAGGCCTCGGCTACGGCTGCGCAGGGCAAGCCCACGGTAGTAACTGGGGAGCTAGACCTGAGCAAGGTGCCCGCTGGCGACTATAGCTTGAGCGTAGAAATCCGTAATTCCAAAAATCAAGTGCTTAGTATCCAAACAACCTCCCTGCGCCGTAACCCGGCCGATTATGCGCCCGCCGGGGCAGTAATGCCCCGATGAAAAAAACACCTATTATCAAGCCTTACCCGTGGTATTACCGCCCGCTGGAGTGGCTGTTGCTGGGCCTCTCTAGCCTACCGCTATCGGTGTTGTATGGGATTTCCTCTGGCCTGTACCTGCTGATGGCCTACGTCGTGCGCTACCGGCAGCGGGTGGTGCTGGAAAACTTGCGCAACTCATTTCCGGAAAAGTCAGACGCTGAAATTGCGCAGTTGGCCCGGCAATTCTACCGGCACTTCTCCGAGGTAATGGTAGAAATATTAAAGCTAGCTACCATGCCCGCCGCCGAGCTAAAACAGCGGGTCCTGTTCCGTAACGTGGAGGTAATGGAGCGGCACTTCGCCCAAGGGCGCACGGTGCTTGGGCTTTCCTCGCACGCGGGCAACTGGGAATGGGTTCTAACGTCGGGGGCTACTTGGCTATCGGCCCATACGGATGGCGTGTATAAGCCCCTGAGCAACCCGTTCTTCGAGAGCTTTTTGTACCACCTGCGCACCCGCACCGGCTCCGGGCTGATTCCGATGCGGGATACCCTACGCGACATGGTGCAGCGCAAGGGCGAAGTTCGGGTAGTGAGCATGCTTTCTGACCAGGCCGCTGGCCCCGAGGACCGGCCGTACTGGACGACTTTCATGAACCAGGAGTCTGGGTTTTACACCAGCGCTGAGCGACTGGCCTCTCGCTTTCACTGCCCGGTAGTGTACGTAAGCATTCAGCGACTACGGCGCGGCTACTACGAAATCATCCTTACGGAGCTGTACGATGGAGACGCCCCGCTCCCGGCCGGCAGCTTCCCAATTACCGATGCCTTTGTGCAGCAGCTAGAGCGGGATATTCGTCTTTTTCCCGCGGACTACCTCTGGACTCACCGCCGGTGGAAGCACAAGAGGCCAGCACTGGAAAGCAAAGCGTAGTATACGTGTATGAAAAAGGCGCGGGCGCATCCGTTGAGTAGGATGCGCCCGCGCCTTTTCTGTTGCCTGGGGGATGGTTACAAGTACTGCTCAATATCTCCCACACCCTGCCGGACGATGTCGAAATCTTCATTAGTACAGTCGACGACGGTGCTGGCGATGTTGTTGCCGAAGCCGCCATCAATCACTAAGTCTACCAGCGGCCGGTACTTCTCGAAGATGAGGTCAGGGTCGGTGCTATATTCCAGAATCTCATCCTCATCGTGAATAGACGTCGAAACGATGGGGTTGCCCAGTTCGCGCACCAATCCGGTGCAGATGTTATTGTCGGGCACCCGAATACCCACGGTTTTGCGCTTCACACCGCCGTAGCGAGGGGCCTTGTTACTGGCTTCAAAGATGAAGGTGAAAGGACCAGGTAGCGCTTTTTTCAGCACCTTGTACACGGGCGTCGTAATGCCGGTAGCGTAGTCGGTGATGTGAGATAAGTCGGAGCAGATAAAGGAAAGGTTGGCCTTTTCCGGATGCAGGCCCTTGATGCGGCAGAGCTTTTCCACGGCCCGGGCATTATGAATATCACAGCCTAGGCCGTACACCGTATCGGTAGGATAAATAATGACGCCGCCTTTGCGAAGTATTTCTACAGCTTGCGCCAAGCGGTTCTGGGGCGGATTGTCGGGGTGGATGCGGAGCAAGGTTGCGGACATAGCGGAAGCGTGGGTTGGATGAGCAGTCAGCCCGGGGCCAATTAGCGGCGGGGCGGTCAAGGTACAAGCAGAAGCAGGAACCTGCTACTCTTTTCGATAAAAACACCCGTGGGGTTGCCCTCCGGCTGTCAATGGCTCCGCAGTTCCTACAAAAAAGCCCCGACACCAAAGTGCCGGGGCTTTTTTGTTGGGGCATGGTAGCCTTATTGCTTGGTTACCTTGTGGGTCGTGAACGTGTCGCCGTTCTGCACCAGCAAAATATAGTTGCCAGCCTGCAAAGGCCGTAGGCTAAACGTGCCATCGGCAGCGGCAGTGCCGCGCAACACTACCCGGCCCGTGAGGTCGGATACGGTTACGGCGGCTTTTTCAGCGCGGCCCGCTACCTGAATGGTCACAACCTCTGAAGTGGGGTTAGGGAAAACTGCTACGTTGCCCGCGCCACTTGCCTTGCGACTGCTGAGGGTAGTGGTGCCCGTGGACAAAGCAAAATTATCAACCGCGAGCAGGGCATCAGACCCCGCGTCGTCGTTGTCGCGCCACCGTATCCACATAGTGGTGTTAACGGGCCAGTTTAGGTTGGTAATAGAACCGCTAATAGCTCGGTTATTCGCTGCCGCGTTGCCATCTGAGGGTGCTGCAGTAGTCGTGGTGGTAGCCAGCTCAACTAAATCCAAGGCGGTTACAGGCGTCCAAGTGCTAGTTGTGCCACTCTCAAGGTTTGTAGCGTTCAGGCTATACTCAAATACCACCGTTTCATTAGCCGTGTTATTGCTGCCTGCACGCCACTGCTCTAAGCGGGCTGCAATGTTCACTTGCGTAACGGTTGCACCCGTGTTGTTAATGAAGGCCGCACCGAAAGCAGGTATGGTGCTACCTGAACCCAACGTGCCGAGTGCGCGGTCAGTACCCGCGTTGGGGCCAGCATTGTATACGGCTCCTGCAGTGCTACCGTCGGCTAGTACAGTGGGCGTAAGGGCTTCATTGATAACAGCCGTGGTGTTAGTGGCGCCACGGCCGTAGCGTAGGCCTGCCCAGCCGGCCGGATAAGCGGTGCCGGTAGCACCCATGCCGTCAAAATTCTGAGAGTAAACAGCGCCGGCCGTAACGCTAACAGGAGTAGGTCCGGTGGGCGTATTTTGGGCCGAAGCTGAAACGGCGCTGGCACTCAGGGTTAGGCCCAGCAGGCCGCGCATAAAAAATCCGAAAGAGTAGGGGTGTGCCATAGGTGTGAAAGAAGAAAAGGAGAAATGAAGAAACTGTACTTTTGAAGTTCAAAACTACCTCGAATCCGTTGGCTAATCCAGCTTGGCCGCGACGAGCAATGTTACCGTTTTGTTACTACCCTCTCTGCTCATGGCCAACACTCGCATCGATTACAAAGCCAAGGCCACACGCCGCCGCAACCGTTTTGCCTACGTCACCGGCGTTATCGGGTTGCTGCTCATTACGTTCTCATATTATTTCTACCAAGTCTTTTTCACCCCGAACGTAGAAACCAAAGGGCGGCCCACCTACGTGGTGGTGCGCCGCGGCGAGTCGGCCAAGGCCGTGCTTGACTCCATTGAGGCCACGGGCGTGATTGTGGATAAGCTCAGCCTGCACTTTGTGGCCCGCCTCATGAAGTATGAGCAGCTGGTGAAGCCCGGCCGCTATGAGCTCAAAGACGGCTATACCAACCGCCAGCTTATCAACGACCTGCGCACGGGTAGCAACAAGCTACCCTTACTCCTGACCTTTCAGAACATTCGGTTGCGTGAAGACCTAGCCCGCAAGCTGAGTACCACCATTGATGCTCAGCCCAGCCAGTTTGACTCGCTGCTTAGCTCGCCTGCGTACACCAAAAGCCTGGGTTTCGATACTACCAGCATCCTGACGATGTTTATTCCGAACACGTACGAGCTGCTTTGGAACACGTCCGCCGACAACCTCATGCGCCGCATGAAGAAGGAGTACGAGAAGTTCTGGACGCCGGAGCGCGACGCCAAGCGTAAAAAGCTGGGGCTTAGCCGTGAGCAGGTAAGCGTACTGGCTAGCATTGTGGAAGCCGAGCAGCAGCAGCACGCCGATGAGCGACCCCGGGTGGCGGGTGTCTACCTCAACCGCCTCAAGCGGGGCATGAAGCTGCAGGCCGACCCTACGGTCGTGTATGCCAACCACGACTTCACCATTAAACGCGTGCTGAACGTGCACCTAGCCAAGGATTCGCCCTACAACACCTATAAGTACGCGGGCCTGCCACCTGGCCCCATCAACCTGCCCAGCATTGCCAGCATTGATGCCGTGCTGAATCCGGAAAGCCACGACTACCTGTATTTCTGCGCCAAAGAGGATTTCAGCGGCTACCACGCCTTCGCCCGCAACGAGCAGGAGCACCTCGTAAACGCCCGCCGCTACCAGGCCGCCCTTAGCCGGGCCGGAATTATGAAGTAAGCAGGTAGTGTGCAGTTACTACGGTTCTGCCCTGCTAGCTGCCTGCTACCAACTGATAACCAAACGCTACCCCATGTATCAGTCCGATACCCATATTCGCGTTCGGTACGCCGAAACCGACCAGATGGGCTACGTGTACCACGGTAATTACGCCGCCTATTTTGAGGTGTGCCGCACGGAAGCATTTCGCCAGCTGGGCATCAGCTATAAGGATTTGGAGGCCGATGGGGTAGGGATGCCGGTGGGCGAAATCCGGACCCGCTTCCGCCGTCCCGCCCGCTACGATGACTTGCTAACGGTGCGCCTGTTGCTCAAGCAGCCCGCCGAGGGCTCGCGCATTCTGTTCGAGTACGAAATCTACAATGAGGCCCAAGAGCTTCTCACCGAAGGCCACACCCTGATGGTATTCGTGAGCATGGCTACAGGGCGACCGGTGGCTATTCCGGCTCACATTCAAACCAAGCTGGCCCCGTATTTCACCGACGACGAGACGGCCGGGCCCCTAACTCCACCCAAGGCCCCGGTGAACCCGCCTGCTCCAGCCGCTTTCCTGAAATAGCATAGGAGGGAGGCCGCCCCGCCAAACGTGCGCCCGGAACCACTCCCCACACCGGCGTAGTTAACCAGCTGCCCATACTTTTTTCCGCCTTCTACTTATGCGCCTTCCCGTTCGCCGATACCGAATGCCCGATGTGCGCCGGCGAAGAAGCTACCGCCGGTTTATCGTGTTCCTGAAGCAACTCCGGTTTCATGGCGGCCGGGCTTCGGTGTATGATGTGGTCGACCGGCTACTGCAGGAAATCAAGCTCGATGGCATTGCGAAACGGGCCAGCTACATGGCCTTCAACTTCACCATTGCCATCTTTCCCACCATCATTTTCCTCTTTACCCTCATTCCCTACATTCCCGTCCCGAACCTGAACCTGGATATTCTCCAGTTCCTGTCCGATTTAATTCCGCGGGAAATGTACCTGGCCGTGTCTGGTACCATTGAGGATATTGTGAACATTCCGCACGGCGGACTCTTGTCCTTCGGTTTTGCTACCGCGCTGGTCCTCAGCTCCAACGGCATCATGGCCTTGCTCGACGCTTTCGAGAAAAAGTACCCCTCCTTCAAGAAGCGCACTTACGTGCGCAAGCGCGTCATTGCCACCCTGCTGACGGTAGTATTGTCGTCGGTGCTGCTGTTCTCAGTAGCGGGTATCTTTTTCGGAACCTACATTATTGACGCGCTGGTGTACCACGAAATCGTGCCCGAACACTTGACCGACCAGCTAATTGCTTTGCTGCGCTACGGTTCTGTGGTGGGGCTTTTCCTGCTTACTACCTGCCTAGTATACTACTATGTACCGCCAGTACACGATAAGTGGCCTTTTCTATCGGCTGGGTCTGTGGTAGCTACCCTGCTCATCTTTCTGGTGTCCTTTCTCTTCATTCTCTACGTGAAGATATTCGACAGCTACAACCACTTCTACGGCTCTATTGGCACGCTGGTAGGGTTTATGGTGTGGCTAGATTTTGTGTGCATGACCCTGATTCTGGGCTTTGAGGTGAACGTGAGCATTGACGCCGTTACGGGTCGGCTGAAGCGCCAACTACCGGTACCTGCTTCTAAGTAAACCCTTACTGACTGGGACTGAGTGAATAAGAAAATTATCAAAGAAATTTTTCAGCCGTCGTATTGTCCATTAGGTGTTGATGAATACTTTTGCCATCCCAAACCACTCAGTTGGGACCTGTTAGAGAGGTGGCAGAGTGGTCGAATGCGACGGATTCGAAATCCGTTATACCTGCAAGGGTATCGGGGGTTCGAATCCCCCCCTCTCTGCACTGGTTTTTTCAAAGCGTGAAAAAGCCTTTTTTGCTTGCTGTATTCTGCAACGATGCATCCAGCCCAACCCTAGAGGAGTGGCAGAGTGGTCGATTGCGGCGGTCTTGAAAACCGTTGAGGGTTAAACCTCCGGGGGTTCGAATCCCTCCTCCTCTGCAACCGGTGCAGAAACCAGCAAGAAATAAGCAGCCTCTCAGCCGTACGGTTGGGAGGCTGTTTTGCTATGGTTACTACCCACACATAACTGTAAGAGTATCTTCATCTTTAGCACATATTTTCTTGGTTAGTTGCTATACACAAACCCGTGGCGTAGTATTTGTTGAGCTTCCTGCCGTACCTTTATGGTGTCTATGTCTGAACTGCTTTTCGACGTTAACCTGCAGCAACTGCCCGACGATTATCTGACGGGGGACTGGCACGTAGCTGATCGGGTGCTCAACCGCACTAACCCGGCCACTACCCTGGCCCGCGCCGAGCGTTTTCACCTGGAGCCCGGACGGGTAGCTATTCAGGCCCCGGGGCAGCAGGATGTGGGCAACTGGCTGGTGCAGCGAGATACCCTGCTGAACCGTCCGTACCTGGAATTAAACATGGAGCAGGAGCAAACCCGCGCCCTGGTTACGCGTTTGCGCCGCTCCCGCGACGGCACCAGCAGCCAACTGTCCCTGTACTTTCAGTCGGGGATGGAAATGCAGCTAACCCGCCCGTAATTCCCTTATCACCTCTGCTAACTGTATGTTTTCGTATGGCCTTTGCCAATTCTGAAAATCCCAACAGTCCTTCACGCCCC
Source organism: Hymenobacter sublimis (assembly GCF_023101345.1). NCBI lineage: Bacteria > Pseudomonadati > Bacteroidota > Cytophagia > Cytophagales > Hymenobacteraceae > Hymenobacter > Hymenobacter sublimis. The sequence goes on from NZ_CP095848.1 coordinate 752,722, forward strand.
GAAGAAACCCACCAGCCTGTTACTACCCCGGCCTCAACCTTGCTACTTGGTATCGCAGATGCTGCGGGCAACGTGGTGTACGTCAGCTCGGAACTACTGGCCTTCACGGGGTTAACTCTACAGCAGATTGCCACGGAGTGGGCCGCGCAAGTGCACCCAGACGATGTGGCCCGCACGGCCACCCAGTGGCAGCAGGCCCTGGCTGCCCGGCAGGCGTACCAGATAGAGTTTCGGTTTCGGCGCTTTGATGGCCAGTACCGCTGGGTGCGCAGCATGGGCTACCCCCAGCTCAACGAGCACAACCAGGTGCAGCAGTGGGTTATTAACATGGTGGATGTGGAGCAGTTGCGGCAAAGCCACTCGGAAAGTATAGGCTCCTGGGCCGACTTCAACTCCCTGGCCGAACTGATTCCGCAGCTAGTTTGGACGACGGATGCCACGGGCTTTCATACCTATTTCAACCAGCGCTGGACTGATTTTACGGGGTACACGCTGGCCGACAGCGTAGGCCCAGATATGTGGAATAACCTGCTCCACCCCGACGACCAGGCGCGGGCGCGGCAAGTATGGGGCCACTCCCTGGCCACTGGCGACTTCTACGAAATTGAATACCGCTTTAAATCCCGGCAGAACGATTACCGCTGGTTTCTGGGCCAGGCAGTGCCGGTGCGTAATGAGGCGGGCGAAATCATCAAGTGGTTCGGGACGTGCACTGACATTCACGACCAGAAGATGCAGGAATTGGCCCTGCGTAAGCGGGAACAGGACTTTATGACCCTGGCCAATGCCATTCCCCAGCTGGCTTGGATGGCCGACGAAACCGGCGCTGTTGTTTGGTACAACGACCGATGGTTTCGCTTCACGGGCACAACACACGAGGAAATGATGGGCTGGGGCTGGCAGAAAGTCATGCATCCTGACCGTGTGGATGAAATAACCAACGGCTGGAAGCAAGCCCTCCTCGACGGGGAAAAGTGGGAAGACACCTTCCCGCTCCGGCGCCACGACGGAGAGTTTCGTTGGTTTTTAAGCCGGGCCCTGCCCGTGCGCGACGAGGAAGGCCGCATCGTGCGCTGGTGCGGCACCAACACCGACGTAACCGAACAAAAGCAGCTGCAGGAACAGCTCGAACGCGCCTACTCCGACCTCGAGGCCAAAGTTATATTCCGCACCCTGGACCTGGAGCGTGAAGTGCAGGAGCTACGCCAGCGCATAGGAGAGTGAAATGGTGAGATAGTGAAATAGTGAGTTGTATAATTGCCTAGTCTAATGGCAATAGCAGCCCCAGCGGGGCGACACCCAATCGTTCAACGAGCGGTGCCGCCCCGCTGGGGCTGAATATTTCTGTACTGGGGTGTCCTACCAATCTGTTGTCCCGCTGGGGCTACCGTCAGAACAGCAAACTCACTATCTCACTATTTCACCACCTCACTCCTCCGCATCTTGGCCTTTTTTCAGCTCGGCGTCCAGGAAATACGCGCCGTGCCGGACTAGGCGGGTAGTGTCGGGTAGCTGTTCTAGAGGGATGATGGCGACGTCGCCGTTTTCAGTGGCCCCGGTCTGGACTTTGTAGCGGCGGTAGGCAGCGGGACCGGTTTGGGCGAAGATGTAGCTGAACTCACCGGCCTGAATTACGGCATCTTCGGGGAGGGTGCGCTGGCGGGCGCCGGCCGTCTGGATGTGGGCCGACACGTACTGACCCGGCAGCACATCGTCGCGCTCCGGCTCCAGGTGGGCGTGCACGCTTACCGTGCGAGCGTCGTCGTTGAAGGCCTTGCCCACCAGAAATACCCGGGCCCCCATGTCCTCGTTGGAGCCCCGGCTGGGAATCTTGAACAAGATGCGTTGGCCATTCTTTACACGCGCAATATCCCGCTCAAACACCTTGAGTTCTAAGTGTAGGTCGGAGCGGTCCACGATTTCCACCAGCACATCCTGCGGGTTCACGAACTGCCCCGGATTGATGTTCACGGTCTTGACGTAGCCTTTGATGGGCGACACCAGCGGCACCGTGGGCGAAATTTCTCCCTTATCCAAGCGACTCATAGAAAGGCCCAGCATCCGGAGCTGCGCGGCCGTGGCGCGCAGGGTGGCCTGTTCCGATGCATACTCGCTCTGGGCCTGCTGAAGCTTGCGCTTGGCTCCTACATCTTCGGCATCCAGGATCTGCTGGCGCTGTAGCTCTTTCTGCAGGAAGATGACGCGGGCTTTGCTTTGCAGGTAGTCTTGCTGCAGCTTCAGGTAATCGGGGTGGCGTAGCACGGCAACCACGCTGCCGCGCGCCACCTGCTGCCCCGGCAGCACCGCCACCGACTGCACGTAGCCGCCCATCACCGCCGACACGGACGCCCGGTTCTGCGGCGGTACATCAATGCTGCCGTTGGCCTGTACGTCGGTAGTCATGTTTTTCCACTCGAAGGCACCGGTTTCCACGCCCGCGGCCTGCACTTGGGCTGGACTTATGCGCACCTCATCGGGACTGACGGCTGTGGCCGGGGCCGCCGCTTCGGAAGCTGTAGCGGCTGCCGGTTGGTCAGAAGTATTCGGGCCGCAGGCCGCCAGCAGGCTGCTCAGTAGCACGTAGGGAATATATTTCATATGGGAGGAAAGCGAAAATAGCATGCTTACTAAAGCCAGAGCGCGCTTTTTTATGGACAGTTATTACGATGCAACGAACGGCGCGAGACGGGTGGCAGCAGCTTACGGAACGTCGGGGCCGGCCAGGTTTTGCAGGCGCAGGGCCAACTCATTGTACTGCCGGATTTGCTCGAGGTAGGCCGTGCGGATTTGCCAGGAGGGCTCGGTGTTCACCACGTATTCCACGTACTCAATGTCGCCAGCACGGAAGCTTTTTTCGGCGGTATCTAGGATGAGGCGAGCCTGGGGCAAGGCGGTTTGCTCGTAGTAGGTGAGCGAAGTTTGCGCCCGCGTAAGCTGACGGCGCAGGCCCGCTACCTGCCCGCTGAGCTGGGTAGTGGCATAGCGCAGTTGAGCCTCGGCGGCTTGCTCCCCCAACTGCGCGGCCTGGATGCGCGCCTTCTGAATGCCACCCAACAGCGGCACCGCAATGCCCGCCTGAGCCACGTGAAAGCCTCGTTCCTTATTGATGGTCTGGTTGAAGTAGCCCACGCGCACGTCAGGTAGGCGGCGGAGCTGCTCCACCCGCGTCTGGCGCTTGCTCACGTCAATTTCCTGCTCCAGCAGCGCCAGGGTAGGGTTGGAGGCGGCCGTGAGCCCGGCCGTATCGGCGGGGCTGAGCACGACCACGGGCGCCACCGTCGTATCGATGGTGGCGGGGCGACCCAGGTTCAGGAGTACGCCTAGCTGCTGCTGTTGCACCTCCTGATCCGTAAGGATGAGGGCCAGCTGATTCTGCACCTCCCGCATCCGAGCCTCGGCCGATACCTGCTCCAGGCGGTTGGTTTCGCCGGTTTGGTAGCGGATGCGGGCCGCCCGGGCCGCGCGGCGGTACAGGCTGTCCTGGCGCCGAAGCAGGGCCGCTCGCCGGTAGTTCAGCAGCAGCTCATAATAAGTGCTGCGAATGGTGTACGTCAGCTCCCGGCGCTGGGCGCGGGCCCGTTGCTCAGCCGTCAGGATTTGGCCTTCCAGCAGTCGGCGCTGGGCGCCGTACACGCCCGGCAGCGCCGACTGCTGCACGATGTTCAGGCTCTGGTCGCGCAAAGGCCCGGAAATCTGCCCCACCTGAAAATCGACTACCGTGCGCGGCAGGTCGTAGCCGGTGCGGGCCAGCACGCGCTGCCGCTCTATTTCCAGGCTGCCCGTTTGTACCAGCAAACTCTGACGCAAGCCGGTTTGCAGGGCCTGCTGCAGGGTAAGCGGCCCATCAGGTGCAACGGGGCCAGTTGGGGTAGGCGGGGGTAAGGTGCGCGGGGTCGTCTGACCAAGGAGCAGGCTGGGTAAGAAAAATAGGAAAATGAGGAGTGAAATTCTCATGGAGCATATGGCTGTAGAGACGCGACACTTCGCGTCTTAATCGTTGCTGAGGTAGTTTACCTTGTCATTCCGAGCCCAAGCGAGGAATCTGGGTTAGCTTCTTAGCCGGAACCCAGATTCCTCGCTTGGGCTCGGAATGACAGGTAGGAGCCGTACCGTATCTAGTTGTGCTGCCGCTGAGACGCTAAGGGATGCGTCTCGGCCGGGTGCTGAGGGTAGCCGGCTACAACTCATGGTTTTCGCGGGCATCGGCCAAGGCTTCCGGGGTAGATTCTACGGGGCTGGCCTCACCGTCTTTGGTGAAAAGCGTGTAGAGCACCGGGAGCAGAACGAGCGTGAGCAGGGTAGCCGAAATCAGTCCGCCGATGACCACCGTGGCCAAGGGCTTCTGCACTTCGGCGCCACCGGAGTTGCTCAGAGCCATGGGCAGAAACCCTAAGGACGCTACGGCCGCCGTGAGCAGCACTGGTCTGAATCGTTCGGCGGTGGCTTTCAGCACCCGCTCCCGCACCGAGGTTATGCCAATCAAGGCCAGCTCGTTGATGCTGGCAACCAGCACGATGCCGTTGAGCACGGCTACCCCAAACAAGGCAATGAAGCCTACCCCCGCCGATATGCTGAACGGCATCCCGCGCAGCCACAGGGCCAGAATGCCCCCAATGGCGGCTAGCGGAATGCCGGTGAAAATCAGCAGGGCTTGTTTAACGGAGTGGAAGGAGAGGTAGAGCAGCACGAAAATCAGCAGGAGGGCCACTGGCACTGCCACCGCTAGGCGTGACTTGGCCTGCTGCAGGTTCTCGAACTGCCCGCCGTACTTGAGGCTGTAGCCTTCCGGTAGCTTCAGCTTGGCGGTGAGCTGCTGCTGAATATCGGCCACCAGGCTTTCCACGTCGCGGTTGCGCACGTTCACGCCGATGTTGATGCGGCGGCGGGCATCATCGCGCGACACTTGGATAGGGGCGTTGCGGAAGACCACGGTGGCTACTTCTTCCAGGGGCACTTTCTCGCCGCCCGGTAAATCCACGTAAAGGCCGCGCAAATCCTGGATGCTGCGGCGGTTGGTGCTGTCGAGGCGCACGACCAGGTCGTAGCGCCGCTCGCCCTCGTACACCTGGCCCGCCACGTCGCCAGCAAAGGAGGCGCGCAGCAGGGTGTTCAGGTCTGAAACGCGCAGGCCGTACTGGGCCAGCTTTTGGCGGTTGTAGGTCACGCGCAGTTGAGGTAGGGCCGCAATCTGCTCCACCTTCAGGTCGCCGACGCCCGCTAGGGGGCGAATAAGGGCGGCGGCTTCATTGGCCTTGTCGAAAAGCAAGCCTAGGTCGTCGCCGTAAATCTTGATGCTGATGTCGGACTTGACGCCGGAAATCAGCTCGTTGAAGCGCATCTGAATGGGCTGTTGAAACTCCAGGCTTACGCCGGGCACGCTGGCCAGGGCCTCGCTCATCTTGCCCGCCAGTTCCTCTCGCGAGCTGGCCGAGGTCCACTGGGTTTGGGGCTTGAGCACGACAATCTGGTCGGAATCTTCCAGGCTCATGGGGTCGGTAGGAATTTCGGAGGTGCCAATTTTGCCCACTACCTGCTCTACTTCAGGAAATTGACGGAGCAGAATCTGCTGCACCCTCGTGGTGGTGGCAATGCTCTGGTTGAGGGAGGAGCCGGGCGTGAGGGCCACGTTCACGGCAAAGTCGCCCTCATCGAGCTGGGGGATAAACTCGCCACCCATGCCGGCAAACACTACCCCCGCCAGCACCAGCAAGCCCACGGCGGCCCCCGTTACCAGTCCGCGTAGGCGCAGGGCCCCGTGAATGATGGGCTGGTAGCCGCGGTACAAGAACTTCATGATACGGTCGGCCACGGTGCCTTCCTCCTGGATGTCCTTGCGCAGGGCCCAGGCCGACACGGCCGGCACATAGGTCAGGCACAGCAGCATGGCCCCCACAATGGCGAAGCTCACCGTCAGGGCCATGGGCCGGAACATCTTGCCCTCTATGCCAGTCAGGGCCAAAATGGGCAGGTACACGATGAGGATGATGAGTTGCCCGAACAAGGCCGAGCGCATCATGCGGGTGGCGGCCGTTTCGGCTACCTGGTCCATGGTTTCGTGCTCGGCTTTCTGGCGGAAATGCACGAGGTGGAAAATCATGGCTTCCACGATAATCACGGCCCCGTCCACAATCAGCCCAAAGTCCAGAGCGCCCAGGCTCATGAGGTTGGCCGATACGCCAAACGTGTGCATCAGCCCTAGAGCAAACAGCATGCACAGCGGAATCATGGAGGCCACCACCAGCCCGGCCCGCCAGTTGCCCAGCAGCACCAGCAGCACGACCATCACAATCACGCCGCCCTCAATCAAGTTTTTGGCGACGGTGTGAATGGCGGTGTCTACCAGCTTGGTCCGGTCGAGGAAGGGGCGCACGTAGACGCCTTGGGGCAGCAGCCGGTTGATTTCCGCTACCCGGGCCTTTACGCCCTTGATGGTTTGCTCCGAGGAGGCGCCTTTGAGCATGAGCACAATGCCGCCCACGGTTTCGCCCTGGCCATTGAAGGTCATGGCCCCGTAGCGGACGGAGTGGCCGAAGCGCACCTCGGCCACGTCGCGCACCAGCAGGGGCACGTTGTTCACCTGCTTAATCACCATGCTGCCCACATCCTGCAATGAGGCCGCCCGGCCTTCACCCCGAATAAAATAAGCATTGCGGCCCCGCTCCAGGTAGGAGCCGCCAGTGTTGGCGTTGCCCGCTTCCAGGGCCTCGAACAGTTCGCGCATGGTCACGCCGCTGGCGTTGAGGCGCTCGTGATTCACGCTCACCTCGTACTGGCGCACGTAGCCCCCGAAGCTGCTGACATCGACTACCCCCGGCACGCCGGCCAACTGCCGCTTCACTATCCAGTCCTGCACCTCGCGCAGCTTGGACAGGGAGAAGCGCTTTTCGTAGCCGGGCTTGATGCCGAGGCTGTACTGGTAGATTTCGCCGAGGCCGGTAGTGATGGGGGCCATTTCGGGCCGGCCGAGGCCTGCGCCCAGCTCGGCTTCGGCGGTGCGCAGCTTCTCGGCCACCAACTGCCGGGTTTGCAGGGTACTGATGTCGTCCTCGAAGACCACGGTAATCACCGAAAGCCCGAAGCGCGAGGTAGACCGGATTTCCGTTACCCCCGGAATGGTGCGCAAGCTTAGTTCTAGCGGAATCGTGAGCAGTTGCTCCACCTCCTGAGCCGCCAGCGCGGGGCTTTGAGTAATAACCTGAACCTGGTTATTGGTAACGTCGGGAATGGCATCGAGGGGTAGGTGCACGGCCGAGTAGCCGCCCCACCCCACCAACGCCACGAGCATCAGCACCACAAACAGCTTGTTGTGGATGCTAGCCCGGATAATGCGGGAAAGCATAGTAGAAAAGGAGTGCTGCCCTCGCGGGTTGTAGAGACGCATATTCGCGTCGTGGCGCCTGAGCGACTACGCCTAGGCGGTTACAACAACGTCAGCACGCGCCGAGACGCGAAGTGTCGCGTCTCTACACCGTAGCGGCGGAGGCAAAATCAGCAGAAAGAGAAAACAGGCACGTAGTCGCCGGACGCACTCCGTCCGGGGGCGTAGCTGCTTATACTCGGGGTGGTTGTAGCAAGGAGCCGCTGACGCTGAACGTGTACAACGGCCCGGCTGTGCTGTGGTAGCCAGCCGTCGGCCAGCTTTGGGGTGGCGCCGGCAGCAGCACGCGGCCCGTGGGTAGCACGAAGCTGACCATCACGCAATCGTGGTGGTGCTGTTCCAGGGGGAGCTTGTGGTGGTCCTGGGCGTCGCGCTGGGAGTAGGGGTTGCGGCGGTGGTCGGCGCCGTGGGGGCCGTAGTGCAGCACCAGAAACGCCAGGGGCGAGAGGCGGCCGCCAGATAAGGCGCGGTGGTAGCGGAAGTGGCGGGCCAGCTCCGGCAGCTTCCCCAGCTCCGATAAGTCGCCCTGCGGCACGAGGCTACCCACGAGCATCAGGACTCCCAGAAAGAAAGCTACCACGGGTTTCATCACGACAAAGGTAACTCCTGGGGCAGGGAGTTGTTCGCAAAAAGGATGAGGGGTAAGGAATTTGGAATCAATATGAATTCAGGACCGGCGAAAAATAGCCGGGCTGTGACCTCGCAAGCTGTGTGAATATCTAGCTCAACGCCCGTCATGCAGAGCGCAGCGAAGCATCTCGCCCGAATCGTTGGTTTACTACCACAACATCAGCACGCGAGATGCTTCGCTACGCTCTGCATGACGAGCTTTTTTGAATTAAAGCTTCTTACTGCCAACGCAGCCTAAAGATTTTTGCACTAGCCTAACCCCTTGCTAGAAAAAGGAGGGGAACCTGATCAGTAATTTAAACTTCTGTAACTGAAGCTGGCAAGCCAACGCGGCAAAGCGCGGTTCAGCTTGCTTGTATGTAGCTACAACCATGAATTGCAGGCCCGCGTAAAGGCAAAGCTTGCGGTTGAGCTACTTTGCCCGGCCAGGCCTACTGTTCTATGCTGAAATGGATTGTTGGCGTAGTGGTCCTGCTGGGGCTAGCTACGCAGCCGGCCTCGGCCTATTCCGTGCTTACTCACCAGGCCAACGTGGATTCCAGCTGGGCCCGTTGCCTGCTGCCGCTGCTGCAACAGCGCTATCCCGGAGCTACTGAGGAGCAGCTCAACGAGGCCAAAAGCTACGCCTACGGGGGCTCCATTCTGCAGGACATGGGCTACTATCCCTTTGGCTCCGAGCTATTTACTAACCTGACCCACTACGTGCGCTCTGGCGACTTTGTACGCAACCTGCTCGACGAGGCCCACGACCGAAACGAGTACGCGTTTGCCCTTGGGGCCCTGGCGCACTACGCCGCCGATATTCACGGCCACCCGGAAGGTACCAACCGGGCCATGCCCAGCGTCTACCCCGATTTGAAGGCCAAGTTTGGTGACGTCATCACCTACGAGGAAGCGCCCATTCAGCACACTCAATTGGAGTTTGCTTTCGATGTGGTGCAGGTAGCGGCCGGCCGCTACCGCAGCGCCGACTACCAGCGCTACATCGGGTTCCAGGTGAGTAAACCAGTGCTGGAACGGGCTTTCCTGAAGACTTACGGGCTGGAACTAGGTCAGGTGGTGTTCAATGTTGATCTGGCTATCAGCTCATTTCGGTTTGCTGTGCGCAGCCTGATTCCCATTGCTAGCCGGGCCGCCTGGCAGTCCCAGAAAAAGGATATTCGTAAGCTGAGCCCCCAGGCCCGCCGCCGCGAATACGTGTACAAGGAAAGTGAGCGGGAGTACCGTCAGCGCTACGGCACCGACTACGAGCACCCCGGCACTGGGGCCCGCATCCTGTCGTACTTCGTGCGGGTGCTGCCGAAAATTGGGCCGCTGCGGCCATTTGCCTTTAAGCTGCCTACTCCCGAAGCCCAGGAGTTATTCAAAGCCAGCTTCCGAACCGTGATGCGCAATTACTGCACCCTGCTGGAGCAGGAACCTCAGGATACGGCTGTGGCAGTAGGCCCCCAGCTACCCAATGCCGACTTCGACACAGGTAAACCCACCAAGCTAGGGGAGTACGCCCTAACCGATGAAACCTACGGCGAATGGCTCCGGAAGCTGGCTGACAAAAAGTTTGACCACCTAACGGCCATCCAGCGCCAACACTTGCTGGCCTTCTTTAGCACGCCGGTTCAAGAGCCAGTGGCTCAGGAAGAAAAGGAGAAAGAGAAACGCAAGGAAACGCTGGCGGCCTTAGAACAATTGCGGACAGCTCAGGTGCAACCCGCACCGTAGGTTCGGGCTTTGTCTTGGCTTTAAAAACCTGCCGCCCCAGCCGCTTATCTTCTAACCCTTAGCAGGTGGTAGGGATGCAGCAGCCGGGGCGACGGACGTATATGGTGCGTAGGTGTGCTTACTTACTTCAGGCCCACCATTATAGCCACAACAGCGCAGCTTACTAGCGCCGGTTGGCCCGGTAGGGGCGGTAATTGGGGCGGTGCAGGTGGTACTGTCCTTTCAGTTTGGCCCGCACGGCGGGCAGCAAACCGCGGCCACCCAACGCCTCCGCCGACGATTCAGCAAGCAGGCAGAACGAGAGGGCAAAAAGGACAAGGCTGAGGCGAAGTACAGAAGCAAACATGTGCAGTAGATGGGTAGTGGCGCTGATGATGAATCAAAACTACTGTACCGCTTCCCATCCAGGGACTTTCTTCGTTCGACCAGGCTAACTGCCCACTGAAAGGAGGTTTTTTTTGGCTGAAGGAATTCTCTATCCGAGAATAAACGAGCCGAAAAGCAACAACGCCCCGACTGTTAAAGGTCAGGGCGCTGAAAAAAGGATTCCGTGTACCGCTGGCTTGCGGTAGGTACTACCGCCTAATTCGTAGACCTGAATGATAAGCTAGCACCAAAAGCCCAGCTCGCACTACGGCTGCGTAGTGCCTTCCTGCACTAGTCCGCTGCTCAAGCGGCGCAGCACAATTTCGGCTTGTTTGGCTTGGTAGCGAATATCGAGTAGGCGCACTTCAGCGTCGAGTTGGGTGCGCTGGGCTTCCCGTAGGGCCAAGGGCGTTAGCAGGCCTAGGCGGTAGCGCTCCAAGGCAATGGCCACGTTTTCGCGGGCCAATAGGATGTTGGCCTCTTCCAGCTCCAGCAGTTGCAAGCGGTTTTGATACTGGGCCCAGGCCTGTTCCGCCTCGGCATCCAGTTGTAACTGCGTCTGGTCGAGTTGAAGCTTGCTTTGCTCCTCGGCAATGCGCGCATTTTGCTCGAGGCGGTTGCGGTTGAAGCCGTCGAAGATGGGCACCGAGGCCACTACCCCGTAGTTAAGCCCAAAGGTGCGACTGGTGTTGGTAACTAGCTGGGTGCCAAAGAAGGCGGCGCCGTTGATGTTGCGGTTCAGACCGTAGCCTGAGGTAAGCCCGATCTGCGGAAAGCGCGAGGCGCGCACCAGCCGCCGGTCGTAGGTAGCCACTTCCGTGTTCGTCCGGGCTTGCTGCAGCCGGGGGTTGTTCTGCCGTATGGCCTGAAGCACTACATCCCGGTTCAGATCCTGGGTTACCACAATGGAATCCTGGGGCTGAAAGTTAAGGTTGGGGTTGCGGCCCAGCAGGTTGTTAAGAGTGATTTTGGCAGTTTTTAGGGCTTCCTGCTGCTGAATCAGCGCCGAACGGTCGGCGTTATAATCTACGCGGGCCGTCAGTACTTCCACTTTCGCGCTGACGCCTACGTCCACGCGGGCTTGGGTTAAATCAATTCGAGCCTGCCCGATTTTCAGGGCTTCTTCGATGGAGTTGATCTTCCCTGATTCGCGCACAACCACAAAGTAAGCATCCGTTATATCGGCCACGGTTTCTTCCACCGTGGCGCGGGTAAGCTGGCGCTGGCTCTGCTCCAGCGCCTGCAGCCGGTCGTAGGCAATGAACATCCCAAACCCGTCGAAAATGGTCCAGGTAGCCGCTACGTTAGCGTTCAGCAAGTTGGATTGAGCCCCATTGGCAATGCTGGGCTCGGGTCGGCTGGAGGACTCTTGCCGCACATTGTTGCGGTTAAATGTGCGGATGAAGTTGCCGTTGACGGTAGGAAGCTGCCCGGCGTTGCCGCGGGTGACGTTGTTCTCGGCCAGGCGCACATCCTGGCGGGAAAGCCGAATGTTGTAGTTGTTTTCTACCCCCATGCGAATGGCATCGGCTAGGGTAAGAAAGGGCGCAGCGGCTACGGTTTCGGGCTTCTCCGTCTGGGGTTTGCTCTGGGGCTGGGTGGTGGGCTGGCGCGTGGGTAGCACCGGCTGCTGGGCCAGCAAGGGGAGGGGAGAGGCCAGCAAAAAAGCAACAAGAAAGGAACGACGCATGGGGGAAATCAGCGGCTGAAAACCGAGCGGTTGGGATAGAACGAAAGAGGGCACGATTACGCCGCAACTGCTTTTTCTTCGGCGGCCGGTTGCTTGTGCTTTTTGGCCGTGGCGAAGTAGGAATACATAACGGGCACCACATACAGGGTTAGGGCCGTAGCAAAAAACAAGCCGCCCACTACCCCAATTCCCATGGCCCGGCGACTCAATGCCCCCGCCCCGGTAGCTACGGCAATCGGCAGAATACCCAGAATGGCGCAGAGCGAAGTCATCAGGATGGGGCGGAAACGGGCGGTAGCGCCTTCAATTAGGCCGGTCATGTAGTCCTTGCCATTCTCAACCTGCTGGTTGGCAAACTCCACAATGAGAATACCGTTTTTTGTCACCAGCCCCACCAGCATGATAATGCCGATTTGCGAGAACAGGTTGAGCGTCTGGTTGAAGTACCACAGGCTCAGCAGCGCCCCGGATAACGCTAGCGGTACCGTCACCATAATGATTACCGGGTCGCGGAAGCTCTCGAACTGCGCAGCCAATACCAGGTAAATCAGCACCAGGGCCAGGCCGAAGGCGAAGACCAGGGAAGAAGAGCTTTCCTGGAAGTCGCGGGAGGCGCCGGCCAGCTCGGTGGAGAAGGTGTCGTCCAGGGTTTTGTCGGCTACGGCTTGCATGGCGGCAATACCGTCGCCGAGGGTGCGGCCGGGCGCCAGGGAGGCCGAGAAGGTAGCCGAGTTGTAGCGGTTGAAACGGTAGAGCTGGGGCGGGGTACTGCTTTCCTGCAAGCGAATCACGTTGTCAAGCTGGATCAGCTCCCCATCGGCATTCTTTACCGAAAGCAAGCGTACATCCAGGGGCTGGCTGCGGTCCTCGCGCGCCACCTGCCCGATAATTTGGTACTGCTTGCCCTCCCGAATAAAGTAGCCGTAGCGCTGCCCGCTCAGGCCAGATTGCAGGGTTTGGCTGATGCTTTGAACTGATACGCCCAAGCTTTGCGCTTTCTCCCGGTCGATGTTTACGCGCAGCTCGGGCTTGTTGAACTTCAGGTTTACATCCACGAACTGGAAGGTAGGGTCTTGGCGAGCAGCATCCAGAAACTTGGGCACCGCCGTGCGTAGCTTATCAAAGTCCTGGGTTTGGATAACAAACTGTACCGGCAAGCCGCCTCCGCCCCCGCCTATGCTTTGGTCCTGGGATACGGAAGTACGGGCGGCGGTCAGCTTCTTTACCCCAGCGCTGAGTTTGTCGGAGAGCTGCTGCTGGGTTTGCTTGCGCTCATCAGCATCCAGCAGGAGCACCCGGGCCGTACCCGAATTAGAGCCGCCCCCAAAGCCCGGCGAGGTCACGGCAAATACGCTGCTCAGGTTTTGCTCCCCGGTGGTGTCCATGGCCAGTTTGGTAAGCTGGGCCATGTAGGCATCCATGAACTCAAAAGAAGCGCCTTCGGGGCCAGTAGCATTGATGTTTACGCGGCTACGGTCTTCGATTGGCGCCAATTCAGACGGAATTGTTTTCATGAAAAACCAAATGCCCACGCCCGTACCTACTACCATGAGCCACGCCATCCAGCGGTTGCGCAGAAAGCTTTCCAGGCTGCTTTGGTAGCCCCCAATCATCTTCTCAAAGAAGGGCTCAGTTTTGCGGTAAAACCAGTTATGCTTTTCCTGGCGCTTGAGCAGCACGGAGCACATCATCGGCGTCAGGGTCAGGGACACGAAAGCCGAAATCAGTACCGAGCCGGCTACCACAATGCCAAATTCCCGGAACAAACGCCCGGTAATACCGGTCAGGAATACTACCGGCAGGAACACGGCCGCCAGTACAATGGTCGTACTGATAACGGCCATCAGAATTTCTTCGGAGCCTTTGATGGCGGCCGTCTTGGGGTCTTCGCCCGCCTCAATACGGGAGTAAATGTTCTCCAGCACCACAATGGCGTCGTCGACTACCAGACCAATGGCCAGTACCACGGCCAGCAGCGTGAGTACGTTGATGGAGAAGTCCATCAGGTACATCACGAAGAAAATCCCCACCAGCGACACTGGAATGGCTACCACCGGAATGATGGTCGAGCGCCAGTCGCGCAGGAAGAGGAAGATGATGATAACTACCAGCACGAAGGCCTCAATGATGGTATGCTCCACTTCATTGATGGACTTGCGAATGAATACCGAGTTGTCGAAGCCCGGCTTGAGCACGAGGTCCTTGGGTAGGTCCTTGCCGTAGAGGGCAATGCGTTGGTTGAACTCGTCGGCAATGTCAATCTGGTTAGAGCCCGGCTGCGGAATTACCGCCAAACCCACCATCGGCACGCCATTTACCTTGAAAATAGTCTGGTCGTTTTCGGGGTAGAGCTCGGCGTAGCCAATGTCGGAGAGCCGCACCAACGACGATTCATCCTGGCGGATAATCAGGTTGTTGAAGTCTTCTATTGTGCTTAGGCGGCCCATGGTCCGCAGGGTCAGTTGGGTTGCCTCGCCCTGCACCGAGCCGCTGGGCAGCTCCACGTTTTCGCGGGTTAGGGCGGCTTGCACATCCACGGGGCTTACGCCCAGGGCCGAGAGCTTCACGGGGTCCAGCCACAGGCGCATGGAGTACTTCCGCTCCCCGTACACCCGCACCTCCGACACGCCCGGAATCGTTTGGAGGCGCTCCTTGAGCGTGTTGTTGGCGTAGTCGGTTAGCTCCAGCAGGTTGCGCCGGCTAGAGCTAAGGTAGGTCATGACAATGGGCTGGGAGTCGGCGTTGGCCTTGCTCACCACAGGCGGGTCGATGTCGCGGGGTAGGCGGCCCTGGGCCCCCGAAACCTTGTCGCGCACGTCGTTAGCGGCGGTTTCCAGGTCGGCGTCGAGGTCAAACTCCACGGTAATCTGGGTGCGGCCGTCGCGGGAGTTGGACGTCAGGTTTTTGATGCCCTGGATACCGTTCAAGGCTTCTTCCAGCGGCTCCGTCACCTGGCCCTGCATTACGTCGGCGGAGGCGCCAGTGTAGGAAGCCGATACCGTGATGATGGGCGGGTCGACGCTGGGGTATTCCCGGACGCTGAGGTAGCGAAACCCAATCACCCCGAAAATCACAATGACCAGGCTCATCACAATGGCGAGCACCGGCCGATTTATGCTAGTTGATGATAAGCTCATGAGTTGTTTTCACGCAGAAGTTCGCAGTGGGAAACGCAGTGTCTCGCAGCAAGGGGCAACGGTTCGCACGAAACCATCACGCTTTCCACTGCGAGACACTGGGTGAAATCTTACTTAGTGACTCGTACGGCGTCGCCAGGTTTAACCTGCAAAATACCAGTCCGAATCACGGAGTCCCCGACGGCCAGGCCGTCGGTAATCTGAATCAGGCGGGAAGAGCGGACGCCAATCTTCACCTTCTTCGGGACCATTTTGCCGCCTTGCACCGTGTACACGCTGTAGCCATTGGCTTCCGGTATCACGGCTTCGGTGGGCACCTGCAGGGCACTCGACGTTTCACCTAACTGCAGGTTTACTTTCACGAAAGCCCCGGGGCGCAGCTCATTGTTGGTGTTGGCGTAGCGGGCGCGCACGGTTTGGGTGCGGCTCACGGGGTCAATCTGCGGGTCGAGGGCATAGACCTTGGCCTCGTACTTTTTGTTGGAAGCCTCGTCGGTGATGATAATCGGGTCGCCGGTGCGCACTAGGTTGGAGAAGCGGCTGGGCACCGTGAAGTTAATTTTCACCGGCTTGACCTTGGAAAGGGTTGTTATTTCGGCGCCGGGGCTAACGTAAGTGCCCACTGTGGCCGTAGTTAGGCCCAGCACCCCGGCAAACGGAGCCCGCACGTAGGCTTTAGCCAGGGAGGCGCGTAAGGTTTGCAAGTCGGCCTGGGCCGTGAGCAGCTGGTTGTTGGCCTGCTCGTATTCCTGGGCGCTGATGTATTCCTTGTCGAGCAGGGTGCGCTGGCGCCGCTCCTGGTCGCGGTAGAGCTTGATGTTGTACTCCTGCTTGCGCAGGTTCGACTGAATTTCGTCGGCGTTGATGCTGAACAGCAATTGCCCCTTGCTTACTGGCTGGCCTTCCCGGATGTTGAGGCTGGTAATCTTGCCCGAAATTTCACTTTTAATAACTACCGATTCTTCGGCCAGAATAGAGCCCGTTGCGGCTACCTCATCAGCTAGGTTCGTGGCCCGTACTACGTACACTTGCACCGGTAACTTCTGGCCGCCGCCGGCCCCGCCTTTGCCACCCGCACCGCCGGGGGCACCTTTACCACCACCCGCGCCGGCTCCTTTTCCGCCGCCGCCTTTGCCTTCGGCACTCTGGGAGGGAAAGTATTTTATCTTGATGAAGGCCAGGGCGCCCACAACGGCTAGGGCTACCAGCAGCCAGATGATGCGGCGGCCCGCGCCACCGGAGCGGGTTTCAGTTACTTCTTGTTCGGTTTGTTGCTGCGTTTGCATGTAGCTACTACAAGTGAGGTGCCTGACCCAGTGCCATGCGTAATGAAAGGTGCAACCGTCAGAACGCTAACCATTGGCATTAAGTTGGGGCAGGAGGAGGGGAAGGCGAATGATGGGGGTAAGACACAGAAAAATTGAGTGGGTTGCTTACCACAACGTACTCCCTACCCGTACCCAAGGCCAGTAACGGGCCATCCGGGACTAAGCACGGAGGCCAGCGGCTGAGGTAGCTTCTTCCCTTAAAAAACCAGAAACTCGCGTCCAAAACAGAAGGCAAGCAGCATGTCCATTCCGCGTAACCCCACCGAAAAGCAGCGCAATTTCTTTCAGGAAGTACATGAGGTAGTGCGCCTAGTGCCCGCGGGCCGGGTTACTACCTATGGCGCCATTGCGCACTACTTGGGCGCCCGGCACGGGGCTCGGATGGTAGGCTGGGCCATGATGGCCGCGCACACGGCCCATGCCTACGTACCGGCGCACCGGGTCGTGAACCGCAATGGCCTGCTCACGGGGCGCCAGCACTTCGCGTCGCCCACGGCCATGCAGGAAGCCCTAGAGGCCGAAGGCACCGCGGTGCAGGAAGATCAGGTAGTGGACTTCAAACGGTTGTTTTGGGACCCGCTAGCAGAGCTAGAATAAAACACCCCTGCAGCAGGAAAGCGGCTGCTTCCGTACTGCAGGGGTAGAGGTAAGTACTCGAATAAGGTTCGGCGAGGGGCCGATGGCAAGTATCTCGTTAGAACGAGGCCGTTAGCAGGGTGCGGGAGCTGCCGGGGTTCGGGCGGTTATCAAATACGCTTTGTATGGCTCCGCGCACTTCTTCCGGGCTAGCGTTTTTGAGCAAGTAGCCGTGGGCTCCCTCAGCCCGCAGAGAATCAATTAGTTCGGGCTCATCGTGCATGGAAATGATGATGGCGCGCACCTGCGGGTACTGCGCCCGTAGCAGGCGCACCGTTTGCAGCCCGTCTAGCACGGGCATTTGCAGGTCCATCAGCACCACGTCCGGCATGTTACCTTGGTCGAGGCGCTCCAAGAGTTCCTGCCCGTCGCCGGCTTCAAACAAAACCTCCATCCCAGGAAAACCGCTGATAAGGGCCCGCAACCCCTTACGAAATAGGATATGATCGTCAACTACGGCTAAGCGAATGGTGGTGGCACTCATAGGACTGAGGAGGGAGCGGTTTGAATTGTAGAAAGGTACGGAATGGGTAAGGAAATCCAAACCCGGGTTCCCTCCCCCGGCGCTGATTCGTGGCGCAGGGTTCCGCGTAGTACGCCAACTCGGCTGCGTAAGTTGGTTAATCCCAGGCCAGTACGAGTTCCGGGAGCGGGCGGCTGGTCGGGTAAGGTAGGGTCAAAGCCTACCCCGTCGTCGGAGTAGCGTAGGGCCAGCTGCTCCAACCCAAATTCAACCACAATATGAATATGGGCGGCGTAGGCATGGCGCAAACCGTTGCCCAGCAGCTCCTGCACCACCCGGTACACAATCAGCTCATACTTGGGGTCGAGGCGGCGGGGCTGGCCTCGTTGCTCTACCTCTACCTGGGTAGGACCATCGACGGGCACCGTGCGGGCCAGGGCTTCCAGGGCGAAAGGCAGCCCGAATTTTTGGAGGGCCGCCGGCAGCAGGTTTCGGGAAATCCGCCGAACCTCGTTAATAGCCTGGTCCAGCAAAGAGGATGCCTCCTGGGTAAGCTCCGGCTGGTCTAGGGTGTTGAGGTGGAGCTTGACAATGGCCAGGGTGGTGCCCACGCCATCGTGCAGGTCGCCGGCAATGCGGCGGCGTTCCTCCTCCTGGGCCAGCAGGGCCGCTTCCAGGGCCTGCTGCTGGGCGGCCTCGTGGAGCTGCTGCAGTTCCAGCTGCTGCTGAATCAGGCGCCGCTGGTAGCGCACCACAAAGCCCACGATACCCAGCGCCAGTAGCAGCAGAATGGGTGTCACGAGGACCAATGGGATAAGCGCGTCGGGCATAGAAAGGAGCAAAAGCCAAATTTTCCTGTCCAAGATACAGGGTTTTACTTGATCAGATGCTCTGAAAGCACCCGATACTGCGGCGGCTCGGTGGGTGGGCGCCAACCCAACCGGAAGCGCAACCAGCGGGGCAAGCCCTGCCGAACAGAACGGCGTCCGGGAAACAGGTAGAGTAAATAACACACCAGCGCAATCTGCATAATCCGGATGGGCGGATACAGGGCTAAGCTCAATAACTCAAACTGAACATCTGAGAGGGAAGTAAAGCCCGTAAACCAGCCTCGTTGGTACAACTCCTGGGCAGTAATAAGCAGAACTGTGCTTGTGTAATACAGTAACACAAGGGAAGAAAAAACTAATTCAGGATTCTTTTCAGGGTAGGTATGCGTGGTTGGTTTAAGTTGCCAGGCATGCACTAGAGCCAGTAGCGCCAACAGAGAATTGCCCGTAAATCGCCCAATAATATTAATGCTAGTCAGGAATGGGTCGACTGTGCAGGCGCTAACAACTTCAACAATTATAAATAGTAGCCACGCTAATTTTATGATATATTTTCTTTTAGTATAAATAGAATTAAAAACTATGCAAAGCATAGTGACATCAAAAACAGTAGATATATGAAAAGCGGGACTGTTATTGTGTAATATTCTCCGGCAAGCAGCATCTATAATAACGCACAGCTCATCTAAAATAAAATAATAAAAAAGAGGCCGGAAAGAGTTAGGGATAAACTCTTTTCGGCCCATGTAAACTGCAAGCGGTACTACAGATAGCATGCTGCATATCCTGATTACAATAGAGAGGCAAGAAAGCCAAAAGCTCACGCCCCCGTCTGCAAAGGGCTGGTTGGGTCACACACCGTAGGGCATTTCGACGAACCATCTCCCACAATTCCATCATCGGTAGCTGGCTGCCCACCTGCAGCGGGCCGAGGTACCATATCGTAGCCGTTGGCATCAACGCCCACTACCAGTAATTGGTACGAGTCCTTGCTTTTATCGCCCGACAGGTCTTCCTCTATGCCCATGTAAAACCGGAGGCCTACGCAGCCTTCTTGGGCCTGAATCTGATCTAGCAGAGCATTGCTAAAGTAGTAGGCGTTAATCTTTTGGCGCCCCGCGGCATCAAGGCCATTGCCAGGCTCGCGGCGGTAGTTCTTCGTCCATTGCTCTGCCGTGCCAGCCGGAATGGGCGCACCCGCGTTGGGATTAAAGCCAGGAATTGGGTCGTCGAGGTTCATTGCAAAAGGAAAGTAGGACAAATGGAAGTGCGGGAGGGGGCTGGCTAACAATTAGCACCTGGTAGGTTGCCCAGCAGGTAATTTAGACAACAGAAATGACTGAGTTAAAAAACCTGATAACACGAACAGCATAATATTATTTACGGAATACAGCAGGGTGTTTCCTACACTGTCGTTGGTGGCAACAAAATGGTTGCTGAGGCTATACACCATAATAGTGCCCGCCAAATAAAGAATAATGCCGATGCACGCTACCGTAAATGGCCTTTCCAGTATAGGGCGTATGGCAGGCTTGTGAAGTTCCTGCTCGAAATAAAGCAAAGCGAATGAGATACCCAGAAAGCTTTCTAGCGCTAACGTGTAGGAATTCAGCTGGCCAAACCCTTCCAGAACAAAAGAATCTAGCGCGGCAAATAGCAGAAATGCTACCAGAAGGGAATAAAACCAATGGGCAGATAGCCGCAGCGCGTGTCGGAAAGCAAGTAAATAAAAAATAGTTTCGCCGACCCCTGATAAATGGCCAACTATCATATTTTCTCGCCATAAATATCCGGCCAGCTTGAGCAGGCCAAAATGCAGGGCCATGAAGCCTGCTAACCCTGTTAAGGCACGTAGGGAAGCCGGCAATTGGGACCACCGCCAGAGGCCAATCATACAGGGAACAAGCATGCCGGCATACGCTACTGGCTCTGATTGGTCAGCGAGCCGCAGCAGCCAAGACGATGCTTCCATACGCGCTAGTACTAGCTATTTAGGGTATTCTGTACACTACAACTGGGGGGGCATATTTTGCCCGGACCAATAATGCCGTCGTCGTTGGTAGTAGTGGCAAAGGAGTTGCTTTCGGCCACTAGGCTGTCGGCCGGCAGCAAAGACGAGGTCGGTAGGATATCGTTTTCCTGCTCATCGGTTCCAACCAGCACTAGCCGCCGCTGATTCTCCGCGTCGCGCCCGTAGTACGCCCGAACTCCCGTGCAGCCTGGCTGCGCCAGAATGGCTTCTAACGTGGCTCGAGAAAAGCAGTGGCCTTTCACGCCATCCGCATGTTGGCTGCGGTAACGGCGGGTCCAGTCGCTGGCCTGATCCAGGGTGAAAGAAGAGGGTAGCGGTTCAGGTGAGGAGGACATAACGGCAACAGGAGGAAGGGGCAGAATTACTGGTTTCAAATATACCAGATTAGGTATGCAGCGCAAGCTGCGGCCCTTTTCTATTCCCCGTCTTCGTCTTCTTCCTCCAGGTTCTCGAACACCTGATCAATGGCTGACTCCGCGGAGCGTAGTTTCTGTTTGCAGAGCCGAATCAGCTCGGCGGAGCGCTGCACGCGGGCCGTTAGGTCGTCCACGTCTACGGCGTCGGTTTCCAGGGCGCGCAGAATGGTTTCGAGTTCCTCGATGGCTTGACGATACGTAAGATTTTGAGAAGGCATAAGGAGTGCAGAGCTAAGAAAGTAACAGGGGTAGCTGCCCGCCGATGCGGGCCGGTACTACCGCATCGGGGAGGCGCAGCAGCACCTGCTGGCCCGCGCGCAACGGACCGGTAAAGGGCTGGCCCTTGGGCGTGAGCAGGCGAATGGTTCCGCTTGCTGGCTGGGTGTTAAGCTGCGCCAGGCGCAACTCGGCGCGGTGCAGCAAACGGGTGGCGGCTAGCTCCAGGGCGTGGCGCTGGCTCAGGAGCTGCTCGCAACGCCGCCGGTGCAAGCGACGGAAGTGGCGGGCCAGAAGGCGTCCGCGGCGGCGCAGCCCCTGCTCGTGGTGGCGCACGGCGCCGCGGGCGGCTCGTTGCAGCTGGTGGCGGCGCTTGGTCAGCTGGTGTTCCTGCTGCCGCAGCTGGGCGCGCGGGGTAGCGGCCGCCTGCCGGATGCGTTGGTGCAGGGCCGCGCGCTGGTCCTGCAACTGGCCGTGGGCCGCTAGGTGAGCGTGGCGTAGTAAGCGGCTAAGCCGGCTGTTTTCTACCTGCACCCGGGCCTGGGCCAACTCCCGAATGCGGATGCCGTAGCCTTCCAGCGCCGCCTCCAGGCGGGCCAAGCGCTCAATTAGGAAGGCAGCTACGGCCGTGGGGGTTTTCAGCGCCGTGTGGGCCGTGAGGTCAATTACTGCTTCGTCGCGCTCGTGGCCAATGCCCGTCAGCACCGGGAGCGGGAAGGCTCCCACGGCCGCGGCCAGTCCGTAATCATCAAAGGCCAACAGGTCGGTTTTCGAGCCCCCGCCCCGGATGATAACCACGGCATCGTATTCCAACCGCCGCCCCCGAATGGCATCCAGCGCCGCCCTAATGCTGGCCGGAGCGTCGTCGCCCTGCATCAGGGCCGGGAAAAGAGTTAGCGAGAAATCGTAGGGAGCCTCCTGCAGTTGCTGCACAAAGTCCTGCCAGCCGGCAGCGGTAGGCGACGAAATGACGGCTACCCGCTGCACGCCAATGGGCAGGGTTAGCCGTTTCTGGCGCTCTAATAGGTCTTGAGCCTCCAGCTTGCGCAGGGTTTCCAAGCGCAGCCGGGCCAGGTCGCCGACCGTATACGTGGGGTCGAGGGCCAACACATCGAGGCTGAGGCCGAACTGCTCGTGAAATTTCACCTGCACCCGCAGCATCACCTTTAGGCCCGTGCGCAGGGTTAGGCCGGTTTGCTCCTCAAATACGGCGCTCAACTGCTGGAAGCGCTGGCTCCAGATGGTGGCCCGAGCTTGGGCTTTCAGCTGGGCCCCGCGGCCAGTTGTGTGCTGATCGGTAAGGGTAAGGTAGCAGTGGGCCCCGTCGAAGCGCGGCAGCGTGAGGTCCGCAATTTCGGCCACTACCCAGTAAGAATCCGCGAACCGCTCGCTCAAGGTTTGGCGCACCCGGGCCAGCAGCTCGCTCAGGGGCAGGGCCGCGGGTGGCAAGGCAGGAGAGTTGGCCGAGGAAGGCCCCGGCTCGGGGCGGCGGTTATACAGTGGCATCCGGTGCGCAAGTTACGCAGAAGCAGGTGGTGAAATCGTGAGTTAGTGAAATGGTGAGCCGGTGATTAGGCAGGTTAAAACCGCTTATCGTCCTGACTTGTCATCCTGATGAGTGTGGAGCACCTTACTACACTAAACTGTGTGGATAGTAAAGACTTTTGAGGTAAAAAAGGCCGTCATGCCGAGCCGGAGGCGAAGCATAACGGCCTTTCAAACAACTGTTCACATAGCCTAACGCACGTCATTGCTACGATATCGTGCTCCTGTGTAAGGTTCTTCGCAAGCGCAGAATGACAGGCAGTTTTAACTAACTCAATCACTTAGTTACCGAACCACCATTTCAGCATTTCACCGCCTTGCGGGCAACGTGCAACGGTAGGGTGTGGTCATTGCGTTCCGCCCAACGAGTGGCCGCGGCCAGGAATTTATTTTACCTTGCTTAACCGAATCGTAATTCCACCTTACCATTTTCTTTTCCATGAAAAACCGCAATAGCCTGACGTTGGCGGTAGTAGCGGCGGCTGGCCTTTCGCTGGCGGGCTGCGCCTCTAGCAAAACCGCCGCACCCACGGCGGCCGCTACCACGCCGGCTCCCACTACCCCCGCCCCGGTGGCTGACCCTCAAGGAGTTGGCCTGAACGTGGCAAACATCGACAATACCGTTACCGCCTGCGACAATTTCTTCCAGTACGCCAGCGGTAACTGGCTCAAGAACAACCCTATTCCGGCTTCTGAAGTACGGTGGGGCTCGTTTAACCTGCTAGCCGACCAGAACAACGCCGTCATGCGTCAGATTCTGCAACAAGCGGCAGCCAACACCTCAGCTGCCAAGGGCACCAACGCCCAGCGCGTCGGTGATTACTACGCTACGGCCATGGATTCCGCGGCCATTGAGCAAGCTGGCCTGAAGTATTTGCAGCCCGAGTTGGCGCGCATCAATGCCATTAAAGACCTGAAAGGGTTGCAAAACGAAATTGTGCGGCAGCAGCTGTACAGCACCGGCGCGTTCTTTAGCGCGGGCGTAGGGCAAGACGAGAAGAAAAGCACGGAGTACGCCTTCCAGCTCTACCAAGGCGGTTTGTCCCTGCCCGACCGGGACTACTACCTCAAGGACGACGCCCGCTCCAAGGGCATCCGTACCGCCTACCAAACCTACCTCACCAATACTTTTAAGCTGCTCGGCGACTCGGAGGCAACTGCCGCCAAAAACGCCGCGGCCGTTATGCGCCTCGAAACGCGCCTGGCCAAAGCCAGCCGTAGCCGCGTGGCCCTGCGCGACCCGCAAGCCAACTACAACAAGATGACGGTGGCCGAGGCCAACAAGCAGTTCCCGAACCTGGGCCTACACCAGGCCCTGCAGGCCATGAAGCTGGGTGCCGCCAAAACGGTGATTGTTGGTCAGCCGGAGTTCTTCAAGGAGGAAAGCGCCATGCTGAAGCAGGAGCCGCTTGCCGACCTCAAAACCTACCTGCGCTGGCACATGGCATCTTCCCTGACCTCGGCGCTGCCGAAAGCGTTTGGCGACGAGGCATTCCGCTTCTCGCAGGTGCTTACTGGGGCCAAGCGCCAGCAGCCCCGCTGGAAGCGCATGAATGCCGCCACCGACCGCGCCCTGGGCGAAGCTTTTGGCCAGCTCTACGTCGATAAGGCCTTCACGCCGGAAACCAAGCAGAAGGCCCTGGAAATGGTGCAGAACATCCGCGAAGCCATGGGCGAGCATATCCGTCAGTCGGATTGGATGAGCGAAACCACCAAGCAAGAAGCCCTGAAAAAGCTGAACGCCTTCACGGTGAAAATTGGCTACCCCGACCAGTGGAAGGACTACTCAGCCCTGACCATTTCGCGCGAGTCGTACCTGAAAAACGTGCTGGCTGCTCGGCAGTGGGCATCCATGGACAACCTGTCGCACTACGGCAAGCCGATTGACCGCAAGGAATGGGGCATGACCCCGCCCACGGTGAATGCTTACTATAACCCACCGATGAACGAAATCGTGTTTCCGGCCGGCATCATGCAGCCCCCATTCTTCGACCCCAAGGCCGATGACGCGGTGAACTACGGCGGCATGGGCGCGGTTATCGGCCACGAAATCACCCACGGTTTCGACGACCAGGGCCGCCAGTACGACGCCGAAGGCAACCTGCGCGACTGGTGGACTAAGGAAGATGCCGCCAAGTTTGAGCAGCGCGCCGACATGGTCGGCAAGCAGTACTCGGCCTTCTCGCCCCTGGACTCGGTATTCGTGAACGGCAAGCTGACCATGGGCGAAAACCTGGCTGACCTCGGCGGTCTGAACATTGCCTACACGGCTCTGCAGAAGCAGCTCAAGAAGCAGTATCCCAACGGCAACGCCCCCAAGTACGACGGCTTCACGCCGGAGCAGCGCTTCTTCCTGGCCTGGGCCCAGATTTGGCGTACCAATGCCCGGCCTGAGTACCTACGCCAGCAAGTCATGACGGACCCGCACTCGCCGGCCCAATTCCGCACCAGCGGCCCCCTGATGAACATGCCCCAGTTCTTCGAGGCTTTCGGGTGCAAGGACGACGCCAAGATGGTGCGCGCCCAGGCTGACCGCGCCAAGGTCTGGTAAGTTGGGTAAGTATGGTTTGATACCAACTACAAAGGCGGCCCGTGCTAAGCGGGCCGCCTTTTCTATTTTACTCGTAGAATAACGACTCCATTGCCGTTTACCTTCCCTCTATGTCTGTTCCCTCTTATTTGCTGCGTAGCCTGCTGCTGGTCACGGTCTGGAATACTGCCTGCAACCGCAGCCACCCTGAGCAGCCGGCCACCCAAACGCCTGCGGCTACCGATGCGGCTACGGCCGTAGCCACAGCCGAAACGCCAGAAATGCGGCTCCGTACTCCCCAGGTCGGCGACGTGTACGTGGTGCAGTTTCAGCCCCGCGATACGCAGCAACAACGCTACTATTTCTACCAGGTATACGCGGTGCATCCCGAGGCCGTGGATCTGCACCCTGCCCGGCAGGAGGCCATTAACCCGGCAGCCGACGTAAGCGCCCCCGGCTTCTTCGCCGACAACAGCCTGACTTACACCCGCGCTGAAGCGCTGGAACTGCTGCGGGAGCAACCCGGCGACGTGCTGCACAGCCGCCTGATAGCGGTGCGACGCGGAAAGTAAAACGGAAGGGCTACCGTACTACTTTCACCTTAATATCCACGTCCTTGTGAGGCCAGTGGTCAGTACCAACGGGCTCGTTGGCAATTTTGTCGATGACGTCGAAGCCCTCCACTACCTCCCCAAATACCGTGTATTCGCCGTCGAGGCTGGGCACGCCGCCCTGGGTAGCGTAGGTGCGCAGCTGGGCGGGGGTAAGCTCTCGGTTGGTGCTGGACTGGGCCTGGTAGGGGGTAAGCTTTTTGCCCTGTACAATGTAAAAATCGTGGCTGGAAGATAGTTTGCCGGGGTTTTGCTCGTCATCGTAGCGGGCCATGCCCACGGCGCCGCGCTTGTGGAAGTGCCCCGCCCGGATTTCCGGCGGCAGGCGGTAGCGGCTCAGGCGCATGGTCAGGTGGTCGGAGGTGCCACCCTGAATGGCAAAGTCTTTCACTACCCGGTTGAATACTGTCTGATCAAAGTAGCCCTTGCGGCTGAGCAGCAGAAAGTTAGCCGTGTGCAGCGGGGTATCTTCGTAGAGCCGGATGCGCATGTTGCCATGGCGCGTTTGCAGCACCACTTCGCGACCGGGATACTGCCGGCCGTAGGGAAGCAGCAGTTCCGCGGCCGTGGAGTCGGTGAGGCTCATCAGGTCGGGGCCGGGTACTACGGGTGGGGGCGGGGTAGGCGTGGCGGCCGCTGTTTCGGGTTGGGTGCGGTTGCAGGCGGCCAGCAACAGGCCCGAGACAAGCAGCGTGCAAGATCGGAACTGGCGCAAGGGTAGGAACTGGGGCATGGGAAAGCAGCACAGATGGCGAATTGCAATGATACGAACCCCGCCGTAGTTCGATAGGACACTTTTACATCCAGGGGTAGTACGCAAAAAATCCGGCTACCCCCGCAAAGCAGGAGTAGCCGGATAAAGTCATGAAGGCCGAAGCTGCTTTATAGCTTGATACCCATTTTCTTGGCAATGTCAGCAAACATTTGCGGGTCGTAATCGTCGGCGCCGGGCGAGTTGAGTTGGGGCTCTTCCTCCAGCACGGGGTAGGGAACTCCCTCAAAACCGCCCTGAATCAGCTCTAGAGGCTGACCATCCTCGGGGTGCTTGCCGTCCCAGATAACGCCCGCTGTCTTGTAGTCGTCGGGGCTGAAGGTGTATAACTTCAGGTGAAGCTTTTGCTGATCCTGCAGTTTCTTGGCTTCAGGGAAGGCATCGTTGCTAAGTTCCGGTACCGGTACCAGCTTGCTAACTTCCACACCCGTTAGCTTTTCCAGGGCCTTGGCATAGGCTACTACGTGTACGCCACCGCGCACCAGCAGATAGCCTACCACGGCGCGGGCACAGGGGTCCGACACCATTTCGTATACCCGCATTTTGTTAGCGCGGGCCCCGCATTCCAGGAAAAAGTTGTGCAGCAAATCCAGCTTTAGGTTGCCGCTGGCGTGCACGTTCTGACCCGTCCAGGGGTTGCCCATGGAGTCGACGGGCAGGGCCGATTGGGCGCTGGTCAGGAAATGGTAGCTGTTGCGCGCATCCTTGGCGTCGGCTAGCGGTGCCGGCACTGGGTCCTTACCGCGTACTGTTTGGCCGGTTAGCAGCAGGTTGATGGCGTAGGAAAGGGCCTCGATGTGGCTATATTCCTCGGCGGCAATGCTGCACGTCAGGTCATAGAACGGCCGCAACCGGTTCCGGCCCCGGAAATTGAACGACTGAAACGTGTAGTTCATCAGGGTCGACATCTCCCCGTACTTACCGCCCAGCAGTTCCTGAATGGCGGCGGCATCGTTGGGAGAGGGATTCTTCGGTTTGGGTAGCTCAACGGCCAGCCGATCATAGCGCAAGATCATAGCAAGTTGTGGTTTGGTTGGAGGACAACTAATCCGTCAGTTTGTCGCCGACTCTTTCACTAACGATGTTTTCCTGCTGGAGTTAGCACAATCCCCGAAAGTTATTCGCTTATATCTGGTTGATAATAAAACAGTTGTGTCAAGCCAGTAGTGTGATTTATAGCACCAAATTCAGATAGATAGACTACCACGACTACCCTTGCTTAAGGTCGCTTAGTGCAAGCGTGTAAACTGTAAGGCGCTATCCGTCAAATAGGTAACGTCAACTTCGGCTTATCGGACCCACAAAAAAAGTGCGGCCAGCTGAGGAGCTGGCCGCACTTGCCTAATTGCGCTTTCTGCTGAGGAGGTTACCAGCCTGAGCCCGCCGGGGAGCCCCAACCGTCGTCGGCTGGTTTTTTCTTTTGCTTGGCTGGCTTCTCAGCTTTCATCTTCTCCTTTTGGGCGGGAGAGGCTACCGGCTTGCTCTTGGTTTTAACTTTGGTTGTACCGGCGGGTAAGGCAGGGGCCCCCGCTACCGGCGCCGGATTTACTACCGGTGAGGCCTCCGCGTCGGGTGGGAGGGCCTGCATGTCTTTGGCCGCGTTAATCATATCGGGCCGCTCGGCTTCTTTGAACTTCTGCAACGCCAGCAGCATCTGCTGATCTACCAGCCCGTTGTCCTTCCAGATCTTCATTTCCTCGTCTAGCTTCTCCTTTTCCTCCTTGCTGGGGGCTTTCTTCAGCAGGGCGTTCAGATCAGGGCTGCCAGCATCCTTCCAGGCCGTCATCCACATAGATGCCACCATGGTAGGGGCCAACTTAATGCGGTAAGCGACCTGGCCGCCGACTTTTTCGTGGTAAGAGTCGGCAAAGGCATCGGAATAAGAGCGGCGGGTCTTGCCGTACTTGTGGCTGAAGATATACTTGGTTTCGGGCGTGTACTTGCGGGTAATTTCTTCCTCCTTATCGAAGGTATCTCCCAGAAAGCCATAGGAATCCTGTACGGCTTGCCACACCTCCTTCAGCGCATCCTTGGAGTAGTGCCCCGATTCGCTGTCGAGCTTGTACTTGGCAATGTGGCGTTCGGGGAGCTTGCTGTCCCACAAGGCATGAATGCCCTCCTGCTTTGAGAGCTGCCCATTGTAGTTAAGCGTCATATTCAGGGGCACGTAGGCATCGGCTACGTAGTGGCCCAGGTCGGCGGAAAGGGCGATGATGGCAGTAGTATCGCGCTGGCGGAAGGCTTCCGTTAGCTTGGCTTTGGTTTCTAGCACGGCCCAGGGCAGGGTGCCGTATTTGCGCAGGGTATCGGCCGTGTACTTGGCCTCGGCCTTGTCCCAGGCCTTGGGCATGACCCCAAACGGGTCGTCGCCGTAGTGGTCCATGCGGATGAAGTGCTTGCTAGCTTCCAGTGGATCCTGGCTGCTCCGCTCGTCGGCGGCAGTGCTCAGCCGAATCAACTGAGGCAGGTTGCGGTAGTAGAAGCCGCGCATGGCTGAGGGCAGCGCGTACACCGAAATCTGCGTGATGGTGCGGTGACCGAAAAAGCCCCAGCCCGGGGACAGAATGGGGCACAACAGCACGACAAAAAGAGTGAGTAGAAGTTTTTTCATAACGGCAGTGCGCGGCAAGGGTAACCACCAGCAAAGTTACAACGGAAGCACTTGATGTGCTGATTTTTGCCTGGAAGTTCTGCGCGCCAGGCGTCTGCAGTAACTCGGCTGACCGTAGCCTTTTCTGGTGGCCGCGGAACCCTTGGCAACCCGGTGCACCCGTAGGAAAAGCGGTAGGAACAGCCAAGGCAAGGGCCCGCGCGTACGCTGGCTAAAGCGTAGCTTGTGCTGCCAACTCTCACTTGTTCGTTTGCCCGCGTGACTCTGATTTCCAAAAAGAAGATTACCTACGCCATTGCCGAGCCGCTGCGCCGCTACCTCCACCAGTATGACCGGGAAACCCACCTGCCCGTCACGTACCTGGACTTGACGCGCATCAGCGGGAGCTTTCCGCTGCTGGACCGGCAAGGCCGCGATACGCTCTGGGAAACTGTGTTCTACGAGCCTCAGGCCCTGCGGGAGTTGGGAGAAGGCCTTACCCAGGTATACGCCCTACTCAAAACGGCCGGCGACCTGTCCTTCACCGACCACCTGCTGGCTGACCGGATTGATTACTGCCGCTTCGGTAACTCCAATCCGTTTCGGGTGCGCATCGTCAATCAGCTCAACGATAACTACGACTATTTCTACGTGAAGCGGGCCGATGCTTCCCGCGTGTACGGCCTAGAGTTGGAACACCTACTCTCGCCCAATAGTATGAACTACCTCGTGCACGGCGCTACCTTGATTGAAGAGCACATTGCTGGGATTCCCGGCGACGACTTTATCCGGGACCATCTGCAGCGGCCTCACCTCAACCAGGTGCGCATTGCCAAGGAGTTCGTCAAGTTTAATGAGCGGTGCTTTGCCCGCCTGCTCGGGGATATGCGCGCCTACAACTACGTCATCGACGTAACGCCCGACTTCGAGGATGAGCAGTACCGCGTCCGGGCCATCGACTTCGACCAGCAGTGCTACGAGGGCAAGAAGAACATGTACCTACCGCAGTTTTTCAAGGATAACCGCGCCGTGGTGCTGCTGTGTAGCCAGCTGCTGACTGCCGAAACCATCCGGCAGTACCAAACGGAGGAGCGCACCCTCATGGCCCGGCGCGCCCGCTCCGAGCGCTACCGCCTGAAAGATCTGATGGATTGCCTGCGCCGGGATGAGGTGTCGCCGCCGGAAAAAGTCAACCAGCTCAAAGCCCAGCTCAACCAGCACCACCACACCGAGGAGTTTAGCGCCTGCCGCACCATGGGCGACCTAGTACGCCTGAATCTACTGCTCATGTTAGGCCGCAACCGAGCGGTGAAACAATGAGTGAAGTGTCATGATGAGGAAGAACGGCGCCGCCATTCGTCTCGGTCAACGTGCTACCCCTCTCAATGTGACAAGCCCTTACCTCCAGCACAGAAGTAAGGGCTTGTCATATTAGCAGGCTTCGAGCAAACGAGTCCTGGTGAGGGCACCGAGGTCAGGACTCGTTTGCAGGCGAGGAAAGAGCTTTTACTTACTTCATTTTCTCTTCAACGGCGGAGCCAGCGTGTTGCTGGGCGTGTTCATCAAGTAAGGTGTTAAGGTAGTCGAAGATGTAGTCGGCGGCTAATTGGCGCACTTTATCACAGTTGCCCTCAAACTCCTGGCGTAGCTCGTAAGCGCGGTTTTGGTGCAGCACCGTGAAGTACATCGTACCCACCGGCTTGTCCTCCGACTCGGAGGCGCCGCCGCCGCACAGACCCGTTACGGCCACGCAAACGTCGGCCGTAGGTAAGTGCTTGTGCAGGCCCATCACCATTTCGTTGGTAACCTGCTGGCTTTCGGCGGTATAGAGGGCCAGCGTCTCCTTCTTGACCCCGAGCAGGCGCTGCTTGGCAATGGGGTGGTAGGTAACCACCGAGCCCAGCAGCACTTCGCTGCTCCCGAAGGCCTTAACAAACTCGGAAGCCAGCAGCCCCGCCGTGCAGCTTTCCGCAAAAGCGAGGGTGAGCTTATACTGCAGAAATTTCTGCGCAAGGGAATTCAGGTCGGAAGGCTTCATAGCAAGATTAAGGAACAGAGTGCCTTCTGTACGCCAGGTAGTCGCCTAAATGTTATGGCCGAGCTAGCCGGCCTTGCGCCGAAGTGTGTGCAAAGTGGGCTTCCCAGCCGCCATAACCCTATTCCTGACGGTATATTACACCTTGCTTCATTACAAACCGCACGCGCTGCATGGCATTAATGTCCTGTACCGGGTCGCCTTCCACGGCCACTACGTCGGCCAGCTTGCCCGGCTCCAGGGTGCCCAGGGCCGGGGTTTGGCCCAGCAGCTCGGCGGCGTTTACGGTGGCGGCCCGCAGGGCCTGCAGCGGAGGCATACCCGCTTCTACCATGTAGCGAAACTCAAAAGCATTTACTCCGTGCCGGAACACGGAGGCATCGGTGCCAAACGCAATTTTTACCCCGGCTTTGTACGCCCGCCCGAATGTGCCCTGGAGCTTGGGCCCGATGGCCAACGCCTTGGGCGTCACCAGTGGGGGGTAGTAGTTCGGGTTTTTAGCGGCCGAGTCGGCAACTGATTTGCCGGCCGTGATAGTGGGCACGTACCAGGTGCCGTACTTTTTCATGAGCTGGATGGTTTCGTCGTCCATTAGGGTGCCGTGCTCAATGCTGGTGACGCCCGCCCGAATGGCCCGCTTCATGCCCTCCGCGCCGTGGGCGTGGCAGGCTACGTTCAGCCCCAAATCACGCGCAGTTTGCACCACCGCCCGAATTTCCTCCTCGGTAAATTGGGGCGCCGAGCCGTCTTTGGCTACGCTGAGCACGCCACCGGTGCTGGCAATCTTAATAAGGTCGGCGCCGCGCTTGTACTGTTCCCGCACGGCCTGCCGGCCCTGGTCGGGGCCGTTGGCTACCCCATCGGCGGGGCCAGGCATGCCCATCAAATCCAGGCGGTAGCCGTTGGTTGGGTCCATGTGGCCGCCCGTGCCCGATATGGCCTTGCCCGCCGTGAAGATGCGCGGCCCCACCACCTGCCCCCGGTTGATGGCATTACGCAACGCCAGATTGACGCCCGAGCCGCCCAAGTCGCGCACGGTAGTGAAACCCGCCAGCAGGGTTTTGCGGGCGTGCTCTAGGGCCCCAAAGGCCACGTCGGCAGGATTCTGAGTGAATTCCTTGAGGTAGTTGTCCTTGCTGGTTTCGCCCTCCAAATGCACGTGGCAGTCGATGAGGCCCGGTAGCACGGTGCGGTTTTTTAGGTCCACTACTTTGTCGCGGCTGGTGGCGGGGGTAGTGTAACCGCGCTCCACGGCCAGTACCCGGCCGTTTTCAACCACCACGGTCATTTCGGTTTGGGCCCGGTCCTGGCGCATGTCGAGGAGGCGGCCGCAGTGCAGGTAGGTTTTTTGGGCTAGGGCCGCCGGCGCCAGCAGTAAGGCGCCGCCCAGGCTCAGGCCAGCTAGTAGTCGTTGTAGCATAACAGCAGACAGGTAAGAAGTAGGAGGGGAAGATACAATACAGAAAAATGCTGCATGCAGCCTAATTGCCGGCCAATCCGTATCTTTTGTCGCCGCCCGCTCCACTCTAGGGCTTAGGCGGCAGCTATTCCTCTCCTTAACCATCTTACCCTTCCGTCATGGCTACCTCCGCCGACTTCGAAGCTGCCCAGCAGCGCGTTCAGCAGCTCCCCAGCAAACCCGATAACACCACGCTGCTGAAACTATATGCCCTCTTCAAGCAAGCCAGTGAGGGCGACGTAACCGGCGACCGGCCCGGGGGCTTCGACTTTAAAGCCATTGCCAAATACGATGCCTGGGCTGGCCTGCGCGGCAAATCCCAGGATGAGGCCCGCCAGGATTACGTAGATTTCGTGAATTCCCTGTTTTAGGCGTTCCGGTTTCCTTATAGCAAGCAAGGCCCGCTACCAACACTGGTAGCGGGCCTTGCTTATGTCAGGAGTAGCCAAAAGGCAGTAGCAACTAGGCTAGGGGCTGATTGCCAGCATCCGGAGTGGCCGGAGCTGCCGGAGCGGGCGCAGCCGGCGCCCCGCTAGGCGTGGGCAAATCAAAGGCTACGGCGTTGTGCTCAAAGTGACCCTTGTGCGAGCCGTCGCAGAAAGGCTTGTTGCTGGAGAGCCCGCACCGGCAGATGCTGATTCGTTCCCGGCCGCCGAGGCCGTAGGGCTGGCCCTGGGCGTCAACCAGCTCAAAATCAGTGCCCTCTACCCGGAGAGAGCCGTTGCTAAGTACGGTTAGTTTGGTAGCCATATGCTGGAAAGGTGAAGTGGTGAATTTGTGAGTTAATCAAGGGAGGAGCTAGGCCAAGTAGCTGGGAGGAAGTGGTTGCTTTCACTAGGGAAAGCTCGTGTTGGGCTTGTGCTAAGCGTTGCCGAAGCATGGCACATACTTTATGTGCTGCTTTTCGGTGTCTCGTCTACCGCACCGTTAGCGCAACTCCTTGCGCATAACGTAGTCGTTCATCCAGTAAGGCCCAATGGCAATGTCCTCCTCGCGGTGCAGCTTAAAACCCAGGCGCTCGTAGAAGGCCAAGGCGGGATTATGGCGGTTGACGTTCAGTTCCAGGGTTTGCCCGCCGGCCTCGCGCACGGTCTGTTCTACGGCCTGTACCAACTGCTGGCCCAAACCCTGGCCTTGGGCCGAGGGTAGCACGTAAATTTTATGGAGCTTGTACAAGCCCTCGCCCGGCTGGGCCGAAAAGGAAGCGTACCCACTGGCTTCCCCGTCTACGTACACGAGCAAAAAGGTGTGGCCCTGCTCCGTCATTTGCCGCTCCAGGGAGGCGGGCGTATAAATCACGCGGTACATGTAGTCGATCTGCTCCCGCGAGATGATGAAGCGGTAAGTCGGCTCCCAGGTGGCTTCGGCCAGCCCAATAATCGTCGGAATATCAGCTAGCGTAGCGGACTGGATGCGAAGCGGAGCGGCAGTGGGGACGGACATAGCGGGCAAAAAACGGCATTATTCGGCGCAAAACCGAACCTCACCCCCCGTTTCGCTCGTTTTGGGTCGGAAATTGCGTGTGTCACGTACACGACTCCGGCCCCGCGGCCGTTTTACGCTTTACTTCATCACCCACCCCGACGCCTACCTGCCCTATGAAGCCTTTCCTGTTTTCCTTCGCGCTCCTGACGGCGGCTGGCCTGTTGGCCTCTTCGGCTGCCTTCGCCCAGCAAACCCCCAAACCCGCCCCCAGAACCACAAAAACACCGTCTGCCAGCTCCACTACCTCCGGAGTAGAGCAGGACTTGCGCGTGTTTAGTGACTGGGTCAACGACAAAGTGGAGCAGGCCGCTACCACAGCCCGCCGCGAGCTGCCCCGCATCACGGAGGAGTTTGACCGCCAGAGCACCCGCATCGACAAGGCCGTGGACAGCCTCACGGTGGAGGGCAAGCGCGAGTACACCATCCAGAAGACGCGCTATAAGAAGTGGGCAACCCGCCAGGATAGCCTAGATGCCGCCGCCCGTCGCCCGGCCACGACCCAGGAAGCCCAGCGCCGCTTGCTCGGCGAAGAAGTGAACATCAGCCGGGCCCGCCCTACGGAGCTGCCCGACCTGTACTTCCGCCTGGTAGAAAACATGCGTTCCGATAAAAGAAACTGGACCCAGGCCGATTGGAGCGCTGCCAGCGCCGTGCTAAGCCGCCTGAATGCCCGCTACGAGCAGGTCCGGGAGCAACTGCCCCTGGAGGAGCGCCTGCGCATCCGCAGCTTGCAGGGCGAGTTCCGTACGCTGGAAAAAGCCCGTGACGTGAAGGACGTAATCCGGGAGTAACGTAGTTGGCCTACTTACACGCACAAGCGCCGCGCTACCGTTGGGTGGCGCGGCGCTTGTGCGTGTACATGGGTAACACCAGCACTTAACAACTTGGTAGTTAGACTACAAGAAAAGGTGTTACCTGCTCTTCAAGCAGTGGAAAGAATGGCTTCAGACTTCCGGTTAGGGCAGAGACGGAACCGCCGGATCCGGGGAGTGGTGTTCCTGGGCCAGCCACTCCCAAGCCGCCGGCAGCTTGTGGAAAAGTTGAATGGGTAGCTGCTGGCGAACCCGCTCAAAAAAGTCAACGCTGACCAATTGGTTGTGCACCTCGGGCGAGAAAACGTAGGCAATGGCCCGTAGCCCCGTGTCCATGGCCTGGGGTAGCCATTCGTACTCCAGCCAGTCCATGGCCTCGCTCCAGTCGCCGGTGGCTTGGCTTTTATCATTGAGCAGCAGCGGGTAGCGCAGGCGGGCGTGCAGGCCCAGGCCGTCCCGGGCTACCCGAATTATCTCGCGGCCCGTCAGGTTGCCAAACCACTGCACGTACAGCAACTGGTGAGTGGGGGAGTGGTGAAACTCTACCAATGGGTGGCCATGGGCATCGGGCAGGGAGCCCAGGAATTCAAGGGGTAGCGAAGGCGTGGCCACAACAAACAGCGTAGGGTGAAGAGTATGCAGTATACCCAAAAGTATATTAACTCGACCTGATCAGGTTTCGCTATTTGGTTCGGCTGGCATCCGCTATTTTTACCGCTCCGTTTTTTTCTGCGCTTCGCTCATGCACATTGCAATCGTCGGCAACATTGGCGCCGGCAAGACCACGCTGGCCAATAAATTGGCTCATCACTTCAACTGGGAAGTATTTCTGGAAGATGTGGACCACAATCCTTACCTAAAGGATTTCTACGATGATATGCCGCGCTGGGCGTTTCACCTGCAGGTGTACTTCCTCAATAGCCGCTTTCACCAAACCCAGCGCATCAAGGAACTGCAGCTGGCTGGCAAAGGAGTAATCCAGGACCGCACGATTTACGAGGACGCCCATATTTTCGCGGCCAACCTGCACCAGTCGGGCCTGATGACGGAGCGCGACTACCAGAACTACCTGAGCTTGTTCAACTCCATGATCAGCATGGTGAACCCACCGGACCTGCTGCTCTACCTGCGCGCCGACCTGCCCAAGCTGGTTTCCCAGATTGACAAGCGCAACCGCGACTACGAAAACAACATCAAGATTGACTACCTCAAGCACCTGAACGAGCACTACGAGGAGTGGATCAGCGGCTACAAGCATGGGAAGCTGCTGATTGTGGACGTTAACAACCTCGATTACGTCAATCAGCCCGAGGACCTAAGCGTCATCATCGAAAAAATCAACAGCACCCTGTTTGGGCTGTTTTAAGCAGTGAATAAGCAAGGAAGTCTCCCTTGCTGCCCAGGCGAGCGGCACGAAGGCGTCCTTCCTGCTTTATGCCCGAAGCCTAATAATACGACAAGCCCTTACCTCCAGCACGGAGGTAAGGGCTTGTCGTATTTCAGGGGTAGCACGGTGGTCAGGACGGATGGCCGTGCTTTATTCGCCGGGCCAACTCACTCAATCACTCAGCCATTCGGTTACTGGTTCACCGCTTATTCTTCCCGCATAGCTTCGTTGAGAAAGGCGACAAAAGGCCGTGCGGCTTGCCACGCGGCTAGTACCCGGGCTGGGAAGTCGGGTCGGCGCACTTCGGCGTCGGGGAAGGAGCGCCACACGAAAAAGCTTTTCAGACGTATCCACTCTATGTCCGGGTCGGCGCGGTCATAGCCCTTGGGTGCGGTTTTCAGGGCCTGCGACATGTCCAAGCCCTCAGGAAACTGGCTGAGTAGCGTAGCATCTTGGCGCAGCGCATGAAAAGCGGGGGCGTTATAGTGAATTTCCTGGCGGATGCGGGCCAGCTGGGCGGGCTCCGGCATCCAGCGGCCAGCCCCTACGTACGTTTCGCCGCCGGGCTCCACGGCCACAAAATACCCAGCCCAGGGGCTGTGCCGGCCGCCGGGCTTGAAGCCGGCGCCCATGTGCCGCTTATACGGCTCGTCGCTCTGCTGAAACCGGTCGTTTTTGTTAATACGGAACATGACGTCCGGGGGAGTGAGGCCCCGGAGGCCGGGCTCCAGCTCGGCGGACGCGTCGCGCAGCAGCGTGGCCACAAAGGAGCTGTACTCGGCGCGGGCCCGGTGATAGTCGGCGCGGTGGGCGTCCATCCAGGCTTTGTTGTTGTTAGCAGCAAGGTTGCGCAGAAAATCCAGAACGAGGGTAAGGTTCATAGCAGATAAGCCAAGGAGACGGGTAAGGCAAATACAAGAACGCCCCGCACCGCTAGGCGGTACGGGGCGATAACTGCCGGGGTTAACCCGCAGGCTGCGCTAGCGCTTATTCAGCGCCTGCGTGTTGCTTAGGCCAGTGCGGTCGTTCAGGGCCCAGCTAAAGGATTGAAACTCCACCTGCGCCGTGGGCAAAAGGGGCGTGCGGGCGTAGCGGTTAACAAACGCTATTAGCTGCGCTTCCGACCCGAACTCGGCGGAATAAGCTTCAAACAAACCAGAAAGCTGGGCGTGCTGAGGGGCCAGCTGGTTGAAGGTAGGGTCATTGATGAAGCGGCGGGTTTGCTCGTCGAGCTGCGCGGTCAGCCGCGAGCCAGCGTATGCTTCCGCCTGCACTGGAGCACCGGAAGCAGCCCCGTACATTAGGGCAAAATGCACGCGCGGGTCGTGAAACTGGTCGCGGAGCATGAGGCGTTCAATCTGGTTTAGCGAGTAGCTCTGGCCACCCACGTTTACTACCGGCACTTCCCACGGCGACTTCAGACCGCTGACCATCTTCACCCGGATGTCGTTGATGCTGGCTACGGGGTAGTACTGCACTATCAGGGAAGTGGCCGCCGCGTTGTACACGTTCAGCCAGAAGGCTTTCGTGTCGTTCGAGTTCCAGAAAATAGGGTCAGGCTTCACCTTGCGCAAGCTTTCCAGGTACCCCAGCAGCTGGCCCTCGTCCTCAATCAGCCCTTCGTAGTTCAGGCGGCCGTCGGCGGTTACGTGCCGTTGCAGCAGTTCGCTCCAGGGCTCGTGCAGGAGTTGCAGGGTGTTGTTGTCCTCGGCTCGTAGCAGCAAAGGCGACAGCAAGCACAGAAACAGAAGAAGGAAGCGGTGGGGCAGGGGGCGATGCATGCAATAGGGGCGCAAAAACAACATAAGCCATCAGCAGGCAAATTCTGCCGAAGGAACATGCCTACTAGCCAACCCTACTTCTATGCAAAGCACTTTTGTTTCCAAGAAGTATGGTTTGACCAAGAAGCAATTGAATTATCAAATATATAGCATTATGGCAATAACCTATATCTTTTCTTAAATTTTTTTGCATTCTGCGGGGGCTCAACAGTAAGGCAGTGCTCGGCTGTTGCCATATGTATTTAGCAACGGTCTGTATGTAAGTGGCTTAGCTTTTAAAGCTGTCTACGCTAATAACGTCGCCTACACGCAGGGTGCCTTGGCCGGGACCGGTAACATTCTGCCCGAATAGAACTTTGTTTTTGCTACCCTGCGAGCGGTAGGAAGCCAGGGTGCGGAGCGGCTCGCCGTGCGGGTTTTTACGGGCTGTTTGCTGGTCAATGGTTGTTAGAATGCACCGGCCGCAGCCCCGTACGGCCCGGAAAGGCACCTCACCTACCCGGAAGTCGTGCCAGGCATCTTCGCCGAAAGGCTGTCCGCCGCTGAAAACCAGATTGGGCCGGAACCGATCCATGCCCACGGGCTCGGCCAGGCGTGTGTTTAACTCTCCCAACGACTCCTGCCCGATAAGCAGGAAAGGGTAGCCATCGGCGAAGCTAACCAGCTGGCCTTCGGGATTATGCTCGGGCTCCACATCGCGCCGCACCATGTCCGACATATACACCAGCTTGCTGGGCTGACCCAGGGCCTCAGAAAGCCACTCGTCGCACTCCGGGCGGGCCCGCCAGGCAAACACCATATCGTCCCAGATGGTGGCAAACAACGTTTTTTCCGGGGTGGCTTCGAAGGGAACGAAGAGGGGGAGTAAATCGGGGCGGGCCTGGTGGCTGAGCAAAAAGCCGTTGTAGGCGGAGGCTACCTTCAGGTGCGCCATAGCGGCGGTTTGCCGCTGGGTCATGAACTGGTTCCGCTCATTAACAATTAGCCAGCGCCGGTCGTGGCGTAAGCCGCGGGCTTCTACGGCGGCTTCCGTAACGCGAATCCCGCCCAGGGATTTAACCGGATACATATACAGGTCGGAGAGAAGTAGGGGTGCAGCCATGCTGCAAAGATGGGAAATAGTGAGGTGGTGGGACAGTGAAATGGTGAATGCGTGATTGTGTGAGGTGCTATATCGGCAAGCATATGGCGCCTTTCGCCCACACTGTACGGGTCATGGCACGGCGACACAACGACGCCACCCTTCCGAACCACGGTGCTACCCTTCCAAACGTGACAAGCCCTTACCTCCGCGTTGGAAGTAAGGGCTCGTCAGTTTATTAGGTTAGTCACAAGGAGAGAAAGGGTGGCGTCGTTGTGTCGCCGTGCCATGACAATGCTCACCTTCACTCATTCACTACTTCACTACCCCACCATTTCACCTAATGGAGTGGGCGTTTTTTGATCATGCCGCCTTTGGTGTCG
Source organism: Hymenobacter sublimis (assembly GCF_023101345.1). Lineage (NCBI taxonomy): Bacteria > Pseudomonadati > Bacteroidota > Cytophagia > Cytophagales > Hymenobacteraceae > Hymenobacter > Hymenobacter sublimis. The sequence goes on from NZ_CP095848.1 coordinate 792,034, forward strand.
CGGACGCTGTGCATGACCATGAAAGCCTGCCGGTCAATCTGTTCTACCTCGGCTTTGAGCTTCGAGACTTCTAGGCGGGTGATAACCGTGAAAACAATATCGACGGGGTTGGGCTGCTGACCGTGGGTGCCAAAGCCGCGCTTGCCATTGTAGACCGTGGCGCCCCGGCCCAGCTTCTCGGTAATCATGCGGCGGATAGCATCGGAGCGGCCCGATACGATGGTAACGCCCGTGTATTCTTCTAGGCCGTCAATAATGAAGTCGATGGTTTTGGCCGCTGACAAGTAAGCCAGGATGGAATACAAAGCTGTTTCCATGGACAACACCCAAGCGGCCACTCCAAAAATGAGAATGTTAAAGACCAAAATGATGTCACCGACACTCATGCTGGACTGCTTGCTCAGGTAGATGGCCATAATTTCGGTGCCATCTAGTACGCCGCCGCCGCGCATGGCCAGGCCAATGCCCGCCCCCAGGAAGAACCCGCCGAACACCGAAATCAGGAGCTTATCATTGGTGACAATGGGGAAGGGAACCACGGCCAGCACCAAGGCTAGGCCCAGGATGCCGAGCAGGGTACGGATGGCCACACCGGGGTCGAGCTGCCGCCAGGCCATGAGCACAAATGGCAGGTTGAGCAGCACAATAAGCACGGGCAAGGGCAAGCCAAAAACCCGCGTAATTAGCAGGGAAACGCCCGTTACGCCCCCATCCAGGAAGCCGCTCGGTAGCAGAAAACTTTCTAGTCCGAAGCCCGCCGAGAATACCCCCACTACCATCAGCAGCGAATTGCCTACCTGTCGCCGCCACCAACGCCGGTCCTTGGCGGGGCGGGCTCCTGGGGCCGGCCGCCGTCGGCGGGGTAGCTCGCCGGTAGCGCCCGAGCGAAGCTTACGCAGGAACATGAGTTGAGGAAGTAGCATGGGCAAAACTGCAAAAGTGAACAGTAGGGGTACGCCGGGTAGGAGGGGAATGTTAAAAATTCGGGTGAATTAATCCGCTACCGTTGGGCTGGCCCGGAATTTGGAAACGGCGACAATACCAATCATTTTAGGCGCAGAAACAGATTTATTCGATGGCATTGCTGCAGGAGTATCCGGTGTTGTGGGGACGGCAGGGGCGTAGGGAATTTGCATTTGAAATAGCACCGGCCTTGTTGCCGCTGGTGCTGGCCTATGGGCTACCGCCGGCCGGGCAGTTACCGCCCGTGTGGCTGGCCTCGGGGCTGTGGCTGGTTGCTACAGCCCTGGTGGCCGTGCTGGCCGTGCGCCGCCTGCACGATGTGGGCTATAGTGGCTGGTACGCGCTGTTACTACTCGTGCCTTTCCTCAACGGCGTGCTGCTGGTGCTGCTGCTGCTACAACCCAGCTACCCCCGCTGTACCCGCCACGGGCATAAGGTTGGGTGGCAGCCAGTGGCCTGAGTGTAAGCTACGTATTCATCCAAAAGCCCGGGCCCCGCTGCAACGGTCACTATGCCAAGTGACGTTGCAGCGGGGCCCGGGTTTTAGATGAACAGGCTTAACTACTCCAGGCGCGGTTAGGGGGTAGGCTGCTGGGCCAGTTGGAGGGCGCGGTACAGGTTCACCAACCCGCCCGTGCGGGAAAGCTCCGCGAAGTCGACGAGGGTAGTGGAGCCTGGCTTGCGGACCTTGGTGTGGTAGGGCACCGCTGAATCCAGGATGATGCGCTTGAGCTGCACGGCCGTGAGCTGCGGGTAGTACGATTTCAGGACGGCAGCCATGCCCGCTACCACGGGTGCGGCCATGCTCGTGCCACTTAGGTTGCCGTAGCGGCTGCCGGGCAGGGTAGCATAGATCTGGTTGCCAGGGGCAAACACGTCGACCTGGGTTTTGCCGTAGTTGGAGAAGTCAGCCACCAGATTTTCGTCATTCGTGCGGGCCGAAGCGCCCACCGTAATCATGTTGGGTATGCGCTGGCCGTTCTGGTACACCGGGGCCGGATATTGGAGCGTTTTGTCGAGGTCCGCGTTTTCGTTGCCAGCCGAGTGCACCAGCAGCACGTTCTTGGTAGCAGCATATTTGATGGCTTCCTCCACGGCTGGGCGCTGGGGCGAGTAGTACTTACCGAAGCTCATGTTGATGATTTGGGCCCCATTGTCCACGGCGTAACGGATGGCGTTAGCTACGTCCTTGTCCCGCTCATCACCGTCAGGTACGGCGCGCACGGCCATGATCTGCACGTTCGCGGCTACCCCCAGCACGCCGAGGCTATTTTCCCGGTCGGCCCCAATGATGCCCGCCACGTGGGTGCCGTGCATGGGGTCAGGACCGTGCACGTCGCGGTTGCCGTAGTTGCGTTGCTTGGTATCCTCGGGCTGGTCGCCCACAATGGGGCGGGGGTTATACTTGAGGTTGAGGCCGTACTCGAGCTGGTCCTGGGTTTCCTTTAGGCCCCTTTTCATTTCTTCCAGCACATCATCCAGGGAGGCAAAGCCGGCTTGCTGCAGGCTGGTGTAGAGACCCCGGGTAATCTGACGCAGCTGCGGATCCTGGGTGGGCGGGTTGCGCAGGGTGGCCGTATCGAGGCGCGACACGCCCAGGGCCTGCTTGAGGCCTTCGGCACCCTGGGCATTTTCGGTGTACGCCTGACTGAACTCCTTCAGGCGCTGGCCGTTTTCCTTCACCTTGGCGTCGTAACTCTTCTTTACCTTCTGGTAGAGGTCAAACTCGGCCCGTTTGGCCGCTGGCACCGCCGTACGCACCTTGCCCGCATACAGGGGCTGAAGCTTGGCCATCAGGCGCGTTTCCTCCAGGGTTTCCACGTTAATGTTGCGCCCGTCGGGCCCACCCAAGAAGCTCCAGCCCAGTACGTCGTCCGCGTAGCCGTTCTTATCATCATCCTGACCATTGCCGGCAATTTCCTTGCGGTTGTGCCAAAGCACGCGCTTTAGGTCCACATGGGCTGTATCAATGCCGGCATCAATAACGGCCACAAGCACTGGGGTAGAGGCCTTGCCCTGTAGCAGCTCCGTGTAGGCCCGGCGGGCACTAATGCCCATCACGCCCCCGTCCTGCTCTGGGTCGAGTAAGTGCCACTGGGGTGCGGTCACCGCGGCCGGGGGGGTAGCAGGAGCCGATGCGGCCGGTGGAGTAGTCTGGGCCGAAACTAGGGCGGGAAACAAAAACGAAAGGCCCAGCAACCGCAGCCGGGAAGGAGAAGGAAACGCCATGTAAGGAAAGCTCAAAAGCAGAAAGGAAAGCAGAGTGTACGCAAGGATCGGGCCGGGGGTAATTTATTCTAACGTCACTGCTATAGGGTAGCCCGAACGTTCTCATTCCGGTATCCGCGCTAGCTCCGGTCAGCCACTGTACAGACCCGCATTGCGCCCAGTAGCTGCATTAGGCCGCTATTAGACCCCAGGCGCAGACCTGCATTTGGCCTTCATCATTGCGCTAAAGTCTTGGACTAGGTAAACAAGCTGGCTATTGATGGAAGCACAAACGGGTCATGCCGAGGGAAGGAAAGCAGCTCGCTCGAACACGTTGAGTTATTCCCCTATGTCAGCACGTGGGAAGCTTCGGCGCTGCCTTTGCAGGACGATCTTATTGCGTAATGCCCTTACGTTTTGGTAGCGTTTACTCGTGGTACATCTTCTGCTGCCTAGTCTGTGCAAATAATCTTCGGGTAGAGGATCTAGGGTTGTGATGTCAGCAGTCTTGATTCGTTGCGTGTTGATGAAATAAAGGGTTCTGATCGGGGCTTTTTCTACCCTCCGTGCCGCTCATCCGAACAGTGTGCCGGGCGTGCGGTTATCTTCACGCTCTCAAGTTGCCCCTCCGTATGCGTATTCGCTCCTTGCGCCCCCTCCGTGCCGCTTTGCTGGCCTTGCTCACTCATGCACTCATTTACTCCTTCGCTGCACAGGCCCAGGCGCCCAAAACGTATTCTTCCTCCGAAATTCTGCTGGGCCTCAAGAAGCTGAACGTGCTGGGCTCGGTGCTCTACATTGCCGCCCACCCCGACGACGAAAATACCCGCCTCATTGCTTACATGGCCAACGGCCGCCTGCTGGAAACCGGCTACCTCAGTTGTACCCGCGGCGACGGGGGCCAGAACCTTATCGGGCCGGAACTGCGCGAGCAGCTCGGCGTGATACGCACCCAGGAATTGCTGGCCGCCCGGCGCATTGATGGGGGTAGGCAGTTCTTCACCCGCGCCAACGACTTCGGCTTCAGCAAAACCCCCGATGAAACCTTCACCATCTGGGATAAGGAGCAGGTGCTGTCCGATATGGTGTGGGTGATTCGGCAGCGCCGCCCCGATGTGCTCATCACGCGCTTCCCGCCCGACAGCCGCGCCGGCCACGGCCACCACACCGCCTCCGCCATTCTAGCCGCCGAAGCCTTCGAGGCCGCCGGCGACCCTAAACGCTTCCCCGAGCAGCTCAAATACGTGCAGGTGTGGAAACCCAAGCGCCTGTTCTGGAACACCGGCTCCTTCTTCGTGAAGCAGGGTGAGGACATGAGCGGCTACCTGAAAGTGGATGCCGGTGCCTACAACCCCCTGCTAGGCCAGAGCTACGGCGAAATTGCCGCCCGCAGCCGCTCTCAACACAAAAGCCAGGGCTTCGGCTCGGCGGCTCAGCGCGGCGAGGCCCTGGAGTACCTGCAATACGTGAAAGGCGACAAGCCCAAGTCCGACCCCTTCGAGGGCATTGACATGAGCTGGAACCGGGTGCCCGGCGGCGCGGCTGTGGGAAAGCTGATAGACGAAGTCATCCGCAAGTACGACCCCAGCAACCCCAGCGCCAGCGTAGCAGGGCTGCTGAAGGTGCGGGAGTTGCTAGAATTTAAAACAACATATATACCACGTCATTCTGCGCCTGAACCACAAACCGTTTTTTGGGGCGAAACAAAAATAGCTGAAGTCGATATATTGATACAATCTGCCCTTGGCTTACATATAGAAGCAAATGCTTCGCAAAGCGCCGTTTCGCAAGGCGACTCCGTAAAGCTAAATGTCGAAGTAGTTAATCGTTCCATTGAATCAGTGATATTGAAACATGCTTTTTGCAGGCCTAATACTTTTCAGAAAGGAAGTCTGATAGCAGTTGATTCGTCGATCAGGACGGTGCTGAAACCAGGAGTAGGCAAAAATTTCAGATTGGGTTTTAGAGTTTCGTCGCAAGAATTGGTTTCGCAACCATATTGGTTGCGCGAGTCCGGAACGACAGGGATGTATAAAATCCCTGCTATTATTCAGGAAATCAATCAGGGTTTCCCTGAATCTTACGAAAAGCAGTTAGCGGACCACGGGCTGAATGTTATTACTGGGCAATCGATAGTTGGAACTGCTGAGAATAAATCTGCAGCCAAGGTGTATTTCCAATTTCTGATTGGGAAAGAGTTACTTGTCCTCACCGTACCAGTCCAATACAAAAGCACTGACCCGGTAGAAGGGGAGAAGTACCGCCCGCTGGTGGTGGTGCCGCCCGTGGCCGTAAACATCGGCGGGCGCGCCTACGTCTTCGCTGATAACCAGCCCAAAACCATTCCCGTGACGTTGCGCGCCGGCAAGGCAGGCGTGAAAGGCTCCGTGGCCCTGACGTTGCCGCAAGGCTGGAAGTCGGAGCCAGCCAGCTTTACCTTTGACCTCGCCAGTAAAGATGCCGAGCAAACTGTGCAGTTTCGGGTGCAGCCGGGGGGTGGGGCACAGGAGGGTAAAACCGAGCTACGGGCCGTAGCTACCGTGGATGGGCAAACCTATTCGCGCGGCTACCAGGCCATCGAGTACAACCACATTCCGACGCAGGTGCTCTTTCCCGAAGCCGTAGCCCCACTGGTGAAGCTGGACCTTAAGCGCAAGGGCCAGGAAATCGGCTACCTCATGGGGGCCGGCGACGAGGTGCCCGATGCCCTGCGCCAGATCGGCTACACCGTCAACCTGCTCAAGCCCGAAGACCTCACCGACCAGAACCTGCGCCGCTTTGATGCCGTGGTCCTGGGCGTGCGGGCCTACAATACCGTCGACCGGCTTAAAACCCTCCAGCCTACTCTGCTCCGCTACGTAGAAAACGGCGGCAACCTGGTGGTGCAATACGTAACCAACCGCGGCACCGTCATTCCTCAAATCGGGCCCTACCCCCTTACCTTATCCTCCGATAGGGTAACGGTAGAAAATGCGGCTGTTACCTTCCTGAATCCTCAGCAACCCCTGCTGAACTCGCCCAATAAAATCACCGCCCAGGACTTCGAGGGCTGGGTGCAGGAGCAGGGCCTGTACTACCCCAGCGCCTGGGACCCCAAGTACCAACCCGTCATCAGCTCCGCCGACCCCGGCGAGAAAGCCAAGGAAAGCGCCATTTTGGTGGCCAACTATGGCAAGGGGCACTACATCTACACTGGTCTTTCGCTGTTCCGGGAACTGCCCGCCGGGGTGCCCGGTGCCTACCGCCTGCTCACCAACATGGTGTCATTGGGCAAATAGCTGGCCTGCTCGCTTGCAGAGGCGCGTCCCGTTGTGTCTCCTCGTTGCTGACGTTGTTTAGGCCAGACCGTTCAACGAGAAGCCGCGAGGTGTCGCGCCTCTGCACCTATCCTTGATATGACTGTCCGCTATTATCTACGCCTATTGCTAATCGCGCTATGTACTTCCCCGATTATTCTCCTGCTGATGAAATGGGTAGACGTGCCCCTTGCCGTGTGGCTACACCAGCCTGGCGAATCGCTCCGGCCGTTTTTTGCCGGTGTAATGCTGGCAACCGATTACTTGTCGTGGCTTTTCCATGTGCCTAGCCTGATAGGAGTGCCTGGGGTGTGGCTGTTGCTGCTCCTGCTTTTTCTGCTGAGTTGGGTGCGGCGCCTGCCCCATGCTACCACCTGGCTGGTTGTGCTGCTCACGATGGTAGGGAGCGAAGGCCTGAGCAACCTCCTGAAACTATACAGCAACCGCCCCCGACCGCTGGATGTATTCGCCCATCATGCGCCCAATGCCAGTTTCTGGCAGCCAGGTGGTCGGTTTGATGCGTTTCCTTCGGGCCACACGGCGTGGGTGGCGGGTTTGCTGCTACCCCTGGCACTACGGTTTCCGAAGCTGCGGCCGACTTTGTTGGGCCTGGTGGGGCTGGTAGCGGCGGGCCGGGTAGTGCTGGAAGCTCATTGGCTCAGCGACGTGGTAGGAGCCGGATATCTGGCGCTGCTGCTTGCCTGCAGCGTCGAAATTGGGACATGGTGGTTGCGGCCAAAACCCGCCGGGGCTCCTGCGCCGAATGCCCGTTGACTACGTATCTTTCGTTTTTCATTTTCCCGCTTTTACCGCCCGTGTCCTTGCCTTCCTCCGTTTCTGAACCGCAGCATCCCAAGCCGCCCGGCCTACCCTCCTGGCGCGCCTGGTATTGGCTGGTGCTGGCCGCCTTGGTGGCGGAAGTAGCCTTCTTCACCTACCTGACGCGGCTGTTTGCATGAGCGGGCTAGATTGGCTGGTGCTGGGCGGCACGCTATTATTCATTGTGGGCTACGGCACCTGGCGCACGCGCCGGGCCGGCGACACCCTGGATGGTTACCTGCTGGGTGGGCGGCAGGCTTCGTGGTGGGGCATCGGGCTGAGCATCATGGCGACCCAGGCCTCGGCCATTACCTTTCTGAGTACACCTGGGCAGGCCTACGACGACGGCATGCGCTTTATTCAGTTCTACTTTGGCTTGCCCGTGGCCATGGTGCTGATTGCCATTTTCGCGGTGCCTATTTACCACCGCCTGCGGGTGTTTACGGCCTATGAATACCTGGAAGGCCGCTTCGACCGGCGTACGCGCACCTTCACGGCCCTGCTGTTTCTGGTGCAGCGTGGGCTCAGCAACGGCCTTTCCCTGTACGCGCCGGCCCTGGTGCTTTCGGCCATTCTGGGCTGGAATATTCACCTTACCGTTTGGCTGCTGGGCATTATCATGATTGCCTACACCGTGTCGGGCGGCACGCGGGCCGTCATGGTGACGCAGCAAGGGCAGGTGCTGGTTATTTTCGTGGGGCTGCTGGTGGCCGGCTACTTGCTAGTGCACTACCTACCGGCCGAAGTGGGCTTTACGGATGCGCTGCGCCTTGCTGGTCATCAAGGCAAACTCAACCTCGTCGATTTTCACTTCGACCCCAAGGACCGCTACAATTTCTGGTCGGGCATGACGGGCGGCTTGTTTCTAGCCCTCTCGTACTTCGGCACCGACCAAAGCCAGGTGCAGCGCTACCTCACCGGCCGCGACATCACGGAGAGCCGCCTGGGCTTGCTCATGAATGGCCTGCTCAAAATCCCGATGCAGTTCGGGATTCTGCTGCTGGGCGTGCTGCTGTTCGTGTTCTACCAGTTCAACCTGGCCCCGCTTACCTTCAACCGGCCCGTCTACATTCAGGTGGCCCACTCCGAGCAGTACGGCCCGGCCCTGCGGGAGCTGGAGCGCCAGCACGCTACCCTGTTTCAGGCTCGGCGCCAGGCAACCAGCGCGCTGGTAACGGCCCTGCAAACCGATAATTCCGAAGCCGCGGCCGCCGCCCAAACTCACGTGCAGGCTACCCAGGCTGCCACCCAGGGCTTGCGCACAGAGGCCCAGGCCCTACTGAAAAAGGCCGTGCCCTCCACCGAAGCCAAGGACACCGACTACGTATTCCTAACCTTCGTGCTGAACTACCTGCCCCGGGGCTTGGTGGGCCTGCTGATTGCCGTGGTGCTGAGTGCTGCCCTGGGCTCCGCCGCCGCTGGCCTTAACGCCCTGGCTTCCACTACAGTAGTCGACCTATACAAGCCCCGCCGCCCGGACCTGTCTGAAACGCACTACGTGGGCGCTTCCCGGCTGGCGGCCGTGTCCTGGGGCGTGCTGGGCATCGGCTTTGCTACCTTCGCTGCCCGCCTCGAAAACCTAATTCAGGCCGTGAACATCCTTGGCTCCCTGTTTTACGGTACCATCCTGGGCATTTTCATGGTGGCCTTTTTCCTGAAATCGGTGGGCAGCAAGGCCGTGTTTTGGTCGGCGGTGGTAGCGCAGTTGGTGGTGCTGGTGCTCTTTTTCACCACGGAAATCGGCTACCTCTGGTACAACATTCTCGGGTGCGGGGTAGTAGTGCTGGGTAGCCTGCTGTGGCCGCGCCAAACAGGCTCCATTGCAAAAATTCCGCATCCGGGATAGGCTCCGCTTCCTTGCCGTGCCCAGCTGGCATAACAGCGCAAGTGCACCGTTTACTACCCACAAAAAGGCCCTGAACTTCACGTGAAGTCCAGGGCCTTTTTGTGGGTCAGCGACAAACGACTACAGCTTACCAGCCTTTTTAGCTTCCATAATCAGGTCTTCGTTCATCTTAACGTAATCAGCATTTTTGGCTTCGAGGGCCAGCTTCTTGGACTGCTCGGCTGCCGTTACGGTGCCTTTGTAATCCTTCATCTTCATGCGGATTTTGGCTTCGGTGAGGACGTTCCAGAATTTAGGATCGGTAGCATTGGCCTTCTGCATCCAGGCCAGGGCCTGCTTCAGGTCCTTGTCGTTGTCGAGATAGTACACGGCGGCGGCAGCCATGTCGCCGTTGCTCGGGCTGGCGTTCTTGATGACTTTCTCGTCAATCTGCGCCATCACCTTCGTTTCTACGTCGGTGGCAATCTTGAACTTAGCACCGGTCAGCTCCCATTGCATGTCCAGGTTGGCGGTAGCGGGAGTGAGGTCGGTGAAGTTCATGGTGAAGGTTTCTACCTTGGAGGCCAGCTTGTAGGGCTTGATGGTGAAGCGGGCCACGTCCTCATCGTCCTTGAAGCCATCCACGTTGGCGCCCATCTTGGTGCTCTTGTTCAGCACCACAATCCACTCCGTTTTGCTGGGGATGGTGTAGATGCCGTATTCGCCGGCCGGTACCTTTTTGCCTTCTACCGTCACGTCGTCCGAAAACTTAATGCTAGTGGTGGCGTTGGCACCGGTGCGCCACCGCTTGCTGAACGGAACCAGATTGCCGAAGGCTGCGCGGCCGCGCAGGTTGGGGCGGGAGTACACCAGCGTTATATCGGTGAGGCCCACGCGCTGCTGAATGGTGCTCTTGGGGCTGGCGGCGGGCGTGCTGATCTGGGCCTGGGCGGCGCTGGCCAGCAGTAGGCCGCTTACTAGCAGGGTAGCACCCAGGGAGCGGGAAGTAAGCGTCAGGGAAGTCGAGGTTGACATGGCAAAAACGGCAAGTGAGAGAGAATAAATTGCGAAGTAAAAATAGCTAAAACCGGCACATAGCTCAGAAATTTAGCCAACTACTAATTGCAATCGGGTTGGTTTATAGGCGATGAAGAACAATCTGGTGTTGGTGCAGGAGTTGTTCCACGTCGGCGGGGGTAGCCGGGGCCTGCAAGCAGTGCAGGTTGAGGTAGTAGCAGGCCGCGTCATTGGGGTAGAGCAGCAGCCACTGGGGCTGCACCCATACGGCCCGCTTGACGTGGGCCCAAGAAGTGGAAAAAGAGCCTTGCGAGCTGCTGCCGCGAATTTCCTTGGCGTTCAACGTGAAGTCAATCGGCGCCGGGGCGGCCGGGTTGCGGGCGTAGCCCTGGCGCAATTGGTAGCGCACCAATGCCATTCGAAACGCGGCGTACAGCACCGCTACCGCCAGCAACACCACCGTCGACCAGTTCTGAATACTGCCCTGTTCCCGCACTTCCAGCCCTACGCTTAAGGCCAGGAGCGCCATGGCCGCCCCCAAAAGCCACTGGGCTCGCCGTGTCGCCGGACGCGCCTTCCACAATCGAAAGTTTATGGCCACGTAGTCCTCGGCCGTCATCTGAACGTGGGGCAGGAGCAAGGTAGGCGGGGTGTTGGGGGCGGGAGCTGGCATAGCCCCGCGAAAGTAGCGCACCCCGCCGCAACTTCCCGACGCGGGAGGGCATGAAAAAGGGCGAAGCCACGGCTTCGCTCTTTTAAAGTACTGTACTCAGCGCAGTTTACGTCAGCTCAAATTGCAGTTTCAGCAAGTTAGCGTAGAGGCCATTTTCGCTGTGGGCCAGCTCATCGTGAGTGCCTTGTTCCACGATGCGGCCGCCATCGATAACGAGAATCTTGTCGACTTTGCGGATGGTGCTGAGGCGGTGGGCAATAATGATGCTGGTGCGGTCCTGCATAAGCTCGTCCATGGCCTGCTGCACCAACTTTTCCGATTCGCTGTCGAGGGAGGAAGTGGCTTCGTCGAGGATGAGGATGGCGGGGTTTTTCAGGATGGCGCGGGCAATGGCAATGCGTTGGCGCTGGCCCCCGGACAGTTTAATGCCTCGCTCGCCCACTAGCGTATCCAGGCCTTCGGGGAAGGAGCTGATAAACTGCCAGGCGTTGGCTTTGCGGGCCGCCAGCACAATTTCCTCGTCGGTGGCGATAATCTTGCCGTAGGCAATGTTCTCCCGGATGGAGCCGCCAAACAGCATGGTTTCCTGGGGTACAATGCCAATGTGGCGGCGCAGCTCCGTGAGGTCGTACTGCCCGATGTCGCGCCCATCCACCACTATGCTACCCCCGCTCAACTCGTAGAACTGCATTAGCAGCTGCACAATCGTGGACTTGCCGGCTCCCGACGGGCCCACTAAGGCAATCTTCTCCCCGGCCTGAATGTCAAAGCTAATATCCTGGAGTACGGGCAAATCGGGGCGGGTGGGGTAGCTGAAAGCGACGTGCCGGTACTCAATGTTACCGTGTACTTGCAGGGGTAGGGCACCGGGCTGGTGAGTTGGCTCGGTGGGCTCATCCAGGATTTCCAGGATGCGCTCCGAGGCGCCCAGGGTGCTTTGCACTTTGCCGTACAGCTCGCCCAGGCCAGCCACCGAGGCCCCAATAAACATAGTGTACAAGGCAAACTGGGTTAGGTCGCCGATGGTCATTTGACCGGCTTGCACCAGGGTAGCGGCTCGCCACAGCACTAGCACGATGCCGCCAAACAAGCCAATAATCACGAAGGACACGAACCCGCCGCGGTAGAGGTTGCTTTTCAGGGCGGCCCGCACCGTATTGGTAAGCGAAGCGGTGTAGCGGCCAGTTTCAAACTGCTCGTTGGTAAATGCCTTCACCGTGTTAATGCCCTGCAGGGTTTCCTCCACGATGACGTTGGTTTTGGCTAGCTCGTCCTGGGTAGTCTTGGCCAGCACCCTGATTTTCTTGCCGAACACCATGGCCAGCACCACAATGGGCGGAAACGTTAGGAGCATGAACATGGACAGCTTCACCGACACAACCATGATAAACACGATGCCCGCAATCAGCGTCATTACCTGCCGAAACAGCTCGGCCAGAGTCAGGGAAAATGAGTCCTGAATGATGCCCACGTCGGAGGTAATGCGCGAGGTAATGGCGCCTACCCGGTTCTTCTCGAAGTAAGGAATAGGTAGGGAAACGAACTTCTGGTACAGCGCCTGCCGAATGTCGCGCACCGTGAACTCGCTTACCTGGGTAAAAAACCAGATGCGCCCAAAGGAAAACAGGCCCTGCAACAGAATAAGAACCGCAAAGCCGAGGGCAATCTGGTTGATGGTTACGGCCGAGCCGTTAGGCAGTAGCAAGGGCTTGCCGCTGGCCGTATCGGCTAGTTTGCCAATAATCCAGGGGAAGGCCATGGTGGTGGCGCTGGACAGCGTCAGGAGTACCGTGCCGATGCTGAACTTAGCGCGGTAGGGTAGGGTGAAGCGAAAAATTCGCAGCCCCTGCTGAAAGCTTTGCTTGGTTAGTTTCTTTTTGGGCAGTTCCGAATTCACATCGGTACCACTACTGTTGAGTCCACTTCGGGCCATTGTGTAGTAAAAGGTGAAAGCGAGAAGTTGAGAGCTAAGCGGTAGACGATAGAATAGTTGAGCTCTTGCTTTCTCGCTTCCTAGTTATTCAAATTTCGGTTTGCCCTGTTCTACCTTCAGTCCCTCGGAGTTACCGAACGGGATGGGCAGGCGCACCTGGGTAGGAACGGCCTGGCCCTTGCGGGTAGCGGGCTTCCAGGAGGGCATCTGACCCAGCACCCGCAGGGCCTCCGTGTCGCACTCCGGGGAGAGGGGCTGCACCACGGAAGGGTTGGTCAGGTGCCCATCGGCTTCCACGGTAAAGGTCATAACCACGTTGCCGCTGATTTGCTTGACGCTGGCCGCTTCTGGATACTTTAAGTTTTGCTGAAAAAACGTGTTCAGCCCTTGGGCCCCGCCCGGAAACTGCGGGGGCGCGTCGGGGCGGTTGGGGGCTGGCTTGGCCTGGGGCTGCATCCGATTGGCTTTCAGCTCAATGGGCTGCTTGGTAATGGTTGAGCCAGACGTGGTTTGCTGGGCCTGCGTTGCACCGGCGGCCGAAGCTACGAGCAGAAAGAGGAAGAACAGATGTTTCATAGGGTTGGTGAGGTAGGTCGTGGCGTGGTAGAAAAGTCGAACCCCGGCGCATTGTGCAGCGGTGCAGCCGAAACATCGTACTTGCCAACGTCAGCCGGGCGAATTGCGGCTGCGCCTTTGCATGACGCTCAACGGACTCTTACACAAGGCAAAGGTACGCTCTCTAAACAACCCCTATGCAACAGGGTTCAATTCCAGATTGCGGGCGCGCGAAATTGCCAGCAGGCCCAGGAAGGTAAGCAATCCGTTCAGAATCAGAATCTCAAACCCGAATTCGTAGCCCCACCAGGTTTTTGAGTTGGCGTTGATAAACCACGTCAGCAGGGGCGCCACAATGCACACGGGTAGCACCAGCTTGTCGTGCAGGCCGCGGCTGGTGAAAATGCCGAAGGAATACAGCCCCAGCAACGGCCCGTAGGTGTAGCCGGCGGCTTTAAACACGGAGGTAATTACGCTCTGGTCGTTGATGGCCCGGAAAATTAGGATGATGACGATGAGCACCAGCGAGAAGCCAAAGTGAGTATACTGCCGAATGCGCTTCTGCTGATCCTCCGGGTACTTGCTGATAACGAGCATGTCCACGCAGAAGGAGGTAGTAAGCGCCGTCAGGGCCGAATCGGCGGAGGCGTAGGTAACAGCAATAATGCCCAGGATAAACACGATGCCCGCAAACAGCGAGAAGTGGTTGGTAGCCAGCAGCGGAAACACATTGTCGCCAATGACTTTGCCGGTAGCAGGGTTGGTAGGTAGGGCAATGCCTTTGGCGGCCGCAAACTGATACAGCAACACGCCCAGGGAAAGAAAAAACACGTTTACCAGCACAATGGCAATGGTAAACCAGAACATATTTTTCTGGGCGTCTTGGAGGTTGCGGCAGCTCAGGTTTTTCTGCATCAGGTCCTGGTCGAGGCCAGTCATCACAATGGTAATGAAGGCCCCGGAGGCAAACTGCTTCCAGAAGAACTTATCGTCCTTGGGGTCAGAGAAATACACCTGCGACATGGCGCTTTCCTTCACCGTTTTCACCAGTCCGGCAAAGCCCAGGTTTAGCTCATCGGCCATCAGGTAAATGCTCACGGCCACGCACACGAGCATGGCCATGGTTTGGAAAGTATCGGTCCAGAGGATGGTTTTGAGGCCCCCGCGGAAGGTATACAGGTAAATCAGGAAGATGCTGACCGACACGGTAACGGCAAACGGCACCCCCAGCTGGTCGAATACGGCAAACTGCAGCACGCCCGCCACCAGGAACAGCCGAAACGCCGCCCCCACCGCCCGCGAAATCAGGAAAAACAAAGCCCCGGTTTTGTAGCTCCAGAAGCCAAACCGCTGCTCCAGGTAGGTGTAAATGCTCACCAGCCGCATGCGGTAGTAGAGCGGCATAAGCACCGTGCCAATTACCACGTAGCCCACCGTGTAGCCCAACACCACCGCCATGTAGCTCCAGCTCTGGGAGGCCACCATGCCCGGAATCGAAATAAACGTAACCCCCGACAGCGAGGTGCCAATCATGGCAAACGCCACCATGTACCAGGGCGCGTTGCGGTTGGCAATAAAGAACGATTCGCTGGTGGCCTTCCGGGAAGTGAGGTAGGCAATAATGATGAGGACCACGAAGTAGCCCGCAATCAGGCTCAGCACAAGGGTAGGGGACATTTGTTAGCTATTAGCTGATGGCTGTTAGCTGTTGGCTTTTTCGGGTAAGGATGCAAACACCAGTACGCGTAGCAACGTCAGCAAACAGACATCAAAGCTAACAGCTAATAGCCAAAAGCTAATAGTCCGCTTCCTACTCCCACTCCGCCCAGCGGAGCACCTGGCCCACGGCCGGCACGTGCAACTCGCCGCGCAGCATCTGGCCATTAGCCACTAACTGCAGCTCCCGGATAGGCTCGGAGGCGGGCTCATCGGAGAGGTCGAAGGTGCCGTAGTGCATGGGCACGAGGTGGCCGGCGCGCAGCAAGTTGGCCGCTTTGGCTGCCTCATGAGGATTTACGTGGCTGAGCTGCATCATGTAGGGTGGCTTGTAGGCCCCAATGGGCAGCAATACAATATCAAGGGGGCCAAACTGCTTTTCTATTTCCTCGAAGTGGCCGCCCATGGCCGTGTCGCCCATGAAGTAGATGGTGCGGCCATCGGGTAGGCGCAGCAGAAAAGAGCCCCAGAGCACCCGGTTCATATCGAACAAGCCGCGGCGGTGCCAATGCGAAGCAGGCAGGTAAAACAGTTCAAACGGCGCCTCGGGGCCCAAATCGAACTGCTGCCACCAGCCAGCCTCCTGCACGGGCAGGTTACGGGCCATGCCTCGCACCAGCCGCGCCATACCCAGGGGCCCAAACGCCCGCAATTGCGGATTCTGGCGGGCCAGCAGCTTCACCGACTTCTCATCCAGATGGTCGCGGTGGCCGTGGCTGAGCAGCAGGTAGTCGAGACCGGTGAGGTCCTCGGGCCGGCAGGGTAAGGGGTGGCGGTGGCGCAGCCCCAAGGACGAATACAGCACCGGGTCGAAGAGCAGGGTTTTGCCCGCTACCCGCAGCAGAAACGAGGCGTGTCCTAGCCATACTAAGCCCTCATCTTGGCTTTGCAGAAAAGCTGTGCAGTCTACTACCTCAGGCACCCAGGTATCGGTCTTCTTTTCCTCCTTCTGCGGATTCTCACTTAGCTGCCACTTAATGACTGTGCCGAAGCTGGGCTCGTACAGTTCCTCTCCGTTGCAGTACTCAGCCCCTATCATCTTATTGCCGAGGTAGCCTTTTTTGATAATGGGCAGTTGAGGATTACTGACAAAGCGGGGAGTGGAGGCCATGAAGCGCGGCAGAAAAGAAGCGGTAGAAATCGGTCAAAGAAACGCTAAAAAGCCGTCATCCTGAGCCCAGCGAAGGACCTAATTACGCCAGCCCGGTAATCGTACGAACGGCTCGGGCTGGCGTAAGCAGGTCCTTCGCTGCGCTCAGGATGACAAATGCTTCTCGGTCGGAATATTAAAACCCAAAAGGGGCACCCGAATTGTACAGCGGCGAGTAAGCTCCAGGGTAGGTGCTGGCTCCGTTGCTGACACGCACCCCGCCCGAGACAGAGAAATTCTCCGTGATATGGTAGTCGGCGCGCAGGTTCACGCCAGAGCCCAGGTTGCCGCCAAAGCCCGCGTAGGGGTTTACTGGTGCGCCAGCGGTAGGGGTAAGGTCTTTCCAGGCGGAGCCTGTGAGCAGCAGCCGCGGCGACAGTGCATACTGACCGCCGCCCTGCAGCAGGTAGCGGTTCTGGGTCGTAGTGGCCAGGCGGTTACCTTCTCCGAAAGGAGCATAGGCCCTGCCCGGCACCGTGCGCAGGTAAGTAACGCCCCCGAACACGGACAAGCGCGGCGTAACCGGCACCGATACGGTGGGACTGAGGTAGGTAGCCGAGCCGTAGCGGCCCGCAAACATGGCGCCGGCGTTCAGACTATACGAAGGCCGGAGCCCCAGGCGCGGTGCGGGCACCTCGGGCTGCACCTGGGCCTGCGCGGCTCCCATTAGGAGCACACCAAAAGGCAGAAGGAAAAGAAAACGAAGCATAGCGAGGCGGCCGGAGCCGTTGGGTGAACCGGCAACTAAGGTACGAAACGCCGGGCGGCCCGTCAGCGTGCCCGGGTCCAAAAAAACAGCCAACTTCGCTTTAAAGTTATAGTCAAGTTTATGTCGGAATTTCAATCTTACCAGCGCTTTGCAAACGTGGAAGTTGCGCAACCCCTGCTCCAACTGCTGCATCAGCACAACATTCCCTACGAAACCAAGCTCGACCAGCCTCGCATCGATCCGTCGTTTGCCTTCAACCCTACCAACTCCTACTTCGTGGTGCAACTGCGGCCCGAGGATTTTGAGGTTGCGCAAACCCTGGAACTGGACGCCAACGATGCGCTAACGGCCAGCGCTGCTCCCGACCACTACCTGTTTAACTTCCCCGATGAGGAGTTGCTCGATGTGCTACTCAAGCCCGATGAGTGGAACAGCTTCGATGTAGCCCTGGCCCGCCGCATCCTGCGCCAGCGCGGCCACGACGTGAGTCCGGCCCTGATGGAGCGCCTGCGCCAGCAGCGCCTCCAGGATCTGGCCCGGCCCGAACCGTCACAAAAGGCCTGGATTCTGTTTGGCTACGCCATGGCCTTGCTCGGCGGCATTGTGGCCGTATTTATTGGCTGGCACCTGTATTCGCACAAAAAGCAACTGCCCAATGGCCAGCAGGTGCTGGCCTTCCAGCCCCGCGACCGGGCCCACGGCTTCCGTATTCTGGTGCTGGGCAGCGTATGTTTCCTCCTGGCTTTGGCGTTCCGGTTCCTGTTAGACGATTAATGGAGGCAAAAAGCTCAGCGCCAAGTCAAATGACAGCATAAACTTGTATTTTGGCCCGAACAACAGCATTATTCTAACCCTTCTTTTAACCGCTTCCATGGAAGAATTTGTACCCGACGAGCAACAAAACACGCAGCCTACCCTCCGCATCAGCGCCGAAGACGCGGCCCGGATTCAGGGCGCCTTTATGCAGCAAGTGTACGGCTGGATGGCCGGGGCCCTAGCCCTTACCGGCGGTGTAGCCATGTTGGTAGCATCTTCTGAAGTGGCCCTGGAATTTATTTTTAACCATATCGGCGTGTTTCTGGGCTTGTTCCTGGTGGAAGTGCTGCTGGTAAGCTTCCTCTCACGCAAGGCCCTGGAATGGTCAGTGGGCGTTACCTCGAGCGTGTTCATGGCCTACGCGGTAGTGAGTGGGGTAACGCTGAGCGTTATTTTCCTGGCCTACACTATGGGCTCCATTGCCTCCACGTTCTTTATCACGGCTGGTACATTTGGCGTCATGAGCCTCTACGGCTACTTCACGCGCACGGACCTTTCCCGTTGGGGTAACATCTTGATGATGGGGCTAATTGGGCTGATTCTGGCGTCCGTAGTGAACCTGTTTCTGCACAGTGAGGTGCTGTACTGGGTTGCTACCTTCGTCGGCGTCATCGTCTTTGTGGCCCTTATTGCTTACGATACCCAGAAGCTGAAAATGCTGGCTTTCATGGGCCTCGAAGATGAAGCTACCGACCGCAAAGCGGCCGTACTAGGTGCCCTCATCCTCTACCTCGATTTCATCAACCTGTTCCTGCTGCTGCTCCGCATCTTCGGTCGGCGGCGGTAAAAGTGCAAGGGTGAGGTGGTGAAATGGTGCATTTTCAGCAGTAGCCCGCTTGCATCCTGCACCAGTTCAGTTCCTTGCAAAACAGAACAAGCCCCTACTCTCTGCGCGAGGGTAGGGGCTTATCTGTACCGGATATAGCGGGAAAAGTCAGGCGACGAATAGCCGTTTTCGGGGACCGACTAAATGGTGCTCGTTCTATTTGGCTTTACCGCTAAGCCAAGCCGCCCGGAACTTCTTTTGGGTTTTGGACAGTGGCCGGCCAGCCTGCTCATAAGGTACTACCGCTAGGTCGGAGTTTTCCTGGAGGGTGATGGGCACGGTCCGCACTCCGTCCCGGGCCCGCACCTGCACCTGTATCACGTCGCCGGGCTTGTGGGTAGAGAGAAAGGTTTGCACGGTCTTGGCATTGGTGGGCTTCTGGCCGTCCAGCTTCAGTACCACGTCCTCTCGGTCGAGGCCCGCGAGGTAGAACGGGCTGCCTAGCAGCGTGCTACCCAAGGTGGCGCTGCTGTCAGGGTTGAACTGCAAGCGGGCCTCCAAGCTAGCCTGACCGGCTTGGGCCCGGCGCATCAGCAGGCCGGCCGGAGCCAATAAGGCCTCGTAGTTGGGCAACTCATGCCCGGTAATGTGCTGGCGGAAAAACTGGCCGGCGAAGGTTGTGTCCTTGGTTACTTCGCCCAGCACCTGCTGCAGGTCGCGCAGGGTGTAGGGCTTGGCCGGGGCGTAGTTCTGCTGGGCACCGTGCTGCTGCCACAACGTGCGCATGTAGGTGTCCAGGTCGGTTTTGAAACGCTGGCGCAGCTCTAGGTCCAAGGCCAGTGCATTGCCTGCCCCAATGTAGTAGTAGCTCAGGTAAGTGTTCGAGCGGTTGTTGGGGTCAATGGCGGCGGCGGCATCCACGAAAGGCGCCTGCTGGCTCATCTGCACCGGCGAATAGCGCTTGGGGCCCGGCATGGTCAGCATGGCGTCCACAATGCCACTGAGAGCTTCCTGGCAGTACTGCTCGTCGGTATACACGCCGGCTCGGCGCAATAGCAGCTCCCCGTAGTACTGCGTAAAGCCTTCAGCAAACCACAGATTGCTGCTCATGTTGGCCCGCTGAAAGTCAAAGGGTTCCAAATCTTGAGGACGAAGGCGCTCCACGTTCCAGCTGTGGAAAAATTCGTGCGACACGGTACCGAGGTTGTCCAGGGCACCGGAGCCGCGCAGGGGGCGGTTGCTGGTGAGGCTGGTGGAGTTGCGGTGCTCCATGCCGTCGGAGCTGGTTTGGGGCAGATAGTTGGCTACGAAGGTGTAACGTCCAAAGTCGTAGTCGGGCAAGCCCCCGAAAATGGCGGCGGCTTCTTTGACTACCTTCTTGGTTTGCGCCACGTAAGCGTCGAGCTCGGCCGGCGTGCCCTCGTGTAGCACCTGCATTTCAATGGTTTTACCCTGTTCCTGCCAGGAGCGCACCTGCTGGGGGCCTAGGGAGGTAGGCGAGTCCATGAGGTACTGCAGGTTGGGAGCCATCCAGACTTCGTTGGTTGCGTCGGGCCGTAGCTGGGAGGCCACCGCCCAGCCCTGGGGAAGGACAAACGTAACCTGGGCCGGGCGCTGCTCTAGCCCCTGGGCGTAGGCCAGGGTAGCCGGTATGTTCAGGTGGGCGTGGCGGGCATCAATACCGGCGTAGGTACCGTCGGTCCGGTCACCAAATAAGGTATAAGTGAAAATCACCGTGCCGTCGTGCCCGGCCACAGTCCAGCCGTAGGGGTCGGGGCGGCTCACAGTCAAAGTCTTGCCTTTAGCGTCAGTAGCTTGCACGTCATATACGTTCTTAGCGAATTCGTGGAGGGCGTAGCGGCCAGGGGAGGAGCGGGCCATGCGCACTTGCAGAGGCCCGGCGGGCAGCTCCTTAAACGTGGCTATGATGCGGGCTTCGTGGTGCACCGCATTTGGGAAGGCAAGTTTGTATTGAACCGGAGCCTGGGCCTGAACTGGTTGGCTGAACGCTAGGGGCAGGGCCAGCAGCCACAGCGCGGCGAATTTCCGCATGATCATACGCAAAGAAATAGAGGAGAAGAAAGGAAACGCTAACCTAACAGGTCTTGACCAGAGCTAAAGCAGTTATTTGTCAGAATTGCCCAAGCTCAGCCTCGAAATAAGCTGTAGGCGCATTTCTCGTCGCTTTTCCAACTAGTTATTACCGCCACACACTGGCTTCTACCATACCGCCAAAGAACTGACCCGCGAGCTGGGGTGACAGTCCCAACTGGGCTAGCTCGTCTTCAATTGGGGGCCGGTGCCGAGCGCTGATACCCGTCGTGAACCCGAAAAACCAGTACATCAGCTTAAGCAACGTGTGCTGCCACCAGCTGCGGGGCCGGGCAAAGTCAGCCAGCAGCCACCGGCCGCCGGGAACGAGCACGGCACCTACCCGCGCTGTGATGCTCCGAAGGCGGACGGGCGTAAACAAGTCGAGAAAAAAGAACGTAACGACGGCGTCAAAGCAGGCCGTCGGGGGCAGACAGGCCTCGGTGCCTAACTGGAACTCAATCTGGCTGAGGTGCTGGGGTAGGTGCCGCCGGGCCCAAGCTTCACTGCGGGCCAGCATCCGCCCCGATGCTTCCACGTACACCACCCGCGCCTTCGGCTGGCGCTTTAACACTTGGCCCAGCACCCAACCCGTACCTCCGCCGATGATGAGGATACGGGGCCTACCGCTGGGCAAACCCGTATCCAGGGCAGCCTCCTGGGCCCGTTGCAAGGCGCGTCCGTACACCAGCCGGGCCAACGGGTCATAGAAGGAAGCCACAACATCAAAACCCGAATCAGTAGGGCGAGGCATGCACAATGCTAACCGCATATTCGGGGTAGTAAAGCCGCGCTGGCCGCCAAACCGGCGCTGGTTTCGTATGCAGAGGCTATGACTAGTCATCTGCGCCGGTTGCTGGCCGGCATCACCTTGTTTCTGACGGAGTTTGCCATCACGCTGGCCTTGGGTACGCTGGGCGTCGTCATCTTTCTGGCTTTGGGCCGGGAGGTGTTCGACCAGGACGCCGCCACGTTTGATGCGCAGGCTTTCCGCTGGTCAAGACAAATGCTGGGGGCCGAGCGGCAGCAGTGGGTAGAAGGAATAACGTTTCTGGCCTCCCGCAACTTCATTTCTGGGGCGGCTGGCTTACTCATCAATTGGTTTCTGCTGGTGCGGCGCCACCGCTGGTATTCCCTGCTCATCCCAGTAGTTGCCTTGGGTAGCATCACGCTGAACTTGGTGCTGAAACAGCTCTACCAGCGGCCCCGCCCACTGCTGCCCCTTACGTCGGCTTCGGGCCTGAGCTTTCCCAGCGGGCATGCCATGATATCGGCCTCATTCTATGGCCTGCTCATCTATTTGGTATGGACGCACGTGCGCCGGCCTGGGCCACGCTATGCCCTGGTGGCCGCCCTGCTGGTTCTTATTTTACTCATTGGCTTAACGCGCGTGTACCTGCGGGTGCATTACGCCACGGATGTACTGGCGGGCTTTACGGCCGGAGCTGCGTGGTTGATAGTAGCTATTCCGCTACTGAAAAAGGTAGAGATGCTAGTAAAAAAACAATTCAAAAATCGGCTGCAATCAGCTGAAAAACAGCCTACATAGAGCAGAATCGAAATATTTGGCCAGATATTTTTCAGGTTTTTTTGCGGCAAAGCTTGACACACGTCAAAAAAGCCACCTATCTTTGCAGCATCAAATGACCCCCACTGTGGTAGTCAGATGATAAAATTGCTGCGCTTGTGGCGAAATTGGTAGACGCGCTGTCTTCAGGCGGCAGTTCCGAAAGGTGTGAGAGTTCGAGTCTCTCCGAGCGCACGAAAGCCGATCCAGAAATGGGTCGGCTTTTTTGTTTGGGCCTCTTCTTGGCTTGGTGGTTAGCCAGTATGAAAGTGGTTGGCGTACTTTCGGGCAGCTTGCTACCTCTGCGCTATATGAAGTTTCTTCCTGCTCGGCTCGTTGCGCTTTTTAGCTTCCTGACCGTTGAAGTAGCGGTAGTTGGTGGCGTATTTCTGGGGGCGGCGCTTTTGTTTTTCTACCTAACCCGAGTGGTGTTCATTGCGCACTCGGTCCAGTTTGATGAGTGGGCTTTTCAGCAGATGGATGCCCTGCGTGCTGCTAGTCCTAATCTCACCCCGCTGGTAGCAGGCCTTACCTTTTTTGCCTCCCTGCCGTTTCTAGTGGTGGCCGGCGCCGGCATTCCGATTACGCTGCGCCTGCGGGGGCACCGCCGGGAAGGGCTGGAGGTATTTTTGGCTGTGGCCGGCGCGGCACTGCTAAATCAACTTCTGAAAACCCACTTCCAGCGTGCTAGGCCTAGCTCGGCCCTGGTGTTTCAGCAGGGGTTAAGCTTTCCCAGCGGCCACGCTATGATTGGTCTGGCTCTATACGGCTGCCTGGCCTGGCTGCTGTGGCGTCACCGCCGCCACCCGGCCTGGGCTATTTTGCTGCTACTGTTTGCCGTGCTCATCGGCTTAACCCGAGTGTACTTGCACGTTCACTACGCTACCGACGTGGCTGCAGGCTTTGCGGCGGGTCTGTTCTGGCTGATTCTGTTGCGCAGCGCCCTGCGGCTTTGGTGGCGGGAAGAAGTGAAATTGTAAGATGGTAAGCGAAGCGTCCTGGCGAGCAGGTGGCGCATCAAGCCAGTGACGAAGCGAGTCTTCTTCTCAGTTGTGACTAGCTTGATAAAGTGACAAGCCCTTACGTCCGTGTTGGAGGTAAGGGCTTGTCACGCTAGAAGGGTAGCACGGTGGCCAGGAAGGATGACGTCGGTATCTCGGCCAATACAAATTACAGTTTCACCTGTACCCGTAGGGACAGTAGGCCTTTGACGCCTTGCAGTTCCTCTAGCTCCAGGTGTTCTACCTCGGGTTCCAGCAGGCCCCGGTCTTGGAGGTAGTCGATGTACTCAATGTACTCGTCGGCTTCGCGCTGCTGAGAGTACACTAGGGCAATTTTGCCGGGTTGGGTAAGCCGTTCGCCGGTGCCCTGTACGGTTGCCTTGTCGATGCGCTTCTTGATGATTTCGTAGCGGATGTTGTAGGCCCCGTCCACGTCAAACTGGCGCTCATCTTGGCGGAAGCGAATGCTCAAGGGCTGGCTATGGATGAGAATGAGCTGAGTGGTTTCCAGCGGCACGGGTAGGGTAGGCTTGAGTGCGGCGGTGCGGCGGGTAATTTCTACCATCACTAGAAGCTGCCACAAACGCAGGTTTTTCAAGAAAACCAAGTCAAAAGGCTTGTTCTCTACCAAGGAAGCACCCACGTAAATATTGTGCTCCACGCCATCGGTTTTAAACCGCTGGAAGTAGTGCGGGAACATGGCCTGGGCCTTGGCATCCTCCTCATCTAGGTAGCTACTGACGGCGTCGTTGAGCAGGGTAGTGGTTTCCTCAAAGGCTTTGCGCCGCTTGTAGAGGATGCCCAACTCAGGGTCGATGTTGGACCAGTACTGGCTGATAATGGGCCGCAGTTCCGCGTTGTTCTGACCCAGGTATTCAAACAAGGGCTCTACTTCCGTCCTCAGCGACTCGAAAATGCTTACCTCATCTCCGGTTAGAATGCCCTGGCGCAGGCGACGCAGGTTTTTATTAACGTAGAACTTCAGCTCATCCAGAATGGGTAGCTGCTGAAACTCGGAGGCTTTCTTCAGCACCTTTCCCGCCAGAGTGAGGTGCTCAATCAGGTCGCCTTGAATGGCTTCGTTGCGGGCTGTGCTGCTGCCGCGAATGTCACTGGAGCCATGCAAGGGGTACACATCATGAAACACGATGTCCTCCATTTCGGCGCCTTTGTTGCCGTCTTCCAGCTTTTGGAGTAGGTTTTGGGCCGCGTCGGTGAAGCGCCATTCCATGGTGGGGTGAATGGCCGTGAACTTCTCCTTGATAATGGCCTGTACCCGCGTCTGAATATCCTCGGCGTTACGCTTTACCGCCACCGCAAACAAGGGTACAAACTGGTTCACGTTTTCGAGGCTGAACTCGTTCAGGTCGCTCACGTTGGGCGAGCCCAGCTCCAGCAGCCCCACAATATCGTCGCCGTAGGGTAGCAGGGCCAGAATGGCGGAGCGGATGCCCAGGCTTAGAATCTGCTGGCGCAGGTCCTCCGGGATGTCGGCTTGCTCCACGTCTTCCAGTACTAGGGGCTGACGGTCAGCCCAGAGGCGGCTGTAAATCTGCCGGAAGCCGGAGCCGGCGTCGGGGCTGTGGAGCTGCTTGGTCAGGAAGCTGTGGTTGATTTTGCGCCCGAAATCCACGAAAGCTCGCTTCTTTTCATCGTAGGCCGCAATGCCCAGCTGCAGAAACGGCCGTCCAAACAGCACCCGTAGCTTTTCCTGGATCTGTTCCAGTCGGTCGGAGGCCTGCAGCACGTCCCGCTCCAGCAAGTCGTATTTCAGCTCCGATAATATTTCCTGCTCCGTTACATCTACTAGGTGCAGAATGTTAAAACCCACTAGCTCAAAGTGCTCGGGGGGGAGCATCTGCTGCCACAAATCGGCGCGGTGGGGGTTGCGGGCCAGTTGGTCGAGCTGCTGCGGAGTCAGCTCCGGCTTGTCGCCGTGCACCCGAATCTGCACGAAGGTAGAATTGAACTCTACCCCATAGTGGCGGTAAAGACCAATGCTATAATCGGGCACGGTGAAGATGATGGTGCCCTGCAGGGGTAGGTGCACCCCGTAAATCTTCTCTAGAATTAACTGATACGCCATGCGAGTGGTGTACACCTCGAGCGTGCGCATATCAATATTTAAAGGCTGCTTGATGGATTTGGACGGGTTCAGCAGCACCTCCGCAAAGCGCGGGGTATGATAAAAGCTGTGGCGCTGAAACGGTGCAATGGCCCCGGCAATGTCCGTATCGAAGGAAGCCGGCGGAAACACGGCCAGCATCAGCGCCTCCACTAAGTCGCAGTTACATTCCAGCAGCTTCAGGTCCGTGATGGTCCCGCGCGACCAGTCGGCGTTGGCTACCTGCTCGCTCACGGCCCGGGCCAGCATGGCTACCCCTACGTTCTGGGATTCTTCGCCGGCGCGCCAGTAGTCAATCAGTGGCTCCAGGCTGAGCGTGGTTTTAAACGGAAAAGTAGGCGTAACGGCCGCGGTAGGTTCTTTCAGCATAATAAACAGCGACACTACCCCTGGGCTACTGAACAGGTACGGCAGAGAATAACGCTACCCCCTATACGGTTGTTCCTGCTTGGCGGTCGTACCCCGGTTAGGGGAACGATACATAAGTCATCCGGGAACCGGCTTGGCGGCTAGCCGTGGTTACTGTGGCGCTTGGGAGCTACTATTGGCGGGTAAGAATAATCGGGATGAGTTGGTTGCTGGCAGCCGGATCAGTTAAATCAAACTGCTGCCTAACCCCTTTGTTGTTCGTTGTCACTACCTGCTTGCGGGTGTTCTGATAGCAGGTGCAGCAGCCATCGGCCTGGTAGTCGGTAGTAAGGCTGATGTCGGTAATGAGGTAGGTGTAGGTGGCTGCTGCCCGTCGGCTGGGCGCCAGGTAAAGTTTGTAAGTGTACTGATCAAGCCGACGGTTACCAGTCTGGGTGAAAGGAGCAGCGTTGTTGATAACAATAGGCTGAGTGTACACCGTAGCGCGGGGCCGAGTAATGGCTATCGTATCGGCGCTGGGGCGTTGGGCCGTATCGCGGGGTACCCGTACCAAAAACACGGTAGTGAGCTGGGCTGAGCGGAAACCTTGGGCCGGATTAGTTGAGGCAGAATCGGTGGGGCTGAAAGTTAACCCAATGGCATCCGCGTAGGCATCTTCGCACTCACAGGATACGGAGCCGCAGCAGGCCGCCATCAGCACGGTAGTAGCCAAAACCAATAACCAGGTAAAAACGGAACGCAGCATAGGGCGCAAAGATAATGGGCTGCCCTTGGCCACCCACGGCAGCAAGCGGAAAGGTGGCCCCCCGGCCAGCCTTTAAAAGCAGCATAAGCCGGCTGGCGCAGGCCAACCGGCTTATCTAACGGATACGCAGCCCAGATATTGGCTGCTTGTGCACTCGATCACTGCTTGACAAAGCGGCGAGTTTCTGAGCCGGTAGAAGTAGTAATTTTAAAGTAGTACGTGCCCGCTGGCAGGTCTGCTACATTCACTGCCAAGGTGTGCTCTCCTTTTTCCACTTTCGTTTCCTGGGCCACCGTACGCAGGGTGTTACCGCGGCCATCAAGCAGCTCTACGGTTACCGGGCCCGCTTTTTTTACACCGTATTCCAGTTGGCTGGTGCTCACGGCCGGGTTTGGATACACGCCTAAATTGTTGGTACGCTCAACTCCAGCGGCGGCTTTCGTGGAAGCATTAGGGTTGAGCAGCAGAAAGGTAACGGGCTGGAAATACCGGCGGGCACCCGCGTGGCGCTGGCGCTTGCTCAACCAGGCAGCGCGTTTTTGTTGCTGCTCAGGAGTAGCAGTGCGGGCCAGAATAGCCTTGGTGTCGGCCGCCCATTTTTCGCGCTGGGGCTGTACTTCCTGCGCCAGCTTGGCAATGTCGCCTTCGTACTTCTGAGCCAGCTGGCTTACATTCTGTAGTATGGCCTTGGTTTCGGCGCGCAGCTGCTGGAGCTCTTGCTTCTGCGTTTCGGTAAGCTCGGGACGGGTGCCGGCGGGCGTGCCAGCGGGGCGGAGGCTCTGGCGAAGCGCCTTGCCTTTCTGACGAGTTTCCTTGAGCTGGGCCCGGTAAAGCGTGAGTTGAGCTTTGTCGGAGGTGGTCAGCTGAGCCTCCAGCTTCTGCCGCTGCTGGCGCACCGTAGGCAGCACATTCTGCTGGTAGTACTCGCGGAGTTCCTTGCGGGCAGGAGCGCCCTGGTGGGCCTGCGTGTTCTGGGCTTGCACGGCCGAGTTTCCTAGGAGCAGGAACAAGGCCAAGGCGAGCGTAATGGCTTTCATACAGAGTGAAATGCTAATGTGGGAAAATGAGGTAGTATCCGGATTCACTGGCATAGATGCCCCCACTGCGGTAGGGTTTAATCAGGGCAAGAAAAAACTGCTTCAGATTGCTCCAAAGCGGTTTTCCTATATTCCGCACCTTTATTCCGAGCATTCTGCGCCTCAAGCAGAAACGAAGAATCCGAGTTTACCTTCCGAAGAATAACCCAAGTTCTTCGTTTCTGCTCAGCATAACAGCCAGAAGCGGAAGCTTTCGGATGTGTCTTTTTTAGTGCGTGGGGTCAGGTGCACATAAAAATTCCCCGCGCACTCGGATAGGTAGGCCGGGTGCGCGGGGAAGGCAACTAATGCCAAGAAGAAAGCCGCTGGGTTAGTTTACTCCGGTTGTGTCAGTTGATTGCGCTGACTGACCGATAATTTCTTCCAGGGGCCCGGAGCTTACCAGTTGCTTACGTAAAGTATCGGCGTCGGCATCCAGCTGGGGCCGGATCTGGTCGAGGGCTAGGCGCAGGGCCTGCACGTCGGAGAGGCGGGCCGCTTTGGTCTGGCTGTAGCCGTGGTACATGGCCACCCGCACTTTGCTGCGGCCGGTGCCGGCATACGTGCCGATTACTTCTCCCTTGGAGTTGATGATCTGTACTTCCGCTTTCACATTCGTGCGGTACCACTCCAGAGGCATGCCCAGCAGGCTGGGAGTCATGAGAGTAAGCATCTGGAAAGCCTGCAGGACCCGGCCGGTGCGCTGCACCTCCGCTTGGGTGACAACCAGCTTGGCAAAGCCAAACTTAACCGTGTCGGGTTGCGGCTCAGCGAAATGAAAGGACAGTTCCTGTCGAAATACCTTACTGGCGTCGTCGGGGAGGGCACCTTCCGTGGTGTTGAGCGGGCCGGGCTCCACTACCGCATCTAATTGGGGTAGGCGGCCCAGGGCTACAGAGTTATTGGAGCGTACCGTGTGAAACACCGCCTTTTCGGCGGATTTGCAGCTGCCGAGCCCTAAGCCTAGCATCAGTACAACAGCATGGGGGTAAAAACGAGTCATGTGTATCATTATCAAATTCCTACCGCTCCAGCGGAATACAAAATTACAGCAGAAGAACGCCAGAAGAATAGGATTTGATTTATGATATAAAACTAAAATATATAAATTTTCCTGTATTGAAAGTGGAGTTATTGCAGGAATGTAAACTAATGCTGGCTAAATGCAAAACGCCTCGTAGCGTCGATAGCTACAAGGCGTTTTGCTAGCAAAGAATATCGGCAACCTGATCAGGTGAGGAAAATCGGCCCGAAGAGTAGAATGTTATCCTCCCTTCGCTTTGGTGCTTACCCACTGCAGGGGTAAGTAAACGTGCTTGGGCTCGACGCTTATGTATTAGTGAGGCTGATGCGCCAGAGCGCTATCAGCTTCGGCCAGGTCCAGCACTGGGTCGGGGGCCACGTAGTTGTCCACGAATTCGCCTTCCCAGCGGGCTACCACGGCCGTGGCCAAGCAGTTACCCATTACGTTTACGGCGGTGCGGGCCATGTCCATCAGCGCATCAATACCCAGAATGATGAATACGGGCCAGGCTGGCAGGTTAAACGAAGCCACCGTAGCCAGCAGAATTACCAAGGAAGCACGCGGCACGCCCGCCACGCCTTTCGAGGTCAGCATCAGGGTAAATACCATCACTAACTGCTGACCAAACGACAACTCTACCCCCGCGGCCTGAGCCACAAATACTGCGGCTAGGGAAAGGTAAAGCGTGGTGCCATCGAGGTTAAACGAGTAGCCCGTGGGCATTACGAAGGCCACAATGCGGCGCGGTACCCCAATGCTTTCCATGGCCTCCATGGCCCGGGGCAGGGCCGCCTCCGAGGAGGTAGTAGCAAATGCTATGCTCACCGGCTCAGCAATGGCCTGCACGAAGCGCTTGAGTGGAATGCGGGCAATCAGGGCAATGGGCACCAACACCACCAGCACGAAGGCAGCTAGCGCACCGTACAAAGTCAGCAGCAGCTTAAAGGCGTTGAGCAGGGGCGCAAAGCCCATTTTACCTACCGTGTACGCCAGCGCGCCGCCTACCCCCAGTGGGGCAAAGAACATGACCACGTTGGTGAACTTGAACATCACCTCCGACAGGCTTTCCGTTACTTGCAGCAGGGGCTGGCGGTGCTTTTGGTGCACCATGGCTAGGCCAATGGCGAAGATGATGGCAAAGACTACCACCTGAAGCACTTGCCCTTCGGCCACCGATTTAGCAATGTTTTCGGGGAAGATGTGCAGGATTATATCCGAAGTGCTTTGCTTCACGGTTTGCAGTTGCTCCGTGTCGGCGGCAATGCCGCTACGGTCCACGCCTTCGCCGGCGCGGGTCAGGTTAATGGCGCCCAACCCAATAAACAGGGCAAAGGTGGTGACAACTTCAAAGTAAATCAGTGCCTTTAGGCCCATTTTACCCACCTGCTTCAGGTCGGCGTGGCCGGCAATACCTACCACCAGGGTAGCGAATACCAAGGGCGCAATGATGGTTTTCACCAGCCGCAAGAACACGTCGCTGAGCACTTTAAGCTGCACGGCCTGGGTAGGGAAGTCGTGGCCAATTTCGGCGCCGACCAACATGCTGACCACAATCCAGAAGGTGATGGAGCGGCGCTGCACGGCCAGGGCCACCGTGGCCAGGATGGCCAGCCAGCGGGCAGTCATGGGAATAACGGGGTCGAGGGCCAGCCAGCCCTGAGCGGCGGCCACCGTCAGGAAGGCAGCCACCAGAAACAGAATCAGAACAAGGGGGGCGAGTCGCGAAAACTTCATGCGCGGCAGTTCAGGGAAAAGGAAATAGCGGGAATGCCACAAAGATAGGTTTCTGCAGGCGGAGTAGTGCGGCCTACCCCGGAGCTTCCGATTGGTAGCGAAAAAAAGGCGCTGCCACAAGAATTAGCGCCTTTTCAGCTGCCTGGAACGGGGGCAACGTACAGAGCAGCTGTCTAGGCGCCCACGGCGTGCCCAACTCGGTTTGCGCGTTATCTTCCGCCAAAATTTGCCTTTCCGCTGCTTATGCCTACCTGGACGCTAACCTCCCTGCTGCTGCCCCTGCGCTACACCTGGAAAATCTCCCGCAATGCCTCTGACGCCAAAACCAACCTGATTGTGCGCGTAGCGGATGCTCAGGGCAGCGGAACGGGTGAGGCCGCGCCTAATATCCGGTACGGCGAAACCCCAGAGAGCTTGCAGGCCGAGTTTGAGCAGTTGCAGGCAGCTGGGCTAAGCCAGTGCGCTACCTTGCCTGAACTCACCGACTTTCTGGCAACTCACCCGCCGGCCCACGCCCTGCGCTTTGCCCTGGAATCGGCGTGGGTGCACTGGGAGGCGAGTCGGCAGCAGCAGTCGGTGGCGCAGTGGCTTGGGCTGGAGCCCCCAGTCCGGCCAGTACCCACGGCCATGACCCTACCCATTATGGAGCCGGGCGAGGTGGCTGATTTTGTGCGGGAACAGCATCTAGACCGCTTTCCTCTGCTCAAGATTAAGGTAAACCGCGAAGGAGCCGCAGACCTGCTGCGGGAAGTAACCCGCCTGTTGCCCGGCCGCAGCCTGCTTATTGATGGCAACGAGGCTTGGCCCGATGCCGACAGCTTGCTCCAGAGCTGGGAAACCATTCGGGCCCTGCCGGGACTGCAAGTGCGCCTGCTCGAACAGCCCCTACCCGCCGCCCGCGCCGATGATTACCGCCACCTAAAAGGCCGCCTGGGCACGCCCGTATTCGCCGACGAATCGGTAACGGATGAGGCCGACTTCGCCGACATTGCCCGCCAGTTTGATGGGGTGAACATGAAGCTGATGAAAGCCGGAGGCTACCTCAACGGCCTGCGAATTCTGCGCGAAACACGTCGCCACGGGCTGCAAACCATGCTCGGCTGCATGGTGGAAACCTCCTTGGGCATCTGGTCGGCCCTGCAGGTAAGCTCCCTAGCCGACGTCTGCGACTTGGATGGCTTCTTGGTTGTGCGGAATGAGCCGTTTGGGCTAGTGCAGGAAACGCAAGGCCATTTAGTTGCCAGACAAGGCCACCAAGGCTAAGAACTAAAAAGCCTGCTGAACAGTGTTCAGCAGGCTTTTTAGTTCTTAGCGTGAGCTATGTGGATAGTAATTGCCTTGGGTAAGCTAACCGGTATAATTCCTAGCCACCACATACCCCCGCTTATTTCAGCTTGGCATCAATGGCCTGAATTTGCTTGTCCAGGGCGGCTGTATCAGCTGGGCGCTGGCTGCTGTTCGTTAGGAGGCTAATTTTCTGATTGAGTAGCTGAATCTTCTCTGCCATCAGGCTGATTTTGGTGTTCATCTCCGACAGGCGGGATTCCATGGCGGCGGGTGTCGAAGGAGCCGGGCGCGGGTCTAGGTACGTTTCGAATTGTGCCCCGGCAGGTACAGAGTTGTCGCCGCGGGCTTGGGCTGCGCTGGCGGGGGTAGCAAATACAATGTCGCCATTAGGGCGCACGTAGTCGCCTTCTTTCAGCGTGGTCTTTTTGCCGCCTGGCAACTCCACAATGCCGCTTTTGTAGTTGATTTTGGTGCCATTGGAGAGTAGTACGTTTTTGTTGAGCGGGGTGGGGCGCTTGCCTTGCACCAGCACTACTTCACCGTTCTGCATCATAAAACGGTCAGAGGGGGCTGTGGCGACCGGGCCGGCCACCGTGGATCCGGAGCTAGTTTGGGCAGTGGCCAGAGAAGCAGTTAGTAGGCTCACGGCCAACGCGGGAAGCAACAAGAGGTTTTTCATGGGACGTAGGGTAGAGGAGGGGTTTGCGCTATGTACGCGGTTTGCCCGCTGGCGTTTACCTGATCAGCTTCCTTGCCCGCCTGAACCAAGGGTAGAGTAAAATAGTTATTTTTGAAGAAATAAGACGAACGGTGTTGTGACATTAAATGTAGGTACATATATTTGCACCGTCATTCAGCCTTGCCCTGCAACTCATGAAGATAGAGGACGAAATTAAGCAGCCAACCTTCAAAGACGATTACCAGAAAGCCTATATCAACCTGATATTCACGGCGGGGTGGCTGCAGCAGCGTCAGAGCGCCACGTTCAAGGAATATGGCCTGACATTGCCCCAATTCAACATTTTACGCATTCTGCGCGGCCAGCACCCCAAGCCGGCCACGGTCAACCTGCTGATTGAGCGCATGTTGGATAAAACCAGCAATGCCTCCCGCATTGTTGATAAGCTGGAAGCCAAGCAACTGGTAACCCGCAAAGTCTGCCCCAGCAACCGGCGGGCCGTTGACATCCGCATTACGGAAGCTGGGCTGGAGCTACTGCAGCGCCTAGATGCCGTGCTGGAGTCCCAGAATATTGGCTTGCATAACCTCACAATTCAGGAGGCCGCTCAACTCAGCGCCCTGCTCGATAAAGTCCGCAACTGACGGTTTCAGTTTCTTCTGATTTCCCTATTCCCTTTTTGTTTTTACGTCATGAAAAAAATGATTCTGCCGGCCCTGCTGGCTGCCTCCTTGTTCGCTGCTCCGGTTTTTGCTCAGCAGCCCGCCGTGAAGAAAACCAATGCCGGCACTGAGAAAGCCGCCAGTGTAGCGTATGCCGTGCAGCCCCAGTTGAGCACTTTGGGCTGGGTAGGCAAAAAAGTAACGGGTCAGCACAACGGCAACATCCAGTTTAAGGATGGCAACGTGCTGGTGCGCGGCAACCAAATTGTGGGCGGTACCTTCGTGGTGGACATGAACTCCCTGAAAGTGGAGGACATTAAGGAGCAGGAGTACAACGGCAAGCTGGTGGGCCACCTGCGTTCCGAGGACTTCTTCAGCATCGACAAAAACCCCACTTCTACCTTCAAAATCACCAGCCTGGCTCCGCTGAAAGGCGACGCTAATGGTAACAACGCCACCGTAAACGGTGAACTGACCATTAAAGGCATTACCAAGCCGATTTCCTTCCCAGCCAAAGTAGGTGTGAAAAACGGCGTGGCCTCGGCCAGCGGCACCGCTACCATTGACCGCACCAAGTACGACATCAAGTACGGCTCGAAGTCGTTCTTCGAGAGCATCGGCGACAAAGCCATCATGGACGAATTCACCATGAGCTTCAACGTCATTGCCAAGAAGTAATTTTCAAGCTTCTACAAAGCTGAAAAACCCCTGCCGGCAGTGCCGGCAGGGGTTTTTCTTGTATTATGTATTACAAATAAGCAGCGCCCGTGGGCTAACGACCACCGCTAGTGGTGCTGGGGGCCGGGCTGGCCGCCGGCGCCGGGGTAGGAGCCTGGGCGGGCGCCGGCGCTACGGCGGCGCTGTTGCGCAGGGTAAGCTTGAGAGGAGCCACGCCGGTTTCGCGCAGGGCCACAATGCCGTACACGGTTTCACCAGGATGAATCACCTTGTTAGCGAGGTCGTACTTGGTGAATTCGTTACGCATATTTTTGTTGGCAGCACTGGCGCCCAGCATATTACCCCCGGCAATGAAGGGTCCTGTAGGAATGAACTTGCGGTTATCCTCCACAATCTGCCCGTTCATGGTGGTGTAGCTCCCTACGTTAAAGTTTAGGAGCACATAGAGCAGGTAGATGGCCACGCCCTGCTTCAAGTCGTTGGCCGCTTGCATCGACGGCACAGGCATAATGGGCCGGTCGCCGAAGGTCAGTTCCAGGTCGCGGGAGAAGTTAAGGTCGCCGCCGGTATTGTTCTTGATCTGTACGGCCACTACCTGGTAGCCCTGCTTGCGCTCCTTCTTGACGTACTTTTTGTTCGGGCCGCCGTTGAGCAGGGCGCTGTAGCGGTAGCTAAAATCGACGGGGGCTCCGGCGGCACTGCCAGTTTGGTAGGAGCTAATGCGTTCTGGCCGGATGGCGTGGTAGCTACCAGCGCAGCTAGTGAGCAAAGCAGCGGTAGTAACAACGGCCGCAAAACGGGTAAAATTTTTCCGCATAGGAATATGAAGTGTGAAAAGATAAACTTGTTGCGTACCGCCTCCGGGCACTCCCAGACAAATCTATCGGATCAACTGCTTTCCTATAGTCGAAAAATGAAAGATTGATGAATTATCCTGCTTAAATACAGCCTATTGCATGTAGTACGTAGGCACTTGCTGTTGGCCTGGGCTAATCCGGTAGCTCCAGCTCCCGGGGCAGTTCAAACTTAAGGCTGCGGCTTTTGGTGCGGGCATGCAGTTGCTGCAGAAAATCATCCATTTCCGGCTTGTATTCCAGCCACAAGTCCTCGTGCAGGTTCTGCAGAATCAGCTGGGCGGTACGGGCCGCCAACCGGGCCGTGCTGGTGTAGAAGCCTGCGTATACGCTCTCAAACTGCCCCGTGTAATTCTCGAAGATGTGGCGCAGGGTAAACAGGTTCAGGTCAACTTCCAGGCGCTTGTCCTTGGTGATGCGGCGGGCGCGGGCAACTTCTTTGGTAGCTTTTTGCAGGGCTTTCGTGAGGCTGCGGTTGAGCAGGCGGCCGGTAGCGCCTACGGCAAACAGCTCGTGAATCTGGTCGGAAGCCTGCTCAAACACAGTTTCGCTGGTTACTTCTGGCAGCAGCTCAAAGCACAGCGTATCGTAAAGCTCGGCGTCGCGGCGGGCCGCCCGCAGCAGCAGGGCTTCCTTTTCCTTGTCAGATAAACGCTTGAGGGCACGCTTGAATTCGGCGGACGGGACGGGCATGAGGCAGGGGTAGGCAGCAAATAAAGGTCAAAAATAGCCCGGAAACGGCGCAGATAAATAGCCGCAGTACGGTAGACGTTGGCAGTCCGCTTACTGTTTGCTTTGCTCAACCTTGGGCAATGCTTTTCTGGTTGTCGGCTGCTACCCTGCTAAACGCAACACGAACAATAACTAGCGAAGCTCCCACAACTGCCGCCGCACCAGCCGGCGGGCTAACTTGGTTTATGCCGAGGCGGTTAACTATTGCGTCGGGTAAACTTTGTGGGCAGCGGAAACGATTCAGCTTCTCAACAAGTTATATCAGGCCAGCCGGGCCCATCGAATCCGGCTCTTTGCTTGCTTCTCCGTATTTTTGTGCCATGAACAGCAAACCGCAAATTGAGTACGACGAGGACGTTCTGCTCCTGGAAGAAACCACTGATGTCCGCGACCTAATCGTGTACAATGACGACATCAATACCTTCGACCACGTCATCAAAACGCTCATGGACGTGTGCGGCCACCAGCCAGAGCAGGCCGAGCAGTGTACCTTGCTCATTCACTACAAAGGGCAGTGCACGGTAAAGCACGGGGCCTACGATGAACTGGCAGGCATGTGCACCGCCATCCACGACCGGGGCATCTCGGCCGATGTGGTGTAGCCATTTTATCGGCTGAAAAAATCTGTCATCCTGCGCTTGCGACGGACCCATTGGGTGGCAATTGTTGTTTAAGAACAGGCCGCCTGCTCAGGTAGCGCGAGCCCCGGATGACAGTTCTTTTACCCTCTTCCTGACCTGAATGGAATTTCCTTCCAAACTGATAGAAAGCGCCGTTGGCGAATTATCGAAGCTGCCCGGAGTAGGCAAGAAAACCGCCCTGCGGCTGGCCTTGCACTTGCTCAAGGCCGAAGCCGATACCACCGCTACCCTGGCGGAGGCCCTGGCTAAAATGCGCTTCGAAATTCGCTACTGCGATACCTGCCACAACATTTCCGATACGCCGGAGTGCAGCATCTGCGCCAACCAGCTGCGCGACCAGAGCACCGTGTGCGTGGTGTCCGACATCCGCGACGTTATTGCCATTGAAAATACGGCTCAATACCAAGGCATGTACCACGTGCTGGGCGGCGTCATTTCGCCCATTGAAGGCATTGGGCCCTCCGATCTGACTATTGATTCCCTGGTGGAGCGCGTGACCAAGGAGGGCTCTGAAATTCGGGAGGTAATTCTGGCCATTAGCCCCACCATGGAGGGCGACACCACGGCCTTCTACCTCTCGCGCAAGCTCCGCGACCTGCCCGAGCTGAACGTGAGCACCATTGCCCGCGGCATTCCCATGGGCGGCGAGTTGGAGTACGCCGATGAAATTACTCTGGGCCGCAGTATTGTGGAGCGCCAGCGTCAGGCGCGGTAATGGGTTTGAAAGATATAAGCTACAAAAAGCCCTGCCTGGAGAGGTAGGGCTTTTTTGTTGCCAGGTAAATGGTAGCCCAACTGGAAAGCAGCTTTCTTGGCTGAAAACCACGCTTGCTGCTTACCGGATTCTTAGAACAGGGAGAGTCTGCTTACCTTTCGCGGCCTTTCCTGCTCTGCGCCCGTGCCGTCTGCCGTTGCCCTGTCCGTCGTAATTGTCAACTACAACGTCTGCTACTTTCTGGAGCAGGCGCTGCTGTCGGTGCGGCGGGCCGTGGAAAAGCTGGGCCGGCCGGTGGAAGTCTTCGTGGTGGACAATAACTCCGTAGACGGCTCAGTAGCCATGGTGAAAACTCGGTTTCCGGAGGTAATTCTTATCGAAAACCACGACAACCCCGGCTTTTCCAAGGCCAACAATCAGGCTCTGCGCCGGGCCCAGGGCCAGTACGTGCTGCTGCTCAACCCCGACACAGTGGTAGAGGAAGATACCTTCCGGCTGTGCTGCGAGTTTATGGACCAGCACCCCAAGGCGGGCGGACTGGGCGTGAAGATGCTTGATGGGCAGGGCATGTTTCTGCCGGAAAGCAAGCGCGGGCTGCCTACCCCTTGGGTAGCTTTTTATAAGATTTTCGGGCTGGCCAAGCTGTTTCCAAAGTCAAGGCGGTTTGGGCGCTACCACCTGGGGTTTCTGAGCCCTGAGCAAAGCCACGAAATTGAGGTGCTCAGCGGCGCCTTTATGCTCATGCGCAAGGCCGCCCTGGACCAGGTGGGGCTGCTGGATGAGGACTACTTCATGTACGGCGAGGACATCGACCTTTCGTACCGGCTCACGCAAGGCGGCTGGAAAAATTACTACTTCGCCGGTACCCGCATCATTCACTACAAGGGCGAGAGTACCAAGCGCACGAGCGTGAACTACGTGTTCGTGTTCTACCGGGCTATGGTGATTTTTGCCCGCAAGCACTTCGCCCCGAATCGGGCAGGGGCTTTTAGCTTCCTGATAAACCTGGCCATCTGGCTGCGTGCGGGGGCAGCGGTGGCCCAGCGGCTGGTAGTGCAGGCTGCCCCCGTGCTGCTGGATGCTGGTCTGATCTACGGGGGCATGTACTTCCTGAAAACCTACTGGGAGCAAAACCACCGCTACGTGCGCGGGCCCTACCCCGATAACTACATGGCAGTAGCCGTGCCGGTGTATGTGGCCGTGTGGCTGCTGTCGGCCTTTTTCAGTGGGGCCTACGATAAGCCTACCCGCGCCAGCCGCATTGTGCGGGGCATCTTTGTGGGCACCGTGCTCATTTCGGCGTTCAGTAATTTTCTGGATGCTTGGCGTTTCTCCAAAGCTCTCATTGTACTGGGCGGCGTGTGGGCCGTGGCCGCCCTGGTTCTGCGCCGGGTAGCTACGAACTTCATCCGGCACCGCCGCTTCAGCCTCACCGACGAGCACCAGAAAAACGTGGCTATTGTCGGCTCCCTGGAGGAAGCTCAGCGGGTGCGCCAGCTGCTGGAACACGCCGGCGTGCCGGCCCGGGTTATCGGCTACATTGAGCCGGGCAATACCACCAATAAAGCCGCCTCCCCGGCCGATGACTTGCTCGGGGAAGTGCGCCAGCTCGACGATATTATTCGCATCTATAACCTCAACGAGCTGATTTTCTGCGGCCGCGACTTGGCCGCCAGTCAGATCATTGGGCTGATGGTGGAGCTGCACCGCCAGCCGCCGGTGGAGTACAAAATTCTGCCCCAGGGTAGTGAGTACATCATCGGCAGCTCGGGCAAGGACTCCTCGGGCGACTACTACACCCTGGATATTACCCTGAACCTGTTCCGGCCGGCCCAAATCCGCAACAAGCGCCTGCTCGATATCTTGGTGAGCTTGCTGCTGCTGCTGGCCTCCCCGGTGGTGGTATGGGCGCAACAGCACAAGCTGGGTTTTCTGCGCAACTGCCTGCGCGTGCTGGCCGGCTCCCGCACCTGGGTAGGGCTGCGCTACGCCACGGCCCCACGCCGCCTAGCCCGGG
The DNA here is from genome assembly GCF_023101345.1 of Hymenobacter sublimis. Taxonomy (NCBI): domain Bacteria; kingdom Pseudomonadati; phylum Bacteroidota; class Cytophagia; order Cytophagales; family Hymenobacteraceae; genus Hymenobacter; species Hymenobacter sublimis. Next base: position 830,477 of record NZ_CP095848.1, read on the forward strand.
CCGTGCTTTCCGCCGCCGATGCTGCCCCGGGCACCGCCGCCCCTCTAACGGACGCCACCCGCCGCCGCCTGGAGCTGCTCTACGCCAAGGAGTATGAGGCCAGCACCGACGTAACGCTGCTGCTGCGCTGCTTCCGTTGGCTGGGCCGCGAAGCCTAGCGCCGTCTGGCGGATGGGTGCCCGGTAGGAGGGGAGGGCGCCCGGAGTTTCGCGCCACACTCCGTACATTCCCCGTACCTTTGTGGCCTTCCCCAACCACCCGTTTTCCATGTCTGGAGCTACCACCCTCGCCCCCCTCGTACTTTCCGACCGTATCAACGCCATGCAAGAGTCGCAGACGATTGCCATGGCTAAAAAAGCCCGCGAGCTGGCCGCCCAGGGCGTGGATGTAATTAGCCTCAGCTTCGGCGAGCCGGACTTTCAAACCCCGCAGTACATCAAGGACGCCGCCAAAAAGGCGCTGGATGACGGCTTCACCTTTTATACCCCGGTGCCCGGCTACCCCGATTTGCGCCAGGCCATCTGCGACAAATTCAAGCGCGACAACCAGCTCGACTACAAGCCCGAGAACATTGTGGTGAGCACCGGCGCCAAGCAGGCCCTGGCCAACGCCGTGCTGAGCCTGGTGAATCCTGGCGACGAGGTTATTGTGTTTTCGCCCTACTGGGTCAGCTACGAGGAAATGGTACGGCTGGCTGATGGCACCACGGTGCAGCTGATGGGCTCCCTGGAAAACGACTACAAAGTGACGGCGGCGGAGCTGGAAGCCGCCATTACGCCCCGCACCAAGCTCATCATGTATTCCTCGCCCTGTAACCCCACGGGAGCCGTGTTTTCCCGCCAGGAGCTGAGCGCCATTGCCGAGGTAGTCGCGCGTAACCCCCAGGTGTACGTGCTGGCCGATGAAATTTACGAGTACATCAACTTTGTGGGCGAGCATGTGAGCATTGCCCAATTCGCCGACATCAAGGACCGCGTCATTACGGTGAATGGCTTCTCGAAGGGCTACGCCATGACGGGCTGGCGCGTGGGCTACCTGGCCGCCAGCAAGGACATTGCCTGCGCCTGTGAGAAAATGCAAAGCCAGATTACTTCCGGCACCTGCGCCATGACCCAGCGCGCCGCCCTGGCGGCTCTGCAAGGTGGCCGCTCCTCCGCCGATGAAATGGTGGAAGCCTACCGCCGCCGCCGCGACCTGGTGCTGGAACTGGTCAAGGAAATCCCTGGCTTCCGCACGCCTACCCCCAGCGGCGCCTTCTACATCTTCCCCGATGTAACGGGCTACTTTGGCAAGACTACCCCCAGCGGCGAGGTCATTAATTCCGCCATGGATTTGTCGTTGTTCATGCTCCATGATGCCCACGTAGCCGCCGTGGATGGTTCCGCATTCGGCGCCCCTAACTGCATCCGCTTCAGCACTGCCGCTGCCGACGAAAAGCTGCGGGAGGCGTTTGTCCGCCTCAAAAACAGTCTGGCGAAGCTGAAGTAAGCAGAACCCAAGGTCTTTCAATAAGAAACAAGACGCCGTGCTCTGACAAGGAGCACGGCGTTTTTCGTGGCTAAAGTGCTGTTGAACTGTCATTCCGGGCAGGAATGAAGAATCGGGGGACCAGCAAATCGACTAGTTCCGGCTCCTTGCTCCCGCTCGGAATGACAGCCAAAACTTACCTTTGCGGCCTTCATCTCCTGAACCTGCCGTAATGCCTGCTGCCGTATTGCCCGCTTCCCTGCCTGAATTATTTGCCGCGTTCAATAATCTCACAGTGCTCATCGTGGGGGATGTGATGATGGACGCCTACGTGTGGGGCAAAGCCGCCCGTCTCTCGCCCGAGGCGCCGGTACCGGTAGTAAATGTGAGCCGCACCGAGCAGCGCTTGGGTGGGGCCGCCAACGTGGCCCTGAACGTGCAGGCCCTGGGCGCTACCCCGCTACTCTGCGCCGTAATTGGCAAGGACCAGGGCGGCGACCAACTCCTGGACTTACTGCACGATACTGGCCTTTCAGCTGCTGGCATCGTGCGTTCCTCGCAGCGCCCTACCACCGTCAAGCAGCGCATCCTGGCCCACGGCCAGCAACTCCTGCGCATCGATTCGGAGGTAGAAACCGACCTGAGCCCCTCTGAAAACGCCGACTTAACCGCCCGCTACGAGCAACTACTCGGGCAGGCTGATGTGGTCATCTTCGAGGACTACGACAAGGGCGTACTCAACGAGGCCAGTATTGAGCACTTCATCCGCCTGGCCCGGCAGCGCAACATTCCGACCGTTGTGGATCCTAAGAAGAAAAACTTCCTGGCCTACCGCCACTGCACGCTGTTCAAGCCTAACCTCAAGGAGCTGCGCGAAGGCCTGAAGCTAGAGTTCGGCGATGCCGAAGCCGACCGTCCTGCCTTTGAAAGCGCTGTGGCTCGGCTGCGCGAACTGCTCACCCCCGAAATCGTGCTGGTTACCCTCTCTGAGCGCGGCGTGTTCGTGGAAAACGGCAGCCTGACCCGTACCTACATTCCGGCCCACTTGCGCACCATTTCCGACGTTTCCGGCGCCGGCGACACGGTTATTAGCATTGCTGCGCTGTGCGTGGCCCTGGGGTTGCCTGCCCCCGTTACGGCCGCGCTGGCGAACCTGGGCGGTGGCTTGGTCTGCGAGCAGGTAGGGGTAGTGCCTATTGAAAAGCAGCAGCTTCTGGCCGAGGCCGAAGAGGTAGGACTGGCGCTGTAAGGCTACAGAAGTCAGTTTGCTACAAAGCGTGTCATTCCGAGTGGAGCGAGGAATCTGGGTTGTCCTAATGGTTAACCCAGATTCCTCGCTCCACTCGGAATGACACGCTTTGTTGGACTATATTCTGCCTACCGGCGGCTGTGCTCCTTCACCGTTTCAATGAAGACTTTCACGTTATCGGGGTTGGTGTCGGGGTAGACGCCGTGGCCGAGGTTGGCAATGTGGCGGTGCTTGCCGAACTGTTCCAGCATCTGGAGGGTAGCGGCGCGCACCTGCTCCGGGGTGCCGTAGAGGGCGCAGGGGTCGAGGTTGCCCTGCAGGGTTTTGTCGCCGACGAGCGGGCGCACGGCGCGCGGGTCCTGGTTCCAGTCGAGGCCAATGGTGCGACAGGGCAGCTGGGCAAACTCCTCCACGGCCCAGAAGGCACCCTTGGCAAACACCGTCACGGGCACTTCCGGAATGGCCTGGCAGATTTCGGCAATGTAGCGGGTACTGAACTCCTGGTAGTGCGCGGGCGGCAGAATGCCGGCCCAGGAGTCAAACACCTGAATAATGTTGGCTCCCGCCTGCACCTGCGCCCGGAGGTAGGCAATGGTAGTCGCCGTGATTTTGCGCAGCAGCTCGTGAGCCAGTTCCGGCTCGGCGTAGAGCATGCGACGGGCTTTGCTGAAGGTTTTCGAGCCGTGGCCTTCCACCATGTAGGCCAGAATAGTCCAGGGCGCACCGGCAAATCCAATGAGTGGCACCCGACCGTTGAGGGCGCGCTTGGTCACCCGGATGGCTTCCAGCACGTAGCCTAGGTGCTCCTCGGGGTCAGCCACGCGCATGCGGGCTACGTCGTGAGCCGTTTTGATGGTTTCGGGAAACAGCGGGCCGCGGGCTTCTACCATCTCGTAGGTCAGGCCCATGGCCTCGGGCACTACCAGAATATCGGAGAAGATAATGGCCGCGTCTACGTCCAGCGCATCTACGGGCTGAATGGTGACTTCAGCGGCCAGCTCGGGGGTTTCTACCAGTTCTTTGAAGCCGCTGAGGCGGGCGCGCAGGGCACGGTATTCAGGCAAAATGCGGCCGGCCTGGCGCATAAGCCATACGGGGGTGCGTTCCGTTTCTTCGCCACGGGCGGCACGGAGGAGGAGGTCGTTCTTCAGCATAGGAGGCGCAAAGATACGCTTCGCTACGGTGTTGTCAGTGGCCGGAAGGGATGAATGCGGAATCCAGGGATAAGATAACCAGGTCCTGACCATTCGTCACGAAGCCGATGTACAACAATTGTGATTGGTCGCGCCGCGCGTAGCCGTAGGCATACTGGCCACAGGCAAACGCGTCATCCAAATTCATCAGAAACGGCCGGCTCCCGTGGTGCAGTCGGCTCACAATGCACGGATAGGGCGAAAAACGTGCGTCCTGCGCCAATTGCTTCTGCAGCTGCCGGTACTCCTGCGGCGACACTCTCAGTAGCGCCCAAGTCTGATTCCGAGAAGGATACGTGGTCGAACTGGTGCTGGTGCTTTCGTGCGTGGAGGACAGCTGACCGGATTCTGGAAACGGGCGGAGCGTTATCCGTTCGTATTCGTCGCGGTAGAAACCATTAGAATTATAAGTTGCGGTACTACGCACTACGTACACCACCGCCAAATGGGTAACCACCAGTAGTGTTATGCTCGCGCCTTGGCCCCAGCGCCGCTGTATCCAGCGGTACAAGCTCAGATAAGAGCCCAGCACCAGTACCACGAGCAGGAGTAGCGCAAGTAAAATGTAACCCCCCGTTACCATCGTCCCACGCTACCGGCTCAGCCCCGGAAATAGCGCTCCGATGGCCGTAGCCAAAAAGTTCACCCCGATGGCCAGGGTGATAAAGCCCATGATGCGGGCTAGGGCGGCCATGCCGGGGCGGCCCAGAAAGCGCGTCAGGCGCAGTGACGACATCAGGATGAGGTAGGCGGCCAGGGCCACCAGCACGAAGCCCAGAAAAATCAGGCTCATGTCCAGAATGCTCAGCTTTTCGGTGAACAAGCCGATGCATACGGCCATGGAGCCGGGGCCCGAGAGCATGGGCATGGCCAGGGGCGTGAAACTGATGTCGTCTTTGTGGCGGCTCTCATCCAGGGTAGCGTCGGATACTTTGCTGCGGTTGCCGCCGGGCGTGAGCAAATCGAAGGCCGAGCGCATGAGCAGAATGCCGCCGGCAATGCGCAAATGGTGAATGTTAATGCCAAAGAAATTCAGCACGTACTGGCCCGCGAAAAACGAAACGGAGAGCACCCCAATCATGTACAGGCAGGCCCGCAGTCCAATGCTGGCCCGGTGGGCGGGCGTGTCCTCTTCCGTCAGAGTCAGGAAGACGGGCATGGCGCTGAAGGGGTTCACCACGGAAAACAGCGTAGTAAACGTGGCAAGCAGAATTTCCATAGGCAGAAAAACACAAGGACAGCGGGTAAAGGTACGAGCCTTTGAGAATCAGCAAACAGGGAAAATGCTATGTTTATAGACTCAACCACCGTTTCGGAGGGCCGTAGAAGCCAATCCTAGTTAGGTTGATCCTGTTTCTTTGTTTTTTCCTATGCCTACCACGCTTCCCGCCGCTGCGGCGGCCGATGTTCCCGCTCCTCATGATACTCCCCTGGTAGGAATTATCATGGGCTCTCAGTCCGATCTGAAAATTATGTCGGTGGCCGCTGAGCTACTTCAGCAGTTTGGGATTACCTATGAAATAACCCTGGTTTCGGCCCACCGCACGCCCCACCGGCTGGTAGAATACGCCGAAACGGCCCGCAAGCGCGGTCTGCGCGTAATTATTGCCGGCGGCGGCGGAGCGGCTCACCTACCCGGCATGGTCGCTTCCTTTACTACCTTGCCCGTCATTGGGGTGCCCATCAACTCCACCACCTCCTTCCACGGCCTCGATTCTATTCTGTCGATGCTGCAAATGCCGGCGGGCGTACCCGTGGCTACGGTGGCGCTCGACGGGGCCTCTAATGCCGCCGTGCTGGCTACCCAGATTTTGGCCCTGGGCAACGCACGGCTGGCTGATGTATTAGAAAAATACCGTACTTCCTTGAAGGATAAGGTAATGCGCACCATTGAAGAGCTGCGCAAAGGCGGCTTCAACGATGACTAAGTGTTACTTCCGCTCCGTTCATCTGCCCTCTCCCACCTGATTCCTCCACGCCTACCTCTCCCCATCCGTGCCTGATCTTGACGTACCTTTTTGGCTCCAGCTAGCCCACGGATTCACCTTCTTTCTCGTAGTAGCTGCCCTCATTGCCACTGTGCTGCCGCTCTTGCGCCAAACAGCGTGGTGGATCCGGATATTCGACTTTCCCCGCTTACAAATTGTGGGCGTGCTAGGACTGGTGCTGGCCGCAGGGCTGGTGCTGGAGTGGCACCGCCCAACCGATGGCACGTACTGGGGCCCGGCTACGCTGCTGGTGCTGCTGCTGGCCATTGGATACCAGTCGTTTCGAATTGTGCCTTACACCCGATTGGTAAAAAAGCAGGTGGAGGATAGTACGCTTCAAGACGGGCGGCGCCACCTGAGCCTGACCATGATGAACGTGCTGCAGTACAACAAGCAGGGTCAGAAGGCTCTGCAAGTACTACAGGAAGCCGACTCGGACCTGATTATGGCCGTGGAAACGGACCTGTGGTGGCTGGAGCAATTAAAGCCCCTGGAAGAGACTCACCCCTACACCTGCCACGAACCCCTCGATAATACGTACGGGCTGCTGTTCTTCTCGCGCTTACCCTTGCACGAGTGCGAAATCAAGTATCTACTGGATGACGACGTGCCCTCGGTACACGCCGTGGTTGGCTTGGCTGATGGTCATACGAAGGTGCGCATCTACGGCCTTCATCCGAAGCCTCCCGCGCCAGCCGAAGCCAAAACCAGCACCAAGCGCGACGCCGAATTGCTGCTCGTAGGCAAAACCATCGACCAGAAAGACGAGCCAACCATTGTGTTTGGGGATATGAACGACGTGGCGTGGTCGCACACTTCCGAACTGTTTCGCCGCATCAGCGGTCTGCTTGATCCGCGGGTGGGCCGCGGGCTGCTACCCACCTTCCACGCCGAGTACTCGCTAATGCGCTGGCCCCTGGACCACGTATTCGTCTCGCCCCATTTTAAGGTTGATGATATGGAGCGCCTACCCTACGTAGGCTCTGACCACTTTCCTATTTACATCAAGCTCAGCTACGAACCCCACGACAAGGAAAAGCAGGAGCAAAACGGCGAGCAGGCCGATGTGGAGGACCATCAGGAAGCAGTAGAGAAGATTCAGGAGGGGTTTGAGGAAGAGGATGAGGAGGAGCAGGAAGAAGCCACCGACCCGAACCGCAAAAAAGAACTTACCACGTAAAAGCCACCATACCGGCCGAAGCAGCACTGCTTCGGCCGGTATGGTGGTTACCTACCGGAGCCAACACGTCTGAACAAATCTAGAACCGTCTTGCAGGACTTGAACGAAGCCTGACGGTTTCCACACTGAGTTCTGGCAACGTAGTCACCCCGTTCGATTCTGCTACAGCTCGTCGTATAGCCAAGCCATTTGGTGGCGGCTGACGGCAGCGGGCAGCCGCCGCATCAGGGTGTTGCGTAGCTTTCCTAGCAGGGGGCTTTGCAGCTGGCCTATCCGACCCAGCAGCCAGGAAGTTTGGATGATGCGCGCGGTGCGTGCCCGGCGGCGTTGTTCGAAGCTCTGAAAAGCGGTAGTTAGGTTGGAGCTAGCCTGCAGGCATTGCGCTAGTACGGCCGCGTCCTCCACGGCCATGCCGGCGCCTTGGCCCAGGTTGGGGGTAGTGGCGTGGGCCGCGTCGCCGAGCAGTAGCACCCGGCCGTAGGCAAGGTGGGAGAGGGGGCGTAGGTCCAGGATATCGTTCCAGATTAGCTGTTCGTCGCGCGTGCAGGCCAGCAGCTCGGGCACAGGGGCGTGAAAATCGGAGAACTCGCTTTGCAAGTCCGCTACCCGGTACGCCCGAAACCGTGGATTCTGAGGCTGTGAACTGTTCAGGCAGGCAAACCAGTACACCTGGCCGCCTCCAACGGGCACGTACCCGAACCGCCGGCCCCGCTCGCCCCAGGTTTCGTCCGATTCACTTCTTGGAAGTTCTAAGTGGTGAACATCTACCACAGCGCGCCAGCAGGTATAGCCGGCGTAGCGCGGCGCAACGGCTGGCAGGAGCTGGCCGCGCACTTTCGAGCGGATGCCGTCGGCTCCAATAAGCGCATCCGCTTGCACCGAATGCCCATCGGCAAAGTGCACCAAAACTCCGGTATCAGTAGCATTGAAACGCGCAAACTGGTGCCCAAGCTGCACGGTGCTCGGGGGAAGCTGCGCCAGCAAAGTCCGCTGCAATGCAGCTCGGTGAATACCTAGGTTGTCAAAGCCTAAAGCAGCAGTGAAAGCCGTAGTGTCGGCGGCCTGGAGCAAGCGGCCATGCTGGTCAAGTAGGTTCAGATGAGTAACTGGGGAGCCGTGAGCCTGCACAGCCTCGTGCAAGCCTAGTTGCTGCAGCGCCCGCATGGCATTGGCTCCAAGCACTACGCCTGCGCCTACCTCGCGTAGCTCAGTGGCCGCTTCGTACACCCGCACCGTATGGCCTTGCAGCACAAGGGCACGTGCCGCGCTTAGCCCACCAATCCCGGCCCCAATAATTGCAAAATCCGCCATGCTATCTGTGGGTTTGCGCTATTCAAAACGATGTGACAAGGTAGGATTTACTTGAAAAAAACGCCCCTACGGTTCTGCTAGGCAAATTTTATATCATTTTATTGACTAACTAGTCCCTTGCATGGCAAGCCCGCGCCTGCATCCTTCTCCCGCCCTGTTCTGCTCTCCTTTTCCATGTCTCACTCACCCGTGCATCCTCAGTTGCGGCTGTACTTCGAAAACCCGGTTGGCCGCTTATTAGAACACCCCGATGGCTATCTGGTGGTACAGTACAATGCCGGCAAGCGCAAGCTGGAAGAACTGAAAACCTTTCTGACCCAGGCTAGCACCTTGCTCCAGCAGCGGAACTGGCACAAGTTGCTCGGCGACCAACGGGTAATGGCGGCCTTCACGGAAGCGGAGCGCGTCTGGATTACCGAAAACTGGTTAACTCGCTCCACCACGGCCCATCCTTACTACGGAGCCGTGCTGCTCGCGCACGATGTTTTCGCCCGATTGGCTATGAACCTGGTGATGAACGAAGCCCGGGAATCTGGTTTGGTATACCGGCTATTTGAGGACGAAAACGCGGCCGTAGCGTGGCTGCTGCAAGTCCCGTAAGAAAGCAACTTCTATTTGCTCACGACTAGGTCTGTAGCTGAATTTCAAGATTAGGCAGCGTACAACCTACAGTTGCAGATTACCCGGAAAACAAAAAGGCCCGCAGCAGCAGCTGCGGGCCTTTTTGTTTTCTAAGTGGCAATTACTTGCCTACTTCCTCGTAGTCTACGTCCGTCACGTTGTCGTGGGGCTGGCCTTGCTGGCCGTTGCCGCCGGGCTGACCACCACCACCGAAGGGGTTGCCACCGTCAGCGCCGGGCTGGCCATCGGCACCACCCTGGGTAGCGGCGTACATTTCCTGCGAAGCGGCCTGCCAAGCGGCATTGATGGCCTCCATGGAGGTGTCAATAGCACCGAGGTCTTTGCTCTCGTGCGCCTTCTTCAGGTCAGCCAGAGCATTCTCAACGGCCGTTTTGTTGCCGGCGCTTAGCTTGTCGCCGTACTCTTTCAGCTGCTTTTCAGTCTGGAAAATCATCGAGTCAGCGGCGTTGATTTTGCCGATGCGCTCGGTCTCCGCCTTATCGGCTTCGGCGTTGGCGGCAGCCTCGTTGCGCATGCGCTCAATGTCAGCATCGGTGAGGCCTGAAGAAGCTTCGATGCGGATCTTCTGCTCCTTGCCAGTGCCTTTGTCCTTGGCCGATACGTGTAGAATGCCGTTGGCGTCGATGTCGAAGGTTACTTCGATCTGCGGAACACCGCGGGGTGCTGGCGGAATTGAGTCGAGGTGGAAGCGGCCGATGGTACGGTTCTGCGAAGCCAACGGACGCTCGCCCTGCAACACGTGAATCTCTACCGAAGGCTGGTTGTCGGAAGCCGTCGAGAAGGTCTCGGACTTCTTGGTCGGAATGGTTGTGTTCGACTCGATGAGCTTGGTCATCACGCCGCCCATGGTTTCGATACCCAGCGAGAGCGGGGTTACGTCGAGCAGGAGTACGTCCTTCACTTCACCGGTCAGTACGCCACCCTGGATGGCAGCACCCACGGCTACTACTTCGTCGGGGTTCACGCCCTTGGAAGGCTTCTTGCCGAAGAACTTCTCTACCTCTTCCTGAATGCGCGGAATGCGGGTCGAGCCACCTACCAGGATTACCTCGTCGATGTCAGAAGTGCTCAGGCCAGCATCTTGCAGGGCCTTTTTGCAGGGCTCCATCGAGCGACGCACCAGGTTGTCGGCCAGCTGCTCGAACTTTGCGCGGCTCAGCTTTACTACCAGGTGCTTCGGGCCCGAAGCAGTAGCCGTTACGTAGGGCAGGTTGATTTCCGTTTCCGTCGAGCTGGACAGCTCTACTTTGGCTTTCTCCGCGGCTTCTTTCAGGCGCTGCAGGGCCATAGCGTCTTTGCGCAGGTCGAGGCCTTCGTTTTCGCTGGCGAACGTTTCAGCCAGGAAGTTGATGATAACTTGGTCGAAGTCGTCGCCACCGAGGTGGGTGTCACCGTTGGTGCTCAGTACTTCAAATACGCCATCACCCAGCTCCAGAATCGAGATGTCGAAGGTACCACCACCGAGGTCGTACACGGCAATCTTCTGGTCTTTGTGCTTCTTGTCGAGGCCGTAGGCCAGGGCAGCAGCAGTAGGCTCGTTGATGATGCGCTTCACGTCGAGGCCGGCAATGGCACCGGCTTCCTTGGTAGCCTGGCGCTGGGCGTCGTTGAAGTAGGCGGGTACCGTAATTACAGCTTCCGTTACCGACGTACCGAGGTAGTCCTCAGCGGTCTGCTTCATCTTCTGCAGCACCATGGCCGAAATTTCCTGGGGCGTGTACTGCCGGTCGCCGATTTGTACGGCTACCGTGTTATTAGAACCGCGCACCAGCTCGTAAGAAACGTGCTTGGCTTCTTCAGTCACTTCGCCGAAGCTGCGACCCATGAAGCGCTTAATTGACTGGAGCGTGTTCTTAGGGTTGGTAATGGCCTGACGTTTGGCGGGGTCACCGACTTTCCGTTCGCCTTTACCGTTATCGAGGAACGCCACAATGGAGGGAGTCGTGCGGCGACCTTCGCTATTCGGAATCACTACCGGCTCGTTGCCTTCCATTACGGCCACGCACGAGTTGGTGGTGCCGAGGTCAATACCGATTATTTTGCCCATGTGAATGGTTGTTATGTAGGAGTTGAGGTGTCAGATATCAGGTGCGAATCACTCGCACCGGGGGAGTTACAAGACGCGTACCAGCCGCAGAAATGCCCTTTACTCGTGACAGATTGTCATTTTAGGGCAGCTCGCGGCACGGTTTCGCGACGGTCTGACTTCTACGGGAAAACCAAGGGTAGGATATGCTGACAGCCGGGCAGGAGGTAACGTGCTAGCCATGGATTCCTCATCATTCTGCGCTTGCAAAGGGCTTTATCACGCCTGACCGATAATCGGGATGACGATTCGTTTTATCGTGGAATGGTCCTCTACTCAGCTCAGAAGAATGGGTTAATTAGCCAGGAACCCCTGAATGGTTTGCTCCCATAGTTGCTGGTGCTTCCACCAGTAGGGCTCGTGGCCGGAGCCGGGAAAATTCTGGCGCTGCTTGGGGCCGCGGAGGGCGGCATAAATACCGTCGGTTTCCTGGCGGGTTACGCGTGGGTCGGCTTCGCCCCACATGAGCAGGGTAGGAGTCGTGACGTGCGCGGCGTAGGCGGTGGCATCCAGGTCGAAGGCCCAAAAGTTGTTTTCAACTCCGCCCCAGAATACCAACAGGTTGGCCATGGGGAAGGGCGGAACATGCATGGAGCGGAAGCGGCTTTGGGCGGTTTCGAGCATGGAGCCGTAGGGGCATTCGAGCAGGTTGGCCGTAGGCCGTACGCCTAGTTCGGCCTCGGCCCGCAACGTAGCCACCGCGCCCATGGAATTGGCATAAATGTATACTGGCCCGGGCCGCCGTTGCAGCCACTGAACTACCGCTGCTACGTCAGCCGCCTCATGGTGACCTACCGTGCAGACGTTGCCCTCGGAGCCGCCGTTGCCGGCAAAATCGGTGAGCAGCACGTTGTAGCCCAAGTTTCTGAAAAAGCTCGCCTCAGTTAGGAGCTTGCTTTTGGAACTCGTGTAGCCGTGAAATAGGGCTACCGTACCGCGCGGGTTGGCTACTTGGCCTTGCCACGCTTCCAACCGGCCGTTGGCGCTAGTAAGATGAACGGTTTCGAAGGGAAAATCTGGCTGAATCCGGTTCGTCGGCTTAGGGTTCCGGATGCCCGTAAGCAGCACCCACAGTTTCTGAGGGGCTGAGAGCTGCTCCGGATTATCCGTGTGGGTGCCAACCGGGGTAGTAAAATGCGTGAAGCGCCAAGCATGAAAAGCGGCTACGATGTTCATAGCCACTAACGCTACCACGAGCGCCCACGCTAGCTGACGCCCGCGCTTCAGTTTGTTTCGCTGGGCCATTAGCTGCGGCCCGAACGCCCACCAGCCGGGCCCGGCTTCCGGCTGGTAGTGCCACGGCCTGCTGATTTCGGGCCGGGCTTGCTACCGGTTTTGCCGGGAGTTGCCCGGTTACTTCCGGTTTTGCTACCCGTAGGTTTTGGACTAAACGTGCCATTGCCACCCGACCGGGCACCGCCTCGGGAGCCGGTGGAGCGGGCGTTGGCCCCGGGTGTCTTCGCCTCGTTCTGCGCACCAAAACCGCCCCGTTTGTAGCCACCAGCGCTATTCTGGCCCGGTTTGGCATCGGCGGGGCGCACCCCGCCGGGCCAGTACTCGGAGCCTTTGCTTGGCGTTTTAAAGGTGCCGGCCGCCACAGTTTGGGCCGCCATATCCTCGGTCAGCGCCTGCACTTCAGCCTTGGTCAGCTCACGCCACTCGCCGGGCTGAAGCTGGTCAACTTGTAAATCGGCAATGCTGGCGCGCACGAGGCGCAGGGTAGGGTAACCCACAGCGGCCGTCATTTTGCGCACCTGCCGGTTCATGCCCTGTGAAATGCGAATCTGGACCCAGCTAGTTGGAATGTTGGCCCGGAAGCGAACCGGCTTGCTACGCTCCCACAGCTCGGGGGCTTCGGGTAGCAGGGCTACCTCGGCGGGGGTAGTGAAACCCGTTTTCAGGTCTACGCCGCGGCGCAGGTTTTCCAGGGCTTCCGGGGTCGGAACGCCTTCTACCTGCACCCAGTACGTTTTCGGAACCTTGAAGCGCGGTTCGGAAAGGCGGTGCTGAAGCTGTTTATCGTCGGTGAGCAGTACGAGGCCCTCGGAGTCATAATCCAGTCGCCCAACCGGGTAAATGTTGGGAATTGAAACAAAATCCTTGAGGGTTTTGCGGCCGGTTTCGTCCGTAAATTGTGTGAGGACTTCGTAAGGCTTGTTGAGCAGAATGTAACGCATGGAAGAGCATGAGCCTTCCAGCCCACGTAAAAGCAACAAAATAAGATGATTCCGCCGGGGCAGAAAGCGGAAGTACACCTACGTACCTCGGCCAGTGTCCGGCCCCTCGTGGCAACAAAGGTACGCCTTACTTCTGCAGGCGTCGGCGCCGGATGCTTTCAGCCATGAGAATACGCACGTCGCCGTTAGGACGCACCACATATTCGCCACTGTCGCGCACCGATACGCCGTTGCGCATTTCGTCGCGGTAGTCGTGGTAAACCAGGGTGCCGATTCTAACGGAGTCGGCGGGGGTAGGGGCGGGCGGGGCCGGCTGGCCATTAATTTGGGCCATTTGCGCCAGGTACAGCAAAGAGTCGCGCTTGGTGTAAGGGCTGAATTTGAACTTGCCGGGAAAGTAGTTTTTAGGATCAGAAACGCGGTTGCGCACGAAGTCCTGCACAGCCAGCTCTGTTTGCTGTTCGGTGGTTTTGGTACAGCCCGTGAGCAGTAAGCCCGCGCAGAGCAGAGCAAGGAATAAAGGTTTCATGAGAAAATTCGATTGGTCGGCGGGAGAGGAGCACTGCATGACACGGCCCCGGCGGCTCCAGTTCCCGGCCAGATAAGCAGCAAATTTACAGGCCACCAGAATATTTGCGGGTAGCCCACTCCACGGTCAGCAGGGCTAGCAACACAAAAAACAGCCATTTTAGGTTGATCAGGTCCTTGAGCTCTTCCTGCTCATAAATGACGGGCTTGTAGTTGGCTTTTCGGATGTCCTGGGCAAGTTGGGCAAACTGGGCGGGAAAGTACAGGCGCTGGCCGCTGCGCCGGGCCACTTGGTAGAGCAGGTTATGGTCGGCCCGCGACTGCAGGGCCTCCAGCTGCTGCTCCTGCACCAGCACCTCGCCCCGGTCTTGCTGGGGCTGGCCCCCGAGGGTAGCGCGGGCCGTGTAGCGGTATAGGCCGGCCGGCAAGGGCCCCAGGTGGAGCGGGGCACCGTCTTCGGTGGTGGTGTACGTGAAGGTGCGAGTTTGCTGCTGCTCGTTAGTGAGGCTAAGCGTGATTTGCTGGCCGTAAATGCGCTCAAAAATGGCGTTGTAAGTCTCGGCCCCGAAGGTTACGTCGTCCTGGGAGTTGAAAGCATCTTGAGTGGGGTAGACGTCGAGGCGCTTTTTATTGGCGTTTTGGGTGAGCAACTGCAGGGTCCGGAGCACCAGCCGGTCGTAGGCTTCGGGTCGGTCGTCGTGCTCCCCGGCTTCCTGCAGGCGCCACTGCCAGCTGCCATCGGTGAGCAGGGTGGCTTGGCGCTGGGCTGGCGTGCCCCCAAAAACCAGCAAGGGCTTCTGCGTTTTCACCCGGCCTACTTGCTGCCACAGCGCGGCCTCGGCCCCGGCGCCCAGCCGAATATCCCCGAAGGGTACCGGCGCGGGCGGGTAAGCGGCAAAACGGCGCAGCGCATCTTCCTCGAAGGCAAAGCGGGTGAAAGTGGCGTTAGGCACGGGGGTCACGGCATCGGTTTGGTCACCGCGTGGGGTCACCGTCAGGCCGGCGCTCAGGGCGTTGTAGGCACTGTAATCCGACTGGGCCCCCAGCACATATAAGGCAGGTACCCGGCGGGCTTTCACTTGGGCCAGCACCTCAGCGCCTACCCCGTTCTGGGCGGGCAACTGATGCAGAATGGCCACGTCAAAATCCTGGCGCCGCAAGGGGCTGATACCGGGCAGGTAGGTAGTCAGGTCGAAATTATCGTTTTGCAAGATGGCCGCGCGCAGGGCCTTCAGATCGGGGTGGGGGGCGGCACCGGCCAGCAGCACCCGCAGCTTACCCTTCACAATGTCGAGGTAGGCGAACTTCTGGTTGTTGAGCAGGGTGAACTCGCCAGGCAGTTTTTCTACCACCACCTCGTAGCGGCGCTTGCCGGGCGTTGGGGCCGTTACAAGAAACGTTGTTTTGGTGCGCCGTCGTCCGGCCAGCAAGGGCACGCGCCTGGTTTGCAGTACGCGGCCATTTTCGCGCAGCAACACCGTTGCTGAAGTGCCGGCCGCATACCCATCGTAGGCAATTTCAGCCTCAATGGGAAACTGGTTACCGCTGAACGCCACACGGTTATACGTGAGGACCGGTATGCTCACGTCCTTTTTTGGCAGCGTATCACCTACCCCTACGGCATAAATTGGAAATCGGTAGTCGGTGTATTGGGGCGCCCGGCCTTGGTTTACCAGTCCATCGGAGACCAGCACCACGCCCGCCAAGTTTCGGTTTTGGTAGCCTTCGCCAATGCGGGTGAGCAGCCCATCTAAATCCGTGGCTGGGGCCCGGAAGCGCACCGAATCGGGGCGGGTAGGCCGGCCAGAGCTCATGAGCGTTTGAGTTTCCACCCGAAAGCCCTGGCCGCGCAAAGTGGCAGCCAGCTGGGTTAACCCCTGAGTAGTCTGGCTCAGCACTGTGGGCGGCGTGAACAGCCCCACCGATTGAGAATTATCCAGGGCCAGCACAAGGGTAGGGGCCTCGGTAGTAGTCGTTGTCGATTTAAGGAAGGGGGAAAGCAGCAGAAAGCACAGAAAGCTCACGACGGCAAAGCGCACAAAAGCTAGGGCGTAATTAACGGCCCGGCCCCAGGGCGCCTTGGCCGAGTACAGCAGGGCCGCGTAGCCCGCCCCCACCAGCAGGCACAGCAGGATAAACCAGGGAGAAGCAGATAGTAGCAAAGGCAGAACGATATAGCAACCGCACTAAAGAACCCCGTTTTGCGTGGCTTGGTTGCGCCGGGCGGGGTAGGAGGCAGCGTGAAGGTAGGAAGTTGCGGATAAGTACGTAGGGTAGAGGTCGTCTATCTTGAAGCATGGAAATGATGGAAGATATAGTATGCAGAAAATAGCGCCTTTTCTGTTCGTAGTTGGGTGCGCGTGTTTTGTACTCTTCCCCAGAAGGAGTCCTAGCACATATGAAAAGCCAGTACTCAGGGCGAGGTTGCCAATGAAAAATTTGACTTATGGTAATACTACCCAACTACTCGCTTTTTATGCAGACTGCGGAGACCAATATAAGAGTACCTGATACTCGGTTTTAGTGGGAAGGATTCCGTGTACTGAAGCAGCAATTATTCGGGTCTAACAACGAATTGTCTCCTGCCTCACAGCACCGTCACTAATTCCTTGCTTTTCAGCATCCTGACCGGCGAAATGACCTGCTCATGCAGTGGAATGCGCTTGCCGTAGCGCTCCTGCAGCTTGGCTTGCACGACCGGGTGGCTTAGATCGAATTCGCGCAGGGTCTGAAGCTTCCCGATTTCGCGGCCAGTGGCTTGGCGGTACATCTTCCAGAGCAGTTCCGAGCAGTAAATTCGCTCATCAGACCAGCCGAAGTACAGGTCGTAATTTTTGCCGCGGTACCGCTCACCGGCAGCTTGCAGGCGCTGGAGTACCGCGGGGGTAAGCACTGTTTCGGCATCGTGCAGGCGCTTCACTACAAATGTGCCCTTTTGGCCCCGTGCAGTCCAGGCCGCCAGGGAAGTTTCGCCGACGGGTTGCACGGCCTCGAATACGCGCCACTCGCCGTCCTTCTTAAACAAGATGCCGCAGTGGCTGTACGCGGAATGAGTAGCCAGCTGAATGGCGCGGCTTTGCGCCGACCGGGACGTTTGAAAGATCAGGTCGCCGTTGCGGAGGCGGGAAGATATCTGTTGCACCGCTTTTGAAGCGGCTTGAGCCTGTTGGTAGCGGGCATAACGGTGGCGCAGGCGGGGGTAGGCCAGCACGGTCAGCAGCAAGAGTGGTAGCAGCAGAAATAGACCACGCCGGGGCATACAAGTGTAGAAGTAAAGTAGAAAATGAAGCTAGATAAAAAAGTCAATCCGAGCGGAGTGAGGAATCTTGCGTGCTGACGTTGAGTCACTTCTGCAAGGTCAGCATGCGAGATTCCTCACTCCGCTCGGAATGACGGTCTAATCGGATTATTCTATTGCTACTACGTCAGCATGCCGCCATCAACCTGCAGTACCTGGCCGGTGATGTAGGCCGAGTTGTCGGAGGCCAGGAAGGCGGTGGCTTTGGCTACGTCCTCGGGGGAGCCGCCACGCTTGAGCGGAATGGCCTTGCGCCACTCGTCTACTTGCTTTTGGTCGAGGGCATCGGTCATTTCGGTTTCAATGAAGCCGGGCGCAATGGCGTTGCAGCGGATGTTGCGCGAGCCCAACTCCAGGGCCACCGACTTAGTGAAGCCAATAATTCCGGCCTTGGACGCGGCGTAGTTGGCCTGCCCGGCGTTGCCTTTAATGCCCACCACCGAAGTCATGTTCACGACGCTGCCCGTTTTGGCGCGCATCATGGGCTTGGTGGCGGCTTTAGTCAGGTTGAACACCGACTTCAGGTTTACGGCCAGCACTTGGTCCCACTGCTGCTCGCTCATGCGCATGAGCAGGCCATCCTGCGTGATACCGGCGTTGTTGACCAGAATATCCAGCTTGCCAAATTCAGCTACTACCTCATCCACCAGCTTTTCAGCCTCGGCGTAAATGGAAGCGTCGGAGCGGAAGCCTTTTACTTTGGTGCCGTGGGCGGAAAGCTCCTGCTCCAACTGCTGGCCTTTTTCCACGCTGGAAAGGTAGGTAAAGGCTACCTGGGCGCCCTGCTGGGCAAAATACACCGCAATGGCGCGGCCAATTCCTTTGGAAGCACCCGTAATGAGGGCCACTTTCCCGTCAAGCAGTTGTGTCATGCCGGCGAAGATAGGAGCCTTTTTTGAGCTGGTAACTGCTAGCTGGTAGCGGTTGGCGTTTCGTTGGACGAGCCATTGGCTTTTGCCGTAGCTTGCAGCGAAATACCCTTGCCCAAAAGCTATAGCCAATAGCTAGCAGCTAACAGCTTACAATGACAACCGATATCTGTATTCTAGGAGCTGGGCCGGGCGGGGCCACGGCCGCCTTGCACCTGGCTAACGCCGGCTACCGCTGCCTGCTCCTCGACCGCGCCTCATTCCCCCGCGACAAAGTGTGCGGCGACGCCCTGAGTGGCAAGGTAATCAATGAGTTGCGCCGTATCGGAGAAGAGTTGCCAGCCCGTCTGAATGCCGAGCCAATTCAGCTGCCCAGCTGGGGTATTGATTTCTACGCCCCCAACGGCCGCCGCCTGGCCGTTCCCTTCAAACCGAAATACAATCCGGCCACCGACCAAGCCGCCGGCCACATCAGCAAGCGCCTGCACTTCGATAACTTTTTGATTGAAGAAGTACGCCAGCGGCCGGAAATTAACTTCCGCGAGAACGTAGATGTAGCCCGCCACGAGCAACTGCCGGATGGCCGGTGGCGCCTGCTGGATGCTGGCGGTCAGGAGATTGTCGTGGCTCGGCTGCTGCTGGTCGCCAATGGGGCCCAATCCAGCTTTGCCCGCCAGATTGGGGGCCACGAGTTGGAGCCCGCCCACCATTGTGCCGGCCTGCGGGCCTACTACCGGGGCGTCACGGGCCTGCACCCCGATAACTTCATTGAGCTTCACTTCATCAAGGATTTTCTGCCGGGTTACCTCTGGGTTTTTCCCTTGCCCAATGGCGAGGCCAACGTAGGGGTAGGGATGCTCACCGAAGCCGTTTCAAAGAAAAAGGTGAAGCTGCGCGAGCGGCTGGAGGAAATGCTGCTCACTCATCCCGCCCTGAAAGACCGGTTTGCCAACGCTGAGCGGCTCGGGCCAGTGCGCGGGTTTGGGCTACCCCTGGGCTCCCGCCGCCGCCCGCTCTCGGGGCCCGCCTACCTACTGCTCGGCGACGCTGGCTCCCTCATCGACCCATTTTCTGGGGAAGGCATCAGCCACGCCATGGTATCGGGGCGCCACGCCGCCGACTGGGCCGGACGGGCCCTAGCCGCACAAGATTTCACCGCCGATTTCCTGAAAGGCTACGATGCGGCCGTGTACAACCGCTTGTGGCAGGAACTGCGCCTCAGCCGCGGCATGCAACGCCTGCTTAATTATCCCTGGCTGTTCAACTTCGTCGCCAACCGCGCCGCCAACAACCCCACTCTAGCCGAAACCATCAGCAACATGTTCCTCGACCTGGACCTGCGCGAACGGCTGCGCAAGCCTAGTTTCTACGCGAAGCTGCTGTTGGGACGATGAGAGAGAAAATTAGGGTATGAGGTAAAAGGGTAGGATGGTGTGAGGTAAGGGTAGAGTAAAAGCAAAGCCAGAGCATTCACTCAAACCCGTCTATCATCCTGAGCCCAGCGAAGGACCTTATCACGTTAGAACAAGTCGTTATTACGGCTCGTGCTGGCGTAAAAAGGTCCTTCGCTGGGCTCAGGATGACAGACGGGTTAATTTACTCAGTCGCTAAATCACTACCTCACTACTTCCCTGCGTAGCGGCGTAGGCTCTTTTCAGCTTCCGGGTTGAGTTGGGTGGCTTTTTCCAAATCTGCTTTGGCTTCGACGGGCTTGTTGATGGAAGCGTAACTGATGCCCCGGTACTCGTAGGCATCAGCGTAGTTGGGGTCGATGCTGATGGCTTTGGCGAAGTCCGGAATGGCGCTCTTGAAGTTGAACATCTGCATTTTAGCAGCTCCGCGGCCGAAATAAGCTTCCTTGTCCTGGGGGTTGTACTTCACGGCTTTGCCGAAGTCTACGATGGCGGCGCTGTACTCCTTGAGCTTGAGGCGGTTGAGGCCCCGGTTGTAGTACGCCTCGGCGTTGGTGGGCTTCAGCCGCAGGGCCGCATTGTAGTCGGTTACGGCTTCGCGGTAATCCTTGAGGTGGCTCTTGGCCTTGGCGCGGGCTAGTAGGGCGTCAAAGTCGCGGGGCTTGGCTTTGAGGGCCAAGTCGGCCGTCCGGATGTCAGCTCGGTAGTCGGCGTTGCTTTTACGCGCGGCAGGTTCTACCGGCAAGGGTGGGGTAGGAGCCGTTGAGGCCGTAGCATTTACTCCAGCAGCGGGCCGCGCGGCCGAATCGGCGGCTTGGGCCACGGAGGTCTCGCGGGCCGCGTTGCGGGCGGCGGAAGTAGGACGTTCTACTTCCGTAGTAGTGCGGGCGCAATCCGTCAGAAAAAGCAACGTAAGACAGGTTGCCAGCGAAAGTATGGGTGCCTTCATGAGGGAAGTTTTAAGGGAAAACCGGCGGCAAAAGTGCCACTAAACGGCGTGTGGGCCCTTGTACGCGCAGCCCTCAGCAATGGCCATGACTAACCCCAAAATTTTGCCGCGTACCGGCAAGCTCCTGTGTTGGCGGGCAACGCGGCGGAGTAGCGCGGCCTGCCTATCTTTGCCGGGCTACCTGCCCGCCCGATGCGGCAGTGGCCCTTCTTTCTTAACCTTCAACCGAACACAACATGGCATTGCAATACGACCTGGTCGTTATCGGCAGCGGCCCCGGCGGCTACGTAGCCGCTATCCGGGCTTCGCAGCTAGGCTTGAAAGTAGGCGTGGTAGAGCGGGAGTCGCTCGGCGGCATCTGCCTCAACTGGGGCTGCATTCCTACCAAAGCCCTGCTCAAGAGCGCCCAGGTATTTGAGTACCTCAACCACGCCGGCGACTACGGTCTGAAGGCGGAAGGCGTGGGCTACGATTTCGGCGCCGTAATTCAGCGCAGCCGGGGCGTGGCCGACGGCATGAGCAAGGGCATCAACTTCTTGTTCAAAAAAAATAAAATCGACGTCGTGTCGGGTACTGGCAAGCTGCTGGCCCCCGGCAAAGTGGAGGTGACCAAGGCTGACGGCGGCAAAGAAACCGTGGAAGCTAAGTCCATCATCCTGGCTACCGGTGCCCGCTCCCGCGAGCTGCCCGCCCTGCCCATCGACGGCAAGAAGATCATTGGGTACCGCCAGGCCATGGTGCTGCCGGCCCTGCCCAAGCGCCTCGTGGTAGTAGGTTCCGGCGCCATCGGCGTCGAGTTTGCTTACTTCTACCGCACCATGGGTTCCGAGGTAACGGTAGTGGAATACCTGCCGCGCATCGTGCCCGTGGAAGACGAGGAAGTGTCGCGCCAGATGGAGAAATCCTTCAAGAAAATTGGCGTGAACGTGCTGACCAGCGCCGAAGTGACCAAGGTAGATACCGCCGGCGAAGGCTGCAACGTAACCATTAAAACGGCTAAAGGCGAACAGCAAATTGCCTGCGACGTAGTGCTGAGCGCCGCTGGGGTAGTTACCAACCTCGAAAACCTGGGCCTGGAAGAACTGGGCATTAAGGTGGAGAAAGGCCGTGTGCTAGTAGATGACTTCTACCAGACCAACGTGCCCGGCATTTTCGCCATCGGCGACATTGTGCCCGGCCCGGCCCTGGCGCACGTCGCTTCGGCGGAAGGCATCATCTGCGTTGAGAAAATTGCCGGTCACCACCCCGAGCCCCTCAACTACCAGAACATTCCCGGCTGCACCTACGCCTCGCCGGAAATTGCCTCGGTAGGCCTCACTGAAGAAGAAGCCAAAAAGCAGGGCTACGACATTCTGGTAGGTAAATTCCCATTCTCGGCCTCCGGCAAAGCCTCCGCTGGCGGCGTTAAGGACGGCTTCGTGAAGGTAATCTTCGACAAGAAGTACGGCGAGTGGCTGGGCGCCCACATGATTGGCTCCAACGTGACGGAAATGATTGCCGAGGTAGTCGTTGCCCGCAAGCTCGAAACCACTGGCCACGAAATCATCAAGGCTGTGCACCCGCACCCCACCATGTCGGAAGCCGTGATGGAAGCTGCCGCGGCCGCCTACGGTGAGGTAATCCACTTATAGAAAGTAGGGTAGCCGCCCCATTACCAAGCCAAAAGCCCCCGCCGTACACTCGGCGGGGGCTTTTCATGCTTTAACGCGGCAGCACAGTTTGAGCGTCGTTGAGGGGTAGGTGAGGGTAACTCTTGTGGAAGTCAGCGTCAATAGTAGATTTTTCATCCAAGAAACGTGGATCAAATTCCTGACTAAGGTCCCAGGTGCCTACATAGTGCAATTGACCGGGCTTGACCTCAAATACGTAGCGCGTATTGGCCAAAGTTTGGCTGTTGCGGGGTTTGCGGATGGACTCTAGGAAGGCCTGAGCCCCGTACCACTTGCTGTCTGAGAATTCGTAGCTATGCAGGGCATAGTGGCCGGGTGGGAGGGCGTAACAGAAAGGGTTTTCCCGGCGGGTTCGCACAATGGGTTTCACATTGAGTCGGAAATTTTTCCGCGTTTCTAGGTTCACCACCCGAACATATTGCCCTAAGCCGCCGCTGCGGGAGCCGTCCAGTCGCTGCAAACAGCTTCCATATATCACACCTTTATCGGCCGGAAGCTGCTTTTGCGCGCTTCCCCATGAGGCTGATGGCAGCACCAGCATCGGACCCGGGTTTACATCCAGCGAGTCCGGCAGCATTTTTACCAATTCCAGCTCCTGCTCCAGGTGCTGCACCTGAATCCGGTTTGTTTGCGCGTGCAGGCGATTGGGTAATAAACAGCTTGCCAGCAGTAAGCTCACAGCGTAGCAATTCCGAAAAGTCATATTCTTATAACGCTCACTTCTGCAGCCATTTGCTGGTTACTGCGCCCGGTATTTTCCTTTGATAAAGTCTAGCATACCGCGGCCGTGCTCTTCGGTTTTGGTGGCTTCCTGCTTCCACAACGCCTCTACCAGCAGCAGCAGCAGTTCAGTTTCTTTATCTGGGTCAGCGTAGCCCAGCTTCTTGAAGGCCTCCCGGAGCAAGGCGGGTACGGGTTTCATGAACCGCTCGTGCTGCTGCCGCGCCATTTCTGAGTCGGCTAGTCGGTACTGGAGCTTCCAGAAGTGAGGCTCGGCCTGTACCAACTTAAAGGGCAGCTCAATTACGCTGTAAATAAAAGCCAACGGATCAGGCTCGGCTAAACCGCCGCGGTTATCCTCAATAATGCGCTTGTAGCCATTGCGGATAACGAATTCCAGGAGTTGATCTTTCGAGCCGAAGTGCTTGAAAATAAGCGCCTCCGACACGCCAGCCGCTTTGGCAATCAGCTGCGTGGAGGTGTTTTCAAAGCCTTTTTCCCCAAATAGCTGCAATGCTATTTCTGCAATGTGCTGTTTGCGGTTAGTCATAAACAGAGGAGTTCAATTTGATGGCACTATGCCGCGTAGTCTTTCCCTCACTTACTAGAAGAAACGCCGCAAGTTCGGTCTATGCGAGCTAAAACGCGCTATTTTTTTTGGAAAGTGCACTTGCTAGGTTGACTTCACTCGAAGGACCAAATTGGCTAAAAACAGAAGCCGGCCGATTTGGGAGCACCAAATCGGCCGGCTACGTGGGATTCAACAACCTGCAGGCGGCGAGGCCGGGGGCAGGGCCGCGCGGTTCTTGAAAAATTCCGGATGAGGGTGGGAGTACATCCGGGTAAACGGGGCGTGGGAATTGTCTATCGAACAACTAGTGGGAATCGTTATCTGATAGCGGGAGCAATATTAAGCAAGAAATTCGAAACTAGTAAGTAGTAGCTCACTTTTTTATTGTGAGTAATCACTCACCATACTAATTATATAGCGTAAGTGATTGAATTTATGATTTATATACTAGTTGTTCAAAATTTTGTCATGCATATTACTCAGCTGAATGATGAGAACATCAGCACTTGCTATTAGCCTGGCACTATCAGTGAAGAACGCAAACACATAGTAAGTCTAGCCTTATGTACACTTCATTTCAGTGGAATGTCTGAGGTAGTACAAATGCTAACGAAGGGCTCTTTGCCACTAGTTAACCCATGCGGGTTCGTTCCTTAAACCGCTCGACTTTTGCCTGAATTTCTGCCAGCCCAAGGTTGTGTACGCTACCCAGATGGGTGGTGTGAAAGTCCTTGTGAGGTACATAGCTGCCGTCCTCTACGGCCACGCCTACCTGCTTGTAAGCGGTGCGAAACGGCGTGCCAGCCTGGATAAGCTGGTTGATATTTTCCACCGTAAATACGGCGTCGTACTTCTCCTGGTGTAGCAGGTTGGGCTTGATTTTCAGCTGAGGCAGGGCAAACAACACAATGTCGAGAATGTCCAGAAACTGCGTCATGGGCTCGAAAAGCAACTCCTTCAGAATCTGGAAGTCACGATGGTAGCCGCTGGGTAGGTTGCTGGTGGCCAGAATCAGCGTGTTGGGTAGAGCCTGCAAGGCATTGCAGCGCGCCCGAATCAGCTCAAATACATCGGGGTTTTTCTTGTGCGGCATAATGCTGGAACCGGTAGTGAAGGCCGCCGGCAGTTCCACAAATGCCATATCCTGCCCGTTGTAAAGCACTAGGTCGTAGGCCATTTTGGCCAAAGTAGCGGCCATGCCAGCCAACGCAAACGCCACGGTTTTTTCCGTTTTGCCCCGTAGCATCTGCGCGCCTACGCTGCTCACGGCCAAGTTGCTAAACCCCATTTCCCGCGTAGTCTGGAGCCGGTCGATGGGGAAGGAGCTGCCGAAGCCCGCGCCCGAGCCCAGTGGGTTTTGATCGGCCACGGTGTGGGCCGCCTCGAACAGGGCCAGGTCCAGCAACAAATGCTCAGCATACGCCGAAAACCACAGCCCAAAGGAGCTAGGCATGGCGGCCTGAAAGTGGGTGTACCCCGGCATCAGGTCGGTTTGGTGGGCCTCTGCTTTCTGTAGTAGCACCTGCACCAGCTCCAGCGTTTTGGTGGTGGCGCGCTCCGTGTAGTTCTTTAAAAACAGCTGAATAGCCGTAAGCACCTGGTCGTTGCGGGAGCGAGCCGTGTGGATTTTCTTGCCTGCGTCGCCGAATTTCTCCGTCAGGTAGTACTCAATTTTGGAGTGCACATCCTCAAAGTCTTCCTCAATGGCGAAGCGGCCGTCCTCTATGTGCGCGGCCAATTCCGTTAGGCCTTGCTGGAGCTGCTGATTTTCCTCAGCGGAAAGTAGCCCAGCCGTAGCCAGCATGTTAGCCTGCGCCTTGGAGGCCTGCACGTCAAATTGCGCGAGGTATAAATCCAGTTCCCGGTCGCGGCCCACGGTAAACTGTTCAATCTTTTTATCGACGGCAATGCCCTTATCCCAGATTTTCATGTGTTTTGAATATTTGGCCAACCCCCGGTTTTTGCCCCAATTAGACAAGAGAAACCGCTGCTGGCATGTTACAACTGCAGCCCCTCCAGCAAAGCTACATAGCCCTGCACACCCATCCGGATTTCACTCAGCAGAATAAACTCATCGGGCGTGTGGGAGCGGGCTGAGTCGCCGGGGCCGATCTTAACCGTGGTAAAAGGCATCATCGACTGGTCGGAGAGGGTCACGGAGCCGAACGTGCGATGGCCTAGGGCTAGGCCGCGCTGCACCAACGGGTGGCTCAAGTCGATGCGAGAGGAGTTCAGGTGGGTGGAGCGCGGCGTTACGTCGGAGGTAATGTGCTGCCGCACCAGCTCTACTACCTCCTGGTTGGAGTAGCACTCGTTCGTGCGCACATCCACCACAAAAGTGCACCGGTCGGGCACCACGTTGTGTTGGGAGCCCGCCTGAATCTGTGTGACGGTCATCTTGACCGGGCCCAGCAGCGGCGAAACCTGCGGAAAGCGGAACTGTTCAAACCAACGAATGTCAGTCAGGGCTTTGTAAAGGGCATTTTCGCCTTCTTCACGGGCGGCATGGCCGGTGCGGCCGTGGGCCACGCAATCGAGCACTACCAAGCCTTTTTCGGCAATGGCTAGGTCCATTTGAGTAGGCTCGCCCACAATGCCCAAGTCAATATGGCCTAACTGGGGTAGCACACTCCGAATGCCGTTGGCGCCCGATACCTCTTCCTCGGCCGTAATGGCGCAGATCAGGTTATAAGCCAAATCAGTGCGCTCATGAAAGTATAGAAACGTAGCCAGCAAGCTTACGGCCGAAGCGCCCGCATCATTACTGCCCAAACCAATCAGCTTGTCGCCCTCCACCGTGGCCCCAAATGGGTCGTAAGTCCACGTGTTGCCGGCCCGAACGGTGTCGTGGTGGGAGTTGAGCAGGATGGTCGGTTTGGTGGCATCCAGGTGCTTCGACACGGCCCAGACGTTGTTATTGTCTCGGTGGGGCCGAGCACCGTAGAAAGCCAGAAACCGAAAAATCAGCTCTGCGGTCTGGTCTTCCTCCCGTGAAAGCGAAGGTGTCCGAATTAGCTCCCGCAGCAGCGTAATGGCATCCTCAGTCAGCCGCTCAATTAGCTTCGGCATAGGACAGTTTTCACGGGTTCATTGATTTTCAGCGCGTTTTCAATCACTACTCGCTCCACGCCCGCTTCCAAGGCTGCAAAGGCATTGTCCAGCTTTGGCACCATGCCAGCGGCAATAATCCCCCCGGCCTTCAGCTGCTGGTACTGGTCGGCGGTGATTTGCGGAATCACGGAGGCTTCATCATTAAGGTCCCGTAGCACGCCGTCTTTCTCGAAGCAGAAGTGCAGCTCTACCTCGTACCGAGCGGCCAAAGCCCGGCCTAGAGTGCTGGCAATGGTGTCGGCGTTGGTGTTGAGCAGCTGCCCCTGGCCATCGTGGGTGATGGCGCAGAACACGGGCGTGATGCTGGCTTGGAGCAATTGATCCAGCAGCGCAGTGTTGATGCTGCCTTCGGGCAAGTCTCCCACAAAGCCGTAATCAATATCTTGAACCGGCCGCTTCACGGCCCGAATTGCGTTGCCATCGGCGCCGGAGAGGCCCAGGGCATTTACGCCGGCGGCTTGTAGCAGGGCCACCACTTGCTTGTTGGTTTTGCCGGCGTAAAACATGGTTACAATGTCGAGGGTAGGGGCATCAGTGATGCGGCGGCCCTGCACCATGTTCGGCTCAATGCCTAAATCGGTCAGCATCTGGCTGGCGCCTTTGCCACCACCGTGCACCAACATCTTGCGGCCCGGCACTTGGGCAAACTGAGTTAGGAACTGGCCTAGTTGAGCCGTGTCATCGATGATACCGCCACCAATCTTAAAAATTTTCAGGCCTTCGCGCATAGAAAAGAGGAGGAGAAAAACAGGCCGTAGGGGACCACCGGTGGCCAAAACAAACCGCCAAACCCGTGCACAGCCTGGGTAGGCCCAACATAGAACAGCGCTTTTTTTGCGGCTGGGCCAGCAAAGTTTCCAAAAAAAAACATCTAGTTTTGCAACGATTTAGCGGTCCTATTCATTTTAAACCGCAGAAACACTTCCCTCGCCTCACGGCAGTCTTCATGATTCGTCTCTCTTCTATTGCGCTTCTGCGACGACCCAACTTGGTCGTGCGAACAATGCCAGCTTAAGCGCTGGCATGCAATATCTCGTCGGCATTTTTAGTACAATAAAAACCGACGATAGGGCTCCGAAAGCGACGCCCTACTGAAGAAAGGTTCTACGAATAACGAATTGACACGAGTGTAAGCCTTGGTGCGCCTCCCCCAGCCGAATTTCGCCTAACTGCTCCGCTCCGGCGGCTTGCTATACCGGCTTCCTTGCTTTTTCTGGGCTGCTTTTTCCGCGACTAGTTCTGTGCTGGTAGCGGCCAGGCCCCACCTAAAAGCGGCATTTTCAGCCCTTCGTTTATCGTCTTCCCGAGTCTGTTGCCGTACATCAAGGCAACCAACCGAGCTTCGACCATGCTTTTACGAGTCGCCCATGCTGCCGATGCGCAGTACGTGGATACCCTATGTCAGTGGTATGAGGAATCTGCCAAATCGCGCGGCGTTGGCATTGCCAAGCGCGACCCTAACTATCTGAAAAAGAAGATGGAACGGGGCGATTCTATCATTGCCTTCCTTGATGAGCAGTTGGCTGGCTTCTGCTACATTGAAACCTTCGAGGATAATAAGTTCGTGGTCAATTCGGGCCTGATTGTAAATACCGAGCTCCGTAAGGAGGGCCTGGGCCGCGCCATCAAGCACCGCGTGTTTGAGCTGTCGCGCACGAAGTATCCGGAGGCCAAAATCTTCGGTATTACAACCAGCGCAGCCGTGATGAAGATCAATAACGAGCTGGGCTACAGGCCAGTAACCTTTCCTGAACTTACCCAATCCGACGACTTCTGGAAAGGCTGCTCCAGCTGCAAGAACTACGGCATCCTGATGGAAAATCAGCGCAAGATGTGCTTGTGCACCGGTATGGTATACGACAACCTGAATGACAAATTCAGCCAGCAAACCATCGAAATTTTAAGCCAGCAGCAATAGCCCCCTTCGGCTCGGCATGACTGTTTCAGGAGGCATGCATGACGTTCTAAAACCTCTTTACCAACGAATGAAAAAGGTAGTTCTCGCCTACAGCGGCGGATTGGATACATCGTATTGCGTCGTCTATCTGACGAAAGAACTGGGCCTGGAAGTCCACACGGTCATCGTTAATTCAGGCGGTTTTTCGAAAGAGGAATTGGCTGGCATCGAAAAGCGCGCGTACGAAATGGGCTCCAAGCGCCACGAGGTCATCGACGTAACCGAGCGGTTTTACCACGACTGTCTGCGCTACCTGCTGGCGGGAAATATCCTGAAAAACGATACGTACCCATTGAGCGTGAGTGCGGAGCGAATGTTTCAGAGCTTGGCGCTGGCTGAGTACGCTCGGGAAAACAAGGCCGACTACATTGCTCACGGTAGCACCGGGGCTGGCAACGACCAAGTGCGCTTCGACGTGGCTTTTTCGGTGATTTCGCCCGACACGGAAATCATCACGCCCATCCGCGACCTGGGTCTTTCGCGCCAGCAGGAGATTGAGTACCTGCAAGCCAATGGGGTAGAAATGAGCTGGGAAAAGGCTAAGTACTCTATTAATAAAGGCATTTGGGGCACCAGCGTGGGCGGGGTGGAAACGCTAACCTCTCGCCAGGGCCTGCCGGAATCAGCTTGGCCTACCCAGTTGAGCAAAACCGAGCCGCAGGAAATCAGCATCACCTTTGAGGAAGGCGAACCGGTAGCCCTGAACGGCAAAACCATGAGCCCAGTGGACCTGATTGTAGCCTTGAATGAGTTGGCTGGGCAGTATGCCATCGGCCGCGACGTGCACGTGGGCGACACCATTCTGGGTATTAAGGGCCGGGTGGGTTTTGAGGCTCCCGCGCCGCTGATTCTCATCAAGGGCCACCATTTGCTGGAGAAACATGTGTCGTCGCGGTGGCAGTTGCTGCACAAGGACTACATCGCCAACTGGTACGGCACGCTGTTGCACGAGGCCCAGTACCTCGACCCGGTGATGCGCGACATGGAGGCGTTCCTAGAGTCGTCGCAGGCGCGGGTGTCAGGTACGGTGTACGTGGCGCTGAAGCCGTACCAGTTTGAACTGCTGGGTATTGAGTCGGACTTCGACATGATGCAGTCGAAAGTGGCGACCTACGGCGAGGAAAACAACGCCTGGGACTCACGCGACGCGAAAGGCTTCATCAAAATCTTCAGCAACCAGTTGCGCATTCATTCCTCGTTCAACGATGAAAATTAAGGTTGGCATCGTCGGTGGCGCCGGCTACACGGCCGGGGAGCTACTCCGCATTCTGCTGCACCACGAGTACGCGGAACTGGTGGCCGTGGTCAGTTCTTCTAACGCCGGAAATCCGGTGTATCAAGTTCATGATGACCTAGTTGGCGAAACAGACCTGGTATTTGCCTCGGAGCTGGCTGGTGATGAGGACGTGGTATTTCTGTGCCTGGGCCACGGCAATTCCAAGGCGTGGCTCGAGAAGTACGAGCTACCGGAAACTACCGCCGTAATCGACTTGAGCAACGACTTTCGCCTGGAAGCCGACGCGGACTTTGGGGGTAGGGAGTTTGTGTACGGGCTGCCGGAACTGAACCGAAGCCGCATCCAGCAGGCCCAGAGTATTGCCAACCCCGGCTGCTTCGCCACGACTATTCAGCTGGCCTTACTACCCCTGGCGCAGGCCGGCAAGCTCACGGAAGATGTGCACGTATCGGCCATTACGGGCAGCACGGGCGCGGGACAGAGCTTGTCGGAGACGGTGCACTTCTCGTGGCGCACGAATAATGTATCCATCTATAAGCCCTTCACGCATCAGCACCTCGGCGAAATCGGGGAGAGCCTAGCGCAGCTACAGCCGCAACTGAACAGCGCCATGCACTTCATTCCGTACCGCGGCAACTTCTCGCGGGGCATCTTCGCTAGCGTCTACACGCCCTCGGACTTAACCCAGGACGAAGCGCGGGAGCTGTACCAGAAGTTCTACGCCGAGGCGCCGTTCACCACGGTATCGGACCAGGAAATTCACTTGAAGCAGGTAGTAAATACCAATAAGTGCCTGCTACACGTGCAGAAGTTCGGCAAGCAGCTACTCATTACCTCGGTCATCGATAACCTAGTGAAAGGCGCTTCGGGCCAAGCAGTGCAGAACATGAACCTGCTATTTGGCTTGCCGGAAACGACTGGCCTAGGATTGAAAGCGGGGCTATTTTAACCCCACAAAACGTCATTTCGAGCGTAGCGCAGCGAAGTCGAGGAATCTCGCGTGCTGCCTTCTGAATAGCATCTCAACACCAGCACGCGAGATTCCTTGGCAAGCTCGGAATGACGTTCTTTTTCTGATTTCTGACCCTGCTACTTAGTTCTAACCTCTCAGCTCTCATTTCCATACCATGGAGCTTTTCAACGTATATCCGCTCGTTAACATCACGCCGGTAAAGGCGCTGGGGGCGAAACTCTGGGACGATAAGGGCCAGGAATACCTGGATTTCTACGGCGGGCACGCCGTTATTTCCATCGGCCACAGCCACCCGCACTACGTGCAGCGCCTCACCGAGCAACTGCAGAACATCGGCTTCTACTCCAACTCGGTGCAGATTCCGATTCAGCAGGAGCTGGCCCGCAAGCTCGGGCAGGTGTCGGGCTATGAAGACTACTCGCTATTCCTGTGTAACTCCGGCGCCGAGGCTAACGAGAATGCCCTGAAGCTGGCGTCTTTCCACACCGGCAAAAAACGTGTGGTGGCCTTCAAAGGGGCTTTCCACGGCCGTACGTCTGGGGCGGTAGCGGCTACCGACAACCCCAAAATTGTAGCGCCTTTCAACGCCGACCACGCCATTTCCTTTCTGGAATACGACTTGGCGGCGGTGGAGCAGGTGCTGCAAGGTGGCGACGTGTGCGCGGCCATCATCGAGCCTATTCAGGGGGTAGGCGGCATCATCATGCCTTCCGACGAGTTTCTGCAAGGCCTAGCCGCGCTGTGTAAGCAGTACGGTGCGTTGCTAATTGCCGACGAGGTACAGAGTGGCTACGGCCGCAGCGGCAAGTTCTTCGCCCACCAGCACGCGGGCGTCCGGCCCGATGTAATTTCGGTGGCCAAGGGCATGGGCAACGGTTTTCCCATCGGCGGCATCCTGATTGCGCCGGAGCTGAAGGCGTCCTATGGGTTGCTGGGCACTACCTTCGGCGGCAACCACCTGGCCTGCGCCGCTGCTTTAGCCGTGCTGGAGGTTATTAAGCAGGAAAACCTGCTGGACCACGCCGCCGGGCTAGGCCACTACCTCCGCTCGGAGCTGGAAGCCAATGCCGGGGCCGAGGAAATCCGCGGCCGCGGCCTAATGGTGGGCATCAAGTACGACTTTCCCATCAAAGACGTACGCGACAAGCTGCTAACGAAGCACCACATCTTCGTGGGCAATGCTTCCGACCCCACCGTGCTGCGCCTGCTACCCCCGCTGAACATCACCAAGGCCGAAGTTGACCATTTCTTGCAGGCGCTATACACACTTATTCCGGCTGGGGTAAAAAAGTAAGCAACCTGTAACCTAACTTGCAGCCCCAATGAGTAGCACGATGAAGTTCCCGAGCCCGGCTCCCCTTCTGATTAGCTGCCCGCTGCCATTGGTGACTATTGCCCAGCAGCCGGCCGGTTCTTTCCCTGAAAGAACGGCCTCCCACTTTTCCTTCCAGCAGTTGTGCCCGCCCGATTTTCCGATGCCTGACATCCGGAAGCGGCAGTGCGCGGGGCCGATAGATGTATCCTCTTTCGCTCCCGTTTGGCTTAAGTCACCGTTCGGCTGGAATAGACCTCTAATTTTTGGTTCTGTTCCAGCCGAAATTGTATCCGGGTGGTTCGAAAAGGTGGCCGAAGCCACGCCGCACACGCGCAAAACGCCCGGGATAGGAAACGCCAGGCCGTTGCCTTTTCCTTCGCTAGCAAAGCGCCAATCCGCGTTGAGTGGATCGAGGAGGGCACCAAACGCCGCCCTCGCAACGAGCCAGGGAGCTGCCTGTCTGACTACTGCAACCTATCAACAACAGAGTAAACCTTTTTTCGCATAACAGAGTGGAAAACGCTAAATCGGTAAAACTCATTCTCGAGGACGGCACTGAAATTCAGGGCCAGTCTTTCGGCGCATTCACCTCCGCCGCGGGCGAGGTAGTGTTTAGCACGGCCATGACCGGCTACCCCGAAAACCTCACCGACCCCTCCTTCGCCGGCCAGATTCTGGTTTTAACCTACCCGATGGTAGGCAACTACGGCGTACCCGGCGAGGAATTATATGAGTCGATTTCCAAGATTTTCGAGTCGGACAAGATTCACATTGCCGGCCTCGTGGTAAACTACTACTCCGAGGAGCACAGCCACTGGAACGCTGCCAAAAGCCTCGGCGACTGGCTCAAGGAGTACAACATTCCCGGCATCTTTGGGGTGGATACGCGCATGCTCACCAAAATCCTGCGCGAAAAAGGCGCCATGTTGGGCAAGATTGTGGCCGAGGAAGACGTGGAGCTGCACGACCCCAACCAGGACAACCTGGTGGCCCAGGTGAGCCCTACCCAGGTAAAGCACTACGGCAACGGCCAGCATAAAATCGTGCTCGTCGACTGCGGCACCAAGACCAACATCATCCGCTGCTTCCTCCAGCGCGACGTGGAGCTCATCCGCGTGCCCTGGGACTACGACTTCACTAAAATTGACTACGACGGCCTGTTCCTGAGCAATGGCCCCGGCGACCCGAAGATGTGCACCGCCACCATCGGCCACCTGCAAACCGCGCTGGGCCAGGACAAGCCCATTTTCGGTATCTGCCTAGGCTCCCAGCTTATGGGCCTGGCCGCGGGCGGCGACACCTTCAAGCTGAAGTACGGCCACCGCAGCCATAACCAACCGGTAAAGCTTACGGGCACCCAGCGCAGCTACATCACCAGCCAGAACCACGGCTTCGCGGTAGATACCGACACGCTACCCGCTGAGTGGACCATGTTGTTCGAGAACCTCAACGACGGCACCTGCGAAGGCATCAAGCACAAGACCAAGCCCTTCTTCTCCACGCAGTTCCACCCCGAAGCCGCCGGCGGCCCCGAGGATACGGAGTATCTGTTCGATGACTTCCTCAAAGCCGTAGCCGAGCACAAAGCTGCGAAATAAGCTGGCCGAAAATGTCACTGCCCCTTCATGCTGAGCTTCCCTGTCTTCAGCCCGGCCATTTCCAACGCATAAACAAACACTATCAAACACTATGCATGCAAAAAGTAGGGGTCTGCAGAACTGGGGATATGTGGCATTGGGAATCGTGGCATTTGCGGCGTACTACCTCATCAGGAGCATCAAGGCAGAAGACGTGGTCAGACTGGCAATGGGTAAAAAATCGGAGTTGGTTCTTTCGGCACTGAATAGTGCCAATGTATCACCTCGAATTCTGAGCCGCACCGGAAAGATTGTCTCTAAGAAGTTTGACGCCGGGAAGCCAGGCCCGAAACAGGACTCCCTCACGTTCCGGCTCGTGCTAAAAGGCGAGAAAGCTACCGCTACCATCAAGACTAAGGTCATGAGGCAGCTATCTGGCGAATGGAAAATGCTGAAAAGCGACACCGTTTTCACTAAGTAAACCGCACTCCTCCCATGCCAGCGAAAAGTAGAGTTTTTCCGACTTGGGGGTATGTGTTGTTGGGCGCTCTGGCTTTCGCGGGGTTTTACTTCGTCAGGAACCTAGGCCAACGAACGATTATGAAAGCAGTGCTGGGAGAACCCGCTGATCTAATTGCTACCGCCATGAGTTCGGCTCGAGTTTCACCCAGAATAACCAGTAGAACAGGACGCATAAGCTCCAAAAATTTCAAGGTGGAGAACCTGAGTGCTAAGAAGGACTCGCTCGTCTTCCGCTTCTTGTTGGACGGTGAGCAAGCTAATGCCACCATCAAACTCTGGATGACCAAACGGGCATCCGGCACCTGGGAAATCGTGAAGAGCGACACCCTATTTTCCAAGTAACACCTACTCTCTCTATATAAACCACCGGCTGTAGCCGGCCTAGCACGACTGCCTTTTAACATGACCGCACCAGCGGTCTGTTACCCTAACCCCTAGAATGGAAAAACCACAGAAAGTTCTCATCCTCGGTTCCGGTGCGCTGAAAATTGGCGAGGCCGGTGAGTTCGATTACTCCGGTTCTCAGGCCCTCAAGGCGCTGAAAGAGGAAGGCATCCGCACCATCCTCATCAACCCCAACATTGCTACCGTGCAAACGTCGGACAACATTGCCGACGACGTGTACTTCCTGCCCGTGACGCCCTACTTCGTGGAGGAAGTCATCAAGAAGGAGCAGCCTGATGGTATTCTGGTGGCGTTTGGGGGCCAAACGGCCCTGAACTGCGCCGTGGCCCTGTTCCGCGCTGGCGTGTTTGAGAAGTACAACGTGAAGGTGCTGGGCACGCCCGTGCAGAGCATCATCGACACCGAGGACCGGGACATTTTCAAGGAGAAGCTCGACCAGATTGGCGTACTCTCGGCCCGCAGCGTGGCCGTGACCAACATGGAGGACGCGCTGGCCGCAGCCGAGAAAATCGGTTTCCCGATTATCGTGCGGGCGGCGTTTGCGCTGGGTGGCCTAGGCAGCGGTTTTGCCAACAACATGGACGAGCTACGGACCCTGGCCCAGAAATCCTTCACCACTTCGGACCAGATTCTGGTGGAAGAGTCCCTGAAGGGCTGGAAGGAAGTGGAGTACGAGGTGGTGCGCGACCAGTATGATAACTGCATCACGGTCTGCAACATGGAGAACTTCGACCCCATCGGGATTCACACCGGGGAAAGCATCGTGGTAGCTCCGTCGCAGACCCTGAGCAACCGCGAGTACCACAAGCTGCGCAGCATCGGCATCAAAACCATCCGCCACCTAGGCATTGTGGGTGAGTGCAATATCCAGTACGCTCTCGACCCCGTGTCGGAGGACTACCGTGTGATTGAGGTGAATGCCCGCCTGTCGCGCTCCTCGGCGCTGGCTTCCAAGGCTACGGGCTACCCGCTGGCGTTTGTGGCGGCTAAGCTGAGCCTAGGCTACTCGCTGTCGGAGCTCAAGAACAGCGTAACGCAGACTACTTCGGCCTTCTTCGAGCCGGCGCTCGACTACGTGGTAGTAAAGCTGCCGCGCTGGGACTTGGGCAAGTTCGAAGGCGTGAACCGGCAGATTGGCTCGGCCATGAAGAGCGTGGGTGAGGTCATGGCCATCGGCAAATCCTTCGAGGAAGCCATTCAGAAAGGCCTGCGCATGCTGGATACCGGCAAGCGCGGCTTCGTGGCCAACAAGCCCGAGCAGGTAGACAACCCCACCATCGA
Source organism: Hymenobacter sublimis (assembly GCF_023101345.1). Lineage (NCBI taxonomy): Bacteria > Pseudomonadati > Bacteroidota > Cytophagia > Cytophagales > Hymenobacteraceae > Hymenobacter > Hymenobacter sublimis. Next base: position 866,165 of record NZ_CP095848.1, read on the forward strand.
CCGGCTGCTTAGTGAGCCCAACGAGGAGCGCATCTTCGCCATCAATCTGGCCTTCGAGGCGGGCTACACCTTGGAGCAAGTGCACGATCTGACCAAGATTGACCACTGGTTCTTGCAGCGCCTGTTCACCATTTTCGAGCTGGGCAAGAAGCTGGCGGAAAAGCGTGGCAGCGGCCTAGATGCCCTGGAAACGGTCCTTCTGCGCGACGTGAAAAAAGCCGGTTTCTCGGACCAGCAGATTGCCGTGAAGCTGCTGGGCGAAGGCGACGTGAAAGCCGACGAACTGCTGGTGCGCGCCCGCCGCAAGGCCCTGGGCGTGCTACCCGTCATCAAGCAGATTGACACGCTGGCCGCCGAATTTCCGGCCAAAACCAACTACCTCTACAGCACCTACCACGGCACCGAAAACGACTTGGAGCCGGAGACCAACAAGTCGATTGCGGTGCTGGGCTCGGGCGTGTACCGCATCGGTAGCTCCGTGGAGTTCGACTGGTGCGGCGTGAATGCCGTGCAGACGGCCGCCGAGGAGGGCTACAAAACCATCATCATCAACTACAACCCCGAAACCGTTTCCACCGACTACGACGTGTCGGACCGGCTGTACTTCGAGGAGCTGAGCTTCGAGCGGGTGATGGACATCCTGGAGTTCGAGCAACCAGAGGGCGTAATTCTCTCCACTGGCGGCCAAATTCCGAACAACCTGGCTACCCGTCTGGCCGACGCCAACGCGCCCATCCTGGGTACGGCTCCGGCCCGCATTGATGAGGCCGAAAACCGCCACAAGTTCAGCAGCATCATGGACGAGTTGGGCATTGCCCAGCCCCGCTGGAAAGAGCTGACCTCACTGGACGCTATGTTCGAGTTCGTGGGGGAGGTAGGCTACCCCGTGCTGATTCGTCCGAGCTACGTGCTATCAGGCGCCGCTATGAACGTGGTTTCCAACGCCTTCGAAATGGAAGCCTTCCTACGGGCAGCCACTGAGGTAAGCGCCGAGTACCCGGTGGTGGTATCGGAGTTTATGCAGGAGGCCAAGGAAATTGAGCTGGACGCGGTGGCCGACAAGGGCGAAATCGTGAGCTACGCCATTTCCGAGCACGTGGAGTTTGCCGGCGTGCATTCTGGTGATGCCACCATGTACTACCCCCCGCAGAAGGTGTACGTGCGCACCATCCGTCGGCTGAAAACCATTGCCGAGAAGATTGCCAAGCGCTATGAAATCAGCGGGCCGTTCAACATTCAGTTCCTGGAGAAAGCTGGCGAAATTCGGGTAATTGAGTGCAATATCCGCGCCTCGCGCAGCTACCCCTTCGTGTCGAAAGTATCGGGCAACAATCTGATCAAAAAGGCCACGCAGGTGCTGTTGGGCAAGAAAGTGTCGCGCGACGAGAGCGAGCGGGTGTACGATCTGCCCTTTGTGGGCGTGAAAGCCCCGCAGTTCTCCTTCACCCGCTTACCCGGCGCCGACCCAGTGCTGCGCGTGGACATGGTGAGCACTGGCGAAGTAGGCTGCCTCGGCGACACCGCCGACGAAGCCCTGCTGAAGGCCATGCTAAGCGTGGGCTACAAGATTCCGCAGAAGTCGGTGCTAATTTCTGGCGGCCCCATCAAGTCGAAAGTAGCACTGCTATCAGCCGTGGAACTGCTGGTAAAGAAGGGCTACACCATCTACGCTACCCAGGGCACGCACCGGTTCTTCGCCGAAAATGGCATTCCCAGCTCCCTGCTGTTCTGGCCCGATGACTACCAGGAGCCCAACGTGCTAACCTACTTGAAGGAAAAGAAGATTGACTTAGTCATCAACATCCCCAAGAACCTCTCGAAGGGCGAGCTGGACAACGACTACAAAATCCGCCGCACCGCCATCGACTTCGGCATCCCGCTGCTCACCAACGCCCGCCTGGCCAAAGCCTTCATTCAAGCCTTCTGCCGTCTGGAAATGAAGGACCTAAAAATCAAAAGCTGGAACGAGTATAAGGCCATGTAGTCGGTTTCATTAGAAACGTTAGAACGTCATGCTGAGCTTGCGGTGGCAGTTCAGCATGACATTCTTTTTAGATATACAAACAGCGATTCAATCACTACCCCTTGCCTCGTCCTCTGTTTTCAAAAGAGAAAATTATTGTAAGTCAGCTACTAGCAGGTACTGAATATGCAGCTACGTACTTACCCTTACTCGATGAGCTTCGAGTAGAGGATATGAACGACGGAGAAATGGAAAGTCTTCTTTTCGCAAGCTCAACTACTAACCGGCGCTATGGAGGTGACATTGCACAGGTACAATTACAAGATGAGGATGGGATTCCAGTTATGATTAGTCTGGTGATAGATCAATATGATCAACTCTTCGAGCTTGATGTATGGAAAGTAGATTTCTCCCCTACTAAAAATTTGATGCCTTTCTCAGGCATAGATTAACAACTTACCTTCGCCGTACCGCACGGTCATTCCACCTCACCACACGGCTGCCTCCTGAAAAGGTGAAGCCCTTGGTACGGGAATACCAAGGGCTTCGAAGAAGTAGGTGGAGATGCACCTAACTTCTCGGTCAGATGAGTAGAAAGCGTGCGTCGAAGGTACGGAAGAAATCTGTCCTTCGTAAACCTATACCGCCGGAGGCTCCGAAAAGTTTCTGGTGGTGGCTGATGCTGGAGACGGTCAAAGTGGCGCTAGCAGCCGCGGCCCGACACTGGCTCGGCTAATGGGTTGGCAAGGGGCGGAGCCGACAGGTTCGGCCCCTTGTTTCTTGCCAGTCCCATGAAGTGGTTGTAGCGCGAACTTTGTAGTTCGCGTTGCATCGCAATACACGTTCCACGACGCGAACTATAAAGTTCGCGCTACACACCCCATGAAAAACTTCACCTCCTTCGCCGATGCGGGCGACTATAAAGCCCTGTTGCGGCAAGCTCTAGAAATCAAGGCGAATCCGTTTGGCTACCAGCACATTGGGCGCAATAAAACCGTGGGGCTGATCTTCTTCAACCCTAGCTTGCGGACCCGGCTTAGCTCGGTTAAGGCAGCTTACAACCTAGGCGCGCAGGCCTGGGTACTCAATGCTGGTGCTGATTCCTGGACGCTGGAAATGGCCGATGGCGCGGTGATGAACGGTGGTACCCAGGAGCACATCAAGGAAGCCATTGCCGTAATGAGCCAGTACTGCGACGTGCTGGGCGTGCGCACCTTTCCTACGCTCAAGGACCGGGAGGCCGATTACAGCGAGGAAGTGTTCAATAAGATTCTGAAGTACGCCACTGTGCCGGTTATCAGCCTGGAAAGTGCCACGCTGCACCCGTTGCAGTCGTTTGCCGACTTGATTACGGTGGCTGAGACCAAGCAAAAGGAGCGCGTGAAAGTGGTGCTGACTTGGGCCCCCCACGTGCGCGCCCTGCCCCAGTGCGTGCCTAATTCGTTCTGCGACTGGTTTTCAGAAGTAGACTGGGTAGACTTCGTTATCACGCATCCCGAAGGCTACGAGCTGGACCCCAAGTTCACGAAAGGGGCCCGCATTGAGTACGACCAACAGAAGGCTCTGGAAGGCGCCGACTTCGTGCAGGCCAAGAACTGGAGCAGCTACCAGCACTACGGCCAGGTACTCAGCAACGACCCGTCTTGGATGCTCACCCCCGAACACATGGCCGGTACCCACGGCGCCAAGTTCCTGCACTGCCTACCCGTGCGCCGCAACGTGGAGGTGTCGGACGCCATTCTGGATTCGCCGAACTCGCTGGTGATTCAGGAGGCCGGGAACCGGGTGTTTTCGATGCAAACCGTGCTGCACGAGTTGCTGAAGAGCTAGGCGTGCGTAATGTGGAAAGAGGGTAAGGCCTTGTAAGTCAATGGAAAGTAGCGCTGAAAAACCTTAGCCGTTGAGCTGCGTTAAAGGCTACTCAGACCAGCCATATGGTTGATCTTCTCTCCACCTTAACTACCACCTGCTATGAAAAAGCTCCTTGCCCTCGCTGCCGTATTGGTAACTGGTGTTTCTGCTGCTAGCGCACAAACCAACTCCAGCACTACCACTACCACCACCACGCAGCCGACCCAGAGCACCACTACCCAGACCCAGCCGATGCAGGGTACTACCTCCGGCAGCACCATCAACCAGTCGACTACCACGACAACGCCCGCTACCACCACCACTACGGTAGAAACGCAGTCGAGCACTTCGGGCACGTACACGCCCATGACGACCAAGCCTGCGGACGTAAAAATGAAAGACAAGAAAAAGAAGTCAAAAGTAAAAGCTGACCCCCAGTAAGGTCACGTACTTTCTGCTTGTAAACCGCCCCGGCTAGCACAGCCGGGGCGGTTTGCGTTTAAAGCAGCAGGGCCAATTGCTTACCGGCAGCTTCCTCCGAAGCTTCCAGGTTTGAAAGCGTGACGCCTAGCAGCCGAATGCCTTTGGAAAGGGGTTGAATGCCCATCAGAAGCTCCTGGCTCACGTGAGCCAGGGCATCGGGGCCAGGCACAACTCCAAACAAGGTACGGCTACGGGTAATCTGCTGAAAATCGGCGTACTTGACCTTGAGCGTCACGGTGCGGCCCCGCAAGCCGGTGCGCTGGCAGTGCTGCCACACCGACGCCAAGCAAGGTTGCAGACCAGTGGTTAACTCCTCCGGCGTACGCAAATCCTGCTCAAAAGTGGTTTCTGAGCCAATAGACTTGCGCAGCCGGTCGGGCACAACGGGGCGGAAGTCCTGGGCGCGGGCAATACGGTAGTAATGGGAGCCCGCCTTGCCGAAATGTTGGCGCAGGAAAGTTTCGGATTGCTGCCGCAAATCAAGGCCCGAGAAGATGCCCAAGTGGTTGAGGCGCGCCGCCGTAGCTGGCCCAATGCCGTGAAACTGCCCCACCGCTAGGCCCGCCACAAACTCTAGCCCCTGGCTGGGCCGAATGACAAATTGCCCGTTAGGCTTGCGGTAGTCGGAGGCTAGCTTAGCCAGAAATTTATTGTAGGAAATGCCCGCTGATGCCGTTAGCTCGGTTTTCTGTAGGATGGCCGCCCGAATTTCGCGGGCTACCTGCGTGGCCAGCGCAATACCCTTAAGGTTCTCCGTAACATCGAGGTAGGCTTCATCCAAGGAAAGCGGCTCGATCAGGGGCGTATATTCGGCGAAGATGGCCCGAATCTGGCGCGAGACTTCTTTGTAGACCTCAAAGCGCGGCTTCACGAACACCAGCTCCGGGCATTTGCGCAAGGCCGTGCTGGAAGGCATGGCCGAGCGCACCCCAAACTGCCGGGCCTCGTAAGAAGCCGCTGCCACTACCCCGCGCTGCCGGGAGCCACCCACGGCCACGGGCTTACCCCGCAACACCGGATTATCACGCTGCTCCACGGAGGCATAAAAGGCATCCATGTCGAGGTGAATAATCTTGCGGGCTTCCGAGGTGTCCACGGGTAGGGGGTAGGCTTGATGGCGGGGTAGGAGCCGCCCGGAGGCGTTCCGTCCGGCAAAGGTCTGGGTTGCCAGCCAGACCAGGAAGTATATAGAGAACCCGGAATGTTCCCGGTAACTCCTAGACTGCGGCGGTAGCAATGTTCTGGGGTTGTGGGAAATGTCAACTACAACCGTCATGCAGAGGCGGAGGCGAAGCATCTCGCGTGCTGACGTGTGGTTACTATGGCAACCTCCGCACGCGAGATGCTTCGCCTCTGGCTCTGCATGACGTGACTTATTCTGAGTACTATCTTGCACATGAGCAGCCGCAGCCCTTCTTGTGGTTATAGAAAGAGGTGGTTGATTAATGCAAGCAAAATGCGAGCAGCGAGGCTTCTCCGCCAGCGCCTCTTACTTTCCGGCTTGCTGATCGAGCAGGAGGTAGCGGGGACGGGTCTGGTCTGGCTCGGCTTTGGTTTGCACATCCAGGCGCAGCACTTGCCCGCCAGGGCCTTTGCTTAGCGCCGGCCACGTGGGAAGGCCCTTGCCATTGGGGTTACCGGTTTTGATAAAGTTGGCAAAGTAGCTCTGCATGGTCTGCGACACGTTGTAGTCCTCGGGAGTCCAGGCGTAGACTTTGTTGGTGGCTAGGTTGCCCAAGGCGTACTCAATTTCGGCTGAGTGCACGGCGCCAGCAGCAGGCGGCGCTTTAGGGGCCGAGGGCGCCTGCTTCACCACGCCGCCCGCTAGGCCCGCCGTAGCGTTGCCCATTTCGGGTGTCATGGCGGGGCGGGGCCGGGCGTAGAGGTAGCGGTACACGGGCTGGCCGCTGGTTTGGGCGTGCATATCGGCCCATTTCCAAGTGCTGTAGGCAATAAACCGGTCGCCGGCCAAAGCCGTGGCCGACTGCTCCGCCTGGGCATCGTTGGCGGCGGGGTAGAGCTTCAGGATTTCCGGGGCCCGGTCGCCGTACAGTTTTTGAACTGTCTGAGTATAGTTGTTTACCGTGGGTTTTTCGGCCCCCATCAGAAACTGGTACGACATTTCTTGGGAGTTCCAGCCCACCAGCAGCGGCACGCGGGCCTGCTCGCCGGCGGCAAACGTGGCAACGGGCAGCTTGGGGAAGAAATATCCGTCTAGGGTAGGGGCGAAGCGGGGCGTGCCGGGCTTGCCTGTGGCTTCCAGCAGTTGTTGGGCGGGTAGGGCCCGCAGGGCCGCCAGGGAGGAAGCGCCCAAATTACTGGCAAACGCTACCCCCGCCTGTTCACCCTGGGATAGTGGGACTGGGCCAAAACCCGTGTTCAGCATCGAGCCGCTTTCACCAATGGCACGGGCAAACAGGCTCTTGGACAAGGGCGAAATCATTTGGGCGCTAACCGACATGGAGCCCGCCGATTCGCCGGCAATTGTCACCTGCTGCGGGTCGCCCCCGAAGGCGGCAATGTTCTGCTGCACCCAGCGCAGGGCAGCGCTCTGATCCAGAAAACCGTAGTTGCCCGAGGCGTGGTCTGGCGACTCCTGAGTTAGCTCCGGATGGGCCAGAAACCCGAACACGCCGAGCCGGTAGTTGACCGTAACGGCCACGATGCCGCGTCGGGCCATACTCTCCCCGTCGTAGCGCGGCTCCGAGCCGTCGCCGGCCACAAAACCGCCTCCGTAGAAATACACCAACACCGGCAGCTTTTCCCGCCCCGATTTAGCCGGCGTCCAGACGTTAAGGTAGAGGCAATCCTCGCTGACGCCGTTGGAGCGAAAGTTCATGTCGCCAAACAAGGGGAGCTGCATGGCCCGCGGCCCGAAATCCTTGGCCGGGCGCACATTCGTCCAGTTAGCCACGGGTTGCGGGGCTTTCCAGCGGCGCTCGCCTACGGGTGGGGCCGCAAACGGAACTCCTTTAAAGGCGCGGATACCATTGGCTGTAATCAGGCCTTCGAGCAAACCGTTGGCGGTTTGAACCTGGGTAGGAGCGGTTGCCATGCGCGTGGTGGGAGTTTGGGCCAGGGCAGGTGACGCCGCGCCGGCCGTAAGCAAGGATAGCAGAAGGAGAAGCTTCATGGGAGCAAGGAAAGGTAGGATGGTAAGGTAGCAGATTGCCGGCGCCGGCAAAACCCCACCCCGCCAACGAGGTGGTTACTGCAGACTTTCCATCGTTTCGTAGGAAGTAGCCATTTCCACATTACCGGAGCGCGGAAAAGCCAGAAAGTGCGTAACGCGGGGCGGCTCTGGGCCCGCATGAAACTGCCGAACGTGGGCCTCCACTGCCTGATCTTCCTTAGTGAAGCGGTGGTGCTGGCGCTGGTGCTCACCCCAGGTAGCCACGTAGAAAAACTCGGTAATGCGGGTAGGCTGGGCCAGATCCGTGAACACCCCGGCCCGCAACGACCCGTCGCGCAGGCGCAGCCGGGTGAGCTGGGCGGCGGCCACCCGAAATGCGGGCTGATCGGCCAGGGCTACTTCGTATTCTATCATCACCACCACCGGCCCATCATCGGGGTCGATGTCGGTGGCTACGGTGGGGGCGGGCCAGTGCCCGGCGGGTTCCAGGTTGAGACCTTCGGCCGAGCGCATCGGAAACGGAATAGCCAGTAGTAAACTTAGCAGCATCCAGGCGGCCGTGGCCAGCAGGGCCGTTTCCAGGGTGGTGCGGTCGGCCAGCTCGCCCCACACCATGCTGCCCAGGGCCAACCCAGCCTGAAACACCAGCATGTACATGCTCACTACCCGGGCCTGCACCCACTTAGGCACATGCAGCTGCACGGTGGTGCTGAAGCTGGTCATGGCCATTAGCCAAGCTATACCCGAAATAAACATAACCGGGTACAGCCAGTACACCGACGGCACCAGGGCCAGGGCCACGTTGGTGCCCACGAATACCGCGCTGCCGAGCAGAACGCGCTGGTTGAAAGTCAGGCGGTTGCCAGCCCGGCCCATCAGAAAGGCCCCGGTAATGGCCCCAGCCCCCAGCCAGGAAAGTAGCACGCCGTAGGTATCGGAGCTTAGGTGCAGGCGGCGGGCCGTTACTACCGAGAGCAAGCCCCACATGGCGCTGGCCCCGAAGGCAAAGGCAAACGTGCGAAACAGCACGGCGTAAATAGCCGGCGAATACTGCACGTAGCGCATGCCCGCGCGGAGGGCGCCCGTGAGGTTTTCGGCCGGACCGCTGGCTACCTCCGCCTCCCGCTTCCAGGCATACACGACGGCAAACGTACCCACGAACGACACCGCATTGACCAGAAACACCCAGCCCGGCGAGTAATACGTAATGATGGCCCCGCCAATGGCCGGCCCAATCGCCCGGGCAATGTTGTTACTAACTCCGTTCAGGGTAATAGCAAACCCCAGCACCCGCCGCGGCACCAACTCAATGGTTGCGGTTTGCCACACGGGCGCGTTGATGGCCGCGCCAATGCCCAGCAGAAACGTAAACCCCAGTACGCTCAAGGCCGAAACCTCGCCCAGCAGGGTAAGTGCGGCCAGCAGCAGGGCCACTACCGCCATAAATCCCTGGGTGAAGAGCAGCAGCCGGCGCCGGTCAATCAGGTCGGCAATGGCGCCAGCGGGCATGCTCAGCAGAAAGGCCGGCAGGCTGGTGGCCGTTTGCATCAGGGCTACCAGCAGGGCCGAGGAAGTAAGCGTCGTGACCAGCCACACGCCCGCCACGTTCTGCATCCAGGTGCCAACATTGGAAACCACCGAGGCAATCCAGATGGCCCGAAATAGGGAGTAGGTAAACGGGGTGAGAAGGGTAGGCTGGACTTCTGGAGCAGGGGTAGGAGAGGGGAGCTGAGTCATAAACAGCGCGCAAAAGAGAGTATAGCAGCCCAGCCAAGCTGCAGGCTGCACCCGGCAGCCGAAAAACCACCTACGAAAACAAGCAGCAACCGGTGTTAACCGCTACCCCTTTTCAATCCTGGATCAGCCGCACTGCCCTTCCGAGCGGAGCATGGAATCTGGGTTACTCACAAGCGGCTGAACCAGATTCCTTGCTTCGCTCGGAATGACAACGTAGCCGGCGCCACTGCTTTAGTCCTGCACGGGCTCCAGGGGCGCCGCGGTGACAACCGGTTCCGGCTGCCGGGGCTTACGACTTACCAGGAATACGCCCCCGAAAATCAGCAGGGCCTGCAGGGCTTTCGACAAGGTAAGCGCGTCTTTGCCCACGGCTACGGCAATCAGCACGGCCAGGGCCGGCTGCAGGTAGATGTAGGCCCCCAGCAAGGATGGCGAGGCGTACTTCAGGGCCCAGTTGTTGAGCAGATACGCCAGAATAGTCAGGCAAATGACCATGTAGGCAATGGCCGCCCAAACGCTAGTGGGAAAGCTGGCGTAGTCAGGCTGCTGAATTTGCTGCCAGCCGGCGGGCACGGCCAGCACGGCTCCTACCAGAAAAATGCGCGCCAGCACCGTAAACGGGTGGTACTTGCGCATCAAGGGCATTACCAGTACCAGGTAAATCCCGAAAGCCGTGGCATTGAGCAAGATATACACGTTGCCCAGCAGCCCGTCTTGCCCGCCCGCCGCTACCGGTCCCCGACTCAGAATAATGCTGGCCGCACCTGCAGCCGCCAACCCGATGCCTAGCAGCCGGGGCAGCGTAAGCTTTTCACCGAGCAGCACCGCCGAGGCCAGCACCGTTACAACGGGCGCAATGGTTTGAATCAGGGACGCATTGATGGGCGACGTCAGGTTCAGGCCCGAGAAGAAGAGCAGCTGGTTGAGCCCAATGCCCAGCACCCCGCAGGCAACGGCCCGCAGCTGGTCGGCGCGGCCCTGAATTCGGTCGTGCGGGGCAACCAACCGGCTCAGCACGCCGAAGAAAACCGTAGCGCCCACAATCCGCAGCAGCACCAGGGCAAACGGGCCCATGTAGCGCGGCATCACGTCCTTGGAAATACTGTAGTTGGCCGCGTAAATCAGAGCTACCACAAACAGGGCCGCGTGTACTTTTAACGAGTTTTTCATGGGCAGCCGCAAACTACGAAGCCCAAACCGAAAGCGGCCGGTTTCCCGATATCTTGCGGTACTATTCACCGCTTTTCAAGTAGAGCATGATTACAGTGCAGGTAAGTTACCGGGTCGTGCCTGGCTACGCTGAGCAGAACCAGCGAAACATTGCGGCTTTTCTGGCTGATTTCGCCCAGCTGGATGCCGCGGCCTTTCGCTACTCCGTGTACACCAAGGACGATGGCGTAACCTTCGTGCACCTTTCCATGTACCGCGACGAAGCTACCCAGCAGCAAGTCTTGGCCGTGCCTTCGTTCCGGCAATTTCAGCAGGAGCGCGACGCTAGTGGCCTCGATAACACCCACACCGTAGAGATACTGCGGTATGTGGGCTCCTCCGCGCCCGTACTGTAGCTGTACGTTGCCGCTTCTGAACTTTTCCTATGGCCACTGGCTCTCTTTTCGATTCTGACCCTGCTCCTGACGCTTCGGCCGCTTACGTGCCCCGGCCCGGCGCGCCACTAGCCGAGCGCATGCGCCCGCGCACCTTAACCGACTACGCCGGCCAGCAGCACCTCATCGGCTCCGAGGGCGTGCTGCGCCGCTACCTCAACGCCGGCCGCCTACCTTCCCTGATTTTGTGGGGCCCACCCGGAGTAGGCAAAACCACCCTAGCCCACCTGCTGGCCCAGGAGCTGGGGCTGCCCTTTGCGGCGCTGTCGGCCATTAATGCTGGCGTGAAAGACGTACGCGAGGTAATTGAGCGGGCCCGCAAGCAGCGAGGCACCGTGCTCTTTATTGATGAGATTCACCGCTTTAGCAAAAGCCAACAAGATGCGCTGCTAGGCGCCGTGGAGCAAGGCGTAGTGACGCTGATTGGGGCCACTACCGAAAATCCCTCATTCGAGGTAATTCCGGCCGTGCTGAGCCGGGCCCAGGTGTACGTGCTGGAGGCCCTGGGTAAAGACGTGCTGACTAGCCTAGTAGACAAGGCTCTGGCCGAAGATGAAATCCTGAAGCAGAAAAAGGTGCGCGTGCAGGAGTACAACGCCCTGCTGACCATTTCCGGCGGCGACGCCCGCAAGCTGCTCAACCTACTGGAAATTGTAGTAGAAGCCAGCCGCCCCAACCCCAAAACCGGCGCCATCACCATCACCGACGAGGCCGTCCAGCAGCTGGCCCAGCAGCACCTCGCGCGCTACGACAAAGGCGGCGAAATGCACTACGATGTCATTTCGGCCTTTATCAAGAGCATCCGCGGCTCCGACCCCAACGCGGCACTTTACTACCTGGCCGTGATGCTGGAAGGCGGCGAGGACGTGAAGTTTATTGCCCGCCGCCTGCTTATCCTGGCCAGTGAGGACGTGGGCCTGGCCAACCCCAATGCCCTCATGCTGGCCCAAAGTTGCTTTCAGGCCGTGACGGTGATTGGTATGCCCGAATCGGACATTATCCTGGGCCAGACGGTAGTGTACCTCGCCACCTCGCCCAAGAGCAACGCCAGCTACAAGGCCATTCGGGAGGCCCGGGCCCTAGTGCGCCAGCAGGGCGTGCAGCCCGTGCCCATAGCCCTGCGCAACGCCCCCACCAAGCTCATGGAAGAGCTGGGCTACGGCAATACGTATATGTATTCCCACGACTACGAGGGCAACTTTGCCTACCAAGAATTCCTGCCCGAGCAGCTTAGTGGCCGCGTGTTCTACCACCCCGGCCAAAACCCCGCCGAAGCCAAAGCCCAGGAGCGCCTCCGCCAACTCTGGGGCGAGAAGTACGGGTATTAGGGTGTGAGATGATGAAGGGAATAGTGCTAGGGTAATTAGAAGAACGTCATGCCGAGCGCAGCGAAGCATCTCGCGTGCTGACGTTGTAGTGCTAACTCAACGAATCGGGCGAGATGCTTCGCTGCGCTCTGCATGACGTTCTTCTAATTACCCTAGCACCATTCCTTTTACCTGTCACCTCCCTACCTCATCACCATTCACTTCATCACCCCTTCACTACCACCCGTTCCCGCCCCAAAACAGCCGGTTGGTTGAATACCCGGGAGCGGGGAGGAAAAGCCGATACTTTTGTTTCCAGACCGAACTGACCATTCATTTTTCTGACGATGAGACAATTCTTCAAGTACGTGCTGGCTACCCTCACCGGCCTCGTGCTCTTTGCCCTGGTAGGGGTGGTGCTGCTGGTAGCCCTGATTGCCGCCGCCGCTTCTTCCGACAAAGAGGTAACTGTGGCCAGCAACTCCGTGCTGGAGCTCAAGCTCGATAAGCCCATTGGCGAGCGGGAGTTCAACAATCCGCTGTCGGGCTTTACTGGGGGGCAGAGCAGCTCCATCGGCCTCGACGAGCTGAAAGCCGCCATCCGGCGGGCGAAGGGCGACGAGGATATCAAGGGCATCTTCCTGAATCTGGAGCTGGTGCAGGGCGGCATGGCCTCCATGGAGGAAATCCGCAACGCCCTGCTCGACTTCAAGAAGTCGGGCAAGTTTGTGGTGTCGTACACCGATGCCCAGTCGGAGAAAAGCTACTACCTCGCTTCCGTAGCCGATAAAATCTACCTGAACCCGCAGGGCACCTTGGAGTTCAACGGCCTGAGCTCCGAGACGATGTACTACAAAAACCTGTTCGACAAGCTGGGCGTGCAGGCTCAGATTTTCCGGGTGGGTTCGTTCAAAAGCGCCGTGGAGCCCTACTTCCGTACCAGCATGTCGGATTCGGCCCGCTTGCAGACGTCTTCGTTCCTGAATTCCCTGAACAACTCCATGCTGGCCGAGGTAGCCGCCGCCCGCAAAATTGCGCCGGCCCGCCTCAAGGTTATCAGCGACTCCATGCTGGTGCACAACGCCGACGACGCCAAGCGCCTGAACCTAGTAACGGACCTGGGCTACTACGACCAGGCTACCGACTACATTAAAGGTAAAATTGGGGTAGAGAAAGACGAGAAGCTCAGCCTCATCGAACTATCGGACTACGAAAAGGCCGAGGACGACAAAGAGGGTAGCACCAGCGGTAACCGCATTGCAGTGGTGTATGCTGAGGGCGACATTGTAACGGGCAAGGGCGGCAACGAAAGCATCGGGAGCACCCGTTTTGCCGAAGCCATCCGCAAGGCCCGCCTCGACAAAAACGTGAAGGCCGTGGTGCTGCGCGTGAACTCGCCCGGCGGCTCTTCACTGGCTTCCGACATCATTTACCGCGAGGTGATGCTGACCAAGAAGGTGAAGCCCGTTATTGCCAGCATGTCGGACGTAGCGGCTTCGGGCGGCTACTTCATTGCCATGGGCTGCGACACGATTGTGGCCCACCCGACCACCATTACCGGCAGCATCGGCGTGTTTGGCGTGCTGCCCAACATTGAGCCCTTCCTGCGCGACAAAATTGGCGTGACGACGGACCGCGTAACCACGGGTAAGTTCTCCGACTTCCCCACCATCACGCGCGCCTTGACGCCGTTCGAGCAAAGCCAGTTCCAGGCCGAAATCAACCGCATCTACGCCGACTTCACCACCAAAGCCGCCCAGGGCCGCCGCATGCCGGTAGAACGCCTGCGCCGCCTGGCCTCGGGTCGGGTATGGTCGGGCACGGAAGCCAAGGCCCGCGGCCTAGTGGATGTACTCGGTTCCTTCGACGATGCCCTGCGCATTGCCGCCCGTCGCGCCAACCTCAAGGAGGGCGACTACCGCATTCAGAAGCTGCCCCGCCAGAAATCCTTCGCCGAAAACCTGTTCAGCTCGTTCTCGGAGGAAGCCAAACTGCGCATGGTGCGCGAGGAAATGGGCCCGATGTATCCCATGTACCAGCAGTACAAGAAGCTCTCGGAAATGAAGGGCGCCCAGATGCGCATGCCGTTCGAGGTGAACGTGCAGTAAATTTTAGTTGCTGGTTTTTAGCTGACAGCTGCTCGGTGTTAGTTCTGGTCGGCAACTGTTAATTGTCAGTTGACAGGTGTCGGCCACTTAAAGCTGATCTACCACAAGAACTGTCATTCTGAGCAGCGCGAAGGACCTTATCACGTAGGCACGAATCGTAACAACGAGGACCGTGCCGCGTGGTAAGGTCCTTCGCGTTGCTCAGGATGACAGACTTTTTATAAACCTTGCAGATAGTTGAAGCTTTTTAGCAACTGCAAACCACGTCTAACGCCTCTCCGCTAACAACCAGCAACTGCCAGCTAACACTGCCAACCACCGACTAAAACCTGACAACCAATCACCTCATGCACCAACTTCACGAAGCCACCGCCTACCTCCGCCAGACCCTGCAAGATTTTCAGCCCGAAGCGGGTATCATCCTCGGAACGGGGCTGGGCGCTTTGGTGAAAGACGTGGATGTGCAGCACCGCTTCAGCTACGCCGATATTCCACACTTTCCGGTTTCGACGGTGGAAAGCCACGCCGGTGAGCTGTTGGCCGGCACGCTGGCCGGTAAGCGGGTGCTGGTGATGCGCGGGCGGTTTCACTACTACGAGGGCTACACCATGGAGCAGGTAGTATTTCCGGTGCGCGTGATGAAGCTGCTCGGCATCCGGCGCCTGTTCGTGAGCAACGCCAGCGGCGGCCTCAACCCCGACTACGACTACTCCGACCTGATGCTGCTCTCGGACCACATCAACCTGCAGCCAACCAACCCGCTTATCGGTAAAAACCTCGACGAGCTAGGCCCCCGCTTCCCCGATATGATGGAGCCCTACGACTTGGGCTTGTTGCAGCTGGCGGAGGAAGCCGCCCAGGAGCTAGGCCTAGAGAAGTACTTGCGCCGCGGGGTGTACGCCTCTTTGCCCGGCCCCATGCTCGAAACCCCCGCTGAATACCGCTACCTGCGCACCATTGGGGCCGACGCCGTGGGCATGAGTACGGTGCCCGAGGTACTAGCCGCTGTGCACATGGGCCTACCCGTGCTAGCCGTGTCCGTCATTACGGACCTGTGCGCGCCGGGCAAGCTCAAGAAGGTTGACATTGCTGACATCCTGCGCACGGCTGCCGTAGCCGAGCCCCGCCTCACGGCCTTGCTACGCCGGGTACTGGAGAAGTTGTAGTAAAACACGCTGACTAATACAAAAAAGGGCCGTTGCCAATGTGGCAACGGCCCTTTTTTGTATTAATCGGTCTGGGGCATCTTGTGGGGGTAGAACTGGGGCCAGCCTTTTGCATTCGGGCTGCTATATACTGCTGTTTCGGTGCCCGCCAGGACACTAGGGGGTGCTGGAAGCTGCTTTGAAACGATGCCTTACCGGATGATAATCTGCTTCCGGTCGTAGCTCAGCACCGTGAAAACGCCCACGCCGCCTTCCACCGTGCTCTTGATGGCTGAAGGCTGCGAGAACGGGTTGCCGTTAGCATTGCGCGCATCACCTACTGACTGCCGGAACAGGTAGTAAGGCCGATCCAGATGGTATAGGGTCACCAGGAGGGTATCGTTCGGGTCGAAGCGGTAGCTGCTCCCGAGGGTAAACCGGGTGCCGTCGTTGAGCCGGTCCTCTACATCATAATCCAGCTCCGCATCCGTGGAAATACTGTCGCGGTGAACTTGCAGGCGGTAGTAGTCGCCTACGCCCACTGGGTCCTGGAAGATGGTGAGCAGGTAAGCTTCACGCTGCCCGGGGGGCAGGTCGTTGAACTTGTATTCCAGAGAGTCGATGGGGACGCGGCCGGGTGTAGTGGCGGTGCCCGTTACGCGGCGGCCCTTGGTGTCTGTGACTTCCAGCCGAAACGTGTCGCCGGGGCGAGCTACCAGTTTGCGCAGGCTGCTGTGCGTGTAGAACTTACCAGTTACTGAGTTGCGCCCCGGAAAAAAACGCAGGGTTTCTACCTGTCCATTGGGTCGGGTAAGCCGAACGGTTACATCGGTGGGCACCACGGGGTCGGGGGCCGAAAGGTAGGGCACTGTTTCCGTGACCGTAAGCTGCGGCGCTTGCCCGTCTTCGAGGTAGCATTCTACCACCAGCTGCGCGGGCAGGGCCGGCAAGTCCACATCAATATTCTGCTCTAAGTTGCAGCTTGCAAGGCCAGGCAAGGTCAGGAGCAACGCCAACGGCCGGGCCAGCAGACGTTTCTTCAGGAAAAAAAACATAGAAATTGGCTGCACGTCGCGCTTAGAATTTGAAGTTGTAGGTCACGGCCGGAATCACGGGGAACAGGGAAACCTGCCGGGCCCGGTAGCTGGTAACGGGGCCGTCTTCGCCATCGCGCACTTGGTCGAAATACACGAAGTAAGGGTTGCGGCGGTTGTAGGCGTTGTAGGCGCTAAACGTCAGGTCCGACTCCGGGAACCAGCGGTTGGGCTTTAGCTTCCACACCAGTCCCAGGTCGAGGCGGTTGTAGGGCGCCAGGCGGTAGGAGTTGCGGTCTGGGTAAATGGGCACGGCCGATAAATCGTCGCCGAACACTTCCTGCACCGCAAACCGGCCCGCGGGTAGGGTAGTGGCGTTGCCGGTGGTGTACACGAAAGAGCCGGTCAGGTTCAGGCGCTCTGTGAGCTGATGCAGCACTACCACCGTCAGGTTATGGCGCCGGTCGTAGTTGGGGTAGAAGGTGCGGCCGCCGTTGATGCCGCTGGTGCCGCGCTGGGGCGGAAACTTCCGCTTGCTCCAAGCCAGGGTATAGCCAATCCAGCCGGTGGTGCGGCCGGTTTTCTTTTCTAGGTACAGTTCCGTGCCATAGGCCCAACCCTTGCCAAACAGGAACTCCGTGTCCAAATCGGGGTTCACGAACAGCTGCGCGCCATCCTTAAAATCGACTTGGTTCTGAGCCCACTTGTAGTACAGCTCGTTGCTAAGCAGATACTTACCGTCGCCGAGTAGAAAGCTTACGCCCGTGGCTACCTGCTGGGAGCGTTGGGGCTTCACCGACAGCCGCGACGGGTACCAAATGTCGGTGGGCAGCGTGGCCCCGGAGTTCGTGACCAGGTGTACGTACTGGTACATCAGGGCATAGCTGGCTTTCAGGGAGGTTTTGGGGCTGAGCGAGTAGCGCGCCGCGCCCCGGGGCTCCAGGCCGCCGTAGGCATTGGAGCCGCTTTGGAAGCCGGTGAGTCGCAGGCCGTATTCCAGTTGCCACTTTTCGGAGGGCTTGAAGTTATCGGAGGCGTACACTGCGCCCTCTAGGCCCTTGTAGCCTACGTCGGAGCCGATATTCAGGCGACCATCGGAGGAGCCCGCCTGCAGGCGGCCTACCCCGAAGCGGTGGGTGGTACCCTGCACCCCAAACTTGAGGGCGTGCTTTTCATTGGGCGCAAAATCCAGGTCGGAGCGTAGGGAATAGTCGCGGATGGTGGAGCCCAGGTTGAAGCTAAACTGGTCGAGCCGGTTGGTAACGTTGTACTGGTAGTCGGTGAGGGAAGCGGTGGTGTTGAGGTACAGCCGCTTGTTGAACACGTGGTTCCAGCGCGCCGCCGCCAGGGAGTTTCCCCAGGTAAAGCTGAAGTTGAAACCGCCTTGGGAAGCAAAGCCGAAGGCGTCGCGGCCGTAGTAGCCACTCAGAAATACTTGGTCTTTAGGGCCGAGCGTGTAGTTAGCCTTGGCGTTGAAATCGTAGAAGTAGTAATCCGGGATAGGGTTGTAGTTGGCGTCGCCTTCGTTAAGGTTGTTGATCTGACGCGTAAACACATCGAAATACGTGCGCCGCCCCGACAGGATAAACGAGCCCTTGTTTTTAACAATGGGGCCCTCCAAAGTGAGGCGCGAAGAAATCAGGCCGATTCCGCCGCTTACGCCCAGCTTCTGGCGGTTGCCTTCGCGCAGCTTCACATCTACCACCGAGGAAAGCCTACCCCCGTACTGGGCCGGAAAGCCACCTTTGTACAAATCCACCGACTGCACGGCATCGGGGTTAAACACGGAAAACAGCCCGAACAAGTGGCTGGGGTTGTACACCAGCGCATCGTCGAGGAGCACTAGGTTCTGGTCGGCCGAGCCCCCGCGCACGAACAGGCCCGAGGTGCCCTCGCCACCGTTTTGCACGCCGGGCTTGAGCTGCAAGGTTTTGAGAATGTCGACCTCCCCGAACAAGGCGGGTAGCAACTTGGCCTCGCGGGCGGTGAGGCGCTCCACGCTCATCTGGGGAGTTTGCAGCTTCTGCTCCAGCGTGCCCGAACCTTCAATGACTACCTCGCCCAGCTGGTTGCCAGCCTCCACCAGTTGAAACAACAGCCGCTGGTTGCGAGTCAAATTCAGGTCCCGGGTCTGCGATTCGTACCCAATAAACGAGACCACCACCTGGTAGCGGCCGGCCGGCAAATTCAGCGAGTAGGTGCCATCCTCGGCGGTGGTAGCGCCCAGCCCCAGGGCCGGCACCGTAACGGCGGCGCCGGGTAGGGCCTCGGCGTTGTTGGCGGCGCGCACCACGCCCGTGAGCGTGTAGCGCACCTGGGCCCGCACCTGCGGGGACAAGAGCGCACTAAGGCTAATGAGAAGACTTAAAACCGTAAGGCGTAATGCCATGTGAGCAAACTATAGATGAACGTCCAAAAGTACGGACACTCACCCAACGCCCACAGGGGGCGAGAAGTTTACGCTACTTCCCGTGGAGCTAGGCTCCGCTTGTAACCCCTTGCACTACCTGCCCCAACTGGGCCGCCGACACCACGCCCGCCTGCCGCCACACCGGCTGGCCTTTGTGGAAGAGAATCAGGGTAGGAATACTTTGCACCCGAAACTGCTGGGCCACGGCCTGGTTACGGTCCACGTCAATTTTAATGACTTTGACCTTGCCCTGATGCTGAGCCGCTACCTGCTCCAGAATGGGGGCCATGGTTTTGCAAGGGCCACACCAGTCGGCGTAAAAATCGACGAGCACCGGCATGCCGGGGCTGTTAATGAGTTCGGAAAAAGACTTTTTAGGCATGAGTATTCGGTGCTTAGGCTAGGCTGGCCCCGCGCCAGCCCCCAAGCTTGTACGCGCAACTCTGCCGGAGGTAGCAGCCGAAGCGGCGAACAAAAAAGCCCGGCGCTGCAACGCCGGGCTTTCGCTTGTACTGAGTGGGTGAAAAGGAGGAGGTTAGTTCTTGCCTAGCAAGGTAACATCATTTGCGACTTCAGAAAAGCTGAAGCGCCCTCCCACCACTTTTTTTCCGGCCACCTGGCATTCCCAAGTGTAGCGGCCGGGCTTGGCGCGGGCGGCCTCCCCGGTATCGGTTTTAAAGTAATCGGCCTCCGAGGCTTCCGAAGGGAAAATAACATCAATGCCGTTTTGGCCCTTGGCAATTTGCTTGGCCAGTACGTACTCTTTGCCCGTTTCTTGGTTGATAACCACAAATTTAGCCGTGTAGGCTCCCAGTTGGCCGAACTTGTCCATTACGCCCAGCTTCACATAAGCATCCGTAGAAACCAGCCAAGTTTGCGCCCGCGAGGTGGTGGGAGCGAAAACAACCAGTGCCAGTAGCAAACCTGCTACCCGCACTATCCGAGACAAAGAAAAAGCAGGAGTAGAAACGCGCATACAAGAGCGGTGAAGAAGTGAAAAATAAGTAGTGCCAAAAAAGAAGAGTGAATCAACCCAAGAACCTGCGCCACTGAAACGCATACAGCTGAGGTGCAACCAAATATAGTTCTTATTTGAAAACGTAAACAAAATTTTGGCCTTTATTTTATCAACATAGCAAGATGGGACCAAAACCGCCAGCCAAGTGTTCTGAAGCAGATTAGAGCCCAGAAGTAACACCATGCGCAGAAGAAAGCAGGAATGGACGCCGCCGGAGGCCTTAACCAACGAAACCCGCTGTGGCTTATGCGAGCGGGAAGTGCAGCATACCTCTCGCCACCATTTGGTACCCCGCGAAGAAGGCGGCCGCTACGGTCCAACCGTGGAGTTGTGCCAGCCCTGCCATAGTACCATTCATTTGCTGCTCTCCAACCGCGAGCTGGCCCGGCATTACAACAGTGTGGAGCGCCTGCGCCAGGCGGAGGAGCTGCAGAAATACTTGCACTGGGTGCGGCGCAACCGGGTAGAGCGCATCAGCAACCGGCGGGCGCGGCGGTAGGAGCCGGTAGTAGGCCCGTCGGCGAGTACCTTTGCCTGGCCAGCTCTACCTTCTCAGCGCATGACTCCCAAGCACTTTGTTCCCTTTCAGCAACTCCGCCAGCAGCCCACCATTGCAGTGGATAGCACCGGGCTGGGCGCGGTTCTCACGCTAGCGCACTGGCGCGGAGCCACTACCCCCGAACTCTTGCGGGACGATACCAGCGCCGGGTCGGTGCTGCGTGCGTTGCGGGAGCCTACCACGTCCGGTCTGGAAGCGGCCGCCGTGACGGCCAATCACTTTGATATAGACGGATTTGTGGGCGTGTGGGCGCTGCTGAATCCGGCACTGGCTTTGCGCCACGAGCCGTTGCTACGACAGGTGGCCACCCTCGGCGACTTCCGGGAAATCAACTGGGCCAATCCGCTGGCCGACCATGCCCTGCAGCTGGTATGCTGGCTGAATGCCGAGGAAAAAAACCGTTTCTACGAGCCCTTTGGAGCCCCGGCCCGGCGCCGCCGGGAAGACGAAGCTTCGGCGGAGAAGTTTGCCTGGTTTCTGCCGCGCTTTGCGGCCGTGCTGGAAAACCCGGCTGTAGGGCAGGCCGCCTGGGAGCCGGAATATGGCCGCGTAAAGCAGGCCGCGGCCATTATGCAAAGTCCTGCCACCACCATCCGACGCTACCCCGAAATTGGCCTGACGGTAGTGCGTACGCCGGAACCCGTGCCCTACTACGCCCTCTTTGGCCCCACAACTGGCACCGACATGGTGCTAAGCCTGTATGATGGGCAGCGCTACGAACTTGAGTATAAGTACACCACCTGGATTGACCTCGAAAGCCGCCCTACGCTGCCGCGCCTACCCCTGCAGGCGCTGGCAAACTGCCTGAACGAGCTGGAAATGGGGGCGCGTCGTTGGACCTTCGACGGCATCACCGACACGGGCCCCTTGCTGCGCCTGAGTGGCAAAGGTCTCACCAAAGCCCAGCGCTACGCTGACCCCGACCAGCGACCCATCTATTCATCTGCCATTCCACCCGCACAACTTGAGGAAGAAGTGGTAGCGTTTTTCCGCAGCCACTACGCGGGCGTTGAGCCCCGGCGCTATTGGAGTTGGGCCGATATTCGGGCGGTAGGCGAGGTAGAACAGCACCGTATTAGTTCGAGCGCCGGGAGGAAGCTGGGGTAACTATTTCAGTGGTTAACCCACATGCTTCCCGCGCTCGAAATCACACGGCATTATCAGGCACAGCTTCTACACTTCCTGCCCGAACCCGAGCACTTGCAGGGAGCTAACCCCGCCGGCCCCTTTGCGCACGCTGATCTGGGTAGTGACCCGCTCCTTCAGCGCCTCCACGTGCGAGATGATGCCGATGGTTTTGCCCGTACCCTGCAGCATTTCCAGGGCCGAAAGGGCTACGTCCAGCGTGTCTGGGTCAAGGGTACCGAAGCCCTCGTCGATGAAGAGCGTGTCAATCTGGGTGCGGCGGCCGGCCAGCTCCGAGAGGCCCAGGGCCAGGGCCAGGCTCACCAGAAAGCTTTCCCCGCCCGACAGCGAGTTCATGGACCGCACGGAGCTGGCCTGGTACTCATCCTGAATCAGCAAGTCGAGGTGCTGCTCCGGGTTGCGCAGGATGCGGTAACGGTCCGTAAAGCGGTGCAGGTGGCGGTTGGCCAGGTCTACGAGGCGAGCCAAGGTGAGGCCCTGGGCAAACTCACTGAATTTCTTGCCATCAGCGGAGCCGATAAGTTCCGTCAGCTGCCGCCAGCGCTGGGCTTCCTGCTGTTGCTTTTCCAGTTGGGCGGCCAGGGCAGCGTGGCGCTCCTGCCCGGCGCGGTGGCTGCCCAGGCGCTCCTGCCGCTGCCCCAGCTGCTGATTCAGAGAGGCGAGCTGGTGGTTGTTGGTAGTGATTTGCTGGTCAATGCTTTCCAGTGGGTCCGGGCTGAGGGCGCGGGCTTCTTCCTGTTCTAGCTGCTGGGTGGTTTCGGCTAGGGTTTGCGCCGCGAGGGCCGCTTCCTGCTCCTGGCGGCGTAGTTGGTTTTGCAGGGTGTGCAGCTCCGCATCGGGGAGCAATAATGCGGGCAGGGCGGCTGGGTCGGGCGCTAGGCCGGCAGTAATGAGGGCTGCCGTAAGGGTAGCGTGGCGTTGCTGGCGCGTTTGCGCCTGTTGCTCGGCATCCTGCTCGTGCTGGTGCAGGCGGGCGGTAGCCACCGTCAGGGCCGTATCGTGCTGCTGAAACTGCTGCTCAGCCTGCTGCCGGCGTTGATCAGTAGCGCGCACGGCTTCCTCTAGCTGCCGACGGACCTGGGCCACGTTAGGTTCTGGCAGGAGCTGGTGGCGCTGCTGCTGCTGCTGCTGAATGGCCTGGTGCTGCTCTACGAGGCCTTGCTTGCGGGTGCGGAGCCAAGTGTGCAGCTCCTCCTTTGCCGCCTCCGACTTCTCCGCTTCCACACTCACGCCGCTTAGCTCCTGTTTGGCCGTATTGAGCTGCTGTCGGTTCTGCTCAAACTCACCGATTCGCACTCGCGCCTGCTCCATTAGGGCGCGGCCGTTTTCTTCCGTAAAGGTCAGCCCGAAGCTCTGGGCCTGACTTTGAATCATGCTGCGGGCGGTGGGCACCCGGTCCTCGGCGTCGGCCAACTCCTTTTCCAGCTGCGTAACCGTCTGGGCGTACTCCTGCTGCTGGCGGGTGGCGGCTTCGTGCTGCGTTAGGGCCTGCTGAAGGCGCTGCTCGGCGGCTGCCCGCTGGTCGCGCAGCTGGCGCAGCTCCTGCACCAAGGCTTTGATTTCCTCAGCGGCAGCTTTTTCGGCCGTTTCGGGTAAGAGCTGGATGCTGTCCGGAGCGGTAGGCGCCGGCTCCGGGCCCGACTGCTCCAGCATGGTTACGTAGGTGTTCAGGCGATTGAAGCGGGTGCCCAGGGCCCGCACGCGCTGGCTCATATCTTCCTCCCGCTGCCGGTCGCGCTGAAACGTGTCTTCGCTTACTCCCAGCACGCCGGCCAGGTAGGGGTGCTCGGTGGCTCCACACACGGGGCAGGGCTGGCCGTTTTCCAGCAGTTGGCGGGTGTCGGTGTGGGAAAGGATGAGCTGCTGCATGTGCAGGCTGCGGCGCAAGTCGTCCCAGTGCTGCTGCTCCCGCTCTTGCTCCTGGTGCAGGCCACCTACGTGGTAGCGCAGGCGCAGCAGCCAGCCGTCGCGGGTAGTGCTGGCGGTGGTGTGCTGGGCAGTTAAGACAGCGAGTTGGTGGCGGGCCTCTTCGGCGGCGGCGTGGTGGGTAGCGGCGAAGGTAGCGGCTTGCTGCTGGCGTTGCCGGGCTTCGTGCAGGCGCTGGCGCAGCTGGCCCAACTCGGCTTTCAGGTGCTCCCAGTGCTGCAGGTTAGCCGATAGTTCGGGTAAGCCTTCGGCTAGTTCTCCGGCGGTGGCGTTCAGCGTCAGCCACTTATCTAAGTCGCGCACTTGCTCCCGGAGGATGCGGACCCGGCTGCCGGCTTGTTCGGCGGCGGCCTTCAGGCGCTTGCACTGCTCGTTTTTCTCCTCGTATTCAGCCTTGCCTTGGGTTAGTAGTCGGTGCGCCTCGGCTAGCTGGTGGTCGAGCAGCTCGGCCTCGCGCAGCTTGGGGTCCTGCTGCTCCCGCGTGGTACTCGCCTGCTCGTGGGCCTGGCAGGCGCTGGTGCGGGCCGTTTCGGCGGTGGCGCGGCGCTCCTGTAACTGAGGCAGCTGCCCGCGGAGCTGGTTTACTTCCCGGCCCAGGCGGCTCAGCTGCTCATCGGCCTGGCGCAAGAGGGCGTAATCGGTGGCGAAGGGCGCGGCCTGCTGGTGCAAGGCCAAACGCTGACGCAGCGGAGCCAGGGTTTCGGCCTGGGTTGTGAGTTGCTGCTGGCGCTGCTGGGTAGCGTGCAGTTTCTGGCGCAGCTCGCGCAGGCGCAAATGCCACTGCCGGGCCTCGCGCAGCTGTTCCTGGGTGGCGCTGGCAGCGTTTAACTGGGCTGTGAGCTGCTGAACTTCTGCCTCCAGAAACGCTACTTCCTCCGGGGAAAGCAACACCACGCCAGCCAAACCGGCTCGCAGTTGCTCCACCCGCTGGCTTTCCTGCTTGGCCTGCTCAAAAGCGGCCCGCGAGATGTCGGAGTATTTACGGGTGTCGGTAATCTTTTCCAGGAGCTGGGCCCGCTCGCCCGCCGGAGCCTTCAGGAAGCGGGTGAAGTCGCCCTGGGCCAACAGCACGGACCGCAGAAACTGCTTGTATTCCAGGCCACTGACGTCGGCAATGCGGCCCGGAACCTTCGATTTATAGGTTTCCAGAAAGGGCCAGGTTTCTTCCCCATTCTCGGCTATTTTTCGCTCGCTCAGCTCCATGCGCGGGTCTTGGAGCTTGCCCTCAGGGCGCTTGCGGGCGCGGTACTGCCCCCACTTCGAGCGGTATTGCTGGCCGTTTACTTCAAACTCTACCTCCGCCCAACTCTCGCCCGTACCGTGGCTCATTACGTGCTCGGGGCCGCTGGTTTCGTGGCGCGGTACCTGCCCGTACAGGGCCAGGGTAATGGCGTCAAGAATGGTGGTTTTGCCCGCGCCAGTGGGGCCGGTAATGGCAAACAAGCCCGCATCGGCCAGGGGCGTCTGGCTGAAATCAACGGTATGCTCCCCGCGCAGGGAGTTCAAATTGTAAAAGCGGACGCGGAGAATTTTCATGCGGGCAACGACAACTATAGAGCGACCAGGAAAGCCCAATTCAGACGAGAAAGGACTTCGTGAGCTTCTACAAAGGTAACCGTCGCCGGGCGCAATATATTCCCGTCAGCCCGCGCCCTTTTGCGGGGGTAGCAACGTCGGTGGGCTGATGTAGCTTAAGTTTCTGCTAGCTCGCACTTCGTTGCTACCCTTACTTAGCCGCCAGGGTGAGTGCCTGTAGGCCTAAAGCAACCATATTCTCAGGCCGAAAGAAAAGTGGTTAAAACACCCGTGTAGGTTAGCGTGAGCTGGTGCATGGCCCGGGTGCAGGCCACGTACAGCATGCTCTTATCTACCTCCGTTTTGTAATTGCGGGCCGAGGCAAAGGGCACGATTACGGCATCGAACTCCAGGCCCTTGGCCAGATGAGCCGTGGTGATGATAACCCCTTCTTTAAAGGAAGTGGAGTCAGCCGTGAGCAAATGCACGTTGGGGGCTTGCAGGGCCTGGTAAGCCTTTTGGGCCTGACGCGGGGTTTTGCAGATAACGCCCAGGGATTGATGGCCGGAGCCCCCGAAGGCCGTAACCAGCTGCGTTAGCGTCTGCAACTCCTCGTCGGGGCTAGAGCAGGGCCTGATGACTGGCTCCGGTCCGTGCCGCTCCAGCGGAATGATGTTGGGGTTGGGCGTAATGCGCTGGGCAAAGGCCGTAATTTCTACCGTGGAGCGGTAGCTGCGGTAGAGCTTCACGATATCGGCCTGCGGGAATACCCGCTCAATGGTTTCGGCGGAGGAGGCGCTGTAGGGGTTTACCGTCTGGCTGACGTCGCCCAGAATGGTCTTGCGGCAATGGAACAGCCGGGACAGCACGGCGTACTGCACGGGGGTGTAGTCCTGCATTTCATCTACCAGCAAGTGCTTGACGTGGTCGTAGGCCGTGATGCCTTCCAGGCGCAGGCGCAGGTAAATCAGGGCAAACACGTCGGCGTACTCCAGGTGCAGGCGGTGCGCGTCGAGCTTTAGCAGCTCGGGCCGGCCAATCCAGCGGTAAAAATCCCGGTAGAGGTCCAGCACATTAGTAAGCTTGAACATACGCGGAATGGCTTCCCCAATGGTGGCTTTCTCCTGCCCCGTCAGCTTGCGGCCGGCAGCGTCCCGCACGTAGGCCCTCACATCATTGGCAACCAGGGGGAAGCGTTTCAGGAGCGGCACCCGGTGGTAGGTCCTGAACTTCTGCTGCAGAACGGCGGCGGGAACAACAGTCCGACCTACCCGCAGCTCTGCCACGCTGAAGTAGTGATTCTCAATGTGCAGCAGGTACTGATTCAGCTGACTCAGAAACTCAAAGGAAGACTTAAACCGAATCCGCTCAATAAAGGCCGGGTCATGCTGCTCCAGCAGGGCAGAAACCTGCTCAAAGAAGGTCTGAAATTGGTACCGATTTTCGAGTAGGTCGGCCGCCAGTTCTTCCATGCCCAGCTCGGGAATGTGCTCCTCGCCCAGCTCAGGCAACACGTTGGAGATATAGTCGGCGAAGACTTTGTTGGGCGAGATGATGAGCACGTCCTTGGCCGCAATACTTTCCCGGTAGCGATACAGCAGGAAGGCAATGCGGTGCAGGGCAATGGAGGTTTTGCCCGAACCGGCCACGCCCTGAATAACCATCACCGAGGCCTCCTCATTGCGAATCACCGCGTTCTGGTCGCGCTGAATAGTGGCGACGATGTTCTTCATCTTGTCGTCGGAGGACTTGGCTAGCTCCCGCTGCAGCACATCGTCGTGAATGTTCACGTCGCTGTCCAGCAAGAACTCCAAGCGCCCGTCCCGGATCTTGTACTGCCTCTTTAGCGCAATGCTGCCCTGCACGGTGCCCGACGGGGTAGGGTAGGAGGCAGGTCCCAGCTCGAAATCATAGAACAAGGAAGAAATGGGCGCCCGCCAGTCATAAATCAGGTTCTGGCGCTGCTGCTCATCAAAAAAGGAATACACCCCAATGTACACCGGCGTAGCCTGCGGCTGCGGTGGGGTAGCAAAATCAATCCGGCCAAAGTAAGGCGACTGACCCAGCTTCAGCAGCCGGCGCTTCCGGCTCACGGCCGCCTCGCCCGTGAAAGCCATGCGGTTGATGGACTGGCCAGCCGCTACCATATCGGCCTCATCCATACCTGACTGGTGCTCGTGGATGTACTGCTTTTTCTGCCGCAGCTCGTCGGAAAACTGCCGCACGGCATCGTCTACCCGCCGGACGGCCAGCGTTAGTTTCTCCTTAATTTCTTCCAGGTATTCTCGTTCTTCCTGCTCGGTTGCGTTCATCACGGGCTGCGCTTGAGGAATAAGAGGGCAAAGGTGAGGGCAATTTCTGGGCTGCCGAAGTAGCGGGCCTATTTTGTTGGTCTGGCTGCCCGTGGAGGTAGCTGCGGCCGGCCGCTTGTCTTCCGCTTCGGTTGAATACGCTTGTGTTTCTAGTTCCTCCTAGGGTAAGAGAAGATGTGTGCCACAAACAGAAACGTCATGCAGAGCCGGAGGCACTGCATGACGTTCTTTTGACCTACATTTCATAAAAATCCAGGTCATATGCATATCCGTCTCCTGGCCGACGCTTGCCAACGGGCCGCTACCCTCGCCGGGGTAGTAGCCGTGCTGGCTGCTGGCAGCACCCCGGCCTGTACCGTGCAAAAAGCGCCTTCTGCCGCGCTGGCTGTCCTGCCGCCTCCGCCCGTGTCCCCGGAGCTGTTCCGCACCATTGCCCGCCTGGATAGCGCCATGTTCGCCGCCTTCAACCGCCACGACGCCGCCCAGCTGCAAACCTTCTTCGCCGAAGACCTGGAGTTCTACCACGACAAGGGCGGCCTGGCCAACTTCGAGCAAACCATGCAAGGTTTTCGCAACCTGTTTGCCCAGAACAAAACCACCGGCCTGAACCGCCAGCTCGTGCCCGGCACCCTGGAAGTGTACCCTATCAGCAACTACGGGGCCGTAGAAACCTACCAGCACCGCTTCTGCCATGTCGAGAACGGCAAAGACGACTGCGGCACCTTCAAGAACCTAATGGTGTGGCGCCTCCGCGACGGGCAATGGAAAGTGACGCGGGTAGTGAGTTATGGGCATTGAGGGTAGTATTGCCTTGTTTCTAGGGGACTAGAAGAACGTAATTTCTGTTTTGAGCAATGGATATAGAA
Organism: Hymenobacter sublimis; assembly: GCF_023101345.1. Lineage (NCBI taxonomy): Bacteria > Pseudomonadati > Bacteroidota > Cytophagia > Cytophagales > Hymenobacteraceae > Hymenobacter > Hymenobacter sublimis. The sequence continues at coordinate 894,282 of NZ_CP095848.1, forward strand.
TATCAGCAAGCACTTGAAATTGTTAAAATATTCGTTTCAAATCAGCTTAGCATAGCGAAAAATAAATTGTCAGAAGACACAAGAATCGAAGAAGACGTACGTATAGCAGGGCTTGATACAATTATTTTCTACGAAAATTTCTTTAAGCAATTTCAGATTGCTAATCCGCAGGATTTTGCTGTTAAAAAATACGTGACCAGCGAGAATTTCGAGCCATTTAGGCTGATAAAATCTGTTATCTCAGCATCTGAGCGGGCAAAGCTGAAAGTCAGAGATACAACGCTAAGGCATTTAACGCATGTTGCTATGCAGAAAAGGTGGTTTGAAGAATAACGAGCCGCTTCTACAGCACCTTTCTTACCTTCCCAGCCTCAACGCTACTCTGATTGAAGCTGATGAAACTCCCGCTCCTCGCCGCGCTGCTTGCGGCTTTGCCTACTCTCGCCCAAACCCCGAAGCCGGTCGAAAACCTAGTGCAGTACGCCCATCCCATAGTGGGGACGCAGCGGATGGGGCACACGTTTCCGGGCGCGACGGTGCCGTTTGGCATGGTGCAGCTCTCGCCTGATACCGATACCATCAGCTATGAGCTGAACGGCAAGTACAACCCCAAGGTGTACGAGTACTGCGCCGGCTACCAGTACGAGGATAAAACCATCGTCGGGTTTTCGCACACCCACTTCAGCGGCACCGGCCACTCCGACCTCGGCGACTTCCTCATCATGCCTACTACCGGGCCGCTGCAGCTCAATCCCGGCACTGCCGATAAGCCCCAGAGCGGCTTCCGCTCCGCGTTTTCGCATCAGAACGAGGTAGCGGAGCCGGCTTACTACCGCGTGAAGCTCGACGACCACAACATCCTGGCCGAACTGACGGCCACCAACCGAGTAGGCCTGCACCAGTACACCTTCCCCAAGGCCGACGATGCCCACATCATCCTCGACCTCACGGCCGGCATCTACAACTACCCCGATAAAAACGTCTGGACTTTTGTGCGGGTAGAAAACGACTCGCTGGTGACCGGCTACCGCCAGACCCACGGTTGGGCCCGCACCCGTACCGAGTATTTTGCCCTGCAATTTTCCAAGCCTTTCCGTCAGTACGGGGCCCGCAACTACGCCAAAAAGCAGGCCTACCGGGGCTTCTGGGGCCGCTTCGACCAAGCGCACAACTTCCCGGAGCAGGCCGGCGAACAGCTGCGCCTATACTTCGATTTCAAGACGGAAGCCGGGGAGAAGATCAAGCTGAAAATGGCCTTGTCGGGGGTGAGTACCGAGGGGGCGCTGCGCAACCTGCGGGCCGAACTGCCGGGCTGGAACTTCGAGCAGACCAAGCGCCAGGGGCAGGCGCAGTGGCAGCAGGAACTAAGCAAAGTGACCATCCAGAGCCCGAAACGAGTAGACAAGGACAACTTCTACACGGCCCTCTACCACGCCTTCCTGAGCCCTACCACCTACCAGGATGTGGACGGGCAGTACCGCGGCCTCGATCAGAACATTCACCGCGCCGAGGGCTTCACGAACTACACTACCTTCTCGCTCTGGGATACCTACCGGGCCCTGCACCCGCTGTTCAACGTGCTGCAGCCCCAGCGCAACGCCGACATGATTCAGTCGATGCTGGCGCACTACCAGCAGAGCGCCGAGCACATGCTGCCCGTGTGGAGCCACCACGCCAACGAAAACTGGTGCATGATTGGCTACCACTCCGTGCCCGTACTTGCCGATGCCATCATCAAAGGCAACGCTCCCTTCGATGCCAACAAGGCCCTGGACGCCTGCGTGACCACCGCCCGTCAGCAGTGGTACGACGGCCTGGGGGACTACCTGCGCCTGGGCTACGTACCCGAGGACAAAAGCGGCTCCTCCGTCTCGAAAACTCTGGAATACGCCTACGACGACTGGTGCATTGCTCAGGCCGCCAAAAAGCTGGGCCGCCCGGACATTGAGCAGGAGTTCAGCAAGCGCGCCCTCAACTGGCAAAACATGTACGACCAGCGCATCGGGTTCATGCGCCCGCGCCTCTCGGATGGTAGCTTCCGGAAAGAATTCGACGTGCTGAGCACCCACAACCAGGGGTTCATTGAGGGCAACGCCTGGAACTACAGCCTCTACGTGCCCCAGGACCCCGCCGCGCTTATCGCCAAGATGGGCGGCAACGCCCGCTTCACCGAGCACCTGGATTCCTTGTTCACCATGCACCTGCCCGACAAGTTCTTCGCCGAAACCGAGGACATCACCCGCGACGGTATCATCGGTAACTATGTGCACGGTAATGAGCCCGCCCACCACGCCGCCTACCTCTACAACTGGACGGACCAGCCCTGGAAAACCCAGGCCCGCGTGCGCATGATTCTGCCCAAAATGTACCGCCCCACGCCCGATGGCCTCGGCGGCAACGACGACTGCGGGCAGATGTCGGCCTGGTACATTTTCTCGGCCCTGGGCTTCTACCCCGTAGCCCCCGGCTCCCCCGAGTACGCCCTCGGCAGCCCCGCCATCCACGGCGCTACCCTACGTCTCTCAACCGGCAACACCTTCCGCATCACCGTCAAAAACCAGAGCGACAAAAACGTGTACGTGAAAGAAGCCCGCCTCAACGGTCAGAAACTCACACGACCGTTTCTGAATCACCAGGATATAATGAATGGTGGGGAGTTGGTGTTTGTGATGGCGGGAAAGCTATGACAAGTAAAATATTCTTTGCGTAATGATTAACACACTTGATGTATTAGCTGCTCAGGAAGTAAAGCTGTACGGAACAGCTGAAGGGCTAGAAGGCTCAATGGAGGCTAAAGAATAGTGGCTTAAAGAGGCCGGAATATTTGACGAGTACACTAAACTGCATAGAAGGTATTTTGAATTGTTAGAGCAAACAGGCTCTGCCGACCTGCAACTAGAAGCGCTGAAGCGGTTAGTGTTTCTGAATTGGTATATGTACGCGGAGCCTTCTATTTATACGGGAATCAATGAGCTTGATGAAATAGTGGTAGCCGCCTCGTACCTATGGCTCGATAGATATATAATGGAAGGTAAACTCGACCAGGAATTTACTTGGATGCTTTCTTATTATTCCTGCTGGGAGTACGCAATTCTTGGCTATTCTAAACCTAACTTGAAGGCATTAACGCAATTTGTTAACGCTGTTGATACGGATGTTCTTCACGTTCCAGTGCACCAACTCCCAATAGGAGTAATGGATAAAAGGGGCCAAATGGGACATTATTGGAGGACTTGTTTAGTTGAAGTAAAAGAAAATTAGGTCCCACTGCCGCGCTAGCGGCAAATAGGCATCACACCAGTCCAGCGTCATTGTTCTGGCGGGCGAGTTGGAAACTCGCGTCATATATCGGCGCACGTAGCGCTACGTTAAACCTGTACGAACTGTCAGATAAATGCTTCGTGCGTAGGCTATATCTAACGATGTCATGAAGGACAACGAAAAACCTGAATTCTGGGAAGCAGCTTTTACTGAAAAGCAGGAAATGTGGGGCTTTGCGCCTGCCAAGTCAGCCGTCTTGACCAAAGATTTCTTTGCCGAAAAAGCGGTGAAGCAGGTCTTGATTCCGGGGATTGGTTACGGGCGCAACGCGCAGATTTTCCGAAATGCCGGCATGACGGTGACGGGAATCGAAATTTCCCAAACCGCCATTGACATGGCCCGGAAGCATTACGGTGCCGATATGACCATCTATTATGGCTCGGTAACGGATATGCCGTTTGATGCGCGCCACTACGACGGAATATTCTGCTATGCGCTCATTCACTTACTCGATAGCGCCGAAAGACAGAAGCTAATTCAGGATTGCTATAAGCAACTTGCGGAAAATGGCTACATGGTGTTTGTCGCTATTTCAAAAACAGCTCCTACCTATGGCAAAGGGAAATTTATCAGCGAAGACCGGTATGAGATATTTGATGGCGTTACTATGTATTTCTATGACAGAGAATCCATCGAGGCAGAGTTTGGTGCTGCTGGATTAATTGACGTGGTAGAAGTGGAGGAAAACTTTCCTTTCTTTCTAATTACCTGTAAAAAGGTAGCCAACTAGAGGTTGAGCTACCAGCAACGCGCGCAAACCACAAAGTACCCCGCCAACTGTATCGCACCCTGAGCTGAGGTAGGGGCCAACAATATCCAACGGTTCAGCTTCAACGTATACCTGCCAGCAAAACGCTACCCCACCAGTAGCACCTGTAACCGCCTAGGTACTTACGTCATGGACCCCAAGAACAATCCGAAACTGCCTAATCCGGCCGATACTACTCGGCCCACGAAAGACGCCCCTGGTACCCAAAGCGCCGACGCCGAAAACGCTACCAATCTGCCGCGCCCCGCAGCAGCCCCACCCGCGCCAGAGCCGGAGAAGCCCTCTCCCGATACGGAGACGGCCAGCGAAACGCCTACTGACTCTACGGCGTCAACTACCCCGTCCGACGCAGGCAACGACTCGGACCCCGGCGCCAGCAACACCAGCAACGACGAGCCGCTGTAAGCACGGAGCAAGCTTGCGCACAGATTCCCATGACAGAGCCCGGCACTTAGTGCTGGGCTTTATTATTTTATGAGAGGAGGTAGCGCCTGGCACCAACACGTCACCGGCACCTAGCAGCATCCGGCAGCGTATTCTGCTCACCGGCCCAAAAAACGATAGTTGCGGGCTTGCGTACAGCCGCGGTAGCAGGTGCTGCCGCGGCTGTACGCAAGCTACGGCTGGCCCCCCGGCAACTGCTGTCCAAACGCGCATAGCATGCACAGCATCGTTTACAGCTATTGGGGCCTGGTGCATTTGATAGCCGCTCTAGCTTCCCTGGTTTTCGGAACTACCGTGCTATTGCTCCGGAAGAGTAGCCCCGTACACCGCCGACTAGGCTACGCTTACGTGGCTAGCTTGACCATAATGCTGGTGACCTGTTTCGGGATTTACCGGCAGTTTCAGGGCTTTGGCATTTTTCACGTAGCGGCCCTGCTCAGCTTCCTGACGTTGGTAGCCGGCATGGTGCCGGTGCTGCGCCGCCAGCCGGCTCGTTCCTGGCAGCAACTGCATTTTAGCTTCATGTACGCCTCCGTGCTGGAGCTCTACGTGGCCCTGGTAGCCGAAATGCTAGTGCGGGTGCCGGGGCTAGCGTTTTGGGAGGTTGTAGCTGTATCGGTGGCCACGGTAGTGCTGCCCGGAGCAGCGCTGTTTTGGCGCTTCCGGCCGGGGTGGCATCGGGTCGAGGCGCCGCGTAAGCCGCAAGTAGCCCGTATTGCTCCCGGTGGGCGTAGCGTTAGTCCCGGCGCAGGTAAGCAGGGAACGGCTTGCCAAGCAGAACGCTACGTTCTGCCTTAGCGGCTGACCGAGTACGTTTTGCGCTGTGGGCCTACCCCCGTAATCTTCACCGATTGCCAGCCAGTAGGAAGGGTAGTTTTGCGCTGGGTGATGCCCGAGGACGTAATATCAAGGCCGCCAAAGCCCATAAGCACGGCCTGCAGCACGCCGCCTGCCCCGGTGGCAAAGTAGGGGTTGGTGCCGCCCTTGGTTTCAGCAATGACGCGGAACGGGGGCAGGAGGTTGGGCTGGTAGGCATCCTGGAAAAAATGTTGGGCTTTGACCCCGTCGCCGAGCCGGGCGTAGAGTAGGGCGAAGATGGCCTGGGTCATGGCCGGCGTACCCTCGTTGGGCACGCGGGTTTCGTAATAAACTAAGTCCTTGCGGATCTGGGCCGGATCAGTGATGACGCCCAGGGGGTAGGCCAGCAGGTTTACGTCGCCCTGTTTGATGCCCTCGCCGCGGTAGGTGGCGTGCTCCTGGGTTACGCCATCGGGCATGCGCAAAATCGGAATGTTCTGGGCTACGTGCTGCCAGTCGGGGGTGGGGCGCAGGCCTAGCAGCCGCGCGGCGGCCGTGGCATTTTGCAGATTCACGCGGGCGGCAGCATTGGTGAAGGCGTTGTTGTCCACGTTTTCCGCCCATTCGTCGGCAGCTACTACGTTCTTGATGTCGTAGTGACCCGGGCCGTTGCGCTCCACCCGACTGGCCCAGAAATCGGCGGTGGCCGAGAGAATGGGCCAGCCTTTCTCGCGCAGCCACTCCTTGTCCTGAGTGACGCAGTAGTACTGCCAGGCCGCCAGCGCCACGCAGGCCGAAATATGGTGCTCAAACGGGCCGCTCAGGGCCCAGACGGGTGTTTCTTCAACGCCCGTATCGGCGCTTTCCCAGGGGTACATAGCCCCTTTATAGCCGTGGGCAAACGCATTGCGGCGCGCCAGCTCCAAGCGGTTAAACCGGTATTCTACCAACGACCGGGCAATATCGGGCTGCAGCACGGCCAGCACCGGAAACATCCACACGTCAGTGTCCCAGAATACGTGGCCATTATAGCCCAGGCCTGAGAGGCCCATTGGGGAGGGCGAGTAATCGGTGCCGGCTCGTGAGAAGCTGTAGAGGTGGTAGAGCATGCTATGCACGTCCTGCTGGGCCTGGGCATCGCCGATTATCTGAATGTCACTCTGCCAGAGCGTCTGCCAGGCTTTCGTGTGGAAATTCAGCAGGCGCCGGCGGCCCTCCAGGCGGGCGAAGATGGTCAGGCGCTCGGCCTCATTCAGCGGGTCGGGGTGGTGAGCCGAGGTAATGCTGGAGCCCGCCACGGCGTAGGCGTACGTTTGGCCAGCCTTGAGCGCCTTACTGAATTTCATCAGGTGCATGTTATTGTCCCACATCTCATGAATGATGCGGGGCTCCAGCCCGTGGCTCTCCTCAAACAAAAAGCTGGTGCTGGCGCAGAGCAGCAACTTGCCCGTAGGACTTTTGGCCGACGATGTAAGTAGGCTCAGGGTAGCGTGAGGCCGGTCGATTTCGTTGTAGTAGTTCTGCACCTCGCGCAGGGCATCGGGGGCTTCCATCACGCTGGCGGCGGTCAGGGCCACGTCCTTTCGGGCCGTAATAGCAACGTCGAGCAGCACCGTGTAGGGCAAGTGGCGCAGGGCGTAGGTAGTGTAGCTGATAGTGGCCTTATCGGCGTAGTCGAAGGTGGTGGTCAGGGAGGCCCGCTGCATGTCGAGTTGCTGGCGAAAGTTGCGGGCGTCGCGGGCATCCAGGCGGTGGCCGTCCACCTCCAGGTACATATTCAGCAGGTTGAAGCTGTTGAGAAAATTACTTACCCGGCCCCGCCCATACTGGTCGTAAGCCCCAGCCAGCACCACGTTCTTCACCTGAAATGGCACCGGCGCCGACACAATTCCCAGCATGCCATTGGCCACCGTCACGCCATAGTACTTGGTGGGGTCAATGTTATCGGCTGTGATACGCCAGGGGTCGGGCGTCTGAGCTGCGAGCGGCAAATGCAAGGCAAGCAAAAGTAACCAGGACCAGGCGCGGAGGTGAGTTCTCACTAGGTAGGAAGCTAGAAGGTGGGAAAGAAAAAACAGTCGACACGCCCTGGGCCGGCAGGTGCAGTTCGGCAGGGCGCTAAGCACACTGGAACCGCCCCATCTGCTACCTGCGAGCTTACCTCAATCTTGCCCAGATCTTGTGGACGGAAGGTGACAACACAACATGTAAAGGCTATAGTGAGTCGAAGACCAAGCCACTTGCTCCACTGGCGTCAGTAGAGTTGCTACCCTTAATTCGGGCGCTATGCTTCGCTTCCGGCTTTGCATAGCATTCACTTCACAGACAGCTCCCATAACTCAACAGGGCAACCGTAAAGCCCTATTGTTCAGTTTCTGCCGTAAGCAAAGCTGTTGCGGGCCAAGCCCTGCGAAAGCCGGTATCAGGTAGCCTGAATGGCTAGCACCCGCGCCTCGAAGGTTTCATTGGGAAGGAAAGAGCGGTTTTTGACCCGAGTTTTGTAGGCGTATACCGTATGAATGGAATAGCCCAGAATCCGGCTGATCTGGTCACTGTCATTGATTCCCAGGCGAATAAGCGCAAAAATGCGCAGCTCCGTTGTGAGCAGATGCTCGTCGGCTAGCTGAATTCGGTCGGCCTCCGTGAATAGGGCGTTAAACTCGGCTACAAAGTTGGGAAAGAGATGGATGAAGGCCGTATCAAACCCTTTGAACAAGGCCATACGCTCCGATTTGATGTCGATGTCCTTTACCAACTGCTGCGCCGACGAAACCTGCTTGGTGGAGAGTAAGGCGCTAAGCTTCTTTTGGAGTACTTCCAGCTTATCAATGTAGCGGGAGGTGTTGTTAAAATAATACCCGATGTACTCCTCCTTCACATGATTGGCCTCATTTAAGCCCTGATTAAGTTCCTGTAGCTTACTGTTCAGCTCTTGCTGCTTGGTGTTGAGGGCCTGCAGCTTCACGTTGTTTTGGTGCAGCTCCTGATTGGTAGTGGCCAATAGGCGCCCTGTTAACTGCAAGCGGCGGAGTTGAAAATAAATAACGAAGGCAGTACCCAGCAGCAGAGTAGCTAGCACCCCAATGGCCAGGGCGTACATTTTGGCTTGCTGGCGCTGTTTTTCGATGAGGCTGATTTGCCGGCCGTCAATCAGGGTAGAGAGCGGCGACATTTGTACCAAACGCTGCCGGGCTTTGTAGAAGTTGGCGGCTTTCCGGGCCTCGCTAATGTACCAACGGGCCCGCGTCAAGTCGCCGCGCTGGTAGCAATAGTCGGAGACTTTGAACAGGGCAATGCCTTCTTTCGTCGCCGATTTGATGTCGCTAATGGCGGCTAGCGTCATGAATTGCAGCGCTTTTTCCTTGAGGCCGGCGTTTTCGTACAGCCTAGCCATGGCGCTGGCATTGATGGCTACTTGATGCGCGGTTAGCGGTAGGCGCTGCAACTGGGCGTAAATGGCCAGGCTTGCCCGCAGATCGTTGCGCTGTTTGGCCCGGTACAGTCGCTGCGCTAGGTTAGGGTAGGAGCCGGGCCGGCTGTACTGGGCGGCCGTATCGGCATAGGCGTCCGATTTGGCCGTGTAATAGGGCTGGTAGTAAGCATCCTGGTCATACTCAGCCAACTCAATGCACACGATACTGTAAATTTCATAGAACTCAGCCTTATAGCGCGGCTCTAACTGGCGGACATCAATGGCTTTGAGCGTATCAAAGGCGTCTTTGAACAAGCCGGCCGAGCGAAGCGTGTAAGCCAGCTTCGTGCGGGCAGTTTGCAGTTTCACCGGGCTGCGAAGCCGCCGGGCCAGTGCCCCCAGCTTGAGGCTGTAAGCAAAAGCTGAGTCGTAGGTAAATACCTGATATTCATCACAAATCAGCAGCGACAAGGTGAAGCTGGCATTATCATCAGCTTTCTCGGAGCGTAATTCCGCTTTCAGTGCGGCCAGTCGGTCAAGGCGCTGCTTGTCGTAGCTTGTTTGGTGAGCCAGGGTCTGGTCAAGCACCCGCAGCAGGCTATCTGTGCGGCTACCATAGGCTTGCGTACGTAAGGCGCTCAGTAACAGGCTACCCAGGAAAATAAACCGGATAGCGTTAAGAATCTGGGGGTGTAGCATGGGAGCGGGTGGGAACCGGGGGGAGGAGCAGAGAGCGGCTGAGCAAGCAAGAAACCAAGCATACCAACAGTAGCATTATTAGCGGTAGAGCCAGGACTTTAAACAGCCGACTCCCTAAGCTAATAACTAACTGCTACAAGTGGATAATCTTCCCTTAACTTTCCTACTGCCACGTTGCATAGTAGGTAGGTGGGCATTGCTGTAGCGGAGATTAGCAGCAACTAGCAGTCCTGTTTTTACTGCATCATGAAAACCGTTAGCAGGTGCTTTACCTACCGCTTCAGAAACTAATCTGTTGAATTTGCTTGGTTTGGAGTTAGTAAGAGCGGGGCCGTGGCTAAGAACCCCGCATCAAAAAGGAGGTAGAAAAAGGGTAGGGAAGGCTGTTGTACTTTTTGAACATTACGGCTGTAACAGACACGTAATGAGCCTGCTTCGGCTGATATATGCCTGATAGGAAGTTGATATTATTATGCCCAATTAAAGCATGTAACTATCTGATTTACAAAATTATATATTTGTGTTTGTTGTGTAATTTTTGATAACGATCTGATGTGAATTTTTAGAAAAATGGGGAAGCAAATTCCTTTGCCAAAACCCATTAGCCTAGTAGCAACAACCAGCAGTAGCGCAACTTAGAGTAGGAACCAACTTTTGCGCACATATTTCTAAAGCAGTGACTTACCAGCCAACTAGAAACTGTGCTTCACAGATAGCTGACCCGGTCTAAAGTGAATATGCCGAAGCTGCTATTTGTTAATTATGAGAATTTATAGTACTATTCTATAATAATTACAGCTATTAGTGATGGTTCACTTCCCCCATGAGCCTTAGGTAGATGACTAGGCAAGTGGGTACCTGTCAGTCGGTTTCGCACTAACCAAGCTTGTATGAAAAGACTACTACTTCACCTGCTGACTTGTAGCGCCGTGCTGCTTATCTGCTGCCTCCCTGGTAAGGGGCAGGTTGCGGCTTCGTCTGCTGCAGTAGACAAAAAGCCGGACTGGTGGAAGGAAACGGTAGTGTACCAATTATACCCGCGCAGTTTCCAGGACAGCAACGGGGACGGCATCGGTGATTTACGCGGCATCATTTCCCGGCTAGATTACCTTAAAAGCACTGGGGTAGGCGCAGTGTGGCTCAATCCCATCTACGCCTCGCCCAATGATGACAACGGCTACGATATCTCAGACTACCAGCAGATTATGCCTGAGTTTGGGACCATGCAGGATTTTGACGAGCTACTGCGCGGCATGCACCAGCGCGGCCTCAAGCTGATAATGGACTTGGTGGTCAACCACAGCAGCGACGAGCATGCGTGGTTTAAGCAGGCCCGCAGCTCGCGCCAAAGCCCCTACCGCGACTATTACTACTGGTGGCCCGCCGAAAAGGGTACGCCCCCAGCCCGCTACAGCACCTTCGATGTACACCGCAACGCCTGGCAGTACGACTCGCTCACGAACTCCTACTACCTGCACTACTTCTCCGTCAAGCAGCCCGACCTAAACTGGAACAACCCGAAGCTGCGGCAGGAAGTGTACCGCATGATGCGCTTCTGGCTGGATAAGGGCATTGATGGCTTCCGCATGGATGCCTTCCAGTTCGTGGCCAAAGACCCCACGTTTCCGCCCATGCCGGGCCTGAACGAGACGAACTACACCAATGCCTACAACCACGGTCCGCGCCTGCACGATTACCTCCAGGAAATGAACCGGGAAGTGCTCAGCAAGTACAACATCATGACCGTGGCGGAAGGGGCGGGCCGCAACCCCACCGAGGCCATGCTCTTCGTGGATCCGGCCCGTCGGGAGTTAAACATGACCTATCATTTTGAGGCAGTAGGGGTAGGCAATACGCCCGAGCGCTTCCAGCTGAGGGACCTGAAGCGCGTGTTTACGCGCTGGGACAGTGCCTTTGCCCGCAAAGGCTGGCAGTCGATTTACCTAGGCAGCCACGACCAGCCGCGCATAACCAGCAAGTTCGGCGACGAGCGGCCCGAGTTCCGGGCGGCCTCGGCCAAGCTTCTGAACACTTTTCTGCTGACCATGCGCGGCACGCCCTACTGCTACAACGGCGACGAGCTGGGCATGACCAATATCCGGTTCGACAACATTGCCGATTACCGCGATGTGGCAGCGCTCAACGGTTATCAGCTCGTGAAGTCCCAGGGGGGAAGTTTGCCGGCCTACCTGCAGACCATGCAGCGCTTCTCCCGCGACAATAGCCGCACGCCGTTTCAGTGGAACGCCTCCACCAACGCGGGCTTCACCACGGGCACCCCCTGGATTAAAATCAACCCGAGCTATACGACCGTTAACCAAGCAGCCCAGGAAAAGCAGCCCGATTCAGTGCTAAATCACTTCCGACGGGCCACCGAAATGCGCCAGCAGCACCCAGTGCTGGTCTATGGGCAATACCAGCTGCTGGATGCCGCCAACCCGCACATCTACGCCTACACCCGCACCCTGGGTCCCGAGCGAGTGTTAATCGTGCTCAATTTCTCCGACACGCCCCGCAACTGGCCTTTGCCTGCGGGCCTGAAGCCCAGCGGAAAGCCCTGGCTCAATAACTACCCAACCTTACCTACTGGCTCAACTTTCGCGCTGCAGCCCTGGCAGGCGGTGGTCGTGAAATTGCAGTAAGCCAGGGGAAGAGTGAGCATGAAAGTTAAGTGCTGAAAGGCCTAACGCCCACCGGCAACCGAACCGCTTAAACTCTACCCTCAGCCAACGGCTAAATACTGCAGACCCTAAGCCGAAAACGATTGCATTGAACCGCAACGTGGCTAGGCACCCATCTACTTCCCACCACTTTAATCTTTTACTTATGAGCAACAACTGGTACAAACGGTACACCTCGTATGAGCAGCCGGGAACCATGGCGGGTAGCGGCCCACTCGGGCGGCTATCGGTGCTGGCTTCTAGCGTGGTGTTGAGCCTGCTACCCTTGCTGGTTCAGGCACAGGCTACGCGGTCAGTTTCGGGCAGAGTAGTTGATGGGACGGGCTCCGGCCTGCCAGGCGTGACGGTAATTGTGCCCGGCTCCACTGTCGGAACCAGTACCAGCTCCGACGGCTCTTTCCAACTAGAAGTGCCCACCACGGCCACGGCGCTGTCCTTCTCCTTCGTCGGCTACACCAGCCAGCGGGTCGACATCACGGGCAAATCCTCGGTGCAAGTCACTCTCCGCGACGATGCTCAGGCCCTGGGCGATGTGGTAGTGGTAGGCTACGGCACGGTTAAGAAGACTGACCTGACCGGAGCCGTTAGTTCGCTGAGTCCCAAGGATTTTAATAAAGGCACCTTCACTTCACCCGACCAGCTTATTCAGGGTCGGGCCTCGGGTGTACAGGTAACGCAGAACAGCGGGCAGCCTGGCGGGGCTGCTACCATCCGCATCCGCGGCAACTCGGCCGTGACGGGTACCGGTCAGCCCTTGTACGTGGTTGATGGGGTGCCGCTCGATGGCCGCTCGGCCCGGCCAGGACTAACTACTGCTATTGGCGACAGCCCCAATAGCAATCCGCTTAACTTTCTGAATCCGGCCGATATTGAGTCAATTGATATTCTCAAAGACGCCTCGGCTACGGCTATTTACGGCTCTCGAGCGGCGTACGGAGTAGTCCTTATTACTACCAAAAAAGGCAAGTCGGGTGAGCCTCGGCTGGATGTGGGCGTCTCGGGCGGCTTCTCCCAGATTATGCGCCGGGTGGAGGTGCTTGACGCCAGCCAGTATCGGCAGGCCCTACGCTACTACGACGCGCCTGCAACCAATGATAAAGGGCAAAACAATGACCCCTTGGGTGAAATTCTGCGCACGGCTCCGCTCCAAAACTATAACGTAGCCCTGAGCGGTGGCAACGACAACGGCCGCTACCGCCTCTCACTCGGCTACCTTGATCAGCAAGGCATCGTTAAGAAAACTGGTTTTGAGAAGTACAGCGCACAGCTGGCAACCAATCTGAAATTCCTGCAGAGCAAGCGACTAGGCGTAGATGTCAACCTTACGGCCAGCCAGTTCCGGGAGCAACTGGCCCCTATTACCAACAACGGCGACTTCCGCGGCAGCCTCATTGGCCAGGCCTTGCAGTACAACCCCACCGACTCGCTTTATAATGCCGATGGCAGCCCATTTGTGCGGCGGGGTACAACCATCAACCCGGTGGCGCAGCTGGAATACTACAATGATAAGTCGCGGGTAACGACGGTGCTAGCATCCCTCTCTCCTTATTACAAATTTACGGATTGGCTGGAGTATCGTGCCTTGGTTTCAGCCAATTACAGCACCGGTATTCGCCGCACATCCATTGATCAGCGCTTGAATATTGAGGACTACTTTGGGCGGGGATTTGCCCTTGTGGCCAACAATGAGCTGCTAACCCAGCAGATGACGCACACGCTCAACTTTAACAGGCAGCTAACCACTGATTTTAACTTGAACGCGCTGCTGGGCTATGAGTACCAGCGGTTTTCCAACTCGGGCTCGGGCGTGAATGCGTTGGGGCCGGCTGGTGGCTTCGGAACCTACGGGTTGGATTACACCAACTACATTCAGTTTTCCAACCCTTCCGCCCGCAACATTACCTCGTTCGTGGACCCCGAAACCGAGCTGCAGTCGTACTTCGGCCGGGCCATTCTGAACTACAAAAACCGCTACCTGCTCACGGCCACGCTACGGGCCGACGGTAGCACTAAGTTTGGTGCCAACAACCGCTACGGCTATTTCCCTTCGGCCTCGGTAGCCTGGGATGTCAGCCAGGAAAGCTTTTTTGCGGTAGAAGCTGTCAATCAGCTGAAAGCACGCGTAGGCTACGGCCGCACCGGCAACCAGGAGTTTCCGGCTGGCTCGGCCCAGTCGCAATTCGTGTTCTTGCCCAACAGCGGCGGGCTAGGGCAAATTACGAACGCCAATCCGGACTTGAAGTGGCAATCGGATGAGCAGTTCAACGCGGGCCTAGATGTGGCCGTCTTCAATAACCGCCTGACCCTGACGGCCGATTATTTCTATAAGCGCACCACTGATTTGCTGTACCCCAACATTCCGGGCTATCCGGCGGCGCCGGGCGGCAACAGCGTCATCTGGTTTAACCTCGATGGTACCATTGTCAACAGAGGGGTAGAGCTACTGGCCGGTATTACGGCGGTAGATAATCAGCGCTTTGGCTTGAACTTCAACGCCAATGCCACCTTTGTGAAAAATGAAGTATCGGACCTGCCTGCAACCCTGATTATTCAGACGGGCACGCTCAGTGGGCAGGGCTTGTCGGGCGTAACGGCAGAAACGATTCAGAACGGCCGGCCCATTAACGGCTTCTCTTTGCCCACTTACAACGGTATTAATGCCGATACGGGGCTGTACAATGAGTTCGGGGCGGCGGGCTACGCCGGAAATCCGAACCCTACTACGCTGGTAGGCCTGAGCACCACAGCCCGCTTCGCGAAATTTTCCCTGACGGCTAACCTGAACGGAGTATTCGGCAACAAAATCTACAACAACACTTTCAACAGTGTGCTCAACGTGAGCCAGATTCGGGCGGGCCGCAATATTGCCTTGGCGGAGTATGAATCGGGCACCAAGGAGTCGCTGGCCAACGCTGTTACGCCCTCCACGCGCTACCTGGAAAGCGGCAATTTTGTGCGCCTTTCCAACGTCACGCTCTCCTACGCCCTCGGCGACCTGGGCTCGTCATTCAAGGGAATCAGCGTGTACGCCATCGGCCAGAACCTGTTTGTCATCACGAAGTACCGCGGCTTTGACCCTGAAGTCAACACCAACAAGTCGTTTGGCGTGGTACCCTCGGCTGGCATCGACTACACCGGCTACCCCACGGCCCGCACCTTTACGTTCGGCGTCAATTTCTCCCTGTAATCCACCCCCTGAATCTGCAGTTCCATGAAAAAGACACTCAGCGCGGCGGCTATGCTGACGGCGCTTCTGCTAGCCAGCAGCTGCGATATAAACGAAGAGTTCCAGGGCTCCCTGACGCCTGACCAGGTAAGCACGGGTAACGCCGCCTCCCTGCTCGATGGCGTGTATACCTCCATGCGTAGTCCGTTTCAGGGCGCTACTCAGGTGTTTGCTCTCTCGGAAGTAACTACCGACGAGCGTATTATGCCTACCCGCGCCGGCGACTGGGACGACAACGGCGTGTGGCGGCAACTGCACTTGCACACCTGGGATGCCAACCACAGCCAGGTGCGGGATGCCTTTGCCAACCTGGGTGGGGTAGTGTTTGCCGCTAACGATGTGCTGCGGCCCGAGTTCAATGCCTCCGTGCAGCAACAGGCCGAAGCCCGCTTCCTCCGCGCCTGGGCCATGTACTGGACCCTCGACCTCTTCGACCAGGTGCCCTACCGGGAGCCCGGGGAAAGTGTAGCCGCCAACGCCCGCGTGCGAAAAGGAACCGAGGCGCTCGACTACATTATCAGCGAAGTGAATGCCGTGCTCACGAA
Organism: Hymenobacter sublimis; assembly: GCF_023101345.1. Taxonomy (NCBI): domain Bacteria; kingdom Pseudomonadati; phylum Bacteroidota; class Cytophagia; order Cytophagales; family Hymenobacteraceae; genus Hymenobacter; species Hymenobacter sublimis. The sequence continues at coordinate 910,177 of NZ_CP095848.1, forward strand.
CTTGCCCGACGGACCGGCTTATCGGGCCAACAAAGACGCGGCCCGCGGCCTGCTGATGAAGTGCTACCTCAACCGGGGCGTGTACGCCAACCGCGCCGCGCCCACGTTTGCCGCCGCCGACATGAACCAGGTAATTACCCTGGCCAACCAAATCATCAACACGGGGCGCTACACGTTTGCTACCAACTACTTCGACAACTTCGCGCCCGATAACACGGCCATCGGCACGGAGAATATTTTCACGGAGCTGAACATTGGTGGCGTGAGTAGTGGGGCTCAGTTTGACTTATGGCGGTTTATTTCGCACTACAACATGACCCCCAGCGGCTACAACGGCCCAGCCGCCCTGCCCGGCTTCTACGATAAGTTTGGGGCCAGTGACATCCGGCGGGGCACGGTGTACACCTATAAAAACGGCCCGGCTAACCCTGGCAAGCGCCAGAACGTGGGCTTCCTGATCGGACAGCAGTACAACCTGACCACCGGTGCTCCCCTCACCGACCGCACGGGCGCGCCACTGGCATTCACCCGGGAAGTGCGCATTATTGAAACGGGTGCCAACCTGGAGGTTACGGGTATCCGTCCGATGAAATACCCGCCCGACTTCACCAACAACGGCGCCGGCACGACCGACAATGATATGGTACACCTGCGCCTACCCGATATTCTGCTGATGAAGGCCGAAGCTATTTTGCGCGGTGGTACGGCTACCGCCGCCGGGACCTACGGGGCTACCCCTTTGGCTCTGGTCAACTCCATTCGTACCCACGGCTCGCGCAATGCCGGACCCCTAACCAGTCTGGACTTAACTACCCTGCTGGATGAGCGGGGGCGGGAGCTGTACCTAGAGCAGTGGCGGCGCCAGGATATGGTGCGGTTCGGTAAGTTCCTGAGCCCTGGGGAGCAGCGCACCACAACCAGCGACCCGAAATACCTGATTTTCCCCATTCCCAATCAGCAGCTGGCCGTAAACCCCAACCTCACCCAGAATCCTGGGTATTAAGGTAGTAGCGGCAGAGTCGATACACAGGAGCAGCGGTTGGCGTCAGCGGGCCGCTGCTCCTGTGTTGGTGGGCTCGGCCTAGGCGTTCACCTAACGTGCTTTTTGTATGCTGATAATCAAGAAAATAGGAGCGGCTTTTCTGCTGTTGCTACCCCTGCTGGCCCTGGCCCAGCCCACTCCACGGCAGCTGTACCCAGGGCTGTTTGAGGCGGTGCAGCTGGGGCAAGTGTACCCCGATGGCAAAACCTTCGTGGACATGTTGCCCACCGTGGCGCCGAGTGTAGTGCTAGCCGCGTACCAAAAGGAAAAAGGTCGGCCGGGCTTCGATTTAAAAGCCTTTACCAAGCGTTATTTCTACCTGCCCGCCACCGATACGGCCCTCTACCGCAGCAACATCCAGGGCGGCATCCGGGCCCACCTCGACACGCTCTGGACGGTGCTGCGCCGGCCGGCCCAAACGCAGGTGCCACCCTACTCCTCCTTGCTGCCGTTGCCCCATCCGTACGTGGTGCCGGGTGGCCGCTTCCGCGAGGTGTACTACTGGGACTCGTACTTTACCATGCTGGGCCTGCGCGAGGCTGGCCGTCAGGATCTGGTGCGCGATATGGTCGATAACTTCGCCTACCTCATTGATAAGCTGGGCTTTATTCCTAACGGGAACCGCACCTACTACCTTACCCGCTCCCAGCCGCCCTTCTTTGCTCAAATGGTGGGCTTGCTGGCCGAAGGCCCCGATTCTGTGGCAGTCCTTGGCCGCTACCGGCCGGCCCTGGCCCGCGAGTACGCCTATTGGATGGCGGGCGCCGAAGCGCTGAAGCCCGGCCAGGCCGACCGCCGCGTGGTGTGCCTACCCGGGGGCGAGCTGCTGAACCGCTACTGGGACGACAGCGACCAGCCCCGCGAAGAATCGTACCGCGCCGACGTGGAGGCTGGCCGCCGCACCAAGCAGCCGCTGCCGCAGTTTTACCGCAACGTGCGCGCTGCTGCTGCCTCGGGCTGGGACTTTAGCACCCGCTGGTTCGGCCCCGATGGACAACTGGGCTCGATTCGCACCACGGAGCTGGTACCCGTCGACTTAAACTGTTTGCTCCTGACCATGGAACGAGGCCTGGCCCGCGCCCACCGCGCCGCCGGACAGCTACCCCAAGCCAGGGAATATGAGCAAAAGGTCCAGGCCCGTGCCGCTGCCATCCGGCGCTACTGCTGGGATGCCGCAGCCGGCTGGTTTGTTGATTACGACCTGACGCAGCGTCGCTTCGCTACCGCTCGCACGCTGGCCGGCACGTTTCCGCTCACCTATGGCGTGGCTACCCCCGAGCAAGCCCGCGCTATTGCCCAGGGTTTGGAAAGTGCGTTTTTGAGTCCGGGCGGCCTGCTGACCACCACCAAAGTCAGCAGTCAGCAGTGGGACGCGCCCAACGCCTGGGCTCCGTTGCAATACGTGGCAATAGAAGGTCTGCGCCGCTACCAGCAGCCGGTGCTGGCAAATATCATTGCCCGCCGCTGGATGGACCTCAACGTGCGCGTGTTCACTCAAACTGGCAAGCTGCTAGAGAAATACAACGTCACGGACCTAACCCGGCCGGCCGGTGGGGGTGAGTATAAACTCCAGGATGGTTTCGGCTGGACTAACGGAGTGCTGCTTAAGCTCCTCAATGAGCAGAAAAATCAGTAGAGTAAGGTGCAGGTTTCGGTGCTAAATCCCAATGCTTTGTTAGGTATGATGCTGCTTATAAATCAGTTGTACTGAGCTGGTCGAAGCATCTCTACCTCTGGCTAATCAAGGAAGCCTGCAACGAAGCGGCAGAGATGCTTCGACTATGCTCCGCATGACGGCCAGAATAAATAGGCCTATTGTCAGTGCTGGTATAGCCGGCGTCCATTGAGTTTAGACGGCGGTACGGCTCCGTTGCGAAGTAGCAGCGGGGCCGGTTGCTAGGTGGGTAGTTGAAGCCGGCTAGTGCTTGCTCGTTCTTAGGTGCAGCGAACAGGGGAGGGGAGTAGGGTGAAAAACACTTAATTTGAGCACTTCAGAATCCACTGCCTACTCTCCCTACCTCTATGAAACCTTACCTCGCTGTTTCCTTGCTTGCCCTCGCTACTACCACTTATGCCCAAACCAGTCCAGTTAAAGTTGAGGTAAAACAAACGGCTGGTCGCTACCAGTTGCTACGCGGCGGCAAGCCGTACTTCATCAATGGCGCGGGCGGCGGGCAATTTCCGGAGCGCATCAAGGCCTGCGGGGGCAATTCCATCCGGACCTGGGGCACGGGCGGCGCTGATAAAGTCTTGGCCGAGGCCAATAAAAACGGGCTTACTGTGATGCTGGGCCTGGATGTGGCTCGGGAGCGGCACGGCTTCGACTACAACAACCCCCAGGCGGTGGCCGAGCAGCTTCAAAAGCTGCGCGCCGAGGTGCTCAAGTACAAAGACAACCCGGCGGTGCTGTTCTGGGGCATCGGCAACGAGCTGAACCTGGAGTATACCAACCCCAAAGTCTGGGATGCCGTGCAGCAAATTGCCCAGATGATTCACGAGGTAGACCCCAATCACCCAACCAGCACCGTGCTGGCCGGCCTCAACCAAAAGGAGGTCGACTACATCAAGGCCAAGTGCCCGGCCGTGGACATCCTTAGCATCAACACGTACGCCGGGCTGGCCTCCATTCCGCAGCAGGTGCGCACCACCGGCTGGACCGGCCCCTACGTGGTAGCCGAATGGGGGCCCACTGGCCACTGGGAAAGCCCCGTAACGCCCTGGAAAGCCTCCGTGGAAGAAACCAGCAGCCAAAAAGCCGCCGTGTACCAGAGCCGCTACGAGGCCTCCGTGGCCAAGGACAAAACCCAGTGTTTTGGCACCTACGTGTTTCTGTGGGGCCAGAAGCAGGAGCGCACGCCCACCTGGTACGGCATCTTCACCGAGGATGGCAAGGAGTCGGAAGTGGTGGATGTCATGCAGTACCTGTGGAGCGGTAAGTGGCCCCAGAACCGCGCCCCGCACCTCACCTCGTTCAAGCTAAATGGTAAGCAGGCCACCGACAACGTGTACCTACAGGCCGGCCAGAGTTACCCCGCCGTTGTCGCCGTCGCGGACCCCGACAAAGACGCCCTGACCTACCGCTACGAACTGCTCCCGGAAAGCACCGACCTCAAATCCGGCGGCGACCGGGAAAGTCGGCCCGTCGCTATTCCGGGCCTGATTCCGGCCGGCGCCTCAGCCCAGACTACCCTCAAAGCCCCCACCAAGGAAGGCGCCTACCGCCTGTTTGTGTACGCCTATGATGGCAAAGACAACGTGGCTACGGCCAATATTCCGTTCTATGTGAAGGGGAAATAGAGTAGGAAACAGTATGAAAAACACCCGAACGTCATTCCGAGCGCAGCGAGGAATCTCGCGTGCTGACGTTGCATAGCTACTCAGATACCAGCCCGTTATTCCGAGCGTAGCGAGGAATGACGGGCTGGTACTTTTCCACCTAGGAAGTATTCTACCTTTCTTCTCCTCATCTTATGCCCCCTACTTTTACCCTCCGCCCCTGGGCCCTGGCCGACTTGGCTAGTCTGGTTCGTTACGCCAATAATTCGGCCATTGCCCGGTACATGAACGACCAGTTCCCGCACCCTTATACAGAGGAAAACGGTAGGGCTTTTATTGACATGGCTAGCCAGGAAAATCCGCCGCACATCCTGGCTATTGAGGTGGCCGGGGAAGCAGTTGGGGGCATCGGGATTCACCCCCGCACCAACATTGAGCGCAAAAACGCCGAGTTGGGCTACTGGCTGGGCGAGCCGTTCTGGGGCCAGGGCATCATCACGGAGGCCGTCCGGCAAATGGTAGACTACGGCTTCCGCACCTTCGATATCACTCGCATTTTCGCCCGGCCCTTCGGCACCAACCTGGCATCCCAACGAGTGCTGGAAAAGGCGGGCTTTGTACTGGAGGCTCGTTTCGAAAACACGTTTTTCAAAAACGGCGAATTTCTAGACGAGCTGATTTACGCAGTGCGGCGGCCATGACGAGCCTGGAAACACCGCGCTTGTTGCTCCGCGAAATTACCCTGGCCGATGCGCCTGGCATCCTAGCTCTGGACTCCGACCCGCGCGTGTTGCGCTACGTGCCTAACCGGCCTATTGCTACCCTCGAGGAAGCCGCGAAAATCATTCACTATATCCGGCAGCAGTACGAGCGCAACGGTATCGGGCGCTGGGCCGTGGTGCGCCTCGATACGCAGGAGTTCATCGGCTGGTGTGGCCTCAAGCTGGTTGATGACAGCGAAGTAAACGGCCGCACCAACTACCACGACATTGGTTACCGCCTGCTACCTCATCACTGGGACCAAGGCTTCGCTTCGGAAGCCGCTGGCGCCACGATGCGCTACGGGCTGGAAATCATGAAGCTGCCGGAAATCAACGCTACCGTTAGGCGGGAAAACACCGCCTCGCGCAACATCCTGGAGAAAGTTGGGCTGCACCTGCAAGAAGATTTTACTGAGCCCGATGGGAATTTGTGGTATTGGTATGGAATACGGAATGCTCAGGGGCAGTGAACAAGGCTGTGTAACATAGAGCAAAAAGTGCGTGTCACGCGGAGCCCCGCGAAGCATCTTTACCGCTTCGTTGCAATGCTAGGACTTCGGTAGAGATACTTCGGCTGCGCGGACGCCAGATCAAGCATGACACCTGCTTTTGTTGCGTGATATGTCCGTCCGCCTTCCTACATCCGCTCCAGCAACTCGTCGAAGGTGCGGAGTAGCTCGGCGCGGCTGGCCTCGGGCTCGGCTTCTAGGCGCTGCTCAAATACTTCGCGCTCCGTGAAATCGTGGAGGCTGCGGGTGAGGGGCGTATCGTCGGTTTCCTCGGCCTGCCCCAGGGCGCGGAGCTTGACTAGGCGGAAGTGACGGCGGGCCAGCACTTCCAGCTGCTGCCGGTCCAGGGCCTGAATCACGGTTAGTAGGGCATCGGCTACTTCCAGTTGGGTTAGCTCCGAATGAATCTGCACATCAGCCCAGGCGGGGAGGGGGTAGCCGGTGTTGTCGTAGGCTGTGAGCCCTTCCGTTACTTCCTGCAGGGTGCCGTGGAAACGCACCAGTCGCCGGGCGCCGGGCACCGGCAGGCTTTGCAGTTCCGTGAGCTTGCCGCCCTGAAAATCCAGCAGCAGTACTTCCTTGGGGTGGTCGATTTCCGAAAACGACAGCGGAATGGGCGAGCCCGAATAGCGGATATGCTCCCGGCCGCCTACCCGTTGCGGGCGGTGCAAATGCCCCAGGGCCACGTAATCGAACACGGCCGGGAAGTGGTCGGCCGTAATCTGGCCCAGGTTGCCCACGTGAATCGTGCGTTCCGAATCCGACGGGGCCGCGCCGGCCGCGTAGAGGTGGCCGGTCGCCAGCACGGGCAGGCCTAAGTCTTTGAGTTGCCAGACCTGCTCTACCTCGGCGCAACGGGCGTAGTGGTCGGCAATGCCCTGTTTGATGCGGGCTTCCCGTTCCTCGGCCGTCTCGCCGGGCACCGACAGGCGCACGTCCCGGTCGCGCAGAAAGGGCACGGCGCACACCACCAGGCCCGGTTTGCCCTGGGCATCATCCAGCACCAATACTTGCTCCTCGAAGCAGTCGGGCACGCAGCCCACCACGTGCACGCGCAGGTGGCGCAGCAAGCGGGCCGGGGCATTGAGGGTAGCCGGCGAGTCGTGGTTGCCTCCTACCACTACCACGTCGCGGCAGCCGGTGCCGCGCATGCTGAGCAAAAAGGAGTAGTACAGTTCCAGGGCCTGATTAGAGGGCGAGCCAGTGTCGAAAATGTCACCGGCTACCACCAGCACTTCTACCTGCTGCTCGCGCACGGTTTGCACTAGCCACTCCAGAAAGTGGCGGTGCTCGTCGGTTCGCTCGTGGCCCTGAATAAACCGCTGGCCTAGGTGCCAGTCGGCGGTGTGTAGTACGCGCATGACTACGAAGATACTCCGGCCGGCGGGAAGAAGAAAGCCCGGCGGGTTGCACCCAGCCAGCAGCCCTTAGCGGCGTGGCTGCGGCCCCTTCCGAGTCAGGCGGAAAAAGGAGCGTTATTTTTTCTCCCAAATCGTGCGCTTAAACTCGGCGGTGCTGAAATCCTGACCATTGATGCGGGTGTTACCAATAAAGCCGCCGAGGTAACCCAGCCGGTTGCATCCCTCATCTACCACCTCAGCGGAGCCGTCGGCAATGCAGTTACCTGGTTCGAATACAAACACCGTTTTGCCTTGAAAAAGGTATTCCTTAACGTAGGCGCCCTCCTCGCACGGCGACTCTCGCTCCAGGTTGATGGTTTTCTGTCGAATACAGCTGGGAGTGCCTTTCTCAATGTCAGTCTCATCACAAGCCGTACACAGCAGGGTAGGGGCTAGTAGTAAGTAGAACGCCTTTTTCATGTTAAGGAACCGGTTTCATGATAATGGAAAAGGCCAGAACCGTAGTCCTGGCCTTTGGGAGAGTATGGGTTGCGCCGAGAGGTTGCACCGGAACGCAAATGCCCGGACGCTGACTTATACGGTTGCCGATTGAGGCTGAAATGAGGTAATAGCTTCCCCCAGATCGTACACGGGCACCTCCGCCGGTAGGGCGGCCTGCAGAATGCTGGCCCCAGCCGCCGAGCGGTAGCCCCCAGCGCAATGTACCAGCACGGGTTTGGTGGTAGGCACCTCGTGGGCCCGCTCCCGCAGCTCCGGCAGCGGAATCAGCAGGGCGTTGTCGAAGATGGGCTGCTGGGCCTCCGTGCGGTTGCGGATGTCGACAATGGTGAAATCCTGGGGTTGCTGCCGAACGTGCTCTACATCGGTGGCGGGGCTGGTGACGGGCAGCTCGCGGGGCGTGAGCAAGGCGCCCTTGATGTTGCCCTCGTAGCCGATTTTAGCCGTTTTGCGAATGACTGTGTCTAAGGCAATCTGGGAGTCGGCAATCAGGTAAAACGGTTCCTGCGGCCCCACAATGGAGCCCAACCACGTTTCAAACTTGCCGCCGTCCATCAGGTTGATGGCCCCGGACAGGTGGCCCGCCCGAAATTCCTCGGCGGGGCGGGTGTCAATCAGTACTACCCCCGGCTCCAGCGGAATACCCGAGTGCAAGCGCGGCACCGCCCGGACGCTGTCCTCGAAGGAGGAAGCACCCTGCTTGTTGAGCAGTACATCGTGCCCGAAATACTTGGGCATAAACGGCTGATCCTCTAGCAGGACCTTAATAAACTCATCCTGCGACATGGGCTGCAGGGCGTAATTAGTTTTTAGCTCCTTGCCTATGGTGCTGTCCAGGTCGGGGCTGGTGGTTTTGCCGCAGAGCGAACCGGGGCCGTGGGCCGGGTACACACGGGTAGTGGCGGGCAGGGTCATGAGCTTCTGGCGGGTGCTCTGGTAGAGCTGGGCAGCCAGCTGTTCGCGGCTGTGGCCTCCTACGTTGTCATCCTCGCGCAGGTCGGGGCGGCCCACGTCGCCTACAAAAAGGGTGTCGCCGGTAAACACGGCGCGGGTTTGGCCCAGCTCATCCATGAGCAGCACGCTAATGGAATCGGGGGAGTGGCCGGGGGTGTTGAGGGCGTGCAGCTCTACGGAGCCGAGCGTGATGCGCTGCCCATCATCAAACGTCTGGTGGGGGTAGCTGGCCTTCACCAGCTTGCTGGCGTAAATGGTGGCTCCGGTTTCGCGCGCAATTTCTAGGTGGCTGCTAACGAAGTCGGCGTGGGGGTGGGTCTCGATGACGGCAATAATCGTAGCCTCGTGCTCGTCGGCGAAGTCGTAGTAAGGCTGGGGGTCGCGGGCCGGGTCGATGATGGCGACCTGGCGGTTGCTGCGGATGGCGTAGCTCGCGTGGGCCAGGCCTTTGTCGTAAAACTGCTGAATCTGTACCGAACCGGTACTACTAGGCAGAGGACTCATGGGGTGTTGGATGTGGTGGATGCCCGCAGGCCAGCTCAGCGGTGGCCGGAAGGCATATTCTCAAATATAAGCAAGAAGCAAAGCCAGCCTACAGCAAAGCGCAATATTAGCCCGGCAAAATAGTACTGTTGGGTTACAAAATGGGCCATTGCCGGGACCCAACGAGGGTAGTAAGTGGTCTGGTTCCGAAATGTTTCGGTTCGGCTGCCGGGCAGGTTTCCGGCGCCGTCGTGCCCGAAGAGGGTATTCTGCTAAAAAAGACCCCATCAAGCCGTCGAGGCTCCGAATACAACTAGTAATATGAGGTCAACTTTCCTCCGCGCACTTCCGGCTAGGCTAGGTAGCGGCCACGGGCGCGCAGGTGCTGCGGCCGGGCCAGGATGCCTAATGAGGTATTGGCTCCAGACAGTAAGGATGCCGCCTAAGTGCTAGCAGTCAGGCCACAAGTCGCAAGCAGAACAAGCAGCTTTTTCTATCAGAAAGAGTCTGTGAGGGAATTACGACTGGCGAAGAGTTAGCCTGCGGCCGAGTTTACCTGCGCAGCTAAAATCAGCCGGCCAACAGTCAGGGCCATGTCCGCAGTCCGGAGAAAGGGCTATATTCGGGCCACGTAGCCGCTTGCAGGCGGCTTTTTTTGCAAATTTCATAATCCCCTTCTCACTTTTCTTCTTCTCTCAATAACCTGTATGGCAAATATTTTCGCCAAAAAACCGCTGGCTGTGCTCTTGGGCGAAGCCAATTCATCCGGGCACGGCGCACTAAAGCGCACGCTGGGGGCGGGTAACCTTGTGGCCTTGGGCGTAGGCGCCATTATTGGGGCGGGCCTGTTTGTGCGCACGGCCAACGCCGCCGCCCAGGCCTCGGGCCCCGGCGTGACGCTGGCCTTCATTCTGGCGGCGTTCGGCTGCGTGTTTGCTGGTTTGTGCTACGCCGAGTTTGCGGCCATGATTCCAATTGCCGGCTCGGCCTACACCTACGCCTACACTACCATGGGCGAGTTTGTGGCCTGGGTTATTGGCTGGGCCTTGGTTATGGAATACGCCCTGGGTGCCGCTACCGTGAGTATCGCCTGGAGCGAGTACCTGAACAAGCTGCTGGAGGTCTTTGGCACCAGTATACCGTACAGTTTAAGCCACTCACCTTTTGAGCACGCCGTGGTAAACGGTGTAACGCAGCACGGCATTATCAACCTGCCGGCCCTGCTTATTATTGTGGCCCTGAGCCTGTTGTTGGTGAAAGGTACCCAGGAATCGGCCCTGTTCAATGCCGTTGTGGTGGTGCTCAAGACCCTCATCGTGCTGGTATTCATTGCCGTAGGCTGGCAGTTCGTCAACTCGGCCAACCACACGCCCTACCTGATTCCGGCTGATGCCGTGGTGAAAAATGCAGCCGGCGAAGTGGTGCGTACCTACGAGGGCTGGAATAAGCACGGCCTGGGCGGCGTACTAGGCGGCGCGGGCATTGTGTTCTTTGCCTTTATCGGTTTCGATGCTGTAAGCACGGCGGCGCAAGAGGCTAAAAACCCCAAACGCGACATGCCCATCGGCATCCTGGGCTCCTTGGGCATCTGCACTATCCTGTACATCCTGTTCGGTCACGTGCTGACCGGCGTGGCCAACTGGCGCGAATTTGCTGACCCAGCTGTGGGCGGCGAGGCATCCGTGGCCTACGCCATCCGGGCCCACATGCCCGGCTACTCCTGGCTGGCTACGGCCGTTACCATTGGTATTCTGCTGGGCTTCACGTCGGTAATGCTGGTAATGCTCATGGGCCAGAGCCGGGTGTTCTTCTCCATGGCTAAGGATGGCCTCATGCCGAAAGCCTTCTCGGTGTTGCATCCCAAGTTCAACACCCCCTACAAGTCTAACCTGATGCTGATGGTGTTCGTGGGTCTGTTCGCGGCCTTCGTGCCCGGTTCCCTGGCCGGCGACCTGACCTCCTTCGGGACCCTACTGGCCTTTGTGCTGGTAAGCATCGGAGTGTGGGTAATGCGCCGTTCCGATCCGTCGCAGCCCCGTCCGTTCCGTGCCCCGCTGTCCTCGCCCAGCTTCCCGCTGGTGCCCGTCATGGGCGCGCTGGTGTGCTCGGCCCTGATTATTGGCTTGGATTCGTTTACCCTGAAAGTAGCTATGGGCTGGATGCTGCTTGGCTTTATCGTCTACTTTATCTACGGTAAGAGAAACTCCAAGCTGCAGCAAGGCATCGTGGTAGTGCCCACCGAAATGGAGGAGCAAGCCTTTATTGAGCCTGATCCTAAGAATGCCTAAAGTGCATTAGCTCACAACAAAAAAAGCCCCACCGATAATTCGGTGGGGCTTTTTTGTTCCGGAAGGAGTTAAAACTATACCAGATGCTGTCATCTAAAGCGGGTAGAAAGCAAGTAGAAAGACCGTCATAGCGTAGCGAGGCATCTCGCGTGCTGACGTTGGAATGGTACTTCAACGATTTGAGCGAGATGCTTCGGCTGCGCCTCTGCATGACAAATTTCAAACACGCTCGAACACACGTGTCATTCCGAGCAGAGCGAGGAATCTGGGTTTACCGCTAGAAGGCCAACCCAGATTCCTCGCTTCGTTCGGAATGACACGGCCTGCTACTTTGCCGGTTTTACCTCGCTTTGGAGCTTGAGCACCTTGTCGCCATTTTCTTGCACGATGAGAAAAGCGGGGTTGTCCGGGGTGCCGTGGCGGGTGATTTCGGCGCCTTGCAGCTTCTTCGTGACGGACTCTTTGTGGGTCTCCTCAATTTTGCCGGTAGCGGTGCCCGTGCCGTATTTCCAGGTTACTTGGGTGCCTTTGCGCATAAGATGGTGGATTTGTCGGGTTTTGGTGCGTAGTTAGGTCGTCATTCAGGCATACTGTCGCGGTGCAACTCTGGTTGCTCCAGGTGCTTCTTTCCTAGCCCATCAGCGAGCAAGCCGCGGCCGCACTTGATGGACCATTACCTCACACGCTTTCATTTCCTCCTATTCCACCTACTTCTACTACCCATGCACATTGATCTTCGCCGGCTGGGGCTAGCCGGCGGGCTCGTGGCCGGCAGCCTCTCGGCGACCCAGGCCCAGCAGCCCGCTACCTTCCCGCGCAACGGCGTCTACGACCAGCGCCCGGGCGTCTACGCCTTCACGCACGCCACTATTTTCACCGATTACAAAACCCGCCTTCAAGATGCTACCCTGCTCATTCGGGACGGGAAAGTAGAAGCCGTGGGTACCAAGGTGAAAATCCCGGCCGGGGCCGTGGTCCAGGACCTAAAGGGTCGCTTCATCTACCCCGGTTTCGTGGATTTGTACGCTTCCTACGGGGTGCCCGAGGTGAAAGCCCCCGAGCGCCAGGGCCGCCGTGCCGGCCCCCAGATAGAAAGCACCAAAGCCGGAGCCTACGACTGGAACCAAGCTGTGCACCCCGAAGTAAACGCCGCCGAGCTGTTCAAAGTCAACGCCGACCAGGCCGACGCCTACCGCCGCCTGGGCTTCGGGGCGGTGCTCACCCACCAGCCCGACGGCATAGTGCGAGGCACGGCCGCGTTGGTGAGCCTGAACACTACCCGCCGCGAAAGTGAGGTGCTGCTCCAGGACCGTGCCGCCGCTACTTTCAGCTTCGACAAGGGCAGTAGCACCCAGGACTACCCCTCGTCCCTGATGGGTAGTATTGCCCTGCTGCGCCAGAGCTACCTCGATGCGGACTGGAACCAGCGCAACCCCGCCCGCGAGCAAAACCTCTCGCTGCGGGCCCTGAATCAGCAGCGCAGTCTGCCGGCCATTTTTGAGGTGCGCGACAAGCTCAACGCCCTGCGGGCCGATAAGCTCGGCGACGAGTTTGGGGTGCAGTACATCATCAAAGGCCGCGGCGACGAATACCAGCGCGTAAATGACCTCAAGGCCACCAAGGCCCCGCTCATCCTGACCCTGAACTTCCCCGACGCCTACCAGGTAGACGACGTGTACGACGCCGCGCGCGTAAGCCTGCAGGAGCTGAAGCACTGGGAAATGGCGCCCGCCAACGCGGCTATGCTGGCCAAGGCCGGCGTGCCCTTCGCTTTTTCCGCTGCCGACCTCAAGGACAAAAAGAAGTTTCTGCCCAACCTGCGCAAAGCCGTGCAGTACGGCCTCTCGGAGGAGCAGGCCCTGCAGGCCCTCACGGCTACCCCCGCCGCGCTGGTAAAGGTGCAGGATAGGGTAGGGGCCCTGCGCCCTGGCATGGAAGCCAACTTCCTGGTGTGCTCGGGCCGCCTGCTCGCCGATGATAACGTGCTGCTGGACAACTGGGTGCAGGGCGAGCGGTACCAGCTCAGCACCATCCCGGCGGATTACCGCGGCGTGTACTCCCTACAAGTGGGCACGCAGCCGGAAATGAAGCTGCTGCTGGCCGGCAAGCCCGAAGCGCCCGAACTGAAAATTGCCAAAGCCCCCGGCGACACGGTGAAAGGCTCTCTGAGTGTGAATGGGGAACTGGCTACCCTCGTCTTCAATCCCACGCCCAAAACCAAAGGCAGCGGAGCCATCCGCCTCAGCGGCTACTACACCGCCGAGAGCCGCACCTTCCAGGGCGACGGCCAGCTCCCGGACGCTACCAGCGTGAAGTGGACGGCCCGCCGCCTGGAAGAAGCCAGCCGTGCCGCCCGCCGCGACTCCGTGAAGGCGCCCGTGCCGCCCCAGTTGGGCCAGGTGCAGTATCCCTTCGTGGCTTATGGCCGCGCGGAAGTGCCCGCCCAGCAAACCGTTCTGATTAAAAACACTACCGTGTGGACTAGCGAGGCGGCCGGCAAGCTCGAAAACACCGATGTGCTGCTGCAAAACGGCAAAATCACGAAGATTGGCCGCAACCTCTCCGTGCCCAGCGAAGGCCGCAGCATTGATGGCACCGGCAAGCACCTCACGCCCGGCATTATCGATGAGCACTCCCACATTGCCATTTCCGAGGGCGTGAATGAAGGCACCCAGTCGGTAACGTCCGAGGTGCGGATCAGTGACGTGGTGGACCCCGAGGACGTGGACGTGTACCGCGACCTGGCCGGTGGGGTAGTGGCGGCTCAGCTCCTACACGGCTCGGCCAACCCGATTGGGGGGCAGTCGGCCCTGATTAAGATGCGCTGGGGCATGACGCCGGAGCAAATGAAAATTGCCGGCGCACCGGGCTTTATCAAGTTTGCTCTCGGCGAGAACGTCAAGCAAAGTAACTGGGGCGAGCTGAACGTGGTGCGCTTCCCGCAAACCCGCATGGGTACCGAGCAGGTGTTCGTGGATGCCTTTACCCGCGCCAAGGAGTACGAGCAGGAGTGGAAGGCCTGGAACAAGCTCAGCAAAGGCAAGCAGAAGAAGGGCGAGGCCCCGCGCCGCGACCTAGAGCTGGAGGCCCTAGTAGAAATCCTGAACCGCCAGCGCTTCATCACTTGCCACAGCTACGTGCAGTCCGAAATCAACATGCTCATGAACGTGTCGGACCGCATGGGCTTCCCGGTGAATACCTTCACCCACATCCTGGAAGGCTACAAAGTGGCCGACAAGATGAAGCAGCGCAACATCAACGCCAGCACTTTCTCCGACTGGTGGGCCTACAAAAACGAAGTGCGCGACGCCATTCCCTACAACGCCGGCATCATGCACGACGTGGGCCTGAACGTGGCCATTAACTCTGACGACGCCGAAATGAGCCGCCGCCTCAACCAGGAAGCGGCCAAAATGGTGAAGTATAGTAACCTCTCTGAGGAAGAGGCCCTGAAGCTGGTGACCATCAACCCGGCCAAAATGCTGCACCTAGACCAGAACATGGGCAGCATCAAGGAGGGCAAGGACGCCGACGTAGTGCTCTGGACCGATAACCCCCTGAGCGTGTACGCCCGCGCTGAGCGCACCTTCGTGGATGGCCGCGAGCTGTTCAGCCTGGAAACCGACCAGCAGCTACGCCAGCAGATGCAGCAGGAGCGCCTGCGCATCGTCCAGAAAATGCTGGACGCCAAGAAAGGCGGCGCCGCTACCCAGCTACCCACCGCCAAGCCCAACAAGCACTACCACTGCGACACCATGGGTGAGGAAAAAGAACTGGACCAGTAAAAAACGAATTGCCTAACGTGTGCCTCACCCCTAGCCCCTCTCCAGGTGGAGAGGAGCACTAGCTTCTAACTAGAGCCTCTTGCCCCTTCTAGAAAAGGCTAGCTCTAAAAAGCTAAAAACTAGTTCCCCTCTCCACCCGGAGAGGGGCTAGGGGTGAGGCTCCCATCAGAACATCAACTCCATGAAACATATACTTCTTTCCCTGGCGCTGCTAACAGCTACCCCCGCGCTGGCGCAGGTACCGGCCCCCGCGCCGGCCCAAAGCAAGCCGGTACTGCTGCTCGGTGGCACCCTGCACGTGGGCAACGGCACGTTAGTACCCGATGCTGCCGTGGCCTTTGATAAAGGCCGCATTACCTACGCCGGCGCCCAGGGTAGTTTCAGCCAGGACCGCGCCGCTTACGAGGTTATCGACGTGAAAGGCCAGCAGATTTACCCCGGCCTGATTCTGCCTAACTCCACCCTGGGTCTCACGGAAGTAGAGGCCATTCGCGCTACGGTGGATGAGCGGGAGGTAGGCGAGTTCAACCCCAACGTGCGCAGCCTCATTGCCTATAACACCGACTCCGATATTCTGCCGACGGTGCGTACCAACGGGGTGTTACTGGCGCAAGTAACGCCCCGCGGCGGCATCCTTTCGGGCCAGAGCAGCGTGGTGCAGCTGGACGCCTGGAACTGGCAAGACGCCCAGGTAAAGGCCGATGACGGGCTGCACCTGAACTGGCCGGTAATGATTATCAAAACCAATCCCAACGACGACGCCCAGGTGCTGGAGCGCCGCGAAAAAGCCCGGCAGGAGCAATTGCGCCAACTGGAAAGCCTACTCACCGAGGCCAGCGCCTACCGCCAGCAGCCTGCCGGCCGCAAAGAAAACCTGCGCCTAACGTCCTTGGCCGGCCTCTTCGACGGCTCCAAAACCTTGTTCATTCACGCCGACTATGGCAAGGAGCTAATAGAAGCAGTGCGCTTTGCCAAGCGGCTGGGCGTGCAGAAGGTAACGGTAGTAGGCGCCCGCGACGCCTGGATGATGCTCGACTTTCTCAAGCAGAACAACGTAGCGGTGGTGTTGTCCCGCATCCATGCCCTACCCCGCCGCGAGGGCGACGACTACGACCAGCCCTACCGCCTGCCTAGCCTGCTCCAGCAAGCCGGTATTCGGTATTGCCTTGATTATGAGGGCTCCCAGGAAACCTCCGGGTCCCGGAACCTGGCCTTCATTGCGGGTACTGCCGCCGGCTACGGCCTCACGAAAGAACAAGCTCTGGAGGCCATTACCCTGAGCCCGGCCCGCATCCTGGGCATCGACAAAGACTTTGGCTCCCTGGAAGCGGGCAAGAGTGCTACCCTGCTCATCAGCCGCGGCGACCTGCTCGACATGCGCACCAACGACGTAACCCGCGCCTGGATTGACGGCCGCGCCTTCCGCCTCGATACCAAGCAAACCTACCTGCGCGACAAGTTCAAGGACAAGTACGGGCTGAAATAGAGAGTAGTAGCTTCCTTGCCTAGCATGGCGCGGAGCGTAGTGGTTTTGCCTAAGTTGGCCGTAAGGCGGCTTGGGGGCCAGTATGCTCCGCGCTATGCTTATAAGCCGGTTTAGCGGCGTCAAACTATTATAATATATTCTTGTTCTTATATTGACGATCAAGGAGGATTATAGTATCTTTCTTTGTACCTCATGGGCCTTACCTCGCCCGAAAAAATACAGTGCACTGCCACTGTGCCGCTATGCCTGAACCCCTACCTGCGGAAGAAACAATCTCACTTTTGCTGGTGGATGACCATCCGGTGGTGGTTGAAGGTATAAAAGGACTGCTCCGGCCCGAAACGGGCTTACAAGTGGTAGCGCAGGCGTACAGCGGAATCGAAGCACTAAGCATTCTGGCGGACCAGCACCCAACTATTCAAGTAGCCGTTCTGGATTTGAACATGCCCGAAATGTCGGGTATTGAGTTGGCGCGGGTTATTCGCTCGCGCTGGCCCCATATTCGGGTGCTAATTCTGAGCATGTTCCACGACCACGCGACGGTAGCGGAAATGCTGGAAGCTGGCGGCTCGGGCTACGTGCTTAAAACTGCCAACCGCGCCGAATTAAGCGAAGCTATTCGCCAGGTAGCCCTGGGCCGCAGCTACTTCAGCCACGATGTAGCGGCTACCCTGCTCCAGAACATGCACATTCCGGCGGCGCTGGAAGGCAGCCGCCCAGCCGAACTGACTGGCAGGGAGCGGGAAATTTTACAGCTAATTGCGCAGGAATATTCCAACCAGGCCATTGCCGAGGCCTTGTTTATCAGCGAGCGTACCGTGGAAACTCACCGGCGCAACCTGTTTACCAAAACCAATTCCAAGTCGGTGGTGGGGTTGATTCAGTACGCGCTGCGCCACAAGTTGATATCGTAATATAGCGGCCAATACCGCGTAGGGGCAGGTAATGTGCAATAATCCTGTTAGGAGTATATAGGGATATATGCAGGTTTAATTGGACAACAAAAGCTAGCAAACGAGCGAAGATTTGGCGCAGGCTCACCGGCTAGTAAGCACAGTGGGGCTCAACCCGGATAACGAGGTAGGAAAGGCAGCTGTAAGTACGCGCAGTAGTTTCAAAAACGGCCTTCAAGCTGCTGTAATGTGTTTATTGAGCGTAAGAAGTGGTGATTGAGACTGGCAGTTTTCAATTAAAATATAGAACGGAAGAAGGCAGGCGAAATATCCGTACTAGTACGGAGGTAAAATCAGGGGTGCTACTGATTTACATTTTAAGGAGAAAAAATATACCTTAGCATCGTTCAATCAAATGATAATATGTTTATATTTGATCTGACAAAAAGCCGCCTTAACGCGCTTAAATGCAGTTTTTTCTCACTTAACCACAGATTGACCCGTGTCTAAACATCTAACTGCTAACGAAAAACAAGCCATGCCGTCCAAGATTCTCTCCTTTATCTGCCATGTGCCCGGGATGGCTCCCGGCGCTTACCCTGCCGTTCCTACCAGTTCTTCGGCAAGCCACAACCACAAGCCCGCGGAGCGCAAATCAGATACCAAGGCTGGGGGTGGGCACTTCACCGCCATCTACGAAAACGACCGGTTTGTTCGCTTCAAGTACATCAACAACAACTAGGCGGTTGTACCTACCGCCCCAGGCCCAAATAATCTAGCCTCTGCTGCCTGCCGTATATGACGCCAGCGGCAGAACCCTATCGCACAATTCCACACCAAAAGGCGCTGCTTTCCCGTTGAGGAGAGCAGCGCCTTTTCGCGCTATTGCCGGGGCCGCGCAAATTTCTCGGCTAACTTGCGCCCCGGTTCATCCGTTTTGCGTGCATGACAACTCCGCTGTTTCGCTTGGTAGTGCCGTTGTGGGCATTGCTTTTCCTTGCCTCGCCTTCCCTTTTCGCTCAGGCAACCTTTGTTCCTGATGAGCGCGCGTGGTACGGCGTTATTGCCCGCAGTAGCGGCCGCTCCCTGGACATCAGCAACGCCTCCACTGAGGCCGGCGCTACGGGTATTCAGTGGGAATTTACGCACGCTAACAGCCAGCAGTGGCGCTTTGTGCCGGCAGCCACGGGCAGCGACTTTTACCGCATTGAGGCCCGGCACAGCGGCAAGTGTCTTACCCTGGAAAAGCCCGATGAAAACGCTCCCCTGGTGCAGCGCCCCTGGACGGGCAGCTTTTACCAGCAGTGGAAGCTAGTGCCCTCGGGGCCCATCGGGAGCTTTATTCTGGTGAGTCGGGGCAACGATAAATGCGCGTCCCTGGCCGCGGCCGATAAGTTTAACGGCACTCCCGTGGTAGGCCAGCGCGTGCAAAACCGCGCCACCCAGCAATGGAAGCTGTTCAAGCTTCGGCTTAACGTGGACAATAGCCAGCCCGGTTTTGGGGCCCCCGAGCCATTGGCCAGCCTGAATACGCCCGGCGGCAACGAGCTGCAGCCCGTGCTAGCCCCCGATGGCCGCGCCCTGTACTTTGTGCGCACTCGTTACGCCGGCAACACGGAAGGCGTAACCGAATCCGGCGACATCTGGGTGAGCACCTCCGCCGACGAGGGCCGCAGCTGGGGCCCTGCTACCCGCCTCGATGCCCTAAATACTACCCAGCACAACGGCGTAATGGCCATTACCAACGCAGGCAAAACCTTGCTGCTGCGGGGCCATTACGAACGGGACGGTTCGTTTCGGGATGAGGGCCTGAGCCAAGTGGCGCGGGGTGCCACTGGAAAAAGTGGGCATCCGGTGCCCCTGGACATTGCCAACTACTACTCGGCGGCCCCCGCTACGTCCTTCTTCATGACGCCCGACGAGAAAATTCTGCTGCTTTCCTTGGAGCGCGGCGACTCTCAGGGCGGCAACGACCTGTACCTGAGTCGGCCCGGGGTTGATGGCATTTGGAATGACCCGGTCAGCCTAGGCGCCGTTATCAATTCTCCTGGTTTCGACTTTGCTCCCTGGCTGGCTCCCGATGGCAAGACGCTGTACTTCAGCTCCTACGGCCACGCCGGCTACGGCAGCGCCGATATCTTCGTCAGCCAACGCCTCGACGACTCCTGGACCCGCTGGAGCGAGCCGCGCAACGTAGGTGCCCCCCTGAATGGCCCCGGCTTCGATGCCTACCTAAGCCTTTCCGCCGATGGCAAGCAGGCGTATTATGCTGCCTCGCGCACGGCCAACGGCCCCGCCGATTTGTTTCGCACGGTGACGGGGGTAGCCCCGAGCGACACGGCCCGCCCCGCTCCGCCCGAGCCTGTAGCTCCCGCCGTGGCCGCTCGTACCCTGCTAACGGGGCGGACCCTGGATGCCAAAACGCGGCAGCCCCTGGCCACGGAAGTGAAAGCCATTCGGCTGGGTAACGACTTGGCTTTCAACGCCACGGCCCGCACCGATGTGGCGGGAGGCAATTACCAGCTTACGCTGCCGCCCGGCCGCTACCGCCTGCTGGCTTCGCGCGCGGGCTACCTCACGGCCACCGATACGGTTACGATGAGCGGCTCCCGCGCCCTGGAGTTGCTGCTGGTGCCGGCCGCCGTGGGCTCCAGTCTGGAATTGCCAACGCTAATCTTCGCCCAGGGCAAATACAACCTGCTGCCCGCTTCCTACACTGAACTGAACCGCCTAGCTCGCACTCTGCAGGACAACCCCACGGTCAATATTCGCCTGGAGGGCCACACCGATAACCAGGGCCGGCCCGACCTGAACGTGAAGCTCTCCGAGGAGCGTGTGGCCGAGGTGAAGCGCTACCTCGTGACGCGCGGCATCCCCACCACTCGCATCAGCACCATTGGCTACGGCGGCAGCCGCCCCCGGGCATCCAACGAAAAAGAGGAAACCCGCAAGCTGAATCGGCGCGTAGAGTTTACGATTGTGAAGTAGGGTCTTGGGAATGGAGGGCCTTGGTTATAACGCTTGTTTGTCCATGACTGACTGTCAGATTCAAAGCAATAGCAATCGGTGTCGAAAAAACCAGGAGTTTACCAACCTCAGGCAGCCAAGCGCATATACCCAATTTCCCAATCTCCCAAAACCCTCAATGATGCAGGCTCTTATTCGTCACGAAGCAGTGTTGCCGAAGCTACCCTCGGCTTCGGGAGTGGAGGTAGTCGGTAACGTGGCCTACGTCATCGGCGACGATGCACCCTACCTGTATCAGCTGGATGCGGCCACCTTGGCGGCGGGCGCGCCCACCCGGCTTTTCGAAACGGCACACTTCAGCAGCGGCCGAATTCCGAAGGAACTGAAGCTGGATCTGGAATGCCTCACCGCCCTGACTACCCCTACCGGCGAGACTGGCCTGCTGGTGCTGGGCTCGGGGGCTACGGCCGCGCGCGAGCAGGGCTTTTGGGTGCCGCTGCCCAAAACCGGCGGTGCCGGCGCCGTGTACCCCATTTCCTTGAGCGGACTGTACGCGGCCTTGCGGGCAGTGCTACCCGCCGGCGTGGTTCTGAACCTGGAGGCGGCGGCGGCTACCACTACGGAGCTTCTGCTGTTTCAGCGCACCGTGGGCTCGGCGGCCGGTAACCTATTGTTTCGTCTGCCCCTGGAGGCCGCGCTGGCGTATTTGCAGCACCGTAGCCCGCAGGTTCCGTCGGTGCAGGCCCAGCTGTTTGAGCTGCCCGTCATTGATGGGAAGCCCGCCGGTTTTTCCGGGGCTACCTGGTTTGAGGATAGACTATTTGTAACGGCCTCGGTAGAAGACACCCAGGATGCCGTGCTCGACGGGGCCGTGCTGGGCTCGTTTGTGGGCGTGCTGCAGATGGCCAACCGGGCAGCAAAAGTGTTGCCCGTGCAATTGGCTCGGCTGGAGCTGCCCGGCGGCCGCGCCTACCGAGGTAAAGTGGAAAGCGTGGCTGGGCGTCGGCGCCTGGGCCCAAAACACTATGAGCTGCTGCTGGTAACCGACGATGATGCGGGCGGCTCCACGGCCGTAACGGTGGAGCTGAGTTTATAAACCACCTACAAATTTCGGGAGAAAGGCAACGGCTAAGCGAAAAACCGCATCCGGCGTTCTGGAAGTCATTCCGGGCCGCCGGATGCGGTTTTTTGTCACCCTTACCTTCTTGCCAGATGCTGTATTCCCGACTTAAACCCGTGTTTGGCGGGGCCCTATTTCTGCTCGCACTGGGCGTGTACTGGGCCACGCTGGAGCCCACCGCCTCCTTCTGGGACTGCGGCGAGTTTACCGCTAGTGCCTACAAGCTGCTGGTGCCGCATCCGCCCGGCGCCCCACTCTACCTACTGCTGGGTCGGCTGGCTTCCCTGTTAGCTGCCGGGGAGCCAACCCGGGTGCCGGTGCTGGTGAATCTGGTTTCGGCAGTGGCTAGTGCCGCTACTGTTACCCTGCTGTTCGGCATCATCACGGATCTGGCAGCAAAGCTCCTGCGGCCGGCCCAGGCTGCGGAGCTCATGCCCGGTACGGCAACTGCCCTGGTGCTAGGTAGTGGGGTAGTGGGGGCGCTGGCGCTTACCTTCTCTGACTCGTTCTGGTTTAACGCCGTGGAAGCGGAAGTGTATGCCCTTTCTACCCTGGGCACGGCCCTGGTGGTGTGGCTAATGCTACAGTGGGAAAAGCGCGCCGACGAGGCCGACTCGGACCGGTGGCTAGTGCTCATTGCCTACGTCATTGGCCTGGGCATTGGGGTGCACCTGCTGAATCTGCTGGCCATTCCGGTGCTGAGCGTGGTGTGGTACTTCCGCCGCACGGCGCAACCCACAAGACGGGGTACTATACTGGCACTATTAGGGGGTAGCGGGCTGGTGCTATTGGTGCTGGAAGGCATTATTCCGGGCTTGCCTACCCTGGCTGGGGCCAGTGAGGTGTTCTTCGTGAACACCTTCGGGCTACCTTATAACTCGGGGCTCCTGCTGTTTTTGCTGGCCGGGCTGGGGGCATTGCTGCTGGCGCTTCGGTGGGCTTACCAGCAGGGTCGGCGCGGGTTGCACACGGCCCTGCTGGCCCTGGTATTCGTGCTCATTGGCTACTCCAGCTACCTGATTGTGCCCATCCGCAGCTCTTTCAGCCCTACCATCAACGAAAACGCGCCCAACGAAATCCTCTCCTTCGTGAGCTACCTGAAGCGCGAGCAGTACGGCGACCGGCCCCTGCTCTACGGGCCCCACCTGTTTGCCCAGGCCGTAGCCCAGGAGGACGGGGCGCCGCGCTACACCCGCCAAAACGGCCGTTACATCATCACGGACCACCGTCCGGAGCTGCGCTATGAGGCCCCCGATAAAGTGCTGCTGCCTCGCATCTACGCCGGCCCGGCCGGGACTAGCCCTGAGCTGGTGCGCCAGTACCGCAAGTGGGTTACTGACCTGGAAGAAGGCCGCAAGCCTACCATGACGCAGAACCTGAGCTTCCTGTGGCAGTACCAGTTCGGGCACATGTTCTGGCGCTATTTCGGCTGGAACTTCATCGGGCGGGAAAGCGACGTGCAGCACGCGGGCGTACTCTGGCCCTGGGCTACTACCCAGGCGGTGCCGGCCAGCGTGGCCGAAAACCGGGGCCGTAACGCCCTGCTCGCCTTGCCATTCCTGTTGGGGGTAGCCGGCTTGGTGTGGCAGCTGCGCCGCAACGGGCGGCAGGCTCTGGTGGTGGGGCTGCTGTTTCTGCTGACCGGCCTGGCCATTGTGTTCTATCTCAACCAGCCGCCCCAGGAGCCTCGGGAGCGGGACTACACCTTTGCCGGCGCTACCCTGGCCTTCTGCATCTGGATTGGGCTGGGCGTGCCGGCTTTGCACGCCGCCCTGGGTCGCCTGCTTTCGGCTAGCCGGCCGCGGGTGCTGCTGGCTTCGGCACTAGGATTGCTCGTACCAACCCTCATGGCCACGGAAGGCTGGGACGACCACGACCGGACCGGACGCTTCAGCTCCGTCGACTACGCCAAAAACGTGCTCAACACCCTGGCCCCCAATGCCATTCTGGTTACGGAGGGCGACAACGACACCTTCCCGCTCTGGTACGCCCAGGAGGTGGAAGGCGTGCGCCCCGATGTGCGCGTGCTGGTATCCAGCTATTTAAACACCGATTGGTACGTGGAGCAGATGCGCCAGCGCAGCTACCAGTCGGCTCCGCTACCCCTGTCCATTAGCCCGGCCCACTACCGCCAGGGCACCAATGATTACCTGCCCTTCGTAGAAAATCCCGCCGTGCGCGAGCTGAACGTGCGCGAGTTTGTGCAACTGGTGGAGCAAAACAGCCCCCTGCTGCAGGTTAGCTACGGCGACGGTTCCCGAACCCTGCTTTCTTACCCCGCTACCCACCTGGTACTACCCGTTGATACGGCCGCGGTGCGGCGCAGCGGCATGGTACCCCCGGAGCGGCTGGCCCAGATAGTTTCGCGCCTGGAGTGGGACGTGAGCCGGGGGGCGCTGGAAAAGCGGGAGCTGGCCTTACTCGATGTGCTGGCTACCAACAACTGGCAGCGGCCGGTGTACTTTGCCAATACCGTAAGCCCAGCCACCCGCATGGGCCTGGAGCCCTACCTGCAGCTGGAGGGGCTGGCCTGTCGGGTGTTGCCGTGCCGCGCCCCAGCCGCGCTCCGGCCAGAGTTGCGCTTGCCAGAGGAAGGAGAAGTAGCAAAAGACTTGCTCTATGACTCCCTGATGCGCAAGTACAGCTACCGCAACCTCAACAACCCCAAGGTGTACTACGATGAAAATCAGCGCTTCACCCTAAGCGGCTACCGGGAGCAGTTTGCCCGCCTGGCCCGCGCCTACGTGGAGGCCGGCAACCACCCTCGCGCCCGCAAAGTGCTGCAAAAGTGCCTAACAGTGCTGCCCGACACGGCCCTGCCCTACGACGCCTACACCCCTGACCTGGTGCCTTCCTTGGTGGCAGTGGGCGAAAGCCACCGGGCCCGCGAAATCATGGACACACTCACAACCCGCACCACCCAACACCTAGCCCACTACGCCGCCCGCCCCGATGCCGCCCTGTTTGAGCGGGAAATCGGAATGCAGCTCTTCACGCTCCAGCACCTGTACCTGGCCGCCGCCGACACCAATGATGCGGCCCGGGCTACTGCGCTGGCCGGAATTCTGCGGCAGTACGGCGGGTAAATGGGGCGAGCTTGCAAGTGCGCATCAGGTCAGCTTTAACTAGTAAAGAAAGAGGTGCAATTCGTTGGTGGGTAGGAATTAAGGATGAGTCCAAGGTGTTAAAAGCAAGTAGCCAATCTGACTTGTTTTCTGCCTTCATGATTCTCTTCAACACTCGTTTTTTGTACCCCGTTAGCGCCGTGAAGTTGCAGGAGCAGCACGGGTTGCTGCCGGCGGAGTTTCTGCAAACCATCCAAGCCTTACAGCCTTTCCTGGAAAAGGAAAAAGCCTACGGCGACGTGTGCACCACGCAAGTCACTTCGCCCCGCGGCCGGCAGTTGGTAGTGCACTACCGCAAAACCTACTCTCCCGAAAATGGCTTTGTGGTAGAAATTTTGGATGCCGAAGTGGTGCGCCCCCTGGCTCAGGCAGCTTAAGCAAAGAACTGCCGCTGCCTTTGGGCGGCGCAAACGCCCTGGAGCAGCATAGACAAAAAAGTGACTCCCACTGTAATCACTGTTCCATGGAACAGTAATTACAGTGGGAGTCACTTTTTTGCACGTTATACTTTATGAATTGCGACGCCAGATGAAGCCATCCAGCACATAATGGGTAGCCTGAGGTAGGGCCAACAAGGGTGTCAGCAGGCAGAGTACGAGGGGGTTGGTAACGGCTGGCAGGTGTTGAAACCAACTGAAAACCAGGCCATGTTCCCGCCAGAGCAGCCCGTCCCAGATGCCTTCTTCTAGATAGGCCAATCCGAATAGCAAACCTAGGAACAGCACTACCCCAAACCGGCCCTGCCACCACGTTGGAGTTAGGCGGTGAGGAGTTGTTGAGGATGCATGGGGGGTGGGCTGACTGCTAACCCAAACCAAGGCTAGATAGGGAATACCGTGAGCTACCACGTTGAGCAGGGTAAAGGCCAGGTCGCCGTTAAGCAGCACGATGCCCGCGTACCAGGAAGTTGCCGTGCCCAGAATTAGCAGATTGCGCGGCAGGTTCAAGCAGCCGTTTTGCTGGTACTGCCGCGCTTCCTTGCCTACGTACAGCCCCAGCAAAGCCACGTATAGTACCGTGAGCAGCGCCCGACCCACCGGAAAATCGTGCTGCACAAAGTCACCCTCCACAAACCAGTTGAAGTTGCGAGGCGAGGACAAATGCCACCAGAGCAGCGGATACAGCGTGGCGGCATAGATAACTGCCTGATCCAATGCTCGGTGTCGAGGTATAGCCGCTTCCTGCCGCCCATACAGCCGCAGAAAGCCGTACTGTTGCCGCACGAAATGAAATACGGCCGCGTACGCTAACACTCGCCAGAACCAGAGTCCGCTGACGTAGTGCAGAGTCACGCCTGCGCTGTAGCAGCCTAGGGGCACAGCCCAGAGCAGCGTCCGGAAGCGCCGACGCCGCACCGGGTCAAGATAGGTCCGAAATAGGGTACTATACACGTGGGCAACATCGATAAGCACTACCAGGACCAGCCAAGCCCAAACCGGCATCTGAGCGGAGTTCCGGTATGGCGCAGGTAAGGCGGCGGCTACCAACAAAGCCAGAAACGGCGGCCCAATAATCCAGAGTCCATCAAACCCGGCCGAACGAATCCAGGATTGAGAAGAACCAGTACGCGGAACAGGCTGAATAGCAGGCATGTAAAAAGTAATAAATTAAGCCACCGAAAATAGGAGTTTAGCTCCAATGCCTTGCCACTTAGTACTTTCATTCCGGTTGGTTTTTAGCCCTGGGCTATAGCATAAGCCGCACATGGGAACGGGTAATACGTATGCCAACACTACCGATTTGGCATAAGAAAATTCAGTCACTGACCACTCGTTGCGGGCCTGCTTTGAAGCAGCTCAGGCTGATAGTTCACGGGCAGAAACTCCCCAAGCTTCTCAAAGCCCCAGTACCCTTCCGTCAGCACTCCTAGCGGGTTGGTGGCTTGGCCATTGGCCTGCACCAGCACTTGCGGTAATAGCAGGTGTAACACCGAAACCTGCGTGGTGGGCGCCGCCGGAGCCGGTCGGCCTAGGGGCGCCGTGCGGGCTAGGTGGGCGGCATACGTTGGGTCGGGCTTCTCGCGGCCGTAGCTGACTTGAAGTAAGTCGGGGAATTGCAGGGCCACGCGCTCCGCGTCTGGGAGTTGCTGCCGGTATGCCTCAGTAGTCAGGGGGCGCGTGTACAGGTACTCCAGCTGGCGCGGCACCGCGGCCAGGGCTTGCAGGGAATCGTCGAAGCGGGCCGGGTTCAGTAGGCGGCGCGTGGTAGTTTGCTGACGCATAAGGACCAGCAAACTATCGGCCTGGGCGCGGGCCGGATTCACTACCCGGCGCAAGCGCTGCACTACAAAGCCTTCCTCAGTTACGCGGTTATCGTACACGCTACGCAGAAAATGGGTGAGCGACCCAACGTAGGCCTGGCGGCGGTTTTCCTGCCAGCGGCGGCGCTGCCGCTCCGATGTGGTCGTGAGGTCCTCCATAATCAGCCAGCCGTAAAACGCCACCCACTGCTGCCGGAAGTTCAGGCGAAAATCCAGGCCGTAGTACTTGATGCGGTAGCCTAGCGCCCGGTTTTCTACCGTCACGTAATCCGAACAAGTGGCGTGTAGTTCGTTGGCCTCCGGGTCGTAGTGCACGCGCACGGCCTCTGGGTCGCGGATGCGGCACTGGCGCGAGAAGCTGGTGGCTCCTAGAAACGACTCCACAAACTTGCGGTAGTCGTCTGGGTTGTTGGGGGTAGGGCGTACCACCACCTCACCGAGGGCTGTGGCCGCCGGTGGGAGCCGGAAGGTGAGGTGCTGGGCGCTGGTAGCTATCAGCACCGGCTGGCGGCGTAGGCGGTAGCCCAAAAAGGAAGCTACTGCTTCATAGCTGCCCGGTGGCACCCGCTCAAACACAAACCGCCCCGCCTCATCCGTGGTAACGCCTAGGGTAGTATTGGCCAAAAATACCGTGCTAAAGGGCAGCGGCTGCTGGGTTAGGGAGTCTAGCACCACGCCGCTGAGCCGGGCCTGCCCCCAGCCCGCAGTGGGCAGGGTCAGACATGCCACCAGCACAACCAGCAACGTACGGCAGCAGCAAAGCAAACGGCAACAGGTAAGCATGCAAGTAAAGTAAATAGCAAACCGACACCCGTATCAAAGGCAGTAGTATCGGTATCAGGCTAATATACGAAATATTCGTATTTCTACGAATATTTCGTAAAATGGTATATGGTGAAGAAGATGCCGAGTTAGGCAAGGAGTAAACACGGAAGTATAAACCTAGCTATACACCACTCCTCTAGCATTGCACAAAAGCACTTAGTCTATAAGCGGTTCATCGTGAGAAAGCTAGACAGTGATTATTGGTGCCCGGTTAATCTCAACGTTGACAATCATAAGGTGGGAGTGGGCCATCGCCGCCTACCTGGGCGAAGAGCCTTGACCTGAGTCCACAACGGAATGAAGTTTAGGGCAGATGGGTAAGCTCAACCTCAGGCTGGTAGATAGAGTAGAACGCTAGCAGTTGGGCAACCCTAGCCAATGGCACCGTTTTCGGCCCCGCCCACTACCTTCGCCGCCTTTCCTTACCCTTGACTTAGCTAAAAGCCGCAACCCGGCTCTTGTTTTCCGTCTTTAGGTTTCTGTTCAGTTTCCTTTTTCTCCTGTTATGCAAACTACCACCCGGCTTGAGCACGATTTCCTTGGCGAACGAACCATTCCTAACGAAGTATACTATGGTATCCAGACGTTGCGGGCCCTGGAAAACTTCCGCATCACCGGAATTCCGCTGAAGTCGGAACCCTTGTTTGTGCAGGCCCTGGCCTACGTAAAAAAAGCCGCCGCCATGGCCAACCGCGACCTAGGCGTGCTGGATTCGGCCATCGCCGAGTGCATTATCAAAGCCTGCGAGCGGGTAGCCAGCGGGGAACTCGACGATCAGTTTCTAACCGATATGATTCAGGGCGGCGCCGGCACGTCCGTGAATATGAACGCCAATGAGGTGCTAGCCAACGCCGCCCTGGAACTCATGGGCAAGCAAAAGGGCCAGTACGAGTTCTGCCACCCCAACAACCACGTCAACTGCTCGCAATCGACCAACGACGCCTACCCCACGGCCTTCCGCATTGCCCTCAGCAACAAGCTCGTGGGCT
This sequence comes from Hymenobacter sublimis, assembly GCF_023101345.1. NCBI lineage: Bacteria > Pseudomonadati > Bacteroidota > Cytophagia > Cytophagales > Hymenobacteraceae > Hymenobacter > Hymenobacter sublimis. Next base: position 938,799 of record NZ_CP095848.1, read on the forward strand.
ACAGCCAGGCCCTGGGCGAGCTGGCCGATGCCTTTGCGGCCAAGGGGCAGGAGTTCCGAAATGTGCTGAAAATGGGCCGCACCCAGCTCCAGGATGCGGTGCCCATGAGCATGGGCGACGAGTTCAAGGCCTTTGCCACCAACCTGCGCGAGGAATTGCTGCGCATTGAGGACAGCCGCCGGCTAATCAGTGAAATAAACATGGGCGCTACCGCCATTGGTACCGGCGTAAACGCGCCTCCCGGCTACGCAGAGCTGGTAACCAAGCACCTGCGCGACGTAACCGGCCTGGACCTGAGCCTGGCCGGCGACTTAATTGAGGCTACCTACGATACCGGTGCTTACGTGCAGCTTTCCGGCGTACTGAAGCGCACGGCCGTGAAACTCTCCAAAATCTGTAACGATTTGCGCCTGCTGTCCTCCGGTCCGCGCACGGGTCTGTTTGAGATTAATCTGCCGCCCCTGCAGCCCGGCTCCAGCATCATGCCCGGCAAGGTAAACCCCGTAGTGCCCGAGGTAGTCAACCAGACGGCCTTTTACGTTATCGGGGCCGATTTGACCGTGACCATGGCCGCCGAGGCTGGCCAGCTACAGCTAAACGTGATGGAGCCGGTAATATCCTTTGCCCTGTTTACGTCGATTTCCTACCTAACCAACGCCTGCCATACCCTGCGCGAGAAGTGTGTGGTGGGCATCACGGCCAATGCCCACCACGCCGAAAATATGGTGCGCAACAGCATTGGCATCGTCACGCAACTCAACCCGGTATTGGGCTACGAAACGTCGGCGGAAATTGCGAAGGAAGCCCTGAAAACCGGCAAAACCGTGTACGACATTGCCGTTACGGACCGGCAGCTGCTGACCCAGGCCAAGTGGGACGAAATCTTCACGTTTGAGAACCTGATTCGGCCGGGCTTTATTCAATAAGGTAGGGGTGGTATGCCGAGATGCAGCTTTAGGGAAAATACGGTGTCTTGTCTGATCGTTTTTCCTAAACTCTCGCGGAGTATATACTTACCTATGAAGCATCCTACTCGTTTCCGGCAATGGCTTCCTACCCCAACCAAAGGCCGTATGCTCACGGGCCTGAAAGTGGGAGATACCATAGCAGTGGGAGACGGGCAAGAACGCCCCGTGACCCTGCAAGACCTGAAGGAAACCGAGTTCAAGCGCGAAAACCGCATTATGCTGGCCAGTGGCATGCTCGATATGGACGGGCAGGAAATCTACGAAACCGACATTGTGCAGGTGTACACCCAACAGGGGCCCACAGGCCCTTCCTACTTTGCTTACGTCTTTTTCAACCCTGCCCGCGGCTTCGTCTTCCGAAATGCCAAGGACGTGCCGATCAGCACCGTTGCCTTCAAGCGGATATGGACCAATTTTTACGCCGAGCCGCACTGGATGCAGCAGTTTGAGCACCACGCTAGCTTTATTGAGGAGCATTGGGCTTAGTCGGCCGGGCAAAAAGGTAGTGTGCTGAGGCGCACAAAGCCCCGGCAACCGCTAGGGCTTTGTGCGCCTCAGCGCTTTTCACTCCATCAGATTATGCCTATTTTGGCTGTATTCCTTGGTGCGTTACCCTTGAGCAACCGTATGTTGAACCCGCCTCTAAACCCGGCGCCGCCCGCAGGACAGCACTCCGTTACCGCTCCCGAGCCGCTACTGCCGCTGGCTTCTGCACAAATAGCTCCCGTCCCCACCCATACAGCCAAGCGCGACAAGCTCCTGCTTTCTGCCGCTACTCGGCTGGTGCCACTGGTAGAGCTGCTCGACCGGATTAAGCCGCACGTGGGCCAGAACACCGTATTCAGCACCCGCCGCCACAAAATCGACGCCCAAATAGCCTTAGCCTATGAGCAGCTCCGCGCCGACCAGCCCAAGCGCCAAGCTCTTACGGAAGCCTTTAAGACGCTGAGCGAGTTCGTGCTGGAAGAAACCCGCGAGGTTAGCAAGGACGAGGTAAAAGAATCAGCCAAACGCTTCGTGCTGGCTACCCTCAAAAATGCTCCTCACTTAATTGGCGCCGCCAAACAGGCTGGCCTACTCTCCTAAAGCGTGACGAGGCACTCGCACTGGGTTTCGTTTAGGCCAAGTACCAAAACGAAGAAGCCTCCTTGCAAGCAAGGAGGCTTCTTCGTTTTGGTACCCAGAGCCGGGGTCGAACCGGCACATCTTTCGATATCGGTGTTTGAGACCGACGCGTCTACCGATTCCGCCATCTGGGCATTCCGTGCCGCTCATGTCGGTAATTCATGAACGGGTAGCAAACTTAGCCAGACTTTCGCGAATGCGCAACAGGTAGCGCTTTTTCAAATAATAGGTTTGCACTTGTTCTAGGGCCCGAGGGCGGGCATCTGCGGGCAAACCGGGGTAGCCGGCTAGTACCGGTTCAATGCCTGCTTCCAGCGTGTCCGTCAGGGCGTTGACTTCACGGGTGACGTGTTCCACGACGGCTGGATCGGGCTCAAATTCCAGCTCCATGAGCTGTTCATTAAGCTCCATTACTTCCATTAAAAAATCTGGGGGTAGCTCCTGTTTTCCCTCTTCTAACAGGTGGTGCTGACTTAAAATGTAGGCCATTCGCTGGTCAGGATCGGCGAGGGTGCGGTAGGCGTTGGTGTTGAGCGTAGCCAGTTGCAGAATTTCCTGTTGGCGCTCGGGGCTCTCGGTGGCGTGGAAGTCAGGGTGATATTCGCGGCTGAGCGCGTAGTAGCGGCGCTTGAGCGCGGCCTCATCGGGCTGAAAGGTTTCTGGCAGCTCGTAAAACTCGAAGTAGTTGGGAGTCATCGTCGGAAAAGGGTCAGGCTTGCAGCAAGGGCACGCTTATCGTACGCCAACAAGCAGAATCAGGAACATAAACAGCGACGCACTTTTATATTGCCCCGGTGGGGTAGGGCTACACAGGAAGTAGTCCGCTTTCTATGCCATGTCCATGGGTAAGCTGTCCGTATCTACGCGGTGTACCGAAAAGGCGACGGGCGCGGCGGCAAAAAGGCGCTTGGTGGCCGGCCATACCTGGCCAAATAGTTCGGAGCCTCGGTAGGCATTTAGCGCATCGGCAGAATCCCAGTGACTATGCGTGCAGAAGACGTTCGGCTGCTCCGCGTCCTGCCACAACTCCAGAAACCGGCACCCAAGCATCTGCCGAATCAAGGGCTCTGAGTCCCGAAAAATCTGCAGAAATTCCGGCACTGCTTCCGGCGTGAAAGTCATGCGCACAATACGAATCAGCATAGGGAAAGAAAGCCGTTAGGTAGCAAAAAGGAAGGGAACAAAGCAGGTGTCATTGTGACAGTAATAACTTAACATAATAAATAAACAAGAATATAATCTTTGTTTCTAGGCTTTACGAGTAGTATTTGTGCACCTTCGGCGGGCTAGACGGCGTCGGGAGGGAAGCGAATATCTACCTGCGAATCGAAGTGCAACCCCAGCAGCTCCGAGGCATTGCCCTGGTTAATGCCAATGCAGAGCTGGTCGCAGCTATTGAAAATGCAGACCGCTTCACCCGGAGCAATGGCCTGGAAGTGCGGGGCAATTTCGCGCACGGTTTCGCGGGCGAAATGGATGGTAAACGAGCGGTTGCGCCCAATAACCTCCACTGCCGTGCGTGTGATGTCCGTGACAAGATTGCCGTAATGATCCACGTGCACCACGTGCCCAGTGATGCGGTTGTCTTGCAGGCGCAGCTGCCGGTTCAGGAGCTGGTACACGTCGGTAGCGGCTGGGCCCAGGGAGCCGAGCGCTTCGCCTTGAGCCAGCCGCACGGCCGCGGGAGCCAGCAGGTCGCGGGTGGGGGAGGCCGTGATGGGGTGGCCCACGCCCAGGGCTACCAGCTCTTCGGGCTGCCCATCGCAGAGGAGGGGTAGCAGTCCGTTATTGGCCGACACGAAATAGTGACCCCGGAAGTGGGCGGCGTGCCAGGCGGCGCGGGGCGAGCCAATGTCGTTGACGCCCACCAGATGCACTGTGCCCACCGGAAAATCCTGGTACACAGAGCTGAGCACGTGCATGGCGTGGGCAATATTGAAGGGCTCAATGCCGTGCGTGATGTCCAGCACCGGCACCTCGGGGGCCAACTGTAGAATCCGCGCCTTGACGGCGGCCACGTAATGGTCGCGGTATCCAAAGTCAGACAGAAACGTAATCAAGCCCATGACCGGAAATTCGGAGTTATTCGTACTATTGCCAGGCCCCCTGCGGGGGCGGCAAAAGTAGGCGTTTTGCCGCGAATCGGGAGCAGCAACGATTCATAGGTTTTTGCTGTTACCCCTTGCAGAAGGCTTCGTGGGCCCCGCCCACCCGCTCTTTTCTTCTCCTTCCGCCCTTAAATTCCCTCCAGATTGGTCGAGAAAGTCATCACGCTCGAAAATGTGTCCCTGGTTGAGTTCCTCGGACCCGATAACCAAAATATCCGTCAGCTGGCCGCGGCCTTTCCTGGCAGTAAAATCATCTCACGCGGCAACGAAATCAAGATTCAGGGCCAAACGGCCGTAATCAGCCGCATCAACGAAATCCTGTCGGCCCTGCTGGAGCACTACCACCAGTACGGTCAGATTACCGACAAAACCGTCAGCCAGTACCTGACCTCGGCCGACGAGGACCAGCAGGACCGGATGCTGGCCGCTTCTCCCGACGTGATTCTGTTTGGGGCCAAAGGCGGCGTCATCAAAGCCAAGACCGCCAACCAGCAGCGCCTCGTAGATGCCGTGCTCAAGAACGACTTAGTGTTTGCGCTAGGGCCGGCCGGAACGGGTAAAACCTATATTTCGGTAGCGCTAGCCGTGCGGGCGCTTAAAAACAAAGAGGTCAAGAAAATTATCATTTCCCGCCCGGTGGTAGAAGCTGGCGAGAGCCTAGGCTTCTTGCCCGGTGATATGAAGGAGAAGGTAGACCCCTACCTGCGCCCGATTTATGACGCGCTGGAGGACATGCTGCCGCCCGAGAAGTTTAAGTTCTACCTCGAAAACAAAACCATTGAAATTGCGCCCCTGGCCTACATGCGCGGCCGGACGCTGAACAATGCCTTTGTGCTCCTGGATGAGGCCCAGAACACTACCCCCAGCCAGCTCAAGATGTTTCTGACCCGCATGGGCCCGAACGCTAAAGTGATGGTGAACGGTGACCGGAGCCAAATTGACTTGCCTACCAAGCAGAAGTCTGGGCTGATTCAAGCCCTGGACATCCTGCGCGATGTGCGCGACATTGGCTTCGTGGAAATGACTTCGGAAGACGTGGTGCGCCACCGGCTGGTGAAGCAAATTGTGCAGGCTTACGACAAGTTTGATGTGCAGCAGCAGAAGGACCAGGCCAACCGCCCGGTGCGCGAGTACCAGCCGTCCTACCGTCGGCGCCAAGACGAAGTTGCCCACCAAGACCCGGGTAAGCACCCCGACGCCCGCCGCGAAGACGACGGCACTCGCGAGCTGCCGGTAAACCAGGAGCAGTAAGCACCGTTCTAGGTCGCTTCGCAGCCTAGAAAGTCGAAAAACAGAAGGGCCGCCCACTGGGCGGCCCTTCTGTTTTAGGTCGGGCAGGGGCAAAGGCACCAGTGGTTTCGTATTTTCGCGCCCGTAAGCAGTGGTGCTCCGTACGCTGCATTTCCCATCAATCTGCTTTCCCGTGATACAGGTAGCCCGCATTGCCTCCCCGCAAGACCCCAGCCTCAACGACGCGCTGGCCATTCGTCATACGGTGTTTGTGCTGGGGCAGAACGTGCCCGCTGAGCTAGAGCACGACTCCCATGACCGCACCGACGCCACGCACTACCTGGCCCGCACGGCCGAAGGCACGCCCTGCGGGGCCGCCCGGTGGCGCGTCACGGAGGTAGGAGTGAAGCTGGAGCGCTTTGCAGTGCTGGAGGCCTACCGCAACCAGCAGGTAGGAGCCGCGCTGTTGGCCGCCGTGGTTCGGGATGTGCGCGCCAGCCATCCGGAGGCGCTGGTGTACCTGAACGCCCAACTTCCTGCTGTGCGCTTCTACGAGCGGCACGGGTTTGAGAAGGTAGGAGAGAAGTTTGTGGAGGCCGACATTGAGCATTATAAAATGAAGCTAACGTAGCCTACAGCGTGCTACCCCTCACGTAGCCCCTTGCTTTCCAATGGAAGGCAAGGGGCTTTTGCTGTCTAGCTTATTTTCCTCATTTTGGCCCCCCGTAGTGCTGAGGTACTACCACATTAGCAATTACCAGTATTTCGTGTGCTTTATGGAAATCAAATGGGCGCCCAACGCCTTCGTACGGCTAACCCTGCCCTTAATGGCGGGTATTCTAACCTACTTATACTGGGGCGAAACCCTGCCGGAGCTGCTGCCCTTTGTGGGGTTGCTGGTGGTATTGTTCGGGGTAGTACAAGCGTGGGCCACCCGCCAGAGAGGGGCTACGGCTACAGATGCCGCCGGCTTGCTGGCTGTACTGGCCGTGTATGTAGCCGGAGCGGCCCTCACCCAGCAGGCCACAGAAAGCCGGGCCCCCGACCACCTGTACCGATTTGGGAGCGGCATAGAGTTTTACCGAGGGGTGGTTGATGACTATACCGTGGTACGGCCCGCTACCTACGCTACCACCGTGCGCGTTTCGGCGGTGCGTGTGGGCGGGCAGTGGCGCCCGGCCCGCGGGGGCATCCGGGTGAGTGTGCCGCGCGAAGCCGCCGTAACGGCCCCGCAGTACGGCGACGTATGGCTAGTGCGCGGAGCGCCAGCGCCCAGCAAGCCGCCCCTGAACCCAGGCGAGTTTGACTACCGCCGCTACCTGGAGTACCATCAGGTATACCATCAGCAGTTTATCCATGCCGATCAGTATCAGCAGATTGCCACCGCTCCGCCGAACTGGTTGCGGGCTATTGCCATGCGCGCCGCCCGGGTGCTGGACGGAGTATTTCGGCAGTACGTGCACGCCAAGCGGGAATATGCCCTGGCCTCGGCGCTGGTGCTCGGGATTAAAGATGAGGTAGATCAGCAGACCAAGCAAGCCTACGCCAACACTGGCACTACCCACATCATGGCCGTGTCGGGGTTGCAGGTGGGGCTACTGTTTGGGGCCGTTACGTGGCTGCTGGGCCGGCTACCGGGGCGGCGGGGGCCGTGGTTTCGGTTTGTCGCGGCTGCGCTCGGCTTGGCTACCATCTGGAGCTACGCGTTTCTGACGGGGCTATCGGCGTCGGTGCTGCGGGCGGCGGTTATGTTTTCCTTCCTAATTCTGGGGCGAGCCAGCGGCCGGCAAACGTCCATGTACAATCTGCTGGCCGTGGCAGCTTTCTGCCTGTTGTGCTATGACCCCTACTTGCTGTGCGACGTTGGCTTTCAGCTTTCGTTTCTGGCCGTGCTCAGCATTGTGTACCTGCAGCCGCGTATCGGTCGGGTACTGCACCCCAAGGCCTTTTTCCTCGGAAAGCAGCGGCCCTGGCAGCCAACAGTCGTGCGGAAAGGCTGGAAGTGGCTGGGCGTGGGGCTGGAATACGGTTGGCAGGCCACGGCTTTGTCGTTGGCGGCGCAGGTGGCCACGTTGCCGCTGGGGCTGTTCTATTTTCACCAATTTCCGCTCAGCTTTTTGGCCTCCAATCTGGTGGCCGTGCCTATTTCAAGCGGGGCCGTGTACGTGGGCTTGGTGCTGCTGGCGCTGAAAGGGGTTGTGGCCCTGGTAGGGGTAGGCTCAGGGCAGGCCGCGGCCGTGCTGGACTGGCTGCCGCGGCTAGTGGCGGTGGTGTTTGAAAAGATGATCTGGCTTTTCAACGAGTACATTTTCGGCATTGGCCGTTTGCTGCCGGGCGCTTTGATTTCGGGTATTCACGTGACGGCCCCGCAGGCGTGGCTAATGTTTGCCATCATCCTAGCTGCGCTGGTTTTCCTTCAGTTGCGCCGCCTGCCTTGGCTGGGCGTGGCCTGCACCCTGCTTGGGGTGCTGGAAAGCAGCCGGGTGTGGGCCGCCTACCAGCTGGCACCCGATGCGCGCCTGATTGTGTACAGCATTCCGCGCCGCTCGGTAGTGGGTTTCTGGCAGGGCGCAGCCGCCGAGGTAGTAACCCTCGACTCGGTGCCGCTTACGGAAACGGAGCGCACCTACCGCATTGTGCCCGGCAGCATTCAGCGCGAGGCCCAACAGGTACACCACCGCCCCGGGTGGCAAGGGTGCCCCGTACCCGCACGGGTGTTGGAGCCGGGCCTAACCCTGACGGCCTGGCGTGGGGTGCAAGTGGCCTTCGTAAGTGGCCGCCTCAGTGAAGCCCGAGCGCCCCTGCCGGGGCTGGAGGCCATTGTGCTCCGCCGTAATGCCCGCGTAACGCCTGCTACCCTGGCCAGTATATTCGGAACGGCCGCGCCAATTATATTCGATTCCTCGTGCAAAAGTTGGTACGTGGCTCAGCAAGATTCAATGCTGCATCGTGCTGGTTTTCAGACTTATGATGTAACTGCGCGCGGTGCGTTTACCGTTCGGGTCCGGGACTAGGTGGGGGCAGCTGCCAGGTAGGCCGCAACTTGTGGGGTGCTCCTTGCGCTATAGCATGTATTCGTAGCAGCATTTTCGCTACGTTTGGTCCTGGCGTCTTTACTCTCTTGGTTCTGCTAGTAAGCCCTGGCAGCCTGCCTCAGTTTTCTTCTCACTGCTCTGCAACGTCCCTGAATATGGAAAATATGCCCACTCAGGAATTGGAAGACCTGCGCTTTATTCGGTACGAAGCTCAGGATTCCATTGGCTACATCACGCTCAACCGTCCGGAAAAGCGCAATGCCCTCAGCGCCGACATGGTTACGGAGCTCAAGCAGGCCTTTGAGTTTGCCGAGGACGACGAAGCCTGCAAGGTCATTGTGCTGCGGGCGGAAGGCGACGTATTCTGCGCCGGGGCCGACTTGGCTTACATTCAGGAGCTGCAAGGTTTCGGCTACACCGACAACCTGGCCGACTCTACCCACCTCATGCAGCTATTCCACCAGATGTACACCCTCAAAAAGGTGATAATCGGGCAGGTGCAGGGTCACGCTTTGGCTGGGGGCTGCGGGCTGGCTACCATCTGCGACTTTGCTTTTACCGTACCCGAAGCGAAGTTTGGCTACACCGAGGTGAAAATCGGCTTTCTGCCCGCCATTGTAAGCGTGTTTCTGCTACGCAAAATAGGGGAGGCTCGCACCAAGCAACTCCTGCTCACCGGCGACGTCATCACGGCCCAGGTAGCCCTAGAGTTTGGCCTGGTCAACTTCCTGGTACCCAAAGCAGAGCTAGCCGATAACGTCTACCGTTTTGCCCGTCGCTTGTGCGTTGAGAATTCAACCCAGAGCATGGAAACTACCAAGGAAATGCTGGCCCGCATTCCGGAAATGCCCCTGGAAGACAGCCTCCGTTACGCCGCCCGCCTGAACGCCGAGGCCCGCGGCTCCGACGACTGCCGCCGCGGCATTGCCGCCTTTCTAGCCAAAGAAAAAATCAGTTGGGATAATTAAAGCCCTGCCGGTTACTACCCCCATGCTACCTAACCATACCAGCTGCGCCCGTGGGCGCGGCTGGTGCTGTTTTCGGGGAACCAGTTTTTTCCGGCGGCGGCAAACCAGCAGAGTCAGGGAAGAGTAGTAACTTTCTTCTTTCTAGTTTTTCAAACTTCTCAACATCCCGGCGGTTTGAGCCCTATGACAACGCTGGCAGCCGTAGCCGTCACGACGGCTACCTTTTTAGGAATGGAATTCGTTGCGTGGTTCATGCACCGCTTTGTGCTGCATGGGCCGCTCTGGTTTTTGCACCGCTCCCACCACGTGCGCCACCCGCACCGGTTTGAGCGCAACGACTTCTTTTTTCTTTTTTACGGTTCCCTCTCCATGCTGCTGATTATCTACGGCTCCGATGCCAAGGATTTTCGCTTTTGGATGGGGGTAGGTATTGCAGCATACGGCACCCTGTACTTTTTCGTGCACGATGTGCTCATCCACGGGCGGCTGCGGTTCTGGCGCAAATCGCGCAATACCTACCTGCGGGCCCTGAACATGGCCCACAAAATTCATCATAAAACCACGGGCCGCACTGGCTCCGAGGAGTTTGGTCTGCTGTGGGTGTCGCCGAAATATTTTGCTTTGGCCCTGCGCAAGCCAGCTCCCACGCGGGTGCTGCGGCAGCGGCCCGACGCGGCGGTCTAAATAATTAGTTGAGAGGGAGAACCGTACCGTGGCACATTTTTCAATCAGCGACCTAGAGCAGCTATCCGGCGTCAAGGCGCACACCATCCGCATTTGGGAGCAGCGCTACGGCATTCTGCGGCCGGTGCGTACCGCTACCAATATTCGCACGTACTGCGACGACGACCTACGGCGCCTGCTTAATGTTGCCACGTTATGCAACCGGGGCTACCGCATTTCGCAGGTGGCCAAAATGACGGAGCCGGAGCTGGCCAAGGCCGTTATTTCCTGCGACGACGCCTCGCACAATTACTGTCAGCAAGTAAATGGGCTGCTGGCGGCCATGCTGGAAATGAACGAGCTTCAACTCACCCGGCTACTTAATGAGGCTATTAAGCGCAGTGGCTTCGAGCAGGCCATTTTGCACGTCGCCTATCCCTTTCTGCAGCGCATTGGCGTGATGTGGCAAACGGGCACAGTAAATCCGGCCCAGGAGCACTTGGTAACCAACTTGTTGCGCCAGAAGCTGCTGGCGGCTACCGACGGGCTAGCGCCCGTGCAGCCAGCTGCCGCGCGGCGGTGGATACTGTTTCTGCCGGAAGGGGAAATGCACGAGCTGGCCCTGTTGTTCATGAACTATATCCTGCGGGCCCGAGGGCACCACGTGTTATATCTGGGGCAAAACTTGCCCGTGCAGGAACTCAAGGCTGTGTGTAACTCCTACCAGCCGTACGCAGCCCTCACGGTGCTGACCGCCGTGCCGGAACGAGATGAGGTACAGGATTTTGTGAATGAGCTAAGCCAAACCTGCCCAGATATTACCCTATTTCTGTACGGCCCGTTGGCGCAGCTGCCCTTCCATATGCCAACGAATGCCGTGCGGCTGCGCCTAATCACTGATTTCATGGCGCTGGCCGAAGGAATATGTGCCTGCGCCTGCGACAAAGAGGTGCAGCTACCCGTTCAGGCTTCATAAAAGCATAACGTACACTTGTTCAACAAAGCCGTCGCCCGGCCGTAGGAATAGCATCTGGCGGCCGGGCGTTTTTCGTAGGTTTTAAGAGGAGAGCCGGGTAGAGAAAATCTCAAGGTTAACGGAAATAATTTCGACTATAATATATTTATAATCAATATGTTGTAGTTTGAATTAAGCGTTTTTGCAGCAGAGCCGAGGTAGCAGGAAAAATAAATCTATGTAGGTACGGACTACTTTCCGATCCACTCGTATATTTGTTTAACTTTTTGCCACGAAAAGCTAAACAGTATGACCTCTTTGGAATTCACCAACCAAGTACAGAAGATTTCTTACTCTCTAAAGCCCGTGGCGATGAACCTGACCCGCGACGCCGATGATGCCAAAGACCTAGTGCAGGAAACTTTGCTCAAAGCGCTGCTGAACAAGGACAAGTTCAAAGCGGGCACCAACTTGAAGGCCTGGTTGTACACCATCATGCGCAACACCTTCATCAACAACTACAACAAGATTACCAAGCGCAATAGCAATATTGACAGCACAGAGTACTTCCAGTACTTTAATACCGACGAAAACTACATTACGCACAACGGAGCCACCTCCGATTTCGTAGTGACAGATATCAACGAAGCTATTGCCGGTCTTTCCGCCGATTACCGGACTCCGTTCATGATGTATTACATCGGTTACAAGTACCTGGAAATTGCGGAAAAGCTGCAGATTCCGATTGGAACCGTTAAAAACCGTATTCACATCGCCCGCAAAGAACTAAAGCAGGCGTTGAAGACATACGCCCCCGGCGTGTAGGGAATAGGGAGAGAGTACAGACCCGCCCCGGGCGTATCGCGGGCCGCGGACGACGTTAGCTTTTGGCGGCGTGGTTCGCGGCCCGTCTGTTTTATGGCCACTCGCTGAAACATCAGCCTCGCTCGGCAGTATGTACCTTGGGGCGCCGCTTGGTGCCGCCTGCCTTGTTATCCTCGCGCTTCACCCTACCCAACTCTGCTCATTTGACTACTGCTACTTCCACCAAACACGTTCTTGTTATTGGGGCGGGCTTTGCCGGGCTGGCCGCGGCTACTTCCTTGGCCCAGCGCGGCTACCAGGTTACCCTGCTGGAAAAAAATGAGGGACCGGGCGGCCGGGCGCGCGTGTTTCAGGCCCAGGGTTTCACCTTTGATATGGGGCCTAGCTGGTACTGGATGCCCGATATTTTTGAGCAGTACTTTGCCCGCTTCGGCAAAAAAGTGTCTGATTACTACCAACTCGTGCGCCTGGACCCTTCCTATCAGGTCATCTTCAAGGGGGCGGAGGCCGTGGACATTCCTGCCCTGATGCCGGAGTTGCGGGCCTTATTTGAACGCTACGAACCGGGTAGCGGGGCCCGCCTGGATGAGTTTCTGCGGCAGGCAGCGTACAAGTACGAGGTTGGCATTGGCAAATTCGTGCACATGCCCGGCCGTTCCCTGCTGGAATTCATGGACCCGCGCCTAGCAGTGGACGCCATGCGCCTGGACCTGCTGCAAAGCATGCACAAGCACGTGCGCAAGTTTTTTAAAGACCCGCGCCTACTGGAGTTGGTAGAATTTCCGGTGCTATTCCTGGGGGCTACCTCCGAAAATACCCCCGCCCTGTACTCGCTCATGAATTATGCCGACTTGGCCCTGGGCACCTGGTACCCTTTGGGCGGCATGCACAAAATTGTGGAAGGCATGGTGCAACTGGCCCAGGAGCAGGGCGTCAGCATCGAGTACAACGTGCCGGTGCAGCAAATTGTAGTGGAGCGCGGCCGGGCTACTGGCGTGCAAACCGCCACCGGTTTCCGCCCGGCTGATGTGGTAGTAGCCGGCGCCGACTACCACCACGCCGAGCAGCACCTGCTAGCCCCTGAGTGGCGCCACTACGACGAAAAGTACTGGGACTCGCGCACGATGGCTCCGTCCTCGTTGCTGTTTTATGTGGGCGTAAGCAAGCGCCTACCCAAGCTGCGCCACCACAACTTGTTTTTCGACGAGGACTTTAGCCTGCACGCCGAGGAAATCTACGAGGACCCGAAGTGGCCCAGCCGCCCGCTGTTCTACGTGTCGGCCCCCACGCAAACGGACCCCTCGGTGGCACCAGAGAGCTGCGAGAACTTGTTTTTACTGATTCCGGTAGCCCCCAACCTGCCCGACCCTGAGGCCACCCGGGAGCATTACTACCACCTGATTATGGAACGCCTGGAGCGCCACTGCGGCACCAGTATCCGCGACGCGGTGGTGTTTAAGCGCAGCTACGCCCATCAGGATTTTGGGCAGGACTACAATAGCTACAAAGGCAACGCCTACGGCCTAGCCAACACCCTGCGACAGACGGCTATTCTGAAGCCTGCCCTGAAAAGTAAAAAGGTCAGCAATCTGTATTTTACGGGCCAGCTTACGGTGCCGGGCCCGGGAGTGCCGCCCTCCCTAATTTCGGGTCAGGTGGTGGCTAAGGAAGTGGAGAAAGAGTTTTCACTGAGGAAGTGAGGAATAATTACTAGTCTGTGCGTGTGGCATAGTAGCTTATTCGGCACTTCTCAGTTGTAAATTCTGAACCTGGCTCTTCATTCCTCATTCTTCATTCCTCATCATCTCTGCGTTGGACCACGTTGCCCTCTTTACCGAAACCAGCCGGGCGTGTAGCAAGCTGATAACCAAGCGCTACAGTACCTCCTTTACGCTGGGCATTCGTACGCTCGACCGGCGGTTTCACTTGCCAGTATACTCCGTGTATGGTTTTGTGCGCTGGGCCGACGAAATCGTGGATACATTTCATGAGCACGATAAAGCGGCGCTGTTTCAGGATTTTAAGCGTCAGACCTATGAGGCTCTAGACCTGCGCATCAGCCTGAACCCGGTGCTGCACGCCTTTCAGGACGTAGTGCACCAGTACGGCATCGACCGAGAATTTATTGAGGCCTTTCTCTACAGCATGGAGATGGACCTCGACGACCGAAGCTACAACCAGTCCTTGTACGAAAAATATATCTACGGCTCGGCGGAGGTAGTAGGGCTGATGTGCTTGCGCATCTTCTGCGAAGGCGACGAGGCCATGTTTGCCCGCTTACGCGAGTCGGCGCGCCGGCTGGGCTCGGCCTTCCAAAAAATTAATTTCCTGCGCGACATTCGCTCTGACTATCAGGAGCGGGGCCGGGTATACTTCCCCGGCGTGCAGTACGAGCGATTCACTGATGACGTGAAACGAACGATTGAAGCTGATATTCGGGCCGATTTTGAGGCCGGCTACGCCGGCATTGTGCAGCTTCCGCGGGCAGCCCGCATGGGCGTGTATCTAGCCTACGTGTACTATCTCAAGCTCTTCCACAAGATCCGGCAGTTGCCGGCTGAACGCATCCTTGGCGAGCGGGTGCGCGTACCAAACAACACCAAGCTGCTGCTGCTGCTCGGTTCTTACTTCCGCTACCAACTGGCGCGGGTGTAGGGGCTGCTCCCGTACCTCCGGATGTTATGGGCAACTTTGCAGCGGCTGGCTATTCTGTTGGGCTACTTACTCTGCGCCGCGTGAAGCTGATTCGATTCCTATTTCTTTCTTTCCTTCTGACCCTCTCCACCCTCGTGTCAACTGAAGCCAACCCGTACTCCGTCGCCCACCTGCGCCGGCAGTACCAGCAAGCCGCTACCAGCAAGGAAGCCGGCGAGAAATTCTACCAGCTCATGGCCGCCTACGACAAGCAGGACGCCGTGGTGCTGGCCTATAAAGCTGCCGCCGAGGCCATTCGAGCCCGCGACGCTTCCATGTTCAACAAGCTGACTTACGTGCAGAACGCCAGTAAGCTGTTCGACCAAGCCGTAAAGCTTGACTCCAACAATGCGGAAATTCGTTTTTTGCGCCTGAGTGTGGAAAGCAACTTGCCCGGTTTTCTGGGTTTGAGCCCCCACGTAGAAGAAGACCGGCAGTTTTTGGTGAGCACTCTGCTGAAACACCCCAGCTCTGGCCTCGATGAGGAATCGTTTGGGCTGGTGCGTAACTTTTTGGTAGATAGGGGCCACGTTTCGGAGGCCGAGGCGCAAAAA
Organism: Hymenobacter sublimis; assembly: GCF_023101345.1. Classification (NCBI taxonomy): domain Bacteria; kingdom Pseudomonadati; phylum Bacteroidota; class Cytophagia; order Cytophagales; family Hymenobacteraceae; genus Hymenobacter; species Hymenobacter sublimis. The sequence goes on from NZ_CP095848.1 coordinate 953,924, forward strand.
CTGACACAATTGTAGCCGCCTACCGACTGGCTAAGCTAGTGTAAAAAGCTTCCGGCAACGGAAGCTTTTTTGTTGGTAACTGGGGCTTGGAGCCAGCGACTAGGCTTTCACTGGTTGAGTCTTGTGCTGTTTTCGCGTAAAGCCTGCTGCCAACAGTGCTGTTGTAAGGTAGGAGGGAAGAGGCCACGGAAATATCTTTGAGCCAGCCGGGGCCGCAGGCCGCCGCTGTAAATTATGTGTAATAGCACATCAAAAATCCTATTCCAACGTTTCTAGGGCACCTTCGCCACCCAGCGACTCTCCCTTCAGTGAAACTTCCCGCTCAACTTAATGAAACACCCGCTAATTCTGACGCTGGCTCTAACTACGGCCTCCCTCGCCCACGCTCAACAAATCACGCTCAAAGGCCGGGTAGTAGATGAAAAGCGCCAGCCCGTACCGTACGCTAACGTTGGCCAGCTCGGCAATGAGCCCGGAACGGCCACCAACGAAGCCGGCGAGTTTAGTTTGCGCGTAGCCAGCCTACCCCGAAAAATTACCGTTATTAGCCTGGGCTACGCTCCCACTACGGTCGACGCCACGTCCGCCACGGAACCCCTCCTGATTGTGTTGAAAGCCAGCACTGTAGCCCTGCCCGAAGTGCGGGTTCGTAACCCCGAGCAAGTGGCCACGGAACTGGTGAAACGGGCTTACGCTAAGCTGGCCCGCCACCAGCGCCAGGAACAGTATGGCAAAGCTTTCTACCGCCAAAAGCAAGAGCACAACGGCAAATATTCCGAGTTTCTGGACGCTTTCTACGACGTTCGGTTTACCAACCAGGGGGTAGGTGGCTGGCAGCTAGAACAGGCCCGTTACGCCACGGCCGCCGAGGAAACCGGCGTGGACATGACCAATTTTTCGGCGGCCGTACGCCTGATTCCGGTGTTTGAACCCAAGCCCAGCCGCCGTACCCTGGCCGTGCCGCTGAGCCCCTTGGCCGACAAGCAGTTCAAGTTTCATCTGCGGGAAGTACTGCAGGACAAGGGCCAGGAAACTGCCGTTATCGACTTTACCCCGCGGCTGGATCTGAACCAGCCGGCCGCCTTTGGCACCTTGTATGTGGACTTCAAAACGGCGGCCATTCGGCGCCTGGAAAGCAACGTGCCCATCGGCAACCTAATGTCGTTGCAGTTTTCAGAAGGCACTACCCTCACCTCCCAGACCTTCCGGATGGTGACGGAATTCAGCCCGGTAGCCGATTCTCTGAGCCGCTTGCAGGCCGTGCGCGCCGAGCAGACGATTGTGCTCAGCTACCAGGGCAAGCCCGACAGCACTGAAATCAGCGGTAATCTGTTTTTCTACCAGAACACTACGAAGCCCGCTGCCAAGGGCTACAAGTCGACGGGGGTGAACTACAACGACCTCAAGCAGGCCATGAAGCAGAACTACAACGCCAAGTTCTGGCGCGACCGGGAGATTTTGCGCGCTAGCCCGGTAGAGGAAAAAGTAATCCGGGACCTGGAGCAGCGCAAAGCCTTCGGCTCTTTCTAGGGTAGGGAGTCTTGTCCGGACGAGGTCAGGGCTAGATTATTGAGCACGTGCTTCGGGGCGGGCAGCCGTAAGGATGGCCGCCCCGAAGCGGAGCCCTAGGTTCCGCAAAACTGCCCAGGACGTTTTCCTCGTAGGTACCTGCCCTCAAGCAGGACTGCCTGGTACTACCGGTTCTAGTTAGGGGCAGCTATACGTATCTGCTCCTTCAAAAGTGCGGTTTAGCAAGCTCCTCCGTAATGCCTGAGCTCTAGGATTAGTGTTCTGAGCAACCGGACGATTACCAGAGGGTTAACTTTATGCGGGTGGCGCTTGTTATGAATACGCTACACTGCATCAGCGCAAGAAGAAATGATAAACACCTTGTATCTTCTGCCCCCTGTAACCTTCTGGTCACCTCGACAGTTACTCAGTTAGCTATGCCGCACCACCTGAGCGTCCGTATTGACCCCAATTCTGGTTTTTGCTTCGGCGTAATCTATGCCATTCAGATGGCCGAAGACCTATTGGATGAGCAAGGTTACTTGTATTGCCTCGGCGACATTGTGCACAACGATGAGGAAGTTGAGCGCCTAGAGCAACGGGGCTTGCGCATCATTGACTATCAGCAGTTGGCCCAGTTGCGTAACGAGGCCGTGCTGATTCGGGCGCACGGTGAGCCGCCGAGCACTTATCAGATGGCCATGGAAAACAACCTGACCCTCATCGACGCTTCTTGCCCCGTAGTACTCAAGTTGCAAAACCGCATCAAAACTAGCTACGACCGCCAGGACCGCATCTTCATCTATGGCAAACACGGCCACGCCGAGGTGCGCGGCCTACTGGGACAAACGAGCGGAGAAGCGGTAGTGTTTGAGAACCTGGAGGAGCTGTTACGGCATGAGTTGCCCGCCAACATCACCCTCTATAGCCAGACTACGAAAAGCACAAACTCGTTTTACCGCATCAAGGACGAGCTGGAGCAGCGCGGTTACCAGGTAAACGCCAACGATACCATCTGTCGGCAGGTTAGTAACCGCGACAAAGATCTGCGCCGGTTCGCGGCCCAGTTTGACCAGGTAGTGTTTGTGTCGGGTACCAAAAGCTCCAACGGCAAGGTCCTCTACCAGGTATGTAAAGAAACGAACCCCGCCACCCACTTCATTTCCAAGGTAGAAGAATTGTGTCCCTCGTGGTTTCAGCCGGGCCAGTCGGTGGGTATTTGCGGAGCCACCAGTACCCCCATGTGGCAGATGGAGCAGGTGCGGGAGGCGTTGCTGGCGCTGTAAGCGGGGCAACTTTATAGGCTCTCCCGGCGAATACTGGTTGTTAATTGGCTGCTTGCCTAGTTAGTTATGGTTTCTTCTCCCGTGGTACCTCGTGCTGCTTTGCCCGCCCAGCGGGTGCGCCCCACTCCGTTAGGTTACAAAGGAGTAGGCATGGCAGCTCTGATTCTGGTAGCCTGGACCGCATTGCTGACGTATCTGCTGGCCTTCTACCAGCCCAACTGGCGGACGCCGTGGCCCTACCTGCTGGCACTGGGGCAAATGCATCTGTATACCGGCCTTTTTATTACGGCCCACGATGCCATGCACGGGGTAGTTAGCGCTAACAAGCGCCTGAACAATTTCATCGGCACCCTAACAGCGGGGCTTTTTGCCTTTAACTGGTTTCCGGGCATGCTGGCCAAGCACCACGCCCACCACCGGCACGTGGCCACCGAGCACGACCCTGATTTCCACGATGGGCACCACACCAGCTTTCTGCTTTGGTTTGCGCGCTTCGCTTGGAACTACGTGACGTGGGTGCAAGTAGCCCTGATGGCCCTGACCTACAACGTGTTGAAGCTGTTCTTTCCGCAGGCCAATGTTATTGCCTTTTGGATGGTGCCGGCCGTTCTGGCTACTCTGCAACTATTCTACTTCGGCACGTATCTGCCGCACCGTGGGGAACACCAGCCTGATAATCCGCACAAGTCGCGCAGTCAGTTCCGGCACCACGTGTGGGCATTCCTGAGCTGCTACTTTTTCGGGTACCACTACGAACACCACGACCAGCCCTACCTGCCCTGGTGGCGCCTGTGGCAGGCCAAAAGTTAGTGGCGAAGCAAGCCAGCCGTTAGGCTAAAATTAATTCTGGCGACGAATAAGGGAGCGGTTTACGATGCGCTCTGTTACCCTTTCCCGGTACGTCTGGCCCAGTGGCAGAGCGTGGCCGCCTACCTTCACCTCCAGGTTGCTCACGGAGTCAATGCGAGCAGCATTAACGAGGTAGGAGCGGTGGGTGCGCACAAACAAGCCCGGGGGCAATTGCTCCTCCAGGTTTTTCAGGTTCACGAGCGTCAGGTGGGTACGGCCGTCAGCGGTATTGATTTTCGTGAAGTCTTTCAGAGCCTCGATGTAGAGCACTTCCCGGTAGTGCAGGCGCACAAATTGAGCGTCGGTGCGAATAAAGAAGGAGCCCCAGCCGGTCAGGGCGTCGGCTTGAGCATCGGAACCCAAGGTGTTAACCCGCAGAATGCCAGCTACTTTGTTGACCGCCCGTAGAAAACGGTCCAAGGAGATTGGCTTCAACAAAAAATCAATAACGTCCAGATTGAAACCCTCCATGGCATACTGGGGGTAGGCCGTCATCAGGACTACCAGCGGGGGCTGCTGCAGGGAGCGTACTAAGTCTAGGCCGCTCAAGTGGGGCATGGTAACGTCGGAAAACAGCACCTGCACCTGATTTTCCACCAGGTACCGGTGTGCATCGAGCGGGTCGGTGAAGGCAGCTTTTACGTCTAGGATGTCGGTCATCACTACGTATGCCTGGAGCAGGTCCAGCACAAGAGGGTCGTCATCTAGAAGTACGCAGGAAATTTTCATACAAATAACTCATTCCGGATGGTAGGGTCAATATAGACAGATAAAATCGAATCGTCTTATAAATTATTGAAAGAAAACAATTTTAGGCATACGCCTGGGGCTGCTGGTCTACTTGTATCACGAGTTGCTATACTTTAACCCTGTCATAATTAGCGCATTACATACCTTCTTGCGTAAAAAGGAAATACTGCCGCATTTACGCCTCTATCTGTTCTGGTTCGAGTTCATTGAATGACCGCGCCTATCCGCACCTTCATCGGCTATGAAACCTACCCCTGCATTCGCCTCCTCGGCTGCGCCGCCCGTTGTGCTAGGCGTAGACCTGACCATTGCTCAGCACGAAGGCCTGCGGCGTTCCTTGCGCACCGCGTTTGGCCTGAGCACCCGGGCCATTAATTTGCGAATTGACCCCGGAATGGATTTAATCTTTCTGTGCGAAACTACGCTGCCTGGCACCCTACCGTGCTTGGCCGCGTTAACCCACCCGGGTATCCTGACCGTAACTCTCCGGGAGGCCCGCCTGATGTGGCACCAGCCGCCGGGCCAAGCCATTGGCCGCGGCACCCCAACGCTGGGCGCGCTGGAGAGCGGCAGCTGCTTCCTGACGGCTAACAGCCGGAAGGTGCCAATTGCCACCTTCGGGCCGCGCCAGATTCATTCTGCCCACATTGACATGGAACTGCAAGGGCAGCCGAACTTACTGGAGTTTCTGCGCTCCGACTGGTTTACGCTGGAAATATCCGGCACGAACCGCCGCCGCCTTACCCGGCCCCTCACGTTTCAAGTGAGCCTGCAATTTGAAGTGCGCATGGCGCCGAGCCTCGTTGCTGCCTAATAAGGGGCACGTAGCCGAATAAAAAAGACCAACCGTTCCCGGTTGGTCTTTTTTATTCGGCTACGCGGCTGAAGTATAGGGTAAGGCTTCTGCAGAGTCAAGCCAAGTAGCTTGTACTGCTACCTGTCCACGTCTTTAGTGAGTAGCATTGGTTTTCTTGCAGCAATCCGGCAGTTGGCTGTAAGCGCGGGCGTTGGCTGTTTGGTCGTCGGCGTCGTAGCCGGTTTCCTGTACAGCGGCGCGCAGGGCGGCCGGCGTGGTTTTGTCGGGCCGATAAGTAACCGTGAGCATCTGGCTGGGTACGTCGAGCAGGGCCGCCTGCACCCCTTTCTCGTAGGCCAGGGCCTTTTCCAGGCGTGCTTTGCACATGTCGCAAACAGCCGAGGTTTTCAGCTGCAGGGTTTCAGTAGCGGGGCCTTTGGCTTTGGGCTTGGCGGTTTGGGCAAACGAGGCCACCGAAGAAAGCAGGAAGGCAAAAACAAGCAGGAAAGATGAGAACAGCTTCATAAAGGAAAAACAAGAAAAGGGGTAAGGAAAGTGCCGGTGGCACTAATGAAAGAAACGTGCCAGAGTATGCGGCTCAGGCCCGTCAGACCAGAAATTACCTGGGTATTACTTAACCGTGATGCGCAGGCCGGCGTACGTGAGGCGCCCGTAGATAGGCCCCCAGATCATGGCCGCATCAAAATCGGGTCCGAAGGGGGCGTAGGCGCCCTGGATGGGGTTGGCTTGGCGATAATTCGTGAGATTTTCAACTCCGGCGTACACTTCAAACCGTTTGAAAGCGCGGGTTACCTGGGTGTTGAGCAAGGCGTAGCGGGGCGCATAGGGTAGGGTTGATTCGCCGGTGCCGTGAAGGTGGCCGCCGCTGCCCGGAGCATGAGCCAGCGGCCGGCGCCCAAAGCCCTGCACCGTAAAATCAGCCCGCCACTTATCGAAGGCTGTGGCGTAGCCCAGGTTCAGGAACAGCCGGTGCCGTGGGGTAAGCACCTTGGGTAGCAACTGCCCGTCGTAGGTGGTTTTCACATCCAAGTACTTGTAGGCAGCCTTGGCCTGCAACCCTTTCGCGGGCTCTACTTGCACTTCGGCCTGCAAACTGCGCGAGTAGGACCGGCCGCCTACCGCCAGATTCGTGATAATAAGCCGCTCGGGGTTGGTGTAGGGATCCGCTACTACCTGGTTGCCAAACTCGGTGTGGTAGTAATCAGTAATGAAAGTGGCCGGGCGGCCGAAGGCGTTGAAATACTGCGTGAACGAGCCACCTACGTTCCAGGCCGTTTCGGGCCGCAGCACCGGGCTGATGACAAACTCCCGGGAGCTGACCAACATGCCCACATTTTCAGCAATCGGGTTGGCCGTCCGGAACCCGCGACCCGCCGCCAGGCGTAGTACCGTGTTTTTGGCGGCGTCGTACTTCACATTCAGGCGGGGCGTCAGGTACCACCCGTACAGGTTGTGGCGGTCTAGGCGCAGGCCGCCTACCAACGTGAGGTTGCGGGCATTCTGGTAGGTGTACTCAGCAAAGGCGCCGGGCACCTGCTCCAGGCGGTTGCGGTGCTCCCGGGCGTAGCGCTGAGCCGGCGTTTCGGTGGGGTAGGTGAAGCCGGTTTTGTATACCTCGTGGTAGTCGTCGTGCAGGAAGCTCAGGCCAGCCCGGTAGGTGTGGGCCGTGGTGCCCAGAATGCTCTGGAACAGTAACGTAGCCAGGCCCGTGCGCTGGGTGCCGTCGTAAGTGCGCAGGCCGTAGCGGGAGGTGAAGTCGTGGTTGGTGCCGCTAAGCAAGAGCCCCAAGCTTTGGTAGGGCCGGCCGGGCCAGGTGTAGCTGGTTTTGGCGTAGCCGGTGGAGCGGTTGGTTTCCTGGGTAGTGCCGTAGAAACCCGCGGGGCTTTCCGGACGGTAGCCCATCTGCCCGCCCTGGCGGGTTTCGCGCAGGGCACTCAGGCCTACCTCCGTCACCAAGCCCTTACCCGAGAGGTACTTCCACTTGTTGAACACGTTGTACTGGGTAGCCAGCGGCAGGTCCAGAAAGCCGTCCTGGTTGCGGTCCACGCGCTGGCCCAGATGGTCGGTGTGCAGCAGCAGGGCTGTGCTGATCTTCTTGCCAATCGGGGTAGCTAGGTTCAGGTTCAGGTCGAACTTGCCCAAGTCGTTGGCGTAGGCATTAAATAGCAAACGCTCGGCCTTATCGGGCTCCTTGAGGCGCACGTTTACCTGGCCCGAAATGCTTTCGTAGCCATTTACCACCGAGCCCATGCCCTTGATGATATCAATGCTCTCAATCCAGGGGCCGGCCAGGTAGCCCAGGCGGTAGGGCGAGGCGAGGCCGCGCAGGGCCGGCAGGTTGTCGATGGTAAGCAGGGAATAGGCCCCATCCAGGCCTAGCAGCTGAATTTGCTTGGCCCCCGACACAGCATCCGTAGTAGAAACCTCCACGGAAGCGTTGGTTTCAAAGCTTTCGGCCAGGTTGCAGCAGGCCGATTTGGTTAGGTCGCGGCTGGTGATAACCTGGGTGTTGGTGGGCGTGAGGCCGGAGTAGGAGGGGGCTCGGCCTTCCACGGTCACCTCACCCAACTCCGCCGAGCGGCGCAGCGGAATCCGGAGGTAGCTGGTGCCGCCGGCCTGTACGGTGTCGGCCTGGTAGCCCAGAAAGTTGATAATGAGCCGAGCATCAGAGCCGGCGGGCCGCACCAGGGAAAAAGTGCCTTGGGCAGTGGTAGTAGCCGCCTCAGTAGGGGCGCTAAGCCAGCGGACTACCGCGCCGGGAACGGGCGAGTTCGTAGTGCCATCGAGCACCTGCCCGCGTACGGGGGCAGTAGAAGCATCAGGAGTTTGGGCCGTAGCAGGTAGGGTGCTACCCAGCACGAAGCTGGCTGCCGTCAGCAGACGGGCCGGACCGGTTAAGGAGTTCATATCGTCAGTAAGTTAAGGTTTCTCTTCCGTGACCCTAGCCGCCGGTACACGGGCGGTAGGAAATGCGGGACTAACTAAGAGAAGCCTTTAGACGATCAGAACGCCCACGAAAGTGAGCAAGGTACGGCCAGCCCGGGGCGGGGGCGATGAATCCGTAGCGTGCCAGCGAGCAGCTACCTGGCACAACGGCGCGGTTGGTGCAGCGGGCCACACGGTGGCAGCGGGCCACGCCGGTGCCAAAGCTGGCGGCAGCACTTTCACCCAGGCCAACTCCGCGGAGGGCGTGTCCAGCTTGTGAAAATGGGCGCCGAATTCGCAGCACGATTTGGAAAGCCGGGCCTTGGCAGCGTGTTGCTGGGTAGCGGGTTTAGGAGCTGGGCACGTGTGCTGGGCCGGACTGAAAATGACGCTGGCCGTGCGGCTTCCGCTTTGCCGACAGGTGTGCTGCTGCACCGTCAGGCCCACCGAGGTAGTGAGGACGAGCAAGGCCAGCCAAGTGCTGAAGAGCCGATGAAGCAGCGGGCGTTTCATATCGACCACAAAGATACGGCTTTCGGGCCAGCGAAACACATGCAGGATACGGCTCGGCAAGTACAGAATTCCACCGTCAGATAGTGAAACTACGCCGCCTCATCACCCCCATATTTGTTGGAACTTGATGTCTGCCATTATGACAAAGCTGGAATTGCTACGCCACTGGAGTTCCGTAAAAGCCTTCAAATAGCTCAAAAAGGCGCTTTTCTGAAGTGGTAGAAAATGGTAAATCGTGGTGGCCTTTTCCAGCGGGTTCCGTACTTTTGCTATATCCCGTTCCCATGCCCACCTCAACCACGCAACATGACCCTGCTGCTCTCCGGCGAATACGAGTGCAAGCTCGACCCCAAAGGTCGGCTGGTGCTGCCGGCGAAGGTGAAGGCCAACCTGCCGGAAGCCTCGGGTAACCAGTTGGTGCTGGTCCGCGGCTTCGAGCCCTGCCTGGTACTTTACCCGCGGGCCGCCTGGCGCGTAATTCACGAGAAGGTCATGGCCCTAGACGAGTTCAACGAGGAGTACCGGCAGTTTCAGCGTAACTTCTTCCGGGGCATGACGGAGGTGGAGTTGGACTCGATTGGGCGTTTTATGCTACCCCGCACCATGCTGCGCTACTCGGGCATTGAGAAGGAAGCCATCATCGTAGGCCTGGGTAACCGCTGCGAAATTTGGGACCCGGAGCGCTACGAGGATTTCCTTATCAAAGACCAGCAGAGCTTTTCGAAGCTGGCTCAGAAATTTTTGACCACCGAAACCGGCCCCGGCGGCCCCCTGGCCGCATGAGCAACACCTTGAACGACTACGACAACGATACCGCCTACCACCGCCCCGTGATGCTGCGCGAGTGCCTCGAAGGCCTTGATCTGCAGCCCACGGGCCGCTACGTGGACGTCACGTTTGGCGGAGGCGGCCACTCGGCCCGCATTCTGGAGCACCTCACGGGTACCGGCCACCTCTACAGTTTCGACCAGGACGCCGACGCCGAGCGGGAGGCTCAGAAGCTGGCGCGACCCCAGTTCACCTTCATTCGCAGTAATTTCCGCCACTTGTTTCGGGAGCTGCAGCGCCACGGCGCCCTGCCCGTGGATGGCCTACTGGCCGATTTAGGCGTGTCATCCCACCAGTTTGATACCCCGGAGCGAGGCTTTAGCACCCGCTTCGACGGCCCCCTGGACATGCGCATGAATCCCGACGGCGACGATGCCTCGGCCGCCGATATTATCAATGAGTACTCCGAGGCCGATTTGCACCGCATTTTCGGGATGTACGGGGAGGTAACGAATGCCCGCACCCTGGCGGCTACGGTGGTAGCGGCCCGGCGTGGGCAGAGCATCAGCACCATTGCGGGCCTGAAAAAAGCCATTGCGCCCTGCACGCCCCGGGGCAAGGAAAACAAGTACCTGGCCCAGGTTTTCCAGGCCCTGCGTATCGAGGCCAACGATGAAATGACGGCTTTGCAGGAAATGCTGGAACAAACGGCACAAGTATTGCGCCCCGGCGGTCGCTTGGTAGTGATGAGCTACCACTCCTTGGAAGACCGGCTGGTGAAGAACTTCATTGCCAAGGGTAAATTCTTCGGCGAAGTGGAAAAGGATTTGTTTGGCCGCACCAACGTGCCCTTCGAGGCCCTGACCCGCAAGCCCGTGGAAGCCTCCGCGGAGGAAATAGCCCTGAACAGCCGGGCCCGAAGCGCCAAGCTCCGCATTGCCATTCGCAAAGAATAGAACCGCACGCTACCCCAACCAGTACCACCCGTGGCCGTCAATACCGTAAAATCTGCCCCCACACCCCGCGTGAATGCTCCGCGGCAGGTAGCGCCCATAGCGCCGGAGCCGGTGCGCCCTCCCGAACCGGAACCGACGCCTGCGCCCGTACGCCCCACCAAGGCCCCGCGGGAGCCCAAGGAGCCGCGCCTCACCACGCCCAAGCGCAGCACTTGGAGCGTATTCTCGCTGCTGGAGCGGGCCACGCCGGTTGATGGGTTGTTTCGGGAGGGGTTGCCGGTGCGTTTCCTACCTCACTTGCTGTTCGTCATGTTCCTGACGCTGGTGTACATCGGTAACACGCACTATGCTACCCGCATGAACCGCAGCATTCAGAAGCTGAAAGTAGAAACGGAAGATTTGCGAGCCGACTACACCACTTTAAAATCGGATTATATGGAGGCCAGCAAGCAGAGCGAGGTAGCCCGCAAGGTAGCCGCCTATGGTCTGGTTGAAAGCTCCTCGCCGCCCTTCCGCATCAGCGTGCCCGCCGGTCGCCTCGACGAGGCCGAACTGGACATGCTGCCCATTCTGACCGCCGACTCCGTGGCCGCCATGACGGCCCGTGCCAAGGCCGACTCCTTGCGCCGGGCCGGTGGCCCCTCCCTCGGCGATTCGGTGGAGGTAGGCGCCCCGCCCGTTCCCATCGGTACTGATATTAACGGGGAGCCGGCTACGGCTGACCCCGCATCTTCCAATCGTTCAGCTCCCGCCCGCCGCAATGAAAGGAAACGTTAAAAAAAGCATTGTTACCCGCGTTCGGCTAGCCTTTCTGGGCGTGTGCCTGTTCTCCTGCGCCATTATCTGGCGCGTGACCCACGTGCAGTTCACGGAAGGCGCCAAGTGGAGTGCCCTGGAGCAGGAGCGCCGCATCGTGTACCAGCCCGTATTCGCCACCCGTGGCAACATCTACTCCGACAACGAAAGCATTATGGCTACCTCGCTGCCCTTCTACCGGGTAGCCTGGGACCCGAGCGTGGTCGACAAGGAGCTGTTCAAGGCGAAGGTAGATTCGCTGGCGCTGTTGCTGTCCCGGTTTTTCGGCGACCGGACGCCTGGGGAATATGCCCGCAAGCTGCGCGATGCTAAGAATGCCCGGCCATCGGTGCGCTACCTGCGGCTAAATTCCCGGCAAATCAACTTTCAGGAGAAGAAGGAGCTGACCAACTGGCCCATCTTTCGGGAAGGCAAAAACAAGGGCGGTGCCATCTTCGAGAAGGTGGATAAGCGGTTCCGGCCCTTTGGTGGGCTGGCCCAGCGCACCATCGGCTTCGTGAACGAGGACAAGAACGGCGCGGGCCTGGAGTTTACCTTCAACAAGCACCTGGCCGGTAAAGATGGGGAGGCCCTATTTGAGCGCCTACCCGGCGGCAACAAGCCCATCTACGACGGTACCGAGGTCAAGCCCCAGCCCGGCTACGACGTGAAAACTACCCTGGATATCAACCTCCAGGACGTGGCCGAAAATGCCCTGTACAAGTCGCTGGTAGAAAACAACGCCCAGTACGGCACCGTCATTCTAATGGAGGTGAAGACTGGCGAAATCAAGGCCGTAGCCAACCTGGGCAAGGTAGACGAGGGTGTGTACCGCGAGGATTACAACTACGCTATTGCCGACCAGGGCCGTACCGAGCCGGGCTCTACCTTCAAGCTGGCCTCTATGATGGCCGCCTTCGAGGAAGACCCCGACCTGCAGCTAACCGACACCATTAATACCGGCAACACGGGCTCCAAGAAGATAGGCGGGGCCGTCAAAACCGATTCCCACCCCTACGGCCGCATTACGATTCAGCAGGTATTTGAGAAGTCCTCGAATATTGGAGTAGCCATCCTGGCCGACCGAGTGTTCAACAAAAACCCGGAGAAGTATACCGACTACCTCAAGCGCTTTGGGCTAGACAAGCCCCTGGGCTTCCAGATGGCCGGCGAGGCGCGCCCCTATATTAAGGACCCGCGCGACCGGAGCTGGAGCCGCACCTCACTCACTACCATGAGCATCGGCTACGAGCTGAAGCTAGCTCCGCTGCAAACGCTGGCCTTCTACAATGCCGTGGCCAATGGCGGCGTGAAGGTGCAGCCCATGATTGTCAAGGAAATCAAGCAGGCCGATAAGGTATTGGAGCGGTTTGAAACCCAGGTGCTCAACCCCAAAATCTGCTCAGATGAAACTCTGCAGAAAGTACGGGCCATGATGGAAGGGGTAGTGGAGCACGGCACCGCCCGCGGCATCCGCACCAACGACTACCTCATTGCGGGCAAAACCGGCACGGCCTGGAAGTTCAAGAACGGTGCCTACACCCGCACGTACTCCACGAGCTTCTGCGGCTACTTCCCCGCCGATAATCCCAAATACAGCTGCATCGTAGTGGTCGATTCGCCCAAGAACGGCCGCATCTATGGTGCCGATGTAGCAGCTCCGGTGTTCCGAGAGCTGGCTGACAAGGCCATGGCCCGCGACGTAGCCAGCCAGCGTCCCTTGCTGGCCCGGGCCCCGGTGCGCCGCTCGCGGGTGCCGGAAGTGCAGGCGGGCATGCAGGATGAGTTATCGATGGTATTTTCTAAGCTAGGCGTTACCCACAACGGGGGCACTGGCGCCGAGGACTGGGTGCGCACCGCGCCCGCTGATGCCGAAGGGGAAAGTCTGAGCCTGAAACCCATGGCCGTGCGTCCCGGCCGAGTACCTAACGTGCAGGGCCTCACCCTGCGTGATGCCCTGTTCCTACTCGAAAACCGTGGCCTACGGGTACGGGCCCTGGGCACGGGTAGGGTGAAAACGCAGTCGGTGGCGGCGGGCACGGCGGCGCGGCGCGGTACTACCGTGGTGCTGCAGCTGGAGCCCATCGGTGGGCGGTTAGCGCCGCCCGTGCCGGCTGCTCCGCCCACCCCCGGCCTGGCTACCCTGGCCGATGGTCGGGTACCGAAAGTAGAGGCTACGGGCAGCACCAGCCGCAACGGCGGTAAGGTCGCCCGCCCGACCCCGGCCACTACCCCTGGCAAGTCAGCGCAAGCCAAGCCTACCCGAGAAACTGCCAGCAGAACTACTGCGCCGCAAGGCCCTGCCGCTGCAGGCAAGGCCAAGCCCAAAGCAAAAGCCTAGGCTGTGGCCACCATCATTCAGGAGCCCTAACCTGAGGTGCAAGCCTCTTACCGCCCCATAAGTTGAATACCGAACTCGCCCTTTCTGCTCTTCTGACCGCCGTTACCGTCCGGGCCCAGCATGGTCCCGCGGACGTAGCCGTTAATAGCCTAACACTGGACTCGCGCCAGGCTGGGCCAGGCGCCGTGTTCTTTGCCCTGCGCGGTACTGCCACCGATGGGCATCAGTTTGTGCCGAAAGCAGTGGAGCAAGGCGTAACGGTAGTGGTAGTTGAGGACCTGCCCGCCGAGCTGAACCCCGGAACGACCTACGTGCAGGTGCCGGACAGTGCGGAAGCCATGGCCCGCATGGCTGCTGAGTTTTACGGTCACCCTTCGCGCCAGCTGCAATTGGTGGGCATTACCGGCACCAACGGCAAAACCACCTGCGCTACCATGCTGCACAAGCTCTTCCGGGAGCTGGGCTACCACTGCGGCCTGCTGAGCACGGTGCAAAATCAAATTGACGAGCAGGTTATTCCGGCCACTCACACCACACCCGACGCCATCCGGCTGAACGAGTTGCTGGCCCGTATGCTGAAGGCTGGCTGCACCCACGTCTTCATGGAAGTCAGCTCCCACTCGGTGGTGCAGCACCGCATTACGGGCCTGCACTTTGCCGGGGGCGTATTCACCAACCTCACCCACGACCACCTCGACTACCACGGTACCTTCGACGCCTACTTAAAAGCCAAAAAGGGCTTTTTCGATATGCTGCCCAAGTCGGCCTTTGCCCTCACCAACCAGGACGACAAGCGCGGCCCGGTAATGCTACAGAACGTAGTCGGGCGGCGAGAAACCTACTCCTTGCGCAACGCCGCTACCTTCCGGGGCCGCCTGATCGAAAACGCCGTGCACGGTTTGCACCTGGAAGTAGACGGTAGGGAAGTGCAGTTCCGGCTGATTGGCGTGTTCAATGCCTACAACCTGCTGGCTATTTACGGTACGGCTGTATTACTTGGTGAGGAGCCTACCGAGGTGCTGACGGTGCTGTCGGGCTTGACCTCGGCGCCGGGGCGGTTTGAGCCGGTGGTATCGGAGCGGGCGCGCATTACCGGCATCGTGGACTACGCTCACACGCCCGACGCGCTAGAAAACGTACTGCAAACCATTGCCGACATTCGCCAGCCCAGCCAGCAGGTGATTACGGTAGTAGGCTGCGGGGGCAACCGCGACGGAGCCAAGCGCCCCGTTATGGCCCGCTTGGCCGCTCAACTTTCCAACCGGGCCGTGCTGACCTCTGATAACCCCCGTTTCGAGGACCCCAACGATATCCTGAGCCAAATGCAGGCCGGCGTGCCCGCCGAGGATCAGGGAAAAGTCCTGACCATTGCCGACCGCCGGGAAGCCATTAAAACGGCCGTAGCCCTGGCCCAGCCCGGTGACATTGTGCTGGTAGCCGGCAAAGGCCACGAAACCTACCAGGAAATCAAGGGCGTGAAAACCGACTTCGACGACAAGCGGGTACTCACCGACATGTTTAGCCTGCTGGGTAAATAGCGCTGAATAATCCAAAATCTGCACAAACGCAACGTTTGACCCCAATCCAAAAAACTGAACCTTTGCAGCTTGGACTACCTCTGAACCCCAACTGCTGACCCCCGCGCCCATGCTGTATTACTTCTTCAACTACCTCTACAAAGTGCATCACCTGCCGGGCACGGGTGTTTTCCAGTACATTTCGTTCCGGGCGGCGCTGGCGGTAGTAACCTCCCTAATTATTGCGCAATTCTTCGGGGCCCCGCTAATCCGGGCCTTGCAGCGGCGGCAAATTGGGGAAACAGTGCGCGACCTGGGCCTGCAGGGACAGATCGAGAAGAAAGGGACGCCTACCATGGGCGGCCTGATTATTCTGCTGGCTATTCTGGTGCCAGTGCTGCTGTTTGCCAAGCTCGACAATATCTACATCGTGCTCATGCTGCTGAGCACCGTGTGGCTAGGCCTCATTGGCTTCGTAGACGACTATATCAAAGTAGTTAAGAAGGACAAGGAAGGCCTGGCCGGCCGCTTCAAAGTGCTGGGGCAGGTAGGCCTCGGCATTACGGTGGGCTGGGTGCTGTTCTTTTCCAACGACGTGACCGTGCGCCAGTACGCCCTGCCCAACGGGGCCTTTTCGGCCGTGGACGCCAGCACCGTGTACCAGGATGTGAAGCTGATGATTACCACGGTGCCCTTCCTAAAAAACAACGAGCTCAACTACGGTGACCTGTTTGCCACCGCCGGCGACTTTTTCAACGAGTACTACGCCTTCTTCTACATCCCCATTGTCATCCTGATTATCACGGCCGTCAGCAACGGGGCCAACATCACCGACGGCCTCGATGGGCTGGCGGCCGGCACCTCGGCCATCATTGGCATCACGCTGGCTATCTTCTGCTTCGTGAGCGGTAACGCCCTGTTGGCTGATTATCTGGATGTAATGTTCATCCCGAACTCGGGGGAGCTGGTAATTTTCTGCACCGCTTTCGTGGGGGCCTGCGTGGGCTTCTTGTGGTACAACTCCTACCCGGCTCAGGTATTCATGGGCGACACCGGCTCGCTGGCTATTGGCGGCATCATTGCCGTGCTGGCCATCATCGTGCGTAAGGAGCTGCTAATTCCGGTGTTGTGCGGCGTGTTTCTCATTGAAAATCTTTCGGTTATGGTGCAGGTGAGCTATTTTAAGTACACCAAGCGCAAATACGGCGAAGGCCGCCGGCTGCTGCGCATGTCGCCCCTGCACCACCACTACCAGAAGCTGGGCTACCACGAATCCAAAATCGTGTCGCGCTTCTGGATTGTGAGCATCATGCTGGCCGTTTTAACGCTGGTTACCCTGAAGCTGCGCTAAGCCGCCTGCCTTCGGCCCCGCTACTTCCTACCCTATCCTTCACCCCATAACCTGACCCATACCATGCACTATGTTATTCTCGGCGCTGCGGAAAGTGGGGTAGGGGCCGCGCTGCTGGCTCAAGCCAAAGGCCACACCGTGTTTGTGTCGGATCGAGGTGCCATTCAGCCGCGCTACCAGGAGAAGCTAAGCCAGGCCGGCATCCGGTTTGAGGAAAACCAGCACACGCTGGAGGAAGTATTGAAGGCAGATGAAGTAGTGAAGAGTCCCGGCATTCCGGAAAAGGCTCCCGTCATCCAGGCCCTGCGCGCCCAGGGCACGCCCATCATTTCGGAAATTGAGCTGGCTGGCCGCTACACCCGGGCCCAGTGCATCTGCATTACCGGCACCAACGGCAAAACCACTACCACCCTGCTCACCCACCATTTGCTGAAGGAAGCCGGCCTGAACGTGGGGCTGGCGGGCAACGTGGGCTACTCCCTGGCCGAGCAGGTAGTAGAAAATGCCCACGACTACTACGTGGTGGAACTCAGCTCCTTTCAGCTCGATGATACCTACGAGTTTCAGCCTTGGGTTTCGGTGCTGCTCAATATTACCCCCGACCACCTCGACCGGTACGGTTACTCCCTGGAAAGCTACGCCCAAGCCAAGCTGCGCATTACCCAAAGCCAGGACAGTGAGCAGTACTTTATCTATAACGCCGACGACGAGAACATTCAGCGCTACTTCCCGGCGGCGCTTCGTCCCGTTATTCAGTTGCCCTTCAGCCTGCACCGCCGTCCCGATTTTCAACTGGCTGGCTACTACACCCGCGAAGACTGCCTCTGCACGAACCTGGTACCCGGCATGGGCTTGGATGGGGAAGAAGTAAGCGTGGCCAGCTCACCCCTGATTGGGCAGCATAATCGCCAGAACATGCTAGCCGCCGTGCTCTGCGCCCGCATTGCCGGGCTAACGGCGGAGCAGATTGAAGCTGGCCTGGGAACGTTCCGGAATGCCGACCACCGCCTGCAGCCCGTGGGCGAAATTGGTGGTGTCAAGTTCATCAACGACAGCAAGGCCACCAACGTGGAAGCCGCCTGGTACGCCCTCGACGGCATCCGGCAGCCCATCATCTGGATTGCCGGCGGCACAGACAAAGGCAACGATTACTCCAGCTTAATTCCGCTGGCTGCTTCCCGCGTGAAAGCCCTGGTGTGCTTAGGAGTTAATAATGAAAAGTTGAAAACCAGCTTCGGCGAAGTAGTGCCACACGTGGAAGAAACGCAGAGCGTCGTCACGGCGGTCCGGCGGGCTGCCGCGCTGGCTGCTCCCGGCGACGTGGTGCTACTGTCCCCGGCCTGTGCCTCCTTCGACCTGTTCCGCAACTATGAGGACCGGGGGCGGCAGTTCGCGGCGGCCGTAAGCGGGCTGCAACACGCGCAATCTGCCCCAGAAGCCACTGAGTAGTCTGCCTATCAACTCACACTTCACTATTTCACCATTTCACCGCCATGGAACCTATTACCAATTGGCTTCGGCAAAACTTGAAGGGTGACCCCGTGCTGTGGGGCATCGTGTTGCTGTTCTCCTTTATTTCTATTGCGGTGGTGTACTCGGCTACGGGTACGCTGGCCTACAAGAAAATGGGTGGCAACACGGAGTATTTTCTATTTAAGCACACCAGCCTGATTTTTGTGGGCCTGTTTTTCATGTGGCTGGCCCACCGCATTGATTACCGCTACTATTCGCGCCTGTCGCTCTACGCCCTGCTCATTTCGGTACCGCTGCTGTTGTTTACCTACTTCTTCGGCGGCACCACCTTCAACGATGCCTCGCGCTGGCTCACGATTCCCATTATTAATCAAACCTTCCAGCCCTCCGACTTAGCCAAGCTAGCCCTGATTTCGCACTTGGCGTCAATGCTCAGTCGCCGCCAGCAGCACGTCGATGACTTTAAGACGACGCTACTGCCCGTAATGCTCTGGGTAGGAGCTATCTGCGGTCTAATTATTATGTCGAATGCCTCTACGGCCCTGCTCTTGTTTGCTACCTGCCTGCTGCTGATGTTCATTGGCCGGGTGCCGCTTAAGCAAATGGCAGTAATGGTAGTTATTGGCATTGTAGTCGGTGGAGTAGGGCTAACGGCCGGACAGCGCTACAAAACGGTTATTTCTCGCATCGAGAACTTCACCGATAAGAGCAAGCCGGTGCCGTTCCAGCTGGAGCACGCCTATATTGCCGAAGCCACGGGCGGCCTGTTCGGTAAAGGCCCCGGCAAGAGCACGGAGCGCAACATCATGCCCCACCCGTACTCCGACTTTATCTATGCCATCATCATTGAAGAGTACGGCCTATTTGGCGGGGCCATTGTGCTGTTTCTCTACCTCGCCTTCCTGTACCGCGGGCTGAAAACGGTAATAAATAGCTACGGCGCTTTTGGTGGGCTGCTGTCAGCAGGCTTGAGTTTTAGCCTAGTGTTACAGGCCATGGTGAATATGGGCGTGGCCGTGGGGCTAGGTCCCATTACCGGCCTGCCGCTACCCCTGTTGAGCATGGGCGGCACCTCCCTAATTTTCACCGGTATCAGCATCGGGATTATTCTGGCCGTAAGCCGCGGGGAGCGGGAAATCCGCCCGATGGTGGGCGAGCCCGAAGATACTGCCCGCATCCCCCGGGTATCTCAATACGCATAACGGCGGTGCGGCCCAGTAGCTAAGAGTTTACTCATGAAGTTAATTATCAGCGGCGGCGGTACTGGCGGCCACATTTTTCCGGCCGTAGCCATTGCCAACGAAGTGCGCCGTCGGCATCCGGAAGCAGAAATCCTGTTTGTGGGCGCCAACGGCCGCATGGAAATGACGCGGGTGCCCGAGGCCGGCTATGAAATCGTAGGGCTGGACATTACCGGCTTGCAGCGGCGCCTCTCGCCCCAGAATCTGCTATTTCCCATCCGGGTAATGCGCGCCGTGCGCAAAGCCGGCAAGCTGATTGAAAAGTTTCGGCCCGATGCCGTGGTAGGGGTAGGGGGCTATGCCTCGGCCCCGGTGCTGCTGGCTGCTACTTCCCGCGGCATCCCTGCCCTTATTCAGGAGCAAAATTCGTACGCGGGCCTTGTCAATAAACTGCTGGCCCGGCGGGTAGAGCGTATTTGCGTGGCGTATCCGGGCATGGAGAAGTTCTTTCCAGCTGAAAAAATGGTGCTAACCGGCAACCCCGTGCGCACCGAAATTGCGGACGGGCAACGGGCCGAGGCCCTATCGTTTTTTGGCCTGGCTCCCGACCGGCCCGTGGTGCTGGTCATAGGAGGGAGCTTAGGCGCCCGTACGCTCAACCAGGCCACGGCCGCAGCGTTGCCACGGCTCCGGGAAGCTGGCGTGCAACTGCTCTGGCAAACCGGCAAGGCGTACTTTCCAGAGGCCCAGCAGCAGGCCGCCCCTTTTGCCAGTCACAACCTGCAGGCCCTGGAGTTTGTGCGCCGCATGGACTTAGCTTACGCCGCAGCCGATGTGGTAATTAGCCGAGCTGGGGCGCTTTCCGTGTCGGAGCTGTGCCTCACGGGCAAGCCTAGCATCTTGGTTCCTTCGCCCAACGTGGCCGAGGACCACCAGACCAAGAACGCGCTGGCCCTGGTGCAGCGCAACGCGGCTCTGCTGGTAACCGACGCGGAAGCCCCGGTGCGGCTCTATGACGAAGCCTTCGTGCTGCTAGCCGACCCCAACCGCTTAGCTGAGCTAAGCCGGAACGCCCACCAGATGGCCTACCCCCGCGCTACCACTACTATTGTAGATGAATTGCTGACGCTGATCCATCCGCGCAAAAACTCCTAACTAAGTACGCTTTAACCTACGGCCGTTGTGAATCCGGTAGCAGCATTTCCCCACGTCTTCTTCCTCGGCATCGGTGGCATTGGTATGTCGGCCCTGGCCCGCTGGTTTAAAGCCAATGGCCACTCCGTAAGCGGCTACGACAAAACCGTAACGCCCCTAACCGAAGCCCTGACTGCGGAAGGCATTGCGGTGCATTACGAGGATGCCGTGGCCAATATTCCCGCTCAGGTGCGGGAAAACCGCGCGCAGGTGCTCGTAATTCTTACCCCCGCTATTCCCAAAGATCATCAGGAATGGGCCTGGCTTCGGGAACAGGGCTACGATATCCGCAAGCGCAGCCAAGTGCTAGGGCTTCTCACTCAGGGGCGCCCCACCATTGCCGTAGCAGGCACGCACGGCAAAACGACAACTAGCAGCATGGTGGCCCACTTGCTTCACCACGCTGGGGTGCCTTGCGCAGCTTTCCTGGGCGGTATTGCCGTGAACTTGGGTTCTAACCTACTACTGCCCCCAGCCACCGCGCCGGCCGAAACGACGCCCGTGGTGGTGGAAGCCGATGAGTACGACCGGAGCTTCCTGACCCTATTCCCCACGGTGGCCATCATCACGAGCACCGATGCCGACCACCTCGATATTTATGGGCACCAAGAAGCCTTGATAGAGTCGTTTCGGCAGTTTGTGGGACAGATTCAGCCCGGTGGGACCCTGATTATCAACCATACTGCCGACCCGAGTGTAGCGGCGGCGGCTCCAGCCGGCGTGCGGGTAGTCCGCTACGGTCTTTCGCCCGAGCAAGGCCCGGAGCTGTACGCCAGCCATATCACGGCGCAAGGCCACACGTTTCGCTTTGCCCTGCACGGTCCGCAAGGAGCCGTTGACGCGCTGGAGCTGGCCGTACCAGGGCACCACAACGTCGAGAATATGCTGGCTGCCGCCTGTGTAGCGCAAGCGTATGATCTTACTTCGGAGCAGTTACGCGCGGCCGTAGCGGCCTACCGGGGTGTGAAACGCCGCTTTGAGTTCATCGTGACGGCCGGCAGCCCCGAGCAACCCCACGTGTACGTGGACGATTATGCCCACCACCCACGCGAAATCGAGGCCTTTCTTCGTTCCCTCCGAACCCTGTACCCCGGTCGTCGGCTGCGGGTAATATTCCAGCCTCACCTGTTCAGCCGTACCCGCGACTTCGCCCCCGGATTCGCTGAGAGTCTGAGCCTTGCCGATGAGGTAGTACTGCTCGACATCTACCCGGCCCGGGAGTTGCCCATGCCCGGCGTTACGTCGGAGTTGATATTATCCCAAATTACTGCAACCGAAAAATCGCTGCAGACCAAAGAAGAAATTTTGCGGAACGCCGAAACCAATGCCGATTTTGACGTATTAGCCACAGTCGGGGCCGGAGATATTGATCAGTTGGTGCCTAGATTAAAGAATATTTTGAATATTCGTTGGAATGGAGCTGAAGCGTAAAGCCAATAACCTGCTATTTGCCACAGCCTGCCTGCTACTGCTGGTTGGCCTGGGTGCGTTTGCCGCCGTGCGGCAGGCCCACCGGCCCGTGGGCGGGATTATCGTGTCCATTAGCAACGAGTTTAACAACTTCTTTATCAGTGAGCGAGAAGTAGCCAGTTTGCTTTCCCGGCACGGCGAGGACCAACTGGAAGGTGCTGACCCCGCCGACGTTGACTTGAAAGACCTAGAGGCCCGCCTGAAAGCGCACAGCTTCGTTAAGGAAGCCCAGGTGTACCGCGACCTAGCCGGCAATCTGCACGCCGATGTGCGCCAGAACCGCCCGATTGCTCGCCTCGTGCACAGTGACTCTCGGCAGGACAGCTACCTGGATGCCGATGGTCACCGCCTACCCCTGTCCCCGTTGTTTACGGCGCGGGTAGTACCCATTTCCCGGTTGAACGGCCAGCCGCTGGCCGCTAGCTTTTTCCAGGATAGTACGGGCCAGCGCTACCTGGAATTTCTGCGCTACATCGATGAAAAACCGTTTTGGCGTGCCCAGGTAGCGGAGGTATTTGTGGGGGCTAACGGAAAGCTCTCCTTTACCCAGCAAGTAGGCGACCAACGTATTGAATTTGGCTTTCCTGAGAATATTTCAGAAAAATTTGCGAAACTGATGGTATTTTACCGTCAAATTCCACCTGTCCTCGGCTGGGATACCTACCATCGGGTCAATGTCGAGTTCAAGGATCAGATCATCTGCGAATAAAATTATTCGCCTAAAACGCTACCTTATAGCGCATTAGGCGGCCACTTACCTGCAACCAACCGCAACTCTCTCGCTTTCCCTCCCATGCAACACGATAAGATTGTAGTCGGCCTCGACATCGGCACTACCAAAATCTGCGCCCTCGTGGGGCGCAAGAACGAGTTTGGCAAGCTCGAAATTTTGGGCATGGGTAAAGCCGTGTCGGAGGGCGTTGTGCGGGGTATCGTATCGAACATTGACAAGACGGTAGATGCCATTAAAAAGGCAATCCGCCAGGCGGAGGAACAGTCGGGTATCAATATTGGGGTAGTAAACGTGGGCATTGCAGGCCAGCACATCAAGAGCCTGCAGCACAACGGTAGCATCACCCGGGCTTCGGCCGACAATGAAATTACGCTGGACGACGTCAACCGACTGACCAACGATATGTACCGGCTGGTAACTCCTCCCGGCTCTGAAATCATCCACGTAATGCCGCAAGACTACAAGGTGGATTACGAGGAGGGCATTCTGGATCCGGTGGGCATGTCGGGCGTGCGGCTGGAGGGTAACTTCCACATCATCACGGCCCAGAGTACGGCTATCAATAACATCAACAAGTGCGTCACGAAGGCGGGTCTGGAAATCGATAACCTCATCTTGGAGCCGCTGGCATCCAGCATGTCGGTGCTGAGCGACGAGGAAAAGGAAGCTGGTGTGGCCCTGATTGACATCGGTGGCGGCACTACGGACCTGGCTATCTTTAAGGATGGCATCATTCGGCACGCGGCCGTGCTGCCCTTCGGTGGCAACATCATCACTTCTGACATCAAACAGGGTTGCTTGGTTATGCAAAACCAGGCCGAGCAGCTGAAGGTGAAGTTCGGCAAAGCTATTGCCGAAGAAGCCTCGGAGTACGAAATCGTAAGCATCCCTGGTCTGCGTGACCGGGCGCCCAAGGAAATTTCCCTAAAAAACCTAGCCTACATTATTGAGGCGCGGATGGAGGAAATCATTGAGCTAGTGTACGCCGAAATTCAGCGCCTGGGCTTCCAGGACAAGCTGGCTGCGGGCATCGTGCTGACCGGCGGCGGCTCCCAACTTCAGAACCTGGTGCAGCTGGCGGAGTACGTAACGGGTATGGACACTCGCATCGGCTACCCCAACGAGCATCTGGGCAAGAGCAAGATTGAGGCCGTTAAGTCGCCGATGTACGCTACCACAGTGGGCCTCGTGCTGGCCGGCTACCGCTCCATCGATGACCGGGTAGCCCAGCGCGGCTACGAAGAGCCCGAACAAAATTACTACCGGACGCCGGCGCCGGAGGTTCGCCCTACGCCGGCCCCAGCGCCCCAGCCAGTTGCCCAGCAGCCGGCGCCTCAACCCGCTCCGCAGCCTACGCCGGAGCAAGCCAAAAAATCGTCGGGTGCCGGCGACTTTTTCCAGAAGATCATCAGCCGCACCAAAGGGCTGCTCATTGATGACTTCGACGACAAGCAATATTAGGTGATGGGGGTCTCGGGGATTTGAGGTCTTGGTTTTCTTCCGCATGAAGAGTAACCAGGCTGCAAGTGCCCAATACCAAGACCCCAAGTCCCCAAGTCCCTAAGACCTTCACTCATGAATTTTACTTTCGATATTCCGGCCCAGTCTAAGTCCATCATCAAGGTGATTGGTGTGGGGGGAGGCGGCTCTAATGCCGTGAACCACATGTTCAGCCAGGGCATCAAAGACGTGGAGTTCGTCATCTGCAACACCGACAAGCAGGCTTTGGCTTCCTCTACGGTGCCCAACCGGCTGCAAATCGGGGCTGACCTGACCGAAGGGCTTGGCGCTGGTGCCAACCCGGAGCGGGGCAAGCAAGCTGCTATTGAAAGCCGGGAGCAAATCCGGGAACTGCTAAGCAATGGCACCAAAATGGTGTTTATTACAGCGGGTATGGGCGGCGGTACCGGTACCGGTGCGGCCCCGGTTATTGCCAAAGTAGCCAAGGAACTGGGTATCCTCACGGTTGGCATCGTAACGGCGCCCTTCATGTTCGAGGGGAAAAAGAAGCGCCAGCAGGCGGAGCACGGCATTAAGGAGCTGAGCGACAACTGTGATACGGTGCTGGTAATTCTCAACGACAAGCTTCGGGAGATCTACGGCAACCTGCCCATCCGCTCGGCTTTTGCCAAGGCGGATAACGTGCTGAGCACAGCAGCCAAATCCATTGCGGAAATCATTACCGTTACGGCCGATGTAAACGTGGACTTTGAAGACGTGAAAACCGTCATGAAGGACTCGGGTGCCGCCGTAATGGGTAGCAGCATTACCGAAGGGGAGAACCGCGCCAAGCGTTCGGCCGAAGAAGCCCTGGCCTCGCCGCTGCTTAACAACACCGATATTCACGGAGCCCAGAAAATTCTGCTCAGCATCATGTCCGGTGACCAGGCCGAGCTGGAAATGGATGAACTCACGGAAATCACGGAGTACATTCAGGATAAGGCTGGTCAGAACGCCGAAGTGATTTTCGGGCATGGCATTGATCCTACCCTGGGTCAGAGCATTCGGGTAACGGTTATTGCTACCGGCTTCGCCCGCGACGCGCACAACATTACCAACGTAATAGCACGTAGCGGTGGCGAGTCAGAATCAGCCGCTAGCACGCAGCCAGACCCACAAATCAACATCTTCGATAAAGATCGTCAAGAGGCGCCGGTAGTACCCACGTTTGGCTCGCCCGTGCCAGTTACTCCCGAGCCTCAGCCGGTAAAGTTTGACCTGGAAACCTCGCCGGCGCCCGTGGGCTACGTACCGCCGGTTGTGGCTGCTCCCTCGGCTCCGGCGCCTGAACCGGTGCTCTACCAGCAGCAGGCTACGGCGCCAGCTCCGACTTCTCCGTCAGCGGTAACGCACCATGCGCTACCGCGCCCTTCGCTGGATGCACGGGCTGAGGAGCGCCGTCAGCGCCTGCAGGCGCTCAGCAATGGGCTGACCAATGATGCCATTAAGGACCAGTTAGAAACGCCTGCCTACCTGCGTCGCCAGGTAAAGCTGGAGAACGTGGTGCCTTCGTCAGAGGAGAATATCAGCCGTTTTAACCTCTCGGACGATAATGAACTGCTGGGCGACAACCGCTTCCTGCACGACAACGTGGACTAAGTAAGTAGTCATTTTACTACAACGGCCGCCTCAGAAATGAGGCGGCCGTTTGTTTTAGGGACGAGGACTAGGCAAGGAATCAGCTGGCATTGTTAGCGAGTCAGTAGCGCGGGTTGCTGGCGCGGCCATTTCCCGGTCGGGATTTAGAGTGCGGCCCCGGTACGAGTGTGGGGCGAGTGTGCACGCCGATATTAACAGCCCCGAACAGAACAGAAAAGGTAAACGGGGAATCAACATGGCGTGGAAAATGAAAAAGACGAGAGATGTCAACGGCCTGGAGCAACTATAGGCGCAGGTCGGAAAAAACGATTCAATGGTTCTTCTACTGCATAATGTAGCACAATAGCCAGCAGGTTCAACCCAATAAACAAGATTCCATTGTGTGGGGTGAGGTGCAGAGCTAGCCAATCACGCACAGAGCCCAAATGAATGAGGTAGAAAGCATAAGAGCTTTTTCCCAGCACCTTGAAAAGTTGGGTGGAGAGTAGGCGCTGCAGCCACGTGCGTTCCGTGAGCAGTCCGGCAAAGAAAATTATAATACCTCCCGGCAAGGCAACATTATTGAGTGCCACCCCAAAGGCATGTTCCTGCCCATAAGTGTAACCTCCTTTGGTCCAGACCATGCCACTGACGGCGGCTATCATCACGGCGCTACCTACTAGGGTAAGCAAGCCCGGTACGTGGTGGCGGCGCAGGCGTCCTTGTTG
The DNA here is from genome assembly GCF_023101345.1 of Hymenobacter sublimis. NCBI lineage: Bacteria > Pseudomonadati > Bacteroidota > Cytophagia > Cytophagales > Hymenobacteraceae > Hymenobacter > Hymenobacter sublimis. Next base: position 980,158 of record NZ_CP095848.1, read on the forward strand.
GTACCAGCGCGCTAGCTGCATCCCGGCATAAAACTCAAAACATCTGCCAAAAAAGGAGAAGAGGAGCATCAGCCGAAATGAGCCAAAAAAGCCGTAAAGCTGATTGGTTATAGGGCTGAGCACCAGCACTAAGCCACAACCTAGGGCTAACAATGCAAACGGCTGCACCCATAACGGCACGCGTCGGCGTAACAGCCAAAACGCAAGCGGAGCAGCTAGGTAAAAGCTCTCCTCCACGGTCAGGGACCACGCTTGCGCAATGCCAGCGTACTTGGCATCGGAAAAAAACGCTTGCGTGAGCGTGAGGCTAAAGAAAAAGTGATGTGGCAGGAAGTGCTGCGCCCGCCAGAAGGCATAATAGGTAGCCAGGGTCAGCAAAAAGTACAGCGGATAAATGCGTGCAAGACGGCGGCGCATGTACTGGGCCCATCCTCCCAACTTGGTTAAGTCCTGCTGGCCATAGCGCAGGGTAATTAGAAAGCTACTTAAGACGAAAAATATCGGCACTCCCACGTGAAACTCCAGAATCCAGGCGTGAAGCCGGGGCCACTCAGGGTCATCGTGGAAGGGGTTAAAGTGATGCAGAAACACTAGGTACGCGGCCAGGGCCCGTACACCTGTGAAGGCAGGCAAATACGTTTTGCTGGAGTGAGATAGAGCAGTGCCAGCAGCAGGATCAGCCACGCGGTAAGAATAATAAGCCAATCAAACCTACTGATTTTCGTGGTAATACTACCTCGAATCAAGGCTTAAAAGGATCAGAAAACCGCTTGTCGGTAATGAAAGTGGAATCGGTCAACGTCCGTAAGAAGGCGATAATCTGGGTTTTTTCTCGGCTGGTAAGGTCGAGCTTGGTACCGCCGGGCGTATTGGAGAGCAACACGTTCGGGTCGACGCCTGGACTGTTAGTCCGAACATGGTCACTGTAATGATCAAGCACTTCTTCTAAGGACTGAAACCGGCCATCGTGCATATAGGGTGCCGTTAAAGCAATATTGCGCAGGGTGGGGGCTCGAAACTTGCCTCGGTCGGTACTTTGTCCCGTAACACTGGCCCGGCCCGCATCGGTAAATGTCACGTCCAGCCCGTTGTTGAAAAAGCTGGGCGAGCTGAAGAGGCCATCCTCACTGATGTGGCAGTGGTGGCAGGTGCCACCCCGAATGAACAGGCCGCTTACCTCACCCGGATGATTCATGAATAGGTTTGCCCCGGCCCTTTCCGTAGCCGAGAGTGGCCCTTCCTTGCGCACGTACTTGTCGTAGCGGGAGTTAGCTGAAATTAGGGTACGCTCAAACTGAGCCAGTGCCTTCAGAACGGCGGCTTCCGTGATGGTGCTACTCCCGAATGCTTGCTGAAAAAGCGGCGGGTAGAGGTCCGTTTGTTGGAGGCGGCTGACCCCAGTGGCTAGCAACTGGTGCATTTCCAGCGGGTTCTCAATGGGTAGGCGGGCCTGTTGCTCTAAGGTGGTGGCAGCACCATCCCAGTTCAGCGTCTTCTCCCACAGTACATTAGCCAGCGACATTGTACCCCGCGGGTGCTGGCCATCCACACCAGCTGCTCGGGCCAGTCCATCCGTGAAGGCTTTGCTTTGCTGGTGGCAACTACCGCACGACTGCGTCCCGGTACGCGACAAGCGAGGCTCATAAAAAAGCTTACGGCCCAATTCGACTCCCTCTACCGTCATGGGGTTGTCGGTGGGTACGCCCACGTTTTGAGGTAGGTTGCTCGGCAATACCAACGTGTAGGGAGTAGCGTTGCTTGGGCTTTCGCCGGTTTCCTCCTCTCCAGAGCCACTACAAGCAGCCAAGAGCCCAGCCGTTGCCAGCGCTAGAAACCACCGTATATGCCCAGTAACTGAAGGGAAGGTCATGGCAGAAATAAAGATAATGAGCTTTAAGATATTGCTTTTCAGTTAAACACGTACTCTGCAATAGCCAGTTCCGCCAAGGGGGTTAAGGCATGAGAAGCGGAATTTTCTTGAGCTGCTAGCACTTTAAAAAGCCAGTAGACTAGCTACCTGTTCACGTAGTACCTGCTGATATAACGGCTCAGTAATCAGGCCTTCCGGGGTAAGGTATTTATCAATGAAAGGCAGCCGAACTCGCTCCGGTAATACGGCCGTACCCAGGTACATTAGCACATCTGTCAGGTGATTAAGAGGTAAGATGCCACCTTGCCCTCCGCTGCTTAGGCCTACCAAAGCTGCTTTTTTGCCCCGAATGCCGCCGGGGTAGGGTAGCCCATCAATAAAGGCTTTCAGCACCCCGGGGAAGGAGCAATTGTACTCCGGTACTACAAAGACAAGCTTGTCGGCGCTTTCTGCCAATCTTACCAAGCGGTTAAATTCATCGTGGCGGCCGGTGTTGTGGTAGAGGGCCGAGGTAGTAAAATCGAGGGGAAGCTCTGTTAGGTCCAGAAGCTGGGCCGTAACCCCATGCTCGGTGAGCAATTGGGTATAGAAATCAGCTACGCGGCGGGCTCGGGAGTTAGGCCGGTTGGTACCGACGATGATAGTAATCATCAGGGGGAGAGTAGGGTAGGAAAAGTCAGGACTAGCTGCCAAAGCAGCGTACAAGAAAAAGGCGAAACGGTTGCCCGTCTCGCCTTTTCGTGTTGACCTCTAAAACAGCGCTTACGCTAAGTTGTTCGAAGTTGCTTTGGCCGACAGGAACTCGCGGTTCAGGATGGCAATGTTTTCCAGCGAAATGCCCACGGGGCATTCAGCGGCGCAGGAGCCAATGTTAGAGCAAGCGCCGAAGCCTTCCTTATCCATTTGGGCTACCATGTTTTCTACGCGCGACTTGCGCTCCACATGGCCTTGGGGTAGCAAAGCCAGCTGACTTACCTTGGCTGATACAAACAGCATAGCCGAGGAGTTTTTGCAGGAAGCTACGCAGGCACCGCAGGCAATACAGGTTGCCGCTTCGAAAGCGCGGTCTGCAATTTCCTTTGGAATCGGAATTTCGTTGGCATCGGGTGTGCCGCCGGTGTTCACGGAAATGTAGCCACCTGCCTGAATGATCCGGTCGAAGGCCGAACGGTCCACGCTCAGGTCCTTGTTGACGGGGAAGGCGGTAGCGCGCCAGGGCTCAATCGTAATCGTATCACCGTCGCTAAACTTACGCATGTGCAGCTGGCAGGTGGTTGTGCCCGGCTCCGGACCGTGGGCGCGGCCGTTGATGAACAGGTTGCAGGAACCACAGATGCCTTCGCGGCAGTCATGGTCAAAAGCAACGGGTTCTTCACCCTTGCGCAACAGGTCTTCGTTCAGCACATCAAGCATTTCCAGGAAGGACATATCCGGAGAAATGTCTTTTATCTGGTAATCAACGATGCGGCCTTCAGTGTTGCGGTTTCGCTGCCGCCACACTTTCAGGGTTAAGTTCATCGGTTTGGCATTGGGGTTACTTCCAGCCATTTTATTTCAAAGGTATTGAGTAGTGGGAATGGGTAGTAAGCGGAGAAAGTGGCAGCTACCTTTACTTGGTTAGCTGCCACTTGCTGCTCACGGCTACTTGTAGCTACGCTGCGTCAGCTTCACGTTCTCGAACTTCAGCTCTTCCTTGTTCAGGATTTCCGGCTGATTTTCGCCAACGAACTGCCAGGCAGCTACATACGTGTAATTCTCGTCGTCGCGCAGAGCCTCGCCTTCGGGCGTTTGGTACTCCTCGCGGAAGTGGCCTCCGCAGCTTTCGTTGCGGTTGTAAGCGTCATCTACCATTAGCTCGCCCAGTTCCAGGAAGTCGGCTACGCGGCCGGCGCTTTCCAGCATCTGGTTCATCTCCTGATCGGTGCCGCTCAGTTTCAGATCCGTCCAGAACTCCTTGCGTAGCTTCTGAATTTCGCGCTTGGCGTGCTGTAAGCCTTCCGCCGTGCGGGCCATGCCGCAATACTCCCACATAATATGGCCCAGAGCCTTGTGGAAGTCAGCGGGGGTGCGGGTGCCGTTGATGCTCATCAGCTTCTTTACCCGGGCGTTTACTTCTGCCTCTGCCTCTTTGAAGGCCGGGTGGTCAGTAGTAACGGGCTTGGGAGCTGTTTGCGCCAAGTAATCACCAATGGTGTAAGGAATTACGAAATAACCATCGGCGAGTCCTTGCATCAGAGCCGAAGCCCCCAGGCGGTTAGCGCCGTGGTCAGAGAAGTTACACTCGCCGGTAGCGTACAGGCCCGGGATGGTGGTTTGCAGGTTGTAATCTACCCACAGGCCGCCCATGGTGTAGTGCACGGCTGGGTAAATGCGCATGGGCTGCTCGTAGGGGTTTTCGCCGGTAATCTTGGCGTACATATCGAACAGGTTACCATACTTCTGGCTTACCCAATCAGCACCGTTGCGCTTGATAACGTCAGCAAAGTCCAGGTAAACGGCTAGGCCCGAGCTGCCTACCCCCCGCCCCTCGTCGCACATCATTTTGGCGTTGCGCGAGGCTACGTCGCGGGGCACTAGGTTACCAAAGGCTGGATACTTGCGCTCCAGGAAATAATCCCGCTCGTCTTCCGGAATATCGGAAACCCGGATCTGACCGGCACGCAGGCGCTCGGCAGTTTCCTTGGAAGCCGGTACCCACACGCGCCCGTCGTTACGCAGCGACTCCGACATCAGCGTCAGCTTCGACTGATAGTCGCCCGATACGGGAATGCAGGTAGGGTGAATCTGGGTGAAGCAGGGGTTGGCAAAGTACGCGCCCTTTTTATGGGCCCGCCACGCGGCGGTAGCGTTGCAGTACTTGGCGTTAGTGCTCAAGTAGAACACGTTGCCGTAACCTCCGGTAGCTAGCACAACTGCATGAGCCGCGTGCTGCTCTACTTCACCGGTAATCAGGTTGCGAGTGATAATGCCGCGGGCTTGGCCATCTACTACCACCAGATCCAACATTTCGGAGCGGGTGTAGAGCTTTACTTTGCCGTAAGCTACCTGACGCGAAAGGGCGGAGTAGGCACCCAACAGCAGCTGCTGTCCGGTTTGGCCGCGGGCATAGAACGTGCGGCTTACCTGGGCCCCGCCAAAGGAGCGGTTGGCCAACAGTCCACCGTACTCGCGAGCGAAAGGTACGCCCTGCGCCACGCACTGGTCAATGATGTTTACCGACACCTGAGCCAGGCGGTACACGTTGGCTTCGCGGGCCCGGTAGTCACCACCCTTAATGGTATCGTAGAACAAGCGGTACACGGAGTCACCGTCGTTCTGATAGTTTTTGGCAGCGTTGATACCCCCCTGAGCAGCAATGGAGTGCGCCCGGCGAGGAGAATCGTGGTAAGTGAAAGCCTTTACGTTGTAGCCCAGCTCAGCCAGGGAAGCCGCAGCGGAAGCACCAGCCAAGCCCGTGCCCACTACAATAACGTCGTATTTCCGCTTGTTAGCGGGGTTTACGAGCTTAACGTTGAACTTATGCTTATCCCATTTCTCGGCCAAAGGGCCTTCGGGAATTTTGGAATCCGGAAACATCGGCTATCGAGTTTAGGACTTATTTGAAAAAGAAGAAGTAGACCGGCATGGCGGCGAAAGCGGCGCACACGATGATCGAGAAGCCGTAGCCAAACAGTTTGATGGCCGGCGTGTATTTGCGGTGGGTTAGGCCCAGCGTCTGGAAAGCGCTGCTGAAGCCATGTAGCAAGTGGTAGAGCAAGGCTACCTGACCTACCACGTACAAAAACACGTAGAACGGGTTTTTGAAGGCGGCTAATACCAGCGCGTACGCATCTTCGTTGCCGTTAGCATCGCGCGGTACATCGGTGAAGCGCAGGGAGCCAAAGAAGTTGTACAGGTGTACAATCAGGAAAAATAGCACAATAGAGCCCAGCAGCGACATGCTGCGCGAGTGCCAGGAGCTGTTCTGCTCAATGTGGTCCGAGACGTAGCCTTGCTTACCACGGGCCGCGCGGTTTTTTGCGCCCAGCGCCAAGCCTTCGTAAATGTGAAAGCCAAAGCCCAATACCAGCACAATTTCCATGGTGCGGATAAGTGGGTTGTGACCCATAAACTCAGAGTAGGCATTGAATGCCGCGCCATTATCAGCCTTGAATAACTGCAGGTTACCAACTAGGTGCACTACCAGGAAGGTGCAGAGAAACAGGCCCGTGACGGCCATAATAATCTTACGGCCGATGCTACTAGAAAAGGTTTTTGTGATCCAACTCATAGAGAGCTACTGAAGGGGTGTGGGTAGGTCAGTTGTACCGGCCAAAGGTAGCCTCCAACCTAGTAGGAAACAATCTGAATAAGGCTTTGCCGTTATAGTGAATCTATAGCCGGCCAACTCCGTTAGTACCTACTACTAAGCAGTTAACCCACGCGACGCCTTTTTTGTTAGGTTACCGGCTGGTTTTTCACGAACTTCCTTTTCCCTTGTATTCCCGCCTACTAATACCTTGATTGTATGAATCTTCCGTTACGTAATCATCCGGTCCGGCTGGCGCTGATTGGCTTGTTATGGCTGATAGCTTGGCTGGTCCCGGCCCCGAAGGCTCAGGCTACCCACTTGCGAGCCGGCGACATCCAAGCCAAAACGGATACTACCCTGCCGGTTGCTAACCGCAACCCACGCCGAGTATTCTTTAAAATGGTGCTGTACACGAGTGTTACTTCTAACGGGGCAACTGCGGCAGACGAACCTAACGTTACCATATTTTACGGCGACAATGACAACTCGGGCTATAATGCAATTCCTCGCGTCAAAAGGACACTGGTAGCGCCGAACGTGTATCGGAATGTGTACTATTTCGAGCACACCTATAATGCCCCGGGTAACTATCTAGTTAGTTACTTGAGCGTGAATAGGGTAGTAGGGGTACAAAACCTAACTAACTCTATCAACGAGTCGTTCTACATCTCGACGCGCATCACCATTGACCCCATCATCAATGTTAACCGGTCGCCGGCATTGTTGGCACCGGCCATTGATCAGGCTAGCCGCCGGCAAGTGTTTCTGCACAATCCGGCTGCCTTTGATGCCGATGGCGATTCTCTAGCCTTTAAGTTGCGGCCCAGCCAACAAGCTGGTAATCCGGAGGATTTGGTAAGGACCAATGCTGCCCCCCGTCCGACCCCAGTTTCTGGTTTCCGCTACCCCGACGATCCATTTTTTCGGGCTATTCAAGTGCCATATGTGGGGCCGCCTGTAGGGGTGCCCAACGACCCGGCTATTTTCCGCCAGGACGTACGTACGGGCCAAATTGTTTGGAACTCGCCGGAGGTAGTAGGCGAATACAACGTGGCGTTTGTAGTGGAAGAATGGCGGCGTACTCCCGGTGCGCCACCTCGTCTGATCGGGGAGGTAATTCGGGATATGCAGATTACCGTGACGCCCAGCCAGAACCTGCGGCCTACTCTGGTAGTGCCTCCTGATATCTGCGTCATAGCTGGTAATCCCATTCCAACAGTTGTTGTGACGGCCACTGACCCCGATAACAATCCGGTGCTGCTAGAAGCGTTTTCGGGCATCTTGCCGCCGGCCACGTTTGTGCGCAACTCTACTGGTCCGCCTACCGCCCGCGGAACGTTTAACTGGACCACCACTTGCGCCGACATCCGCTCCGAGCCGTATCAGGTATTGTTTAAAGCCACGGACCAGCCCGCCGCTGGTCTTACCCCGCTCATTGATGAGCGGCCACTGCAGATTACTGTTATTGGACCGGCCCCGCAGAACTTGCGGGTTAGCGCCGTCGGCAACACGGCCCGCCTCGATTGGAACAGCTACCTCTGCCAAAATCCCGGAGCTCAGATTCGCATTTACCGGCGTGAGGGGCCCAGCGGCTGGACGCCCGGACCTTGCGAAACGGGCATTCCAGCTTCCAGAGGCTACACCCAGATTGGAGCAGTTAATGTAGGCAGTCAAACGTTCCTTGACGACAACAACGGCCGTGGGCTAGATCGGGGCAAAAACTATTGCTACCGCATTTACGTGGAGTTTGCCCGGCCCGCTGGTGGGGCCAGCATCGCCTCCAACGAAGCTTGTCTTTCCCTGACGGGCACTTCTGCCCGCCTCACCAACGTAACCGTGGACCGCACAAGTGCTACCAACGGACAAATCACGGTGCGCTGGACTAAGCCAACTTCTTCGAGCGGATTCAATACGCCCGCCGGCTACCGCTTGTACCGCGCAGTAGGGCAAAACCCTGCCGCCACGGCATTCCAGCAAGTGTTTACTACCACCAACCTGGATGATTTAACCTTCATCGATCAGAACCTAAATACCACGGACAATGCGTATTCCTACCGGCTCGACTTCTACAGCGCTTCTACGCCAGGTGGAGTTGAGACAGTAGAAACTGCCGGGCCGGCCTCTAGTGTCCGCGTGACTGTAACGCCCAACCCGCTGGCCAATACCATCGGGCTGACTTGGACTTACAACGTGCCTTGGGACAACTCGCGGCGGCCTACTACCGTGTACCGGCGGTTGCAAACGGGCGGCGCTTTCGTGCCAGTCGGCAAGGTAACGGGTACTACCACCGGGGGCGCCTTTACGGACCAGGGTACTACGGCTCAGCCGCTGGTGAAGGGCCAGACCTATTGCTATTATGTCAAGACGAACGGCACGTATGACGTAGCCTCGCCGGACTCGTTGATTAACCTCAGCCAGGAGCAATGCGTGGCTCTGCAAGCCGTGCCGTGCACGCCGGTACTCACCCTCAAGGCCACGAACTGCGACAGTTTGGCTAGCCGCCTGTTTCAGCTGCCAGCTACCAATCCATCTACTGGGGAAGTATTCACCAATAACCTGAGCTGGACGCTGAGCAACCAGCCTACAGCCGACTGCAGCCGCGACATTACGCAGTACATCATCTTCTTTGCGCCAACCGACGCAGAACCGCTCAAAGAAATTGACCGGGTGCCCGGTACGCAAACCACGTACGCTCACCGCAACTTAACTTCTGCCGCCGGCTGTTACGCCGTGCAAGCCATAGATACTAATCAGGCAACGAGTGCTTTGAGTAACAAGGAATGCAAGGATAACTGCCTGTTGTTCTTGCTACCCAACATTTTCACCCCGAACGGCGACGGAGTAAACGACACCTTCCGGCCCAAGGTCTTTAGCCCCATTGAGCGGACGACGGTCAGAATCTACAACCGCTGGGGCACGAAAGTGTATGAAAGTGACAAAGATCCGCTCATCAACTGGAGCGGTGGCAACATTGGAGCCGAGTCGGGTTCTGGTAGCAAGGTTTCTGATGGCATGTACTTCTACCAGGCCGAGGTAGAGTTCCGGGATGCAAACCGGACCAAGCGCACCTTTAAGGGGTGGGTACAGATCAACCGTTAGAACTACCTCTAGCCAAAAACAAACCGGGCGCCTCACCACAGGCGCCCGGTTTGTTTTTGTAGCAAGCCGAGCACTAGAGAATTCGGGTTTACTCGCTGCAGAAGGGCCACGGCGGTTTTGGCTTCCGGGGCGTTTTGTGCAGCTTGCAGGTGAAAGCGGGCCGCTATGGGGCTAGGATCCAGTGTTGTTGAGGGCTGGCCCAAGGTCTTTATTTAACCCTTTACGAATGAAAGCAGTCATTTTTCCCGGTCAGGGAAGCCAGTTCAGTGGCATGGGCCGCGACCTGTACGAGCAGCATCCGGAGGCCAAGCGCCTGATGGAGCAGGCCAACGATATTCTGGGCTTTTCTCTGACGGAGGTAATGTTTACCGGCTCCGAAGAAGATCTGCGCCGGACGGATGTAACCCAGCCCGCTATTTTCCTGCATTCCGTGGCACTGGCCGCCGTCTTGCCTGATTTGCGTCCCGATATGGTAGCAGGCCATTCCTTAGGCGAGTTCTCGGCGCTGGTAGCAGCTAAAGTGCTCAAGTTTGAGGACGCCTTACGCCTAGTAGCCCAACGGGCCCAGGCCATGCAGGCCGCCTGCCAGGAGCAACCCGGTACTATGGCCGCTATCCTAGGGCTGGATGACGACACGACGGCGCGTATCTGCCAGGAAATTAGTGCTGGTGGCAATGTGGTAGTAGCTGCCAACTACAACTGTCCCGGTCAGCTGGTGGTATCTGGTTCCCAATGGGGCATTGAACTGGCCTGCGAGCAGCTCAAAGCAGCTGGTGCCAAGCGGGCTTTGCCGCTACCCGTGGGTGGAGCCTTTCATTCTCCGCTCATGCAGTCAGCGGAAGCAGCGTTGGCTCAAGCCATTGCGGGCACTACCTTCTCGGCGGGCATTTGTCCCGTGTACCAGAACGTAGACGCCGCGCCCCATACCGACCCCGACGAAATCCGGGAAAACCTGGTGCGTCAGCTCACGGCTCCCGTGCGGTGGACCCAGAGTGTGCAGCGCATGGTAGCCGATGGAGCCACCGAGTTTGTAGAATGCGGCCCGGGCAAGGTGTTGCAAGGCTTGGTAAAGAAGATTGCTCCAGAAGCAGCCGGAAGTTCAGCCGCCGTGTAGCGGGTAGCAATCTGGTTTATTTGGCCCCACTACAACAGTCGTATACGCGGCGTTGTGGTGGGGCTTTTTCAAGTTCGCTAATGACGAAGCCTACCTTAGCAAGTAAGAGCTACGGGTAGCACTAATCAAGCAGCATGGCTGCTTTCCTTCAGCCAGCTAAACCAAACGAGCTATTTGCCCGGCGTGCGGTTAAAGAGGCCTTGCCAGGCGACTGTCATGTTCCAGTTTTCGCAGGTAGGGTTCCTGTAGCGGCAGCCTGTGTAGGCGAAAAAGCGCAGTTCATTGTTTTGGGCGCGGTAAAAAATATTTCCGCTCGGGCCAACTGCAAGAGACGGAAACTCAGTAGCGGCTGACTCAGTGGTAGCCGTAAAGCACTTGAAGCGGTTAGTATTGTAATAGCTGTCAATCCAGCGGTGAAGCCACGTGCCAGCTGCATTCTGGTAGAAGCTTTGCAGCCTGCCATCAGCCCCCACGTAAACAGCCTGTTTCTTTACGTCGTCCCAGGCAATATTACCCTTGGCCGACAGAAAACCGGGCTGGTTGTTAGGAGTCAGCGCATCATGCACCCAATTATCACCCGACCACTGGTACCGATGCACGGCACGGTCGGCCCCAATATAGAAGATGCTACCCAGCCCGCTCGCGACAATAGAGCCTGGGCTGGTATGGACTGTGCCATTGACCGGTTCCTTGCCTCCTAGTAAGTAATGAGTGTAAGTCTCATTTGCAGGCTCCAAGACATGAATTCGGTAGTCAAGACCCTTGTAGTAGACCCTCACTTTACCATTGGCTAGATTGTCGAGTACAAGGTCGCCGAGGGCAACCGCGGGAGTAGGTGCCGTTGAATCAGCGGTGGGGGCGTAGCTCAAATAGCTATGAACCCATGCTGTATCGGCCCGATGAAGCAATTGTACCTGGCGGTCCTGACCGATGTAGTAAAGGTCGCCGTTGGTGGCAGTGGCCACACTGCCAGACGTAGTTGACGGCTGGGACGCGAGCGGCGCGGCAGGTGACACATACCCATGGATCCAGCCGGAATAGAAACTGTAAGACTGCAGCCGCCCATCGTGCCCCCGGTACGTTACTAAGTTGTGCTTGGGGTTAAAGTGAAGCTCCCCGTTGATCTGCCAGTTGCGGTGATGTGCCTGTGCAGGATCCACTTCGCTCGTTACCCATTGGTTGTCCAAGGAACGGAGGCTACGGTAAAGGAGGCCATTGGTGCCGCAGAAGAATAGTTCATCCTTGTTATTGGGGTTAACGGCAATTGACCCGGGACGAGGACTTACATACTCCAGCCAGTCGTTGATGGGCTTTTTGAAAACATAGTTCACGTATTCCTGCTCCGACTGGTCGTAGGAAACGGCATACTGACCCTGCAGTGGCTTATAGACGGTAATGTAATCAATGTCCATTTCGGCGTGCGTAATGCCCATGGCTACCGCCTCGCGAGTCATTTGCAGGTTGGCTAGAATGCGCGCCGTATAGGCGTGGGTCTGCACCTGGGAACTGGTCACGGTGTACTGCTCTCGGTCGTTAAGAAAAAACGTAACCTGGGTAGGCGTCCAAACTACCGTGTAGGTGTTGAAGTCCTGAGACAAGTCGCGCCCGTCTTTGGTGCTGCGTCCGCCACAGGTCCAGGCACCCAGCGGAATCGTGTCGCAGCCCTTTGAGCCGGAGGTGGCGCAGAGTTGATTACGCTTATCCCAATCGAGCACACCGCTGCTAATCTGGCGGCGGGGCTCGTCGTTCCCATTATCGATTACGTCAATTTCAGTACCAGCGCTCAGCAGCCAGAAGGTAGGCCAAACGCCTTTGCCGTTAGCAGGCAGCTTACACCGAATTTCAAACATGCCATAGGCAAAGCCCGCCCAGTTATCCGGAGCCCAGCCCGCGGGCACACTAACCGGGTCATACGCCTTGGTAGACATGATCCGGCCCGATACATATGCAATGTTGGTACGACGGGCCGCCGTATTAAGCGCTGCTCGTTGCGCGGCCGGAACCACATCAGCCTTAAGGCGAAGGATGCCACCTCCCGGAAATTCTACTTGGGAGGCTGCGTAGTACTCTGTGCCCCAGCCATCGAGGCCATCTACTTCCCAGTTGCCGCTGGCCTTTAGCTCATCTACGTTTCTATAGTTGAACTCGTCTTGGAACACAATCCGGTAATTTGATCTGTCCAGCTTACACTGCGCTGCCACTTTCGTAGTTAATAAGCACAGGGCAAGCAGCAACAGAGCTAGCCAGCGCAGAGGCTGGTAGGCTTTTATGAAGAGGCAAACGAACTGCCTGTAAAGTGCAAACATGGTGATACAGCAGGTATATACAGACCAGTTTACTATCCATGAAACCGCCCGAAAAGCAGCTATAGAGTAGGAATTAATGGCTGTCGCTTTACTTTTCTACTGGTATTGGCAGCCACTAGTTGTGTGCTAATCCCGCAACAACCTAGTGTAACGTCAGTGCAACTCGCCGTTAGGAGCAGGCGAAAGGGCGCGAAGATCAGTATCTTTTCAGGTTTTCCGGAGCTCTTACCTGTCATAGCTATTGTGCGCAAATATGCTAGACGCCCAAGTTGAACGGCTGTTCAGCTGCTATTGCTAGTACAAGGAGTAACCTACGAAGCTGCTGGATACCTCTTTACGGCTAACCCGTCGGTACACACAGCCAGCAGCTCTGCTATGGTTTTTCCTGCCTGCGGGTGCACTACCGAAGCAGCAATTTCAGCTAGTGGAACCAGCGCGAACCGCCGCTCCGGCAGGCGCGGGTGGGGTAGAGTAAGTCGGGGACTTTGTATTACCACTTCGTTGTACAGCAGAATATCCACATCAAGGGTGCGGGCGCCCCAGTGAATTAGACGCTCCCGGCCAGCTTGTTGCTCAACGGCTTGGCAGGCGTCGAGTAGTTGCTCGGGTAGGAGGGAGGTATGCAAGCGGAGAGCCTGGTTTAGGAAAGCGGGCTGCGCAGTAAGGCCCCAAGCCGCGGTTTCGTACAAGCCGGATGCTGCCACTACCGGACCCACGGTTGTCATAAGGCCCTCCACGGCCTGGCGAAGAATGGCAACCCGGTCGCCAAGGTTGGAGCCCAGTAGGAGGTAGGCGGTAGGCATAACAACTACAAAACGCGGCGCAGAAAATCTACTGTCACATCGGCGGCAGCCAAGGCTTGGGCGGGCAAATGCGCCCCTGGCCATGGGTGGCTGCCACCAAAGTTGTGAGTCACTTCTGGCAGGATGGCCAATTCGGCGGCTGGTTTGCAGGCGTGCAACTCGTGGGCCCGCGCTACGGGTACGGTTTCGTCCTGGTCGCCGTGTACGATGAGGAGGGGCTGCTTGAGCTTGCGGCGGACATTGTGCGGAATATCCAGCCGCAGCCGATTCCGGTGGTAATCCTCCACAATCTGGAAGTACAGGGGCAATTGCTGCTTGGTGCGGCTATTTTCCACGTAATACACGCCTTGCTGCTGCCAGTGTTGCATCAGCTCCGCGGTCCAGCCGGGGTTTACATTGCTGATGGCGGCCCAGGTAACCACAGCTTTCACCCGCACATCTTCGGCACCTTTCAGCAGCACTAGGCCGCCGCCGCGGCTGTGTCCAATGAGGGCCATACGGGTAACGTCCAGTTCCGCCGCCGGAAGATCAGCTTGCTTAGAATCGAGCAGGTAGTCCAGCAGGGTCCCGATGTCATTTAGCTCCAGGGAAAAGTTATTTCGACCGAACGCCTCTAAGTCCTCTAGGTCGCCGGTGCCGTCCACTACTAGCCCGTTGTGCGAGAGGTTCAGCTTCACGAATACAAAGCCTTGCTGGGCAAACCAATCGGCCAGTAGGTTGAAATGGCCCCAGTCTTTGAACCCCTTGAAGCCGTGCACAAACACCACTACGGGCTTGGGTTGCCCAGTAGGTACGTACCGCAAATCAGCCGCAAAGGGGCGGGCGTGATGGGTGCTAGTGAGTAGCAAATCAAGGCGGACGGGCTGTGGTTGTGGCATACGGGCGAAGGTAAGCGGTGAAACAGTGTGTTTGCTGTTTTGCCTCGGTGAGCAACTCGCCGCTACCCTGCCTGTTCAACGTGTTGTTGCCTGAAACGTGGCCAGCCTTGGCTGGCGAGCAGGGAGGTAGGGCTTGGCACGTTACCCGGCTTTAGTTCGCGGGGAGGGCCGCCGGGGTAGTGCTGCTCGCCAAGATGGCGCGGCTAGGCCCTGGCGCGCATAAACTCACCGTTTCACTACCTCACTATTTCACCTTTTTCCCCGTATCATTGCAGCGCCCAACACACCTGCATGACCGTTACGCTGGACCAGATACAGGCGCCCATCGCCGCCGAGATGGAGGAATTCGAGAAGAAATTCCGCCAGTCCATGCAAACGCGCCAGCTGCTGCTCGACAAAATCATGGGCTACATTGTGAAGCGCAAGGGCAAGCAAATCCGGCCCATGTTTGTGTTCTTCACGGCCAAAATCAGCGGCGGCGACCCGCTACCCGAGGCAACTTTCCGGGGCGCAGCCCTCATCGAGCTGCTGCACACGGCCACCCTAGTTCACGACGATGTAGTGGACGAGAGCAACTACCGCCGCGGCTTTTTCTCCATCAACGCCCTCTGGAAAAATAAGATTGCCGTGCTGGTAGGCGACTACCTGCTGAGCAAAGGCCTATTGCTGAGCCTGGAAAACGACGATTACGACCTGCTCAAAATCGTGAGCAACGCCGTGAAGGAGCTGAGCGAAGGCGAACTGCTGCAGATTGAAAAAGCACGCCGCCTTGATATCACCGAGGACGTTTACTTTGATATTATTCGGCAGAAAACGGCTTCGCTGATTGCTTCCTGCTGCGCCGTGGGGGCCGCTTCAGCCGGGGCCGATAAGGAAACCATTGAGCGGGCTCGCCTTTTTGGGGAGAAGGTAGGCATGGCCTTCCAGATTAAGGATGACCTCTTTGACTTCGGAACCGACGAAATCGGTAAACCGGTGGGCATTGACATCAAGGAGAAAAAGATGACGCTGCCCTTAATTTACGCTCTCCAGCAGGCCGATTGGCTGACCAAGCGCCGCGTCATCTACAACGTGAAAAACAACGACGGCCGCAAGGACCGGGTGCAGGCCGTCATTGAGTTCGTGAAGAAATCCGGCGGCCTGAACTACGCCATTCAGGTAATGGAGCGCTACCGCGACGAGGCCCTGACAATTCTGCGCACCTTCCCCGAATCTGCTTCCCGCACTTCGCTGGAGCAGCTTATTAACTACACCATTGAGCGGGAAAAGTAACCACACCAACGGGTAGGGTTGACCTCCGCATAAAAAAGGCTCGCCGTTTGGCGAGCCTTTTTTATGCGGAGAATTTATGCCGAGCAAGCCACGTAAAAGCTTAGTGCTCCGGCTCGGCTACCTGGTAGGAAACGCTTTCTGGAGCAACCTCCGACACCTCGAAGTGCACGCCATCGAAGGTGCTTTTGACGGTGATTTCGTGGGTCATGTCGCAGCCGGGGCACTTGATTTCTTCAGTTTCAAACTGGCCGTCATCCTCGGTGGAGTTAGCCAGGTGGTCGGCGGCGGGTACGCCTAGCAGGTCCGTGAAGACTTCCGTGTGACACTGGTTGCACTCGAATTTGAGGCCTACCGTGCGGCCTTGGAGTTCGTCAAGCGGGGCGGGGGTATTTTTTTGCTGAATCCACATAGGAAAGCGAGAGTTTGGTTGTTGGAGAAAGTTCGGGAGGCCGCGTTGGGCTAATAGGCTGTACGCGCGGAAGGTAGGCTGGGGTTGTGCTACGGGCGGCCCAAACCCATTAATGCAGCTGTGCCTCGTGTTTTGCCTTATCTTCGATTCAACTCTGTTGGCATTAGTCCTCCCGCATGTCTACGCCCATATTGCCTGCTCCCGAAGCCCCGGTGGCTCCCTTTCCCTGGATACCGCGCTGGCGCACCCTGCTCACGTCCCTGGCCATGGCCCGGGACCCCATCGGCAACCTGAACCGCGCCCATGCTGCGGGCGGCGACACGGTAGGGCTGCACCTGGGCGGCATCCGGCCCTGCTACGTCACCCGCGACCCGGCCCTGGTGCAGCACATCTTGCAGAAAAACCACCGCCGCTACCTTAAATCCGACCTTACCCACGGCCTGGTGCGCTACATTGGGCGGGGGCTGCTGACCAATGAGGGGGCCGACTGGCTGCGGCAGCGCCGCCTGATTCAGCCCGGCTTTCACCGCCAGCGCCTGGCCGGCCTGACCCGCCTGATGCAAGCCGCCGCCGAAGACTGGACCCAGGAACTACGCCAGCTAACCGCGGCGGGCCCAGCCTTAGTGGATATTCACGAGGCCATGACCCGCGTGGCTTTTCGCATCATTGCCCAGGCCACCTTTGGGACTAGTATGAGTGACGCGGAGCGAAACCGGCTTTCCGACGTGCTGACCCAGATTCAGGCGTTTTACGTGCGCACCATCCGGCAGCCCTACCTGCGGCCCTGGCTGCAAGGCACCGGCAGCTACCGGCGGCACGAAGCTCTGAGCCTAGAGCTACGCGAGTTGGTTCGCGGCTACATCCGCCAGCGTCAGGCTACGGGCCCCACGGCAGCCACCCACGATGATTTACTGCAAATGCTGCTGGATGCCCGCTACGAGGATACTGGGGAGCCCATGACGGAGGAGCGGCTGGTAGATGAGGCCAACATTTTGCTGCTAGCTGGCCACGAAACCTCCGCCAACGCCCTGAGCTGGCTGTTTTACTTGCTGGCTACCCACCCTGAGGCGGCAGCCCGCATCCGGGAGGAGCGGCAGGCAGCGGGGCTAATGGAGCGGCCGCCGAAGTTTGAGGAGCTGGCGCAGCTGCCGTATTCTATGCAGGTTATTCAGGAAACCATGCGCCTATACCCGCCAGCCTGGATTCTGGACCGCGTGGCGCTGGAAGACGATGAGTTTCAGGGGCGCCCAATTCCCAAGGGCACTCTGTTTTCGCTTTACGTGTACGGCCTGCACCGCCACCCTGATTTGTGGCCTGAGCCCAATGCCTTCCGGCCCGAGCGGTTCGGGCCGGGAGCCCAACCCGCCGTGCCTGCCTATGGCTACCTGCCCTTTGGGGGCGGGCCGCGCCTGTGCATTGGCAACCACTTCGCCCTAACCGAAATTCAGCTGGTGCTGCTGGAAACCCTGCAGCATTTCAGCCTGGAGCCAGCCTCAGAAGCCACCGTAGTGCCCGTGCCCTTGGTGACGCTCCGGCCCCAGGAAGGCGTATTCCTACGGTTCGCGCGGCTGAGATGACGTAGCTGAGTCTCCATTCCACAAAGGTATTGTCATGCTTGATCTAGCGTCCGCTTGTCGAAGCATGACAATACCGTTTAGTACCAGTTATACACTACCGGAAAAAAGCAAACGTACTTCTTCGCTGGAAAAACGGACATCCTCATTTCCACCAGGCTACCTGTGGCAATGGGCCAGCGCCGAGCGTCACGGGCTGGCCCAGCTCTGGGGTAGTAATGAGCAGCCCCAGCCGAGCGGCAGCGGCGGCGGCCCGCGTAACGGGTTCGTTCCAGGCGTGGTGGGCTTCCGTGAAAGCGCCCCAGTGTACTGGCAGTAGTAGCCGGGCCCGCACATCCAGGGTTGCCTGTACGGTTTGCTCCGGAAGCATGTGAATTTGGGCCCACTGGGCGTCGTAC
Source organism: Hymenobacter sublimis (assembly GCF_023101345.1). Lineage (NCBI taxonomy): Bacteria > Pseudomonadati > Bacteroidota > Cytophagia > Cytophagales > Hymenobacteraceae > Hymenobacter > Hymenobacter sublimis. The sequence goes on from NZ_CP095848.1 coordinate 998,172, forward strand.
TGTCCGCATTCCATTAGGGCCACATCGAAGGGGCCATGCTGCTGGCCGATGGTTTGGAAGTGGGGCCCATACCCGCCGTCGCCGCTGTAGAACACCCGTTTATCAGCCGATTTAATAACCCAGGAACTCCAGGAAGTTGAGTTCCGGTTTGTGAGGCCGCGCCCGGAAAAGTGGCGGGCAGGAGTGCTCGTAATCGATACTCCTCCCGGCAACTGCACCGACTGGTTCCAGTCTAGCTCCTGCACCCGCTCCGGGGCTACCCCCCAGGCCAGCAGGTGAACCCCTACGCCCAAGGGCACAAAGAAGTGGGTAGTTTTGTCCTTAAGCCGCAGAATGGTCTGGTAGTCAAGGTGGTCGTAGTGGTCGTGCGAGATGAGCACTGCATCAATGGGCGGCAGCTGCTCGGCGGTTATAGCCAGCTGCGGATTATAGCGCTGGGGCGTTATCCAGGAAACCGGGCCCATTTTCACGCTTAGCATGGGGTCCAGCAGAATGTTCTTGCCTCCAATTTCTACCAGGCTGGCGGAGTGCCCAAACCACGTCACGCGGAGCAGCTCGGGTGTTTTTTGGCGGATGCTCGCCGGATCAAGCGGCCGCGTGGGCAGGGGAGCGGCTGGTTTGTCGTTGGGTGTTTTGCTGAACAGAAAGCGCCATAGGGAGCCGAAGGTACTGCCGCCGGTCATGAGGGTAGTGGGCACCAAATTCTGGAACTCTCCATCCTGGTAGTGGCCTGATTTGGCGTAAGCTGCCCGTTGCGCCTTCGTGGGCTTGCCGCCGAACTCCGGGCTGAGGTTGGCGAAAGCAACTCCCGCTACCACCATCACAATAAGCAGGCTGACCGTCAGAAGGCCAATAGTTTTCAGGAGTCTTTGCATGGAAACAAATGCTAATTCGAAAGGCCAGAAGCCGTGCCACGATTACTTTAGAAGCGAAACCAACCCGCGCCCTACCCGGGTAGTCGGTATGGTACGGTAAATACTTTACGTGGCTGGCCCAGGGAAAAGCACACTCCGGCAGAAACATAAACACCACGGCCCGATCTGGGCAGACCGGGCCATGGTGTTAACAGCATAGGAAGTGGGTTTAGCTACGGCCGTTGAAGTCACGGCGGTCGGTGCCCCCGCGCCGCTCGTGCTGGCGGCTACCCATCTGGCGCGTCCGCTCCTGGCGCTTGGCTTCCAGCTGGGCGTACTGCTTTTTCGACAGTACGTCCTTGAGCTTCTGGTCGGTGCTTTCGTGAATGCGCTTGGCTTCCTCGCGTAGCTGGCTCCGGTCGTTGCTACCGGCGCGGCTCCGCAGGGCGTGCATCTGCTGCTGCTGGTCTTGGAAAATCTTCTCGACTTTCGACTTCTGCTTGCTGCTTAGGTCGAGTTCTTGGGCTAGCGTATCGGTGCGGCGCTGGCGGTCCTGGGCGCTGCCGTGGCCCCGGCGGTGGCCCTGGTCACGGCCTTGGCGTTGCTCCCGGCCCTGAGCGGGGCGGTCGTCAGCGGCGAAGCTAGCACCGGCGAAAGAGGCAGAAAGTCCGAGGAGAAGGGCGAGGCTGAAAAGTTGCTTTTTCATGGGAAGAAGGAAATTGGAATGTGGTTTCAAGTGGAAGGAGGTAGGGCGTTGCGCCCTGTCTGCCCTTATTCAAACCCAGTGCCTCATTCCAATCTTGAGGGGGCACTATCCATCACTACCCCGAAAAAGCCGACCAACTCCCGCGTTTAATCGGCTTGTGCTGAAAAGCTGGCGCTGCGTGCCCCCACGCTATTTTAGTACCTTGGCCGCATGACACCACCGTTGACTTTAGTAGCTGGTCCGCTCACGGCCGTTCCGCAGCTCGAGACCACCGATTTACTGTTGCGCGGCCCGCGAGTTACCGACTTGCCCGAGTTTGCCGCCATGGCAGCCGACCCGGATTTCTACCGCTACGTGGGTGGCAAACCCCAGAACGAAGAAGAAGCCTGGCGCCGGCTACTAGCTCAGCAAGGCCACTGGACGCTGCTCGGCTACGGAGCCTGGTCGGTGGAGGAAAAAGCCACTCGCCGCTTTATTGGTACCGTCGGCTTTTTTGATTTTCAACGAGACCTGACTCCCTCCATCAAGGGCACCCTCGAAGCCGGCTGGACCCTGGCCCCGCGCGTGCACGGCCGCGGCTACGCTACCCAGGCCGTAGGAGCGGCCCTGCAGTGGGCCGAAGCGCAGTTCCCCGTCGCCCGCCTAACCTGCATCATCGACCCCGATAATGCGGCCTCTCTGGCAGTAGCCCGCAAGTTTGGCTTCCAAGAAATAGCTCGCCCCATCTACCACGACGCCCCCATTGTGCTGCTAGAGCGAATCACGGATTAAGACGGATTTTTCGGATTGCACGGATTTTCTGGGGGTAGGCTGCTGCCGCTCCATGACTGCCGAACACCCAACCAAACAGGAAGGGCTTGCCAATTGGCAAGCCCTTCCTGTTTGATAAAATCAACCCGAATTGACTGCAGGTGGCTGAGTTCTTTTTCACCTGCTCTTCGAGTAAAGGTAAACACCTACCTGACTTGACTATAACCTCGGTGCAACTCGATGAATCCGTCTTAATCCGTGAGTTACTCGGCTAGAAGTTGGTCGATGGTCTGGTTGAATTCCGCTACCTCCTGCTCGTAGTACTTGCCGGTGCCAGGGCCCGAGAAGCCGGTGTGAATCTTACGTACTTCGCCTTTTTTGTCGAGGAAAATAGTGGTTGGGAAAGCCAATACCTTCTGAATCTGAGGCAAGGACTGGCTGGCGGCGTCCTTGTTGGCTTCGCCGGCCACGGCCAGGTCGTAGCCCACGTTCAGGCGCTGCTTCATCTTTAGTAGCTTCTGCGAGGCCACCTTCTGGTCGGCCGTCCGCTCGTAACCCAGTCCGATGATTTCCACGCCGCGCTGCTTGTTTTTCTCGTACCAGGGAGCCAGGAAGTTGGTTTCGTCCATGCAATTGGGGCACCAGGAGCCCAGAATCTGGACCACTACTACCTTGCCTTTGTACTTGGGGTCGGAGGGGGAGATGCTGCCGCCTTCATAAACGCTCGGGAACTTGAAGTCGAGCTTTTTTTGGCCGGGTTTCATACCAGTAAGGGCGTTTGCGTCGGGCAGTTTGGCGTTCGGGTCGAGGGTAGCCGTCCACGTTTCGTGGCCCGATTTGCCGCTGTAGAAGTGGCCTTTCAACTCTGTAAAACCATCGTTTTTCACATCATCGGCGGTAAACAGGAACCCGTGGCTACCATCGAAAGTGGACAACTTCATGCGGAAACCTTTAGGACCTCGAACGATTCCACCAGCCAGATAACGATAGTCTCCGGTTGTAGTAAGAAAAGAACCACTCAGATTCCCGTTACGGTACTTGAATAAGCCTACAGCCGGATATGATTTGCCTTCCCCATCAGTGAATGTTACCTTGTATGTAGCAGTGCTGGTGGACAAGGCTTTGTTAATTGGAAATATACCTTTTGTTCCATCATCATATTCATCGTAAAACAAGGCTTGATTTCCCCTGGACGCTGTGAAGGCTACCCGGTAGGGCTCCTTGGCGTCGTACTTTACCCAAGCGCCTTTCAACTTGTTGGCTCCATCGGTACGCACCACCAGCGCGGCGTCAAACACGCCCAGGCGGATGGTAGTGGAGTCGCCGACGGTTTTGATTTCGTCTAGCTTTAGGCGCTCCTCGCCGTTGCGTAGGTACACGGCTACGGGTTGGTTGTTGTTTCCGGTTTCTACATCAAACAGAAACGGAATTTTCTGGCCCTGGGCCGCCAGCACCCCGCGCCAGGTGCCCGCCGGCAGGTAGGTGGCGTTGGCGCCGGTAGTTTCCGCGGGCTTGGTTTTTTCGGAGGAAGAGGAATTGGACTGACAGGCCACCGCGGCCAGCGCGAGTCCGGCCCCGGCTATGGCCTTGCGAAACGAGAAGGCAACGGGCATGGGAAAAAAGTTAAAAGGTTGATTCGGGGCTAAACTACTCAGAGGGCAGGATAGTTTACCAGAAGCCGGCGAGCAGAACCAAGAATGCGGCGCCTACCGGTCACTACGCCAGCACACTGCGTAAACCTGCCTTTTGGAATAATTCTAAATCAGGCCGGGGGCGTAGGCGGAGGCCCGAAATTTTAGGCTGCGCAACGACCGACAACTATATTTGCGTACCTGTCTACTATAGGCACGTTCTCTCCACTTTTTCCATTTCGCATTATGGCGTTTGACTTAGAAATGATCAAGGCCGTGTACGATGGCATGGGCTCCCGCATTGAAGCCGCCCGTACCGCCGTTGGCCGTCCGCTTACCCTGACTGAAAAAATCCTGTACGCTCACCTGTACGGCGGCTCTGTTTCGCAGGCGTATGAGCGGGGCGTTTCCTACGTCGATTTCGCTCCCGACCGGGTTGCCATGCAGGATGCTACCGCCCAAATGGCGCTGCTCCAGTTCATGCAGGCCGGTAAAGCCAAGGTGGCCGTACCCAGCACCGTACACTGCGACCACCTGATTCAGGCTAAAGAAGGAGCTGACCAGGATTTGGCCATTGCTAACTCCGAAAACAAGGAAGTATATGACTTCCTGGCTTCGGTATCCAATAAGTACGGCATCGGCTTCTGGAAGCCCGGTGCTGGTATCATTCACCAGGTAGTACTCGAGAACTACGCCTTCCCCGGCGGCATGATGATCGGTACGGACTCGCACACGCCCAACGCCGGCGGCTTGGGCATGATTGCCATCGGCGTTGGTGGCGCCGATGCCGTAGATGTTATGTCGGGCATGGCCTGGGAGCTGAAATTCCCGAAGGTAATTGGCGTAAAGCTCACTGGTAAGCTCTCGGGCTGGGCCTCGGCGAAAGACGTAATTCTGCGCGTGGCCGGCATCCTGACCGTAAAAGGCGGTACCGGTGCTATTGTGGAGTACTTCGGCGAGGGCGCCAACGCGCTGTCGGCCACTGGCAAAGGCACCATCTGCAACATGGGCGCTGAGATTGGGGCGACTACCTCTGTCTTTAGCTACGATGAGAAGATGGGCGACTACCTGCGCGGTACGGGCCGGGCTGATATTGCTGATGCCGCTGCTGCCGTAGCTCAGCACCTGCGCGCTGACGACGAGGTATATGCTAACCCCGCCAATTTCTACGACCAGCTCATCGAAATCGACCTGAACACCCTGGAGCCCTACGTGAACGGTCCGTTCACGCCGGACGCTGCCTGGCCGATTTCGCAGTTTGCTGCTGCTGTGCGCGAGCACAACTGGCCCGCTAAACTGGAAGTTGGTTTGATCGGCTCCTGCACGAACTCCTCGTACGAGGACATTACCCGCGCCGCCAGCATTGCCAAGCAAGCTGCCGACAAGGGCCTGACGGTGCAGGCGGAGTACACGGTAACGCCTGGCTCGGAGCTGGTGCGCTACACCGTGGAGCGCGACGGGCTGCTGGATACGTTCGCTCAGATGGGTGGGGTAGTGCTGGCCAACGCCTGCGGTCCGTGCATTGGGCAGTGGGCCCGCCACATGGACGATATGAAGCGGCCAAACTCCATCATCACCTCGTTCAACCGCAACTTCGCCAAGCGCAACGACGGCAACCCGAACACCCACGCTTTCGTGGCCTCGCCCGAAATCGTAACCGCCTTCGCTATTGCCGGTGATTTGACCTTCAACCCCCTGGTTGATACCCTGACCACGAAAGACGGCCAGCAGGTACGTTTCGACGAGCCCCGGGGCATTGAGCTGCCACCCCGTGGTTTCGCCGTGGAAGATGCGGGTTACCAGGCACCCGCCGTTGATGGCTCAGGCGTGCAGGTAATCGTAGATCCGGCTTCCGACCGTTTGGAGTTGCTGGAGCCCTTCCGCCCGTGGGAAGGGGTAGACCTGAAAGGCCTGCGTCTGCTCATTAAGGCCCAGGGCAAGTGCACCACCGACCACATTTCGATGGCCGGCCCGTGGCTGAAATACCGCGGCCACCTGGATAACATCTCCAACAACATGCTCATCGGGGCTATCAATGCCTTCAACGGCGAAGCTAACGCCGTGAAGGACGCCCTAACCCAGGGTACGCCGTACTCCGCCGTGCCCCAGGTAGCACGTAACTACAAAGCCCAGGGCATCGGCTCGGTGGTAGTAGGTGACGAGAACTACGGCGAAGGTTCGTCGCGGGAGCACGCGGCCATGGAGCCCCGCCACTTGGGCGTGCGCGCCGTGCTGGTGAAGAGCTTTGCTCGTATTCACGAAACCAACCTGAAGAAGCAGGGTATGTTGGCCCTGACCTTCGCTAATAAGGCTGACTACGACCTGATTGAGGAGGACGACACCATCGACATCCTCGGCCTGACGGAGTTTGCCCCCGGCAAGCCCCTGCAGATTCGTCTGCACCACAGCGACGGTGACACCGACCTCATCACGGTAAATCATACCTACAACCAGGGCCAGATTGAGTGGTTCAAAGCCGGCTCGGCCCTGAACCTGATCCGCCTGAAAGAGTCGGGCCAGGCGCAACTGTCGCAGAAGTAATTCTGGTTTCACCTTGCCTGTAGCAACGGCCGCTTCCTAGTTGGGAGGCGGCCGTTTTTGTTGCTAGCCTAGTCTAGTTGCAACCTCTACGCCTTCAAGAGCATCTGCAGGAAGACACCGGTACTATCCTGACTTAATTACTACCCATGAAACAACCCTTTACGCTTGGTTTTGGCGCGCTGGCTTTGTTGAGCGGCTGTATCACACCAGTGGACGAAGCCGAATCTGGCCCCAAAACAGAACTATTGGTCAAGAGCCTGGAAAGCGAATATGGCTGTTATAACACTGCCCGCCAGATGCACATCAACCTGTCGGAAACTTACACCGTCATCCATTCCCAAGCTCAGTTCGATCAGCTGGTGAGCGGCAGCTGTCGGCCGCAGATTGACTTTGCTACCTACGATTTGGTAATCGGCAAAAAAGGGCTGCCCAACAGTGAGGCAGGCATTCACTACACCCTACAACGGGAGTACGAAACCAAACGGGTTGTCCTTCACGTGGTATTTACCCTGAGCATGACTACGGAAGCTCCCAACGTAACCTACCACGCCTTGGTGCCCAAGCTGGCAGCCAGCGAGGGGGTAGACGTGAAAATTGAAATGAAGAAATAATGGAACCTCTGATGTCCGTAATAAAAAGGCCGCGACTTACCAGTCAGCGGCCTTTTTGTGCTACTATAACTTGCCTGGAAATGCCAACAAGCCTTACATGGTAGCTACTTGCGCCGGGCGCACTTCTCGGGGCCTTTGCACGAGGTAGTAATACAGTAAAATCAGCAGGCCGGTAAGGAAGGGAAATAGAGCCAGGTGCTTGCCCGTAACCGCCCCCCAAACGTGAATGGTATCGAAGCCCAGAAACTCGCTCACCATCCAGTAGGAGTTGGCGGAAATCCAGAACACGATGGCCAAGTTATGCGCTAGCTCGGCCTTGATGTCGCGCGTGCGCCAGGTAATGACCAGGGCAATAGCCAGGGTAGGAAAAATCATGGCAATGCCCAAGGGCTTCCAGACCATGCACCAGCCGATGTCCTTGAGCAGCCAGAACAGGATGTGCATATTTTCCATACGGCGGTAAGGGGCCGGAATACTGTACAGGTGCTCGTCGGGGGGCTGGTTCATGGGAGTTAACAAGGAAAAGCCAAAGATATTGAGCCGGTGGTGGTTGGAAAAAGCCGGCAGGTGCGGTAGCAGGATTTAGGACTTACGGGCGTCTTTTTCTCTACTGCTGCGTATGAGGGGCTGATTTCAGTTCACCTTGTTCGTAGTTCTAATGGCCGAAGCGCTTCGGAAAGCAGCAAAAGGAGCCGCCTACGTGGGCGGTGGTATTATAGGTGCCCTGGCCTTATATGTGGCCGCTTCCGTGGGCTTGTCCGCTATTCCGGTGGGCCGGGCCAACTCGCCGGCCGTTGGCAATATTCCGGCCTACATCTTGTCCAATGGCGTGCATACTGATATTGTACTGCCCGTGCGCACCAGCCACATGGACTGGACCGAGCTGGTGCCCTACTCCGCCGCTCCCGTGCTGGACCCCAGCCGCGACTACATCGGCTTTGGCTGGGGCGACAAGGGCTTCTACCTGAATACTCCCACCTGGGCCGAGCTGAAGCCCAGTACGGCCGTTAAGGCCATGTTTTGGCTGAGCACCACGGCCATGCACGCTACCTTCCACCACCAGCCCCAACCCGGCCCCGACTGCGTGCAGGTGCTGCTAACCCCGGCTGAGTATGCGCGCCTAGTTGCCTTCATCAAAAACAGCTTCGACTACGATGCGCAGGGGCGCACCCAGCACATCCAGGGGCATAGCTACGGGCAGCACGATGCCTTTTATGAGGCTAAGCGCACCTATAACCTGTTTTATACCTGTAACACCTGGGCTAACGAGGGCCTAAAGGTTGCCGGTCAAAAGGCCGCCCTCTGGACTCCGTTTGAGTTTGGAATCTTCTGGCAGTATCGGTAACAGCTACTGGTTCCACCAGAAAAATTGTCGGGAAATCAGGTAGATGAGGCCAGCAAGGCAGACAGCTACGCTTGAGTAACGAGCAAAAAAAGCCCGGCTGGTTTCGCAGCACGCGACACAGCCGGGACAGAGGGGTGGAAAGGGAAACCGGAAGCTAGTTTAGCCAAACCTGAGCTACGGGCTCGAAGCGGTGGCGGGCGAAGGCTCCGTACGGCTGCTCAGCATAAAAGCCAAGCACATGCACCTGCAACTCACCAGTACGGGCGTTGCGGCGCATTTGTATCGGATACACCTGTCCAGCCGCTGGCCAGTCTCCGATGTGGTCGGTTGGGCGGCAGCTAGCATCAACGCAGCGGGCATATTGCTGCACGGGAAGCGGAAAAGGAAGCTTTACTTTCGACATATCCAAAGATAACAATATTTGAGGTTTTGCGCTAAAAATATTAGATAAAAATGTGAGCAATATTGAGAGTATAAATGCCTCTATACGGAACTCTTTATTGAAATTATGAATCATAGAATTTTGCATCAACCAGGTCGTTTTAATATATAATAAATTATATGTATTGAAGTATTAGCTAATATAGTTAGTAAAAAAAGGGTTGTCATTTGTGTAATAGACACAAGGGTACGGATGCTTGCCTTAATGATGCTCTTGCCACAGACTATAACTCTTCGGGGCGGACGATCCAGGTTTCTGGCGTAATGCAAGCGGTAGCAAAAGCAGGGAAGGAGTAGACTTGAAGAAGAATGTCGTAGCTATTGACGTCAGGATTTTCCGACAGCGTAGCTCAGCAAGTAGGCCAATAGTTGTCAACCCAAGTCTCCTCACGAAATATAGATAGGACATATTGCTGATGTTATTGCAAATCAGCGTGTTGAGCTTGCTGTTGCGGCTACCAGCAACGAACTTTGGATATGAAATTCTTACTTCTGCTGTGGATGAGCCAGCATCCTTTTCTGGTAGAAACAGAGCAGGGCAGCCACCAAGTGGCCGCCGCGGCTCTACAGTTAACCCACAACACGAAATTGGCCTTAGCTACTTACGAGCGTAGCCTGTTGGAAATGGTAGCGCGCCGAGAAATGACCCTCGCTCATTTGCTGGCCTACCTACAGGAGTCGGAGCAAGCCTAAATCCGATGTACAGTACTTAGCCTGCCCGCAGGCCCGCTTTTCTAACGTGCAGACCCGTGGGCAGGCTAGGTGATGTGCGTAGCGCCTCGTTACAGCTGCCGCACTACCCGTTGGGTGGTGGTCCCGCCGGCTGTGCTGATCTGAATTAGGTACAAGCCGGACGGGTAAGCACTCAGGTCGAGTTGGGCGCTACGCCCACCTGGTACGCTATATACCCGCAGCTCCTGCCCTAGTACCGACAACACCCGAATGGTGGCTGGCCCGGCAGGAAGGTCTACCTGCAAGCGGCCAGTAGTGGGGTTTGGATACAAGGCTACCACTGGCAGGGAGGCGGAACGAACCGGCAACACCTGCCGGTACCGGGAGGCCGCGGCATCCGCTGCTACCTGGAGCTCCGCCAGGGAGGGGGCAGCCAGGACCGCAAATGCCACCACTGTCGAATCGCGGGGGCGAGGTAGGGCAGCGTGGCCCCAACTACCTGCGAGGCATCGGTGCCGGTGGCCGGGCCCGCCGTGCGCTGGCGTGTGCCACTGCTCAACGTCAGGAGCTTTTCGGCGGCGCTGAAACCATCGGCCAGCCGTACTGGCGTGCCTGCGGGAGCTTGGTTATCAATGGCATATACGCTGGGTTGCCCGCCGGTTAGTTGCTGCACACCAGCATAAACAGTAGCTTGGCGTGGCGCATAGAGGTAGCCCAGGCGGCGCACTGAGTCCCAGGCCGCTACATTACGGCCCGGCTCGCCGGGTAAGTCCCAGTCCATGTACAGCCCCACGCGCAGCGGCTTGAGCGTATCGGCGGTGAGGTTGGTGAGGCGGTACTCCAGAATCACGTAGTCGCGGTGAGGGGCAGCGGACCAGGCGTAGGCTCGTTGCCGCACCCGCACGCCCACCGAGCGTCCCATGGTCAGGGTCGGTAGCGAGTCGCGCAGTACGCCGGTGGCTTCCTGGTCGGCGCGCAGGGGCTGGGTAAGCCGGGTGGCCCGGGCTAGGGCGTAGAAGTCCTGGTCGGCGCCGCGCCGGTCGTTGCGCACGTTGTCGGATACGCCCGGGCCCGCGGCAGCAATGAGTAAGCCGCCCTCGGCCAGTAACGGGGCGCCCTGGCGGTAGCTAACGCCCTCCCCGAAGCTGGAGCCCAACCCATCGTAGCCGATATTGCCGCGGCTGCTCAGAGTCAGGAGCAGGTTATTGGCATCCAGCACCACGTAATCGGGGTTGAGCGTGAGCGTTTCGTACTGATCTTCTTGGTAGCCAGTGGTAGCATCCTGGAAGCGGTAGCGCAGCACGGCCTGGGTGTTAAGCGGTACCGAACCGGCTACGGCCAGCCGGAAAGGGGCCTGCGGGTTGCTACGCTGCTCCAGGGTAGCTAGGCTACCCACCCCAAATGTGCCCTGCCGCACCGTAACGTAGGGCGAAAGAGACGTTAGCGTCACCGTCAGGTTGGTAACCGGGCTGAGCAGGTTTTGCACCGCTACGGTCAGGCGCAAGGTGTCGCCGGGGGCGTAGGCACGGCGCTCCGGAGCGGCCGTGCGGCTTACTACCCGTGCCGACTGCCGGGAAGTGGCCGTAAGGGCGCGGGCAATGTTGAGGCGACCCGTGCCTAGCTTGCCCGCGTAGGCCACGTTGCCGGGCAGGGCATCAATGTTATCCGTCGTTTGCCGAAGCTGGGCGGCTATTTGGGCGGCAGTGTAGCGCGGGAAATGGGCGCGCAACAGGCCGGCCGCGCCCGAAACCAGCGGAGCTGAAAACGACGAGCCCCCAACGGCCACGTAATCCGAATTTGTGTCGCCCCAAGTTGTCAGAATGCCGATGCCGGGAGCCGAGAGGTCGACGTGGCGGCTGTAGGTTCCGTTGGTTTCACGCTCATCGGAGGGCCGGAGCATGGCCACTGAAAGCACGTGGTCGTAGCTGGCGGGGTAGAAATCCAACTCGGCTGGGGTGTTGCCGGCCGCTGCTACGACTACCGCGTCGCGGTTGACGGCGGCGTAGGTAATGACATCTTGCTCAAACTGAGAGCGGCCGCCAACCCCACCCCAAGACAGGTTAATGACCCGGCAGCCGTGGTCGGCGGCGTACACAATGGCTTCGTAGCCGCCAAAAGCGCCCGTAGGTGTGCTAGGATAGATTTTCAGGGGCATAAACCGGCACCGGAAGCCTACGCCCGCAATGCCCTTGCTATTATCAGGAGCGGCAGCAGCGCAACCCGCTACTAATATGCCATGGACACTGCCCGGCTCCCGGACCGGGTCGTTGTCGTGGTCGGCAAAGTCCCAGCCGCGGTAGTTGTCCACGTAGCCATCCTGGTCGTTGTCGATGCCATCGATGGGGTCGCGGCGGTTGAGCTGTACCTGGGAAGCCAGGTCTTCGTGGGTGAGGCGGGTGCCCCCGTCCACAATCCCAATAACCACGCTGGTATCCCCCTTGCTGATGTTCCAGGCCTGGTAGGCCCGAATATTTTTGAGGTAGTACTGGCCGTTGGCGGCGGTGGAATCGGCGAAGGGGTCATTGGGCTGATACAGCGGCGCGTAGCTGTAGAGCGGCTCGGCGTATTCCACGGCCCCGGTTTTGCGTAGGGCCCGGCAAGCCTCTTCCACGGACAGCGTTACGGGTAGTTCGGCCTGAAAAATTAGCTCCAGGTGCACGGCGCCGGGCTGGTCGGGGCCGGGCGGCTGGCTGTGAGGAAACTTCGGGCGAACCTCCCGCGCCTGCAGGCGCAGCAAGGCCGCATCCAGGGCCGCAACCCCAGTTGCCTGCCCGGCTGGGCGGCTGCCAGTTGGGGCTGACTTTAGCTTAAATACTACCCGCCCGGCAAGAATGGTTTTGGTGGCAGGTGCCGGAGTAGTTACCGGCAGCGGGCCTTGTTGGGCGTGCGCGGCCCCGGCAGTTAGCAGAAGGGCTGCTATCCAGCAGTGGGTAGTAAAACGGAGTAGCGGTAGTAGCATATACACAGAGGGAATAAGAGAAAACACAGCCCGCATGAGTCAGCAGATTAACGTACCTGCCTTTCTGTTTGGATGCGGGCTCGGCACTCCTCGTTCGTAAAATTAACCATTGGCAGCTAGCTTGATAGCTTCGTTTGAAGCTTTTCGACCAACCTGCGGCATTCACCCAGCTAGCAAGGTATTTTAGGTGGTAGGCGGCAGAGAATCTGCTTCATCCTCGCCCGGCTTTTGACTTATTTCCAGATAGCTGAACAAGCCTGTGACGTGAGCTTGTAGTAGCTAGCCCCGCCTGAAAAGTATTTTTATGCTGTCATTCTGAGCAGAGCGAGAATTCCGAAAGTAGCCGTTGGATACTTGACTCAGATTCCTCGCCCCCGCGTCCAATGACAATGACCTGCGGGCTTACTTGTGCCGACGTGCTACCTAACACCTAACAACAAGGCCGCCCTGTTTTGCCAGGGCGGCCTTGTTCTGAAGGCGGAGGTAGAGCAGCCTTACCGGCCGCCCTTGCTGTATTTGTACCGCTTGGGCGCGTCTACCATACGAAATTTGTAGGGGTTGCGCGAGTTCAGGTCCAGACCCAAACCAATAGGATTGTGGTTGCGCTTAAACTGGGACTTATCATTGGGGCGGCGCCCGCTTTCGTTGGAAACGCTGCGATACTCCCGGGGTTTTTCCACGAAGGTATCCTGGGAGCAGGAGGCCGTGGCCAGCAGAATGGTAAGCGCCGAGAAGGGTAGTATAGCTTTCATGAGTACAGGGGCTGAGGGAGGAGAAATGACGCCGCTAGGAAGGGGGCAGGTGTCTGAGCCTGTGTACTATAAATCATTCTAAAAAGATGCAGAAAAAGCGGAATAATCCAGTCGGTTTTTTTGCCGAGCTTACAGGCTTAGCATTTCCCGAAAGCGCACCGACTGCTGGCGCGAAACCTCGACCTCGGGCCCGCCCCGCAGCCGGATCTTCAGAGAGTTACTAAACCAAGGCTCAATGGCTTCCACCCACTGCAAGTTAATGATCTGCTGGCGGTTGGCCCGGAAGAATACCCTCGGGTCAAGGCGCTGCTCTAGGTGCTGGAGAGTGCGCGGAATCAGGGGGCGGTGCTGCTCAAAGTAAATCTGGGTGTAGCTGCCATTGATTTCAAACAGGCGAATGTCGGCCAGACGCACAAACCAGCACCGCTCGCCCTCCTTCACAAACACCTGATCCTGCTCCGTAAGCGGGGTAGGGGCCGGTTCTTCAGCCGGCGCTGAACCACCTGCGGGAACCATAGCCGTGTATTTGCTGCGGGCCTTAGCTAGGGCAGCGGCCAAGCGGTTTTCCTGGATGGGCTTGAGCAAGTAGTCCAGGGCATTCACCTCAAAAGCCCGCAGGGCGTACTCGTCGTAGGCCGTGGTGAAAATGACGTGGGGAGCCGCTTCCAACGATGCCAGCAGTTCGAAGCCCGTTTCGCCCGGCATATGAATGTCCAGAAATAGCAAATCGGGTTGCAACTCCCGCAACTGCTGCCGGGCCTCCTCGGCGTGCCGGGCCTCGCCCACGATACTTACTTCTGGGAAGGCCTGCAGCAAATGGCGCAGCTCCGTGCGGGCCAACCGAGAATCATCAACGAGCAAGGCGTTCATACAGCGCTTAGAAAAGGAAGAAGATTAAGAATCAGAAAGGAAGTGGCGGGCCTACCAGATTGCCGGCACGGCCAGAGCCTCCGCCGGGACTGCGGCTGCAACCGGTAGCTGCAGGTGCGCCACCACCATGTCGGGGGAGTGCGGGTCGTTGGCTAGGTGCAGGTGGGCAGTGGGGCCGAAGAGCAGGGCCAGCCGCTCCCGGGCATTGCGCACGCCTACCCCCTCGTGGCTGGGGCGGGGCTCGTAGCGGCCGGTGTTGCGCACCGTAATGTGCAGGGTGTTAGAGTCGTTGAGCTGGGCGCAGAGGCGGATGACGCCGCCCGCCGGCCGCGGGGCCAGCCCGTGCTTGATGGCATTTTCCACCAGCAGTTGCAGGGTCATGGGCGGAATCAGGACGGACAAGGCGGCCGAGTCAACGTCCAAGGTGTATTCCAGGCGCTCCTCCAGCTGCAGGGCCTCCAGCTGCAGGTAGTGCTCCACAATTTCCAGCTCCCGGCTCAGGGGCACCTGCTCGGCAGTGTTCAGCTGAATAGAGTAGCGCAGCAGATCCGAGAGGTGGGTAATCATGTCGCGGGCCCGGCCTGGGTTCTCCATCACCAGGGCCCGAATGTTGTTGAGCCCGTTGAACATGAAGTGTGGGTTAATCTGGGCCTTGAGGGTACGCATTTCGGCCTCCTGCACGGCCGCCGTTAGCTTCCACTTGTCTACCTCAGCCCGGCGGAAGCTGGTTAGGTAGTGCCAGCCGAAGTAGAAGCCCGCCCACAGCCACAGCAGAATATTTACGTTGACGGCGTACCCGAAAAACTGGGCCCAGCCGTGGGGAGCACCGTCGCTGGCCGGCCGGATCAGCAGGGCAATTACGGCCCAGATAACTACTTGGCTGAGCAGGGAAAGCACCACATTCGTCACCAACAGGCGGCCCAGCAACGGTAGCGGCCCCAGTTGCTCCCAGCCATTGGCCCGGATGTGGTAACGCAGCCAGTGGGTGATGCCCAGCATGGTGGCGGCGATGGTGAAATTAATCAGCAGCATGTCGCGCGGGCGGGCTCCCATGAAGGAAAAAGTCCCCGAGCAAATCACAAAATAGAGGCTCCAGCCCAGGAGCTGGCAGCGCCAGTACAGGCGGCTAGGAGGCGGAGCAAGAGCGTAAGAGAACATAAAGCGCGGAAGGCTAGGCAGCTGCGGAAGCATGAGAAAGCTCAGCGGCTACCCGCTGGTAGGCCTGCTGGTTGCGGCGGTAAGACACCCACAGCAGCCCGGCCAGCACCAGCAGCATGCCCACAATAAACATCGGAATCAGGTACAAATCGGTGGCTGAAGTGCGCAGGCCCAGCAGCAGGCAGCCCACCGGAATAAGGCCCGCCATCAGGGCAAAGGGACGGGCGTTGTAAAACCAGGCGTAGGGGAAAAAGTGGGCTCCCGTGATAATGCCGTAGGTCATAATAAAATGCTGCGGATACCGGCTGTACACAAAAATCAGGAAGGGGAAATAGAATAGTTGGGCGAAGTTCAGCCACAGTCCTAGCGGCTGCAGCGGGTTGTGCGGCAGGGTCCAGGTAGTGCGTAGCAGCTTAGAAAACAGCCAGGCCAGCGGCAAGGTAGCCGAGCCCACGAAGAAGGTAATGAAGCCTTTATGCGCAGGCGAACCGGGTAGCGTCCAGAGGAAGGCAATGGCTGCCCACACCAGGCTGGCCGCCACAATAAAGTCGAGCCCGTTTTTGGCTTTCACCGACAGCTCTAGCTTCAGAGCCGCAAATTCCTGTTCGAGTAACATAACTGCTAGTAGTAGGGTGAGGGTAGTACAACAGCGCTAAACTCTCCGGCGACTTTTGCCGCTGGGCGGGCGCAAGATAGGCGCCCGCCGCAACTGTAAAACCTACTTTTTTGCCAGGCTATTCTGCTTCAAAAAGGCATCGGTTTGGTTGAAAAACCACTGGGTATCGTCCCACATCAGGAAGTGCTTGCCCGCCTCCGACATTTCTATCCGGTGCTGAGGGAGCTTGGCGTACTGCTGCTCAAACACGGCCCGGGTGCCTTCCTTGGTGGAACCGTACTGCTTGTAGGCGGCCCAGGCACCCAGCACCAGCACGGGCTGCTGAATACGAGCAACATCTTGGCGCAAGTCGTTGGTCATCAAATCGTAGTAAGCCTGGGCCACGGTAGCAGGGTCAGAAGCTACTGACCAACGGGTAGCCTGGCTGATGCGGGCCGTGTCGGTCATCATGCTCCCCGACATCTGGCGGGCTGCCGCCACAGTCATTTTGCCGCTGCTCATTTGCTTGCGCATGCCCTCGGCCATGGGCTTGGCGGCTTCGGCCGTGAGGCTGGGGTTTTGCACTGCTGCCAGGAAGGGCAACGAATCGACGATAACCAGCGGGCCGGCTGCCTCAGGCTGGGTGCTGCTCAGCCACAGGGCCAGAAAGCCGCCCAGGCTGTGGCCGATGATGGCCGGCTTCTGGAGCTTCTGGGCCTTTATGTAGCCCAGGAGTTGGTCGCGCACGTTCAGCAGCAGCGGGTCGGTGCTGGCTGGGGCCGGGGCGCCACCGAAGCCGGCCAGGGAAATGATGTGGCACTGGTACTGCTTCTGGTAATGAGCCACGGTTTCGTCCCACACGGCGCCGGGGCAGGTTAGGCCCGGAATCAGGAGCAGGGGCTGGCCTTTGCCTACTACCCGCACCGTAAAGTTGGGGTGGGCTGCCGGCGTATCGATGGAGGCGGCAACGGGGGCAGCCGGCGCCGCCACGCTAGCGGCTGGGGCGGCCAGCACAACGGCGGCCGTCAGGAGCAGGGCCGAGCAGAAGGGGCGGAAGGTAGCGGTCAGGTTCATGGCGGAAAGCGGTTAAGAGTGGTGACGTTTGTTGCGGTTGATGAAGCAAACCTAGCCCCGCTAACGTCCCATCGAAACTACTTTTCAGCGAACGGTAAATCCGCCGGTCGAACGGTTAATCTGGCACCCGAACTGAGTAGCAGTACTAGGCCACTGAGGGTGTGCGCCGGCACCCGAGCTAGTCAATTCCGTTCTGGGCTTGTTGCGCACTAGCTGCACTTGCCGCCTGACCCAGGGCGCCTTGCGCGGGAAGCCGCGCCTACCTACGCGGGCCCTCCTTAAACGCAACAAGGCGCCCGCACGGGCGCCTTGTTGGGCAAAGTCTGGATGCTAGGGAAACACCCTAACTTGGCTATTCCCGTGCTTAAATGATGTTGCGCAGGTCTTGGCGCAGGTTCTCGATGCCGTGCCAGATGTCGTCCCAGGTGCTGCGGTCGTGGTCAGAGCCGGCGGCGGGCTTGCCGGCGGAAGCGGCTGCCTCCGGTCCGAGGCGCTCGGCAAGCCGGGCACGTTTAGCCTCCAGCGCATCGGCGTGCTGGTGGTAGGTATTCTGGGAGTTGGCGGTTGTGGCGTGGGCCCGGTTGCGTAGGGTCTGGATTTTAGCGTCGAGCTCGGTAAGCGCCTGGCGCAGATCTTCAGCGGTCAGGTGGGCGGGGGCGCGCATGTGTTCGGGGGAAGGAGTAGTAGCCATGAGTGCAGAGCGGTAAGGAGGGAGAAAAGAACCTAGACAGGTCCGTTCTGGAGTGTACTTACGCCCGCGCAAAAAGGATACAACACTTCTCTCACTCACCATTTCACTTCTTCACCACTCCCGCGGAATGCCTAGCTCCCGGGCTAGGGGAGCGGCGGCTGAGGCGTAGAGTAGGGTGAGTAGTTCATTCAACGCCGGTGCTAGCTCCACATGATAATCTTCGTGCAGCTTCTGAATAGATTTGACGACCTCGGCGGTGCGGCGGGCCAGGTGCTGGAGCAGGGGTTGGGTGGGACCATGCAAGCGGTTGGTGGCCTCGGGCTGGTGGCGCAGCACGTTGCGGAGCAGGCGCAGGGTCAGCTCAATTTCTCCCATCGTGTCGCCCGTGATTTTGCAGTGGTAGGTGAGGCGCTGCTGAAGCTGACGCACAATGTGCAGCAGGTCGTTGGGTGTTTGGTGGAAGCCCCGCACGGGGTCGTCTACTTGCTGCTGCAGGCGCTGGCGGCGTATTTCCAGCCCGTCTTCGCCCTCTAGCAACCGGAAGGCCAACTGCTCCGTCAGCACGGCATCCTGAGCGACGAGGCGGGTAAGCAGCGTGTCTTTTTCTTTCTGGGGCAGGTGTAGCAGCGCTTTGCGCAAGTCGGGGGAGAGAGTCGGCATAGAAATAATAAACGCTGTTTAACCCTGGCAGATTCCCCGCTAGTTCGTTCAAGAAGCATCCGCCGCGACTCTCCTAAAACGTGGCTGGTAAAACATCTGCTAAGCCTACCCAAGTAAGCAGGCCTTCTCGCCAACCTTGCCTGAAACGAGGAAGCAATACATTAAAGAAGATGTCTGCACCCTAAAAAGCCCGTTATGCCTTCGGCCAGTTCAACATCCTGGGCTTTGGCTTTACCGTGCACAGAGCCGAAACGGGTGGCTGTTTAGTTAGCTGCTTTTCTTAGGTTTCTTCGCTTCTCTACCTGTATAAGCCACGCGGTAGATAACCCCGTTATCATCGTCAGAGACTAGAAGGGAGCCATCCGGGGCCTGCACAATGCTGCAAGGGCGGCCGAATTCCGACTTGTCGTTTTCTACTAGCCACCCCGTCACGAAATCCTCAAACTGCTGGGGTTGGCCCTGCTCGTTGAAGCGCACTCGCACAATTTTGTAGCCCGAGGGCTGGGCCCGGTTCCAGGAGCCGTGCATGGTCACGAAGGCATCGTGGCGAAACTCAGCCGGGAACTGCTGGCCGCGGTTGAACACCAAACCCAGGGGCGCGGAGTGGGCTTTGTAGAGCAGCAAGGGCCGCACTGCTTTGGCGTCAAACTGCGCGTAGGAGTCGCCCGACTTAGGCTTGTTGGCGGGGTAGGGTTTACCGTCGGCAATGATGGAGGGCCAGCCGTAGTGCCCGCCTTCTTTAATCTGGTTGAATTCTTCCTGCTGGTCCTCGTCGCCGAGCCAGTCAATGCCGTGGTCGAGGCCGTAGAGTTGCCGGGTAGTTGGGTGCCAGTCGAAGCCGATGGTGTTGCGCAGGCCGCGGGCGTACACGCGGCGGCCCGAGCCATCCGTTTTGATCTGAAGCAGGGTGGCGTTTTCGGGGTTGTCTTCGTCGCAGGCGTTGCAGGTGCTACCCACCGAGAGGTAGAGCTGCCCATCCGGACCGAATTGCAGGGTGCGGTTGGCGTGCTGGCCGGCGTCGGGCAGGTCCTGATAAAGCATTTTGGGCTCGCTCAGGCTGCCATCAGGTTTCACATCGGCCACGTACAATTCCCGGATGGCGGCCATGTAAAGCTTACCATCTTTCAGGGCCAAACCATGCAGGTGAGGCTTTTGGGCTACCTGCTGCATTACTTCCGCCTTGCCGTCCTGGTTGGCGTCGCGGATCAGGGTCACGGTGCCTTTTACCCGGTTCGATACGTACACGTCGCCGTTGGGAGCCACGGCCAGCATGCGGGGCATGTCCAGGCCCTGGGCGTAGGCACTGACGGTAAAGCCGGCTGGCGCTTTCAGGCTGCTGATGCGCTCCGGGGTTGCGGGTAGCTTTTTGGGCAAGTAAATGTTGCCCGTCATTCGGAAAGGGGTAGCCTCTGGCGGCACGTTTTGAGCCGTGGCCGAGCAGGCAATGAGCAGCGTTGCCGCCAGCGAAAAAGTAAGTTTGGAAAGCATAGCGCAGAAGAATAGTTGCGCCTAGTTCAACTGCTTTTGCCGAGCTTGGGTTGCCTCAACGTACCACCAGCCACCCCGCATCCCAGCCGATACGCTAGCGCCAGTGCCAGCAAACCCGGTGGGAATGACAGGAGCGGCGGGAGCGGCAACACACGGTAGCCCCAGAGAATTGCTTGCTGGTTGAGTTATTGATTAGCAAGGTAGTACACCGTTGGTATGAGGTTTGGTGGCGCTTGAGACTACCGCTGACCAAACCGTAGTCCGGCTGTGAAGCCTGCCCGTAACCACACAAAACGCTGGACGCCAGGATAACTGCCCACAGATGCCACCCGGCAATAGGCCGGACCAGCAAATCCTTCAAGCGTGAAGCGTGACCACAACGCCTGATACCCGAGTAGGACGCCGGCCTCCTGCTCCCGTTTTCTGTTAGTGTCTGGCAGATTAAAATCGTCCCCTCTGCCTACACGGAGGCTGCCAATACCCACAAAAGGACTTAGGAAGAGTCCATCATTTGTTGAAGTCGACCACGGGTAATACCGGTAGTCTAGGTAGAATTTGGGCCCCTTGTCGGGTTCAGCATCTTGGTTGCGGAAGTACCGGTAACTGCCGCTGACTTGCAAGGCCGAATGGGGGCTTATCCCTATTTCTACTCCCACACCAGCAGAAAGGGGGATTAGCTCCTCGACTTGTAGCACAGGATTAACGCTCAGCTTAACCGTAGACGTCTGCCCAAAAGCTATTCGGGAGACAAAGCACCCGTTAACGAGTAGCAATTTGCATAGGAAGAGTATTGGACGACGGAATAAACGCAGCATAAGGGGTAAATATACTTCTCAGGTAATAACAGATGATAAGCAGAGGTTGAAATATACATAATCCGGCATATACAGAATCCGGCCCGGCATTGCCCCGCTGCTTCTGTTACTGAACAGCCTGCCCACTAACTGCCGCTACATAATGACGACCCGAAAATTAGGCTGTTCCCAACCCTTATCACTGATTACGGGTTAGCAAGTTCGAACCGGCGCGGCCCGGCTACCTTACTCTGACTTCTCACTGCTACCTCAATGCCTTACCGCTACGCCACGCCGCTGCTGCTCTTGCCCGTTGCCGCCTTCGCCCAAACGGCCCCGCCCGATACCGCCATGCTGCGGCCCCAGGTGCTGCCCGAAGCTACCGTAACCGGCTACGGCCAGCAGCTACCCCTGCGCCGCACCGCCGCCGCTGTGGGGGTGCTCGATGCCGCCGTGCTGGAGCGGTTTCCGCAGAACGCCCTGACCCAGGCCGTGAATACCCTGCCGGGCGTGCGACTGGAGGAGCGCGCCACGGCTAGCTACCGGCTCAGTGTACGGGGCAGCACGCTTCGCTCCCCGTTTGGGGTGCGCAACACCAAGGTGTACTACCAAGGCTTACCTTTCACCGAAGCCAGCGGCAGTACCCCTCTAAATCTGCTCGATCCTAGCCTGTTCGGGGGCATTGAGGTAGTAAAAGGACCGGCGGCCAGCGTGTACGGGGCCGGTACCGGCGGAGCCGTGCTGCTCACGGGCCGGCGCCCCCTGCTGGGCACTTCCCGAGCCCAGGTGGGCTTCACGGCTGGTAGCTTTGGACTGCGGCGCTATACAGTGGCGGCCGAAACAGGTACCGCTACTGGCTACCTACGTGCCAGCTACGCCCGCCAGACTCTCGACGGCTACCGCCAACAAAGCGCCCTGCGCCGCGACGTGCTGGCCCTCGACGGGGAGTGGCAGCCTACGGGCAAGCAGACCATCAGTTTGCACGCCCTGTACTCCGACCTAAACTACCAGCTGCCCGGCGGCCTTACCCGGGCTCAGTTCGAGGCTAATCCGCGCCAGGCCCGACCGGGTACGACCACCAGCCCTGGCACTGTGCAGCAGCGCGCCTACTATGCTTCGCGCACGGCCTTGCTCGGGGGTACCCACGAAGCCCGCTTCTCGGAGCGCCTGAGTTTGCGCACTACCTTGTACCTGAGCGGTAGCAGTATCCAGACGCCCTACCTCATTGATTTTGAGCGCAACACCTTGCTGGGCGGGGGCGGCCGGGTAGTGGCCAGCTACCGCACTACCCTGGCTGGGCGTACGCTCCGTCTTCAGGGTGGGGGAGAGGGGCAAACCGGCTTCGAAAGCTCCCGCAACTACCAGAACCGCGCCGGCACCCCTGGTCAACTGCGCTACGACGACGAAATTCGGACGCTTACGGGCTTTGCTTTTGCCCAGGCCGACTACGAGCTACCCGCCGGGCTGCTGCTCACGGCCGGGGCCAGCTACAACCGCCTGCGCTACCGCATCAGCCGCATTTCCGACGCCGCTACCCGCCCCGAGGCCTACCAACTGGAGCGCAACTTCCGGCCCGAGGTGTCGCCGCGGGTGGCGCTGCTGCGCGAGTTTGGGCTGGGCTTGTCGGTGTACGGCAGCATCAGCTCGGGCTTCTCGCCACCCACGGAAGAGGAAATTCGGCCTTCGGACGCTTCCATAAACCGCGCCTTGCAGGCTGAACGTGGCACCAACTACGAGGTAGGCGCCCGCGGGCAACTCTGGAATGAGCGGGTGCGCTATGATGTGGCCCTCTACGACTTGCGCGTGCGCCAGACAATTACTACCCGCACCACCGACCAGGGTACTCAGCTATTCGACAATGCCGGCAACACCCGCCAGCGTGGCGCCGAAGCGGCCCTCAGCGGCTGGCTCTGGCGGCCGGCAAGCAGCCTGACCCCTGGTACCGTAAGTGCTACCCAGGCGGGTGGTACCGGTCTGCGCGCCTTTGTAAGCTACGCCTACAACCACTACCGTTTCGGGAGCTACGAAAGCGGCGGCAACAATTTCAGCGGCAACCGCCTCACCGGCACGGCGCCCCACACGCTCACCACCGGCCTCGATTTCAGCCAGCAGTTGGGCTTCTACCTTAACCCCACCGTCAACCACCAAAGCCGCCTGCCCCTCAACGATGCCAACACCGAGTACGCCCCCGGCTACTGGACCTTTGGTAGCCGGGCCGGCTGGCGGCGCGAGCTGCCGAAAGGACTAGGCCTGGATGTATTCGGAGGAGTTGAAAACGTCACGAACCGCCGCTATTCCCTAGGCAACGACCTTAACGCCTTCGGGGGGCGCTACTTTCAGCCGGCCCCGGGCCGCAACTGGTACGGCGGCCTGCAACTGGGCTGGCGTTGGTAAAAGTTAGCCGGCAAAATAGGTGCGGCTACCACTGCTGCCAGGCCGGATGCCGGTGGAGTGCAGAAGTCCGCAGTAGCAGTGAAGAAGAGGGTTGGATGAGGCTCACCTGAGCGGATTTTATTGAGACCGAAGTACTAGCTACCCTTCAGATTTATTACCTTCTCTTCAGTCTGCTGCCTTACTGATGATGCTTACAACTGCTACCATTCAGCTCCTACCCCTGACCACGGAGCACTACCCGGCCGTGAGTGCTATTTATGCCGAAGGCATAGCCACGGGTCAGGCAACCTTTGCCACCGACGTTCCAGCCTGGGCGGAGTGGGACGCCAGCCACCTACCGCATAGCCGGGTTGTAGCTCTGTCTGAAGCCGGGCAGGTAGCAGGCTGGGCGGCCCTGACGCCCGTTTCGGGCCGGTGCGTGTACCGCGGCGTGGCAGAAGTGAGCGTGTACGTTGGGGCCGCGCATCGGGGCCGGGGAGTAGGGCAGCGGCTGCTGGCGCAACTGGTAGCCGAATCGGAGCAGCACGGAATCTGGACCTTACAAGCCGGTATCATGCGCCTGAACGCGGCTAGCCTACGCCTGCACGAGCAGGCTGGGTTTCGGCTGGTGGGCGTGCGGGAACGGCTGGGCCAGTTGCAAGGTCAGTGGCACGACGTCTGTCTGCTGGAGCGCCGGAGCAGGGTAGTCGGGTAGCCGTTGGTTTTAGTCCATGGCGGGTAGCAGCAGAATCGGTAGCTGCCCGTGCAGTACCACTTGGGAGGTAACGCTACGGTTGAAAAGCTGCCCCAAAAAGCTGCGGCGGCGGGCAATAAGCACCAGCAGATCGGCCTTGGTTTCAGCGGCGGCCAGCAGAATGCCGGCTGCTATGCGGCGGTGCCGAATGCTATGGCACAGCACCCGGAAGGTAGTACCCTTGGTTAGGCCACTCGCAACAACGGCTTCAAAAGCTTGGGCACAACTGTCGCTGTTCTCGGGCTCCGCTACGTGCGTTACGGTGAGGTGGGGCTGTAATTGTTCCAACAGCACCTGCACGCCCGCCGACTGCACCTTCAACTCAATAGGGCTGTTGTCGGCGGCAATAGTTACGCAGTGCGGGGGCACGGGAGCCTGCGAGGCAATGGGCACCACCAGCAGGGGCGTGCGGGTAGCGCGCAGCAGCTTCAACGACGTGCTGCTGACCAGTTCATCCGGGGTAGTTTCGGTATCAGGCTTGCCCAAGATTACCAGGGCGGGCGCATGGTGGCGCACGGCGTCCGCTACGGCGCCCTCTACCCCGTCTACCGCCGATTCAACCGTGGCGCTTACCTTCAGCGGCTGCACCCGCTCCTGCAGGGCTGCCGCAATTTCGCCCTCGCTCATGTGGCGGATGGTGCCCGTGAAAGCATCCGGGTCAAGCAAAGTTTCGCGACGGATATGCAGGACAACTAGCGTGGCCTGGGCGGGCGCGGCCAAAGCCGCTGCGTAGCGCAGGGCATGGTCGGCGGCCGGCGTAAAATCGGTGAGGACGAGGAAAGAAGCTGCCATGGATGGAAGAAGGGTTGGGAGCGGAAAGCTACGCGTAAGAATTGTATACGCGAAATGCCCAACAGGTGGCAGGTGCTTGGCTTAAAAACTCCCTGCTTTTCACTCACCGCGGCCCAGTTCCTGACTAGCAGAATAGTTGCCCTCAAAGCCCCCAGCCATGTTTAGGCAGACGGCCTACTTCCTTATACATCCCAACGTGTCCTACTAGTGCTGGGTATTGGGCCGCCGCTTCGGGGTGGTTGCTACGCAGTGGGGGCTGGCTTACTAATGGGGTAAATGCTGCCGGACAAAATCGATGGCGAAGGCTTTGATCTGGTCGCGAGTATCTCGGAAAGCCGTTCGTATTTTGGCCTCCGAGCCAGTAGCGCGGGCGGGGTTAGGAAAGCTATGGTGCAGGCGGGTAGCGGTGGTAGCGCCCGGCAGCACGGAACAGGTTTCGCGGGCATGGTCGCACACACTCAGCACGAAGTTAAACGGGGTAGTAGCATACTCCATAGCCAGGGTGGAGGTATGGTAGCTACTATCGACCTCATCTTCGGCCATCATCTGCACCGCCTGTGGGTTGAGCCCGTGAGTTTATACCTCAGCCGAGATGGACACGGATGGCAACTCCTCGGCAGCGGGTATACCACGTATTACCATAAAAAAAACACGACCACTCTACGCCTTACTCCTTCAATTTCAGGAGAGTGTAGAGTGGTCGTGGTGGTTAGGTGCCTTCTGGCAAGCAGTTGGCTGCGCCGCTAGCTGATGTTCTAGCGGTTGTTATCGTCGATGGGGTTGTTGAAGCCGGGAATGTCCAGCTCGTCACGACGGGTCGTGTTATCGGCGTCGGGGCCAGCGTTGCCGGCGCCATCCAGCGGAATGCCAGTGGTTTCTTCTTCGAGGCGGGCGGAGGTATCCAGAGTGCCTTCTTCGTCGCGCTTGTAGCCGTACAGCTCCTCGCGGTGCTTGCGCTGTTCTTCCGTTAAGTTAGCGCCCGAGTTTGGGTCGAGGGCGGCGGCGGGGTCTTGATTTGGTTCAGTAGCCATGGAAAAGGGTAGGGAAATCAGCGCCTAGCACTGCGCTGCGGCCCGGCGCTGATGTTAATGAATGAGAAGGGCAAAACGCCAACTACTATTTGTCTTTGTCATCGCCGGCGAGAAGCTGGCCGTCCGTGCTGGCGCCGGGAATGCCGCGGCCACCATCGGGGCGCAGGGCGCTGAATTCATCGGGGTTGTCGTTGTTGCCCACGTTCGGGTTGTGAGGCTTTTCATCGTCGTCGCGGGCAGGGCCCTGGCTATGGTTGGCCGGCTCGTTGGTAGCCCAGTTGCGGGTACCGCCCCCATAGCGCGGATCGTCCTGAGCCCAGCCTTCGCGCTGCTCATCGTACTCGGCATCCGCTACCTGCCGCACCAAGGAGGGGTCAAGGTTCTGCGGGACACTGCCGCGCTGCTCTGGGAAAGCCACGGAAGGAGCCGCTTGGCCACCTTGGGTTACACTTTCACCCGAGTGGGTAGGGGTAGTAGTCCGGGCCTCGGTGGGCTGGTTAGGCTTGCCGAACTCTCCATACTGAGGCGTTCCGGTGGGCGAGTTAGCCGCAGTAGAGTTGGTATCGGGCGTAAAATCGGGGTTTTCTGGGGTATGTGCCATGGTGGGTAGAATAGGAAGAGAGAAACAGAAGAGAAAGCGCGGCCTACGTAGCCAGCGCTGCTTCTCATACGTAAATGCCTGACAAATGGCGGTACTGAACCATACCGTCGGGTCTTCCTTCTTTTTCTACACCTTCTGTCTATGGCTGCTTCCATCACTCACAACGCTCCCGATCAGGAATTTACAATTATTCAGGATGGCTACACGGCTGAGTTAGCCTACAGCCAGCCCCAGCAGGGCGTTATCGATTTCACGCACACGTTCGTGGAAGAGGGCCTCCGGGGTAAGGGAGTTGCTGAGGAACTGGCCCGCGCGGGCCTCACTTACGCCCGGGAGCAGCAGCTACGGGTGCGCACCAGCTGCGAGTTCATGCAGCATTTTGTGCAGCGCCACCCCGAGTACCAGGAGCTGCTGGCTCCGGCCGACTAACTGCGTGCTAACCCCTATAGCCTCTATCGCCTGCTGCTCGGGCCCGCATAACGAGCAAGTGAGGGCAAGTTTGAGGCAAATAGAAAAGGCCTTTTGGGGCCTTAGAAGTTAGTCGACGGGCAAAAAAGCTGATGGAACTAGGTGCAGCAGAAACGGTTGGGAATAAGATGGTTTTAATGTGGTGTTAATTTCTGGCACTGCCTTAACTCGTAACTTTCTCAGAGACAGTATAGTTTTTCCAGTTCCGTCCAACGCTAGTGCCTTGCCCCATGCTGACTTTTCATGTCCTGACCGATTTTTCGGCTACGGCGGCCAATGCCCTGCGTTACGCCGAGGTACTGGCTCGTCACCTGGGGGCGCACCTGCGGCTCTGGCACGTGCTGCCCGAAACAAATGGGGTGGAAGGCCGCTACTTCAGCGCGGCAGCAGGAGGCCTAACGGCTACCGAAAGCGCTCAGCAGCTGGCTGAGCTGGCCCGTAAAATCAGCAGGTCGGTGCCGTGCACGCACGAAGTCATTACCTCGGATGCCGCCGCGCGCCTAACGGCGGCCATGCGCAGTAGCGTGGGGCATATTATAGTGGTTGGAAACAGCAACCCGGCTAAGCGAATGACTACTGCCGCTACCAGTACAGCCCTATATGTAGTGCGGCAGGTAGCCCAGCCGCTGCTGGTGGTGCCTGCTACCTTTCGGGCCGGACCGGTGCCGCGCCGCATTGTGCTGGACACCGACCGGCGCGCTGTACGCCTACCCGCCACGGCA
This sequence comes from Hymenobacter sublimis, assembly GCF_023101345.1. Lineage (NCBI taxonomy): Bacteria > Pseudomonadati > Bacteroidota > Cytophagia > Cytophagales > Hymenobacteraceae > Hymenobacter > Hymenobacter sublimis. The sequence continues at coordinate 1,025,505 of NZ_CP095848.1, forward strand.
GAAACCATTCCGGCCCTACTGGCTCAACTGACGTATGCGCGCTTCCCTCTGACGCTAAGCCACCTGCCCAGCGACGTGGACCACCTGCTCATCCGAATCATTCCGGAGGTGGTGGGTATTCACGTGTACACCAGTGAGTTTTCGCCGAAAATGGCTGAAATAGCGGCCCAGTTGCACCAAACGGGCCTATTGCGCGGCGTAGCGCACACCGTAGCTACTGCCCGCCACCCCAGCATTGAGCAAGGCATCCGGCACGCGGCCGCCCGCTACCGCGCCGACATGCTTTCGTTTGTAACCCGCCAGCGCTCCTTTACCGGAACCCAGTTCTTGCAGAGCGTAACGGCTCGCCTGCTCGCTCACAGCCGCATTCCCGTCCTGACCATTGCCGAGGTGTAGCTTCTATTTCCCCCACTTTTATGGTATCTGGCTACGGCTGAGTGTTTCGTCCCCCGCATCTACTAAATACGGCCTGCACTGCCATGCGGGCCGTAGCGCTTACCAGGTAGCCAGGGGTTTCGTTGAGGAGTAAGCACGCAGCAAAAAGACCCGTAGCTCGGAGGCACCACCAGAGCAGCCGGTGTGCTGATGATAAAGCTACTACCTCAACAACACTGCGCCAGACGCTCCGACTGCGTTTTTGCGGAATGTTCAGGCTGACTTCTACAATACCTTCTGCTCCCTCATGTAGAAAAAAAGTCCGGCCCGCCCACCTTGGAAAACCAAGGAGAACGGGCCGGATCAGGGCGTTTGCTTCTGGATAGTTACCGCTGCACGGCTAGGCGGCCGGTGTACTGCACCCCATCTGCCGTTACGCGCACGGAGTAGAGGCCACTAGCCAAGGACTGGACATCAAGGGTTGCTGCCTCCGCGGCGCTCAGCAGTTGGGTGCGGACTAGTGCCTGCTGGCCCAGGGCGTTATAGAGGCTGATGGTGGCCTTATGGCGCCCCCGCAACTCCGGCAAACGCACCTGCACGCTGCCCCCGGCCGGGTTAGGGTACACCTCCATGCCTGCTGCCAGGGCGGCGGCCTTGGGGGTGCGGGTTATGGTAGCGCAGGTGCTGGTGTGGCTTCCTACGCCCGTGTATACATCCACGCCCTGGGCTTGCCAGCCGTCGGCGGCTAGGCTCCAGCGCGGTTGGCCCCGGCTTACGGTGGGCTTGCGTACCAGCGTGTTGTCCCGGGTTGAGCCGCCGCTGGGCACAGTCCAGCTGCCACCGGCGGGCACCTGCCCAATAACGCCAATGACATCCAACGTATCAGTGCCATTAAATAGCCCAATGGAGTGGGGGCCGTTGAAAAAGCCTACCCCAGATTGCAAGTCAGTTTGGGCTTGCACCAGGGTAGAGGTGACGCCAGTGTTGGCAATAACGTACACGTCGCCGGGGGCAATGGTGCCGCTAAGCAGGGCCGTTTGCGAAGGGGTAGTCGACCCGCTGGGGTAAAGGCGTACTTCGATATCGGCCAGACTAATAGGAGCCGGCGAGGGGTTATAGATTTCTAGCACCTTGGTGTTACCCGTTGCGCCTTCCACGTACTCCGAGAAAAACAAATCGGTGCAGGGCGAGCCGGCTGGGGCTTGGTCGTCGTTCTGAATGGTGAGCACGTGGGCGGCGGGCGTGCCCAAAATGGCGCCGCCGGTGGTGGGCACGCCCAGCACCAGCCGCACGGTTTCGTTGGGTTCCGGCTGGGTATCGGCGGGCACGGTGAGCGTCACGGTCTGCGTCTGGGATGCCTGCCCGGCCACAAAGGTCAGGGAGCTGGTTGACAAGGTGTAGTCGGCGGGCGAGGTGGCAGTAGTGCCGGTGGCGCTTACCGTTACGGGAATGGTTACGTTGGCGGAAGGGGCACTACCGCTCAGCGTCACATTCACGGAATAAGTGCTGGTGCCGGCATTACCTTCGGGTAGGCTGCCCGTGGCGGAGGCAAAGGCAATGGTTGGGGCCGGGCCGTCATCGTTCGTGATAGTCAGCTCGTGCGAGGCGGGGCCACCCACGGCCCCGCCGGTGGCAGGGTTGCGCAGGCTAAGTACTACCGTTTCATTGGCCTCCGGCTGGGCGTCACCCGTAACCGTGACGGTCACGGATTGCGAAGTCTGGCCGGCGGCAAAGGTTAAGGTTTGGGGTGAGGTAAAGGCGAAGTCCTGGCCCGCCGTGGCGGTAGAAGTGGCCGCGTCCAGGGCTACCTCCACGGTCAGGGGAGTAGTAGGGGCCGACGTGATGGTAACAGTAGTGGTATAGGTGGCTGTGGTGCCGCTGGCGCCCTCCGTTACGCTGCCGCTGGCCGTAGCAAAGGAAAACGTGGGCAGCGCCTGAAAGCCCCAGGCCCGAGCTACCAGGTCGGGGTAGGAAATGTAGGGGTTGAAGTTGCCCTGGCTTTTGGCCACGCGGCGGTTTCGTTCCCGCTCCCGGGCGTCTACGGGGTCAGCCAGGTGCCACTGGTACAAGGTGTTTAAATCAGCGGCGGCGGTAATTATGCCCTTGCCTGGGTCAAACTTCTCGTTCTGGTGCACCGTGTAGAAATAGAAAATAGACCGGGCCAGGTTGCCCTTGTGGTCCTCGCGGGGCTCAAACTGCGCGTCCGTATCTTCGCTGTATTCGTTGATGTTTGTTGTCGGAATAGTGGTCTGGCTCTGGTTATTGCGCATCCAGAGGCGGGTTTGCGCATCCGGAATTTCGGCAAACGGATCGGAGCCCCGGTTGCTGTTCCAGGTGTCATAGGTGGGAAACAGATGATGAATGTCGGAGCGCATGCGCACTGCCTCATCAAACCACGACTGCGGCACGGTATGCTCGCAGTTAATGCGCGACACCACGCCCGGGTTAGTGCTGCTTGAGTCCAGGGGCGTCAGTTCGGTGTACCCCGAGTACACGCATACTACCCGGCCGTTCTGGTTATCAATGTAGTTGTACATCTTGCCCCGAGCCGCGTTATAGCTGAGCTCAATGCGCCGGCCATCGTACCAGTTTTGGCGCAGCCAGTCTTTCAAATCTTGGCCTTGCAGGGCAGTGGGCGGCGCGGGTGGTAGCGTTTGGGCTACCACTGCGCCCAGGCTTAAGGAAAAGGCTAACAGCCAGGAGAACAGGTGTTTCATTCGCAAAAGGTGTGGAGGACGGGGGTGAAAACCAAAGGTCGCAAATATTGGCCGGACGGGCCGGGGGCGGGCTGCGGCCACCGGCTTTCGTAACAAATCCATAACACAACGGGCCGGCCAACCTGCTGCCCCTAGCACACAAAAAGGCCGACCCCGGAACGGAGTCGGCCTGAGAGGTAGCGCGCAGAGCGGCTGAACTTACTTGGTCGGCATCAGCACGGTATCAATTACGTGGGTCACGCCATTTTTCGATACCACGTTCGGAATGGTCACGTTAGCCATGCCGCCCTTAGTGTCATGCAGCATCACCGTGTCGCCCATGCGGTGTACCGTCAGGGTTTCGCCTTGCACGGTAGTCAGCGTCTGGCCATCCTTCAGGTCAGCGGCCATCAGGCGGCCGGGTACCACGTGGTAGGTCAGGATGGTGGTGAGCTTCTGCTTATTTTCGGGCATTACCAGCGTGTTCACGGTGCCCGCTGGCAGCTTGTCGAAGGCCGCGTTGGTAGGAGCGAATACGGTGTAGGGACCCGCGCCTTTCATGGTTTCCACCAGGCCGGCTGCCTTCACGGCCGCTACCAGCGTGGTGTGGTCAGTGGAGTTAACGGCGTTATCGACAATGTCCTTGTCCGGAGTCATCATGGCGCCGCCTACCATTACGCCGGCGCTGCTACCCCCACCCGACATTTTCATGTCTTTCATGTCCTTGCCTTTGCGGGGCTTGGTCGTGGCTTTCAGCTTGGCACCATCGGCCGACTCACCTTTCACTTTTACTTTACCGTCGTCATCCACCTTGGTTTTGGTGGTCATGCCGCCTTCGGTAGTCTTGGTTTTTTCGTCGTCCGACTTAGTTTTCATTTTGCCCTGGGCCACGGCCGAGCCAGTAGTGAAAACGAAGGCCAACGCCAGGGTAGAAAGCAGATGCTTGTTCATAATGCGAGAGATTGAGTGGGAATCAGGCGAGAGAAAAGGCTGCCAGATGGCGGCAAGCCCAAGTGCGGCTATATACGCAGGAGCTTGCCGTTAGGATTCCGACCCCACACCAGCAGGCAGCCGTTCCCCGCTCCGGCACTCCTAGCCTGGCTCGTTTCGAACCATTTCGCCGGTAGTCAGGGCCCTCATCTTCTCGTTTTGTAGGCGCAGGCGCTGGCAGAGTACGCGCAGGATGTTGTCCAGCACTTCGGCGCATTCCTCCATCACGTCGTAAAAATCCTCTTGATCCAGCCGAAACGCCACCACCGGGCCCTTGGTAACGGCCGTGGCGGAACGGGGCTCCGCATCGAGCAGGGCTAGCTCCCCGAAAAAGTCGCCCTCGTGGAAAGTAGCCAGTTGCTGCTCCCCCGTAAAAATCCCTACCTCTCCCGTGTAAATAATAAAGAGCGAAGTGCCCAGGTCGCCCTTCGCAAAAATGGTGTGCTGGTCAGGAAACTCTACTTCCTTCATAATAGGTACAATGCTGCTGAGCACATTCTCAGGCGTTTGAGCAAACAGAGTAGTGTGCTTGAGCAGCAGTACCCGCTCCACCGCCGAGATGCGCGGGGCCACGGCTGCCGGGCCGTCCGGGCTGTCCGTGGCGCACGGATAGAGGCGGCACCAGTGCTCATACACGGCCGGGTAGCGGGCGGGCAGCAACTCCAGCACGTCTTCGGCGCTTTCCCGCACCAGCAGGTTGGGAGCGTGCAGGTACGTGCGCAGGGTAGCCACAGTGGCGGGCGTGGGCTGCCACTGCCGCAGGGCCACGCTCACGGTCCAGGGCGCAAACGCATCCTCGCCCCGCTGCAGAATGAGGGTCAGAATAGACTCTGGCGGCACGGGGCCCAGCAGTTGGTCGAAGGTCTGCACCTTTTTGGTGAGTCGGCCTACGTCCACGAGGGCCTGCAAACCCTGGTAGAGGGGCCGCGGAATCAGGTTGTCGAGAATTTCCAGGGCATTGGCTTGGCGTTCCTGTCCGGCCCGGGCTATGCCGCGCTGAGCGTCGAGAATGGGTTGGCGGTCGTAGAGCTGGAGCAGCAGGCCAAACAGCCGCTGCTGCACCTTGGTTAGCTCGTACTTTAGGCAGGAGCGCAACTCCACGTTGGCTCCCAGCATGCCGTGCAGCAGCAGCTGCGCCAGCCGCATTTCCTTCTGCATCAGGTTCTGAAACAGCGGAGCTTCAGCCGCCACGGCCTCGTAGCGGCTAAGAGCATGCAGGGCGGCCGCCCGCCGGCTCAGGTTGGATTGTTGGGCCAGGGCTACCAGCACGCGGCGGCTGGCCGGCGTGCCCACGCGGGCACACACCATGGTTAGTCGGCGCAGCAAGGGGTAGTCGGTTTGGCGGTGCAGGGCCGTTTCCAGGGCCGGCAGCACGGCGGCGCCCATGCCAGCCAGAGCGCTGGCGGCTGGCTTGCGCACGGCCTTTTCTTCCAGCAAATCAATCAGCAGCTCAATGATGGGCGCCGTGGGCGTTTGGGCGGCGGCTTGCACGGCCGCCTTCACCAGGCTGGGCTCTAGGCTATGCAGGCAGGTGTGCAGCAAGGTGGTTTGCCGGGGCGGGGGCAGAAAGCGCAGCAAGGCCAGGGCCACCTGCCGCGGCTCCACGGCATTAGCGGCGGCCAACTCCTGCAGGCTGGCCTGGGCCGCCGGGTCGGTGGGCGTAGCCGTCAGGCACTGGGCCAGCGCGGCCTGGCGCTGCGCTAGCTCGGGGTGATGAAGGGCTGCGTCAGGTATAGGCCCGGTTTCGGGGGATGAAGCGGCTAAAGATGTATCCGGTGAGACAGGTGGGGTAGGGGCATCGGGGGCAGGGGTTTCTTCTAAGTGCAGGATGTCGGTGGTGTTCCAGGCTGGGTGGGGCTGGTCGGGGAAGCGGCGGCTGAGCACTGTTTTTAGCTCCTCCAGGTAGTAATGGTGGGTATGGCGCAGCAGCAGCACGACCCCCAGCAGCAGCAGAGCCATTCCAGCAAAGGCCAGCCCGGCGCCAGCCGTTGGCAGGGCCTGCGCTGCCAGCAGCAGCCCGCCCATCAGTCCCATGCCCAGAGGCTCGTAAAAACCCTTCACCAGAGTGTGGCCACGTAGGCGCTGGGGCGGAGAAAGGGGCTGAAATAGCACCAGAAATACGGGGTCGAAGACGGCCCGGCGCAGCACCTCCAGCCCCAGATACAGCCCGCAGAAGTATACCAGCTGGCCAGCCGGCCCAACCCCCAGCAGTTGCAGGCCCCCAAACAGCGCTACCCCAGCCAGGGCAAGGAGGGGTAGGAGCAACAGGGTTCGGGGCAGGCCTAGGTGGTCGAGGCCGTGGCGGGTGAGCAGGAGCTTGCCCAGCATCGCCAGCAGGTAGGCCAAGGCCAGCACCCCGCCCACGTACTGCAGAATGGTGGTCTGGTCTTGGAGCTTCTGCTTGACGTTGACAAAGAAAAAGTACTCGACCCCGGTGGCTACGGCGGCCACAGCCAGCATGCTCAGCCCCATGTACAGCACCAGCGGATTGCTGCCCAGCAGTCGGCGCAGCCAAGGCGAGGATACCGTCGGGCGCACCCGGGCTGGGGCCGGCCGCGCCTCCACCACGTGCGAGCGGAACGTGAGGTACTGGGTGTAAAGCGCCGCCACATACGCGCCGAAGGCCACAAACAACAGAAAAAACAAATCGGCGCGGGCGTGCACGAAGATGGCCAGCACGGCCCCGAGGGCCTTGGCGGGCATGTCGCCGGAGCTGATGACGCTGAACAGGCGCCGGCCCTGGCGTACATCAAACACCACCGCCGAAAGCCCCCAGAACTCCAGGTTGGTTAGTAGGTAAATGAGGCGGTAGCCCACCAGCAGAGCTACGGCTGCCACCACCGCGTGGCCGGCCGTAATCAGCAGGGCCAGCATACCGGTGAAGCCCACTACAACCAGCAGGGCCCGGGTAGCCAGCGTTTTTAGGGGCCAGCTGTGCTCAAAATGGGCGTATGCTTTGCCCAGGGCAATGGTAGCCAGGGCGCTCAACCCATAAGCCAGCGGGAGGCTGCGCTCGGGCTGGTGCTCGAGTAGCAATACGTTGGCTACCACGTACACCAGCACGGTACCGATGCCCAGCAGGAAGTTGTGCAGAAAGAACAGCCACACCGTACTCACCTCCCGCGTGCGGACGCCCAAAAAGTGCTGCCAGGTTTCCATTGCGGTGTGCGTGAAAAAGGGAAGAACAGAATTGAACTGGACTGAGTAGGCAAAGCCCGGCGGCGTCAGAAGGTCAGTGCAGGGGACGTTTTTTCACCAGCCCGCCCCGGGTGTCGCTCACGCACTGCATCACAATGAAGGCGTGCGGGTCAATCTTGCGGATTTCATCGGTGAGGTGAATCACTTCCAGCCGGGTCACGACGGTGAAGATGGCCTCAATGCGCATGTGCTGGTGGCCGTGGGAGCCGAAGCCGCGGGTGCATTCGTACACGGTGGCCCCGCGGCGCATTTTGTCGGTAATTAGCCGGCGGATAGCTTCGCTGTGGGTAGAAATAATGGTCAGACCGGTGTACTCTTCAATGCCGGCAATGACAAAATCCACGGTTTTGGCCGCCGAGATGTAGGCCAGGATGGAGTAGAGGGCCGTTTCCACGGACAGCAGCCAGGCCGCTACCCCAAAAATGATAATGTTGATTATCAGGATGATGTCGCCGATAGAGCCGGGCAGCTTCTTGCTGATGTACACGGCTAGAATCTCGGTGCCATCGAGCACACCGCCGCCGCGCATGGCCAGGCCCACGCCAGCTCCTAGAAAGAACCCCCCGAACACGGCTATCAGCAGCTTATCTTGGGTCAGGGACGGAAAAGACACCACCAGTAGCACGCCCGCCAGCGTGAGAATAGTAAGCAGGGTTTTGAGCGCGAATTTGGGTCCGATCTGGAAGTAGCCCAGAACGATGAAGGGAATATTGATCAGCACAATCAGGACGGACAAGGAAAGTCCTGTTACTTGGCTGATCAGCAAGGAAATACCCGTTACGCCACCATCGATGAAGCCGTTGGGTAGCAGGAAGGCTTTGAGCCCCAGCGCGGCGCAGAATACGCCCGTCACGAGCATAGCACCGTGTACCAGCAGGTGCCGCAGCCACTGAAAGGAAAGCCGGTAGAACAAGCTGTATTCAGGTTCGGCAGCCAGCGGGGGGGCGGCCGTGGCCGTGCGCACTTGCCGGGCCACCGGCCGGGTGCGGAAGCGCGAGGGAATAAGTTGCTCGATTAGCATCGTCAGACTACCAGCAGTCGTACGTGAGTGCCCTTGCGCGCGAGTACGCCTAAGGCACTCCAAAATCTTTTGCGGCTATTCTATGGCCTATCATAGCCTCGAAATAGCCTCCCACTTTGCTTGACCGCGCGTTGTTGACCCCGCACGGACTACACCCGAATAACGCCCAAAAAAGCGCGCTATTCGCTACCAACATCCTCTCCACAAACCGGACCTGAGCGGCTTATTCACACTGCAGTAACGCAGCATTTTACTTGACTTTCTGAGCAAAGTAAAAATAAAGATAAAATACGTTATATATAAGCTAATCCTACTTTTTCTCAGCCGCCCCATACGTTAGGGTACTGTGGGCAGGAATCCCCGTTTAGAGGCTTACTACTCAACAATCGTCCTGCGAAAGGGAACGAAGCATCTCCTTCAGCTGACGTTTTACTACTACTGGCTGCTTAGCCAAGCGAAATTCTTCGCGCTGCAGGAGGTTCGTGTTGCCTGCAACCCACGCACGTCCTACCTAGGTAACCCGACGCGAAACTCCGTGAACTCACCTTCTTCAGTGTCCAGGGTTAGCGTGCCGCCGTGGCCTTTCGTGACGATGTCGTAGCTCAAGGACAAGCCCAGGCCCGTGCCCTCGCCCGTGGGTTTGGTAGTGAAAAATGGCTGGAACACCTTCTGGCGAATGGCCGCTGGAATACCCGTCCCATTATCGCGCACGATGATGAGCACCTGCTGAGCCGTTAGTTTCGTGCTGACGGCTACGGCCGGCTGGTATGATGGCTCACTCAGCATCTGGCGCTGCTGCACGGCATAAAAGGCGTTGGTAAACAAATTCAGCAGCACCCGCCCGATTTCCTGAGGTACCACCCGCACTGGTTGCACCTCGGGGCTGAAGCGGGTAGTGAGCGTGGCCGTAAAGCTTTTATGGCGGGCCCGTACGCTCTGGTAGGCCAGCTGCAAGTATTCTTCGCAGAGGGCGTTCAGGTCGGTGGGTTGCCGCTCGCCGGTGCTGGCCCGGCTGTGTTCCAGCATGTTGCGCACAATGGCGGCGGCCCGCTGCCCGTGCTGCGTTATGCGAATCAGGTTTTGGCGCAGGTCCCGGGTTAGGTCGGTTTCCAGCGCGGAGCGGTCCGGAGCGCTGAGCTGCTCGGCTTCCAGCTCGCTGAGCAACTCGCCCGATACTTCAGCAAAATTGTTGACGAAGTTGAGCGGGTTCTGAATCTCGTGGGCGATGCCCGCGGTCAGCTCACCCAGGGAAGCCATTTTTTCGCGCTGCACCAGTTGGGTTTGGGTATTGCGCAGCTCCAGCAGGGTTTCCTCCAGATTATTGCGCTGAGCTACTACCTCGGCCGTACGCTGGGCCACCTGTTGCTCCAGAAGTTCATTTTGCTGGGCCAGTAGCAGCTGTTTTTCCTTTTCCTGGCGCAGCCGCCGGTGCTGCTCCCGAATCAAAATAACCACAATGCCCACCGCCAGTAGCAGCAGGATGGGGCCAATCAGCAGCAGTGGCAGAAGGTCTGGGGGCATGGGGTACTGCCAGCTTATTCAGAAATGGATACCGGTAGTGGTTACGGAGCAACGCAAGTCCGGTCGGGCTACGTAGCGCTCCAGCGCGACGGTTGGGGTAGGCGCAGCCCCACCAGCGGCCGGCCCAGCAGGCGGTAGCGCCGCGGGTGCCAGCGGCTGTAATGCAGCCAGTGGGGTAGGGCCCGCCGGGGCGACACGCTCAACGGAAAAAGTTGAAACATCCAGGCCAGTAGCCCCATTTGCACGGCCATCAATAGCATATCGGGCGCACTAAGCAGAGTGTCTAGTCGAATCAGGGTGGCTACGTCGTACCCCGCGTGATATATAATGTTGATAGCCACGTAGCTAACAATGGAGCTGGAGCAGTACACCAGCACCGCCGTGCTCAAGAAAAACTCAGGCTGCGTTTCCAGGGGGTGCTGCTGGGCGCCGCGCGTCAGGTACAGTACGTGCCAAATGGCCAAGGCCAGCAGCATAGCGCAGCCCCAGGCCTGGGAATACGTATTGACGTCCGTGAAAAGCCCGTTGAGCACCGCCGCATCCAGCAGGGCCACGACCAGAAACACCAGCAACCCGGCCTTTATAAACGGGTGGAAGCGCTCAGGCAGTAGCTGTCGGTAAGTCTGCAGCAGACAGCACACCAGCACCACCGTGCCCGCGTGATACAGGTACACGTTGTTGCGAAATACCAGCCGGCTAAACGTATCGAGAAAGTAAAACAGAGCCTTGATGCCCACGTAGTAGTACACCGGGCGAAAAGCGGCTGGCAAATGGTGGCGGCGAACCCAGGCGCATGCAAACGTAACCAAGGGTGCAGCCTCCAGCGCCCGGTTAAGTACCTGCAAGCTAGCGGAAGTGTCCATGCCTACAGCAGTGCGGCTTGCACGGTTATTTATGGTAGAATGGACTATCCGCGTCACAGTTCTCCGGGCATTTGTCGTCAGACCGGACTACCAGGTACGAAGTGCCCACAATGTTCCCCGTCTTGTCCGTTGAAACCAGGTCGCGGTGTATGTGGGCGGAGTCCTCTTTGGTGCCCACAATGATTAAGTACGGCGCATCATTCTTCTTGGCCTGCGCCAGATAAATGCGCACACCATCCGACCCGTCCTGATGAATGACTTCGTCCATTATCTCTCGGGAAACGAAATAGCCTTGTCCGTACCGATTCTTATCATGGTCAGCAAGGAAATAGCCCGTCAGTTTTTTAAATCCCCGTTGTTTCTTCGCGTCTCTTTCCCCAACGCCTTTCGGGAATTCCGGCTTTTTCTGGCTGGATTCGGGGCCCTGGAGCGCCACGGCTTGTTTTTGGGCTGTTTCCGACTCACTGGTGGCTGGCTTTTGTTCGCAGCTGCTTGCCCCAGCGCCCCCAGCCGTGATGAGTAACCCGTGTAAAAGAAAGCGCCAGGTTTTCATAAGCAGGAAGAGAAAGGGTCTAAGATACAAGGCCTAGTGAGACACGCTTCTACAAGTGTTCTGCTAAGGTTTGCTCGTTAAGATAACAAAAATTATTAGAATAATCCTTATAAACATACCGTCACTAGAAAACAGTTCTGAGGATTCTTTCCTGCCTGTACGTAGAGGCATAACTACTTCCGTGAATTTATAGGCAGGTGCAACGAGCTGACTACCAAGAACGCTTCAGCGGGCCGACCTGACCTAAGCCGCTACTTTGCTTTATCCGGGCTGAATGGCAGCAAAATGCGCCCGTATGATTTTCGTGACTTTGCCCATAGTGAGGGCTTTGGTCGGAAAGCCGGACACGGGCAGGGGTTGGGCGCGTTCCACGTTGCGCGGGTGCAGCAGGGTAGCAAGCGCAACTATCACCGCCGCTCGTAGCAAGCCCAGTTGAGCTAGTCCATCGGAAGTCAGCAATCTGCTCAACAAGTGTAGGCTACTGATTAGTTGCGGGGGCCGAAGTAGCGTGCAGGGCTTGGTAGAGCAAGGGAGCGGCTGCTTCGAGCGGGGGCAAGAGGGGAGGAACTTCCTGGCAGAGGTCCAGGTCATAATGGCACAAGGTACCGTAGATCTGGCCCTGCTTGTCGCAGATGAGTACGCCGCAGTAGAATACCACCAGCGTATTCACTTCCCAGGCCCTGAGGTTGAGCGGGGCGTTCCAGAGCTGCAGGGTGGCCTGCTGCCGGCCCACTAGGGAGCAAAACGCCTCATCCAGGGGTACGTCTGCTCCCTGCTGCACCTGAATGTTATAGCGGTCTACCAGCGCCACATTACGACTCAGGCCATCCTCGAAGCGGTAGATGCCCGTGTACCGGTGCGGTGTATATCGGTTCAGGTAGCACAAGGCGGCGTACACACCATCGTGGTGCAGCACATAACGAAAGGCCTCTAAGGTAGGAACTAGGGCAGGGGGTAGGTGTGCAGGGGAAGGCAGCGGCCAACGCCTCACCAGTGGTTTCAGTTCCTTCCGGAATGGGCCCGTCTTGTGCAGGTGGACGCGACTGGTACGGGCGGAAACGTGGTCAGTCCGGAGGCCCTGAGCGAGTAGTGCTACCGCCATTCCAGCTAATAACTCTTTTGGGTCCTACTAAGTTGATTACGCACCAGCTAGCTTGCCGCCAGGCAACCTTACGTGGCAGTTATACAGGGGAGCTGCCAGCAAGACTGCATACGTAATCTACAAACAAAAACACCCCGTAAGCCTATGGCTTACAGGGTGTTAGGAGGTATTTTGTGGTCGCGCTAGGAATCGAACCTAGATCAAGAGCTTCGGAGACTCCCATACTATCCGTTGTACTACGCGACCGGCTAGTGGGTGGCAAAACTAGAGAGAAAATATGGCGCTGCCAAACGGTAATTCGCATTTTCGGCAAAATCATATACTCTTGAGAAGTAACCTTCGGCGGCTCAGCACAGTTAACCTATCAAACCAACACACCCTGAACGTATCTTTTATGGCAAGCACTGAAAAAAAGACCCTATATACAGCCGATGCAACGGCCATTGGCGGCCGTAGTGGCCACGTTCGTTCCGCCACCGGCATCATCGACCTGGACATGTCGGTTCCCGAGGGTCTGGGGGGCAAGAAGGGCGCTACCAACCCCGAGGAGCTGTTCGCTGCGGGCTATTCTTCCTGCTTCCAGCAAGCGCTGCTCGTTATTGCCCAGCGCGGCGGCGACAAGCTTGATCCGCAAACCGAGGTGAAGTGCTCTGTATCGCTGTTCCAGGAAGGCGAAGGCTACGGCCTATCCGCTATACTGGACGTGGACCTGAAGTCCTTCGACCGGGAAAAAACCATTGACATGGTGCGCCAGGCTCATAAAATCTGCCCGTACTCGGTAGGTACCCGCGGTAATATTGAGGTAGAACTGCGCGTCCAAGGAGAGCAAATTCCGGTGCAGCCCGAGGAAAATATTGGCGTAGCAGAGAAAGGCGGAGTAGAAAGCACCCAGAACGCCTAGTCCTACGACGTTTGCTGCTCGCTGAGTAGGAATTGCATGCAAAAACAGTCTGCCCCACCAAGTCTTGACCAATAACGGCCGAGACTTGATGGGGCAGACTGTTTTTGGGAGAATTGTCAGTTAGCGCGTTTCTATTTCACTACCCGCGGCCAGCCAGTCGGTGCCGGTAGGAGGGGCGTAGAAGGTAGCCACGGAATTGGTGTAGCGGATGTTGTGAATGGCTTCCGTGCGCTGAAATACTACCGGCTTATGAGCCCCCAGGGGCACGAGCATTAGTCCCGTACGGCTTGATTTTACCCCGTAGCGGTTATCCATCACGGTATCAAAGTAAAATAGATACTGATTCACCCATTTGAAGTAAGACCTGGGCTTGGCATCCGTGGAGGTAAGAACCGTCAGGTTGGGGGCGTCCGTGAGCAGGGCCTGCTGTAGTTCCACGGCGTTGAGAGGCTTGTCGCCCAGCATGGGAATGATGTCGGCCTGGCTGTCCACCATTACCCATTTGCCCAGGTCGGGTAGCCAAGCCTCAGCCAAGGCGTGCCCAGCGGCCGAGGCCCGGGTTTGCACGTCGGCGGCCTTCAGGTAAAGGGGGCGGGCGGGAATGCCCACGGCGTTAAAGGCGGCGGCTAGCACCAAGCCAAACTCTACGCATTGCACTTGCTGGCCCAGCATGGCCGCTTTCAAAATGGCAAACGGGTCTTGCGACTCAAACCGCTTGTGGCCGTCATGCTCCAGGCGGAAATGCACCCACTGGCACAAGGCGCGGGCCCGGCCCAAATCGGTGGTTTCCTGCGCAATAACCTGATCCAAACCGTACATCTCCCGAAACCGGGTGAGGTAGTCCGACTTAGGCGAGCTGTATTGAAAAGGGTAAGCTACCGGATCCAGGGTAGTTAGGTAAGGCAAACCGGGGCCCGATTTTCCTGCCGTTTGAGCCCTTCCCATTGGGCTACCTAAGCTCAGAGCCAGCAAAAAAAGAGTAAACGTCTTACTGTGCATACGGTAAACCTGAGTGAGCTGCTGTAAACGAGAAAGGCTAACCGGAGGTTGGTACCCAACAGAAATGCCCACCCGAGTAAACAGGTGGGCATTGCAAAGTAATATAATTTCTGGTTTAAAGACTAGGAAATACCCTGCTCTGCCAGTACTTCTTTTACTTTCTGGGCAGCGTCTTTCAGCAGCACCGCCGAGTACACCTTCAGGCCGCTCTCGTCAATGATGCGGGCGCCTTCCTCGGCGTTGGTACCTTGCAAACGCACAATAATAGGCACGTTGATGGAACCGATGTTTTTGTAAGCTTCCACTACCCCGTTCGCAACCCGGTCGCAACGCACGATACCACCGAAGATGTTGATCAGGATGGCCTTTACATTCGGGTCCTTCAGGATGATACGGAAACCAGCTTCTACGGTCTGGGCGTTGGCTCCACCGCCTACGTCGAGGAAGTTAGCCGGCTCGCCACCCGACAGCTTGATGATGTCCATGGTAGCCATGGCCAGGCCCGCGCCGTTTACCATGCAGCCCACGTTGCCGTCGAGCTTCACGTAGTTTAGGTTTGAGGCCGAAGCTTCTACTTCCAGCGGGTCTTCCTCGTTGGTGTCGCGCAGCTCCACGAAGTCCTTGTGGCGGTAGAGAGCGTTTTCGTCGAGGGTTACTTTGGCGTCAACGGCCAGGATTTTGTTGTCCGAGGTTTTCAACACGGGGTTGATTTCGAACATGGCCGAGTCGGTTTCGTCGTAGGCCTTATACAGGGCCATTACGAACTTCACCATCTCCTTCTGAGCAGCACCTTCGAGGCCTAGGTTAAAGGCAATTTTAGCTGCCTGGAAGGGGCGCAGACCAACGCGGGGGTCTACGTGCTCCTTCAGAATCTTATCGG
This sequence comes from Hymenobacter sublimis, assembly GCF_023101345.1. NCBI lineage: Bacteria > Pseudomonadati > Bacteroidota > Cytophagia > Cytophagales > Hymenobacteraceae > Hymenobacter > Hymenobacter sublimis. Next base: position 1,040,604 of record NZ_CP095848.1, read on the forward strand.
GGTGCGCCTCCGCTACTTCCTCGATGTCCATGCCACCCTCGGTGGTATAGATGATGACGTTCTTGCCGGTAGCGCGGTCCAGCAGCACGCTCATGTAAAATTCCTTGGTTTCCGACTCGCCGGGGTAGTACACATCCTGGGCAACCAGCACTTTGTGCACCTTACGGCCTTCAGCGCCGGTTTGCTTGGTAACGAGTTGCATGCCAATAATCTGACCGGCAATATCTTTTACCTGCTCCAAGTTTTTGGCGAGTTTCACCCCGCCCCCTTTGCCGCGGCCGCCGGCGTGAATCTGGGCTTTGATAACGTACCAGCTAGTGCCGGTTTCGGCGTTCAGCTTTTTGGCGGCTTCTACGGCCTCCTCAGCCGTATCGGCTACGATGCCTTCCTGCACGCGTACGCCGTAACGCTTCAGAATGTCTTTGCCCTGATACTCGTGAATGTTCATAGAGGTCAGTTAAGAGGGGTTTCGGGGTGGTTTACTAGGCGCGAAAGTAGGCAGAAATGAGTTGATAGTTTAGTTGTCGGTTGTTAGTTGTCGGTTGTTCACTTGTTCTGGCGTAAGAAACGGGGCGCACTGGCTGGCAGGAGCGGAACTGGCCCTACCGCTTGTGCGCTTCTTTCAGCTTGAGAAACAAGGAGCTGACACGTAGTAACTGAGAATTATCACCTGACAACTAACCGCTACCCCTCACTTCCCGAACCACGCTGTCATCACCTGCTCGGCGGGCTTGTGCTGGGGCGTGAAATCGAGGTAGCGCCGGGCCAAGCCTGCGGGTTGCAGCCCTGGGTACCACTTCCACACAAACAGGCCCTGAAACCACCGTCGGGGCCAAAAGGTCTCGAACATGGCAGCGTAGCAGGTGGCTTGGGTGGCTTCATCAGGGGTAGCAGCTACGGCCGTGCGGTTAGGCCAGGCCCAAGGCTCGATGGCCGCATCGGGCGTCGTCTTGTAGCCTATTTCTGTGAAAACAACCGGCTTTTTAACCCGCTTCTGAAGTGCTTCGATGCGTCGCAACGGCCCCTGCCACGCTTTGAGCAGGGCCGCTTTGGTAGGCCGCTCGGTAGTGCTCAGCGGGAAGTAGGCCTGAATACCGATGAAGTCTAGCGCATCCCAGAAGCCCACCTGCTCAAACTCGGCGTTCCAGTTCGCGGCGTAGGTGAGCTGACCGCGGTACACGGCTCGTATCTGGGCAATTAGGGCCCGCCACTCCGCCTCATGGCCTACGCTGTGCTGCAGCTCCGTGCCAATGCAAAGTGCTGCCATGCCGCTGCTTTCGGCCAGGCGGGCGTAATGCAGCATGAACACCGAGTAGCTGGCAAACCACCGCTGCCAATCGGCCTCCGAACTCATTTTGACGTCGCCGGGCCAGGTGCCGCTACCCCCGCGCAGCCACAGGTGGGGCTTCAGCAAGGTTCGGATGCCGCGCTGCCGGGCCCGCTGGCTGGTGAGCACCAAGCCCCGGTCACTTTCGCCCCAATACCCGCGGTGGCCTACGCCAGTATGCAGCTGAATAGTGGGGGTAGTAGCGCCAGCCTGCCAGCCAAAGGGCGTCTGGGCAATCCAGGTGACGCGGGCCCGCACCAGCGGCTCCAGATCCAGGGACGACACGGAGTCGCCGGCTACCCAGCTCACGCCCCGCAGGCGGTTATCGGCGGGGGGCGGGGTAGTGGGGCCAGCCACATGGGTGCTGGCGACAAACTGGGGCCGGGACCAGCGCCACCAAGCGGCCGTTGCAGCCACCACCGCTAGCAGCAGAAAAACCACGAGTCGCCAGCGGCGAATTGCAAAAGCGGGGGAGGGCATAGCAGGCAGCATCTGGCCGCTTAAGATAGGAGGTGAGAGCAGGAATTTGGTGTTGCCAAGGGGGAGGAACAAAGCCCGCGGATGAGCCAGGAGAGTTTCCGCGCCGAAGCACCCCCGCAAAGCGCTACATTCCGTAGATTTGTTTCCCGTACCCTCGGCTCACTTACATCTGGTTCCGTTTTGCTGCAAGCCATCAACGTCCGCAAAAAATACAACACACTGGAAGTCCTCAAAGGCATTGATCTGACGATTGAGAAATCGGAGATTGTGTCCATCGTTGGCTCGTCGGGGGCGGGAAAGAGTACCTTGCTGCACATCCTGGGAACCCTCGACAACCCTGATTCGGGGGAAGTGTTGTTTGACGGCGAGTCGGTTAGCTCCCTGGGTCGCTCTGATTTGGCCCGGTTCCGCAACCGCCACATCGGCTTCATCTTCCAGTTTCATAACCTACTACCCGAGTTTACGGCTCTCGAAAACGTGTGCCTGCCCGCCTATCTGGCCGGTCGCTCGGAGAAGGAAACCCGGGTGCGGGCCCGCGAATTGCTCGGGATGCTGAACCTGGAGCGCCGCGCCGACCACAAGCCCTCCGAAATGAGCGGGGGCGAGCAGCAGCGCACGGCCGTAGCCCGGGCCCTGATCAACTCGCCCGAAATCATCTTCGCCGACGAGCCCAGCGGCAACCTCGACTCGCAGAACGCCCAGGAGCTGCACCAGATTTTCTTTCTGCTGCGCAAGGAGCTGGGCCAGACCTTCGTCATTGTGACCCACAACGACCAGCTGGCCGAAATGGCGGACCGCAAGATTACCATGAAGGATGGCAACATCTGGGAAGGGTAGCAGAGGCCGTTGCTAGCACCTTGACGGGTGTCTACGAAGCGCTCCAGCCCTGTCATTCCGAGCGGCGCGAAGAGGAATCTAGGTCAAGCTGCTGGATGATTAACTTATATTCCTCTCTTCGTTGGAATGACAACTTCATGTTGTCAGCGTTTCAGCAGCTCTTAGCTAGACAGTGGATTCATAACTAATTGTCCAGTAGGAAACTACTTCGTGGCAGTGCCTGTTAAAAGCGTATCTGAAAGCAGATTTCGGATACGCTTTTTGCTTTCTTCTGGTAACGCGTCCGGTGTGCCCCGGACAGTTGGTAAACCCGCTACTTTGTTTCCGGAACAAAGGCAGCGGGTTGTTTTTTGCCTCATCAGGTAGCCGTGTTCATGTTGGGGTAGCCGGCTGATTAGCTAAAAACGGTGGTTGCCTAATGTGGTTGGAAATATTATTTGTAACATGCTGATATACAGCATGAAAAATTCTATAAAAACAGGCCGTTATGTGCACCTTTCGCGCGCCCGTATAGTTATATACTCGAACAACAATACGGTACTACAGAACACTAAAGGAAAGACGCCATGAGCGAAGCAATCAAGAACATCAAAGAGCCGGTTCGTAAGACTAAAGTTGAGAGCTTTGATATCTCACGCTCCGACGAGACGCTGCATCTGGCGACGGACCTAGCTAAATTTATCAAGGACAACAAGCTCAGCACCACGGTGCAGGGGAAGGAGTTCGTGAACGTGGAGGGTTGGCAGTACGCTGGCTCGCGCTTGGGTATTGTGCCCATCGTGGACCACGTCATTAACGTCTCGACCGAGCAGGAAATCAAATATCAGGCAAAGGTGACCCTCTTCGACATGAAGTCGGGGCACACGGTAGGCGCTGGCTTTGCTATCTGCTCGAATAAGGAGCAGGGCAAGAAGTTCTACCAGGAGTTTGCCATCATGAGCATGGCCCAGACTCGGGCCATTGGTAAGGCTTACCGAAATATTCTGGCCTGGATTATCCGTGCGGCTGGTTACGAGCCTACCCCTGCGGAGGAAATGGAGTACGGTGGTAACACGCCCGCTGCTCAGCCTGCCATGGTAGTAGCTCCCGCCACCACTCCGGTAGCCATTGCTGCTGAGGCCCCCGCTGCTATGAAGGCTGTGCCCGCTGAAGCGGCGGTAGTAACCGAAGCTGCCGCTCCGGCTACCACGTACGCTTCAGCTTCGCAGAAGGAGGAAATCATTCGTCTGCTGAACCACCCGGTTATTACTCGTCCGGAGAAGACCAAGATGTTGCTGAACATCAACCGTCTGGACGAGGAGCGTGCTACGCAGGCCATTGCCAAGCTCAAGAAGGCCATCGATGACCGTGAGAACGGCCAGACTTCGGCCGCCGCTTAAGTTCTCTCCCCACTCCATATATCGAAAGCCCGCTGCCATTTGGCAGCGGGCTTTTTTGTTGACTACTACTTTCTTCCGCTACCAACCAACACAACCGCCTGTCATCCTCAGCATTCCGCGCATCAGGATGACAGGCGTAGGGACGGAAGCTGGGAAAGCAGCCGTAGTGCGGCGGCTGGACAGCAACCCTTTTTCCTTTTCCCACTGGGCGGCGCTACCTTCGTAGTTCTGCCGAACACCCGCTTCCCTTGCTGCCTCCTACCGACGATATTCTGCACGTACTGCGCCACACCTGGGGGCATACGCAGTTTCGGCCCATGCAGGAAGACATCATCCGAGCGGTGCTGGCGGGACAGGATACGCTGGCGTTGCTGCCCACGGGTGGGGGCAAAAGCATCTGCTTTCAGGTGCCGGCCCTGGCCCGACCGGGGCTCTGCCTGGTGGTGTCGCCACTGATTGCCCTCATGAAGGACCAGGTGGAAAACCTACGCAAACGCGGCATCAAGGCCGAGGCCGTGTACGCGGGTATGAGCCACCAGGAAATCGACCAGACCCTGGACAATTGCGTGTACGGGCCAGTGAAATTCCTGTACGTCTCGCCGGAGCGGCTGCTAACCGATATGTTCCGGGCCAGGGTTCCGAAAATGAAGATTAACCTGCTGGCGGTGGATGAGGCGCATTGCCTTTCCCAGTGGGGCTACGATTTTCGCCCGCCCTACCTGCGTATTCAGGAATTGCGGGAACTGCTGCCGGGGGTGCCCTGCATAGCCCTCACGGCCACCGCCACCGAGCAGGTGCGCCAGGATATTGTGGAGAAGCTGGCATTCGGGGCCACGCACCAGGTGTTTCAGCAGAGCTTTGCCCGGCCTAATCTGTCGTACTCCGTGCTGAGCACCGAGGATAAGTTTAAGCGCCTAGTGGAGGTAGTGCGCGGGGTAGGCGCCCAGAAAACCAGCATTGTGTATGCCCGCACCCGCCGCCAAACGGAGGAGGCCGCTACCTACCTGCGGCAGCAGGGACTGGCCGCCGCGCCCTACCACGCCGGGCTGCCCAGCGAGCAGCGCACCCGCACCCAGCAAGACTGGATGCAGAACAAAACGCGCTGCATTGTGGCCACTAATGCCTTTGGCATGGGCATCGACAAGCCCGATGTGCGCTTGGTGGTGCACCTGGAGGCGCCCGATAATCTGGAGGCTTACTACCAGGAAGCCGGCCGGGCCGGTCGCGACGAGAAATACGCCTTTGCCGTGCTGCTGCAAGGGCCCAACGACGGCGAGGAGTTGCGCCGCCGCACCCAGCAGGCCTACCCCCCCTTGGATACTGTGCGGCGGGTGTACCAGGCCCTGGCCAACTTTTCTCGCACGGCTGTGGGCGGGGGCGAGTTGGTGGCCTTCGACTTCGATCTGCAGCAGTTCGCCGAAACCTACCGCATTAAAGCCCTGGATGCGCACAATAGCCTGCGCATTCTGGAGCGGGAAGGATTTGTGCAGCTAAATGAGGCCGTAAACAACCCGGCCCGTGTTCATATCCCCATCAACCACACCGACCTCTACCACTTTCAGGTAGCCAACCAGCAGCACGACCAGCTCATTAAGAGCCTGCTGCGCTTTAACGGGGGCGAGCTGTTTGCCGGCTTTCAGCGGATTTCGGAGAATAGCCTGGCTCAATACCTGCGCCTGAGCGTGGTGGATGTGCGCAAGATGTTGCTATTTCTGCACCGTTCGGGCATTATCCACTACCAGCCCAAGCACGAGTCGCCGCAGGCCCTGTTTACTACCGCCCGCTATGATGCCGATAAACTTCCACTGGATCAAAAACGGCTGAACGAAGCCCGGGAGCTGGCCCGCCATAAAACCGAGTCCGTCATTCGGTACGCCGCGGGGGGGCGCTGCCGCCAGCAACTGCTGCTGGAATACTTTGGGGAGCTGGACGCCCCGGCCTGCAAGGTCTGCGACTTCTGCCTGGCGAAGAAAAAGGCCCGGCAGGAAACACCAGCGGCCCCGGAACTGCGCGGGCACCTGGTGGCGCTGCTCAAGGCTACCCCCCAAACGCCCCGGGAAGTTCTGACGCACTTCGCCCCAGGCCAGGCCACTACCGTCACGAGTTTGCTGCGGGAACTGGTGGAGCTAGGGGAATTGACGTATGCCCCCGACGGCCGGCTAACCTAACCAGGGACGCTGAGGGGTAAAAAAACTGTCATCCTGAGCGGCGCAGGGCATTTCACTCGGGAGCGGTAGGAGTAACCGCCTCTCGGGAAAAGCTCCTACTGTTCCGCTCAGGATGACAGAAGGAAACGTGCCAACCGGATGCCTTATGCAGCGTTGGTAGTTGTGGTGAGGTTCACCTCAATGTTGCCTTTGGTAGCGCGCGAGTAAGGGCAGATGCCGTGGGCCGCTTCTACCAGCTGCTCCGCCTGCGCCTGCTCTACGCCGGGAATATTCACGTGCAGATCGGCCGAGATGCCGTAGCCGCCGTCTTCGGCTTTGCCGAAACCAATAAAGGCTTCTACCGTCACGTTGTCCAGCTTCACCTGGGCCTGGCGGGCTGCTACGCCTAGGGCACCTTCAAAGCAAGCTGCGTAGCCGGCGGCAAACAGTTGCTCGGGGTTGGTAGCGCCGGCTTTGCCCGGACCACCCATTTCTTTGGGCGTGCTCAGGTCCACGTCGAGCACGTTGTTGTTGGTGGTAACGTGGCCGTCGCGGCCGCCTTTGGCCTTGGCCTGAGCTGTGAAGATTTTCTCGATTTTCATGAGAAAGAGGGGAAGAGAAAGTGAATAAAAGCCGGGACTACCCCAGCTGGGTAAGTAGCGTAGTGAGTTGCTGCCGCAGGGTTTCAAATTCACTCTGGGGCATGTTGAGCTTAGCAAAAATCTGCTCCGGAACCTGGCAGGCCCGCTGTTGCAGCTTCTGGCCCGCCGGCAACAGCCCGATAATTACGGAACGCTCATCGCGCGGGTCGCGGCGCCGACTGATCCACTGCTTTTGCTCCAGGCGCTTGAGCAGGGGTGTGAGCGTGCCGGAATCCAGCAGCAGCTTTTCGCCCAATTCTTTAACCGTCAGTTCCTGGTGTTCCCAGAGCAGCAGAAACACGAGGTACTGCGGGTACGTCAGGTCCAGCTCCTGCAGCAAGGGCTGATAGGCCTTCGTCATCATCCGCGACAAGGCATACAACGGGAAGCACAGCTGATTTTCCAGCTGCAGCAAAGGATTGGGAGAGATATCGGCAGGAGTGTTGCTCATGGATAAACAAAAGAATGAAAATAATTGCGTGATGTTTAATTGTGTGCAATTAAATTAATTGCAATTAAGATAAAAGGCTGACTGTGAGTGAGAAATATTTCATTTACGCACTCTGTGAGCTACAGCTTTCCGTCCCAATTCAGCAAAAGTGCCGTTGAAATGTCATTCCGAGCGGAGCGAGGAATCTGAGTTAAGCCGTTGAGTGGTAAACCCAGATTCCTCGCTCCGCTCGGAATGACAACTACCTATGGATGCACTACATCTAGATTAACAAGCCATTGGATTTGACAGGTCGCTTATCAAATCCTAAAAACAAACCGAGCCACGCGTCGCGTGGCTCGGTCGAAAGGTATAGCTAGCTAAAAGCTACGCCTGCTGATAGGCCTGCATGCCGCCCACCAAATTGCGCACGTTCTGGAAGCCTTGCTGGGCCAGGAAGGCCTTGGCCGAAGCGGAGCGGCCGCCACCTTTGCAGTGCACTACCACTTCCTGGTCTTTCAAGTCTTCCAGGTCGTCGAGCTTGTTGGGAAGCTCCCCGAGCGGAATGTTCTGGCTGCCGACAATCCGGCTTTCTTCGTTTTCCCACGTTTCGCGCACGTCAATAATAACGGGGGCGGTGCCAGCAGCCTGGCGCTCTTTCAATTCGGTGGGGGTGATGTCAGTCATAGACAGTGCTTCAGAAAGGTGATACAAGTAAACGATGTGGCCCAAGGCCAGCATTTCCTGCAACAATAGACAGAAAACGACAAACTCGCAGTTACGGGGCCAACACGGAAAGGCGCTTCGTGACAACCAGACCATCGGGCAAGGTAAGCCGCACGAAGTATACACTGGCGGGCAGCGGCGGGAGTTGCAGCTGCGCCTGGCCTGCTTGCGCGGCGGGCTGCTCCCAAACCACCCGCCCCAGCGCATCAAGTGCCGTAGCACGGGCATAGCGGCCCTGCACCGTAACCCGGCCGCTCGGGCTTGGGTTGGGATAGAGCTGGTACGTAGCCGCTACCTCGTCCGGGGCCGTGGAGCTTGTCACGGTGCTACCGGTTACCGGCCGCAGCATCAGGGCGCCGGCCGGACTATTAGCCGTGGCGGTGTTGTTAACGCTCCACACGTTCAGGGCGTTTAGCAAGAGGTAGCCCGGCGGCGAGGAGTTATTCAGGTCGAGGCCAAACTCGACGAACTGGGGGCTGGCCGCCTGCCCGTAGCCCGCATAGAAACGGGTACTCACCGGCACGGGAGCATCAAAGGCAATTTCCACGAACGACTGACCGGCCGGCAAACGCGCCGGAATGGTGTAGGACTTGGTGGCTTTGGGCGTGGCCGTAGGCTTGCCCGTGCCGTCATCGTCCCAGATGTTGAGGCTAATGGTACGGCCCGCCGCCGTGGTCAGCACCGGATACAGCCGAATAGCCCGAATTTGGTCGGCTCGGTTCAGATCAAAGCGCAGGGCCAGGTAGCTGGCGGGGCCAGTAGAGGCGACGGGCAAGCTCACGCTAGACTCGGCCGTGCCGTCGTCGTAGGCGAAGTAATTACCTAGCTCCGTTATCCGCGTGATGGTGTCGTTAGGTTGGGTAAGCGGGCTAGTTTCGTTGGTGAGCAGGGTAACTCGCTGGCGCAGAAACTTGGGCGTGGTAGTGAGTGGTACGGCTGCTGTGCCACTGACTACTATTGGCTGCTGGCGCGAGTTAGCATCGAGGGAGCGGCCAGCCGTCGGGAACTGGGTAGTAGGTCCACCCGGCAATACTTCCAGCGTGCCGGTCCAGGTAATGGGGGTAGGGGCGGGCCCGATGTCGAGGTTGTTGGCCGTGGTAACGATGCGGTCCGTTAGCTCCTGCGTGGGGTTTTGGTTGAACTGTGCCACGGGCAAGGCCGTGTACCGCTTCAGGGCGCTGGGCAGGGCGCGGCTGATGGCAATGTCGCGGTAGGTGGAGTCGGTGGCGGTGCGGTTGCGGTCCAGGCGCACGTAGTCCACGCTCCAGGCGTCGCGGTTGTTGTAGAGGTAGCCGCTCACCCGGAAGCGGAACTGGAAGGCGCTGTGGAAAAATTGGGCTTGATTGACTGGCAGCGACTTGAAGCGAAAATTGGTCGTGTCGCCCCGGCTGCGCAGCTGCCATACCTGCTGCCACTGCTGGTCTTTATCCAGAAAATCGACGTACAGCGCAATGGGGCGGGTACCGCTTGGAGCGGGCGGCCCGAAGATGGTGCCCGCCTGCCAGAAAAAGCTCAGGTAGGCGTTATCGGTGGCCGTGAGGCGGCTCAGGTCCAGGGGTTGGGAAACCAATGAGTCCCCATCGCCAATAAACGAAATGGGGCCCCGGGCCCGACCTTGGGCATTTAAGCCATCCAGCGTAGCCACGCCTTTCGTGAGCGGGCGGCGCGGAAACCGGTTATTAACCAGCGCCCCACCAGCCGTCTCCCAGCGCTGGGCGTCGGGCCGACCCTCCGGTTGCCGCGCGAAATCATCAAAAAAGGGCAGGGTTAGGGCCGCTGGCCGCCGGCCGGCCGACTGGGGCGCCGGTGAGGCCGCGTGGGCGGGCTCGGCCCCCAAGGGGTGCACCAGCACCTGCGCCGGCACCGCCAGCGGTAGCCCGCCCAGGAGCGCAAGTATCCCGAGAAGAAAGCGTAGTGAATGGGTCATCAAAGCAAGGTAAAAACCAACTGGAGCATGTAATCCGTTTTGCTCTCACGGACTTAAACGAGAAAAGGTTCGCTGCTTAACACAACGAACCTTTTTCGCGAGTATTTCACCCAAGTTACTGCACTTCCTTCACCGGCGCCTGGCCCGCTACCCACAAGTCCACCAACTGGCCCATGCGGATGGTGGTGCCGGGGCCGGGCACGGGGCGCTGCTTTACCACGGTGCCTTCGGTCTGGCCTTCTTCGGGCTCCTGGTAGAAGATTTCGCCCACCTGCAGACCCTGGCCCACAAGCAGGGTCGTGGCTTCATCGGCGGGCATGTTCACCAGGTTGGGCACCGGGAATTCCTGGTTGCCCAGGCCGTCGCCTACCTCCAGGTCCACGCGGGTACCTTTGGTGATGGCCGCGCCGGGCGCTACCTCCTTGCCGCCCACAAACTGCCGCAGTACGGCGTCTTTCTGGATGTTGGGCACCAGCTTGATCTGGCCCACAATCAGGTCGTAGCTTTTCAGGATGAGCTGGGCATTCTTCAGGGAGCCGTCCGTCAGCTTGGGCATTTTGATGACGGGCGGGTTTTTCATGGCCACCGAAATGTAGATTTTGCGGCCTTCTTTCACCTTCTCGCCGGCCTTGGGCTCCTGCGTGAGCACCGTGCCCGGCCGGATGGAGGCGTCGTAGGTGCTGTCATCGACGAAGTAAGCCAGGTCCCGCTCGTCCAGGTAGTCCTCCAATTCGGCCTGACTCATGCCGGTTACCTTGGGCACCACAATGGTTTCGCCGTGGTTGGTGGTGATGGGCAAGTACACGTAAAAGAACCCGAACACCAGGATACCCGTCGCCAGCAGAATCACCAGCACATGCTTGAACAGGTCGGCGGGAGTATCGGATTTAAAGAAAGACATCAGGGGAGAAGCTAAGAAGTAGGAAGCGGGGAGCTAGAATACAGCGGCTAGAAGTCAGCGGACAAAACTAGGAATTAGAAAGGTAGGGCGAAGGGTATCGAAGTAGAGTTTAACCAGACCATCATTCCGAGCGGAGCGAGGAATCTGGCGCGCTGACGTTGAGTTACCATTACAACCTCAGCGCGCTAGATTCCTCGCTCCGCTCGGAATGACGATCTGCTAGCCTTATTGCACAGCGGCGGCCTTCTCCGTGCGCTGCTTACCGAACTCCAGAATCCGGTCGATGAAGTCGTAGGGGGTGTAGCCGGCCAGGGCGGTTTGGTGGAAGATGCAGGTAGCGGGCGTCATACCGGGCAGGGAGTTCACCTCAATGATGATGACTTCCACGGCCCCGTTCTGGCGCACCCGCACAAAGGCATCAATGCGCGCGTAGCCCTGAATATTCAAGATTTCAGCCACCCGGCCCAGCTCCTTTTTTACCTCCTCCGACACGCGCTGGCGCTCCGTGAGGTCAGCAGCGTAGCGGGCGGGCGTAATGTTCTGGCCTTCCCCGGCCAGGAACTTCTCCTCCAGGCTCAGCACCTCGCCGGTTGCCAGGGCTTCGGAGGCTTCAAATACTTCCACCTGCAACTCGCCGGCGTCGGTCCAGTGGGTGAGTAGGCCGCCGGTTACTTCCAGGAAGTGGGCCGCACCGTCGCGGTCAATCAGGGTTTCGACCAGGAAGGCATCTTTCTGCGGAAACTCCTCCTTAAAGCCCAGGCTAAGGGTAGTGGCCTCAGCGGGCGTCAGGTCCAGCTGGTCGCGGAAGATGAGGCGGGTGAAGGCCTCCAGCTCCTGGCGGTTCTTGATTTTCTTCACGGCCGAAGAGCAGCCATCATCGGCGGGCTTGGCAATGAAGGGGTAGGGGAACTGGGTTTCCAGGCTGCGGTAGAAGCCTTCCGGGTCGGCCTCCCATTCCAGGCGGCTGGCCATGCGGTGCTCGGCCACGCGCAGGCCCGCTTCGCGCAGGCGGCGGTTGGTTTCAAACTTATTGATGGTGATGCTGGAGCTTTCCACGCCCGAACCGTTGTAGGGCAGGCCGAACTTTTCCAGCTCCCGCTGCAGAGCCCCATCCTCGCCGGGGCGGCCGTGCAGGGCAATAAATACCTCATCGACCATGCCCGCCAGCTCCTCGAAGGAGACGCGGCGCGGCTGAGCCGTGGGCTGACCGGCGTAGGTGCTGGTAATAGCCGAAGCCTCGCGGCGGATGCGCTCCAGAATGGGGTGCAGGCCGTGGCCGGCTTCCATGTGCTCTACTTTCTCGCGGATGTCGTCGGCGTTATCCTTGAGCATCACGTTGATGGGTAACACGTAGAGGCGGAACTCCTGGCTGCTACCCGTCAAGAATACCGGCACCGGCTCGTACTTGATGCTGGAGCTAAGCTTCTCGTAAATGTTGCGGCCGCTTTCCACCGAAATGTGGCGCTCCGAGGAGTAACCGCCCATAATTACGGCCACCTTGGTGCGGGTGCGCTCCTCCGAAGCCCGGGCCGCTACAGCCGCATCCAGTTGCGCCAACAGGCCCGCCAGCTTTACTGGCCGCAGCCCCGCCCGTCGCCGTGCCGCCAACGAGGTGCGGATCAGGTAGGTTAGGAACTGCGAGGGGTTCAGCCCGATTTCGGCAGCCTGGTGGAAGAAGAACGAGGCCGGTAACATGCCCGAAGTCGTGTTCGGGTCGTTGAGGTAAAGGGTAGGATGGTGTGCGGGTAGGAGGGCAGGAGTCGAATCAGAGCCCTTTTGAACTCCTACCTCCTTACCCTCTTGCCCTGACACGATGAAGCCATCGAGGCGGGCGTACACCTGGAAGCCGAAGGTGCGGAACATTTCCTCGCAGGCCTCCCGGATGCGCTGAATTTCCGCTTCGGGTAGGTCAATGGGCGTGACTTTGCGCGAGAGGCCCGGCAGATACTTCGAGCGGTAATCGAACATTTCCTCGCCCTTCACAATCTCCGTGGGGGGTAGGGCCAAGGCCTTGCCATCGGGGTCTTCCACCACAATGCACGAAAACTCACGACCCTGCACGAAGCTCTCGACCAGCACCTGGGTTTCACCCTCCACACTGGTCAGACGCACAGCTCCGACGGTTTGCAGCCGCTCATTCAGGGCGTTCAGCAACTCCTCAGGCTGGTAGATTATGAATGAGGAATTATCGGCGGCGGCCAATCCTTCATTCTTCATTCCTAATTCTTCATTCTCAATAACCACCGGTAGACCGATGCCTTCCCGAATATCCACCAGTTGCTGCAGCCACATGGTTTTCTTCTCTTCCGATAGCGCCTGCCACTCCTGCTGGGTGACGGTTTTGCGGAACAGGCTGCGCTCCACGGCCGTAGCGAATTTCGCTACATCAGCTTCGCGCAGAATGCTCACGCCAATGCTGCTACCCTGGCGCGGGGCCTTGAATACCAGCGGCAGGCCCAGCTCGCGCACCAGGTAGTCGAGAGTAGCCTGCGCATCGGCCACATCCCACTCTTCGGCCGTGATAAGGCGGAAGTCGGGGGTAGGGCGGTTAAGGGCTTTGAGTAGCTTTTTCTGGGCAATCTTATCAATGCCGAAGGCCGAGGGCAAAATGCCGGAACCGGAGTACGGAATGCCGTACCACTCCAGTAGGCCCTGAATGGCGCCGTCCTCGCCGGCTGGCCCGTGCAAGGCCAGGAAGGCAAAGTCCATGAGGCTGCTCAGCTCCTGGGGCTGGATGCGCCGGCCGACTTCGGAAATGATGCGGTCCTGCTCCTCCAGGCTCAACTCGCCCAGGCTTTCGAAGTACATCTGCACCGGCAGCGTTACCGGCGGCAGCGCCGACACGGGCGGGTAAAAGTCCCGGATGGTGCCTTTATAAATGTACTCCCAGTTGAGCTGAATGAAGTTGCCGCGGCTGTCCACAAACACGGGCACAGCCTCGAACAAGGACTTATCCAGGTTATCGTACACGGTGCGGCCGCCCGCGAAGCTGATTTCCCGCTCACGCGACGGGCCGCCGAAGAAGATGCCTATTTTCATACGTAGGGGCAAAGGTACAAGCCCGCCGCGTCATTGCGAGTATGTAGCGGGCGTATCAGGTCAGTGTCGTAGCAATCCGCTTTCTACGGCGGCACCCGACCTTCCAGAGTGCGGCTCTTCCGCATGTCATTGCGAGGAGGCACGACGAAGCAATCCGTCCTGGCAAAGTGCCAAGCCTTGAGAAGTGAGAACCTCTACCCTCTATCTTTCCGGAACCTAATTCTACTCCTATGAATCAGTATTACACCTACATTCTTACCAACCAAAACCGCACAACCCTTTACATCGGTGTTACAAGTGACTTGAAACGACGGGTAGGAGAACACAAAGCGGGTACGCACGCTGGCTTTACCAGGAAGTACAATGTACATCAGTTAATGTATTTTGAAACGTACCCAGATATCAATGCGGCTATTGCGCGTGAGAAGCAACTCAAGGGAGGCTCTCGCCAGAAAAAGCTTGACTTGATAAATGGGTTCAACAGCAAGTGGGTAGATTTATTTGAGCAATTGTAGAGGGTAAGGCTTGTCACATTTCAGGGGGTAGCACGTTGATCAGGACGGATTGCTTCGTCGTGCCTCCTCGCAATGACATGCGGAAGAGCCGCACTCTGGAAGGTCAGGTGCCGCCGTAGAAACTAAGGGTAATAACTTGTTGCCATTCCCTCATTCCCTCAAAATCTTACCTTCGCCCCAGCCAAACCCATTTCCTTTTCCATGAAAACCCTCGATCAGTACAACTTCGCTGGCAAGCGTGCCGTGGTGCGCGTGGACTTCAACGTGCCGCTCGACAAGAGCTTCGCCATCACCGACGACACCCGTATCCGGGCGGCTACGCCTACCATCAAGAAAATCCTGCAGGATGGTGGCTCCGTGGTGCTGCTCTCGCACCTGGGCCGGCCCAAGGGCGGACCGGAGGAGAAATACTCCCTGAAGCACATCGTTGCCCGCCTAAGCCAGGAGTACGGCCAGCAGGTGCAGTTTGCCGAGGACGCCTTGCAAGCCGAAGCCCAGGCCCAGGCCCTGCAGCCCGGCCAGATTCTGCTGGTCGAAAACGTGCGCTTCTACGGCGAAGAGGAAAAAGGCGACCCGGAGTTTGCCGCCAAGCTGGCCAAGCTGGGCCAGGTGTACGTGAACGATGCCTTCGGGGCCGCGCACCGCAAGCACGCTTCTACCGCTGTTATTGCCGAGAGCTTCGCGCCCGAAGACCGGGTAGGCGGCTACCTGCTGCAGGGTGAGCTGGACAACGCCAAGAAAGTGCTGGAACAGGCCGAGCGCCCCTTCACGGCCATCATGGGTGGGGCCAAGATTTCCGACAAAATCCTCATCATCGAGAAGCTGCTCGATAAAGTAGATAATCTGCTCATCGGCGGCGGCATGGCCTACACTTTCGCTAAGGCCCAGGGTGGGCAGATTGGCAACTCTCTGCTGGAAGCCGACAAAATGGACCTCGCCCTGGAGCTCATCGAAAAGGCCAAAGCCAAAGGCGTAAACCTGGTGCTACCCACCGACAGCGTCATTGCCGATAAATTCGCCAACGACGCCGAAACCAAAGTGGTTCAGAACAACCAGATTCCGGACGGTTGGTTGGGTCTGGACCTCGGCCCGGAGTCTATTAAGGCGTTCAGCGACATCGTGCGCCAGTCGAAAACCATTCTATGGAATGGCCCCATGGGTGTATTCGAGATGAGCAGCTTCGCCAAAGGCACTGAAACCGTAGCCCAAGCCATTGCTGACGCTACCCAGCAGGGCGCCTTTAGCCTCATCGGTGGCGGCGACTCGGCCGCGGCCGTAAACCAGCTCGGCTTCTCCGACCAAGTTTCCTACATCAGCACCGGCGGCGGTGCCCTGCTGGAGTACATGGAAGGCAAGGAACTACCCGGCGTGGCCGCACTGGGGTAGCCTTAAGGTGAGGTAGTAAATGAGTGCATGAGTGAAGTGGCGTCATGGCAAGAACACCGAAAACGCCCTCACATCTGCCCAAAGCCTACCAAAGTATCAAGCCCTTACCTCCGCGCTGGAGGTAAGGGCTTGCTGCGTTAACACGTTTGTTATAGAAGCGAGGAAGGACAGCGGCGTGTCTCCTTGCCATGATACCACCCCACTCATGTACTCATTTACTACCTCACCATCTCACTAATTGACATAAGGCGTTTCTAGCTCCTGGCCCATGAGCGTGAGCGGGTTAAGGGAAAGGCGGCCGGTGAGGCGGGTGCTCAGGGCTTGTCGCTCGGCTGAAGACAGCACCTTGAGCTGATGCAGCCAATTGAGGCGGTGGAGCTGCAGCTCAATCGGACCCAACGGGTTAATTTGGGCGTATTCGTCGCGCAGGTAACCGTGGGCCCGCTGGCGGAGCTCGTTGGTAAAGGCTTCCAGGTCGGCGCGTTGGCTGGGTTGGTCGCGCAGAGTGATACGGATGCGGTTGGTGCCCAGCGTAACGGAGTGGCCCAAACGGCGGCGCACCAGGTACACCGCCCCTAATCCGACTAGAAAGCCTAGGCCGGCAACCCAGATTTCGGGCGAGATACCAGACTGATTTTTCAGAGCTTGGTGTACTACCTGCACCAGCAGCCACAGAATTACCCACGTGCCGACGGGGGGTAGGCGCAACGGAGTTGATTGGCTATATTCCAGCCCCACGGGCAGGAGTTCTTCGTACGGAATTTCGGTTTCCAGCCAGGCTACCCCACGCCGGTTGCGCTGGCTCAGGTAGAGGCCGTGCTGGCGCATAACTAGCGAGGTGGAGCCCCGGAAAAAGTGAGACTGAGAAAACTGGGGTACTGTCATTCGGAAAACGGAGCGGGCGAAGTGGCCTCTCCGAAGCAAGCTTTAGCGGATAAGAATGGGAGAAGGCGTAAAGCACAACACAAAAATAACCAGCATCAGCCACCCCAACACCTTGCGGCCCCGGGAAAGCGGACGCTCATCCGGAGCCGGTGGGTGAAAGATGCCAGTCAGCCGGGCCAGCATGAGGCCAAACACCAACCAGCCCGGATTGCCCTCCACAGTAGGAACAGCGGAAGCCAAAGCCACCTGGCCTAACCACACGCCGGCACTAAGTAGCAGCGCCCGCCGGACGGTTGGCACGGCGCGTCGAAATACCAGATACAGATAAAAGCCGTACGGGGCAGCCCAATAAAGCCACGTGTTCGGTTCGGAGCGAAGCGAAAACAAGCCCAGGCCGGCGTAAAAAATAAAGCCTATGAACAGCAGGACCGAGACCCGCGCCGCCCGCTGCGGCCCCAGCAAGCCATACACGATGTGGCCGCCATCTAGCTGTCCAATGGGGAGCAGGTTCAGGGCCGTGAAAAATAAGGCCAGTACCCCGGCTACCAGCAGGGGGTAGTGCATCAGCTCATTGGCGTGGGGCATCCGGGCCGGATCGGCCAGTAGCGCGGCCATGCCCTGGAGCAGCAGGGGCTGGGCCAGCACCACGCCCGCCGATTGGCCCGGCTGGTACACGTAGCGGGCATACTCGGCCCCGTAGAAGCGGTATTCCGGATGAATTCCGTACAGGTAGTCCAGCGGGGGCAAATGCGTCAGGCCGTAGGCTAGCACGCCCACTGCCACCACAAACCCGGCCAGCGGACCAGCCAAGCCCACGTCGAAAAACTCCCGCCGGGAAAAAATCCGGTCCTTGATGCGGATAACTGCCCCAAACGTACCAATGCCCAGGGGAAAGGGAATAAAGTACGGTAGCGTGGCCCGGATGCGGTAGTAACGGGCCGCAAAGTAGTGCCCGAATTCATGCACCGTCAGCACGCCCAGAAACGGCACCGAAAACCACAGGCCGGGCTCCAGAAATCGGGACCATTGCGCTACCGGAAGCTGCCAGAATAGCTCCAGATGCACGTAGTCGAGGGCGCCAGCGCGTAGGGAAAAGCCCGCCAGCGTAGTAGTGAGCAGCGTAACCAGAAACAGCAGCACGTGCAACCCGTAGCGCCACCAGCGTGGCAACGTAGGCCGCTCGTAGCGCGTGAAGGCTTCTTGCGCCTGGCGGGCAGCCAGGGCCCGGTCAGCAGACGTGAAGGAAGCCGGGATGTCAGGCAGGGGTAGGGGCGGAGTATTCTCGGGGAAAGGCACGAAGGGCAGCGGGCAATGCGTCTTGCAGCGTGAGCGGCGGAGTCAGGAATAACGTACGAAGCCCCAGCCGACGGGCCGTTTCAATGTGCTGGGGACTGTCTTCAATAAACAACGTTTCCTCCGCCTTCCAGTTCATCTGCTCAAGGGCATGCCGAAAAATTTCTTCCCCAGGTTTGCGCCAGCCCACTTCCTGGGAGTAAAATACCCGGTCGAGACAGTCAGCAATACCGTGTTTGAAGCCGTACTGCTCTTGCAGCCGACGATTAATTTCCTCAATGTGAATCTGGTTGGTATTGGACAGCAGCGCCGTATGGTGGCCCTGGGCCCGCAGCTCGGCAATAAGGGCCAGTCGCTCGGCCGGCACTTCCAGGAGCATGGCGTTCCAGGCCGCGTCCAGCTCCTCATCGGAGGCCGTGAGCTGGTAGTGGCGGCGCAAGCCCTCCCGAAACTCCTGAGGCGAAAGGCGGCCCGTTTCCATCAGGTCGAACAATTCGGCTTGGGCCGCCTGGGTAAACTCAATGCTGCTACCGTACTGGCGCATGGCTGCCAGCGTCAGGCTGTAGTCGATGTTGATGATAACGCCCCCAAAATCGAAGAGCAGGTTGGGCTTTAGTGCCATCAATGTAGGATAAGAGGGTAACAAAACCTGCAGCCCAGACAAACCAAATTCCGGTTTCGGAAGCCAGCCTGGCCTGCAGCCTTTGCAAATCTGCCGACAAAAGTCGAAGTTTGTGCTGCTGAAACCAACCGCCTTGCGTGAGGTTTCGCACCGGGCCTATAGCTCAATCGGTTAGAGCAGCTGACTCATAATCAGCAGGTCACTGGTTCGATTCCAGTTGGGCCCACCAAACCGGACTTAGCACGTTTTATCGTGGTAGGTCCGGTTTTTTGTTGAATGTTAGTGTCTGATAAAGAAGATATTACAGCGAGAATTGTGTTTTGGCGGCCGGTTCGATAAAGGCCAATTTCAGGTGCGAAGGCAATGCCGTTTGGATGGACCATGTGTTGGAGTTTTTGGCGGGTAATTAAATCTGATTTCTCCCACATAATGAGTAGGTTAGCTGCCATTTCGACGGCGAAATCAGTGTAATTTTCCAGGTTCGATAAATTAGAGCCCAAGCTTTGGTAAGTAGCTTGCAAAGGCTCTAGTTCCTCGGCTATAAGTTTGCGGCTGTACTTCTGGTAAATAGCCTGGTCGAGTTCCCCGAGTGCGTAGCGATTTTCCATCTTCTCCAGCTTGTTTTGAGCTTGCTTAAGGGAAGTTTCTACCGCTTTCTTCTCTACCGCGCCTTCTTGGTTAAGCTGGGTAAAGACTGTAACCGTTAAGGCCTTCAGGGGCGCTATCAAATGCGGGAGGAGCGTATACTCGCGCAGGAGGTCCCGATAGGCCGTATGAAGCTGGCGAGCACCAATGTTGAGCTTGCACCCAATGGTGTTGCATTTGTAGTACCAAAGCTTTTTTGCTTTGACTTCATACCCTGTGAGCGGTTTGCCGCACCGATGGCAGCGCACATGATGCTTCAGTGGCAATGGCGAAATCTCCTTCGCGTGTGCATGCCCATTCTCCAATTGTTTTTGAAGCCTGTTCAGTTGGAGAAACTGTTCAGGCGTAATCAGGGCAGGGTGACGTCCTTCGATTACGGCGCCATCAAGGCTACTATGGCGGATATAGCCGCAGTAAAAGGGATTTCGGAAGGTTTGTCCCAATAGGCCCTTCGACATCTTTACACCCCGCTTACGTAACCAAGCTAGTAATTGCGTGTTGCTGAGGCCATCTTCAAGCTTCATGCGAAATACCTGTCGCAGCAACTCGCCAGTCGGATTGACTTGGATGATTTGCTCGTTGCCTTGTTTAGACATTGTGTACCCCATAGGAGCCCTTGCTGTCCAGTAGCCATTTCGAATGCGCTCCTTCGTGCCTGCTACTGCACGCCTTGCCCGAAGCGAGTTATCGAAATTGCCAAACAGCAGCTGTATGGATTGGAACAGTTGTCCTTCCGGTGTGGTGGCATCAACCTGCTGGGTTACCGCATCAACAGAAATCCCCTCGCCACGCAGCTTGGTAATTAGAGCAATAGCCTCTCCTCCGGTTCGAGAGAAACGGTCATAGCTAAATACAATAATGCGGCTAATACGATTAGATGGCTGCTGAACAAACTTCAGCATGCGGACAAATTCCTTACGGCCGTCGTCTTTAGCACTTTCGTAGGTACCACCGAAATGCTCAACAACTTCATAGTTGTGAGCAATTGCATGTTCTAGGCAGCGTTTCTTTTGAAGCTCTAAGCTGTGGTTTGTATCAGCCTGCTCTTTAGTAGAGACACGGGTATAGATAACTACCCGGTTTGTCGTGCTTTTGCCAACTCGTTTGCTAGACTTTCCAAATTGTTGCAGTGCAAAGTTCTTAGGCATTGGCACCGGAGGTTTGAGTTTGACGGAATATGGCATACGCCAACTCAGCAAAATGCCTGAGTTGTGCAATTACTTCCTCGGCTTCAGCAGCCGAGTAATGAGCGCAGCCAGGGTACTTTCGGAGGTCGTTGGCCGAGAGCATGGAGGATGGGCAAGGGCGAGAGGAAGTTTTCACGGTAGAAACCACTATGAAAGGAGTCTGGCAGCTTCAACTTGACTTGCTAGTTAAGTGCCGTCAACTCATTGTTAGGGAGAGCATACCCTTGCCCGCTATGCTCTCTTGCAAGGTGAAATATGTATTTAAGACACTTTGACTATGTGTCGGAATCGGAATAAAATAAGTGAGGGGAGGGGGCCGCGAAGCTGAGCGATGCACGGCCATCCCAACTGTTCGTTGGCAGTTCATGTGAGGGCTTGTGTATGGAAGGATGATTGGCTCTGAAGTATTTAGCAACAATAGATCTGTTGCCGGTCCCCTTCATACTATGCAAACATAAATACTTTTGTTTACTTGTAAACAAAAATTTCAATTATATTTGTCTTATGCAGAAACTGAATGAGAAAGTGAGAGCCATTCGTCTACTCAAAGGCATTACTCAGGAGAAGGCCGGTCAATACCTTGGTACTACCAAAGCCAATTTCAACCGCATTGAAAAAGGACACGTGGACGTGAGCCCGGCTAAGCTGGCCAGGTTGGCGGAGTTGTTTGAGATGAACCCAGCAGAGATTGAGAACTTTCAGTCCGAAAAAGATCAGGCTGTTGCTGAAGTTGAGCAGCTCAAAAAAGAAATTGCCTATTTAAAGAGCTACATCAGCCAAACTGGTGACCTGCTCACCGAGTCTGAAACCTTTTTTCGCTATTTTTTCAAGTTGCTGTTACAGGTCTTTCCAGGCGATGGAGAGAATCCTGTCTCCTTATCACAGTTGAATCAAGAATGGTCGAAGCTAGTAAGTTTTTCTCTCCATGAGTATGAGGCTCATCGTCACGAATCTCCACTCGGCATAGCGAAACAGCGCGATTTGGATAGCACTGTTATGGGCATGCATCAGCAGTTTGATCACTATAACAAAAGGAAAATCGAGTAGAACGGTTATTGCAAGGGATAAATAAGTTCCTGATTCAGATAATATACCGTGGCATTCAATTCTCATTTTACGTTATGCGCTACCCCTACGCAGCACGCTACTTAAGTAGTGAACGGCGCTTAGCATACCGGTCGGTGAGGTGGTCTAGCTAAGCCGGACACAATTGGGACGTTGTTTGCAGATGGGTTTCGAAGTGGTTGGGTGAGCAGTAGTCGAGCGCAGAATGCCGCCGCTCGGCGTTGTAGTAGGCGATGTGATGGCTAATTTCGAGCTTGGCTTCGGTTAGACCGGGGAAGCTGCCGCCATCGAGTAATTTGGCCTTGAAGCGGCTCCAAAAAGATTCGGCGTGCTCATTGTCATAGCAGTTGCCGCGCCGGTTCATGCTTTGCACGGCCCCGTGGCGGGCCAGTAGTGCCTTGAAGCGGGTGGCCGTGTACTGGCTGCCTTGGTCGGAGTGCACGACGAGCCCAGCCAACGGGCGTCGCACCACCAGGGCGCGGCGCAAGGCTTCGCTGACCAGGTCTTCGGGCATGGTGTCCCGCACGCACGTCCTACGTGCCGCCCCGGCGGCACCAAAGCCGACGATTTTACGCGAACAGCGGTCCAGCCACGCGGCTAAGTACAGCCAGCCCCCGCCTTGGCGGGGCAAGTACGTGATGTCGCCAACCCAAATTCGATTGGGCGCGGTGGGGGCCGGCTGGCCGGGCAAGCGGTTGGGCGCAGCGCGGACAGCGGGGTCGGAATCGGTGGTGCGCGGCACGAACGAGCGCGGCTGTTGGGCCCGCAAGCCGTGCGCGAGGAGCACGCGGCGGCGGCGCCAGCTGCCCACCGCATGGCCTTCAGCCGACACCTCAGCCCGCAGCCGACGCGTGCCATAGCGTTGGCTGTGGTAGGCAAATGCCTCGCGCACGGCCACTTGCCAGGCTGGTTCGACCGCTGGCACCTGCCGACGATGGTGCCAGGCTTAGTACGCGGCCGGGGCCACCCGCAGCACGCGGCAGAGCTGACGCACCGACACCTGGACGGCTCGCTGGGCGATATGCTGATACACGCTCACCGGGTCGGCTGGCCGAGCCTGCGCCTACAGCAAGCAACTGACCAAGGCTTTTTTAAAATATCGAGTTCCTGCTCGGCCCGCTTCAGCCGGGCGCGCAAGGCACGCACCTCCGGGTCGCGGGCCACTTCTTCACTGCCCACTTCCGCCACGAGCTGGGCTTGCTGCCAGCGGTAAAGCCGCTTGGGGCGGATGCCCAGTTGCCGCGCGGCGGCCTGGGTACTGCGGCTCTCGCTGGCTAGGCGTGGGGCCTCCGCCTTGAAGGCCTCGTCGTACTTGCGCCGTTTGTCGGGCGAAGCCCCGTTGGTTTTGGTTGCCCTAACAGAAGAAATATACGTCCTTCTTCTGTCCGCCTTGCCTAGACCACCTCAAAAGTTTAGTCCAATGTTACATGAGATGCTTCGGGTCAGGTGCCCTATTTAACAGAACCTTTTGGGGCATTCATTTCGCGGGTCACCTTGGTCGAGTTTTCCAAATAGGTTTCCAACGGTTCCAAGCCAAGCGCGGCCCGGCGCTTGTTGACGTGAGAGGGGTCACGCAGGGGCCTCGCGATGGCTCTTATCGTTGAACCAGTGCCTTCGAATGTAACCTGGGTGCCGTATTCGCTGAGTTGCCCCGCGTTGAGCGCGACCCGGTCCGTTAGGTAGGCGTAATTCTCAGGATTAGCGTTTTTGCGTTTCACTTCCCGCCTCATCAACTTGAGCACCTGACGTTGAAACGTGGGGTAAGCATCGGCATGCTGCACTAACAGCCAGAAATTGTTGGAGCTTTTTTCGCCTACCTGCCGGAAACCAGGATACCCGTATTGGCGCACCATTTTTTCTAAAAGGGGCTGGTGACGGGCAAAGTTTTCTTTTTCGACCTGGACCAAATTTCGGCCGGCGCTGTCGGGCTGTTGCTTGAATATGCGCTGCATGGGCCACTGGTCCACGAAAGCCAGGCTGTCCAGGGTTTTGCTTAACCGAGGATACTGAACAGCCGGCGGCGTGCTTTGAGCGGTCGCATCATGTAGGCTTGAGATTGCCACTAGCAGAAGCAACAGGTATCGCTTGAGGTGGTTAGGCATTACGTGTGCTGCCCGTCGGGCGGGAGCCGGGAGAGAAAGAAACGAGCCTAGTAGGGGTAGCTGTACCGAAAAAGCAGTAAAGAGCTGTCGCATAGTGGGAAGAAATAGGCAGTGGTTTGCCGATACAAAGCAAGCTTATGCCTTTGTAAACAGTTGTTAAGTAGTGTTAAATAGTGTTAAACGCTCTGGCTAGCATCACGCGGTTCGTAAGTTTGTTAGGCCCTTTGCTTGTCCATGAAATCCCGCTCGCTTCTTCTTTCTTGGCTATTAGCCGCTTGCCTGCTGGGTATGAACGGGTTTCAGGCCTATTGGCTGGTCAGCACGTACCGGCTCACCCGGACGCAGTTTTACCGGGGGATACACGAGGCCTTGGTAGCGGCCGTGCAGCAGCAATTGCTGGCCGACGTGTGGGCACCGCAAACGCCGCGCTTCGATCTGCACGTAGCAGGCACCAGCGTTGTCCAAATCAGCTCGCGCCGCCGTCTGCTGCGAGCGCCGACGGTTACTGTTCTGCCCGGACAGGAGGCGCAACGGGCAGCCCGGACGAGTAGCCGCCCCCCGGACCACATCACCTTGGATGACTGGAGCAGCGGTAGGCGCGTGCGCCTGGCCGGCTTAACCCACGCCTACCGGCAGCAACTGCACCAGCGCGGCATTGATTCGGCAGCAGCCGGGCTCGATACCTTTTCGCTGCGGCGGATGCCGAGGGTATTTGTGCCAGCGGCTCAATCACCGATTTTTACGCCACAGCGCACGCCGCCGGTACTTCTTAGTCCCGCTTATGGCCTCTACGCGCAGGCCCGTGCGCTGCCGCCCACCCCGTACCTGTGGCAGCGATTAGGTGGACTGCTCGGTGGCTCCGCGCTCCTGCTCGTGCTAACCGGCAGTTGTTTCGTGCTGGTGTGGTATACGCTACGCGCCCAGCGCCAGCTGGCAGAGGTTAAGAACGACTTCATCAATAACATGACGCACGAGTTAAAAACGCCGCTGGCTACCATAGCGGCGGCCGTCGAAACCCTCGATCGTTTTGGTTTGCGGGCCGACCCGCAAAAAGCACGGACTTACCTGGGCATCGCCCGCACAGAACTGCGACGCCTGGCCGATTTAGTCGATAAAGTCTTAACCATTGCGACAGAGGAACAGGCCCAACTGGTGTTGCATCCAGAGTTAGTTAAGCCGGCTGAGTTGGTGCAGGCGGCCATGGGCCGACACCAATTGCAGGCCGACAAGCCGGTGCATTTTCAGGTAGCAATGGCCTCAAATGAAGTGATAAGAGCCGACCGTTTCCATCTCGAAGGAGCGATTAACAATTTGCTCGATAACGCCATTAAGTATTCCACTGATTCCGTAAACATCCAGGTGAGCAGCCGTCGTGCAGCCGGCGGCTGGCAATTGACCGTGCAGGACGATGGCATCGGGATTGCCAGAAGTGACCAGGCGGCGGTTTTCGACCGCTTCTTTCGCGTACCGACTGGCAACCTGCACCCGGTTAAAGGGTTCGGGCTGGGGCTCTATTACGTGCGCCAAGTGGCGGAACGCCACGGCGGCCACGTGGCCGTGCGCAGCGAGCCAGGGCAGGGCAGTGCCTTTACTCTTTGGCTGCCGGCAGTTTAGTAGTCGAACAAAGTAAAAGCCGGCAACGGCGTACCCCTCTAGCGTTAATTAAGCGATGCCAACCATCCTCCTGGTAGAAGACGAACTGTCGCTGGCTTTTATAGTACAGGACAACCTAGAGTCGCGTGGGTTTCGGGTGGTGCACGCGGCGGATGGGCAGGTCGGGCTCGCGCTGTTTCGGCAAGAGCAGCCGGACCTCGTGGTAGCCGACGTGATGATGCCCCGCCTGGATGGCTTTGCGTTGGCGGAGCAGCTGCGGCGCGAACACGCCACGGTGCCCATTATTTTTCTTACTGCCCGGGGACAGACGGCCGATGTCGTGCGCGGCTTCGAATTAGGGGGCAGCGACTACGTGCGCAAGCCGTTTAGCATCGACGAATTAGTGGTGCGCATCCAGGCCCGCCTCAAACCGAGCGACCAGCCGGCTAATTCCCCGGTCGTGGTACGCCTCGGGCAGTACGAATTTGATTACCCTCATCAGCGCTTGCATCGCCTAGGCCATACGCAGCAGCTGACTCATAGGGAAGCACAGGTATTGCATCACCTGTATGCGCTGCGTAATCAAGTCCTCGAGCGCCGCACCGTCTTGCAGGCTCTGTGGGGCGATGATACCTTTTTCAACGGCCGTAGCCTCGATGTGTATATCACCCGCTTGCGCCGCTACTTGATGGCAGACGAGCAGGTGCAGATTGTGAATATACGCGGCATCGGGTACAAATTAATGCTTTAATCTAAAGGTTACTGAGCATGTAGCTTTTGGACCAAACCGTAACCAAGGCCATAGGCGGTGCTTAGGACAGGACCTGACTTATGCCCGTTGGCACACCCAGGTGCGCGAGGTAGCGGTAAATAGTGGCCCGACCTACGCCGGGCAACTGCCCGTTTCCTGAGACACCCCGCTCCCGCCAAAATCTGCCGACACAGCCCTAACGGGAATTTCTGTTCTTACTCTTGCGCTACCCCTAGTTCTACCCTACGTACCCCCCGCGTGTCGCGCGGTCGCCGGGCGGCTAAGAACCCGGTATCTCGCTGGTTCGGATGCCGGGCCTGCGGGTCGCTGGCGTAACCTAGCCGGCCCGCAGTCCCGGTGCCGGGTCGAGGGCTGGGTCGGGCACGGGCACCCACTGCCCGTCGCTGCTGGGCGCGTAGGCCGGGGCGGCCGGCTGGCCCGGGCGCTGAAAGGCGAAGGCTGGGATCAGATACGGCAGCGTCGGGTCCGGGCCCCGGTGCAGCACCAGCCCCGTCGGCTGGGCCTGGTCGGCCAGCAGCTGCGCCGGTGCGTGCGCCCCGCGCTCCCAGGCCAGGGCCAGGCGCGGGTAGAGCTGGGCTCCTTCCCGCGTGCACTCGGCCGCCGCCCGCGGCACCTGCTGGTAGACAGCCCAGGCCTGCTCGATGGTGGCAAACGACTGGCGCGAGCGCACCAGCCCCGGCCCCTCGTACACCAGCAGCGTGGGCGCGGGCAGCGGGTGCTGGCGCAGGGCGGCCACGCATCCTTCCAGCCGCGCGGCCTGGGCGGCCGCCTGCGCCGCGGCCCACTCGCGGGTGTACCAGCCCGGGGCGGCCCCGTCCTCGCCCTGCGGCACCCACTGCAGGCCGGCCTCTCTCAGGGTCGAGCGCTCGGCCGGCACATCGTGGTCAAGGCGGTAGCGGGTGCGCCCGCTGACCCAGTCGGTGGTGGGGGTAAAAAACAGGATGGGGGGCCGCTCGGCGGGGCGCCGGGCCTTTACGTTCACGTACCAGTCGTCGTCGGCTTCCTGCACAGCCGCCGGCAGCTGGTAGGCGCTGACCCGGTAGGCGTCACCCGGGGCCGGGTGGTCCCAGCGCAGCAACAGGCCCCGGTAGGTGGGGTGGGTGAAGGCCTGCCCGGGGTGGTCGCGTGCCCAGGCTTCCAGGGCCGGCAGCGACAGGCCCGCCGCCGACACCCGCTCGGGGTGCCAGAACGGGTGCAGGTAGGGCTCGTAGCAGACCGGTGCCGGGGCTTCGGCAGTCCGGAACGGGTCGGCCGGGACGGGCAGGCGCCGGTAGCGACGCTGCACCAGAAAGCCGTGGTAGGCGTGGGCGTGGGCCACGAAGCGGGGCCCGGTGGGGGTGAGGACCTGCCCCAGGGGCCAGGTAGTGGCAGCAGACATAGGAAAGGGCAGGCCCGGCCGCGACAGCAGCCACTGGGAAGCCCACCGGCCCGCGCCGGTGGGTGGGGGAGGAGCGCAAAGCTAATGCGTTTTTGCCGAAATGGACGTATGTGTCCACAAGTGGGTGCGGGGATGGGGCCAGCTTGCCGGTGTGAAACACCGCCCCACGCTTCTTGCCTTTGGCCAGCACCTGCGCCGCCTGCGCCAGCAGCGGGGCTGGAGCCAGCAGGCGCTGGCCGACGTAGCCGATGTGGCCAAGAAGACGGTGTATCGCATCGAGGCCGGGCAGGCCTCGCCCACGCTGGATGTGCTCGTCAGCCTGGCCGAGGGCCTGGAACTCTCGCTGCCCGAACTGGTGCAGTTTCCCCTGCTACTGGCCCCCGACCCGCCGCTGACGCCCCCGCGCCCCGCCCCGGATGGCCCCTTGCCCTAACGGCTGCCCGGGCCCCATGCGCCAACCGGCAGCCTCTGTAAAGGATGGCTGCAAGTCACTCGTTAATCCCTTTCTCTTCGCTTAAGTATGCTCAAAGCGTTACTCCTAGCCAGTTCGCTATTCCTCACCAGTCCCGTAGCCTCCATGCTACCTGCAACCCACTATGCTACCACGGTCACGGTGTACGTGTGCATGAGCAAATCATCCGTAGCCTATCACTCTTCTGATAATTGCTCCGGTCTCAACCGCTGC
This sequence comes from Hymenobacter sublimis, assembly GCF_023101345.1. Taxonomy (NCBI): domain Bacteria; kingdom Pseudomonadati; phylum Bacteroidota; class Cytophagia; order Cytophagales; family Hymenobacteraceae; genus Hymenobacter; species Hymenobacter sublimis. The sequence continues at coordinate 1,068,566 of NZ_CP095848.1, forward strand.
ACGCACGAGGTACGAAGCATGTCCACCAACGCCGCCCACGAGCGTGGCAAGCGCGCTTGCCACAAATGCTATTAGCCTTTTATCTGCTCCGAGCAGCCGCTCCTCTGCAGCATCAGCGCTGCACTACTAAACTGCTAGGGGTAGTAGCTTCGCCATCTAGCCCACTATGAAGATTATTCAGTCCCACGACGTTCAAAGCAAACTGATGAACGTCATCCTGACCGCCAAGAAAGATTTGGTCCTTGTTTCTCCCTACGTTAACCTAACCTACACCAAACAAGTATCTGCAGCGCTGGTAGCGGCCCGGAATAAGGGTGTTCAAATTGACTTCTATATCCGCGACGAGCCCAATAATGCGGTAAGCAAAGAACAGGTGCTCAGCATGGGGATCACGCCCCGATTAATTCCCAATCTCCACGCCAAGCTATATTTCAACGAAACTACCGGCCTCATTGCTTCGCTAAACCTGCTCAGCAGCTCCATCGGCAACTCCATTGAAATCGGTGGCCAGCTAGAAACAGCCGAAGAACTGGACGAGCTACGCTTGTTCGTAGCACAGTTCATCACCCCGCACGAGGTAGGCGCAGTGCCACCCCCACCGAAACCAGCCGCCGTTGCCAATCCACCCCAGCTAAGCAAAGAAGAGAAACACTTTCAGCAAGTGAAGTTTGGCCAGGTTCTGTTCGATTACATGATGGAGAAAGTAGACCGGAGATGTCAGGTAGACGGCAACCACTCCAACATGACCATACGGGCAGTAGGTAACACCTTTACCGTAGCCATTGAAGGAGGCTACGATGCTCCCACGCTAGTCATACACGGCATCGTTTCTAGCCGTGAGGCTGACCGATTCGCTGCCAAATCTGCCAAGCACTACAAATCCACTGAATACCGGCACTCTATCCAATGGGGTGGTCGAGGCATCTACGATCAAGTCCGAGCAATCCGTAAGGCCAACCTATCTGCTAGCTCATTCAATCAGTTAACCTTCGGCGAGAAGAAGCAAATCTTAGCTGAGGTTGCTGAATTTCTGCTAGCTACCCACTCCTTCAAAGCCGACTACCGTAACTAACCAGAATTCATGCCCTCTATATCCGGCGAACAAGCCATTGCCACCATCCTCAAACACGATAAGAAAACTAACAGCTACAAAATAGCCCTGCTCCGGGCCATCAACGACCTCGCCCTCCTTTACCCCGACCTGGCCCGTGCCCATCAGCCCGTAGCTGTGCCACTGGTGCGCTTGGCCGAGTTGTGGACCGCCTATTACTGGCCCTTCGCCGACGCAGTCCAGCCCATCTACCAGGGCGCCCGCGCCATCGTCGGCGGCCAGCTGCGGAACGACGTTTCCTTTCGTCCGGCCCTTACCCAGCTACGCCAGCAGTGGCAAACCACCGTGCAGCTGTCGGCTCAACCGGCCGACGGCTTCTTCCTGCTCACCGAAATGCGCACCCCGCGCCGCCGGGCTACCTACGCCCCCGCGTTGCAACAGGCCTACACCCAGGCCGTAGCCGCTGCAGCCAAGGCCCTGCTCATGCCCATTCGCTACGCCGGCCCCGGGGAGTGGTCCGTGTTTGACAAACCCGCCCGCCTCGATCAACTGCCGCCGAACCTAACTACTCTACATGGCACCCGCCCCCAGGATATTTGCTTCGTGGTTCCGGCTAGTTTATGGGAAGCCTTTCATCGTCTTTCCCTCTATGTCGAAGCCCTCTGCCTGCACGAATGGAGCTTGTTCACCGAAACCGTCACCCAGGATGCCGGCCAGCTCGTTACCCGCGGCCAGATCTACACCCTACTCACCGCCCGCCCCGACAACCGCCGTCCCCTGACGTGGGAGCGCAACCAGGTCGACATTCTGCTCCACGAAAACGTGCGCTTCATTTGTCCCTGGACCCAGAAGCCGCTGACCCAGCCCCAGCACTACGACCTCGACCACCTGCTGCCCCTCACCGTGTACCCCGTCAACGAGCTCTGGAACCTGCTGCCCGTTGACCGCCAGTTCAACCAGCACACCAAGCGCGACCGGGTGCCCGCCGCCCAGCGTCTAGCTGCCGCCGAGCCCCTGCTGGCCCAGGCCTACGCCATCTACCAGCAGTCGGCCACACTCCACAAAGCCTTGCGCGAAGATGCTGCCCTCCGCTTCACCGGCCTGACACCCGGCCCCACTTTCCCCGCTCAGCTGGCCCACTGTACTACCCGCTTCATCGACGAGGTAGCCGCCGCCCGCTACGTCCAGCGCTTTTAACGGAGGTATAATGGTAGGCGACGGCCATTTCCGCCTGGTATCGGATTGCGCCACGCCTATCGCCCCTATTCTGCGGCTGCCCCTCGGCCCGTTGACCGGTGCTTTCCACCGGTCAGGCCACCGGTCGATTCTCCGGTCAACCCGCCGGTCGACTAGCTCTTTTCCTCCGGTCGACCACCGGTCAGGTGAGCAACCGGAGCAAAACTGCGTTTGCAGCGAATGGACCGGAGAGCACGAACAGGAGCACCTGGAAGCGAACGAGGAAAAAGCAGCCAAAAAAGGCCGTTTCCAGCGAATGGACCGGTGCTCACCGGTCGAGGAGGCGACCCGGCAGCGTGGTAGGCCGTGTGCGCAGGGTAAAAGGCCCATCTGAGGCTAACACAGCGGGACTCTATCGGGGCAGGAAGGGCCTAGCGACGCACGCCCTAGCGTCCCGGCAGGTAGCCCCGGCGAGCAGGCGCGGCGGCTATGGCGCACCACCCTAGCCTGGCGAGCGCACGGTTCGCTCGGCGTAGGCCTCGGGTGTCGTCGCTGCCGGCGCGGACTGTCCCTGCACCGGCTGCCAGGGTGGACTGGTAGTGCGCGAGGCCACGCCCCGGCCGACATGGGCCCGGGTGCGGGCGCTTACGCGCGGGGCCGTCGGCAAACGGGGCGGGCTACGCACCTGGTTGCTGGGGCCGGTATCCTTTTCTTAGAAGGGCCGCCGTTCTCACGACGCCAGATCAGCGCTGTCTGTTGCGGATGCTGCCTCCAGTGAGCCGTCCACAACCCGCTGCGCCCGCAGTTGAGCTTTCTCTTTTATGGCCTGGTACACCTGCGGATGATCCCGTTTGTACTGCTGAATAATCTGGGCCATCTCCGCCACCCGCGCGGGCGTCAGGGGACCCGATTGTATCTGTCCCTCGTCCCAGAACTCGGCTCCACGGCGGGGAAATACGGTAAGTCGTTTGGGCAGGCGGGTCATCTTCTTCACGTTCATGGAGGCGAAAGCTGGCCCGGAGGCGGCAGGAGGGAGTATCCGATGGCGATGGATTCGGCAGGGGCCACGCGGCTTGTCCAGCTATGCGGCCAAAGATACACCCTTGCGGCTGCAGCCGAGCCACCAGCTCTCGGATATTATTGCCCTGTCTAGGTGGTGGCGCTGCTCAGCAGCACGGTGAGGGCGTGGCCGGTGCCATTCCCTTGTAGGGGTGAGTACAAGCACACAGCGACCCAGCTAAGGCTCTCATACGCTGGGTAGACAGCTCGCGCATTCAGTCGATGGCAGCGAGCAGGTTGGCTATAGCTACAACGTAGTGACCGTTTTCCCCCTGTGCCCCGTCGTACGTACAGCATTGTCGGGCGCTGCCCCGCTGGATTTGCTTGCCATAACAGCAGAAGACAGGTCTTGTTGCTGTCCTGTTACCTAGACCATCCCAGTTCCTTTTATGTTTACTGGCTAGTTAATGCAAGATGACTTCTCGGACTACCTTATCTACATGTTTAGCTTTCTTCCCTCTCTGTGGCTTTTACTAGTTGCAACATCTGCTAGCCCTCGCTTCAACGATAACTATCGAATCACAACGATTTCGCCCAACGGCCGCTACACCGTCGTGTCCACTCCGTTCTTCTGCACCAATCAAACGGCAGGATGTGTCCAAGTCATTGATAACTTCCGCCACGAACTCTTGTATTCCTTTGCGGTAGCCAACCTAACCGGATGCGTCTACGTGAGCACGAATGATCCAGACCACATCCTCCAAGTGCCAACGGGTATAGGTCTTAGCCCTGTGATCAACTTGGAAACGGCTAGTACGCAAGCGGACGGTTACATTTGGCTTTATCGGAGAGGTATAGTGCGTGATAGTGCACGAGTACCGGCTGTTTATCCTACCCGGCTCAACCAGCGCTACTTTTTCACTGGTCGACGGCTAGATCGGTCTAAGCTACTGCACCAAAAAGGCGATACCCTCGCTTTGATTACCTGCCGAGGCCCTGTCCTGTTGAGCCAACGGGCCGGGCAGTTGATGGTCACGAGCACACCAAACTACGGCCGCTTAGTCTCTTTTCAAGTAAAGCCACTCGATGCGCGGCTTATCTGCTTCCCGTACCCACAGCCGGGAGGTTGCCAGGATATCACCCTACCACTAGAATCTACTTTTCGCGCTCATATCGAGCAGCCTAAAAAGTAGGGGATGTGTAGTAGTGCGCTAGTTCGTCTTTTTAACGTCCTTCTTCTGAGATAGCAGGGGCTACAAGTCAAATTATTCTATAAAAGGACAAAACCAGGAGCAAGGGTGCCTTTGGTGGAGGTCAGCCTATCCCCTAATTCTCAGAAAAGTTTCTAAACATAATGCATGTTATATCTATCGTCTTGGGAAAGTGGTAAATTTATGCCTTCCTACGCGGCTTAGTGCCGAGGTGGTACTTTGCCGGGCTGGCCTACCAAAAGGAGCGTTCATGCAACCTGAGCTACTGGCACCCAAAAGCTAGGGCTCGATGTAATACGCACCACGGCTATCGAACACGACGTAAAGCCGTTGCGCGGCTGGTACCCACACGAAGAGGTAGGCCCCACCTCTGCCGTTCAGGTAGGTGCCATAGGCGTTGCCGGGGTGCCCCAGGTAGTCGCGGCGCGCAAACTGTTGGCTACCGGGCCACCGGTCCAAAGCTGGGGACGTGGCCAGGCTCCGCGCCAAGGGATGAGCCGCGCCCCGGCCCGTGGGCTGCCAGCACAAGCTGTCCTTGTCTAGCACCGAAGGGTCCGGTCCGGGGAACCGCAGGCGCGGCAGCGGGTTACCCGCACCCAGCGCCGTGTGCACCGGGGCCGTGGGAGTATAGGCCCACAGCTCGTGGGTTTCCATTAAGTCGAAGCCCAGCACGTTGTGCGACTCGACCACAAGCAGGCGCAAGCCTGGTTGGCGGAAGATGGCAGCGCCGGCGCTCTCGTGTAGGGGCTGGTTGAATTCCCAGGCCCCATCGAGGGTCACGACCGCCCCAACAAGCAGGACAAGGAGCAGCACGAAGGCAACCCCTAAACGTCTAAACCAGAACATGAGCGCATGAGCCAGGGAAGAAGCGAGGAGCCAAACTTACTCTTTTTTTAAACCGTCGGCTGCAGCCTGTTATGAGTACGGGCTATAGAGACTGATAAGCCCTCACGAGATTTATCGTTCTTTAACGCAGAGACGGTGGCTACTCAAATGACTGTTTAGCTGAACTCTAATACAGCAGTGGTTTACGTTTAGGGCATAGTTGTCTCTAGGCGCAACGTGCTTAAAATTGTGCTGTATTTCAAGGCTTTCCAACGCTTTATCTGTCGATGATGCCACGTCCCCTTTTCCCTAAAGAGCATTGGTTAGTGACGTTCCTTCTGACGGGCACGTCTTATGCCGACCGATTACTTCCCTGCTTGCTTGAACAGCGGGTAACGGAGATGGCAGATGGCGGCATGGGCAGCTTACAGTTCTATCCGCCCGGCTTACGAGGAGACCGGCGTTTTGGAGACGATGTGGCCGAGGTGTGGCTGAAAGATGAAGACGAGGTGCCCGTATTGGCCACGTTACTAATGGACCAGCACGGCCAGCTTTTCGAATTAAATGTCTGGAAAGTTAATTTTTCTCCCACTATCAATCTGCAGATACCCTAGTTGAAGTAGATGCTATTGGTAAGGCATCAAGCCAATAGGACGACTAAGGGTCGTGATCGTACTGCTCAATGGTTGTCAGGAACTGCTCCCGGCTTCTACAGCTGGTGATTCTGATATCAACAAAGACGCGGGGGCGGCTAGCAAGGCTGATTAAGGTTGGAACGGACCTTCGTGCCTACTTCGGTTTCGGTGTATACAGCGGTGTGAATCAACTTGGTTCGACCCCGATAAAGCAGGTCACAGCAGTGGTGAAGGCGTACCTGGTATGTCAGCTATCTCCACGACATAGGTAGGCCTGCAGAAATAAGTAGTAAACCACAGGAGAGAGGAAGCTAGACCAGCTTCACCACTATTTTACACCTATTCATATAAATCTATGATTATACTAATAAAATGGTAATAATATATGTATAATACCTATTAAACATTCAACTTGCGCCCTATACGCGTCTAACAGCAAAATGAGTACTATACCTAAAAACAAGAACACCTGGCACTTCGTGTTGCTAGTGTGGAACATGTGTCTTTCAACTGTTGTGGGCTATACAATCTGGGCGCATCAGGCAAAGCGCATTGCTTATGTGGACTCAGCTAAGTTACTAAACAGTTACGTCGCCATGGCTGAAGCCAGAAAGTCATACGCTACCAAGGCGCAGGTATGGCAGGCTCGAATAGACACCCTCGGTAAGGAGGTGCAGCAGGCCGTTAAAAACTATGAACATATGGGGAAGTTCGCCTCTGCTGGGGATAGAGCATTAGCCGGTAGAATAGTTAGTAATAAGCAGAATAGCCTTGCCAACTATCAGCGCATCGTTCAGGAAACGGCAAAGCAGGAGGAAGAGAAAAGCACTCAACTTGTACTAAACCAAGTTAATGCTTTTTTAAAGCGCTATGGGGAAGAAGAGGGATATGATCTAATCCTGATTGCGTCTCCAACAGGCTCAATTGCTTACGCAAAGCAAGGCCTCGATTTAACTGATGATATAGTGAAGAAGCTCAACAGCGAGTATCGTAAGCAATCTAACTAGTAATGTTGCAAAAGAAAATTATCCTCCTATCATGCTTAGGCCTAGCGTTGCATTCCTGCGGGCAAAAACAACTTTCACCACCACAATTAGAGCAGTATGTGGAAGATGCAAGTAATGGCTTGAATCAAACTCAGCATGTCAATGGCATAGATGTTAGTGTCAAATATCAGCCAGTAGACTTAATAGTGTCACGCGAGTTACAGGGCGAACCAGAAGGCTCTATATCTTCAGTAATAGATAGTTTGAGAAATATATACGGTCGGTATAGCTTCTTTACTATATCATTTTCTAAGAATAGTAAAGAAATATTACAGCCGCAGGAAGGCTTCAGCACATACAGTGAACTGCTACAAACCTTAGCCTTTAGGATGGATAAAGAGGTAGAAATAATTACCTCACGAGGCGATACTTTATATCCTGTCAACTACTATCTCGATCGCAGTTATGCTACAGCAAACGCATCTCAACTACTATTTGCCTTTCAGTCTGTGAAGGAGGCCGGTGATTGTAAAATCAGAATAAAGGAATTCGGTTTAGTAACGGGCACATTAATCTTTTCATTTGATGACGACGCTCTAAAAGCGACTCCCAGCATACAACTTAATTAAGCCACAACATCCATTTATGTTCATCCGAAAAAGATTTTTTCGCAGATCTATTGCGTCCTTTTTTTTAATTCAAATTTTAGTAGATCTAGGTTGGCCATCGCTGAGTTTTGCGTTGACCGCCGGCCCTACCGCGCCCGAAGCATCCAGTTTCGAGCCGGTAGATACGACCGACATGGTAGATCTTGCCACAGGAGATTTTACTTATAATATTCCCCTATTAGAAGTACCAGGACCTGATGGCGGATATCCCTTAAGCCTAGCATACCATGCCGGCATCCAACCGGAAGTAGAAGCTTCGTGGGTTGGGTTGGGTTGGTCGTTGAATCCAGGGGCAATTAACCGAAACGTAAACGGTTACGCTGATGATCATAACAATGCCCAGCAAACTATTCGAGACTACTGGGAAGGCGGTAAGAAAACTACCTATAGTGTTGGAATGAAGGCTGAATTTGGAAACGTCGCCAGCGTATCCGCTGGTATCTCCTTCTCCGATGATACTTACCGTGGTTTCGGAGTTGGGGGATACCGCTACATCCGCGCAGGCATAGCGGGAACTCCTTTAGGAGTTAGCAAAGTGGATTTTAATGACGGATACGGTAAAAACTACGGGCAAACGGGAGCCGACATAAGCACAAGCAATATGCGGGTGGGCATTACACGCTCCGATGCAGGCTCAGTCGGCAGCTCACTAGGACTAAAGGTAGCAGGTAACCTTCAAGCTTCTCTCAACACTAGAACCGGTAGTTTCTCATTAAATAATGCAACTGGGGCAGGGAGCATAAGTAATGACAGAGCAGGTAGAATACAGACCCAAACCATTAATAACAATCTTGACATACCTATTACACCTGGCCTAGCCGTGGAACTCGGCTATAGTTCCATAAGATATTGGTCGGATGAAACATCCAGTGCCTCTACGAACGGTGCCTTGTATTTTCCCAAGGACCACTTGCCAAACAGCTTTATTAGCCGCTATGACTATAATGGAGAATATCGAGAAAAGCGGACGTTAGACGATAAAGCGTTTGATACATATAGGCTATTGGAACCTCAAGGACTACCCCTTCTAAAGCATTATGATCCTGATTACTTACAGGGTGGTAGTTTTCCTGAGTATGACAACTATACCGTTCTAGCGCAAGGCCTTTCTGGCACGATGCGGCCCTATTCATTACAGCAGTCATTGTATAGTCGAAATAGGCGAGCAGACAATGAAGACTATACCATTAAAAGTGATCCATTGCCTTGGACGAATAGCGAAGTTGGTTTTCGTTTTGATAATGACTTTTCAAACCAATTCCGTCAAGAAAACGGTGCGATGAATACGTCGTCATATAATGGATCATATTATCCATTTGACAATAATCCTATTTACGGTAATCAAGATGGTAATTTTGGTTATAATCCGTCAACCAAAAAGCTCGCTGGTTCTAAACACATCAACTGGTATACTAATGAAAATATAAAAATCGGTAACTGTGCTGGTTTTATCAATACAAAATCACTAGGATTTAACAGAACAGTCCTCAATGACAAATCTATTGGAGGATTTAGTATAACAAATGCTAGTGGTGTTACCTACCATTACGCACTACCGGTGCATAGTTATGGTGAGCAGGTATTCACCGAAAATATTGACAAGGAACAAGGGAATACCTTTAGCCGGCTGCAGAAACCTGCTCATTATGCGTATACGTGGCTGTTGACAGCCATTACCGGTCCTGATTATGTTGATAGAGGTGAATCAGGATACTTGGATACCGAGGACTGGGGTTATTGGGTCAAGTTTGATTACGGGAGATGGACAGGAAAATATGCTTGGCAAAATGCGCCCATTGCAGATATCAATTCTAATAACATTACTACGGCAAGAGGATATAAAGAATTGTATTATCTAAATACAGTTTCTACAAGAACGCATACTGCCATCTTTGAAAAAGCGGGCAGAAGGGATGGTTGGGGACCTAACCTTGCATCAGATATCAATTGGATTCCCCCTAGGGGGGGTGATATAATACTAGGCCCTTACTCAGGCAGTGTTATGTCACTCAAGAATATATATATAATAAAGAATGAGAATGTTCCAGCAAATCTTCAAAACAAAGGACGATCGATCGAATTTGGACATAATGGAGAGATTGATAATGTAATTGACTCGTCAGATATATTATCGTTGGGATTCGATATAAAGGAGGTAATAGAAAAAGCCATTAGCTTAAATCAAGATTATTCACTTTGTCAAAATGTTCAAAATTCAATCCCAGTAAACCCAAATAGTTCTAAGAAATTAGGTAAACTCACTTTAAAATCAATATTGCATCTTGGCAAGGGTGGAATAGCATCTATGCCAAGCACCAAATTTAATTACGAATTAAATATTGAAAATATTAAAAAATCAACTGCTGCAGTTGAATTAATAGATCAATATAGGGGCGTTGTAAGTATGATAAATAGCACGGGAGTTCAGCCCAATAAAGGGGATATAATAAAATTAAACAACTTGAATATTTATGCAACAGTTATTGAAAACAATTCTACTAAATATCAAATAAAGCTTTTAGAGAATTCGAATATATCCTTGTTAAGTCAAGGGCAGTCGCACGAAATAACCACGACTAAAAATCCACCCTATACTAAAAATATGCGCGATGTGTGGGGGATGTTCAAATCTGACCTTGATAGTAAGCTTTCCACGGTTAGTACTGGCGATGTTAAGCGCACCAGCTCTTTATCCAACGCATCTACTGACGTATGGTCACTTAGATCGATAGTAACGCCTATAGGCACTAGGATAAATATAGAGTACGAAGGTGATGAGTATGGTAACAGTGTTTTAAAAAAGCCAAGAATTATATGCCATGTATTTGGCAACAATGCCAGTCATTCTTTGAGAATGCCTACGCCTTACACTGCGCAGCAACAGCAACAGTTATTTAAGGCAGGAGAGGACATATATTTTACTGGTATAATAGCAAATCCAACAAGTGCTAATAGCTGTTACTTTAATAATTGGAATTATGAATTTGTAAAAAATATAAAGCTCACAATTAAATCAATTAATCAAGATAAAATACTGGAAGTTGAAAACTCAAACATAATAGATAAGCCATTATCTCAATGTCAAATTACAATTCATTCCTTTATTGCTGATGGATACGTATTCAAACAAAATGACGTAGGAGTTCAACCTGGAGGGGGGATAAGAGTAAAATCAATTTCTGCATCAGCTAACGGGTATACACATAAAACAACTTACTCATATAATGTCAATCCTTTTAACAATCTCACCTCGTCGGGGGTCACTTCGTACGAACCGGTTAGCAATCCATCAGTAACTACTAAAAATTCTAAGGATCTTAGCGTCCCTGAAAATATAATAAATATGCTTGATGCAGAGTATAGTAGTCAATTTTCTCACTTATTGTCGGTAGCGCGAGAGATTCCTAGTCCAGGCGTTATGTATTCATCAGTTAGTGTGGGAGAAACCAAATTTGATAGTAATAATACCACAACACAAGTTCCAGTATTATCTAATTATCAGTTCGAAGTTTTTAATTCCAATATGGTTGGTATTCAGTACGGGGGAATTAATGAATTGCACCCAACATTATTTACCAGGAATATTTCTATAAATGATTTCACCAACAGAATTGGTGCCTTGAAACACGTTACAACATATAACAACAATGGAATTAAGTTGTCACAAACCACAAACAATTATTTACACGACAATTTAATTAATAAAACCCACGAAGAAAATGTAAGCGAATACACATCGAAATTGGCACAGTATAACTATCAAGGAGTAATTCAAGAAAGTTTTGGCGACAATAGAAGCGTGTTGAGGGAAATTCCGTATGGATCTGGCTATCAAACGGTTAGATACGATCAAAAGGTCGTAATGAGTAAGCGTAACTCGTACCCTGTAATACAAACGGGCACTACTACTACTGACTTTATTACTGGCATTACAACAACTGCTCAAACGTTGGGATATGATTTTTATTCTGGAGAACCCATCAAAACGCTTCAAATGGATGGTTACGGCAACCGTTTCGTAACGGAAACGGTGCCCGCTTACCGTCGCTACCCGGCCATGGGCCTAAAATTGAATCAGCCTAATAACCGGCACATGCTGAGTCAAACGGCTTCGACTACCATTTACAAGGTGAATGCCAGCAATACGCCGTTAGCAGTAGTAGGCGCTTCCGTGAATACCTGGAGTGATGCAGTGCCAGTAATCGGCACTACCCCCTCACAGCCGGAAAATCGGAGCAGTCAAAGTGCAGCAAGTGGACTAGGAGGAGCTATTGGCGTATGGAGACCGTGGCAAACCTTCTCTTGGATGCCAAATGGCGCGACTAGTGACGGGTTGACTTCACTCAGCGGCACAAATGGCTTCGTTGATTATTTCACTCAGCCTACGCACGCTGCTTGGAGACAAGTCAATGAGATAACGCTGTATAACGTGTTCTCGAACCCGCTGGAAGCGCGGGACATGCGCAACATATTTGCCGCCACTAAACTTGGATTTAATCAAAGCAAGGTGCTCATCAGTGGCGGGCCCGCCCGGTACGGAGAAATTGTATACACTGGCGCGGAGGACGATATGATCAGTAACCGCTTTGGGGGACCTATTCAGCCGCATTACCCCTCTGGCACGAGTGATGCTTCCAGCGTGGTGAAAAAATCCGATGGCTACCCGGTGCATACAGGTGAGCGGAGTTTGCTGCTTAATCCGAGTCGCAACGGCTTTGCTTACGAGGCCGACCTGACTGGTGCAACCTACGGCAAGGCTAATTTCGATTTGACTAAGCCGTATCGGGTTACGATGTGGGCAACCCATCCGCAAGCAAGCTTGTATTATTGCCTCGACAATCAAACCTGTGTAACGGTACCAGGTGTCGCTACCCGTAAGGCGGGCGACTGGTACTTGATTACAATGGACATACCTGTTCTTGGGGCAGGACATAATTACCTGCGCATTGGTAGCTGGAACGCACATTCTGCGCCCGTGTACCTGGACGACTTCCGGATTCAGCCGGCTAATGCCACGGCAGCGGCTTACGTGTATGACCAGTTAACCGGCCAAGTGACGCATGTTCTGGATAACAATAATTTGTATACCCACTACGACTACGACGCGGCAGGTAAATTGCGGCGGGTGACGCGTGAAACCCTACAGCAAGGACCACAAAAAGTAGCGGAATACGATTATCGTGTCGTCAGTAGTTTGGACGATGCCATATTAGAGCAGCCTACTTCGTGCACGCTACACGTCAATGTTCCGTTGTCAGCCGGTGCGGTTGATATCAGCTATGACCTTGGCGATGGTCATGGGTACCGTGTTCTCACTACTGCTGTCCGCCCCTATCGCGTTACGCTATGCTCTGGCGCTGGCACCGCTCCATCTGCGTGGGTGAAAGTGAAAGTGCGGGATGGGCACAACAACATGCGTGAATTAGTAAAACGTGTTCGATAGTCGTCAGTCCCGTATGAATATGAAGCCATTATCTACCTTACTGACCACTTTGCTAGTGGCGCTTTGGAGCTTTTCTCCAGCGCGTGCCCAACAAGCAACCGTAACGTGCAGCATTGTCACGCCCACCGGGACGGCTCCCGTTTCAGGCACCAGCTTAAAGGCAGGCTGTACATACCGTTTTACAGCTAACCCTAATTCATCGTGTACCCAGACTTCGTACCAATGGGGAGATTTTTCTTTTGCACCGGCCGCCATCGTGGGCGGCGGAAAAAACAGCTCCTACATTGACGTGATTTTCACGGGTGGATCCACTAGTGGACCCTACCCATTCAGTGTGGTCATTGGCTTGCAGTGTTCGGCCTGCTGTGGCGGTAACCCTACCTACACAACCGTGAGCGGAAACCTATACTGCTACGTAAACACGGGGTCAGCCAGTGGTTCGATCAATGTCAGTGCGAACCCTGTTTGTAGTTATACTCCCCTCACTCTTACGCTCCCTTCGGCAAGTGGGGTGAGTTACGTCCGGTGGAGTTATTGGAATAATGGTTCTTGGCAACCTCTTACTACCTCATACGACATAGCTAATAACTTCCCCTATACTCTGCTGTCAGGCATTTCGGCTAACACGCGCTTTCAGGCAGAGTTGTTTAGCTGTTCCGGTTCCGTAGGAAATGCAACAACCGAAACGACGGTCAACGTAAAAACCGGCAATGGGGGGCAAGCGGTCGGTGAGCAAGACGTAACCAGTGGTCTGAACCAAGGCATAGTTACGCTCATCAATCATACGGGTACCATCAGTTATTGGCAAAAGTCCACTACGAACGGCACCTCCTGGGAGACGATAAGTGAAACTGCTGGTGAACTGGCATTTCAGGATGTCACGGCTACCACGCTATTTCGAGCCGTGACCGTTGACGAGTGTGGAAATACGTATTATTCCACGGCCTGCTCCATTAGGATAATCACGGCGCCGACGGACGTAAGCTGGTTGGAAACTAAGGGGTTTGCAACGGGAGCCGGTGTTTTGACCGCAAATGGCAAAGTGTTCTATGACCGGTTTGGTAAGGAACTGCAGAGCCAAGGAAAAGCCCTAAGCAAAGGCAAAGTATTGGCCTCGCAACCTCTATACGGCAAATACGGGCAGGTAGCCGGGAGTACCTTATCAGCACCCATTGCTACCACTACACTTCAATACGAGCCTCTCTTCTTTTCCTCCGCTTCAGCTCCGTCGCAACCCTATTCCGCTGGGCATTTTGATGAAAGCGGAACCCTTACCTCACCAGCCCCAGCCGCCACGACCACACCGCTGGGCTGGTATTACAGCACGAACAACACGGAGGAACCCTACACGGCCGCGACGGCTTACCCCTACAGCCGAACGTACGCAGAGCCGGATGGTAGTACGGGGGTAGTGCGCTCGGCTGGACCAGGCAGCGCCCACCGTATGGGCAACGGTCACGAGGGGGTGGCGGGGACCTTTGGCGTCGTTAACGAACTCGCCACGTATCTGCAGCTACGCGCCAAGTATTTTCCAACCACCACGGTTGGGGAAACGCTTGGCTCGTTGGCATCTGCGGCTAGCCAGCAACTCAGCCTAGATGCCAACCAGCAAAAAGTAGTGGTCGTCCAGGACAAGGAAGGCCATCCGGTTATGACGGCACGGCCTGGCAATCAGTTGACCGTAAGCAATGACATTGATTTAGGTACTGTATATGTCTTCGAGAAGGGTGCCGGCGTCCGCATGGAAGGCATACAGATGCGAGCGTATCTGCCGCAAATTAAGATCTTCGTTAATGGGGCGTACTATGATAGTGGACCAACGGATTCTACTCCCATTCCCAATACACTGGACGCTTTACGGGTGGAATCGTATTTCCCCTTTCAATTAGATGGGCGCTTATATGATGTAGATAATCCGAATGGCAAACCAATAACTGTAACGTCAGCTGCCAACGTGATCCGGCAGTTTGCAACCTTTTACACCCTTGTTACCGGAGCAGTTGCCATTACGCCAATGGGCGACGGAAACTGTGATTACAAGCTGACGAATACTACCACAGGCGCTGACGTTACAATTGATTTCAAAAATACTCCAGGTAATCTGCCTGCCGGTACCTACAAGCTGGAGGCATTGCGTGGTGCGTTTCGGGTGCGATACAGTAACGCGTATCAGGATATCAGCTATAACTTCTATGATCAGAAGGGACAACTGCTGGCCTCACTCGCGCCAAACGGAGCACAACTAGTGCACGCCGTAAACAATCAAACTGGGCCGACTTGGCAAACGCCTTCTACTGCCCCGTATGCCTCCCCAACGGGAAGTGCTCTCCTCTTCGATGGGGTTGATGACCGCATCGAAACAACTACTCGGGATGGGGACCCAAGAGCCGTAGTCAATGCGCCGGCTACGGCGAATACCTTTACGATGGAAGCCTGGGTTTATCCTACGGCCACGCACAACGACGCAGTAGATCAGACTAACCAATATGCCGGTTTTGCGGCCAATCACCGTTCAGCCATCCACGTAGGTTCAGCCGCTTGGTATCCTGCCGGCCATGCTGCCGTTGAGCTCTCCATTGGAACGAACGGCGTCGTCGTCTACGAATTGGGAAGCAATTGGTATCCTGCTGTACTGGTATGGAAAGGAGCCATTACTGGATGGACCCACGTTGCCGTGACCTTCACGAACAAGGTCCCCACCTTGTTCGTCAATGGTATCCAGGTGGCCACGGGTACACCTTGGACGCAAATCGATTACGTGCATCCGTCCGTCAACCTGGGTGGGGGGACATATAAAGGTCTCCTGGATGAATTCCGGGTGTATGATAGCGTGAAAGACGCTCAATCCATTGCAGCCGAATCACGGGGAACGGTAGCTCCGGCCAACAGTTCCTTGGTTGCCTATTACCGCTTGGATGAGGGAAAAGGTATCCTTGTGACCGACCTCTCACGTTCGCATTATACGGGTGTGTTGAAGGGCGGCACGCCCCCCAATACGTTCCCTTCCTTGGCTAGCCTGCCGTTTCTAAACACCTATGAATATGACGTGCAGGGCCGTCAGACGGCCATGACCGAGACGGACGCCGGCCGCACGGAATACTTCTACCGCAATGATGGAAAGCTGCGCTTTTCGCAAAATGCCAATCAGCGGGCCAACGGCTATTTCTCCTACACTAATTACGACAACATAGGTCGTCCGATCGAGAGTGGAGAATGCCGCCCAAATTCTCCCGCCACATTCTTTACTAGTATCAAGAACGACGCAGCTACTCTGGATTACGAGCCGTCATCCTATAGCAGCTACTACGATGGTCCTTTGGGGGGACAATTTCGATATGAGGTGGTACGAACTTACTACGATAACCTGAGAGGCAGGTTTAGTCTACCTAACGGCTACTCACCTGAATTCGTAGCAGGTCAGGCAGCAGCTATGGCCAAATATTCCAGTATTACCCCATGGGACGCACAGTCGGAAGTGTCGCATACTATATATAGCTATGATGACCAGGGACGCACCACCTGGCTGGTAACTCAGCAGGGGCAGTTGCCGATGCGTACGATGGAGTATACCTACGATTTCAGCGGCAAAGTGCTCACGGCCTGCTACCAGAAGAACATGCCGGCGGAGCGCCTAACGCACTATTATGCCTACGATGCCGACCAGCGTCTGCAAGAAGTACGCACAAACTTGGCCCTGCCTACCGACCAGGCCACGCCACGGGACTTACAAGCCAAATACGTCTACTATCTGCACGGCCCGCTGAAACGGGTGGAATTGGGCGGCAACCTACAGGGAATAGACTACTTCTACACGGTCCAGGGCTGGCTGAAATCCATCAATGGAGAAACCAGTACCGCTGATCCTGGCCAGGACGGACTAAATAACAGCCTGCTTTTCAAGCCCGACCTGTTTGGGACGACACTGCAGTATTTCAATGGGGATTATCAAGCTAGTGCCCGCCCGGTAAGCGGCTTCACGGAGAATACCGCACAAAACGCTCCCCGGTACAACGGTACGGTACGGGCAGCCAGCTGGCAGACAACTGGCATTGCTCCTCAGGGGTACATCTACGCTTATGATGACAAAGGGCAGCTTACCAACGCGGACTATGGTACTGTAACGGGCGCTGCCACGAATCTTAATTTCTTATTAAGCGGCAATGGGCAGTATGCCGAAAAGGGAATCGACTATGACCCCAACGGCAACATCACTAACCTCCGTCGCACGGATGGCGTAGGGTGGGCTTCTTTCGCGGGCCAGTATAACTATCAGGGCCCTAACCTGAATACGAACAAGCTCACGGCAGTTAAAGTACCCGGGGGCACTACGGACCTCATCAAATACACGTATGATGCGCTTGGCCAGACCGTAGCGCAGGAAGAAGTTACGGGTAATAAGTATTTGGAATACGATGTTGCGGGAAAGGTTACAGCCGTTTTCCGGGATGCCGCTAGGCAGCAGCCAGTGGCGCGTTACACCTACGATGAGTTTGGGCACCGTATCAAAGAGCAGCGTTACCCGAATGCCGCCGTGCCTACGCAGGTGGAAACCCTATACTACGTGTATGATGCTGGTGGCAATGAGCTGGCAACCTATGCTACCGATGCCGCGACCGGGCAAATTACTTTGACCGAACAGCCGGTATATGGCGCAGCCCGCTTAGGAAGTTACCGCCGGGCAACGGGCAACCAGACAGCTGACCAGCTCTACGAGATTCATGACCAACTGGGCAACACGCGGGTGGTATTCCATCGGCCGCAAGAGGCTTCGTACAGTGCCAATATGGAAGGAGGACCAACGGAAGAGCAGGAATTCTCTTTTCCGCCCGCTATTCGAAGTGGGGTGTATAAGCGCAGTGGCGCCAACGCTGCGTGGCTACGGGATACCTACCGGAACGGCCCCAAGAAAACCCTGCAAGTACAACGTGGTGACAAAGTAAAGATGAGCGTGTACGTAGGCTATCCTACGGATGGAGGCGTGCTAGCGCGTGCTGCCGTCGTTGGCGGAGTGGTGGCTGGTAGCGTTGGCGTGCAAGCGGTAGCCGGTAAAGAAGGGGAGGTCAAGCCATCCAAGACGCAGCAGTTGCTAAGCCGGTTGAGCCTGGGCGTGGCTGTTCCTCTGCTAGCCAGAACTGTCGGAACCCAGGCAACGTTGCCGAATGCGCAGCTGTATTACGTTCTGCGCGATAAGAATGGCGGCTTTCTTACGAATGGCCGGGTGCTGGTCCCCAGTAGCGCAGAAGGAAAATGGACGGAGCTTGTGATAGATTACGATGTGGTGGATAAGCAAGCCAGTTCACTGGAAGTTGGTGTAGTAAGCAATGATGGGGTATCTGTTTATTTTGATGACTTTTCCATCAAGCATACGTCAGGTATGTTATTGGAGGAGAATCATTTCTACGCTTATGGTCAGCGCAACGACCCGCTAAGCTGGACAAGCCAATATTTACAGAACTTCCGCCGTGGATATCAAGGCCAGTTCAGTAAGTTTGACAAGGAAACGGGATATAATAGCTTTGATTTGCGTATGTATGACGCGCGTACAGGTAGATGGATGAGTAAAGATCCTTATGGCCAATATGACTCCCCTTACTTAGGAATGGGAAATAATCCAGCTAACAGTTATGATCCTAATGGTGGGTACTCTCATTTCGGTGCTACATGGAGGCATGCAGCTGCAGTGTTTCTAGGCAATGATGTTAGTGAAATATACCAAGTTGACGAAGAATGGGGTTTTATAGATCTTGATAATAATAAGCACGACTTTGGAGTTAAATATGATGTGGCCGAAGTATATCGTGGAGAAAGCTTTTGGGATAAAATATCATTCAAAGGAGGAGGATATCAGTATTATAGCTCTGAATCTTACGCAAACGGCCCCGTATGGCATGTCCGTAATGGAGTAGCCTCAGGTGCAATTATTGATCCACACAAGAATCTTATTACTTTCGAAAATCTACCTACTGGGAAGCCAACATTTGGCTTGCCTGGTTCTAACACTGTGGCTACAGCTATTAAAGGCGCGGTAGATAACTATAAGACGGGGTTAGATGCTTTGGGTAAAGCTCAATTAACTGATCCTTATATTTCGCTTTTGGAATCAAGCGTCTACGATACTGTAAGTGCACGCGCACAACTTATAGAAGCAAATAGAGATGCGAACGGTAATTACCCAACTTTCAGAATAGACAGCGTTAATAGAAATGGTAAATTCATGCACTTAATTAAAACCCCAATAAACTGGAATGGAAAAAAAATTGGGTCGCCAAGTTTTTACGAATAAGCATTGCATAATTTTTTTTATTATGTTATTACTTTATTCATGCGACCAAAAATCGTATAATTCGGTTGATAGTAAAACTTATAACACAAGTAAAATATTAACCAACGTATCACATGATACTGTTGTAACAGATTCTGTTTTTACTATCAAGTTTATGAAAAAACATGAACTTATTTCAAGATTTATTGAGAGTAATAAACCAGTAAAATCGGTTGACTTTGAATATTTATACGATAGTAAAGTAATTCCTATATTCGCAAAAGATACTAATGATACTTTATTTATAACTTGTCGAATTAATCAAAGTCTGCTTGATAAGGTTAACAAAATAAATGCTACCTATAAACTATCTCTCGATAACAGTGATATAAGGCTAGGTTTTGATACCACATTAGTCATTACTGATTATTATTATTTAATAGGAAAAACAAACAATTAAAGGCAGTGGTAAATAGCGGGGTGATTGGTACCTTAGGCTATGATCCAGACATCTGTTGTATGCGACAAGTGTGGCAGTCCGGCTGTGCGCAAAAACGGGAGACAGGCCACCTGCAAGAGCAGGCGCGGCTGATCGTGCTCTAGGGCCCGCTCCAGTAGCCAAGCTTCCAAGCCGGGGCTGTCCAGGTGCCGCAGCACCAGTTGCAGGTGCTCGCTACGGGTAACTGCCCGTTCGCCGTAGCTGGTCAAGGCATCCGGAGCGATGCCCAACTGCTGGCTGACAAAGGAGGCCACTGGCGGTGGCACCTGCTCGAATTAGTCTTCCGGCAGGTAGCCCAGCAGGCGCACCAGAGCCTGCTGCACAGCGCAGCCCGGGCAGTTGCTATCGCGGCGCTGGCGCTGGACAAACTCCCGGTCTGCCCCCGTTAGGTGGAAGTACTGTCGTAGGCCGGTTTCGCTGAGGGTGGCGGGTACTTGTTGGCAGCCCTAGCGTTCGGGCGCGGTCAGAAAGGGAGAAATCATGCAGGGGAGCGCGAGCCAAGAAGTTATGGTGGCTGTTGCAGAACTCATGGCCACTTCCTGATAAATAAGCCCGTATTCGTCATGGCGCTGGAACAGGCCACGAGTTCTGCAACAGCCACCATAGCTTCTTGGCCCTGGCCCCCGCCGACCCACCGGGCGGCGAGCCGCCCGAAAACAAGGGGGCAGAAAGTCGGACCAAAAATAAATGGGGCGTTAGCTTTGTGAACCTGACTTGTTGATCCGTTATGCACCAGACCTTCGGCTACGCCCGCGTCTCCACCATCGACCAGAACCAGGATACCCAACTCGACATCCTGACCAAGGCCGGCTGCGACCGCATCCTCCAAGATAAATCACGGGCGTGAGTGTGCAGCGGCCGGCGCTCGATGAGCTACTAGGCTTGCTGCGCGAAGGCGACACCGTATTAGTAGCGCACTTCTTTCGCCTGGGCCGCCGCCGCGACCATGTGATTCACCTGTTCAACTCCTTCTACCAGCGCGGCATCCACTTCAAGGCTCTGGACCTGGGCATTAACACCACCACGTCGGCGGGCAAGTTTATGTTCTCCATTTTCGCCTCGCTGACCGAATACGACCGCGAGGGCATTCTGGAGAAGACTAAAGCCGGCCAGCAACTGGCCGCCGCCCAGGGCAAGCACATCGGCCGGCCCAAAGGGCTTTATGAGCAAAGTTAAAAAGGCGCTGGACAAGGGCCTATCCGTGACTGAAACCGTGGCGATGACCGATATCAGCCTCTCCAGCGTCAATCGCTACCGTAAGTATCTGTCAGCAACGCTGACCCACTAACTCAGGCGGCCGAAAAGGCTTAGAGTAATTTTATCACCCGCTTCTATAAGAAGGCCGATTACGCTAGGCCAGTCCCGCACCTGCAAAGCCCTCGAAGCAGCCACTTGCACCGCCCTATCCGCAGGGTTGCTAGCCAAGATTCCGCAGTATGGCTTGAGCAACATAGCTACTACTTATCAAGTGCATGAATCTGATATATACCTCATGCTGATAAAAAGGCATAAGTATTTGTATTGTATAGAATAATTATTCTAAAATAATTATTCTATACGCTCCTTTTACATGTATAGTATACAAGCCCTTGTTTAAATAAGTAGGTAATATTATTTTTTCTACGGCCGATTGACATATATGATTCCATGTTAACTTGCCATGATGATCATAGAGTTCTAATTCTTCCCCCTTCTTAACTCCAGCAATGTGTATAATACCCTGGGTCGGGTTAGGGTAGGCTATGAATACTTCTGCTAAATTTTTCGAGCTATTAATCATTGGTAAGCCTGTACCATTTATCTGAGTAACGAAGCCTAAGCTGTGCGGCAAAGCGGCTGTCAAATGGATCGGACCAAAATCAGCTTCTTGTTGGAAAGTGCCTGCTAAGTATACCTTCCCGCTCCGGTCTAGTACAATACTTCCTGCTGCATCATCCATTGTTCCTCCGCCACTCGTCAACCAGAGGCAGTCGCCTGTAGTAGCGTTGAGCTTGAATACATACGCATCCAGTTTACCAATTTGGGGTACACCTGAAAAACCAGCCGTAAAATAGGCGCTTTCGTGAGAGCCGGTGACGTAGACATTTCCCTGGCTATCCACGGCCATACTATTGGCGTTGTCGGAACCAGTGCCACCGGCTCGCTTGGCCCACAGCCACACCCCAAATGGGTCCAGTTTCCCAACGAACACCTCGTCTAAGCCCGTTTTGTATAAATCGGTCGTGCCGAAATGCGCCACAGTACTGAAAAAGCGCCCGGCAACATAGGTATTGCCCTGCTGGTCAACGGCCAGTGTAGCGCCTCGATCCCAATTGTCACCCCCGCCACCGTTCAGCCATTGTGGCGTGCCCTGGGCATCCAGCTCGGCTACGAATACATTGCTGGACCCGTAGTTGGTAATCATGTCACTGCCGAAGGCTAGGCTGGAACTCGTAAAGTCGCCGATGATGTGCACCTTATCGGCCGCATCTACGGCTACGTCCTGGCCTTCTTCGTTGCCGCTGCCTCCTATCCCCCGGGCCCACTGCCATTGCCCACTGGTGTTGAGCTTCGCGACAAACGCATCCCGACTGAAGCTTCCAGTACCCACGTTGGCAATCGAATAAGGCCCAAATACGGCCGGGCTTTCTTCGAAGTGTCCAGTGATGTAAACATTGGCTTGGCTGTCAAGGGCCAACGCCGTAGGCCAAACGGTAGCATAGCCTCCATCCTGCACCGCCCAGAGCCAGGTGCCGGCAGGGCTGAGCTTGGCTACGAACCCGTTGCGACCGTTTAGCTGCTGTAGCTGAAGATGGCCGAAGGTGGCGCGGGCATTGTCGAAATAGCCTGTTATGTACACGTTACCCCCGGCATCCACGGCAATGTCAGTACCTGCTTCCCGCTGGCCCCCACCGGCCTGTACGACCCATACGTACCGGCCGCTGGGGTCCCGCTTGGCCACGAAAATGCGGCCTCTTGTGTGCTGCAAGGTTGTCGTGCCCAGTGTCACGACATCGTAGAAGTACCCCGTT
Source organism: Hymenobacter sublimis (assembly GCF_023101345.1). Taxonomy (NCBI): domain Bacteria; kingdom Pseudomonadati; phylum Bacteroidota; class Cytophagia; order Cytophagales; family Hymenobacteraceae; genus Hymenobacter; species Hymenobacter sublimis. Next base: position 1,091,332 of record NZ_CP095848.1, read on the forward strand.
AGGTAGGTGTTACCCGCTGGGTCCACGGCGAGGGCCGTCGGGGTGATGGTGCTATACGGCCCATCCTGCGTGGCAATAGTGACCGCTTGGTTGAAAGTGACGAATTGGGCTTGCGCAGTCTGGCACGCCAACCACAGGAGTAGCATACTCAACATTATACCTACCCGACGGATAAAGTCCACGTGCTCAGTTCCAGAAATGAAGGTTGGAGAGGTCCTTACTGAACCAATACGTAAGGGAGATTAAATTTTCCCTCGCACGTCCTCTTGGTTCCATTCTGATTGCAGATAGTGCCGGTAAACGTCCCGCTCATGGTGCGGTTTTTTTTCGTCGAGGGTACTAATCTGCACATAGCCATCCGGGGAAGCGCCGCACGTATTGCTGGTGTGCCTGCCCGATGAGTAGGCATAAATACTAATGCCATAGCCAGAGTCGGACGGGAACGTCACCTTCTCCGGTTTCATGTGAAAAGCATTCAGCCGTACCGTCATATCCACCCACTCTTGCTTATCCAATAGCACACTAAGCATTAAGTCATTCTGCCTAGGTGTCACACGCAGTAACCCGCTAGTACTATTCGGCACGACAACCCCATCGATGCGTACTTCTAGGGTATTGAGCGGAACAATAGCAGCGGGCTGTGGATCAGAAGCCTGATTAGAACATCCTAAGAAAAGTAAGCTAACCGCTAAAGAGCAATGAGTAAATAGTTTTGTCATGATGAGGGGTATAAAGGGTATTGCAAAAGTAACAGCTGTATTCAGACTTTCTTAAGACTTACTTTGCAACATAGCATACATCGCATCCAAAGGATGTCCGGTGGACAAGGCTTCTTTTGAATACTTCTTCTCTAGTCACTGCTCGCATGTGAACTGGCTGAGTAAGCATTTCTTTAAGAATTCGCCGCAGGCTGATTCACTGCACTATCGGCCGCTACGTCACCCGTACGAGCCCCTTCGATTAGGATGTATACCTTGACGCATAAAATGTATTGACCTAAAATAGGTAGACTGTCTTTCTCAGTTGTATAGAACCCTCCTTTAGCTGAACCTAGAGTTCAGTGTGAGGTATATTGAATCAAATAGATTTAAGGTTGAACGTAGGTGTTTGGACGTAAATTGTAGCTGGCGTTTGCCCTTTTAGGGCTTAGTGGGGTCGCTAATACTTGTAGTAGGTAAGTAGGCAGATTGTTGGTAGAGGTGCTACCTGTCCTCAGCCGGGTTAAGGTAGATACATTCCTACTTCATGGAGCGTTAAAGCCCCTTGACAAAACGTTGTAGGTGGCACGGCTGCAACCGTCGCGGCTGATCTGGCAACCGGCCACCAGCAGCGCTTGCGTAATATCCTGGCTGATGAACCAGCTACTGGAGCAGGGATGTCAGGCAAAAATCTACTTACAGCGTGTTGCTCAGCTCCCAGTTAAGCATGTGGCACGAGTGCTAGTTCAGCACGGTCACTAGATAGCAAGAGCTCGGCACATGAAAATGTATGTGGATGGCCTGGGCCGTCGCAGCCTTCAGCAGCTGCTTTGTGCGACGGTTAAATGGTCAACTCGCCTATCAACTACCGCTTCGTGAGGGCGCCCAGTTCCCCCTTTGCTATGAACTCAGCGGTGAAGTGACGATAGGTGCTTTTTGGAGCCATGGCGTTGACCAATATGGCTTACCTTAAGTATCTCAACTTCGGGGAGCACGAAAGTATATTCGTTTACTTCTTTTCTGTACGAATTTTAGGGTCCTTGAGAGAATTCTCGCGTTCACAGTTGTAAAAAACTAAGATATTTTTATTCGTCTTTTTTATAAGAATAAAATTTTCTCCTCTATTTTTTATAAGGGTATTTCCTATCGAACAATGCTTTTTTAGGTAAGTAAAATAAGGTTGCTCACTATACAAGCTGGTATCCTTTTTCGTCTTTAAACTTAGACATGAGAAATTCGTTACCCTGCCGTAGCCAGTGACGTCAGTGATTTTCATATTAAAATCAAGCGTGCTAACATAATTATTTAAGATTGTACATCTTTCCTGAGGGGACTCGGTGCAGCTTGTGAATACAAGTAGTATCGTAATGATGTTGCGCACGTTATTTGAGAGTACTGACTTATCGGAATAGTATGTGAAACATCCCTGAAACGCTATATCCTGAACCCAAGTATGCTACTTATGATGCTTAGCTTGCTCAACGGGAAAGTAAAAGACCTGTCCGAGAAGTCACATTACGGAACCTAGCTTCAGTCACTACTGAGACCAATGGGAGCTTGTTGGAGGCTACCGAGGCTTGTTCTCGCGGCGGATGTGACAAATTTCCCAGCTAGGGATGCATCCCGTCAACTTTTTTAGGACATTACAGTGCAACAGGCGGAAATATTACGCCGCCTACTGCATTATAACCCCTTAAAAGCAGGAGCGCTTCTATTCTCGTTGCTTCGGTGGGGAGTAGAGGCGTTGGACACGCTGCGCAGTGCCATCCGATTTGCCGGGCTAGGCAACTTTGACGGCACTGGTTTATCGTGTTTTTCTTCTTGCTACTGCCGCTCTTGGTAGGGGTAATTCAGTTTGTGGTGCGCTTTGTTCGCCAGAAAGTCATGCGACAAAAAGAAAAGTAACCGGATACATTTGTAGAGGCTGTGTATCTACGACAGCGTAGCTGCTGATGGAACCTTTAGAGCGGATGCTAATAATTGAACGCTCACAGCGCTTTCCACTGACTGAATTAATTCACAACCGCTTGTTCGTTAACACAAGGGGTCATATTTTTCAAATTATGAGTTTCTTGAATAGCACACAGTTACTTGGGCTGTTGCCGACATGCATAAGCCCTTACGATCCCGAACGAATTAAAAGTGGAGCCTATGAACTGTCAATGGGCGATGAGTATTTTACAACTAATACAGAAACGGCTACCAAAAACGTACTTGCTGAAAAAGAGCAGTTTGTCATTGAACCAGGTCAGTTCGCTTTGCTCATTACGAAAGAAATTATTTTCATCCCGGCATCCAATCTTGGGTTCATTTCTGTAAAGGCAGGCATTAAGTTTCGAGGTTTAATCAATGTATCTGGATTCCACGTCGACCCAGGATTTCACGGACGACTCAAGTTTTCAGTTTACAATGCAGGTAGCCGCGCTATTACTTTAGAAGAAGGCCAACGGTTATTCCCGTTGTGGCTAAGCGAATTCACAGAAGAATTAACCGATGACCAAGTGTACGCTGGTCAGCATCAGAATCAGCAGGGTATTTCCAGTGAAGATGTATCCAAGATTGAGGGGGCAGTACTGTCGCCAGCCGTTCTGGATAAAAAAATTCGCGAGGTCGATTCCAAGGTTGGGCAACTTGACACTGCTGTGCGCAACAAGGATGCGAATATCACCAAATACGGCGGTATCATTATAGCTATTTTGATAGCAGTTGGTGTCAAATACATCTTAAATGAAATCGACCAGTATCGTTGGAACCAACTCCAGCAGAATCAGTTAGCAATAACGGCCAAACTAGAGAAGGCCGCTACTCGTGATAGCCTGCGCAGCCATACGCTCACGGTTAGATTAGACAGCGCTCTAAATGCGCTAAGCAACGCTAAAGCCAACATATTACAAAGGAATAAGATTGGTAATAAGCAATAGCTTACCTATTACCAGTCTTATGGTGAGGTCCTCCAGAAAAATAGTTGCTAGGTATTTTTCTAGTATTTACTTGGCTGATTGAATGTCCCACTGTCCATGCAATTGGCGTTGAACAAGCTCACCTAGCTTGCTAAACAAGCTTAAAGTCGAGAGCTATTGATGGCCAGCGCCGTAGTATATTGCCAGTGTTAGGTAAAGTACAATCTGATGCTATTTCGTATGTACCGAGGTTTCAAGCTTACACTCGACGATTTTCCCGAGCAGGAAAGTGCCGAGCTTCACCGGATAGGTAGCGACCTGTTTGCTGAACAGAAAAAAAATATCAGGCGTAGCCTAGATACTTTGGTATTGGAGGATGGCTCAATTGACGCATCTGAATTACAAGACCAGTGGTTTCCAGAGTTACCGGCCGATGTGTTTATCTCGCATTCGCACCGGGATGAACAACGCGTCCTTATACTGGCCGGGTACTTAAAAAAGTATTTGAGCATTACTTCATTCATAGATTCGGCAGTGTGGGGCTATGGTGGGGACCTACTAAAAGACATTGATAACGAGTACTGTTCGTTCCAACGGGAAGGTAAGCGTTACTACAATTACGATGCTCGTAATTTGTCAACGAGCCATGTGCACCTGATGGTCGCTAGTGCGCTGAACAAAATGATTGATAGCACGGAATGCATCTTTTTCTTGGAGACACCTAACTCAGTAAAAACTAGTGCGGTCATGGATACTACTTTGTCGCCGTGGATTCATTCAGAGATTCTTACCACGCAGTTTATCAGGAAGCGTAAGCCCTGGGAGCATGCCAACCGGCGGCACTTAGTTAAATCCATGTTGGAAGGCGGAAAGCTGGGTACTATCAATGAATCCGTAAGTATGACTTACCCAATCAAAACAGGCCATCTTACTCCTATTAATCTAAATGCTAGCTTGCTTCTTATGTGGAGAATGAAAGCACTTTATGAGGATTATAAGCTGGATGCATTATATCAGCTATACCCAGCGCCTACAAAGCAGCAAGTACTGAACGGCTAGCGTGCATTTTACAACATCATAGCAATGGAGCTAGACGATTACCAAATACAAGCTGCCACTACTAGGCAGCGCTACAATTCTAAAGACCAGGAGAACTACCTACTAGGTTACCTGGGGCTGGCCGGTGAGGCCGGCTCTGTTCTGACAACACTAAAAAAACTGTTGCGGGACGGTGAGGGCTTTGGCAGCTTTTCCACCCGGCTGGCGGAAGAACTCGGTGATGTACTCTGGTACGTGGCGGCTATTGCCTCTCATAACGGGCTGACCTTAGAAGAAATCGCTCAACGAAACCTGTTGAAGGTTACGGATAGGTTTCAAGCAACTGACCTAACAACCCTACCTCGATTCGATGCCGAATACGCTGAGCGTTTTCCAGACACTTTTGTGATAAATTTTGTTGAGGAGCAGCAGGGGCCATTTCTAAACGTAAGCATGTTATGGGAAACTGAGTCGGGCTCTGTGGCACTCGGTGACCCACTAACGGACAATTCCCGGCTTCCTAACTTGTACCGCTACCATGACGTGTTTCATTTAGGACACGTAGCTTTTCTAGGCTGGTCACCAGTAACGCGCCACCTAATGAAGCTCAAACGCAAAAGCGACCTCATCGTGCTGGATGCAGAGGACCGGGGGCGGGCTCAGGTGGCAGAAGAGGCCGTAACGCTCATTATCTATAACTATGCGAAGGGCAACAAGATGCTGCGCAGGAGCGACCGTGTTGATACCGATTTACTCAACATGGTGCAGCAACTAGTAATTGACTTGGAAGTTGCTGCGGTCAGCTCGTACCAGTGGGAACAAACTATACTTTCCTCCTACCAAGTATTCCATCAAGTGGTAGAGCAGAAGGGCGGCCGTGTACTCGTGTCGCCTAAGGAACGAAAGCTTGAATATCTCGGAAAGTAATCATGTATATCAGTCGCAAAAAGCCAGAGAAATCCGTTTTATATGACAGCTACTGGCATTTCGCGGCCAGACGGCAAGAGGTTTTTCTGAAGCGCCTCGAAAATCCGCAAGGACCTTGGACTAATGACCCGATAATAAATGCCTATCGATTCACCAATACTTTTCGCGCACTTGACCGAGTGTCGCAGTATCTCATTGGTGTGCAGGCAGAACAGGAGACTCCCCGCGATATTTTCTTTCATACGATTCTCTTCAAGCTTTTTAATAAGATTGATACTTACCGCTACTTGGAAAGGGCACTGGGACCACTCAGTGCCGAATCGTTTGAAGTGGCCCGCTATGATGAGTTGTTGACATACAGGGTGTCAATGGGGCGCACCATCTACTCAGGGGCGTATATCATGCCATCAGCTGGACGGGCTTACGGCCATAAGTTTAAGCATAGCAACCATTTGGCCCTTCTGGCGCAAATGCTCGATGATCGGTTAGACGAGCGAGTGCAGGCGTGCCACTCGCTGGAAGAAGTATATGCTCTGCTACTAACTTACCCCTCATTGGGCAAGTTCTTGGCTTTCCAGTACGCAATCGATTTAAACTATAGCACGCTGACGGATTTCTCCGAAATGGATTTCGTCGTAGCCGGCCCCGGTGCCATTAATGGCATTAAAAAGTGCTTCTCCTCGCTTGGCGATTACAGCTACGAGGATGTTATCCGGCTAATGGCTGAAGAACAAGAAACCGAGTGTGTACGGCTGGATCTGCCATCGCCAAGTTTGTACGGTAGGCCACTGCAACTTATTGACTGTCAAAACCTGTTCTGCGAAACGGATAAATACCTGCGTGCTACCAACCCGGAGGTAGTCAGTGCTGGCGGCCAAAAGCGGATTAAACAACGCTTTAATGCTAGCACGGAACCGCTCACCTACCTTTTTCCCCCTAAGTGGAACATTAATCAAGCCGCCAATTCTATATGCCAGCAGCAAGCAATCGCCGACATCTTTTCATAAGCCACCATCATCAAGATGACGCGGAGGTAACCAAGCTCACACAGTTGATGTCGGGTAAGGGCTATGACGTGCGCAACAGCTCTGTTCGCATGAAGCCCGAAAATCAGCGCCGAATGGATGAGAAGCGTGTGAGCGAGGAAGCCATCCAACGGATTTTACGTATCAAAATTACGTGGGCCAGTACGGTGGTCGTGCTCATTGGTAAGGACACGCACTCTAGACCCTGGGTTAATTGGGAAATCGACCAAGCCAATGCGCAGGGCAAGCGCATCGTCGGCGTATTCGCACGTGGTGGAACAGAAGCAGATATACCGCCGAGTCTGGAAAAATACAGCTCAGCTATTGTTGGCTGGAACACCAACAGCATTATGGCAGCAATTGACGGTAACAATGAGTTCCAAACGTCGGATGGCACCCCACGCGTACCTCCTACGACGGCCACTTCCTACGCCTGCTAATTGATGGGCCGGTTGTATATCTATGTCGTGGATAGGGACTTGGGATTCGCACCTAATCCATATCACGGCTTCTGCAGCTTGGCTACCTGTAAGCCAAGCATCCGCAACACTGCACAGGTTGGCGATTGGATAGTAGGAGTTGGCGGCGGTCGACTGAAAGCTACTGGCCGGTGTGTATATGCGATGCGGGTGACAGATAAAATCACCTTTAATCAGTATTGGACAGACCCAGCGTATCAGGACAAAAGGCCCGTGCGCAATGGAAGCAAAAAGATGATGCTAGGCGACAATATTTATTTTCTCGATCAGCATCAGCAGTGGCAGCAAGCTCCATCGCATCACAGCAACGTAGATGGTACGATGAATGTGGACAATAAAGACCGCGATACGCAGTCTAGCAACGTGCTACTTTCTACTCACTTTTATTACTTTGGTAGTGCTGCCGTAACCATACCGATATCTTTACTGCAGGGACTAGGATATCAGAATGGTCGGGGACATCGTGTATTTTCACTAGCACAGGGCCGTGAATTGATAGTTTGGCTAGAAAACCATACTGGAGCATTTAACCAAATAGTGGCTGACCCTTTCAATTTTGACAAGAGTGCTGCCCACTATTCTGTGAAAACCAATCGCTTGACTTAGACTATATATTAGTCTATACACCTCGCAGAAAAGGTATGTGACTGCGAAACAGCGATAAATAGGAATATTGACTGCCGAGTATGGCGGGGAATGCCCCGGGCTGCTGGTCGTAGATAACCTTAGCTGCTCCACCGGTTGTAGCCAGCGGCAGCACGGAAACGTTAGGCTGATAGCGCTTAAAGAGTTCGAACTCTTCCTCTACGCCTTCCATCCCGCCAATAAATACGCCCGCATCGAAGATGTGGTCTGTCAGCATCTGTTGCCGCATTAGCGCGAGGCTCTCTTTTTTGTCCTGCGCCCGCTTGGTAACGATGATAGTTTCGAATGCCGAGTTACTCTCAGGAAAACTCCCTTCGAAAAAAGCAGACTGGTAAAGGATAACAGGAGACTGTGTATGAAGGCCGAGCCCCTCTGCAATAATCCGTATCAATGGAGTAATGGCCGGATGGCCACCCCACACCAGCATTGCACTGGGTAATATGAGCGTGGCCAATGCCCGGACAGCTTCCCGGATGGCAATTACATCAGCAGTGCCATGGTAACGCTGGTCGCGCTGCGGGTCTGGCACACTGGCGGAGAGAAAGATCTTTTTCATAGGCTGGTCAACCATTGCTTAATGTGCGCGATGCGGACAGATTTTATGGGCAAGTGCGTATCGAGCCACTGCAAGTGTTCCTGCCAGCGCTTGCGCAGGTTGTTGTCATCGTAAAGAAGCACAGCTCCATCGCTGGTAGAGTCGTGAACCGCTACCAAGAGTTCGCTAAACTCTTGGTAGCGCATTGCTTCTGGTACCCCAACAGTTGGGATAGCAGCAATCTCTTTGTGAGGAGTTTTAATGATCACAAACTGCTGTGGTTGAAGAATTACCTCAATATCCAGTTCACTTGCGCTTAGCTTTAATTCGCCGACAAGATTATAGTACCTAGCGGATAGGGACCTAGCCCGCAATGATTCAGCAAGCTTAGCTATTTCTGCCACGGCATCGTCAGTGAAGGACAATTGTTCGTTAGCATCCGGGGTCACATCTTGGCTGCTCAGATAAAGCCGCTCACAAAGCGAGGTAATAGGGTCAGGTTGGTGGCCCGGCCATATCACCTGAATAATGCCAATAGACATAGCGGAAGCTTTTGCTAACTCCTCGCTCGTCCAGCGGCTTTGTAGATAGCCAGGAGTGTCCAGTAGAATAACCACATCTGTATCGCTCAACTTATGCCAAAGCACTTCTTGGAACGGCTCGCCAGGTCGAATACTGAGCGTATCTAGAAATACATCGAAGCCGCAGCTATCCAGATGTTCGTAAAGCTGAATGGCAGCTACCTTTGATTCTTTTCGCCGGTAGCTGATAAATAACTTTCTAGTACGACGTAGCAAGTTAAGCGTTTCCAGCACGGCGCTGGTAACAGCCGCGACGCCGCCAGAGGCAGTTTGCAATGCGAATCCATTTACTGGGTAAAGGCATTCGGGCACGAGGGTCTGATAGTAGTCTAAGCTATCCACGACCGGAATAATCATAAAGCCTGTATCCACGACCCGTTGAGCCGCTTCAGCTTCAGTTGCTAGAAACCCCGGACTGCCAAAAAAGACGGCGACAAGAGGCGCCGAACTTTGAAAGGACGTTAGGTTATCGGAGTAAAGGATTTTGACGTGCGTTGAAGGGTCAATACCTAATTCACTCACCCGAGTGAGAAAATCCTCTTTGAAGGCAGCCATATCGGCGGAGCTTCGCTCCCCTAATAGCACAAGTTGATAAGGTACAATCTTCATAACGGTACTTATAGCACGGCGTAGTTCGCTGTGACTGCTGTATTCCAAAAGTAATGTGATTAAACTACACGGCAGTTTAATGCTGCGAGAGGATGTTATTGACTTATGAGCGAAAATAGCGGGTATTGAAACGACTCGCCGGGCCTACCCCAGCGACGTGACCGACGACGAATGGATCTTTCTACTGCCATATTTGCTGCTGGTGCGCGAAGACGCGTGATAGCTTCAATACCCACTGCGCGAATTATTTAATGCGTTACGCTACGTGGTGCGTACCGGCTGCACCTGACGGTATTTACCACATGATTTGCCATCCTAGGTCTTGGTTAAAAGGTTGATCCAGAAGTCGCATCTGGCAGTTAGCAGACTCTCCTTGTGTACCGGAAAGCCATCAGAAGCGCCTAAACGGTACTTTGATTGGGTAAACCTGTTCCTGGTACCGCCTTTTAGCCAACTTAGAGATTGAGCTAACGATGAGCTAGCTGGTACCCGAAAAGGGCCGTTTTAGTGCCTCTTTGCCCGATTTTGAAGCTCGCTCATAGGTCAAATGCGACTTTTAAACCAAACTTTTAACCAAGGCTAACTTCGGCTGGCTTGAGCGGCTCGTCGGGGCGATGGAATGGTCATACCGTACGCTCGCTCTTTTAACCTTTGCACCAAATTCTTGTCACGTTTTCTAAACGGTCGTTCAAGAGAGTATGTAGCTTCATTAAGCTATCCCACTGTGGGATGCCACTTTTGCCGCAATCGGTCCACATATTGCTTTGCTTCATTCGCGGTTTCTTGGGCTACCCTCTGACGCCCTTCCCGCGAGGATAACGCAAAGAGTTGTTGAGGAGTACAATTCTCGATCTTGCTAAAGCCTAGTGGATTAATCAAGCCGGCCCACCAGTTGGTGCGCTTGAAACTGCTGTTTAATGTCCGTAAAGAAGCGGCCAGCTCATCAAACTCACTTCGTTTGCATATGCCTCCTTTTCCGGTTTGGTCATAAATGGGGAAACCATAGAAGTAGCCATCACGACTATCATTATCCCACGAGAAGATGACTTTATAACCTTTGTAGGTGAAAAGCAGCCTGTCCTCTGGAAGATCAAGCACCCGTTGAAATGCGTATTTAAATTCCTCGAATAATTCCTTCTGAATTTCGCTTCGTAACTGACTAAAAGCATGGCTAATATGCTGTGCCCCAGCCAAGGTGTCCGGACTGGTTAGTAACAGATGTTTTACTTCTTCCATCATCCTTCTATTAGTGCTTTGGCCGGTTAGACGCTTGATCAGATTAATGTATTGCGTAAGCGTTTCTCGTACGAGCGGCTGCATCGCCGCTTCCTTCCGACAGGCTTCCAACCACGCCACGATATCGACTGCATAGGATAAGGTGTGTACTGCCTCCGGCAACAGGGCACCGCCCGTGCTATGTTCTCCAGGTACAGAGCCATCCAGGGTCAAGTAAATGAGTTTGGCGTCGGGACTATAAGTATGGTAGCGAAGGAGCTGATTCTTCTGGTCGCCGGCGTATATCTTGTTTTCAATGAAGATGGCATGTCCCCCCAGCTGAAATAGACAGATATCGATTCGGCCCCCTTCCAACCCGTCTTCGCTGATGAAGCCAATATGCTTCTCTATTTCGACCGTGGCTGCTCGGGTATTGAAATCTGGAAAGCCTAGCTGCTGCACGAACAAATCCAGAAATGCCCCTTGATGACCGTGACTGCCTTCCGGATTCAAGAGTTCCGCCAGGAAGGCGGAATGGGTGCGCACCTCGGCGGTCTGTAATCCTAAAATGTGAAAAATATTAAACTGCTCTCCGGTAGCCTTTATCTGGTTTTGATAGCGGACTTCGATGGCGGATACTTGGCTTACCAGTGCCTGTAAGGGTAGTCTTTCACGCATAAGATTTCAACAAGGGATCCAGCGTTACTCGACGATAAGTAGCCGAATAGCTGGGACAAGATACAGGGACTTGAGGAGAGGCGCTTGGGGAATCAGTTCCTTACTGCTTAGGTGCTGTAGCTGCCGAGATCCCGAGCACCAGCCGGCGCACGCCGGCGGCGGTGAAGTGGCACCCGCGGCGGGTGCGGTAACCGGAGGCCGTAAGCTGGGCGGCAATGCGCCGATAGTCCCACTGCAGGCTGCGGTAGAGCCGGGCCAGCTCAGTGGCTTGGCGGTTAGCCAGGCTGGCCTGGGCATTCAGCTGGCGTTGCTGCTGTCCCTTGACCCGCGCCTCAGCCGTCAGGTTGGCCGGGGTCCCGAGCTGAAAGCCCCGCGCTTTCTTAGCCGCCAGCGCATCCTTCGTGCGGATTGAAATGGCCTTGGCTTCTTTCTCGGCGACGGCCCCGAGTACGTGAATCGTAAACTCATCGGCGGCGGGCATATCGACTGCCTTGAAGCGCACCCGGCTTTCCATCAGGGCCGTGAGGAAGGCTAGGTTGCGGGCCAGGCGGTCGAGCTTGGCCACCAGTAGCACGGCCCCTGCCTCTTTGGCTGCCTGCATCGCCGCCACCAATTGGGGCCGGGCATTTTTGCGGCCACTCTCGATTTCGATAAACTCCGCCACGATCTGCTCGCCGAAGGAGAGGAAGGTGCGCACGGCTGCCTGCTGGGCTTCGAGGCCGAGACCGGACTGGCCCTGGCGGGCAGTACTCACGCGGTAGTAGGCAACGTAGTCGGGCATGGGCAGCAGTGGTGAGGGTAGACCCAAAACTACCCGATTTCGTGGTTTGTATCGTTACAGAAACGGGGCATTTATATAAAGATACAAAGTGCCCTAAACTGTCCAGCCTAATCGGACTACCTCACACTTTGCTGTGTACCTTATGCTATTACTCCCTATTTATTGGATAAACATAGCTAGCCTGTATCTTCGGTGGCCTTTTTACGCCGCTACCCTATGCTATCAAAAACTACCCTGTCTGAGCGTGACATCTGTACCAAATACATAACTCCAGCCATTGAAAACGCGGGCTGGAACAAGTTCAGTCAGTTTCTGGAAGAGGTGTCTTTTACGGATGGTAAAATCTATGTGAAGGGCAAGCTCACAGCTCGCGGTAAGCAGAAGCGGGCCGACTACATCTTGTACTATAAGCCTAACATTCCGATTGCCATCATTGAGGCCAAGGATAACAAGCATTCAGTAGGAGCTGGGATGATGCAGGGGCTGGAGTATGCCCGCATCCTGGATATTCCCTTCGTATTCAGCTCTAATGGTGACGGGTTTCTTTTCCACGACCGCACAGCAGAAAACGGTATAATAGAAACGGAGTTGGCTTTGGAGGATTTTCCGTCCCCGGCCGTGCTCTGGGCCCGATATAAGCAGGTCAAAGGCCTGACCTCGCCAGTGGCTACCAAGCTGGCCGAGCAGGAATACTACCTCGATGGCTCCGGCCGTCGGCCGCGCTACTATCAGCAGATTGCCATCAACCGCACCGTAGAAGCCATTGCCAAAGGTCAGAACCGCATTCTGCTGGTAATGGCCACAGGGACAGGCAAAACCTACACGGCCTTCCAGATTGTGCATCGGCTGTGGAAGTCCGGGGTGAAGAAGCGGATTCTGTTTCTGGCTGACCGCAACGCACTGATCGATCAGACCCGCAAGGGTGACTTCAAGCACTTCAAAGACAAGATGCACATCGTAGAGAAGCATCAGGTAGAGAAGAGCTACGAAATCTACCTGGCCCTCTATCAGGGTCTGACTGGCACGGAAGCAGAGCGCAATATCTACAAGCAATTTTCTCCCGAGTTCTTCGACCTAATTGTGGTGGACGAGTGCCACCGTGGCAGCGCCCGCGACGACAGCAACTGGCGCGAGATTCTGCAATACTTCCACAAAGCCACCCAGATTGGCCTGACTGCTACGCCCCGCGAAACCACCGAAATCAGCAACAGCGAGTATTTCGGGGAGCCGCTCTATACCTACTCCCTAAAGCAGGGCATCAACGACGGCTTTCTGGCTCCTTACCGCGTAGTCCGCATCGGCACCAACATCGACCTGGACGGCTGGCGGCCCGAAGCCGGACAAACCGACATTCACGGCCGGCCGCTGGAAGACCGGGTATATACCACCCGCGACTTCGACCGTACCGTCGTTATCAAGGAGCGGACCGAGCTGGTCGCCCGCAAAATCACGGAGTTTCTGAAGGGACATAATCGCCTGGCCAAGACCATTGTGTTCTGCGTGGACATTGACCATGCCGAGCGGATGCGCAGTGCCCTGGCTAACGAGAGCCCCGACCTGGTAAAGGCTGATTACCGCTACGTGATGCGCATCACCGGCGACAACGACCTGGGCAAGATGCAGCTCGAAAACTTCATCAACCCCGAGGAGAAGTATCCCGTCATTGCCACTACCTCCGAGCTGATGACTACGGGTGTGGATGCCCAGACCTGCGAGGTAATCGTGCTGGACAACAACATCAACTCGATGACCAAGTTCAAGCAGATCATCGGCCGCGGCACCCGCATCAATGAGGAATATGGCAAGCTGTTCTTTACCATTCTCGACTTCCGACAGGCTACCAATCTCTTCGCAGACTCTGAATTTGATGGTGACCCGACGCGGGTGAAGGAAGTAGGCGAAAAAGACGACTTAGGGGTAATTGAGGACGAAGAAGAGCAAGCCACGGATGATGACCAGCCCATCTTGGACGACGTAACCGGGCAACCTGTAGAGTTTTCTACCCCCGAGCCACCGGTACCGGTAGTGGGTGAGCCTAAAATCCGCTACCCGCAGGGCGGCGGGCAGGGTGGCACTGGCGGCGACAAGCGCCAAAAATTCTACGTGAACGGGGTGGACGTAACGATTCTGCTGGAGCGGGAGCTGATATTCGATGAGCACGGCAAGCCCGTCACTATCAAGCTCACCGACTATGCTCGCCAGAAAGTGCAGGAGCACTTCGCTACCCTCGATGAGTTTCTGACTACCTGGCAAACCTCCGACCGCAAGGCCGCCATTCTGCAGGAACTTCAGGACCAGGGCGTGCCCGTGGAACAGCTTAAGGATGCCGTGGGCCGCGACGTGGACCTGTTCGACCTGCTTTGCCACGTGGCCTTCGACCAGCCGCCGCTTACCCGCCGCGAGCGGGCCAACAACGTGCGCAAGCGCAATTACTTCACCAAGTATGGAGCCCAGGCCCGCAGCGTACTCGAAGCTTTAACGGATAAGTACGCCGACCACGGTCTCGACGAGCTCGACAGCCTGGACCTGCTCAGCGCCCCGCCCTTTACCGGCATCGGCTCCCGCCTCGAAATCGTGCAGCAGTTCGGGGGCAAGCCCCAGTACCTGAAAGCCGTGCAGGAGCTGGAAACTGAACTCTACCGTACGGCCTGATGCTGCCTCCTACTTCGCCGCGCTACCAGTTAGGTACGCTCAAAACCGTGCCCCTGCGCACTATGTGGCCGCACGAGGCCCTCGACTTTACCCAGTGGCTGGGCCAGCACGAAAACCTGGCTCTGCTGTGTGAAGAGCTGGAAATATCGGTCGAGAACATTCGCATGGAAGTGGCCTCCGGACGCTACAATGCCGACATTGTGGCGGAGCTGAGTGGTAGCAAGAAGGTAGTCATTATTGAAAACCAGCTCGAAACTACCGACCATAAGCACCTGGGCCAGCTGCTGACCTATGCCTCGGCGCACGATGCCAGCGTGATTATCTGGAATGTAAGCGACTATACCGAGGAGCACCGCCAGGCCATCGACTGGTTCAACCAGCACATGCCCGAGAGCATCTCCTTTTTCCTGGTGAAAGTGGAGCTCTGGCAAATCGGCGACTCCCTGCCCGCGCCCAAGTTCAACATCATCTGTCAGCCCAATAACTGGGCAAAGACGGTGGTGCAGGCCAGCCGGGAAGAAGGCTCCGGGCCCTCTGACCTGAAGCTGCTGCAGCAACGCTTCTGGAACGGGTTCAAAGAGTGGACCCAGCAGCAGCGGCCCCAGTCGCAGCTGCGTCTGGGGCGCACGCCCCGCCCCCAGCACTGGTACACCATTTCCTTTGGCACTAGTAAGGCTACCATTTCACTGACCACCAACTCCCGCGAGCGACGCATTGGCTGCGAGCTGTACATCCGGGAAGATGCCGCGTTGTACGACCGGCTGGCCGCCGACCGCGCCGCCATTGACCAGGCCCTGGGCGACCAGCCCGAATGGATGGATCTGCCCGACAGCGTCGCTTTTCGCATCGTGAAATACCACGCCTGCTCCCCGCTGGATGAAACCCAGTGGCCTACCTATTTTGCCTGGCTGCACACCCAGGCCGAAATTTTTCAGCGGACCTTCCGCAACCGCTTCTAATAGCTTACCCCTCGAATGTCGAATCTTTCTTCCCTCTATAAGTCCATTGAGAAAATCATGTGGACCGATACCGGCCTCAACGGCGATGCGCAGCGTATCGAGCAGTTCGCCTGGATGCTGTTTTTTAAAATCTTCTCTGACAAGGACAAGGAGCTGGAGGTCATGGACGACACCTACCAGTCGCCGATACCAGCCCAGTACCGCTGGGACGCCTGGGCTGGCAACGACGAGGGCATGACCGGCGACGAGCTGCTAGCCTTCATCGACCGGGAGCTGTTCCCGACCCTGCGCAACCTGAGCTTTACCTCAGGCAACCGCCGTGCCTTGATTGTGCGCGAGGTGTTTGAGGGCAACAACAACTACATGAAGAGCGGCACCAACCTGCGTAAGGTGCTCAACAAGCTCAACGAAATCGACTTCAACCGCGCCAAGGACCGCCACGCCTTCGGCGACATCTACGAAAGCATCCTCAAGGGCCTGCAAAGCGCGGGCAAGAGCGGCGAGTTCTACACGCCCCGGGCCGTGACGCAGTTTATCTGCGATACGCTGGCCCCCAAGCTGGGCGAAACCGTTCTGGACCCGGCCTGCGGCACCGGTGGCTTCCTGACGGCGGCCGTGGAAACCCTCAAGGCCCAGACCAAAACCGTGGCCGACCAGCAGGAGCTGCAAAAGGTGAAAGGCTGGGAGTACAAGCCCCTGCCGTTTTTGCTGGCTACTACCAACCTGATTCTGCACGACGTGGAGGTGCCCAACATCACCTTCCGCGACGTGCTTGACCAGCCTCTGAGCGCCTATTCCCAGAAAGACCGCGTAGACGTGGTGCTGGCCAACCCGCCCTTCGGCGGCGTGGTAGCCAACGGCAATGAAACCAACTTTCCGGCCACCTTCCGCACCAAGGAATCGGCCGACCTGTTTCTGGTGCTCATCATGCACCTACTCAAAGACGGTGGCCGGGCCGGTGTGGTGCTGCCCGACGGCTCGCTCACGGGCGAAGGCGTGAAGCAGCGGGTGCGCCAGAAGCTGCTCGAAGACTGCAACCTGCACACCATCGTGCGCCTGCCTAACTCCGTGTTTCAGCCCTACGCCACAGTAGCTACCAACCTACTGTTCTTCACCAAGGGCACCCCCACCAAGGAAATCTGGTACTACCAGCACCGCCTGCCCGAGGGCCAGAAAGCCTACTCCAAAACCAAGACCATCCGCCGTGAGGAATTCCAGCCCATTGAGGACTGGTGGCACAACCGCCAGGAAAGCGAAGTAGCCTGGCGCGTCCCAGTCCAGACGATTATTGACAATGGGTATGACTTGGACATCAAGAACCCAAGCGCACGACCGGATGAAATTGAAGAATCATCCATCAAGATTTTGGAGCGTATTGACGACGAGCAAAATCAAATCCATGCCATTGTCGCTCAGTTGAAAGAGCTTATTTACGAAGTATGAAGTACCGGCTAGGAGATATTTGCACCATCGCAAAAGGGGCAACTGGCATCATGAAAGCCGTGCCGGGACCATATCCAATGGTAACGCTGGCTGAAGAGCGTAAGCAGCATAATGAATACCAGTTCGATGCGGCAGCGGTAATTGTACCACTCATTTCAAGTACTGGTCATGGTCATGCCAGCATCAAGCGAATTCATTATCAAGAGGGAAAGTTTGCACTAGGTACTATTCTGTGCGCGGTGATTCCGAAAGATGAATCACTGCTCAATCCTCGTTATCTATTCGTGTATTTGCAGCAGTTCAAGGACTCTGTGTTAGTGCCGCTAATGAAAGGGGCTGCTAATGTGAGCTTACCTCTAAATAAGCTGGCAGCTTTGGAAATCGAAGTGCCTGCATTGGCAAAACAGCAGGAGGTAATTGAGTTAGCAGAAGTACTAACGGGCCATAAAGATGATTTGGAAGTCTTACTTGATGCTCAGGAGGCCGACACTGTAAAACTCCGTCAAGCCCTGCTCCGCGAGGCCATGCAGGGCCAGCTGCTCCCCCAAGACCCCACCGACGAACCCGCCGCCGTGCTGCTGAAGAAGCTGCAAGCGGCCAAAGCAGCTTCGGGGAAAGCTGGTAAGGGTAAGGCTGGGGCGTTGTTTGCGGAAGAAGCGCAGGCGGTGGAAGGGCCTTACGCTTTGCCTGAAAAATGGACGTGGTGCAAGCTCGGGGAACTCGTTGAGCGTTCAGATTCTGGTTGGAGTCCAGCCTGCGCCAACTATCCAGCAGCCGAAGGAGTGTGGGGAGTACTTAGGACTACTTCTGTTCAAAAGCTCCAATTTCTAGCGGAAGAGAACAAACAACTGCCTGCAGCTTTAACGCCTAGACCTCAATATGAAGTACAGGCTGGCGATATTCTGATAACTAGAGCAGGTCCCAAAAACCGTGTGGGTGTATGCTGTGTGGTGGATGAGGTGCGTCCAAAACTCATGATTTCGGATAAACTTATTCGGCTTCATCTGCATGAGAAACAGGCTTACCCTAAATTCATTGCACTAGCGCTAAATATTGGTGTTTCAGCTCAGTTTTTAGAAGATGTTAAAACTGGCATGGCTGATAGCCAAGTCAATATTTCTCAGGATAATCTGCGTGCAACTATTATCCCCCTGCCCCCCCTAACCGAGCAGCACCGCATTGTGGCGAAGCTGGAGCAGCTCTTGCAGCACTGCGACGCGCTGGAGCAGCGGATACGGGAGAGCCGTCGCCTGGCTGAGCAGCTGCTACAAACGGCCCTGCGCGAGGCTCTATCAGCACCGGAGGCAGTGAATGACCTTGCTCTCACTGCTAAGCTTGGCCATCAGTTGACATTGCTATAAAGAGGCAGCCTAGATAGTTCCCAATCAATCATTAAATAATTAACGCAATGGCTAGAGGCTTATTTGGGGGAATGACTGACTACAGACATCAATCCTTCCCCGATCTTATCGAAGATTTAAATAAGACCCAGGAATTTTTAAAAGGCGAAGTAGCTGCCATACAGGCTAGGATCGACACACTCCAGAAAAATGGTTACTGGAATAGACGCGTCCCTACGGATTTTAAAAGTATAGTCGGCTATTCTATAAAGCACTACCAGACTGCTGGTTTGGAATTAAGTGAAATAGCTGCCGAAGCTCAGCTTTTGGTTGAACAGCATCATTGCAGGAGGCTCACCGAAATTAGCAATGTTGCCGACGAAATAAACCGCCGGATAGGGAAGTATTGGGCCAATGATTATAGGGGTCAGGATTATGGCAACGAGGATTTCAAGTTGGTGGAAAGAATCTATGAGGATACCAGAGATACTTCCGTCAATTTACTAGACCTGTCCAATGCGTCAACCCGATTACAGCATTTTGTTGGTCGCAAGGCAACGCACAAGTCTGTGAACAAAACCAAGGTATTATTCTTGGCAGCTTCTCCCTCTGATGAAGACCAACTTAGAGTAGGTGCTGAGTCTCGTAAAATCGAGGATGCATTACTAGCTTCCAGTTTTAGAGATCTTTTCGAGCTACGTACGAAACACGCAGTAACGCTATCTACCCTGACCCAAGCCATGCTTGACTTTAGGCCGGATATTGTTCATTTCTCCGGTCACGGCAGTGAAGGTGGAATTGTGTTGGAAGATGAACAGGGAAACAGTGTATTATTTCCGGCAGGCGGACTTAAAAAATTATTCTCTCTCTTCAAAGAAGATGTGAAGTGTGTCCTGCTAAATGCCTGCTATTCCGAAACACAGGCAACAGCTATTTCTACCGATGGAATTCATGTAATAGGAATGAATGACAGTGTTAATGATGATGCAGCAATCAGTTTTGCTGTGGGTTTCTATCAGGCATTAGGTGCTGGGCGGCCCGTAGATTTTGCATTTGAGATGGGCATGGTTCAGATAGCTCCATTTACAGATAATGCTGATACGCCAACTTTGTGGAAGGACGGAGTTGAAGTAAAATAAAGCTATGACACTCTTTGAGCGATTATACCGCTACCGCGAAAAGGAGGGCAAGCACGAGCGCGAAAACTACCTTACGGAATTGCTGGCTGCCGTTCTGGAGAGAAACCCCGCCTTATGTCTTCGCCTCTGTGAGTACGCTGGGCTATCGGTCCCGGCCAATACCAAGTTCAGCATCCGGACACAAGTAAGTTATGTTGAAGGGCAGCCTGATATTGTGTTGGAATCTGCTGCCAATGGTGTCTTTCTGCTTATCGAGTGCAAGCTGGAGGCCGGGGAAGGCCACGAGCAGCTAAAGCGCTATCAGCGCATCTTGGTAAGCTCTAGCGCGCAGCACAAACGAATCATTTTCCTTACCAAGTACTTCGAGTCCCCCAATGATACGTCCGTCAGCTGCCTGCGCTGGTATCAGCTATTCAGCTTCCTGGCCCCCCTTCCCGCCGGTGACTTGCTAACCGCATTTACCCAGTACCTTACCCTTCATCAGCTACACAAGCCCATGAATTTCCTGCCCGCCGACCTCGTTGCCCTGGAGCAAATCCAGTCCACTATTGCCAAAATGGACGAGGTGCTGAGCCCACTGGAATGGCTGTTTCGTGAGTACCTGGGTGGGACCGGACAATATACCAAAACCCGCACTGCTAAGCTGGCAGAAGGGTGGTATGGCTATTGGCGCTACATCGGCTCCTCCCGGTTTAGTGCCGGCTTCCAGTTTGCTGCCGGCGAAATGCCGTGGTGTTTTATTGAGGTAGAAAGCTGGAACTGCGCCGCTGAGCCTACCGCCACCGGCCCCAATGCCAACAAGGTTCAGCAAGCCCTACGCGAAAGCTGGGGCATATCGGCTGAAAAGCTTACCTACCTATCGATAACCAAAGCCGTAACTTCCTTTACCTCCAACGAAGATGATGGGGTAGTTGCCATGCGGGAATGGTTCAAGACCCACTTCGAGCAAATGAATGCCGTATTGAAACAGCATGAATACTTCTGGAAAGGCGTACCCGAAGCAGTAATACCACTGGAGGGTGATCCAGCGCTTCTGCAATAAGCAAATCCTCTGACTCTGCTACCAAGTCAAATGGTCTGCACATATGAGTAAAGCTCTTCTGCTGTCCGTAAACCCCGTAGTTTCGCCCTATGCTAAAACGCCTCCACGTCCGCAACTTCACCGTCTTCGCCGATGCCGAATTCAATTTCAGCTCGGGACTGAATGTCATTGTGGGGACTAACGGTACAGGCAAGAGCCATGTGTTGAAGCTGGGGTACGCGGTGGAGGCAGCTTCAGCCTTAATGAGTACAATTAGAGAGAAGGGTATGGAAGGAAGCGTGGGAAATTTCACGTGGGATTTCACCCTTACACATTATTTAGCGGATGTCTTCAGAACGGACAATAAATTAAAAAGCTTAGTGCGCCGAGAGTCTACTCAAGCTGATTCTAGTGTGAAGCTTGAGATGTCAGCAGGTGTTCACGATATAATTGAATTTAAATTTCCATTTCAAGCAGCTTCGGAATACGTAGACGTTGAGCTAATTCATGTTACTCCGCCAGAGAGCATAACGCTTGCTCCTGTGTTCTTGCCGGCTAAAGAAGTGTTATCATTGTTTCCTGGTTTAGGTAGCCTATATAAAAGGTATGAGTTACCTATTGATCGGGCTTTTGCAGATCTAGTAGATCAACTAAATGTGCCTTTGCTAAGGAATCCTGAGGCAGGTGTAGCAGCAGTTATAAACGCTCTTGAGCGTGTAATGAAGGGTAGAATTAAAGTAGAAAATGGACGATTTTATTTATATCCTGATAAGGGTGAGCGATTTGAAATAGATTTGGTAGCTGAGGGGGTAAGAAAGCTAGCTGCACTTGCTTATTTATTAGGCAATGGTAGTTTATCGGCAGGCGTTACTCTTTATTGGGATGAGCCAGAAGCTAATCTTAACGCTGCTCTAATACGGGAAGTAGCTCGCCTGCTGACGCTGCTAGCAGATCAGGGCTTCCAAATTATTATCGCTACCCACAGTCTATTCCTGCTCAAGGAACTGCACATCCTTAGCCACCGTGCCCAGGCTAAGCCGGTACGCTACTTCGGCCTGTTCGTCGGCCCCAAGGGCGAGACCCAGGTTGAAGCCACCGACGACTTCGAGTTGCTCCAGCACATCACCGCCCTGGATGCCGAGCTGACCCAGACCTTCGACTACGAGGAAACATTAGACCAGGCCAACGACGATGCCGACAATACAAGAGGGTAATCTGATTTTCGATTTCCCCGCGGCTGATTCCTGGTTTGCCTTCAAGTACGACGAAGACACGCCGCCCGGCTACTACCGACAGCGCATCGACCGGATCGACGGCCTGAAAGGTGTAGACATCATCGCCGGCCAGCGCCCCGCTTTCGATACCCTCACTCTAATTGAAATCAAGGACTTCCGACTGGACTCCAAAGGGCTCAAGGAGAAAGTAGAATCCGGCGAAATCCCCCTGGAGATTCTCCAAAAGGCCCTCAACACTTGTAGCGCTCTTTACCTAGGGGCTCGCGCCCACGACGCGCTGCTGGATGCTGGCCTGAGGGCTGCTGTTCTCAGGCCTTGTAGCGAAATCAGGCTAGTCTTTTTCCTACAGGAAGCTCCACTACCGTATTCTCCTATCATCAGCGACCGGCTCAAGAAAGAGCACAACCACCGTGTCAAGCGCCAACTTATGGAGAAGAAGATGCGGGAGAAGCTCAAGCCCCTCGGCATCGACTGCCGCCTGGCCGAGCTAGGCCAACTGCCCCGCGGCTGCGGCTGGACGGTTACAGAAGCGTCATAATCTTATCAGTTACAAAAATCGGTAAACCAGATCAAGCTTACGCCGCGAAACTCAAATACAACCACCATATGCAAGGCAGTATTCTAATCGGTTCAGCTTACAGATATACATGGTGCCGCCTTTACGCAAGCTTGCTAGCAACCTGTCTAGTTTGAAGGTTTCTTCCTGAAAAATTGTCTCACACTCTGCTCTAGTTAGGGTATCTAGTTGCTAGCCAAAATTTTAATGGGCGAATTGAGACGTGGGCATAGCTAATATTCGGCAGCAAAGTACAAGTTTCTTATCCTACAAGCACCCTTCACTGTACTCTGCTACCTGAACAAGTTTACTGAACCCATTTTGCCAGTTCCGTGAGTTATCTGCTCTTATCATTCACTACCTGACTTGTACAAGAAAACGAGTAGATTTTAGGACAAGACGGGGGTGGTAAAGTAGTAGGCGATGCTTATTTGGAAGTATGTTCCAAAAGACGTTCGTATAGGTGAATGCAGCAACACGGCCCTGTGCAAAAATGGCAACCCAAGTATTAATACACGGCTTGTCGCTACCAAGCAGTGATCGAAAACACTGCTTGGTAGCGACAAGCCGTGCAATACGCTCAGGTGGAAAACTCCTTCTCGAGCGGGTTTCGCAATTGGCCATTGAGCGCCTGACCATTGTCAAACTGGCAAAAAAGGGCGGCTCATGCCGCAGCTATGGTCCAAATCAGGTCGGCCGCGGGTACTCGAACTGGATGAAACGTGTACTAACGTCGGCAGTAAAAAGCGCAAAGTCTGGCTCTGACTAGCGGTGAAACGCCACATAAGGGACTTCACCTGGATCTAAAGACAGCGGCTAAACCACAGCATCGTTGAGGCTTCAGCTGCATCTTGCGCCAGAAATGTGCCGTGTTCGTGTGCAAAATATTTTCCTTCAGTCGCTTATTGGCTATGCATCACATGGACATTCAATTCGTCATTAAAGAGTATAATCAACTGTTAATTACTGTAGCTTAGTATTATCTCCAATCCCAATCTGGATTATCTTTTATTTTTTGCATAATTTGACCACATTCAAGCACTTCTTCATTAAACACGGCTAAATTTTTTTGTTATTTCTACAAAGATTAGTAAGTATAATTTTGGCATTATTGAGGGTTTGAAAATGAATTTCAATAAATGAATCGTAATGTTCTATAATTTCTAAATTTTCTGATTCAAACCACTATGATATACTATCATTTTGTTTAATATTTTCATGAAATCTAATCCATATAACCCCATCATAATTAGACAAGATATAACGTCCTGATTCATAATGATCCTTATCAATACAATCAGAACTATACCCCAAATCTGAACTTAGTTGTTCAATATTAATGGGATCTTTAAAAGCCAACAAGAAGTTTTGCATAAGTTTAATAATTAAGGGTTTAATACATCAATAAGTAATTGTT
Source organism: Hymenobacter sublimis (assembly GCF_023101345.1). NCBI lineage: Bacteria > Pseudomonadati > Bacteroidota > Cytophagia > Cytophagales > Hymenobacteraceae > Hymenobacter > Hymenobacter sublimis. Next base: position 1,115,205 of record NZ_CP095848.1, read on the forward strand.
TGTCTTTTGTAACAAGAAGTTCTCTACTTTGAGCGCTTTTTACAACAGAAGGTTTTAATTTGGGTCCATATCCTATAACCGGCTTACTAGTGGTTTGTTCTGTTCTTAAAATTTGATCTACTAAGCCATTCCCTACTGATTTAACCTGTATTACAGCATTACTCGTTTCTATATCATAATCAGTTGCTATTTGACCATTAGGTCGATACACACTTCTGTTAACACTGATGACATGACCCGGGTAGGCTGCCTCAATTTCATTAGCCAATTCAGCTACATATGGGTCGTTAGAAGTGAACGCTCTGAGGTGGTCGGGTAAAAACAGACAGTGGCAAGTCTTATCTTCCACTGCTCATACCCAACAAAACACTTCCAAGCGGCTCGCCGCTGACCCGCAAGAAATATACGTCGGCCTTTAAAGCCGAATGCGTGCGCCAAGTGGCCGCTGGGGCCCGGCAAACCGATGTGGCCCGCCCTTAGGGTCTGTCGCCCGCCTTGCTCGGCCGCTGGCAACGTCAGGCTGTGCCGAGCAGCGCGGAGCGTGACGAGATTAAGCGCTTGCGCGCTGAGCTCAAACGCGTGGAACAGGAGCGCGATATGTTAAAAAAAGTCGTGACCATCTTTGCACAACCGCCTCCGTCATGAGCCGTTACCAGTTCATCGAGCAGGTTGCGGCCGCCGAGCTGGTACAGGTGCTCTGCCGCGTGCTACACGTCAGCCCGGCCGGCTATTATCAGTGGCGGAGCCGGGTAGCGCGCCCAATGCCCGCTTGGGAGCCTGCGGCCACCGCCGCCTTTTCGCGTCACGCCCAGCGCTACGGCACTCGACGTCTGCGGGCAGAATTGCAGGCGGAAGGGTACAATGTTGGACGCTATGCCCTGCGTACTTGGCTGCGTCGCCGCAGCTTGCACGCGCTCAGCACGCGGCTGCAACGCCCGCGTACCACTGTGGCCAACCCAGCGACCGTCGTGGCCGAAAGCCTACTCCTCGGCCAGCCCGCGTCCACGGCCCCGAACCGGGTCTGGGTCGGCGACATTGCCTATCTGCCGCTCATCGGTGGGCGCTGGTGTTATCTGGCCACGTGGCGCGATACCTACTCGCGGCGCGTGGTCGGTTGGCACCTCGACCAGCACATGCCCACCGAACTGGTGCTCATGGCCCTGGAGCAGGCCCTGACGCTACGCCAACCGGCTCCTGGCCTAATTAATCACGCCGACTGCAGCAGTCAATATACCAGCGCGGCTTGCAGAGCGCGCATCGAAAAAGCCCACGCGCTGGCTAGCTATAGCCGGCCGGGCAACCCGTACGATAACGCGCAGGCCGAGGCCGGGTGGAGCACGCTTAAAACGGAATTGCTACCCCACGGCGGCGCGTTTGCCAGCCTCGAAGAGGCCCGCTTGGAGGTAGCCTACTACCTCGACACTTACTTCAATCTTGACCGCCGCCACTCCGCCTTAGGCTACTATTCACCGCATCAATTCGAACGCGACTTCCAAACCAGCTTATCTTAGCGCACTGTCCGTTTTTACTGGACCACCCCAATTACCTATTTCAATGACATCCTGATTTTCTGCCTAAAGAACATCTTCTGGCTCAGCTACACCCGGGCCAACCTGATTCTCCATTATGTAGTACGGGCTGAAGGGGCACACTCCCAGGTGATTATCCGCATTCGATTGACTATAAAAACGATTCTCCAGTATTGTTCAAATGGGGGCTGTGCTAAACAACTTCGTTTAGCACAGCCCCCGTTGGCAGAAGGGTTGAGCATACTGCCCGGAGGCTACCACTAAGCGGCGTCCTGCTGCGGTGCCTCCGGTGCAGAATCTGTTGCTATTTCTGCGACTAGGCTTTCCTCCATGAGGCGGTGGGCATAGTAAGCGGCGCGTTGGCGTTGGTATTCTTCTTCGTCGAAATTGAGGGCGGGAAGGGCTATTGCGTCCTGCAGCTTGGCGGACAGCTCTATAGGCAAGCTGCCAAGCAGGTCCGGCACCGGTTGGGCTTTTTGCTGCCGGTGTTCTGCTTCGATTCGCTGCGCCTTGCTGTCGAAGTACTTCTCTAGCATCTCCATGACCTTGGGCCCGGACAGCGCGTTGTAGAAATTTTGCCCGCTCCATTTCGCCTCTTTCAGGGCTAGCATCACGTCCTTGAGGCTGTCGTGCGAATATTTCTGCAGGATCATTTCCGCTGTTTCGATGAGGTCGGCTGCTTCCATGCCGTCCTTGACCTTGAGCGAATCCTGGAAGGTTTTGAGCAGGAACACAACCAGCATCAGCAACAGCTTCTCGCCGAGGCGGTCGGCTTTGCGCAACTGGAACAGCTTGGGGGCGTGGTGAGCTACGGCCGGGGTAAGACCCGATTGAATGTCGACGAGCAGCAGCTTCATCTGAGTCAGGACTGGGCTCTGGCCAGATGCGATGCTAACGACCGTATTTTCCTTCAAGGTATTGATCAACAACTGCTCCGACGTCGGCGAGGGTTTCGTGTTGGTGAGAGCGTTTGGCATGGGAAGAGGCTGAAGCGTATGCATGGGAAGAAGAGGCAGGAGAGGAAGAAGTGGTTTTGAGTTTCTGGTCTTTGGCATCGCGCAACATCCAGTTGCACATCATCGGCAGCCAGTTGGCGTTGCGCGCATCCTTGCTTTCGGCCCAGGTGCGAATGACTTCGTGGTAGTAGTGCAGGTCGGCGTGGGCGTAGTCGGTGCCTTGCAGCGCTTCGACGAAAGCATCAGCATCGGCGTAGGGGCTCTCGGCAAAGGGGTGCTGCGGGGCCGACTTGGGTTTGGTCCGGGCAGCCCGTGACCGGGAAGCAGGGGGGGCGGCCGCAACGATGGGGGATGAAGGGCTAGTCGTCAGAGGCGAAGCAGCATCCCCTTCTTTCTCGATTTCTCCATATTGAGCGCGCGCCGCAGCTTCGGCTGCCACACCCCCGGTAGGGGTTAGATGAATATTTGCTTTGGAATTTACCCTGGTATTTATGCCGGCAGATTTCGCAGGCACTTCCTGCAGATTTCGCAGGGAGTCGTTGCGGATTTCGCGGGCACTAGCAGCAGAATCCGCAGCCACTAGCGCTTCGCTTGCCTGCGAATTCCGCAGGAGCTTTGCCGATTGATTATCAGTCAATAAGTTGGGCAAGGTAGGTGTGAGCTGGCGTTTGTGTCGGGCTTTAGGGTTAACCGTACGGGCCAGCAAGCCCTGCTCGTGGAGCTGCTTGATAGCGTCGCCGACGGTGCGCAGGCCAATGCCGAGGCGGGCGGCGAAGTGTTCGTCGCTGGCGAAGACGTGCTTCTTGACTTTATAGAGGTCGATGACCTCTGCCAGGATGAGTTTGGCCGTCAGCGTAATGCCTTCCAGGGCCAGCACATCAGCGGGTACGATGAGGGCGCGGAGCTTAGTAACCGCAATAGGAGAGGGGTTGGTCGTCTTCATTACGCCACGCCCTCCTGCTGCGAAATGGTAAAATCGTCAAGATTGACGAGGCGGCTAAAGGCCGCTATAGCTTCTAAATCCTGGCGCCAATAGTTCGATATTTCACTACCTGGGCCCACCAAACCGGACTTAGCACGTTTTATCGTGGTAAGTCCGGTTTTTTTTTGCTGTTAGTGGCTGAAACCAGCTTCAAGCTTCATGCGAAATGCCTGTTGCAGCAGTTCACCGGTCGGATGAACAAGGATAGTTTGCCTATTGCTTGCCGTATGGTCTTGCTAGTGCCCGTTAGGCACTCCGCGGGGTCGGGCAGAGCAGTGCCTCGCAGAGTGCCCAGCACGAGCTAGCCTTATGCAGGTTGGGTAATTTATATGGCACAAATGACTCTAGAAGCGGTAAAAAGGCGCGTATTCTGAGGCACCCTTCCTCCGCCGAAATTCGGCAACTTGTCTTCGTGTTATGTTCCGTTTTAGGCTAGTGTGGCCTCCACCGGGCTCAACTGCACGGCGCAGCACAGGCGCTTGTCGTCGCGGCGCTGGACTAACTCAGTCACGTGCAGACGACAGTATCTAAATGGCGTCCAGCCCCAGCAAGCCAAGCAGACCAGCGGCGCGGCGCGCTACGGTTTTGACACTGGCGACATCTGGACCAGTGATGGTCAGGTGGCCCATCTTGCGGCCTGCGCGGGCCTGCACCTTGCCGTACAGGTGCAGGTGCGTTCCGGGCAGGCTTAGCACGGCGTGCCAGTCCGGCTCACGCAGTTGCCCGCTGGCGTCAAACCACACCTCGCCGAGTAGATTGAGCATGATGGCCGGGGAATGCTGGCGCGGCTGCGGCAAGGGCAAGCCCGCCATGGCATGGACCTGCAGGTCGAACTGCGACGCGTCACAGGCATCCAGGGTATAGTGGCCGCTGTTGTGCGGGCGCGGAGCCATTTCGTTGACCACCAGCACGCCGTGCTCACTGCCGTCATCCACCACAAAAAACTCGACGCACAGCACGCCAACGTAGCCCAGATGGTGCGCGATGGAAACGGCCGCGTCGCGGGCTCTAGTGGCCAGGGCAGGCGGCATGTTTTCTTCGTAGGCGTGGGTAACGGCCAAAATACCATCGACGTGCACGTTGCGCTGGGGCGCGAAGCTGACAACTTGCCCGTCCCAGCCGCGCGCCACTAGTACCGAACACTCGGCGGTGAGCGGCAGCATCTTTTCCAGCACGCAGGCCACGCCGCCCAACTCCGCCCAGGCGGCGGCCAGTTCAGCGGAGGTCTTGAGGCGAACCTGGCCCTTGCCATCGTAGCCCATGCGCGCGGTTTTCAGGATGCCGGGCAGCAAATCCGCCCGGTCCGCCTGGACGGCTTGTAGCTGGGCCAGCGTTTCAATCACGGCATAAGGCGCGCAGTTCACTCCCGACACGTCCGCGCAGGCGGTGAAGTGGGCTTTTTCCTCGATGCGGTTTTGGGCAATGCCCACTACGGCCGCGCCCGGCGCCACGGGTCGGGTCCGCGCCAACGTTTGCAGGGCCTGGGCCGGCACGTTCTCAAACTCAGTGGTGATGGCCTGGCAAAGCTGAGCTAGTTGCGCTAGCCCGGTCGGGTCATCGTAGTTGGTCTGGATGTGGTGGTGACTCACTAGCCCGGCTGGGCTTTGCGCGTCGGGTTCCAGCACGGCGGTGAAGTAGCCCAGGCGCTGGGCGGCATGCACAAACATCCTACCCAGCTGGCCGCCCCCTAGCACTCCCAATGTGGCCCGCTGGCCCGCGGCGTCCACACTGCCCGGGTAAATCGGGGTCATAGCTGCAACGTGATTGTCGGCGTTCATATGGGCAAGGTCATGGCGCGAGCGGCTTCGGTTTGTTCGGCGCGAAATGCCTGCAGCTTGGCCGCCAGGTTCGCGTCGTGCAGGGCCAGCTGGCTTACCGCAAACAGCGCGGCATTGGCCGCCCCGGCAGTGCCAATGGCAAACGTGGCCACGGGTATTCCTTTGGGCATTTGCACGATGCTGTGCAGCGAGTCTACCCCCTGCAAATGGCGGCTGGCCACGGGTACGCCTAGCACGGGCACCGTGGTTTTGGCGGCCATCATACCCGGCAGGTGGGCGGCCCCACCCGCGCCGGCAATAATGGCCTGCAGGCCCCGCGGCCCGGCTTGTTCGGCGTAGGCAAACAGGTCGTCGGGCATGCGGTGGGCCGACACTACACGCGCTTCGTGGGCCACGCCAAATTGCGTGAGAATCTGCACGGCATGCTGCATGGTGTCCCAGTCGCTGCTGGAGCCCATGACCACGCCAATCAGGGGCGTGGCCGAGGCGGCGCTAGGGGTATCGGGGGTGTTGGAGGTGGAAAGGGTGTTCATTAAAAATATTTGTTGTCCTGCTTGATCTGGCGTCCGCTTGTCGAAGCATCTCTACCGCTTCGTTAGCCCATCAAGGTTACTCCATTTGTCAGTTAAGTCAGCTGCTGATGGATCAATATCAATTACTTCGGCTTCGAAGTCGAACAGGATTGAAACAATAGCCGCAATATCTTCAGCGGCTAGGCTGACCCGATAGAAATCTGAAAAGCGTTCCTGTGGGGCGTTGTGCAAGCTGGGTTTGTCAATCTTGTCGTTTGACAGAATGCGGGTAATATGGTCAGCAAGATGCGCTTGGTCACGTTGCACCAAGATTCTGCGTGTAGCATTCAGAGTGGCAAAATCCAGAACGTCTCCGCGTTTTTTCAGCTGCTTGTATTGCTTCGCATCCATTGCTTTAACGGGTCAAGTGAGACAAATCAACGAAGCGGTAGAGATGCTTCGACAAGCTCAACAGGACGTTCTTTTTTTAGTCAGGTCCTAACTATCAGCGCTCCAGCAGGATTTCTGTGCCTAGAATCACCAAGTCCACTCGGCCTTTCAATGTCTGGTCGATAAAGGGTGTGTTCTGGGATTTAGATTTCATGAAGTCCCGCGTGAAAGTCGTTTCCGCTTCGGTATCGAACAGAACACAATTGACTTCTTGGCCGACTTCGATGGCAGGTACCGGCAGACCCATCAGGCGGCGAGGCTCCGCCGAATAGCGCTTCACCACCAGGTCCCACCCGAATTTTCCAGGCTCTACGAAGAAGTGGTGGAGCGACACCAGAGCCGTATCCAGGCCGGTGATGCCGTTGGGGGCGCTGATAAAATCCTGGGCTTTTTCGAACGGCGTGTGCGGCGCGTGGTCAGTGGCAATGAGGTCAAATACGCCTTCCTTAAGCCCTTCGAGCAGGGCATCACAATCGGCTTGCGTGCGTAGCGGCGGGTTCATTTTATAGTTGGTGTCGTAGTCGCCGATGTGCTCGTCGGTGAACAGCAGGTGGTGCGGGGCTACCTCCGCCGTCACCTTCACATCACCGCGCGATTTCCACCAGCGGATGGTTTCCATGCCGAGCTTGCTGGAAACGTGCTGGATATGCACGTGCGCGCCCGCCGCCCGGGCCAGGCGAATGTCACGGTCGATGATGATTTCCTCGGCGCAGGCCGGCGAGCCTTTGATGCCGAGCCGGTAACTCATTACCCCTTCGTTCAGGGCGCGGGGCCCAGCCAGCTCCGGCACCTCACAGTGGCTGGCGAAAAACATCCCAAATTCGGTGGCGTACTGCATGGCCCGCAGCAGCACCGCCGGGTCGCTGGTAGTATCCCCGTCGTCGGTGAGCATTTTCACCCCCAGTTCGCGCATGCCCTCGATTTCCGCCAGCTCCTTGCCCTCGCGGTTCTTAGTGACGCAGCCGGAAGTGTACACCGGAATGCGGGACCGGTGCGTGGCATTTTCCAGCACGGTAGCCACCGCCGTTGCCGAGTCGAGGGCCGGGCGGGTGTTAGGCATCATGACCACGCCGGTCACGCCGCCGTTGATGGCCGCTTCGCTACCCGTTGTGATGGTTTCCTTGTTCTCAAATCCGGGGGCGCGAAAATGGACGTGGGCATCAAACATGGCCGGCATCAGCACCCGGCCGCGCGCGTCGATGACGCGGGCACCCTCGGGCGGGGTTAGGTTGCTGCCGATGTCCTGAATTTTTCCTTCGACCATCAGGACATCGCCTTCGAGCAGTACGGGTGAGTTTTCGGAGGCGATGCGGGCGTTTTGAAGGAGAAGCATGAATGTAGGAATGCTGTTAACTGGCAAGGGGGTGAGAATATTCGGGCGGTTGGAGATGAAAATACACCGGCGGAACCAGCCGCCGCGTCCGGCATTTAGGGCACAATTACTGTTGAGTCAGCTCGCTGCCGCGTGGCATACGTCGATTCTTGCTTTGGAAATTCTCCGCCCGGCGTGAGCCAGTCGAGCACGGCCATGCGGATGGAGATGCCGTTTTCAACTTGGTTGGTGATTAGGCTGCGCTCATAGTCCATGACGGCGTCGCAGAGCTCCACTCCCCGGTTCACGGGGCCGGGGTGCATGATGTAGAGGCCTCGGTCGCGGATTTCCGCCAGCCGGGCGGTGGTGATGCCATAAACTCGGTGGTATTCCCGGACGCTGGGGAAAAACTGCACGTCCTGGCGCTCCATCTGCACGCGGAGCAGGTACACCACATCGGGCGCCCAGGCCATGGCCGCCTCATAGTCGGTGAAGCGGGGGATGCTTTCCGGGACATACTTGGGCACCAGGGAGCCCGGGCCCAGGTAAGCAACTTCAACGCCCAGCTTTTGCAGCAGGGTGCTGGTAGACCGCGCGACGCGGGAATGGAGGATATCCCCGATGATGAGGACTTTTTTGCCCCGAGGGTCGGGGAATTTCTCCTTGATGGTGAAGGCGTCCAGCAGGGCCTGGGTGGGGTGCTCGTGGGCCCCGTCGCCAGCATTGATGACCGAGGCCGTGGTTTGGCGGGCAATCATGCCAGGCAGGCCGGGATGACCGTGGCGAACGACGATGTAGTCGGTGCGCATGGCTTGGAGCGTCTCAATCGTCTCGCGCACCGACTCGCCTTTGGTGATGGAGGAGTGGGCGACGTCGAAATTCGTCACTTCCGCCGAGAGGCGTTTGGCCGCGACTTCGAAGGAGGAGTGCGTTCGGGTGCTGGCCTCGTAGAACAGCATGAGCACGGACTTGCCCTCCAGGGCCGGAATTTTCTTCACCGAGTGGGTGAATAATTTTTTAAAGGACGTGGATTGGTCGAGCAGGAACTCGATTTCCTCACGGTGTAAGGAGGCGATGTCGAGCAGATCTTTACGTGCCATACCGGAGTAGAGGAAAAGTGAGGTTGACTAGCTAAAATGGACGGTAAGAAGTCTTATCTGCCACTACCCGTGACGGAGAAACTGGCTGCCGGTGTGGGCCAAGGCGCCGGACGCCGCCACAGGTGGCGGCGAGAAGGTTGGCGTCCGTGGGAGGTATGCATTGGCTGCGGGGCAGTAGGGGACGAACGCAACGGACATAAAAAAACCGTTTCGGAATCCGAAACGGTGGCGGGGCAATACCCAAAAAAACAACGGAAATACCAGCGGCAAAATCGGGAGAATCGATAATGGCGAAGACCTTCCGGTCCACTCGCGGTTCCCTGCTGAGCAGGGTTCTACGCTTCGTCAACAAGTTTTTCAGTTGAAGCATGATGCAAAACTACGGCATTATTGCGCCTGGTAACACGTCGTCTATGCTGTTTTTTTTCGCAGTGCTTTTCTCAGATTTCATTTTATAGCCGGCGGGCTAAACGGCGCAGCTTTTGTCGGCTTTCCGCCATCAAAAAATCATGGCTTGCATGACCCACTGCTTTGCAAACACATGCCATCCTGATTTCAACCCCTTATTCTGCTTGTCTCAGCTGGCAAGTCACCACCTCCCCCCCGGTAGCAAGCAGCTCATAAACCACTTGGTAGTTCATAGGCTGCCTCATTTTAGGCCGGTACAATGGGTAGTAAGGTGGTTTGGTTAGATTGGACAAGTCGGGGCGGTATCGGTCCTTAGTCACCATCAATAAGTACTTGCCTTTCCCGAGGTGCTGATTACACTCCGGCAGTTGCCAACGCATACCTCCAACAACTGCTACAAAGTGTGCGGGGTACCTCTTCACGACCCTGGCCGGGCGGGACCTGTACCGACGGATCAGCAGACGAAATGTTCGGCAGGGTAGGGGTGAGCTGACGACGTGCTTCTTGACTTTATAGAGGTCGAGGACTTCGGCTAATATAAGCTTGGCCGTAAGCGCAAGGCCTTCCAGTGCCAGTATTTCAGCAGGCATAATGAGGGTCCGGGACTTAGCCGCCAGCGGTGCTACCCGGATGCATTAGGGAAAGAAGGAAAGCTTAACCTCATCTATAACGGTCTGACAGCAAGACTCGTAGCACCTGGTAGGCTAATCCTGTATCCGATGAAAAACATTACCAAGCTATTACTGCTGACTGCCCTGAGTCTGGGCGCTTGCGACAACGAAAACAACGCGGAGGAGGAACCGCAGAACGAGGATATCCAGACCGAGACGCTGACGCCCAGCCCTACCCGGATCCGCCTCGCCGATGTGCCCGCTCCCTTTGCCAGTCAGTCGGTGACCAACTACCCCCAAGTGCTGGCTCAGCGTCCTGACGATGCCCGCCTGCGGGCTCCCCAGGGCTACTCCGTCAACACCTTCGCCGACGATCTGCCCCAGGGGCGGTGGCTGGCCGTAGCGCCGAATGGCGACGTGTTCGTGGCCCAGATGATGCTCAACCAAATCACGGTGCTGCGCGACACCAATGGCGACGGACGGGCCGACGAGCGTAGTGTGTGGGCTACCGGGGGAGTGCTGAACCGGCCGATGGGCATGGCCTTCAACGGTAACTATTTTTACGTGGCCTGTTCCGGTGCCATTCTGCGTTATGACTACAGCAGCGGCCAGCGGCAAGCCGGCGGCCAGCCAACCCAACTCGTGGAATTGCCCGGTGGGGGCCAGCACCCGGCCCGTTCCCTGCTCCTGTACAACAACAAGCTTTACGTGGGTATTGGCTCCTCCCAGAACGCGGCCGTCGAGCAGGACCCGCGCCGCACGACCATTCAGGAGTACAACCTCGACGGCACGGGCGGCACTACTTACGCCTCTGGGCTGCGCAACCCCCAGGGCATGGCCGTGAACCCCGCCCGTAGCGGAGAAATTTGGTCGGTAGTGAATGAACGGGACGGCTTGGGCGATGACCTGGTACCCGACTATGCCACGGTGGTTCCTCGCGGGGCCTTCTTCGGGTATCCCTGGGCCTACCTCTCGCCCGAAAAGCGTGATCCGCGCGTGACGGACCCCGCCCCGCCTCAGGTTGCCACTACCCGCACGCCCGAGGTGTTGCTGCGCGCCCACGCGGCGGCGCTGGGCCTAACCTTCTACACCGGATCGGTGTTTCCCGAGGACGCACGCGGCGACTTGTTCCTGGCCATGCGCGGCTCTTGGAACCGCTCCGTAGGCTCAGGCTACAAGGTGGTGCGCGTGCGCATGAACGCCGCGGGAGTGCCAGAAACGGCCGGCCCGGATGGGCGCGGGGCTGCATACGAAGACTTCGTGACCGGCTGGCAGCTTAATGAGGGGCAAGCCGCTCCCCCGCAGGTATGGGGGCGCCCAGTGGGCCTGATTACGGGCCCGGACGGTTCGCTGCTCATTGCCGAGGATGGGGCCGGTGTTGTTTGGCGCGTGAGCTACCGCGGCAACTGAGTTCAGCTAAGGGGTAGTACTCGCAGAAGCCCCGTCATGGTAACTTGTCTTTACCCAACACTCGAAGCAAAAAGCGCCAGCCTACCAGCTGGCGCTTTTTGCTTCGAGTGTTGCTAACAGTACCACCCTAAACTGTAGTGGCTCAGGAAGGTGTACCTTTCAGAGCTGGCTATTGCATATCGACCTTGCTTCATTATTCCGCATTCCGCTTACACATGACGCTTAGGCTCTGGCTTTTATTCTCTCTCATTACTTCTTGTCGGGCAGAAGGTAAACCGCCCTCCCCAGTGGTGCGGAAATATTTGGCAGAAGTCGTTGATATCATGCAAGCCAACTCTATTAACCGGAAGACTATTAACTGGGTAGAATTCAGGCAAAACCTACTAGCGCAGGCAAGCGACGCTCAAACGATTGAGCAGGCGTATCCAGCAGTTGTATCCGCCATCGTTGCCCTGGGCGATAAGCACAGCGCTTTCGTGCCCGCCAGCCCGGTAAAGGGCCCCCAAGCCCCCGCTGACAAGCAACCTCCGGTATATCCTGACGAGCCGGTGCCCGGAGACATCGGCTACATCCGCATTCCTTGGGTAGTTGGCAATCAGCAAAAAATGGACGCGTATATAGCCCATGTACAAGCCCAAATTAAGGAGCGGGATAAGGTAGAATTAAAAGGATGGCTCGTGGACCTAAGAGGCAATATGGGAGGTAATATGTGGCCGATGCTCGTAGGAGCAGGACCGATTTTGGGAGAAGACACGCTGGGCTATTTTTTTACCTCGAATGATATTAAAACGGCTTGGCGATACGAAAAAGGCAAGGCATTGCTGGACGGTGACGCACAGGCAGAAGCAGCCAATTATTACACATTAAAGTCCGCCAATCCGGTCGTGGCCGTGCTGACAGATACCTTAACGGCTAGCTCGGGCGAGGCCGTGGTAGTCGCCTTCAAGGCTCGGAAGCACACCAGAAGCTTTGGAGCGGGCACGTGCGGAGTGTCTACCAGCAGAAGCCGCTTTTATTTGTCCGATGGGTCCGTTCTCTTGCTGACAACCGCTGTATTCGCCGACCGCCGCCTGGTACCCTATGGCCACTCGATAGCACCCGACGAGCTGTGCAAGTCCACCGAAGTTGTAACGCGTGCTATTCGCTGGATTAGAGAAGAATACAAGGCAAAGAAATAAGTACCCAGCCGGCTAGCAGGGTACGCACGCGCCGACAACGACGCACATCACCGAGCTGTACCCGGCCAAAATGAGTAGCGGCTCATTGATGGCATCGCAAAACTGCTCGGAAAGACTCATGCCGACGAAAACACACAAGTAAAAAAGGCCAGCCGGTAGGCTGGCTTTTTTGCAATAAGATTTGGGTAAAGACAAGCCCAATGGTTGGGGCTTCTTGCTTCGTATCGGGTAAGCATATCATTTGCTAAGATTGGCAGCTCCATACCCGCGCTCAGCAACTGACTCAGCAACCGAATCAAGCGGCTCGTAGCCTTCCCCGTCCCTTTCGCTTCCTCCCGCGCTGATATCGTGCCCATGATAAACTGCCCCGGCCGCGCCCTCATAAGCATGGAGGTAGCTTGAAAGCTGGGTGCCGGCTAGGGCAGGAGCAGCCCGCCATCCGAGTAGGCAGGCAGGCAGGCAGGCAGGCAGGCAGGCAGGCAGGACCAATCAACCGGGAAAGTAGACGCGGAACACGGAACCGCGGCCCAGCTCACTCTGCACCTCAATGCGGCCCCCGGCATTCTCTACCATGCGCTTGACCATGTACAGCCCAATGCCCGAGCCCTCCACGTGGGTGTGCAGGCGCTGAAACATGGCAAACAGCTTGTCCTGCCCTTGCTGCAGGTTCAGGCCCAGGCCGTTGTCTTGCACTTCCAGCACCTGGTAACCCTCCTGGGGCTGGCAGCGGATCTGTACGTGGGGCGCACGGTCGGGGTGGCAGTACTTGAGGGCGTTACTGAGCAGGTTGTATACCACGGAGCGCAGGTTCTTCTCGGCAAAAGTCACCGTCAGGTCGGCTGGGATGGTCACCGTGAGCCGGGCCTGGCTTTCGTGCAGCAGGGGCAGCAGGTCGAGCCGGACGGCTTCCACCAGCTCCGCCAGCAATACCGGCTGATGAGCCGGGCTGTGCTCTTTCTGCAGGCGGGAAATGTCGGTGAGGTGAGCAATGGTGCGCTTAAACCGCTCGATGGCTCCGTGCATGAGGGTCAGAATCTCGGGCACGGCGCCGACGCGGCCAGCCGCGGGCAAGTCGTGTTGCAGGGCTTGCAGCAGGCCCTCTACGTTGGCTATGGGTGCCCGCAGGTCGTGCGAGGCTGTGTAGATGAAATTGTCCAGGTCGGCGTTGGTGCGTTGCAGTTGGCGCTGCAGCTCCACTTGCTCGTTAATTTCGAGGGTGATGCCGTTATGGCCGGCCACCGTGCCGTCGGGATTAAGGTAGGGCTGGGTGCGGGTGATGGACCAGCGGTACTGCCCGTCGCGGCGGCGGATGCGGTAGGGGACACTTTCCCAGGGTTGGCCGGCGCCCAAGGCGGCACCATACGGGGCTTGCAACGTCGCCAGATCTTCGGGGTGCTTAATGCCCCAGGCCTCATCGAGCGAAGCCAGCGCCGCGCGGTCAAGCCCGCTCCACTCAAACAAGGCATCGTTGACGTAGGTGAGGCGGCCGGTGGGGTCAGTGCGGAAGAGGAAGGCCGGGGCGTGGGCCGTGAGCTGACGCAGTTCGGCGGCGGCCTCCTCGGAGCGGCGGCGAGCCAGCACCAAGTCCGTGACGTTGGCAGCCGTATTCAGGACGCCGTACACCTGACCTTGGGTGTTTCGTAGCGGGGTAAAGCTGTAATTGTAGTAGACCGTCTGCGGCACGCCGTTGATGACCACCTCCAGTTGTTGGTTGCGCAGGTGCAGGGGCTGGCCGGTGGTTAGCACGTGCTGTAATTGCTCGAACACGGCCTGATTCTCGAACTCGGGCAACACCTCCGCAAAGCGCTTCCCAAGCACGTCCGGCCCTTTGCCCCAACCCTCCAGGATGGCGTGATTCGCCAGCTGAATGTGGAACTCCGGACCCACGTACACACCAATGGGAAACGGGGCGCCTTCCACCAAGGCGCGCACTTGCTGCTCACTTTCCTCGACCTGTCGGCGGGCTTCTACCTGGGTCGTGACGTCGGTGGCAATATTGAGCACGCCCAGCAGCTCGCCGGCCGGGCCGTACAGAGGCTGGTACACGAAGTTGAAATAGTGCGTTTCAAGCTCCCCGTTGTCCTGGCGCAGCGTAGCCGGCAATTCCGTACCCGTAAAGGGTATACGGGTGCGGCCCACTTCCCGAAGCAAGTCCTCGAAGCCCTGGCCGCGTAGCTCCGGTACGCCTTCCAGCAGGGGCTTCCCCAGTACCTGGGCCGGCTCGTAGCCCCACATGGCACAGAGCCAAATATTGGCCTGAGCGACTACCAAGTCTTCTCCTTGAAATACCCCAATAGCTACCGGAGCCTGCGTTAGCACCGATTGCAGCAACTGACGTTGCGCCTCCGTCTCGGCGCGAGCTGCCTGTACTTCGCCGGTGCGCTCCTGCACGCGGGCTTCCAGCCCTTGGTTGAGCTGCTCCACCTGCCGGCGGGCCTGCACCTGCTCGGTCACGTCGTAGGAAAAATCCAGCAGCCCATCCACGCGGCCTTGGGTGTCGCGTAGGGGATGAAAAAACAGATTTAGAAACAGCTGCTGGGGCTGGCCGCTCCCGTTAAAGTCTAGCCACACCTCCAACTCCTGCTGGTAGCTGGCCTCGCCGGTCTGGTACACGCGGTCCATCACGGCCAGCACGCCTTGAGCCTCCGCCTCCGGCAGCACCTCGCGCAGGGAGCGGCCGGGCAGGGCCTGGGTAGGAAAGTAGCGCTGGTACGACGTATTGACGAAGTTGTAGACGTGGTTGGGGCCGTGGTAGGTGGCCACCTGCGCGGGCAGCGCCATCAGCACCTCGTAAAAGCGCTGGCGCTGGGTTTCGGCCTCGGCGCGGGCGGCCTGCTCGCGGGCCCGGCTGTCGCGTAGGGACTGCTCGACGGCCGAGCGGGGTAGGTCGGCCAGGTCGGTGAAGTTGACCACCAGCAGCTCGCCGCTGCGCTGGGCCACCAGCCGGAAGTACGTATCGAGGCCGTCGCCCTGGTAGGGCACGTCGTACGTTGTGGCGTGGCCCGTCAGGTAGGCCGTGCGGTACTGGGCAAAAATACCCGTGGGCCCGCTGTGCGGATACTGCTGGCGAAACGTGCGGGCGGGCTGCGCGGGCAAGTGCAGTAGGCGCTGAGCCGCTGGGTTCAGGCGCACGAACCGGAAATCGACTAGCTCGTCGCGCGCATCGAAGATCGGGGCGTAGAGCACGGCCCCGGTGGGAACCAGGTCGAAGAAGACATCAAGCGGATTATCAGTCGCCACGACGGGAATAGGTGTAAAACGAGTATAAGCAGGCGGATAGCAAGCCGGCGAAGATACTATCCGCTAACGGCGCCAGTGGCACCGGGTTAGCTTATCCGTTATCTTCAAGCAGCTACTTCCGTTACGGGGCCGAATGCAAGGCTTGGTAAAACAGCGGAGCCGCCGCCTCAAGCAAGGGGACGTTGACAGCCCACTCTTGGCAGAGGTCCAAATCATAGTGGCACAACGAACCGTAGAGGCGACCCTGCGCGTCGTACACCGGCACGCCGCAGTAGGATACGACCAGCGTGTTTACCTGTTCGGAGCGTGGGTCCAGGGCCGCATCCAGAATGTGCACGGGAGCCTGCTGCCGCCCGACCAGCGAGCAGAAGGCCTCGGCCAAAGGCACATCGTCGCCCTGGTGGCGGTGCACATTATACCGGTCGTAGAGCAGGATATTGCGGGAGTACTCCCCCTCGAATCGAAATATGCCGGTATAGCGGTGCGGGGTGCGGTTGTTCAGAAACCCCAGGGCGGCGTGCACGCCCATCTCGTGCAGTACCTGGGTGAATCGTTCAAGGTCCGGTACAGAGGTGGCCGCAGAGTAGGAGGTCATGGCATAGGGAAATCGAATGGCGTTGGGCCAACCACGGCTGTGCTGCTTCTGTTCCCGGTGGTAGCCTTATTTCCTAAAAATTTTGGGTTTTTAGGGGTAAGCCAGGAGGTGAGAAGCCGATAAAGCGCACAACTAAAGTAGGAACTGGAGGCGTGTGCGTGCCCGATTGGCAGCGGGTGAAGCCGCCATTCAAGCAGGAGTGAGCTTTGCTATGTGGAATGGTAAGAGACGAGCAGCGTCGTGCTACTACCCGCGGGCCAGCATTCTGCGCACTAAGTTTTCTGGGGTGCAATCAGGTGCTGATGTACCCGCCCAATAGGCTCATTTACCCCAAGGAATCACAGAAAATTTGTAACACCACTGCTTGCCCAGGGGCTAGGGTAGAAGCGAGACCCGTCCTACCCCAGCCCCTGGGCTGCTGCACGAAACATTGTAATTATGCAAGGTCCGTCAGCCGTACCACGGGCAGCTAGGTGAAGTGCTCCTGCAGAATCTGGTCCACCTTGTCCCGGGTTAGGGGCTTGGTCAGGTAGCCTGCAATGGGTAGGCTCTGCATGGTTGCTACGTCCGCCGGGTTCAGGGAGGTAGTAAGCATGATGATGACCACGGCCGGGTTGTCGGTGGGCGGGCGGCGGGCATAGGCCTGCAGAAACTCCATGCCGTTCATGCGCGGCATCTTCATATCCAGCAGAATCAGCGCCGGACAGGTAGGGGACGCTACCGGCGCGCAGTGCGTGTGCAGCAGGTCGAGGGCCTGCTGGCCGTTGGTAGCCACCAACACGGTATCGGTGACGGCCATGCGCCGCAGCAGGGTCTGGTTGAGGTAATTGGTCGTTTCGTCGTCGTCAACGAGCAACGTACAGGATATGGCTGTCATGCAGAAGCGAAAGAGGGGTACACAGGTCAGGCGGTTTCTACTGCCTGGGGCAGGTGTACGAAAAAGGTGGTGCCGGCGCCGGGTTGGGAGTGTACATCAATATGGCCCCCGGCATTTTCTACCATGCGCTTGACCATGTATAGGCCAATGCCCGAGCCCTCCACGTGGGTGTGAAAGCGCTGGAACATGCTGAACAAGCGGGGTAAATACGCCGACTCGATGCCCAGGCCGTTGTCGTGCACTTCCAGCACCGTGTGGTCCAGGCGCACGTGGGCCCGCACATCTACCCGGGGTGGGCGGTCGGGGGAGTGGTACTTGAGGGCGTTGCTGAGTAGGTTATAAACCACCGAGCGCAAGTTCTTCTCTGAAAACCGGACGGGCGGCTGACCCGACACGTCAATGACCAGCTTGGCGCCGGTGGCCTGCATCAGGGGCAGCAGGTCCTGGTGCACGTCCTCAACTACCGCGGCCAGATTAACCGCGGTAACCGGTGCGTCGTGCTCTTTCTGCAGCTTGGTTACTTCGGTCAGGTGGTCAATCGTGCGCTTGAACCGCTCCACCGAGTCCATCATGCGCAGCAGGGTAGGCGCTACCTGCGCGGACTGGGCCAGGTGAGCGGGCAGCTCCTCCTGCAGTAAGTTCAGCAAGCCCTCAATGTTGCTGATGGGAGCTTTCAGATCGTGGGAAGCGGTGTAAATGAAGTTGTCTAGGTCTACGTTGGTGCGCGTGAGCTGCTCGTTGCTGGCTTGCAGGTCGGCGTTGAGCTCCTCGGCCCGGTCGCGGGCCATGCGTAGCTTGGTGGTGAGGTGCTGTAGGGCCTGTTCGCCCTGCTTCTGCTCATGAATGTCGAACACCGTGCCCACGTAGCCCTCGAACTGCCCGGAACGGTGGAAGCGGGGCAAGCCCGTGTCCACGGCCCAGCGGTAGCGCCCGTCGTGGCGGCGTTGGCGGTAGAGCAGGCTGAACGGGGCCTGCCGGGCCGCGGCATCCGCAAACGTGGCGTGCGTGGCAGCTCGGTCGTCGGGGTGCACCGCGTCAAGCCAGCCTACGCCCAGGCCCTCGGCTTCGGTTTGGCCGGTGTAGTCGTACCACTGCTGGTTGAGGTATACGCACTGGCCGGCGGCGTCCGTGAGCCAGATCATGGTGGGCACGTTATCGGCCATCTGGCGCAGATACTGCTCGTTGCGCTCCACTACCTGCCGGGCCCGCACCTGGTCAGTCACCTCGTGGGCAAACACCAGCACCCCGTCGATGGCGCCTTCGGTAGTACGGCGGGCCTGGTAGGTAAACGTCCAGTACATGTCTTCCAGGGGGCCATCGTCGTGGCGGGCCAGCTGCAGGGGCAGTTCCTGGGCCACAAACGTGGTGCCCGTGTCGTACACTTCCCGCAAGTGATGGTAAATGGGGGCGTCGGCAATTTCGGGCAGAGCGTCGAGCACCGGCCGGCCGAGTAGCGCGCGGCCGGGAAAGATGCGCTGGTAGGCCGGGTTTACGAGCTGAAATACCAGGTTGGGGCCGCTGAGGATGACGATGGGGGCCGGGGCTTCCATAAAGAGCGTGTGCAGCTGCTGGCGCTCGGCTTCGCCTTGCTGGCGGGACTGTACCTGCTCCGTGACATCGAAGGCAAAGATGGAAACGCCGGCCACCTGCCCGTTTTCGCGGTAGGCTTGGTAGGTAAAGGTGTAGTACACCTGCTGGCTGGTGTGCCCGCCGGCCGGCGCAAGGTGCATGGGCAGCTCCGTCCCGAAAAAGGTTTCCCCGGTGCGGTACACCTCGTCGAGGAGGGTTAGGAAGCCGGCCTCTTCGGTTTCGGGCAGGGCTTCGGCCACAGCCCGGCCGGTGAGCTGGCGCTCGGGAAAAAGCTGCTGGTAGGCCGTGTTCACGTACTCGAAGCGGTGCTCCGGACCGCGCAGCAGGGCCACGGCGGCGGGAGTATCGGCCAGGATGTGAAACAGGGCTTCGCGCTGCTGTACCTGCTGCTGGGCCGTGCGCAACGCCTCGGCTTGGGCCACCAGGGCGGCTTGGGTGCGCTCCTGCACGCGGGCCTCCAGCTCTTGGTTGAGCTGCTCAAGCTGCTGGCGGGCCACTACCTGCGGGGTTACCTCGTAGGCGAAAACCAGGATGCCGTCGATGGTGCCCTTTAGGTCGCGGCGGGCCTGGTAGATGAAATTGTAGTAGCGCTTCTCTAGCTCCGATGCCCCAACATTCTGGTGGTCGAGCTGCACGAGCATTTCGTGAGCCTCGAAGGTTTCGCCCGTCTGGTACACGCGGTCCAGCAAGCCAAAGATGGGCTGGCCGGCCAACTCGGGCATGGCCTCGGCAATGGTCCGGCCTACCAGGGGCCGCTCGCCTACCAAGGCCTGGTAAGGCGGATTGACGAACTGGAATACGTGCTGGGGCCCCTCAAAAATGCAAATCATGGCCGGCGCCTGCTCGAACATGTGGTGCAGCTGGGCCCGTTGGGTTTCGGCTTCGGCGTGGGCGGCCTGCTCGCGGGCCTGGGCCTCGCGCAGGGCCACTTCCACGGGGGAGCGGGGCTGGTCGGCCGTGTCGGTGAAACTTACCCACAGTCCGTCGCCCGAACGACGGGCCGCCAGGCGGTAGTAGTTGTCGTACCCGTCGGCCTGGTAGTTGATGTTGTATTCGCGCGGCTCACCGGAGACAAAGGCGTCCACGTGAAAGGCAAACGTGCCGTGGGCCTTGCTGTGGGGCCACTGCTCGTTGTGGGTCAGCGTAGGCACTTCCGGCATGCGCATCATGCGCTGGGCCGTGGGGTTCAGGTACTCAAAGCGGAAATCCACGATGTCGCCTGAGCCCGCTGGGTCATAGAGGGGCGTATAGTAAATAACGCCGGTCATCGACACTGCCAGCAAATCCCCCAGCAGGGTGTCAGCTGGTAAGGAGCGCAATGGGGTAGGTACTGATGAAACAGGCATCGAGGAAAGGATAAGGAGTATGAGTAAATCACCCGCGCTCAGGCCCCGCAAACATACGCGAGAGGAGTAGGAACGGTAGCCATTGAAATAAAGCCAACAAGGCGGAGCAACTCGTGCGTAAGGTAGTCCTTCTACGGCGGTTCAACTTAACGCCCCACACTGGCGGCGGTCAGCTTGTAACCGGCAGAAAAGTGCTGGGGCTTCTCTTTTGCGGATCCGGAACGGTAGGATAAAATCGTTTTCGGCCGGCCTATCAACGCTCTTACGTTCACCTTGCGGGGCGGCGTAACGCTGCGCTAGGGCCTAGAATAGGGGTAGGTCGTATGGCAGCTGCGTCATGCCGAGGAAGACATGCTAGCCGCCGAGTTGCCCACTCCGCTCTTTCCCGCGAGTGTAGTACCTTACGCAATGGATTTAGCAAGGCAGATGGCCGCCGGAACCGTGGGGGTAGACCCCGCCGGGTACGTTCACCTCCAATGGGGGCCGGGGTCCGGGGATTCTGCGGCGGCCCGGGCCGTGTTCGACGAAGTGCTGCGCCTGTTGCAAGTTTCGGGTTTCGGGAAGCTGCTGACGGATCAGCGCCAGCGCGTTCCGGCCACGGAGGAATACATGGGGTGGCTGCTGGTCGACTGGTTGCCCCGGGCGGGCACGGGCCAACTGCTCACCCAGGTTGCCGTCGTGACAGCCCGGCCCTTGCACCTGCGCTTACAATCCTTGGATGTCAGCTCGGAAGGAAAGCGGCTCTACGGCATCTGCACCCGCTACTTCGCTACCCTGGAAGAAGCCAGCCAGTGGCTGCAGGAGACCAATGGGCAGGAGCCAGGCACCTAATTGAGAAGTAGCACTACTGGCCGGGTTGCCCGGGGAAGGATGCAGTACGCAGGCTCCGCTCGGTGCTGAAGAGGGCATAAAGTCGAACCCCAGCTGCTACCTCTATATAGGTAACTAGGTTCCAACCGGCGCTCCTAGCAGGAAAATACCAGGCCTGCAGCTTTCTACGGGTTCAGGTGCACGACATCGTGCTCCTACCCAAGCCCAACCCAACTGCTCAGCCGTCCGTCCTGTACCGGGGGCTGCCTTACTGGGCTGCCGCCGGATACCAGTTGCGCAGCCGCACGTCAATTTTCTGGTTGGCCGCATTCACGGTTTTCCGGAAGCCTTCCACATCGCTCAGCCCGTTCTGACCCCGGTAGTGGTAGGGGTACACAATGCTGGGCTTAAAGGCCAGGACGCCCTGCGCGGCCTGCTGCACGTCCATGGTGTAGGGGAGGTTCATGCACACGAAGGCCACGTCGATGCCCTTGAGGGCCCGCATTTCGGCAATGTCTTCCGTATCGCCGGACAGGTAGACGTTTGTACCGCCCAGACCTAAGACGTAGCCGTTGCCCCGACCCTTAGGATGCCGGGAATCGGCCGTTTCAGGCAGGTTGTACATGGGCAGGGCCGACACCGTCAGCCCCAGCGTGTCGAGTCGCTGGCCGTTGCGCAGGACACGCACCCGCGCCTGGTACTCGGCCGGCAACTGATCGGCTACCGCCTGAGGCACTACCAGTAGAGCCTTACTCACGGAGAGGCCGGCCAGGGTTTTCGTATCCAGATGGTCGCCGTGAATGTCCGTAATCAGGATCAGATCAGGCGCCGCCAGCCCAGCATAGGCCGCGGCACCGCCGTAGGGGTCCACGTACATCGTCTTGCCTTGCCAAGTGAATACCACGCTGCCGTGGGTAATGGGCTGCACTGTGAGCGGACCTTTTTTGGTTTTAATCTGGTCGGCAGCGGCCCGTGCGGGGGCCGCGGTGGGTGCTGTAGAGGCGGTAGGAGCAGTTTGAGCCTGGGCCTGAAGAGTAAACGTGGCCAGCGCAGCCGTGAGCAGGAAAGTAGATTTCATTCGTTTTCTAACGGTTGAGTGACGTTGTTACCGGGTTTGTCCAGCCGCCGGACTCCGCGGGGGGAGCTACCTCTACAAGCGGGACGATAACCCGCTTGCTTTGCCCAAACTTAAGTAAGGCAATTGGTCCGGTCCTCGCGCCGGGCGCTGTTGGAAGCCTAGCGGAATCTGATTGAATTACCGAACCGGTAACCGTGGTATTACTTAGGCTTATTGTGACTAGGCCGCCGCTGCTTTGCGACGTTCGGCCTCTGCCTTTACCGCTGCCTTGAAGTCTTCATTGCCGTGCAGTTCAGGATGGGCTTTCCACACGGTGCCCGGGGCGTCCCCGTTCTGCAGGCGGTTCAGGGCCTCGATGAGCCCATCGGCTTCGGGAGACTTCTGCGGGGCGGCTTTGGCTTCTGCCGTTAGCTGCTCGGACTCCTCTTCCCCAAAGAAGCCGTGTTGGTAAAGACCCGTTAGCTTGAGCACCGCCCGGCTCAACGCCCGTTTCTCGGCGGTTTCTGCAAAGTAGCTGTTCTTGCAGTTCTCCGGCACGGCGCTGCCGTAGGTTTCTACCGTGGCCTCGTCCATCTTCGCTACGGCCTTAATGACGGCGTACTTGGGTTCGAGCTTCAGGGCTTTATAGCTGACCTGGATGCCGTAGTGAGCTTGCACCTTCTCAATGCCGGAGCGGGTCAGGATGGTATAGTGCTGGTGCTGAAACACGTCTTCCTTAATCAGGCCGCACTCCTTATAGAGGCTGTTAAGCTTGTCGGCCTTGGTGGCGGGGGCTTGTTTGGCCATTGTAATCTGCGGGGTATAAGAGTAGTCGAACGAGACGGGCGCCTAGAAGGCACCGTACTTCCTACGGTCTGAGGTTCGCGCCGTTGCCCCAAGTGCTGGAATCCAAGGAAAACAAACGAGCCCGGAAGACCAGAACTACGGCAGCCTGTACCCTAAATAACGGGAAAACCGCGCGGTCTGTGGAAAGCTGCCGGCTGCAGTCTGCGCAAGAGTTTTTGTAAAACCTGTGTATGCCAAGGTGCGCAGGGTAACCTCGGGGTGGGTATGAATAGGAGCTACTCTTCGGCGAGTAGTTTCTGCTTGTAGAGGTAGTTCGTGATTGTAAAGAGGGCGTAATTCTTGTCCCGTACGGTGGCGGGAAAGAACTGCCCTTCAGTGAGTTCGTTCAGCAACTGACCGAAACGGATGGAGGTGGAGCTAAACTTCAATCCGTCGTAATCTCCTTGCCAAGGGCTATACAGATAAGTGGGCTTATCATCCGAATTCTCAACGATCAGCCTTTTGCCATCTGCGAAAACAAATACAACTCTACTCCAATTCCGGGTTGTGCTCCAATTGCCGTAGGCTTGCCCGAACGCACTAGTGAGTTGGCTGGCAGTTAAAGAAGCAAGGTTGCCGGCGGTGTTTTTGTAAAAACTAAAATCCGCATTCTCCCCTGGAAATTGATACAGGTTGTCCCTGTCAAACGGGGTGAAGCCCTGCTTTTTTATCTTTTCCGCTTCCCGGTCGATAAAGGCCTGGAAATGCTCAACGTGGTCCTTGCTGATGCCCAGGTCAGAAAGCTGTACTGCTTGGGTCCGAGACTGGTCCAAGGCAGCCACTAGCTCTGCTACGACGGAAGCGGGAATGCGCTCAGCCATTTTCGGCAGGAAAGCATTCGGTTTTTTGGGCGTCATCAACTCAAACTGATTGCCCTTTCTTGCGAAAGACCGGCGGCTATTGTCCGCGTGAAAGCAGCCCTGGGAGCCCCTTTCCACGTGAAATTCAGCCACTGCATTTGCTTGTTGACCAAATAAGCTGGCTGGTAGAGTAAACGGTAGCAGTACTTTCCGCTGCTCATCTACCCGGAAATAGTTGGTAAGGGGTTGGTCGGCTACTAGGAGTTGACCATTGAACAAGGCCGCAGTGGCAATGGGGAAGGGAGCCGTTAGAAACCGCGCCCACCGTTTGCTTGCCTTGTCATAACGTACAATGTCCTGGCCATCAACGCCGTACTCCGCGCCGTGGGAACGTATGGTCAGCTCCGGGTCCGGGATGTCAATCTGGTTGGTTAGTAAACGGGCGGCGGTGAATTGCGCGGGCTCAATGCGGTAGACCTTGTCGTGGGTAACGGCAAACAGCTTTTCATTGCGGACGAAAAGGGCGCGGGGAGCTTGGTCAAGGGGCTGCGTGGAGTGCCAAATAGGGCTGAAATCCTGCTGGTAGAGTTGGATGGTCAGGTCTTTCTGTACCGTATACAGGTGGCCCGCTGGGCTTACCTCAAAGTCTATAACTTCCGGAAGACGTTGCCAATCAACGTGGTTAGAGGGGGTGATGAATACTTTTCCTTCCTGGTTGAGTAGGTAGTACTTGCCGAAGATCCGGGCCTTACGTACCTCCGGCCGTTGTTCCTTGGATAGCTTGCGGTATTTGTTCTGACTTAGCGGGGTAGGTAGTTTTTCCCAGGTGCGGCAGTTGTCTGTGGTGCGGTAAAGTACATTCCAGTGCGAGCCAAACAGACCGGTTTTTTCGTCCGGGGCAAAATGGATGGTGGAAAAGCGCAGATTACCCGTGGATTCTACCTTATTGAATTCGCGCCAGCTGCGGCCGCTGTCTTCGGTACAGTAAATGAGCTGGGAGCTGCCGCTCATCCAGGCTTTGCCGGTAGGGGTGGCGTAGCAGGCATCAATCCAGCTACTCTTGCCGAAGGTGACTTTGCGCCAGGAGGCACCGTGGTTGTCGGACCAGTACACGAAATCCTGCTCCCCCTTATCCTGAATAAAGCCGGAAACCATCAGCACGTTTTCCGAAAAGTGAGTTACCCTTTCATAGGTTTGGCCTAGGCTAACAGCCCCGGTGGTAGCCCCCGTAATGGAGGCGTAGTTCCATACGGCTCCTACCTGCTTGGTGTAGTAGATATTGCCAGCTTTGGTAGCTATCCACACTTCTTCCGCCGGCGATACGCTTATTTCGGAAAACCCACCGACCACGGGCAACCGGGCCAAGTACTCGTCCTGGCCCACAACAGGAAAGGTAAAAAGGAGCAGAAGGAAGGAGAATAGAAGTTTGTGCATCATAGGATAATTGAGGGTATGGAAGGTAGCACCTGTGGTAGCGCAAGAACAACTACTAGGCGCTTTCATTGTGTAGCTCGGCCGCTAGGCAAGGCGCTACACCAGCGCACGGGTTTCAACTCATCATTTCAGGCAGCCACGTGCAGACAGTAGAATTAAACAACGGAGTGAAAATGCCCCTGTTGGGCTCTGGCGTGTTCCAAGTTCCTGACCCTATTGAGTGCGAAAACAGCGTAGGAGAAGCCATGAAAGCCGGCGACCGGCTTATAGATACGGCTGCTTCTTATCGGAACGAGGAGGCTGTGGGCCGGGTCATCCGGCGGAGCGGTGTGCCGCGCGAAGACCTGTTCATCACCACCAAATTGTGGGTAAAGACGCCAGCTACGAAGGGGCCAAACAGGCCTTTAAAACGTCCCTGCAGAAGCTCGGGCTGGAGTACCTCGACCTCTACCTGATTCACCAGCCATGCGGCGACGTGCACGGTGCGTGGCGCGCCATGGAAGAGTTGTACAACGCGGGCCGCATCAAAGCCATTGGTGTCAGCAACTTCGCTCCAACCGCCTCTGCAGCCCCGTAACATCAGCCAGCTGCCCGCTTACTCACGTAGTACCCGATGGGGTAGGGCTACTGCTCCTGGTGGGCCTGCCCACCGAGGCTACTTGGCTACAGGCCGAAACTGACCGTTGTTTTTACCCTACAGCACCTGCGCGGTGCCAAAGAACCGCTTATGCTGCACCTGGAACGCATTAAATGGGGACGCATCGCGCTGGCTTGGCTGTTGTTCGCTTTGTTCATGATGGGGCTTGTCTACGGCCAGGCCGTTAGCCGGGGCGCGGCAGTACACTGGCGGACGGTGGTGCTGGTGCCCTTGCTGCACAGCTTGCTCTGGGCCCTGCTTACGCCGGTAGTATTTGCCCTCGCCTCGCGGTTTGATTTGACGGCCGGCCGGCGCGGCTGGCTAACCAAATTCCTGGTGCACATTGGGGTAGGCATTGCGCTGACGCTCGGGTACCGGGCGGCATATGTGCTCTTGTTGCGGCTGCTGGCCGTGCCCGGCACGGAAGTAAGTTGGTCTGCCATAGTGGCTTCCCTCAACGTGTGGGTGCCCATGTATTGGATGCTGCTGCTGGCCGCCTATGCCCTGGAGTACTACGACCGGTACCGCAACCGCAGCCTTGAAGCCGCCCAACTGGAAACTCAACTGGTGCAGGCTCAGCTACAGGCACTTAAAATGCAGCTGAACCCGCATTTTCTTTTCAACGCGCTAAACGCCATTGCAGCCCTAACCGGCGACGATGCCAAGGCCGGGCAACGCATGATGGGCAAGTTGGGCCAATTTCTGCGCGTGGTGCTCGACCACTCAGATGCCCAGCAGGTTACGCTGGAGCAAGAGCTGCAGTTCACGGCGCTTTACCTGGAAATTGAGCAGATCCGCTTTAGCGACCGGCTTCGGCTTTGCTACGAGGTGGATGCACAGGCCCGGCCCGCACTAGTGCCCAGCCTGCTCTTGCAACCGTTGGTGGAAAATGCCGTTCGCCACGGCATTGCCCGCAATCCGGATGGCGGCACCGTCTGCCTGCGCGCGGCTCGCCAGGGCGACCGGCTGCAACTGGCCGTCTACGATGACGGACCGGGAGCCCCCGGTCCCGACGGAGCTTGGGGTATTGGCCTGCGCAACACGGAAGAACGCCTGCGTACCCTCTACGGTGCCCGCGCGGCCTTGCGCATCGATACCGCCCCGGCGCAAGGCTTCACCGTTTGGCTGGACCTACCCTTCAGCACTACTCCCTAACCTCGCCGCTTCTGCTTTGGAACCCATCCGTACCCTGCTTGTCGATGACGAACCCCTGGCCCGCCGGCGCTTGGCCCAGCTGCTGAGTGAAGCCCCCGACTTCACCATCAGCGGGGAGTGCCGCAATGGGGCCGAAGCCCTCGCCGCGCTGCAGCAGGGCCCGGCGGTGGACGTAGTGTTTCTGGACGTGCAAATGCCGGACTTAAGCGGCGTGCAGGTGCTGCGCCAGCTGGAAGGGGAGGGGCCCTGGCCGCTGGTGGTATTTGTAACGGCCTATGACCAGTACACCCTGCAGGCCTTCGAAACTCATGCCGTAGACTACCTGCTCAAACCCATTGATGAGGAGCGGTTTCAGGGCTGCCTGGCTCACCTGCGCCGCTTGCTGACTCAACGCCAAGCAGCGGCAGTAGCCCCCGCCGAGCAATTGCTGGTCAAGCAACCCGGCCACTATTATTTCGTGGCCGCCGAGCAGGTGCAGTATCTGGAAGCACGTGGCAACTACGTAACCGTGCACGCCGACGGGCGGCAGCACCAGCTACGCGCCACGCTCGCGCAGTTGGAAAGTCGGCTTGATCCGCAAGGATTTCTGCGGGTGCACCGCTCCGTGGTCGTCAACACGCGCTACCTCAAGGAGCTTCGCCCCTGGACTCGTGGCGAGTACCTGCTCACCCTGCTCGATGGCACCCACCTAACATCGTCGCGCGGGTACGCCGATAATATTCAGCGGTTCTTAAAGGGCTTCGCGCTATAAAGGGGAGTAGGCTTTTGCGCCTAGTGTACCATTCATCCCGCAAATAGTCCTACTCGTCCCTTGTCGAGCTACGTGCAGAACGAAAGTAGCGTAGGCAGGCTACGTCCGGGCCGACAGGCTACGGCCTCATTCTCGCCTTGCCGCTTCCTTTTTCTTATGCAGCCTACTACCTGTTACCAGGCAGATCAGGAATTCATCTTACGCCTGCGCCGCCGCGGCCTTATGTATTCCCTGCCAACAAGTTTAGAAGCGCCGGCGCTGGGTAGGGTGTAGCCTCAGCACATCGGGGTAGCTGACTAGGCCCGGCACCTGCGCCCGCACTACTCCGCACTTGACCCGCTCTACCTCGAGGGCTGCATCAGGAGGATGTTGCAGTTGCCATAAGCTACAGTCACGTTCCAAAGCTGCAGGGCTTAAAGCTACTCGCGAGCCGGCCGTGAGTGTCTACCCCAACTACCCGCTCGGTACGTCATCAGGCCACTTGCGGGCCCTTTCCTCTGCTTTACCTACTTCACTACTCATACCCATTCATGAAAAACCACTCTGCTTCACATCATCACGTTGCGTTGTTTTCCTGGCAGCTGACCAAGCGTTGGGGGCGCATTTTCGCCTGCTTGCTGCTGCTAGGAACAACCCTGCCTGCCTGCAACGACGACAACAACGAGGAGCCCGAGCCCGGCCTGATTCAGCCCGCCGGCAGCCCCAGCGTGCCCTTCAGCGAGAACATGGACGCGCAGATGCGCGCTGTCATCGAGCAGTTCGTAGCGTTTGGCACGCCGCCCTTGCCCACCCTCTCGCCTCGGCAGGCCCGCATGGCGCCCTCGGTTACGGACGCGGTAGAAACCCTGCTGCGCAAAAACAACCGCGAAGCCCGCGCCGCCGCCGTAACAACCACCCAGCGCCTGATTCCGGGCGCCTACACGCCCCAGTCGGCCCCGGATGGCATCTTGGTGCGCATCTACACGCCCACCAGCGGCAGCGGCCCGTTCCCGGTAGTGGTGTACTACCACGGCGGCGGCTGGGTGATTGGCTCACTAGACGTGTATGAGCCCTCCGCTAAAGCTCTGGCGGAAAAAGCCGGCGCCATTGTGGTGAACGTGGACTACCGCCTTTCACCCGAAGCCAAGTTCCCGGCGGCCCACGAAGACGCCTATGCGGCCTACAAATGGGCCCGCGACAATGCCGCTTCCTTCGGCGGCAACCCGGCCAAGGTAGCCGTAGCTGGCGAGTCGGCTGGGGGCAACATGGCCGTAGGAGTGAGTTTGCTGGCTAAGGAGCGCAGCCTGACGCTACCCACCCACATTCTGTCGGTATACCCCGTGGCCAACAACGACTTGAACACGGCTTCTTACAACCAATATGCTAACGCCCAGCCGCTGAACCGGCCGAATGTGCAGTACTTCACCATGAACTACTTCCGTACCATGGCCGACGGCGACAACCGGCTTATCTCCCTGGTAGACGTGGCCGATTTGCGCGGCTTGCCAGCAACCACCATCATTGCCGCCGAAATTGACCCGCTGCTCACCGAGGGCCAGCAGCTGCGCGACAAGCTCACGCAGGTGGGCGTGGCCACTCAGTACATGCTCTACAGCGGCACTACCCACGAATTCTTCGGCACCCACGACGTCGTGCCCAAGGCCATCGAAGCCCAGGACTTTGCGGCCTCCCGGCTGAAAGCGGCGTTTCAATAAGCTGATCCGTGGGTAAGGCCAAGCCATATAACCTGGGCTTACGGGTAGGTGAACTGTGCAGGCTTGGTATTCAGATCATTGCCTACACAGTCCACAACTTCAGCAACTTGCCCTGGCCTTTCACGGGGCCCCGACGACATGGCGCGGCCAGCATAAGCGCGGTGCATCTTAAGGGCGTCCAGCTATTGCAAAAAGAAGAGGTGCACTGAGGTAGTGCTCAAAGAAAAAGCCCGGTCAGCTACTGACCGGGCTTTTTCTTTATGATTCCGACTGCTTGAGCTACTCCTTTTCGGGCTGCATTTGCATGTTCATCATTGCGGCGAGCATGGAGTCAGGGAACAGGGCGCTGGAGGCGAAGTTCATTTTGGCTCCGAAGGTAGGTAGCACGCGGGCGTCGCCGTTGAGCAGGCCTTTGTAGCCGCCCTCGGCTACTTCCTGGGCCGTGGCTTTCTTGCTTTGGCCCACTTTGGTGTCCTCGGCATTGGCCACGCGGAAGAAGTCGGTTTCGGTGGCGGGCGGGCAAAGTACCGTCATGGTCACGTCGGACTTCATTTCCTTCAGCTCCTGTTGCAGAGCCTCCGAGAAACTGAGCACAAAGGCCTTGGTAGCGGCGTACACAGCTTGGCGCGGGTTGGGCAAAAACGACACCACGGAGCCCAGTTGCAGGATTTTGCCGGCGTTGCGGGTGGTCATCTCGCGCAGAAATAGCTTGGTAAGCGTCATCAACGCCAGCACGTTTACGTGCACAATGCCCATTTCCTTGTGCAAATCGGTTTCCACAAATAGGCCCGCTTCGCCAAAGCCCGCGTCGTTAACCAGCACATCTACCTGCAGGCCCTGGCGCTGGGTTTCCTCGAAAAGGTGCACCGGCCCCTCGTGGGTACTCAAGTCAGCGGGAATGACGAAGGTTTGCACGCCGGTAAACTCCTGCTGAATTTGCTGGGCAGCCTGCTCCAAGTCGCCGCCGGGGCGGGCCGAGAGGATAAGGCAGTAGCCGTCGCGGGCAAAGCAGCGGGCGAGTTCAAAGCCGATGCCGCTGGAGGCTCCGGTAATCAGCACAGTTTGGGAGGTAGGCATAATGCGAAAAAAAGGTGAGGAAGGTGAAGTAACTAGCTGGGTAACCCCGTTGCTGCGGAGTTAGGATGCGTTCAGAAAGGGAGGGGCGAGGTAGCAAGGCTACTCGGCGTCCTTCAAGGATTGCATGTCAATGACGTAGCGGAAGCGCACTTCCTTGTCCAGCATCTTGTCGTAGGCGTCGTTGATGTCCTGCATACGGATCATCTCTACCTCGGGCAGGATCTGGTGTTTAGCGCAAAACTCCAGCACTTCCTGCGTTTCGGCAATGCCGCCGATAACAGAACCAGCCACCGAGCGGCGGTGCATGGCTATTTCTTGGTTGTCTAGTGGCGCCTTGTAGGGTCCAATGAGGCCCACCGTGGTAATGACGCCGTTGCGCTTGGCCAGCTTCACGTAGTCGTTGACCTCGAAGGCGTCGGGGATGGTGATGAGGATGAAGTCGAACTGCAACTCGTAGGCTTCCATCGCCTTCTTGTCGGTGGAAACCAGGACCTGATGGGCACCTAGTTTTTCGGCGTCGGGTTGCTTATCGGCGTCGCGGGTAATGGCCGTAACGGTGGCACCCAGGGCCCGGGCCAGCTGCACGGCCATGTGGCCCAGCCCACCGATGCCCACCACTGCCACGCTACTACCGGGGCCAACCTGCCAGTACTTGAGGGGCGAGTAGGTGGTGATGCCGGCGCACAAGATGGGCGCGGCGGCTTTGATATCCAGCGCCTCAGGAATGCGCAGCACAAAGGATTCCTTCACCACGATGTTGGTGGAGTAGCCCCCAAACGTATTGAAGTCCTTGTTCTGGGGTTTCATGTAGCCGTTGTAGGTAGCCGTCCAGCTCACGGGGCCTTCGCAGTAGTTTTCCTCGCCCTCTTGGCAGGCGCTGCACGCGCCGCAGGAGTCAATCATGCAGCCCACGCCCACCACGTCGCCGGCCTTGAACTTGGTTACGGCGCTGCCTACCCCAATCACGCGGCCGATAATCTCATGGCCCGGCACGCAGGGATAAATGGTATTGTGCCAGTCGTTTTTGACCTGGTGCAGATCGGAGTGGCACACCCCGCAGTAGAGAATATCGATGTGTACCTCATCGGCCTGAGGCGGCGTGCGCTCAATTTCCATGGGCTTCAGGCCATTAAAAATAGAGCCAGTTGCGCCGTACGCTTTCGTGGGGAGGGCTTGCATAGAAGTGGTAGGTATACGTAGGTGAAAAGGTGAAAAAAGCAGGGTTGGGTAGTAGCTAACTGGCCTAGCCTCAGGGCGCAGGGAAGCAGTGGGCTAGGTTGGCGTTGTGAGCCTAAGCAGGCGGTTTATCTATACCCGCTGGAACGTTGCTTGGTTGACCTACCCGGTGGCTTTGCCAAAAAGTTATGCGGGTAGTGGCTCGCTTTTATTGCCTTGAATAGCTGGCTGTTGCACGCTGCCAGACGTCGCTGCTGCTGTGCCTGGCAGTAGCACCCTACCGCAGAATCATTAGGGTTGGCTAGGCAACATAACCGGTGGTAGCTGTGGGCAGAATCAGGAAAGCAAACCCGGGCTTCCGTTGGGTAGGGCCACCCGCCGTGGGGTAGGGCCTGATGACAAGCACCAGATTACTCGCTGCACCGTCTTACAGCTAGTAAAAAGCGTATTTACCGGGTGGCTGCGCCAGCAAAAAACGGAACTCAAGAGGCGAAAAGAGGTGTTGCGCGCGCGCGTGGCTGCAGACTGAGCAACTGAGCAATACAATTGTAGTAAGCGTGCGGGATAATGGCTTGGGGCTCAGTGAAGGCCAGCAGCAACGCTTATTTGGTGTGTTCCAGCGCCTGCACACGCATGTGGAGGGCATGGGGGTAGGCTTGTACATGATTAAGCGGTTGATTGAAAACGCCGGCGCATCCATTGCCGTGACCAGCGCGCCGGACGTGGGCTCCACCTTCACCGTGACGTTTCCGGTGTAGTAACCACTTGTCCGTTAGGCTAGGGCAGGGGTCGTAACACGCGGCATTGAATCTGGGAGCAGACTAATATGCGTATGTTAGGAACCCACTACCTCCCCTCATGCCTCGCCATCCTCGCAAACCACCGCCGGTACTAGACGCTTCAACCCTTGGCTGGCTGCTGCTGGGCTTGGGTACGCTGCTGCTCGGCGCATTAGTCTGGCGCTTTGGCTGGTAGCTGCAGGCCTGCTTTCAAAATAACCCGAAGCCCCCACGCACACGGGGCTTTAAATTGGGTTCAGCAAAGTGCGCGGCGTAAGACTCGCTTGTGCGCGTGCGGCCCGAGACTGTACTATTCGTTCCTGAGAGTAGTACCGAATAAGGGCAGGTAGGGCCGCCAGCCGCGGGTGCCGGCAGCGGCAGAAGTGGCTGGCCAGTGCCGGCAAGCTCCGAGAGGAAGACGAGGGTAAATGCAGTAAGGATTGTTCACGGAATATCTTGAACTTTAGCCTGCCGAGCCGCTAAGTAGAGGCCCGATGCAGCCCGTTGCCCATGCGTATTCCTGCCCCCGCGGCGTCTTTCCTTGCGCGTTTTGTCGTTTTCGTTGGCCTAGCGCTGGGAAGCGTAGCCTGCGCCCGCAAAGCGCCGCCTCCCAAGTATGTAATCGGCTTTTCGCAGTGCACCAACGGCGACGCGTGGCGGCAGGCGATGCTGGCCGGCATGAAAAAGGAGCTGAGCTTCTACCCTGAGGTGGATTTTCGCCTCAAGGATGCCAAGTATAACAGCGCCTTGCAGGAGCAGCAAATACGGGAGTTGCTTCAGGAAGGCATTGACCTGCTGATTGTTTCGGCCAACGAAACCGAGCCAATAACTCCCATTGTAGAAGAGGTTTACAACCGGGGCATCCCAGTCGTTATCCTCGACCGGCGGACTACCTCCAAGCTATATACGGCCTTTGTGGGCGGCAACAACGTGGAGGTGGGCCACACCGCCGGCAACTACGTAGCCAACCTGCTGGGGCAACGGGGGCAGGTGTTGGAAGTGCTGGGTGCTCCAGGCTCCTCGCCGGCTACCGACCGCCACCAAGGCTTTGCGCAAGCCCTGGCCGCCTACCCCGGCCTGCGGCTGGTAGCGCAGGTTAACAGCAACTGGGAGCGTCCTTCGGTGCTGGCGCGGCTACCCGCCATGTTGCGCGCCCATCCCGAGGTTGACCTCATCTTCGCCCACAACGACCGGCTGGCCCTGGGCGCCTACCAGGTGTGCAAGCAGCTGGGGCTCGATCGGGAGGTGAAGATTGTGGGCGTGGACGGGCTGCCCGGCCCGCGCGGTGGTATTGAGCTGGTGCAAGACGGCATTATCAAGGCCACCTTGCTGTACTCGCCCGGCGGGGAGGAGGCCATTCGCACGGCAATGCGCATTCTGCGCCGCACGCCCTTCAACAAGGAAAACATACTCAGTACCATGGTCATCGACTCGACCAACGTATTGACCATGAAGCTGCAAACTGAAAAGCTGGCTAGTCAGCAGCAAGACATTCAGCGCCAGCAGCAACTCCTGCACCAGCAGCGTGCTACCTATGCCAGCCAGCAAACGGTGCTGTACGTGCTAGCTGCCGCTCTGCTAGGGGCGGCACTGCTAGGGCTGCTGGTGTGGCGGGCCTTCCGGGCCAACCGCCGCATTAATCGGCAGCTGGAGGAGCAAAACCAGGAAATTCTCTCCCAACGCAACCAGATTCAGGCCTTCGCTGAGCAGGCCCGCATTGAAACCGAAGCCAAGCTGCGCTTCTTTACCAACTTTTCCCATGAGCTGCGCACCCCGCTCACACTTATTCTCGGGCCGGTGGAGGAGATGCTCACCAGCGGCCCCGCATTACTCCCGGCCCAGCGCCACGACTTGGGCCTGATCCGGCGTAACGCCCAGCGCCTGCTGCAACTGGTAAACCAGCTCATGGATTTCCGCAAGATTGACGTGGGCAAGATGCCGGTGCGCGCCACCGAGGGCAACCTGGTGGCCTTCGTTCGCGAAATCATGGACGTGTTCGAGCGGCCCGCCCGGCAGCGCGGCATCAGTCTGCGCTTCCTGCCCGCCGAGCCTACCCTCCCGGTCTGGTTTGACGTGAACATTCTGGACAAGGTGTTTTTTAATCTGCTCAGCAACGCGCTAAAGTTCACGCCCGACCGGGGCCAAATTACCGTCAGTATCCAGCCCCTGCTGCCGGAACGCATGGTGCGGGTAAGCGTGGAGGACACCGGCACGGGCATTTCGGAGGCCGACAAAGCACACATTTTCGAGTGGTTTTACCAGGGGCAGCAGTCCGCGGCGCGGGGCTCCGGCATGGGGCTGGCCCTGGCCTTGGGCCTCACC
Source organism: Hymenobacter sublimis (assembly GCF_023101345.1). Lineage (NCBI taxonomy): Bacteria > Pseudomonadati > Bacteroidota > Cytophagia > Cytophagales > Hymenobacteraceae > Hymenobacter > Hymenobacter sublimis. The sequence continues at coordinate 1,149,617 of NZ_CP095848.1, forward strand.
CGTTTGCACCAGGGCCAGCTTACGTTCATCAGCCAACCGGGCCGGGGTAGCACCTTCGTCGTGACCTTGCCACTGGAGCTACCCGCCGAGCTGCGTTCCGGAATCAGCCCCACTCAAGTACCGGCCGCCTTCCTCCTCGATGAAGATATTGCTACCCCAGCTTCGGCTACCGATGCGGGAGTAGGACCAGCGGCGGCGGGTGCTGGCGGCGAAGCGCTGGTGCTGGTGATTGAGGACAACCCCGAAGTCAATGCCTTCCTGGCCCAGAAGCTACGGCCTCACTTCCAAGTCAGCACCGCCACCGACGGAGCTGCTGGCCTGCGCCTGGCCGCCGAAACCATTCCGGACCTGATTGTGTGCGACGTGATGCTACCTGAGCTGAGTGGGCTGGAAGTGGTGGCCCAACTCAAGGCCGACTGGCGCACTTCCCACATTCCGGTGGTGCTGCTCACGGCCCGCAACGCCCCGGAGCAGCAGGTGGAGGGCGTACAGGCCGGCGCCGACCTCTACCTCACCAAGCCCTTCAATCCGGCCTTTCTACTCGAAAGTCTGCGCACCTTGCTTCGTAACCGCGACAAGCAGCGGGAGCATTTCCGCCGGGAGCTGTCGGTGAATACGGCCACGGTGGCCCCGCAGCGGGTGGATCAGAAGTTCCTGGCCGACCTCACGGCCATTGTGGAGGCCAACCTCAGCCGCTCGGAGCTGAGCGTAGAAGACGTGGCTCGCAGCCTAGGCATTTCGCGGGTGCAGCTCTACCGCAAAGTGAAGGCTGTGCTCGGCACCGGCGTTACTGATTTCATCCAGGGCATCCGCCTGACCAAGGCCCGTCAGCTCCTACTCGACGACGACCTGACCATTGCCGAAGTGGCCTACCAGCTGGGCTTCTCGTCGCCGTCTTATTTCTCTACCTCCTTCAAGGCCCGCTACCAGGTGTCGCCCTCCGAGTTCCGGGTCCTGCACACCGCGGCAGGGTAAGAGTTTATGATTCGTGTAGAGACGCACCACGTGGCTCCGCCGGCCTGCAGTTCGCGTCTCAGTGTCAGAACAACGGTTATAGAACTAGGAACTGTTAACAGGTAGCTCAAAGGCCGTCATGCAGAGCGCAGCGAAGCATCTCGCGTGGTGTCGTTGCCAAACTATATGTCATGCTTGCTCTGGCGTCCGCTTGTCGAAGCATCTCTACCGCTTCGTTGCGTTACTACCTAACATCAGCACGCGAGATGCTTCGCTGCGCTCTGCATGACGGCCTTGTATAATTCACAAGCTGTAACTGTTCAACCGCAGCAGCGAGGAGGACGCAAACCGCAGGTCGGCGGCCACGTGGCGCGTCTCTACAGGCCGTGTGCCCTTACTCCGGAACCACTCTGAGTACGCACGCACTCAGCGCCGGGCTGACTCCTGCCAACGGGGGCCAGCCCGGCGCTTTTACTTTCGTGCCACTGCGCGAAAAAAGGCATGTATCAAATTTGAAAATCAGGTATCAGAAATGATAATGGCGGCGCATGTGGCGGTTGTGGTTATGATGTAAGAAGTTGATTTATAATTATTTAGATAAAAAGTCGTGTTTGATTCAAATCTGCAAGAGATTGGATGAATTGAGCAAGGCTGGGCTGGGCGGTTGCGGGATATTTGGGTCATTACTCGGCGCTGCAACGGCAGGCCGATTGGGTTACAGTACCGCCGCCCTGCTACCCCAAGTTGTAGCTGCCAAACGAAGGGCGGAAGCTGGCGGCGGGGCTTTCCCGGTGCGTGCTACCTCGCCCATTCTGGGGTGGTGCGTTGGGCCGGCTCCCAGGCCGGATTTGCGCTTGACTATCCTTCCATCCATTCCAATTCCCACATGAGACACACTGTACCCTCGCTGCGTGGGGCCGCTGGGCTGACGCTGCTTTCCGCCCTGCCGCTGGCCGCTGCGGTGCCGGCCCCGGCTGCTCCCGCGGGGCACCTGCGCACCCTCACTGAAGCCCCCGCCGACGTGCCCGTAACCGGCCGCATCCTCGATGAAAAAGGCGCCGGGATGCCCGGCGTAACGGTGGTAGTAAAAGGCACCGCCCTGGGCACCACCACCGACAACGACGGCAACTTCTCCCTGGCCGTGCCCGACAATGCCACCACGCTGCTGTTCTCCTTCGTGGGCTATAAGTCGCAGGAAGTGGCGCTGGCGGGCCGCACCACGTTCACAGTGACCTTGGCCCCCGATGCGGCGGCCCTGGACGAGGTAGTGGTAACCGGCTACCAAACCCAGCGCAAGGCCGACCTGACCGGGGCCGTGGCGGTAGTAAAGCCCGAGGAAATCCGCGACATGGCCTCCAACGACGTGACCCGCAACCTCCAGGGCCGCGTGCCGGGCGTGCAGATTACCACCGATGGGGCCCCGGGCAGCGCCGCTACCGTGCGCATCCGGGGCTACGGCACCCTGCTTTCCGGCAACAACGACCCGCTCTACGTCATCGACGGGGTGCCCACCAAGGAAGGCATCAACCAGATCAACCAGAACGATATTGAGTCGATTCAGGTGCTGAAAGACGCCTCGGCAGCCAGTATTTACGGCTCGCGGGCCGGCAACGGGGTTATCATTATCACCACCAAAAAGGCCAAGAAGGGCGCTACCCGCGTCGACTTCTCCACCTTTTTCAGCCTCCAGACGCCCGGGCCGCACCTGCAGCTGCTCAACGCCCAGGACTACGGCCGGGTGTACGGGCAGGCCGCCATCAACGACGGCAAGGTGCCCAGCCTGCCGTACTACAACTTCCAGACCTCGCGCGACGCCAACGGCAACCTGGTGCTGAACGGGGTAACCATTCCGGAGTTCATCGACGCCGACAAGACCATGCGCGCCGCCGACACCGACTGGTTTAAGGAAACCCAGCAGAACGCACTGATTCAGAGCTACAACCTGAGCGTGAGCAGCGGCAGTGAGCGGGGCGGGGCCTTGTTTTCCCTGAACTACTACGACAACGACGGCACGCTGAAGTACACCGGCTTCAACCGCATTACGGCCCGCCTGAACTCCGACTACAACTTCCTGGGCGGCAAGCTGAAGGTAGGCGAGAACCTGACGGTGGTGAAGTCGCGGCGGGCGGAGTACGACCTGGGCCTAGTGCGCGACCGGACCACACAGCTGCCCTCCATTGTGCCGGTGCGCACCGTGGATGGGGTAGGGTGGGGCGGCCCCGTGGCGGGCATGAGCGACCGGGACAACCCCCTGCGCCTGCTCACCGACAACCAGCAAAACCGCTCCAACACGGGCCGGGTGTTCGGTAACCTGTTCGCCGACGCGGAAATCCTGAAGGGCCTGCACCTGCGCAGCAGCTTCGGCATCGACTACAGCCTGTTCAAGTACCGCCAGATTTACAAAACCTACAAGGCGGGCTTTCTATCGGAGCAGAACAACCGCGTAACCGACAATGAGCGGTTCTGGGGCAACTGGGTGTGGCAGAACACGCTCAACTACGACATGACCCTGGCCGGCCAGCACACGCTGGGCTTTGTGGTGGGCACGGAGCGCCTCAGCTACTACGACGAAAGCTTTTTTGCCTCGCGCACCAACTTTGCCAGCGAAGACCCCACCTACGTCTACCTCGACGCCGGCGCCGCCAACAAGGACAACGGCGGCTCGGGCACGGCCTACAAGCTGGCTTCCTACTTCGGCAAGTTCAACTACTCCTTCGCCGACCGGTACCTGGCCTCGTTTACCCTGCGCCGCGACGGTTCCTCGCGCTTCGGGGCAGACCAGCGGTTTGGGGTGTTTCCGGCGGCCTCGGTGGGCTGGCGCCTGAGCGAGGAAGGTTTCCTGAAAAACAACGTGGCCCTGCTCTCGGACCTGAAGCTGCGCGCCGGCTGGGGCCAGACCGGCAACCAGGACATTGCCAACTTCGCCTCGCGCGGCCTCTACCAGTCCTTGCTCGGCATCGGCGACCCGAACTTCGAATACGACCGGGGCACGGCCTACGACATCTACGGCAATGACACCAACCTGCCCTCGGGCTACCGGCGGGTGCAGCGCGCAAACCCCGGCCTGAAGTGGGAAACCAGCACCCAAACCAACTTCGGCGTGGACTTTGGCCTGCTGCAGAATAAGCTCTCGGGCTCCGTCGACTACTTCGTGAAGAAGACCGAAGACATCCTCGTGAACCTGCCCTACCTGGCGGTGGTAGGCGAGGGCGGCGACCAGTTCGTGAACGGGGCCTCGGTGGAAAACAAGGGCTGGGAATTCCAGCTCGGCTACCAGAACCGGCTGGGTAACGGACTGATCTACAACATTTCAGCCAACCTGGCCAGCTACCGCAACCGGCTTACCTTCCTGCCCGACGAGGTAATCAACGCCTACGGCGGCAACGGCCAGGACGTCACGCGCCTGGGCCACTCGGTGAATGCCGTGTACGGCTACGTAGCCGATGGCCTCTACCAGAACGCCACCGAAGTTACGGAAGGGCCCACGCAGGTAGGCGCCGCGCCCGGCCGCATTCGCTACAAGGACCTGAACGGCGACGGCAAAGTCGACAACTTCGACCAGACCTGGCTCACGGAAGGCATTCCCGATTTCAACTACGGTCTGAATCTGGGCGCGGGCTTCAAGGGCTTCGATGTGCAGCTGTTTTTCCAAGGCGTGCAGGGCCTGGAGGCCTACAACAACGCCAAGTTCCGCACCGATTTTGCCTCCATTGCGTCGGGTGAGAACTGGGGCGCCCGCCTGCTCGACGCCTGGTCGCCGACCAACACCAGCTCCAGCATTCCGGCCCTAACTCTGATTAACAACAATAACGAGGGCCGCGCCTCCACCTACTTCATCGAAAACGCTTCCTACCTGAAGCTGCGCAACGTGCAGCTGGGCTACTCCCTGCCGGAAGCCTTCGTGCAGAAAATCAAGCTGCAGGGCGTGCGCGTGTACGTGCAGGGCCAGAACCTACTGACCATCAAAAGCAAGGAGTTTACCGGCCCCGACCCGGAGGTAACCAACTACCAGTACCCGGTACCCCGCATTTTCTCCACCGGCCTCAACGTGTCTTTTTAAGATCAGAATTTAGAAAGAAGAGCATAGAACCAAGATTTCGACCATTTAGAATCCGCCTCTACGCTCTAACCTCTCAGTTCTAAGCTCTAATCTAAATTCCCATGAAACTTCTCAAAACCAGTGTGCTGGCCGTTTCCCTGCTGGCCCTTTCCGTTGGCTGCAACGATAAAGATTTCCTGGAGGTGGCTCCTACCGGCGCGCTCAGCGACGAGCAGCTGAATACGCCCGCCAACATCGAAAAACAGGTTATTGCCGCCTACTCCCAGCTCGGCAACGACGTGTACCGCGCGCCCTACACCTCCATGTGGCCCTATGGCAACGTGCGCGCCGGCGACGCCTATAAGGGCGGCAACGGCACCGCCGACGTGGACGCCTTCCACTTCTACGAAACCTTCACCTTCAACCGCGTCGATGTGGGCAACACCGACGAGCTGTGGTTTCTGATTTACATCGGTGTTTCGCGCACGAATGACGCTTTGCGCCGCCTTAATAATGTGGATGCCAGCGCCATGCCTACTAAGGCTGTGCGCCAGGGCGAGCTGCGCTTTCTGCGCGGGCACTACTATTTCCTGCTCAAGGAGCTGTTTAACCGGGTGCCCTACATCGACGAAACCATTCCGACGGAGCAGTACGCCCAGGTGTCGAACGTGGCGCTGAGCAGCGACGCGCTGTGGACCAAAATTGCCGACGACTTCCGCTTCGCCGTGGCCAACCTGCCGGCCGACCAACCCGAAATCGGGCGGGCCAATAAGTCGGCGGCCCAGGCCTACCTGGCCAAAACCTTGCTCTACCAGGCCTACGTGCAGAATACCAGCCACGCCGTCACGAGCATCGACCAGAGCAAATTGCAGGAGGTAGTGACGCTGACGGACCAGGTAATCAACTCCGGCAAGTACTCCCTGCACCCCGATTTTGCCACGAACTTCCTGACCATCGGCGACAACGGGCGGGAGTCGGTGTTTGCCATTCAGTTCTCGCGCAACGACGGCACGCCCAAGGGCCGCACCGACCGGGGCAACCAGCTGAACTACCCCATGAACCCCGACTACGGCTGCTGCGGCTTCCACCAGCCCAGCCAGAACCTGGTCAACGCTTTCAAAACCGACGCCCAGGGCCTACCCCAGTTCACGACCTTCAACAACTCGGATCTGAGCGCCCCGGCCGACTTCCAGACCACCACCGTGGACCCGCGCCTCGACCACACGGTGGGCATTCCGTCGCACCCCTACAAGTACGCGCCGGCCTTCATCTTCGAAACCTCCTGGCTGCGCGACCAGAACACCTATGGGGTGTATATGTCGATGAAGGAGAACGTGTTGCCCTCGGATCCCAGCTTCCAGAAAACGCCGCCCTTCATGAGTTCCTCCAAGAACTGGGCCCTGATTCGCTACGCCGATGTACTGCTCTGGAAAGCCGAAGCCCTGATTGAGCTGGGCCGCCCGGCCGAGGCCCTGCCCCTCATCAACCAGCTGCGGGAGCGGGCCAAAAACAGCACCGCCCGCCTGAAAACCACCACCGGCGCCAACATCTCGAACTACAACATCGGGCAGTACCCGGCCGCGCAGTGGAACCAGGCCTACGCCCGCGAGGCCCTGCGCTTCGAGCGGCGCCTGGAGTTTGCCATGGAGGGGCAGCGCTTCTTTGATCTGGTGCGCTGGGGCATTGCCGCTGAGTACCTGAACACCTACTTCGACAAGGAGAAAACCAAGCGCCAGTACCTGCGCGACGCCCGCTTCACCAAGGGCCGCGATGAGTACCTGCCCATTCCGCTGAATCAGATTAACTTCAGCAAAGGCCTCTACCAGCAGAACCCGGGTTGGTAACAGCGGAAGCTGTTGGCTGATGGCTATTAGCTGTTAACCAGCTACTTGCCTTATGTGTTAAGGGCCGTTTCTTTTCTTCTCACCCAAATGCTAAAAGCTAGCAGCCATCAGCTAACAGCTCACTATGAAAAACAGCAACGTGTTCTTTTGGTCCCTGGTGGTAGCGCTGGGCGGCTTCCTGTTCGGCTTCGATACGGCCGTTATTTCCGGGGCCGAGAAGGCCATTCAGCAGGTATGGAGCCTGAACCCCGTGGAGCACGGCTTCACCATTTCCATTGCCCTGATAGGCACCGTGTTCGGGGCCATCTTCGGTGGTCTGCCGTCGGATAAGCTGGGGCGGCGCCAGACGCTAATCTGGATTGCGGTGCTCTACTTTGTGTCGGCCCTGGGCGCGGCCCTGACCAGTAACTGGGTGGCCTTTATGGTGTTCCGCTTCCTGGGCGGGCTGGGGGTAGGGGCCTCGTCGGTGACGGCGCCGCTCTATATTTCGGAGGTGTCGCCGCCGGAGTCGCGGGGGCGGATGGTGAGCATGTTTCAGTTCAACATTGTGCTGGGTATCCTGGTGGCCTACCTTTCCAACTACCTGCTCACGGGCATGGGTAGCGAAGACTGGCGCTGGATGCTGGGCGTGCAAGTGCTGCCAGCCCTGGTGTTCTTCCTGCTGCTGTTCCAGGTACCGGAAAGCCCCCGCTGGCTGATCGGGCAGGGTAGGGTGGAGGAAGGGCGCCGGGTGCTGCAGCTCATCAACCCCGCCCAGGCCGACCAGGACGTGGCCAGCATCCTGACCACCAACGCCGCCGATGAAGCCCTGGGTGGCGGCCATTCCCTGTTTGCGCGCCAGTACCGCGGCCCGGTGATGCTGGCCGTGCTGTTTGCCGTGTTCAACCAGGTGTCAGGCATCAATGCCATCATCTACTTCGCCCCGCGCATCTTCGAAATGACCGGTTTGGGTAAGGGCTCGGCCCTGCTGTCCTCGGCCGGGCTGGGGCTGGTGAACTTTGCCTTCACGCTGCTGGCCCGCCAGTTCATCGACCGGTTCGGGCGCCGCAAGCTGATGCTCATCGGTTCCTACGGGCTGATTGTGACCTTGGGGCTGGTGGCCTGGGCCTTTTACCGTCAGGACTTTAGCGCCCTGGGCGGGATGCTGGTGCCGGTGCTGCTGTTCGTGTACATTGCCTTTTTCGCCTTTTCGCAGGGCGCCGTTATTTGGGTGTTCATCTCCGAAATTTTCCCCAACACGGTGCGCGCCAAAGGCCAGGCCCTGGGCTCCTCTACCCACTGGGTTATGGCGGCTATCATTGCCTTCACGTTTCCGTATTTCGCCGAGAAGCTGGGCGGCGGCAACACCTTCGCCTTCTTCTGCGCCATGATGGTACTACAACTGCTGTTCGTGTGGCGCCTGATGCCCGAAACCAAAGGCACCAGCTTGGAGCAGCTCGAAAAGACGCTGGTACTGCATTAGGAGCTTGGGGTCTTGGGGACTTAGGGTCTTGGATGACGTTCTGTTATGCTCCTGAGCTTTACACAAGTCCCCACAAGATCCTAAACCCCCAAGTCCTCACCTACGACCTTAATCTTGCATCCATGACCCCAAGACCCCAAGACCCCAAGACCCCAACTATTGTCTGCTTTGGGGAAGTGCTCTGGGACGTGCTGCCGACGGGCAAACAGCCGGGCGGCGCGCCCTTCAACGTGGCCGTGCACCTGCACCAGCTTGGTCTGCCCGTGGACCTAATCAGCCGCGTGGGCGACGACGAGCTGGGCACGGAGCTGCTCGACTTCATTGCTTCCAAGGGCCTGCGCACCGACTTTGTGCAGCGGGGCAAAACCCACCTGACGGGGGTAGTAAAAGCCAACGTCGACGATGCCCAGGAGGTCACCTACAAGATTGTGCAGCCCGTTGCCTGGGACTACATCCAGTACGACACGCCTCTGGAGCAGCTGGTGGGGCAGGCCGAGGTGTTTGTGTTCGGCTCCCTGGCCGCCCGCCAGGCCGGCACCCGCGAAACCCTTTACCGCCTGCTGGAGCACGCCAAGTTCAAGGTCTTCGACGTGAACATGCGCCCCCCGCACTACACCAAGGAAGTAACCAAATACCTGCTCGAAAAGGCCAGTCTGGTGAAAATGAACCACCATGAGCTAGCCGAAATCATAACGTGGTTTGGGCCAGAAATGGCGCGCCCCACCGCCATGCAGTGGCTGGCCGAACGGTTCGAGCTGCAAGCCGTCTGCGTGACCTGCGGAGCCGACGGCGCCCTGCTCTGGACCGGCGGCCAGCTCTACCGCGCCGCTGGTATACCAGTGACAGTTAAAGACACCATCGGCAGCGGTGACGCGTTTTTGGCAGCCTTGCTCAAAGGCTGGCTGGCCGGCCAGGAACCCGGCGAAGCCCTACGCTTCGCCTGCGCCACGGGCGCGTTGGTTGCTACTCACCAGGGCGCTACCCCCACCTTCACGGAACACGATGTAACCAGGCTGCTGGCGGTTCAGGCAGTGTAGACGTTAGGGCGGCAGTTTTTGAAGAACGTCATGCAGAGGCGCAGCCGAAGTATCTCGCTCGGCTGATGTTGCCAAATTAATTCAACGATTTGAGCGAGATGCTTCGCCTCCGGCTCTGCATGACGTTGCTATCCATAGCAAACAGTCCACTTTAACTTCCTCTCCCATCCACCCGATATGAAAAAGACCCTACTTCTAGCGCTTTCCTTGGTTAGCCTGACCGCCCTGGGACAAACCCAACCGGCTGCGCCCATCCCGCCCGCTACCCTGCAGTACCGCCCAGCCTATCACTTTAGCCCGGCCAAGATGTGGATGAACGACCCCAACGGCATGGTGTACTTCAAGGGCACCTACCACCTGTTCTTCCAGCACTACCCCGAGGCCATGGTGTGGGGCCCCATGCACTGGGGCCACGCTACGAGTAAGGACCTGATTACCTGGCAGGAACAGCCCATTGCCCTGTTTCCGGATAAGCTGGGCTGGATATTCTCGGGTAGCGCCGTCATCGACGAGAACAATACGGCGGGCTTTGGCAAGAATGCTATGGTCGCCATTTTTACCCACCACAACGACCCCGAGGAGAAAAAGAAAACCAACCGGCACCAGTACCAGAGCCTGGCCTACAGCCTCGACGAGGGCAAGACCTGGACCAAATACGAGGGCAACCCCGTGCTACCCAACCCCGGCATCCAGGACTTCCGCGACCCGAAAGTAAGCTGGAACCCGCTGGCCAAGCAGTGGGTGATGACCCTGGCGACCAAGGACCGGATTACGTTCTATTCCTCGCCCAACCTCAAGCAGTGGACCAAGCTCAGCGAGTTTGGCGAGAAGCTAGGCGCCCACGGCGGTGTGTGGGAGTGCCCCGATTTGTTTCCGCTGACGCTCAACGGCAAAACTTACTGGGTGCTGTTGGTGAGTATTAACCCCGGCGGGCCCAACGGCGGCTCGGCTACCCAGTACTTTGTGGGCCAGTTCGACGGCAAAACCTTCACGCCCACCACAACTACCCAGAAGTGGGTTGATTGGGGAAAGGACAACTACGCCGGCGTAACCTGGGGTAATACCGGTGCCCGCAAGATTTTCCTGGGCTGGATGAGCAACTGGGAGTACGCCAACCAGGTGCCCACCTCGCCCTGGCGCAACGCCATGACCGTCCCGCGAGACCTGGCCCTGCGCCAAGTCGGCTCGGAAATCTACCTGACTTCCCAGCCCGCCAAGGAGGTAGCTAGCGCCCTGCAAGCCGCCCAAACTCTGAAAAACCTGACGGTAAAATCAGAGCTAAACCTGGCCGACCAGATTCAGAACCCCGGCCCGCAGTTTCAGCTCAAGCTCACGACCAAGCAGCTCCAAGACATGGCCGTGGTATTGTCGAATGCAGGAGGCGAGGAGCTGGTTATTGGCTACGATAAGCAGACCAACCAGTACTACATCGACCGCACCAAGGCCGGCCTGAGCACCTTCAGCGACAAATTCGCCGGCCGCCACCCGGCCCCACGCTTGGCTACCGGCCCCGCCGCCGACCTGACGCTCCTCTTCGACGCTACCTCCGTGGAACTGTTCGCCGACGGCGGCCTGACCACGATGACGGAAATCTTCTTCCCCAAGCAGCCTTTTACTCAACTCAAGCTACGCTCTACCGCCGGCCTGACGGTAGACGCGCTGACGTATGCCAAGGTAGGGGCGATGGTGAAGTAGCAAACCCCACCCCAACCCCTCCCCGGTGGGGAGGGGCTTAGGATAGCACCACAACGGTGTCAACTGGTGGCGTTGTAATGGTAAAATAAGCCCCTCCCCACCGGGGAGGGGTTGGGGTGGGGTCACCAAAAAGGCCCCGCTGTCTACCAGCGGGGCCTTTTTAATACATACACAATCCTCTACGCCAGCACCTGAATGACGGCTTCGGAGAACCGCTCCATTTCTTCCAGCTGGGGGCTGCACTGGAGCAGGAACAAATCCACGCCAACCTCCTCGAAGGCACCGATACGGTCGGCTACTTGCTGGGGCGTGCCGGTGAGGCCGGAGCGCAGGCCGCGGTTAGAAACCGAGTAATCCTGTAAGGAAACCTGGTTTTCGAGCTGAGTGCCGGCCAGCCACTGCTGGTAGTTTTTGTAGCCGGCGGCCGAGCCTTGCACGTTGGTGATGCGCTCCAGTTCCTTTTTTACTTCCTGCTCAGTGTTGCGCACGATGCTGTAGGCGGCTACCCCGAACTTCATGGGCGGCAAGTTCAGCCGGTCGCGGCGCTCCTGCAGGTCCTGGATGCGGCGGCCGATGGCGGCGGGCTCGTCGCCGTGCATCACGTAACCATCACACTGGGCGGCAATGAGGTTCTTGGCGGCTTCCGACTCGCCGCCGGCGTAAATGAACGGCCGCGGGCGCGACACGGGCTTGGGCTGCAGAATGGAATCGGTGACCTTGTAGAACTTGCCTTCGAAGGTGAAGTGGTCCTGCTTCCAGAGGTTGTCGACTACGTGCAGCCACTCGGCGGTGCGGGCGTACCGGTCGTCGTGCTGCTCGAAGTGCACGCCGTACTTTTTGGCCTCATCCTGCCACCATGACGACACCACGTTCAGGCTCAGGCGGCCGTTGCTGATGTGGTCGATGTTGGCGGCTTGCTTGGCCAGGAGGGCGGGGGAGTGGAAGGTAGGCCGCACGGCCACCATCAGCTCAATTTTCTTGGTCACGGCCGCCAGAGCTGCCGCCGTGCTCCAGGCGTCCAGCGAGGGGGCTTCCTCACCTTTGATGTCGTTAAGATTGAGCTCGGCAATCAGGGACAGGTCGTAGCCCAGGTCCTCGCTGCGCTGGGCCAGCGTCTTCACGTAGTCCCAGTCGGCGCGCATGTTTTCGTCCTCTACGTTGCGCAGCCACCCGCCAAAAACGGGCATCCAATATCCGTACCGCATGGCTTAGTGAATAGAAGCCGCTACCGGCTGTTGGGTGGAGAATACGGCATCAGCCGGAGCCGGCTGGCTACCGGGGTTGGGGGCGCCAATCTGGGTTTCGAGGTAGTCCACGAAGCGGGCGTAGGGGTCGAAGCCCACCACATTCACGGCATCGGCCACAAAGTTGGACAGGGCGTTGATGTCGTAGAATAGTACGTCGCCGGTGCGGTCGTCAATCAGGTACTCGATGCCGCCCACGTCGATTTTGGCGGCGGCCACAATGCGCTCCACGGCTTCCACTACCTCCGCGGGGGGCGTGAAGGCTTCCACCTGAATGCCTTTCTTGGGGGCTTCGGTCAGGCAGAAGTCGCCGGCGGCGGGCTCCTCCGGAATCTGGCAGATTTCGGCGGGGCACAGGTTGAAGCTCTCCCCGGTGGTGTACACCTTCATGGCGTAGAGGAATTTGCCGTTCAGGGTTTCCACGCGGTGAATGTTGCCGCCGCGGGGCGTCACGTACTCCTGCACCAGGGCCGTCTGGTCGATGCCCAGGTCGATTTGCCCGGCGGCCACGGCGGCTTCTACACCCTCTATCGTGTCGAAGCGGATGATGCCGGCGCCGCTACCCCCGATGTTCACCTTTACCACAATGGGGAATTGCAGTTGGCGGGCCGCATCGGGCACGCGGGAGGCGTGGTTAATTACGAAAGACTTCGGAAACTTCAGGCCCAGGGAGGCAAACAGGCTGAGCTGACGGGCCTTGTTGGTTTCGATGGCCGTAGCGCCCGAGCCGTTGATGATGCGGGTACCGATGCGCTCCAGGTGGGTAGCGTAGCCGGCCGTGTGGAAAATGCCCTGGCCGTGGCCGCGCAGGTAGGCCGAGGAACTCATGCGGTTGACTACCAGGGAGTAGCGGCTCTCGGTTTCCAGCGGGTCGAAGAGGTGGTGGGCGGCGTCGATTTTCTCGTAGGGCAGGCCGCGGCGGTCCAGCTCGGCAAACAGGGGCTTAAACCACTCGGGGTGTTCGAAATAAATGCCAATCGGCTTCACAGACTGTGACATGCGAGGAGAATGAAGAACTAGAAAGTAGAAATCAGTGGATGTTGCCGCCCTCATTTGGGCAGCAAAACAGGCAAGCCCGGACAGGGTAGGGGCTGGCGGAAAGGCGCGGGCAAACTGAGAAACCGGAGTTTGGGTGCGCGAAACGAGGTAGGAAGAGAAGCCCCGCGGGAAAAGTAGCAGCGCTACTGGGCTGGTCTACTTAGGGAAGAAATAGTTAGGTAGTAATTTTACCAGCAGCGCGTTGCGCGCAAAGAGCCAGCGGCAAAAGCAGTACCCAGTGGTTCTTACCTACCCAACCAGCGGCGTACAGACCGCCCAACAACACGTGCCACAACATCCATGCTGTACGGAAGCAGGGGTGGCGGGAGCGGGGGCGAAGTGCGGGAAGCGGTTCACGGTACGTTGTTTTTATATGGTCAGGAGTTGGCACCGTTTCAGTCTTACTGAAGGTTGCCGGCGTTTCGTCGAGCCTGTCTCTCCACGCCTCTGTATAAAAACAATCCTTTCAGGTAAAGAATTGAGTGGGGCAAAGGTAAACCCGCTGGGTCCACACTGCCAAATTTTCTTTGGCCAGTGGCGCTGGCGTCGGGCGAGAGGTCCGGGCAAAGCCTGGTGAGCCATGCCGCGTGCCCCCCGAAGCTAGCGGGAGGGAAACCAGTGCAGGCCGCCGGGAGGATTTGCGGGCCAAAAGCTGCGCTACCTACTCCAATTCAGCGGACAAGCCTGGTTGACTTATGCATGTTGATAGTCAGGAAATTATGTTGGGCTGTTATTGAGGTAAAAATGGATGTAATTAATTTTTATTATGAATATTTATATAAATCTTTATACATATTGCTGTTCAATAGGTGCCCGTCGGGCGTGTTCAATTTCCCCACCAGTTATACCGTATTCGCATGAAAAAAACCGGAGTACTCATGGCCGCTCTCCTGACCAGCGGCGCTGCCATTGCGCAGGACAACACCCAAACCTCCACCAGCTACGGCAGCAACAACCGCGTGACGGTGGAGCAAACGGGCCGCTCAAACACGGCCATTGCCCGCCAGAACGACGCGGCCGTGAATGGGGGCAGTAGCAGTGGCAATAATAACGAGGTGACCCAGACCCAGGTCGGCAGCCAGCATGTGGCTCAAACCGACCAGATGGGTAACCGCCAGCAGGCCGTGCAGGTGCAGCTTTCGGATGTGAGCCGGGGCGCTAATGGGGCCCGCATCCGGCAGGGCTCCACTGCCGCGAACAGCGACGGCAACTACGCCAGCCAATACCAGGGGGGCTTCAGCCATAGTGCTTCCATTGAGCAGGCAAGCGGGGCCAACTATGCCACCCAAAACCAAAGCGGCCGCAATGCTTTTGCTACCATTTTTCAGAGCACAGGCAATAACAACCGCGCCACGCAGGACCAGAATACCAATGTGTTCGGAGGTACTGCCACGGCCCGGCAGTTGGGGGCTAACAACACCTCTAGCCAGCAGCAGAACAGCTCTGGCCAGTCGGCCTCGGCCAGCGTGCTGCAGCAGGGCAATAATAACGCGGCCAGCCAGCAGCAGCAGAACCTGAGTGGCATCATGAGCGCCAGCATTGGTCAGCTGGGCAACAACAATGCGGCAGCGCAGGCGCAGAGCAGCCAGGGCAGTGCGTCTTCTTCGGTCTTCATTCAGCAAACCGGCAACAACAACGCCGCTACGCAAACGCAAAACCACTCCGGTTCTTTTGGCACCGTGGCGGCCACGGCTACCCAAACTGGCAACAACAATGCCGCTACCCAAAGCCAGACGGGCGTAATGTCAGTAAGCGCTGCGGCTACTCAGAATGGCAACCGCAACGAGGCCACCCAAACGCAGGTCAATACGGCATTTTCGGGGGCAACTGTTCTGCAGATGGGCAACAACAACACGGCCACGCAGCGCCAGCAAAACGCCGGCTTTGTACAGGCTGCCATTGAGCAGGAGGGTAACCGCAACGCAGCTATCCAGAGTCAGCAAGGGGAGTATCACGAGGCAGTAGTAGAGCAGACGGGCAACCGCAATACGGCCTTGCAGGACCAGCAGGTAGGCGGCTCCGCCAGCTTCCCCACTCGCTCGGGCAACTACGGCTACATCAGCCAGGAAGCCAACGACTCCTACGCCCGCCAAGTACAGGTAGGAAACAGCAACGATGCCCGCACCTACCAGGGGGCCAGCGGCAACAGCAGCGACGTACTGCAAACCGGCAATGGCAATACGACCATCGTGCGCCAGAACCGGTAGCTGTTTACCTACGTGTTGGTACAAAAAAGGCCTGTCTTCTCAAGGAAGCGGGCTTTTTTCGTGTCCGTGGCGTGGCTTACCGTCTTTTTACACACCGCTTGGGCCGTGCAGAAATAAAAAGCCCCGGCTCGTCAGCCGGGGCTTGAAATGCAATAGGTGTAGCTCTTGCCGGCAGACACACACCTGTAACGGCCGGCAAGACAAACGTACGGAAAATGCATTATCAGCGTTATAGTCGAGCTAGAGACCTGTGAACAGAAGGCGCATAGTGCCGTGCTAGAGCGTCATGCCGAGCCGGAATCAGGGCAGCTCGTGTACTGGCATTGAAATAATGCGTCTAACGTTAGCCGCCCGCTAGTTGCTTCGGCGCTGCTTAACGTGCAGCATGCCCGGCCTAGCGTTTTTTGTTGCTCACTGTCCGCTCGTTTTAGGGGTATAGTTACCCGCTGCTTGTGAGGTACTACCTTTCTGGCGGGGGTAGCAACCCGCAGTTTGCCACGAGCTGCTGCCGATAAAAGCGGGCTGCTGGTCGGTGAATACGGGCTGGTGGTGGAACCGGGCGCCGGCCTACCGGCGGCGGTAGTACTTTACCAGCGGTTTTGTCGTTTGTCCGCGTTTCTCGTGCCTGTTGTTCTCTCCCGGTTTGCTCCCGTCCTGCTGCTCCACACCCTGATTTGGAGTGTGGTGGGGCTGATTTTGTCTATTCCGCCCCCCGGCCAGCCCAGTCCCTTGCCCGGGGTTTTCTGGCTGAAGCAAGCAGCGGTGCTAGGCTTACTTGTGGTTGCATTTTACGCCAATGTGCACTGGGCCGTGCCGCGCCTGCTCTACCGCCGGCAGGTGCTGGCTTACCTGGGCGTGGGCGCGGCGGTGGCCGGGGCCGTGCTGTGGGCACATTGGCGTCTGGATGCCGAGCTGGAAGTGCCTCGCCGGCTTTCCGAAGCTCGGCACGCGGCTTTTTCCGCCCGCGACTGGCCGGCTCCGGGCCCACCAGGTCCGCCCAGGCCCCCTAATTCGTTTCGGCCAGGCGGGCCCCACGGGCCGGGTGCGCCCGGTCGCCCGCCTGGCCCGCCCGGTCCGGAAGGCGAAGCCCGGTTTTTCAACCTCTGGATTCTGCTCACTACCCTGTTTGTGCTGGGGGTAAGCACGAGCGTGGCCGCCGTGCAGAAAAGCCAGCGCGACGAACACACCCGTCAGCTGCTAGAGCAGGCGCGCTTGGCTACCGAGCTTTCCTTGCTGAAGGCGCAAATCAACCCGCACTTTTTCTTTAACACGCTGAATAACATCTACTCCCTTACCTTCATCGACGGAACCCAGGCCCGCACGGCCCTGCATCGCCTGTCCCGAATGATGCGCTACGTGCTCTATGAAACGCCCGCCCAAACGGCCCTGCTCAGCCACGAAGTCACCTTCCTGCGCGACTACATTGACCTGATGCACCTGCGCCTGACCGAAGAGGTAAGCGTGGCGCTGGACCTGCCCGAAACCTTGCAGGAAGCGGCCATTGCGCCTATGTTGCTGCTCCCTTTCGTGGAAAATGCCTTCAAGCACGGAGTGCGCGCCGGCTCGCCCAGCCGCATTCAGGTGGCGCTGCGCCAGTCTGAGGCCGAACCGAACATGGTGGAGTTTGAGGTGTGCAACTCCGTTTTTGCCGAGCGCCCCGGTTCCCTGGAAGCCGGCGGTATTGGGCTGACAAACACCCGGCGCCGGCTGGAGCTGCTGTACGCCGGCCGCTACCACTTAATGGTGCAGGAGCAAACCCCAGCCGGAGAGTACCGCGTACTGCTCACGCTTCAGCTCTAACGCCTGGCCGGCCGCGGTGGCCCCACCCACTCAGCGTGTTGCCTGATGGGTTCTAGTTGTGTATCACATTGTTGCGCTAGCCTATGATCCTGAATTGCATTGCCGTTGATGACGAGCCCCTGGCCCTGAAGCTAGTATCGGCTTTTATCGAGCAGACTCCCTTTCTGAAGCTGGTAGGGCGCTACAGCAGCGCCGTGGAAGCCCTGCGCGGTCTGCACGAGCCCGGCGCCCACATCGACGTGCTATTTCTGGATATTCAGATGTCGGACCTGAACGGGCTGGAGCTGGCCCGCACCCTGGACCGAGGCAGCAGCGGGGCCCGCACTCCGCGCATCATCTTCACAACGGCCTACAACCAGTTTGCCCTCGATGGCTACAAAGTAGATGCCCTGGACTACCTGGTCAAGCCCTTTGAGTACGATGAGTTTCTGCGGGCGGCCCTGAAAGCCAAAGCCTACTACGAGCTAACCCGCGCCGCTACCCCCGTTGTGGTTCCCGTACCGGCGGCCCCGGAGCCGCCGGCCGAGGACTACCTCTACCTGAAAGTGGAGTACCAGCTGGTGCGAGTGCCGTTCCAGGACATCCTGTACATTGAAGGGCTAAAGGATTACGTGAAGGTGTACCGCCGCAGCGAAACCCGCCCCTTGCTGTCCTTGTCGAGCCTGAAGCTGCTGGAGGAGCGCCTGCCGGCCCGCCAGTTTATGCGCGTGCACCGGTCCTACATTGTCGGGCTTAACCACATCAGCGCCGTTACGCGCGGCACGGTGCATATTGGGGAGGTTACCATTCCCGTCAGCGACGGGTACCGCGAATCCTTCGACCAGTTTTTCAGCCGCTGGAAGTAGCCCGCAGCCATCACCGCCTCAGTCCCCTCACGCGGTAGCACCCCGCCTTCGGCGCTGCCGGCTCGCCAGCCCGGGCGGAAACTTAACTGTTTGAGTAAAGCGAGTAAACCATAGTTCCAAGTCCGTCAGGCCGAGCGTTTTGTGCATCGAGCAGAGATGAAGCACCTCATGGGCTGACGCCGGGTAGTCATGTCACGCTGAGCGAGGTCAAGGCCTCCTTCCTTCTGCCTTATTTTAAAAGGTAGCGCCGAAGCACGCCCGATGCTTTGGCGCTACCACTGCACAAGGCGTTAACGGCAACCAGAACCCGCTGCTGGTCAGTCTACTTCATGGCAAGGTAGGTAAGAGGAAAGTTCTAGATAATAGGAGAATAGTCGATACAGTTCGGGTTTCGGTCGGTTCTCTACGGGGGCTGGTCGGATGGAATCATGAGAGGGGTAGGGGAAAATTAGTTTTAGCGCTGGTAGCCCCCTGCGGAGCTCGTTCTGGCGCACGCCTGGCGGCGGGTCTGAGTAGCAGTGGGGTGAGCTGTTTGGGTGGCAATCGGCAGTTTGTCAAGAAGTTGCCGTTAGCTTTTTTCATCTTTTCCTCCTTTCTTATGAGAAAGTATTTAATCCTTCGGGCCGGTGCCGCAGTGCTGCTGGGCCTGCTTACGGCCTGCGAAACCCCGAACATCGGGCCCAAAGGCAACAAAAACTGCCGGCCTACAACCGCCACCGATACCACCACAACCACCGGTGCTTCCTAATTCAGCGGGGGCCGGACGTGCCGCCAGCTGCCAGTTGGTGGTACGTGGGTAATGGATTTATTCTTTCCGCTTTTCTGACAGGTATGAGAAGATGTACGCGAATTTCCCGGGTAGTGTGGCTGGCCGTGGCTGGGTTGTGGTTGCTGGTGGCGCCGAGCGCCCGCGCCACCCACATTGTGGGCGGCGAGCTGGATTTGCAGTATCGGTCGGGCAGCTCCTATGCCCTCACGCTCAACCTCTACTTCGATGCCATCAATGGCAGCCCCGGCGCCCTAGATAACAGCATGCAGGCCAGCATCTTCGACAAGGCCACGAACCAACGCATGCAGAACGTGACGCTACCCCTAACCAGCAACACGTTTGTGAGCTACACCAATCCGGCCTGCACCAGCTCCTCGCTCAGCACCCGCAAGCTCATTTATACCGTCAATATCACGCTGCCCGCGGCCACGTACACCAGTCCGGCCGGATACTACGTGGCCGTGGAGCGTTGCTGCCGCAACCAAGGGCTGAGCAACATCATTAACTCCTTGGGTGCGGCTCAGGCCTTTTACTTGGAGTTTCCGGCCGTCGTGCGCAACGGCCGCCCCTTCGTTGACTCTACCCCGCGCATCTTTCCGCCCTTAGGCGACTACGCCTGCCGGGGCGAGCTATTTTACTACGATTTCGGCGGGCAGGACCCCGATGGCGACTCCCTGGTCTACGATATGGTGACGCCCCTGAATGGCCACGCCAGCACCGGCAACTCCAGCCCCAACCAGGCCGCACCCGCCCCGTACGCGCCCATTTCGTGGGTGGCGGGGTTAGGCACCCAAAATCAGATTCCCGGCAACCCTACCCTTGGCATTGATGCCCGTACGGGCCGCCTCATGGTGCGGCCTACCCAGCTGGGCCTATTCGTGTTTGGGGTGCGCTGCACCGAGTACCGGGGCAGGCAGAAAATTGGGGAAACCCGCCGCGACTTTCAGCTCTACGTCCTTAACTGCCCCCGCAACACCGTGCCTAGCCTGCAGCTCCGCACCTCGGCCGGTGTGCCCTACCGCCCCGGCCGCGATACACTGCGGCTAGTGCCCGGCGCCGACCACTGCCTGCAAGTGCGCTTCACGGACCCCGATGCCAACTCCCGCCTGACGGTAGCCCTGCGCCCCGTCAATTTTACCACGCCGGTGCCCACCTTTACTACCGCCACCACCGGCGTGGTGCGGGGCCCCGGCACTCCCGACACGCTCACGGCCCGCTTCTGCTTTTCCGAGTGCCTGGATTCTAAAGGCCAAGTGTATTTGCTGGACGTGATTGTGGCCGACGACGGGTGCAGCCTGCCCAAGCGCGACACCGTGCGGGTGGCTTTCACGGCGGCGCCCCCACCCGATGCGGCACCCCAACTGACGACTACCTTCCCGCCCGGTATTAACGCCCAGGATGCTCCACCGATAACCGTGCGGGTACCCGTGGGCACTACCTACTCGGCTACGCTGGCCGGCCTGGATGCGGACGGCGACCCACTGACCTTAACGGCCACCGGGCAAAACTTCGACTTAGCGGCGGCCGGCATGACCTTTACGGCCCAGAACGGGCGGGGCCAGGCGGCCGGCACGTTTCAGTGGCAGGCCTCCTGCGCCGCCCAGCAGTTCCCAGATATGGTAGTCACGTTTCGGCTGCAGGAACAGGCTACCTGTGCCAACCTCAGCCAGACCCGAACGGTCCGTTTTGAGCTGGTCCCAACGCCCGATACGGTGGCCTTCCTGCCGCCCAACATCATCACGCCCAACGGCGACGGAAAGAATGATTCGTTTGTGCTACCTGACCTGCCGCCCGACTTGTGCGACGGCCGCTTTGGAGGCATTGCCATTTATAGCCGGTGGGGAAGGGAGGTGTACCGCTCAGGGAGCCGGAGCTTTACGTGGGCCGGCGCAGGCGTGGCCAGCACCTACTATTTTTTAATTACCTACACCGATGGTCGTAAGTACAAAGGCTGGCTACAGGTGAATCCCTGAGCAAGAGAGTGTTATAGGAAAATTTCAAGCTGCCCGCCCGTTACGGTATGTGCCGTAGCGGGCGGGCAGCGTGGCTTTACCCGAGAAGTTTGGGGCTGGATGTAACTATCTGAATCATTTTGAGGTATAGTTTACAGCTTTTAAAAATTAATACTATTTATTATTGTTTAAAGAACAATTATGCGTTTCTTTGTTGGGTAAGCACTCGATTGGTGTTTTCACATTTTTTCACGGTTTAGTCTCCTTAGCACCTCTCTCTTTAGCTTATGGAACGCTACAGACACTACGCTGATACTTCGCGCTTTATCCTGCCTCTGGTAGACGTATTGCTGATTTTCGGAGCTTTTCGGGTAGCTGGTTACTTATTCCTGGGCAACTGGTCTTTTGGGGGCTATTACCCGTTCTTCTACGCCATCTTCGCCCTGATCTGGTGGATCATTTCGGGGCAGTTTGCCAACATCTACCGCACCGATCGGCTCATTACCTACCCCGAAAAGCTGCTGTACCTGATGCGCACGTTCCTGCTGCACGCCGGTATTGTGCTGCTGGCGGTGGTAGCTATGCGTATGTACTGGCTGCCTGTGCGCTACCTATTCTCGGTGTACAGCTTCTCCGTGACGGCCGTGGTAGCTGGGCGCTTCCTAATAACATTTCTGTACCGGGCCTACCATACGCACTTGGCGCGGCCCCACAGCCGCTTCGTGATTGTGGGGGCGGGGGCCAGCGGCCAGGAGCTGTACCGCTTCCTGCAGTCCCACGACCCGATTGCCAACCAGTTCATGGGCTTTTTCACGGATAGCACCGAACACGTGCCCGCCAGCCTGAAACACCTAGTGCGCGGCCGCGTCTCTGATCTGAAAAACTTCTGTGTGCGCGACCAAGTAGACGAAATTTACTTCGCCATGCCCCTCGACCGTCGGCAGCTGATTGAAGACCTATCGCGCTTTGCCGATGACCATTTCCTGTCGTTCCGTATTGTCCCCGATTTCCGCGGCACTGTCCGTAAAGATGTGAACGTCTACTTCTACGACCACATGCCGATCCTGACCATTCGGCACGCACCCCTGGGCATCCGCACCAACCAGCTGCTGAAGCGTCTGTTCGATATTGCCTTTTCCTTGGTCATTATCTTGGGCGTATTCCCGTTTGTGCTCACGGCGCTGGCCCTGCTCATCAAGCTGGATTCGCCAGGACCAGTGTTTTTCAAGCAGATGCGGCCTGGCAAGCGCAACCAGCTTTTCCCGTGCTACAAGCTGCGTACCATGCGCACCGACCACGGCCAGAGCGAGTTGCAAGCCACCAAAAATGATTCCCGCATCACCCGGGTAGGCCAGTACCTGCGCAAGTACAACCTCGATGAGCTTCCCCAGTTCTTTAACGTGCTGCTCGGCCACATGTCGGTGGTAGGCCCCCGGCCCAACATGATTTCCCAGTTGGAGGAGTACAGCAAGCACATCCGTACCTACCAAATGCGCCACGCCGTAACGCCCGGCATTACGGGTTATGCCCAGGTGAATGGCTTCCGAGGCGAAACCCGCGAGGCAGGCACCATGGAAAAACGAGTAGAGTACGACCTGAAATACGTGGAAAACTGGTCGTTTGGCCTCGATATGAAAATCATCGGCCTCACGCTTTGGAACATGGTAAAAGGCGAGAAAAACGCCTATTAGCGGTGAGAATGAGAAGTGGTGAAGTGGCAAGTTTGCTGTTCTCCGAGACGAGAAGTAGCAGCAAAATTACTTCACGCCATTCCCTAAGCTGACGTTTAACTTACCCTTTCACTACCTCACTTTCTACCTTATGCTGCCAAAGGTACCCGTTCTGGATTCCTGGATTTCCACCGGCCCGGTAGCCAGCTTCGTTTCCACTATTCTGGAGCTAGGCAAGGCCCGCAGTTCAGCCTACGTGTGCTTTGCTAACGTGCACATGGTGGTAGAAGCCCAGCGCGACCCGGAGTTTCGGCAGCTATTGCGCGAGGCTGCAGTGGTAGCGCCAGACGGTAGTCCCGTGGCTGCGGCCGTGCAGTGGCTCAACCCCGATACCCCGCCCCAGCCCCGCGTGGCCGGCATGGATTTGTTGCCGGCCCTGCTAGAAGCCGCGGCTGAAAGCGGACAGTCTGTGTATTTCTACGGCACTACTACTGAGGTATTAACAGCTATGGTAGCCCGGGCTCGGCGGGAGCTGCCCACGCTCCGCATTGCTGGGGTACACTCGCCGCCCTTCCGGCCCCTAACGCCCGCAGAAGACGCAGCAGAGGTTGCAGCCATCAACGCCGCCGACCCCGATTTGCTGTTCGTAGCCCTGGGGTGTCCCCGGCAGGAACGTTGGATGGCCGCTCACCAGGGGCGTGTGCGGGCGTGTATGCTTGGGGTAGGGCAGGCGTTTCCGGTGTACGCGGGCTTAGAGCCGCGTTTGCCACTGTGGGCCCGCCGCCTATGGCTGGAGTGGGCCTACCGCCTGTGGCTGGAGCCGCGCCGTTTGTGGCGCCGCTATTTAGTCACTAATACCCGGTTTGTGTACTTGCTTACTCGGCGCGCGGCCTCTCACGTAGCCGGTCGGCCCGTGCCCCGGCCAGCAGCCTAACACTTACTTGCTACATACTAGCGTCCCTGCCTACCTACTAGGTGTGGGTGCTTTGCTATGTGCTGTTCTCGGTACAATGCTGAGGTGAACTTTACTTTATTTTAAAAATATTGATAATAATTATTGACAATATTACAATTAGCAGTATATTTCAGGAACTTTAGCGCTGTATAAGTACCACCCAACTTAGGGGTTGCGCTCCTCTCGCTGACTTCTTTATTGACCTTCCAGTTACAACCCCTCACGCGTATGAAAGCAGTAATTCTGGCGGGCGGCTACGGCACCCGTATCAGCGAGGAAAGTGGCGTACGGCCTAAACCAATGGTAGAAATTGGGGGCCGGCCGATCCTGTGGCACATTATGAAAATCTATGCCCACCACGGTATTCGCGACTTTGTTATTTGCTGCGGCTACAAGGGGCATATGATCAAGCAGTATTTTTCTGATTATTTTCTGCACAACTCCGACGTAACGTTCCGCATGGACCGCAACGAGATGCAGATCCACCGCAACCACGCCGAGCCCTGGACTGTGACCTTGGTGGATACCGGTCAGGAAACCATGACTGGCGGCCGCCTGCGCCGGGTGCGCGACTACGTTGACAACGAAACGTTTTGCCTGACCTACGGCGACGGGGTAGGGGACGTAAACATCCGGGAAGCAGTACGTTACCACCGCCAGCAAGGGGCCCTGGCTACCCTCACGGCCGTGCGCCAACCCGGCCGCTTTGGGGTATTTAACTTGCAAGAGTCGAGCAGCTTGGTTTCCAGCTTCACGGAAAAGCCCGAGGGCGGCGAAACGCCCTGGATTAACGGCGGCTTCTTTGTCCTTGAGCCCTCCGTGTTCGACTACATTGACAGCGACGAAACGGTGTGGGAAAAGGCACCGCTGGAGCGTCTGGCCTCCGAGGGCCGCTTGGCTGCCTTCCGGCACACCGGCTTCTGGCAACCCATGGATACGCTGCGCGATAAGAATATGCTGGAAGAAATGTGGCAGCAGGGCCGGGCCCAGTGGAAAGTATGGAGCAACGAACCCGAATCGGCGGAGCCGGACCCCGTGCTAGCCGACATCCTGGCCACTCCCGTGGTAGCGCCCCCGCACCAGCGGGTAGCCGCCCCCACCATCATGCCCGCCGACTAAAGGTGAGCTGGTGAGCTAGTGAAAAGGTGAGTTTGACGTTCTGGCGGCCCGAACCGCCCAATACGCGCCATTAGCACTTTTAGCTCACCATTTCACTATCTCACCATCTCACTACTTCACCGTATGCAGCGAATCCTTATCACGGGTAATATGGGCTATGTGGGCCCGGGTGTCGTGCGTCATCTGCGTCAGCAGTTTCCGCAGGCTGAGTTAATTGGGTATGACATGGGCTACTTTGCCCATTGCCTCACCGGGGCCCGCCGCCTGCCGGAGTCGCGCCTGGACCGGCAGATTTTCGGCGACATCCGCCAGCTGCCCGCCGGCCTGCTCGATGGGGTAGATGCGGTAGTAAACCTGGCCGCCATCAGCAACGACCCCATGGGCCAGACCTATGAGCAGGTGACGCTGGATGTAAACTACCGGGCTGGTATCGAACTGGCGCGTCAGGCCAAAGCTGCCGGCGTCAGCTCCTTCATCTTTGCCAGCAGCTGCAGCATGTACGGGGCCGGCGGCGAGGGGGCCAAAAGGGAAACTTCGGAGCTGAACCCGCTGACGGCCTACGCCCGCTCCAAGGTGATGACCGAGCAGGACCTGCGTCCCCTGGCTGATGACAACTTCCTGATTACCTGCCTGCGCTTTGCCACGGCTTGCGGCTGGAGCGACCGGCTGCGCCTGGATCTGGTAGTCAACGACTTCGTGGCCGGGGCCGTGGCCGCCGGAGAAATCAGCATTCTAAGCGACGGTACGCCCTGGCGCCCCCTCATTCATGTGCAGGACATGGCCCGGGCTATTGAGTGGGCCATTGGCCGCCCCGCCGAGGTAGGCGGCACCTTCCTGGCCGTGAACACCGGTTCGGAGCAGTGGAACTACCAAGTGCGTGACCTGGCCTACGCTGTGGCCGACTCCTTACCCGGCACCCAGGTAAGCCTGAATGCGGCTGCCCCGCCCGACAAACGCTCCTACCGCGTCGACTTCAGCTTGTACCGGGAGCTGGCTCCCACCCATCAGCCTCGCCGCACCCTCTCCGATACCATTGACGAGCTGCGCGACGGTTTGCTGGGTATGAATTTCCGCGATGCTACCTTCCGCTCCTCGGAGCTGATGCGCCTGCGCGTGCTCACCGGCCTGCGCGAAACCCACGAGTTGGGCGACGACCTGAGCTGGGTACGCGCCGTGGCCACTCGGCCCGCACTGGCACCGGTAATTGCCTAAGGCTCCCCCACACCTTATCCCGCGCATCGGGCACGGCCAGATGACGCCCCGCGTGGGCTCGCCCTTTGTATCATCTCCAATCACCTACCTATGATTTTCACCGAAACTGAGCTGCCCGGCGCGTTTATCATCGACGTAGACCGCATGGCCGACGACCGGGGCTTTTTTGCCCGCTCCTGGTGCGCCGATGAGTTTGCGGCCCACGGCATCCTCATGCCCCCATTGCAAGCCAACGTATCATCTAACCCGCGGCGTGGCACCCTGCGCGGCATGCACCTACAGCTGGCCCCGCACGAGGAAACCAAGCTGGTGCGCTGCACCCGCGGTGCCATCTACGACGTGATTGTGGACCTGCGCGAGGAGTCGCCTACCTACGGACAGTGGCTGGGGGTGGAGCTGACCGCCGACTCCTTCCGTATGTTGTTCGTGCCCGGTCGCTTCGCCCACGGCTTCATTACCCTGCAGGATAATACCGATGTCGGCTACCAGGTGTCGGCCAAGTACGCGCCCGGCTTTGAGCGGGGCCTGCGCTGGAACGACCCGGCCATTGGCATCCAGTGGCCCATCGAGCCCACTATCATTTCCGAAAAGGATCAGCAACACCCGGATTTTGTGCTGCGCGTGCCCGAGACAATCGGTAGCTAAAACGAAATATCCAAAGTCGAGGCGGTGGATGGAACGGACGGTGAGCGAGGTCTTGACTGCATGAGGTTGCCCTGAAACAGTCAGCTGTACTTACTTAATTAGATTCAGATGCTCATCATTGATAACGCGCTGCAGCAGCGCCAGCGCGAGGGCCGGCCCATTCGGGTGGCCATGGTAGGGGCCGGCTTCATGGCCCGGGGCGTAGCCCGGCAAATTTGCCTTTACGTACCCGGCATGGAGCTAGTAGCCATTGCCAACCGCACCCCCGAGAAAGCCCGCGCCATTTACGCCGAAGCCGGGGTAACGGACGTGGCCGAGGTTAGCACGGTAGCCCAGCTGGAAGCCTGCGTAGCCCAGGGCCGTCCGGCCATTACCGATGATGCGCTGCTGCTAAGCCAGGCCGCCGGCATCGAGGCCATTATTGAGGTGACCGGGGCCGTAGAGCACGGGGCGCACGTGGTACTGGAAGCCATCCGGCACGGCAAGCACATTGTGCTGCTCAATGCCGAGCTAGACGGAACCGTGGGGCCTATTCTAAAAGTATACGCCGACCGCGCCGGGGTAGTGTACACCGTGGCCGATGGCGACCAGCCCGGCGTGACCTTGAACCTGGCCCGCTTCGTGAAGGGCCTGGGCGTTACGCCTGTGCTCTGCGGCAACATCAAGGGCCTGCACGACCCCTACCGCAACCCCACTACCCAGGAAGGATTTGCCCGCCAGTGGGGCCAGAACCCGAGCATGGTGACCAGCTTCGCCGATGGTAGCAAGATCAGCTTCGAGCAGGCCGTAATAGCCAATGCCCTAGGCATGCGCGTGGCCCGCCGTGGCATGCTGGGCCCCACCGTGGCCCCCGGTACGCCCGTTACCCAGGCCGCCGACTGGTACCCGCACGAGCTGCTGCTCAATGGTGGCCCCGGCGTCGTGGATTACGTGGTGGGAGCGGAGCCCGGACCCGGCGTGTTCGTGCTGGGCACTATTGATGACCCCGTGCAGCAGCACTACCTCAAGCTCTACAAGCTGGGGCCGGGGCCGCTGTACTGCTTCTACACGCCCTACCACCTGTGCCACTTTGAAACCCCGACCACCGTGGCCCGAGCCGTGCTGTTCCAAGACGCGGCCCTCGCGCCGGCCGGCCCCATGTGCGTAGAAGTAGTAACGGCTGCCAAAATTGATTTGCACGCCGGCCAAGTGCTCGATGGCATTGGGCACTACCACACCTATGGCCTGGCCGAAAACGCGGACGTCACCCAGCGCGAAAACCTGCTGCCCATTGGCGTGGCCGAAGGCTGCATTTTGCGCCACGATGTGCCCAAGGACCAGGTGCTGACCTACGACGACGTGATTCTACCCGAAGGCCGGCTGATTGACCAGTTGCGCCGGGAGCAAGCGGCTTACTTCCAGCCGTCTGTTGGCTCCACGGCTTCTCCGCTAACGGCTTCTGAGCCTGTACTGTAGATACGCAATTTATAATCAGACTGCGCAATCTAAGCCCTGGCAGTCAATGAATTGCTGGGGCTGGGAAGTGCCTTGCTTCAACTAGCCCACGAATGAAAAGATCCGCAGCCACGCAAGGCTGCGGATCTTTTTGTTGATGAACTACCGCACAGAGCTTTCTACCTGAAGAGCTGTAGCTGGTTGTGCTGGCAGGTGGGCGCTGGGCTCATCAGGTGGCTGCCACGGCTGGCTGGCGCGCTGCTGCACTAGGCGGCGGGTGGTCAGTACCTGGCGCCAGTGCTGCCAGAGGTAGCGCACGGCCCGCAAGGAGTCGCGCTCCGCTACCAACGAATAAGCCAGAATACCCAGCTGGCGCGGAATAGCGCGAGCCAGCAGGCCAGGGGCTTGCTCCCGGGTTGTGTTTTTCAGCAGCAACAGCCACTGGTTTTTCACGGCATCTACCTTGATAGCGCTGTTTAGGCGCCGGCGCAAGCGTAGGTTGGAGGGTAGGAACTGCCGGGGGTGCAAGGCCCGACAAGCGGGCTCAAACAAAGTATGCCAGCCGAAAAGGCGGCCTCGCCAAGCAATATCCCAGTCCTCCTTGTGGGCAAAGAAACGGGAATCGAAAAACTCGCCCTGCACGCGCAAATCATCAATGAAGCGCCGCCGGAACAGGGGTAGGGCACCATCGGCACCGTCTACGTAGGTAGCTGCCAGGGGCGCTACTTCACTGAGCCGTTGCCCGTGCAGGCGCAGGCCGTAGCGGCCGTCGGGCAGGGCTACCATGCCGGCGCTATCAATGCGTGGGTCCTCGTCCTGGTTCTGCAGCAGCAGGCCGCACACCGTACCAATGCGCGGATTTCGATGTATAGCTGCTATGGCCTGGGCCAGGTAGTCGGGGGCCATTTCGATGTCGGGATTCACCAGCAGCACCAGATCCGTGGTGGTGCGGTCGAGGGCGTAGTTGTGGCCCCCGCAGAAACCGGTATTCTGGGGCAGCCGGTGCAGGCGCAGGCGAGAATCGGTGGCCGCTAGCGCCTCTACCCGGGCGCAGGTGTCGTCGTGCGAGTTGTTGTCAACCACCCACAACTCAAAATCAGACCACGACTGAGCTAAAGCCGAACGCAGGCAGGCCTCAATGGAGTCCGCACTGTTCCACGACACCAGAGAAAGTAGGACAGAGGGCATAGGCAGGGAGAGTAAAAAACAAAGCCTGGAATTACACCGAGCGCACCGGGGTATGCTGGGCTTGGTTGCGCAGGGCTTTTTCGATGAGGGGCCGCAAGGCATCCAGGTCCACGGTTAGGTGGTCGCGCTGGGCCCCGGCGCGCGTGCGGCTGGGGTTAGGCGTATCACACACCAGGTAGTGGTGGTCGATGCCGATGCGGGCGGTAAATTCCATGTAATCAGCCACCACGAAGCTGCTGGGGAACAGCTCAATCAGTTGGGCACCCACCGGGCTCACCACAATATTAGCCAGCCCAGCTCCCACCGCCGAGACAATAATCTGGGCCTGGGCAAACAGGGCCGTTTTCTCGTTCTGGGTGTAAGGAGTGAGTACGTGGGTTTCAAAGCCGTACTCGCGCAGCATGGCTTCCAGGGCCTCTTCATTAAGAATATGCCGGCCCGGCGCGTCGCGGCGGCTGATGTAGATGTAGGGGCTGAAGGAGCGATTTACTACCGGGGGCGGGAGCAGAATGCTGCGCAGAAACTTGCAGGCCCAGGCCGGCGTGTGGGTAAGGTTGCCGCGCACCCCGGGGGTAGCCAGTAGGCAGCGGGCTCGTACGTGCGGGTTCGTGGTGACGTCCACTAAGCGCTCCGGCCCGATGCCCAGCGCGCCCATGGTGTCCAGCACAAACCGCTTGGACTTATCATACACCAGAAAGTAATCAACGGCATCGAGCAGGCCGGCTTCGCGCACCAGGTACAAACGAGGTAGGGAATCAATCAGCCAGTGGTAGTAGTTGCCGCTGGCCGCGCCCCCACCCGAGAGCAGGCTGCACAAGGTGCCCGGCAGCTCCACCGGGCGCTGGAAGTAGCGCTGCCGGAAAATGTTATTTTCCTCGGGCGGCGTCAAATCCCAGCGGGCCCCGTCGTACTGAAACGATACGTCGCCGACCAGGCGGTTGTCGGCCGCAATAACGGCTACGCTGTTGAAGTTATCGGCGTACACCCGGCCATCGATAAGCTCTACCACGAAGGCCGCCGGTACTTTCTCCTGGCGCAGGGGCTTGTCGTGCAGCCCTCCGTAGGTGGAGGCCCGTTTATAAAAGTCGTCGGGGATGCTGAGGGTAGAGGTATGGGCGGGCACTACCTCAAAGTAAGCGACTCCTCCGGCCGGCCGAGCGGCCAGCTCGCGGCTGCTGGCATGCACGCCAATAGGGCGGTAGCGCATATTCTGGGGTATCCACTCGCGCAGCAAACGACCCGCCTTACGCCGGGCCCGGAGTAGTACGTCGTGCATAGTACTAGAAATAGGAGGGGAGGGGAAGAAGGAACGCTAAGCTAATTGGGGCTGGGAGGTAGCTCGTTGCCAATCGGCGGACTGCAGCACGGCCGTAATGCCTTCGCGCAACCCAATAGAGTGCTGCCAGCCCAGGGCATGCAGCTTGCTTACATCCAACAACTTACGCGGCGTGCCATCGGGCTTGGAGAAGTCGAACAGGATTTCGCCCGCGTAGCCCGTCAGCTCGGCTACTAAGTCGGCCAGCTCCTGAATGGTAATGTCGCGGCCGGTCCCGATGTTAACGGGCTCGGCACCATCGTAATGTAGCATCAGGTGGTAGCAGGCATCGGCTAGGTCGTCTACGTGCAGGAACTCGCGGCGGGGCGTACCCGTGCCCCACACCGGCACCCGCGGCAGGCCCAGCGTTACGGCCTCCGAGAACTTGCGTAGCAAAGCCGGCAGCACGTGGGAGTTGCGGGCGTCGTAATTATCACCGGGGCCATATAGGTTGGTGGGCATCACGGTAATAAAGTTGGCCCCGTGCTGGGTCCGGTAGGCCTCACAAAGCTTCAGGCCCGCAATTTTGGCAATGGCGTAGGGCTCATTGGTTGGCTCCAGGGGGCCCGTGAGCAAGTACTCTTCCTTGATGGGCTGGGGAGCCAGCCGCGGATAAATGCAGGAGGAACCCAGAAACAGCAGCTTGCGCACTCCGCACCGGTGGCTTTCACGCAGCACGTTGTTCTGAATCATCAGGTTGTCGTAGAGGAAGTCGGCGCGGTAGGTGTTGTTGGCCTGAATACCGCCTACCTTGGCCGCGGCCAGCAGTACATACTCGGGGTTTTCTAGGGAGAAAAAGTCCTCCACGGCCGCCTGGTCGCGCAGGTCTAATTCCTTGGATGTGCGGGTAATAAGATGATGGTAGCCAGCCCGTTCGAGGCGGCGCATGAGCGCGGCGCCCACCATGCCCCGGTGGCCGGCAATGTATATTTTAGCGTTCAGTTCCATAGGGAGAGAGGCAGGTGAAAAGAGGGGAGTGAGGTGGAAGGGGTGAGGGTAAGAAAGCAGAAGGCCCAAGGGTATAAGAATTAGAAGTTCCTATCCTCTTACCCTTGCACCTCCTACCCTAACAAAACCTATTCATCGTGGTACATGATCTGGTGGCCGGCTTCCAGCAGCACGGCGTCGCGGCGGAACAGGCGCAGATCGGCTTGCACCATGTCCCGGACCAGCGCCGGCAGATCGTACTGGGGCTCCCAGCCTAGCTCAGTTTTGGCCCGGGTGGGGTCCCCGATCAGCAGTTCTACCTCGGTGGGGCGGAAGTAAGCCGGGTCGACGGCTACTACCTCCTGGCCCAGGGGCAGCTGGAAGTCGGGGTGGTGGCAGGCCACTACAAAGGCCGTTTCCGCGGCCCCGTCGCCGCTGAAGCCTACCTCTATGCCTAGTTCAGCAAAGGCCAAGCGCACAAATTCGCGCACGGTGGTAGTAACGCCCGTGGCTACCACGTAGTCGCGGGGCTGTTCCTGCTGAAGCATGCGCCACATGGCTTCTACGTAGTCTTTGGCGTGGCCCCAGTCGCGCTTGGCATCCAGATTACCCAGGTACAGCTTATCCTGCAGGCCCAGGGCAATGCGGGCGGCGGCGCGCGTGATTTTGCGCGTTACAAAGGTTTCGCCGCGCTGCGGGCTTTCGTGGTTGAAGAGGATGCCGTTGCAGGCGTACATGCCGTAAGCCTCGCGGTAGTTGACCGTAATCCAGAACCCGTAGAGCTTGGCCACGGCGTAGGGCGAGCGGGGGTAGAACGGCGTGGTTTCGCGCTGGGGCACTTCCTGCACCAGGCCGTACAGCTCGGAGGTGCTGGCCTGGTAAATGCGCGTTTTGTGGGTGAGGCCCAGAATCCGGATGGCCTCTAGCAGCCGCAACGTGCCAATACCATCCACGTCGGCCGTGTACTCGGGCGTGTCAAAGGACACCTTCACGTGCGACATGGCCCCCAGATTGTATATCTCATCAGGTTGCACTTCCTGCACAATCCGGATCAGGTTGGTGGAGTCGGTTAGGTCGCCGTAGTGAAGTTTGAAGCGCACGTGCTTCTCGTGGGGGTCCTGGTAGAGGTGGTCAATACGCTCGGTGTTGAACATAGAGGAGCGGCGTTTGATGCCGTGCACCTCGTAGCCTTTGCTCAAGAGTAGTTCTGCCAAGTAAGAGCCATCTTGGCCCGTAATGCCCGTAATAAGTGCGCGCTTCATATACTGAATGAATGAGAGTGAACAGCCAAAGCAGAGGAACTTTACTGTATAACTTTAACGACAAATTATTGTATTTTGAATTTGATAAACAACCTATTTTGCAGAAAAATTTATTTTATAACTTGAATAAGTTAAAATACAAGCCCCGAATACCGGCTCCTGACGGCGTAGGCACACATTTGGGCATAAAAAAAGCCTGACTCCTTTTTCGGGAATCAGGCTTTTGTACTCTGCAACGCTTCAGCTTGTGCGGAAGCGGCGGCCGGGCTACGCGCTGCTTAACTGAGGCAGCAGGAAGTTAGGCAAACGTGGGTGTTAGAAGCGCCAGGGCGCTACCCCCACCCGTCAGCGGATTCAACTCTGTAGCCATCGGGGCAAAGGCTTGAGCCGCGCGGGCGGGCGTTACCGGTAGGAAGGCAGTGGCCGCGTTCTGGCGCCAAACTTCCACCCCCGAGAGGTTGATGTCGCCACCGCTGCCCAGCAGCTGAATGGTACCGTTCGTTACGGCCACCACGTAGGGACCAACTTTCTTCCAGGCACCAGCAGAGCCCGTGTCATAGTTGTTCAGGGCCGCCTGGCCATTCACGCTGATGCTCACGGTCTGGGCGTCGTTATCTTCCCAGATGTAAGCGTACACCTCGTACGAGCCGTTGGGCACGTTGCTCATGGTAAAGTTCAGGTTACGCGAGTACACCGAGGAGCGAATCATGTCGGCCTGGGCCGTGGTAGCTACCGGGTTGAGGCTGATGCCCTGGTTAGCGAAGGGCGTGCCATTGGTGGTGTAGTTCGGGGCAGTGCTGGCTTCCCAGGCGTTGTTGTCGATGCTAACGGTGGCTCCGTTGAGGTTGATGGCTCGGAAAAAGGTAGCGGCCGTGACGGTAGTAGGAGCCGGAGCGGGAATGGAAGTCGGAGCAGGCATAGAAGTCGGGGCGGGGGCCGTGGTAGTGGCCGTGCTGGTGCCCTGACGCCAGATTTCAATACCTGCTAGGTTGGCGTGGCCGCCCGTGGTCGTGATGTTGAGCGTACCATCGGTCATGGCTACGGTGAAGGGACCGAGCTTGCGCCAGGTGCCCACCGGACCGCTGTTGTAATTGCTCTGCACGGTTTTGCCTTCCATCTGCACGCTGTAGGTTTTCGCGTTCATGTTCTCAACCACGTACAGGTACACGGAGTAAGTAGCACTGCTCAGGCTGCCGATCTTGATGTCAAAGGCGTTGGAGTAGCGGAAGGTGCGCAACATCTCGGTGCGGGCCGCTTCAGTGGAGGGGTTCAGTGCCAGGCTGGGGGCCGTAGCGCCGTGACCGTTCATGCTGATGCCGCTGGCGCTGCTAGCCTGCCAGGCCTGACCATCAATGGTAGTAGCGCCGCCGTTTACGTTAATGCCGCGCACAAACACTGCATTGGTAGGAGCAGGAGCTGGGGCCGGCGCTGGTGCCGGGGCCGGAGCAGGTGCCGGAGCAGGCGTAGGAGAGGCAATGGTGCTGTTAGTAGCATCAGCGCCCACTACAATGTTGTTCTGCTGCAGCTTCTGCTGCCAAAACGTGCGCTCCGCCTGCTCCGACTGGAGCGTGATGGGGTTGGGCATGTGGGTCGTGCCCGTGCAGTTCGAGCAGGCCCCGTTGCTCAGGTCGTGGCGGTTACTCATGGGTGAGTTGTAGCCCCACTTGATATAGCCGATGGTGTTGTTGCTAACCGAGTTGTTGTAGAACACGCTGCTCGGCTGCTGGTAGGCATTGAAGATGGACGTGCCGCAGTAGGTAGCATTCAGGCGCGAGCCATCGGGCAGCAGACCGCTGGTTACCATGCGGTTGTTGTAGTACTTGATGTCGTGGCCAGCCGCCAGGTTCATGGCCGAGTTGCAAGTCGACACGAACTGATTTTCGTAGGCGTTCAGGAAGGCTGTGGTGGTAGCGGCCGAGGAGCCGTCGCCGTCCGTAGTGATGCCCGTACCCGTGAACGTGCTGCTGTTGGCGGGGTAGGGATAGGCGCCCTGCACGTAGTTGTTGTGCACGCGGGCCGGACTTTGCTGGGTGCCGCCGGAGTTGTAGAAGTTGATGTTGTCTTCTACCAAGCTGTTATTCGGCTCATTCACCACCTGGTTCCAGCTGATGTCGATGTTGCCCACGTTGCGCACCTGGTTCAGGCCGCAGAACTGTACGTATTGGCCCCCGCCGTTGCGGTAGCGGCCATCAATATTCTTGGCGGAGTTGTAGCGCACGGTTAGCGTGCCGTTGGCCGAGCCGTCGCCGCTCCACTGATACACGGCAATGCCGGTCGTATGCTCAAAGTAGTTGTTCTCGATGCGAACCGAGCGGCCCGTGTTCACCTCTACAAAGCGCCCGTGGCGGCGGTTATCAGCGCTCTGCTGAATGCCGTAGCCCTTGTTGTTGGTGATAACGAGCGTAGAGCCGCCGTTTTTGGCGTCAATCAGGTCGCCGGCGCCTACCAGCACGCAGTTTTTAATGGTTACGGGCTGCGTGGTCTGAATCCGGATGCAGGGCGTGTTGGAGTCCGTGCTGCGGAAGTTGCCGGTGTAAGTACCCCCTTGGGTAATGGTTATTGGGGCTGAATAGGTGATGTTGGTCGGATACTGGCCCTGCGCATGACCGAAAGTTGGGGCAAGAGTAAGCAGGAACAGCACAGCTGCCGAAAGAGACAGGAAGCGGGCGCCAGAGCGGTTGCGTTGAGTCATCAGGAAAAAATGTGGTCCGAGGGCTTTTTGCATTCTGTGAGCCTTCAAAGAAAGAAACCAGGTAGAAATGAGCGTTGACATTTCCCCTTAAGTCAATTCGTTCCAGGTAGCTGGATAGAATTTGTGCTATTTGTGAGTTGGCAAGTCGGCCACCGTAAGCTAAGCAGTACTGGCTGGGTTTAAGAGCGGCACCCGGCGCCTGGTGCATGCTTCAACCCTACCTCGAAGCAACCAGTACTGTCGTTTAGCTTGTTAGGCTAGGCTTGAATTGTCTGTGGCAAACCTGTTTATCTCACTACACGTTCCATTTACAGCCACCAGAGGCCAATGTAGGCCCCTGAACTTTCGGTTCTCCATTAGATGCAATTCGAATGTTGGAAACTGAGGCATTCGGGCACCTGAGGAAGAACCTGCTCAATACTAGACTGTGAAAAGTACTATATTGATTCCTTGGGTTCAATGCAAATGTATACAATAGATTGAAAACACAAAGGCCAAGTGAAAGAAAAGATATTGTATTATTCTAATTTACAACCTTCGTGTAACAAAAAAATCAGCCTGTCCGTAGCTGACAGGCTGATTGTATAAAATTCGGGCATTTGGAAATTGCCTTGGCTGGCAATCAGCGTTTTACCGTTTTAGCGAGGTCTTTCAGCACGTACTGAGGCAGTTAGGGCGTAGTAGCGGTGGTCCCTGCAACCTGGCCCGTTTGGGCCAATCTAGCCTGCCAGTTTTTTAATTCCTGCTGCTCCAGCTGCAGGGTAATTGGGCCGGGCAGATGCGTAGTGCCCGTACATTCAGCGCAGGCACCCGTGCTCAAATCGTGCCGGTCGGGGCTAGGGGAGTTACGGCCCCAGCTCACGAAGCCAATGGTATTATTCTCAATCCGGTTGGCGAAGAAAACCGTGGCTGGCTTGCGGTAAAAATTAAAAATAGAGGCTCCTGAATAAGTGGATGGCAGACGAGTGCTATCGGGTAGGAGGCCAC
The DNA here is from genome assembly GCF_023101345.1 of Hymenobacter sublimis. Classification (NCBI taxonomy): domain Bacteria; kingdom Pseudomonadati; phylum Bacteroidota; class Cytophagia; order Cytophagales; family Hymenobacteraceae; genus Hymenobacter; species Hymenobacter sublimis. The sequence goes on from NZ_CP095848.1 coordinate 1,185,909, forward strand.
TGGTTATCATTCGGTTATGGTGAAAGACGTTGTGGTGACCGGCCGCAATGTTCATGGCCGCATTGCAGGTACTGACGATGTGGTTCCGGTAAACATCGGCGTAGGCTGTGGTGGTCAGGGCCGAGGAGGCGTCGCCGTCCATGGTAATGCCCGAGCCAGTGAACTTGGGGGCCGTGGCGGGCACCGGGTAGGCTCCCTGGATGTAGTTGTCGTGGATGCGCAAGGGGCTGGTGGCGGTGCCCGAGGAGTTGTGCAGGTTGATATTATCCTCGACCAAGCTGTTATTAGGCTCGTTGATTACTTGGTTCCAGCTAATGTCGATGTGACCCACGCCGTGCACCTCGTTGAGCTGCAAAAAGCTCACGTGGGCCCCGCCACCGTTGCGGTAGCGGCCGTCAATATTACGGGCGGAGTTATAGCGCACCGTCAGCGTTTGGGCTGCCGAGCCGTCGCCGCTCCACTGGTAGGCCAGCATGCCAGCTGTTTGCTCCAGGTAATTGTGTTCTACCCGCAGGCTCACGCCGCTGTTAATTTCCAGAAAACGGCCCCGGGCCTGGTTGTCGATGGTGGGGGGGAGGCCGTAGCCGCGGCAGTTACGCACGGTGAGGCGGGCCCCGCCGGTGGTAGCGTCAATCAGCCGGCCAGGCCCCCGCAGCACACAATTTTCCAGGATAACCGGCTCGGTGGTAGCAATGCGAATGCAGGCCCGCTCGGAACTGTTGCTCTCGTAGCGGCCGGAGTACGTGCCACCGCGCGTAATAACCAACACGGCATCCTGACCAGCCAGCGTGCACCGGCTACCCACCAACAGCAGCATGATTGCTCCAAAGAGCCGTAATAAGGAGGAAAAAAGCACCAAGCAGAAAGAATAAAGAGTAGATAAGCGCCCCTAACCAGTTCTGCTCAGGTACTAATGCAGAAAGTAGCCCACCAACCGCCGGGCGTAGCCATTCAGCAGGAAGTAGGGGAGGTAGGGCCGGGGGCAGTTCTTGAGGCTGAAATACGTGAAGTTGCGCAGGTTGCCGCCACCCCGAATCCCGAACAGATGCTGGTAGTAGCCGCGCAAACTGCGCTGGCGCCGGGTAATTTCCTGGCCGCTCTCCTCGGGGTAGGTACTGAGCTGGGCGTCGTAATTGCAGTAAACCGGGAAGCCGTGCCGACGGGCCACGCTGGTATAGTCGAAATCAGCGAGGTAGTGGGGTAGGCGCTTCTCATCAAAGAGGCCGATGGTTTCCAGCACGAGGCGCGGAATCAGTAGGCCGCGGCCGGGCAGGTAGGTAACTGGGTGCAGGCCGCGGCGCTGCTCAGCGGGCAAAATTTCCAGCAGGTCCTGGCGGGTGTTGGTACGCCAATCCAGGGTTTCGCCCCCGTACACGGGCTGGCCGGTGGTTACGTCTAGCTCCAGGGCTCCTAGCACGGCCGTGGGGTGGCGCTCGGCCCAGCTCAGCATACGAGCCAGAAAGTCGGGGGCTGTGAGTACATCGTTGTTAAGGGTCATGACGCGGGTAGCGCCCTCGGCCAGGGCCCGCCGAATGCCCAGGTTCACGCCCGCCGTCCAGAACAGGTTTCCGTCGCCTTCCTCAATGAGTACCTCCGGAAACTCGGTGCGCAGCATCTGATCCGTGCCGTCAGTGGAGCCATCATCTACCACCACCACGCGAAAGTTCTGCTCCGTCTGGCCGCGCAACGACTCCAGGCAGGCCCGAGTGAATTCCTTCCGATTAAAAACCGGGATGACAATGTAAAGCATGATATCCGGGGTAAGCTAAGGGGAGAAGTCTAAAAGGGTACACTAGGGTAGCTCAGGCTAGCCGAGCGGTAGCCAGCCGCGACGCCTGGGCCGCTGAGTGGTGAGCCCGCCAGGCGTGGCGCGGCGGCACCTGAACCGAGGTTAGCTTCATAAGTCGGTAGGTGCGAGCCGCCCAGGTTTGGGTACGCGCAAAGGCGTAGCCCGCCTGGCCCATGGCAGGGCGCACCTGCGGGTGGTCGTGGAGGTATTCCACGGCGCGAGCCAGGCCATCGGCCGTAGCTGCGGGGGTAGTCACGGGTACTTTAATAGCGGCAGCGGCCGGAATAAAATCGTGGGCGCCCTGGTGGTCGAGGGTAATTACGGGCAGGCCCGTGGCCATAGCCTCCAGAAACTGCGTGGCAAAGGAGTCGCGCAGGCTCCCGAACAGGAAGGCATCGTGACTAAGAAAAGCACTTTGTACCTCAGCCCAAGGCACGCTCCCGCGCCAGGTTACCCGGTCCGTGAGTCCGTACTGGGTAATCCAGCCGGGAACTTGCGGCCCCAGAGGACCGTCGCCGATGACGGTCAGGTGAAATGCAACGCGTTTGTCTACCCTTGACAACGCGTCCAGCACCAGCAGCAGCGCCTTACGCGGGTACAGGCGAGCTAACCACAGCAGGCGCAGTACGGGCCCGGCTTCCCGCTCCGGGCAGGTGGGCAGGAAGAAAGATTCCGGTAGGCCGGAGTCCAGAAACAGTTCTACCCGGTTAGCACCCAGCCGCCGGGCCAGCGCGGCCGTTTCGGTATTAGCTGCCAGCACCAGCGCGGCGTGGCGCAGGGTCTGGCGCACATTCGGGTCGAAAGTCATTAGCAGCCAGCCGATGACGTTGCGCATGGTTTCGGTTTTAAACCAGCCGGGAATAAAAGCCCGAAAAGCCTCCGGGGCCCGCTGCGCGCCGCCCACGGGGCCAAAAATCAGGGGCTTGCCTAGGCGCCACATCCAGGAGCCCATCTGCAGGCTGCCGTAGGTGGCGTGGTGCACGTAGTCAACGTTTACTTCCTGGCAAATGCGGCGGGCCCGGCGCCAGGCCAGAAACTGCCACACCATATAATGCAGGTACACGCCAAACTGCCAGCGGTGCAGAAACTGCACCCAGGCCGGCACGGCCACATAAAAGAACTGAAGCTGATCAGCGGACAACTCGTGGCCGTGCTCGGCCATAAACGGCTCAATACCGGCGCGCCCATCGGGGTTGGTGATGCACCACACGCGGTGGCCACGTTGGGCCGTTTGCCAGGCCCAGTTGAAGCCGTTGCTGTCCTCGCCCCCGTGTGCGGGGTTGCAGGCGTAGGCTGAAATGAGAACGTTCATATCAGTTGGGTGTGCGGAACGGGAGGAGACGAGGACGAAACCGGGGACGCAGCCGAGGCGGGCGTAGGGGTAGGCTTTTCAGGTACTACCCGGGCCAGTAGGCGCCGGGCCTTGGCCCCCAAGCGGCCCCACAGAAACTCCCGGAAGCGCTGTTGGTCGCGGCGGCAGTCAGCCAGCACAAAGGCGGGGTGTTGCAGCGGGAAGGCCAGGTCCGTGGTGGGCACGTTGGCAAACTCGTCGGTAGCATCTAGCGTGTGCGTGCCCTGCTCCCCGAAACCAATGTTGCCCACCAGGTTCACGGCCGGCACTATGCACAGGCCGGCGTGGGCCACAATGGTAAAGTGCCACTGGTAGTCCCACACGTCGGGTGGCTGCGGTAGGCCCACCACGCTGCTGATTTTGCTGAGACGGTAGCGGTTTTCCAGCCAGGAGCTGTAGAGGCCCCGCAACTTGCCCTCGGCGGCCAGCTGGTGGTAGTCGCGCAGGTGAAAATCGTAGAGCTGCCAGGCGCGCCGCCACGTAGCCCAGCCCCAGCTGTTTACCTGGGTCGAGAAATGGTAGGAATCGGCGCCGGCGGGCTGGGGGCGGCGCGCCTCCCGGCTGAAGTTATTGCCCCCAATGTGCAGCACCCGGGTATCGTGGCGGTAGCGCACCAGCAGCTCCTCGCAGAAGCGAAAGAAGGAGGGAGCCGGCACGCAGTCATCTTCCAGAATAATACCGGTTTCCTCGTGCTGGAAAAACCAGTCGAGGGCGGTGGCCGGGCCTACCCCGCAGTTCAGGTTAGCAGTCCGAAACAGCGTGAATACCTCGCAGGGCCAGTCCACGTCGGCTACTACGGCCCGGGCGGCGGCGCAGGTAGCGGCATCGGTGGGGTGAGAAGCGCGGGGACCGTCGGCGGCCACGTACAGGCGCGGCGGGCGGGCCCGGCGCACGGCCTCAAACACCTGCCGGGTCGTGTCGGGCCGGTTGAAGATGAGCAGTAGTACGGCCGTTTGCAGCGGAGCCGGGGCGGCCGGAGCGGATAGTTCAGGAGTGGACAGCATGCGCGGCAGGAGCTTGAAGACCAGGATAAGGAAGCCGAACGGGGGCCCCGTCCGCGGTGGGCGGGCCCACGGGGAGAGGAGCCGAAGCTGCCGGAGTTCCAGGCCCGAAGGCCGCCACTGACACCGGCCCGGCAATGGCCAGCGTCAGCCCAATAACCCCGTAGAGGTAGGGAGGCCAGTCGTAGGAAACGCCGTAGAGCAGGGCGCAGCCGGCGTAGCTCACAAAGGCGGCCGTAGTCGGGTCAAAAGGCACGCGCTGCCGCAGCCGTTTCCACAGCTGCCAGATGGGCACAACCAGCACTAGCAGCAGCCCCAGAATACCGAAGTAGAATAGCCGGTCGAGGTAGAAGCTGTGGAAGTGGTGGCCCGTGCGGTCGGCCCAGACGGGGTGGTCCCCGTCGCCGTAGAACTGCACAGGCAGCTCGAAGCCTTCCAGGCGCATACCGGCAAGAGGGTGCTCCTCCACATAGGACTGGTAGCTTTCAAACTGCTGCAGGCGCCAGCTACCCGTGCCCTGTTTGTCCACGTTTTCTATGTCCTCCACGCTGCTTTCGAGCTTGCGGAGCACTTTGGGGTTGTCTAGCACCAGGGCCGCCCCCCCAAGCAGGCCCATGAGCAGGGGCATGAGCAGCACAGGCATCAGGCGGGTTGTACTAAGGCGCACCCCTTCCACCCGACCGGTTAGTACCAGCAGGACGTTGAGCACGAGCGCCAGGGCCGTGGTCAGCCACACGGTGCGGTGCTGCAGAAACACAATCAGGGCCAGCAAAACAAAGAATACGGCCAGTTGCGGCAGCCCGCCCCGGCTCAGGTATTGATTGAAATAGTACAGAGCCGGCAGCAGCAGCAGAAAGGCCGATGTCACATCAAAGCCCCGTTCATTCTCCAGAAACGCCGACAAGCTCAGGGCATCGGGATGGAAAAATGCTAGGTTGATAACGAGCCCCGCCAGCAGTAGCACCATTAGCAGCCCCGCCGGCAGCGGATGGCGCCGGTAGTAAGCATACATGGCGAAAATGGGCAGCAGGGCCAGCAGCTTGGCAAACACGTGGGGGTAGACCATGGGCGTACCCCACCCGTTGTACGACTCCAGGGCCAGCACTGCGGTAGCGGCCAGCGTAACCAGTAGCCAGCGCCGCATTACCGGGCTTAGGTAGCGAAAACAGGTTGCAATGAGCAGTAGGGAGAAGCCCGTAATGGCGTAGCTATACAGTACCAGGGAAGGATCTTCGCCGTTGGGCACCACAAACTCATTGAAGGCCCGGTCCGTGGCCATCACCCCCAGAATGGGCAATACATGACGGAAGCGTAAGTTTATTTTCATAGCTCAAGGGCAGGAATAGGCGGCGCAACGGGCCAAGACTGGTCCGGCCGGTTAATGTCCTGGCTGGCGGCTTCGTACACGGCCCGGGTGCGCCGGGCGGTTTGCTGCCAGGTGAAGTCCAGCAGGCGCAACTGCCCCATCCGAATCAGGTCCTGACGCAGGCGGGCATCGGAGAGCAGGCGCTCCAGCTGCTGGGCCAGCTCGGCGGGCCGGTGCGGATGGTGGTAGAGGGCCGCTTCCTGGGCTATTTCCGGAAAGCAGGAAGCGTGGCTAAGCAGCACGGGGCACTGCTGCCCGAAAGCCTCCAGAATGGGTAGGCCAAAGCCCTCGTACTCGGAAGGGAATACAAAAGCCAGGGCGTTGCGGTACAGCGTGTTCAGCTGGGCATCCGAGACGGGCCCGAACTGGTGCGCCCGCCGGGCCCACCCCGCGCGCTGCAGCTCCTGCTGTTCAGCGGCCGTGAAAGCACCTCCGCCGGCGCACACCAAGTGCAGACCAGCCGCCACCGCCGGCGGCAGCAAGGCCAGACCCTCCAGCAGCACGCGGAAGTTTTTATACAGGGCGCGGCTACCCGTGTACAATATGTACCGCTCCGGCGTGGGTAGGGCGGGCCCGCTAGAGCTGTATTCCCGGTCGGCGTGGCCGTGGTGCACGACGCATACCTGCTCGGGCGTTACGGGCAGCAGCCGCAGCACGTCGGCCCGGGTGTGCTCCGATACGGTGATGATGCGGTTGGCCCGGCGTGCAATGCGCTCCAGCGTGTTTCCGTCTCGGTTGGTATAGTACTGCGGAAACAGGGCCGGAATCATGTCGTGGAGGGTGATGACCAAGGGCCGATCCTCCAGCAACTCCAGAAAGTAGTCGTTGTCGGTGAGGGTAGGGTGGAACACGTCGAAGGCGCCGCGCCGCAGGGCCTGCACGGAAGCCCGGTGGTTGAAGTGCTTTATCACCCGCCAGCGGCCCCGCAGCGCCACATCCGGCAGAAACGTGCGGTGGTTGGAGTATTTCCGGTCGCGCAGGTACAGGTTGTTGCTCAGGGCCACGGCCAGCTCCGACTGCCAGTTGGCGTGGCAAAGCAGCTCGTGGTGGTAGCGCGAAACACCGCCAAAATCCTGCAGCGTAAAGGCCTGATGGTCATACAGTACGCGCATAACTAAACGAGTTCAGTTTCAGGATCGGGCAGCAGGGCGGAGTGCGGCCGCAACGAGGCGGGCGGGGTAGCAGTGGGGGCAGAAGCGGAAACCGGAACGGGAGTCACCTCGCCATCGAGCCGGGCCAGCCGTCGGGAAAAGGCGTACAGCAGCCCCGAGAAGCGGCCGTCTGAGCTGCTACCTCCCTGAAAGCTGCTTAGTAGGCGGCGTAGCACGGTGCGCAAGCGGGCGGGCGGCGCGCCCACGGCCAGGCCTGCCAGGAGCAAGGCTCCGGTCAGAATTTCGGCCACGAGCAGCACGGCAGCCGGCACCGTGCCAGCAGGAAGCAGGAAGCGGGTAGCGGCAATGCCGGCGGCCACGGCCACCCCGGCCAAAAGTCCAGGCACATAGGAACCTAGCACCTGCCCAACAGTAACATTCAGCACCCGGCGCATGAGCAGTAGGTACAGCACCGTCCGGATAACTTCCCCGATGACCACGGCCCCAGCTACCCCTAGCAGTCCGTAGCGGCTCAGCCCGTAGAACAAGCCCGTCAGCAACACGGCGTAGCCCAAATTCAGCCAGAGCTTGGGCGTAAGCGTGGCGGTAGCGTCGCAGACGACCCCGGCAAACATGGTAACCATGCTCATGCCAAAAGCGGCGCACACTACCCGCAGAATGGGTACGGCCGCCGCCCAGCTCGGGCCCAGCATTACTTGCACAATCTCGGGGGCAGCTACGGCCGCGCCGGCACAAATAGGAATTACCAGGGCCGCAATCAGCGTGATGCTGCTCAAGTACACCGTTTTCAGCCGCGGGCGGTCGGTCTGCATTTGGCTAAAGGAAGGAAATACGACCTTCGAAACGCTGGTCGTGAGCAGGTACACCGGCAAGCCAATCAGCATCCAGCCCCGGCTGTAAATACCCAGAGCCGCCGCGCCCAGCAGCCGCCCAATTAGCAAGGTATCCAGGGAGCCAGTCAGGAACTCCAGGAAGCTGATGGCCGACATCCGGCCGCCGTACTCCACCAGGGGGCGGTAGGTTTCCCAGTCGAAGAGCAGGCGCAGGTCGTGGCGCTCCGCGGCGTAGCTGAGAATGGTCAGCAGCACGCCCTGGCCCAGCATAGCCGCCACCAAGCTCCAGACGCCAAAGCCCTGAAACGCCAGTCCAATGCCAAGGGCAGCGTAGCTGACCACGTAAGATGTTACCTCGATAATGGCCAGGGTCCGGAACTTCATGCGCCGCCGCAGCAGGCTCAGGGCCGTGGCGTTAAAGCCCGTCAGGAGCAGGCCTACAGCCAGCATCCGAACCACCGGTACTACCTCGGGTGCCCGCACGATACCGGCCGCCAACGGGGCGCCCAGGGCCAGGGCCCCGGCAAACAGAATGCCCAGGCCCAGCGAGGAGGTGAAGGCAGCCCGCACATCGGCACGGGTAATTTCAGGCTTCTGGATAATGGCCTGCTCCATGCCCATCTGGGCGAAATAAGAGCCAAAACGCAGAATAACCCCGGCTAATGCCACCAGCCCGAAAGCAGCCGGCGTGAGTAGGCGGGCCATGGTGGCGGTGTAGCCAATTTGAAGCAAGGAAATAGTAATAGTAGCCGCAGTCGACCACTTGACACCATTGACGGCGGCAGTGGTCAGGTTGGATGCAGAAGATGCCATGAGGCTATCCGGGTAGAAAGGGTTGAGCGCAGCGCGGGAGAGGTAGCGGGGAATCTTGCCGGAAGGCGCGGGAGGGTCGGCCAGCGTCTTCCGGCGGGAGCAGGGAGCGGAAAGGAATGGGGAGCGACCTTCTTAATACCCGTACGCGTACACCTTTTCCTTGTGGCGGTACTCGTAGGTTTTGGTGAAGTACATGTCGTTGATGATCATGTAAATGTGCTTGATCTTCTGCTCGTGGTGCAGCTCGTTGATGTGGCTGATCAGGCCCTTGTCGGTATAGTTCTGGCGAACCACGTAAATGTTGGCGTCGAGGTGGCGCAGCAGCATGAAGAACTCTGACACGTAGCCGGTAGGCGGGGTATCCACAATAACGTAGTCGTACTGCTCGCGCAGCTGGCCCAGCAGTTCTTCCATGCGCGGGCTTTCTAGCAGCTCGGTGGGGTTGGCCGGAATTGGGCCGCAGCATATCACATCCAGGTTGCGCACGCCGGAGGCATGGCGGCAATCTTCCAACGTGCTCAGCCCCATGAGGTAGCTGCTCAGGCCGTGTTCAGTGCAAGCCTGGCCCAACTGGAAATACCCCGCCACGGTAGGGCGCCGCAGGTCGCACTCCAGCAGCAGCACCTTACGGCCGCTTTGCGCCATCTCCGAGGCCAGGTTCACGGAGCAGAAGGTTTTGCCTTCGCCCGGCACCGAGGAAGTAACCCCAATCAGCTTCTTGTCTAGGCCGGCGGCCAGGTACTGCAAGTTCACCCGAATAGAGCGGAACGACTCGGCAATGGGCCCCTTGGGGTCGCGCAGCATGTTTTCCTTGTCTTGAGCCGTGCCGTGGGCTACCACGCCCAACATTGGAATGTTGGTAATGCGCGAGAGGTCTTCCTTGCTTTGGATGCGGCGATTGGCTTTGTCCAGCAGCAAGGTCAGGCCCAGGGGCAGCACTAGGCCAGCTATCAAGGCAATGAGGGCCACCACGCCGGGTTTGGGCGCCGTGGGGCCGTCGCCGCTCATGCCGGCTTCGTCTACTATTTTCTTGTCGGTGGCGTTGGTGGCCAGGGCAATGGCCGCCTCGGCGCGCTTCTCAATCAGGAACTGGTAGTTCTTGTCGTTGAAGTCGGTCTTGCTTTTTAGGGTAGCCAGCTGCCGCTCATTTTCCGGCATCCGGTTCATGGTGCCCCGCACCTGGCCCAGCTGCGAGTCCAGGTCGCGCAGGGCAATGTCGGCGGCCCGGGTCATGTTGTTCAGCGTCTGAGTCAGGGTTTCTTTGGCCAGCCGAATACGTTCATCGAGCACGGTTACCATGGGGTTTTCGGCGCTGGCATTCACGCCCAAGGCGGCCCGCTGGCTGTTCAGGTCGGTGAGCTGCAGAATCAGGTTGTTGACCACCGGATCTTCAATGCCCACGCTGCTGGGGGCCACAATTTGGTTGGTGCCCTTGCTGGCCCGCAGGTAGCTGAGCATGTTCTGGTAGTACTTGCGGTTGGTAGCCACCTTGGCCCGAAGCATTTCCAGCTCGCCCTGCTGCTGTATGCCGCGGGCCGACTGAGCCTCTACATCAACTACCCCCCGGGCGGCTCGGAAGGAGCTGAGCGCGGCCGTAGAGCGGCGGAGCGAGTCGGAGAGGTGACCAATTTCCTTGTCGAGGAAGGCTACCGTTTTCTGGCCCGTCAGGTTCTTCGTCTGCAGGTCGTTTTGCACGTAATTGCGCATTAGCGTATCCAGAAACTGCATTTCTTTCTGGGGCACGCTACCCTTGCTGGTCAGCTCGATCATGCGTGATTCCCGGTCGATGGGCTTGATGCTCAAATGCTGGGAGTACTCGCCAATCAGGCTGACATGGTCGCGCAGCAGCACAAAATAGCGCTCTGCCGTACCGCCGGCTGGGTAGCTGGGCTCGGCCTGCACTACGGCCGTGAGCAAGGGGTGGCGCAGCGTGTCGCCGGCCCGCACCGTTTCGTTTAGGTGCACATCAAGCACTTCCCGCACTAGCTCGCCGGTAGGCAGGCTATAAAGAGTGCCCTTGTCGGCATCGGCTTTCAGGGTGAAGCGCCCGTCGGAGAGGGGCTCTACGTAAATAGGTACGCCCGTGAGTTGGGGAGCGGAGGGGTCGGGTACTAGCCGGAACGGCACGGCTCCCAGGGGCCGCTCGCGCACCTGCACATCCCGGAAGCTGTTCAGCCAGGTAGCCGGCGCGGCGAAATACTGCACATTGAAGGGGAGGCGCTGCAGGGCCTGACCCACCATGTCGGCGGAAGTCAGCAGCCCAATTTCGTCTTCCATCTTGGTGCCCTTCTCCTTTACTTCCAGGATTTTGAGCAATTCCTGCGCTTGCTTAGAGCCCGTGCCTTGGTCGCCGAGCAGCATAGTTGACCGGAAAGCATACACCGGCTCCTTTACCCGTAGGTAAAGAAAGGCCAGCAGGCCGGCTAGCAGAAGCGACGCCAGGAACAAGGGCCAGCGCTGACGGAGCCGAAAAAACAGCTCGTGCAGGTCAAGTTCATCGGCGGGAGTGTGTGGACGTGATTCCATTCCGATTGGTAGTTAAATGGGGTAGACGCGGGAAAGGCGCGGGAGGTAGCGTTAGAAAACTTTCAGGTAATTGAGAATCAGCACGACAGCTGAAATGCCGGAGAAAACCAGGGCGAGGTTGCCGGCGTTGCCCCGGTCGGTGCGGGCCTTCAGGGGCTCCACGTACAAGGCATCGTTGGGCAGTAGATAGAAGTAGGGCGAGGTGAGCAGGGCAGGGTCGGTTAGGTTGATTAGCACCACTTCCGAGCCCTTGGTCGTCTGCCGGATGAGCTTCACGTTGTGGCGGTTCCCGAACTCGGTCAGGTCGCCGGCCAGACCCAGGCCTTCCAGGAGGGTGCACTGGGCGTTATACACGAAGTAGCGGCCCGGATTGCGCACCTCGCCCAGCACCGTTACTTTAAAGGAGAGCAGCTTTACCAGTACGTTGGCGTCGCGCACGTAGCGGGCTACCTGCTGCTGGGCGGCGGCCTGGGTTTCCTCTACCGTGAGGCCCAGCACCTTGAGCCGGCCGACGGTGGGTAGGTTAATATTGCCGGCATCATCTACGGAGTAGCCAGTCAGGTAGAGGTTGCCCGGGTCGCCATTGAACACGGCGCGAGTGTCCACCGTATTGAAGGCCTCATTGAGTTGGGACTGAGTGCTTTGCACCCGAATGCTGAGCACGTCGCCAGCCTGAATGCGGTAGCGCTGCGGGGCATTGTCGGCCGCCACGGGCGTGCGGGTATTGTAGTTGCCCCCCTGCAGGTAGGGTAGGTTTTTTTGAGATACGCACCCGCTGAAAATCAGCGGCATTAGCAAAAACAGCAACAGAAAAGTACGGCCGAAACGGCGGAGCATTGACAGCATAGCAGCGGAGGGAGAGAGGTGAAGCGGGAGAAGGCAGCTACTAACCAAAACCTGGCAGAGGAGTCTAAATCAGTTGTTTGGGCATAAGCTTACCATTGAATATTTCCATAAACGTATTGGATTCAATCCGCAATGTCAAGGAATATTTAAATTATTCTGATAATTTTTTGTATTGCTACAGGCAACGGAAATGACCCCTTGCTGGTTACAATTGCCCAGTATTTCTCTACTTCTGGCCCCGGACACTACCTTGCTGACTTTAAGCTGCGTATAGCCTGCCCATGAAGATTCTGCTGGTTGAAGACGAACCCAAAGTGGCCTCCTTTCTGCACCAAGGCCTGACGGAACAACACCACACCGTGGACCTAGCGGCCGACGGACTGCTGGGCTTGCGCCTAGCTCAGGCTGGCACCTACGATTTACTGATTCTGGATAATCTGCTACCCGGCCTGAGTGGCCTGGAACTATGCCGTCAGGTGCGGGCCCAGGATACGGGCGTGCCTATTCTGATGCTCACGGCCCTCGGCGAAACCGACGACAAAATCCGGGGCCTCGATGCCGGCGCCGACGACTACTTGGTTAAGCCGTTTGCCTTCCAAGAGCTGCTGGCCCGCATCCGGGCCCTTACCCGCCGCCGCCAGGAAATGCCCACCACCGAGGCCGTGCTGCGCCTAGCCGACTTAACCTTGGACCCCGTGCGCAAAGTAGTGCAGCGCGCCGGCCAAACGATTCAGCTTACGGCCCGGGAGTTTGCTTTGCTGGAGTATCTGCTACGCAACCAAAACCGGGTAGTATCGCGGGTTGACATTCTGGAACACGTCTGGGAAACGTCCTTTGATACGGGCTCCAACGTCATTGACGTGTATATCAACTTCTTGCGCAAAAAGCTTGACAAGGACTTCACCCCCAAGCTGATCTATACGCTGGTGGGTATGGGCTACGTGATGAAGGAAGAAGCCTAAGCGTATAAGAAGGGGTGAAGCAGGTAGAAAGGCCAGCCGGAAGCTAGGAGGTCTTACAGTCAACCCGAGGAACATTGTGCAGAGCCAGCGGCGAAGCATAAGCGTTTTTTAGTGTGCGTAGACCTTAACTGGCAACACCCACTAGCTATGCTGACGACAGGAGCCCTCCTGCCTCGGGCTACCCTTAGTCGTTCGGTGCTACCTTGCTTTTTCCTTGTCGGGCCTGCCCACTACATCCTGCTTCATGACCATTCGCACCCGCCTGACGCTGCAGTTTGCCCTTATTCTGGCCGTTACGCTGCTGTTGTTCTCTCTGGTGATTTACTACTTCACCTACCATTCGCGGCGGGAGTTTTTTAGTGAGAGCCTATTTGCCCGGGCCCGCATTGTTGCCCACGTCTACCTCGACGGAACCAACCGCGCCGATGAGGAAAGCCGGGCCTCCTACCGCCGGTACCTGCGGCAGTTCTACCGTACCCTTCCCCAGGAAGAGGTGCGCGTATTCGATGCCAACGACCGGGTAGTATTCAAGGAAGGGCGCGACGGGCGCGAGCCAGTACCCCAGGAACTGCTACGCACCGTGCGCGAAGCCGGCCGGGAGGTAGTGCTGGAGGACGACTACCGCCAGACCGTGGGGCTGCTCTACCGCGACGCGGCCCGCGGCGACTTTGTGGTAGTGGCTTCCTCCGTCGATGCCGACAGCCGCCAGAAGATGAACGACTTGTTTACCGTGTTGCTCTCAGGGCTACTCGCTTCCTTCGTAATAGTCGGAATTGGAGGATTCTTCTTTGCAGGACAGGCCCTCAAGCCCATGCAGCGCATTATTCAGGAAGTTGACAGCATTACGGCTTCCGACTTGCACCGCCGCCTTTCCCAAGCCGAGGGGCTAGATGAGGTATCGTTGCTGGCCCAGCGCTTTAACAGTCTGCTGAACCGCCTGGAAACGGCTTTTGCCGGGCAGCGCACCTTCGTGCGCGACGCCTCCCACGAACTGCGCACGCCTCTCACGGCCATTATCGGTCAGTTAGAAGTAGCCTTGCTTCAGCAGGAGCGCACGCCCCAGGAGTACCGCCGCGTATTGCAAAGTACCCTCGATGCGGCCCGGTTGCTCAAAGACCTCACCAACGGCCTGCTCCAGATTGCCCGCGCCTCCGACGACCCCTCCCAGGTACAGCGCACTCTGGTTCGGCTCGATGAGCTGCTGTTGCTGGCCCATGAGGAGGTGCACCGCCGCCATCCTACCTGCCGCATCGACCTGGACTTTGGGGAACCCGCTGATAACCGGCGCCGGGTTCCGTATGGCGTGTTGGGCAACGAAGCGTTGCTGCTGGCCGCTTTCCTGAACATTATGGAAAACGCCTGCAAGTTTTCCAGTGGCTGCACCGAACCCGTTGTAGCCACGCTCACGGCCACCCGCACCCGGATTCAGCTAGTGGTGCGCGACCAGGGCGTGGGCATGAGTGAGGCCGACCGGCAGCAGGTATTCGTTCCTTTCTTCCGGGCCGAAGCAGTCCGCAACGTTCCTGGCCACGGCATCGGCCTGCCTTTAACGGCAAAAATTATGGAGCTGCACGGGGGAATCGTCAGTATAGAAAGCCAGCTGAAGCAAGGCACAGCCGTTACCCTCGATTTACCCGCCGCAGTAGTCTAAAACGAAGAATTAACGACTTACAGCGGTGCTTTATAAGTATATGAAAATTAATCATTTATAATTTTAATTTGGTTTTAACTCCCTTTTAATTAGGTCTTAACGACGGCGTCATAGACTTGCATACGCCTGGTAGGTTTCTGTGGAGCCGCCCGGAGTATCCGACCTCTCTACTTCCCCTCGTTCATGTCGAAAATTGCTCCGGTATCCGAAGCGCCAGTAGCTCTGCAGCAGCCTACTGGCATTCCCAATTCCCCCTGGAAAACGCTAGGCAAAGATTTGCCCGCCGGCCTGGTTGTATTTCTGGTAGCCCTGCCGTTGTGCTTAGGCATCTCGCTGGCTTCCGGAGCACCCCTACTGGCTGGAATTATTTCCGGTATTATTGGAGGCGTAATCGTTTCGTGGATAAGTGGGTCGCAGCTTAGTGTCAGTGGCCCGGCCGCGGGTCTAACCGCCATTATTCTCTCGGCTACTAGCACGCTGGGCACCTTTGAGGCCGTGCTAGCCGCCACGGTTATAGCCGGGGTCATGCAAATGCTGCTGGGTGTGGCCAAGGCCGGTATCATCGGCCTTTACTTCCCTACCTCCGTAATTCGCGGGATGCTGGCCGCCATCGGCCTGATTCTGATTCTAAAGCAGATTCCCCATTTTGTGGGCGCCGATGCGGATTACTTCGAGGACATGGACTTTTTGCAGTTCGATGGCCTGAACACCTTCTCGGCTATTAAAAAGGCCATGGGCGGTATTAGCGCCGGCTCGGCCCTGGTAGGGCTAGTTTCCTTAGGAACCTTGCTGGTATGGGATAACATACTTACCAAGCGCGTGGCTTTCCTGCGCCTCGTGCCAGGCGCCCTAATTGTGGTAGTGCTGTCGATTGTGCTTAACAATGTGCTCGACGTGGCCGCGCCCGTGCTGCGCATTCGCCCTGAGCATCTCGTCAACCTCCCGTCCATTACGGCCTGGCAGGATTTTGCCAACGTGTTTACCGCCCCCGACTGGACTGCTTTCCGCCGACCCGTTACCTACACGGTAGCCTTTACCATTGCCATCGTCGCCTCTCTTGAAACGCTGCTCAGCGTAGAGGCCGTAGATAAGCTTGACCCGTATAAGCGCGTGACGCCCCCCAACCGGGAACTGCTCGCGCAAGGCGTCGGCAACCTGCTGAATGGCTTGCTCGGTGGCCTGCCCATGACGGCCGTTATCGTGCGTAGCTCCGCCAACATTAATGCCGGCGGCCAAACCCGGATGTCGACGTTCTTCCATGGCTTGCTGCTGCTTACCAGCTTGCTGTTCCTAGAGTCGGTGCTGAACCAGATTCCCTTGTCGGCCCTGGCGGCGGTGCTGTTGCTTGTGGGGTACAAACTCACCAAGCCCGCCCTCTACCGCACCCAATGGAAGCTGGGTTGGCAGCAGTTTCTGCCTTTCATCATCACCATTATCGCCATTCTGTTCACGGATTTGCTCAAAGGTGTATCGGTGGGACTGATAGTGGGCATCTTCTACATTCTGAAGGCCAATTACGAGTCGGCTTACTTCCTGAGCACTCCTCCGTCCCAGCAGTCAGGGCCGCTGCATCTGAAACTATCAGAGCAGGTTTCCTTCCTGAATAAGGCCAGCATTGTAAAGGTCCTGCACGAGCTGCCAAACAACACCCACGTGCTCATCGATGGCACGAACTCCTCCCACATTGATTACGATGTGCTGGAAGCCATCGAAAACTTCCGCCTTTCCGCCCCAGAACGCGGCATTCAGGTGGAACTACGCGGCATTGAGCACGTACAGGTTCTAGGACACTAATACGGAGGAGCTTCGCGCTACCGCCGTGGTGTACACCTAGTACCTTTCCTTTCTACTCACCTCCTTAATTCCCCGCTTATGAAAGGCATCGAGCCAATTCTGGAAAATAACCGCAAATGGGTTGAAGAAAAGCGCGCCGCTGATCCGGACTTCTTTAACCGCTTGGCTAACGGCCAGAAGCCCCAGTACCTGTTCATTGGCTGCTCCGATTCGCGGGTGCCAGCCGCGTCTATTACGGGCACCGGCCCAGGGCAAATGTTCGTGCACCGCAACATTGCCAACATGGTTGTGAACACCGACTACAACTTGCTTTCCGTGCTGCAATACGCCGTGGAAGTGTTGGGCGTAGAGGATATTCTGGTGGTAGGGCACTACGGCTGCGGTGGGGTAGCCGCCGCCGCTGGCAACAAGCAGTACGGCCTCATTGATGGCTGGCTCACCAACATCCGGGACGTAATTCGGGTGCACGACGCCGAAATTTCGGCCATTGCCGACGAGGAAACCCGGCTACGTCGTTTGGTCGAGCTCAATGTGATTGAGCAGGTGCGTAACCTGGCCAAAACCAACATCATTCAGAACGCGCGCAAAGGTGCCAAGCCCCCGCGCCTGCACGGCTTGGTTTATGATATTAAAGAAGGCCTGCTCAAGGACTTGAAGGTAGAAGATGACCTGCAAGGCAAGCTGAAGGAAATCTACAGAACCAGCGCTGCTGGTCACTAATACCCGGGCCCTCAGGCATCCAATACCAAAAGAGAAAACGAGATTCTGCACCGGACTAACCCGGCTTATGTCACTACTAGCATCATCGGGCGTAGTCTGAGGGGAGTGCGCTTTCGATGTGTGGAACCGCCGCGGCTACTGGCTGCGGCGGTTTTTTGCGTGTATGGAGCGCTTCGTTTTGACTACGCTAGATACGGTAGGTATTGAAGTATGCCCAAGACCCTATCCTGTTTACGAAGCGAAACAGCGGATCACTCGCTACTGCGGGTAAAGGCAATGAGCATTGCGCCGCCGGCCATCATGGTAGCGCCCAGGATAACCTGCCAAGTCACTTTTTCCTTGAGAAAGAACACGGCCAGTAAAATGGAAAAGACCAGCGAGATTTTGTCGAAGGAGGAGGTGCGGGAGGCCGGGCCCAGCTTCAGGGCCTGAAACGACAACAGCGACGAGGCACAGGTAATAACGCCGGCGGCAATCAGGAACAGCCAGGTTCGCCGGTCAATTTCAGCTACCTGCCCCAGGTGGCCCTGCCAGGCCACTACGCCCCAGGCCACGCCCACAATCAGCACCGACTGCACGGCAAAGGCCACGCTCGACTCAATATTTTTGACGCCTACCTTGGAAAGCGTAACCACAACGGCGGCCGACAGCGCAGCCAACAACGAAAACATCCACCACATAGATTCCTGATCAAGAAGACTCTGACCAAATACGGAGCCAGCCATAATTTAGCCGGGAACGGCAGGTTTTACCTGGGCACGTAGCGGGCTATGGCTTTATATTTGGTACTGCGCTAAACAAAAAGCTCCAGGCTGCTGCCTCTTGTAGATTGGGTATGAAAAACAAAAGCAACGTATGCGCCGCCGTGGGCCTAATTCTGCTGCTACCCGCCTTCATCTGGGCCCAAGGTACCCGGACGGGAGCCACGCAGCCGGGCTTGCCTGAGCCGCCCGGCACTACCCGCGTGGCGGAGAATCTGTTCATGGATGAAACGGAGGTAGCCAACATCCACTGGCTGGAGTACCTGCACTTTCTGCGCCGCGACTCTACGCTTGCCCTATACCGCTCCCAGTTACCCGACTCGACCGGGTGGCAGCCCGTCGTCGACCCTGAGCAGGACCAGGCGCCGCAGTCCTACTTCCGGGCGCCGGGCTACCGCTATTACCCAGCCACTAACATCAGCTACGAGCAGGCCCAGGCATATTGTCGGTGGCGGAGCGCTGTGGTTAACCGGGCTTACTTTCAGGGCGCGGAGTTTCGGAAGCAACACCCAGAGTTGCGCGACTACACTGTGACGGTAACTTACCGCCTCCCCACGGAGCAAGAGTGGCAGCTGGCCGCCGCCGGTGGGGTAGGGGCTGGTCCCCGGCCTTTCGAAGTAATTCAGACCCGCCCGGTTCGCAAACCCAAGGGTCAAAAGCTAGCCCAGGCCGACGACCTCACGGCCTGCCTAGACGCCCAGCAGCTGCCGCATCCGGCGGAGGAAGTGGCGTATGCACTGCCCTTCAACTTGCGGGAAAACTACTACTTAGCGGGCAGCAACCAGGTATTCAAGTGCGCCCCGGCCAAGGAGGTATTCCCGCTCCAGCGCATCACCGACGGGCCGCCCAATAATGTTGGCCTGCAGCAGATAATCGGCAATGTGGCTGAAATGACGGCTACCAAAGGCGTAGCAAAAGGGGGCTCTTTCAAGTCCTCGGTGGTAGGCCTGACCTTGGAAACGCGGCAAGCCTACCCGGGGCCGCAAAGCTGGTTGGGATTCCGGTGCGTGGCCAGCGTGCACATGCGCAAGAAATCAGAGTAGGCTAGTTAACTACTACACCTGTTGCAGGCGCGCATTCACGTGCCTTGCCGGAGTTCGTAGGATGGTAGCCCAAAGAATCGAGAAAGTAGATGTTATCAGGTAGCGCTGGGCCAACCAGGCCCTGCTCTACTCCTTGTGCCCACGTCTGCCACTAGCCGCTGCCTTGCCTACCGCTACCTTCGAGCCCGCCCAACTTACTCACCGCAAGTGCTACCCAGGCCAGAAGCTTCTGACTTTATTCTGGAGGAGCTGCTGCTACAAGTAGAAAACAAGAGGCTGGTTGTGAATCGATTGTAAAAATAGTTATTTCTTAATAATATAATTTTATGTACTATATATTGTATTGTATATTACAAAAATTCAACCATATCGCAATATATTGCCGTGCGGTACAGAAATCAGTAGTGTTACCATGCACGGGTTGAGAAAAATTGAAGAACTGTTTGCCTATGATTCACTAGTGCACCTAGCTAGTGAAGTGAAAAAGCAGGAGCTGGAGTACCGCGGTACCAGCCTGCCCGGAATACAGGAGAATATTCCCTTCGGCCTACACGTTCTTCAACTCGCCGAACAAGGGCATCCGTGCTTTTTCGGCCTCAATGCCGACAACGAGCCCCAGGTAATTACTCTGCCGCTAAACCAGGCTAGTCGCTTCACCTCCATTGGCTACTACGTGGGAAGCGAAGGCGGCACGTTCCGGTTGCACCGCACCACGTTTGCCTTGTGGGTGGCTGGGCTCAGCTTTAGCCAGCTTAAGCAGTACTACCCCCGCATCTTTGAGGGCAACAATTCCTCGACCATGGTGCTCACCCCGCCCGACGAGTTTGGCGTGCTGCTACCCCCCGACAACCGCTGGGGCCAACTCTACGCCAGCCAGCGCCTCTACGACCAGGAACTGCGCGAGGTAGCGGCCGCCAGCGGGGTAGTAATAACCCATAACGAGCAGGAAAACCTGTTTGGGCTTTACCACCGCGGTAGCTTGGTTGAGCAGGGTGCCCAACTGGAGGTGGCCCATCTGGTAAAACTGATTACTCACCGCCTTAACACGCCCGTTGCCTACCACCAGGTAAAGCAGAAGGTGCTGGATGAGCGCTACGACAGCGCTTTCCCCAAAGAGCTGGACAACTTCGATAACTGGGACGGCGAAATTCTGGAGCACCGGCAGTTTCCGCTGGCCAACCTGTTTTATGTGCGCGTGCAGGCGGCCACCGAAAATGCGGCCCTGCACATTGCCCGCGAAGAAATTATCTTCCAGCGCCGCCTGAACCCAGTGCGGATTGCGGCCCGGGGGCTGCCCTTTGAAATTGAAAGCGTGGTGATGCTGGACCGGGTATCGAATGCGGGCTTTTACGAGGTGCGCTACCACTTTGTAACCCAGCATGAGCTGGAGCTGGCCTCGGCTTCCTGACCCGCTTCGACCCGCTGCAAACGCCGCGGGTAAACCGACTTTTTCTCGGCGTATCTTTGTTGATTCCTCACTGGCGCTGCCGCCAGCAAAATTTGAGTACGAATCAGCGAGAATTAGCCCCTAGTGAAAGTTTGTATTGCTGAAAAGCCCAGCGTGGCCCGCGAAATTGCCCAGGTGTTGGGTGCTACCCGCAAAATGGATGGCTACTTTGAAGGCAACGGCTACCAGGTAACCTGGACCTTCGGCCACTTCTGCCAACTGCGGGAGCCCGAGGACTACCGCCCCGAGTGGAAGCGCTGGAGCATTCACGATTTGCCCATGGTGCCCGAGAACTTCGGCATCAAGCTTATGCGCCGCGACGATGGGGTAGTGCGCCAGTTCACCGTCATTAAAAACCTGCTGGCCAACGCCGAAGAAGTTATTAACTGCGGCGACGCGGGCCAGGAAGGAGAGGTGATTCAGCGCTGGGTGCTGCTAGAAGCCAAGTACCGCAAGCCCACCAAGCGCCTCTGGATTTCCTCTCTTACGGAAGAAGCCATCCGCCAAGGTTTTCAGAACCTGCGCGACGGGGCGGAGTTTGACAAGCTGTACCAAGCTGGCAAAAGCCGCGCCGTTGGGGACTGGCTGCTGGGGCTGAACGCTACCCGCCTGTTTACCCTGAAGTATGCGCCCGGCCAGCGCCAGGTGCTCAGCATCGGGCGGGTGCAGACGCCTACCCTGGCCTTGCTCGTAGACCGCTACCACGAAATTCAGAACTTCAAACCCGAGCCCTATTGGGTACTGCGCACCGAATACCGCGGCACCATGTTCAGCCACGTGGCCCCGCCCAAAAAAGGCAAGACCGAAGACGATGAGCCCGACGAAAAGGCCCGCCTGAAAGCCCGTGGCTACTTTGTAACCCAAGAAGAGGCCGACGCCGCCATGGCCGCCGTGAAGGACGTGCCGCTCACGGTCACCAACGTTGAAATCAAGAAGGCCTTGGAAACCCCACCTTCTCTATTCGATTTGACCTCCCTGCAGGTGCAGTGCAACAACCAGTTGGGCCTGTCGGCCGAAGACACGCTGAAAACGGTGCAGGCTCTTTACGAGAAAAAGGTGGTGAGCTACCCCCGCGTCGACACCACTTTCCTGCCCGACGACCAGTACCCAAAAATTCCGGGCATTTTGCGCGGGCTGGGCGCTTACAATAGCCTCACGGCTCCGTTGCTGGCGGGCAAAATCAAGAAGTCGGGCAAAGTATTCAACAATAACAAAGTCACCGACCACCACGCCATCATCCCAACCGGCGCTAGTGCCAGTGGCCTGGGCGGCACCGAGCACAGCGTCTACGACATCATTGTGCGTCGCTTCCTGGCCGCTTTCTACCCCGATTGTGAGGTGTCGAACACAACCGTTACGGCCGAAGCAGCCGGGCGCACGTTCCGCGTACGGGGCCGCCAGATTCTGAACCCGGGCTGGCGCGTGGTGTACGGCGACCCGGAGAAGCAGCAGGCTCCCTCGGCCCCGAAAGCGGCCGGCGAGGGCGACGATGACGTGGTGAATACCGTGCTGCCCAGCTTCGAGAAAGGCGAAAACGGCCCCCACAAGCCCCGCCTCGACTCCAAAATGACCCAGCCCCCGCGCGAGTATTCGGAGGCGATGTTGCTGCGCGGTATGGAAACCGCCGGCCGCAACGTCGACGATGATGAATTGCGTCAGGCCATGAAGGAAAACGGCATCGGGCGGCCTTCTACCCGTGCGGCCATCATTGAAACCCTATTTAAGCGGGGCTATATCCGCCGCGACAAAAAGAAAATCGTGCCCACTGCTACCGGCGTGGAGCTGATCGGGCTGATTCGCAACCCCACCCTCAAATCGGCGGAGCTGACAGGTCAGTGGGAAAAAAAGCTGCGCCAGATTGAAGGCGGTCAGCTCGACCAAGAGCAATTTCTGGGCGAGCTGAAACAGCTGGTGCGCGAAATGGTGCACGAGGTAAAGCAGGACGGCTCCGGCCGCGCCGTGACGGTCGCCAGCCCCGACGCCGCTGGCCCTGGAAGCAAAGCCGCTGCTACCCGGCCCGCGGCTCCGGCTGCCGCACCTACCCCCGCCGTGCCCGGGGCGCTGGGGCCGTGCCCAGCCTGCGGCAGTGGCCACGTGCTGCGCGGCAAAACCGCCCTGGGCTGCTCGCGCTGGCGCGAGGGCTGCGCCTTGCGCCTACCCACCCAGTATGAGGGCAAGAAGCTCACCGACAAGCAAGTAGGCGACCTGTTGAAAAAAGGCCGTACCCAGGCTATGCAGGGCTTTTTGGATGACGCCGGCAACAAGTTTAGCGCCGCCATCCGCCTCACCCCGCAGTACACGCTGGAGTTGGTACGCGCCGCCGAAAGCAAGCCTACTACGGCCACCGACCCCGGCCAGATTCCGTGCCCCGTGTGCCGCCTGGGCCAGATGCTGAAAGGTAAAAGTGCCTGGGGCTGCTCCCGCTTCCGCGAGGACTGCCAGTTCCGGGTGCCGTTCGAGTGGGGTGGTAAAACCCTCACCGACAGCCAGATGAATCAGCTTCTGCGCAAAGGCAAAACCGGCGTCATCCGCGGATTCGTGTCGGCCAAAACCGGCAACCGTTACGAGGCCGCCTTGCAGGTAGGTGCCGAAGGCAGGATAGAGCCGGTGTTTGGGCAGGGGTAATGAACTCACCCTCTATTTCTGCGCATTTGCTATTACTCCTGGGAGCAGCAGGCAACTTCAACTAATGAAGCGTGTCCTGCTGAATCCAGTATTAGCGGGAAGTTGCTAGGGTTTAGTAAGTTGTTATAGCCCTAGAAAAGCTACCCATGTAGTTTACACTACAGAAAACGGGCCGCTGATTTAAGGTGCGTCGTTTCATAGCCAGCTCCGGTTGACTTGCGCTAATGGGCAGTTCCTGGTGCTGCGTTTCAGTTGTTTCAGCGCTAGGGCAGCGGTTGCTGATGAAAACGCCAGTGGCCCCGCGCTGCTGCAATTGCCTCAGAAATTGCTACGCTTACACGAGTACAGCTATCTTCCAGAATCTATTCATTCGTTGCCCTACACCGAAAAGCCGATTGGGATAGACCTCATCCTCATACGTGGTGGGAGTGGTTTTTTGAGGGATTATAACGCACGATACAATATCAGCCTACCCATGACGCCCCAACTCGGTAAAAGCTTCGTTGTTCTCGGCCTGATTCTGGTGGCTTTGGGTGCTTTCCTCTGGCTAGGGGGCGGCAGCCTGCTGAAGTGGTTCGGACACCTACCCGGCGACATCCGCATTGAGCGGCCGGGCTTCCTGTTTTACGCGCCCATTGTTTCCATGCTGCTGCTGAGCTTATTGCTAAGTGCTGTGCTCTGGCTAGTACGGCGGTTGGGCTAACCCGAGGGGTAAGAAGTCTGATAGGTTGCTGTTTCGCCGTGGCAATACATAGCTGCAAGTAGACTAAAAGAAGGCTCATTGCTTCCAACTTTGAGAAGGCTAACTAACGCACGCAGGTGGCACGTAACCAGTGTTGCGCTGCATTAACTGAAAAAGCCAAGTTTTAGGCAGTATAGTCATAGAAAATAAAAATAGTTTTATACGGAATATAATAATATCAAAGTAGAATTATATTGTATATTGCTGCAGTTTCATTCCCATTTTAGAACAATTATATGATAAAACCCTTTACCTCCTGGAAGTTGGTAAGTTGTGCGGTAGGATTGACAGTGCTAACCTCTTGCGAAAAACCTGAGCTGGAAGGTCCTGACGCATTGCAGGTTACAACATCGGCCAATAATGAGGGCGATGACGAATTGAACGTGGATTGGGGGCAAGTTTTCCCCACGTTCACCTTAGCGGGCGGCCAGACCACCGTGAACGACGTCAGCAGCCTGAGCATGATTCAGCCGGCCCCTAACCTGGGCGGTGTTGACATGACGGCTCACCTGAATGGTAAGACAGTGTTCCAGCGCACGTTTGAGTTGGGCGAGGTAGCTCCCCTCTGGAACAACGTGCGGTGCGAAAGCTGCCACTTGGGCGGCTCCCGCGCTGGTCTGCCCCGGGTGAATGCCACAACCGGCGAGTTGGCCCCGCAGCTGCTGTTCCGCGTGAGTCTGCCAGGCACCGGCCCCCACGGGGAGCCCAAGCCAGTGCCCGGTTTCGGCGACCAGATTCAGCCGCTGATGGTGGTAGAAGGAGTTGACGCCCAAGATGATGTGCGCGGCGCTAGCGCCGAAGGCAACGTACTGGTGCGCTACACGGAACAGCCCAGCCTGCCGTTCAAGGATGGCAGCACCGTTAGCCTGCGGCGGCCCACGTACACTTTCGTGAAAACCACGCAAAACCTGCCCACCGGCACCATGATTTCGCCCCGCACTGGTTCTCAGGTAACGGGCCTGGGCCTGCTGGAAGCCGTGCGCGAAGAAACCATTCTGGAGTTTGCCCGCGTGAATACCAACAACGGTGTTTCGGGCCGGCCTAACCGGGTGTGGGACGTAGAGCAGGGCCGCACCCGCATTGGTCGTTTCGGGTGGAAAGCCAACCAACCCACTTTGCGGCAGCAAAATGCCGGTGCCGCCAACGGCGACATGGGCCTGACCTCGCCGGTGTTCCCGGTGGAGCCCGGCGAAACCAGCGCCTCGGCCCAACTGAACCTAAGCGAGCAGCAAATCCGTGACCTGACCGTCTTCACCCAGACGATGGGGGTACCGGCCTTCCGCAACAATAGCAGCCCTCAGGCGCAACTAGGCGCCGTAATGTTTGCCAAGGCGGAGTGCGGTAGCTGCCACGTGCCGCGCATGAAAACCGGTACGCTGCCCGGCCGTCCTGAGGTATCAAACCAGGTTATTGCTCCCTTCACCGACCTCCTCCTCCACGACATGGGCCCAGCCCTGGCTGACAACCGCCCCGACTTCCTGGCTTCCGGCCGCGAGTGGCGTACGGCTCCGCTGTGGGGCCTAGGCTTGCAGCAAACCGTAAACGGCCACACCAACCTGTTGCACGACGGGCGTGCCCGCAACGTAATAGAGGCCATTATGTGGCACGGTGGCGAAGGCGAAAACTCACGCAAAATCGTGACCGAGATGAGCAAGCAAGAGCGTGATGCGCTGGTAACCTTCCTCAGCTCCATCTAAGCAACTGGCAGCAACCCCGCGGCGGCCGGCATAGATACTTACTCGGCGGCCCCGGACTCTGTACACGTCGATTGCTAATACAAAAAAGAGTGCGCGCTCCGGCCGCACTCTTTTTTTGTGGGTAGCGGTAAGTGCAATTTGACGGGCAGCTTCAGCTAGTTAAGCCCCAAGGCAAAGTGAGTAGATAGGGTAGGCGCTGCCGCCAGGTAGCTGTCGCCGCGGGCACGAATGCTGGCATTGGGAACGTTCCCGATAACGATTGCACAAAAAATGCTGGACGAGGGTGCAGGGTAGGCCAACTATTCCGCTAACCTTAACATGTATTCAGCACTCACTCACCCGCGCCGGGTCACGGAAAACTCCTTTTCCCGGGTGCACCCTGAGCAAGCGTGCCTGGTTCTTGAACTCCTTCCCACCCGCTCTGTATGAAACCATTTGCCGTTCTGCTGCTGGCCGTTGCGCTGCTGGCCTTCCGCCCGGCCGCCGATGACCGCAAGACCACCATCTTCCTGGTCGGGGACTCCACCATGTCGGACAAGCCCCTGGACAAAGCCGAGCGCGGCTGGGGCATGTACTTCCGGCAGTATTTTGATGGGGGCGTGGCCATCCAGAACCACGCCATGAACGGGCGTAGCACCCGCAATTTCCGCCACGAGGGCCGCTGGGCCAAAGTGTTGGAGCAGCTCAAGCCCGGCGACTGGGTATTCATTCAATTCGGCCACAACGACAGCAAGCAGGAAGACACCGCCCGCTACGCCGCCCCCCAAACCGCCTACCGCCAAAACCTGACCCGCTACGTGCAGGAAGCCCGTGCCAAAGGCGCCAATCCTGTGTTGCTCACGCCCGTTGGCCGCCGTTACTTTGACGAGCAAGGCAAGCGCAAGGATGACCACGGCGACTACCCCGGCGTAGTGAAGGAGGTAGCCAAAACCCAGAAAGTACCCCTGATTGACTTGCACGAAACCAGCTGGGGCCTGTACTCCCAACTCGGCGACGCCGGTTCCAAGCCCTTGTTCTGGAGCTACCAGAACGGCGCCAACAACACGAAGCTCGATAACACGCACTTCTCTGCTTATGGCGCGGAGCGGGTGGCGCAGCTGGTAGCTCAGGACGTGAAAAAGATGAACCTAGGCATTGCCAGCCACCTGCAGCCCCTGGCCTTCACGGGCAAGTACCAGTACGATTTGCCGGTAGTGCTTCAGCCTACTTTTAACAAGGATACCTTCAACATCACGAAGTACGGGGCCGTAGCCGATGGCCAAACCCTGAACACCGAAGCCTTCCGCAAAGCCATTGAGGCCTGCAGCCAGAAGGGTGGGGTAGTGCTGGTGCCGCGCGGATTGTGGCTCACGGGCCCCATTCAGCTGAAAAGCAACGTAAACCTGCACGTGGCCAAGGGCGCCCTGGTGCAATTCAGCAACAAGCTCTCCGACTATCAGCTGATTAAAACCAACTGGGAAGGCGAGGACGCCGTGCGCAACCAGTCGCCCATTTCCGGCTACGACCTGGAGAACATTGCCATTACCGGCGAGGGCACCTTTGATGGGGCCGGCGACGCTTGGCGCATGGTGAAAAAGGAAAAGCTCAACGCCGGGCAGTGGCAGCGGCTGGTAAAATCGGGTGGGGTAGTGGATGAGAAGGGCACAACCTGGTACCCCTCGGCTAGCTCCCTGAAAGGCTCCACGCTCAACAAGCCTTGGACAATTAAGGCGGGTCAGCAGCCCGACTACAGCAAGTATCAGGAGTTCAAGGACTTTCTGCGGCCCAACATGCTCAGCCTGCAGCGCTGCAAGCAGATTCTGCTGGAAGGCTTCACCATCCAGAACTCCCCGGCCTGGACCATTCACCCCCTGCTCTGCGACAACATCACCCTGCGCAACGTCACGGCCCGCAACCCCTGGTACGGCCAGAACACCGACGCGCTAGACCTGGAATCGTGCCGCAACGGCCTGGTGGAAGGCTGCACTTTCGACGTGGGCGACGACGGCATCTGCATCAAATCGGGCCGCGACGAGGAAGGCCGCCGGCGCGGCGTGCCCACCGAGAACTTTATTATCCGTGACACGAAAGTGTATCATGCCCACGGCGGCTTCGTGATTGGCTCGGAAATGTCGGGTGGGGCGCGCAACATCTACGTAAACAACTGCACCTTCATGGGCACCGACGTGGGCTTGCGCTTTAAAACAGCCCGAGGCCGCGGCGGGGTAGTAGAAAACATCTTCGTGGATGGCGTGGACATGACGGACATTGCCGGCGAGGCCATTCTTTTCGACATGTACTACGCCGCCAAAGACCCGGTGCAAGTAAACGGCGACGCCTACGGCATTCCGGAAATCAAGGCCGAGCCATTGGGCGAAGGCACGCCCCAGTTTCGCGGCTTCCGCATCAAGAACGTCACCTGTAAGGGCGCCAACACGGGTATTCTGGTGCGCGGTCTGCCGGAAATGGCCATTAAAGACGTGGACATTGAAAACACAGTGCTGGAAAGCAATAAAGGCCTAGTGTGCCAGGAAGCCGACGGGATCCGCCTCAAGAACGTGACCCTGATTTCCAAGCAAACCAACCCCGTGCTGGAAGTCCAAAACAGCCGCAACATCAGCTTCGACAACCTGCGCTACGCTCCCGGCGCCGACCTGCTACTGCGCGTTACGGGTAGCCGCAGCAAGGCCGTAACCCTGCGCAACACCGACACCAAAGCCGCGAAAAAAGGCGTAGAAATGGGTGAGAAAGTGGCCAAGAAAGTCGTGACGGTTTCTAAGCTGTAATGGCGCCTCCAGAGCGAAGCATCTCCTTAAAATCCCCGACACGCTACTCCCTACCCATGCTCTCCCGCCGCTTCTTGCTTTCCGGTCTGCTGCTCGCCTCGCTTACTTCCCAGGCCCAAACCACGCCCAGCACGGGACGGCCGATGTCGCAGCGCATGGCGGATGCCTTCATCAGCTGGCACCCCGATTCCATCGTCATTGGCAACCGCAAAACGGCCCGTTGGGACTACGAGCAGGGGCTGATGCTGAAGGCCCTGGAGCGGGTGTGGCAGCGCACCGGCGACGGGCGCTACTTCACCTACATTCAGAAAGACCTCGACCAGTTTGTGCGGCCCGATGGCACCATTCGCACCTACAAGCTGGAAGACTACAACCTCGATAACCTGACCACCGGCCACGCCCTGCTCACGCTCAGCCAGATGTCGGTGCCCCAGGCCGAGAAGTACCAGAAAGCGGCCCAACTGCTGCGCAAGCAGCTGGAAGGGCAGCCGCGCACCAAGGCCGGCGGCTTCTGGCACAAGAAGGTGTACCCCAACCAGATGTGGCTGGATGGCCTCTACATGGCCGAGCCCTTCTACGCCGAGTACAGCAAGGCCTTCAACCAGCCCGCTGGCTTCGACGACGTAGCCAAGCAATTTGCCCTCATCGAGAAGAACCTGGTGGACCCCAAAACCGGCCTGCTTTACCACGGCTACGATGAAAGCAGGGAGCAAAAGTGGGCCAACAAGCAAACGGGCCAGTCGCCGAACTTCTGGGACCGGGGCATGGGCTGGTACGCCATGGCCCTGGTAGATGTGCTGGACTATTTCCCTCAGAACCACCCGCAGCGCCAGCAGCTTATCAAAAACGTGCAGCGCCTGGCGCCCGTGCTGGCAAAATACCAAGACCCCAAAACGGGCACCTGGGCGCTGGTGGTCGACCAGGCCGCGCGCAAAGGCAACTACCAGGAGGCTTCCGGCAGCAGCATGTTCGTGTACTTTCTGCAGAAAGGCGTGCGCATGGGTTACCTCGATAAAAAGTACGCCGAGGTGGCCCGCAAAGGTTATGACGGCCTGCTTAAGCAATTCGTGGCCACGGAAGGTAGCAGCGCCCTGGCCTTCAACGGCACGGTAAGCGTGGGTGGCCTGGGCGGCAACCCCTACCGCGACGGTAGCTTCGAGTACTACCTCTCCGAGCCCCTACGCAAGAACGATTTGAAAGGCGTCGGGCCGTTCATCCTCGCTAGCCTGGAAATGGAAGTGGCCGCCGAAAGCACCCTGGGCAAAGGCAAAACGGTGGCCGTGGATAACTATTTTAACCACGAGCTGCGCAAGAATGCCCTTAGCGGGCAGGAGGAAACCTGGCACTACACCTGGGATGAGCGCACCCACGGCGGCTTCTATTTCTGGGGCCAGCAGCTGCGCGACCTGGGCGCCAAAACCGCTACTATAACTACCGCGCCCACGGCCGCCGCGCTGAAAGGTGTGGACGTGTACATCATCGTGGACCCCGACACCAAAAAGGAAACCGCTAAACCCAACTTCGTGCAACCTGCCGACGTGCAGGCCCTAACGAAATGGGTGAAAGACGGCGGCACGCTGGTGCTCATGGCAAATGACACCAGCAACTGCGAGATTCCGCGCTTCAACACCCTAGCCCAGGCCTTTGGCATCCAGTTTAAAAGCCAGAACCTGAACATGGTGAAAGGAACCCAATTTGAGCAGGGTAGGGTAGAGCTGCCCGCGGGTAATGCGGTGTTCAAAACGGCCCGCGCCGCCTACATCAAGGAGCTGGCCCCGCTGGACGTGAAAGCCCCGGCCCAGCCCCTGGTTAGCCAAGGCGGCAGCGTTATCATGGCCACCGCCAAGGTAGGCAAGGGGACAGTCTTCGCCGTGGGCGACCCGTGGCTCTACAACGAATACGTGGACGGCCGCAAGATTCCGGCCGAGTACCAGAACTTTCAGGCGGCGAAGGACCTAGCGACCTGGCTGCTGCAACAGGCTAAGTAACGCTGAGCTCCGGCTCGGCGCACGAGCGGAACGAGTCTCTACGCGCCTACCACGCGTCGGCTCACGTTCCATACTCGCTCCGCTCGTGCGCCGAGCCGGAGCTCAGCGTTACAGCCCTTGGTACGTCTTTCTCTACTGCTGCTTGTTCTGTTGCCGCTGGCTTCCGCGGCTCAATCTTCCTTGTCGAAGGTGTGGGTGCCGGACTTGGGCAATGGCAGCTACAAAAACCCGGTGCTCTACGCCGATTACTCCGACCCCGATGTGGTGCGGGTGGGGCCGGATTACTACCTCACTTCCTCCAGCTTTAACGCTGCGCCGGGTCTGCAAATCCTGCACTCCCGCGACCTAGTGAATTGGACGCTTATTGGTGCAGTTTTCACCCAACAGCCGCCCCTTGCCCGCTACAACCTACCCCAGCACGGTAACGGCGTGTGGGCCCCGGCCATCCGCTACCACCGCAAGGAGTTCTACATTTACTACCCCGACCCGGACTTGGGGCTGTTCGTCACGAAAGCCAAGAATCCGGCCGGCCCCTGGAGCACGCCCGTGTGCATCAAGGAAGCCAAGGGCTGGATTGACCCCTGCCCGCTCTGGGATGAAGACGGCCAGGCCTACCTGGTGCATGGGTTTGCGGGCTCGCGCGCGGGCTTTAAGAGCGTGCTGGCCGTGAGCCGCATGAGCCCCGATGGCCTGCGTTTACTCGGCGACGAAGTGCTAGTATTTGATGGGCACGACAAGCACCCGACCATCGAAGGCCCCAAGTTCTACAAGCGTCACGGCTACTATTACATCTTCGCGCCCGGCGGCGGGGTAGCCACCGGCTGGCAGGTAGTGCTGCGCGCCAAAAACGTGTTCGGCCCCTACGAAGACCGGATTGTGCTAGCCCAGGGCAACACCCCCATCAACGGCCCCCACCAAGGCGCCTGGGTTGATACGCCCGATGGTAAGCAGGACTGGTTTCTGCATTTCCAGGACCAGGGCGCCTACGGGCGGGTGATGCATCTGCAGCCCATGCAGTGGAAAAACGACTGGCCCATTATCGGCGAGGACCCCGATGGTGACGGTACCGGCCAGCCCGTGCTTACTTACCGCAAGCCCGCCGTGAAGGGCAAGCCCCAGCCCCTGGCTACGCCCGCTACCTCCGACGAGTTTGACGCTAATACCCTCGGCCTGCAGTGGCAGTGGCACGCCAACCCCCAGCCGGGCTGGCACTTCCTCAACGGCAGTGCGGGCTTCCTGCGCCTGTACTCGGTGCCACTGCCAGAAGGCTACCAGAACCTGTGGCAGGTGCCTAACCTGCTGCTGCAAAAGCTGCCCGCCGAGAAGTTTATCGTTACCGCCAAGCTTACCTTTACCCCGCGCTTCGAGGGCGAAAAAGTGGGCCTCGTGATGATGGGACTCGATTACGCTGCCCTCACGCTCACCAGCAAAGCTGGCCAGCTCCACCTAGCGCAGGCGGTATGCCAAAACGCCGATAAGCTTACCCCCGAAACCACCACGGCCCCCATTGTCGTGCCGAATAAGCAGCCCCTCTACCTGCGCGTAGCCGTGCGGGAAGGTGCCAAGTGCCAGTTCAGCTACAGCCTCAATGGAGAGCAGTTTCAGCCCCTCGGTACCGAATTCACGGCTCGGGAAGGCAAATGGATTGGGGCCAAAGTAGGCTTGTTCTGCACCCGCCCCGGCAAAACCAACGACGCCGGCACCGCCGACGTGGACTGGTTTCGGGTGGAAGAAGCCAAGTAGTGAGGTTGTAAGTGAGTGAGTTGTCATGGCGAGCGAAGCGCGGCCATCCTTCCTCTCTTGTGCCTGACACCTGATAAAGTGAAAAGCCCTTGACGTATGGTAGCGTCAAGGGCTTGTCTATTTACTAAGGGTAAGACTTCGTGAAGGACGAATGGCCGCATCGTGCCTCCTCGCCAGGACAGAACAGCAAACTCACTATTTCACCACCTCACAATTTCACCACTTCTACCATCGTGGAGCTGCGCACAATCAGCTCCGTGGGGATTTTTACGGTTTCAACGGGCAGGGCGCGGTGCTTGCGCTCAATCTGGTCGATGAGGCGCTCGGCGGCTAGCTGCCCGATTTCCTGGGCCGGCTGCACTACCGTACTTAGGGGCGGGGCCAGCAGATCGGCGACGTTGAGGTTGGTGAAGCCAATTAAGGACACGTCCTCGGGAATGTGCAGGTTGCGTTGGCGCAGGGCCTGCAGGCAACCGACGGCCAGGCGGTCGGAGGCGGTGAAAAAGGCGTCGGGGGGAGCTGGCAGGCGCATCAGGTCGTCGACCATGGGGCCTACCTCATCGGGGCCGAAGCTACCGTAGCGCATCAGGCTTTCGTCGAACTCCAGGCCGTACTTTTCCAGGGCGGCACGGTAGCCGGCCAGGCGCTCCTGCGTGATGCTCAGCCAGGGCTGAATGGTGAGGTGGGCAATCCGCTTGCGGCCCGACTGAATCAGGTGCTCGGTGGCGGCAAAGGCTCCGCCGAAATTGTCGGCCACTACTTTGGTCACGTTCAACTCGGCCGAAACCCGGTCGAACAGAACCAGGGGCACATTCTTATCCAGTACTTCCTGCAAGTGCGCCACATCGGCGGTTTCGCTGGAAAGCGACATCAGCAACCCATCCACCTTCCTCGACATGGCCTGCTGCACGTTGGCAATTTCCCGCTCGTAGGATTCCTGGCTCTGAAAGATGATGACGTGGTAGCCCCGATTGTAGGCAATGGCCTCAATGCCATTAATGGCCTGGGAGAAAAAGTAGTTAGCAATTTGGGGCAGAATAACGCCAATGGCCCGGCTGGCGCTACCCTTCAAACTCAGGGCAATGGGGTTGGGGCGGTAGTTGAGGCGCTCGGCGCACTCCATCACTAGCCGCTTGGTTTCGGGGTTAATTTCATAGCTCCCCCGCAGCGCCCGGGATACCGTGGAGGTAGAGATGCCTAGCTCGCGGGCAATGTCTTTGATGGTAAAGGTTTCCACAGGTGTGAGCGGTAGGAAGATGGGAGTAGGAGAGTGGGTACTTACTTTTGTCCTAAAACCGAGGCTATTGTAGGAGGAACGCGCGGAGGCAGGTAAGCAGAATGTTGGGCCGAATAACGGCGGGAGAAGGCGGCTTTACCTGCCCTAGACGATAGTTGGCAACGTTCCCGACATCGTTTGCGCAAATTATTAAGACCAGATACTTCCTTTTCGGAAAGGCATCTTTTAATCTTAATCATGCCGCCGGCCATCCGGCTGTTTCAAAAGTACACCGGATTTCTTCGAAAAGTTTACAAACATTCTCCTCTATATGTCGGGTCCCACTTCGTTCGATTTGTCTGGTAAGGTAGCGCTGGTAACGGGCTGCAACAAAGGCATCGGGCAGGCCATGGCGCTGGGACTAGCAGAAGCCGGGGCCGACATCATTGGCGTTTCGGCCTCCCTGGCCCGGAGCGGCAGCGAGACGGAGCAGCAAGTGCAGGCCCTGGGCCGGCAGTTCCGCGCCTACCAGGCCGACTTCAGCCAGCGCGAGCAGGTAGACGCCTTCCTGGCCCAGGTGCAGCAGGACTTCCCGCGCATCGACATTCTCATCAACAACGCCGGCACTATTCAGCGGGCCCCGGCCGCCGAGCACGCCGACGAGCTGTGGGACAACGTGCTGGCTATCAACCTGGATGCGCCCTTTCGTTTGGCCCGCGCCTTGGGCGGCCGGATGCTGGCGCAGGGTGGCGGCAAAATCATTTTTACGGCCTCGCTACTGACCTTCCAGGGCGGTATTAATGTGCCGGGCTACGCGGCCAGCAAGGGCGCTATTGGCTCGCTGGTAAAGGCCCTGGCCAACGAGTGGGCCGGCCGCGGGGTGAACGTGAATGCCATTGCTCCCGGCTACATCGCCACTGATAACACCCAGGCCCTGCGCCAGGACCCCGACCGCAGCCAGAGCATTCTGGGCCGCATTCCGGCCGGGCGCTGGGGCACCCCCGACGACTTCAAAGGCCCCACCGTTTTCCTGGCCTCTGCGGCCGCTGACTACATCCACGGCACCATCCTCACCGTCGATGGCGGCTGGATGGGCAGGTAAAGGTGAACTAGTGAGATGGTGAAATGGTGAGTTGTCGTTCCAGCCGCGCAATCTGCGCAAACGATGCCGATCAAACGTCAAACTCACCATCTCACCACTCACCATTTCACTACTCATCATCTCACCATTTCACCACTGAAAATGCGCCAGTACTACGCCATCGGGCCCCGCGAAACAGCTGCTATGTCCACCGCCGAGCTGCGCGAGAATTTCCTGCTGGAAAACCTATTTGTGCCCGGCGAAATTCAGCTGGTGTACACGCATTATGACCGCATGATGGTGGGTGGTGTAGTACCCACCGCTGAGCCGATTGTGCTACCCTGCCCCGGGAACCTAAAGGCCGAGTTTTTCCTGCAGCGCCGGGAGCTGGGCGTGCTGAATACCGGGGCCGCCGGCACCGTAACCGTGGATGGCACCATCTACGAGCTGGGCCGCCAGGACTGCCTGTACGTGGGTAAGGATGCCCGCGAGGTATCCTTCGCCAGTCAGGAAGCCAGCCAGCCGGCTAAGTTTTACCTGCTCTCCACGCCCGCCCACGCCGCCTACCCCACTGCCCGCCTCACGCAGGCCGAAGCTACGCCGGTAACCCTGGGCGCCCTGGAAACGGCCAATCAGCGCACCATTTACAAGTACATCTACAACGAGGGCATTCAGAGCTGCCAGCTGGTAATGGGCCTCACGCAGCTGCATGCCGGCAGCGTGTGGAACACCATGCCGGTCCACACCCACGACCGGCGCATGGAGGCCTACCTCTACTTCGATTTGCCGGAGGGCCAGCGCGTGCTCCACCTCATGGGCCAGCCCCAGGAAACCCGCCATCTGTGGGTAGGCGAGGGGCAGGTCATCCTTTCCCCGCCCTGGTCCATTCACTCGGGCTGCGGCACCGCCGGCTACACCTTCATCTGGGGCATGGGCGGCGAAAACCAAGAATACACCGACATGGACCCCGCGCCCATTACCGATTTGCGCTAACTGGCGCTACATCCCACATAATTCCCACACTCTACGTCATGAAAAGAAATCTACTGTTGCTGACTCCGCTGCTAGCGGCGGCGGCACCGGCCTGGGCGCAGCAGCAGCGCGTGCAGGGCGTCGTTAAGTCGGAAAAGGGCGAGGCCCTGCCGGGTGTAACGGTAGTCGTGAAAGGCACCACGGCCGGCGCTTCTACCGACGGGGAAGGCCGCTTCAGCCTGAACGTGCCGGCCAATGCTACCCTGCGCTTTAGCTACATCGGCTTCCTGCCCTTCGAGGTGGCCGTAGGTAGCCGCACTGAGGTAAGCGTGACCTTGAAAGAGGACAGCCAGACCCTGGATGACGTAGTAGTAATCGGCTACCAGGCCGTGCAGCGCCGCGACGTAACCGGCTCGGTGTCGTCAGTAAGCGCCCAGCAGATCAAGGACATTCCGGTAAACTCCGCTGCTGAAGCCCTGACGGGCCGCTTGGCCGGCGTGCAGCTGACTTCCTCGGAGGGCACGCCCGGCAACCTCGATGTGCGGGTGCGGGTGCGGGGCGGCGGCTCCATCACCCAGGACAACTCCCCGCTCTACGTGGTGGATGGCATTCAGATTGAAAACGCCCTGTCCGTTATTGCGCCCCAGGATATTGCCTCCGTTGACGTGCTAAAGGACGCTTCCGCCACGGCCATCTACGGGGCCCGCGGTGCCAACGGGGTAGTGATTATTACGACCAAAAAAGGCATCGAGGGAAAAACGGTTATCAGCTACAATGGCTTTGCTGGCTTCCGCCGCATTGCCAAGAAGCTGGACGTGCTGGGCCCGGCCGACTACCTCGACTACCAGTTTGAACGCTCCCAGCAGGTAGGCGCTACCGGCAGCGGCAGCCTGGAAACCTACCGCCGCCTGTTCGGCAGCTCCAACTACCTCAGTGACACCCTGTCGCGGGCCCGCAACTCACCCTTCCTGGACTGGCAGGACGAGGCTTTCGGGCGCGACGCCTTCCAGCAAACCCACAACCTGTCGGTGTCGGGTGGGGTGAAAGGCACCACGTACGCCCTGAGCCTGACCCGCAACGACGAAGACGGCATTCAGCGCGGTTCGGGCTTTGTCCGCAACCTGGTGAACTTCCGCTTCGACACCAAGCCCACAGATAAGCTGCGCATCGGCCTGAACATGCGCTTCAACGACCAGGAAGTGAACGGGGCCGGCACTTCTACCACCGGCTCGAACACCACCTCCCGCTTGCGCAATGCCGTGCAGTACCTGCCGCTGTCGGTGCCGCGCAGCACGGGCGTTCTGCTCGACCCCAACGCCTTCGACCCCGACTTCTTCACGACGTCTTCGCTGGTAAACCCCATTGTGGCCATCGACAGCGAGTTCCGTGAGGACAAGCGCCGCACCTTCAACGTGGGCGCCAATGCCGACCTGACCCTGGCCAAAGGCCTGGTGTTCCGGACCACGGCGGGTTTCGACATCACGAATGCCGATCTAAGCACCTTCAACGGCCGTAATTCGCCTACCCTGCGCCAGCCGGCCGGTGGCTACAACGAGCTGCCCTTTGCTACCATCACCACCACCAACCAGTCGACGATTAATAACTCGAACGTGCTGGATTACAGCTTCACCAAAGGCAAGCACGCGGTGGGCCTGCTGGTGGGTGAAGAGGTGTATCAGCAGCGCAACAAGCTGCAGTACATCCAAACCAACTACCTACCCCTGGACATTACCGCCGAGCGGGCCTGGGCCAACATCAACCAGGGCGTACTACCCACCGGCGTTACGGCCCAGCCCGTGCTGCCCCGCACCGATATTCCGCAGAACTTCCGGCTGCTCTCGGGCTTTGGTCGCCTCACCTACTCCTTCGACGATAAGTACCTGTTTACGGGCACGTTCCGGGCCGATGGCTCTTCCAAGTTCAGGGAAGGCAACCGCTGGGGCTTCTTCCCCGGCGCTTCGGCGGCGTGGCGTATTTCCAAGGAAGACTTCTTCACGGGAGTACCGGCCGTATCGGACCTGAAGCTGCGCCTGAGTTACGGCCAGGCCGGCAACAACCGCATCGGCGACTTCCTCTACGACCAGCTCTTTACTGCTGGTAGTGCCCCTTACTTCCTCAACCACGCGCAGGTGCTGGGTTCTTCGGCTACCACGCTGGGCAATGAGCGGTTGAAGTGGGAAGTAACCACTTCCCGCGACTTGGGCGTTGACCTGGCCCTGTGGGACAACCGCGTGCAGTTCACCGGCGACGTGTACTACAACACGACTACCGACCTGCTTATTAACGTGCCTATCCCGCCCTTCTTGGGCTACCTCAGCCAACTCCAGAACGTGGGTAAAACCTCGAACAAGGGCATTGAGCTGCAGCTGACGGGTACCATCTTCAACAAGCCTAACTTCACCTGGACGGCCACCGCCAACGCCTCCATGAACCGCGGCCGGATTGAAAGCCTGGGCGGCGACCTCCAGGAAATTACCCCGATCAACTCGGGCTGGGCCGGCTCCAACTTTGCCTCCGCCGCCGACTTCAAGGCGCGGGTGGGGCGTCCGGTGGGCGAGATGTACGGCTACGTGACGGACGGCTTCTACACGGCCGACGACTTTGAGGGCTACAATGCAGCTACCAACCTCTGGATTCCCAAGCAAGGCCTGCTACCCTCAGGTACGGCGGTAGGGCAGGTGGCCCAGCCCGGCGTCATCAAGCTGAAGGACCTTAACAAGGATGGCGTGGTGAATGACCTGGACCAGACCATTATTGGTAATGCCAACCCGAAGGTAACGGGCGGCCTCAACCAGCAGTTCACCTTTAAGAACTTCGATGCCAGCATCTTCCTGAACTTCGTGCTGGGCAACGATGTGTACAATGCCAACAAGATTGAGTTCACCTCGAACACGCCCAACACGGTGTA
Source organism: Hymenobacter sublimis (assembly GCF_023101345.1). Lineage (NCBI taxonomy): Bacteria > Pseudomonadati > Bacteroidota > Cytophagia > Cytophagales > Hymenobacteraceae > Hymenobacter > Hymenobacter sublimis. The sequence goes on from NZ_CP095848.1 coordinate 1,223,661, forward strand.
CAGCAACGTGCTGGGCATTATGGAGGACCGATACCGCACCATCAACGCCGATGGTAGCCGGATCACCGACCTCAACACCCTGCGCGAGGTAAACCGGAATGCTACCATCTGGACGCCTACCCAGCGCTACTTCCTGCACTCCTGGGCCGTGGAAAGCGGCTCGTTCCTGCGCGTGAACAACGTAACGTTTGGCTACTCCCTGCCCAAACCCCTGATTCAGCGCGTGAAGCTAACCCAGGCTCGCTTCTACGTGACCCTGAACAACGTGTACACCTTCACCAAGTACACCGGCTACGACCCCGAGGTGAACACCCGCCGCTCCTCGCCGCTCACGCCCGGCGTTGATTACGCCGCCTACCCGCGCAGCCGCGCCTTCTTGTTCGGCGTGAATCTGGCCCTGTAACCTTCCCACCCACTGCTTTTCGACATTTTGCATATGAAATCCATCTTCCCCTTCCGGACTGCCGTGGCTGCCGTGGCGCTGGCCGGAACCGCCGGGCTGGTATCCTCCTGCAAAGACTTTCTGGATGTAGAGCCCGTAGCGCTGAACACCACTTCCTACGTGTTCAGCACGGTGGCCGGCGCTACCACGGCCGTTATCGGAGCCTACGACCCGCTCTCGGGCGACAATGGCTACGGACAGCGCATCAGCCTATACTACTCCGTGGATACCGATGAAATGATTGGCTCACCGGGCGCCCCCGACGGGCAGCGCCGCAGCATTGCCCGCTACAAAGCCCAGTCTACCAACACTGAAATTACCAACCCCTGGAACCAACTGTACCAGGGCGTGGAGCGCGCCAACATCTGCATTCAGCAGATTCCGCAGATGGCGCTTTATACCAGCGGCCCGGCCGCTGATACGGCCGCTTTGCACCGCCTGCACGGCGAGGCCCTGACCCTGCGGGCCCAGTATTACTTCGAGCTGATCCGCAACTGGGGCGACGTGCCGGCGCAGTTTACGCCTTCGGTGTCGGGTCAGAACTTCAACCTGCCCAACGCCGACCGCAACGAAACCTTAACCCGTCTGATTGCCGATCTGGCCCAAGCCCAAAAGCTCGTGCCCTGGCGCTCAGCCGCCGGCACAGCCAACGAGCGAATCACCAAAGGCGCCGTGAAGGCCCTGCGGGCCCGCCTGGCCCTGTACCGCGGTGGCTATGCGCCGAAGGACAACCAGATGGTGCGCCCCGCCGACTACCAGGAGTACTACCGCATTGCCCGTCAGGAGTGCGCTGAGTTGATGGCCAAGCCCACCGAGCATCGTCTGAACCCGAGCTTCCTGGAAGTATTCAAGAGCATTAATGAGCAGCGCGCTGAGGCCGCCAACGAAATCATGTTCCAGGTAGGAGCGGGCGGTTCTAATGCCGTGTCTGACAGTAAGTTAGGTTACTACAATGGCCCCCGCCTGCAGAACGCCAATAGTGCCTACGGCTCCAGCCAGGGTGCTATGGTCATTGCGCCTACCTATTTCTACGCCTTCGACTCGACGGACACCCGCCTGCCGGTAACCATTGCCCCCTACGGCATGGCCAGCAACAGCACCTTCTTCTCGGGCGTGGCCCTGAACGTGGTGGCCGATGGCAAATTCCGCCGCGACTGGCACATTCCGCTCGTGACGGGTTCCAGCAACTACCTGGGCTACAACTGGCCACTCATTCGCTTCTCGGATGTGGTGCTAATGTTTGCCGAAACCGAAAACGAGCTGAACGGTCCTACCCAGGCAGCCAAAGATGCCCTGCTGCAAGTACGCACCCGGGCCTTCGGCACCGCCGCCAAGGCTATGGCTGGGCTGAACATGGGCTCCAAAGAAGCGCTGTTCAACGCCATTGTGAATGAGCGCTACCTGGAGTTTGGGGGTGAAGGCATCCGTAAGTACGATTTGATTCGGTGGAACCTGTTTGCTACCCGCATGAACGAGGTGAAGGCCGACATTGAGAAGCTGGCTAAAGCCCAGGCGCCGTACCAGAATGTACCCCAGTACATGTACTTCCGCACGCCCGCCGCTGGCCCGGTGCAGTGGACTCGTTCGTTCTACCGCCCTTCGCCCGCTAATGCTACGGCGCCCACCGGGACGGTACGCGTGAACTGGCGCCAGGCCCTTGATGCCGCCTATTTGGCTAACCTGCGGCCCGCCGGCACCTCTTACACCCTGGGCACCACTACCGCCTCTAGCACCGGCGCTGGCCTGGCCGCTGAGTACGTACCCGGCCAGGGCAGAGAGCTGCTCCCGATTCCGCAGAGCACTCTGGCTTCTGACCCCGCCCTTAAGCAAAACTTCGGCTACTAACTGGTGATGAGGTGAAGAAGTGAATGGTAAAAGGAGAACGGTAAGAGGTGACGGGTAATAAAAAGGACGTCATTCCGAGTGTAGCGAGGAATCTCGCATGCTGACGTCTGATTACCGCTGCAACCTCAGCCCGCGAGATTTCTCGCCGCCCTCGGAATAACAAGCGACCCACCCTCCACTTCTCACCCTTTACCTGTCACCTCATCACCCCATCACCTCATCACCTCATCACCTCATCACCCCATGACTTCCAAACATCCTACCTGGCTCACGGTGGGGCCCGGCGTACAGCGCCAGATCCTGGCCTATGGGCCCGAGCTGATGCTGGTGAAAGTGGCCTTTGAAGCGGGCGGAATTGGGGCGCGCCACCACCACGTGCACTCCCAGATTACCTACGTGGAAAGCGGCGTGTTCCGGTGCACGGTAGGGGAGGAGGAGCGGGTGCTACGGGCCGGCGACACGTTCTACGCCGCCCCCGACGTGTGGCACGGCGTGGAGTGCCTAGAGGCGGGCGTGCTGCTCGATTCCTTCAGCCCTATGCGGGAAGATTTTGTGTAACCGGAGGCGGCTTGTGCCCTGCACTATGAAACGACTACTGACAATACTGTTCCTGCTGGTGGGGGTTGGGGAAATGGGAATCTTATCGGCCCGGGCCCAGCAGGTAACGGTGTCGGCGGATGGTTCGGGCCAGTTCCGGACCATCCAGGCCGCCATTAACAGCCTGCCCAACGAGGCAACCAAGCCGCGCACGGTGTACATCAAGAATGGCACCTACCGCGAAAAGGTCTTTCTCGATGACAAGCGAAATATCATCCTCAAAGGCCAGAGCGAGAAGGGCGTGGTCCTGACCTCGGCCCAGGCCCGCGACGCCTGGCGCTGCGACCCGGTGGCGGGCCAGGATGACTGGGGCGTGGCGACACTGAACCTGCGCAACTCCCCCGACATCACCCTAGAAAACCTCACCGTCATCAATAGCTACGGCTTTGATACCCCGGGCGAGGTAGCAATCGACTGCCCCACGGAGCCCAGCGGCAAGAAAACCATCAGCAAAACCGGCCACCAGATGGCCCTACGCACCATGCCCGGCACCACGCGCCTGGTGGTAAAGCACTGCACCTTCCGGGCCCTGGGCGGCGACACCGTCAGCCCCTGGGACGTGGATGCGGGCCTGTACTATTTCAAGGACTGTACCCTGGAAGGCGGCGTGGATTTCTACTGTCCCCGGGGCTGGGCCTACGCCGAAAACTGCCGCTTCATCTGCCACAACCCCAACGCCGCCATCTGGCACGACGGCTCCAGCGACGAGGACTCCAAAACGGTGCTCAAGAACTGTGTGTTCGAGGGCGACGCCGGCTTCAAGCTGGGCCGCTTCCACCGCGAGGCCCAGTTCTACTTGGTGAACTGCACGTTTGGGGAGAATATGGCTGATGCTGACATCTACTGGGCCCAATCGGGGCCCGGAGCCAAGCAGTGGGGCCGCCGCGTGTACTACCACAATAACCACCGCCGGGGCGGCGACTACGCCTGGTTCAGCAACAACCTAAGCTCGGCCAAAAACGCCCCCAAAGCTCGCAACATCAATGCCGACTGGACCTTTGGTGGGCGTTGGTACCCGAAGTCGGGCCGGCCGGCCACGGTGCCGCTGAAGCCCTCCAACCTCGGCGGGCCGGATAAGTACTCGACGGCGCCCAAGCCGGAAGCCAAACCCGCGGATGCTACGGCTACGGCTTCAGCGGGCGGTGCTACCCCCCTTGCCGCCGTGAAGGTTGATTCGGTGGCGGAACGCATGCTGCTATATCAGCGCACGGTAGGCGGCTGGCCCAAGATGGTGAACAACGTCAAGGTCAAGTACGACCACCCGATGACGGTAGCCGAAGAAGCGGCCACCCGCGACGATGCCGGCCGCAACGACGCCACCATCGACAATGAGGCTACCACCCGCGAGATTCGCTACCTAGCCGGCGCCTACAAAGCCACCGGCAACGCGGCCTACAAAGCCGCCGCCGAAAAAGGCATCCGCTACCTGCTCCGCATGCAGCAGCGCACCGGCGGTTTCCCGCAGTACTACCCCGATTCCAGCAGCTACCGCCACTACATCACCTACAACGACAACGCCATGGTGCGGGCCCTGCAGGTGCTCCGCGACGTAAGCCGCCGCACCAACGGCCTGGACGTAGTCGATGCCAGTCTGGTGGAGCCCGCTACCCAGGCCGTGGCCCGCGGCATTGCCTGCATCCTGAAAACCCAGTACGTGCAGCGCGGCAAGCTCACGGCCTGGTGCGCCCAGCATGACGAGAAAACCTTTCAGCCCGTAAAAGCCCGCGCCTTTGAGCTGCCCTCCCTGAGCGGCATGGAAACCGTGTACATCGTGCAGTTTCTCATGGACACTGAAAATCCTACCCCCGCCATCAAGAAAAGCGTGGATGCGGCCGTCGCCTGGCTCGACGCAGTGAAAATCACGGGCTACACCATCAAGGACCAGCCCGACCCCAAACAGCCTAAGGGCTTCGACCGGGTAATTCTGCCCGAAGCTGGCGCTACCATCTGGGCCCGCTTCTACGACCTGCAAACCAACCAGCCCATCTACGTCGGGCGCGACTCCAAGCCCCGGCCCAAGCTCTCCGACATCGAATACGAGCGCCGCACCGGCTACGCGTATGCCGGCGTCTGGCCCGCCAAACTGCTCAGCCGCGACTACCCCCGCTGGCAGCAGAAACTCAATAGCAACGCTACGCCCGCCCCGGGCAGCAAACCATAATAACGGTCCTGACCATGCCGCACTTATCCCAACAACTGGTTTCTCAGGCGCCCCCGGCAACCGTGGCGTTGCCCTCGCCCGCCCTGCTGGAACTCCCCGAAAAAGTCCTCCAATTTGGTACCGGCGTGCTGCTGCGCGGCCTGCCTGACTACCTCATCGATAAAGCCAACCGCCAAGGTATCTTCAACGGCCGCATTGTGGTGGTGAAGAGCACCGACGGCGGCGACATCGACGCCTTCACCCGTCAGGACGGCCTCTACACCCTCGGCATTCGGGGTATTGAAGACGGCCGCGAGGTAGCGGAAAACGTGGTGTGCTCGGCCATCAGCCGGGTGCTGTCGGCCAAAAGCCAGTGGGCCGACATTGTGGCCTGCGCCGCCAACCCGGAGCTGATGGTGGTGATTTCGAACACCACGGAAGTAGGTATTCAGCTCGTGTCGGACGACATCAGCCAGAGCCCGCCGCAGTCGTTTCCGGGCAAGCTGCTGGCCTTTCTGCTGGCCCGCTACCAGGCTTTCAACGGGGCCAAGGACAAAGGCCTCGTGATTGTGCCCACCGAGCTGATTCCCGACAATGGCACCAAGCTGGAAGCCATTCTGCTGGAGCAGGCCCACCGCAACAACCTCGACGCGGAGTTTATCGACTGGCTGGAAACGGCCAACCAGGTGTGCAACTCCCTCGTGGACCGCATCGTGCCCGGCCGCCCCGACCGGGCCACGCAGGCAGCGCTGGAAGCCGAGCTGGGCTACGCGGACGAGCTGCTGACCATGTCGGAGGTGTACACGCTGTGGGCCATTGAGGGCGACGCGCGGGTAAAGGAAATCCTGAGTTTCGAGCGGGCCGACGCTGGCGTTATCGTGCAGCCCGACATTAACCTGTTCCGGGAATTGAAGCTGCGCCTGCTCAACGGCACCCACACCCTGAGCTGCGGCCTGGCCTTCCTGGCGGGTTTCCCGACAGTGCGTGAGGCCATGGACGACGCCAACCTGGCCGGCTTCATTCACAACCTGATGCTGGCCGATTTGCTGCCCGGCATTCCCTACTCCGTGGATGAAAAAATGGGCCAGCGCTTCGGTATGCAGGTGCTCGACCGGTTCCGCAACCCCTCCATCGAGCACAAATGGCTGTCGATTTCGATGAACTACACGGCCAAGATGCAGATGCGCAACGTGCCCACGCTGCTGCACTACTACCAGAAGCTGCACGCCGTGCCACACTACATGGCCCTGGGCTTTGCCGCCTACCTGGCCTTTATGCGGGCAACCCGGCAGGAGGGAGGCAAGTGGTACGGCGAGCTGAACGGCCAAGCCTATGAAATTCAGGACGAAAAAGCCGGCTACTTCGCCGACCTCTGGGCCCGCCTGGAGCCCGCCGACCTCGTCCGCACCGTGTTGCACAACCAGGCGCTCTGGGGCCATGACCTCTCGGCCCTGCCCGGCTTCGCGGAGTGCGTCACGCGCTACCTCTCAACCCTGCTCGAACACGGTGCCCGCGCTACCGTAGCCCACGCCCTGAACCGGGAATTAGCGGTTAGCTAAGGTAGAGACGCGACACTTCGCGTCTCGTCGTTGAACGGTAAGCTTGAGCGACACTGTTGCACGACGCAGCCGACGAGACGCGAAGTGTCGCGTCTCTACAACGCTCTTAATACCTCGATACCTCGAACCATGAAACACCTGGTAGCCAAAATTCACCCCGACGATAACGTGCTCGTGGCCCTCACGGACCTGCCCATCGGCACGCCCGTCACCTGGGACGGCACCACCGTCACGACTACCGACAAGATACCGGCCAAGCACAAGCTGGCCCTGCAGTTCCTGGCCCCCGGCGACCCGGTGCACATGTACGGGGTGCTGGTGGGCACGGCCCGCGAAGCCATTGGGGTAGGCGGCCTGCTGACCACCAGCAACATCCGGCACGCTACCGACAGCTACGACGAGCACCACCAGCGCCGCCAGGACTGGCAGGCCCCGGACGTAACCAAGTGGCAGGAGCGCACCTTTATGGGTTTCCACCGCCCCGATGGCCAGGTGGGTACGGCCAACTACTGGTTGGTGATTCCGCTGGTATTCTGCGAAAACCGCAACATTCAGGTGCTGGAAGAAGCCCTGGTGAATGACCTCGGCTACGCCCGCCGCAAAAGCTACCAACCCCAGACTCAGGAACTGATTTCGCTGCTGCAGGCTGGTAAGTCGGTAGAAGAAATTCTGGCCACGGACCTGCACTCGGCGGAAAATGGCCACCAGAAGCCCCGGCTGTTCCCTAACGTGGACGGCATCCGGTTTCTGAGCCACGAGGGCGGTTGCGGTGGCATTCGCCAGGATGCCCAAACCCTGTGCGGGCTACTCGCGGGCTACATCACCCACCCCAACGTGGCCGGCGCTACGGTCTTGAGCCTGGGCTGCCAGAACGCACAGGTGAGCATGTTGCAGGACGAAATCAATAAGCGCAGCCCTAACTTCCAGAAGCCGCTTTACATCCTGGAGCAGCAGAAAATCGGGACCGAGGAAGCCCTAGTTAGTACCGCCCTGCGCCAGACGTTTGCCGGCCTGATGATGGCCAACCAGGTAACGCGCCAGCCAGCTCCGCTCAGCAAGCTGTGCATTGGGCTAGAGTGCGGCGGTTCCGACGGCTTCTCGGGCATCTCGGCTAACCCCGCCGTGGGCCACGTTTCGGATTTGCTGGTGGCTCTGGGCGGCTCGGTTATCCTGGCCGAGTTCCCGGAGCTGTGCGGGGTAGAGCAGGAGCTAGTGGACCGCTCCGTGGACACCGCCACGGCTGAACGCTTCAGCTCCCTGATGAAAGCCTACGGCGACTCGGCGGTGGCCGTGGGTTCCGGCTTCGACATGAACCCCTCACCCGGCAACATCCGCGACGGACTAATCACCGACGCCATGAAATCGGCCGGGGCGGCCCGTAAGGGCGGTTCCTCACCCGTAGTAGCCGTGCTCGACTACCCCGAGCTGGTCACCAAACCCGGCCTGAACCTGCTCTGCACCCCCGGCAACGACGTGGAATCGACGACGGCGGAAGTAGGCTCGGGCGCTACCGTGGTGCTGTTTACCACGGGCCTGGGCACGCCCACCGGCAACCCCATTGCCCCGGTGGTGAAGATTTCCAGCAACACGGCCCTGGCCCGGCGCATGCCCGACATCATCGACCTGAACACCGGCACCGTCATCGACGGCGAAGAAACCATTGAGCAAGCTGGTGAGCGTATTCTCGACTACGTCATCCGCGTGGCCAGCGGGGAAGAGGTAGCCGCCGTGCGCCACGGCCAAACCGATTTCATCCCCTGGAAACGCGGCGTTTCGCTGTAAACCAGACCGTAGAACAGCCCCCAGAACGTCATGCTGAGCTTGTCGAAGCATCTCGCGTGCTGATACCAGAACGACTGTAGAGACGCGACACTTCGCGTCTCGGCGCCAGAACAACTAGGACCGCACACCTTAAACAACCTCAGCAACGACGAGACGCGAAGTGTCGCGTCTCTACAGCCAGGCAATTACCCTAACCTACTCCTTGCCGACCGGCATCGTTTGCGTAGAAAAACTTGCCTGCTGCCGCCAAAAACGGCCTGTTCTGGCTCCAGTCCGAATACCTTTACTTATCCCGCCACCCACCAATCTGCGGGTACCGCCCACTTCATTCGAGTTGATTATGAAGCCCTTTCTCAACGACGATTTTCTGCTGCAAACGGCCACGGCCAGCACGCTCTACCACGAGTATGCCAAGCAGATGCCCATCATCGACTACCACAATCACCTGCTGCCCGACCAGATTGCGGAGGACAAGCAGTTTGATACCATCACCCAAGTGTGGCTCTACGGCGACCATTACAAGTGGCGCGCCATGCGGGCCAACGGCATCCCGGAACGCTACATCACCGGCGACGCTTCGGACTGGGAGAAGTTTGAAAAATGGGCCGAAACGGTGCCCCAAACCGTGCGCAACCCCCTTTACCACTGGACTCACCTGGAGCTACAGCGCTACTTCGGCATCACGGAGCTGCTGAACAAGGATAGCGCCCGTCGCATCTACGACCAGTGCAACGAGCTGCTGCGCACCCCCGAGTATTCGGTGCGCAACCTGCTGCGCCGCATGAACGTGGAAACCCTCTGCACCACCGACGACCCTTCGGATTCCCTGGAGCACCACCGCGCCATTCAGGAAAGCGGCTTCGAGGTGCAGGTGCTACCCACCTTCCGCCCCGACAAGGCCATGGCCCCGGAAGATGCCGCTAGCTACAACGCCTACCTCGACAAGCTGGGCCAATCAGCGGCCGTGGACATTCAGACCTACCACGACTTGAAAGCGGCTCTACGCCTGCGCCATGACTACTTTGCGGCCCTAGGCTGCCGCTTGTCGGACCACGGCCTGGAGCAGATTTACGCCGCTGACTACACCGACGCCGAAATCAGCGCCATCTTCGCCAAGGTGCGAGGAGGGGAGACGCTGGGCGAGCAGGAAATCCTGAAATTCAAATCGGCCATGCTGGTGCTGCTGGCCGAAATGGACTGGGAGAAAGGCTGGACCCAGCAGTTCCACCTCGGCGCCCTGCGCAACAACAACTCCCGCATGCTGCGCGAACTGGGCCCCGACACCGGCTGGGACTCCATTGGCGACTTTGCCCAGGGCCGCGCCCTGTCCAGCTTCCTCAACCGCCTCGACGGGCAGGATAAGCTGGCCAAAACCATCCTTTACAACCTGAACCCCGCCGATAACGAGCTGATTGCTACCATGATTGGTAACTTCAACGATGGCTCGGTGGCCGGTAAAGTGCAGTTCGGCTCGGGCTGGTGGTTCCTGGACCAGAAGGACGGCATGGAAAAGCAAATCAACGCCCTGAGCAACATGGGCCTGCTGAGCCGTTTCGTGGGCATGCTCACCGATTCCCGCTCCTTCCTGTCCTACCCCCGCCACGAGTACTTCCGCCGCGTGCTCTGCAACCTCTTCGGCACCGACGTGGAAAACGGCGAGCTGCCCGCGGATATGGAGCTGCTGGGCGGCATCATCCAGAACATCTGCTACGGCAACGCCAAGGAGTACTTCGGTTTCGCCACGGTAGCCCAGCCGATTGAAACGGCGGTGGTCTAGTTCTGAAAGTCATTAGCGCGCGTCCTGCTGGCGCAGGAAGCATCTCGCTTGTTAAGGCCAGAACGATGTAGAGACGCGACACTTCGCGTCTCGAATTCAGAACGACCTGTAACGTACGGTCATAACAACATCAGCAACGGGAAGACGCAAAGTGTTGCGTCTCTACATCCTGCAACGACTCAACCCCCTCGTTCCTTTCCATGAAGCAAGTTGTCACCTTTGGTGAAATCATGATGCGGTTGTCGCCGCCGTTGAACTACCGGTTGTCGCAGGCCAGCTCCCTGGAAATCACCTACGGCGGCGGGGATGCCAACGTGGCAGCGGCCCTGGCTTACTTGGGCGTGCCGGCGGCTCACGCGGGCTGTTTCCCGGATAATGCCGTGGGGCGGGCCGCGGCCCAGCAGTTTCAGCACCACGGCGTAGACATGCGCCATTGCGTATTTCAGGGGCAGCGCCTGGGCCTGTACTTCCTGGAAGTGGGCGCTTCCCTGCGGGCCAGCCGCATCGTCTACGACCGGTACGATTCGGCTTTCGCCAACCTGCAGCCGGAGTGGTTTAACTGGGACGAGATTTTCAGCAACGCCCAGCTTTTTCACTGGACGGGCATCACGCCCGCCATATCCGCCACGGCGGCGCAGGCTACGCAAGAGGCCATTGCGGCCGCCCGGCGGCTGGGCCTTACGGTTTCAGCCGATGTGAATTACCGCCGCAACCTGTGGCAGTACGGGCAGCGGGCCCAAGACGTAATGCCCGACCTGGTGGCCGGCTGCGACCTGGTGGTGTGCACCGAAGGCGACGCGGAAGATCTGTTCGGCATCAAGGCGGAAGCCGGAGCTGAGAACAGCTTCGTGTCGATGAGCCAACAGCTGATTCGGCGCTTCCCCCAGATTCAGCAGGTTATTGCTACCCGCCGCGAAACCCAGAGTGCCTCGCACGAGCGGATTAAGGGCATTGCCTTCAGCGGCGGCCAGTACCACGAAACCGAGTTCTTCGACATCAACCCGGTGGTGGACCGCATTGGCGGGGGCGACTCCTTCATTTCCGGCTTCATCTACGGGCAGCTTACGTACCCTACCCTGCAAGAGGCCCTGACGTTTGCCACGGCCGCTTCCGCCCTCAAGCACACTATTCACGGCGACATCAACCTGGTGACAGCCGCCGAAGTGGAGCATATCGTGGCCGGCAATACGTCGGGCCGCTTGCTTCGGTAGGAGTAAGAGTAGTGTCATGCTGAGCGAAGTCGAAGCATCTCTACCTCTGGCTATATCAATAAAGGTAGCATTGCAACGAAGCGGTAGAGATGCTTCGACTTCGCTCAGCATGACAATGATTATTGATGATTAACGTAAACAACATGTCCCGATTCTCTTCCGCCGCTGCCCTGGAAACCGTTCTGCACTACCCCGTGGTACCGGTGTTCTACCACGCCGATGCGGCCTATACCAAGCGCATCCTGCAGGCCTGCTACGCGGGTGGGCTGCGCGTGTTTGAGTTTACCAACCGCGGCGCCAACGCCTTTGAGGTGTTCCAGGAACTGGTCCCGTTCGTGCAGGAGAATTGCCCGGACATGCTGCTGGGTATCGGCACGATTTACACGGCGGCGGATGCCGAGCGGTTCATTCAGGCCGGGGCCGATTTCGTGGTGCAGCCCTGCCTGACGGCGGAAGTGGCCGAAGTGTGCCGCCAGCACGGTACGCCCTGGCTGCCCGGCACCATGACCATTTCGGAAGTGTACCAGGCTACCCAGCTCGGGGCGGCCATCGTCAAGATTTTCCCCGGTAACGTGCTGGGCCCCGGTTTCATCAAAAGCCTGCGCGGCCCTATGCCCACGGTGCCGCTGATGGTGACGGGCGGGGTAGAGCCCACCGAAGACAGTCTGCGCGAATGGTTTACGGCCGGCGTGAACGTGGTAGGCATGGGCTCCCAGCTCTTCAAAAATGCCGATGATACCGAGGCCCTGAGCCGGCAGATTGTCAGTCTGCTCACCTTCGTCGATACACTGAAAAAGTAAGATTTCCCGCCTTGCTTTTGCCTTCGGGCGCCCGTTGCCTTCCCTAGAGTATCTCCCACCGAATTCCCTCGAACTCGATGATACAAACCTCACCCGCCACCCCGGCCGCTTCCACGGCTACGCCCGGGGCCACCGGCATGGGCAAGTACCGCTGGACCATCTGCGCCCTGGTGTTTTTTGCTACTACGGTCAACTACCTCGACCGCGCGGTTATTTCCCTGCTCAAGCCCTACCTCGAAACCGAGTTTCACTGGAACGCCGGCGACTACGCCAACATCGAAATTGCCTTCAAGCTGGCGTACTCCTTCGGGATGCTGGGGGTAGGGCGCATCATCGATAAGCTGGGTACGAAAATCGGCTATGCCCTTTCCACATTCCTGTGGAGCATTGCCGCCATTGGGCACGCCTTCGTGAGCAGCACCTTTGGCTTTAGCGTGGCGCGGGCGTTTCTGGGTGTAACTGAAGCTGGCAACTTTCCCGCCGCCATCAAAACTACCGCCGAGTGGTTTCCGCAGAAAGAACGGGCGCTGGCTACGGGCATCTTCAACTCGGGCTCCAACGTGGGCGCCATCATTGCCCCGCTAACGGTGCCTTTGATTGCCGAAACCATCGGCTGGAAATGGGCCTTTATCATCACCGGGGCCATGGGCTTCGTCTGGCTGGCCTTGTGGTTCTGGCTGTACGAAGTGCCCGCCCGCCACGCCAAGCTCACCCAAGCCGAGTTCGACTACATTCACAGCGACGTGGACGATTTGGCGGCGGCCTCTATTGAGACCCAGCCCAAAGTTTCCTGGTTTAAGCTCCTCACGTTCCGCCAGACCTGGGGCTTCGTGCTGGGCAAGTTCCTGACCGACCCAGTGTGGTGGTTCTACCTGTTCTGGCTGCCCGATTTCCTTAACAAGCAGTACGGCCTGAAAGGTACCGACGTGGCCCTGCCCGTGGCTATGGTGTACATGCTTTCAAGCATCGGAAGCGTAGGGGGCGGCTGGATTCCCTTGAACTTTATCCGCAAGGGCTGGGCGCCGTTCCGGGCCCGCAAAACCAGCATGCTACTGATTGCCCTGTGCGTATTCCCGATTGTATTTGCCCAGCAGCTCGGGCAGATTAACATGTGGCTGGCGGTGCTGGTCATCGGCATTGCCGCCGCGGCCCACCAGGCCTGGAGCGCCAACATCTTCACCACCGTATCGGACATGTTCCCGAAGCGGGCGGTGGCTTCCGTAACCGGCATTGGCGGCATGGCCGGCGGCTTGGGCGGCATTCTGCTCTCGGCCCTGGTGCAGAAGCGCATGTTCGTGTACTACGAAAGCATCGGGCAGCTGGATAAGGCCTATTTCATCATGTTCCTGATCTGCGGTGGGGCCTACCTGCTGGCCTGGGTGCTGATGCACTTCCTGGCCCCCACCATGAAGCAAATCAACCTGGATGAACCTGCCGCGGCAGCCCAATAACCTCTTGACTTTCTGCGCTATGAAAAAAATGCATCTGCTGCTCGTGCTGCTGTGGCTGGCCCTGCCCGTCCTCACTTTCGCCCAGTCGAAAAAAGACCAAGCGGCGGCCAAGGAGGTAGAGGCCCTGGAGCGCCAGCGCTTTGAGGCCCAGGTAAAAAAGGACTATACCGTGCTGGAAAAAGTCTTTGCCGATGACCTCGTGTACACCCACTCCAACGGCAAGCAGAACAACAAGCAGGAGTACATCCAGAGCATTCGGGATGGCAAAAGCCAGTACGACAAGATTGACGTGGAAGCCCTGAACGTGCGCGCCTACAACGACGGTAAAGCTGCCGTAGTCAACGGTACCATCACCATCACCCTCCCCAACAAGCCCGACGGCTCCCCCAATCTGGCCTACCTCAAATACGTGGTGGTGCAAGTCAAGAACCCGAAAAAAGGCTGGCAGGTAGTGCTCTGGCAAAGCCAGAAACAGCCCGAAGCCAAAAGCTAGGGTAGGGAGGTGTAGAGGCACATCTTTGCGTTCCAGTTCTTAGACAACTCTGGCTGTCATTCCGAGCGAAGCGAGGAATCTGGGTTAGCCTCTAGTAGCACACCCAGATTCCTCGCTCCGCTTGGAATGACAAACCACGCAACATCAGCTGACGAGCGAGGCGCGAAGCCGCGTCTCTATAGCGGCTTAACGGTACGCAGTCAGGCTTTTACTTCTTCATCATTCAGCTTACCCCACCAGACCTCGCGGCGGCTTTTCCAAGGCACAAGGGCTTTCCAGCCTTCCTGCTTTTGCATAGTGACGGCGTAGGCTGCGGGGCCTTCTGCACCCATATCGCCCATGAATATTTCTACTGAAAACACGATTGCTCAGCCAGTTGGCACTACCCTGGAGCGCTACATCATGCGCAAGCAGGCCGAGTTTCGGTTTGCCACCGGCGAGCTGAGTCAGCTGCTGCGCGACATTGCCTTGGCCGGCAAAATTGTGAACCGGGAAGTAAACCGGGCGGGCCTGACCACCATCATTGGCAGCATGGGTCAGCAGAACGTGCAGGGCGAGGCCCAGCAGAAGCTCGATGTGGAAGCCAACATCCGCTTTATCCGGGCCCTGACCAACGGGGGCGAGGCCTGCGCCGTGCTCAGCGAGGAAGAGGACGACATCATCCACACGGGTAACGCCCAGGGCAAGTACGTGGTGGCCATTGACCCCCTGGATGGCTCCTCCAACATCGACGTGAACATCAGCATTGGCACCATTTTCAGCATCTACCGGCGCGTGTCGAAGGTAGGGGAGGCGGCCACCCGGGAGGACTTTTTGCAGGGCGGCCGGCGGCAGGTGGCGGCCGGCTACATTTTGTACGGCTCCAGCACCATGCTGGTGTACACCACCGGCCACGGGGTAGCCGGCTTTACCTACGAAAACTCCCTGGGCGAATTCTTTCTTTCCCATCCCAATATTACCATCCCGACCTCTGGCACGGTGTTCAGCTGCAACGAAGGGTACTGGTTCGACTACCCCCAGTACGTGCGCGACTACCTGACCCAGTGCAAGCGCGAGGGTCAGAGTGGCCGCTACGTGGGCTCGTTGGTGGCTGACTACCACCGCAACCTGCTCACCGGGGGCATTTATTTGTACCCGCCCACCGGCAAGAACCCCAATGGGAAGCTGCGGGTGCTGTACGAGGCTTTCCCGCTGGCCTTCCTGATTGAGCAAGCCGGCGGCCGCGCCGAGTCGGGTACGGGGTCCATCCTGGATATTGTGGCTACGGAGTTTCACCAGCGTACGCCCTTGTTTGTGGGCTCGCCGGCTTTGGTAGAAAGGTTGTTGGGCGAGACGGAGGTAGTACCAAAGGAAGAAAGCGTAGAACAAAATCACGCCTAATCTGCTTACTTAGCCCGGCCGGCTCCGTATGGCCGTAACCGTGTGCCTGCTGGTCGCGAGCCGGTACTTTGTTTGTGTGCAACGCCTTCCTCACGGGTGGTTGCCATCCTACTCTTTCCCAACCATGCCTAAAATCGTTTCTCCTCAGGTGGAGTTCAGCTTTCTGCTGCAACAAACCAACACCGTAACTCCCGAAATCTTCGCGCAGGATGGCGCCGGCTTCCTGAATCTGCTGGAAGGCCGCTGGCAGGAGCCCGGCAAGCCCCGCCCGTTCACTTCGCCCGTCGATGGCTCCGAAATTGGCTCCCTGCCCATGCTCGACCACGCTACCGCCTTGCGCGCCGTGGTAGCCGCCAAGCAAGAAGCCACCGCCTGGGCCGCCACTGACCTGGACGAGCGCAAGCGGCGCGTACAGGACTGCCTCGACCAGCTCCGGCCCCAAGTGGACCTGATTGGCAAGCTGCTGATCTGGGAAATCGGCAAAACCTTTAAGCTGGGCTTCACCGACATCGACCGCGCCATTGACGGCGTGCAGTGGTACGTGGACAACATTGAGGGCATGCTGGGCCAGCGCAAGCCCCTGGGCCTGGTCAGCAACATTGCCTCCTGGAACTACCCCATGTCGGTGCTGCTGCACGCGGTGCTGGTGCAGGCCCTCTGCGGCAACTCGGTTATTGCCAAAACGCCTACCGATGGGGGCTTCATTTCCCTGAGCCTGGCCTTCGCCATTGCCCGCCGCTGCGGCCTGCCCGTCACGCTGGTCAGTGGCTCGGGCGGGGAGCTGAGCGACGTGCTGGTCAAGCACGAGGCCGTGGATTGCCTGAGCTTTGTGGGCGGCCGCTACAACGGCCGCAACATTGCCGACGCCCTCAGCCAGGAGCACAAGCGCTACATGCTGGAAATGGAAGGCGTGAACACCTACGGCATCTGGAATTACAGTGACTGGACCAGCCTGGCCGACCAGCTCAAAAAGGGCTACGACTACGGCAAGCAGCGCTGCACGGCCTACGTACGCTTCGTGGTGGAGCGCCGCCTATTCCCGCAGTTCCTGGAAACCTACTGGGAAGCCATCCGCAGCCTGAAAGTGGGCAATCCCACCCTCGTGGACTCGCCCGATGACAAGCTGCCCGATCTGGCCTTCGGCCCAGTTATCAATAAAAATCAAGCCGAAGACCTGGACCGCCTCTACGCCGACGCGCTGAAAACCGGCGCTACCCCCATCTACGAGGGCAAGCTCGACGACAGCCTGTTCCTACCCGGCCAGGATATGTCGGCCTACCGCGCCCCGCGGGCCCTAGTAAACCTGCCGCGCCAGAGCGAGCTGTACTTCAAGGAGCCCTTCGGCCCCATCGACAGTATTGTGCTGGTGGATAGGGTAGAGGAACTGGTCGGCGAGATGAACATCTCGAACGGGGCCCTGGTAGCCGCCGTGGCCTCCGACGACCAGAAGTGGGCCGCCCGCACCGCCAAGGAAGTCCGCGCCTTCAAAGTCGGCCTCAACAAGCTCCGCTCCCGCGGCGACCGGGAAGAGGTGTTCGGCGGCCTGGGCGAATCCTGGAAGGGTGCATTCGTGGGCGGGGCCCTGCTGGTAGAAGCCGTAACCCAGGGCGACAAAGCTATTCTGGGCAACTTCGAGGATGCTACCCTGCTGCCGGAGAAAATCTAAGTAGGAAAGGCATACATGCGTATGAAGCAGAAAGGCCACCCAGGTAAAAGCAGGTGGCCTTTCTGCTTTATTTTATAGTCCGTTACACACCTAGGGTTATGGCTTAGTTAGCGCATGCATACTCACTGCCTATGATTCTCAACGAAAAGCCCCGATACTCCCGATATACTCATTGGCCCCCTATCGTAGGAGGTCTGTTCATGCTTCTCATCAGTGTTTTATTGCTAGGTTATGCTTTCAAGCCCTGGCCAGAGTATAGCACCTTACTAGAGCCCGGAGTAAGTTCTGCTGGCAGTAAATCCGCTATTCCAAATCCTTCGCCCGGCTACCAGTCGCTTACTACGTATATTTCAGCTGATGGCTCTTATTTCGAGATGGATTCGCCAGTGGAACGGGTATGGTCCGGGGTAACTGGCTTGTTCTTCTTGTTGCTAGGATGGACAGTTTGTATATACGCTTACCAAGCTCGCTTCGTACCCGATTATGGGCAATGGATTCGCGCAGAACGGCCTAAGGCTCCTGTTTTCGCAGTGGAAGAGCACCAACTGCGACTGGTTCGACCTTATCCTTATGTGGGTTCTGCATTGGCTTACCGCACTCAAATAGCGGCGGATGAGCTAACGGAAGTTCACCCGGCGGGCTGCTGGGCGGTAGTGGCCGGTCGGGAGGTAGTCTACTTGGAATACAATCAATGGGCGCAGCTAGTGAAGCTGGCACAAGCCTACCGGATTCCGCTGGTAGACCGGCCCTGGCCGTGGCCTCTGCTAACGGCCCCGTTTGCCACTGATTACGACAGCGAAAACGAAGAATCCTACCGGGAACAGCTATTGGAAATGGGCATCGTTCCCGCCGACATTCGAGCGGTACGCTGGCGCATTCGCCTAGGGCTGCTTTTTCAGCCGCAGGAATGGAGTTTCTTACTAGATGAGGAACGCCCGCCCTACCACCACACGAAAGTGCTAGACTTAACGGGGTGCACGCTATGGCCGCGTAGGCGCTGGTATTATCACACCATGGACTTAATGCTGAAACGCAAGCCGAACGTTGATCTAGAATAGTTGTGGCTTTAGCTTGTCTTTTCTCTTCTAGAATGAAGATAACTCTAGCATTACTAGCAGCCATAACCCTGCTGCCTACCCTCGCTGCCGCGCAAAAGCAGTACAACGTCATCGACTGGAAGGCGCCGGCCACGCTCAGCACCTACCTGCTGCAAGAGTTGCACGGGCAGTCTGACCAGCGCCGCGCGGCCTGGGGCCAGGCTACGCAGTCGGGGGCAAACATGCGGGCGTATCAGGATAGCGCGCGGGCGCGGTTTCGGCGGGTGCTGGGGCCGCTGCCAGCGCGCACGCCCCTAAAGGCGCGGGTGACGGGCACGCTGGCGCGGGCCGGGTTCCGGATTGAAAAGGTTATCTACGAAAGCACGCCCAACCACCACGTCACGGCTAACCTGTACGTGCCCAATGGCAAGGGCCAGCGGCCGGCCGTGCTGCTGTTCTGCGGGCACGAGCAGGAGTCCAAAGCCACGGAGTCGTACCAGAAGACGGCCATCTTATTCGCGCAGAATGGCTTTGTGGTGCTGGTGATTGACCCCATTTCTCAGGGCGAACGGATGCAGCTGACCGATGCCACAGGCAAGTCACTGACCCGGGGCGGCACTACGGAGCACACCCTGCTCAACGCCCAAGCGGCGCTGCTGGGCCGCTCGGTGCCGGCCGCCCAGCTCTGGGACAACGTGCGGGGCCTCGACTACCTGCTCACGCGCCGCGAAGTGAATGCCGAGCGGGTAGGCTGCCTGGGCAACTCGGGCGGGGCCACCCAAACGGCTTATTTCCTGGGCGTTGACGACCGGGTAAAGGTGGCGGCCCTGTGCAGCTACGTGGCCGTCGGCGAGCGAAACCTGGAGCTGACTGGCCCTGCCGATGGCTGCGTGATGCTGCCCGGCGCCGGCCAGGCCGGCCTCGACCTGACGGAGTATCCGCTCATCTTCGCCCCCAAGCCCCTGCTACTGCTGGCGGGTCGCTACGATTTCGTGGACTACCCCAGCATGGAGGCTACCCACCAGGAGCTGCAGCAAGCGTATCGGCTGCTGGGCCAGCCGGAGCAGGTAGGCTTGTTCACGTATGACGACGGCCACGGCATTTCCCAGCCCAAACGCGAGGCGGCCGTGACGTGGTTTCGGCGGTTTTTGCTGCAGGATGCTACCCCCGTCCGGGAAGGAAGCCTTGCCGTGCTGCCCGAAAAAGAACTGTGGTGCACAACTACCGGGCAGGTAAACACGGCCTTTCAGCAGGAGCAAACCCTAACTACAGAATACGTTGCCGCCGCCCAGCAACTCGAACGGACCCGGTCGGTGCTTACGCCGGAGCAGCTGCGGACCGCCGTGCAGCGGCAGTTGCAGCTACCTGCCCCGCAACCCGTTACCGCAGAAGCCAAAGGAACAGCCGTAGTCCGTGGCATTACCTGGCAGAAGGTGCTGCTCCGCCGGCCAGGTGAGCCCCCGTTGCCGCTACTAGTGGCGCTGCCCACCCGCGGCACCCCGCAGAAAGTGACCTTGCTGCTCAGTGACGGTGGCAAGGCCCGTTTGGCTGACAGCACAGCCTTCATCCAGAGTTACCTGCAGCAGCAAACGGCGGTGGTGCTACCCGATCTGCGCGGCCTCGGCGAAACCACTGACCCCGCTGCCTTCAACGACCCCAAGTACTATAACCGGGAGTACCGCCCCGCCCTGCTGAGCCTGCATGAGGGCCGGCCCCTACTCGGACAGCGGGTCACGGACATCCTGACGGTGCTGGCGTGGGTAGGTGGCACTGGCTCGTTGCGAGCAGCCCCCGTAGAAGTGCAGGCTACGGGCCTGACGGGGGTAGCCGCCCTGCACGCCGCCGTACTTACGGCGCAAATCGGCAGGGTAGAGCTGCGGCAGACGCCAGCGTCTTTTCAGGAAATCCTCGCCGAGCCCACCCGCCACGACACGTACTCCTGGGCCCTGCCCGGCGTGCTGCACCACTACGATTTGCCTCAGCTACGGCAGGCCCTGGGCACCCGGCTGGTAGGGCAGTAGTAGTGTGGCTAAAGCGTATGGGTAGCTGAGCATTAGCGGGCCATGATGCGGCGGCTAATCCGCAGTCCGGCTTGCTGCTGATTGGGGTTGCCGAAGATGGCGAAGGAGCTGAGCTGCCAGGCAGGCGTGGGGCGCACGCCCGCCTCCACAAAACCCGACCACCGGCTAGCACCTGTTGGCATATCGTAGAGCTTGGCGCTGGCTACGCCGGCCAGGAGTTGCCAGCGGGAGCCCCCCAGTCCGGTGCCTACCCCCACCCGCTGCTGCGGATTTGCGGTACCATAGCCAAGGTAATTGTACTCAACTAGCCCGTACACCTTCTCTCGCTCGCCTACTCGTACCGAGGCCTGCAGGTCCAGAATACTGATTTGGTTGCCAAATCGGTATTTGTGGTAGCCCAGGGCGCCAAACAGAATACCACCCCCAATCCCCAGCCGAGGACGGTCGATTTGCACGTAAGGGTTGAAGGCCGCCAGCAGGGTACGCCGACTGTAGTTATCCGGGGAAAGCGGGGTTTCATGATCGAGGCCGGCATGCAGGCGAATGCCAATGGTTCTGTCGGCTTTGTGCACTTCCCCATAAGGATATACGCCGGCCATTCTAGTCCGGGAAAAGTCAATGGTGCCCGTGGCGTAGCGGTGCCGGTACTGCTCCAGGGGCGTAGCTCCGCCGCAGCCCGTGCTATTTTGCTCGCGCAGGAAGCGGCCCGCGCTGAAGCCGCCACTGAGCGTGTAGTACTTCTGCGGCGGGGTAAGGGCCGAGTCCAGGGGCGTTTGACTGGTAAGCACAACTACCAAGCTGGCCAAACCAAAGGGCAAAGCCACCCGGCCGGGCTGCCACCCAGCGCCGCCGGCCCGGAATAGCAACGCCCCGCCTTCCAGGCCCAGCACGGCCAGTAGTAGCGCCTTTATCACGACAATTTCTGGGGCGCTCAGGGCCCAGGGACCCAGCCACGCCGTGAGGGCTAGCATGCCCGCTACGGCCAGCAGGTTGCGGCTGGGGAAATTGGGAGGAACTACCTCGGCGGCGGGTGCCCGGTGGCGGGCCTGCCGTACCAGCCGCCACCACCAACCCAGTGCAAGTGGAGCCGTGAGCAGCAGCGCCCATTGCAGCTGCAGCAGCGCTAGGCCCGCGTGAGTATGCAGTTCGGCCCCCACAGGTTCGCCGGCTGGGTCGCGCCAAAACTCCAGCACAAACCGCCCCGCCAGCAAAAGGCCCAGCTGCAGCCAGCGCCAGCTGCCCCCCGGCCACTGCCGGTGGCGCGTGAGCAGCAGCACCGTAGCTACCGCCGCGCACAAGAGCAGTGCGTACCCCTGGGTAGGATGCACCGGCAAGGAGTGAGCGGCCCCGGCCGGCAGCACCCCCTGATATACCTGCACCAGGTAGGGCAGCGTGTCGGGAGCGTAGGTTAGGCCCCAGTTGCCCGCAGTCGGCACTCCGAAGCAGCACCCCGTCAGGAGGCAGCCCACGCACTGCACCACTAGGGCCACGCACAGGGGTAGGGCAAAAGCATCGTATACGTGCCGGCTATACCCAAGCGCCCGCCGTAGCAGGGGCAGGCATATTCCCGAGGCCAGAGCCCCACCCAAAATAGAACGAGCTTCGGAGGCCGGTAGCTGCCCCGTAGCAACCAGGGCCTGCCACTCCTGAGCCGAGAGGGCCAGCAGCTTGGTGCCCACAATAAAGGGTAGAGCAACACAAGCCAGCAGCACCAGCCAACTCCGCCACGGGTAGCCCCGGCTTCGACCTTCCCACAGCAGTAAAATCAGATTGACCCCAAACCCGGCCACGTAAAAAATTGAGTAGTAATCAGGGCCGTGCGGGATGGCCAAAGTCCACGGAGTAGGGGTAGGTAGCGGCATACAGCAAATCCTAAGAAGTAAAAACTGATCTGGGGTATTCAGGCAAAAGCAGCTAGG
This sequence comes from Hymenobacter sublimis, assembly GCF_023101345.1. Lineage (NCBI taxonomy): Bacteria > Pseudomonadati > Bacteroidota > Cytophagia > Cytophagales > Hymenobacteraceae > Hymenobacter > Hymenobacter sublimis. The sequence continues at coordinate 1,245,781 of NZ_CP095848.1, forward strand.
GGAAGCTAAAACCGCCGCCCCGCCCAGGAAGTAAGGCAAGAGGCGGCGGCCGGGATGCAACGATAAAAACTGGTAGGTAAGGAGGGGGCTTGGGGCCCGTCACGAAGGAATAGTGCGGTGGATAACGAGTTGAAGGTAGAACGGCGGACGCAGGCAATGCCAACGAAAATACCACGCAACCAGACTTTATGGCCGGCTAGAACGGGGCGTAAATGAATGATTACAAATTAGATATGTGCATTATACCAGGCTTTTAGAATACCCAGAGCTCTGTAGCAAATAAACGCGCTGATGTAGCGGGAGCAGGTAAACGGTCAGGGCTTGTGCTTGGCACAAAGCTCGGCTGGGCCGGGGGCGGCCTTTGTGCTACCTAGTAATAGCTTCTAGTTGCTACCCCCAAACACCATATAAACTCCTACCTGGCCTGCTCCGTCGGGCGCTATGGGTAGCTGCAGGTACAGGCCGCCCTCACCAACGGCGCCGCGCAAGCCGGCTTCTGCGTATACCCCAACTTCCTGCTCGGGCAGCGCCAGAGTTGTAATGGCCGCCCCAACTTCTAGGCGCAAACGACCACTAGGCAGCAAGCCGCCGTACGCACCACCTAGTTGCAAAAACGGATTGCCCAGGCCGCCAAACTCGTTGGCATACGTGAGCACCCCGTGCCAGCCGGTTACTTGTCCGGCCCGAGCCCGGAGCTGGGGCACCACCCGGCCCGGCTTCTGGCCCTCGGCCCGGTAGTCGCCTAACCGCCCTATCCAAACGCCCAGCCCAGCTCCAAAAAAGCGGCCATCTGCCGCTACGTAGGGGTTTACGCCCCACAGAGGATGCCCCGTGGCAGCCGAACCAGTAAGCGCCTGCTGCTGGCCGGCTCCCACCCGCAGCCCCAAAGTGAAATCAGAATCGTACTCGGCGTCGGGGTAGCGCCAGCGGTTACGACGGGCCAGGCCCAGGCCCGCGGCGGCGTAGCGGTAGTAGCCCGGTACACGGCCGGCGGTGCCGTACGCAGCTACCCGCATTACATTCTCGGCGCTGTGTGTAGCGGTTGGAAGCGGCAAATCTGCCTCCTGGGCTAGCAAGGGCGTAGCACAAAGCGTTAGGCCCGCCGTAAGCAGTGCTTTCATGCCTGCGGGTTTGGGTAGCACATGGCCCATATAAAATAAGTGCAGCAGAGAATACGGGTTTCCAGGTGGCAAGTATCCGGCCAGGGCTCAGCCGTTAGCCGGGACAGCGGCTGGAGTAACGGCAGCCGGGTAGGGCGTGGCTTCTCCGTACTGCACAATATTTTCAATCATGCCCTTGAAAATGATGAAGTGAAAGGGCACCAGCGAGTACCAGTACAGGCGCCCGGCCAGGCCGTGGGGCCGAAACGCAGCTAGCTGCTCTAAAGTGTGCGACCCATCCTCATTATCTAGAATCCGAAACTGCAGCCAGGCCTCGCCGGGGAGCTTCATTTCGGCGTAGAGTAGTAGGCGGCGACTGGCTTTGTCGGCCACCAGCACGCGCCAGAAGTCGAGCGGGTCGCCGGCGCGCAGCTTGGTAGCGGAGCGGCGGCCCCGGCGCAAGCCCACGCCGCCCACCAGCTTGTCCAGAAGGCCCCGAATGCGCCAGAGCCAGTCAACTTTATACCAGCCCCGCTCCCCACCGATGGCCCACACGTTGCGCAGCACCTCCTGGGGTGGCCGCGTAAAGCGCAGCAGCTGACGGTCCTGGAGCAGGCCGTGCTGGGGTATCTGAATGTGGTCCATGTAGTTACGAGGCATCACGCCGCTGCTCAGCGCGTCGCTCCAACTGCTGACTACTTCATTCTGCTCGATGCGCTGGAAGGCCAGCTCCACGGCCGCCCGGTACGGCATGCAGGGGTGGGGCACTACCGCCTGAATGCTACGGCGCTTGTCCACAATGGTGTCGTTGCGCAGGCTTTCTACCAGGCTCTGGGCCAGGGAGAAGGTAGTGCTGGTAACCAGATACAGCCACCACGACGAGAGCCGCGGCGTGAGCACCGGCACCGTAATAATGTAACGCCGGAGCCCGCGCACCTGAGCCAAGTCCAGCAGCATCTGGCGGTAGGTCAGCACGTCGGGTCCGCCAATATCAAACGACTGGCTGAGGCAAGCGGGGTTATCGAGAACGGCCAGCAGGTAGTGCATCACGTCGCGGATGCCGATGGGCTGACAGCGCGAGTTCAGCCAGCGCGGCGTCACCATCACCGGCAGCTTATCCACCAAATCCCGAATAATCTCGAACGAGGCTGAGCCGGAGCCAATGATAATGCTGGCCCGCAGCACCGTGAGGGCAGCTTGCCCGGCCCGGCGCAATTCCTTTTCCACGGCCTTGCGGGAGCGAAGATGCACGCTCAGGGCCCGGTCGTTGGCAATGCCGGAAAGGTAGATGACCTGCCGGCCGCTGGTGCGGTTGAGGTAGTGGGTAAAGTGCCGGGCCGATTCCTGTTCCAGCCGGAAAAAGTCCTTGTTGTGCCCGCTCATGGAGTGCACCAGGTAGTACGCCGCGTCGATGTCGAGGGGAAGCTCCGCCAGCGAATCGGGCTTCAGCAAGTCGCCCTGCGCTACCGTGACCTGGCTGCGCAACCGTTCGGGCAGCTCAAAGCGGCGGGCGTCGCGCACCAGGCAGGTGACGTGGTGGCCGGCCTCCACCAGCAGCGGCAGCAGCCGCTGGCCGATGTAGCCAGTGGCTCCAGTAAGCAGAATGTTCATGGCAGCAGCAAACAGTTCAGTTGTCTAACTGCTTTCTGTAACAGGAAGTTATCTTTCCTAGCTACTTCCCGGCTCCTGCGCCGTGGACAGGACGGCGTTACTTCCGCTTGGGGCGCTTGCGGCGCCGGGCGGCTACCCGCTGCCGCTCCGCCTTGCGCTCGGCCCGGAAAGCCAGACGCTCCTCCATGCGGCCCATCAGCTGGCGGCGCACGTGGTGGGCCAGGGCCGAAAGAGACACGAGTTGGGTGGTGCGCAGAAAATTCAGCACGTCGCGGCGGCGGTAGGTGCTCACACCCGGTAGCCCCTGGGCCAGCAGAAACTGCTTGATTTCCTCCAGGCGCAGCAGCGCGGCCACGGCAGGGCGCTCCACGGTGGCATTGTACAAAGCTGGGCGGTGGGCGTGCAGCCCCTCACTGGACGCCACGAGCACGCCTACCCACTCCGGCAGCTGGGGCAGTAGCTTGGGCAAGTGCTTGGCCGTAACTACAAACGTGACGAAATCATAAGCCCGGCCGTAGCAGGGTAGCTGTTTGGCCACGCGCTGCAAGGTGTCGGCGTCGCCTTTCAGCTCGTAGCCGTGCATAAACTGCTCCGTGATGTGGACCACATCGGCGCGGGTGGTGCCAGTGGGCAGCTCATCCACGTACACTCCGCCTTGCAGCAAGGGGTAGAGCAGAGTACGGATTTCCGGATCGTTCATGTAAGAAGCAAGTAGCCGCCAAAGCGCCCGCAAAGTTCGGCGGAATGGGCCAACAACGCTACGGGTTCTTTACCTTGAGGAATGAACACGCTATTCGGTCGTTATCAGGTGGCTCCCATTTTCTACGCGGGCCTGGTGTGGGTGCTTATTGGCTTGTTTGGAAAGCACCACACCGCCTTTCTTATTCTGGGCTTGCTGTTTATGGTCATGGGCCTGAAGCGAGTAGAGCAGCCCCCGCAGGAGCCTCCACAGCCCGAGAGCCCCGCCGACCAGTAAAGGAAAGCAGCAGGTACGCTTTGTCGCTACCTTTGGGGTGTCCTTTACCGCCGACCCCTATGCCCTTCCCAATGACCTCCCGCCGCTGGCTCTGGCTCTTGCTTTTAGTGCTCGGTGCGGCCTTTTTCTGGCAGCTGGGCAGTTGGGGGCCGTTGGAAAGCAGTGAGGCGCGCTACGCGGAAATCGGGCGGGAAATGCTAGCGGGCCAGGACTGGCTCCACCCGCGCCTGCTTGGGATTCAGCACTTTCACAAGCCTCCGCTTACGTACTGGCTCACGGCCGCCGGCCTGGGTCTGCTGGGCGAAAACACGCTGGGCGTGCGCCTGCTGCCGGTGCTGGCTGTGCTGCTGCAAGTGGGGCTCATGTACGGGCTGGCCCTGCTGCTGTTCCCGCAAGACCGGGCCCGGGCCCTGGCCGCCGCCGTCATCTACGGCAGCCTGCCCGTCGTGCTGATTTCGGCCCTCAACGTTACCACCGACGCCTACCTGGCCACCCTGGAACTGGCCGCCGCCTACGGCATTTTGCGCTACTACCACAGTGGCGGGGCGCGCTGGCTCTACCTGTTTTGGGTGGGGCTGGGGCTGGCTTTTCTCACCAAGGGCCCCGTGGGGTTTGTGCTACCCCTGATGGTGGTTATTGGGTTTTACTTCAAGCAGGGCCAACCGCGGCGGCCATTCACCATCCACCACGCCCTGGGTTTTTTGGCATTTGCGCTGGTGGGGCTGAGCTGGTACTTGTACCTGATGGGCGAGAATCCGGCCTTTGTGCGCTATTTCCTGTTCGAGCATACGGTGGAGCGCTTTGCCAACGCGGCCACATTCAACCGGGCCAAACCCTGGTGGTTTTACCTGGTGCTGGCCCCGGCTACCAGCCTGCCCTGGGCCGTGGCCCTGGTGGCCCGCGCCGTGCGCACGCCCTGGAGTTCGGTGCCGCAGCAGTGGCGCAACGTGCTCATTTTCTGGGTACTGGTGCCGCTGGTGTTCTTCTCCCTTTCCAAGTCCAAGCTGCTGCTCTACGTGCTGCCCATCTTCCCCGGGGTAGTGCTCCTGACGGTGTACTACCTGGGCCGTTGCACCGAGGCCGCCCTGCACCGCTGGTACGTGGGCATCGTGGCGTTTTATGGGTTTTTGCTCGGGGCCCTGTGCCTGCTACCCATCTTCACGACGGTCATCAACCTGGGGTTTGAGGTAAAGCCCCTGACGGCCATCTGGCCCGCGGCCGGCATTATTACGCTGGTGCTCACGCTCACGCTCTGGAACCAGGTGCGCATTGCCCCGCGCCTGTTGGCGGCCACGGTCCTGTTCACGGTATTCCTGCTGCTGTCGGCCAAGCCCATTATGCAGCAGAACGAGCTGGCCTTCAACGGCAGCCGCCCGCTGGCGGAGTTTCTGCGCAGCAAGCAGCTCACGAGCCGCCAGGTACTTGTGTACGACCAACTGCTGCCCTCCCTGGCTTTTGAGCTGGGGCAGCTGCCCGTATTCCTGAACGATGGCAACAGCAGCCTCAACCGTGAAACCCAGTTTGAGCCCGGCACCAGCTGGCACCGTTACCTGCTCTACCTCCAAGACCCCCAGCAGGAGCCAGCCCTCGGTGCCCTGCTCCTCCAACACCCGGTATTGCTGGTGAAAGGCGAGCTGAAGCCCGAGCGCCGGTGGATGCTACGCCACTTTCAGCAGCAGCAAAAGCTCGGCAAGTGGACCGTATGGTGGTAGGTGCCAACGCCTTGAAATTCAAGTAAAAACGTTGCTTTCTAATCCGGCTAAAAACAGAAAAGCCGCTACCAGAGGTAGCGGCTTTTTCTACGGGGTTGCAGTCAGCTATTCTATATCCACCCTACTCCATTCACCAACTGCAACACACCACGCAAAGAGCCTTCCTTTCCAATAAACCCTTTGTGCGCCGTTTGTTATTGAGTCAAAGGTAGAAAAGGCAACATCCAGTTGGCGGCAACTTTTGGCTAACGGCAGCTTCTGCACGGCCAGCGTCGCCTGTGACCCGACGGACGGAAATTCGGCGGGGCAGCAGGGGCCACTTGGTAGGCTGCCGCGCCGATTAGCGGTACACGGCCTCGGCCTTTTCGCGCAGGTTGTAGGCCGAGGACATCACCTCGCCGTAAGCCCCCGCCGAGCGAATTGCCACCAAGTCGCCGCGCCGGGTTTCGGGTAGGAGCACGGCCTTCCCAAACGTATCCGACGACTCGCAAATGGGCCCCACGATGTCGTAGGCCAGTTCCGGGCCCTGGCTGCTTAGGTTCTGAATAAGGTGGAAGCTACCGTACAGCGCCGGCCGGATCAGCTCCGTCATGCCGGCATCGAGGATGGCAAAGCGGGTTTGCTGGCTTTCCTTGACGTAAAGCACCCGGCTCATGAGCGTGCCGCACTGGGCCACTACCGCCCGGCCCAACTCCACGTGCACCTGCTGGCCTGGCCGCCGCTCCAGGTGCTGCTCAAACATGCCGAAATAGGCGGCAAAGTCCGGAATGGAGTGCTGATCGGGGTGTTGATAATCGATGCCTAGGCCCCCGCCCACGTTGAGGTGGGGCAGCTGGTGGCCGCGGCTTTCCAGCCAGGTTTGCAGCTCATTGAGCTTGCGGCTCAGGTTGGCAAACGCCGACAGCTCCGTAATCTGGGAGCCGATGTGGGCGTGCAGACCTACCAACTCCACATTAAGTAAGCTATCCAGCCCATCAATGACACCGGCCAAATCGGGCAGACTGATGCCGAACTTGTTGGCATCGAGGCCGGTGGTGATGTAGGCGTGGGTGTGGGCGTCCACGTTGGGGTTGATGCGCAGGGCTACCCGCGCGGTGCGGCCCTGGGCCCCGGCCAACTCGTTGAGCACCTGCAGCTCCGGCACCGACTCGGCATTAAAGCAGAAGATGTCGGCGGCCAGGGCACGGCTAATTTCCGCATCAGACTTGCCCACGCCCGCAAATACCACGTGGTCCGGTGCGAAACCAGCCTCCAGGGCGCGCTGCACCTCGCCGCCACTCACGCAGTCGGCCCCCAGCCCGGCCTGCTGAATGCGTTGCAGAATAGGTAGGTTGGAATTGGCCTTTAGGGCGTAGTGCACTTGGAAGTTGCCAGGCCGGGCCGCTGCCGTAAGCGCCACCAGGGTCTGATCTAGCAGCTGCAGGTCGTAGTAATAGAAAGGCGTGGGCTGCTGGGCAAGCTCCGCCGGAAGTTGAAAAGGCATTATCAAAGGTTTTTAAGCTGTTAGCTAATAGCTCTGTTGGCTGTTAGCTCCTGACTATCGGTAAAAAGCTAGTAGCCAATAACTAACAGCTAGCAGCTATTAGCCATCAGCTAACAGCCTACTTCAAAAACACGCCGGCATTCAGGGCTTGCAAGGCGCGTACTTTGTCGTTGGTATGCACCAGAATGCTGATGTTGTTGGGTGAGCCGCCGTAGCTGATCATGCGCACTGGAATGTCTTTCAGGGCGGCAAAGGCTTGGTTGGCCGCGCCGTGCGCGTCCTGCCCCAAGCTGCCAACCAGGCAGATGATGGACTGATTTTCATCTACTTCCACAGTGCCGAAGCGCTGCAGCTCCCCCAGAATTTGGGGTAGGCGGGTGGCGTCGTCGATGGTTAAGGAGACGGCCACCTCGGAGGTAGTAATCATGTCGATGGAGGTGCGGTAACGCTCGAAAATCTCAAACAGGCTGCGCAAAAAGCCGTGAGCCAGCAGCATCCGGCTCGACTTCACGTTGATGGCCGTGATGCCGTCCTTGGCCGCTACGGCCTTGATGGCCTCGGCCCCGGTTTTGGCCGAAATCAGGGTGCCGGGCGCTTCGGGCTGCATGGTGTTGAGCAGGCGCACCGGAATGCCGTGCTGGCGGGCCGGTAGCACCGAGCTGGGGTGCAGAATCTTGGCTCCGAAGTAAGCCAGCTCCGCGGCCTCGTCAAACGACAGCTCCCGGATGGGGTAGGTACCCTGCACGACGCGCGGGTCGTTGTTGTGCAGCCCGTCAATGTCGGTCCAGATTTGGATTTCCTCGGCTTCCACGGCCGCCCCAATCAGGGAAGCAGAGTAGTCGGAGCCCCCGCGCTTGAGGTTGTCGATGTGGCCCTGGGCGCTGCGGCAGATGTAGCCCTGGGTAATGAACAGCTGCTCAGCGGCGTAGGGCGCCAAGGTAGTGGCCAGGTGCTCCCGAATGTAGGCCGCATCGGGCTCCTCATCCACGTCGAGGCGCATGAAGTCCAGGGCGGGCAGTAGCACGGCCGGGCGGTGCAGCACCTGGGTTACGTAGCGGTGCACTAGCAACGTGCTCAGCAGCTCCCCTTGGGCCAGTATCACCCGTTCCCCATCGGCGGAAAGCGGGGCCGAAGTCAGGCGGAGTATTGTGTCGAAATGCTGATTAAGCGCCTCAATGGCAGCCTCAGCGGTAGTAGCTTCCGGGAGCAGCTCGCGGGCTACCTCGTGGTAGCGCTGGCGCAGGACCTCCACGCGGGCGGTAGCGGCGGCCGTGTCGCCGGCGTAGAGCAGGGTAGCAATTTCCACCAGCGCATTGGTGGTGCCACTCATGGCCGAGAGCACCACGATGCGGCGCTGCAAGTGGGGGGCATGAACCAACTCAGCTACTTCGCGCATCCGCTGCGGCGACCCAACGGACGTGCCGCCAAACTTTAAAATTTTCATAAACGGTGAAAAACGGGAGATAAGTGGCGCAGAAAAGCCCGTAAGGTTGCGGGCAGAAAAGAAAAAAGCGCCGATCCTGGGCAGGACCGGCGCTTGAAGGTTCAGTAGTAGGGCTACGGCGAACAGGTGCGACGGTCAGGTCGGGTTGCGTTTCTTCGATTTCTTGACCATCAGTAGGCCCGCCGATACCGGCAGGGCTACCCGTTTGCCCGGCGCTACCTTCGTCCGCATGCCCGCTACTTCCGCCGAAGCCAGCAGCGTAGTGGTACAGAAGAAACAGGTAGCGTTTGTCATGGGAAAAGAAACCGCCGCGGATCAGGAGCCGCCGCGCTTTTGCGGCCGCAAGTACGGAGTTTCTGCGAAAGATTCCAGCGGGCTGTATGCGAATTTTTCTATTTGACAGGCCGGCGAAATCCGGTGGCTCAACAGCAGGACGGGCTTTTTTGACTTAAAATTCCTTACGATCCACGTACCCTCGCTAATAATGCCAATAAATCGGTCCTACAGCACTTATCGGGTTAGCGCACGGGCGGGCGTCTGTTTACTATGGAAACTTCGGCCGGAAGAGAAGTAGGCTTAGTGCCACGTAACAGGCCCTATAACTGGAGTTGTAAAAGGTATTGGCTGCCCGCTGGCCGTAGCTCGGTTCCCCGCCGAATCAATGGCCTCAAAAAGGACCGTGCACTCCTCTTGGGAACTGAATCGAAAATGTCCGCCGCAGGTAAACCACCCTACGTCTAGTTGGTCGCTCCAGGCAGTTAAGTAGGCCGTCGTTTGCTGCCCGCTACGTGTATGCCGCACAGTGGTTTTAATGAGGCAGTCGGAAGAGTCGCGCAAAGGGTAGGTAAAGTGAACGTAGTTCTCTGTGCCTTCGCTGTTGTCTGAAAAGACCTTTTTTACAACAGTTGGCGTACTTACCCAAGCCGGCGCCTGGGTATCGGGTGTGGCCGTTACTCGCCATTGGTAAATGGTTTTTACTGGCTGTCCCGAGATACGCACGTGGTTTCTGAAAAGCCAGGAGATATTTTCATTGTTGCGGCTGGCTCTCAATTCGTAAGTGTTACCGGCCAGCAATGGGTGGCTTGGTTGGAGCACTACCGATAAGTTACCACCATTCGTCACTGGGCGGTCCTTCACAATCAGGGGCACCGAGTCATGCGCTGACCACAGGTATACTTGGGTAGCATACCCTATTTGTTGCATCTCCTTGGAAAGATAGACAGAGAAATCTGTTGACAATAGGATAACCTGACGGGGTTGAATCACCTTTACCTTTTCGCTTGGCCATACCGTAATCCACGGAGAAACGTCACACTGGGCCCAGGCCGGAACAATTCCAGATAGCAACGTAAAAAGTAGAGTCAATAAGGATAGTCGAAACACATTTTAGGAAAAAATATAATGGTTTTCCATTGAGTAGTAACGTCAAATAGGTATAAACTCTAGTATGTCAGCTGCTGCAAAAAGGAAGTCAATATTGAGTAGTAACGTCAAATAGGTATAAACCCATCCCCTTGAGCCGGTGTACTAACTCAAGGGGATGGGTTTAGTTTCAGACAGCGCGAAGCCGCTTATCGCACCGGCTTCGGAATAACGGGCAGGCTCTCGTGGCCTTCCGCATCTACCGATACTACCCCGAAAATGTAGTTGTCTTTGCTGTGGGGTAGGTCGGCTTTGGTATCCGTTACGAAGAACTTCTGCTGCCACTCCGGGGCGCTGGTTTCGCGCATGAGCACGTAGTAGCCGGCGGGCTTCTCGCCCATTTTGGGGGCTTCCCACTTCAGCTCCGTGCGGTTGGTGAGGTTGGCCGTGAGCACACCCACGTTTTCAGGGGCGGCGGGGGCCAGGGCCAGGCTGGCCAGGGTAGCCAAGTTCACGCCCGTGTTGCGGCGCAGGTAGGGAAAGTCCATGAACTTGGCGTAGTCGCCGTATTCGGTGCCGCTTTCCGTGCGCAGATCCTGGTGTTGGTGGCGGAAATCCTCGTTCATTTCCGAGAAACGCACCGCCGTGAAGCCTTGCTGATTGAACGGCGTATGGTCGCCGCCGCGCAGGAATCGGTCGGGGCGATACTCCAGCACTACCTCGTGGCCGGGCACGTACTGCTGGCAGGCCAAGCGGGTGTAGCGGGCCAGGTTGCGGCTGGGCGAGTCATTTTCCGAGGACAGCGTGCGGCGGACGCGGGCTTCGTCGGCGGTTTCGGTAGCGGGCACCCCCTCGCTGAACACGCGCAGGCGCTTGTCGTCCTTGATTTCCGGGTCGTGGCCCGAGGAGTTGCCCATGATGTCATTGTTGAGCATGGCCACCAAGTTCCAGCCTTCCTTTTTAGCGCGCTTGGCTAGGTGGGTGGAGCCATAAAGACCCTGCTCTTCGCCCTGCACCGCCACGAAAATGATGGTAGCCGGAAACTGCTGCTGTGACATCACGCGGGCCAACTCCATCACGGCTACCGTACCCGAGCCGTCGTCGTTGGCGCCGGGCGCGTCGGCGGTGGCGTTCATCACATCCGTCACCCGCGAGTCGATGTGGCCGCTCACAATGAAAATGCGCTTGTCCGTGGGATCGGTGCCGGGTAGGGTAGCCATGACGTTGGCCATGACCACGGGCCGGTCGATGCGGCGGCCGTCGGGCTTCACGGTGAAGGTGTCCTGCTCTACTTTCAGCCGGCCCCCGCTGGCTTTGCTGTATTTCTTGAACTCATTTTCTACCCAGTTGCGCGACGCCCCGATACCGCGCTTTTTGCTTTTGGTGTCCGAAAGCGTGTGACGCGTACCGAAGCTCACGAGTTTGTCAATGTCCTCGCGCAGGTTTTTCTCCGAAATATCCTGCACCATTTTCGTAATGAGCGGGTCGGGGGTAGCAGTGGGTTTGGTTTGGGCGAAGGCGGTGGCGCTAAGGCCCAGGGAAAGCAAAAGCAGCGTAGAACGGCGCATGGTTGGAATCAGGATCAGGATTGGAATGGGCAAGAGACGCGCAATAGCCCTCGGGCGTTGCGGCGCAAGGTAAGGACCGTAGCGGGTTGGCCGGGTATAAGTTATGGGCTGATACGCGGAATACAGCAGGTTCCAGCCGGGCCCCGAAGCTTTTACCCAGGATGATAAAATCAAAACGCGCTGTCTGCTCTCAGGCTGGCACCTCCAGCCTGGATACTAACGCGCTGGCTGCATTGCCCCCAAAACCGGCCGCATTCACCAAAATGCGCCGAATGGGATGCGCAACGGCCGCAGCCAAATCAGTAGCGAAAGGTGGGGCGGGCCACTGCTGCGTAGCCAGCACGTGCAGGGCAAAGTCCAGGCTCAGGGCCGCCGACGCGCCCAGGGTGTGACCAATCAGCCATTTGTTAGATAAGAGCGGGGGGAGCAGTTCCCCGAAAACGGCCCGCAAGGCGGCCCGCTCGGCGGCGTCCCCGGCGGGGGTGCCGGGGCTGTGCAGCACCACTGCATCTATGTCCGCAGAAGATACCCGGGCCTGAGCCAAGGCCTGGCGGATGGCCTGTTGAAAGTGCTGACCATCAGGAGAAAGGCCGGTTTTACTACCAATGGCTTCAAAGCCAAACCCTACGTTTTCCAGAACAAACAAAGGTTCGGTAGTTGGTTCTGCCGCCGCGCGCGCCCGGCTTACTTTTTCCAGGGCAAATACGGCCGCGCCTTCCCCCAGGACAAACGTGGAGGGCCGGCCGGCCCCGGGGCGGCAGGGCCACTGGGCGGCCGCGTAAGGGGAATAAATACCAATGGCCCGCATCTGCGCCAACGTAAAACCAGTGAGCGGGGCCTCCGTGCCGCCCGCCAGAAAGCGCGTAGCCATGCCCGCGCGCAGCCAGGCCATGGCATTGCCCAGGGCCTGAAAAGCGCTGCTGCAGGTGCTGGAATGGCTAAGAGTGGCGCCGTCGGTGCTACCGGCATCAAAGGCTACCCAACTGGCCACGTTGCCCAGGGTGGTAAGCGGAGAAGCCGCGGCCGAAACGCTTCCCTCAGCCAGAAACTCGGCGTGAAACTCCTCGAGCCGTTGCGTGGCTCCCCGGCTGCTTCCCATGCTGACGGCCAGGGGGTGGTGTAGCGCAGCTGCTGAACCCGAATGCCAGCCGGCCGCCGCGGTGGCTTGGCGGGCCGCCAGCAACCCCAGCAGTACGGTGCGGTCGAGCTGGCGGTAGGCCGGAACCTGGCGACGCAACTGAGTTACGGCGGCTTCAGCCGCGGTAGGCAGGGCCGCCACGGGTAAGCCGGCAGTGTGGGCGCTGAAGGGAGAAGTAGGGGCCGCAGCGGGAGCGGGCACCAAGCCCAGCGCCGACACCCGGCCCCGGCCCCGAATCAAAATCAGGTCTTCCGCAACGAACTCAGTCATGCAGGTATTCGGGCAGGGTAGGGGCGGGCTGAAAGTTGAGGACCAGTCCGCGCATCTGGCGCAGCACGCTGTAGAGCAGCCCTAGCTCCGCATCCGTGGTACAGTAGGGTGGCAGCAAGTACACCACATTGCCCAGCGGCCGCAGCACCACGTGGTTATCCAGAGCCAGCTGATAGAAGGCGTCGCGCAGGCGGCTGAAGTAGCTGGTGCCCTCACCGGCGTCGTACTCTACGGCTAGAATGGTGCCGCGGTGCCGCACCTGCCGGATGCCAGGTTGGGTTTCGATTTCTTGGCGAAAAGCGTCGTGAGCGGCTTCTATGCGCTGCCGCTGCCGGCTGCATTCGTCGGCCCGGGTTAGCTCCAGACTAGCCAGGGCAGCGGCGCAGGCTACGGGATTAGCCGTGTAGGAATGACCGTGGAACAGGGCCCGCATCTTATCGTCGCTCAGAAAAGCTTCGTAAATGGGCGCGGCGCAGGTAGTCAGGCCCATGGCCAGGGTGCCTCCGGTGAGCCCCTTGGAAAAGCACATGATGTCGGGTTGCTTTTGGAGCAAGCTGCTGGCAAAGAGCGGTCCGGTGCGGCCGAAGCCGGTCATCACCTCATCGGCAATGCAGAGCACGCCGCGCTGGTGGCAGCGGCGCAGCATTTCGCTCAACACCTCCGGCGCGTACATCACCATGCCCGCCGTGCCTAGCACCAAGGGCTCGAAAATAAAGCCGGCTACCTCGGGGCGGGCCAGCAGAACATCAAGCTGGGCCAGCACCTCGGCTTCCCTCCCCGGCACCGGCACATCAATAAACTTCACTTCAAAAAGCAGAGGCCAGAAGGGCTGGGTGAAGGCCCCACGGCTACTCACGGCCATAGCTCCGAAGGTGTCGCCGTGGTAGGAGTCGCGGAAGCAGAGGAAGGTGCGGCGCTCCGGCTGGCCCAGGTTATGGAAGTACTGCAACACCATTTTCAGGGCCACCTCCACGGCCGTCGAGCCGTTATCGGAGTAGAATACGCGAGCCTGATGAGTAGGCAGCAGGGCAAGCAGCTGTTCGGCCAGCTCTACGGCGGCGGGGTGGGTGAAGCCGGCAAACAGCACGTGCTCCAGGGTCCGGAGCTGCTCACTCACGCGCTCCGCAATGTGCGGGTGCGCGTGCCCGTGCAAGTTCACCCACCAGGAGGAAATGCCATCTAGGTAACGGGTGCCGTCTTCGGCAATCAGCCAGCTGCCTTCGCCGCGCACAATGGGCACGGCCAGGGGAGCAGTCTGCATTTGAGTATACGGGTGCCACACAACGGCATGGTCCCGCTCGGAAAGGGTAGGCATGGGTAGGAAACAGACTAGGGCGGCAAAAGTAACGGGAACCGTTAAATGGCAAGGCCGCAAAGCTGCTACCGGTAGGGAAGGGCGGCCCGGAAAAAGCCTTACTGCCTGTCACGCCCTGCTAGGCTACTGCGAAGGATTAGCGGCAAACCACGCCCGAAACTCGGCGGCGTAGCGGCTTACTACCGCCCGCGACAGTTCCGCTTCTGGCCGCACCCGGGGTAGCAAGGGCACGCCTGTGTGTTGGGCAATGAAGTCTTCGGTAGCTGGGGTAGGCTCGCCATTGAACACTAGGCCCCGCACTCGCAGCCCGCGGGCCTGCAAGGCTTCCAGAGTGAGCAACGTGTGGTTGATGCTGCCCAGGTAATTGCGCGACACCACTACCACTTCCAGCTCGAGGCGCTGAGCAAGGTCGGCAATTAGAAAACCCGGAGCCAGGGGCACGAGTAGGCCGCCCGCTCCTTCCACAATGAGGTGGTTGCTGGTTTGCGGGAGCTGAAAGTCAGTGGGGTGCAGTGCCAAGCCCTCAGCCGCGGCCGCGGCGTGGGGCGAAGCCGGCAGCTGCAGTCGGTGGCGCTCAGGCCAGAAGTGGCTCACCGGATTACCAACCAAGCCGCGGACCGTGCCCGCATCGGTACTCGGTTCCAGGCCTGCCTGTACGGGCTTCCAATAATCAGCTCGTAAGGCTTCGGTTAGGATGGCCGAAACCACGGTTTTGCCCACATCGGTGCCGATGCCGGTAATGAAAAGTCGTTCCAAAGGAAAACGGGTGCAATAAAACCTACTTCCCGCCCGCCGTAGCCGTCAGGCTGTTTGAGCAGAAGAAAAACAAAGATGGGAGCCTTACCCTAAAAATTGGTGAGTACCCGCCTGCTAATATCTACTTGTATTGGGTGAAAAAGGAGTGCTATCCGGCCAGCGTAAACAGGGCAATTTCTGCTCTTGCTCCAAACCTAATCGGTAGCAGACTGGTGCCAATACCCTTGGAAACGTACAGCTTGGTCGTGTTTTCCTGGTACCAGCCCTTAAGGTATTTTCCGCTACCTCGGGGTAGAAACGGAATAAACCCGAATAGATTAATTTGTCCGCCGTGCGTATGCCCCGATAAAATAAAATCCACTTTTTTATTTTCATCAAGCTGCTTTACTAATGTAGCGGTATATTCCGGGCAATGATTTAAGAGTATGTGATAATCACTGCTGGTATACGTTTTTAAAGCAGCGGGCAAATCAGGGTTGCCGCCCACGTAATCATCGAGGCCGGTAATTGCAATGGTTTTGTTATCGAATTGGTAAGTTACCGTTTGGTTAATAAGTAATTGACACTTGTTTCTGCTATACACAGAGGCGAGTTCGGCTAAGTCAATCTTGCCCCAATACTCCCAATTGCCCAGAATAGCTACTTTTTGCAGGTCGTGCGGTAATAGTTGCAGAAAATTGTGTAGCAGCGGAATATTCTCGGCTTTGTCAATGGCATCACCCGTAAGAATTAGTAGGTCAGGCTTAAGCTTGCTTATTATTTTTGTTAATCGGACGAGTTGGTAATTTATTGACTGCAAATGTAAATCGGAGAGCTGCATAACCCGCAGGCCAGGTGTGCCGGGGGACGGGGTAGTTATTTTAAATTCATTGATTTCAATAAAAAATCGTTCCAGCCAGCAGGCATCAAGCAACAGCAAACCCGTTGCTAGTACCACGCCTGACTGGAGAAACTTGCGCCTTGGTAGTTTCATTTGAATAATTGTCACGGGTATACCTGAAACACCTAGTGCGCCAGATTATAAACACAACGCCACTGCTATAGCCGCCGCTACCTAACACCGCGCCAATACATCTGCCAGCGCGTCAATTTCCATTTCCGTATTGTAAGAATGTAGAATAAGCCGCAGCCGTTCCGTGCCAGCCGGTACTGTGGGCGCCACAATGGCCCGCACATCGAAGCCCGCGGCTTGAGCCGCCGCCGCTACCTGCCGCACACGAACCGGACCCGGCGCACCAGCAAAGAAAACCGGGTGAATAACGTGGCTTTCCGGTGGCACCCGCAGCCCCGGCACGGCGTTTAAACGAGTTTTTAGGTAGTCGGAAAGCGCGAAAAGCTGCTGACGCTCGGCTAATAAATCGGGCAACACCTCGTACGCCGCCGCCAGCGCAACGACGGAGTGCGGGGCCAGGGCCGTGGTGTAAATAAAAGGTCGGCTGAAGTTCAGGAGGTAGTCGCGGAGCAGGGTATCGCCCACCACGGCCGCGCCCTGGCTGCCCAGGGCCTTGCCAAACGTGAGCACGCGGGCGAATACGTCGTTTTCCAGTCCCAATTCAACGACCAATCCTTCGCCCCGCGGCCCGTAGAGGCCGTTGGTGTGGGCTTCATCTACCACCAAGTACAGCTCCCGTTCCCGGCAAAGAGCCGCCAGCTTTGGTAGCGGGGCCATGTCGCCATCCATGGAATACAGGGACTCTACGGCCACGAATACGGCGCCGGTGGCGCGGGCCAGCTTGCGCTCCACATCAGCTACGTCGTTGTGGCGGAAGCTCCAGGCAGTAGCAAAGGAACCCCGAATGCCATCCTTCACGGAGGCGTGCGAGGCTTCGTCGTAGAGAATTGTGTCGCCGCGGCGGGGCACGGCGGCAAAGAAGCCCAGGTTGGCCGCGTAGCCAGAGTTGAAAAGCAGGGCCGCTTCGGCCCCGTGAAACTGCGCCAGCTGAGTTTCTAGGGCTTCCGCCGCGGCGGAGTTGCCGGTAAGCAGCCGCGAGCCGGTGCTACCCGCCGCATCTACGGCAGCCAGCAGTGCCTGCTGCACGGTCGGGTGACGGCTCAGGCCCAAGTAGTCGTTGGAGCTGAAGTCAACCAGCCCCGCGGGAGGTAGGGTTAAGCGGCGGCGGGTACCGTCGGCCTCCCGCTTGGCCAGGTGCTCGGTCAGCCGCTGGTGCAAAGGAGAGGAAGCGGGCGGCATACGGTGTAGCTGAAGTTAAGCTGAGTGGCGCTGCACCGAAAACCACAGGCTACCGTCGCTCTCGAAACGACGAGCGGTAACCACAACGGTCAAGGTATCATCTATTTGCACTTGGTCGCCAACCCCAGGTAGCAGCTTGTGACGCTGGTACAGCTGGTGCAAAGTGCCCCCCACCTGATCCTCCAGGTCGGTTATAGCGCGTTGGGCATCTACCCCGGTGTGCTGCTGGCGGATGCTGTCGGCGAAGGAAGCGTCTAGGTTAAGGTCGAAGGTAAGGTCCATGCGGGTACTGAACAAAATCTGAATGAAATCAGCCAGCAGCAGCTCCCCCTATGAAGAACCACTGCTGGCTGAGGAAAGAAACAACGTGCTTACGCGCCTACTGGTACTTCTTTGCCCAGCACTACGGCGCCTTCCGGTACGTCTTTGAACGACTTGCGGGGCTTGAGGCCGAGCAGGGCAAACATTTGCTTGTCGGCGTCGAAATCGGGGTTGGGGGTAGTCAGCAGCTTCTCGCCCGAGAAGATGGAGTTAGCGCCGGCCAAGAAGCAGAGTGCCTGCTCCGTGACGGGCATTTCCTGGCGGCCGGCCGAGAGGCGGACCATGGTGCGCGGCATCAGAATGCGGGCCGTGCCAATCATGCGCAGCATTTCCCACACGCTCACGCGGGGCTGGGCAGCCAGGGGAGTGCCTTCCACGGGCACCAGCGCATTCACCGGCACCGACTCGGGGTGGGCCGGTAGGGTAGCCAGGGTGTGCAGCATGGCAATCCGGTCCTCGTCGGTTTCACCCAGGCCAATAATGCCGCCCGAGCACACCGAAATACCAGCCTTGCGCACGTGCTCCAGCGTGTTCAGCCGGTCGTCGTAGGTGCGGGTAGTAATAATTTCGGAGTAGTGCTCGGCGCTGGTGTCCAGGTTGTGGTTGTAGGCGTAGAGGCCGGCTTCCTTGAGGCGCTCGGCTTGGTACTCGTTCAGCATGCCCAGGGTGCAGCACACTTCCAGCCCAATGTTATTAACCTCCGTCACCATGTTCAGTACCCGGTCGAAGTCGCGGTTGTCGCGCACCTCGCGCCAGGCGGCGCCCATGCAGAAGCGGGTGCTCCCGCCGTCTTTAGCGCGCTGGGCCGCGGCTAGTACCTCGGCATCGGGTAGGAGCTTGTGAGCCTGCACGCCGGTGTGGTAGCGGGCGGCCTGGGGGCAGTAGGCGCAGTCTTCGGGGCAGCCGCCGGTTTTCACGCTCAGCAGGGTGCAGACCTGCACTTCGCCAGTAGCCTGGGTTTCGGCGTGGATGGCCGCGGCCTGGGTTACCAGCTCCAGCACGGGCTGGTTATAAATGGCCTTTACTTCGTCAAGGGTCCAGTCGGTACGAATCAGCATGGGGCGGGAAGAAGTCGTTTGTGAGTTGAGGTAGGGGTGGGGCTGAACTACTGTAGCCCGCGAAGTAGCCAAAGCCAGCTCGCGGGCTGCAAGATACATGAGAAGCCGATTCTGGAAGGTGAAGTCGGCTGTCATTCTGCCGAAGCCTCTGCACTTATTGCGACAGGATAGGTGATACCAAGTAAGCTCGACTGTTCTGCTACGCGGAATCGATACCGAGCGAAACGCCGCGAAAAACTTCCAGAGTAAGTTAGCTGAACCGTATATGTGTCCAGTAAATCAGCTACTTACTGCTTGGTGTGGCGCGGCTGATGCAGGAGCAGTGCCGGCATCGGATAAATTGTTACTCGGCTAACTATTCCAGTGATGTAGTCAGGCTTTCCCCAGGGTAGGTAGTAAAAGAAAGGCACCCAATCCTCAGCAACTGGTCTTGTATACCTAACAGCGGTGCACCGTAACCGTTAGATGCTCCGCAGCACCCGGCAGGGGTTGCCCACGGCTACTACCCCGGCCGGAATGTCCCGCGTAACGACGCTGCCGGCCCCAATAGTAGTGCCCGCACCAATGGTTACGCCGGGCATAACGAGCACGCCAGCCCCCAGCCACACATTGTCGCCCAGGGTAATGGGCCGAGCAAATTCCCAGCCGGCTACCCGCGGCCCCGGTTCCACGGGGTGCCCAGCCGTCGTCAGGACGACGTTGGGCGCAATAAACACGTTGTCGCCGATGGTGACGGGGGCGCAGTCGAGGATGGTGAGGTTGTAGTTGGCGTAGAAATTCCGACCCAGGCGAATGTTGTAGCCGTAGTCGCAGCGGAAAGGGGCTTCAACGTGCGCGTCGGTTTCGTAGCCCAACAGCTCGGCTAGCACCTGCTTGTTGAGCTGCACTGGCTCCTGGTTGTAGCGGTGGCAGAGCTGCTTGGCGCGCAGGCGTTCAGCCGTTAACTCGGGGTCGTTGGCCTGGTACAGCTCGCCGGCCAGCATCTGTTGTTTTTCGGTTGGAGCCATGGGGTGAGAGCGGGTTTGCAAGGGCGCCCGCCCCACCAAGATACTGGCACTTCCCCGCCCCGCAACCACTCGGCCGCTAGCTGAGGTTGGGAGCCGGTTCCGGGGTCGGCCCTCCGGCCCGGGCGTCGCGGGTGTTTTTCTGCACGGCAATGGCCGCGAACAGGCTCAGCCCGAACGACATGGCGTAGAACCCTTTCTCGCTCAGGGCTAGGGTTGCATTCCACAGCCCTACGGTGAGCAGCACCAGCGTCAGCAGGACGGAAAACCAGCTCAGCCCGTAGTAGATGCCCGTTACGGGAATGCCTTCCAGCTGGTCGCGTACTGATTTTTGCAGGGAAATGGCCGCAAACAACCCGTACATAAGCACGGTGAAGTAGTAGCCTTTCTCGTTCAGCGGCATTTGCGCGTTCCAAAGTCCCACCATGAAAGCCGATAATCCCGTTAGCAGGGCTACCCAAGAGGCGGCAATAAAGGCATTGGAAGGTTTCGTGTTCATCTCCGGGAGGCGCCGGGTGGATAAGGTTGGTTTGGTAAGCCCGACTGCCCAAACGTAGTGGGTGCCTGCCAGCCTGCCAGCCGAATTATCACGCCCGTCAGACTTTTCGCCCGGTCCTACTCCTAAGCCGCCTACCCGTGTTGCCCGCTTGATACTCGCCAGCTGTATTTTCCATAAAAAGCGCTAAATCTGACCCTAAAACAACCTGATGTGCAAGTGTAACCCGTGTAATCTATAGCAGTTTTGCATCAGCAAGTAGCAGCGCTTACGTGGTGAAAACTCAAAAATCAGACTTTTACAGAGACTCGCTAGGCCGCTTGGGCGCAGCAGTTTTGCTTACAAAGGCGAAGCCGTTTTCTGCAAGGAAACGGCTTCGCCTTTCTGGTAAAATTGCGCTTTCGGTTAGGAACGTTTGCCAGGCCGGCTGGCGCCGCGGGTGCCGCGGCTGCTGGTTTTGCCTTTCGGGGAGCCATCCGTTCCTTTCGGACCTTTGCCAGCGGCCAGACCGCGCGGGCGAGCTCCCGCACCGGTGCGGGCGCCGGCTGGGCGGCTGGCTTTGCCAAAACCGGGGCCATCAGGTCGTACGCCGGTGGCTGGTCCCGCCGGGCGGCCCGGGCCAGTGGGCCATTCGGCCGGAGCTGCGGGCGCCGGCGCCGGCCGACCGGCCGCGCGTTTGCCGGTGGGTTTCTCAACCCAGGCACCGGCGGGTTTGGCACGGCCCGGGGCATCCGTGGAACTCTTGGGAGCCGTGCCTTTGCGCGCTGGGCGGTCGGCCCAGAACTCGGCGGAGGAGGGACGCTTGCGCCGCCGGGGCGTGGAGCCGTCATCGGTGCCGTCGGAGTCCTTAATCATCTCCATCAGCACTTTCAGCTCCTTTTCCTTTAGCTCGCGCCATTCGCCTACCCCCAAGCCTTTCACGTTAATGTTCATCACGCGAATGCGCTCCAGCTGTACTACCTCGTAGCCAAAGTATTCGCACATGCGCCGGATCTGGCGGTTGAGGCCCTGCACCAGCACAATGCGGAAGATGTAAGGCGTTTCCTTGGTTACTTTGCAGGGCTGGGTCATGGTGCCCCCAATGGGGACACCGTTGGCCATGCCCTCGATGAACAAGTCGTTGATGGGCTTGTCGACCATCACGATGTATTCTTTCTCGTGTTTGTTGCCGGCCCGCAGGATCTTATTGACAATGTCGCCGTTGCTGGTCAGCAGAATCAGGCCCTGGGAGTCCCGGTCGAGGCGGCCAATGGGGAAGATGCGCACCGAGTGCTTAATGGCCCGGATGATGTTGTCCTTGATGCCGGTGTCAGTAGTCGAAATAATGCCCGGCGGCTTATTGTAGGCAATGTACACGGCATCTTCCTCGGCCCGTGGCTCAATGATGTTTCCATTCACCGACACCCGGTCTTTGCTGGTTACCTGGTCGCCGATGTTGGCCCGCTTGCCGTTGATCAACACGTTGCCCTGCTCGATAAAGCGGTCGGCCTCCCGGCGGGAGCAGACGCCGCTTTCGCTGATGTATTTGTTGAGACGAGTAGGCATGGGCAACGGGTGTTGAAGGCAAAAATAGAAATGGCCCGCCCCGGCAAAGCTGCCAGGCGGACCACAAAGATACGGCGGAAGTAAGTGAACCCCGGCTTCCTACCCCAAAGAACCACCGGTAACTGCTCCGGCCATCATCCGGCCACAAAGTAGCGCTGGATGGCCTCGTCTAGCTCCGCGGACGTAGAGTCGGTGGGTTGCACTTGCAGCTCCACGGGGGCAGTAGCATCGGCAGCGGTGTAAGTACCGCTGCTGCGGTTGAAAGCCAGCCGCCCCTGCCGGAACTCCCGCTGCTGCTCCGCCCCGTTCTCAGTCATGGAAACAAACTCCAGTTTGTCCAGGTGGTGGCTGGCTTTGTCAAATCGAAACCAGAAATACAGCTGGGCCGGGTCGTCGCTCTGCACGTCCAGGGCTTTGATTTCTACCAGAGAAAAGTCCTCCGCTTCGAGCAGGAACAGGGTGTTGTAGGCAATGGGCATGGGAAGGTAGGATGAGAAGTGGAGTGGCCAGAATCTGTAGACAGAAACTGATCGGATAAGGTTACTTCGACCACTTACGGCACTAGTGTGGCAAGGGTGGGAATGTCCTGAAGTGGCCGAATGCGCAGGCCTCGTCAGCAGCTATTTTTCCTCACTCAGCCACTGCATGGCCTGGTACTGGCCGGGGCCTACGAACAAGCGCAGCACATCGTCGGTGAGGCGCAGACCGTTGGCGCTATTGGTCAGGAAAAGCAGGGTTTCCTTGGTGTCGGGAAAGGTCATGAAGAAGCCGCGAAAATCGCCATTGTCGCCCCAGTGCCACTGGGCGGGGCCGTGGCTGGTAGCGGCTAAGCCCACGCCGCAGGCCCAGGCAATGCGGGCGTCGGTGGGGGTAAGGGGGGTAGTGCAGCGGTTAGCGTCGTTGGCCGGGTTGGTAAGCAGCTTGGCCGTGGCTGGCCGCAAGCCCTTTCCTCGCGCAATAGCCTGCAGAAACCGGTGGTAGTCGGGGGCCGTGGTAAGCAGACTAAAACCACCGTTGGGCTCCTCAAACCGCTTGATATCAGTAGGCTGCCCGGCCTTGTCGTGCCCGAAGGCGGCGTTTTGGTCAAAGCGTGATTGCCAGATAAAGCTGCTGTTCTGCATCTTCAACGGACCAAAAACTTCTTGTTGAGCCAACTGCTCCAGCGATTTTCCGGTCAGGTGCTCCAGGGTTTTCTGCAAGAATACGTAGCCCTCCCCGGAGTAGCTCCAGCAGCTGTCGGGCGCAAACTGCAGGTGAAGCGCCGAGGTTTTCCAGCTCTCGGCCAGTGGGTAGCCCGCCCAGTTAGGCAAGCCCGTGGTATGCCCTAGCACCATCCGCGCCGTGATTTTTTGGGCGCGGGGCTCGTTTTGCAGGCGTGGGTAGGGGTAGTAGCTGAGCAGGGACTTGTCCAGGTCGAGGCGGCCCTGGTCGTGCAGGCGCAGGGCCGTGTAGGCTAGCACCACTTTGCCCAGCGAAGCCGCCTGAAAGATAGTGTTGGCATCAATGGCCTGCGTAGTGCCGGCCTGGCGCAGCCCCAAGCTGTACTGCGTGGTCTCGCCCTTTTTGGAGTAAATCAGCTGAATGCCAGTTACGTTTTCTTTTTTGAGTAAGGCAGTGAGTTCGGCTTGTTGGGCTGTTGTGACAAAAGAATAAAGTAGTAGGGCCAGGGTAAGGATATTCTTCATAAGCAGCCGAAAGGCATCAGGTAGAAACAGGGTAGGTCGAGCAATATTAGCGGAAGCTATGCTACAGCATACAGCAGCACGATAATTAACTACAAAAAATAGGGGCCGCCCCTACGGAGCGGCCCCTATGTAAGGCGTAAGCGGCACCTAAAACTGCCTACCCCAGCGTGTGGTACACAGCCTGCACGTCGTCGTCCTCTTCGAACTTCTCGATGAGGTTCATTACTTCATCGAGCTGTTCGCCTTCGAGGTGAACGGTGGTGTTGGGCACGCGCTGCAGCTGGGCTGATACCACGTTCAAGGCCTTTTCTTCCAGGGCCTTCTGCATCTGGCCGAAGTCGGTAAAGGCAGTTTCTACCACGATGTAGTCTTTCACGTTGCCGTGCTCGTCCTCCTCCTGGTCGGCGTACACGTCTTCGGCGCCGGCGTCAATCAGCTCTAGTTCCAGCTCGTCGAGGTCGAGGCCTTCGGCGGCCAGCTTGAACACGCCCTTGCGGGTGAAGGTGTAGTCAGAGGAGCCCGCCGTGCCCAGGGCGCCGTTACCGCGGTTGAAGTACATGCGCACGTTGGCCACGGTGCGGGTCGGGTTGTCGGTGGCGGTTTCGATGACGACGGCCACACCGTGGGGCGCGTAGCCTTCATATACCACTTCCTGGTAGTCTTTTTCCTCCTTGCTGGAGGCCCGTTTGATGGCCGCTTCCACCCGGTCTTTGGGCATGTTCACGCCTTTGGCGTTCTGCATGGCCGTGCGCAGGCGGGAGTTGGTATCGGGGTTAGGGCCGGATTCTTTCACGGCCATCACGATTTCCCGGCCGATGCGGGTAAAGTCTTTGGACATCCGGTCCCAGCGCTTCATTTTGCGGCCTTTGCGGAATTCAAACGCGCGTCCCATCTATGGTGAATTTATGAAATGGTGAATTTGTGAGTGGTGGTTTCGGCGCGGGTGGGGCCGAAGGGGCCGCAAGTTAGCAGAAAGCCCGGCGGGGCGCAACGCAGCTTCCTAGCAAGGACTCTGTCCTCGAGTTGATCTGTGAAAGCCGCCCCCGTTGCACGTGAGCGTGGCTCGGCAGCCTTTGGCCGTGCTCGACACCTATATGTCCCCGCCGTGCGGCCTCTATTGCTGCCGGAGTGTGTAGGTGCTCTGGTTACCCTCGGGGTAGCCCGCCATAACGAGCGTGAGCAGGCCGTTGCGCAGCTGAAACCGACCCTGATCGGTGCGGGGCTGGCCTTTTTTGTCGGTGTAGGAAAAGCTGATGCGGTCGGCGGCAAAGGTGAAGCGCCCGTCCTGGTCGAAGCGCATGGTGCCGCCGTTGGCCGCCAGAGTCAACCGCTTCTGGAAGGTCCCATCGGGGCGGAGCGTGAGCGTGCCGCCTACCCCTTTGGCCGGCATGGGCACGGGGCTGGTTCCCCGGTCGAGAATGGTGTAGGAGAGGTAGGAGTAGGTAGTAAAAAACGAAGGCGCGAGGCGCGGAACCGAGGAGGCGGTGCGCTGGGCCATACCAGTGGCTGCGGTCAGCAACAGGCACCCTAGCAAAAACAAACGATAGAGCATAACGCAAGGTAGCGCGTCCCGGCCAGAACCTGCCCCCGGCGGCACTGCCACAGGCCCGCAAGAATTCTGGGGCGGCCCGGGCAAGAAGCTCCGGTTTGGTTCTACATTTGGCCCATGCCCACCTTTCTCCGCGACTTAATTCGGCCTGCCGCCGCCCTGCCCCAGGCCGACGTATGCCTGGTTGGAATTCCCCTCGACTTCGGGACGGTGCTGGAAGGGGGCCGGGCCGGGGCAGCTCAGGCCCCCGAGGCCATCCGGCGGGAGCTGCGCCGCTACCACAAAACCTACAACCTGGAGCACAACGTGAGTCTGGAGGCCCTGCGCATCGCCGATGCCGGCAACCTAGATTTGCGCGCTACCCCCGACCACGAAGCCAACCACCAGACCATCCGGGCCGAGCTGGCGCGCCTGCTTCACCAGTACCCGCGGGTAGTGGTGCTAGGCGGCTCCCACGACGGCTCCTACAGCACGGTGCGAGGCCTGCGCGACGCCACCGCCGGCGCTTCAGTGGGCGGCATCAACCTAGATGCCCACGCCGACGTGAAGGACCGCCCCAGCGTGCTGAGCAGCGGCACGCCCTTCGGCAAGCTCTTGCGCGAGGAAGTGCTGGCCGGGGAACGGTTCACCGAAATCGGGCTGCACTCCAACCTGAACACCCGGGAAGACATTGACTTTCTGCACCAGCAACAGGCCACCATTGTGCCCCTGGCCCACGTGCAGCACGACGGCATGGCCACCTACATGCAGCGGGCGCTCCGCCGCGCTACAGCGCTGGGTCCGGCCTTTGTAAGCGTTGATATGGACGGTTGCGCTGAGGCGTACGCGCCCGGCGTTTCGGCGCCCAGTGCCGATGGCTTCACGCCCCGCCAGGCCGCGGAAGCTGCTTTTCTGGCCGGCAAGGAGCCTGAAGTATTGCTGTTCGAACTGGTAGAGCTAAACCCCATCTTCGACCGGGACAACCAAACGGCCCGCCTAGCCGCCACCATCCTCACGGCCTACCTGACGGGGGTAGCCGCCAGTTTGGGCGCCTAGCCCGCAGTCGTTTTTCTGGCATGCTTACCTGTCTGATGGCGGGTAGCTGCCTGCTTTAATTCTGTCATGAACTACTTGTTTGCCTGCATATTAGCCAGTGCGGTTGCCCTGCCCGCGGCCGCCCAGAAAGCTCCCGCAAAACCCCGAGCGAAAACGGAGCCGGGTCCGGCTTTTACCCTAACGTGCACCGGCCGCACGTCGGGTAGTGCCCTGCAGAAGCTGTACTGTGAAACCCGGGACTTAACGCTGCCTGCTCCGCCGACCGGCACTCCGCTGGTGGTAGATGCCCGCCTGAATGGGACCGTTACGGTGCGCAGCTGGGCCGGGCCCACGGTGCGGGTGCGGGCCCGGGTGCAAGGACGCGCCGCCAGTGAGGCCACGGCTAAGGCTCTGGCTGCCAGTGTCCGCATCAGCACCCAGAACAATACGCTGCGTGCGGCCCGCCCCCACGAGGCCTTGGATGGCTGGGAGGTAAGCTACGAGGTGTTGGTACCTAGCCAGACTGATCTTACTCTGCGCTCCATAAACGGCCACCTTGCGGTGGAGAACGTGCGCGGTACCCTGCGCTGCGAAAGCACCGCTGGCAACCTCAGCTTCAGCGGGGTAGGGGGCGACGTACGCGGTAAAACCACGGCAGGCAGCCTGAGCCTAACCCTAACCGGAGCGGCCTGGGAGGGTCCGGGCCTTGATGTAAGCACGGCAAATGGCAGTATTTCCTGGCAGCTGCCCGCCGTGTACGCGGCTACCATCATGGCCCGCACGGTACAGGGGCGGGTCCAGGCCGAACTCAACACCAGGCGCAAAAGTGTGCTTCCCCACAACCTGGTAGCGACGCTGGGCAAGGGCGGGGCCCAATTGCGGGCCGCTACCGTTACGGGCAACGTAACCGTCAGACAGGCTCCTGGCACCACGGAGACCCTACCCGCAACTGAGCCCGGTAAGTAATGTAGCAGAGCAGCCTACCAGTAGTAGGGGGCGTAATAAGCATCCGAAGAACGCCGTGCGAAGCTTAACGTTCTGCAAGATGTCTGTAGACCTTGATTGTTAACATTGCCTAGTTAGAAAGAACGTCATGCAGAGCCCAAGGCGAAGCATCTCGCTCGAATTATTGGGTAGTAACATACAACGTCAGCACGCGAGATACTTCGCCTTCGGCCCTGCATGACGTTCTTATATTGCTCAAAAACCTCTACTATTCAAAAGTCCAAAAGTGTACACCCCTACAGCAAATCGGCCTCTCACAGTAGCATGTGAGAGGCCGATTTGCAGTGCTTGAACTTATGCATTAGTAGCGCTCCGGGTACCGCACCACTTCATCGGTGCGGGGGCGCTTGGGCAGCGGCGACTCCTTCTGGGGGTAGTCGTTTTGCTTGTGCTTCTGGTAGCGCTTAATTAGGAGGGCCGCGCCGGCCAGAGCACCCAGGCCCGCGGCGGCAATGGCAAACTTCGTACGAATGGGGTCGTGGGGAGCCGGGGGCAGGTAGGCCACCCCGTTTTCGTCGAGGCGGGCGGGGTCCTGCACGTAGCGGCCCTTGGCCGGTATCTTAAACTCATCGGCTAGTTTTTGCAGTCCGGCCGCGGCCGCGGGGCCCTTCACCACGGGGCCGTGCCCGCAGCCGATGGCTTCGGGGCGCAAGGCCGCCAGCGTGCGGATAGATTCTCCTACCTGCTGCCAGTTATAGTTGAACGGAGCCCCCGCTACGCTGATTTTAGGCAACTGCAGCAATAGCTCCGGCACCGACTCGTGGTTGGCCGTGGCAAAGGCATCGGCCCCCAGTAAGGTCCGGTCCTTTTCGCGGAACAGGGCAATCTGGCCCGGGGCGTGGCCCGGTACGTGCAGAATTTGCCAGTCGGGCAGGAAAGGCGGGTCGAGGTCGTTTTCGGGCAGGTGCTGTACGTAGTCGCTGAGCTGGAAGGACTGGGGCGGGAAAAACCGGGCCACGAAAGCCAATGAGCCCCCACCGGCCACGGTAGGGTCGGCGGGTGGGTACACGGCGCGGGCCGTCAGGAAGGGCATTTCCAGGGAGTGCGCCAGTACCGGCACCTTCCAGTGCTCGGCCAGGGCCTGCGCGGAGCCCGAGTGGTCCATGTGGCCGTGGGTAAGAATAATGGCCTCCGGATGCGTGCCGGGGTAGAAAATCTTATCGGCGGCCTCAATAATGGCCTTCTCTGAGCCCGGTAGGCCGGTATCAACTAGGATCCAGGCACCCGCGTGGCCAGTTTCTATAAAGTATACATTAACAAAGCGCTGAATAGAAAGCTGGTGAACCCCAGCGGCGACCTTTTCCATGAGTTCAATAGTAGGTGAAACGATAGATACAGTACGAACCTCATCTGAATTAGGTATGGTAGGCAGAACATTTGCCCTGCCTCACCCCGACGGGGCAGCGCACAGAGCCCAATGCCCAGGCCAGTAACGCACAGCGTTTTTCCTTGTCATTCCGAGCAGGAGGAATCTGAGTCAGCCAGGTAGCAGGTAACCCCAAATTCCTCGCCCCGCTTGGAATGACAGCCGGCTTTTTCTGAATAAACCCATAAGAAAGCCCCGCCTGGTTTACCAGGCGGGGCTTTTTCAAGAAGCAGAAAGCACCACGGCTTACGCCAGTGCCTCGCGCAGAGCTTTCAATAAGCTAGCCACGCCCTGCTCCTCCCCGGCGGAACCCAGGTGCACGCGCAGGGTCCGGCGGTTGTAATCTTGCAGGGCGCGCAGGTCGCCGGCGGCCTGGGCATTCTGGAAGGTGCCGAAGGTATAGGGCCGGCCGGGTAGGGGTAGGTCCTGGGCGTGGTCGGTGGTCAGCTGCAGGAACAGACCGGTATCGGGGCCGCCTTTGTGGTACTGGCCCGTGGAGTGCAGAAAGCGGGGGCCGTAGCCCGAGGCCGTAGCAATGTGCAAACGCTCCTGCACCACGCGGCGCAGCTCTTGCAACTCCTGGTTCAGAGCCGGCGTCTCCTGTAGGTAAGCCTGAATGCAGAGGAAGTTACCGGGCTGACTCTGGCCGAAGAAGTTGCGCAGTACCTCTACGGCACTACCCCCCGACACGCTGGCGTAGTAGTCGAGGCCGCCTTCTTGGAGTACTGGGGCCGTTTCCTGGGGTAGGGCGCCCTGCTCCACTACCACCTTCATCAGCTGGTCGGTAGCGGTTTTGGCGGCCTGCACGTTGGGCTGGTCGAAGGGGTTGATTTCGAGCACTGCGCTGGCCACGGCCGTGGCAACTTCCCAGCGGAAGAACTCTTGGCCCAAATCTAGCGCGTCCTGCATGAGGATGGTAATAACCGGGTGGCCTGCCGCCGCCAGCGCGGCCACTTTGCGGCGGTTTTCCTCGTCGGGCTGGTTTTCGTAGCCCACGTACACGAATACCCGGTCCTGGCCGTACACTTCAGGGCCATTGAGCGGGTCGCCGGCTAGGGGCAGAATGCCTTTGCCTTCCTTGCCCGTGCTTTCGGCAATGAGCTGCTCCAGCCACAGGCCCAGGTCGGTGAGGTTGTCGGGCACTACCAGCGTGAGCTTGTCGCGGCCCTGCTGGGCCAGCACACCCAGGGCTACCCCCAGTTCCAGGCCAGGGTTTTGCGCTACGTCGCCCTCGGCGCCGGTAGCTCGCATCATGCCAATGGCGCGCTCTAGCAGGGTTTTGATGTCGATGCCGTACAGCGCAGCCGGCACCAGCCCGAAGTAGGAGAGGGCCGAAAAGCGGCCGCCCACCTCGGCAAAATTCAGGAAGATGCGACGGTAGCCTTCCTCGGTGGCCTGGGTCACAAACTTGGAGCCGGGGTCAGTAATAGCCACGAAGTTTTCGCCGGCCTTCTCGCCCTTCAACTCCTTCAGACGGGCGTAGAAATAGTCGCCGAAAGCCAGAGGCTCGGCCGTGGTGCCCGACTTGCTGGCTACCACGAACAGCGTCTGGGCCAGGGGTACCGACTCCTCAATCTGGCGCACGGTGGCGGGGTTAGTGGTGTCGAGCACCGAAAGAGGCAAAGCCTCGGGGCCCTGCTGGAAGGCCTGCTTGAACACGATGGGCGTCATGGTGCTACCGCCCATGCCCATTACTACTACATGCTGGAAGCCAGCGTCCTTTATCTCGCGGGCAAACTCCTCGATTTCGCCTACGCGGGGCAGCATGGTTTCGGCCACGCGCAGCCAGCCCATAAAGCTGCGCAAGCTCTGCTGGGCCTCGGCATCTTGCACCCACAGGTCGGCCTGTTTCTGCCAGAAGCCAGCCGTGAAGTTGCGGGCGTTAAAATCCTGAAGTTTAGCGTCGACGGCCGCCTGGAAAGAACCCAGCTGCAGGGTCATGGCGGGGATGTTGGAGGTAGGGTTTTCCATTCGATTCGGGTTCACGGAGTGTCGATGAAGGTACCAGCCGCCACCTAGGGCCGGGGGCAGGGGTAGCGGGCAAAGGTAGAGAAGTCACTACACAAGATGGGTAGCCACCGCGTAATTACCCATCGTAAGCCTGAATTATGAGGAATCTGTTTGCCTGTCAGCTGACCGTCTTACGCAGCCAAACGCCCTTCCGGCCGCGTGCGTGAGGCGGCCGGAAGGGCGTTTGGCAATACCTTGAGGTGATACGCGCGGGCCTTAGCTATTGGAAGAGGCTACGCTGCGGAAGAAAGCCGAAACTTCCTCCGAAAGGGAAAGATTAACCAGTGGGTGCTGGCGGTTAGCGGCTCCAAGCACAAGTAGCAAGAAGAGCGCAAAAAAGCGAAAAAGAGTAGAAAAACGCTGCATAATACAAAAACGTAAGCGGTGGAAGCCAGCCTGGGTGAGCCAGCGCGGGTACATACGGAGAATCCTGCGGTAGGTATACGAATGCCGATTATTTATTTGGTGAATCTCCCTTTGCGCCCGTCCAACTGGGTAATTTTCTGCGAATAGCGCAAGAAAAAGCCCTTCAACTAGTGAGGGGCTTCTTTTTGCACTACCGCAGAAAATTACTACTGGGCCGTGGTAGCACCAGTGGTGGTGCCCGTGCTACCAGCCGTGGTAGCGCCGCCTTCGGTTGTGGCGCCAGCGCCCATGTCCGTGGTGGAGTCAGCGGGGGCAGTAGTGGCAGCCTCCGTTGCGGGCGACTCCGTGGCCGAAGCGTCATCGGCGCCGGTGCCGCCTTCGTTGGCCGTCGTGGCATCGCCACCGCAGGAAGCAAACGTGAAGGAAGCAGCAGCCAAGGCAAGGAACAATACTTTTTTCATGAGATTGGTAGGTTGAGCAGCAGGTAGGTTGCCGGAATGGCGCCGAGCCCGCTACAGGTGAAGGTGGCCCTTGATACCAACAGCCAGCCCAGGTAACCCACCAGAAGTATAAAGAATCTTGATTTTTTAGTAGTGTCGAGCTATAATCCAAACTGCCCTCTGCAGGAACTGCTCGTTAGCAGGCACAAAAAAAGCCCTTCAGCTAGCTGAAGGGCCTTCTTGAAATGGGGTTACGCAAGCTTAGCGACCCGTAGTGGTGCCACCAGCCGTGCTGCCACCCGTGGTGGAGCCAGTACCACCAGCGGTGCTACCACCAGCCGTTGAACCGCCCGTCGTAGTGCCACCAGCGGTGCTACCACCGGCAGTAGTGCCCATGCCACCGGACGTGCTGCCGCCTGCGGTAGAGCCGCCGGCCGTGCTACCACCCGTAGTGGAGCCGCTAGCACCGGTAGTGCCACCTGCGCTCTGGTCACCGTTGCTGGTAGTGCCGCCGCCGCCGGAGCCCGTGCCCATGGAGCTAGTGTCGCTGCTCATGCCAGCTTCGCCGGAAGCATCCATAGAGCCCGAACCGCTGCCGGTAGCTTCGGTACCAGTGCCGCTGCCGCTACCACCCTCGGAGCCGCTAGCGCCGCTCTCAGAGCCGCTGCCACCGCCGCACGAAGCAAAAGAGAAAGAGGCCGCAGCCAGGGCTAAGAACAGTACTTTTTTCATGGTGTTGGTAGATAAAGTGTGGAATGTCAGAGCTGATTCCGCGTGCTTAGCAAGGAATCAGGGCTTTATACTCCAAACAGGATGCAGGTAACCTTTTATTGATTAAAAAAATCTTGTTTATTTTATATTGTTCAGCTTGCAGGCTCTACCGTGTGCTGAAAAGTACTCTTAGCTAAGATGTTCATGTTCAGTGTCTAACCTGAAAATGAGGGTAAGGCAATACTGAACACTAGCAGCCACTCAAGGCTCCGTAAAATTTTTTTTGCTAGTTCTGGTTAGGAGCAGCACGGCTACTCTTATTGTAAAACAGTAGGTAGTTACGGCCGCCGTAGGATGAAGCCAACTGCGGCTCGTTCTGGCTCAACCGTGCCTGTTGGCGCGGGCTCAGGCAGCGACTGGCAGTAGGAGGGGAGCTGCTGTTGCGGGAGTGGCAACCGGAACACCTGGGAAAACTTTATCTTCCCAGCCCAACCTCCTACCATCCCAACTCGCCGCCCGCCATGTCACGCTCCGCCCTTCCTACCCCCGAACTCCACCTCGAAGCCACCAGCAAATCGGACGAGGTAGGTACGCCCGTTACCCGGCCAATGCACTACGAGTACAAGCCCACGGAAACCGTGCGCGCCCAGCACGGCACCACGTTGCGCTGCAAAACCTGGGAAGCCGAAGCGGCCCTACGCATGCTCGAAAACAACCTCGACCCGGCCGTGAGCTTGGTGTACGATGAGCTGATTGTATACGGGGGCGCCGGCCGCGCGGCCCGCAACTGGAAGGAGTACCAGACCATCGTCAGCACGCTCAAGAACCTGGAGGCCGACGAGACCATGCTGGTGCAGTCGGGCAAGGCCGTGGGCGTGATTCGCACTTGGGCGCATGCCCCGCGGGTGCTCATTGCCAATAGCAACATTGTGCCCGCTTGGAGCACCCAGGAGTACTTCGACGAGCTAGACAAGTTGGGGTTGATGATGTACGGGCAGATGACGGCCGGCTCCTGGATTTATATCGCTACCCAGGGCATCCTGCAGGGCACCTACGAAACCTTCGCCGCCGTAGCCGACAGGCATTTTGGTGGTACGCTGGCCGGCACGATTACCGTCACGGCTGGTTTGGGCGGCATGTCGGGTGCCCAGCCACTGGCCGTGACCATGAACGACGGCGTGTGTCTGGTCATCGAGCCCATCGACGCCCGCGTAAAGCAGAAGGTACAAGAGGGCTACCTCGACGAGCAAGCCCGCAACCTGGACCACGCCCTGGAGCTGTGCCAGCAGTATAAGCAGGCGCGCCGAGGTTGGAGCATCGGCCTGACGGGCAATGCCGCCACGGTGCTACCCGAGCTGCTGGCGCGCGGCTACCGGGCCGACATCGTCACGGACCAGACCTCAGCCCACGACCTAATGGACTACATTCCTGAGGGCAACATTGAGGCCGTATTGCAACTGCGCCAGAGCAACCCCGAGGAATTCAAGCGCCAAGCCCTACAGTCCATCGTGAAGCATTGCCAGGCCATTATTGACCTGCAGGCCGGCGGAGCGGTGGCCCTTGACTATGGCAACAACCTGCGCGGGCAAGCCGAAAAAGGCGGCCTGCAGGTGCGCGACGAGAACGGCCAATTTCTCTACCCCGGCTTCGTGCCGGCATATATCCGGCCTTTGTTCTGCGAAGGGAAAGGGCCGTTCCGCTGGGTAGCGCTTTCCGGCGACCCAGCCGATATTGCGCGCCTCGACCGCGCCCTGCTCGAAACATTTCCTGACAATAAAATGCTAGCCCGCTGGATTGAGAAGGCCCAGGCGAAGGTCCCGTGTATCGGCCTGCCCGCCCGCGTGTGCTGGCTGGGCTACGGCGAGCGGGCCCAGTTCGGTCTGGTCATCAACGACCTAGTAGCCCGCGGCGAAGTCTCGGCTCCCATCGTTATTGGCCGCGACCACCTCGACTGCGGCTCCGTGGCCTCGCCCAACCGCGAAACCGAAGGCATGCAGGACGGCTCCGACGCCGTAGCCGACTGGCCCCTGCTCAACGCTCTGGCCAACACTGCCTCCGGCGCCGACTGGGTGAGCCTGCACAACGGCGGCGGCGTGGGCATCGGCAACAGCACCCACGCCGGCATGGTGATAGTAGCCACCGGCACTCCCGAAAAAGCCGAGCGCCTGCGCCGCGTGCTCACCACCGACCCCGGCATGGGCGTCTTCCGCCACGCCGATGCCGGCTACGAACTGGCCCAGCAGGTAGCTAAGGAGCGCGGAGTGAAGATTCCGGGGCAGGCGTAGTAAAAAAGTAGTGTAAAGGGGCTAAAGACATTGTTAGATAAGTAACCTCCTAGCTGGCGTGAGTCTGCCGCTAGTGGCTTAAACCTACTGCCCCGTACCCCACAATCTATCATCAACGCCGCCCGAGGAAACTCTGGCGGCGTTATTCGTTCTAACACACTTCAACCAGAAAGAAAAAAGCAAAACGCCCGCTTCCGTTGTTTACCTCCCTGCGCTGGCACCATCACCGGCGCGCGAACCAAACAACCCTACTTATGAACATCGGAATCATTGGAGCCGGCCATATCGGCAGCGCCTTGGCCGTGCGGCTCACCAGCCTTGGCCATACGGTGTATATTGCTAACTCCCGCGGACCCGAGACGCTGCAAGAGGTGGCCGAAAAAACCGGCGCTACGCCCGTCACGGCTCAGGAAGCGGCCCAGCTTGGCACCGACCTCATCGTGGTGACCATTCCGCTCAAGAACATTCCCGACCTGCCCAAGGACTTATTCGCGGGCGTGCCGGCTGAGGTACCCGTTATCGACACGAGCAACTACTATCCTCTGCTGCGCGACGGTAAAATGCCGGAGCTGGAAACGGGTAGCCTGACCGAGAGCGAGTGGGTGCAGCAGCACCTGGGCCGCCCCGTGGTGAAGGTGTTCAATAACATCTACGCCCACCACCTTGAAGGTAAGGGTCAGCCCGCCGGCACGCCCGGCCGCATTGCCCTGCCCGTGGCCTCCGACGATGCCGCAGCCAAGCAGAAAGTAATGGCCCTGGTGGAGGAACTGGGCTTCGACGCCGTGGACGACGGGACCCTACACCAGTCGTGGCGGCAGCAGCCCGGTACTCCGTCCTACGGCGCCGACATGCCGGCCGACAAGCTGCGTGAGCATCTGGCTAGCCTCGGCACCGAGCGCACGGAGGCCCAGCACGCCGAGTTTCTGGCCAACCACGCCCAGCAGGAGCGGGCAATGGAAGCGCAAGGTATCAAGCTAAAATAGTCGCCGGGCAGCTGGCTACCAGCTGCCCCGGCTACAAGTGCATTGAGTTCTGATCAACCCTCAGATTGGCGTCTACGGACTCGAAATTTCTCTCTGGCTACCCCTTAATGAAAGGGCGAACCAATAGAGTGGTTTCGAGTCCGCAGACGTCAGACTTAGTAGAACATACTTTTCGCTCTGGATTCCACCCAATTTTTGGTCAGGACATTGGGCGTTGAGCGGAAGTATTCCTTCCATTACCACATAAGCAGCACAATACTGCGCCGCCCGAGGAAACTCAGGCGGCGTTGTTCATTTGTGGGAGGAGGGAGTACATACTTCAGCTACAAGCGTGTTATCCGCTACCAAGCCACCGAGGAAAGCAGTGCGCGGCCGTGGCTAGTTGGCCTCCTACTGCGGTGCAGGAATGGTGCGTAACCCGTGCAATCTTGCCCAAAGTTGTGCAGCCACTACCGGACTTCTTGTAACTGTAGCAGCAAGCAGCTGTACGTGGCGCTGGTGAAGGCTAGCCCCGTGTGATGAAGCTAGACTAAGTTGCTGAGGCAGGGCGGACCACAGACTGCATTATATACTTGTGGCTGGATTTGCTAACGGATGATTCCAAGGACATCAGCTTCCGGTGGGTGCTCCGGAAGCCGTAGGCGCTAGTGGAACTTGGCCAAAGCCTGTTGCCCCGGCTACGCCCACGGACGGCATTATTGTACTTTCTCTTCGGGGTAAAAGCTGCGCTGGGGTTGCTGTTTAGCCGCGTTCAGAGTCAGGGGTATGCCCACGCTTCTATTCCTTGCCAATGGCATATTGAATGCCACCCAACAGGTGTTGGCGGAATAAGGGCTCACTGAAACTCTCGGAAGTATGCCCGCCAGCCGTATAAAATGCCCGGCCGCCATCTACCTCGTGGCACCAGGCAATGGGATGGTTCGCTCCGTTGGTGCCTCCAGAGTACGTGCTTTCATCCAGCGTTGCTAGAATGGTAAGATCAGGGCTGATAGTGCGGAAGTTGTACTACTCGTCCGTGCGTGACCAGCGGGCCGGCAAGCCTGCAGTGGCCGGATGGGCGCTGTTTACCACGTTAATAATGGCCGGCTGAATAGCTGGATGCCCATTGAAGTAAGCACCTACTAGCTGCCCATACCAGGGCCAATTGTATTCCGTATCGGTAGCGGCGTGTATGCCCACAAACCCACGCCCGCTTCGGATTTACTGCTCAAACGCCGTTTGCTGATCTTCAGTCAGTACATCTTGGGTAGTACTCAAAAACACTACCGCGCGGTAAGAACTTAACCTGGCTGCGGTAAACAGGTTAGCATTCGTGGTAGTGTCCACTTGAAAGTTGTGCTCCTGTCCCAAGGCCTGAATTGCTCGGATGCCAGCCGGGATGGACTCATGGTAAAAACCACTGGTTTTGGAAAATACCAGCACCGCAGTAGCCGGCTTGGGCCGGCGCTTATCAGCCTCCCGTGAGGAGCACGCCCACAGAGTAGGGGCCGCAAAAAAGCAAGCCAGGGCAAGCAGGCGCATACGGGCTGTGTTGAAGTGTGGGCTATGGTTTACGAGTTGGGGATGAAGAAGGTAATGCCTGGCGGACAGGTAAGCACCAACTACAGCACCATCAATCTACAGCTTGCGTTTCGCTACGCCCTCCTGAGTGATTTTTACTGGCTGAATACGGCCTTGGGCATCAAAATACATCCGGTCGATGCAAGTGACGCGGTGGTTCATGTCGGTTTCACCCAAGGGGCGGCGGTGATAGACAATGTACCATTCATCCTTACCCGGCACCTGAATAACGGAGTGGTGGCCGGCGCCGGTGGCCACGGCCGCATCCTGCTGCAGAATTTTGCCTACCCGCTGGAAAGGGCCCAGCGGCGAATCGGCTACGGCGTAGGCTACGGAATAATCGGGGCCGGCCCACCCACCTTCCGACCACATGAAGTAGTACTTGCCGCCGCGCCGAAACATAATCGGGCCTTCTACATAGTTCTGGGGCGTGATTTCCTTGAAAGTGGTACCATCGGGGTAGGGGAGAAAGCCGGTGAAATCGGGCTTGAGGCGCGCGATGTTGCAGTGCGACCAGCCCCCATAGAGCAGGTAGTACTGCCCGTCCGTATCCTGGAAAACGAATTGGTCAATGGGCTGGGCGCCGTTATGAATGTTGCCAACCAAGGGCTTGCCGAGGTAGTCCTGGAACGGGCCCTCCGGCCGGTCGGCCACTGCCACTCCAATGCCGCCTACCTCGCCCTCGTGCACATCGTTGGCCCCGAAAAACAGAAAATACTTGCCGCCTTTCCGCACCACGGCGGGCGCCCACATGGCCCGGCGGGCCCACCTGATGCTGGTTGTATCTACAATGCGCGGGTGCTTGGTCCAGCGCACCAGATCGGGCGAGGAAAACGCATCTAGGTACACCTGCTGATCAAAGGGGGCGGAGTAGGTGGGGTAAATCCAGTAGGTCTTGCCAAAAATGACGGCCTCCGGATCGGCGTACCAGCCCGGAAATACCGGGTTGCCCACTCGCAGTTCAGATCCCACCAATTTTGAGGTGTTCTTAGCGGTTTTGCCGACCGAGCCCAAAGATTGAGTGTGCC
This sequence comes from Hymenobacter sublimis, assembly GCF_023101345.1. NCBI lineage: Bacteria > Pseudomonadati > Bacteroidota > Cytophagia > Cytophagales > Hymenobacteraceae > Hymenobacter > Hymenobacter sublimis. Next base: position 1,283,133 of record NZ_CP095848.1, read on the forward strand.
CGTTCCGGCCAAAAAACAGGCTAAGCACGGCGCCTAGCAATACTAATTTCTTCATACGGCAGAGAGAAAGGAGGAGTACAAGGTAGGACAGTCGGGGCCGTCTGGTGTAGCAATTAGGCGCTTAGTTCCGGCGGCAAAGTAGCGTAAGTACACATAAAATTGCTGCTAGCTGAATCAAGCTCTACCCCGCGCCACCGGCGGCTTCGTGCTCTGGCCTGCCCACCCAAAAAATCAGCCCGACGCAGAGGCTGCGTCGGGCTGAAGGAAAACAAAGCGTATGTGGAGCTTAAAAAGCCTACCCTGCCTAGGTGGCCGGCTACTTGCTGGCCGCCAGCACTGCCCGCACCGGCGTCCAGCGGATGCCGGGGTAGCGGGCGTTGTCCAGGGGCTCAGTCAGCTTGGCTTGGCCGCTGAGCATGTTGTGCAGGTACTGCATGCCTTGCCAAGGAGGAAACACTTCGTTGCGGGCCGGCACCAGCGTTTGCGTAATCTTAATCATGGTGGCAAGCACGCCCAGTCCGCCTACCCGCAGCAGCTTAAAGCGGTGGCCTGTGGCTTGCTCAGCGGCCGTTTGCAGGCCGCGGATGGTGGCTACTTCGCCGGCTACGCGCAGGTAGCGGGGCGTGGCATCGTCAAGCGCGGCGGCGGCCGTAAACTCGGCCGTGTTCATCATGGTTGTGAAGTCCAGGGGCTGGTCAGCGTCGCCCCAGTACACCACCCGGCGCGGACCCGACAGAATCAAGGGGGCCTGCCCGGTCAGCAAATCCGTGAACATGCCGTTCAGGATGGAGGTAGCCCGGATGGGAGCCTGATCGAGTCGCCGCTGAAACTCCCGGCGCAAATCGAAGTTGCGGTTAGCGCCCTCCGGCAGCCGGCTGAAGTCGGCGGAAAAGTCGGAGGGAATAAAGCGCGGCACGCCGGCGGCCACGGCCGCATTCAGCAGCTGGGTCTGGGCGTCCACAATCACTTCGCGCAACCCTGATAAGGCCGATACCACGCAGGAGGCCCCAGTGCAAGCGCCCGTTAGCGCGGCGGCATCGGCGTAGTCTACGGCCACTATTTCCGCGCCCTGGAGCCGCAACGACGCCGCTTCGGCTTTGCTGGCGGCGCCGGGCCGCACCAGGGCCCGCACAGTAGCGCCGCGTTGCCGAAGGTGGTGGGCAATCAGTAAGCCCAGGGCCCCGGTGGCGCCGGCTAGCACAATAGGAGCCGGGGGCGAAGTAGTTGGCTGGTTAGCGGGGGTAGAGGAGGGGTGTTCTGGCACAATAGAAGTCGTAAGAGGTCGTAAACCGTCGGGCGTGAATGGGTTGCCTACGTAGCCGCGCCGGAGCAACTTCCAGCAGCGACACACAAGCCCGGCAGTTACCGGGAAATAGTACTACCACTTCCTCGGCCGGAAGGTTTGAAACTGCGTAGGCATATCGGTCAGCACCGGCAGAAAATTCGCCCTGACCACTACGCCTATGAGCCAGCTACAGCAAGAAGAAAGGTCTGCATTCCGGCCCGCGGCAGCCGAGGCCCGGAGTCGCCGGCAAGCCCAGCCGCTCAAGCGCCGGGCCGCCTGCGGGCTGGTTATGCTGCTGGGGGTAGGGGCGGCAACCTGGCTAAGTTCCTGCTCCGAAGAGAAGGCGCGCCGTTCGGACTCGGAGCTGCAAACCAGCCGCCCAGCCGTCGTGCACGCCGAAAAAACTGGTCTGGATGAGGCCCCAGAGGCCGGAGGGCAGGCTTTTCGGGCCAGCGGCCAATACCTGGTAATTGCCGAAACCGCTTATTTTTTCACCTCTCCTGAGCACACCACATCCACTGGCCGCTACCTGCTGCGCGGCGACGTAGTGCACGGGGAAGAGGAAAGCGAAGGCTTCGTTAAAACCCGTTTTAAAACCCCGAACGGCGCTATTGTGGCGGGCTGGCTGAAGGCCACCGAACTAAGCCGCCTGAGCAGCCGCCCGGCCGCTGCCCCAGCACGGACAACGCAGCCCATTCGTTCAACTCCGCCGCCCGAAAACGCAAATTCGGAGGATACTTACAGCTACGAAATAGACCCGGAACCCGCAGCTTCCTCCGCACCAGACCGCGCCGTAGGAGCTCAGACGGCCGTGGTGCAGGTAGCCCGCTCGTATTTTTATAACTCTCCCGATCTGACGCAGCCCCGCAAAGCCCACTGCGTGCAGGGCGACAAAGTACGCCTCGGCGAGGAGCGGGGGGAGGCCGTGTACGTGCGCTTCACCAACTGGGAAAAGGTAACGACCACCGGTTGGATGCGCAAAGATGCCCTGCGTTACCGTTAGCAGGCCACGTGGCGGGTAGGCGAAGGCCGAACAATTGGCGGGTTGAGCGGGTTGTTCGGGCCTTACTCAACTGCGCCTCTACCTTATGAAAGCATACAAGCTGCACGAACCCAAAAGCCTGGAAAACTTCACGCTCAACAACTACGACGAGCCCGCGGTCCGCGACCACGAAGTTAAGATTCAGGTAAAAGCTGTGTCCCTGAATTTCCGTGACTGGGCCCTGGCCAACGGCTGGTTTGGCTACCCCGGCGAGAAGCTACCCTTTATTCCGTTCAGCGACGCGGCGGGGGTAGTAACCGAAGTTGGCCAAAGCGTAACAACCATTCAGGTGGGCGACCGAGTAGCCGTAAACTTCTTTCCTGACTGGCACGACGGACCGTTTTCGGCTGCCAAAACTGCCCGCTCCCTGGGTGGCAGCACCGACGGCGTGCTGGCCGAGTACGTGACCTTCCCGGAAAACTCGGTAGCCAAAGTACCCGACTCATTTTCCTTTGAGGAAGCTGCCGCTTTTCCTTGCGCCGGCGTAACGGCCTGGCACTCCCTCGTAGTGCAGGCGCAGCTCAAGCCCACCGATATGGTGCTGCTGCAGGGCACGGGTGGGGTTTCCATCTTTGGTTTGCAGATAGCCAAGCTAATGGGTGCCCAGGTTATTATCACCTCCAGCTCCGACGAGAAGCTCGCGCAAGCCCGCGAAATGGGAGCCGACTACGTTATTAATTACAAAGCAACCCCTGACTGGGACGAGCAAGTCCGGGCGTTGACCCAGGGCCAAGGCGCTGACTATGTGCTGGAAGTAGCCGGTCAAATGGCCCGCTCCGTGAAGGCTCTCAAGGCCGGGGGTAGCATCTTCCAGATTGGGGCCGTGGGAGGTCCTGCCAACGAGGCGCCTAACCTGGGCATGGTGCCCATCAACACCCAGCGCATTCAGGGCATTTACGTAGGCAGCACCCACATGCTCACTGACCTGCTTCAGGCCTTCGACCGGAACCAGCTGAAGCCAATCATCAGCCAAATATTTGGTTTCGAACAAGCTAAAGAAGCGTTGGCGTACATGGGTAGTGGCTCCCACTTCGGCAAAATTGTCGTGCAGGTAGGCTAGCAACTACTCTGCTTTAAGGAATCTGCGTGCACCAAGGCCGGCTGCTGATAGTGTATTCAGCAGCCGGCCGTGGTGCGTGGTAGCGGCTGGCGGTATGAGGTGTTCAGCCTGTAGCAGCGGGCAGCTGGCCCGTGGGTAGCAGCCCGACTACGTCTGGGAATAGCCCTTGTTTAGCTTGTTTATCAAGAGGGAACTGCGTAAGTTATTCCTCCTGCTCCTTGGTGGAGCACGCACCTCGCCCGGCACCGGCGCCCCCTTTCTCCGGCCATGCATCACATCGTCTATCAGAGTTCCGCGGTTGGGCTACCCACTACGGCGGAGCTGAAGTTTCTGCTGCGACAGTCGCGGGCCAATAATCAGCGGCTTCATATTACCGGGCTACTGCTTTACAGCAATGGCAGCTTTCTGCAAGTGCTGGAAGGGGAGGCGCCCGCCGTGCGGCAAATCTACGCCACTATTCAGGCCGACTACCGGCATACCCGCGTGCACACGCTGGCCGATGGGCCCATTACAGCCCGGGTGTTTACCGATTGGTCAATGGGGTTTCAAACCTTGTCCAGTGAAGATTACCTCCGCCTCACTGGCTACATCAATCCGTTCCGGTCTACCTTCCTGGATGCCCATCTGCCCGATATTGACGAAGGCATGCTCATTTTGCTCAAAACGTTCGTGGTAAACGAAGGCTACCAACTGTAAGTCTGGCTGGTGGTTAGGCAAACCAACCGGAACGTAGCCACCTGGGGCTTCGGGTTCGGCGTAGTCGTCCATCGTGCTCCGGCGGGCCGCTGGGCAGAGCTCTTCCGCGCTGGTGCAGGCAGAATCTAAAAATAATGCGTATGTTTACATCGTTAAAGGCAAATCGCCTCGTGTCACTATCGTTAATTCGCGTGCTGAATTAATATATAGGGTTTCGCTGCTGGTTGCTTCATCATCATTCACCTCCTAGCATCATGCAGACAGGAACCGTAAAATTCTTTAATGAAACCAAAGGCTTTGGTTTCATCAACAACGCTGAAACCGGCGAAGACATTTTTGTACACGTAACCGGCCTCATTGACGAAATCCGCGACAATGACAAGGTAGAGTTCGAAGTAGAGCAGGGCCGCAAAGGGCTGAACGCCGTTAAGGTGCGTCGCGCTTAATCTCCTCTCTTCTTTCAGAAGCTAAGAAGCATGCCCTTGGGCATGCTTCTTTTGTTTGGTACCTACTCCAACGGCAGAGCATTGCGGCCCCGCGACCTGCATGACAGCCGCTACGCAATTCACCTTGTGTGAGCATACAGTGCTTTAGATGGCGAGGTACAAAAGCACAAATAATAAAAGTCAGGTAAGAATCTACGCGGCTTGTTTTTGCTCCCTTCCAACCTATATCTTGCCGTCAAGGCTGGGCTGCTAATAGTTATAGCACTTCAACAGCGGATGCTTGAAAATAAAGCAACGCACCTTTCTGCTCTACTTGCTGGGCACTACACAAGAGCCGAATTAAGCGCAGCATTATTGGCAGAGTCGATTGTGTGTCATGTCATTATATGCTGGTATAAGTTGACACAAGCCTGTGTCAACTTATACCAGCATATAATGACATGACACAAGCAGCATTTGTGGTAACAGGAAGCCATAAATCGATGGGCTGTTTTCGTGCTTATTGCCGCACCAGCAGGGAATTCAGCGTAGCCAGATGAATAGGCACTAAGTCCAGTGGCGCCGGAAACTGTTTATTTTTCTGTGTTCTCAAGCCAAGTTAGCGTAGCTGTCATCTCCAGCTTGCCTCTGGTGCTTGGGTGCGGCTTTTCGTTATTCAACCTGTTCTAGTATATGCAGCATGCTACTCACTCTGCTTCCCTACCTATCTTTCGCCGTGTTACTAGTCCGCGCATACAGGCCATTGACGCGGTACGGGGGCTGGTGATGGTGGTTATGGCCCTAGACCACGTGCGCGAATTCTGGAGTCCTACCCCCGTGCGGCCCGAAGACGTCAGCCAGGCCTCGGTTGTGCTGTTCTTCACGCGCTGGATCACGCATTTTTGTGCTCCAACCTTCGTGTTGCTGGCGGGCGTTAGCATTTTTTTGTACCAACAAAAGCACACTGACCGCCGCCACGTAAGCAAGTTTCTCCTTACGCGGGGCCTGTGGCTGATCGGGCTGGAGCTGGTGGTCGTTAACCTGCTGTTACAGTGGAGCTATCAGTTGCTGCTACTGCAAGTCATATGGGTAATCGGCTGGGGTATGGTGTTGCTGGCGGGCCTGTTGTGGTTGCCCCGGTGGCTGCTGGGCCTGTTGGCCCTCGTCCTAATGGTAGGGCACAACGCCCTACCACCTGTGCAGCTCGCTACCGTTTCTGATGCGCTGTTGGCGCTGCTGCACAACAGCCCCACAGTTATTCCGCTGCCGGGACTGCCGCCCTTGCTGGCCGCTTACACGCTGGTGCCCTGGGTAGCCGTGCTGGCGGCGGGCTACTGGCTCGGACCCTGGTTCTTGGGGTCAGCGGTGGAGCGGCAACAGCGGCTCCGGCTGGCGGGAGCTGCCCTGCTGGTGCTATTTGGGGCCCTGCGTGCAACCAACTGGTACGGTGACCCCGCTCCCTGGGGTACGCAGGCCCGGGGGCTGAGCTACAGCGTGCTTTCATTTCTGAACGTGACGAAGTACCCACCGTCCCTGCTTTTTTTGTGCCTGACGCTGGGGGTAGCCTTGCTGCTGCTTAGCACTGCGGAGCGTTTCACTGGTCGGCTCAGCCAGATCCTGCGCACCTTCGGGCAGGTACCATTCTTTTACTACCTACTGCATCTGGCCCTGATTAGCGTTAGCGCCTGGGTCTGGACGCAGCTACGCTTTGGCGCGCCCGTTAACTTTGGGTTTATAACTGCCAAGGAGTGGCCCGCCACGTATCAGCCTAGCTTGCTGCGCGCCTACGTGGTATGGCTGCTGGTAGTATGCGCCTTGTATTGGCCGTGCCGCTGGTACCGCAATTACAAGGCTCAGCATGGGCATTGGTGGCTTTCCTACCTATAAATAAATACTTGGCGGCTCTATTTTTTGCGTATTTCTGCCGGCAGAATTCGTATTGATGCGCAGGCAGCGGGGTGCACTACGCCGGCTGATTTTAACTGCTCCGGTGATTCCCTCGAAACGCGCTGCCCGTATCCAACCTCCGTACCGTATGCACCTCGATCCTGCCTCGCCGTTTCCCGCCAGCGCCTTCCGCCGCCTTGACGAGAACCCGGATGCTGAATTCTACCGGCAACCCCGCTTCGTTACCCACCTCGACGAGCCCGCGCTGGCTGCCGTAACCCAACTCTACCGGGAATATTTCAAGCCGGGCAGCGTTCTGCTGGACTTAATGAGTAGCTGGGTAAGCCACCTGCCCGCCGAGGTAGCCTACGCCCGGGTAGTGGGCCTGGGCATGAATGAGCAGGAGCTGCGCGCCAATCCGCGCCTGCAAGCCTACGTGGTGCAGGATCTAAACCACACCCCCGAGTTGCCTTTTGCGGCCGCTGAATTTGATGGAGCGGCCATTTGCGTCTCCATCGACTACCTGACCCAGCCCGTGGTGGTGCTGCGCGAACTGGCGCGGGTGCTACGGCCCGGCGCCCCGCTGGTCATTACGTTTTCCAACCGCTGCTTTCCCAGCAAAGCCATAGCCGCCTGGCGCGCCCTCGACGACCAGGGCCATCTGGTGCTGGTGGATCAGCTGCTACGGGCCGCGGGCGGCTGGGAACCCAGTGAACTGCTGGACCGCAGCCCCAATCCGCGCCGTACGGATCCGCTGTTTGCCGTGGTGGCCCGGGCTAAAGCAGCCGGGCCACTGCCCGCGAAGCATACGGCGCCCGCTCAGTGAGATTCTGCGGGAAGCCTGTTTCTTTGTGCTTCCCACCTAGCCTCCCGCCGCATGCAATCTGCCCGCACCGTCTTCCTTGTCCGGCCCACGCGCTTCACCTTTAACGTCGAAACGGCCCAGTCCAACCACTTCCAGCGGTATATGGCGGGCCTGGATGCGGAGGCTATTCAAGCGCGAGCTTTTGCCGAGTTTGATGCCGTAGTAGCTACGTTGCGCGCCCACCACATGCAGGTACTCGTGTTCGAGGCCCCAGCCGAGCCGCACACCCCTGATGCGGTGTTTCCCAACAACTGGGGCACATTTCACCCCGATGGTCGGGTGCTGCTCTACCCCATGTGTGCCCCCAACCGTCGGCCCGAACGGCGCCCCGACATTCTGGAAACTCTGGGCCAGCATTTTGGTATTCGGGAAGTAGTGGACCTGTCGGAGCACGAACAGGCGGGCCGGTTTCTGGAAGGCACTGGTAGCATTATTTTCGACCATGTGCACCGCATTGCCTACGCTGCGCTGTCGGCCCGCACCGATGAAGGCTTGTTTCGGGAAGTGGCCGCGAAGCTAGGCTATGAGCCCGTTGCCTTCCGGGCCCATGATGCTGATGGCCACGACATCTACCACACCAACGTAATGATGTGCGTGGGGGCCCGCTTTGCCGTGGTGTGCCTGGAAAGCATTACCAACCCCGCCGAGCGCGCCGCCGTGGTAGAGTCGCTTACCCGCACCGGCCACGAGATACTGCCCATCACGCTGGCCCAAGTGGCCTGTTTTGCCGGCAACATGCTCACGCTGCAGCCTAGCCACGGCCCCGAGCTGCTGGCCCTCTCCCAGAGTGCCTACGATGCCCTACGGCCCGAGGAGCGCCAGCTGTTGGAGCAGTACGCCGAGTTGTTGCCGCTTACCATTCCTACCATTGAAACCATTGGTGGCGGCAGTGCCCGCTGCATGCTGGCCGAGGTATTTCTACCCGTTGCTGAACCGGTAGCAGGGCCCCACCGGCAGCAGTAAAAAACCGGCCCGAGGGTAGTAAAATACTAGTTCTGCGGGAGCTATCTGGGGGCGCGTGGTGTTATAACTAGCTATGACAGAACCCCAGCTGTTTCCTTCGCTCGACCTCCTGACGCCCCCCGTTGCTGAAGCGCGTACGCACGCGGCCAAGCTCTGGCTGCCCAAACGGGTAGTGTTTACCCCTGATGCCCTGGACCAGCCTTTCGGCCAGCAGATGCTGGAGCGCGTTACCGCGCACGGCTTAGAAGTAGAGCTGCTAAAAAGCAACCGCCTCACGGGGGTGCGTGGCGAAGACGCCCGCGACACGTACCGCCGCGCCAAAAGCACCCTGGCCGTGGTGTGCGCCCCGCCTAGCTCTCTGCGCTTGCAGCCCACGCCGCCCTCCGCCGACTGGCAGATGAACCTGGCCGAGGGCTGTCCCGCCCACTGCCAGTACTGCTACCTGGCCGGCAGCTTGGCCGGCCCGCCCGTGGTGAAGGTGTTTGCTAACCTGCCTCAACTACTGGAAAATACCCAGGCCTACGAGCAGCCCGGCCGCGTTACCAGCTTCGAGGTGAGTTGCTATACGGATGTGCTGGGCATTGAGCACCTGACCGGCTCCTTGGCCGAATGCATTCGGTATTTTGGGCAGCGCGAAGGCACTCACCTGCGCTTCGTGAGCAAGTACGACCACGTAGACTCCCTGTTGGGGCTGCCCCACCACGGCCGCACGCGTGCCCGCTTTAGTTTAAATGCTGAAGCCGCCGTGCGCAAGTTAGAAGGCGGTACTGCTTCCGTGGAAGCCCGGCTCCGGGCCCTGCGCCAGCTAGCGCTGCCCTCGGAGCAGGGCGGGGGCGGCTACCCGGTAGGTGTGGTGCTGGCACCCATTATGCCCCTGCCGGGCTGGCAGGATGAGTACCGCCACTTGCTCGACCGGCTAGCCGCTACCCTCGATTTCCCCTGCGACCTGACGGCCGAATGCATCACACACCGCTTCACGCCCGGCTCCAAGGATGTGCTGCTGCAGTGGTACCCTAATACTTCCTTAGATTTGGAGGAGGCTACTCGGGCCGTGAAGCGCAACAAGTTTGGTGGTACCAAGTTCGTGTACCAGCCCGCCGACATGCGCACGCTCAAGGAGTTCTTCCACCAGGAATGGCAGCTGCGCTTCCCCAACTCCCCATTGCTCTACTGGACCTAGGTAGTTGGCTTCTGGCTGTCACCCACACTAGCTTGTAGTCACCAGAAACGAGAAGTTGTCATTCCGAATGGAGAGAGGAATCTGGGCTAGCTTCTTAAGTTCGACCCAGATTCTTCACTCCGTTCGGAATGACAACCTTTTTTAAAGCGAATTAAGTTATCGACCGATGATAACAACAAAAGGCCACCCCAACGTTGGGGTGGCCTTTTTTACTTGGGCTGCATCCGAAGGTTAGCGAGCAGTTTCGACGTCAGCTTTCAGGCCAAGTACGGCGCTGGTGTGGGCGCGAATCTCTTGCACTAGGGCCGGATTATCATTCAGGGACTGGCCGAAGGAGGGAATCATTTGACGCAGCTTGGCTTGCCACTCCGGCGTTTGGGCTTTGGCCGGGAAGCAGCGCTGCACCAAACCCAGCATGATGCTGACAGCTGTAGAAGCACCGGGTGAAGCTCCCAGCAAAGCGGCAATAGAGCCATCGGAAGCGGCCACTACCTCGGTTCCAAACTCCAGAACGCCGCCCTCCGTTTCGTGCTTTTTGATAACCTGCACGCGCTGGCCGGCAATTTCCAGTTGCCAGTCCTCAGCCCGAGCTTCGGGCAGGTACTCGCGCAAGGCTGCCAGCCGGTCTTCCGGCGACTGGCGCACCTGGTTGATGAGGTACTTGGTCAGCGGCATATTCTTCAGGCCCGCAAGTATCATGGGGCGCATGTTGCTCAGCTTCACCGACAGGGGTAAATCGAGGTAGGAGCCTTGCTTGAGGAACTTGGTGCTGAAGCCGGCGTACGGGCCGAATAGCAATTCCTGCTTGCCGTTAATCACGCGGGTATCCAGGTGGGGCACCGACATGGGCGGGGAGCCCACGGCCGCCTTGCCGTACACTTTGGCGTGGTGCTGAGCAATAACGGCAGGGTTTACGCACTTCAACCACTGCCCACTCACGGGAAAGCCGCCAAAGCCCGCGCCTTCCGGAATGCCCGACTTGATAAGCAGGGGTAGGGAACCGCCGCCGGCACCAATAAACACGAACGGCGCCCGGATTTTGATGGTAGCATCAGTAGACAAATCCTTGGCTTTCACGCGCCAGATGCCGTCCTCTTTCTGCCGCAGCTTTTCTACGTTGTGGTGAAAGTAGAACGTTACGCCCGGCTTCTGCTGGAGCAGGGTAAACATGCCCCGGGTGAGGGAGCCGAAATTTACGTCGGTGCCCAGGTCCATGCGGGTGGCGGCCACGGGCTGCTGCGGGTCGCGGCCGTGCATCACCAGAGGCATCCACTGCTCCATTTCTTCCCGGCTCTCCGTGAACTCCATGCCCTGAAACAGGGGCGACTGCGTGAGGGCCGCGTGACGTTTGCGCAGGAATTCTACGTTTTTAGCGCCCCACACAAAGCTTAGGTGCGGAATGTGGTTAACAAAGCGCGTCAGCTCCTTTACGGCGTAGGTTTCGGCCAGAAAGGCCCAGAACTGCTTGGACTCCTCGAATTGCTCGGCAATTTTGATGGCCTTGCTGATGTCCACGGAGCCGTCGGGCTTCTCGGGGGTATAGTTCAACTCGCAAAAGGCCGAGTGACCCGTGCCGGCGTTGTTCCAGGCGTCGGAGCTTTCGGCGGCGGCCACATCGAGCCGCTCTATAATGGCGATGGTAAGATCAGGCTGCAACTCCTTCAGCATCATGCCCAAGGTGGCGCTCATGATGCCAGCCCCAATCAGGACCACATCGGCAGACAGGGAAGCAGCGGATTCGGTAGTGCTCATGCGTATTTCGGAATAGGACTTACGAAGTACGGGGAAAGTCAGAAAAGGTGGCTTTTGTTTGCCAAGAAACTGCTTTTCCCGCTTCCCGCGGGGCTCAGGTGAGCCCCGGCAGGTGAGCTAAACACGAGGTAGGGGCGGCTCGTTCCGCGGTGCAAGGCCAGTAAATAGATACAAACAAGGTGTTAAGAGAAACGGGAGTGCCTGCGCCACCGCTCGGCACAGGCACTCCCGCTTTTCTACTCGACGTTGTTGGGCCTCATAGCCAACGGCACGTAAAATCATTCCTCCGCCTTGCCAGTAAGCCCCGGCTAAGGTGCACCAAACTGCTACCTGGCTTCCGGGGTAGGGGGCTGAATCTGGGTTCGGAGCTGCTGCACCTCACGCTCCAGCGCCAACGTGCGGAACGTTACCTTCAGCTCCAAGTCCTGGTAGGAGCGCTCCAGCTGTTCCTGAAGCTGTTTTAGCTCCGTAATGTCGGTGTTGGTGCCAAACCAGCGCAGCACCTGACCTTGCTCATTGCGAATGGGGACGGCCCGGGTCAGAAACCACCGGTACTCGCCCTGGTGGCTGCGCAAAGGGAAGGTCAGCTCCCAGGGCTGCCCAGCCGACCAAGCGGTGCGCACAAATTCCATTACCCGGCCTATGTGGTCGGGATGATGCACCTTTTCCCAGCCCCAGCCGCGCATTTCCTCCAGGTTGCTGCCGGTGTACTCATACCAGCGCTGGTTATACCAGGTGATATTGCCGTCGGGGGCGGCCATCCAGGCCAGCTGGGCAATGGTATCGGCCATGGTGGTGAAGTCGGCCTCGCGCTGGCGCAGGGCTTTTTCAGCTTCGCGCTGACGGGTTACGTCCTGCATGGCCCCAATCATGCGCAGGGGTTGGCCCTCGGCGTTACGGGCTACGTGGCCCCGGTCCATCATGCTGGCGTAGCTGCCATCAGCCCGTTGGAAGCGGTATTCGTCGTGCCAGTCGGTGCGGCCCCCGTCAATGGCTTCGTGGATGCCATGCACCACGCGCTCCGCATCAGCAGGATGAATGTGGTTGTACCACCACTCGGCGGTGGTAAACCGAGCTTCGGGGCCGTAGCCAAGCACCCGCTCTATGGCGGGGTTCCACTTCACCTCGTTGGTAACTAGGTTCCACTCCCAGATGGCGTCGTTGGTAGCCAACGCCGCCAGGGCGTAGCGCTCCTCACTCTGGCTCAGGGTTTCCTGCACCTGTTTGGTGCGGGTGATGTCGGTGATAGTACCAATAAAGCGCGTTGCTTGGGTGTGGGCCGCATCAAAGAAAGCCCGCCCCGTGGCTCGCACCCAGCGTACCTGCCCGCCGTCATGCAGGCCAATGGTGCGGTACTCAATGTCGCAGGTGCCACTACCAGCCGGGTTCAGGGCCTCGGCCACTGCTGCTTCGGTAGCGTCCCGGTCGTCGGGGTGCAGGCCGCGCAGAAAATCGTCGTAGGTGATGGTGGCGGTAGCCGGTAGGCCAAACAACTCCTTGCAGCGCGTCGACCAAATAAGCTCGCCACTGATTGGGTTCAAGTCCCAAGTGCCTACCCCAGCGGCATCCACGGCAGTTTGCAGGCGTTCGTAATCGGGCGAAAAGGCAGTAGGTGTACTCATGCGGGCGGAAAGACGGAAACAGTAAGCTTAAGGCTGCACTAGCTGCAGCTCCATGCCTGAATGAAAGTAAAGGGTAAGGGCCCGCTGGCCGCTCATAGCCGAGCGGCGGAGGCGGGTAACCAGGGCCGTGGTAGTTTGCTCAGGCAGGCTGAGCTGCAGGTAGGGCCGGCTCAGCAGGGCGTCGCGCTCCACCGACCAGTGCCCCACAACCGAGCTATCGTCCAGGACCAGCACCAGCTGCTGGGGCTGCAGCTGCAACTGAGTGGCGCAGGCCAGGGCCGTAGTAGGGTCAGCTTGGCTTAGTACCCGGCTGGCAACCCGCCACGTGCCAGCCAGCTCCTGGTCTGCCACTTGCTGCAGATTAACATCGAGTAAGGTATCTGGCATCGTGATGCGCTGAGTGAATTCGACGACCAAGGTAGCGCATCACCGGCGTTCTATTAGCATCCATTCAAGATAAAAATGCCTCCTAACGATACGTAACGCGGTAAAGAAGCTTGCACACGCTAGCTAAAGCAGAGTTTGCCAGGCGCTTAAGAATGGAGCGTGTGGACGCTGCCCAAAGCCTGGCAGCTGGGCAGCGGAGAGCAGCTGAAAAGGGGTAGCGTATCGTTTGCTGGTCTTCCGGCTACGGCGCCTGCCCGGGCAGTAAGGGCTGGGTTTGGGCGCGTCTTCGGGTTTTGGCAGTGCGCTAGGCGGCTTCGTTGCCGACGGCCTGGCGTGCAGCTTGGTACTGGGCCACCAGGGGCGTGCTGGCTACTACCACGGTAGCATAGCCCTTGGGCATCTCAGTATAGAGAAGGCGCACTTGCGGGTTCGTCCATTGCTGGGCCGAGGTGGCGGCCATCTGGCTGGGGCCGTAGGTGCGGGTAAGCAAGCTATAGATGCCCTGGCAGTTGCTGGAACCCAGCACGCGCACCTCTACGCAGCACAGCAGGCCTTTATAAAAGCCGTAACTGATGCCGGTAACGGCGTAGCCGCCAATGGTTAGGGCCTCGTCGGGGCGGGTGTAGTAGGTGATTTGCGAGGGCACGGAGCGCCGCTCCGGTACCAAGTGCCGAAACCGCTTCAGGGGAGCCCCCAGCCACGCGGCCCGCAAATCCGCCGTTACTTCTTTGTCGCGGATGATGGGGGCCGTCGTCCGGACCGGAGCGCCCGTGCCCGCCTGCACACCAACGGGAGCAGCACTCAGCAGGGGCAGCAGGAAAAGGAGGCAGTGCTTCATGAGCGGGCACCCAGGACAGGGCAGCTTGGTGGGCTGGATATCGAAGGGCGGAAGGTACATAAAAGTGCGGGGCAAACCCGCAGAAAATTTACTTTTTACATTTCGCCCAGTGCCCTGCCGGTGGAGCCCTGTACCGCGCCTGCAGCCTACCCCCGGCAAAGCCGAAGTGGTTGGTGGCTGGCTATGCTGGCAGCCGGTTGGGGCTAGCACATCTTCCGGCTGGGTGCTGTCGTAGGAAGTCAGGGGCCCCAATAGGCGGGCACGTACGCATAACCCCACTGGCATGAACTTGGAAGGAAACACGGTATTAATTACGGGCGGCGCGTCTGGCATTGGGCTGGCGCTGGCCGAGCGGTTTCAGCGGGCCGGCAGCACGGTGCTGGCCGTGGGGCGCCGCGAAGACAAGCTGCAGGAGGCCCGGCAGCAGCTGCCCGGGCTGCTCACCCGGGTCTGCGATGTGGCCGAGGCCGGGGAGCGGGTAGCACTGGTGGAGTGGATTAGCCGCGAACTGCCGCAGCTGAACGTGCTGGTGAACAATGCCGGTATTCAGCGCCGCTTCCAGCTGACAGAGGACGAGGACTGGGAAACCCGGCGGCAGGAGTTGGTGATTAATGTAGAAGCCCCCATTCACCTTACCACCCTGCTGCTTCCGCACCTGCGCCAGAAGCCCCGCCCGGCTATTATCAACGTTACCTCAGGGCTGGCTTTTGCGCCCATGGCCCAGGCTCCCATTTATAGCGCCACCAAGGCGGCCTTGCACTCCTTTACCCTTTCGTTGCGGCACCAGTTGGCGGCTACCCCCATTCAGGTGTTAGAAATTGTGCCGCCTGCCGTAAATACTGACCTGGGCGGGGCCGGCCTGCACACGTGGGGTGTTCCCGTCAACGACTTTGCCGACTCCGTGATGCAGCGCCTCGCGGCCGGCGAGCAAGAGGTAGGCTACGGCAGTTCTGAGGAAATCCGGCGCGCTTCCCGCGAGCAGATAGACGCGCGGTTTCAACTACTAAATAACCGGTAGCAATTGCTGGGCGGGGCCTGTACGCACCGCGAGCGTTAGAAAACCAACTGGTTTTCTAACGCTCGCGGTGCTGGCTACCACGCTTGCCAATTACGCTAGGGCATCAGCGGCCGTGGTAGTGGGAAGGGTCGGGTGTAAAGCGGCCCATTCGTGGTCGAGCATGCTCATTTCCACCAAGCTCCAGTATTCGCCGTCGTACTTGAGGATGTCGCGGGAGCAGCCCTCGCGCTGCATGCCGGCCCGGGTGTAAGCCCGGATGGCCGCCTCGTTAAAGTCGTACACGCCCAGGTCGATGCGGTGCAGATGCAGCTGTTCAAAGCCAAAGCGAAGCACCTCCGTGAGCATGTGGCGCGCAAAGCCCCGGCCCCGGGCCTGCGGATCAATAAACACCCGGCTGATGCGAGCCGAGCTGTTTTTTTGGCTGATGCCGCCCAGGGAAATATGACCAACTACGGTTTCGGTAGTGGTGTCAATGGCCTTGAAAATGAATACGTCCGGGAAGCTCAGGTCATTGGCATCTTGCACGTACCACTCCAGCTTTTCAGGGTTGAGGGGGAAGTTAAACATGGGACCCGACCAGTTCATGAGGAGGTGGGGCGAGTCAATCCAGGCAATAAGTTGGTCGAAATCAGAAGGGGTGAAATATTCCAGGCGGATCATGTAGTAAGAAGCAGCTTACTGCTTCTGGAAATAGTACCAGAGGTAGCCGCATAATCTACAAATATACGCCAGTAATGCCTATTATTAGCCAATTTTACGAAGTTAATCTTCGCTTGGAGCGGGCATAAACGGTTGGTCCTGGGCCTCCACTAGCGTCCGGGTTTTGGGCAGACTTGCGGGGTAGTGCTGCTGAATAAACCCTACAAGCTGTTCGCGTACGGCGCAGCGCAAATCAAAGGCCCGGCTGGAGTTGGAGGCGCTTACCAGGCACCGCAGCTCCAGGGTGCGTTCCTTCGAGTCCGTAACTTGCAGCACGCACACGCGCTGGTCCCAGAGCGGGTTGCTTTGCACCACGCGCTGCAGTTCCGCCCGCACAGCCTCCACGGGAATGGTATAGTCGGTGTACAGAAACACGGTGCCCAGCAGCTGAGCCGTAGTGCGCGTCCAGTTCTGGAAGGGCTTCTCAATGAAATAGTTGAGCGGCAGCACCAGCCGCCGCTCGTCCCAGATGCGCAATACCACGTAGGTAAACGTAATTTCCTCTACCCGGCCCCATTCGCCCTCCACCACCAGCACGTCATCGAGCCGGATGGGCTGGGTGAAGGCAATTTGGAAACCGGCCAGCAGGTTGCTGATGGAGCGCTGAGCCGCAAAACCGATGATGACGCTGGCAATACCGGCCGAAGTCAGCAGCCCGGTGCCAATCTTGCGCACCGTCGCAAAGTTCATCAGAATCAGGGCGGTAGCTACAAAAATGATGAGCGTAATGGCCAGTTTCTTGACGAACTGCAGCTGGGTGAACAGCTTGCGCACCCGCAAATTATCATCGTCGGTGAGGCGGTAGTGGTGCTGCACCAGGTCCTCAACCACATCCACGGTTTTGACCAGGCCCCAGGCGAAGGTAGCGAGCAAGGCCGTTTCCACCAGTCGGCGGGCTACTTCCAGGGCCCGGCCATCGAGGTAGGTTAGCGGAAGCAGGAAAGAAAGTACCAGAATAGGGATAAACCAGGCGCTGGGCTGACTCAGGTGCAGCAGCACCGATTGGGCTAGGAGGGACGGCTCGCGGCGGTGATAGGCTCCCAACAGCCAGAAAGCCAGCCGTTTCAGTAGCCACCCCAGCAGCAAGCTGCCTAGCACCACGCCCACCGTGTACACCAGCAGCCGTAGCCGCTCCAAATCAGGAAAGAAATCAGCCATAGCAGGGCCCCCGCCGGGCAGTAACGGCCCGGCAGGGGCCTTTTTCTACCCTGAACTTGTCGGAAAGGTTAGCCTGGCAGTAACCCGACCGGTCCGCGCGCCTAGCTCATGCGGGCCCCGCGCCGCACCAGCTCCTGCCGGGCCTGGGCGTATCCTTCGGGGGAAATAGCGCGGGTAGCTGCTTCCAGAAACGTCACGGCAAAACCCTCCTGCAAGGCGTCGAGGGCCGAAAAGTTAACGCAGTAATCAGCGGCGAGTCCACACACGTGCACTTCCCGTACGCCGCGGCCGCGCAGGTAGTCGGCCAGGCCGGTGCTCTTGCGGTGGCCGTTGTCGAAAAAGCCGCTGTAGGAGTCAATTTCCGGGTTCGTGCCCTTGCGGAAGATGGCCTCAATGCGGTGCTGGTTCAGACCTGGGCTGAACTCGGCACCAGCCGTGCCCTGCACGCAATGGTCGGGCCAGAGGGTTTGGGGTAGCCCGTGCAGGTCAATGTGCTCGAAGGGGTGGCGGCCGGGATGCTGGCTGGCAAAGCTTTGATGGTCAGCGGGGTGCCAATCCTGGGTGGCTACCACCAGCTCGTACTGGTTCTGCAGTTGATTTACTACTGACAGAATTTCGTGGCCACCTGCCACGGCCAGGGAGCCACCGGGCAGAAAATCGTTTTGGATATCAATTAGCAGCAGGGCTTGCATAGGTGTCAGGAGAAAAACAGGATGGTTGGATTTTGCCGGCCCAAATTAGGAAGCTGGGAAATCAAATAGGGATGAAAACAAGTCGACTGCAGTAGCACTCAGTGCGTATTTTTTAGGACAATGTTGCTCGGTTAAAGAACATTCCTATTCTCTCCCATGAGTTTACTTCATCATCTTATTTATCAAAGTAACGTTGTGGCCCGACTTTCGGCGTCGGAGTTAGGCAGATTACTGGAACAATGCCGCTCTCATAACCAGCAGGCCGATATTACGGGCGTGTTGTTGCACGATGGCAACCGGTTTTTGGGGGTACTGGAAGGGACGCCGGCGGCCATAGCAGCCGTCTTCAACCGCATTGAGGCGGATTGCCGCCACACCGGCGTGCAGGTGCTGGCCGATGGCCCCATCTCGCACCGGCAGTTTGCCTGCTGGACCATGGGCCTGGTGGACGACGTAAGCCAGCCCGGCGGCGGGGTAGGCGACGAGACCATTCCGTGCATGCACACCGTCACCGATGCGGCCTTGTGGCTGCTGCTGCGGGAGTTTCAGGTGGGGGCGGGGCGTCCGCTTCTTTTACTGCCTAGCTGAGGGACGCCGCGTTGGCGCGGCGCGCATGGCCCCGGTTTCCTGCCTACCTTGCGGGCTGTGGGCCCAGGCCGCGCCGCTGGTGGCTGGGTTGCGGGCCTCCTCGTGCGTATGACTCTGTTTGCTACCCCGCGTATTCTCTGGCTGCTTAGTTCGCTGACTGTGCCACTCGTCAGCCCGGCTCAAGGCTCTGGCCCGGCCCGGGCGGTAGCAGGTACCCAAGTATGGCTGACTCCCCCGCCCGGCTTCACGCCCGCGGCGGGCTTGTCGGGCTTCCGGCGGGGCGGGGCCGTGTTGCAGGTGTATGATTTGAAGGGCAGTAACTATTACCGCCAAGCTGCCGGCTTCAACCCGGCGCGGTTTGAAGCCCGGGGCGGCAAGGTGCTCGACTTTCGGGAAGTAGCGGGCACCTACCCGGCCCGACTGGTGCGGGTGCAACTCGGGGCGGCCCAGGAATCAGCCCAGCTCCTCTTCGGCGACTCCACCTTCGCGGTGCTGCTGGATGCGCGCTACCCCGCCGCCGATACGGCCACGGCTACGGCCCTGCGCCGCAGCCTACTCACGGCCACCTACCAGAAGGACGGTTCGGCTGGCGCTACTTCCCTTGCCAACGCGGTATTTGCCCTGGAAGAGAAAAAGTCGCCGTTTGCCCTAGCGGGAGCCCAAAATGGGCAGTACATCTACGCGCTGGGTGGGCAGCGCCGCGCCGACTACGGCACCGAGCCCGTGGTAACGATTACTACCCTGCCCTACAACCCGTCGCTCACCGCCGCCGATATCAGCCAGCAGGCCCTGGCCCGTCGGGCTGGCCTCACGGGCTACTCGGCGCGCAAAATGTCCTCCACTAAAGTAAACGAGCTGGTTACCTACGAAACCGAGGGTTTTGCCCAGTTACAGGGTCAGCGGGTGCTGGTGTACCAACAGGTCAGCATTATTGGTAGCACGGCGGTGGCCATGCAGGGCGTGGCCCGGCAGGACTTCGAAACTGCCCTGGCTCAGTTCAAAGCCCTGACCCACACCATCACGGCCCGCAAGAAATAAGCAGGTGCCGCTGCAAGGAAAAAGCTCCGGCTTTGCCGCTACATCCACTGGGCCTCGTTGCGCGTGGCCCTGACAGTCTGAGCCTTTTGTCGGCCATTTTCTAGCAAACTTGCGCGCCGAGCAGTGCTTACTCTGTAAAAGCAAACTGCGCCAACTGCTGCCAGGGGCCGTTCTGGTAGGCCCACAACGTGAGGCCGATGCCCGTGGCTTCGAACGGGACGAAC
Source organism: Hymenobacter sublimis (assembly GCF_023101345.1). Taxonomy (NCBI): domain Bacteria; kingdom Pseudomonadati; phylum Bacteroidota; class Cytophagia; order Cytophagales; family Hymenobacteraceae; genus Hymenobacter; species Hymenobacter sublimis. The sequence continues at coordinate 1,302,552 of NZ_CP095848.1, forward strand.
TGCGCCGCTAGTTCTTGGTGCAGGGCGCGGGCTACGGCGGGGTCTACCTTGTTTTGTACCGTTACGTGGGGCTTGAGGCGTTGCTGGTCCTGGGGTGTCAGCCAGGCGGCCCAGGTAGTTTGCAGCTGCTTGTGCAGGTGCTGCAAGTCGGGGTTCTGCAACTCATACGCTACCCCGCGCCCCAGAAACCGCAGGCCCGTAACCTGCAGGGGCAGCACGGGAGAGCGGGCCGCTACCTGCGCCAAGTAAGCAGCAATGGCGGGGGCCTCAGGGCCCGGCAGGTGGTGAAACAGGGTGACGTGGGCGTGCAGGTAGTTGCGCTCGGGCGGGAAGTGCAGCTGGCGCAACTCATTGAAGTGGACTTGCGCAGCAGCATCAAGCGTGAGCGTCAGGATGAGGGGCGCGGTGGTAGGAGCAAGCATGGAACAGGAGGGGTTGAATCAGCAGTACGGACTACTGCCTTGACCAGGACAAGAAGGACGCCGAAAAACCGCAGTATCAGCGCACCAACCGGCTACCCTGTGGGAGGGCTGCGGTAGTTCCGAGGCAAAGTAAAGCCTGTATCTTGCCCCCATGCCTGACCACCCTACCTATCTGGAGCTTAACCGCAGGCTCTGGAACGCTAAAACGGAGTACCACCTGCGCTCCGAGTTCTACGATGTAGCCGGCTTTCGGCAGGGCCAATCCTCGCTCAAGGAAATTGAGCTGGCCCTGCTAGGCGACGTACGCGGGCAGCGCGTGCTGCACCTGCAATGTCATTTCGGCCAAGATACCCTTTCCCTGGCCCGGCTGGGGGCCCACGTAACGGGCGTCGACCTTTCGGACGAGGGAATAAAGGCCGCCCGCCACTTGGCCGCCGACTTGCAGCTGCCCGCCGAGTTCGTGTGCTGCGACGTGTACAGCCTGCCGGCGCATTTGCCTTCCGAGCCCGGCTTCGACCTGGTGTACACTACCTACGGCGTACTAGGCTGGCTCCCCGATTTGGACCGCTGGGCGGCGGTAGTAAGCCGCTACCTCCGGCCCGGGGGGCGGTTGCTGCTAGTGGAAATGCACCCGGTGGTCTGGATGTTCGACAGCCAGTTTACGCGAGTCGAGTACAGCTACTTCAATCGGGAAACCATCGAAGAAACGACCGTTGGCACCTACGCCGAGCCCGGGGCACCGCTCGCCAATCCATCCGTATCCTGGAACCACGACCTGGGCGAAGTGCTGGGCAGCCTGCGCCGGCAGGGCGTGGAGCTGGCCGACTTTCAGGAGTACGACTTTTCGCCTTATAACTGCTTTGCCGGCATGCAGGAAACCACACCCGGCCGCTTCCAACTTGCGGCCCTGCCCGGCAAGCTGCCGCTTATTTACTCCCTCGTTATGCATCGGCCCGCGTAACTGCCTACCACAGCATACTCAAGCACTACGCCCACGGCAGTACCGCGGGCGTAGTGCTTGGGGTAGTAAAGGGTGAAAGGGCTAGTTACCGGCGCCGGCCAACACTACTCGGGTGGTGCTGGTAACGCCGGCCTGCTGCACCCGCAGCAGGTACAGCCCGGGCGCCAGCCCTTGGGTGAGTAATTGCACCGGGTTGCTGCTCGCGCCAGATTGTACGTGGCGCACCACTTGGCCGCGGGCGTTGAGCAAGTCCAGGGTGCCGGGCAGTTCCGGGGCTGGGAGTTGTACCCGCAGTTCTTCCCGGGCGGGGTTGGGGTAAGCGGTTACGGCCAGCGCTTCGGTGCTTACCACCTGCACCGAAGAGTAGGCCACGCTGCCATCCACATCGTGCATGGCCAGGCGGTAGTAGGCCCGTCCGGCTAGGGGGTGAGGGTCGGTGGCGGTGTAGCGTTGGCCGCTGGGCCGGTTGCTGGCCTTCACCCGCGCTACGGGCTGCCAGTCGGTGGTCGTGGCGCTGCGTTCCACGGCAAAGTAAGCAGCCAAATGCTCGCTGGATGTCTGCCAGCGCAGCTGCACCCCGCTTCCCGTGCGCGCCGCCGAGAAGCTAACGAGGGTAACGGGCAAGGGTAGGGCGCCGGGCAAGCTCACGGCGTCGCCGCGGGAGCAGCCGAAAGCGGAGCCGTAGGAGCTGCCCGAATAGTTGCCAGTGAGGCGGTCAATCTTATAAATAGTGCCCCCGTCAGCATCCACGGCGTACACGTTGCCGTCGCGGTCCGTGAACATGGAGCCGATGTTTTGCTGGGTTGGAATGGGGGCAGTGGGAATGGTAGTAGTGCCAGCCGGAGCTGTAGCGGGGTTGCGAATGGTCAGGAACTTGTCTTCTAGCCCCAGGTAGCTAACCAGGTTACCAGTGCGCACGTCATATACCCAATCCTGAATACCGCCCTCCGGTACCGGGCCGCTGCCCCCGCTGGTCAGGTAGGCCTGCACCTGGCCCTGGTACGTGGCTACCACGGCGGCCGTAGCGGGATCGGAGGTGTCTAGGGTGTGCCAGACCGGCGTGGCCGTGCTGAAGGGCGCCAGCTGCACCGTCCCGACGTACAGGCGCAGGTCGGCAATTCGGAGGGCACCCGTGAACAGGTTGGCAATTACCCGGGCCGTGGCCCCGCCCACGTAGTACTCGGAGCTGGCCCCGCCGTCGCCGATAAAGTTGAAGGTTTGACGGATGGTGCGCGCCTCAAATTCCGGGAAGCTCACCGCCGATAGGCCCGTGGTAGGAGTTGGCGGCGGGGTCACGGTGCCCAGGCTGGTGGCTTGCGCCGTACCAAGAGCCACCTGGTACAGGGTAGGGGGCGTGTCGAAATTGGCCATTGTAACGGGCTGCTGCACGCTCATGGCGTAGAGGCTCGTTGGGTTGGCATCATCGAAACCCAGGGCGTTCAAAATCAGGGGAGTAGTACCGTCTAGTACGGTTCCGATGGGAGTCAGGGAGCCATCGGTATTTACCTGCTGCAACACCGAGGGGTTACCCGCGCTGGCTGGGCAGGGAGCCGTAACTGCGTAGCTATTGGTGGGTAGCTGCGCCCAGCCCGCATGGCCACCCAGCAGTACGAACAAGGAGAGTAGGGTTTTCTTCATTTGGGAAAGGACCAAGGGTGTATGAAAAGTAGTAAGTAGCTGAATGCTTATGCATTACTCTGTAAGTAAGATAAGCACAGACGGACTATAAACTGTAGTTTCCCAGGAATGGATGCGTATTTCCCACGTTATTTTTTACAATTCACAAGGGAAATATTCCATCTGGCTAGTAAAAGTCATACACTCAGCAAACTGGCTCCCGCCGAAGCGGCGAGCAAGCTGAACCGGCAGGGGCAGTCAGGATCTGTGCATATTTAGCTCACTAACCACACGCTACACTCCGGGCTGGCTATGTCCTACACCTTGCTCATTCGCCATTGCCACCACCTGCTGACCATGGCCGGACCCGACTCCAGCCGCCCCCTGGCGGGCGCGAACCTGGGCGAGTGGCGCAGCATTTCGGATGGCTACGTGGCCTGCCGCCACAACCGGATTGTAGCCCTGGGGCCGATGGCAGAACTAGATGAAACGCAGGTAACGCCAGAAACGGAAGTGTTGGAGGCCCAGGGCCGGGTTGTGATGCCCGGGCTAGTGGAGTGCCACACTCACCTGGTGTTCGGCGGAAATCGGGCCGCGGAGTTTCAGCGCAAGCTCCAGGGCGAGTCGTACCTGGATATTCTGGCTGGCGGGGGCGGCATTCTGAGCACGGTGCGTGCCACTCGCGCCGCCTCTGAGGCCGAGCTGCTGGCCCATGCCCTCCACCACCTGGCCGGCTTCCGCCGCTACGGCGTCACAACCATAGAGGCCAAAAGCGGCTACGGGTTGGACGTGGCCACCGAACTTCGCCTGCTCCGGGTAACCCAGCAAGCCGCCACGTTGCAACCCGCCCGGGTGGTGGCTACCTTCCTGGGAGCCCACGTGCCCGGCCCCGAGTACCACGGGCGTCCCGCCGAGTACCTGAACATGCTAGCAGCGGATGTGCTACCCCAGCTAGACCCCCGCCAAATTCCCTTCGTGGACATTTTCTGCGAACAGGGCGCTTTTTCCGTGGATGAGTCGCGCCGCTACTTGCGGCGAGCCCGGGAGTTGGGCTTTGGGCTGAAAATTCACGCCGAGCAACTGCATGACCTGGGTGGCTGCGAAATGGCCGCGGCCCTGGGCGCCGTGAGCGTAGACCATTGCGACTACCTGACGCCGGCCGGCGCCGCCCGCATAGCGGCCCTGTCGGGGGGGCGCACGGTGGGCGTGCTACTGCCGCTGGTGCCGCTGTTTCTGCGCCAAGAGCAGTACGCGCCGGGCCGGCAGTTTATTGAGGCCGGGTTGCCAGTTGCCATTAGCACCGATTTTAACCCCGGCTCCTGTCCCAGCAAAAACCTGTGGCTGGCCTTGTCGGTAGCCTGCCTAAAAATGGGCCTGACGCCTCGGGAGGCCCTGGCCGCGGTTACGCTCAATGCCGCCTGGGCCATCGGGCAGCAAGAAGAGTGCGGCAGCCTGGAGCCCGGCAAGCGCGCCGACATGCTGGTGCTGAACGTACCCACGGCCGAGGAAATACCTTACTGGCTAGGCGAAAACCCCGTGCGTGAGGTCATCATTGGTGGCGTGCGGCAGCAGCGTGAATAAGTAGCCGGCAGTTGCGTTGGCGGCGCACTAAAAAGCCCGGCTACCGAAGCAGCCGGGCATAATAATGCATTCAACAATCTAATTAGCACGAATTATAGAGTAGCTAAATCAGCTACCAAGGCAGCCGTGGTAGTTTCCTTGAGCACTGGGCTGAAACGGGTGCCCGCCGCTATTAGGCCATCCTGACGACCATAGTAGAGCTTGCCCCCAACAGTTTGAATAACAACTATGCTCACGGCTGCGCCGGCCGGCGCCCCGTTGGTCCGGAAGGTGCCGGGGGCCGTAAAGTCGCAGACGCGCACGCTGCCATTAAAGGAGCGGAAGGCAGCAAACACCATAGTATTTTGCTGCGGATCGATGCCCGGGCCGGCCACGTCGACTATAATGGGCTGGGGGCTGGGCGTACCATAGAACCGGTCGCAGTTAAACCAGCCAATGCCGGCATCAAACAACACTTTCCCAATCTCAAGCTGGTAGCCGGTAGGCGTGGGGCTCAGGCTAGATTGCGAATCCGAATTAAGGAACCAGGTAAAACAGTTGGTGGCCGTGGCGCCAGGTACGGGAGCCACAAACAGGCGCATAGAATCCCGACTGGCCAGGTTGGGTGGGTTCTGGGTCTGAATCTGGATGGTAGTACCGGGGCTGAGGCGCAGGCTAGAGTCCTGGGCTGGCCGCAGGTACACTTCGCCCGCCGATTCCAGCAGTTGCCCGTAGGCCACCGTAGGCCGGTTGCTAAGAATCATGCCGGCCTTACCGAATATTTCCCGCAGCTCCAGGGCCACCGGCGTGGTAACTGGCTGCCCATTGGCCCGCACGAAGGCCCGGGCGGGAATGGTTACCCTAGTGCCCAAGGCTCCGGTAAACTGATTTTGGCGGGTGGGGTCGTAGGTAAGCTGCTGGGTAGGAGCGCCAAGCTGGGTCAGCACCTCCGTAATGCTAGCCGGAGTGCCCGGGCCGGGAGCGGGAGTGCTGCCATCCTCACAAATAATTAGGTCGGAGCCGGAGTTGCAGCCAGAGAGCAACGGCAGCGCCAGTAGCAGGGCCGAGTAAAGGAAATTCTTACGCTGAGTCATAATACGATGGGTTATTGGATATAAGAATTAGCGTTTGCGCGGGTCTAGGTCCCAGGAGTAGCCCGCTTGGATGCCCAAGCTCCAGGGGCGGCGGGCGGCGCGCCCCGAGGCCTGTTCAGTGAGGGAGTTCAAAAACAGCTGGCCCTGCGGTCGAATTGTAAGCCACTGACCCGGAGCAAATTGGTAGTTGGCAAAAACTCCGGCGTTCAGCAGCAGGCTCGTCCGCGCAAAAGGGTTAGTAATACCCACACCAGGTTGCCACTGCCGTTGCGAGCAGTTACAGGCGGTGCCCTCCGTGGTGCGCGCGCCGGTAAGCAGGGCCATTGTGCCGCCACCCAGCACGCCCACTCGCCAGCGGTGGTTGCCCTGTAGGGTGTATTGAACCTGCAGGGGCACGGTTATAAACCGGTACACGTCGCGGAACTTGATGGCCCGGCTCACTGCGCTGTCTTGGCCGGACTTGCTGAGCTGGTAGCGCAGGGCGGTAGCATACTCCGCGTAGCCTAACCCTGCCGAAACAGTAAGCTGGCGGGTAAGGGCGTAGGCACCACTGGCCTGTGCCGAGAAGCCCATGCTTGGGCGCTCTAGCTGCTCTAGCTGCGTGGCTCCGCTGCCCACCGCCCGGTAAGTGAGCCCGGTGCCGGCTAGCAGTTGGGCGCTCCAACCGCGCAGCAGCAGTTCCCGTCGTGAAGGCCGGGCGCGGGGGCGGCGCTTGGTCCGCACCTCCGGTTCATCTTGAGGGAAGGCTGGGGGGCGAACCGCTAGTAAAGCCAACGGCTCGTTGCTAATCCGGGCAGCGGTGGTTGGCGCCGTCCGCTTCGCAAAATCCTGCCCCGAGCCAAGCTTAGAAGCGGGGCGGTTTTCTGCGCGCTGACCTGCTACCCCTCGGCGAGCCGGGGCAGAAGAGCGGCCAGTTAAGCTCGAAGCAACTGTGCGGGCGGAGGTTTCCCGGTTAACCGCGGCCGTCTCCCGATAGCGGGCAAACGGAGCCCGGCGCGGGCGGGCCGCCGAAGCAATGCGGCTCCCGAACAGGGTAGCTACCCCTGCTTTACGCTGGGAAGCAGAAGCCTGCTCAGGTGTGGTGGCTGGTGGTGTAGCGAGTTTCTTGCCTTCAGGGTAGGGAATGGGCTCAGGCACTGGTCGGGGGGAAGGCCACAGAACCAGACCGTTGCGGCGGCGAAGCGGACGGAGGGGAGCAGTAAGACTAGCAAAAGCCTCCTCCTCCGCCAACTGCCCGACCTCGGTCTTGGCCGCGCTTATAGCTGCCGGAGCGGCCAGCGCCACATCTGCCGCTACGGGCCCCGATTTCAAGAACGCTTCCTTAGCGCCAGAAGCAGTAGGGGCTGCCGGTTGAGCCCGGCCAGCAGGCTGTTTTTTCCCTCGAAAGAGCGTAAACCAGTTGTCGCTAGGGACTGTCGTCGGGGCGGATTGTTGCCCGGTACGCGTGCCCAGGGTCAGGCAGATGAGGGCGGTAGCCAAGAGTAGTAGGGCTACCAGGGGCCGGCGTCGGCGCCGGGGCTGGGCGGGTAGCTGCTCCTGGATGCTGGCCCAGAGGCCTTCCGGGGGGGCGCTGCCGTAGCCTTCCAGTTTGCGGCGTAAGTCGTGGTAAAGGTCTTCCGATTCGTGTTCAGTCATTGTAGTGAGGCGTATGAGCCTGCAGGAGCAGGCGTTCTTCCAGCAGACGGCGGGCCCGGGAAAGCTGGGATTTGCTGGTGTTTTCCGAAATGCCTAGTAGTTCCCCAATCTCGGCGTGCGAGTAGCCCTCAATGGCGTACAGGTTCAGCACAGTGCGGTAGCCCGGGGGCAGCTGACTCATCAGCCGCACCACATCCTCCGCCGAGAGTTGATCGAAGGGCGTGCCATCCGGGTGGTGCAGGTCGGCGGCTTCCTCATACTCCGTGTGCGGGCCGCGCTGCTGGTGCTGGTGCCAGAGGTTGAGGGAGGTAGTAACGGCAATGCGCCGGGCCCAGGCTTCAAAAGGCCCCTGCCCCCGAAACTGGTCGAGGCGGGTGAAAACCTTGACGAACGTGAGCTGGAGGGCATCCTCGGCTTCGGCCCGGGAAGGGCAATAGCGCAGGCATACGCCCATCAACTGGTAGCTCAGCCGCTCGTACAAGGCCCGTTGCGCCGCGGGGTTTCCTCGTCGGCATCCCTCCAATAATATGTCAATAGGATCAGGCATAGGCAGCCGCGGATAAAAGGGGTAGGATGTCGTACGCTAGCGTTCTGCAGCCATGACCGGCTCCACCGCACCGGGGTTGCGTGGTGGTTTAATTATTTTCTGAATCCTATATTCTGGGCTGGCTGCAGCTCCTACCTAGCACGGCCCCGGCATGCATTTAAGGCCGGAACCTGTAGCTTCGGCGTCTGATCTGTTTTGCTGAACCATCCTTTACCCTTCGCCGTCATCATGCTCCAGCCCCTCTACCAAGTCGATGCCTTTACCGACCGGCCCTTTGCCGGCAATCCGGCCGCCGTATGCCCGCTCACGGCCTGGCTGCCCGCTGAAACCATGCAGGCCATTGCCGCCGAAAACAACCTGGCCGAAACGGCCTTCTTCGTGCCCAAAGCAGGCAATGAGTACGAGATCCGCTGGTTTACGCCCGCCGTGGAAGTAGAGCTGTGCGGGCACGCTACCCTGGCCTCGGCACACGTATTGTACCGTCACCTCAATTTTCAGGGCCCGGAAATTGTGTTTCACTCGAAAAGCGGTCCGTTGCGCGTAAGTCAGGGCACAGAAGGCCGGCTGACTCTTGATTTTCCGGCTCGCCCGCCCCAGCCCTTCAGCACCCACCCCGATGGCCTGCTAGATGGATTGCGGGCTACTCCGCTCAGCATGCACGCCGGCCCCGATTTGGTGTGCGTGTTCAACTCGGAAGCCGAAGTGCGGGCCTTGCACCCTGATATGGGCCACCTAGCCAAAGTGGAGTACCGCGCCGTTATTGCCACCGCCCCCGGCACCAACGGTATTGACTTTGTGTCGCGCTTTTTTGGACCCCGCGTGGGCGTGCCCGAAGACCCGGTAACCGGCTCGGCCCACACTACCCTGGTGCCCTACTGGGCTGAGCGCCTAAACAAAACTACTTTCCACGCCCGCCAGGTATCAGCCCGCGGCGGCGACCTGTGGTGTGAGCTGCGTGGCAACCGGGTGCTGATGAGCGGCTACGCCGTGACCTACCTGAAAGGCGAAATTGAAATAGGCGCCGCGTAAGCCAGTCGCACATCAATTTGCTACCTACCACAAAAGCCCGGAGTTGCAGCTAATTCACGCAGCTACAACTCCGGGCTTTTCGGTTTGAAAAAGCTACCGAAAACAAGTTAAAGTTTTGGTAATGAGCCAAATAATGCCGCCATGCAAAGGTGGAGCCAATGCATGACGGTCTTGTTGTAATTGAAACCTTTAGGTTATACTTTATGGCCTATACTAGGCGGTTGCTACTTGCAGAAAGGGCATCCTGTTGCCACTCAAGCAGTCAATTGCGCCGCTAGTTCTACCGCTTGTCGTGCCGGGCTTTGGGCGGCTTCGGCCTAGCAGCACCCGCCGCCGTCGTAGAAGTAGGTGGAGGGCGACACGAAAATATCAGTGCGGCCCAGGGCCAGGAGGGCGCCGGCGGTTTTGTCGCACACGGCTAGGGGTTGGTTTTGCAGTAGCGTGTGGCCTTTTTGGTCGTCGAAAAGCTCATCGGGGCCGTAGTAAATGGCGGTGCGGCCGGTAAAAATGCAGGGACCATCAGCGGGCATGGGGTCCTTAATGGCGCACACTTCCACGCTTTCAATGTAAATCAGCTCCTCGGTAGCGTAATGCTGGGGCGAGAGCACCCGGTAGGCGCGCTTGGCTCGTACTTCCATCGTTCCAAAGCCCACGGAGGTAATCAGGTCTAGGTATTGCTGCAGGGGTAAGGAGCCGGTGAGGCACAGGGCCCGCAGCCGCTCGTCGGCGCGTAGTTCCTCGCTCATGGGCTGCTCGCAGGTAGGGTCCGACATGACGAGGCGACCGTGGGGCTTGAGCACCCGGTAGGTTTCCTGCAGGGCGCGGCGCAAATCATCGAGCTTGAAGATATTGAACAGGCAGTTTTGGGCCGCTACGTCCACGCTCTCGTCGGGCACGGGCAGGTGCAGGGCGTCGCCGGCCCGCAACTCCACAAACTCGCGGCGAAACCACTCGTTTTGAGCCTCCGCTTCCAGCATGTTGGCGCGGGAAGCCTCCAGCATTTCCGGCACCACGTCCACGCCAATCACCGCGCCCGGGCGCCGACTGAAGTAGGCAAACTGCAGCAACTCCATGCCGCCGCCCACGCCCACGTACAGCACCGTGGGGCTACCCGTCAGGTCGCGCGGGTTCACGGTGCTGCCGCAGCCGTAGTTCATGGACAGCATGCGCTGCGGAATGCGCAGGCCGGGCAGCTGCCACACGGGGTTGGTGGTGCAGCATAGCCCCACCTGGGGCTCCTGGGCCGCCTGGCGGTACACATCGGCGGTGGTTTCTAAGTAGCTCATATGACGAAAGAGGTAGAAGGAAAGGCTTTGAAAGAGGTCTGGGCAGAGTTGATTACTGCTTGTTCAGGTTCCAGTTATAGTCTAGGTAAGAAATCTGCGCGTTGTCGTTCATTTTGATGGCGGAGTACCGGTTCACCCATTTCGCCACCGACTGCCCGTTCTTTTCCCAGTCGCCCTTGTACCAATCGAAGTATTTGGAAAGCTGGGACTTTGTTTTGCCGACCTTATTTTTGGCCTTATTATTTAGAAAGTCCCGGCCTTGGTCGTCGAGCTGCTTATCGAGCCGGGCGGCCGTATAGGCCTCCGAGCGCAGACGGGGGCAGGAAATAGAGGCGCACACCAAAGCGAAATGAATGCGCGGGTCATCGTACTGCTTGCGCAGGATGTTGTGCTCAATGTGGTCGAGGCTCATCTTCTCGCCCCCAATGCTGAAGAACTTAGCTGCCCAGGGCGTATTCACGAGCGGAATCTGGATTTTCGAGCCAATATCCTTGATGCTCTGCAGGGGGTAATGGTCCAGAATAAGGCGGATGGTATAGGCATTGTAGGCGTTAATCCAGTAGGCCATCTGCTCGGGCTTGCTCCAGCTGGCGGCCGGCGGGTTCTTGCTGAGTAGGGCCAGGTACTGGTTGAATTCCTTCTCGTCGGCCTTAAAGCCCACGTAGCTAACCAAACCTTGCCCATTGACGTGTTTTTTCAGCAGCCGCTCATAAGGGCTGTGGTCCACGGGGGCGCTGGCGGCGAGAGAGTTCCGGAAGGTGCGGGGGTGGGCCGCGGGCCCTGGAAAGGCTCGGCGGGGGAGCGAGCCGGCGGCCAGTAGCGGCACCGCCAGCAGCAGCAACAGGGACTTGGTTGAGTTCTTCATTGGAGCAGACATACGGCAAATTAGGTCGCCGAAGATGCAACTCGGACAAACTTCGGCTGTGGCTACCTACATAAGGCTCGGCAGGTGGCGTACACCTACAGCTAGCAACTGCTATACTAGCTGTCTGTTCAGCTCAATGGCGTTTATTTCTGCCGTTGCTATTCCGCCGGTGTCTATCTTCCGGCCTACTCGTAACGGCTGGGGTGCCCCCAGGCGGTATCCTCATAACAAACGACTATCCATGCCCCAACCCGTTCCGTTCCGTGCCCACCGGTGGGCGACTTGTGCTTTTTTTGGCGTTTCTGTATGAGAACCATGCTTCGTCATTGCCTGCTGGCTGAGGCCTTGGGCACGGCCGTGCTGCTGGTGTTCGGCACCGGGGCGGCGGTGGTAAATGAGCAAACGCAGGCCCTGGGTCACGGTGGTGTGGCCGCTGCTTTCGGGCTGGTCGTGCTGGTCCTGATTCAGGGGCTGGGCCACGTGAGCGGGGCCCACGTCAACCCGGCCGTAACGGTGGGCTTCTGGGCAGCGGGGCGCTTTCCGGGTGGGCGGGTGCTGCCTTACGTAGCAGCGCAGGTGGTGGGGGCCGTGGTGGGTAGCGGGCTGGTCCGGCTGTTAGCTACGCCGGGCTCCACGCTGGGGGCCACCCTGCCGGCCCACGGCGCGGCTCAGGCCTTCGGGGTAGAGCTGTTCCTGAGCTTCTGGCTGATGCTAGTGATTCTGCGCGTGACGTCCAGCTTCTATGAGCAAGGGCTGCTGGTGGGCCTAACCATTAGTGCCACCGTGGCGCTAGAGGCCTTGGTGGGCGGCCCGCTCAGTGGGGCCTCCATGAACCCGGCTCGCTCCCTGGCCCCGGCCCTCGTCAGCGGGCATCTGGAGGCGTTCTGGGTGTACCTGGTGGCGCCGGTAGCGGGCATGCTTCTGGCTGTAGTCACCGACCGACTCTTGGAACTGCGCGAGCCACCCCAACCGCCCGCGGCATAAGCAGAGTTGACCCATTCACGCCGCATCACAAAATACGAAAGAGAAACCTAGGCTAGGGTAAGGGCTTCAACGGCAGCGGCTATCCGCGTACCTGCTCACGGGAATAGCCGCCGCGCTCCACTACCTGCTCCACGAACATGGCCTTGCCCGGAATGTGCAGCAGCGCCTCGTAAATAGCAGCCGGCACCCCCGTGTAGCGCACCAGCCCGCCGTGGCGATACTCTATTTCCAGCGTAAGGGTAGCAGCATCGTAGCCCACGGCTTTCAGCGAGGTAGAGCGGATAGGACGGCGTTGCATGGAGGGGTAGGTGATTGGTTGTTTATGGGTAATATGCAAAGGTGTATGAGCTTTCTGTAAGGCTGAAAACTCAGCCCTTTTCTAGGACATTAGGTATAACATCGATTATGTTAATAACTATTTTGAAGAAGACAGCCGCTAAACCCACCAAGTTAATTTTTCTTTTGTCTACTTACTTCCCTTTCTTAGTTGACCTATGGGCTATTCGCTTCGCGCTTTCATTGGTCATACCCACGACTTACAACCGCTAGCTACTCAGTATGACCATGCGGTGCTCGTCGAGGTAGGACAAGGTCTCTCGCTCATTCCAATAACGGAGGTTTTTTTCGATGAGCTTAATATGTTTAGCCCTTCAGAAGAAATTATGCCATTTGGTTGCCTTACTCGCCTTATGGAAGAGCGGGTACTCGCACTACTCGGACCCACGCACTTCGGCTATTTAGAAGCAGACTATTTCGGGGGGCGAGGTGGTCAAGCCTCCTTACTTTGGCAAGCTGGACAGCGCAGTATAGCACCTAGTGCAATCAACAGTATGCTACGAGAGCTTGGGGTGATTGCAACAGGGCATATGGATGAGTTCGATACTATTAAACTTGGTCGACACCGGGAAACAGAAGATTGGGTGAGCGTTTAGATGTGTCCAGCCTAATGCACCTGTCTGGTAAGTTAACTTACATGAACTGGACTGCCTCCTACGCTGCTGGCTTCTTCTTAGCCACCGCTACCTTTTTGCCGGCTACGGGGGCGGCTAGCTTGCTGGGGTTGTCGGCCAGGAACTTGCCCCAGCTTTTGCCGCCAGCTTTCACGTTGTTGCCCTTTTGGTAGTGGTGGCACAGGGCCACGGCTAGGGCATCGGTGGCGTCCAGGAACTTAGGGGCTTCCTCGATGGGGGGCAGCTGCAGGGTTTGGCGGAGCATATGGGCTACCTGCTCTTTGGTGGCGTTACCAGAGCCCGTTACCGACTGCTTTACTTTGGTGGGGGCGTACTCCACGTAGGGAATCTGGCGGGAAAGGCAGGCAGCAATGGCCACACCCTGGGCCCGACCTAGCTTCAGCATGCTTTGCACGTTCACCCCGAAAAAGGGCGCTTCAATGGCTAGCTCGTCGGGCAGAAACTCCTCGATTAGCTCCGTCATCCGCTCAAAAATCTTCTTGAGCTTAAGGGCGTGGTTGGTACCCAGCTTCTTCATGTCGATGACATCGTAGCGCAGCACCGTGACGCGCTGGCCCTGTACCTCAATCACGGCGTAGCCCATAATTTGGGTGCCGGGGTCGACGCCCATAATGACTTTGGGCAGCAGATCAGCAGAGGCAAGGGGTAGAATCATAGCGCGTTACAGGGAGGCGAGAAGATAGGCAGAGTAGCGTAGATTTTCGTCGGTAACTTGCCAAGGCAAACCAACCTGCTGCCCACTTGTCTGCGCCCCACCTACAAAACTACGTCCAAAAGCCGGAAGAACCCGCGCCCCGGCGGCGTGGCTTGGTAGTGGCGGGCAAACTAGGTATTACCCTGCTCACGTTGGGGCTGCTCTGGCACTCCGTAGTGGCCGATGAAGCCACGGCGGCGGCCTGGCGCGGGCTGCTCACGCGCACCCTCAGCGGCGAAGGCCGGGGCCCGGTGCTGCTAGCCTTGCTGCTAATGCCTCTCAACTGGGGCCTGGAAGCCTGGAAGTGGTGGCGACTGGCCCGGCACTTGGAGCCCGTTTCCTTCCGGCGCAGCTTCCGGGCCGTGCTGGTAGGCCTCACCCTGGGGTTCGTGACGCCCAACCGGGTAGGCGACTACGCCGGCCGCATCATGGAGCTGAAAAGTCGGCGGCTGGATGCGCTGGGCGCCGTGTTTCTGGGGCGCTACTGCCAGCTAGTGGCTACTGTGGTGGCGGGCTCGGTGGGGCTTTTGTACTTTCTGCTGCGGTTTTACCTAGCGGGCTACCCGGCGGCGCAACTGGGGGTAGTGGCGGCTACTATTGCATTGAATGCGGCCGTGTTGCTACCCCTATACTACTCGCAGCTCCTGGTGGCGGCCGTGCAGGCCGTGGGGCCGTTGCGGCGCTTCAGTAGGTTTCTGGCCGTTATGCCTACCTACCCGGCCCGCGCCCTTACGGCCGTGCTGCTGATTTCTAGCCTGCGCTACGCCGTATTCTGCGCGCAGTTTGGGCTGCTGCTGCTGGCGTATGGGGTGCGGGCACCGCTGGGGCCTTCGGCGGCGGCCGTGGCCGGCACCTTTCTGCTGAAGTCGTTGGTGCCCTCCCTGAATGCCCTGGCCGATGTGGGCGTGCGGGAGCTGTCGGCCACCCATTTGTTTGGGTTGCTGGGCGAGCCGGTACTGCCAGTGCTCAGCGCCAGTCTGAGCTTGTGGGTGCTCAATATTGCCGTGCCCAGCGCCATCGGGCTGTTTTTTGTGTTGCGGATGAAGGTGCTGCGAAAACGCCAGAAAAGCCGGCCCGCGCCGGTAGCCTCCTGATGCCTGGGGTTGCCTGGGCTACCGCGCTGGCCCTGCTCGGCGTGAATGGCGTCTACCTCCGGCAGATGCTGCAGTACCGGCAAGCCTGGCGGCACCGCCTCTCCTCAGATACCGAAAAGGTAGCTGAAAAACCCTCAGAGGCCCGCAAGCAAGCCGCGCCCACGAGTGCAGTAGACGGAGAAGCTGCGGCCACGCCTGCCTTTTCCGTGCTGGTAGCAGCTCGCAACGAAGCCGCGAATCTGCCCTGGTTGCTGCACGACTTAAGCCAGCAACTGCCCGTAGCGGGCGGCTTTGAGGTGCTCATCATTGATGATCATTCTACCGATGCTACCGCCCAGGTGGTTGCTGAAGCGGCCGCCAACTTGCCGTTTCCGGTGCGAGTGCTACAGTTAGCCAGTCAGCCCAGTGCCCCTACCGGCAAAAAGGCCGCGGTACAAACCGGTATTCAAGCGGCCCGTGCCCCGTGGCTGCTCTTCACCGATGCCGACTGCCGCGTGCCCGCCGGGTGGGTCCGGACTTACGCCGAGCTAGTGGCCCAGGATGCCGACGCGCGCTTTATCAGTGGGCCGGTGCTGCTCACGGGCCGGGGCTGGCTGGCTACTTTGCAGGGGCTGGAGCTGGCGGGACTTGTAGGGGTAGGGGCCGCGTCTATCGGTTGGGAGCAGCCCACCATGTGCAACGGGGCTAACCTGGCTTACCGCCGCGCCGACTTTTTCGCCGTGGACGGATTTCGGGGCAACGAGGCTGTGCCCAGCGGCGACGACGAATTTCTGCTTCATAAGCTGCACGCGGCTTTTCCGGGTAGCATCCGGTTTCTGCGTCAGGAAGGCGCCGTGGTACAAACCGCCGCCCAGCCCACTGTGCGCCTGCTGCTACGGCAGCGGGTGCGCTGGGCCAGCAAGTGGCGCCACTATCAAGCTGCGGCCCCCCGGCGCTTGGCGGTGCTGGTGCTGCTCAGCAACCTCACGTTTCCGGTAGGGGCGGGGCTGTGGCTGCTAGGCGTAGCGCCTGGAACTGCCGTGGTAGCTGCCTGGGCCCTCAAGCTCCTGGCCGATGTGGTGTTTTTGCGGCCGGTGCTGCGGTTTCTGGGGCGGCCGCAGTGGCTATGGTGGGTGCCCGTGCTGCAGCTGGCGTATGGGCCGTACGCCCTGGCCACGGGTCTGCTGGGCCTGCGCGGCAGCTACGAGTGGAAGGGGCGAAAAGCTACCTCGCCTTAGAGCAGTTTGCGCGTGCTTTTAAGTACGTAAAAACTGCATTTTCGCTTGCATTTACGGCATTTCGGGGCGTACTTATTCTATACTTTTTGTTTCATCATCTATTCCCATTTCGTATGAATAAGACGTGGTTAGAAATTGTGATGCCGGCGAGTTTAGTGCTGATTTTCTGTACGATTATGGTCTTCGGACTGTCGGTGAGCGGACTGCTAGATAGCCCAGGCACTAATGCGAGTGAATCCGCAACTACGCAGGTCGGCGGCGGCTGTGGTGTTATGGATTCTCCAATGGGAACGGTTGACTCTGCCACCATAGTAAGCGCAGGCTTGCTACCTGAACAAGAAGCAACACTTTTGGCCGGCACTGCCCTCTTCGAAAGCAACTGCGCCCAGTGCCACGCCATCAACGAGGTAGTAGTAGGTCCGGCCCTGGCAGGCCTGAGCAAGCGCCGGCCCCTGTCCTGGATTACTGCCTGGGTAAAGAACTCCAGCAAAATGGTAGCCAGCGAGGACGAGTACGCCGTGAAAATATTTAACCAGTACCAGAAGCAACAGATGCCCAGCTTCCAGCTCTCCGACCAGGAAATCAAAGCCATTGTGGCCTATGTCGAGTACCAAGAGTAACAAGCAGTGACTGGGCCACAGGACTAGCTACTTAGTAAAGTACTTTACTGCTCCAAAAGGGTAGTGACCCAGACAGCAAACTCTCTAAAGCTGTCATTCCGACTACAAGGAGGAGTCTGGGTTAGCTTCTTGTGAGTAACTCAGATTCCTCCCTGCGGTCGGAATGACAGTCAAGTAAAAAGTACTCTGTAGCACTTTAGACGGGGACATTCCTTCCCGCTACCTACCTAAGCCTTCCGGAAGCTACCTTTGCTGAGCACAACCACCTGCCTTTCTCCGTGACCGACGCTGAATTTGATATCCTGGACGAACTGTACTTCGTCACGCCCTTCGCCGAGCTAAGCCGCAAAACCGGCCTGGCACCCGCCGAGCTAGAGCGCCACTTGCGCAGTTTGCTGGAGCAGGACCTCGTCCGTAGCTTTTGGCCCGACCCCGATACGGAGCTGGCTTTCGAGGAAAGCTCCTTCGGGGCCATTGTGCGCGACTCTTTTTTCCTGGCCTCTAAGGAAGGGCTGCTGCAACATAATACCCGCTAGCAGTGGCCGTAACTGCTCCTTTGTCGTCTGAGCCGATTGCCCGGCCGCCGGGCTACTACGTGCGCCGCCGCCTACTGCGCAACACTCCGGCCATGCTGGGCCTGGGCTTTATTGTGCTGTGCACGCTGGTGGCCCTGCTCGGCTACTGGGTGCTGCCCGACAACTCGCCTAACGCCAACAACGGCCTCGTGCAGCTGCAAAAGGAGCCGCCGGGCTTCCAGGCCACCATCCTGCAACTGCCCCTGCCTGATTCCAACCGCGCCAGTAGCAACCCTCTGCGCACCTGGTGGCAGGGCCAGGAGCCGCGCTTTCGGGAGGTGCCTATTGCCGGCTACCGCATCGAGGGTGACTCCTTGCTGACGACGCCCTACCAGAACCATTCGGCCCTGGCCGACCAAGCCCAGCGCTACTCCCTGGCCGCCGTGGCAGGCCACGCGGGTCCGGTTGCTACCCTGCGCCAGGAGGTAGAGCAGGAGCGTATTGTGCGGCGCACGTACTGGCTGGGAACCGATAAATCAGGGCGCGACGAGCTGAGCCGGCTGCTGCTGGGCACGCGCGTAAGCTTAGGCATCGGGCTGGTGGCCGTGCTGATATCCATGGCCCTGGGCATGCTCATTGGGGCCGTGGCGGGCTACGTGGGCGGCTGGGTAGATAGTCTGCTGCTGGGCCTGATGACGGTGGTGTGGAGCATTCCGGGCATTATGCTGGTTATTGCCATTTCCCTGGCCCTAGATAGCAAAGGCGTCTGGACTTCCTTCGTGGCTGTGGGCCTGACCATGTGGGTAGATGTAGCCCGCGTGGTGCGGGGCCAGATGCTGAGCCTGCGCGAAAAAACCTTTGTGGAAGCCGGCCGGGTGCTGGGCCTGCCCCAAAGCCGCCTGATTTGGCGCCACCTGCTCCCGAACATGACCGGCCCGCTGATTGTGCTGGCAACCAGTAACTTTGCGGCGGCCATTCTGCTGGAAGCCGGTCTGAGCTTTCTCGGGCTGGGCGTACAGCCGCCGGCACCCTCCTGGGGCCTGATGGTTAATGAAGGGTTTCAACTGCTGGGTACTAGTGCTGGTTTCTGGCTTACGCTGCTGCCCGGCTTGGTAATTAGCCTGCTGGTGCTGAGCTTTAACCTGCTAGGCAACGGCCTGCGCGACGCCTACGACCCAAAAACTCCGCTGGGATAAGGGTGAGTGAGGTAACTAGTGAAGTAGAAGGTTTACTGTTCAACTCACCTTGGGGTAGTAGCGCCTACCGCGTAACCACCTGCCCGCCGAACGTAAAACGTACTAGTTCATCAGTTTCCGTCCTCACCTTCTCGTCTCGCTACTCTACAACTTCACACGTTTACCATATGCCAACTATTACTCCCGAAAAGCGTCTGTTCCTGAAGGAGCGTGAGTTGGGGGCTCTGCTGGAAATCACCCAGGCCATCAATTTAGACCCCACGGAAGCGGCTCTGTATAAAATTTTCCAGTTTACCCTGCTCGGCCAGCTCAACATCCGTCGGCTCGTACTCTACGTGAAAGAGGAAGGGCAGTGGCAGTGCATGGTCTCCTTCGGGGCTGGGCTTTCCGACTTTCGCAAGCTGGCTCTCCCGGCTATTATTCTAGAAAACTGCACCTCCACGCCCTGCCCCCTACGCAGCTTCGGCGACTTAGGACCCGATTGGCAGCACCTGGAAACCGTCATTCCGGTGGTGCAAAATGGCGAAGTGCTGTCCTACGTCCTGATTGGCAATGTGCACGAGGACTACGCCAGCGAGGAAGCCACTAAGTTTCTGCAAACCCTGAGCAACATTCTTATCGGGGCCATTGAAAATCGGCGGCTGGCCCGGCAGCGGGTTGCCAACGCGGCCATGCGCAAGGAAATCGAAATTGCCCAGGAGGTGCAAACCATGCTCTTCCCCCGCAAGCTACCCAACGATGCCCACGTGGCCGTGCACGCCTCCTACGTGCCCCACACCGCCGTGGGCGGCGACTACTACGACGTGGTGGACCTGGATGCCAACCGCTTCCTGTTCTGCGTCGCCGACGTGTCGGGTAAGGGCGTGGCGGCCTCGTTGCTGATGTCTAATTTCCAAGCCGGTTTGCGCACCCTGCTGCGCCAGCAGGCCGATATCGGCACCGTGGCTCAGGAACTGAATAACCTGATTTTCCGCAACGCCGGCGGCGACAAGTTCATTACCGTCTTCTTCGGCCTCTACGACCGGAGCACCCGCGAGCTGCAGTACGTAAATGCCGGCCACAACGACCCGCTCCTGATTTCCGACGGCGGACCGATTCAGCTGCTCAAGGAAGGCACCATTATGCTAGGCGTGATGGATGAGCTGCCCATGCTGAAAGTCGGCCGCGTGCAGGTGCCCCCGCGCACCATGCTGTTCTCCTATACCGATGGCCTGACGGAAGTATTTGACGCTGAGCAAAATGAGTTTGGAGAGGAAGGCGTGCTGCGCGTGCTGCGCCACAACCGCTACGCCCCCCTGGCCACGGTGCACCAAGAGCTCCTCCGCGAAATAGAGGCCTACAACCTCCACGGCACCCGCTTCGCCGACGACGTCACCATCCTAAGCTGCCGGTTTAAGTAAAATGGTGAGGCGGTGAATGAGTGATTGAGTGAGTTGTCATGGCGAGCGAAGCGCGGCCATCCTTCCTGTCTTTGTGACCAGCCTGATAACGTAACAAGCCCTTACTTCCGCACTGGAGGTAAGGGCTTGTTACATCTGGGAGGGTATTGCTTTGGCTAAGACGGATAGCGTCGGTAGCCTCGCCATGACAACACGTCACTCATTCACCGCCTCACCTCTCGCCCACGTGCCTACCCGAATCAGCATGGCAATGTTGAGAAAGAAGAAAGAGCCGATTTTATCTACTTCCACCAACTCGTTGAGTAACAGATGGAAGATAATAATGACCAAGCTCATGCCGCAGGCCAGCAGCACGTAGCGAGGTTGGGTGCCGGGGCGCGTCTGGTGGTAGAGGTGCTCGAAAGTGAGCAGGGCTGTGCCCAGCAGAATCAGCAGCAGAATGAGGCCCGGGAAGCCCTGCTCGGCTAGCACCAGCAGGAAGTAATTATGGGTGGTTGACTTCTCGGGGTTCTCGCTCACGTAGGTGCGGAAGCTGCGTACAGTATAGCGCTTATACTCAGGGTAAAAGGTGCTGGGGCCACTGCCCACCAGGGGCTTGGCCGCCGTCATGCGGCCGGCCGCCACCCAGCGGTACACCCGCTCCATCCCCGACACGTCTTGGAGCTTGTAGGTGGCCTCCAGGTGCTTGCCAAAGTTCTCGCCGTTGAACACCGTTTTTTCAAACTCCGGGGCGTACAGCATGTAGTTGTTCTGGTCCAGGAAGTAAGCAGCACCCGCCACCAGGGTCAGCACGGCCCCGACCAGCAGTAGCCGCGTCTGGCGCAGCCGCGCTACCCCGTAGAATACGCCCGCTACCGGCAGGGAAAGTACCGAGGCCCGGGTGTAGGACGTAATCAGCCCAAAAAGTAGGATGCCCATGGCCACGCGCCAGCCCACGCGGGCTGCGCCCTGGGTGCTGCGGGCCCCATAAAGCGTGAACGGTAGGAGCAAGGCCAGCACTGTGGCATAGATAACATGGTTACGGTACAGTAGCTGCACTGCCTCGTTGATGGACTCAAAACTGAAGCCGTGCGCCGCGTGCCGAACTCCTACAATAACTACTGTCAGGCAGGCCCCGGCCGTGTAAATGCCCGCTACGCGCCACAGGGCGGCGGGCCGCGGCAGCAGCAGCAGTGTACCCAGCCCAAAAGGAACTAGGTACCAGGTTTTGGCCAGCAGGTATTTGACGGACTTGGTAGTATCGACGGAAAAAGCCGTGGACACCGCCGACCAGAGTAGCATCAGCAGCAGGATAATCACCAGCGGATGCCGCAGCTCCCGGCCCGAAACGGCGTGGGGATGCATCAGAAATGTGGCCAGCACGCAGCCTGTAAGAACTAGCAGCAGGGGTTCCGAGGGAACATCCAGGCTCAGGCCGCCGGGCAACGGCATTTCCCGGGAAAAAGCCAGCGTCAGGAACAGCAGGTAGTAGAGCAGCCGCCACTCCGTAAAGAGCAGGAGTACGCCCAGTCCGGCTGCCAGGGGGAGCAGCCCCAGGGGAGAGTGCAGCAGCACTGTTGCCGCGCCGCCCCCCAGCAGCAACCCGATGAAGCCCGTAAACACGCGCTGCTCCGGGGTGTGAGGAAGCCACTGGGCTAACCGCGGCCTCATGTGCCCAGCGGTGCCGCGGGGCGGCGGTTGGAGCGCCGCCACAGTTCCAGCAGCGTAATCACCACTACGGACAAGGCCAGCGTCAGGAACACGGAGCCTACCACAATCAGCCAACGCACGGGCTTACTTTTCTTAGTGGCGGGGTAGGCTTTCTGCACCAGGTACAACGACGAGAGCTTGCCTTTCAGGGCCACATCGGCGGTTTCGTACTCGCCGCGCGCCTTCACCAGGCGGTCCTGCAAATCCGTCATGCGGGAAGTGAACAGGTTCAGCGAGTCAACCCCCTGGGTGTAGTTTTCCAGGTTGATGACGTTGCCCTGGTCAGCTTCCGTGAGGCCACGCAGAGCCCGGCGCAGGCCCGCCACTTTGCTGGCACTGGCCCCGCTACCCTCGGCGATGCGGAGGTCGGTTTCCACTTTAATAATCTCCCGGGCCAGGTAGCGCGACTGTTGTTCCAGCCCGTAGATGCCGTAGCGGCGGCGGGCTCGCAGCAGTTGCTGGCGGGAACGTTCAAACTCGGCGTTCAGAAACAGGTAGCGCTGCTGGTAGAGGCCGAGCACGTTGCGGCGGTTTTCCAGCGTCAGCTGCTGGTTCACGGAGTCGATGACTTGTACCAACGTATTGGCAATGCGTGCGGCCAGTTGCTTGTCCTTGTCCTGAAACGTTAGCTCAATGGCGTCCCGCTCGTTGTGCACAATATCGAGGTTGGCGCTGAACTCCCGCAGGGCGGCATCGTCGGCGGCATCGGTACCGGCGGGGCCCACCTGGTAGTGCTCATGCAGCCGGTAGCGCTTGATGAGCAGCTCGCCCACCGGCTGCGACTGACCAATGGTGATAATACGGTCCAGATCTTCGGTGCGGCCGCCCAACTCCAGCTTGCTACCTTCCGTGGCAATTCGGTCGGGGTCAGTGGTTTGCGGGTTGGTGGGGAAGAATACGGCCGTCGATTTGTAAATGTTAGGTAGGGTTAAGGCAACCAGGATACTTGTCAGGAGGGCCAGCACTAGGGCCGTGCCCACCAGCTTTTTCCACCGATTAATAATGGGCCACAAGCCCAGCAGCGAATACGATTCAGACATAATACAAACCAGCCCGCCCGCCCGGGAAGGGAAAAGGCCTAACGGCGGCGGCGAGCAAATATAGAGGAAAAATGGCCGCAGGATGCGCGTAGCGCCCGAAGCCGGGCGGCTCAATTTCCCTAGTTTTGTGCCGGGCCAGCCCGCGGACTACTAGCCGGCGACGCGCCTCAACCCGGGCATCTTTTCAGCTTAACGCAAGCAGCATCAAACGATTTTTAGGAAATATCAGCTTTGTGGTGCTGCTCAACCTGCTCGTGAAACCGGGCTGGGTAGTGCTGGAAAACGTGGTCCAGGACCGGCTGGGCCACGAGGTGTTCGGGACGTTCACGGCCCTGCTGACCCTGGCTACCATTGTGGCGGCGGTGTCCGACGTGGGTACTACCCAGTTGACAACCAAGCGGCTGGCAGCTTCCCCTGGCTTTTTCACCGAGTTCTTTCCTACTCTGCTACCCCTGCGGGCCGGGCTGGGTGTGGGCTTTCTGCTGGCTACCGTGGGCATCGGCTGGGTGCTGGGCTACCGGGGCCACTGGCTACTGCTGCTGGCCATTACGGCCGCCGGACTGCTGCTAACCCAATACATTCTGTTCTTGCGCGGGGTGCTGCAGGCCCACCAGCGGTTCAACCTCGATGCCGTGCTGTCGGTGCTGGAGCGGCTGCTGCTGCTGGGGCTGGTACTGGCGCTGCTCCCCATAGGGCTGAGCCTGGATCGGTACGTGGCCGTGCGCACGGTGGCCGTGGGGTTCACGTTTCTGCTGCTAGTGGTACTGATTCGACGTTTTTACGGCAAGGTGGCCCTGCGCCCGCGCTGGCAGCAGGCCCGGCAGGTACTGCTAGAGAGCCTGCCGCTGGCCTTCATTACGCTGGTGTACGGCCTAAATGAGCGGGTAGATATGCTGATGCTGGAGCGGCTGGTGTCGAGCAAGGAAGCCAGCTACTACGCCGCCGCCTACCGCTGGGTTGATGCCGTGATGATGTACCTCTGGACGGTGCTGCCGCTGTTTTTTGCCCGCTTTGCCCACGCCACCGGCCGGACTCAGGAGCAGCAGGAGCTTCTCTGGTTCGGCCAGCGCGTCGTCACGGTGCCCTTGCTGTTTGTGGTGGGCTTCGGCCTGTTTCGGGGGGAACTGCTGTTTTTTCAGTTTACTCACAGTTCCGCCCAGGAGGTAGCCCGCATGACCCAGTGTCTGCAGCTGCTGTTTCTGAACGTGCTGGTGCACGCCTTCTTCGCCATCTACAGCACCCTGCTTACTAGCACCGACCACGAAAAACCCGTTTCCTGGCTCGTAACGGGCAGTATTGTGGTCAACGTGGGGCTGAATTTCGTGTTCATGCCCCGCTACGGGGCCCTAGCCGGGGCCATCAACACCCTGCTGTGCGCCGTGGTGGTGTCAGCAGGGTACCTGTGGCTGGTGCCGCGCCGCACCGGGGTGCAAC
The DNA here is from genome assembly GCF_023101345.1 of Hymenobacter sublimis. Taxonomy (NCBI): domain Bacteria; kingdom Pseudomonadati; phylum Bacteroidota; class Cytophagia; order Cytophagales; family Hymenobacteraceae; genus Hymenobacter; species Hymenobacter sublimis. Next base: position 1,326,422 of record NZ_CP095848.1, read on the forward strand.
TACCGTGGGCGATGCTATTGCGCTTGATGCTGACGTTCAGTGGCTTATGCGCGGGCTGGTACGCGCTGCGCCGCTACGCCGCGCTGCCCTGGTGGCTGGAGGCTGGCCTAGCCGGGCTGTGGCTGCTGGTGCTGGTGCTGGGGTTGGGGGTAGTAAAAGTCAATGAGTTACGGCAGCTTCGGCGCCGGCCGCCAGCGGTTTAGCTCACTACCTTCGTACCGAAAACAAGCACGTAATTACTTTTACTTTGCCTCCTTCCCCTCCGTAAGCCCTTGGAAATAGCCGTCAACGTCCGTTTTTTACTACCCGGCGACAAGTTGGAGGGCATCGGCCGCTTCACCTACGAGACGTTGCGCCACCTCGTGCAGCAGCACCCCGAGCATACCTTTCACTTTCTCTTCGACCGGGCCTTTGATGAGCGGTACCGGTTTGGGCCGAATGTAGTGCCGCACGTGCTGGGCCCGCCGGCCCGCCATCCGTTGCTGTGGCTGGCCTGGTTTGAGGGGGCCGTAGCCCGCTGGCTGCGCCGCCGCCGTCCGGCCGTGTTCCTGAGTCCGGATGGCTACACTACCCTGCGCACCCGCGTGCCCCGCGTCACCGTCATCCATGACCTGGCTTTCGAGCACTTCCCCCAGGATGTGAGCCCGCTGGTGCTGCGGTACTACCGGTACTTTACGCCCCGTTTTGCCAAGGCCTCCCGGCGGGTAGTGGCCGTGTCAGAGGCTACCCGCCAGGACCTAGTGCAAACCTACGGGGTAGGGCCGGAGAAAATCAGCGTGGTTTATAATGCCGCTGATGCTCATTTTCGGCCCCAGCCCGTGGCTGTGCAGCAGGCTACCCGGGAGCGATTTAGTGCCGGCAAGCCATATTTCCTGTTCGTAGGTGCCCTGCAGCCCCGCAAAAATCTGGTAAACCTGCTGCAAGCCTTCGACCAGTTCAAGGCCGCTACCGGTTCCTCCGCCAAGCTGCTGGTGGTAGGCCGCACGGCCTGGAAAGCGGGCCCTATTTTCGAGGTGTACCAGCGCATGCACTACCGCCACGATGTGCACCTGACCGGGCGGGTAACCGATACGGAGCTCGTGGCGCTGTACGCGGCGGCTCTAGCTACTTGCTATGTGCCTTATTTTGAGGGTTTTGGCATTCCCATCATCGAGGCTCAGGCTTGCGCTTCCCCCGTCATTACGTCTAATTGCAGCTCTATGCCTGAGGTAGCTGGCGGCGGTGCCCGCCTGGTTGATCCGCTTTCCGTTGACTCCATTGCCGCCGGGCTGGGGGAGGTGCACGCCTCCGAAAGCTACCGCGCGGAGCTGATACAGAAAGGATTACAAAACACCCAGCGTTTTTCGTGGGCTGAAAGTGCCCACCTACTCTGGCAGGAAATTCTGGCCGCGCGTGGCTAGCTGTTAGTTTGTAGCTGTCAGTGAGTTGTTAGAGCAGTTCTGAAAACAACTTTTCCACTTTGCACACGCATCGAAACTGCCGGCTGATAACTGATAATCAGGAGCTAAAACCAACTGCTTTTCTCTTATGCATCTGTTCCGAATGCCGGCTTTGGTGCGGCGCCTGCTGCCCGACTGCCTCTGGCAGATGCCCGCTACTGGCCCGCCTACGCTCTACCTCACCTTCGACGACGGCCCGATTCCGGAAGAAACGCCCTTTGTGCTGGAGCAACTGGCCCGCTACCAGGCGCACGGTACGTTTTTCTGCGTCGGCGACAACCTGCGCCGCTACCCTGAGGTAGCCCGCGCGGTGCTAGCCGGCGGCCACCGGCTAGCCAACCATACCTACCACCACATCAGCGGCTGGAGCCACTCCCGCGCCCATTACCTGCAGGATGTAGCTCGGTGCCAGGCCTTGCTGCAGGAGTTTCAGCCCGAAGGCAGACCCCTGTTGCGCCCACCATATGGCCGCATTACCCTTCCGCTGGCGCGCTTGCTCCGGCCTACCCATCAAGTAGTTATGTGGGACGTGCTGACCTGTGACTACGACCCCGACTTCGCCCCCGAGGCCTGCCTGCAAGCGGCCATCCGGCACTCCCGGCCCGGCTCCATCGTGGTATTTCACGACAGTGTGAAGGCTAGCAGAAACTTGCGCTACGTGTTGCCGCGCTACCTGGCTTACTTTGCCGAGCGGGGCTACCGCTTTGCTGCTTTGTAACAAAAGGGTAAGGGAGCCCGCCTGTTTTCCTGGCCGATTTGTGCGCCTTATGCTTTTTCTGACGCTGTATTTTACCGCCTGGTTTGCTTTGCTGACAACCGCCGTGGTGCTGTTTGCCCGCGCGCGGGGCGCGCAACCGGGTGCAGTGCCCCAGCCCCTGCCCCGGGTGAGCATCCTGCTGGCGGCCCGCAACGAGGAGGCGGCCATTGCTCGCTGCCTGCACGCCATCCGGGCTCTGCATTACCCCCCCGAGCTACTCGAAGTGCTCCTCGGGGATGACGGGTCCACGGACCAGATGGCAGCCGTGGCGGCGGCGGCCATGCAAGGTTACGCCGGTTCATTTCGCGTGGTACCTATTACCGATACCCTGGGCACGGCCCGCGGCAAGGCCAACGTGCTGGCTCACCTCAGCCGCGTCGCTACCACTACCTACTTCTTCATCACTGATGCCGACATTGCCGTGCCGCCTACCTGGCTGACGGGTCTGCTGGCCCACGCCCAACCCAGCGTGGGCATTGTAACGGGCCTAACGCTGGTGACCGGGCCGCGGCTGTTCCACCGCCTCCAGGGCCTCGACTGGCTGATGGCCCTGGGTTTGGTCCAGGTTGTCACGGACCTGGGCCGGCCCGTAACGGCCATGGGCAACAACATGCTCGTAACCCGCGCCGCCTACGAGGCCACCGGCGGCTACGAGCGGCTACCCTTTTCCGTCACCGAAGACTTTGAGCTGTTCAAAGCCGTGCTCCGAGCGGGATACACTTCCCGCAACCTGTACCGACCCGAAATCCTGGCCGAGTCGCTGCCCATGTACTCGTGGCGGGGGCTGCTGCACCAGCGGCGGCGGTGGCTGCGCGGGGTGGAGGCCTTGCCCACTTGGCTGAAAACCTGCCTCGGCCTGTACGGCTCCTTTTACGTGCTGCTGGCCGCGTTGGCTGCTGTAGCAGGGCCAGCGGCGGCCCTAAGTGTGTGGCTAGGCAAGGTGTTGGTACAGGGCGCGCTGGCGGTGCTCTGTTTCCGACGGGTAGGCCGCCGCGCCCCGCTGGTGCTGCTGCCCGCGTTTGAGCTCTACACGATTTTCCTGACCGGGAGTCTGGTGGTGTTCCGGCTACTGCCAGTATCCTTCAGCTGGAAGGGCCGGCAATACCGCTAAAAGTTGATTGTTTTTTAACCGCTCGGCTTTCGCGGCTCAGCTGCAAACAGGGTGGCTACCTACCCGCGCTACGTGTGCGGTAAGTGTGTAAAGGTGCCCGGAAAGTTGCCTGACGGGCATAAGCGTCGCCTTTCGGAAGTGGATTTTCCTGCCCGCTGCCAATACCTTTGGCTACATTCGGTGGCAGCACAAGCCGGTAAGCCTAGCTCCAGGCCAAACCAATCTGGCCGCTTTTACCGGCTGGCCCACCTTCCCACCTTTACGTTCCACCGCGCGTTTCTCAGCTGTATGTTCCTCCCATTTTCACCCACTTCCCGGGCCGTGCTCATGGCGGCCTTGTTCTGCGCCACTACCCACATAGCCACGGCCCAAACGAAAGCCACTACTGCTCGCCCGGCCACGGCAGCGGCGAAAAGCACTGCCGCAATGGGCCCCAACCGCCAGCAGGCCCTGATGGGCAATGAGGCTAAAATTGACCAGCTGCTCAAAAAGCTAACCCTGGAAGAAAAGATTGCCATGATACACGCCACCTCCTCCTTCAACTCAGGAGGCGTGAAGCGGCTTGGCATTCCGGAAATGGCAACCTCCGACGGCCCCCACGGCGTGCGCCTGGAGCACGGCCGCGACTGGAAGCCCGACGAAGGCGTAAACGACTCGGGTACCTACCTGCCCACCGGCAACACCCTGGCCTCTACCTGGAACCCCGAACTGGGCTATGCCTTTGGCTCGGTGCTGGGTAGCGAGGCGGCCTTCCGGGGCAAAGACATCATTCTGGGGCCCGGCATCAACATTGTGCGCACGCCCCTGAATGGCCGCAACTTCGAGTACCTCAGCGAAGACCCCTACCTCGTGTCAAAGATGGTGGTGGGCTACATCCGCGGGGTGCAGGACCAGGGCGTGTCGGCCAGCGTGAAGCACTACGCCGCCAACAACCAGGAGGAACACCGCAATGACATCGACGTGTACATGAGCGAGCGGGCCCTGCGCGAGATTTACTTGCCGGGCTTCCAGGCCGCTATTCAGGAGGGTGGGGCTCATACCCTAATGGGCTCCTACAACAAGTTTCGGGGCCAGTACGCCACCCATAACGCCTACCTGATGAACGATATTCTGAAGGGCGAATGGGGATTCAAGGGATTGGTAATCAGCGACTGGGGCTCGGTGCACGACACCCAGGAAGGCCTGCGCAACGGCACCGATCTGGAAATGGGCACCGACCTTTCCCTGATGTACAACAGCGTCGATCAGACAGCCAGCCAGGTAAAGCCGGAGCAGATGCCCAGCCTCTACGACCGGTTTTTCTTTGGTACGGCCGCCCTGGACGCGGTGAAAAAGGACAAGTCGTTAGAGCCCCTGCTCGATGACAAGGTGCGCCGCATTCTGCGCGTGATGTACGCCACCAACATGCTGGATGGGGCCAAGCGCAAGCCGGGCGCCTACAATACTCCCGCGCACCAAGCTACGGCCCGTAAAGTAGCGGAAGAAGGCATTGTGCTGCTCAAAAACGACGGCAACATTCTCCCCCTGAAGAAAACAACTAAGACGTTCGCCGTCATTGGAGCCAACGCTACCCGCGAAAATGCCCTGGGCGGCGGCAGTTCCCAGGTAAAGGCCAAGTATGAGATTACGCCGCTTCAGGGCCTGCAAAAAGCCCTAGGTTCCCAGGCCACCATTACCTACGCCCCCGGCTACAAAATTGCCCGTAACCAAAAAGCTGATCCGCAGCTAATCGAACAGGCCGTGGCCGCCGCCAAAGCCGCTGACGTAGCCATCATTGTGGGGGGCGCTACCCACGGCTACGACTACAAAGTGTGGGCTGATAACGCCTACGACGCGGAAGGCTACGACAAGCCCGACATGAAGATGCCCTTCGGTCAGGACGAGCTGATTCAGGCCGTGCTCAAAGCCAACCCCAACACCGTGGTGGTGCTGCTGGGCGGCGGCCCCATTGACGTATCGGCCTGGGCCGGGCAGGCCAAGGGCATTGTGGAGGCCTGGTACCCCGGCATGGAAGGCGGCAACGCCCTGGCCAACATTCTGTTCGGTGAGGTAAATCCCTCGGGCAAGCTACCCTTCACCTTCCCCGTGAAGCTGGAAGACTCGCCGGCACATAAACTAGGCGAATACCCCAGCACCCCTGGTAACCCGCTGAAACAGACTTACAAAGAGGATATCTTTGTGGGCTACCGCTACTTCGATACCTATAAAGTTGCCCCCCAATTCGCCTTTGGTCACGGCCTGAGCTACACTTCCTTCGATTACGGCAAGCTAACCGTGCAACCCGGCAAACAGTCTGCCACGGTCAAGGTCACGGTGCGCAACTCGGGCAAGGTAGCCGGCGCCGAAGTGGTGCAGCTCTACGTGCACGACGACCAGGCCAGCGTAAAGCGGCCCGAAAAGGAGCTGAAAGCCTTCCAGAAGGTCTTCCTAAAGCCCGGCGAATCGAAAACCCTGACCCTGAACTTGGGTCCTGACGCCTTTCGCTACTACGACGAGGCCAAGAAGCAGTGGGTACTGGAACCCGGAACCTTCAAGCTACTAGTCGGCAGCTCCTCCCGCGACATCCGCCAGACGGGAGAGGTAAAGCTGTAGATTGGTGAGTTGTCTTGGCCAGGAGGCACGAAAAAGCCACCCCTCCTGATCAATTCCTTACTCCCTAAGAAGTGACAAGCCCTTGACGCTACCATACGTCAAGGGCTTGTCTCGTTAGAAGGCTGGTCAGATGGAGGGGCAGGATGGCCTCGTCCTGTGTCCTGGCCAGGAGGCATCCTTCACCGTTTCACCCCCTCACTATCTCACCGTTTCACCACCTTTGCGGCATGCAACTTTCCGATTCGCACGCCCACGTTTACTCCGAGCAGTTTAAGCCCGACCAAGATGAGATGCTGCTGCGCGCCTTTGAGGCCGGAGTCCGGACCATCTTCATGCCCAACATCGACCATACCAGCATTGACCCCATGCTGGAAGTGGAAGCCAAATACCCTACCCAGTGCTTTGCCCAAATGGGCCTGCACCCCTGCCACGTCACCCGCCAGTTTGAAAAAGAGCTGTACGAAGTGGAAACGTGGCTTAGTCGCCGGCCCTTTGCCGCAGTAGGGGAGTGCGGCATCGATTTATACTGGGATAAAACCCACCTCCAGGAGCAGCAGGAAGCCCTGCGCATTCAGGTAGCCTTAGCCAAAAAGCACAACCTGCCCCTGGTACTCCACACTCGGGAGGCCTTCCGTGAAGCCGCCGACATCATCACGGCGGCTCAGGATGGCTCCCTGCGCGGGGTGTTTCACTGCTTTTCCGGCACGAAGCAGGAAGCGGAAGAAGTGATTCGGCTGGGCTTCAAACTTGGCATCGGTGGGGTCGCCACCTTCAAGAACGGGGGCCTCGACAAAGTGCTGCCCGGTATCAGTCTGGAGCACCTGCTGCTAGAAACCGACTGCCCCTACCTAGCGCCCATTCCTCACCGGGGCAAGCGGAACGAGCCCGCCTATCTGCCCCTGGTGGCCCGCCGAGTAGCCGAAATCCTGGGCAAGGACGCTGAAGAAGTAGCCGAGGCCACTACCCGCAACACCTTGACCCTGTTTGGGGAAGCAGCGCAGGGGTAGGGAAGACCTCGTGGGCGTAGGCAGTGGCAGAAGGGGCTCATTTGCTGGGCCAGCACGCTCCATGCTGACGCCAGTCGTGTCCCTTTCAGCTGTACCACGCCAGACAAAGCCTGAACGAGGTTGCCTAACTTGACGGCCAGTTCAGATTGTTCGTTTGATGCCCTCCACCACCCAAGCCACCCACCCCTTGTCTACCCCTGCGCTGCCCCTCCAACCCGACAAACCCGAAACGGCCATTCTCGTCATTTACACCGGTGGTACCGTCGGGATGACGTATAACCGGCGCGGGGAATTGGTACCCATGAATTTCGAGCAGATTCGGAAGAAGATGCCCGAGCTGCGCCAGCTTAACATGCGGGTGGAGGTTACCAACCTCGGCGAGCCCATCGACTCCAGCAACGTAACCGTGGCCGACTGGCTGCGGCTGGCGGCTCTGATCGAGGAAAAGTATGCGCAGTATGATGGTTTCGTGGTGCTACACGGCACGGATACCATGGCCTACTCGGCGGCGGCGCTGAGCTTCCTGCTTGAGAATTTAGGCAAGGCGGTAGTGTTTACCGGTGCTCAAGTGCCGGTAGGCCGCATCCGGACCGACGCCCGCCGCAACCTAGTTACGGCCCTGGAAATGGCCGCCGCCCGCCACCCCGTGGTGGGCACAGTGCGCGTGCCTGAGGTGTGTGTCTTTTTTAATGACTTGCTAATCAGAGGAAACCGGGCAAAAAAAGTCGAAAGCCAGCAGTACAATGCTTTCCGCTCCGAGAACTACCCACCCCTGGCCCGGGCCGGCATTGAGCTGGATTTCAACGACAAGCAGATTCGGATGCTGCCCGCCGCCCACCTACGTGCCCACCAGTACCTCGACGAACAAGTAACCATTCTGCGCCTGTTTCCGGGGCTAACCGAGCGCATGCTGCGCGCCCAACTGGAAGCCGATGGGCTGCGCGGCTGCGTACTTGAAACCTACGGCTCCGGCAATGCGCCCACGGCTCCTTGGTTTCTCAAGGCCCTGCGCGACGCCACCGAGCAGGGCGTATTTCTGCTGAACGTGAGCCAGTGCGAGGAGGGCCGGGTAATGCAAGGTCGCTACGAAACCAGCGCCTACCTCACCGAGCTGGGCGTTATCGGCGGCGACGATATGACGGTGGAAGCGGCCATTACCAAGCTCATGTTTGTGCTGGGCCTCAAGCAGAAACCCGCAGCTACCCGCCACCTGCTCAGCCAGGACCTGCGCGGCGAAATCACCATAATCTGAGCTTTAGCGCTACGGGGCTTGCGTATCCGGAAAATCGGGTGTTATTTTGCGCCACTTCCCCGCATCCTAGAGAGGTGTCCGAGTGGTTGAAGGAGCACGCCTGGAAAGTGTGTATGGGTCTAAAGCTCATCGTGGGTTCGAATCCCATCCTCTCTGCTGAAAACCGCATTTCGTTGTAGAAATGCGGTTTTTGTTCTTTCTACGGGTGGAGCCGGGCCGCAGTGGTGGGCTGTTGTGGGCGGGACTCGTCCGGTGGGTTGGGTACTTATTAGGAAGTTGCTGGGCCACGGCGGCGCACACTCCGTTTAAGGCATACTATGAAACGACCCCACGTAATCTGCCACATGATGTCCTCCGTGGACGGAAAGATTCTGTCTGCTAATTGGCAGGACGAAAAGCTAACCGACACTTTCGCCGGATACTTCGAGAAGTACCACGAAACCTTTACTAGCCAGGCTTGGATGTGCGGGCGCGTGACCATGGAGCGGGATTTCTCCGGCGGCGTGCAGCCCAACCTGCAACCTGCCCCGCACCCAATTGCGCGCGAGCCCTTTGTTGGGGATGCCCAAGCTACTTCCTTTGCTGTGGCGGTAGATGCGCACGGCCGCCTCGGCTGGGACGCTAATACCACCGGCGGCGACCATATTGTGGAAGTCCTCACTGAACAAGTAACCGATGACTACTTGTACTATCTGCAACGCCAGGGTATTTCCTACCTGTTTGCCGGCCGCACGGAAGTTGATTTTGCTTTGGCCCTGGAGCAGCTAGCGGCGCTGTTTCCCATTGAAACGCTGATGCTGGAGGGCGGCGGCCACCTAAACGGTTCCCTACTGAACGCGGGTCTGATCGATGAGCTGAGTTTGTTACTGCTGCCTATTGCCGATGGCACGCCCAAATCGCCAACCACATTTGAAGTAAGCGACTACCTACGCAAAGGTCCAGCCACGCGCCTGCACTTAACCGAAGTGCAGCAGCTCGACAACGATGTGGTATGGCTAAAATATAGCTTTCAAGCAGTCTAGAGGCAATAAAATCACGTTTCGGGAGCAGAGGTGCTGACCCAAACGAGATTGTGCATAAGCTTGGTGTATCATGCTAACTACGGGCGAGTTCTGCTCAGGAAGTCGCTTTCCGCGTCTACCAGATAGGCTTACCCGTAGTTAGATTACGCTGTCACGGCTTCCTCAATGGCTTCGGCTATGTCAATTTCTTCCAGGGGAGGGACGGGGGCAAAGCGCGATTCGTGGAAGTTGGCTTCTGGAAAGCCCGGCGCTACCCCAGCATTATTGATTTCCGCTAGGGTAATGCCGTAACCGCGGTGCGTATCATAAACGCCGCGCACGGTGTAGATAGGCCCACGTTTGGGCGTCTGAATATTGGGGTTCTGCACCAATAGCACGGTAAAATCATCGTTAGTACAGATAACTTCCTGCCCAGGGTGGAATAGTGGCGGTTTCATGCCCCGAAGATACGGCGCACGGCCAGCAGTAGCTTTCCTGATAGCAAGAAGCGTGTACTTAACAGAGCTACCTGCTCCGGGTTACAGCAAGGCTTCCAGGCTAAACTGCTACATCGCCAAGCTCTTTTTGTAAAGTATTTTATTGCTATTTATTATCGGTTTTGAAATATACTGCGTATACGCATCGTACTAGGCTGACTCTCTGCCTGAACTTCATCCATCACCTAACTTCCTTCCTATGAAACAGACGCAGATTTCCACCTGGTCCGTTCGGTTATTCACAGTACTGTTCTGCGCCGGAGCCGCGCTGTCGTCCTGCTCCAGCACCAGCACCGATTCGCCCTCAGGCACGGGCACTGATGCAACTACTAGCGGCTCTACTTCGGGCTCTACTACTACCGGTACTACGTCTGGCAGCACCAGCGGCTCCACGACCATGGGAACAACTAGCGGCAGCACTACTTCGGGCACGAGCACAGGTACTACCGCTGGTAACACTACTGGCACCACATCGGGTACTACCACCGGCACTACTTCGGGCTCCACTACTTCGGGTACCACAACCCGCTAGTAGCGTTTCCTACAGACAACAATGTACACAGGCCGAAATTCGCATTGCGCGAGTTTCGGCCTGTTGCGTGAAGCAGAAGACCATTGAGTACACTTCGGCAGCCTTCTGAAACCTTCCTGTCGTTGTGGCCTACCCTAGAGGTAGTCCCCAGGCTTTTGGCGCCACCACATGGGTAGGTATCAGATTAGTGGTCAGAGCGCTACCTGTCAGCATAATAACTCATGTAGGTACCTGAACAATACACCACGCAGTACGTATAGGCACAACAGGCCCTGGGCTGCCCAGCTACTCTGTGTTTTGTTCGGGTGGTACGGGCCAACAGCGTAGCAAACGGTGGGTGTCTTTTCCGGGTGGTGTGTAGTGTACGCTTTTAATCTATCTACTTCTATGTCGACATTTCCCTCTCCCGACAGCCCGGACGAGATTCAGCCCGAGCCCCGGCCGGAGGACGGCACACGCCGCTCCTTTATGAAACAGGCCGGCGGCATCTTAGGCCTGGCCCTGGCCCCACCCTTGGTCAGCCAGGCCGAGCGCCTGACGGCCTTCTCCAAAACCGTGGAGGGGGTATCGGCCATCAAGTTGAACGTCAACGGCACTGTGCGCACGATCCACGCCGAGCCGCGCGTGACCCTGCTCGATGCCCTGCGCGAGCGGCTGGATTTGACCGGCACCAAGAAGGGCTGTGACCACGGCCAGTGCGGGGCCTGCACCGTGCACGTGGAGGGGCGCCGTACCCTCTCGTGCCTGACGCTGGCCATCATGACCCAGGGCAAGGAAATCACCACCATCGAGGGCCTGGCCCAGGGCGAGCAGTTGCACCCTATGCAGCAGGCTTTCATTAAGCACGACGGCTTTCAGTGCGGCTACTGCACCCCGGGCCAGATCATGTCGGGCGTGGCCTGCATCCGAGAGGGCAAAGCCGGCTCCGATGCGCAAGTGCGCGAGTACATGAGCGGCAACCTCTGCCGCTGCGGCGCCTACCCCAACATTGTGGCCGCCGTGCGCGAAGTGGCCGGTCAATCAGCTAAAGGCTAAGCCCCATGAACAACTTCAGCTACACGTCAGCCGCTTCGGCCAAAGAGGCCACGGCCCTGCGCAAGGACACGCCCCAGGCCGCCTACATTGCCGGCGGCACCACGCTGCTGGACCTGATGAAGGCCAACCTGCAGCAGCCCCCGCAACTCATCGACCTCAATCGGCTACCCTTCCGCGGCATTGAGCAGACCAAGGACGGACTGCGCATCGGGGCGCTGGAACGCATGAGCGACGTGGGCGAGCACCCGCTGGTCCAGCAGCAGGTTCCGGCCCTGTCCGAGTCGCTGCTGCTGGCCGCCTCCCCGCAGCTGCGCCACATGGCCAGCATTGGGGGCAACCTGCTGCAGCGCACGCGCTGCGGCTACTTCCGCGATGCGGCCTTTCCTTGCAACAAGCGCGTGCCCGGCTCGGGCTGCCCGGCCCTCACGGGGGACCACCACAACCTGGCCATTCTGGGGGTAAGCGAGAGCTGCATTGCCACCTCCTACCCGGGCGACCTGTCCGTGGCTCTGGTCGCTTTCGACGCGGTGCTGACGCTGCAAAACCAGAAGGGCAAGCAGCGGCAGGTGTCGCTCACGGACTTCTACCGGCTGCCGGGCAACACGCCGCACCTGGAGACGATACTCGAGCCCGGCGAGCTGATTGTGGCCGTGACCATCCCCGCAGCCCCGCCCGCGCAGCGCTCCACCTACCTGAAGGTGCGCGAGCGTAGCAGCTACGCCTACGCCCTGGCCTCGGCCGCGGTGGGCCTGGAGGTGCAAGGGGGTAGCATTCGCGCGGCCCACGTGGCGCTGGGCGGGGTCGGGGCCCAGCCCTGGCGCAGCCGCGCGGCTGAGCAGGTGTTGACCGGGGCGCCGGCCACCGAGGCTACCTTCCGAGCCGCGGCGGCGGCGGCGCTGCAGGGGGCCCAGCCCCGGGAGCACAACCGCTACAAAGTGGAGCTGGCCCAAAACACCCTAGTACAGGCCTTGATGAAAGTGGCGAGCTAGGCACTACCCTTTCTGCCTAGCCGGCACATGGGGCGCTTGCCGCAAAACTCCTTTATTCTCAACAACGGCGGCAAGAACAAGAGGCCAGCTTCTGGCACTCAGCGTCGTTGTTTTATCTGCATTACGCTCCACTTTCTCATGGATACCGAACCCGCATTTTTTGAAACGAACCCCAAGGCTGGCTCGGTAGGTCAGCCGTTGGATAGGGTAGATGGTCGGGCCAAAGTGACGGGTCAGGCTCGCTACTCGGCTGAGTTCAATAGCTTGCCTGGACTGGTGCACGCCGTGCTCAAAACCAGCGACGTGACCAAGGGGCGCATTCAGAGCATTGATGTCAGTGCGGCCCTAAAGGAGCCGGGCGTGCTAGCAGTTCTGACCCATCAGAACCTGCCCAAACTGGCCAAAACCCCCAACGATGCCGACGGTAAAAAGGCCATTGGCGCGCCCATGGGCTTTCTACCGCTAACCTCAGATCAGGTGCATTACGCGGGCCAGCCGGTGGCCATTGTTGTGGCCGATACCTTGGAGCGTGCCCAGCACGCGGCAACCCTGGTGCGGGTAAACATTGCCGCTGAGAAGCCCTTAGCGTCCTACGCCGACCCCCGGGCGGAGCTGTTTGATCCGCTGAAGGTGCAGGACGGCAAAACGCCAGGTCACACTGTGCGCGGCAACCCAAAGGCGGCCTTCGCAGCGGCCCCGGTGCAGCTCACGCACACCTACGTGCACGCCATCAACCACCACAATCCTATGGAGCCGGGTGCTACCACCGCCCATTGGGAGGCCCCCGACCGCCTCACGGTGTACGAATCGACGCAGGGCGTAACCCGAACTCAGAAGGCCCTGAGCACCATGCTGGGGCTGGCCGCCGAACAGGTGCGGGTTGTGACGAAGTACCTTGGTGGTGGCTTTGGGTGCAAGGGCTCCTCCTGGCCTCACACGGTACTAACGGTGCAGACGGCCAAGGCTGTGGGCCGGCCGGTGAAGTTGGCCCTCACCCGTCCGCAGATGTTCACTAGCATGGGCCACCGCGAAGACCAGACCCAAACCCTGAAAGTGGGTGCCACCAAGGAAGGCAAGCTCTTGGCCCTCATCCACGAAAAAACCTCCACCACTTCGCCCTGGGACAACTACGCCGAGCCCAACAGCCGCATCATCAACCTGCTCTACGCCTGCCCCAACTTTGAGGCAACGTACCAGCTGGCGCGGGCTGACGTGATGACATCTACGTTCACGCGGGCCCCCGGTGAAGCTCCCGGCTCCTTTGCCATTGAGTGCTCCCTGGATGATTTGGCCTACCAGTTGGGCATTGATCCGCTGGAAATCCGGTTGCGCAACTACGCTGACAAGGACCATAGCACGGGCAAGCCCTGGTCGAGTAAGAGCCTGAAGCAGTGCTATGCTCGTGGGGCCGAACTATTTGGCTGGAGCAAGCGCAACCCTCAGGCTGGAGCTACCCGCGACGGCCGCCTGCTAGTAGGCTGGGGCATGGCCACGGCTTCCTACCCCGTACACAACAACCAGGGTACCGCCCGGGTCCGCCTATATGCCGATGGGCACGCGCTGGTTCAGACTGGCGCCACCGACCTCGGCACGGGCACGTACACCGTCATGACCCAGGTAGCGGCTGATGCACTGTGGCTTACCCCCGACAAAGTGCGCTTCGAGCTAGGCGACACCAAGCTGCCCACGGCCCCGAACTCGGGCGGTTCGGTGGCGGCGGGCACAGTGTCGTCGTCTATTTATATGGCGGCCCAGGACGTGTGGCAGAAGCTTATTAAGCTGGCAGTAGCCGATAAAAAGTCGCCGCTGTTCCGGGCTAAGTCCGCTGATGTGATGGTAGAAAATGGCCGCTTAGTCCTTAAAAACGACAAGAAGAAGGGTGAGGATTTTGCTACCCTTATGAAGCGCAACGAAACCACCGACATTGAGGGCACTGGCAATGGCAAGTACGGAGCCGGCTATGAGTCGGGCCTAGCCGCGGGGCCTGCCGACTCCGGCCACCAAGACGACATGGCGGGCCACTCCATGCATTCATTTGGGGCGCACTTTTGCGAGGTGAAAGTAGACCCCGAACTAGGTACCGTGCGCGTTACGCGCTGGGTGAGTGTGCACGGCGCCGGCCGCATCCTCAACGCCAAAACGGCTCGCAGTCAGATAATTGGGGGTAGTATTTTCGGCATCGGCTCGGCCCTGATGGAAGCTACTAAGCGCGACCAAAATTTCTCGCGCTATACCAATTCTAACCTAGCCGACTATCACATTCCCGTCAATGCAGACATTCCGGATATGACCGTAGAGTTCGTAGAAGAGCACGACCCTTACATCAACGCCATGGGCGTGAAAGGTATAGGCGAAATTTCGATGGTAGGCGTGGCCGCTGCCGTGGCTAACGCCGTGTTTCACGCCACCGGCAAGCGCATCCGCAGCCTCCCCATCACGCCAGACAAAGTGCTGGAAACGAAAATGGTACAGGCGTAGCGCGTTAGAAATTACCTGGCTAAGTAATGCTGCTTTGGCAATAGTAGCACAACAAAAAGGCCGTTCCCGATTGGGAACGGCCTTTTTGTTGACTCATTAAGCGGGTGCCCAACTAGTTATTCTTAGTTAGCAGGCTGCGTTACGGCGCGGTAGGCATTCACGCGGCCGTAGCCGTAGAATGGGTCGCGGCCGGGTTTGCCGAGGTCATCAGCCGAGGCGCGCATCGTGGCCCGAACCTGAGTTGGGTCCATCTGGCCCCCGTTTTTGCCTACGATAAGAGCGGCCACACCGGCGGCGTGCGGGCCGGCCATGCTGGTGCCTGCCGACCAGCTGTAGCGGCCCAGGCTGGTGCAGCTGAAGACCATGTCAAAGGCGAAGGCATACTGACGTACGCCAGCTACCGTCACAATCTCGTTGCCAGGATACTCTGAATCGCCGCCGGGAGCAGCGAAGGTTACGTCGGAGGTGCCGTAGTTCGTGTAGGAAGCTACCCGGTCGAGCGTGGTTGACGGATTCAGGGCCCAGCCCAGGGGACCGGTAGCCGAAATCGAAATAACGCTGGTAGCGCCCGAAGGAATGTGCATCAGGTCCTGGTCGCGCTGGCCATTGTTGGCGTCGTTACCAGCCGAGGCAATTACCGTAACGCCATTCTTGGTAGCGTAGGTAGTAGCCTTGCTGATGGCTACCAGCAGCTCCTGAATTTCCTTGGTTTCGTTTACCCAGGTATCGTCGGAAGTATCGTTGGGCGTGCCGTTGTCGTCGCGGAACTTGCTGTTGCGCGGAATAGCAGCGCCCAGGCTCATGTTAATTACGTCAGCCTGCTTCGATACGGCGTAGTAAATACCCTGAATCATCCAGGAGAAGGAGCCTGAGCCACCATCACGTAGCACTTTCACCAGCAGCAACTTGGCATCCGGGGCTACCCCAACTACACCAATGTTGTTATCAACGGCGGCAATAGTGCCGGCCGTGTGCGTGCCGTGGCTGAAGCCAGAGCCTACGAACTGGGCCTTCTCCCCGGTCACAAATGACTCGGCGCCCACAATGTTAGCTTTCAGGTCGGGGTGGGTTAAGTCAAAGCCACCGTCGAGCACTGCTACTAGTGCGCCCTGGCCGCGGGCCCCGGTATTCCAAGCCTCGGGAGCCTGAATGGCCGTGTGACCCCACTGCAGCGGGAAGAACCGGTCGTTGTCGCCGGTGCTGGCGGGGTTGGTGTTGTCGGCGTCCTGCACGGCCTCTACTCCGCGGGCAGCCTCGGGGTTGTAGCCCTGGTAGCTAAAGTCGTGAATAACAGAGCGTACACCCGTGATGCGGCCAGCTTTAGCTGCGAAATCAGGGTCAGAGGAAGTGGCTAGGGCTAGGCCAGCTCCGGGTAGTTGTTCAGTAAGGGTACCGTTGGCCGCCTGGGTCTGGCTAGCCAAATCGGCCGGCAGTTGGTCCGTAGACGAGAGGATGATATAGTGCTGGCTGCGGCGTACTACCGTTTCGGAGTTGGCAGTAGCGGCGCTGCTGAGGCTATTCTGGGGCTCGGCCACCCGAATATCCTCTTTGCTGCACCCAGCTAATAGAACGAGACCAAGGCTCAATAAAGAGAAAGAGCGGAGCGTCGTGGATGATTTTAACATGAAGTAGTAGTTAAGTGGGATAGTAAGTTGGTAATACTAATTCAAACTATTGGTAGTATCAGACTAATAAATAAAATTTTACACATAGAGTATTGCATATTTTAGGTTTAAAACATCTGGTATTCAGCTTGGTTTACTTCTGGTTTGCCCACTGTTACTAGTGGGGTAAGCACCCTGCTTCTAGTAGGCTGAGGGCTCAGGTAGCTAACTTACCTTGCTTGCGCCGCGTACTCCCTGCTAACCCTTCGGGGCCGACTAGCTTGCCCACGACCTTTCGAAACCCGCTGCTGCCCGACCAGCGTCACACCCTGCTTCTATTGTCATGACTGAACTTCAGCGCCTGTTGTGCGCCTACGATGACCACCGCGCCGCGGGCCGGGCCTGCGCGTTGGCCTCGGTGGTTGATGTGGCCGGCTCCGCCTACCGCCGCCCCGGCGCCCGGATGCTCGTGACAGACGAGGGCGTGTTAACCGGGGCCATTAGTGGGGGCTGCCTAGAAGGCGACGCCCGCCAGCGCGCCCGCCGTACCATTCAGCAGGGTCGCCCCACGGTCGTAACCTACGACTCCACGGACCCCGACGACGACCTGCAGTTTGGGGCGGCGCTGGGCTGCCAGGGCATTGTGCAGATTCTGCTGGAGCCCCTCGATTTCCAGAATCCCAACAACCCCGTGGAGCTGCTACGCCGTTGGGCCGAAGGCGTAGAAAAACCCGCCGTGGTTGCCACAGTATTTGGCGTAGCCGGGGCGGCAGCCGGGGTTGAGGTGGGCCAGCGCCTGTTGCTTACCTCAGGCGGAGCCGCTCAAGGCACGCTGCCTGCCCAAGCTGCGCTGTATCAGTCAATTTTAACCGATGCTCACGCTGCCCTTGCAGCAGCGCAACCTGCTACCCGCCACTACCCCGTGGCAGCCGGCACGGTGCGCGTGAGTTTGGAACTCCTACGGCCCCCGGTGCGCCTCACTGTGTACGGAGCCGGCAACGATGTGCAGCCCCTAGTACGGTTGGCGGCCGGGCTAGGCTGGCGGGTGCATGTGGTGGATGGGCGCCCGGCTCAGGCCCAGCCGGCTCGCTTCCCGGAAGCCGAAGTGGTGCGTGTGCTGCCCCTGGCGCAGGTAGGGGAGGAGCCCCATGACGGCAGCTTCGCTTTGCTGATGACCCACAACTATTACTACGATTTGGCCGTGCTGCGCCACTTGCTGCCGCCAACCACTACCCGCTACATTGGGTTGCTGGGGCCGCGCAAGAAGTATGAGCGCCTGCTCGATGATCTGCGTCAACACGAGCCCGATGCGGCTACGTTGCTCCAGGGCCGCATTCATAGCCCCATTGGCCTGAACTTGGGTGCCGAGACGCCTGAGGAAATTGCCCTTTCCATTGTAGCCGAAATTCAGGCGGTGCTAACTGGTCGGCCGGCCGGCTTCCTTCGCGACTCGCCCCATCCCATTCATCCGCCCCTGCGCGCCGACGGGCCGCTCGTGACTGAGGGCCGGGTTGATGCGGTGTGTGGCTTGTAAGAGGGTTGGCGCTTGCAGCCTTCATTCCGCTGGCTATACTTGGTTCTTACTCAGTTCCGTGTGCAGCAGAAATAACTGAGTAGCGCTATTAATATTTCTCCTAGGATGGGCTCCGGCTAAAAGGCCCGACAGATAAAACAAGCCCGCTTTTCAACCTCCGCTAGTATGCCTGCCATCTTACTTCTTGCCGCCGGGGCCTCCACGCGGCTGGGCCGACCGAAGCAGCTGCTGGAATACCAAGGCAAAACTTTGCTGCGCCGCGCAGCCGAAACGGCCGTAACTACCGCCGCCGGGGCGCCGGTAGTGGTGGTTACCGGCGCCCAGCACGAAGCCCTGCTCCCGGAGCTTACCGGTCTGCCGGTGGCAGTAGCACGCTGCTTAGCCTGGGAACGGGGAATGGGCGCCTCCCTGAAATTTGGTCTGGCCGTGCTGCGTAGCCTGTGCGCTACCTGGACCGACGTTATTGTCTTGCTCTGCGACCAGCCCCATGTCAGCACGGGTCTGCTGGGGCAGCTGGAGCAGTTACGCACTACCTCCGGCCAGCCCATAGTAGCCACCGAGTATGCGGGTGTCCGGGGCGTGCCGGTGCTGTTTGGGCCGGAAGCCGTACGCTGGTGCCAGCACCTACCCGACGGCGCTGGCGCTGCTCAGCTGCTGCGGCAACACCCTGAGTTGGTAGCCGCGGTGCCGTTCCCGGCCGGAGCCGTAGATGTAGACACGGAAGCGCAGTACGCCGCCTTGTTGGCTGGGTAGCTGATTTCTGCTCGCACTGCAACATGGTTGCCTGCTAGCTCCAGCCACCACAATTTTCACAAGTGAACAGCAGTGGTGAAGTGTGCCGCATGTTGAGCTACGAGTTAGCCGGAAGCCGGTTCAGACAGAAAAGCCCGTCGAGCATGAGGATTGGAGAGGCACCCCCAAGGTGACTTCCGGCGCAACAAGGTTGCTGCAGGGTGGCAGCCGGAGCGAGCAGAGTCGCAAAAAGACTACCTGGTGTACCCAACGCAACGGCCACGCCGATTTCCCGTTATCTTGCCCGAACCTACCTCAACCATTCCCTATATGAGCGACGCTGCCGCAGTTCCGGCCCCCGAGGCGGGCTTCGAAAACATTCCCAAGGACGACAAGCGCATTACCCGCGGCTGGACGTTCTACGACTGGGCCAATTCCGTGTACCCGCTGGTAATTACCAGCTCCATCTTCCCCATTTATTGGGGCGCCATCACCAAGCAAATCAGCCCTCAAACAGATGTTGTTAACTTCCTTGGGTTTGAAGTGCCTGGCTCCTCTCTGCTGACCTACGCCATTTCCGCAGCCTTTCTGGTCATTGCTTTGGTTAGCCCATTTCTGACCTCACTCGCCGACTTTTCAGGTCGCAAGAAGCTATTCATGCAGATTTTCTGCTACCTCGGGGCAGCTTCCTGCGCGGCCCTGTACTTTTTCACGCCCGATACGCTGACTGCCAGTACCTTTATTTTTATTTCGGCCACCATCGGCTTCTCCGGCTCCATTGTTTTTTACAACTCCTACCTACCCTTGATTTCCAGTGAGGAAAAGTACGATTCCTTATCGGCTCGGGGCTTTTCTATGGGCTACATTGGCTCGGTACTGCTGCTGCTGATTTGCCTGGGCCTCATCATGGGGCACGATACACTTGGAATGGAAGAGGGCCACGCGACTCGCCTAGCTTTTCTGCTCACGGGCATCTGGTGGGCTGGCTTCGCCCAGATTCCGTTCTTTAGTCTGCCCACTGACCCCGGTCGCCCCGAAGACGCTACTTCTTCCGATTCCGGCTGGCTGCTCAATGGTTTTCGGGAGCTGGGCAAGGTAGTAGATCAGCTCAAGCACCTGCCCAATCTGAAACGCTTTCTGCTGGCCTATTTCACGTATAACATGGGCGTACAAACCGTGATGTATGTGGCCACTATCTTCGGCGACAAGGAGTTGCACCTGGAAAGCACGGCCTTGATTGTCACCATTTTGCTGCTGCAAATAGTTGGTATTTTGGGTGCCTACCTCTTTGCCAAGCTTTCGGAGCGTATTGGCAATACCCGGGCCCTGAGCTGGTCGGTGTTTATCTGGATGTGCATTTGCGTGGCGGGTTACTTTGTGCAGGCTGGGTGGTCATTTTATGCGCTGGCGGCCGTAATTGGCTTGACCATGGGCGCTATCCAGAGCCTCTCGCGTAGCACCTACTCCAAAATTATCCCTGAAAACACCCCCAATACGGCGGCTTTCTTCAGCTTTTTCGACGTCACAGAAAAGCTCAGTATCGTAATCGGCACGGCCGTCTTCGGCATCATCGCTCAGATAACCGGTTCCATGCGCAACAGCATTCTTTCCCTGATTGTGTTCTTTATCCTAGGGCTGCTGTTCCTGCTGACCTTGCGCGGCAAAAAGCTGCGCGATGCTGCCGCCCCGGAAACCGCCGCGCTAGGCCCGCCACCTGCTACCCCCAACGTGGGCATTCCAGCTACGGCTCGCTAGCTGCCACCGCTGGCCCCTTGCCAAAAGCCTCACCGAATTACTCGGTGGGGCTTTTCTTTTGGGCGCGGGCACAACCATCCGCAGGCTTCGTAGTTACTTTGGCGCACGTTTCTCACCCACTTTTCCGTACTATTTCCATGCCCAACACCCAACCCACCCTGCAAGCCGCTCTCAGCCAGGAACTACGCCACGAATTAAAGCTCACACGCCGCCTACTGGAGCGGGTACCTACCGCGCAGTTCTGCTGGCAGCCCCACCCCAAGTCCATGACAATTGGGGGCCTGGCTTCCCACATCGCCAACCTGGTTGGTTTCCTGGAACTCTCCCTAACCGGCCCCGACACCGACGTAACCACCGTAGCAATGCCTAATTCAGCTACTACCGACGAGGTGCTGCGCCGCTTTGATGTGAACGGCGAAAACATCCACAAGGCCCTGGAGCAGGTAGATGACGCTACCTTCCACGGCCAGTGGTCGTTGCGTCACGGAGAGCAAATATTGCTGACGCTGCCGCGCGCCGCCGTAGCCCGCACTATGGTACTCAATCACCTCATCCACCACCGCGGTCAGCTTTCCGTCTACCTACGCCTGCTCGACATTCCCGTGCCTGCTATCTACGGAGGCTCCGCCGACGAGGCCCCGCAACGAGCATAACCCATATAATATATTAATTATGTACTATCTAGATGTGAATAGAATGTTCTATATTAATAGCAATATGTGACCTTGTTCCTGAGATTCAGGTATTTTCATTCTAGCGGTTTCCCATATGTGGCGTATTCTGGTTATCACGAGCGGCGTACTAGTAGGGCTGGCTTCTTCAAGTAGAGCGCAGAGTCCTGTAGTAGACACTAGTTTTCAACCTACGCAGGTATGGCAAGGAGCCGCCGGTACGCAACCGCGCGTGAGTGGCGTACTTACCGCTGTGGTAAGGCAACCTGATGGAAAGTTTGTAGTAGGCGGCGTGTTCACGGAAATCAACGGTGTGCCAGCTAATAATTTAGCTCGGTTACTGCCTGATGGAACTGTAGACGCCGCCTTTACTGCTGCAAGTGCTGCCAACGGTCCGGTAATGGCGCTGGCATTGCAGACTGACGGTAAAATTGTAGTAGGTGGCTCATTCTCTAGTTTATCTGGTGGTGCGCGCGTGGCAATAGGTCGCTTACTACCAACTGGAACCCTCGATACTCCCTTTGCCCCACCCTCGGTAGCGCTGAATGGCGCAACCCCTACGGTATACAGCTTAGCGGTACAGCCAGACGGCCGCGTCCTGTTAGGCGGTTATTTCAATGTCCGAGGTACTAATACTACGCAACTACTCGACCGCCTTGATGGTGCTAGCGGGCAACCCGACGCTAACTTTCGGCCATATCAAGCCGCAAATACTGGCGTTTATTCCCTGCTGCTACTGCCCAATGGCAAAATAGTGGTAGGTGGATCAGCATTCTCCTACCAACTGGGTACGCTCCTGACGCAGCTACATCCTGACGGGTCCCCAGATAACAGTTTTACAAGCTTAACCAACTACTATACGTCGGAAATTAGAGCGCTGACGTTGGATGAAGTTGGTAATATTTACGCTGCGGGGCTATATAACAGTGCTGGTAGCGGCCATCCTTACCTGCGGCGTTTGCGGCCCAATGGCACAACCGATGCTTCTTTTGATTACCGCGGTAATCAGTTAAACACTATAAGAGCACTGAGTATACAACCCAATGGCCGCCTTCTGACAGGTGGCCTTTTGACGGAGCGAGTAGTGACTACAGGAGCTGTGGATGGCAATTTCCTGTCCAAGGACGCCCCCCGAGCTGCTAGTAACCCCAACAACAACTGGGGTGTCAGCGCGCTATTAGTGCAGCCTGACGGTGCCATCATGGTGGCGGGCTCTCTGCAACATCCTAGTTTAGCTTACACAACAGCCTTGGTGCGCCTGCGCGAGGCTAACGTGCTACACGTGAGTTCATCCGTCGCGGACGCCCGCACCAACGCTTGGCCTGTTCCCAGCCGACAGGTGCTTCATGTAAACCTTGACGCATCCGATTCCCCCCAACGGGTGCAGCTACTTGATGCCTTGGGCCGGCCTGTCCGGACAATAATGCAGCCCAACCCTGCATTTACTTTATCACTAACAGGTCTGGTAGCTGGCATTTACCATCTACAAGTACAGTATGCTGAAGCTAAACTGGTAACGCGACGCGTAGTCATAGTAGACTGACATGATATGCCAACGTACAAGGGGTAGAATAGAGTAGAGCAATTTCTTGAAGTATTGCTCTACTCTATTCTACCCCTTGTGCCTTAGATTACTTCCCTCCGAATACTCGCTCGCCAGCAATCCAGGTTTGCTGCACTTTGGCGCCGCGGAGCTTTTCCTTGGGTGCTTGCAACAGGTCGGTGTCGAGGATGACAAAGTCGGCGGCCATGCCGGGGCGGATGCTGCCTTTTTGTTTGTCCTCGAAGGCAGCGTGGGCGGCCCAGGTGGTCATGCCGCGCAGGGCATCGGGGCGGCTTAGGGCGTTTTCCATCTGGAAGCCAGTAGCGGGGTAGTTCTTGGCGTCTTGGCGCGCTACGGCCGAGTGGAAGCCGAACAGCGGGTTAATATCTTCCACTGGAAAATCGGAGCCCAGGGCTACCTGCCCGTACTGTTTGCGCAGCTGCTCATAGGTGTAGGCCGTTTTCAGGCGCTCAGCCCCTAGTCGCTCCCCAGCCCAGTACATATCGGAGGTGGCGTGGGTGGGCTGCACCGAGGGCACAATGCCAAACTGTCCAAACTTGGGCATGTCGGCTGGGGTGATAACCTGGGCGTGCTCGATGCGCCAGCGCCGGTCTTTTTGGCCCTTAAGTGCCTCGCCGTAGATGTTCAGAATAATGCGGTTGGCCGAGTCGCCGATGGCGTGGGTGTTCATCTGAAACTTGCTGGCCGCAATGTCCTTGGCCAGCTGCCGGTACTCCTTTTCGGTGGACAGTAGGAAGCCGGTTTCCTTGGGCTTATCGTGGTAGGCCTCTACTAGGCAGGCCCCACGGGAGCCCAGCGCGCCATCGGCGTACACCTTAAAGGAGTTTACCGTAAGCCGGTCCTGATACACGGGGCCGTTTTTGAAGTAGAACTCTTTGTTGGCCGCCGTGGGGTTGAGCATGGTGTAGAGGCGCAGCTTGAGCTTACCCTGCTGCTGCAAAGCGGCCATTTGGTCGATGTTGGCTTTGTCGAGGCCGGCGTCGGCGAGGCTGGTCAGGCCCACGGCCACGCAGCGCTGCTGGGCTTCCAGCAGGGCGGCGTTGGCTTCGGTGGGGGTAGGCTCCGGAATTTTGGCCGTAACCAAGTCCACGGCGTTGTCTACCAGCAGGCCGGTAAGCTGCCCGGCGGCATTCTTCGTGATGGTGCCCCCGCTGATGGGCGTGCGGGCCGTGATGCCGGCCAGCTCCAGGGCCTTCTGGTTGACGAGGGCCGCGTGCCCATCTACCCGCACAATGAACACGGGCGTGTTCGGAAACAGCGCATCCAGAGTGTCTTTGTTCGGGAATTGCTTGCCGGGCCAGTCGTTTTGGTCCCAGCCCCGACCCGTAAGCCAGGCCGCCTGCGGGTACTGTTGGCGCTGCTGCTGGAGCTTCTGCACTACCTCCCGCCAGGAGCCAGTACCCACCAGGTCCGCGTCGCGCAGGCCCAGGGCGTAGCGGTAGAAATGGCAGTGCGCGTCGTAGAAACCAGGGTAGATAAACTGGCCGTTGGCGTCCACTTCCTGCTCGGCCTGAAACTTTCCGCGCAACTCCTCGGCCGTACCTACGGCTACAAACTTGCCATCTTTCACGGCAAACGCTTGCGCCTTACTGAAGGCCGAATCAACGGTGTAAACGGTGGCATTGTACACCAGCAAGTCAGCGGCCTGGCGGGAGGTAGTCTGGCAGGCGCTGAACCCTCCCAGCAGCAGAGGCAGCGCCAGTAACGGGCGGAAACGTTGGGTCATGAACGGTTGAGTTGGTCGTGGGGTGAGGCAGAGTCGGCAGTTGTGTGCCGCAAGCTGCAAGTTGAGGCAGAAAATCGGATGTTGAGCGGGAGCTCAGCAGATTTACGAACTACCCCATAGAGGAAAACCAAAGCATGCGTCTTCTCGCCTACGGACCGTACTGCCGAGCCTTCGGCTGCGCCCCTGCATCACAGTCACAGTCTTTCCAATTACTGTCCACTCAGCCTTAGTTGACATTAGATTGGTGTTGATCCTTCAATAGCAAAAATACGGTCATGCTGAGCGGAGTAGAAATGTCTCTACTGCTGGCTAGGTCGCATGAACAGTTGGACTTCGAACTTATGAATTGCATCAGCTGGTCATGCAGAGCGCAGCGAAGCATCTCGCGTGCTGAGGTTGTGGTAGTAGCCCAACGATGCGAGCGAGATGCTTCGCTACGCTCTGCATGACGGCCTTTAAGACAATTGTTAATAGCTTCTAATTAACTAGAGTAGCAACGAAGTGGGAGAGATGCTTCGACAAGCTCAGCATGACCGCTCATTTTAACAGAGTCAGCAGGCAAGGTGCTTCGCTTGCGCTCGGCAGAACGTTCCATATAATCTAGGTGTGTCCGGAATAGAAAAGCCCCACTACCTGCGCAGGTAGTGGGGCTTTTGAGAGGGTAGCGAATTGCTTATTCGAAGCGCATGTGCTTTACTGATTCGCCGGAGTTCTTCAGCTCTAGCAGCGACTCAATACCGATTTGCAGGTGAGAGGTTACGAAATCGGCGGTTACTTTCTTGTCGCTTTCCGAAGTCTTCACGCCTTCGGGCGTCATCGGGTTGTCCGATACCAGCAGCAGGGCGCCGTGGGGAATTTCGTTTACGAAGCCCACGGTGAAAATGGTGGCCGTTTCCATATCCACGGCCATGGCCCGGATCTGGCGCAGGTACTCTTTAAAGTTCTCGTCGTGCTCCCACACGCGGCGGTTGGTAGTGTACACGGTGCCGGTCCAATAATCCTTTTCGTGCTTCTTGATCATGGACGACACGGCGCGCTGCAGGCGGAAGGAGGGCAGGGCCGGAATTTCGGCGGGCAGGTAGTCATCGGAGGTACCCTCGCCGCGGATGGCCGCGATGGGCAAGATCAGGTCGCCGAGCTTGGTTTTGTTTTTCAGACCTCCGCATTTGCCCAGAAACAAGGCTGCTTTAGGTTTCACGGCCGAAATCAGGTCCATCACGGTGGCGGCCATGGGGGAGCCCATGCCGAAGTTGATGATGGTAATGCCGTTGGCCGTGGCCGTTTGCATGGGTTTATCCAAGCCGCGTACCTCTACCCCGAACTGCTCGGCAAACATGTGTACGTAGTTGATAAAGTTGGTCAGCAGGATGTACTGACCAAAGTCATGCAGGGGTACGCCCGTGTAGCGGGGCAGCCAGTTCTCGACGATGTCGGCTTTAGTCTTCATAAGGTATTGGTGGTTATGGGTTGCTTACGGAAAGGCTGCGTCGGTATCGGCCGCGGCGAAGGACCGTGACCAGCTACGCGCAGCCGGAAATAATAGGTACAAAAAAAACCGTCGGAACCCAGCGGAGCGGGTGCGACGGTACGGGGCGAAAAGCGGGAGTTGACTACCCAGGGCCGTACCTTTGGAGGTGATGCAAGAGTTGAACCTGCCGCCTTTCGCGTACAAAGTTACACAATCCAGCGAAAATTTGCTAATCTGGGACGTTCTGCGCCGGCGCAACGTGGTGCTTACGCCCGAGGAATGGGTGCGCCAACACGTGGTTCACTACCTGATGAACCACCGCGGCTACCCCAAAGGCCTGCTGAGCCTGGAACGCGGCCACCGCTACAACCAGCGCCAGAAGCGCACCGACCTAGTGGCCCTAGATGCCACCGGCCAGCCCCTGCTGCTGGTCGAGTGCAAAGCTCCCTCGGTACCGATTACAGCCGCCGTAGCCCTGCAGGCCGCGACTTACAATCAAACAATCGGGGCCCCGCTGCTGCTACTCACCAATGGCCTCAGTCACTTCTGCTGGCGCGTGAATTTCGCCGAACGCACCAACGAGCGGCTGGCGGAAGTGCCGGCTTATGGTGAACTGGTGAGATAGATGAGATGGTGAGTTTGACGTTCTGGCGGCCTGAACCGCGTGATATGCGCAATCAGAACATCGAACTCACTATTTCACTATCTCACCAGTTTGCCTATACAAAGTATTGTCCGCCAGGCCGTTCAGGAAAAACTGCACGCAGGCTTTCAGCTCGTTGCCGTACTGTAACAGCTTTTGCGGGTTGGGAGCGGCTAGGGGGGTAGTGGGGAGCTGGTGGGTTTGATAGGGGTAGAGCCGCACTTTATTATCTACGGTCAGCTCCGTCACAAAATCGGAGTGGACGAGGAAGTAGCTGCCGCCGCTCAGGAACAGGGCCCGGCCAGTAGTTGTAGAGTCAAACACCGAGTAGCCGAAGGGTAGCAAGCGCCCCTGAGCAGGCACGTTGAGGTAGTCGAGCACGGTAGCGGGCAAATCGGCCTGCTGGGTGATGCGCTGGGGGTTGGCGGCCGGGAGCTTGCGGCCGGGATGAAACAGCAGCAGCGGCGTTTTGTAGCTACCTAGCGTGTTCTGGTAGTCGGGGCGCAGGGTTTGGGAAGTATGGTCGGCCAGCAGGATAAATAAGGTATTGCGGTACCACGGCTGCCGGGCGGCCGTGCGGAAAAACTCACGCAGGGCGAAATCAGTGTAGCGAATAGAGGCGTGAATAGGCAGCTGGCCGGGCGCAAACCGGGTTTTGTACTGGGGCGGCACCGGAAACGGCTCATGGGAAGTCAGGGTAAACACCGTCGAGAAAAACGGTTGCCGCTGCTGGCCAAGCTGTCGGGCAAAGTATTGCAGATACGGCTCATCGAAAATGCCCCAGTGCCCATCGTAGTCGGGGCTTTGGGCTCCGCCGGGGTACTCCTGCAACCCGTAGTACTGCTGGATACCGGTGATGCCGGCAAAGGTGTTAAAGCCCATGGTGCCGTTCTGCGCCCCGTGAAAAACGGAAGTAGCGTAGCCCTGTCGGCCCAGAATTTCGCCCAAGCCGTGCAGCTCATCCGTTTGGAAGTTGGACGTGATAAAGGGACTTTCCATGAGGGCCGGTAGGCCCGCCAGCACGGCCGGCAGGGCCTCAATGGAGCGGCGGCCATTGGCGTAATGGTTTCGAAAGAACAGACCCTGAGTCGCCAACGAATCGAAAAAAGGCGTGTAGCCCTGCCCGCCGTTTTCAATGCCGTTATACTCCGAGGCGAAGCTTTCTACCAGCAAAATAACCACGTTATCGGGGGGGCGGGTAGCACCGGGACGCGTGGTGGGCTCGTGCGCTGCCAACGCCTGCCGGAGTGCAGGCGCGGAGCTAAAGTAACTCCGCCGCTCGGGCGGTTGGTAGCCCAAACTTTTCAGAAAGGTAAACGTGCTGTTAAGCGTAACGTGGCCTAGCAGGGGGGGCGTTTGTACGAAGGCGTGCCCCGTTCGTAAGGGTTTGAGCTGCAGGCCGCCGCGAATGCCAAGCACCGTTAGCCCCGCCACTAGTAGCAACTCCAAACCCAGTTGCAGCCACCGGCGCCGGCCTTGCAGTGGCCGGGCTGCAACGGCTTCGGTACTCGGCAAGGGGTAGGCGTACCACAGCAGGCCAAACAGCAATACAAACGGAATCAGCAGAAACCAGTAATGGCCCGCCAGCTGCCCGGCCTGGCGCTGGATGTCGCCGGTAATCGTGAGCAGTTCGTTGCTGGTGCGTCGCCCAATGAATTTGAAGTATTGGGTGTCAATCAGGTTCAAGGCAATGCCCGTGGCGTTCAGGGTGAGGTACACGCCTCGCACCAATCCCTGCCAGCCAGCACCCACCCGTGGCACCAAGGAAAGCAGCACAAACGGCAGGTTTAGCAGCAGCAGAGCGGCAATATCAAACCGGATGCCGTGCCAGAAAGCATGCAGTACCTGCGCCGTGTTGGCTTCCTGAAATACGGCATGGTTGGCCCAGTAAAAGCCAAGCCGCAGCAGCATGTAGATGAGTAGCAGCAGGGCAAAACGCCGCAGCAGCAACTGCAAAAAAAATGAAGGCATACAATGAGGCGCTAGGCGACTACCCGGCGAGAGGCAAACGAACCCACCTACGGCGGGCGACCAAAAACAGATCTGCCGCTTTCTTACAGCGGCTTCAGGCGAACTTGCTGCCCATCCGGCAAATCCTTGATTTGGCGGTAGAAGTCGGCTAGCCAAGTAAGGCGAGCGGCAACCGGTACGGCTTTCGAAGTTGGCCTGCTGTTGCCGGAGGTAGCAATGCACACGGGCGGATGCAGGCTCAGCAACTCGCCTGGTTTCAGCACGCCGCCACCCTGCTGGAACGCCCGGAGCTGCTCCATCCCGAGGGCGTCGAGCGGAAACTTCTCGGCCCCGAACAAAAAGTGCTTGAAATCCACCTCCAGATCGGCCAGCTCCCCAGTTTCGGTGTCTAGGAACAGTACCGCGTCGCCGCGCAGCAGGAACTGGTTGCCCACCGAGTCCTGGGCAAAGGGAATATCAGTTTCCGTAACCTCGTCGTAAGTGCGCCAGAAAGCCGTTTCGCCCTGCCAGGCTTCGGCCAGCGCGTGCCATGGCGGTCCGGTTACGCAGCCCCGAATGTGCAGCCCCCCGAAATACGCCACTACCCCGTTCTGCTCCCGCAGAAAGGTTTGCAGGTAGGAGGGAAGGCGGGCAAAGCTTACGAGGTCCGTCAGCTCGCCGCCGGTATACAAAATTCCTCTCATAAGAAGTAAGGCGAAGCTCCAGCTTCGCGCAGTGTTGAAGAACGGCAACGGGTACCGGTTCAACGCGTTACGTGCAACACGGCGCGAGGCTGGAGCTTCGCGCTACAGAAAAAGCCTTTCCGACCATCCGGCCGGAAAGGCTTTCCTTTCTGCTTATTGGGTAGTGACGGGGTGCTTAAGCAACCGCTTCTTCCATTACCGACTCCACCGACTCCAGGGGAAGGCCCCAGGCATCGGCTACACCTTTGTACACCACTTTGCCGTGCACCACGTTCAGGCCGAGGCGCAGGGCCTCGTCGCGGCGGCAAGCCTCCTGCCAGCCCAGGTTCGCCAGCTTCACGGCGTAGGGCAGGGTAGCGTTGGTTAGGGCCAGGGTAGAAGTGTACGGCACGGCACCGGGCATGTTGGCCACGCAGTAGTGCACAATGTCGTCGATGATGAAGGTGGGGTTTTCGTGGGTGGTCGGCTCGCAGGTTTCAATGCAGCCGCCCTGGTCCACGGCCACGTCCACGAGCACGGTGCCGGGCTTCATGGTCTTGAGCATCTCGCGGGTGATGAGGTGGGGAGCTTTGGCGCCCGGAATCAGCACGGCCCCGATGATGAGGTCAGCAGTTTTGATGGCTTCGCGGATGTTGTACTCGTTGGAGTACTGGGTTACCACATTCTTGGGCATGAAGTCGTCCAGCTCACGCAGGCGGTTCAGGCTGATGTCCATGATGGTGACCTGGGCGCCCAGACCAGCGGCAATTTTAGCCGCCTGGGTGCCCACAATGCCGGCGCCCAGCACCAGTACTTCGGCTGGCTTCACGCCGGGTACGCCGCCCAGCAGAATGCCCCGGCCTTTCAGGGGCTTCTCCAGGTACTTAGCGCCTTCCTGCGGGGCCATGCGGCCGGCTACCTCGCTCATCGGGATGAGCAGGGGCAGGGCGCGCGAGGGCAGCTCCACGGTTTCGTAGGCCAGGCACACCGCCTTGCGCTCAATCATGGCGTGGGTCAGCTCCTCGCCGGAGGCAAAGTGGAAGTAGGTGAACAGCAGTTGGTTCTCCTTGATAAGCGGATATTCCGAGGCAATCGGCTCCTTTACCTTCACAATCATTTCGGCCTTGCCGTACACGTCGGCAATGGTGGGCAGAATGGTGGCACCCGCCTGCTGATACTCGGCGTCGGAGAAGCCGCTGCCGTTGCCAGCGGTTGCTTGCACAAACACCTCGTGGCCGTGCTTACGGAATTCAGCTACGCCAGCGGGCGTTAGGCCCACGCGGTTCTCGTTGTTCTTAATTTCTTTCGGTACGCCGATAATCATGACTCGAAGCAGAGGGTGAAGGTGGGTGGAATGAGGATTGCCCGGGAAAGGCGGGACAAAGATAAGGCGGAATTTGGTGAGGAGCGGACGAGGGCGAACAGTAAAAAGAATGCACCTCAGCATCGGCCCGCCAAAGTCAGCACAAGTGCGCCGCAGCCTTTTCAACCACCCCAAACGCCCGTCATCCTGAACGCCGCGAAGGACCTTGCCCCGCCTGAACAAATCGTTGATACGATTACTGTTCCAACGTGACAAGGCCCTTCGCGGCGTTCAGGATGACGGGCGCTGCTACTAGGGCAACTACATCGATATGCCTACTTGAACGGAACCGAGGCGCCGCTTTCCTTGACCATGCTGCCGGCGTTCAGGTCCTGTACTACAGTTGCCTTCAGCGTCAGCTTGGCATCCCCGTTCAGGTCGTTGCTGGTAATGACGACGGGCTCGGCCTGGGCACCCAGCTTCCGCTGGCTATACACCAACTCCACCACGGCGCTTTGGCCAGGCTTGATGGGAGAAGGCACGTTGCGGTAGCCTACGCAGTAGCACTGCGAAGTAATGGCGCCGAGCACCAAGTCTTGCTTGCCGGTATTTTTCACGGTGAAGCGCGCCACGGGGGCTTGCCCGGCTTCCATCTTACCGAAATCGTGGGTGGTGCGGTCCAGCACCAGGCGCGGCGACTGGGCCAGTTGGGCCGGCGTCAGCGTGGACTTCACTTGCTCCTTATTCAGTACGTTGCCCTTAATGGTGAGCACCGTGCTGGGGCTGGCGGCGTTGCTGGTTACCGTGACGGTTTTGTTGAAGATGCCAGGCCGGCCGGCGCTGCTGTACACGGCCTTCACGATGCCGGTTTTGCCGGGCAGCACGGGGGTCTTGGTCCAGTCGGGGGTAGTGCAGCCGCAGCTGGCCTGCACGTTGGCAATGATAACGGGCTGGTTGCCCACGTTCTTGAACTTGAACTCGTGGGTAGCCATGGTACCCTCGGGTACGGAGCCGAAATCATGCAGCTCTTGCTCGAATTTGAGCACGCCCTGGGCCTGGGCGGCAGCGGCCACGAGCAGGGCCAGCAGGAAGGAGAATACGTGTTTCATAATTAAAGGGTAAGAGGGTGCGGGGGTAGGAGGGTAGGAGTTGACGTAAGAAGGCAGCGTGTAAAGGCCAATGTCAAGAATAAGGTCCCGGTCAGAAAAGGGTTCTGACGCGTCGCCGGCAACTTCCGACACTCTTTTACCTCCGGGCCTCTCAGCTTCCTACCCTCTCACCCTACTCCAAAGATAACCACAAAAACGCCTGGCACCGCATCAAACGTAAATCCGTACTTTTGGGGGCCTGCTTTCCGGGCGGCAGGCTCCCACCCCTTCTCACCTCCGGCTCCTAATCCACCCGCCTCCCATTCTATGTCCACTGCCGAAACCGCCGCCGACGTGCAAACCAGCGTCGCCTCCCTCAGCAAAGAAGACCTCCTCCATGATTACCGCCTGGGCTGGGAAAGCCGGCAGGCCTCCTTGGCCGGTCGCAAGGAAGTATTTATGGGCAAAGCCAAGTTTGGCATTTTCGGCGACGGCAAGGAAGTGCCTCAGCTGGCCATGGCCCGTGCTTTCCGGGCCGGCGACTGGCGCGCGGGCTACTACCGCGACCAGACCTTTATGCTGGCCATCGGGGAGCTGACTCTGCAGCAGTACTTTGCCCAGCTGTACGCCCACGCCGATGTGGAGGCGGAGCCCTCCACGGCGGGCCGCGCCATGAACGGGCACTTCGGCACCCGCCACCTCGACGAGGATGGCAACTTTAGAAACCTGGCCCAGAGCAAGAATTCCTCGGCTGATATCTCGCCCACCGGCGGCCAGATGCCTCGCCTGGTAGGCCTGGCTTACGCCTCCAAGCTCTACCGCCAGAATCCCGAGTTGCACCAGTTTAGCCAGTTTTCGGTGAATGGCAACGAGGTAGCGTTTGGCACCATTGGCAACGCCAGCACCTCGGAGGGTATGTTCTTCGAGGCCATTAATGCCGCCGGCGTACTGCAGATTCCCATGCTCGTAAGTGTGTGGGATGACCACTACGGCATTTCCGTGCCCGCCGAGTACCAGACGACCAAGCAGAACATCAGCGAAATTCTGAAGGGCTTTCAGCGGGAAGGTGAGGGCCAGGACGGCTTCGAGATTTTCCGGGTGAAAGGCTGGGATTACGCCGGCCTGATTGATACCTACCAGCGCGCCGCCGCGGTGTGCCGCGCCCAGCACGTACCCGTGCTGGTACACGTGCAGGAAGTAACCCAGCCCCAGGGCCACAGCACCAGCGGCTCGCATGAGCGCTACAAGAGCAAAGACCGCCTCTCCTGGGAGGAAGAGCACGACTGCCTGCGTAAAATGCGCGAATGGTTGCTGCAAGAAGGTCACGCTTCGGAAGTTGAGCTCGACCAGATTGAGAATGAGGCCAAAGAAACCGTAAAAATTGCCCGTACAACTGCCTGGAGCGAGTTCTTCAACCCCATTAAGCAGGAGCGCGACGAGGTAGTGCAGCTGCTCAACAAGCTGGTGGCCGAAACCGGCGCCGAAAACAGCCTGCACGAGCTGGTAGAACCCCTAGAGCACAACTCCGCACCCATCCGCGCCGACCTGGTGCGCACCGTGCGCCGGGCCCTGCGCCAAGTGCG
Source organism: Hymenobacter sublimis (assembly GCF_023101345.1). NCBI lineage: Bacteria > Pseudomonadati > Bacteroidota > Cytophagia > Cytophagales > Hymenobacteraceae > Hymenobacter > Hymenobacter sublimis. Next base: position 1,359,416 of record NZ_CP095848.1, read on the forward strand.
CGGCCAGCGCAGCGCCGCCCGCCGCGACCTGCAACACTGGCTGGAGCAAGCCCTGGCCGAAAACGCCGACCGCTACAACTCCTACCTCTTCAGCCAGAGCGAAGAGGCCATCGGCAACATTGAGGAAGTGAAGGCTGAGTTTGCCGCTAACGCCCCCCAGGTGGATGCCCGCGAGGTGCTGCAGGCCTGCTTTGAAGCTAACTTCCAGCGCGACCCCCGCATCTTCGCCATTGGTGAGGACGTAGGCCGCATCGGTGACGTAAACCAGGCCTTTGCCGGTCTGCAGGAAAAATTCGGCGAACTGCGCGTAACCGATACCGGTATCCGGGAGTGCACCATCGTGGGGCAGGGCATTGGTGCCGCTATGCGCGGCCTGCGCCCCATCACGGAAATCCAGTACCTCGACTATCTGCTCTACGCCATCCAAATTCTGAGTGATGACGTGGCCCCGCTGCAGTACCGCACCAAGGGCGGGCAGAAGTCCCCGCTGATTGTGCGCACCCGCGGCCACCGGCTGGAAGGCATCTGGCACTCCGGTTCGCCCATTCAGATGATTCTGGGCTCCATCCGGGGCATGCACCTGTGCGTGCCGCGCAACATGACCCAGGCCGCCGGCTTCTACAACACGCTGCTGCGCAGTGATGAGCCGGCCATCGTCATTGAGTGCCTCAACGGCTACCGCCTCAAGGAGCGAATTCCCAGCAACGTGGGCGAGTTTACCCTACCCCTGGGTCAGCCCGAGACGCTCAAGAAAGGCAACGACCTTACCATCGTAACCTACGGTTCCATGTGCCGCATTGTGCTGGATGCCGCCAAGCAGCTGGAGGAAGTGGGGATTAACGTAGAGGTAATCGACGTGCAGACCCTGCTACCCTTCGATGTAGACCACGTCATTGCTGACAGCTTGCAGCGTACTAACCGCGTGCTGTTCGCCGACGAGGACGTGCCCGGGGGCGCAACCGCCTACATGATGCAGCAGGTGCTGGACGAGCAGCAGGCCTACCGCTTCCTCGACTCCCAGCCGCGCTGCCTAGCAGCCCAGGCCCACCGCCCGCCCTACGGCTCCGATGGTGACTACTTCAGCAAGCCCAACGTGGAGGACGTATTTGATGCCGTGTACGAAATGATGCAAGAGGCTGAACCCAAGCGCTTTCCGGCCATCTACTAGGTAGCCCACAAACAGTCGGCCCCGGCCCTGGGTAACCAGAGCCAGGGCCGACTGTTTCGTAGCGGAGTGCTGGGTTTAGCGAATGGTAATCGGATCGGTCACGATTTCATTGCTCTCGTGCAGGGCACGGTCCACAATCTGCACTTTAAAGCGAACTACGGCGCCAGGGGCAAAGGAGCCTTGGAAGAAGTTTTGGCCAAACGTCAATTCGCCTTTCAACGGCGCCTTCCGGGAACCCTGGCTTTCCGGCTCCAGCCGGGGGTAGCGGCTGTTGTAGTTGAAATTGCCAAGGGGCAAATCAGTGTAGGTGTTGTCGCTGTTGCGGACCTGGGGCGTGAAGAAGTAGTTGTTGTAATACTTGTTCGGCTGCCCGTTCTGGTCTATCTGGCTGTAAGGGAAGCTGATTTCGTTGTTGTTCAGGCCTAGGTCCCCGTCCCCATCCTTGAAGGAAACTGTTACGGCCACCGTATCGAAGGCACCTGTGGGCCTAATAATGCGGTTGACCACAATTTTTTTGAAGGCAATTTCCGGCGTTTCGGAGTAGTCGGGTTCACTAACGCAGGAAGCCGTTGCTAGCCCAGCAAAGGCCAGCAGAGCAGCATAGCTCAGAGTACGAAGTAGGGTCATAAAAACAGCTATAATGCGCCGGAGGAAGCAGCCCCGCCGGCCGGAAGGTACAACATCTGAACGAACGAAGTAGCGCCCACATTGTTCTACCGTTTCGCTAACCCTGAGTCTCCCGAATGAGTTTCCGCGAAGAGCACCTTCACCATCTATCGCACCTGACCACAGCCACCGCCGAGGCTGCTGCCCTACGCCTGTTTCAGTACCAAGCTCGGCATTGCTTGCCTTACCGCGACTACCTAAGCGCCCTAGGCCGCGAGCCGACGACCATCACCCGGGTCGAGGACATTCCCTTCCTGCCGATTGAGTTCTTCAAAACCCATGAAGTCCGCACTGATGCCACCGAGTGGGAGCCCCAAGAAGTATTTCTGAGCAGCGGCACTACCCAGCAGCAGCGCAGCCACCACTACGTCCGTGACCCGCAGCTGTACCGCCGGCACGCGGCCCGCATTTTTGAGCACTATTACGGCCCGCTCAGCGGCTGGACGGTGCTGGCGCTGCTACCCTCGTATCTGGAGCAGGGTCAGTCGTCGTTGGTGGCCATGGTCGATTACTTTGCCCAGGTCTCGGGCCAGACTCAAGCCGCCTTCTTTCTCCACGACCACGCCGCCCTGCTCGCGGCTTTGCGCCAAGCCAAGCAGGATTCTAGCCGCCGCGTGTTGCTGATTGGGGTCAGCTACGCCCTGCTAGATTTGGCCGCCGCCTATGCCGGCGACCCGGCCCTGCACGGCCTGACGGTGCTGGAAACCGGCGGTATGAAGGGCCGCCGCCGTGAAATGATTCGGGAGGAGCTACACGCGGAGTTACAGCAGGCTTTTGGGCCCGTCGGCATTCACTCCGAGTACGGGATGACGGAGCTGTTGGGCCAGGCCTACAGCTTCGGCGACGGCCGCTTTCACGCCCCGCCCCAGCTACGCGTACTCCTGCGCGACCCCAGCGACCCGTTTTCCGTCTCGGCTACCCGGGCCGCGGGCGCCATCAACGTCATCGATTTGGCCAACGTAGACTCGTGCGCCTTCATCGAAACCAAAGACCTGGCCCGCCTGCACCCCGATGGCTCCTTTGAAGTGCTGGGTCGCCTGGATAATTCTGATATCCGCGGCTGCAACCAGATGGTATAAGGGATGATTGGCAGTGTCATTGCGAGGACCCAGGACGAAGCAATCCGTCCTGGCCAACGTACTTAACCCTAAAATGTGACAAGCCCTTGACACCAGCGCGGACGTCAAGGGCTTGTCATATCATAAAGCTGGTCACAAATGAGAGGACGGATTGCTTCGTCCTGGGTCCTCGCAATGACAGGAAGTCACTTCCCTGCAAACGCGCGGGCGTCGGCTTCCGAGATGGTGTCGTCGCTCATGATGACGAGGCGCTCTACCACGTTGCGCAGCTCCCGGATGTTGCCCCGCCAATCTAGGCTTTGCAGGTAGGCCAGAGCCGAATCCTCAATACGCTTGGGCTTGGTGCCGTAGTCGGCGGCAATGTCTTTCAGGAACTTCTCGATGAGGGCAGGAATGTCGTCGCGCCGGTCGTTGAGGGCGGGCACCTGAATCAGGATGACGGAGAGGCGGTGGTAGAGGTCTTCGCGGAAGTTGCGGTCGGCAATTTCTTGGAGCAGGTCCTTGTTGGTAGCGGCCAGCACGCGCACGTTCACGCTGATTTCCTTTTCGCCCCCCACGCGGGTAATCTTGCTTTCCTGCAGGGCCCGGAGCACCTTGGCCTGGGCCGACAGGCTCATGTCGCCGATTTCGTCCAAGAACAGGGTGCCCCCGTCAGCCTGCTCAAACTTGCCGATGCGCTGCTTGACGGCCGAAGTAAACGAGCCCTTTTCGTGGCCAAACAGCTCTGATTCAATTAGCTCCGAGGGAATAGCGGCGCAGTTTACCTCAATCAGCGGGCCACTACTGCGGTTACTGAGCTCGTGCAGCTGGCGGGCCACCATTTCCTTGCCAGCGCCGTTCGGGCCGGTAATGAGCACACGCGCATCGGTAGGGGCTACCTTCTCAATGGCTTTGCGCACGGCCGTAAGCGCGGCCGAGTCGCCAATCATTTCGGAATTCTTGGCTAGCTTTTTCTTGAGCGTTTTGTTCTCAGTAGCCAGCTTGGTGGTTTCGGCCGTGAGCTTGGTGCGGTCCAGGGCGTTGCGAACGGTCACGAGCAGGCGGTTCAGGTCTGGCGGCTTCTGCAGGAAGTCGAAGGCGCCTTTCTTGGTAGCATCCACGGCCATTTCTACGTTGCCGTGAGCCGACACCATGATAAAGGCCGCGTTGGGGGCCACAATGCGGGCCCGCTCCAGCACCTCAATGCCATCCATCTTGGGCATTTTGATGTCGCAGAGTACCACGTCGTACTTGTCGCGGATGAGCATATCCAGGCCCGTGGGGCCATCTTCGGCCTGGTCTACCTGGTAGCTTTCGTACTCGAGAATCTCCTTCAGCGTGTGCCGAATGGCTTTTTCGTCGTCAATAATTAAGATGCGGGGCATGGGCTAGGAAAGGGCAAATGGCAGAAACCAAAGTAACGAAAAGCCGGTGGCAATGAAGCTAGCTAGGTTATAAACCTTGGTTCGGGGAGTGATAGGGGTAGTAAATTAGGTGCTAGGAACGTACTTAGGCGTCATACTTGGCTGCGCTCTGCATGACGTTCTTTAAATTTTCTGCTCTTTAAAAAGATGATCAGGCTGCTTGCCGGGGCGAGTTAGACGGGCTTTTCTACCTACGGTTTAACGCTGCGCACGGACAAGGTAGCCGCCGGCAGGCCTTGAGCAGTGGCCGTGAGCTGCACTGTGCCGGGTGTGCGACCGGCCCGCAGTAGGGTGGTGGCAATGCCGGCTTCGGCGGCCACCGGGTTGTCGCCGAGCAACTCAGCGTCGCCGCTGGTTACGGCGAAACGGATGGGGGTAGCGGCCTCGGGCACGGGTGTACCTTGGGCATCAACCACGGTGGCGTACACGAATACGGCATCCTGGCGGCCGGTAGTCAGGTCACGGCCGCTCTTATCAATGCGGAGCAGCAGGTGATGAGCCGGGCCGGGCGTACGCCGCAGGTGCTCGGCGGCCACCTTGCCATTCACGTACGCCACGGCGCGCAAGGTGCCTCCCGAGAACGGCGGCACGGTGAACGTGAACGAGGGGTGCTGGAGGTGAGAGGAATACTGGTCTTGGTCGGGGCGCTGACGGGCCAGGGTTTTGCCATCAAGCTGCAGCTCTACCTCGGCGCAGTTGCTGTACACCCGCACTTGCCGCGGCGCGGTGCTGGCCTGGGCGTAACTGGCCAGGTACACCATCGGCTTGCCAAACCCTAGAGCATCAGGGGCGGGACCGTACTGGCTCTGGTAGAAGTAGAAGGCGAATTTCGGCAGGCGGTAGATGTCCATGATGCCCGACGACTCAATATCCGGGGCGTAGCCGCGCTTGTAGTCAAACTGCAGCCAGTTGGCGTCGCCGATGGCGGGTCCCACAAAGTTGTCGTTGTGGGCTTCCTGGAAATTGAGGGCTTGCTGCACCAGGGCCCGCTCGCCCTGCCCGCGCAGTTGGCGCGAAGTCCGCTCCGACTCCTTTAGGCCCGCGTAGGCCGTCTGGTTGAAGCCCGCATTCTGGGCGTAGTACTCCCAGTCGCCGTACTCACAAAGCAGGATGGGCTTGGGCTTGTTGTATTTGTGCCAGTAGTCGGGGGCCTTGGCGTGCTGGCGGGCCGGAATGAACACGTCGTAGGCGTAATCCAGCCAGCCGCAGGTGTACACATCGGTCGGGAAAGGCAGCTCCTCGTGCACCGCCTGGTGGGCCTGATCCATGAACGACTTGCTCATGTCGGTTTCGTTGAGGGCTGCTTCCCAGAGCACAATGCTGGGGTGGTTCCGGTCGCGGCGCACCATGTCGCGCACGTGCTGCAGGCTGTTGCGCTGAAAGGCTTCGCCCCCAAAAAACTGCCAGCCGGGAATAGAATTCATCACCAGAATACCCAGCTCGTCGCAGGCCCGCAGGAAAGCTGGGGAGGGCGGGTAGTGGGAGCAGCGCACGAAGTTGAAGCCCGCTTCCTTGATTTTCCAGGCGTCGCGGTACTGCATTTCATCCGACAGCGCGTAGCCCAAATAGGGATACTCCTGGTGGCGGTTGGTGCCGCGCAACCGAGTTTTCTGCCCATTGAGGTAGAAGCCCTCGGGCGCAAAGCGAATAGTCCGTACGCCCGTTGCTACCTCCTGCTGATCGACACTGCGGCCCTTATCGTCCAGGACTTCCACCCGCAGCCGATACAGGGTAGGCTGCTCCGGCGACCACAGCTGGGGCGACTTCAGGGAGAAAGTTTGCGCAACAGCCGTGGCCGCGCCCGGCGTGAGCAGGGGCGCAGCCGTGACAGCGCGGGCCACTTCCTGGCCGGCTGTATTGAGTAGCACGGTGCGCAGCTTGGCAGGCCGGGCCGCGTGGTGGTCGTTGCGGATTTCGGTCTGGACGTGAAGGGTAGCCTGCTGGGGGCTCACGTTTTCATAGTGCACCAGAATCCCACCGCCAGCTACCCGCCCCGACTCCACGGCATCGGTGATGCGCAGCCGGTCCTGGATCAGCAGCTGCACTGGGCGGTAGAGGCCACCGTAGTAGTTGAAGTCGAGGTCTTTGAGCGGCTTGCCGGGTGGAATGGTGGGGTTGTCCTGGTTGTTAAGCTTGACCAGCAGGCAGTTATCGGCGTTAACCTGGAGATAGGGCGTCAGGTCGACGGTGAAGGGTAGGTAGCCGCCCTGGTGACGTTGCAGGCGGCGGCCATTCAAATACACATCGGCCTCGTGCATGGCACCCTCAAACCGGATGGCCACTCGGCGGGCCGTGTCAGCAGGGCTTATCCGGAAAAAGCGGCGGTAAAAGCAAGTGCCCTGCCACTGCCGACCGGCGGTAACAACCGGTTCTAGGCGCGGCGTATGGGGGAGGCCCACCGTTTCCCAGGGCTTCGACGGGTCAGTGCGCGCGAAGAAGGTTGGCCCCACGGCCGTGTCCACGTCCCGCACAAACTCCCAGTCGGCGTTGAAGGTGAGGGGTAGGGGCGAAGAGCCAGGGCTAGACAGAGTACCGGGCTGCGTGCATGAAATCAGGGCTACCAGCGCGGCCAGCAGCAGCCGGCTTGGTAAGGTAAAAGAGCGAAACAGCATTAGCGCAGGTATATCGATTCAAGGTCAAGGAAAGGTCGTCCGGGGGTAGCCGGAGCAGTTGTTGGCCCCAGGAGCACTTGCAGCACTTCGGCCTGAGCGAGCGGCAGGGTAGCCGGGCCGACCGTTTGGAAGGTGAGTGGTAGGAAACTGGGGTAGGGGCGCGGGAGCAAGGACTGAGCCCCTGGCCGGAACGCCGTGAGGGGCACCCGTACTTCCTGCATGTCGGCGCCTAACTCCACGTCGGCCACGTAGGCCGCGGCGTCGCGGGTGGTCAGCACCAGCCGTACCGTGCCAGCTCCCGCCCCGCGCCGGCCGCGGAGCACTACCTCCTGAAAGCGGCTTACATCGGAGGCACGGGAAGCCAGCCGGTCGCCGAAGTAAGCACGCAGAAAGGCTACCGGCGCGGCCGGATCCGCGAAAGGAATGGGGCTAGCGGGCGGCGGACTCTGAAGCAGGCGCAACGCCAGCTGGCCATTGCTGGTAGTCACGTAATCGGCCCAGCCGCCCCCATTAACGCCCCCGGTTTCGGTGCGTTGCTGGTCCTGGCTGGCTACGTAAAGCGGCAAGGCCGTGCCAGCAGCCACAATAGAGGCCTCCCACTGCTCCCGCGGGGCGTAGTCCCAGTCGCGGGGGCTGCCGGGGTGGCCGCCGGGGAAGGTGGTGTTTCGGGTATTGCTTTTCACGACAATCCAGTAGCGAAGCAGGCCGGGGTAGAGCAAGTTCGCGGGCACCGTGGCCTCGGCCGTGGTCAGCGTGAGGCGGCGCATCGGAATGGTGCGGGTGGGGCCGTAGTAGTGCTGCGCGACTAGCAGCAAAGAGTCGGTGGCTGCGGCGCCGGCTACCGTGGCCTGGAGCGTGGCAGCTTGCCCGGCTTGCAGCTGGGTAGGGGCCGTGTGCAGCACCTGTACAGGCAGGTTGGTAGCCGACGGGGCCACAAACTCACCTAGCTTGATTGCGCCCAGGGTAGTTTGGGCTGTGAAGTTGCTAGTGTTTTTGCTCCGCGCGGCCACAATGTACACGCCCGGCTGCAGGTGCACGGTGCCATTCGTGGCTTGACCCTGGAAGGTATTGCCTTCGTTCAGCCCGCGCACCGTAAAGTCGGAGCCCAGGTTAGGTAGGGTTAACCGCAGGGGCTGGGTGTTCCAGGCAATGCGCGTAACGGGCTGGCGCAGGGAGGTAGTGGCAAACGGGTCGCGCACCTGAATGGCATCGGGCATCACCTCCAGCCGCCACACGCCGGTAGCCAGTTGGTCGAGGAAGTAGGCGCCGGTGCCTTCGTAGGTCACCAGCGGCGAGGAGCCAGTACCGGCCAGGCGGCGCAGGGCAGCGGGCTTGCGCGGCTGCGTGGTGGTCGAGCTGGTGTAGTAGAATTCCTCGGGCGTGTTCAGTTCACTGACGCCGGCGCGGTAGCTCACCCGAAAATCGTGGAATGTAGAGTCCTGGGGGTAGGAGCGGAACTGCTGACCCCGGGGTACTTGCCGGAACACCTTGCCCGCAATCAGCAGGCTGATGGCCTTGGCGGGTGTGTACGCTAAGTTCAGGTAGTGGGTCTGGTACTCGGTGTTGGCAAAGGCAATAGCCAGCGGGTCGTAGGCAAACTGCGTCGCCCACTGAAAGCCGGCGCTGCGGAAGGAGCGGGCCATCAGCGGGTACATCACGGGCTGTAAAATATCGGCCGACTCAAACTCGTACACCATGCGCGGCTTGCTGGCAAAGCGCGGATCCTGGGCGTAGGGAATGGGATACTGGTTGACCAGCGGTAGCATGTTGCCGCGCAAGGTGTGCCCGCCCACCAGGGCCGAGGGGTACCACTGAAACGTGAAGCCCTGCACCGGGCTGCCCAGAATGGCATTGGCTACCGTGGGGCTTTCGGCAATGTTGTAAAAGATGGGTTTCTTGTAGCCTGTAGCCCGCATGGCCTGCACCATGCGCTGCACAAAGCGGCTGACTTCGGCCTCGGGCTGGCGGTAGTGGGGCTCATTGCAGACCTCGTAGGCAATGATGTTGGGGTCCTCGCGGTTGAGCTGGCCGGTGTACTGGTTGCGGTGGTTCAGGAACTGGCCCAAGTACTTTTCCTGGGCCCGCACGGCCCGCTCGTTGTTGTAGGCGCGGCCCTTGGGGTAAAGGGAGGAGAAGCCGGTTTGGGCCGTGTCTTTTTCGGGGTAGCCGTTGCCCCAATAAGCAATAGGAGTCAGGATAATTTTGATCTGGCGCGCTTTCAACTGCTGCACCAAGTAGTCGAGTAGGCGCAGGTGTTCGTTCTGGAGCAAATTGCCCACAGTATCGGTAATTTCCACGTCCCAGACGTGCACCCGGAAGGCATCCACGCCCAGCCGCGAGAGGTGGTACACATCCTGGTCGATGGCTTTTTCCAGGTTCACGCCCAGCTTCTGGTGGGCCCGGTAGGAGTAGGCGAAGGGAGTGGTATAATTCACCCCAAACAGGGCAACTTCCTGCTTGCTACCCTGCCAGCGCAGTACGCCTTTGGCATCCACATACACATCGGCCCGGGCCGGAGGAGCCTTCTGGGCAAACGCAAGTGGGCCTTGGGTAAGCAACAACAATCCAACATAGAGGGCCGGAACAGACAACCAGCCGCGGCAAGCAGCACCAACAGCACGCAAGGAATTATACATAACGCAAACGTTTGACTTCGCGAAGTAACACCATATAAACACAAAAACGGCCGCCGCACCCGAAGCTGCAGCGGCCGTTTGATACTCGGTGATGGGTCTGTAAGCCGGGTTTTGTCCGCCCTTGCAAGCAACAGCGGCCCCACCATTTATCTAGGCCAGTCCTCGCGGAAAGGCTCCATCAACCTACCCGCTGGCGCCGGACGAGCCGCCCGGTGCCGGCCCCGGAAGGGCCAACGTGCCAGCTTATTTGGTCTTTCAACCCCTGAGGTTTACCCAGCCGGCATAGTCACCCAGCCGCTGGTGCGCTCTTACCGCACCTTTTCACCCTTACCAAAGGTGAGATGATGAAATTGTGAAATGGTGAGTTTGACGTTCCGCTTGCGCAGATTGAACAGTAACTCACTATTTCACCAACTCACCATTTCACCGCCTGGCGGTAATTTTCTGTGGCACTGGCTGTCCTGAGAAGCTTTACGCCGCCCAGTCCTTCCCGTTAGGAAGCAGGGTGCTCTGTGTTGCCCGGACTTTCCTCGTCGCCATCCTTGCGTCCGGCGCCGCGGTGGGGCGACCCATCACTGCGGGCAAAGGTAGGCGGTTTAAAACAAGATTAGCCGCCTCATTGGGGCTTTGTGTTCTTTAACACGCGGTTTTGTTTCCAATATGTCGCCGCTCCAGGGCTAGCACTGGGTCTACCTCCCCTCCCACACGTTATCCTTTGGGTAGCTGTCGGGCACGAGGGTAGCGCCTAGCTTCACCTGTTTCACGGGTTTGGTGGTGGCTACGGGCACCGTGACGGTGCGGGCGCCTTGTTCCCAGACGGCAATAGTGCGGTGGAGCTTCTGGGTGGAATTGTCCTGGAAGGTAATGGTCAGGTCGACGGGGACGGGCTTGGTGCCTTTGGCTTCTACTACCACGTCGTAGCCGGTGACAGTTTTCTGCACTTGCTGAATGGCTAAGTCTGGGTAGCCGCTGTCGAAAAACCAACGCTGCCAGAACCAGTTGAGGTTACGGCCCGCCCCGGCGTTCATCGAGTTGAAGAAGTCGAAGGGCATGGGGTGCTTGCCGTTCCAGTTGCGGATGTAGGTATGCAGGGCCTTGGTGAACAGCTCGTCGCCGAGCAAATCCTTCACGTAGAGGTAGCCCAGGCCGGGCTTGGGGTAGGAGTTGAGGAAAAAGGCCGTGCCGGTTTGCTGGGTGCTGAGCGTGATGATGGGCAAATCAACCTCGGTAGCCGCGGCGGCGGCGTAGGGTGCAATGCCGTAGTCGTCGTCCAGCTTGGGGTCGATGATGCCCGAAATCAGCCACTCCCCGATGGTGGCCCAGCCCTCGTCCATCCAGCCGTACTTGGTTTCGTTGATGCCCATGTAAAACGGGAACATCGTGTGGAATATCTCGTGGTCGGTGAGCGTAATGGCGTCCTGGCGGGTGCTGGTGGGGTTGTCGTTCACCATCATCGGATACTCCATTTGGTCGAGGCCATCGAAAATGGTTTCGTGGGAGTAGGGGAAGGGCCACTTGGGGAAAGTGTACGACATGGCCTCCACGGTCTGGCGGGCAAAGTGAATAACTTCCTCGTAATCCTTGTGCTTGATGTTGTACACGGCATCCACGCGGGTGCGGCGCTTGGTGGCGGGGTCCACCACCAGGCTGCTCGACTGCCACACGTAATGGTCGGTGGTGGCAAACACGAAGTCGGTCACATTCTTGGCCTCAAAGTGCCAGGTGTTCTGGGCATTAGGGGCGGTAATGTCCCGGGCTTTGAGGTCGGCTTCGGTGATGATGCTGGTGATGCCGTCCTTGCGTTCCGCGTCCTGGAGGCGCTGGGCGTACTTTTTGGTCAGGACTTTATCGGCATTGGTCAGGTCGCCGGTGGCCCACACCACGAAGTTTTTGGGCACGGTGATGTCGGCGGAGAAGTTGGCGAAGTCGTTGTAGAACTCCTGGGAGCCGAGGTAGGGGTGGCGGTTCCAGCCGTCGATGTCATCGTACACCGCTATGCGCGGAAAGAAGTAAGCCACAAAATCCGCGTTGGGCTCTACCTCGCCGGTGCGGGTGTGGGAGCCTTTGTTGAGGACGTAGGAGTAGGTAACCGACATCTGCGCCGTCTGCTTTGGGCCGATGGCGCGGGGTATGAGAACCGTGAGGTTCGTGAAGTCGGCGCGCAGCTTGGCCACGTCCAGGGCCTGCCCGTTGATGGTCAGCTTGGTGATTTTCACCCCCTCGCTCACGTCCTCGGGGCTGATGCCGCTAGCCCGCGGCGCGCCTTTCTGGTAGAGGTTGGGGTAGAGTTTAAACCAGATTTGCCGTAGTGAGTCGGGGCTTTGATTGTGGTAGGCAATGTCCACGGTGCCCGCCACCCGCCGCGAGGTTGGGTCGAAGCTGACCTTTAGCTTGTACTCAGCGGAGTTCTGCCAGTAATTAGGACCCGGCAGGCCCGATTCAGCGCGGGTGCTTTTGGCGTAGGTGGCCTGCAAGTTGCGAGGAACCGGCAGCTGCTGGGCCGTAGCAGGTAGGGAAAGAAGGGCGGCGGCGAGAAGCGCGGGCAGTTTCATGCGGAAAATATAGTTCTGCCGCAAAGTAACTACATAGGTTCGGAGGGTTGCGTTGGAGCGAGTGCGGCGAGTAAAAGGGTGGCTTGGCCAAAAAAACAGAACGTCATTCAGAGCGGAGCGAAGAATCTTGCCTGCTTCTCGGAGAATAGCTCTCATGGAAACAAGTGAGATTCTTCGCTCCGCTCTGAATGACGTCCTATGAGAGTGAGAGTGTACCAGTTACAACGCTCTGCCAGACTAGGCCATATCTACTTCAGTCGCACGAGGGTAGCGCCGTAGCCGAACTTCTCCTTCTGCGAGTCCTCAAAGAACTTGATGTCGCGGTTGCGGCTGAGCAGCTTGTGCAGCTCCTTGCGCAGGGTGCCGTTGCCGGAGCCGTGGATGAAGATGATTTCGTGCATGTTGGTGGCCAGCGCCCGGCTCAGAGCATCCTCAAACGCTTCTAGTTGCAGCTTGAGAATGGCCGTGTTGCTCAGGCCTTCTGTGCCACCCTCCGGCATTAAGGCTTCCAGGTGCAGGTCTACCTCGTGGGGCGGGGCTACAATGGCTTTGGCTGGTTCCGGGGCAGGGGCTACGGCGGCTGGTTTGGCCGGTGCGTTGCCGGTGAGTTGGGCTTTCAGGGTTTCGGCCAGTTTCTCGGGGGCTACCACTGCCGGCGCGGCGGGCTTTTCGTCGAGCTGAAAGAGGTAGGCTTCGCGCTGCAGCACGGGCACGTTGGGCTGACGGCTGGTGTAGAAGCTGGCCGCTTTGAACTGCAGGCGCTTGGTTAGCAACTCGAAGGCGGTAGTGCCATTGAGCTGAAATGGCAGCAGCTGTACCACTGGCGCAGGCCACTGATCGAAGTCCTTGAGGTGCCAGTGGCCCAGGGGCTTGCTGGCCGATTTGGCCGCCAGTCGCTCCGCCGACAATCCGCGATACTGCCCGTTGCGCTCCTCACCAAACGTGTACAGCACGTCCCGGTCGGTGTGGTTGACAAGCTGTAGAGCCAGCAGCTCCGGCGACTGGTGGGTAAGGGCCAGATACAAGCCTTTCTGAACCGGCGGAGTTAGGTTCTTGTCGGCCTTTATGGGCGCCGGACCTTCCGCTTTATTGGGGGCAGGAGCTGCTGCAGCGGGTACGCCGGCGGCTTTAGCGGCCCGGGCCGCGCCGGAAGCTGCGGCTTTTTTCTCGGCCGCTACGGATGCGGCACTCTGCCCGAAAGCTTTGGTTTCCTCGGCGGCTACTACCACTACCTCGCGGCGAAGCACTGGAATGGTGAAATCATTATCAATGGCTACCTCCACCAGCTCGTCGCTGAGCAGGCGGGTAATAATACCTTCTTCGCGCCCGGTAAGCAGGCGTACTCGGTCTCCTACGTTCATATTAACAGAAAGAAAATGCAGATGGAATAGAAGCAACAAAGGTAACCGGCAAAACGAGCCCGGCCCGTCTGCACTTTACGAGGGCTGCGCGCCTGGCGGTTTGCCGCGCTTTTTGCTGGTATTGGAGCTAGTAGTACAGCCCGTGCGCTACCAAGCCGCGCTTGGTGTTCCACTCCAGGGCGGGCGCTGGCAGGTGGAAGATGCTTGCCACGTAGAACACGCGCTTCAGGAGCTTGGAGCGGGTTGGAATGCGGCGCAGGTCCACGTCGAGGCTAAGGTAATACTGGCGGTAGGAGCGCAGGCCCAGGGCAGCATTGGCCGCCGGGTCGTTGAATACCATTTGCTGGGCCCCGTACCCCACGGCCGGCTGCAACCACCGGGGCCACCGGGAGGTGGCTGGTAGCCAGGCTCCTACGTCGGCGCACAGCCAGTACGTCTGGCCGTTGTAATCCTTCAGGTGCTGCTCTGCCAAGCTCCGGCCCAATACAGTAGGCCGGAGCTTGGCGTAGGACGTGGTATGAAAGGAGTACTTGGGCATGATGCGTACCTCGTTCCAAGCCAACTGCTGACCAATCAGGCCCACAGAGCCCAAAAAGTTGGCGGCCAAGTCGGTGGCGGAAGCGCCGTAGGCTGGGTCGCGGCCATCCAGCAGCTCAATGGGGCTCTGCAGCAGAAATCCCACAAAACCACCGTACCAGAGGGCCCGGCGCTCGGGCACGCCCGCCCAGCGCAGCATATCCACGGCCCCCCGGCTTTCGTGAAAAGCCCCCCAGAAGTGGCCTGCTTTGTCGAGCTGCTTCCACTCGGGCCAGTCGTTAAACCAGTGCAGGCGGCTTCGCTCGCCGGTGTACCAACCTTGGCTTAGCAAGTAAAGCGTTCCGGAATATGATACCACTAGCCCTCCCGCCAGCACCGGCAGCCGTCGACTTAGACGGCTGGTATCGGACTGGGCCTTTATTGTATCAGCTGTTTGAACAGGGGCACCGACCTGGGCGGCTAGGGGCGGCAGCCGGGGTATCTGGGCGGTAGCCGGGGTAGGGAAGGCGGCCACCCCGACTGCCAGGGCTGCCCACCACGTAAGGCAGGCAACGAGCTGGCGAAACGGCTGAATAGACACCATATAGAGGAAAAGGCAAAAAGCCGGAAGCGGTAGGTAAAGCTACAATAAAAGCGGCTATTGACTTGGTAACAACCGCCGGTACCCCCTATCTTTAATGCCCTCTTGCGCTTTGAGTAGATGCTTTCGGCAACCTCGTGTTAATAGAGCATTTGTTTTGTTCTCACTTTCCAAAATTCCCAACCCCCATCTTACATGAGAATACTTCGACTTTTTTTGAGTCTGGTGGTTTTGCTGGCTGGAATCCCGGTTCTGCAGGCCCAGGTCGTCACTACGCAGCCGGCCCTCTTCCGCGACACTGACCCGGTAACCATTGTGTTCGATGCCACCCAGGGCAACGGAGCATTAGCCAATTTCACCGGCGACGTCTACATCTGGACGGGCGTTATCACGGATAAAAGCAATTCCAACTCCGATTGGAAGTACGTGAAAAGCCCAACGTTCAACCAGGCCGACCCAGCCGCCAAAATGACGCGCGACGCCACTAATCCTAACCGCTACACCATCGCCCTCACGCCCAGCGTGCGCAGCTGGTACGGCGTAGCGGCCGGCGACCAAGTTCAGAAGTTGGCCATGATCTTTAAAAACGCGGCCGGCACCACCGTGGGCCGCGCTACCGGCGGCGGCGACATCTTCGTGGATGTGGCGCAAACCGCTTTTGCCGTGGCTTTTACTAGCCCTGCTTCGCAGAACGGAAACCCCATTTTCGTGAACAGCGGCGCCAGTGTTTCCGTTAGGGGCGAGGCTTCCACCGAGGCCACGCTAACCCTGACGCTCAACGGCACCCAGGTAGCCCAGCAAACCAACACCAAAGTTCTCACGGCCACGGTGCCCGTAACCCAAGCTGGTCAGAACGACCTAGTCTTGACGGCCACCAGCGGCACCAACACTGCCTCGGCTACGCGCAGCGTAATCGTGCGGGCGCCTTTCACCACGGCCGCCCTACCCACTGGAGCCAAGAAAGATGGCGTTACGTACATTAACAACGGCACTTCCGCTATTCTGACCCTCACGGCACCCTTCAAAAAATCGGTGTACGTGCTAGGCGACTTCAACAACTGGCAGCCCGGTGCTGCCTACCAGCTTAAGCGCACCGATACGACTGCTACGGCTACCCGCGCCGCTGACGACCGGTGGTGGGTGCAAATTGATGGCCTGACTCCCGGCCAGGAATACGCCTACCAGTTCTTGGTAAATGAAACCATGCGCGTAGCCGACCCCTTCACGGAAAAGGTGTTGGACCCCGACAACGACCAGTACATCAACGCCGGTGGCTACACCGTGTATCCGAACCTGAAGGCGTATCCGGCCGGAAAAACCAACGGCATCGTGTCGGTGCTGCAGAGCAACGCGCCGGCCTACACCTGGCAAACCACCAACTTCCAGCGCCCCGCCCGCACCGATATGGTGGTGTATGAGTTGCTGCCCCGCGACTTTGTGGCCCGTCACGACTACAAAACCCTGACCGATACGCTGGCTTACATGAAGCGTTTGGGCGTAAACGTCATTGAATTGATGCCGTCCAATGAGTTTGAGGGCAACGAAAGCTGGGGCTACAACGTGTCGTACTACTTCGCGCCTGATAAGTACTACGGCCCGAAAAACGATTTGAAGCGCTTTATTGATGAGTGCCACAAGCGCGGTATTGCCGTAGTACTGGACGTAGTGCTCAATCAGTCCTTCGGTCAGAGCCCCATGGTGCAGATGTACTTCGATGGTACCAAACCCGCCGCCAACAACCCTTGGTTTAACCCGGATGCCACGCACCCTTTTAGCGTAGGCTACGACTTTAACCACGAAAGCCCCTACACCCGTTACTTCTCCAAGCGCGTTATTGAGCACTGGCTCAAGGAGTACAACGTGGATGGCTACCGCTTCGACCTGAGCAAAGGTTTTACCCAGAAAGTAAGCACCAACACCGCCGATTGGGGCCAGTATGACCAGTCGCGCGTGAACATCTGGAAAGACTACCACGATTACATGGTGAGCGTGGATCAGACGGCGTATCCTATTCTGGAGCACTTGGGCAACAACGACGAGGAGAAGGTGCTGTCCGATATGGGGATGATGCTGTGGGGTATTATGACCTACAACTATAATGAGGCTACCATGGGCTACCTGCCCAACTCCAATTTCAGCTACGGTTACTACGGCAGCACCGCCCAAGGGGGGCGCGGCTGGAGCCAGCCCAACCTGGTTACCTACATGGAAAGCCATGATGAGGAGCGCCTGATGTACAAGAACCTGACGTTCGGTAATTCCTCGGGTTCCTACAGCGTGAAAAACCTGCCGACTGCCCTGGCCCGTCAGGAAATGGCAGCCGCTTTCTTCTTCCCCGTGCCCGGCCCCAAAATGATTTGGCAGTTTGGTGAGCTAGGCTACGACAAGTCGATCTTCTCCTGCCCCGATGGTACGGTACCTCAGCCCTACCCCACGGATAACTGCAAGCTTGGCAACAAGCCCATCCTGTGGAACTACTACCAAGACCCGAACCGTCGCCGTTTATTTGACGTGTACCGCAGCCTGATTGCCCTGAAAGTGCAGGAGCCTGCTTTCGAAAACCCGGCCAGCTTCACCCAAAACCTGAGCGGCGCCGTGAAAACCATGCAGCTCACCGACCCGCGCCTGAGCGTAACGGTGGTTGGTAACTTTGATGTGGTGCCCGCTACCGCTACGGTTACCTTCCCGCAAACTGGCACCTGGTATAACTACCTCACCAGCGAGCAGCTAAACGTGACAAGCGCTACCATGAGCATGACTTTGGCGCCCGGCCAGTATGCCGTGTACACCTCGCGCAAAGTTGCCGTACCTGCCGGCACGGTGCTGGCCACGAAGCGCCAGCGCGATGCAAGCGTTCTGCAGTTAACCGCCCAGCCCAACCCAGCCGCTGCTTCGGCCCAGCTGCGTTACAGCCTGCCCCAGGCAACCACCGTGCAGGTTACGGTTACCAACCTGCTCGGAGCCACGGTGCACACCCTGCCCGCTACCCGTCAGGCCGCCGGCGCCCACGAGCTGGAATTGCCGCTCCGCAACCTGGCCAATGGCGTGTACCTAGTACAGCTCACGACCGGTCAGCAGCAGCAAGCCATCCGGTTGGTAGTGCAAAAGTAAAGAAGGCATCTGCTTCCTACCTAGCTGGTTCTCTCGGGAGCCAGCAGGTAAGGAGAAACTAAAAAGGGCCACCCTGTCAGCAGGGTGGCCCTTTTTAGTTATGTTCTCCGGGCGAAGCGAGCAGGCCGCTTAGCGCCGGGCAGCTTCGTGATACGACACGAGGTCGTCGATGGGGGAACGGATGATTTTACCGACTTCCATATTGTGGCTCCGAGCTACCTGGGTTAGTGCGTCGCGGAAGTTATAGCCCACCGAGCCCACGCAGTTAAAAGTGTAGTCCTGGTAGTTGGGGTAGTGGCTTACCAAGTTGGCGAAGAACGTCTCGAAGCCCTGCAGCACAATCTCGCGGCAGTAGCTGATGTTGTTGTGGTCGTAGGTAAACTTGGCGAAGCTGGCCAGAAACCGGTTGGGTAGGGGTTGGTTGTAAAGCCGGTCCAGAATTTCGTCGCGGGTGAGCTTGAATTCCTCCTGGAAGATATCCTGCAACCCATCGGGCAACAAGCCACGCAGGTAGTCGCGCAGCAGGCGCTTACCAATAAAGGAGCCGGAGCCCTCGTCGCCGAGGAAGTAGCCTAGCGAGTCTACGTTATACGTGATTTTCTCGCCGTCGTAGAGGCAGGAGTTGGTACCCGTACCCAAGATGGCCGCAAAACCGGGCTTGTTGCCAAGCAGGGCATGGGCGGCGGCCAGCAGGTCTTCGGCTACAAAGGCGTTGGCGTTCGGGAAAATCTGGCGCATGGCCGCGGCCACCCGCTCGGCCTTTTCCGCGTTGTGCACGCCTGCGCCGTAGTAATACACCTTACTTACTTCCTGACGAGGTAGGGTGTCGGGCAGGTTTTTGTCCAAGGATGCCGCAATGGCGGTGGTACCCATGAAATCAGGGTTATACCCTTCGGTGTTGAAGTACACCCGGTTACCCGCATCATCAAGCTGGCACCAGTTGCTCTTGGTCGAGCCGCCGTCGGCAATAAGAATCATATTCAGTTGGAAAGGTGAAGAAATGGGCTAAATCCAGTACGAATTAGGTTTTACAGTCCTAATCAGAGAATTACTATAAGCGAAACACGGAAAATATTCTGGCACAAAAAAACGAACCTTTTAAATCACATAGTGCCGCCTTTTGTGCTTTCTAACCTAACTAAGGTACTACTGACATCAATGGCACAAAATGTTTATTTACCACACTACCGCCTCGGGGTGGTGAGGTACATTTTGTGAAGGTGTCTGCAAAGGAGATAGGGCTGCCACTTTCTGACACAAAAAAGCTCCTGGCCAGATGTGACCAGGAGCTTTTTAGGCTGAAGGTACGCTGCTTACTTAATGGAGTAAGTATAGTTCCCCGGCTTGCTCAGGTCGAGCGTCACCGTGAATGTACCCGCAGCAGGTACCACAATATCGTCGGCGCCGTATTCCAGGATGCCATCAGCAGGCACTGCCGGAGTAGCCTTGGCATTTCCGTCGCCGAAGTTGATAGTCCAGTCGTTATTAGCACGGAACTTAATCGGGCCGGCCGTCAGGGTTATTCTAGCACTCCAGGTACCGGCAGCTGCATCATATACCAGCGGTGTATCAGTAGTCCAGCCACCGGGGGTAGCCGCACCAATTATCGACCAAGTGGTTTTGACAGTTTCAAGCGTCAAGGCGCCCAAATCAGCTTTCAAGCGGTAGTAACCAGGAGTAGGTACTTTCAAGTTACCCGCACCGCCATCAGGCGAAAGCTTGCCACCAGTACCATCGCCATAATTAGTGCCACCCCACGACGGCATGGAAGTGATTTTGAACTCTGGCGCAGCATCAGTCATGTTCACGAAACCCTCATAGAGTTGGTTGTTGTTGCTATTGAAAGCTGCCAACTTAGGCGCCGTAGCTGGAGCCCAACCCTGGTGGTTGCCCGGTACGTACACCGACGGGTACTCAATCACCACGAGGTAAGGAGTTACCGTGAGAGCAACGGTAGGAGAATAGGTAGCCGCTACCTTGTTAGTAATCATGCTCTTCACGCGCACTTCCAACGAATTGGTCGAGCCCGGAGTAGCTTTGGCCCGCAGTGCCAGAGCATTCAACTCTGCTACCGTAAAGGACATGGTGTTAGCGGCTCCTGCTGCTATTTCAACGGGCGTTGCAAAGTTGTTACCCTTCTTATCGATCTGAATCGTGTTGGTAACAGCTGCTTGGTAACCATAGGAAATAGGCTGCCAGGTAAGCGTAGTGGCCTGCGCCGAAGCGTTGGTACTGCTCAAAACCAGCGTGCTGGAAGACGCAGTCAAAGCGGCGGTGCCACTTTGCTGTAAAGTGACCTGGTCGCCTTCCTTCTCGCAAGAAGTCAGCAGTACCGCAGCCGATAGGCAAAGCCCGGAAACGCGAGTAAGCCAGTGTGACATAGGGGAAAAAGTAAGATGGTGGGAAAAGTTGGTTACGAGTACGTAAGTGAACCGGAAACTTCGCTAGGTAGCTTCCGGTTCACTTGCACAAAATTTAGTAACCAGGGTTCTGCTTCAGATTCGGATTTGCCGTCAGATCCGTGGTTGGAATGGGGAACAGCGTCCGGGTGGCGGCAACATCTGTACCAGTGCGCACATTGCCTTTGAAGGGCCAATTGTACCCGGTTGTGTATTTACCGAAGCGGATCAAGTCCGTCCGGCGGTGGCCTTCCCAATACAGTTCGCGTGCCCGCTCATCCAGCAGGAAATTCAGATTCAAATCAGCGGCCGTAATGTTGCCGCTGGTGTTACCGTAGGCCCGCTGACGTAAGGCATTAACATAGCCCAATGCCGTGGCGGCGTCGCCCCCGGCCCCACCCCGCAGCACGGCTTCAGCATACATCAAGTACACATCGGCCAAACGGAACATGGGGAAGTCGGTGTCGGGGAATGTTTTATCGGAGCCTGCTACATTGGTCGAAGACACGTTACGAAACTTCGTAATACCGTAGCCATCGGTAAAGGTGGCGGGGTCGTTGATTTCTAACGACTGGCCATTGGCATAGAACATGGAACGCTTGTCCGTAACAGTAGCTGCTGTTGGGAACAGGTTTACTAAGTTCTTTTTGGTGCGGGTGCCGCCCCAGCCGAAGTCAATGCCGAAGTCATTCACGGACATGCTACCACCCACTGCAGCGTGAACAATGAACGTCATGCCGCCGAACGTTTTGGTGCGCACCCCATCAAAGCGTACCGGCAGAATGATTTCTAAGCGGGACGTAGTGCTGTTATCCGTACGGAATAGGTTCGCGTAGCTCGGTGCCAGCGTGTAGCCAGCGCCAATGATTTTCTTCGTATAAGTAACGGCGTCGGTGTAGCGGTTTGAACCGTTATACACATTTGCGTTTAGGTACAGCTTAGACAACAGCATCCAAGCTCCTGCCTGATCGGCCCGACCAAACTCATTGGCGCGGGGAGTGGGTAGTTCCGTCTCCAGTTCCTTCAACTCCTTCTCCACGTAGTCAAAAAGAGCCGCGCGCTCAATGCGCTGGGGAGCTGTAGTGCCTACCTCAGAAGTTTCCGTGGCGAAAGGTACGTTACCGAACATGTCCAGGGCGTGGTAGTAGCTGAGGGCGCGCAAGAAACGCGCCTCGCTCCGGTACGCCCGGAAGTTGGTTTTTTCGGTATCAGAAAGGCCGTAGCTGTCGAGCTTAGAGTCCGTAGTCTGACGGATAAACTCATTGCAAAGCGAAATCTGATAGAAAATCCGGTCGTACATAGCCCGCACGAAGGGGTGGGAGGCGTTCCAGGTCATCCGGTTGTATTCCGGAACCCCCAGGTCACTTTCCCAGCCGAGGATGGCTTCGTCGGTAGTAAGCTCCTGCGCCATCCAGTACTGGCGCAAATAGTTCGAGAAGCCCTCGTCGATGCCCTGAATATCAGGCTGACCAGCCGGACCCTGCTGCCCGCTCACAGCCATGGTAGCGTAGAGGCGAGCCAGCGCCTGCCGGGCTAGGGTCGGGTCTTTGTAGACGTTTTCGGTGGTTGGCTCGTAAGAAGGCGTCTGGTCTAGGTCGCCTACACACGAAGTAAAGGGTGCTAAGCTGAACGCTATTAAAGCGGTAGCCAGCGTACGCGAGAATTTATTCTTCATAGGGGTGGGAATTAGAAGCCGATGTTCAGCCCGAGAGTGAAGGTGCGCGGACGGGGATAAATGTTGTTATCGATACCACCAAATATTTCAGGATCAAGCCCTTTGTAGTCGGTGATTACGAACAAGTTCTGAACAGCAAAAGACAAGTTCACGTTCGCTTTGTCATTGTAAATACTGCCCAGGTTGTATCCTACCGTTAGGTTCTCCATCCGTAGGAACGAAGCATTCTCAATGTAATAATCCGACTGCAGCTGGGAGGTAGTGAAATTCGATACCAGCAGCTCGCGGTTGAAGTTGCCCAATACCCCATTGGAGGCACCAACTGGGAAGAAAGCCTGCGAACGAACGTTGTTATAAACGTAGTTATCAATGTTTGAGCGCAGCGTGAAGGCCAAGCTGGCCTTACCGTAGTTCAGGTTGGAACCGAAGCCTAAGCTTACCCGTGGAGCTGGCGACTGGTAACGGTACCGGTCGTTAACATTCACAACCCCGTCTCCGTTGCGGTCCACGTATACTCCTTCCAACGGCTTGCCATCAGCGCCATATACCTGCTGGAAAACGTAGAAGGCATTTGGCTGGTAGCCCACCGAGTTGATTTGAATGTTGTTGCCCACACCACCCGAAATACCACCGGTTTCGTCGCCCAGATAGGAGGGGTCAGAGGCGTTAGTTAGCTGAGTGATTTTCACGCGGTACGCCGTAGCATTGGCGTTCAGGGTCCAGTTGAGCTTT
Source organism: Hymenobacter sublimis (assembly GCF_023101345.1). Taxonomy (NCBI): domain Bacteria; kingdom Pseudomonadati; phylum Bacteroidota; class Cytophagia; order Cytophagales; family Hymenobacteraceae; genus Hymenobacter; species Hymenobacter sublimis. The sequence continues at coordinate 1,381,927 of NZ_CP095848.1, forward strand.
TCGCCCCGAACAACATCTACGTTTACCGAGCCCTCAATACCATTGTTCTCCAGCGAACCAACGTTGGTCGTCAGCTTATTAGAGAGGTTGGCTAGAGCCGGAATAAATACGTTGTTCAGCAGGTCATCGGTTTTGCGATGGTACACATCAATAGCACCCGAAATTCGGCCGTCCAGGAAGCCGTAGTCCAGACCGGCATTGTAGGTAGTGGAAGTTTCCCACTTGATGTTACGATCATAGGCTGCAGCCCGTAACGTGTTCGTAAACTCATCCCCAAACTGGTACTGAGCCGACGCCTCGCTGGGGGTATAGCGCGCTAGGTAAGGGTAAATGTCCCCGATGTCTTGCTGGCCGGTCTGGCCGTACCCCACGCGCAGCTTCAGTTCAGAAATGGCGGTAGAGTTTTTCAGGAAATCTTCTCCTTTAATGCGCCAAGCCGCGGCGGCCGAAGGGAAGTAGCCCCAGCGGTTGCTTTCCAAGAAGCGCGAAGAACCGTCGGCGCGCATGGTAGCCGTCAACAGGTACTTGTCGTTGATGTTGTAATTCGCCCGGCCGAAGAACGATACCAGCACGTAGCGTGGGTCGCGAAAGTTTTGGCCGTTGAGTAGGGTAGGAGCTGCGGTGTATACTTCGCCGCTAGCAATCCGGTCAGCAAACACGTAGTTCTTATCCTCGAAGCTCTGGTAGGAGTGGCCTGCCAGCAGATCCAGGCGGCCGACACCAAACTGACGACCGTAGCTCAGGTAAGCTTCCAACAGCTTGTTATTCTTGTCCTGGGCGTACTCATTATTTACGCCACCCTGACCAACCGTAGCGCCGTTCACGGTTACTACCCGGTTAAAGTCAGAGGCGGCCTGTACTGGCACGAATACCGTACCTCGGCCTCGCTGAATATCATAGCCTAGATTCAGGTTAGCGCTTAGGCCTTCCAGGAAGGGAAGCTTGTAGTCCAGCTGAATGTTACCAATGCTGCGCTTTACGGTGCTCCGGTCGCGGCGCTGGTTGATAAGGCCCAGCGGGTTGCGGGTAGCCAGCGTATTCAGGTTGCTAGGATTGTTGGGGTCCAGTACCTCCGTGTAGCCACCGTAGATGCTGCCGTTGTAAACCGGAAACGTGGGGTTAGCATACACGGCTGCGCCAACAGCGCCCTGGTTCGAAAAGTTGTTGTCAACTATAGAACCTTTCACATTGACATTCACGCGCAGGCTGCCATCGAGCAGCACCGGGTTCAAGCCAACGGAGCCCGTGTAGCGCTTCAAATCGTTACGTAATAGTAGGCCTTCCTGATCCAGGTAGCCTCCAGAAACACGGAACGGCACTTTGCCTGCCGAGCCCGAGATGCTGACGTTATTATCAGTAGTTTGGGCTGTGCGGAAGATTTCGTTCTGCCAGTTGGTGCTGGCGTTGCCTACCAGCGTTTTTTGCTGAGCGTTGCCAATTGAGGCCACCACAGCGCGCAGTTCGGAGGCATTCAACACATCGACCTCATTGCGAGCTTTCGAAACGGAGTTCTGTGAGCTAACGTTTACGCGAAGCTTTTCGCCCTGCAGGCCTTTTTTGGTTGTAATCAAAATAACGCCGTTCGAGGCCCGCGAGCCATAGATGGCCGTGGAGGAAGCGTCTTTCAGCACCGAAATGCTCTCAATGTCATTGGGGTTGATCAGCGACAAAGGGTTGGACGTACCAGAAAGACCCCGGTTGTCTACCGGTACCCCGTCAATTACAATCAGCGGATCGTTTGAAGCGGTCAGCGACGAGCCCCCGCGGATGCGGATGCTGGAGCCGGCGCCTGGGGCACCACCGCCGGTGGTTACCTGCAAGCCCGCTACTTTACCTTGTACTAACTGCTCGGGGTTCGTTACCTGGCCCTTTACAAACTGGCGTTCCGATACCTGCTCTACAGCGCCCGTCAGATCTTGCTTGCGCTGAGTGCCGTAACCAATAACTACTGCCTCATTTAGAAGGGTAGTATTTTCAGCCAACGATAGGTTTTCAACGGCAGTGTTTTGGCCTGCAGTCACATTGATCGGCTGCCGCTTGGTGGTGTAACCCACGAACGACATTACCAGGGTGTGGGGGCCCGAGGGAACGTTCTGGATAGAGAAGGAACCGTCGGAGTTCGTGGAGCCTCCCAGGGAGGTACCCTCAATCAGGACCGTAACGCCGGGCATGCCTTCGCCCTTCTCATCGAGTACGCGGCCACTCACCGTCCCGATTCCCTGCGCATATGCGCTGCTCACGCTTACACCTGCGCACAGGAGAGGCAGCGCCAGTTTCGCTAGATAGGGGTGTTTCATTGAAAAGAAGTTAGGGGTTGAAATGGATTTTTCCGGACAAACCGGAGTGGGAATTTAGTGGTTCATCCAAGGAGTAGGAGCGTAATAATTCCAGTCGCTAGAGCTTGAATCATCGCCGCATTCGCCCGGGTTCAACATCACCAAATTGTTATTAAACAGCGCAAGTTAAAGCGCTGGTAGCAACAAAAACAATGGGGTACAAGCGGGAAGCAGGTATAGTGATAATTGGACTTTCTTTGCTGAGTATGGCAGTAAAGAAAATGCTGCAATCTTACGGAGCATCTGGAACTTATTCACGTTACTTTAGCACACCTTCGCAGCTGTGGCTTACTATAGGTTAAGGCTAGCAATTAGGCCATTTCAAGGGAGGAAACAGAGGTATAATTGCCTTGTGCTGTATTAACAAAATAGTGTGCTGTGTTGATGCTAATTATAAAAGGTCAATAGAGGCGTACTAGTCAACTTTATATAAGAATTGAGGAAAGCGTAGTAAGATCCATGGCATTTAGTGCCAGTATCTAACACATTTTGCTTTGGTATGGCATATTTGGCTAGGTACCTGGGGAATTATTGGTGCAAAATTGTCAAGAAGACTATCAATAATAATTTCGGGGTACTTGTCAATACAGGCGCATAGACTTTTGCTGGTTTATGCCGGTTTAAAGCGCTGATTTTTGTATATATTTTAGGAGTTAGCATAGGGAGTTAATTATCACTGCACCTACTCAACCCTCGTATTGTAGTTTTCTAAAATATAGCTTTAGGTGAGGGCTTACTTACTTCGTGCGGGAAAGTGCGGGTAAGAGAAAAAAGTAAATTCTAGGAAAAATACAGATTGGGTTTATCCTCTATTTCGCATCAAGCGTAAAGATGTACCGTTGAGTTTATTTGTCATGGTATCAGGCGGCATTGAGCGCTGAGAACAGTGGTAACTTGCCCGCTGAATTCTGCCCTTCTGCTCCATGCGACTTTCCCTGGTCATCCTGCTTCTTAGCGTTCTGTTCCGTCATGCGGGCTTAGCCCAAACCACCCTGCGCATTGCTCAAGTGCCCGCCGCTACTCCGGCCGGGGCTGCATTGTACTTGGCGGGCTCTTGCAACTCGTGGCAACCCGCCAGCGCGGCCTACCGGTTTACGAGCAACCCAGATGGCAGCTACCAGTTGGTGCTACCGGCCTCTGTTAAGGGGGCTTTCGCGTACAAAATAACCCGCGGCTCCTGGGAAACTGTAGAAACGGACGCTCGCAACCAGGATATTGAAAACCGCGTGTGCACTCCAGGCGACAAGGATGGCGAGCTGCAGCTTACGGTGCATAACTGGAAGGATCTGTCGGCGGCCGGAGCCAGCCGCTGCCAAAGCACTGCACTGCAGCCCAACGTGCAAGTTATCAGCACCTCCTTCCCAATGCCCCAGTTAGGGCGCACTCGCCGCGTGTGGATGTATTTGCCCAGCGACTATGCCAGTGCGCCCACCAAACGCTACCCCGTGCTGTACATGCACGACGGCCAGAATGTGTTTGATGCCTGCACCAGCTTTTCGGGTGAATGGGGCATAGATGAAACCCTGAGCCAACTGCAGCAGCAGGGCTTGGATGCCACTGGCTGCCTTGTGGTGGCCGTGGACAACGGCGGCTCGGAGCGGCTCAATGAACTCTCGCCCTGGAAGAACCCTGAGTACGGCGGCGGGCAGGGCAACGAATACGTGGATTTTCTGGCCCGGACCCTGAAGCCTTATATTGATGCCAACTACCGAACCCTAAGCGGACGGGAGTTCACGGGCATTGCCGGCAGCAGCATGGGCGGCCTCATTTCCACCTATGCGGCCCTGAAATACCCGCAGGTGTACAGCAAGGTAGGCGTGTTTTCGCCAGCCTTTTGGTTTGCCAAAGATTCCCTTTTTGCCTACCTGCGTCCGCGTCGGCCCCAGCCCAATACGCAATTCTACTTTGTGAGCGGTACCACGGAAAGCGAAACCATGGTGCCGCTGATGAAGGCCGTGCACGACACCCTGGCGCGAGCTGGGGCCGGGGTGCAATACACTACCCCCGCCGATGGTAAGCACACGGAGTGGTTCTGGAAGCGAGAGTTTCCGGCGGCCTACCGGTGGCTGTATCAGCCGGATGCTACCATGCAGCAGCGCAGAAACCGGGGGCCTCTGCCATATGGCGCTTATTTAAATGCCGAGCAGAACCAGCTGATCGTGCACCTGCCTTCCGGCCGTGGCAAGGGGCAGGTAGCCATACTAAACCAACAGAAGCAAACGGTACTTCGCAAGCACGTGAAGGGTGGTAGCGCCGTTGATGTCAGCCGCCTGCCGGCGGGTAGCTACGAGGTGCTGGTCCGGGTTAAAGACCAAGTAGGACGACAGCTGCTTGTGAAACAATAAGTTACGAGGTAGTGTAGGTTTAAGTAAAAAAATTCGGGCTTCTGCTTGCCAAAAACCTACCTGAACTTACCTTTGCCCCGTTCAACGCCCAACCCTATTTGGCAATGACCTTCTCAATGACCCAGCAAGCGTGGTGGTGGCCCTACGGAAACTCCGGACGGGACATCCTGTGCGTGCGCTAAGGTCAGCTGAACAACCTACTTCGCATTCGCTCAAAAGCCCGGCCGCCCCGCCGGGCTTTTTTATTTCCCGGCGCTGGTCCTTTACCTCACTACCACAACCAGCCGATGAAAACCTTCCACTTGCACACCCGCCACCTGCGCGTTCTGGCCGATACGGTAACCCCTGTGGGCCTGTACTTACGGCTGCGCGACCGGTATGCCAACTGCCTGCTGCTGGAGAGCTCCGACTACCACGGCCAGCAAAACGCCTTCAGCTACCTGGCTTTTGATCCGCTGGCCCGCTTTGAGCTGCGCGGCAACGAACTGGCGCTAACCTTCCCCGATGATACTACCGCCACGGAAACCCTAGCCGACCCCCGACAGGCCCTGGCCCGGTTGCAAGAATTTGCTAACTGCTTCCAGACCCAGGACACGGGGCACGATTTCATTACGGGAGGCCTGTTTGGCTATCTTGGCTACGAGGCCGTACAGTATTTCGAGGACCTGGAGCTAAACTCGGCGAAACAGGCCGCCGGCCAAATTCCGGACATTCTCTATAGCACCTACCGCTACGTAATTGCCGTTAACCACTTTCGCAACGAGCTGTACGTGTTTGAGCACACGCTGGCCGGGCAAACTGTTGATGAAGACGGGCTTACGCGGCTGGTGAACCTGATTCGGAATCCTTCCCTGCCTGATTTCAAATTCAAAACGGTAGGAGAGGAGCAGACCAATCAGACGGACGAAGAATTTCTGCGGGTGCTGGCCGAAGGGCAGCAGCACTGCCGCCGGGGCAACGTGTTCCAGATTGTGTTGTCGCGGCGGTTTCAGCAGGGCTTCAGCGGCGACGAGTTCAACGTGTACCGGGCCTTGCGCTCCATTAACCCCTCGCCCTACCTGTTTTACTTCGACTACGGCTCGTTTAAAATTTTCGGCTCCTCGCCCGAAACGCAGCTGCTTATAAAAGGCCGACAGGCAAGTTTATATCCCATTGCCGGCACGTTTCGCCGCACTGGCCATGATGCCGAGGACGCGGCCCTGGCTCAAAAACTAGCCGACGACCCCAAGGAAAACGCCGAGCACGTCATGCTCGTGGACTTGGCTCGCAACGACCTAGCCCGCCACGGCGACGAGGTGAAGGTGAAGGTATTCCGCGAAATTCAGTACTACTCTCACGTCATTCACCTAGTTAGTGAGGTAACGGCCCGGCTGGCTCCGCAGGCCAGCTCCCTGCAGGTAGTAGCCGACACCTTCCCGGCCGGCACGCTGTCGGGAGCACCCAAGCACCGGGCCATGCAACTGATTGATGCGCTGGAACCCACGGCCCGCGGCTACTACGGCGGCGCCATCGGCCACCTGGGTTTCAACGGCGACTTCAACCACGCCATCATGATCCGGTCCTTCCTGAGCACAGCCAGCCAGCTCTACTTCCAGGCCGGGGCTGGGGTAGTGGCTGCTTCCGACATCAATTCCGAACTCAACGAGGTGCACCACAAGCTAGCCGCCCTGCGCAAAGCCTTGGAAGAAGCCGAAGCCGTCTGAACTGTGCGGCTAGTGTGTTGAATTCGTGTCATTCGTTTCCAATCTGTTTTAACCTGAGGTCATGAAAATCCTCGTTATTGATAACTACGACTCCTTTACCTACAACCTGGTGCAGGTGCTGCGGGAGTTGGGGCATACCGACGGCGTAACGGTCATTCGCAACGATAAGCTGACGGTAGAGGACGTGGCTGGCTACGATGCCGTGCTGCTGTCTCCCGGGCCGGGCGTACCGTCCGAGGCGGGGCTAATGCCGGAAATTATTCGCCGCTACGCGCCCAGTAAGCGCATGCTGGGTGTTTGTTTGGGGCATCAGGGCCTGGCCGAAAGCTTTGGCGGTGAGCTTTATAACCTGCCCGAGGTAGTGCACGGCCTAGCCACGGACGCCACCGTAACCGCCGAGGACCGGCTATTTGCCGGCTTACCCGCTCGCTTCAAGGTAGGGCGTTACCATTCCTGGAGTGTGCGGCCCGAATCGGTGCCGGCGGCGCTGGAAATAACCGCCGTAGACACCGACGGGCAGGTAATGGCTTTTCGCCACCGCGAGTACGACGTGCGCGGCGTGCAGTTCCACCCCGAATCCATTCTCACTGAGCACGGCCACCAGATGCTGTCCAATTGGTTGGCTTGAGCCGCCACACTTACTTATCGGGCACTGCTTTCTTGCTGTTGCTACCTCCAACCCCCCCGTGGAAATTATCCGCTGACCGCTACCGCGAATTGTGAAACAGATTCTTAATCAGTTGTTTGAGCAGCAGTTGCTCACCCACGCCGAGGCGCGCGAAGCCATGTTGCGCATTGGGCAGGGCGAGGCCAACGCCTCCGAAATGGCCGCCTTCATGAGCGTGTACCGCATGCGGCCGATTTCGGTGCCGGAGCTGGCGGGCTTCCGCGACGCCCTGCTGAGTTTGAGCCGCGACCCGGAGCTGGGCACCCATGACACGGTAGACATTGTGGGCACCGGCGGCGACGGCAAGGACACGCTTAATATCAGCACGTTGGCGTGTTTTGTGGTGGCCGGCGCGGGCTACAAAGTCACTAAGCACGGCAATATTGGTGTGTCGTCGGTGTGTGGGTCGTCGGATGTGCTGGCCCAATTGGGGGTCGAGTTTGGGGTAGGCAACGACGTGCTGCAACGCCAGCTGGAGCAAGCTAACATTTGCTTTTTGCACGCCCCCTCCTTCCACCCAGCCATGCGCCACGCCGGGCCGGTGCGCCGGGAGCTGGGCGTGCGGACCTTCTTCAACATTCTGGGGCCGCTGGTAAATCCGGCCCGGCCCAACTACCAGGTAGCCGGCACCTTTAGCCTGGAGCTGCTGCGCCTCTACCACTACCTGCTGCAGCAAACGAATACACGCTACGCCGTGGTGCACGCCCTCGATGGCTACGACGAACTCTCGCTGACAGCGGCTGCCAAGCTGGCTTCGCCGGCAGGCGAGCAGGTAGTAACCGCCGCCGACCTGGGCCTGACGACAACAGTACCCGAGGAACTGGCCGGCGGAAAAAGCGCGGCGGAGTCGGCCCGGCTGTTTGTAGATGTGCTGGAGGGCCGCGCTACCCGGGCCCAACGCGACGTGGTGACGGCCAACGCGGCCCTGGCCATCCGGTGCCTGGAACCCACCTTTAGCTTTGCCGAAGCCCTGGCCGCCGCCCAGGAATCCTTGGACTCAGGGCGGGCGCGGACGGCGCTACGCAAGCTGGTAGCCGCCACGCACAGCCACGCCACCACAACGTAGAGACGCCATATGGTGCCTCTGGTCGAATGATCTGGAACCAACTGTCATTCCGACGCAGGAGGAATCTGGGTTAAATAGTTGAATGAGTAACCCAGATTCCTGGCGTTGCTTGGAATGACAAATACCATCAGCAATGACCAGACGCGAAGTGTCGCGTCTCTAGAACCGAATAAAGATTCTGGCCTTTTCGGGCTCCTTTTCTGCCAAATACTGTTCACTCAATTCCTTTCCACCAGACAGGAATTCACCCTAAATCCCGCCACAACGAACCCGGCGGCCCTTCAATGCCCACTATTCTCGACAAAATCATTGCCCATAAGCGCCAGGAAGTTGCCAACCGCCAGAGCCTTGTGCCGGTGAAGCTGCTGGAGCAAAGCCTCTACATGCCGACGCCGCCCCTGAGCCTGCGCCGCTACTTGCTGCGCGACGATTTGAGCGGCATCATTGCCGAGTTCAAGCGCAAGTCGCCGAGCAAGGGCTTCATCAACCCCCACGCTCCGGTGGAGCGCACCACCCTGGGCTACATGCAGGCCGGCGCTTCGGCCCTGTCGGTGCTGACGGACACCGAGTTTTTCGGGGGGAAGAATGAGGACCTGACCATTGCCCGCCGGTTTAATTTCTGCCCCATTCTGCGCAAGGATTTCGTGGTAGACGAGTACCAGATTCTGGAAGCCAAGAGCATCGGGGCCGACGCCGTGCTGCTGATTGCGGCCGTGCTTAGCGGCGAGGAAGTGCTGCGCCTGGGCCGCCTGGCTAAAAGCCTGGGGCTGGAAGTGCTGCTCGAAATTCATAACGCCGAGGAGCTGGACAAAACCCTGCACCCCGACGCCGTGAGCCTGGTGGGCGTCAACAACCGCAACCTGCACGACTTCAGCGTGAGCCTGGATACCTCGGGCGAGCTGGCCCAGCGCATCCCCGACGAGTTCGTGAAAGTGACGGAAAGCGGCCTGACCTCGGCCGCCGACATTGAGGCGCTACGCCAGGTGGGTTACCGAGGCTTCCTGATCGGGGAAACGTTCATGCGTCACTCGCGGCCCGAAAAGGCCTGCGCCGCCTTGGTGCAGCAGCTCCGCGCCACCGAAGCCGTAACCCTACTATAATGAGTGTGCGCCTGAAAGTCTGCGGCATGGCCCGGCCCGACAACCTGCGGGCGGTAGCCGCCCTGCGGCCCGACTTTCTGGGCTTCATCTTCTACCCCAAATCCCGGCGCTACGCCGCGCCCACGCTCACGCCCGCCGATGCGGCCACGGTTCCGGCTACTATCCGCAAGGTAGGCGTGTTCGTGGATGAGGACATGGCCGTAATGCAGGAGCGCATCACGGAGTACGGCTTGCAGGCGGTGCAGCTCCACGGCGCCGAAACGCCCGAAACCTGCGGGCTGCTGCGGGCTACGGGGGTAGCAGTTATTAAGGCGTTTGCGGTAGGGGAGAAGTTCGACTTTGCCCAGCTGCTACCCTACGTGGGGCAGGTTGACTTTTTCCTATTTGATACGGCCGGCGCCCAGCCCGGCGGCAACGGCACGGCCTTCGACTGGCAGATTTTAAAGCAGTACCACCTGACCGTGCCCTATTTTCTGGCCGGCGGGCTGGCCCTGGAGCACGCCGCCGTCCTGCAAAACCTGCAGCTTCCAGGCCTGTTTGCCTTGGACCTCAACAGCCAATTTGAAACTGAGCCCGGCGTAAAAGATGCCGAGCTGCTGCGCCAGATGTTTCAGCAGTTACGCCCTTAAGTATCCGTTGCGCGCACCGTTTGGCAGGGCTTCGGCGCTGCCGCTTGGTGCGCTACCTACCCCAAAACTTCCCGAGAAATCATGAGCACTACCTACCAACAACCCACGGAGCGCGGCTACTACGGCCAGTTCGGCGGCGCCTTCATTCCCGAAATGCTCTACCCCAACGTGGAAGAGCTGCGCCAGCAGTACCTCGATATTCTGGCCGACCCCGCCTTCCAGCAGGAGTACCAGCAGCTACTCCGCGACTACGTGGGCCGGCCGACTCCGCTGTTTGAAGCCAAGCGCTTATCGGCGAAGTATAACACCCGCGTGTACCTTAAGCGCGAGGACCTCTGCCACACCGGCGCCCACAAGGTAAACAACACCGTGGGGCAGATTTTGCTGGCCAAGCGCCTGGGCAAAACCCGCATTATTGCCGAAACCGGCGCCGGTCAGCACGGTGTGGCCACGGCCACGGTGTGCGCCCTGATGGGCATGCAGTGCATCGTGTACATGGGCGAAATTGACATGGAGCGCCAGAAGCCGAACGTGTACCGCATGCGCCTGCTAGGGGCCGAGGTACGCGCCGCCCTGAGCGGCAGCCGCACCCTCAAAGACGCTACCAACGAAGCCATTCGGGACTGGATCGGCAACCCCGTCGACACGCACTACATCATTGGCTCCGTGGTCGGTCCGCACCCGTACCCCGATCTGGTGGCGCGCTTGCAGGCCGTTATCAGCGAGGAGATGCGCAAGCAGCTACTGGAAAAAACCGGTTCTGAGTTACCGAATTACGTAGTGGCCTGCGTGGGTGGCGGCTCGAATGCGGCCGGCGCTTTTTACCACTTCCTGGAGGAGCCTTCCGTGAAGCTAGTGGCCGTGGAAGCGGCTGGGCACGGCGTCAACTCGGGACACTCGGCGGCTACTTCGGTGCTGGGCAAGCCGGGCATCATTCACGGCTCCCGCACCCTGCTCATGCAGGATGAGGACGGCCAGATTACCGAGCCGTATTCCTTGTCGGCGGGCCTCGATTACCCCGGCATCGGCCCCCTGCACGCCTTCCTGGCCGATTCGGGCCGGGCACAGTTCATTAGCATCGAAGACGAGGACGCCCTGCGCGCCGTAGCTGAGCTGAGCCGCCTGGAAGGCATCATTCCGGCCCTCGAAACCGCCCACGCCCTGGCGGCCCTGGGCCAGCTGGGCGCCGGCCCCGACGATGTGGTGGTGGTCAACCTCTCCGGCCGCGGCGACAAGGACCTGGAAACCTACCTCAAGTACGCCGACACTATTCTGTAAAGCCCGCTGACCTACCTGTGTCATGCTTCAGCAAACTCAGCATGACAAACAAAATTCATCATGCAAAATCGTATTCAACAGGCTTTCCAGAAGAAAGGTAAAAACCTGCTCAACGTGTACTTTACCGCCGGCTACCCCCGCCTGCACGATACGGTGCCGCTGATTAAGTCGCTGTCGATGGCTGGCGCCGACCTTATCGAAATCGGCATGCCATTCTCTGACCCGCTGGCCGACGGGCCCGTTATTCAAGCCAGCAGTACCGCGGCCCTGCAAAACGGCATGAACATGCGGGTGCTGTTTCAGCAGCTGGAAGGCATCCGGGAGGAAGTGACCGAAACGCCCATTCTGCTCATGGGTTACCTCAATCCGGTGATGCAGTTCGGGGTAGAAAACTTCTGCCGCGAAGCTGCCGCCGCCGGCGTAGATGGCGTGATTCTGCCCGACTTGCCGCTCGACGACTACGTGGCCGAATACCAGGAACTGTTTCGCCGCTACAACCTGCGGCCGGTGTTTCTCATTACCCCGCAAACGGCCCCGGAGCGTATCCGCCGCATTGATGAGCTGACGGATTCCTTTCTCTACCTCGTATCAGGTCCTGGCACTACCGGCGGCGCGAATACCCAGGCTGAGGGCGTGCAAGAGGCTTATTTTCAGCGCATTGAGGCCATGAACCTGCGTAACCCCCGCCTCATCGGCTTCGGTATCGGCGACAAGGCCTCCTTCCAGCGGGCTTGCCAATACGCCGAAGGTGCCATTATCGGCTCGGCCCTGATTCGGGCCCTGGAAGGCACCGATGATGCCCCGGCCGCCGCTACCCGGTTTGTGCAGTTGGTGCTGGCCTAGCATTACAAAGAACCTCACGCCGAGCGTAGCGAAGCATCTGGCTCGGCTGATGCCTGCTTGCTATGGCAATGTCAGCCAGCCGAGCCAGATGCTTCGCTACGCTCGGCATGACCATCGACTTTCTCTTCCCCTGAATATGATCATCCAACTCGACGCCCATATCTCCGAAGCCGCTCAAAAGACCATTGAAGGCCACATCAAGGCCCTCAAATACAAAATTACCAACGTCAAAACCCAGCGCGCCCACTACCTTGTGGCCATCGGCAAAGCCGATGTGGACCTGCGTACCATTGGGCAGCTGCCGGGCATCCTGGATATTCACCAAGTTTCCGATGAGTATCAACTGGTGTCGCGCAAGTGGCGGGTGCGCCCCACCGTGCTCGACCTCGGCGACGGCGTGCGGGTAGGAGAGGGCAGCCTCACACTGGCAGCCGGCCCCTGCAGCATCGAGAGCGAGGCCCAGATGGAAAGCATCATGCAGCACCTGCTGGACAACGACGTGCGCATTATGCGCGGTGGCGTATTTAAGCCCCGTTCCTCGCCCTACTCCTTCCGGGGGCTAGGCATGGAGGGGCTGAAACTGTTCCACCAGATGGCGCGGGCGCGGGGCATCAAAATCGTGACGGAAGTCATGCAGGTGTCGCAGGTAGAGGAAATGCACGACTACGTGGACGTGTTTCAGGTAGGCGCCCGCAACACCCAGAATTTCAACCTGCTGGATGCTCTAGGCGGCGTTGACAAGCCGGTGCTAATCAAGCGGGGCATTTCAGGCACCATCGAAGAGCTGCTGTCTTCGGCGGAGTACGTGTTTTCGGGCGGCAACGAGAAGCTAATCCTCTGCGAGCGAGGCATCCGAACCTTTGAAACGGCCTCGCGCAACACTCTGGATTTGAACGCGGTGCCCATCCTGAAGGAGAAGACCCACTTGCCCGTCATCGTGGACCCTTCTCACGGCATCGGCATCCGCGACTACGTGCCTTCCATGGCCCTAGCCGCCGTCATGGCCGGCGCCGACGGCATCATCTACGAGGCCCACGAGAAGCCCGAAGAAGCCGCCTCCGACGGAGCTCAAACCCTGAATTTTCAGGAGTCGGCGCGCTTGGTTCACAACCTGCGCAAGGTGTACCAGCTGCGCCAGGAGCTGGAATAACCCGGAATGAGGTAAAGAGGCAATATTTCGCGTTACGTGAGTTGCTGTTATTACAACTGCATCGTTCTGCCCCAAGACGTTCAACGACGTAACGCGACACTTCACCTCTCTACCGTAGTTAATGGTTTGACACACCGCCCCGGCTCAACTGAGCCGGGGCGGTGTTTTATATAGCCGAAAGCTAATCTACTGCTACCTTGCTGGTATGGTCTTCGGTTTCAACCAGTACAGCGGATTGCTGTTGCCGTTTTTCGTGCAGGGCATGGTGGTGGCCGCGGTGCTAGTTGTGCGCAGCCGCCGCAACGACGCCGCCGCCGACCGGTGGCTGGCCCTGTTGCTGTTGCTCCACGCCCTGCGCCTAGCTCAGTGGATGCTCGGCTTTGCCGGTTGGTACGACGCGCACGATGCCCATAGCACGTTCATGTTCTACTTTCCGTTCCACCACTGGCTGGCCGTAGGACCAGCGCTGTATTTCTACTTTCGCAGCCTCACCAACCAGGAGTTCCGACTGACGCGGCGGCACTGGCGCGCCTTCGGGCCCGAGCTAGCCTGGCTAGGCCTGTACCTAGTGGGGTTGCTGTACGATGTTGGGTGGTGGCACGGGCTGCGGGGCCAGCCGCTGCCGGCCCACTTCGGCACCAAGGGCCCCGTTGCGGCCTGGGCCGATGAGCAGCCCATTAAAGTAGTGGTGGATATTCTGAGCTACGTGCTGGTGCTCTACTTCACGCTACGCACCCTCCGCGAGTACCGCGCCTACGCCCGCTACCTCAACGATAACTTCTCCGACACCGACCGAATTCGGTTTCGCTGGCTGCGCAACGTACTGATAGCAGTGGGCATTGGCACGGGCGTAACCCTAGTCTTCGGCGTTGTTAACCTTGTGGTGCCCCTGAGCTACTATCAGGCTTGGTACGACTACCTGTTCACGGGCTTGCTGCTTTACTACCTCAGCATTGCCGGGCTTCTTACGGGCTACCGCCTAGCCAGCCTGCGCTTCCAGCCGGCCGAAGAGGCCCCCGTACCTGACCTCCTTCCAGAACCACCTATCCTGGTGCAACCTCCCACTGCCGCGCCGGCCAAGGCGCGGCAGCTCCTTGCGGCCGCCGGCGCGGCCGCCAACCTGGCTGCGCCGGCGCCTACCCCCGCGCCGGCCCCCGATGCCCCCGAGCTGGAACGCTGGACCCAACGCCTGCTTCGCCACATGGAAGCCGAGCGGCCCTACCTGGCGCCCGAGCTGACTTTGGGGGAGCTGGCAACTCAGCTGCGCACTAACACTTCCTGGTTGTCCAGGGTCATCAACGCGGGCTGCGGCCAGAACTTCAACGACTTCATCAATGAATACCGGATACGGGAGGCCGAGCGCCGCCTGCGCGACCCGCAGTTTCGGCACTACACCCTGTTGGCCGTGGCCTTGGAGGTAGGCTTTAACTCCAAGTCCACCTTCAACCGGGTATTTCGGAAGCTGCGAGGCGTCACGCCCAGCGAGGTGGCCCGCCGGAGCACCTAGGCGGATGAACGTGCCAAATCATATAGTAGGACGTTCCAGAAGGTAAATTGAAGCGGTTAGGGAGCTAGCAGGTAGTTGCTTTGAGCCATCATTGCACCTTAACCCTACTCCTCATGCTTGCTTCCATTTTTTCCCGCTCCCACTCTTGGCTGCTGACCTTAGCCGCCGTGTGCGCCCTAGCTACCAGCTGCTGGGCCAACCTGACATCCGATTTATTTATTGAGGCCGGCAAGCAGTTTGTGCTGGGCGGCGGGCAGCCTGGGGCCTTCAAGGTAGAGGCGCGCAACGTGGGCAAGGTTCCCATTGAGATAAAAGAACGGCCCCGCGGAGGCGGCATCTTCACCAAAACCACTTTGGCTCCCGGGGCCCGGGGCACCTTGCGCTTCATGGCCGGTTCCACGGCCGTGCTTCTGAACCCTTCTGCGGTGCAGGCTCATCTAAACCTAAAGGTATCCGGTGACACCAAGAGCCTAAGTATGACCTACGAGCCCAGCGGTAAGCTGTAGTTTCTCACCCCGAATGCTGCTGTCTATTATGAAAAGTTACTGCTGGGTATGTACTGCCAACAGCCCTTGTTTTATGGCTACATCTTACTGGGAAGCACCGGCGCTGGCCGCTACTTCCTCGATTACTGGCTAACACGCCGCCCAAGTTGGGTGGTGGCCCCGCTGCAGTCCGTTCCGGCGGCTGTAGGAGCCGTGCTAAAGATGTAGGACTTGGCGCACGAAAAAATCGTGGGCTAAGGGCACTGTATTCAGGGAGAACTGTATATTTGTAATATCATGCTGAACCTAACCGCAAAGTGCTTTAACCTGATGAATATTCGCCCCGTGCAGGGCGAGGTCGGGCCTCTTTGCGGACAGGAAAGTTAGAAGCGCAGCATGACACTTCTCCCCTGAAAATCTCGCGAAAGCCCGACTCCTACCAGGAGCCGGGCTTTTTTTCTGCCCCTTATTCGCTACCTCCTATGGTACAGCAACAGTACGACCGGTATACGGCCCAGGATCAGTTGGTTTGGAAGGTATTGTTCGACCGTCAGACGGCCCTGCTGCACAAGCGGGCTTGCTCGGCCTTTGGCCGGGGGCTGGCTGCTGTTGGTTTTCACCGCAATGCCATTCCCGATTTTGAGCAAGTAAACCAGCGCCTGCTCAAAGCTACCGGCTGGCAGCTGGAACCGGTGCAGGGCCTGCTCGGCGACGCCGACTTCTTCGGCTTGCTGGCCCAGCGCAAGTTTCCCGCTACCGTCTGGATTCGGTCTATGGAGCAGTTTGACTTCATCGAAGAGCCCGATTTATTTCACGGGGTGTTTGGGCATGTACCGCTGCTCATGGACCATGCCTTTGCCGACTTTCTGCATTTTCTGGGCCGCGTGGCCGCGCAGCACCTGCATGATGCCGCCGCCCTGACCCGCCTAGAGCGCCTCTACGGCTTCACGGTGCAGTTTGGCATGGTGCTGGAAAAGGACGAGGCCCGCATGTACGGCGCTGGCTTGCTGTCTTCCTCCGGCGAGATTCATCATTGTCTCGGCGACGCAACTCGCCGCGCCCCCTTCGATCTGGCTACGGTGCTGCACACGCCTTATAGTGAAGCGCATTTGCAGGAGCAGTACTTCGTGCTCAATAGCTGGGACCAACTCACGGAAAGCGTAGCCGAGCTGGCCGCCTTGCTCTCCACGGGCTGGGAACTGCAGCCCGTAAAATAAGACCCTTGCAGCGGGCCAGTAACAGCCAGTGGGTTAGCAATCGGTTTCGCGTTTAGGCAGGAGTGAGCCAGGACGGGCAGCAAGCGGGGGTGGGATACCAACTGCTGCTCCTGCTCACTTCGGCCGCCGCCTCAGCGGTTCGCAGAACAGGTTTCTTGCCCGCTGGCTTGTTTGCTAGCTGTTGCGTTGTACTTTTGCCCCGATGCTACTTACCTCCCGCTATTACGCTTATGCCTATTACGCTCCCGCCCGGAGCGGAGCGGCCACGGCGTGCCACGGAGGATAAGTACTACTTCCCCTGACACTTTCACAGCCTGCTTCCGCTTCGTGCGGAGGCAGGCTGTTTTTTTATCCCTTCATTTCCCGAGTATGTTATCGTCTTCTGCTTCTTCTGCGCTTACGCCCGCCGCTACTGCCGCAACCCCAGCCGCCCTGCCCTTGCTAACCCAGGATTACAGCGCCTACACCGCCGCCGACCAGCACGTCTGGCAGCTGCTCTTCGACCGCCAAATGGCCCTATTGCCTGGCCGGGCGGCTGACGCTTTCCTGGCGGGAGTGCAGCACATTGGGTTTACCCGGGAAGCTATTCCGGATTTTCGCGAGGTGAACCCGCGGCTGCGCGAACTAACGGGTTGGGAGCTGGTGGTGGTGCCCGGTATCGTAGACGATGCCATCTTCTTTGGGCTGCTGGCCGATAAGAAATTCCCGGCTACAACTTGGCTGCGGAAGCTGGAGCAACTCGATTACCTAGAAGAACCCGACATGTTTCACGACGTGTTTGGGCACGTACCGCTGCTTACCAACCCGGAGTTTGCCGCCTTTCTGCAGCAGTTGGGTGCTGCTGCCCAACACCACCGCCACCAGCCCAATTCACTGGAGCTGTTTACCCGCTTGTACTGGTTTACGGCGGAGTTTGGCTTGCTCAGCCAGCCTGATGGGTTACGCATCTACGGCGCTGGCTTACTCTCGTCGCACGGAGAAGTAAAGTTCAGCCTCAGCGAGAAGCCTACCCGCTTACCCTTTAGCCTAACTGGGGTGCTGGATACCGCCTTTGAGAAAGATAAATTTCAGGAGCTGTATTTCGTATTAGAAAGCATGCCCCAACTTCCTGAAAGCCTAGCTGAACTGCAAGCACAACTAGCAGATTAACAATGAGGTAGTAAATGAGTAGATGAGCGAAGTGTTGTCATGACGAGGGCAACGAAGCCACCCGTCCTCTCCATATGACCAGCCTTCTAACGAGACAAGCCCTTGCCGTATGGTAGCGTCAAGGGCTTGTCACATGTCAGAGGGGTAGCACGTTGGCCAGAAAGCAGGAGGCAGTGCCCTTCTTGTGGCTGCTACCTAACTACTTGAGCTTTAGGTTTTTCTTCAGGTAGGTCACGGAAGCGGCGTGAGCGTCCTCGGCAAAGCCCTTGTTGTACTTGGGGTTAGAGGGGTTGGCGAAGGCGTGGTCCGCGTCGTAGGCTTTTACAGTAAGGCCTTTCTTGGCGGTTGCCATGTCCTTTCCAAACTGACTGACTACCTCCTGATTGATCCATTTGTCCTGCTTGGCGAAAACGAAAAGCACATCAGTATTCAGCGTTTTGAGTTTGGCCACATCCTTCTCTGGCATGCCGTAGTACGCTACGCACCCCTTGGCCTTAGGACCGGCCAATAAGGCTGTTTGTATGCTCCACCCTCCACCAAAACACCACCCAATGCTGGCTACCTGGGCGCGGGGGCCAGCATACAGCAGCGCCCCTTTGATAATGGCCTGGGCACGTTCAGTTTTCACGCCCTGCATGAGCTTACCGGCCTGGTCGGCGTCGGTGGCTACCTGCCCGTCGTAGAGGTCGAGGGCAATGACATTGACGCCGGGCAGCTCCTTGGCGAAGCGGGCGGCCTCCTGCTTGATGTAGTCGTTCAGGCCCCACCACTCATGAATAACCAGCAGGTACTTGTCGGAGCGGACGTTGCTTTTGATTTCGAACGCTTTGCTGCTTTGCCCATCGGTGGTTTTGAATTCCACCATTTCACCGGCGCCCTGGTACGTGAAGGGTAGGGGCGCATCGTGGCCGCCCGAAAAATCTTCGTTAGAGGCCAGCATAGCGAATACTTCGGTGGCATCCTGACTAGCCGTCGGCTTAACGCAGCAGCTCAGGGTTTGGGCCGAAGCCATCGATACCACGCCGAGCAGAGCCGCGCAAAGAGTCCAGAATTTTTTCATGGAAAGAGAAAAGAGTGAAAAGAGACAGTCCGATAAGGCTCATGTAACTACACAAGTCTCATCGGACTATTTCATTACGGAGAGTTGGTTTGGAAAAAGTTCGTTGTGAGTAACTCGTGTCATTCCGAACAAGGCGAGGAATGACACGAGTTACTTAGCACATGCTGAACCTAATTCGTCTGCACGAATGCCCGCAGCTCAGTTAGTAAGGCGTAGAGGCCTACGTACGTCCGATTGAGGTAGATGAAGTGCTCCGACCCGCGCGGTTCCCGCTGCTGGCGTAGCTCCGGCTGTTGCAGCAAGTCGTCGCCGAGAGCATACAGACTCTGCAGGTAGGCAGGATCACCGAAATCGAAGCTCGGCTGACGAAAAGGCCGACCCACCAACTCCAACGAGGCCTGCATGGTGCTGACGTAGAAGCTGCGTTGGGCCTCCACGTCCTCGGCTCGCACGATGCCGGCCTCAGTAAGCAGGGCCGTCAGCCGGGCCGGATCAGCCAGGGTTTCGGGAGCCAGCAGGGCCGTGAACAGTCGGTGTACCTCGGCCGGAATTTCCTTTACGCAGCCAAAATCCAGAACGCCTACGGTGCCCCCGGCCTCAGCGCGCAGCAGGAAGTTGCCGGGGTGCGGATCGGCGTGTACCTGGCGCAACGTATTGAGCTGAAACATGTAAAAGTCCCAGAGAGCCTGCCCGAGTTGGTTGCGTACGGCTTGGCTGGGGTGGGTGGCCAAGAACTCTTTCAGGTGTTGCCCGGGCAGCCAATCCATGGTTAGAATGCGGCTGCCGGATAGCCCGGGGTAGTAGCTTGGGAACTGCAGATGCGCCAGGCCAGTGCAGGCAGCGGCAATCTGCTGGCCGCGCCGTAGTTCAAGGGCGTAGTCCGTTTCTTCTAGCAGGCGGGTTTCCACTTCCTGCAAGTACGGCCGCACGGTTGCTTCCTCTAGGCCTAGCACCCGCAGAGCAATGGGTTTCACCAGGCGAATATCGGAACGGATGCTGTCAGCCACGCCCGGGTACTGCACTTTCACGGCTAGCTCCTGGCCGTCTTTTTGAGCCCAATGTACCTGCCCAATGCTAGCCGCCTGCCGGGCGTTGAGGTCAAACGAATCGAACACGTCGAAGGGCGACTTGCCGAAAGCGTCCCGGAAAGCCTTTACCACCAACGGCCCCGAAAGCGGAGGCGTTTGGTACTGAGCCTGAGCAAATTGGTTGGCGTAGGCCGTGGGCAGAATGTTCTTCTCCATGGCCAGCATCTGGGCGACCTTCAGCACCGAGCCCTTCATTTCGCTTAGAGCACCGTACAGTTCCGCCGCGTTGGCCTCGTGCAACTCGCTAGTAGGGCTCTCGGCTCCTACGGCACGCTTGGCGTAGTGCTTCACGTAATTAGCGCCCACGTTTAGGCCCGTTTTGGCGAAGCGGGCCGCGCGCGCCACCTTCGTGGTAGGCAAAGAATCGAGGGGAATATTTTTGGGTGATTCGGGCATACGAAAGCGGCCTACACAGCAGGGCCTGCAAAGGTGCAAAAGGTGAAAAGTAGCGGCCTTACGACTTGAATTGCATCAGTGACTAGTAGGTGCCCAAGCACCTGCTCTGCTGCGAAGGCTGCTCAGATTGGCGGGGGCTTAACGCCGGCTCTGAATTAGGAAACGCACGAAGTCGGTGGCGGAATCCAGGGTGTTGCGTCCTACCAAGTCAAAGCTGAGAGTAACTGCTTTTTCCACGGCCGCGTCGGTACGCTCAAAGTTTACGGACTCGTCGTGGGCGAAGAAATTCAGCAGAAACAGCAGCTGCTGCCAGAAAAAGCGGGGGTAGCTATTCTCCAGCAAGGGCCGGGAGGCTACCTCTCCTCGCTGCCGGCCTTCCTGCAAAATTTTGGCGGCAAATTCTTCGAACTCCTGCCGCAGCCCGTCCAGCACCCGCGGGGTCAGGCCGGGCATGCGGTGCAAAGACCGGCGCAGGGCTTGCAGGGCAAAGCTGCGGTTGCGCTTCAGTACTTCCAGCAGGATGTAGTAAAAGCTGAGCAGCTTCTCGCGGGCCCCATACTCGGCCCACACGAGTTCCTTGGAGGCTGTATCGTAGGCCTCGCGCCCGAAATCAGCCCACAGCTCCCGGTCTAGCACCTCGAAGCTGGCATAGTAGCGGTAGAACTCCTGCTCCGGCAGGCCCAGCTTTTTGGTGAGCTTAAACACCGAAACGGGCGGCGTGCCTTTGCGCAGCACGTAGTCGAGGTAGGCTTGTTTGATCCGATCCTTTTCCATGGTAGTACAACCGGTAGCAGGGTAGGAAGTTGCTCGGCAGTAGAGGTAAAATAACCTGACTACTCACTCGCAGCCCGGTAAGCGGCCCGGAGCGTATCAACGGCCCGTTCCCGAGCAAACTTATGCTCGACGATGGGTTGGGGGTAGTGGCGGGTACCGAACTCCGGTACCCACTGCCGCACGTAGGCAAACGTGGGGTCGTACTGTTCCTGTTGACTTTGGGGGCTGTACACCCGGAACCAAGGCGCGGCCACCACGCCCGTACCAGCCATCCACTGCCAGTTGCCCACGTTTTGGGCCATGTCGTAGTCAAGGAGCTTATCGGCAAAATACCGGTCGCCCCAGCGCCAGTCAATTAGCAGATGCTTCACCAGAAAGCCCGCGGCGGCAATACGAGCCCGGTTGGGGAGGTAGCCCGTCTGGTTAAGCTCGCGCATGCCGGCATCTACCAGCGGGTATCCCGTGCGGCCCTCGCACCAGGCCCGAAACTCTTCCTCATTGTTGCGGTAAGGCACTTGGCGCAGGCGCGGCTCAAAGCTCTCGGTGGCGGTGCGGGGGTAGTGCCAGAGCAGCATCATAAAATAGTCGCGCCAAATCAGCTCGGCCAGCAGCTTAGGGTTTAGGTCACGAGCTTGGCGCATCAGCTCGCGCACGCTCAGGGTGCCAAAGCGCAGGTGCACGGAACGGCGGGTGCTGCTGTCCACGCGCCCGGGCGTGTCGCGGGTGAGGTGATACGTGCGCACCAACGCCTCGGCCGGTAACTCATTGGCTGGCACCTGCTGCCGGAACTCCTCGAAACCCATGCTACTTAGGCTTGGGCGCGGCGGAGCCTGGGGCAACGGGGCTAGGTTTGCAGAAGTGTACAAGCCGGCGGAAGGGTAGGGCTGCAAGTGTGCGTCCTGAAGCTTTTCCAGCCACGCCTTGCGGTAGGCTCCAAATACGCGGGCCGGCTTGCCTGATTTGCCCAGCAACTCGTTTTTGGCGAAAATTACTTGGTCTTTAAGCGCCTGAAAGCTAGTACCGTGCCGGGCGGCCAGCGCCGCCACGGCCGCGTCTCGCTCGGCGGCGTAGGGCTCGTAGTCCTCATTGGTATAGATGGCCGCCACCTCGTGCTGGGTGAGCAGCTGGTCGAAAACCTCCAGGGGTCGGCCGTAGAAGGCCAGAAAGCTGCCGCCAGCTTGCTCCGTTTGCCGGGCCAGGCGTTCCACTTCATCGTAGATAAACGTTACCCGGGCATCTTGGCGGGAGGGAAGCAGATCCAGAATTTCCCGGTCGTAGATGAACAGAGGAACCACGGGGTGGCCACTTTGCAGAGCTGCCGCCAAGCCGGCATTGTCGTGCTGGCGCAAGTCGCGCCGATGCCAGAACAGGGTAATCTTCATGCGGTGAGTTGTCAGGTGAATAGGTCAGGCCGGATGGTGGCACGTGTTTTTCAGCTGCAGTTGGTTGCTTTTAGAACTATGCTGGCGGCCAGCACCTAGCGCCTCTTAAAAAAGGGGCTTACTTCAGGCGGCCCAGACCTCCATCTACGGGTAGCACCTGGCCCGTGATAAAGGAGCTGTGGTCGGAGAGTAGAAAAGACGCCATGTAGGCTAAGTCCTGGGCTTCGCCAATGCGTTGCAAAGGGTGGCGCTTGGCCCCGGCCTCCACCTTTTCCGGCGTGCTGAGCAAGGCGGCGGCCAGGGGCGTATTGGTCAGCGAGGGTGCTACTGCATTAACCCGAATGCCACTGGCCGCATACTCAGCCGCCAACGACCGGGTAAGGCCCTCTACGGCGGCTTTAGCCGTGGCAATACTGGCGTGGAAGGCCATGCCCGTGTCGGCCGCTACCGTGCTGAAGAGGACCACGGAGGCTCCGTCGGCCTTTTTCAGCCGCTTCATGGTGGCTTGCAGTACCTGCACGGCACCCAGTACGTTCAGTTCAAAATCGGCCCGAAAGTCATCAACCGGTATCCGCTCGAAAGGTCGCAGCTTAATGGAGCCGGGGCAGTACACTACCCCGTGTAGTACCTCTGGCAACGCATCCAGGGCGGTGCCTAGCGGTTGGGTTACATCTAGATCCAGAAAGGTGGTGCCCAGAGCCGCTAACTCCGCAGACTGGTGCCGGGAGGCAGTGAATAGGGTAGCATTCAGCTTATGAAGCAACTGCGCCGTAGCCAGACCAATGCCCGAGGACGCTCCGACCAGGAGGATGTTTTTATCAGCAAATTCCATAAATCAGTTCACGTAAGACGTCATACTGGCTAACTGAACCGTTCGGGGAAAGTTTCGGCCCTTAGGCCTTGGAATAAACCCAATTGCGAGCTTGGCTTCCGGTTTCCGATTCCGCATATTGCTGAGTTGCCGCTTTTTTTACGCACCACCCCAATTATTGCTTCTATGCCCGATATTCTTCTCTACCAATCCGCCGATGGCCATACCCAACTGGACGTTCACCTGCAAAACGAAACTATCTGGCTGACCCAGGCCCAGATGGCAGAGCTGTTTGATAAAGATTCTGATACAATAGGCCTGCATATTCAGAATATTTTCCGCACAGGCGAATTAATGTCCTGCGCCAACTACCGAGGAATACTCGGTAGTTCGCCAAGAGGGGAAACGGCAGGTAACCCGGCGTGTCAAACACTACAACCTAGACGTTATCATCTCAGTCGGTTACCGCGTCAACTCGAAAAAAGGCACCCAGTTCCGTCAATGGGCCACGCAGGTGCTGCGCCAGTATCTGGTGCAGGGCCATGCGCTCAATGAAAAACGTCTGCGCGAAGACGCCTGCCAACTGGCTGACCTCAAGCGCCTGCTTCAGCTCCAGGGCGAAATTGCAGACAGTCAGGAGCTGACCCCCGACCAGACTAGCGCCCTGCTGCGCGTGCTCAGCGACTACGCCCGGGCCCTTGATGTGCTGGACCAGTATGACCACCAGCGCCTACGTATCACGGGTACTTCTGCCACCACCCCGTTCGAATTAACTTATGAGGCTGCTCTGCAAGCTGTGGATAGCTTACGCCAACAATTCGGAGGTAGCGTGCTATTCGGGCGGGAAAAAGATGACTCCTTTCAGAGTTCGGTGAGAACAATTTACCAAAGCTTTGACGGCGAAGATCTGTACCCAAGCGCAGAGGAAAAGGCTGCTAACCTACTCTACTTTGTTGTAAAGAATCACTCTTTTTCCGATGGCAACAAGCGGATTGCTGCTTTCCTCTTCGTCTGGTTTATGGACAAGAACGGTTGTCTCTACAAACCTAATGGGTCTCGCCGACTTGCTGATAATGCCTTGGTTGCTCTTACACTGCTAATTGCAGAGAGTAAGCCCGAGGATAAAGATGTAATGGTGAAGCTAGTAGTGAACTTGATTAATCAGGAAAACTAGCCTAATTCAGACATATCGTAGAGAGTAAACGAAAGCGAAAAAATGCTTTTAGCAAAAATTCGCTAACTGTTCTCGTCGCTTTCCGTAGCTTGCAGCACCCTTCCACTTTCATCCCTACCCCAACCTTCCACGATGAATATTTGCAAACTGCTGGTCGCCAACCGGGGCGAAATTGCTATTCGCGTGCTGCGCGCGGCTACGGAGCTGGGCATCCAGACGGTCGCCATTTACACCTACGAGGACCGGTACTCCCTGCACCGCTACAAGGCCGACGAAGCCTACCAAGTGGGCCGCGACGACGAGCCGCTCAAGCCCTACCTCGACATTGAAGGCATCATCCGCACGGCCAAGGAAAACGGGGCCGACGCCATCCACCCGGGCTACGGCTTCCTCTCGGAAAACGCCATGCTGGCCCGCCGTTGCGGGGAGGAAGGCATCATCTTCGTGGGGCCCCGGCCGGAAGTTATGGAAGCTCTCGGCGACAAGGTAGCGGCTAAAAAAGTGGCTGTATCGTGCCAGGTGCCCATCATTGAGAGCAGCCAGCAGGACCTCACCGACCTGAGCATCGCCCTGGAGGAAGCCCACCGTATTGGCTACCCCGTGATGCTAAAAGCCGCCAGCGGGGGTGGGGGGCGCGGCATGCGCGTCATTCGGGACGATGAGCAGCTGGAGCGGGGTTTCTTCGAGGCCCGCAACGAAGCCCTGAAAGCCTTCGGCGACGACACCGTGTTTCTGGAGAAGTTCGTGGAGCAGCCCAAGCACATTGAGGTGCAGTTGGTAGCTGACAACCACGGCGGGCTCATGCACCTGTACGAGCGCGATTGTTCAGTGCAGCGGCGCTACCAGAAGGTAGTGGAAGTGGCGCCCTCCCTAAACCTACCCGACCACATGCGCCACCTCCTGTATGAGTATGCGCTGCGCCTGGGCCGGGCCGTGAACTACAACAACGTGGGCACCGTGGAATTCCTGGTAAACCCCGAGCAGGACCGCATCTACTTCATTGAGGTAAACCCGCGCATTCAGGTGGAACATACCGTTACGGAGATGATTACGGGTGTGGATCTGATTAAAACCCAGCTTCACATTGCCGATGGCCGCCGCCTCACCGACCCGGAAATTGGGCTGGGGCCCGACGTAAAGCCCATGAAAATTGGGGTAGCCATCCAGTGCCGTATCACTACCGAAGACCCTGAGCAGGATTTTAAGCCCGACTACGGCACCATTACGGCCTACCGCTCGGCGGGCGGCTTTGGTATTCGGCTGGATCAGGGTTCGGTGTACACCGGCGTGAAGGTGTCGCCCTTTTTTGACTCCCTGCTGGTAAAGGTGTCGACGCACGCGCCCACGCTGGCCGAAGCGGCTCAGAAGATGGCCCGCACCCTCGACGAGTTCCGGCTGCGTGGGGTGAGCACCAACATTCAGTTCCTGCAGAACATCATTGCTAACCCGGTGTTCATGGCTGGCGAGGCCAACGTGGACTTTATCAAGGACCACCCCGAGCTGTTCAAGTTCAAAGCCCGCCAAGACCGCGCCACCAAGGTGCTCAGCTTCCTCGGCGACGTTATCGTGAACGGCAACCCCGATGTGCGCGGCCACCTCGACCCCAAGCGCGAACTGCGCAAGCCCCTGCTACCCGAAGCCGACCTGACCCTGGCCCCGCCCCCCGGCACCAAGCAGAAACTCACCGAACTGGGCCCCGAAGGCTTTGCCCAGTGGCTACGGGCCGAAAAGCAGATTCATTTCACCGACACCACCCTGCGCGATGCCCACCAGAGTCTGCTGGCCACGCGCATGCGCACCTTTGACATGCTGAAGGTTGCGGGCCGCTACGCCCAGCAGCACCCCCAAACCTTTTCGCTGGAATGCTGGGGCGGCGCCACTTTCGACGTGGCCCTGCGCTTTTTGCACGAAGACCCCTGGGAGCGGCTGGCCAAGCTGCGCGCCGCCGTGCCTAACATTCTGCTCCAAATGCTAATTCGCGGGGCTAACGGCGTGGGCTACAAGGCCTACCCCGACAACCTCACGGAACGTTTTGTGCAGCAAGCCGCCGAAACCGGCATCGATGTGTTCCGCATTTTCGACTCCCTGAACTGGATGCCCGGCATGGAAGCCTGCATCGGCTTCGTGCGCAACAAAACGGACCGTTTGGCCGAGGCCAGCATCTGCTATACCGGCGACATTCTCGACCCCAAGCGCAACCAGAAGTATTCCCTCGATTACTACCTGCGCCTGGCCCGGCAAATTGAGGACGCTGGCGCCCACATCCTCTGCATCAAGGACATGGCCGGTCTGCTGAAGCCTTACGCTGCCCAGGAGCTAATTACGGCCCTGCGCGACACCGTCAGCCTGCCCATTCACCTGCACACCCACGACACGAGCAGCCTGCAGGCCGCTACCTATCTGAAAGCCGTGGAAGCCGGCGTCGACGTTATCGACGTGGCCCTGGGTAGCCTTTCGGGGCTGACCTCTCAGCCCAACTTCAATTCCATAACGGAAATGCTACGCGGGCAGGAGCGCCACCGTGAGTTCAACCAACACTCCCTCAACGAGTTCAGCAACTACTGGGATACTGTGCGCGAGCAATACTACCCCTTCGAGTCGGGCCTAAAGGCGGGCACTTCCGAAGTGTTTCAGCACGAAATTCCGGGCGGGCAGTACTCCAACCTGCGGCCCCAGGCGGCCTCGCTGGGCCTGCTTGATAAGTTTGAAACCGTTAAAACCACCTTCGCCGACGTCAACCAGTTGTTTGGCGACATCATCAAAGTTACGCCCAGCTCGAAGGTGGTAGGAGACATGGCCTTGTTCCTGGTTTCCAACAACCTAACCACGGCTGATGTGCTGGAAAAAGGCGCCACGCTGAGCTTCCCCGAATCGGTGCGGGAGCTGTTCCGCGGCGACATTGGCCAGCCTGAAGGCGGCTGGCCCCAGGATGTGCAACGTGTCATCCTCAAGGATGAGCAGCCCTTCACCGACCGGCCCAACGAGCACCTGGCTCCCATTAACTTCGAGCAGGAGTGGCAGAAGTTTGAAGAGAAATTCGGGCAGCGCGCCAAGTTCACAGATCTGCTGTCCTGGCTGCTCTACCCCAAGGTGTTTGAGCAGTACTGGCAGCACCAGCAGCAGTTCGGCGACGTGTCCGTTATTCCCACCCAAGCGTTCTTCTACGGCTTGCAGCCTGGCGAGGAAACCATCATCGAAATAGCCCGCGGCAAGAGCATCATCGTGGGCCTGCAAAGCATTGGGCCGGTAAACGAGGACGGCTGCCGCACCATTTTCTTTTCCCTCAACGGCCAGACCCGCAACCTGGAAATCCGGGATACCAGTGTGGAAGTCAAGCGCGTACTCAACCCCAAGGCCGATAAAGCCAACCCCAAGCAGGTAGGCGCGCCCTTGCAGGGCCTGCTCTCCAAGGTATTAGTGGCGAGTGGACAGCCGGTTAAGCGCAACGCCCCGCTGTTCATCATCGAGGCCATGAAGATGGAAACCACCATCACGGCCACCGACGATACCACCGTGCAGGCCGTGAACCTACCGGAAGGTACGCTAGTGAATGCCGATGATTTGGTCCTGACCCTGGGGTAGCAATATTTCTCGTCTGAAACCAGTAGATTAAGAGCCTAACCCTCTCTTTTCCACTTTTTATGGTTACTCGTTCTTCGGTTATCCTGACGCTCACCCTATCAGTTGGTACTGTTCTCACTGCTGCCGCGCAACAACCTAGCATTGAGCAGACGGGAGCTGCGGCCCAAGCCAACCTTAACGCCTTGGTGAACGGCTCGCCTACGGTAGTGCCACGCGGAGCTACGGAAGCCACGAAGGGCTCGCCTTACGCCGACAAACGGTGGCTGCCCGCCCGGCTGCGCATGAGCAATAACGTGCCGCTAGCACCAGTGCCGCTGAAATACGACGTGCTGAACCAGCGGCTGCTCATGCGCCCGGTAAGTCGGCCCAACGATTCGTTGCAGCTGGATGACCGTCTGCTGGCCAGCTTTGAGCTGGAAGAACCTGCGCTTAACACCGCCGGAACCCGCCGCCGCGTATTCCGTCGTTTCGCCGAAGCTCCCGTGCCCACCCAGCGGGGTGAATACGTGGAGGTGCTGCACGAGGGCAAATACGTGTTGCTCAAGCGTTACGCCAAAGTGCTCCGCAAGGCCGACTACCAGGGCGCGTACAGTACGGACCGGCGCTACGATGAAATTGAGGATAAGCCCATGTACTACCTGCGCCACCCCAACGGGAGTGTGGTGCCCGTAAAACTGACGCTTAAAGCAATGCAATCGGCCGCGCCAGAACTGTCTGCAGCATTAAAAGCAGCGCCCAATGCCTCAGCCGCTAAATCCGATGCCGAGTGGGCAGCAGTGCTGGCCGCCGCAGACAAATAAATAGCTTAGCGTCAATGCAGCCCGTACTATTAGTTGCGTTGGCGCTACTTTATTCTTACCTCACAATGCGCCTTGTGTGTTGGCTGCTGCCAGCAGACAAGGCGCATTGTCGGTTATAA
The DNA here is from genome assembly GCF_023101345.1 of Hymenobacter sublimis. Taxonomy (NCBI): domain Bacteria; kingdom Pseudomonadati; phylum Bacteroidota; class Cytophagia; order Cytophagales; family Hymenobacteraceae; genus Hymenobacter; species Hymenobacter sublimis. Next base: position 1,410,588 of record NZ_CP095848.1, read on the forward strand.
ATCAGTGGTGCAGCATCAGGCTACTGGGTCAGAAGCTACTTGTCCTTGCAACAGAAGCTAGTAGCAGCCGCAGTGGGCAGGTAATACCAGTTGAAAACGAGCGAACTGCCATTCGCACATTGCTGGTGAGTACATGCTAACCTGAACCCGGTTCCCTGGTAAAAATGCGCTTGGTAGGGAAGGGGAAGTAGCTGGGCTAGAAACAAAATGGTTACTTTCGACCATGAGAACCTTTCTTTTTATCTCCCTTCTGTTCTATTGCACACACACTGCTTTCGGGCAGAAAAAGGCCGCCATTTCAGGCAGTGCGGGTGTGGCACCTGCTACCGTGGAGCGGGTTATCCGGGTGTTGGCGGCTGATGACATGCAAGGCCGCGCCTCTGGTAAACCTGGGGCCGAGAAAGCCGCGCGCTTTTTAGCGGCCGAATTTCAACGCATTGGCCTCCAGCCGCTAAATGGGGTGAAAGGATTTGAGCAACGCTTTCCTACTTATGAAGTGCGCACGGAAGCTGCGCTCATCAGCATCAACGGCACAAACGTCAGCCCCGATAAAACGCTGCTGGTCTCCGGCCAACCCCATTTGAACTGGACGGATGCCGACGAGCCTGCCCCCCGCATCATGACGGTAGGCGCCGATGGCAACCTCATGCGTGAGGTGCGGGCCTTGCTGGAGCCGCGTGAAAACACCCTTGTATTTATTGACCCGGCCCAGGCTCCCGCGTTTGCCCGGCTGGCTGGCTACCTGAAAAGGGGCGGGCTGCGGCCCGACAAGCCGGCGCCATTTACTACCCTGTTTGTCTTGGGCGCCACCCCACCCGCGCCGGTGAAGTTTCAGGTGGCGGCTACTACCACTATCCGGACTGTGGAACTGCGCAATGTGGTAGGCGTGCTGCCAGGTAAAGATGCCGCTCGGGCTGCGGAACAGGTAGTTTTCAGTGGGCACTACGACCACATCGGGATTCTGCCTGCCGTGCAAGGCGACTCCATTGCCAATGGCGCCGACGATGACGCCAGCGGTACCACGGCCGTCGTGGCCTTGGCTGAGTACTTCAAAAAGAAGAAGGATAACGCCCGCACCCTTGTGTTCGTGGCGTTTGCGGCCGAAGAAATCGGCGGCTTCGGGGCGCGCTACTTCTCCCAGCAGCTTGACCCCAAGCAGGTGGTGGCCATGTTCAACATTGAGATGATCGGCAAAGAAGCCAAGTTTGGACCCAACACGGCCTTCATCACCGGCTTCGATAAGTCAGACTTCGGTAAACTCCTCCAGGAAACTGCCGCCAAGGGTGGCACCTTCCGCTTCGAGCCCGACCCGTACCCAGAACAGAACCTATTCTACCGCTCTGATAACGCCACCTTGGCTCGCCTAGGTGTGCCCGCTCACACCATCAGCACCGACCAGATTCCAACCGACAAGCGCTACCATAGCGTGGATGACGAGGTAGAAAGTTTGGACCTGGTCAACATGACAGCCGTCATTACAGCCATCGGCCGCAGTGCCGCCGGTATCATCAGTGGCCAGCAAACCCCCACACGTATTGCCCCTGAATCGGTGAAACAGTAATACTGCGGTGGTGAATGGGTGAAGTGGTGTTCTAACCAGCATGTGGCGCATTAGGCCCCTGTCGACGTCACACTTCCTTTCTTCCGCGACAAGCTCTATAACGAGCCAAGCCCTTAACGTATGGTAGCGTCAAGGGCTTGGCTCGTTAGAAAGGGTAATACGTTGACCAGGACGGATGGCGTGGTTGTGCCGCCTCACTTTCCCAGGCGTGCGCTCAGGCCGGCTCCTATGTTAAAGCCCCCGGCGGCAGGCGTTAGGCCATGGGCAGCGGTTACATCAAACCGCAGACCGGGAATCGGCCGGTAGTAAAGGCCCGAAGTAAGGCCCGGCCGCCAGCCCTGCTGCCGTTGCCAAGTAGCGTAGGTTTCGGCGAAAAAGCCGACGTGATTGTTTGGCGTAAGAGGGCCGTTAAGGGCCAGCGTGGTCAGGTACTGGCCTTGCTTGGTGCCCTCCGCTTTGAAGCCCTGCTGCCGAAAACCTAAGTTGCCCTCCAGCCCAAACCGCTTGCCAAGCTGCTGAGAAACGAGCAGCCGGGCGCCCGGCTCAAACTGCTTGTTCGGAAAGCTGGCGTCACCGTTGCGCAGGTTCATGTCGAACAGCACTACTACCTGTGAACGGGCATTCTGAACCGTAGAGGCCAGAAACTTAGCTCCCACGTTTAGCGGCGCAAACCCGGCCGGGCCCGCAAACGGAGCGGGGCTGCCTTCTGGGTTGATGGCACGGGTAGCGGGCGTCAGCAGATAGTTCTGGGTGGCGCGCAACTCAATGTGGTTGAAAAAGCCTACCCGCAAGGTATTGCCCCAAGCCGTACGGCCCGCGTAGCCCGTGCTACTACCCCTGTCGTAACGGCTAAGGCTGGTTTCAAGCTGAAACTGGCCGGGGTAGAGCATGTTGGTGGTAATGGTCTGACCCGGTCGATCGGGGCGGATGAGGCGCACAAAGGGCGACTCTTCATTGTTCAGATTCGGATCAGTAGTTTGGGCCAGGGTGCGGGCCGAGCCGGCGAGCAGGAGCGCGCCGACGGTCAGCAGAGTGGTCTTTTGCATATACCCTCGACGCCTACGCAGTAGGAATAGTTCGATTTTACGAAGACGCCGCAACCCTGGCCGCTGATTTACGTGCGACAAATAAACCCGGCAAAACAGCCAACTCAGGGCGGTACGACCCAAAAACAGACATAAAAAAAGGCCGGAAACTATTCCGGCCTTTTTTTCTGAAAACAAGAAACTATACGTGTTACTGGGCCTGCTTAATGGCCTGAATGGCGGTCTGCACCGTGGCTTTCTGGTCAGCAGGCTTGTTTTGCTGCACCTTGTCGAGCATGGCCAGAATAGGCTCGTCCACCCCGTATTTTTTGTACTGAACGGCCAGCTTTTGCAGGCGCTCCACGCCCTCGTTAAGTACAGTCACATCGTTGAGGCGCGACATGAACCCAACTAGGCTTTCCAGCATCTGGAACTTGCCCTGGGGGCCAGCGGTATCAAACTGGTCGCGCACGTAGGCCCAGGTACTGGCGTTGCCGTGCTCGGCATAAACGGCTGCAACAGAAGCGGCAAGGCTACCACGAGCATCTTTTTGCAACGCCTGGGCGCGGGCCACCGCCTGTTGGGGCTGCACGGCCGCTAGGCCCTGCAAAGCCGCTCCCTGTACCGCGTACGACTGGCTATTCAGGGCCTGGGTGAAAACCTTCTGGTCTTTCTTTTCCTTTAACTGAGCCAAGGACAGCAGCAGAGCCGCCTGGTTGTTGGTGTTTTTTTCCTGAGCCAACTGCTTCCGGATAACTGGCGCGGCTGCTTTCTGCACGGCCTTATCATCGAGCTTAAGACCCGAGAGGGCCGTGAGGCGCAGGCCGGCGTACTTGTCGCTCAGGGCCGAGAGTAGGAGCTGACGGGCAGCGGCATCGGTGGGAGGCAGCTGGGCCGCGGCCGCTACGGCCTCGCGGCGGTCCACGAAGCGCGGGGCATTTTTGTACTGGTAGGCAAACCCCGCCAGGGGCTTATTGTCGGTTTTTTGCCAGAGTAGCACCTTATCGGCATCCACATTCACCAGGCTAGGCTTGCTGGCCGCCGGGAAGCGTAGGGTTTCGGTAGCCTGGCGTAACATTACTTGGTGGCGCTGGGGCTTGCCGTTCACGTACAGCTCCACGGCCATCGGCAACTGAAATACCCGGCCGGGCTGCGTTTGCCGGACGGTCACGGTTTGCTCCTTACGGCCGGCATCGTAGGCGTAGTCGATGGTGACGACGGGGTGGCCGGCGCCGAAGTACCACTGGTTGAAAAACCAGTTCAGATCCTGGCCCGATACGGCCTCCATGGCTAAGCGCAACTGGTGGGCCTCGCCATTGCCGAACTTGTTGTCGCTTAGGTATTTGGTTAGACCTTTAAAGAAAACGTCGTCGGTGAGGTAGTTGCGCAGCATGTTCAGAATTTGGCCGCCCTTCTGGTAGCTGACCAAGTCAAACATGTCCTCCTTATCGGCATAGTGGAAGCGCACCAAGTTTTTCTGCGCGTCAGCCGGGCTGCGCAGGTAGTTGCGCATGTTCATGTAGGCGTGGGCGTCGCCGGCGTCCTGGCCGTACTTGTACTCGGCCCACAGTGCCTCCGAAAAATCGGCAAACGACTCGTTTACAGTCAGGTTGCTCCAGCTTTCGGCCGTTACCAGGTCGCCGAACCACTGGTGAAACAGCTCGTGGGCAATAACCGACTCGCCGTTGGCATACTCGGCGTCGAGTAGCTCGCGGGCATCTTTCTGCAAAAATTCGCCGTGCAGGGTAGCCGAGGTGTTTTCCATGGCCCCGCTCACGTAGTCGCGCACCACAATCTGGGCGTACTTGTTCCAGGCGTAGTCCACACCGAGGCGGCGGGAGAAAAACTCCAGCATTTCGGGCGTGTTGCCGAAAATCTGCTTGGCGAAGGGCGCGTACTTGGGTTCGAGGTAGTAGCTGACCTCCTTACCCCGCCAGGTATCCTTGGTAATCTTGAAGTCGCCCACAGCCATCATGAACAGGTAGGGCGAGTGGGGCAGCTCCTGCTTCCAGGTATCGGTGCGGGTGCCGTCGGGGTTCTGCTTTTGCGCGTCGAGGCGGCCGTTGCTGAGCGTGACGTAGCGGGCGGGCACCGTCATGCTGATTTCAGCCGTCGTCTTCTGGTTGGGCTTGTCGATGGTCGGAAACCAAGCCGAGCTGGCCTCCGTCTCGCCCTGGGTCCAGATCTGGCGGGGCTTGCCGGCTTCGGTGCTGTCGGGGTTGATGAAGTACAAGCCTTTGGCGTCGGTAATGGCCTGGCTGCCTTTGGTTTTCAGCTCGTCGGGCTTGGCCACGTACTCAATGTACACGGTGTATTGCTGGCCGGGCGTGTACAGCTTGTCCAGGTGCACCAGCAGCTGCTCCTGGTTGTAGTCGTACTTCAATGTTGAAGTAGCCGTGCCGTTTACCATAGTCACCGACTTGATATCCATGCCCTTGGCATCGAGGCGCAGCGAGTCGGTAGCATACGCCACGGGCTGCAAGGTCACCCACTCGCGGCCCAGCAGCTGACGCTTGGCGTAGTCGAAGCGCACATCAAGCTTGGTGTGCACCAGCGCGTTGATTTTGCGGGCTGATTCGCGGTAGGGAAGGGTAGCGGCAGAATCGGGGCGGGCGGCCGACGACTGGGCCAGGGCGGGGGCCGCTGCCAGCAGGCCGAGGCTTAGCAGGAAAGCTTTGGTCATGAAATAAGGGGCAAGAATGGGGCTGCTAGTTGCAAACTTTTCAGCACAGATCAGGTGGGGAGGTAGTATATTCCACCGAGGCCGCCGCTCCGACTTAGGTTGTATTTGGAAAGGTGCTTTTCGAGCTGTTGTTCCAAATCAGACGCGAAATCGGAAGGCCGCAACATACTATTACTCGTCGTCCTCGTAGTCGAGGCCCAGCAGCTGGTTAAGGGCCTGCTGAATTTCGCTGGCGGCGTGCAATTGTCCGGCTCGGCGCGCTACGGTGAGGCCCGTGCGGTAAACTTTTTCGGCTTCATCCGGCTTTCCTAACTGCTGGAGCATTTTGCCAGCGTGGTAGTACGTTCCCACGTACTCCGGATGCTCGTCGAGCAGTTTTTGGTAGTACTCCATGGCCCGGATGGGCTCCGTGGTCCGGTATTCGGTGGCTAAGGCATAAATCGTAAACGGATCAGCGGGGTCGTCCTGATAAAAGGCCAGGAGTTGCTGCAGACGGCTGGGCGTTGTTTCCATGGGGCAGTAGATTTGAGTATCTTCGCCCCAAATTTGGGACTTTCCCCGTGTTCTTCTCATATAAGTAGCCGTAGATGAAGTTTCTCGTTTGCATTAGCAACGTGCCCGACACGACCACCAAAATCACGTTTACGCCTGATAATAAGGAATTTAACAAGGCAGGCGTACAATTCGTGATTAATCCTTGGGATGAGTATGCACTCACTCGCGCCATCGAATTGAAAGAAGCCCAGGGCGGCGGTACCGTAACGGTACTGAACGTGGGGGAAGCCGACACGGAGCCCAACATCCGCAAGGCCCTGGCCATCGGTGCCGATGATGCCATCCGCGTGAATGCCTTCCCCAAGGATGCCTTCTTCGTGGCCCAGCAGATTGCCAACATCGCCAAAGACGGCGGGTACGACGTGATTCTGATGGGCAAGGAAAGCATTGACTACAATGGTTTCCAGGTGCACGGCATGGTGGGCGAGCTGCTCGGCATCCCGACGGTAGCCCCCGCCATGAAGCTCGATATGAGCGGCAATACCGCTACGCTAGAGCGCGAAATTGAAGGTGGCAAGGAAATCGTGGAAGTAAACACGCCCTTCGTGGCCAGCTGCCAGCAGCCCATGTGTGAGCCCCGCATCCCGAACATGCGCGGCATCATGACGGCTCGCACCAAGCCCCTGAAAGTGGTAGAGCCTACCGGCGAGGGCGCCCGCACCGAGGTTTCCGCCTACGCGCTGCCCCCAGCTAAGCAAGGCGTGAAGCTCATTCCGGCCGAAAGCGCCGGTGAGCTGATCAAGCTGCTGCGTAACGAAGCCAAGGTTATCTAATCAAATTAAGAAGGAAGAATAAGCAGGTGCTTCGGCTGGGTCCGTCGCAGCCATTTCTTGTTCTTCTTTCCTCATTCTTCATTCACAAAAAATGTCTGTATTAGTTGTTGTTGAATGTGACGGCGGCGAGGTAAAGAAGTCTTCGCTGGAAGTAGCTTCTTACGGCAGCCAGGTAGCGCAACTGCTCGGCACGTCGGCTACGGCCGTGGCCGTAGGCGAGGCTACCGAAGCCAACCTAGCCAAGCTCGGCGAGCAGGGCATTACCAAAGTGCTTTACGATGCTGAGCCCCGCCTGAAAGATTTCGTAAACGGCGCTTACACCAAGCTCATTGCCGCCGCAGCGCAGCAGGAAGATGCCAAAGTAATTGTACTGGCTAACTCCAACATTGGCGCTGCCGTGGGCTCGCGCCTGTCGGTGCGCCTGCAGGCCAGCTTAGCTACCAACGTAGTAGAATTGCCCAAAGCCGATGGGGGTAGCTTCACGGTGAAGCGCGGTGCCTTCTCGGGTAAGGCCTTTGCCGACGTAACCCTGGCCGGCGAGCGGAAGATCATTGCCGTCAAGAAAAACTCCATTGAAGCCTTGCACGAGGCTGGCAAAACGGCCGAGGTCGTGTCCTTCTCGGCTCAACTCTCTGACGCTGACTTTGCTGATGCTCCCAAGCAGGTAGTACTGCAGGATCAGGCCGGTGGTATTCTGCTGCCCGAAGCGGATAAGGTAGTATCGGGTGGCCGCGGCATGAAGGGTCCGGAAAACTGGAAGCTGATTGAGGACCTGGCGCAAGCGCTGGGTGCCGCTACGGCCTGCTCCAAGCCGGTTTCCGACGTTGACTGGCGCCCTCACCACGAGCACGTTGGCCAGACCGGCATTACCGTTTCGCCGAACCTGTACATTGCCTGCGGCATTTCGGGTGCCATCCAGCACTTGGCCGGGGTAAACTCCTCCAAAGTAATTGTGGTCATCAACAAAGACCCGGAGGCTCCCTTCTTCAAGGCCGCTGACTACGGCATCGTCGGCGACGTGTTCGATGTGCTGCCCAAGCTGACCCAGGCTGTAAAAGAGCTGGGCTAACCGCTGCAAGAATAGGGTCTTAGGAAGCTGGAGCGTATTCGCCCCCGCATTGCCTAAGACCCTAACTCTTTTTTAGCCGTATGGGGAAGGGTAAGCCGGTATTGATTTCTTTTGCACCTGCCAAGCCGGCGCTGCCCTGTCTACCCCGTACGTGGCCCTACCGGCTAGTAGCCCTCGACCTTTAGTTCTTAAGACCCTACTTTCCTTTGAAAAAGATACCGCTCGAAATTCTGGGCCTCTCCTCCAGCCAGTCGCAGTCGGGCTCGTTTGCCCTGATCCTGGGTGAAAAGACTGGCAACCGTCGCCTGCCCATTATCATTGGCATGTTCGAGGCGCAAAGTATTGCTATCCAGATAGAGAAGATCAGCCCGAACCGGCCCCTCACGCACGATCTGTTCAAATCATTTGCCGAACAAGTGCACGTGGCCGTACTGGAGGTGCTGATTTCGGACCTGAAAGAAGGGGTGTTCTATTCCAAGATTGTATGCTCCGACGGTGCTACTACCTTCGAGCTTGACTCGCGGCCTTCCGACGCCATTGCCATTGGGCTGCGCTTCGGGGTGCCAATTTTTACGGTGGAAAGCGTCCTGAGCGAAGCCGGAATTATCCTGTCGGACCTGGATGAAAATGCCGACGAGGACGAAGACGACACGGACGATGAGGATGAGGACGACGACAGCGGCCGTCCGGCCCCTGCGCCCGCCGAGCCCCGAGAGCCTAGCGGTCAGGTATCCTTGGATGAGTTGACCAAGATGCTGGCCCAGGCCCTGGAGCGGGAAGACTACGAGAAGGCCGCCAAAATCCGCGACGAACTTAACAAGCGCAACGGCTAAGCGCCGCTACTACCCTCGAGTTATAATGGAAACGCCTTTCTATGAATAGAGAGGCGTTTTTGCTTCTGCCTTCTGCCGGGCTCCTCGGGTAATGAAGCCCCAATCGAATGCCTGCTACCTTGTACCTTGCCGCGGTAACTGATAGACCTTCTTTCGCATGGAACCGACTCCTGACCTTGATTTGCGCTTTCCCATTGGCCAGCCCGTATTGCCCGATGAACCCCTGGACCGCGGCGCCCGCACCGCCTACATGGCCCAAATCGCTACCCTTCCGGACCTTGTACGCACTGCAGTTCTGGGTCTTTCACCGGCCCAACTTGATACGCCCTACCGCCCCGGCGGCTGGACGGTGCGCCAGGTTATTCACCACCTGCCCGACTCGCACCTGAATAGCTACACTCGTTTCAAGCTAGCCCTGACCGAGGATAACCCTACGGTGCGCCCCTATGAGGAGCAGCTTTGGGCTGAGCTACCCGATAATGAGGCAACCCCAGTAGCTGTTTCCCTCGCTTTGTTAGAGGCCCTGCACATTCGCTGGATAAAGCTGCTGCGTAACCTCACCGACGCGCAGTGGAACCGCACGTTCTACCACCCCGGCTCCCAGCGTACCTTCACCCTCGACCAAGTGCTAGTACTGTATGCCTGGCACGGCCGGCACCACCTGGCTCATATCACGGAGCTGCGCAAGCGCCAGCAGTGGTAGAATAGCGAGCCGGTGATTCAGTGAGTAAGGTGTCATGGCGAGGCTACCGACGCCATCCGTCCTGACCAACGTGCTACCCTTCTAGATGTGACAAGCCCTTACCTCCAGTGCGGAAGTAAGGGCTTGTCTGGTTATCAGGCTGGTCACAAAGAGAGCAAGGATGCCTCGCCATGAAGGCATTTTCTCACGGACTGCTTTATCTACTAAATATTAATAGCCTCGTCGGTGGTAGCGGCGGCCAGGCCACCTTCAGTTTCATCATCTACCTTTTTAGCGGCTCGCACCAGACTGCTGCTGAAGATAAACTCTTTCAATTCAGGCACCTGGGCGTTCAGGATTTCATCTTTGTTACCATCCCAGAGCTTAAGGCCCTTGTAGAGGAAGATGATATGGTCCCCAATTTCCACCACCGAGTTCATATCGTGGGTTACTACCACCGTGGTAATACCGTACTCATGGGTGATTTCGTGGATGAGTTCGTCGATTTTGATGCTGGTGAGCGGGTCGAGGCCGGAGTTAGGTTCGTCGCAGAACAGGTAGGTGCAGTTGGGGGCAATGGCGCGAGCAATGCCCACGCGCTTTTTCATGCCGCCTGAAATTTCGGAAGGCATTTTGGTACCCGCGTTTTCCAGGCCCACGCGCTTGAGGCAGAACTCAACCCGGTCGCGGCGCTCTTCGCGGCTCATGTCGGGCGTGAGCATCTTCAGCGGAAACTCCACGTTTTCGTACACCGTCATGGAGTCAAACAAGGCCGAGCCCTGAAAGAGCATCCCAATTTTCTTCCGGATTTCCTGCCGAATATCCACCTTGTTGTTGGTGAACACCGTGCCGTCGAAGGTAATGCTGCCCAGGTCGGGCTTCATCAGGCCCACAATGCACTGTAGCAGCACCGATTTACCCGTGCCGGAACCTCCTAGCAGCAGGTTACACTTGCCCGTTTCGAAGGTGCAGGTAATACCTTTCAGTACCTGGTTGCCCTCGAAGGACTTTTGGACGTTGTGAACTTCAATCATATGTGTAGTAAGCTGTCAGCTGATGGCTGTTAGCGCTTTTGATAACCAGGCTAACAGCTAACAGCTTGCGCATTATAGAAGGAGGGCAGCCAGGGCAAAATCGGCCACTAGAATGGCAATGATGGAATTGTTAACGGCCGTAGTGCTGGCCGCTCCCACTTCCAAGGCGCCGCCCTGCGTGTAGAAGCCTTTGAACGACGAAATAGCCGAAACCAAGAAGGCAAATACAACCGACTTAATGAGGGCAAAGACAATGTTGTAAGGAATAAAATCGGTGCGGATACCTTCAATATATTCCTGAGCCGACAACGCCCCCGTCAGAGACCCTGCCAAATAGCCCCCGATGATGGATAAAGCCATGGCCAGAATCACGAGCAGCGGGAACATGAGCATGGAGGCCAGAATGCGCGGCAGCACCAGGTAGGAGGCGGAGTTGATGCCCATAACCTCCAGGGCCGATACCTGCTCAGTGATGCGCATAGTGCCCAAGCCGCCAGCAATACTGGAACCCACCTTGCCGGCCAACACAATGCTGGTAATAGTAGGCGCCAGCTCCAGAATCGTCATTTCGCGCACCATGTAGCCAATGGTGCTTTTAGGAATGAGCGGGTTGGTCAGGTTGTAGGCAATCTGCACGCAGGTTACGGCCCCAATAAAGGCCGACACGATGGCGACGATAAAAATGGAGTTGATGCCGATGATAACACACTCGTCTATAGTGCGTTGCCATAATACGGCTACCCGTTCTTTCCGCGTGAGCATGCTCTGAATAAAGAGCAGAAATTCACCGAAGGACTTGACCATAAAAGGGAATAAGAAAAGAAAAGCGGAAACTTGCGGCATCCGAAAGGGAGGGGGAGTGCCGAGCTGCCTTGCTTACGTAAAAACCAATTCAGGAATCAAAGGAATGCAAAAAAATATCGTTGTTACGGGTGGTACCAAAGGAATTGGGCGGGCCCTGGTGTGGCGCTTTCTGCAGGCGGGCTATCCGGTGGTTACCTGCGCCCGCTCCACCACAGACTTGCAGGAGCTGCAAGCCGCTGCCGCGGAGCAACTTCCCGGCGCCGTACTGCACACCCTACCCGCCGATTTAAGCCGGCAGGAAGACTGCGTGCGCTTCACTGATTTTGTGCGCAGCCAGGGCGAAGTAGAAGTGTTGGTTAACAACACCGGTTCCTTTATTCCGGGCCGCTTGCAAGATGAGCCCCAGGATGGCTCCCAGCTCCGTCAGATGCTGGCCGTGAACTTGCTCAGCGCCTACGATGTGACGCTGGCCTTGCTACCGGGGCTGCTGGCGCAGCGGGCGGGCCATATCTTCACTATCTGCTCTACGGCCAGTCTTACGGCCTACCCCAATGGTGGCTCCTACGGCATTGCCAAGCACGCCCTGTTGGGCATGACCCGCAACTTGCGCGAAGAGCTAAAGGACTCTGGCATCCGGGTGACGGCCGTGCTGCCCGGCGCTACCCTCACCGCCAGCTGGGAAGGCGTTGACCTGCCCGCCGAGCGGTTCATCAAAGCCGAAGACGTAGCCGAAGCCATTTTTGCTACCTACTCTCTCTCGCCCCAGGCTGTGGTGGAGGAGCTGCTGATCCGGCCCCAACTCGGCGACCTGTAAGTGGCGGGAGTAGCCTGGGTTCTTACTCGCGCGCTAGCTTGCCCTTGCCGCTGACCCGAAAATCTGCTACTGAAGGTGTTCCGCGGTAAAAGATGGTGCCGGTGCCCGCGTGGGTGCCGGCCAGCAGCTGGCGCGGACTGAAATAACCATTTCCGTTGCTGCTGAAATTGGTTTGTAAGTACACGTCCCCGGTGGCCAACTCCGAAGCATACATGCTGCCGTTGCCGCCAATGGTGTGGTGCAGCTCCGCGGCGGTTCCACTCAGGTACATGTCGCCTAGCTCGTACTGGTCCAGGCCCAGGTAGCGGCTGGTCAGGTGCAGGCGAAAGTCGCCGGAGCCGATAAGGTGGGCATACAGCGTATCGGCCCGGAAGGTGCCGCTGGTTTGAATATCAGCCTGGCCGCGCAGAAACAGGTCGGTGAGGCGCGGGGTGTGCAGGGTTACTTCGCGGGGCGTGTTGTAGCGACGTACCCAGTTGCAGCGGCTGGTGTTGCGAACGGTGAGGTGGTTACCTTCCACTTCCAGGCGGATATCTTCCTGCAGGTTTTTGCCCGCTCGCACCTCGGCGTAGGTTATCGTGTCCTGCAGGAGCGTTACCCGCACGTTGTCGTAGGTAGTCAACACCCGGAAAGGAGGGAGGCTGCGGCGCTCCGTGGTGATGTTGCCTGTGCTGGTGAAACAGCCGGCTTCGTTTTCCGGCTGGCAGGCCGTCAGCAGCAGCAGGCCCGTACCTAGGGCGCAACTCCCGCGTAAAAGCCGGTGCAGGGCGCTAACTTGCGGCCGTATTTTAAACCCGAACATCAAACTACTGCTATGGACCTACGCGGCAAGGTAGCCATTATCACAGGCGTCAGCAAAGGAATTGGGCTGGCGACGGCCGAAGCGTTGCTGGCTCGCGGGGCCGTGGTAGCTGGCTGGGGCCGCACCGCGCCAGAAAGCCTGACCCACGAGCGGTTTCAGTTTTTTGAGTGCGACATCCGTGACGAGGTAGCGGTTCAGGAAGCCTTCACCAACACCCAGCGTGAGCTAGGCCAGGAAGTTCATGTGCTGGTTAACAACGCCGGCATCGGCAATTTCGGCCCCGTTGACGGGTTTTCGTCGGATGACTGGCACGCCATGTTCGATACCAACGTGCACGGGTTGTTTTACTGCACCAAGGCCGCCCTACCCCAGATGAAAAAGCAGCGGGAGGGTCATATTATTAATGTGGCGTCCCTGGCTGGCACGGCGGGCACAGCCAACCTAGCCGGCTACTGCGCCACCAAGTACGCCGTGCGCGGTTTCTCCGATGCCCTGTTCAAGGAAGTGCGCCCCGCCGGTGTGCGGGTAACCTGCGTAATGCCCGGCTCGGTGGAAACCAACTTTAACGGCGCTACCCCCGGCCAGCAGCCCGACCCGCACAAAATGCAACCCGAAGACATTGCCGCCGCCATTGTGCATGCCCTGGAAGCCCCGCAAACCGTCATGATTTCGGAGCTGCAGATGCGGCCCACCCAACCAAAGTAATTGATGACGCTACTGATACTGCTGGCGCTGCTCTTGTACTGCATAAAACAGCGCCGGCAGGCGTTACCCCACCGGCGCCGAACAACGGGAATGTTTGTGGCGTTAGTCGCCCTGTGGCTGCTTATGCAGGTAACCTGGGCGCTGCTGCCGCTGCTGGCAAGGTATTGAGAATAAACAAGTGTGCACGGTTTCGATAGAACCCTATGGTAGAAGTTCAACAGCTCACAAAAACCTTTGGCGCCCAGGCTGCGGTGAACAACATCAGCTTCACGGTAGGCAAAGGCGAAATCCTGGGCTTTCTGGGGCCGAACGGGGCAGGCAAATCCACGACCATGAAAATTGCCACCGGCTACCTGCCGCCTTCCCTGGGCACGGTAACCGTGGATGGCTTTGATGTGCAAACCAGCCCGCTGGAAGTGCGCCGCCGGGTGGGCTACCTGCCCGAGCACAACCCACTTTACCTGGACATGTACGTGCACGAGTACCTGGAATTCATCGGCTCGGTGCACGGGCTGAAGGGAAATCAGCGCCGCCAGCGGGTGCAAGAGATGGTGGAAAGGGTAGGGTTGGGCCGCGAGCAGAACAAGCAAATTGGGGCGCTTTCGAAAGGTTACCGCCAGCGCGTAGGCCTGGCCCAGGCCCTTATTCACGATCCGGGTGTACTCATCCTCGACGAGCCCACCACCGGCCTCGACCCCAACCAAATTGGTGAAATCCGCAGCCTGATCCGGGAGCTGGGCCAGGACAAAACCGTCATCTTCTCTACTCACATTCTGCCCGAAGTAGCTGCCTTGTGCAGCCGCGCCGTTATCATCAACCGCGGCCAACTGGTAGCCGATTCTCCCGTGTCAGAGCTGGGCGGGAAGGTAGCCGGCGAAACCGTCATCCGCGCCGAGTTCGAGCAGGCCATTGACCTGGCCCCCTTGCGCGCCTTGCCCGGCATAACCCACGTGGAGGCCGCCGGCAACATCTATCATATTCGCGCAATTGCTGGCTCCGACCAACGCGGAGCCATTTCCCGCTTGGCCGCCCAACAGGGCTGGGTGCTGCTGGGGCTGCGGCAAGAGGAGCAGAGCTTGGAGCAGGTCTTCCAGTCCCTGACGAAATGAGTAGCTGTAGCTTATCTACTATTCACCTGTCCTCCTGATGTATTCCGTTCTTCGCAAAGAATTTAATTCCTTCCTCAACTCCCCGGTGGCTTACGTGGTCATTGGGGTGTTTCTGGTGGCTACCGGCCTATTTGTGTGGGTGTTCCCAGACAGCTCAGTGCTGGACTACGGGTTTGCCGATTTGCAAACTCTTTTCAACATGGCTCCCTGGATTTTCCTGTTCCTGATTCCGGCCATTACCATGCGCACCTTCGCTGAGGAGAAGAAAGCCGGTACCATGGAGCTGCTGCTCACCCGTCCGCTCACCGATGGGCAGATTATCGGCGGCAAGTACTTGGCTTGCTTGCTGCTGGCCCTCCTGGCTCTGCTCCCCACGCTGCTTTATTATTACTCGGTTTACCAACTGGGTAGTCCCCAGGGGAACATCGACTCAGCCGCTACAGTGGGCTCCTACCTGGGCCTGGGGCTGCTGGCAGCGGTGTTTGCAGCCATCGGTATTTTTGCCAGCGCCATTACCCGCGACCAGATTATTGCCTTTCTGGTGGCCGTAGTGGGCTGCTTTCTGGTGTATTCGGGGTTCGACTCGCTGGCTTCGGTGTTTGATGGAGCGCCGGCCTACTACATTGGGCAGCTGGGCATTGCGGCCCACTACCGCGACATCAGCAAGGGTCTTCTCGATTCCCGCGACCTACTCTATTTTCTTACCCTGATTGCTGCCCTGCTGCTGGGTACGCGCCTGGTACTCCAAAGCCGGAACTGGTAGGCTTTTTAGCTATAAGCTGATGGCTTTCAGCTGTTGGCCTTTGGCAGAACTGAGTGACATAGCAATTGGCTACTAGCCTTTTGATACAAGAAGAACTTTCAACCCGCATTCTGTGAGCACAGAACATCAGCCAACAACTAACAGCCAACAGCCAACAGCTAGCCGAAAACGCCGTGACCTCACGCGCTTTGCGCTGGCGCTGGTGGGCTTGCTGCTACTAAATTTTCTTGCTGGCCTGTTCTTCTTTCGCCTTGACTTGACGGAGGAGAAGCGCTACACCATGTCGGGGGCTACCCGGCAGTTGCTCTCAGGCCTGAAGCAGCCCGTCACCGTTACCGTCTACCTCGACGGTGACTTTCCGCCCGCGTTTCGACGTTTGCAGCAGTCCGTGCGCGAAACCCTGAACGAAATGCAGGTGTACGGTGGGGCCAACTTGCACTACGTCTTCGTCGACCCCTCAGCGGCCGGCACCGAGAAGGCTCGCAACGAGTACTACCAAGCGCTGTTCAAAAAAGGATTACGGCCTACCAACCTCGGGGCCACCGAAAACGGCAAGCGCACTGAGAAAATCATTTTTCCCTGGGCCACGGTAGCGGCCGGCGGCAAAGAGCAGCAGGTGCTGCTGCTGCGCGGTAACCAAGCCGCCCCCTCCGATGTGCGCCTCAACCAGAGCATAGAAGGGCTGGAATACGAGCTGGCCAGCGCCATCCGCAAGCTCAACCCCGGCTCGCGCAAGCGCATTGGGGTAGTAGAGGGCCACGGCGAGCTGTCGAACCAGGAAGCTGGCGACCTGATTGGCTCCCTGAGTCAGTTCTACGACGTATTCCGGGTGAACCTAGCTCAGTCGCGCCCCCAGGATTTGCGTACGCTCAGCGCCCTGATTGTGGCCAAGCCGGCCGGAGCTTATGCCGAGCCGGAAAAGTTTAAGCTCGACCAGTTCGTGACCCAGGGTGGTAGTGCCTTGTTCTTCGTGGATGCCATGCGCGTGAACCTGGACAGCGCCAACCGCGGCGGTATGCTGTCCTTCCCCCAGCCCCTGGGCCTCGACGACCTACTGTTCAAGTACGGCGTGCGCATAAACCCCGATCTGCTGCTCGACCTCAACTCCGGCGTCATCCCCATGGTTACTGGCACCCTCGGCGACAAGCCCAAGGTGGAACCCATGCCCTGGCAGTTCTACCCCCTGATTAACAACTTCAGCCAGCACCCCATCACCCGCAACCTCGACGCGGTGTACACCAAATTTGTCAGCAGCATTGATACGGTGAAGGCCGTGGGCATCCGCAAAACGCCCTTGCTGTTCACCTCCCGCTACACCCGGGTGCTACCCTCGCCGGTACCCGTGAACCTGAATGACGCCCGCCTGGAGCCCGACCCCAAGCTCTACAAGGCGCAGTTCAAGCCCGTGGGCTACCTGCTCGAAGGCCAGTTCCGCTCCCTGTATGCCAACCGCGCCGAGCCCGGCACCACCCGCTACCAGCCAGCTACCTCCCCGCTGGCTAAGCCTGCCAAGGTGCTGGTCATTTCCGATGGCGACTTCGTGCGTAATGAGGTGGATCCTAAAACGGGCCGACCTTTTCGCCTGGGCTTCGACCGCCTAGCCAACACCGAGTTTGCCAACCGGGAGCTAGTGCTGAACGCCGTGGACTACATGCTGGATGAAAGCGGCCTGATTGCTGTACGCGGCAAGCAAATCACCCTACGCCCCCTGGATAAGCTGCGGGTAGTGGAAGAACGCCGCCGCTGGCAGTTGCTGAACTTGGTGGTTCCGCTGGCTTTGCTGGGCTTATTTGGGGTAGTGCGCGCCTGGCGCCGCAAGCGCCGGTACGCGTCGTTTTAGCATTTCTGCTTCCAGTTCTTGGCCGAGCATCAGCTTGCCGAACCCATGAACGGGTAGCCGACAACATGATTTCGGGCTTGGCCTAGGTGCTGCTGATAGCTAAGCAGTCGAGCTGAAAGTGGCAGCTAGTGCTCTGAATCAACTTTTCAGCCTGCTTGCGCCGGTAGGGTTAAGCATAAGCTCGGCGCTCCAGACTCAGAGGCTACAAGCAACACGGGCTAGCACAGCCGGCCAGATTGTGCGGGGCGGCGGGGAAGTGTCTGCTATTCGGGTATCTTTGCTGAATACGCCAGTAGAATATGCAAGACCTGATGACTTCCTCCGCTTCTCTGGGGCCACAGCTGCCCAAAACGCCCACGGGCATCGATGGCCTGGATGAGATAACGGAGGGAGGCTTACCCCAGGGGCGCCCCACGCTGGTGTGCGGCAGCGCCGGCTGCGGTAAAACCCTGATGGGCGTGGAGTTTTTGGTGCGCGGTATTCAGCAATTCAACGAGCCCGGGGTGCTCATGGCCTTCGAGGAAACGGCCGATGAGCTAGCCGCCAACGTCACCTCCTTGGGCTTTGACCTGCAAACCCTCCAGGGCCAGGGGCAACTGCGCATCGACCACGTGCACGTCGACCGCTCAGAAATCGAGGAAACCGGCGAGTATGATCTGGAAGGTCTATTCATTCGCTTGGGCTACGCCATTGACTCCATCGGGGCCAAGCGCGTGGTGCTCGATACCATTGAGGCCCTGTTCTCCGGCTTCACCAACCAAGCTGTGCTCCGTTCCGAAATCCGCCGGCTGTTTCGCTGGCTTAAGGACAAGGGCGTGACCACCATTATTACCGCCGAGCGGGGCGAAGGCTCCCTGACCCGGCAGGGCCTGGAGGAATACGTGTCAGATTGCGTGATTCTGCTGGATAACCGGGTAATTGAGCAGATTACTACCCGCCGCCTGCGCATTGTGAAATACCGCGGCAGCACCCACGGCACCAATGAATATCCCTACCTGATTACCGAGGACGGTATTTCCGTGCTACCCGTAACCAGCCTGAAGCTCGACCACGAAGTTTCCAACGAAATCATTTCCACGGGCGTACCAGCCCTGGACGATATGTTTGGCCGGCACGGGTTTTACAAGGGCAGCAGCGTGCTCATCACGGGTACCGCCGGCACGGCCAAAACTACTTTGGCCGCCTCCTTCGCCCATGCCATATGTAGCACCGGCAAGCGCTGCGCCTTCTTCGCCTTCGAGGAGTCGCCCCAGCAGCTGGTGCGCAACATGCGCTCCATTGGCCTCAACTTGAACACCTTTATGGAGCAGGGGCTACTGCACGTGGAAGCCTCGCGCCCTACCCTGAACGGGCTGGAAAAGCATTTGGTGACGCTGCACCGCCTAGTTAAAGAGTTCAAGCCCGATGCGGTGGTTATTGACCCCATCAGCAACCTAATCACCGTGGGCAACATTGCGGAAGTGCGCAGCATGCTCACCCGCCTGATTGACTTCCTGAAAATCAACAACATCACGGCCATGTTCACTTCCCTGATCAACGGCCGTAATATTCAGCAGGAAATGACGGAGGAAGGCGTTTCCTCGTTGGTTGACACCTGGATAAGCGTGCGGGACTTGGAAGGGGTAGGGGAGCGAAACCGGGGCATCAGCATTCTGAAAGCTCGGGGCATGGCGCACTCCAACCAGGTTCGGGAGTTTGTAGTCACTGACCACGGCGTTCAACTCCTGGACGTTGTGATTGGGCCTATGGGCATCGTGACGGGAGCCAGCCGCCTAACCCAGCAAATGCAGGAGCAGGCCCAAGCCCTGGCTAGCCAGCAGGAGCTGGAGCGCAAAGACCGAGAAATTGAGCGCAAGCGCCGGGTGCTGGAAGCGACCATTGCCAATTTGCGCACGGAATTTGAGTCAGTGGAAGAGGAGTTGCGGCAAATTAACCATGAGGAGCTGGTTCGCCAGCAGAAGCTAGCCGATAACCGCCGGCAAATTGCGGGAACCGCCTCCACCGAGTAAGTCTCCAGTACGTCTTTTTCCTATTTGCACCCCCCGTATGGAGACCCCTCTCCCAATTACCCCCCAAGAAGAAACCTGGGAGCTCCGTTTGTACGTGGCTGGTCAGACCGTCAAGTCAGTTACGGCCCTGGCTAACCTGAAAGCGTATTGCGAGCAGCACCTGAAAGGACGTTATAAGCTCGAAGTCATTGACTTACTACTGCACCCGCAGCTAGCTGCCGGCGACCAGATTCTGGCCATTCCCACGCTGGTGCGCAAAGTGCCGGCCCCCATCCGCAAAATTATCGGCGACTTATCCAACCAGGAACGGGTGCTGGTAGGGTTAGATATTCGGGCGGTTGAGAGTAAGTAACCCGCGCCGGATGGATTTAGAGGAACTAGGACAAGAGGCGGCGGCTGAATACGTGCTTCATTTGTATATTACTGGGGCTACCCCCAACTCCACGCGGGCAGTTCAGAACATCAAGGGCCTCTGCGAGCAATACCTGAAAGGGCGCTACGAATTGGTTATCATTGATATATACCAACAGCCGGAGCTGGCCGAGCAGGATCAGATTGTAGCTGCCCCGACCCTAGTCAAGAAAATGCCCCTGCCCACGCGCCGGCTCATTGGAGATCTTTCGGAAAAAGACAAGGTGCTGCTGGCCCTAGGGCTGTCGGCGCCGTTCGGTACGGCTAGCCCCCATGACTGACGACCCACAACGCCACGCTGCCCTTGCCCGCGAAAACGAGGAATTGCGGCAGCAACTGCTGGAAGCCGAGGAGCTGATTACCGCCATCCGCACGGGTGCCGTAGACGCGCTGGCCGTGCAGAGTTCCGACGGGCCACGCATTTTCACGCTGCAAAGCGCTGACCAGAGCTACCGCACCCTGATTGAGCAAATGAACGAAGGCGCCCTGCTGCTCAGCCAGGATGCCACCATTCTTTACGGCAATGCCAGCCTAGCCAGCCTGCTCGGGCTGGGCCTGGAGGAAGTAATTGGTAGCTCTTTTGAGGGTTTTGTTCCGCTTCAGTTTGAGCCGTATTGGGCCGCGCTGATTCAGAAGGGGTGGGCGGGCAAGAGTAAGGGCGAGATGCCTCTGCAAACCAGATCCGGCCTGCTGCAGCCCTTCTCCCTGTCAATGAACGTGCTGGAGTTCAACGAGCTGCCGGTGCTGGCCGTCATCATTACCGACTTATCGGCCCAACGGGAAATTACCGATATCCGGGCGCAGGTAGTGGAGCAGAATGCCCTATTGGCGCGCAAAAACGAAGAACTGCGGCAGCAGCAGGCCGCCCAGGATGTCATAACCCGGGCTGCCGCCGAGGCCAGCCGGATGCTAGAGGGTATTCCGCAAATAGCCTGGACGGCTGATTCCCAGGGCCAAAACACCTACCTGAACCGTCAGTGGTTTTACTACACGGGCCACACTACCGGGCCGGAAACGGGTAGCTCCATTCAGTCCCGCATTCACCCCGCCGATTTGCCCACGGCCCAGGCCCGGTGGCGCAACAGTCTGCACACCGGCCACGCCCTAGAAGTGGAATGCCGGATTAAGGGCCGGGACGGTGCCTACCGCTGGATGCTGGGCCGGGCCTTACCCTCCCGCAATGAGGAAGGCGAAATCATGCAGTGGATTGGCACCTACACCGACATCCACGAGCACAAGCTAGCCCAGGAACGCATCGATCAGGCTCAGCGGGAGCTGCAGGAAAACAACGAGCGGCTCACCCGCGTCAACGTAGACCTGGATAACTTCATCTACACGGCCTCGCATGACCTGAAGGACCCAATTAATAATATTGAGGGGCTGCTGCACGCCTTGTTACCGGAACTAAGCACTACCCCCCACAATGAGGCGCAAGTGCAGTTGCTCCTGCAAATGATGCAGGGTTCAGTGGACCGGTTCAAGCGCACCATTGAGCACCTGACGGAGGTTACCAAGCTGCAAAAGGAAAATGACCAGCCCGTGGCCATTATTGAGCTGGCTACTCTAATCCAGGACGTGAGCATGGACTTGGCGCCCTTGCTGCACGCGGCCGGCGGCCAGCTGGAAGTGGCCGTGAGTAGCTGTCCGCGCATTTCGTTTACGGAAAAAAATCTGCGCAGCATCGTGTACAACCTGCTCAGCAACGCCTTCAAGTACCGCTCCCCCGACCGGCTCGCCCAGGTAAGCATCCGCAGTTGGCAGGAGGGAAGCTACCAGGTGCTGGAAGTGCGCGACAACGGTCTGGGCCTGAAGGAGTCAAACAACCAGAAGCTCTTTTCCATGTTCCAGCGCTTTCACGACCACGTGGATGGTAGCGGCATTGGCCTGTACATGGTCAAGAAAATTATGGAAAATGCGGGCGGCCGCATCGAGGTTCAGAGTGAGGTAGGCGTGGGCTCCACCTTCTCAGTGTATTTCAAGCAGTAAGCCGCTTTGCTTGCCGCTAATGCGCAGGAGCGGTAGCGCTGCTACCCTGCTGCCTACCGATACACTTCGTCCTGGGTGATGAAGGACGAGAGCAAGTCGTGCAGGGAGACGTTGCCGTTCTCGGAGTAGTTGGCAAGATGGCTGCCATTTTCCGGGTTATTGTAGCCTACCAGCCGCTGAAATGCCGCCGGATTAACCGTCCGGAAGCCCATGGACCACTGCGAAAAATTGCGTCCCTGAATCGGGCCGTCGGAGAGCTTCGTAACGCCAAAGTGCCGCTGGTCCACCTCAATACGGCGAAAAATGTAGCGTACTTCTTCCTCAGTACCTTCCAGAACCTGCATGATGCTGCCGTCGCTGTAAAGCAGCAGGCCGGTTAGGTCGTGGGCCTGGTTCCAGGTCCGGGACTGGGTCAGCAACACGGCTAGCTCGTCCTCGCGCATGGGAGTAGTGGCCGCACTTTGATAAACAAGATGATACAAGGCAGGAGTAAACATGGAAAAACTGACCACGACGGGAGGAAGGACATACTAGGGGCTAATTAATTGGTTTGCCGGGATTAGTCAATAGTTGAGCTTGAATATATCCAGTATGGTAGCGCCCAGCCAGTGCAAAATGCCCTGCGACTTTTGCGGCCGCGGCCAGAAATAATTGCTTAAATCTGGCCTGAAATACCTGATTTTTCTGGTGCACCGGAATACGGGAAGCGGTTTCCAAACCCGCTGCCGTTCCCTATCTTTGTCCTCTTCCTAAAAAACGACCGAACCCCGCCCCACTATGAAGTTTATCGTTTCGTCTTCCGCCCTGCTCAAGCAGCTGCAGAGCATCAACGGTGTAGTCACGAACAACCCCGTGGTGCCGATTCTGGAGAACTTCCTCTTTGAAATCGAGGACGGCAAGCTGACGATTACGGCCTCTGATCTGGAAACCAGCATGATGACGGAGCTACCCGTGGAAGCCCGGGAAAGCGGCCGCATTGCAGCACCCGCCCGCATTCTGCTGGACACGCTCAAAAACCTGCCCGACCAGCCCGTAACCTTCACCCTGGACGAGGAAACCTACACCATCGAAATTGCCAGCTCAAACGGCCGCTACAAGCTGGCCGGCGAAAATGCCACCGATTTCCCCCGCGTACCGGTTGTGAAGGGTTCGGCGCCGGTAGAGATGCCGTCCACGTCGTTGTCGCGGGCTATCAACAAGACCATCTTCGCCGTTAGCACCGACGAGCTGCGCCCCGCGATGACCGGCATTCTGGTGCAGCTGGCCGATAACCAGGTGACTTTCGTGGCTACCGACGGCCACCGCCTGCTGCGCTACCGCCGCTCCGACGTGGGCGCGGGCCAGACTGCCAACATCATCATTCCGCGGAAGGCCTTTAACTTGCTGAAAGGCGCTCTACCTTCCGAGGCAACTACCGTGCGCGTGGAGTTCAACAATTCCAATGCTTTCTTCAGCTTCAACCAGATGCGCCTGGTGTGCCGCCTGATTGATGAGCGCTACCCTGATTACGAAAATGTAATTCCGGTAAGCAATCCTAACAAGCTCATCATCAGCCGTCAGGAAATCCTGAACTCGGTAAAGCGCATCAGCATTTACTCCAACAAAACCACCCACCAGGTGCGCCTGCGTTTGGCTGGCTCGGAGCTAACGGTGTCGGCTGAAGACCTGGACTTCTCCAACGAAGCCAACGAAAAGCTAGCCTGCCAGTACGACGGTGAGGACATGGAAATCGGTTTCAACGCCAAGTTTCTGACCGAGATGCTCAGCAACATCGACTCCGAGGAAATCACCCTGGAGCTGAGCACGCCCAACCGCGCCGGCCTGCTCATGCCCACTACCCCCGACGACAACGAGAGCATCCTGATGCTGGTAATGCCGGTGATGTTGAACAACTACGTCTAAGCACGGATTCAGACGGATTTTTCGAATAGCACGGGTTCATTCTGTGAGTCGAGAAGTCCGTCTTTTCTTTTGACCGATCAGGTTAATAGTTGTGAAACTGGGTCTGTGAGTATCCTCCACCACTAGTGGAAAATACGCGGCGTGCGGCCCGAAACGGAAGGCCACACGAAGCCGCGAAATCCGAATAATCCGTTTAAATCCGTGATATGAAGAAATCTGAAATTCGCTTCAGCATCGCCCTCGACGATCAGAAGGTCCCCGAGGCCATCAGCTGGTCGGCTACTGATGCAGGCCCCGATATTCACTTTGCCAAGGCCATCAACATTGCCCTGTGGGACCGGGACGAACGCGGCACCATGAAGATTGACCTCTGGACCAAGGAAATGCCGGTGGACGAAATGAAGCGCTTTTACGTGGATACGATGGGCGCCATGGCAGAAAGCATCATCACGGCCACCAACGACTCCGTGATGGCTACCAAGATGCGCGACCTGTGCCGCCAGCTCATGGACCACATTGAGGAGGAAGAGCGCAAGCAACGCTAGTACTTAACTTGCACGAAAAAATCCCGCCAGATGTATCTGGCGGGATTTCTTTATGAATTATAGAGTAAGCTTACTGACGGCTGCGGGTAGCGGGAGCGGCAGACTTGGCCGGGCCAATGGTAGCGCCGTTGCTGCTAGCCGGAAGCGGGTTCTGCACTGAGTTGACAAAGATGGCATTAGCAGCTTTGCCATAATTCATGCTGAACTGATTGTAAGAAGGGCGCGCATCGTAGTAGCTGCTGTACTGGTCGGTGCTGAGCACGGCCTGCAACTCCTTGTCACGCTCTTTACATACGGCGTCGCATTGCTGCTTAATGAGCTTGTCGTTGCCGGCGTTCTTCTGGGTAATAGCGGCGATTTTTGCCTGCTTGTCCTCGTTAATGGCTTGCAGACGGGTTTTCTGGTAGCCATTCAGGCGCAACTCACGTGCCATTTGGTCTGAGAGCTGGCGGGCGTGGGCCTGGATAGGGTTAAGACGGGCGGAAGCTTGGCTTGGTTTATCCTGCGGGGCCGGAGTGGCAGGCTTCTGTTGGGCGGTGGCCCCAAGCGAAGCAAGCACCAGGGCAGTCGCGGCAGCAAGTTTCTTTTTCATCGGGGAAAAGATATCGTGAACAAGTCAGATCCAAATAAAACAGCACGTTTCATCCGTTGCGAAACCTCCTGTTGTATCCTTTCTTAACGAAAAATTGTGCCAGGGAGTTTACTCTGATAAGGATTAGCGCCTGAAAGCGCATAAAAAACTGCCATTCCAGGCAAAACGGAAAACTGGGATTGACCTCACTCGGTAAACCCAGATTTTCCGTTTTGCCTGGAATGGCAGCGCTATTTGCGCGTCGGAAACGCTAAAACTTGTTTTTCCACATCATCGACTCCACGGGCTTCACTGTGCGGTCGTTGTACTTGGCATTGGCCTTACGATTATAGAACGTTTCAACGTTGCCCTGCACGGCAAAGTAAATGAGCTGCCCCACGGGCATCAAATGGTATATGCGCACCGGCATAGAAACGCTGATTTCCAGGGTCCAGGTATTGCAGAACCCAATATCACCCTTGCCCGCCGTAGCGTGAATATCGATGCCCAGGCGACCAACGCTGCTCTTGCCTTCCAGAAATGGGACGTGGGCGTGGCTCTCGGTGTACTCCTCGGTTACGCCCAGGTACAGCGTGCCGGGCTGAAGCACAAAGCCCTCCTCCGGAATTTCAAAAACGTCGATTTCGTTGTGTTTGCGGGCATCCAGCACGGTGTCGCGGTAGGTAGCCAGGTAGCGGCCCAGGTGCACATCGTAGGAGTTGGTGCCCAAACAACCCCGGTCGTAGGGCTCAATAACGATGTTGCCTCGCTCAATTTCGGCGAGAATCTGCTGGTCGGTGAGGATCATGAAGTCAAGTAAAAATGAAGAATCAAGAATTGAGGAGTCGGATGCCGCTGCCAATTCTTAACTTCTAATTATCCTCCTCGTCCTCGTAGCGGTCCTCGGGTAAGGGGGCGGGCCGGCGGGGGCGGGCAGGAGGAGTTGGGCGTTCCTGGTCCTCAGTGAGGGCGTCGAGGCGGTTGCGCAGGTCGGGTAACACGCTGGTAACCAAGTAAAGCAGCACCAGCAGAGAGCTGCCCGAGAGCAGCAGCGTGAGGTAGTCCATCCAGTCGTGGCGCGGGGCTGAGTCGAGGGAACGGGGAGCGGGGTAGCCGGCGGCCGGGATAGCCAGGGCCACTTCGGGTTCGGGCTGCGGGTCCTCGGCCGTCACATCGGGGGAAGGGGCAGAAGCAGGCGCCGAGGCCGGGTCAATGTCGGCGGGGGGTACAGCGGCTCCGTCGGCGGCCAATTCTTCGGGCGCGGCATCCTGGGAAGCGTTAAACTGCGCGGCACCTTGCTTTATGGCCCGCTGCAGGCTCCGGATTAAGGCTACCCGTTCGTCGCGGGGTAGCACCCGGATAAAGAACTCAAAGTTGCGGTCAACCAGAATGCTGTTGAGCTGTTTTTCGAACTCTACCAGGTCGGTGCGACCCTTACCGAAGCGCGACTTAAAGCGGTCCGAAACGCCGTTGTAGTTCAGGAAAAGCTTTTTCAGGTCATCTCGGCCGGGGAAGTTGTCGAACTCCTTACGGGCCTTGGCCGTGCGTAGCGAGACGGGAAACTTGCCCCGGGCAAACGACTTGTCGTACACGGTTTCCATGGTTCGGAAATTCAGCTCGTCCACGGTGCGGTCGAAGAGGCGCTTGTTGGCCGCCGCAGGGGTTTCGGTTTGTGCCAGCAACACGGCCGGCCCAGCGAGCCACAGCAGCAAAAACAGCGGTAGCAACTGACAAAGTCGGGGCATAGGGCAAGGGTAGTTTCCGGCAAAGGTCGGGAATTTGCAGTTGCGCTAAGCTGGCCAGCCAGCAGAAAGGCCAAAAATGTGGTTGTCATGACCAGGAATTCCTACAAGGCCTAGTGCCTCGGGCGTGCCAGCTGAGCTTCCTTGAAAGCAAAAGCCCCTGCCTCCGCGTTGGAAGCAAGGGCTTGTTACATTATCAGGTTGGTTACGCGAAGAAGGTATACAGCGTCGTTGTGCCTTTTTACCTACTATCACACAACTTACTCAATCACTCATGCACCACTTCACTTACAACCCGTGGGCTTCTTTCATTGATTCGCGGCAGGCGGTCAGGTAGTGGTCCACGAGCTCATCGGTAATAGCAGTGCTCACGAACAGGGCCTCGTACTGGGCCGGAGCCAGGTAAATGCCGCGGTGCAACATGGCCCGGAAGTAGCGCCCGAAAGCTTCCGTATCAGAGGCTTTGGCTGAGTCTAGATCAGTGACGGGCTGACTGGTAAAGAACACGCTGAACATGGAGCCGACCTGGTTAACGGTGTAGTTCAGGCCTAGCTCAGCGCAAATCTGGCGGGTGCCGTCGGCAATGCGGGTGGTAATGCGGTTGAGCTCGTCGTAAATCTCGGGGTGCTCGTTAAGGTAGGAGAGCTGGGCAATGCCGGCCGCCGTGGCAATGGGGTTGCCCGAGAGCGTGCCCGCCTGGTACACCTTACCAGCCGGGGCCACATTGTCCATGATGTCCTGGCGGCCGCCGTACGCGCCTACCGGCATGCCGCCCCCAATGATTTTGCCTAGGGTCGTCAGGTCGGGGGTGATGCCGTAGAGTTCTTGGGCGCCGCCCCGGGCTAGCCGGAAGCCAGTCATCACCTCATCAAAAATCAGCACAATGCCGTGCTGGGTGCACAGCTCGCGCAGACCCTGGAGGTAGCCTTCCTGCGGAGCCACCAGGCCCATATTGCCCACTACCGGCTCCAGAATTAGGGCGGCTACTTGGCCCTCGTTGGCAGCAATAATCTGCTCCACGGCGGCTAAGTTGTTGTAAGGCACCGTGAGCGTGTCCTGGGCCACGCCCTGGGTGACGCCCGGCGAATCAGGCGCGCCCAGGGTGAGGGCACCCGAACCGGCTGCAATCAGGAAGGAGTCGCCGTGGCCATGGTAGCAACCCTCGAACTTGATGATTTTGTCGCGTCCAGTGAAGCCCCGTGCTACCCGAATAGCCGACATCGTTGCTTCGGTGCCCGAGTTTACGAGGCGCACTTTCTCGATGCTGGGCACCATCTGCTTGATGAGCTCGGCCATTTCTACCTCCCGGCGCGTGGGCGCGCCAAACGACAGGGAACCCTGCACGGCCTGCTGTACGGCGTTCAGTACCAGGTCCGGGGCATGGCCTAGAATCATAGGGCCCCAGGAGTTGATGAAGTCCAGGTACCGGTTGCCATCGACGTCGGTCAGCCAAGCGCCTTTGGCCGACTGCATGAACACCGGATGACCGCCTACGGCCCGGAAGGCCCGTACCGGCGAGTTTACCCCGCCCGGAATATGGTTTTTGGCCCGCGTAAACAGGGCGTCACTGGTGGTGAGGGGAAGCGTGGGAGCTGGGGAAGTGGTTACGTGCGACATGAAAGCAAAATGTAGCGGAAGCCGGAAGCTTCGCGCGGCGTGATAAAGGGAGCCAAAGCTGGGTTAAACCAGGCCACAAAACGGGCGCGGCAGCAAGTAAATAACCTACCGAATGCCCACTGGGTTCAGAACTTCTACTTCCAGTCGCTCCAGCTTGGTTAAGGGCACGTACTGGTTATCGTGGCTGCCACCGGGGTAGCCGATGCCCTGAAAAACGGCTCCGGAAACCGGACCACCATTGGCCAGGGGCTGCTGAAACGCGGGGCCGTGCTGGTGGAGCTGGCTAGCGAAGTAGTACAGCAGCTCAAAGCCCGACAAAGCAAATACCGAAGGCGGCAGGTTCTGGCGCTGGGTGTAAAGCTGGCGCACCCGCCGCACGCCGTAGCCGGTACGGTCCACGAACTTAGGGTGCACAAAGTACACGTCGCGGGCGTCGAGTTGGCCCAGGCCAATGCGGTTGTTGTCGAGCCAGGAAGCGTAGGTAATGAGCGGGGTGCGGGCATCCTGGGCCTTAAGGGCCCCGAGGGTGTAGGGGCCAGCTTTTTTGCCATCGGAAGCTACCACCAAGTGGCCGATGGTCTTTAAATCAACACCAGCAAAGCCCGCGGCCAGGGACTCTTCCACATCGGAGTTGATGCGGCGCAGCTGCAGCACGCGCCCGCCTAGGGCCTCGTAGGCCTGTTTGTAAGCCTGCCCAAAGGCAGCTTCGTCCTTGCTGTCCTCGTAGAGCACCACGGCCGTGCGGGGGCCACCCAGGCGGGCAAAGGCAAATTGGGCGGCCTGCCGGGCCTGAGTGGCTGTGCTGGGCTCGAAGAGGTAGTGCCAGGGGTTGTCCAGCACCAAGTCGCCGTCTTGGGAAAGGGGATTGACCACCACAATCTGCTTCTGCTGGGCGTAGCGGGCCAGAATCTTGCTGCCCGATTTGTACACCGGCCCGATCAGCATGTCCATGCCGGCTAGCTCCGGTAGAGCCAGCACCTGCTTAAGCTGCAGAGTATCGGCGCCGGTGTCGTAGGCAAACAGCTGCACGGGGTGCCCCTCACGCTGCAAGGAGTCCTGGGCTAGGCGCATGCCGGCGTACAGGTCCGTTACGAATTGGTTTTTGCGGCGGGTTTCCCAGCTCGGGTCATCAAACTCGAAGGGTAGCAGCACCCCAATGTTGTAGGTGCTCTTCTTCTGAGCCCGGGGGCGGGGCGTGTAGCGGGTCCTGTCGAGGGCAAACTGGGTGATGAGCTGGTCGAGCTGGGGCTTGTCGGCTTCGGTGTACCAGCCGCCATTGGCCAGCTTGTCGGCGTAGGCGCGGGCCAGGGTGGCATCCTGGGGGTAGGCCTTGAGCAGGTTCTGGAAGGTGGCTTTGTCCTTGACGCGGGGCAAATAAGCGGCCTTCATGTTTTCCCGCTCCGTAGCCAGGCGGTCGGGGGGGAGCTGGCTGAGCACCCGCAGGCCATTCTCGAAGTCGCCCTGCTCAAAAGACACCTGCCCCTGCAGAAAGAAGGCCTCGGGCAGGTTGGGCCACTGCGAGTATTCCGTGCGCAGTAGGTTGAGCATCTGCTCAGCTTCGGCCCACTTCTTAGCCCGACTAGCAGCCACGGCGTAGAGGTAGGCCGCTTCCGGGGCCCGCTGAAACTTGCTGCCGGGCGCCGTGACGGGCAACAGCTCTTGCATGGCCAACTCGTAGCGGGTCTGGTCGAGCAGCGTTTTGCCGTTTTTGTAGCGAGTGGCCGGGTCGCTGGAGTTCATGTTGGCCGGCAGGGGCGGGCCCGTGGGCTTCGGAGCCGCGGTAACGGCTGGTTTGGGCGTGGCCGCGGAGGTAGCCGGTTTCGTGGTGGGGCTGGCCTTAGGGGCGCTAGAGGTAGCTGGTTTGCCCGCGGCAGGAGCTGGCGTTGTCGTAGTCGTCTTCGGGGCCGGACGGGCGCCGGGCGTGACGGCGCCCGTAGCAGCCGGGCGCACCGTAGTTGGGCGCGAAGTGGCCGGGGTGGTGGCCTTACCGGCTGGGGTAGTTGGTTTCTTGGCCGGGGCCTGCTGGGCCCAGGTAGATTCCGACAACGTAAGGCTGCCGCAGAGCACGGCAGCAAACAGGAGAGAGTAAGACCTCATAAACCGAGGAGCCAGATCAGATAGGCGGGAGGAAGCACGAGGCCGCAACCCTGCGACTCGCCGGGCAAAGGTACGCAGATACACCGGGGAAGAGTTGCCGAACGCCTAAGCGGCGTCAGCACTGCTCATTGGGGCATTTTTAATGCGAACTTAAGTTGCATTTAATCCCTTCTTAAGCTGGGCCATGGCCCCGTGCTCTACCTTTGCAGGGCCGGCGGAGTGTACTGTCACCGACTGGTTTTGGCACCTTACATTGTTGCCAGGCCTGAAAGTAAACCTATCATGCATGATAGGTAGTACTGCTCTGGCTTAGCTCTTTACTTTTCAAATGAACCCGCAGCTACGCATTACCCTTAACAACAAGCTCTACCTGCGCGACCCGCAGGAAACGGAGCTGGGTCGCCGCCTGCTAACGGAAAGCATCCGGCTCATTGATGAGCTGGGGCTGGAACACTTCACTTTCCGCAAGCTGGCCCAGCGCATGGAGTCCACGGAGGCTTCCTTGTACCGCTACTTCGAAAACAAGCACCGCCTGCTGGGCTACCTGGTGTCGTGGTATTGGGCCTGGGTGCGCTACCAGATTCGCTACCACACCCACAACGTGCCCGACGCGGCCCAGCGGCTGCGGCTCATGCTAAGCATTCTGACCCGGGCCCACCACGATGACCCCGCTACCTCTGACCTGGATGAGGCTGCCCTCTACCGCATTGTGGTGCACGAAGCCTCCAAGGCCTACCTCACCCGTGAGGTAGACCAGGACAACCAGGCCGGCCTGTTTCGGGAGTATAAGCGCCTAGCCGCCGACATGGCCGCGGTAGTGCAGGAACTGAAGCCCTGCTACCCCTTCCCCCACGCCCTTGTAAGCACCCTGCTGGAAGCGGCCCGCAAGCAGCTCTTTTTTGCCCAGCACCTGCCTTCCCTTACTGATTCTGCCGCCGACACGGACCGCTATGCCTTTCTCGAAGGCCTGGCGTTCGGGGCCCTGCAGGCATACTAAGCCGCCACTGGGCCCCACAAACCTTTTTCCTGACAATCCGTAGCCATTTCCTTTTTCCTCCTTCATGGCCGATCTTCCCTCATCTTCTCTTACCCCCGGCCAGCGGCTATTCCGCCTGCTGGTCGCCGAACGGCGCGACATTACCTACTTATATGTGTACGCCGCCCTGGCCGGCCTCATCAGCCTGACCCTACCCCTGGGCGTGCAGTCCGTGATTGGGTTTGTGAGCAGCGGCGACGTGAGTACGTCGTTGGTGGTGCTCATTGGGTTTATTGTGGTGGGCACGTTTCTGGTGGGCGCCTTGCAGGTAATGCAGCTGTACCTAGTGGAGTTTATTCAGCAGCGGCTGTTTGCCCGCGTCAGCTTTGATTTTGCCGTGCGCTTGCCCCGGGTACGCACCGAGGCTCTGGACGGGCAATACCTACCGGAGCTGATGAACCGCCTGCTCGATACGCCTACCCTGCAAAAGGGCCTCTCTACGCTGCTAGTGGAGTTTTCGGCCGCGGCCCTGCAAATCCTGTTCGGCCTGATTTTGCTGTCCTTTTACCATCCCATTTTCATTGCCTTTGGATTGCTGCTGGTGCTGCTGCTGGCCCTAATGATCCGGTTTACTGGGCCCAAAGGGTTAAAGACCAGCTTGGTAGAATCGAAGTTTAAGTACCGGGTAGTAGCCTGGCTCGAGGACGTAGCCCGCACGGTTCACACCTTCCGCCACTCGCCCCGCCAGGAAATGGCCGTTACCCGTACCGACGACCTGGTGGGCGGCTACCTCACGGCCCGCCAAAGCCACTTCCGGGTGCTGCTAACCCAGTTCTGGGGCTTTGTGGCCTTCAAAACCCTGATTACGGCCGCCTTGCTAATTATTGGCTGCTGGCTGCTAATCACCAAACAGATCAACATCGGTCAGTTTGTGGCCGCTGAAATTGTGATTATCCTCACCATTTCGGCCGTGGAGAAAGTGCTGCTCAAGCTGGATGTGGTCTACGACGCCCTGACTTCCCTCGACAAGATTGGGCACGTGCTGGACCTGCCGGTGCTACCCCAGCGTACCGGCGTGGAGTTGCCCCTGCCGGCCGTGCACGCGGGGCTGCGGGTAGAAGTGCGCCACTTGGGCTACCACTACCCCGGCAGCACCAAACACCCCGTGCAGAACGTGTCGCTGACCCTGGCTGCCGGTGAGCACCTGGGCCTGGCTGGCTTCGATGGCTCGGGCAAAACCACTCTGCTGCGCATTATGGCGGGGCTGCTGAATGACTATACGGGGGTAGTGGCCTACGACGGACTGGCCCTGCAGGACATTTCCAGCGAGTCCCTGGGCCGCCACGTCGGCGACAACATTGCCCACCAGAACTTGTTTGAAGGTACCCTACTCCAGAACCTGACCCTCGACCAGCCCCATATTAGCTCCGACGACGTGGCCTGGGTGCTGGAACTGGTGGGCCTGCGCGACAACATCTACGCCCGCCCCCTGGGCCTGAACACGCCCCTGGGCATTGGCACGCCGCTTTCGGATAGTGTGCGCCAGAAGCTGCTGCTGGCCCGCGCCCTGGTGCGCCGGCCCCGCCTGCTGCTGCTGGATAATTTCCTGCCCGGCGTGGAGCCCGTGGAGCGCCTGCGCATACTGCGCCAGCTGCTGGACTCCACGCACGCCTGGACGGTGCTCATTGCCAGCAACGACCGGCGGGTGCTGGAACTGTGCCCCCGCCTCGCCCTGCTCCGCGACGGCCACCTGCTAGCCGATGGCCCCTTTGCCACCGTAGCCGCCAGGCCCGAAGTACAAGAGCTACTGTAGCCGATGAGCAAGCCAGAGCAAGGCCTAAGTAAGTGGCTAGCCGGGTGGTTAGTGAACTTCACGGTGCCCTACCTGACTTAGCCTTTGGCTCCTTGAAATAGCTCATCGTTCATCCTTCCTTATCAACTACTAATTCCCTGACCTGTGCCTTTTGCTGAACATCCGTTGGAAGAAACCAACCCGCTCACGGCGCGTTTTCACTCGTTTGGGCGAGTCCAGACGCCAGGTACCGGCCGCACGGTGGCCCGGTGGCTGGGTGGCCTGGGCCTAATTGTGCTGCTGGCCGGCTTTCTGCCCTGGACCCAGAATATTCGCTCCTACGGCCAACTTACTACCCTGCGCCCCCAGGACCGCCCCCAAACCGTGCCCAGCACCATTGCCGGCCGCATTGAGCGGTGGCGGGTGCGCGAAGGCCAGCGCGTGAAAAAGGGCGACACCCTGGTGGATATTGCCGAAATCAAAGACAAGTACTTCGACCCCGAGCTGATACAGCGCACCCGCGAGCAACTGGAGGCTAAAATTTCGGCTCTGGAAGAAAACCGGGGCAAAACCGCCGCCCTCGGCAGCCAGCAGGATGCCCTGCGGAGTGGCCTGAGCGTGAGCCTCGACAAAGCCCGCAACAAAGTAACCCAGACCCGCCTGAAGGTAAACTCCGACGAGGCCGAGCTGCGCGCCGCCAACAACGACTTCGACATTGCCCGCCAGCAGCTGCAGCGCCAGGAAGAGCTTTATAAGCAAGGCCTGAAGAGTCTCACGGAGCTAGAGCAGCGTCGCCTCAAGTTTCAGGAAAGCACCGCCAAGCGCCAGGCTGTAGAAAACAAGCTGGGCGCCTCCCGCCAGGAGCTAATCAATGCTCAACTGGAGCTGTCCTCGTTGCAGGCCGAGTACCAGGATAAGCTGGCCAAATCGGAGTCCGACCGGCGCTCGGCCGTGGCCTACCAGTTCGACTCGGAGGGGCAGATTGCCAAAATGCGCAATGAGCTAGCCAACTTGAGCATCCGTTCGGGCTTCTACCGCATTACGGCTCCCCAGGATGGCTACGTGGTGCGGGCCTTGAAAACCGGCCTCGGCGACATTGTAAAGGAAGGGGAGCCCATTGTGAGCGTGATGCCCGATGCCCCGGCCCTGGCCGCCGAGCTCTACGTGAAGCCCATGGATATTCCGCTGCTGCGGGTGGGCCGCAAGGTGCGCCTGCAGTTTGATGGCTGGCCGGCCCTGGTGTTCAGCGGCTGGCCGGGTACCAGCTTCGGTACCTTCGGGGGCCGCGTGGCCGTTATCGACAACATTGACTCCCAAGGCCAGTACCGCATCCTGGTGACGCCGGACCCTGAGCTGGAAGCCTGGCCCAAGCCCCTACGGGTAGGTTCCGGGGTGTACGGCTGGGCCCTGCTCGATGATGTACCCATTTGGTACGAGCTCTGGCGCCAGCTCAACGGCTTCCCGCCCAACTTTGTGGGCTCGCCCGCCGATGCCGGCAAGGGTGGCAAAGAGGCCAAGAAAGCTGATAAAGCCGCCGACACCGGGGGAGAGGAGGAAGCGAAATGAGCCAGAAGTTAGTGCAACTTGTCAGTAGAAGCCCCGGAGCCTTTTTCGGTTGGGCCCTTGGCCAACCCGTGCGCCCTGCCGGGCCCTGGCGGGGTAGGGTAGGGCTGCTGCTACTGCTCGGGTGGCTGCAGTTGGGAAGCCTGGTGGCCCAACCAACGGTGCCCCGGCCCGCCGTCGTGACGCCTACCTCGGCTGATTCGGGACAGGTGTTTGCCCTGGCTGATTTGCTGAACTACGTGGCCCTGCGCCACCCGGTGGCCCGGCAGGCCGGCCTACTGCCTGAGCGGGCCCGCCAGGAGGTGCGCTACGCCCGCGGCCTTTTCGACCCCGCTGCCACTAGCAAATACTACGGCAAGACCTTCAAGGGTAAGGAGTATTTTCACGATTGGGACACCCAGCTGCGCATTCCGGTGTGGTACGGTCTCGATGTCAAGGCTGGCTTCGAACGGGGAGTAGGCACCTACGTCAACCCCGAAAACTACACTTCCCCGGCTGGCTTGAGCTACGTGGGCCTCTCGGTGCCCCTGGCCCAGGGCTTGCTGATTGACGAACGCCGCGCCGCCGTGCGCCAGGCCCAAGCCCTGCAAGGCCTGGCCGAAGCCGAGCGCCGTAGCGCCCTAAACAAGCTGCTGCTCCAGGCCGCCAAAGATTACTGGGACTGGAGCCTGAACTACCAACGCTTGCAGCTGCTGGCCCGCAACGCCGACCTGGCCGATGTGCGCTTTCGGGCCATTCGTCAGCGCGTGGTGCTGGGTGATTTGGCCGCCATCGACTCGGTGGAGGCCCTCACGGAGCTGCAGAACCGTCAGGCCACGCTAAGCCAGGCCCGGGTGCAGTTTCGCAACGCTACCCTGCTGCTGAGTAACTACCTCTGGAACGAGCAGCAACAGCCCCTGGATCTGCCCGCCGCCACCGCACCGCAGCCCTTGCCCGGCCCCACCGACTGGCGCACCCTGGCCCCCGACTCAGTAGCGGCCCTGGCCCAGCTGGCCCAGCAGATTCATCCGGATTTGCAGAAAAACCGCGCCAAGCTCAGCCAGCTTAGCGTGGAGCAGCGCCTGCTTTCCAACAAGCTTCTGCCCAAGCTTACCCTCGACTACAATCTGCTCCAGGCCGGCCAGCCCTTCAGTCCCGAGAAGGCGGCTAGCCTGAGTGGCAGCTACTTAGAGAATAATTACAAGCTGGGCGTCAGCTTTGCCTACCCCTTGCTACTGCGCCAGGAGCGGGCCAAGCTCCAGCTCAACCGGCTGAAAACCCGCGAAGCTGAGCTGGACCTGCAGCAGGACACCCGCGAGGTACAAACCACCGTGCGCACCGTTGCCAACGACTGGGAAGCCCTGCGCGAGCAGCTCGCCCTGCAGGAGCAGGTAGTGCGCAACGCTGAGCGCCTGCGCAACGGCGAGCAAATCCGCTTCGAGAACGGGGAAAGCTCCGTGTTTCTCATCAACTCTCGGGAAGCCAGTTTGGTTTCGGCCCGGGTGAAGCTGGCCGAGCTGCAAGCCAAGTACGCCCAAACCCAGGCCACTCTGCGTTGGGCCGCCGGGGGCGTGCCGGAGTAGGGGCAAGGTCGGCTGAGCAGGAAAGTGCGGGTCTGAATGTCATTCCGAGCTTGGCGTTTGTAGCGCAAACGTATCCACTACTGCCAAGCTCTTTTTAAACGTTATTCCGAGCCCCGCGAGGAATCTCGCGTGCTGAAGGTTGGAGTAGTAATCCTGCCGTCAGCTGAGCGAGATTCCTCACGGAGCTCGGAATGACGTTCTCTTGCTACCTAGTTAGCCATTTCCGGAACGCCGGCCCCTCGTACAATGCCGGGCCGCAACCTTGCGTTACCATCCCCGGTTAAAAGTTTGTACTTAGTGGTATGTCGATGTCCGTAGCTACTTTATCCGCGCCCCAATTGCGGCAGCGCCTGAACCTGATGCTGGTGCTGGGCGCTTCCCTGGTGCTAAGTGTGGTGCTGATTACCTTCCGGGTGTTTCTGACCCATAAGATTTCCTTTGTGTTCCTGCTCTGGAATCTGTTTCTGGCTTTGATTCCGTTCGGGCTGAGCACCATGCTGGGCCTGACGGCCGGCCGCCTGAAGGCCCGGGTACTGCTGCCGGTGGGCGCGGTTTGGCTGCTGTTCTTTCCCAACGCGCCCTACATCCTCACCGACTTATTTCACTTGGAGCCTCGCCCCGGCGTGCCGTACTGGTATGATTTGGCCCTGATTCTGAGCTGCGCCTGGAACGGGCTGATGCTGGCCTACGCCTCCCTGACCGATATGCAGTTGCTGGTGACGCGCCGCCTGGGTCGGAGCGCCGGCTGGGCCTTTGCTACCCTGGCCCTGCTACTAAGCAGCTTCGGGGTGTACTTGGGCCGCTACCTGCGCTTTAATAGCTGGGACATTCTGACCAATCCCATTACCTTATTCTACGACATCATCTCGCGGATTCTGCACCCCACTATGCACCGCGGCACCTGGGGCGTGACGTTGCTGTATGGGGTGTTCCTGCTGCTGGGCTACGCCACGGTGCGCCTGCTGGGCCAGCACCGCGAGCCGGAAGAACTGTAGAAGATAAGCGGCCGGCCAACGGGTAGCCGCAACGGACAGGGAAGAAATAGCCGCATGATTTGCCGCTGCCTTGTACCTTGCCTCCCTGATGATGCACCTCCAACCCGACTCGCCCGATACGCCCACTATGAGCTGGGAACGGCTACTCAGCCGCCGCCGCTACCCCCAGCAGCCCCAGCTACACGTTGTTTCCGATGCGCCGCCGGTGCGCGGGGCCTTCGTGCAGGATTACGACCGGGTGGTGTTTAGTTCCCCGTTTCGGCGGCTGCAGCGCAAAACCCAGGTGATGCCCCTGCCGGAAACTGATTTTGTGCACACCCGCCTGACTCACTCCCTGGAAACAGCCTGTGTGGGCCGCTCCCTGGGGCGCTTGGGCGGGCGGCTTTTGCTGGAGGAAACAACTGGTCTGGCCCAGCAGCTACCCCACCTCGACAGCGACTTCGGCGACATTGTGGCCGCCGCCTGCCTGGCTCACGATATCGGCAATCCGCCGTTCGGCCACTCCGGCGAAGATGCCATTTCGGCCTATTTCCGCAGCCCCGCCGCCGAGCCGTTTGTGCGCATGCTGAACGCGGCTCAACGCACCGATTTACAGCACTTTGAGGGTAACGCCGCTGGGTTTCGAATTTTGACCCACACCTACGCGGCCCACAGTAGCGGCTCGGCCGGGCTGGGGCTGACCTACGCTACCCTCGGCGCTTTTACCAAGTATCCGCGCCCTTCCATTGTGGAGGAGGCCACCCTTACCCGGGGCACCAGCGAGAAAAAGTACGGCTACTTTCAGACCGAGGCTTCGCGCTTTCAGGAGGTAGCCCGGGAGTTGGGGCTGCTGACCAAGCCGCCGGGCACTGACCTGGGAGGCTTCTACCACCGCCACCCGCTGGCTTTTCTGGTAGAAGCCGCCGACGACTTATGCTACCGCATCATCGACTTTGAAGATGGGCTCAAGCTGGGCCTCATTCCGTGCGAAACCGGCCTGCGAGTACTGCGCGACATGCTGGGCGACGCGCCCGGCCGCCGCGGCTCCCTGGACTGGCGCGATTGGCGCGAGGAACTGGGCTACCTGCGCGCCCGCCTCATCAACCGCCTTGTACAGCAAACCGCCCGCCTCTTCGCCGACCGGGCCCCCGACCTGTTGCGTGGCCGCTCCGATGAGCCCTTGGTGCAGCAGCTCGACTGCTGGGACCAGCTCCAGCACGTGCATCAGCTCACGATGGAGCACCTGTACCGCAGCCGCCCCGTGCTGGAAATTGAGGCGGCCGGTTTCGAGGTCATGGCTGGGCTGCTCGATGCGTTTCTGCACGCCACCTTTGATCCGCAAGAAAGCTCCCGCTCCCGCAAAGTGGTGCAGCTGTTGCCCGAGCAGTTTCGGGCCGTGGCTCACCAGAAGGGCGCTTCAGCCTACGAGCAAATCATTCTGCTCACGGATTATATCGGCGGCCTCACCGACCAAAACGCCATCAGCCTGTTCCGCACAATCCGCGGAATAGATTTGCCTAAGGGGTTCTAGCCTGCTTCTGAAAAGTCAGTATAAGCCCGGTGTACTACCGAACACAGCGAGGAGTCTGGGTTAGCCTCTTTTGCCGGAACCTAGATTCCTCGCTGTGCTCGGAGTGACACGGAAAACGGCATTCTATCTGTTGCCCACATCTTTTCTGTAAAAAAGAAAAGCGTATGTGCATCAGTAGGTTAAGCAGCAAGAAGAAGGGTAGGAGCCACGGCAAGAACGGACAAGCCCGCACCATACGCTAGCCTGCGCTACCACCCTATCCGGCCCGCACAAGATTACTGTAGCAGCCGTAGTGTGGTATCTAGGGGCTGGCGCTGCAACAGCTCCCGGTACTGCTGCTGAATAACAGCTTGCTGGCGCTGCTGCTCCTGCTTGCGGAAGGGGCGTACCTTGTAGGGGCTGCCGGGGCGTCGGTACAGGTTCAGGTACACCAGCCCGCGGCTGGGGCGCTGCTCGGCCTCGCCGCTTTGGATGCGACTGATGCGCTTCTGATTATCGCCAAACAAGGCTTGCAGCGGGCTGAGCCCCACGTAAAGATCTGCCTGACCGGTGAGGTAGTATTCGCCGCTTACGGTCATGTCGGTGAGGTTGCTGCTCAGGCTTAAAGCCGGAATTAGGAGGCGGTTGCCTTCCAGCACGAAGCGTGGCTGCACGGGCTCGAAATACAGGTGCCCGGTGCGCTTTTCGCTTAGTAGCTTCAGCGCCTGGGTCACGGCTTCTACCTCAATCAGCTCCAGGTCGCGCAAGTCGGTACGCAGGAAGGCGTGGGTTTGCGTTAGCAGGGGCAGGAAGCTTGGGCTTAATTCTGTGTGTACGTCGGCTTCGCAGCGCATACTGCCCCGAATGTTGTCGGGCCCTACCACGTCAAAGCCCAGCAGGCGGGCCAGCTCGAAAAGCTTGGGAAGCTGAATGTCGCGCAGGCGCAGCTGGGCGTGCAAGGGGCGGGTGGCCGTGCCGGCATCCGTTTGCAGGGTGCCGCGCAAGTGCAAGAAGCCATCCAGGGCCTGTACCGCACATTCGTCAACCTGTACTTGCCCCGCCTTTAGGTTGCTCAACAACCGAAATTGCTGCCCCCGCAAGGCCCCGTACGCCATGCGGGCGGCTGACACCCGCACCCGGCCGGTTATGGTACCATCCAGAAAGGGGGAGGGGCGCAGTCGGGCAACAGAAGCGGCCGGCCGAATCTGTTCCGGCGAGGCGGTGGGTAGGGCGCTCAGGCTGGCTAGCATCTGCAGCAAGTGCTGCACGTTCAGGGACGCATACCGCAAGTCGATATCGGTGCGGGCCCGGGCCAGGCGCGTGCCCGCCAGCAGGGCGCTGGCACTCACGCGCCCCGTGCCCCCGGTGCCAATGGTAAACGTGAGGGCCGGAATCAGAAAACGCGGCCCGTTTTTATCCACGCGCAGGTGCAGATTCGTGAACTGCTCGGCCCCGGGTAGCAGCAGCCGGTCTATGGTAACGCGGGCCTGCCCGTTGGCGGCCAACAGCACCTCGCGCAGGGTAGGAGCCGCCGGGGCGGCGGCGCTACGCCGCGGTGGCCGGGTTAGGCGGGCCAGCAGCTGCTGGTAGCGCAGGGTGCGGAAATGCACGGCCAACTGAGCGGCTACGGGTGGGGGCGCGAGCGTGTCGGTGGGCCAGCTAATAACGCCTCGGATGGTGCCTCCCCACATCTGCCCCCGCAGCTCCGTTAGCTGCACCCGCCGCCCGTCGTGGCGCACGGTGGCGGCCAGCTGCTGCAGGGTATCGGTGGCTACTACCAGCCGTCCGCACTGCAGCCGGATGTTGAGGTGGAGCCCGGGAGGTAGGAAGTTCAGGACCCGGGTTGCTAGCTGGGCCTTGCGGTTTCTGCCGGGCCGCGGAGCCCGCCCGGCCCGGGCACCACGACTAGGCGGGGCAAGCAGGCGGCGCAGTTCATGCAGGTGCAGTTCATCAACCCCGAACGAACCCGTAATGGTAGTAGCCGCCCGCTGTCCGCTGAAGTAAGCCAGCAAATAAGTAGTGGTGGCATTGGCCCGCACCTGCATGCCGTTGAGCCGCCCCGTTAGGTTTTCCAGAATCCAGAGGCTGTCTTGTAGTCGAACCAGCACGTTCAGCCCCGTCATGGCGGCCTGCCGGCCCGGCACGGCAAAAGCGGCCTGCTCCAGTCGAACCGTGCCGCGGGCCGCCAGAATGGGTAGCAGCGTATCAGGACGGGTCGAGCGCCGCGTCAGGCGGTCCGGGATTTCCGGCACCGCGCCGTTGAGCTGCAGGTCCAGAGCCGCCTGCCCGCCCCGGGCCCGCCACAAGCTGGGGGCTACTACGGCCGCCAGGGTCTGCAGTTCAGTGCGGCCCCGAATCCGGCCCAGTAGGTGGGGCCGGGTAAAGTCGCGCACCGTCAGGGCCGCATCCAGCTGCCCAGCCCGCGAGTACAGCCGGCACTGCGTGAAGGTGAGGTAGGTAGTGCGGGGCGAGTGCTGGGGACCATTATCAAAAATGCCGCGCGCGTCCCAACGGTGAATCCGGCGGGCGGCGTCGGCCCATTGCACCTGCGCCCCACGCAGGGCAAAGCGCAGAATGGTGCGCGGCCGGGTAGTTGGGCCGCTTACCCCACGAATGGTGTACCAGATGCGGGCGTGGCTGCGGCTGCGGGCACCCCGCAAAAACCGCTGCAAACCCGCGGGCAGGGCCACATGTAGTACTTCTAGCAGGGGCTGCGTACCCTGGAAGCGCAAGTTCAGGCGGGTGCCGCGCGGTTCGCCAGGCGCCGCCCCCCGGTGGGTACCGGTAACCAGAATGGTGTCGCCGTTGAGCGTGGCGTGGGTGCGCAAGAATGTCCCTTCTCGCCGCCGGAAATTGTAGCGGTAGCGCACCAGCGCTACCACCGGCTCCTGGGTAAACAAGTTGCCGCGGCCACTGCGCAAATACACCAACTGCCCATCGAGCCGGCCACCGGCATGGGCTACTCCATTGCGGGAGCGAACCGTTAGCCGGCCCTGGCGCACGTGGGCCGCAAAGCCGCTGCGGTGCAACTCATTACGGTCCGTGACGTGCACGTTCCGTAGCACCAGAGAATCCAGGTTGAAATCGGGAGGGCCAGCGGGAGTAGCCCGGCGCGGGCCCTTGCCGCGCAGGCCCCAATCGTGGCCCAGGGAGTCGGTGAACTGCTGAAAGGTACCGTCCTGTAGCGTGAGGTGGCTGATGCGGATGGTGCCGCGCCAAATGTGTTGGAGCTCTACCCGCATATCGGCTCGCCCAATGCGCAGCACGGGCACGGCCCGGTGGTAGGAGGTATCAGTAAGGGCCAAGTGGTGCACGGAGGCCGTGAGGTGAGGAAAGTTGCGCCATACCGAAAAATCTACCGTGAAGGGCGCTACCACCAGGTCTGACTGCTGGGCCAGCCGCTGCCGGATGGCTTGCTCCAGGCGGCGCTGCCCCCAGTGCGTCCCAATCAGCCACGTACCCGCCACTACCACCGCTAGCAACCCCAGCACAGCTAGGACCAGGAACTGGCGGAAGGACGGTCGTTTCATAAAGCGCAAGCGGAGCAGTAGAGGGCCGGTGCGGTTTTACGTAGAAATCGGCGCCGTGTCTGAACCCGTAGTAAACCCATTGTGCCCTCCGCGCTGCTTGCACCGTAAGCCGGTTCTTTCTGGGCAGAACGGCGCCAATAATAGCCAGGCCGGCGGCCCGCCCTACTGATGCCTACCGCCGCAGAAACGGCCCCAACAAACGCCCGAAGCAGCCATAGTTCGGGCGCACAGCATCAGAAATGCTCACCCGTCACGGCGCTACCAGAGGCCATGCCGTGCATTGTAAAGCAGCGCTATCTGAAATTCTGGAGGCGAGAGTTATGTAGCACCCACAGAAGCCGAATAGCCATAGGGTAGGGCAGCGTTGTGGATAAAGAAATACGGTTTTTATTATTTAGAATTTTTCTAAATAGTTATACTTGCGCCAGTGAACCTCTTGTAAGCAACTTCGCATGGCTCAGTTCTTTCACCATAACGAATACGGTTACTGCGCCCGGTGCCCGCGCACACGTCACTTGCACGTCTGCTTCGGCAACGTGGCCATGGCTACTACCCCCACTGAGTTTCAGGAGTTTCGGCACTGCGTCACGGAAACCTGGCGCCACTACTGCCTGCACACCCGCGACCCGGAAGCCCGCAGCATTGCCCTGCGCACGGCGGCGCCCCGGCTGGCCCTGGTTTTCTCCCTGGTGGAGCTAACCCAGCTGCGCGACATCCTCGAAAACACGGCCTTACTCCTAGAGGTAGAAGAACTGCTGCAGCAAAACGAGTAGGCGTGGGCCTACGGGCAGTAAGCTCAACGGAAAAGCTGTTTCTTGGCGCACTTATCCGACGTAGCTTATGCGACTTCCTTCCCTACATCATCTGCTGACCGAAGCCACGATGGTGCTTCGGCGTTATCCGCTAACCCTGCTCTGCGCCTTTGTTCTGTGCGGCGTGGGCATCTATGTGCAGCGCCTACCGTATGCCGACGAGGAAGCCAAGCTCGACTGGCTGTTTCCAGTGCTTTCCACGGCCGTATTGGGGCTTACGCTCACGCTGGCCGTTGCCCTGGCCACGGAGCGGTACCGCTGGCGTGGGTGGAAGCGGTTGGCCGCTACAAGTGGGGTAGTACTGCTGCTGGGTGGTTGGTATGCCATGTGCCCCCCGCAACCAGATAGTGTATGGGGGCTCCGGCTGTTTGTGTTGCTGGTAGCTTCGCATCTGCTGGTAGCCGTAGTGCCGTACCTGCCCGAACTGCGC
Source organism: Hymenobacter sublimis (assembly GCF_023101345.1). NCBI lineage: Bacteria > Pseudomonadati > Bacteroidota > Cytophagia > Cytophagales > Hymenobacteraceae > Hymenobacter > Hymenobacter sublimis. The sequence goes on from NZ_CP095848.1 coordinate 1,453,669, forward strand.
CGGGAGGCCGATACGCCGGGCTTCTGGCGGTACAACAAAACGCTGTTTTTGCGCATTCTCACGGCCGGGCTCTACTCCGGGGTGTTGTTCGTCGGATGCGCCCTGGCGCTGCTGGCCATCCAGAATCTTTTTGAGGTGAAGGTAGACCAACGCGTGTATGGGCACCTGTTCATCGTGCTGGGAACAGTGTTCAACACCTGGTTTTTCCTGGCCGGGGTGCCGCGCAACTTCGCCCTTCTTGAGCAGGAGGCCACTTATCCGAAAGGCCTGAAGGTATTCACGCAGTTTGTGCTACTGCCGCTGGTGGTGTTATACCTGGGCATTCTGTACGCCTACATGGGGCGCATACTGGTGCAGTGGGAGCTACCAAAAGGCTGGGTCTCTGTTTTGATACTGGCCTTTGCGGTGGCCGGCATCCTGGCTTTGCTCCTGATTCATCCAATCCGCAACGCAACCGAAAACACCTGGATCCGCACGTTTGCCCGATGGTTTTACCGGGCTCTGTTTCCGCTGCTGGGGCTGCTGGCCGTGGCTATTGCTACCCGCATTCGGTCCTACGGCATTACGGAGGAACGCTACTTCGTCCTGGTGCTGGCCGCCTGGCTGCTGGTCATGGCTACCTACTTTCTGGTGCGCAAAGGCCAGGGCATCATCTGGATTCCGGCTTCCCTGGCCTTGGTTGCGCTGGTCTCCGCCGCCGGACCCTGGGGCGCATTTGCTACGGCTGAGCGTAGTCAACTCAACCAGTTACGTGAAATCAGCGCTGAGTATAACCTGCTGCGGAACGGTAAGCTAGACGGAGCCGGGGCCCGAGCACCGAAACTGCCCTTGGTAGTGCGGCAGCGGCTCACGTCTATTTTTGAGTTTTTCGCCCAGCGGCAGGCGTTGGCTGAGCTACAACCTGTTTTTGCCGGCTCCTTGCAGCTGCCCGATTCATTGCGCCAAGGAACGCCGTGGGAGAGAAGGCACTGGCAGTCCACCCGTCTGTTCGCGCTCAGCGGCCTGGAGCGCGCCAGCCCCTATGCGACTGCTGCCAATGAAGAAATTTCTGCCACATTCGACCTCAAAAACTCCGATGTGCTACCCCTGGGTAACGGCCGCTACTGGCTGAACAACCTGAGCGTGTATCAGTACCATGTGCCCGATAAGGATGTCCTGGCGGAGGTAGTCGTGCCGGAAGGTTCGTTTCGGGTACGCACCCGTCGCCGTGGCTACCTGCTGCAACTGGAGCAACTGCGGGCCGATGGAAGCTGGCAACCCCAACTCACGCTCGCCCCTGGTGCCGTTGCCGATTCACTGACCCGTACCTACGGCCGTAATCCTGCCACCAGCGTTGAGTTGCCCACCGCGGCCCTTACCCTGCACGCCACCGACAACCGTCTCTACTTGCAGCTAGTGCTGCGCAGCCTAAACCGCCATCAGAGGCAGGATAGTGTATGGTACAGCTTCGATGGCCAGGCTTTATTGGAGGTGAAAAAGTGAACTAGTGAGCTTTAGATTCTACTGGCCTAATGGGACGTTACATTCTAGAAGCTAGCATGAGCAGAAGAACAACGCCCCAGTGGGGCGACACTCTATCGTTCGACGGAGAGTGTCGCCCCACTGAGGCGTTGTACGTTATGACCCCATGCTTTTTTACGGCCATGGCGCCCGGTTGGGCCTAGTGGAACGGCAAACTCACTGGTTCACCATCTCACTATTTCACTGCTATTCCCACTCAATAGTTGCTGGGGGCTTGGAGCTGATGTCGTACACTACGCGGTTGATGCCGCGGACCTGGTTGATGATCTTGTTGCTGATTTCGGCCAGGAATTCGTAGGGTAGGTGGGCCCAGTCGGCGGTCATGCCATCCACGCTGGTTACGGCGCGCAGGGCCACCACTCGCTCGTAGGTGCGCTCGTCGCCCATTACGCCCACGCTCTGCACGGGGAGCAACATTACGCCGGCCTGCCATACCTTCTCGTATAGGCCGTGTTCTTTCAGACCCTTGATGAAGATGGCGTCGGCGCGTTGGAGCAGGTCTACTTTCTCGGGCGTAATGTCGCCGAGGATGCGGATGCCCAGGCCGGGCCCCGGGAAGGGGTGGCGGTGCAGGATGTTCTCGGGCAGCTCCAGGGTGTGGCCTACCTCGCGCACTTCGTCCTTGAACAACGCGCGCAACGGCTCCACAATCCGCAGGTTCATTTTCTCGGGCAGACCGCCTACGTTGTGGTGGCTTTTAATCGTTACGGCCGGGCCTTTCACCGATACCGACTCAATCACGTCGGGGTAAATAGTGCCTTGGGCCAGCCACCGGGCACCGTCCACTTTCTGCGCTTCCCGGTCGAACACCTCAATAAAAGTGCGGCCAATGGCTTTGCGCTTCAGCTCGGGGTCGGTGAGGCCCTGCAGGGCCGCGTAGAATTCCTGGGAAGCATCCACGCCGCGCACGTTCAGGCCCAGGTCTTTATAGGAGTGGAGCACATCCTCGTACTCATTCTTGCGCAGCAGCCCGTTATTCACGAAAATGCCGTGCAGGCGCTTGCCGATGGCCTTGTGCAGCAGCAGGGCCGCCACCGAGGAGTCAACCCCCCCCGAAAGGCCCAGAATCACTTGATCCTCTTGGCCAATGGTACGCTGCAGGGTTTCCACCATGCTGTCCACGAAGTGCTCCGGAGTCCAGCTCTGGTCTAGCCCGCAGATGTTCACCACGAAGTTCTGGAGCAGGGTTTTGCCGTCGGCGGAATGGGTTACCTCGGGGTGAAACTGGATGCCGTAAGTAGGCTGGCCCTGGATGTGGTAGGCGGCCACGGCTACCTCCGGGGTACTGGCAATAATGTCGAACCCTTCCGGGAGGGTCTTGATGGTGTCGCCGTGCGACATCCACACCTGCGAATCGGTAGGGACGCCGTGCAGCAGGGGCGAGTTGTGATGGACGCGCGCGAGGCGGGCGCGGCCGTACTCCCGAATGGTAGCCGGCAGCACCTCGCCGCCCTGCTGGTAGGCCAGCAGCTGAGCACCGTAGCACACGCCCAGTACCGGCACGCGGCCCAGGTAGCGGGAAAGGTCGGGGTTGGGCGAGTCGGCGTCGCGCACGGAGCAAGGCGAGCCCGAAAGCACAACGCCCCGGATGTCCTCAGTGAGGTCCGGGGCGTGCGTATAAGGATGAATTTCGCAGTAGACGTTCAGTTCCCGGATGCGCCGGGCAATGAGCTGCGTGTACTGCGACCCAAAATCGAGAATGAGAATCTGTTGAGGCATGGGCAAAAGTACGGCGCAGATTTCAGACCTGAAGCACACCCACCGATTTACTGACGGACTTTTCTACTCTCTAAATCGGGTGCATGCGGCTACCGCGTGAGAATAGGTTCCGCCCCGCCCGGCGCGGGCCAGCTTCTTTGGTGGAGTTAAAGCGGCTGCAAACAAGGTCACAAATTAAGAGAGTGTGCGCTGACTTGATGCATCGAAAAACTGCTTTACATCGAAGGCAAGGGGTATGTACTGTCTATAGTGCTATCAGTTTCTTAAGGTAATACTAGTCACAAATCAAGCGTATACTGCCTTTACAGGAGGAGCCATGTAGGTACAACTTTGTCGAAAGTAATTTCTTGTTTTCTGCTTCTGCCTTATGTGTTCCCCGCTCCCCCTCCTTGCTTTGTCGCTACTAGGCGCCTTGGTGCTGCCGGTTGACAGCCTCACCCAGCAGTCCGAAGATTCTACCCAGCTTGACCCCATTCCTGCTGCTGGCACAGTTACTGACCTACTGGCCGCTTAAAAAGTCGCCTCGCCGCGGGGGGCTGCTCTCCACTGTTTCGCTAGTCAAGCCCGTGGCCTCGCTAACCTACTACTGTATGCCGGGCCTGCAGCTTGCTCACTGCTACGACCTCAGCTTAAAAAGCAAGATGCGGCCAATTTTAGCGCCTGAAAACGGTGAGGCGCTGCCGGATGACGGTAGACAACTCGAATAAAAGAGCCTGATACTCTTAACGCTACCCGTGCCAGTAGAAAAAATATCGGGTGCCGGTGTACTTTCTGCCGAAATAGGTGCTTACCTTTGCCCCGGCGAGTCAGAACGACCAGCTCCTGTTGAACTCCCCCAGGACCGGAAGGTAGCAAGGGTAGACGGTTGAGCGGTGCGATTTTGGCTCGCTTTTTTTTATCACGGATGTAGGCGAATTCGTCGAATTGCACGGACTCGTTCTTTATCTGCCTAGTACCCGCAAGAGCCTTCTGCCGGAGGGCTCTTGTTGTGTTTCTGGCTCCTAGCCAACGGTGCGCCGTAAGCCAAACAGTATAAAATCCGCGCAATCCGAAAAATCCGTTTAATCCGTGATTAGCTTTGGGCATCGTTGTTCCCAATCTATTCGCATGAAATTTTTCATTGATACTGCCAACCTGAAGGAAATTCAGGAAGCTGTGGAGCTTGGTGTGCTCGACGGCGTGACCACCAACCCTTCGCTGATGGCTAAGGAAGGCATCAAAGGCACTGATGCCGTGATGGCTCACTACCAGCAAATCTGCGAAATCGTGGACGGCGACGTGTCAGCCGAAGTTATTGCCACTGATTTGGAAGGCATTATCCGCGAGGGCGAGGCGCTGGCGGAACTGCACCCCAATATTGTAGTGAAAGTGCCCATGATCCGGGACGGCGTGAAGGCCATTCGCTACTTCTCCGACAAAGGCATCAAAACCAATTGCACTCTGATTTTCTCGGCTGGGCAGGCCCTGCTGGCCGCTAAAGCCGGCGCTACCTACGTGTCGCCCTTCGTCGGCCGCCTCGATGACATCGGCCATGATGGGCTACTGCTGATTCAGCAGATCGTCGACATCTTCTCGAACTACGGCTACCCCACCCAGGTGCTGGCGGCTTCCGTGCGCCACGTGCCCCACCTGATTCAGTGTGCCGAGCTGGGCGCCGACGTAGTAACCTGCCCCCTGAACGTGATTACGGGCCTGCTTAACCACCCGCTCACCGACAAAGGCCTGGCTACCTTCCTAGCCGACCACAAGAAGGTGAATGGCTAGTACTCAATTAGGAATGAAGAATGAGGAATGGAAGAACATCAGACTCTTCATTCCTCATTCTTCATTCTTCATTCCTAATTCAATCATGTACATCATCAAAGTAAAAGGCAAGGCCAAGATTCCGGACTACATTCAGCTGCGGGATGAGCACTTCGTGCTTATTGCCTATTTCCGCGCCGACCGGCCCTTGAAGGACCTGCACCGCTACGGGCTGGAGGGCAAGGAAGTTGAACTGGCTACCGTCATTGAGGGGCTGGAGTTTGGCAAGCTGCAAAAGCTCGAACTGTAAGCTGCTTGTTGCCAAAGGATTCCGAGCGCTAGGGGAAAAGCTATTTCGCAAGCTTTTGCCGTAGCGCTCGGAATACGTGTTTCTGAAGCCTGCCCTGTATCTTCGCTTTCTATGCCTACCTCTGCCACGCCCGTTATTGAGTTGCACGACGCCTACATCATGCAGGATGTAAACACAGTGCTGCAAAAAGTCACGTTTACGCTGGAGAAAGGGGAGTTTGCATACCTGGTGGGTCGGACCGGGTCGGGGAAAAGCTCCCTGCTCAAAACGCTGTATGCCGATTTGCCACTGCCCGCCGGCTCCGGCACCGTAGCGGGTTTTCCTTTGCCCAAGCTCAGCAGCAGCGACAAGGTGCCTTTTCTGCGGCGCAAGCTGGGCATCATTTTCCAGGATTTTCAGCTGCTGTTCGACCGTTCCGTAGCCGACAACCTGCTGTTTGTGCTGAACGCCACCGGCTGGTCGGGGAAGGCGCGGAAGCAGCAGCGGATTTCTGAGGTGCTGATGCGGGTAGGCCTGGCCAATGCGGCCTCCAAGATGCCGCATCAGCTTTCCGGGGGCGAGCAGCAGCGGGTCGTCATTGCCCGGGCTTTGCTGAATGAACCCCTGTTGCTGCTAGCCGACGAACCCACCGGCAACCTTGACCCCGATGTGGCAGACAGCATCATGCGCCTGTTCGTGGAAATCAACAACGCCGGCACGGCCGTTCTGATGGCTACCCACAACTACCAGATCATCCGGCAGTATCCGCGGCGGGTGCTGAAGTGCGAGCAAGGCCAATTGCTCGACTCGGCCGTAGCTCCCTTCGAGCTGGCTCTGTAAGCTACTCAGTAGTGCTGCACAAGACTGGCCAGCGGTAAGTGGCCGGGCAGCACTAGCAGGAAAGTGCGCGAAAACCCCGATATTACGCTGCCTTCGGCATTTTGCTTCCTTCTTTTCTCGCAGCAGCATGACGGGCCTATCCGTGCTTATTCCGGTGTTCAACCACGATGTGCGGCCCCTGGTGCGCGCCCTGCTGGCCCAGGTCCCGAACTGGCGCGGCCCGGTTGATATTCACTGCCTCGACGATGGTTCTGATTCCATATATCGGCTGAAAAACCGGGAACTGGCGGCCCTACCCGGAGTAGAATACCACGAGTTGGAGTACAACGTGGGTCGGGCGGCCATTCGGAACCAGCTGGCTGCCGCTGCCCGCCAGGAGTGGCTCCTGCTGCTCGACAACGATAGTTTGCTACCTGACGCTCACTTTCTAGCCCGTTACGCAGCGGCCCGCACCCGGGCGCGGGTGCTGTCGGGAGGAACTATCTATGAGGCCTTGCCACCGCGGGAGGAGGCTCTGCGGCTGCGCTGGCTGTATGGGTGCCGCCGCGAGGCCCGGCCGGCTGCCGTGCGCCAGCAGGTGCCCCACGGGCAGCTTACCCTCAACAACCTACTGATCCGGGCCGAGGTATTTCGCCGCCTGGGCCTAGATGAGAGCCTGACCCGTTACGGGCACGAGGACACGAAGTTCGGGTGGCTGCTTCGTCATTCGGGCATTAGGGTAGTGCACCTGGATAACCCCGTGCTGCACAACGGTTTGGAGCCTGCTCCAGTATTCCTGCAGAAAAGCCACGACGCTGTACGCAACTTGGTGCAGCTTTACCGGGCCGAGGGCTTAGGTGCCGATACTCGGCTGCTACGGGCAGCACTTCGTTTGCAGCGCTGGGGGCTGAGCCATGCCGTGCGGGCTGCGTTTAGCCTGCGCCGGGAGCAAGTGCGCCGCAACCTGCTTTCCGGCCGCCCCAGCTTGCGCCAGCTGGATGCGCTGAAGCTGTACTGGTTGCTCAGTGAGCTGCACGGTAGCGCGCCCCCGCAGCCGGGAGGCAGCCGGGTGGCACAAAAAAGCGCCGACCCTTCCGTAGAAGAATCGGCGCTAAGACTAAAGAAAGAAGAAGCCTAGTCGTTGTCGGTGTTTTTAACTTCCGACTTCACTTCTTTGTAGGCGCCCTTCACGGCGCCTCCCACTTTCTTGCCCACTTTCGCGGCACCTTGACCTACATCTTTGCCGGCCTCTTTCACGTCATCAGCCGTGTTGCTGGCGGCCCGACCCACGGCCGAGCGCTCATCCTGCGTTTCGGCAGCTACGTTTTCCGCCCCGCGCTCCGTGGCGTCAGCGCCCTGGGCCACGCGAGCTTCGGCTTTATCGTAGGATTTAAAGGCAGCGTACTTCAGTTTTTCCTTCTGAATCTCGGCTAAGTCGCGGGCCGGAATGTCTTTCTTTACCTTGTCATAGGCTTCGTCGAGGGCCCGCCATTCGGCGTTGATGTTGCGCCAATCGTCGATGTCGTACTTGTTTTCGTTAACCTGGATGTCGCGCACAAACGCCTCGTACGTCTGGCGCGCGTTGGCGGCCGTGAGTTGGGCAGCCGGGTTGGTGGGCTTGTAATACTGGCCCATTTTCGTGCTGCCGGCGGTGGTGCTGGCCGAGCCCGACATGGCGCTGGTTACACCGGGACGGTTTTTCCAGGCCATTTCGCGCTTGTCGTAGGCCGTGGTGTAGCGCGTGCGCAACTGCTCAATTTCCTGGCGGCGGGCATCGTCGTAGCGGTCCGCGTACTTGTCTACGGCTGCTACCTTGGCATCAAAGTCAGACTTTAGCTGAGCCGTTTCCTGCTCGTAGTCAGCTTCGGCTTCGGAAGCGACGGCCTCGGTCTTTGTTTCCGTTTCCGAAACAAAGGTTTTGAAGTCGTTGTAAGCCTGGTCGGCATCAGCCGAAGCTTCGTTTTGCTGGTTCTGACTGCAACTGGTGGCAAGGGCGCCGCCGCCCAGCACGAGCAGGGCGGAAAGGGCGTTGGCGGTGAGGGTTTTCCTGAACATGGTGGTAGGGAAGGTAGGGAGAGGGAGAATATAGAAAGGCCACGATGTAGCCCGTGAGTTGCTTAACGCAACAGCTACTTTCCTGGTTACGCCCTGCCCCGTCCCTGGAGTTTCTGCTGCTCTTCTATCTTTGAAGCCTGCTTTTCCTTCTCTTTTTAGTGCTTTGTTCGTGTCGGTACCCCCTGTTTCGCATCCTCCCATTCACCTGCTCGACCTAGTGGCCCAGCACGCTCCGCTTCGGGCTGAGTTGGATGCCGCCGTGGCGCGTACCCTGGAGGAAGCGGCCTTTATTCAGGGGCCTGCCGTGGGCAAATTTGCTCAGGAGCTGAGCGTCTACCTCGGGGGCACCCACGTAGTACCCTGCGCCAATGGTACCGACGCCCTGCAGCTAGCCCTGATGAGCCTGCAGCTGCCGGCCGGAGCCGAGGTTATTGTGCCTGCTTTCACTTACGTAGCTACCCTGGAGGCGGCGGCCGTTCTGGGGCTGCGGCCCGTGCCGGTGGACGTGCTGCCCGGCACCTTTAACCTCGACCCCGCCGCCGTTGCCGCCGCCCTAACTTCCCGTACCGGCGCTGTAGTAGCCGTGCACCTGTTTGGGCAATGTGCTGATTTGGAGGTACTTCGCCATATGGCTGATGAGCGTGGAGTTGCCTTAATTGAGGATAACGCCCAGGCCATTGGCGCCCAGTTTACAGCTCGCAGCGGCGAAACCTGGTGGGCCGGCACGGTAGGGGAGGTAGGCACCACCTCCTTTTTCCCCAGCAAAAACCTTGGCGGCTTCGGCGACGGGGGAGCCTTGTTTACCCGCCACGCCGGGCGCGCCGCTACCCTGCGCCAGCTTGCCAACCACGGCCAGAGCCGCAAGTACCACCACGAGCAGATTGGCCTTAACTCCCGCCTCGACACCCTGCAGGCCGCCCTGCTCAGCGTAAAGCTGCGCTACCTCACGGAGTGGACCGCCGCCCGCCAGCAGGTAGCGGCCCAGTACGATGCGGCGCTGGCCCCGGTGTCCGGCGTAGAGGTGCCGGAGCGCGACCCCCGGAGTACGCACGTGTTCCATCAATACACCATAACCGTGGCCGACGAGCCCGGCCGGCGTGACGCGCTCCAGCAGCACTTGGCGGCCCACGGCGTGCCCAGCGCCGTGTATTATCCGGTGCCAGTGCATGCCCAGCCCGCCTACCAGTACCTAGGCTACCAAGCCGGGCAGTTTCCGGTGGCCGAGCGGTTGTGCCGCACGGTGCTGTCCTTGCCTATTCACCCTACGCTACGGCCTGAGCAGGTAGCCTACGTGGCAGAAGTGGTGCGCAACTGGGCAGAAGCATAGGCCGATTTTACTCGTCTTATAAAGCAGGCAACAGCGGCTCAAACCAGGTAGGTATTTTGCTGGCACTGTTTTTTCTTTTTCTCGTACTACCTCCGTCATATTATCCCCTCGTTGTACTATGCGTCCTTCCTTCCTGAAGTTTTTTCTTCCCCTGGCCGTGGTTGCCGGGCTGACCACGGCGGCCATCAACAAACCCCACCAGGGCATCAACCTGTTTTCCATCAACCAGGATATTGCCCTCGGGGCCCAGGTGGCTAAGCAAACCGACTCGCTTTACCGCGCCAAGGGGCAGCTGCTGGAACGCTCCCGTAACCCTCGTGCCTACCAGCTCCTCGATGGGGTAGTAAAGCGCGTCCTCGACAATGGCAACCTGAAGTACCGCACCCAGTTCCCCTGGGACGTGCAGATCATCAAGGATGACCAGACGCAAAACGCTTTTGCCACGCCCGGGGGCCACATTTATGTGTTTTCGGGGCTGATTAAATTTCTGGACAATGAAAACCAGCTGGCCGGGGTGCTGGGCCACGAAATTGCCCACGCCGACCGCCGCCACAGCACCCAACAGCTTCAGCAGCAGTACGGTACTAGCCTATTACTGGGCCTAATTTTGGGCAACCGCTCCTCCAACCAGCTGGTGCAAATTGCGGCCGGGTTGGGCCAGCTTAAATTCAGCCGCAGCTTTGAAACCGAAGCCGATAAGTACTCCACCATTTACCTCAACGGCACCCGCTACTACTCCTGCGACGGGGCCGCGGGCTTCTTCATCAAGGCCGAAAAGCAAGGTGCGGCGGGCACCCCCGAATTTCTGAGTACTCACCCCAATCCCGGCTCCCGCATCCAAAGCATTCAGCGCAGTGCCCAACAGCTAGGCTGCACCGGCAAAAACGTAAGCAACAATAACTTCAATGAGCTGAAGCGGCTGTTGTAACGTCACTGTACCCGCTTTCCGGTAAGGAAGCCCCTGGAGCCCGTAGTGCCATAGTAGGCGCTACGGGCTTTTTTGCATCGATAAGCCGTGGTTTTTTCGGAGCTTGCGGCGGCGCTGTTCCCGCCGCGTTTACTTCCTCTGCCTTGGCTGATTCTGGTGCTGCTGTTCGTTTCGTTATTTGTGGAGTGGGCCACATTGGCCGCCGGCACGCGGCGTTGGTGGCCCGCCATCCAGGCGCTACCCTCGTGGCCTTAGTCGATACAGACGCGGCGTTGGCTCCGGCATTGGCCACTGAATTTCCCGGCGTGCCGCTGTACTCTACTCTGGATGAATACTTTAGGAGCGGTTCTGACGCTGATGTATTAACTATAGCTACACCAAATTACCAGCATGCGCCGCAAGCTATAGCCGGTTTGCGAGCAGGGCTGCACGTCGTCGTTGAGAAACCCATGGCCTTGTGCAAAGTAGATGCAGAAGCCATTGTGCACGCAGCGGCACAAATGAACCGGCTGGTGTTTGGGGTGATGCAGAACCGCTATTCGCCGCCGGCCGCCTGGCTCAAGCAACTCTACGAGACGGGTAAATTGGGACAGGTGTATTTGGTGCAGCTCAATTGCTTTTGGAACCGTGACGCCCGCTATTACCGCCCCGGCGGCTGGCGCGGCACCCAGGCTCAGGATGGGGGCACGCTGTTTACTCAGTTCAGTCATTTCGTTGACTTGCTGTACTGGGTATTCGGCGACGTTACCAATATCTCGGCCCGCTTCCGCGACTTCAACCACCAGAACCTCACGGAGTTCGAGGATAGCGGCCTGGTAACCTTCGACCTCGTGCGCGGGGGTAGCGGCACGCTCCAGTACAGCACGGCCGTCTGGGACCGAAACCTGGAAAGCTCCCTGACGGTAGTCGCCGAGCACGGCAGCCTCCGCCTCGGCGGCCAATACCTCGACAAAGTGGACTACTGCCACCTGCGCGACTACCAACTGCCTCCGCTACCCCCTACCAACCCTGCGAACAACTACGGCTCTTATCAGGGTAGCGCGGCCAACCACGTGCAGGTAATTGAAAACGTAGTCGACACCATTCAAAACCGCAGCTGTGCCACCACTAATGCCCTGGAAGGCCTGAAGGTGGTCGAAATAATTGAGCGCATCTATAGCTTGCGCCAGCCCTCAGCCTCTGATTAAGCATCATCCATGAACTACCTATTTCCGGCGCTAGGTTGCGCTTTGCTCCTGGCCGGCTGCTCCGCCGATTCTGAAAAACGGGCCGTGCAGGCTCAGAATACCCCACCACCACCGCCAACGGCCAGCGCCGTCAGCTCCCGCGGCCGTGACACTGTGCTTACGGGGCAGGAATTTTCCACCCGGGTCTATGTGGATCCGCGGGTGCTGACTGCCATTGCTCCGGCTGAAAGCAAGCCGCGTACAATCCGCATCACGTACCGTCCTTCCCTAGAAAGCCCCGCCTACGACACGGCAGTAATGGTTGGCGACACCGGCATCGTGCGGTTCACCCCAACTGCGAAGAATGTTAAATCAGGCGAAATAAAGGCCCACGAGTGGATGTACAAGGTTGAGCTTGATTACAATGAGCGTTATCCTGGCCCCGATACCATCTTTATGAACCGGGAGATTCTGTATCTTCAAGGCAAGCCGTAGACTAACCTTGTGTACGTGGCGGAAGCACCTTTTCGTATGGCTGCACTAGAAGAACCGGCGCTTACGGAACTGCGCGCCTGGCAGCGCCGCATGCAGCAGAAGCCTACCTTGCTAGGTCGCCTGACGCGGCGGGCCCAGGCTCGGCTCAATGCCTTGCTACCAGAGAAGGTGCACGCGGCCATTACAGCGGCCATTAAGCAAACGGTGCGCGGGGTGCTCTTCGGCTCCACGCACACCACTCGCCGCCCGGAGGCAACAGCCACAATGGCCGAGCGCGAGGCGGCCGTGCGCAGCACCCTGCGCTACTACCGCAACACGGCTGCCGCCGAAGGTGCCGTTACCGGGGCCGGTGGCTTCCTGCTCGGGCTGGCCGACTTTCCGCTGCTGCTGGGCCTGAAGCTGAAATTTCTGTTCGACGTAGCGGCGCTGTATGGCTACGATGTGCGCGACTATACTGAGCGCCTGTTTTTGCTTCACATCTTTCAACTGGCGTTCAGCAGCCAGCACACTCGCAACGACGTGTACCAGCGCGTGGCCAACTGGGACGCTTACCGCCACACCCTGCCCACCGACGTGCACGAGTTCGACTGGCGCACCTTCCAACAGGAGTACCGCGACTACATCGACCTGGCCAAGATGGCCCAGCTGGTGCCCGTCATTGGGGCCGCCGTGGGCGCCGTGGCCAACTACCGCCTGCTAGAGCAACTCGGCGATACGGCCATGAACTGCTACCGCCTGCGGTGGCTACACGCCGCCAACGAAGCTACCCCTGCTACCCCTATTCCCGCGACCTGAACAGCTCAATGAATGCTGGTCCCACTTGGCTTAAAGCGAGTACACGCGGATGCTACACCAACAAAAAAGCCCCGTCTCCTGTAAGGAAACGGGGCTTTTTTAGGGAACGACAGGTTTAGCTTTTGGCTTTGCGCTGCTCGTGCTGGCCTTTGTGCTTAGCCTGCTTTTGCGCCTGCAGCTGCGCATACTTAGTGTACTGCTCGGCGCTCAGAATTTGCTTGAGCTGAGCTTCGTACCGATCCTTGCTGGCTTTCATGGCCTGGTGGCGCTGCTGCTTATTGGCAGCCGAAGCAGTTTGGGTGCGCTGGGCCTGCATTTCCTGGAAACGGGCCAGGTGCAGCTGGCGCACCTGCTCGGTTTGGGCCGCCGTGAGGCCGAGCTTCTGGCTTAGGCTCTTGGCTTTTTGCTCGGCGCGCTGCTCGGGCGTTTTGTTGGCTTTGGCGCCCTTTTGGTGCTGGCCGTGGGCCGCTTTTACGGGCGTAGTCTGGGCTGAGGCGGCCGCAGCGGAAAAGGAGAAAGCGGCGAAGAGAACGAGGAGCTTTTTCATGGCTATGTTGGATAGGTTAAATTCAGTGAAAGAAGCAGGCCGTGGTCCGGAACAGGCTTTTGTGCTTCTGCTACGTCAGTAGGCAACTCAGATGCCAACTTTGACCAGAAGGGGGGCTTAACAGGTTCTGAAAAAATTTAAATTTTTAAGTTAAACCTTGCCCAGGAAAATACATCGTTGCGTGTAAGGTGCTTGCAGGCAAGTAGTTAGTAGGCAAAAAGCGTAGTTGTTTTGTTCGTCGCCTGGGTCCTGAGCCAGGCCGGTAGGTAGGGTAAACCGGGCGTTGAGCTTCTCGTTTGCAGGACCCGCATTCCGGTTCTACCTTTGCCCCATCAATTCTTTCTAGCCCAAAGGATTGTTTTTATACAGAGGCGCTGAGAGACAGGCTCACTGACGCGTCGGCAACCATCCGCAACTGCTGGAACGGTGCCAATTCCTGACCATATAAAAACAACAAGCCGTGGACTTTTGCCCCTGCCGTCGTGCCCGTTTCGTAGTTTTTACCGCTCGCTTCCGCGCGTCTGCTCGGGAGCAGCGGTGGTGTGGCAGCGGGTGTTGTTGCTGCTGAAGTTAAGTCGCCTACCCGCGTAACCGGCATGGCTACCTGGCCTAAACAGGTAGTAGTGAGGTTGCCCGTGGTTTTTCTCTGGGGATGTGGCTTCGGTCTAAGAGCCGCTTAGTTGTCGGCTTGCATTTTTTGCGCACCGCCACAGCCTAGTTTAATAACCAAGCGGACTCAGTGCGCAATGCCTTCCGTCGGCACCTGGGGTGGTCCTACAACCGAACTCTTTTTTACCAGCCAACCAGGAAGTTGGCGCTTGCTTTTTATGCTCAAAAAATCATTGGAACTGCTACGGCAGGAGGCGGCCGAAACTGGCGCCCACACCCTAAAACGAAGTCTGGGCGGCTTCAGCCTAATTGCCATTGGCATTGGGGTAATTATCGGCGCGGGCCTGTTTTCGCTGACTGGCATTGCTGCCGCCAACAATGCCGGTCCGGCCGTGACGCTCTCGTTTGTGGTAGCCGCCGTGGGGTGCGCCTTCTCGGCCCTGTGCTACGCTGAGTTTGCCGCCATGGTGCCCGTGGCTGGCTCGGCCTACACCTACGCCTACGCTACCATGGGCGAGCTGTTTGCCTGGATTATCGGGTGGGACTTGATTCTGGAATACTCTGTGGGGGCGGCGGCCGTGTCCATTAGCTGGTCGCAGTATCTGCTGAAGTTTCTAAGCAAGTACAACATTCACCTGCCCCCGCAGCTGGTGATGTCGCCGTTCGAGACGGCCAAGCTGGCCAACGGCACCGAAGTACATGGTCTGGTAAATATTCCGGCCATGCTTATTGTGCTGGTTATCACACTGATTGTAGTGCGCGGCACTAAAGGCTCAGCGTGGTTTAACGCCATTGTGGTTACGCTGAAAGTGTCGGTGGTGCTCGTGTTCATTGCTTTGGGGTGGCAGTACATTGACCCCGCCAACTACCAGCCGTACATTCCGCAGAATACGGGGGAGTTCGGGGAGTTTGGTTGGAGCGGGATTCTGCGCGGAGCGGGCGTGGTGTTCTTCGTATTCATCGGCTTTGACATTGTGGCCACCATGGCCCAGGAAACCAAGAATCCACAGAAAAACATGCCCATCGGCATCATCGGCTCTCTACTGATTTGTACGGTGCTGTTTGTACTGTTTGGACACGTACTCACGGGCCTGGCCAACTACACCGAGTTCAAGAACAGCGCCGCTCCCGTAGCCATTGCCATCGAGAAAACGCCCTACGCTTGGCTTTCGTCGGCCGTTATTCTGGCCATCATCATCGGCTATACCTCCGTGATTCTGGTGGATTTGCTGGGCCAGACTCGCGTGTTTTTTGCCATGGCCAAGGATGGGCTGCTGCCGCCGGTGTTTGCGCGCGTGCACGAGCGGTTCGGCACGCCCCTACAATCGGGGCTGCTGCTGGGCTTGTTTATTGCCCTATTCGCTGGATTCGTGCCCATTGCCGTAGTTGGCGAAATGACATCTATCGGCACTTTGCTGGCCTTCGTGATGGTGTGCATCGGCGTGCTCATCATGCGCAAGAAAGAACCCAATGCCCCCCGCGGCTTCCGCACGCCGCTGGTGCCGCTGGTGCCCATCTTGGGCATCCTGACCTGCTTGGTAATGATGGTGTCCCTGCCCTGGGAAACCTGGTTGCGCCTGGCCGTGTGGCTGGCCATCGGGCTGGCTATCTACTTCGGCTACGGCAAGCGGCACAGCAAGCTAGGGCAAGAAGCGCGGCGGCAAGTCGCGTAGATACGGCTCTCAACCACATAAAAAAGCCTCACCGGTTTATCGGTGAGGCTTTTTTATGTGGTTTCATATACGTCGGGTTCTACATAAACACCTTCCGCAGGGCCCACACACTCCACACAATCACCATCAGGCCCACGCCCACGAACATCCAGCGGACCGGAATGCGGCCGGCCAGGCGGGCGGCTAGAGGAGAAGCGGCCACGCCGCCCACAATTAGGCCCAAAATAATCTGCCAGTGCGAGATGCCTAGGGTAGCAAAAAACGTGACGGCGCTGGCAAACGTGACGAAAAACTCCGTGACGCTGACCGAGCCGATAACGTACTGTGGGGTGCGGCCGCCGGCAATGAGCGTGCTGGTTACCAACGGCCCCCAGCCACCGCCGCCAAACGAATCCAGAAAGCCGCCGGCCGCGGCCAGCAACCCTAGCTTCTTGTGCTTCTGGCGCGGGCCGGGCTGGGAAAAGGCCTTGGAGATGATGCGCACACCTAGCAGCAGCAGGTACACCGCCAGCAACGGCTTGACGTAGGCCGCATAGGTTTCCCCGAATTTCGAGAGCAGGTAGGCACCGGTAATGGCCCCTAGCACGCCCGGAATCAAGAGCACTTTGAACAGGCGCTTGTTCACGTTGCCGAAGCGGTAGTGGTGGTAGCCCGAAGCCCCGCTGGCAAACATTTCGGCCGTATGAATGCTGGCACTCACCGCCGCCGGGGAAATATTCAGGCTCATTAAACTAATGGCCGTAACTACCCCGTAGCCCATGCCCAGCAGCCCGTCAATCAGCTGCGCCCCGAACCCAATGACCACAAACAGCCAGAATGTGTTCGAATGGGTAGCGGCGCCCCACACCTGCTGCCAGGTGAAGTAGTAGGAGAGAATGTTGAACACTAGCATGGCCGCAAACGCCAGCAGCGCCGTGGTAGCAATGCGCCGCCACCGCGCCGCCGCCGGCGACTCGTAGGCCGGCCCGCCCGTCAGCTCGGCCGTAACGGCGTTCAGGGACTTCACTTTGTGGGCGAAGTCGCCGCCAACCTTGTCTCGGATGATGGACATGCGCTGGAGCACGTCGTGTAGCTCATCGGGGAGGGCTTGGGTGAGCATTTCGCGCAGACGCTTGGCAATGGTGGGCGACTTGCCGTTGGTGCTGATGGCAATTTTTAGGTCGCCTTTCTGCACAATGGAGCCCAGGTAGAAGTCGCAGGCCTCGGGCGTGTCGGCCACGTTGCAGAGCAGGCGCTGACGGGTAGCATCGGACTTGATGCTGAGATTCAGGGTCTTATCGTTGGTAGCTACAATCACCAAGTCGTGGCCGACAAGGTCGGTGGTGTGGTAGGGCTGCTCCCGCAACTGCACCAGCGGGTGGCGGGCGGCCAGGGCTTTTAGCTCCGGCGAAAACCAGGTAGCCACCACCGTTACCGCGGCCGCCGGACTGTTCGAGAGCAAGGCCGCGAGTTTTTCATGCCCGACGTAGCCCCCGCCCACCAGTAGTACGTGCAGCTGCTCGAGCTTCAGAAAGACGGGAAACAGCCGGTTGCTCGTGTGCGGCGGCGGTTCCGGCTGGGGAAGAAGTTCGTTAGAAAGAGGCATTGGTTGGTGTTGGTTGGAAAGGAGGTAGGGGCAGGAGGCAGTATAGAATAAGTCGAATGTCATTCCGCGCTTGCCGAGGAATCTCTCGTGCTGACGTCGCCAAACTAATCTGATTACTAGTGAGCAAGATTCCTTGGCAAGCGCGGAATGACGTTCAGGTGGTCACCTGACGAGCAGGTTCCTACTCATGAAAATTCAGGCCGCTGGTGGTGGCCTGCACGTAGCCCCGCCGAACCATGAAGTCACCGAAGTGCTCCTG
This sequence comes from Hymenobacter sublimis, assembly GCF_023101345.1. Lineage (NCBI taxonomy): Bacteria > Pseudomonadati > Bacteroidota > Cytophagia > Cytophagales > Hymenobacteraceae > Hymenobacter > Hymenobacter sublimis. The sequence goes on from NZ_CP095848.1 coordinate 1,471,199, forward strand.
GGGCTGGCGGTTCTGGGCGTAATCGGCGAAAAGCGGGGTGAGTTCGGCCACAATGCCGTCCTCGTCCAACATTTCCTTGTAGAGCTTGTTCATCCGCTCCCCGTTGAAAGCGGCGCCGAGGTAGAGGTTGTAGCGGCCCACGGCGCGGCCCACCAACCCGATTTCCCCCAGGTAGGGCCGGGCGCAGCCGTTGGGGCAGCCCGTCATCCGAATGAGAATGTCGTCGTGGGTGAGGTTGTGAGAAGCCAGGATAGGCTCCAATCTATCAATAAGTTGCGGAATGTAGCGTTCCGCTTCAGCAAAAGCCAAAGAGCACGTGTTCAGGGCCACGCAGGCCAGCGCGCCGCGCCGCAGGCCCGAGGACGTGGCCACGGCCACGCCATACTGGGCCAGAATGGTTTCAATCGTGAGGCGGTCTTCGGGGGCCACGTTGGCTAGCACTAGGTTCTGGTTGCCGGTCAGGCGGAAGTCGCCGCGGTGGAAGGCGGCAATTTCGCGCAGGGCGGTTTTGAGCTGGTGGCCAGGCCGGTCGGCCACACGGCCGCCTTCCACGAAAAGGGTGAGGTGGTGGGCACCGTAGGGGCCCTGGCTCCACCCGAAGGCGTCGCCGGAGCTCTTGAACTCATAGGCCCGCACGGGTTCCAAGGTAAAGCCTAGCCGTTGGTCCAGCTCGGCCTTGAACACGTCGAGGCCCACGCGGTCCAGGGTGTATTTGAGGCGGCTGAACTTGCGGTTTTCGCGGTTGCCCCAGTCGCGCTGAATGGTGACTATCTTCTCGCACACGTCCACTACCTTATCAGCAGGCACAAACCCGATGAGGCTGGCCAGGCGAGGGTAGGTTTCGGGCATGCCGAAGGTCATGCCCATGCCGCCACCCACGGCCACGTTGAAGCCCACGAGCTGGCCTTTTTCCTCGATGGCAATCAGGCCCAGGTCGTTGGCAAAGATGTCGGTGTCGTTGTGGGGCGGAATGGCCAGGGCAATTTTGAACTTGCGGGGCAGGTAGGTTCGGCCGTAAATCGGCTCGGCGTCTTCTTCGCCCTCATTCGGCACGCTGCTGAACTTAGATTCGCCATTGAGCCACAGCTCCCAGTAGGCCGAGGTGCGCGGGGTAAGGTGGGTGCTGATTTGCTTCGAAACCTCATACACCGCCGCGTGCACCTGGCTTTCGTGCGGGTTGGGGTTGCACATCACGTTGCGATTCACGTCGCCGCAGCCGGCAATGCTGTCCAGCAGGGCATCATTGAAGCCCTGGATGGTTTTCTTGAGGTTGCGCTTGAGCACGCCGTGCAGCTGGAAGGCCTGGCGGGTGGTAAGCTTGAGCGTGCCGTTGCCGTAGTGGTCGGCCAGCTCGTCCATGCGCGTCCACTGGGCTGGGGTAGCAATGCCGCCCGGCACCCGCACCCGAATCATGAGCGAGTACAGGGGCTCCAGCTTCTGGCGCTTTCGCTCCGAGTCCAGGTCGCGGTCCGTTTGCTGGTAGGAGCCGTGGAATTTGATCAGGTGGGTATCGTCGGGGTAGAGGGCGCCAGTAATGGGGTTTACCAGGCTTTCGGCCAGGGTGCCGCGCAGGTAGTTGCTGGCGTGCTTGACGTGCTCTACTTCGGAAAGTTTGGGAGTATCAGCCATGAGGTTACGGGGCAGAAGTTGGGGTAGTCGGTGCCGGCGGCGGGGTAGGCCGCAGGTCGAAGTTGTGGAAGTAAAACACCCGAATGGTGTGCTGATTGCGGTAGGTGCTACCAGCGGGCAGCTGCTGAAACAGGTGCATGTAGCCCCCGTGCAGCTGGGCGTGCGGGTTCAGTTGGTACACCAGGCCGGCAAACAGCCGGTTCTGGTCGAAGTAATTGAGGCGAATCTCCTGGCCGAAATTCATCATCACTTCGTTGTTGAGCAGAAACTGCAGCCCGCCGGGCGTAAAGCCCTTGTTGGTGAGGGGCAGAAACAGCGCCGCGTTGTAGCGGGCGCGGTAGTTGAAGTTGAAATCATCGGTGCGCTCGGTGCCCCCCTGAATGATGCGCCGGAACCGCTCATCTAGCCGCACCCACTGCATCAGGCGGGCCTGCGGAAACTTGGTAAACCACTGCACCTGCTGCCAGGGCCGGTGTTCTGCCTGGCTGATGGTGCGGGTGCCCTCGGCAAAGTGGTGCACGTAGGCGTAGCCGGCCGTCAGGCGCACATCATCGGTGAGGTAGTAGGTCAGGCCCACCCGCGTCAGGCCCTGGGCGAGGTCACGCACGTAGTGGTCGTGCAGGCGCAGTTGCAGGTCGGTCCAGGTGCCCCAGCGCGGCGAAAAGCGGGTTTGGTTGAACACACCGACCCAGGTTTGCTGCTCGCGCACGTACTGCTTCTGCGCTCGTAGGGGCGAGGTCAGCAGCAGGAGGAAGCACAGGAGAGGTAGGAGGTGTTTCATGGCTAGTTCTAGTCGCCTTACCCCAACCCCTCTCCGGAAAAGGAGAAGGGCTCTAGTCTTAGCTTTCTAAAAGCTTTTAGAGCTAGTTCCTCCTCCCTGCGGGAGAGGGGGCAACGGGGAGAGGCTGGAGTGAGGGGGCTACCGCAGCACGGTGTTATCAAAGGTGAGGGCCACGTAGTACAGCCCACCGATGGTAGGGCCGGCGGCGTACTGGAAGTAGCGGTTGTTGAAGAGGTTAGCGCCGCCCACTTTGATGGTGGATTTCAGACTGGGCACGCGCACGTTCACTTGGGCGTCCACGGTTTGGTAGGCGGGCACCCGGCCGTTGGCCAGGGGGCTTTCCCAGGTGAAGGTGCTCTGGCGGCGCCACACCACGTTGAAGCCCACATTGCGCACGATTTCGCGGTTGCCGAAGTTCACGTTCGTTACCCAGTGCGGGGTGTTGAAGCCGGTCACGAAGATGTCGGCGTCCTTGTTGTCAGACAGGGCGTTGTAGTTAACGTTACCGCCCACCGTGAACTTCTGGTAAAAGTTGTAAGTCAGGCCCAGGGTGGAGCCGTAGCTGTGGTAGTTGTTGCGGGCGTTGGTGTACACGCGGTACCGGTCCTGGCGGGCGGCGCGGTTGGTGGCCAAAGCGGCCAGTACGGCGTCATCGGAACCTACCGTCACCTGCTGACCACTAGTATTTTTGGGCACGCTTACTTCCACTTGGCCCAGGAAGCCGGAGTAGATGTTGTAGTAGGCGTCGGCGTCGATGGACAAGCGGTTGTCCAGCAGCACACTACGGTAGCCCACCTCGTAGGCGTTAATCTGCTCGGGCTGCTCGGTGGGTAGGTTACCGACTTGCAGCAGACTACGGATTTCGGGGCGCAGGGCCGCCTGCGAAGCCGTGGTGCCGGTGTTGGCGGCCACGTAGGCATTCACGGCGGCGTTGAAGGTAGAAATCGAGGCCAGCGTGTAGGAGTTGTCGAGGTAGTTGAGGCCTTCGTTCACGCGGGCCAGGCCGCCCACCCGGCGCACGTTGCCATTGTTCACGAAAGACAACGCCTCAAACAGCGAGGGGAAGCGCCAGCCGTTCTGGTAGGACGCCCGGAAGTTGTGCTTGGCTGCCAGCGTGTACACGGCCGCCAGGCGCGGGTTCAGCTTAGGGTCGAACTCAGGGTTGTAGTCGAGGCGGAGGGAGGCGGTGAGCTTCAGGCGGTCCTGGAGCAGCAGCTTGGTAGCCTGCCCGAAGCCGCCCACTTTCTTGTAATACTGGTTGCTGCCGCCGGGCTGGGTGCGCTCCGAGAGGGGGCGGCTGAAATCCACGAAGTTGTTGCCGTCGGGGATGACCTCGTACAGGCGGGCATCGGCGCCCACCACCACATCCAGGAACTTCACCCGCTCGCCCAGGTTCCAGAGCACATCGGTGTGGTAGGTGCGGCTGCGCTGGGTAAGGGCGGCCCCGCCGGGAATGGGCGCGCCGGGCACGTTCACGCCGCTGTCCCAGTTGTTGGTGCTGGTAATCTGATTCTTAAGCGCATTGAACTCCGGCGTGCCGGGCACGGCGCGGCCGGCATCAGCCACGGTGCGGGCTTGGCGCATGGCCTCGGCCAGGGGTGCGCCGGCGCCCAGTTGGCTCTGCAATTCCGTGCGGAACTTGGCGCCCCAGGACGCGTTGGAGCCGTTTTGAAGGTCCAGATTCAGGGCCAGGGGGTTGAGGTTGTAGGAGTCGCCGGTGTTTTCTACTAGCATATAGGCACGGGCCGTGAAATCCTGGCCGCGCAGCTCCAGCTTGTGGTTTTGCACCGTCACGCCATCCAGCTGAATCTTGTTGCCGCGCTGAAATACGCCATCCATGAGCCCAAACCGGTAGCCGTAGCTCAGCTCCATTTTGTCGGTGAGCTTGTAGTGCAGACTGGCATCGGCCTTGATATTGCGCACGATGGGGTTCACCAAATCCCGCTCGTAGTAGCCCGTGCGGCGGATATTAAAGGTTTCGTTGCGACCCTGGTAGGGGATGGTGATGCTCACGTTGCCCGCGTTATCGTCGCCGTAGCGGTTCCAAAGGTCGGCGGCCGGGTTGTTGGCCCCGCTCAGCTCCGGGAAGCGCGGATTGGCGGAGGACAGGTTCTGGGGGTTTTGGTCGTTCTGGGTGTCAGAAAGCCAATCGGTGCCGCGCAAATAGCTCAGATTCAGTTTATAGGCCCAGCGCTGCGCGCCGCCCAAGGCCTGGGCCCAGCGCACGGCCGTTTCCGTGAGCACGCTCGGGTCCCGGTCTTTGCCATCCACGTGGTTTACGCCTACCTTCTGGTACACGCTCAGGCCCTGGTAAGCGAAGGGGCTTTTGGTGCTGAGGTTGGCCATGCCGTTGATGGCGTTCATGCCATATAGGGCCGAGGCCGCGCCGGGCGTAATTTCCACGCTGGCAATATCCAGCTCCGTGGGCCCGATGGCGTTGCCCAGGGGCACCCCGAGGGTAGCCGCCTGCATATCCACCCCATCCACCAGCTGCATAAAGCGGAAGTTGTTGGGGATGTTAAAGCCGCGGGTGTTGGGTACTTTGAAGGTCAGCGAGGAGGTAGTCATCTGCACGCCCTTCACGTTTTCCAGCGCGTCATAAAAGCTCGGCGCGGGCGTTTCCTTGATGGCCCGAATATCCAGCTTCTCAATGGCTACCGGCGAGGTCAGCCGGCTCTCCTCCACCCGCGACGCCGACACGACTACCTCATTCATCGCCACTGCCTTCGACTCCAGTTGGATGGCAATGGGCTGACTGCCGCTGGCAATTTCCAGCTCCCGAGCCTCATAACCCAGGATGTTGAACACCAGCGTAAACGGGAACCGCAGCTTGGCCTTAAGCGCAAACTGCCCGTCGCCGTCGCTGAGCGTACCGGCCGAGCCACCCTTCACGCTGATGCTCACGCCCGGCAGCGGCTGCTGGGTACCTTTCTCTCGAACGGTCCCGCTAATGGAAATCAAAGCCTCCTGGGCGTGAAGGGAGGTAGTACTGGCGAGGAATACGGCCGGTAGCAGGAGGGAAGCGTATGCGTGCTTCATCACTAGTCTGATAAGATTCTGGAAGGAAGAGGAGGTAGGAGCAGGCTTTTGCTGGGAAAAAACCTGCGGAGATACAGGCCGCGAAATGCGCAGAAACGGAGCAGCTACTCGCGTTAGGCTCGCGGCAGCAGTTACCGGCTACAACATCGTCTTGGCAGAAGGCGCATCATTGGAGTAGTGAGGAAGAGGGGTGTTAGCTGATAAGAGGTGTTGTCAGGCCGTCATACTGAGTATGTGGCGCATCAAGCCAGGGTGCGTAGCCGAAGTCGAAGCATCTCTACCGCTTTGTTGTGCTGCTGGGTGGACCCCACCCCAACCCTTCCCCGGTGGGGAGGGGCTTCGGTTACTGTGGCAATGTCAGCTAACGACCGTGAACAAAGTCGTTGTAATGCTAACCTGAGCCCCTCCCCACCGGGGAGGGGTTGGGGTGGGGTTTGCTAGTACACGTCCTCTAGGTAGCGGCGCGACTTGCGGAGCTGCTTGAGGTAGTCGGCGGCGTAGGCTTCGTCCTGGCCGCTTTCCTGACTGATGGCGGTGAGTAGGGCGCGTTGCACGTCGGCGGCCATGCGGTTTTTGTCGCCGCAGACGTAGAAGGTGGCGCCGTTTTCTAGTTCATGATAGAGGCGGCGGCTCTGCTCCAGTAGGCGGTGCTGGATGTAGACTTTTGCTTCCTGGTCGCGGGAGAAGGCTACGTCGAGGCGGTGGAGGGTGCCGCGCTTGAGGTGCTGCTGCCACTCGGTTTGGTAGAGGAAGTCGGTGGTGAAGTGGGGGTTGCCGAACACCAGCCAGTTCTGGCCCGAGGCGCCGGTTTCGGCCCGCTCTTCCACAAACGCCCGGAACGGCGCAATGCCGGTGCCCGCGCCCACCATGATAATGTTGGTGCTGGGGTCCTGGGGTAGCTTGAAATATTCGTTGCAGTCCACCCACACCCGGGCCGTGTCGCCGATGAGCAGGTGGTCGGCCTGGAAACTGGAGCAGGCGCCGTGCTTGTGGCGGCCGTTGCTCTGGTAGCGCACGGCGCCCACGGTGAGATGCACTTCTTCGGGGTGAGCCAGCAAGGAAGAGGCAATAGAGTACGCCCGGGCCGGCAGGGGCCGCAGCACCGCCGCCAGCTGCTGCCCCGACAGCTCCACCGGAAACTCCTGAAGCAAATCGGCCACATCACGACCGTAGAGGTAGGCGGGCAGTTGGGCTTTGTCGGCCAGGATTTCGCGCAGCTTAGGATAGTGCGGGGCCAGGGCGGCGTAGCGTTCCAGCACGTCGCGGGTCACGACGGAAAGTTCCAGGCGCTCCGTCAGGACGGTGGTCAGGTCCAGCTCCGAGCTTTCCAGGCGCACGGGGGCGGTAGCGTCCAGGCGGGCGGCATCCAGCACTTCCTGCACCAGGCCGGGGCGGTTGTGGGGCTGCACCATTAGGGCGTCGCCGGCCTCATACGCAATGCCCGAGCCCGCCAAGGAAAACTCCAGGTGGTAGGTTTCCTTGGTAGAGCCGCGGCCGTTGAGCTGAATCTTTTCCAGCAGCTCAGCCTCAAAGGGGTTGCGACTGGTATATTCTATCGGCTCCTCCAGTTCCACTTCCGCCCCGCCTATCAGGGCCTGAAGGGCAACGGGTTTTACCTGCGCATTGGCCGCTACCGGAGCCGCTACCTGCGGTGCTGGCTTGGCAAGTAGGCCCAGCACCTGCTCGGCCCAGCGGCGGGCTTCGCCTTCGAATTCTACGTCGCAGTCCACCCGCTCTAGGAGGCGTTTGGCGCCCAGCTCGGCCAGGCGCTGGTCGAACTCAAAACCGGTTTGGCAGAACTGTAGGTAGCTTTTATCCCCGAGGGCCAGCACCGCGAAGTGCAGCTCCGGCAGCTTGGGGGCGCGGTTGCTGAGCAAGAACTGGTGCAGCTCCTCGGCGGCAATGGGTGGGTCGCCTTCCCCCTGGGTACTCACCACCACCAGCAGTTGCTGCTCGGTTTTGAGGTCCTTGGTGGGGTAGTCGTTCATGTCGCGCACCGAGGCCGTTAGGCCGCGCTGCCGGGCCGCTTCGGCCACAATACCAGCCGCTTTCTTGCTGTTGCCGGTCTGGGAGCCGTAGAGAATGGTGAGGCTGGGAGCAGCCAGCGCCGCTGCTGTAACGGGCGCGGCGGCCGTAGCTGGGGCGCTGACGGCGGCATCCGTATCGGCGCCTACCCGGCCGTAGAGGTAGCCGCTCAGCCAGAGCAGTTGGCGGTCCGTAAGACCCGCCGTCAGCTGCTGCAGCGTGGCTTCATCAAAGCCGATGGGAAGAGTCAGGGAAGGGGAAGACATGACAAGAGGGATTCTGGCGGTGAAAAGCGCGAGGCTGAACAGAAAGTCTATTAGGCTACCTTGGCGTAGGAGGCGGGGGTAGTAACCGCAAAAGCGGCGGGCGGCAGCGTGGCCACCAAGCTGGCGGAAGTTGCCAGGCGAGTCACCTCGCCAATGATGATGATGGCCGGGGCGCCAATACCTGCTGCCGCGGCCAGGGCCGGCAGCTCCGCCACCGGGCCCGTTACCAGCTGAGCGTGGGGTAGTGTCCCGTTCTGCACGATAGCCGCCGGCGTATCAGCCTGCCCATGTCGGCTGAATACATCTACAATAGCATCCAGCTCGCCCAAGCCCATGAGTAGCACGGTAGTAGCCTGGGAACGGGCCGCCTCCGCCACGCTACCTGACAACTCGCCGGTGGCCGTGGTGGCTGTAATTACCCGGAATCCTTCGCTCAGGCCCCGGTGCGTCACCGGAATGCCCACACTGCCCGCCGCCGCTACTGCGCTGCTGATACCGGGCACGTAGTCAGTAGCCAACCCGTGCGCTTCGGCATACAGCATTTCCTCCCGACCCCGCCCAAACACAAACGGGTCACCGCCTTTTAGCCGCACCACGTGCCCGTAGCGGTGAGCGTACTCCACAATCAGGGCGTTGATTTCGTCCTGCGAGTGGCTGCGCATGCCCCGGCGCTTGCCCACCGGCACGGTTAGGGCCTCGGGGCGGGCGTGCTGGAGCAGGGCGTGATTGGCCAGGGCATCGTAGAGAATGACGTCGGCCTCGGCCAGCACCCGCGCGCCCTTGAGCGTGAGTAGCTCCGGGTCGCCAGGGCCGGCCCCGAGAACCGTAAGACGAGGTAGTTTGGTGAGGGGCATGGGGGTAGGAGAATGGTTGTCAGCAGAGTAGCTTGCTTGGGCCGCCTGGGCTCCGCCAAGAAGAGAGGCCCGAACGATGTAGAGATGCGACACTTCGCGTCTTGTCGTTGCTGACGTTGTGTATACTATGCGGTTCCTGGTCGTTCTGACGCCGAGACGCGAAGTGTCGCGTCTCTACATCGTTCGGGCCTCAACAAGCGAGATGCTTCCTGCGTCAGCCTGACGTTCGGCTGGCGTCACCTTAGATCGAAAAAGCTACCGGCGGGCCGATAGGTAGGGTGAAGTACTCCGAGTTAGCCGCTTCCACTAGGCCGGCGGCAACGGTATCGCCGGTAAGTTCATCGACTAGGATGAAGGAGCCGGAGGCGCGGTTTTCGAGGTAGGTATCCACGGCCAAAGGCAGGGCCGTTTTCAGCCGCACCCGCACGATGTCGTTGAGTTGGGCAGAGTCGGCGGCGTTGCGGGCGAAGGTGTGCACGTTCACCTTGTAGAGGATGGCCGGAATGGCCGCCTTCAACAGGGCCGAGTGGTGCTGCACCAGCAACTTACGGCCGGGCCACAGGGGCTGCTCGCTCATCCAGCACAGGGTGGCTTCCAGCTCGCGGGTGAGGGTAGGGGCCTCGGCCAGCGGCACGATGGAGTCGCCGCGGCTCACATCCACGTCGTCGCGCAGGCGGAGGACGACGGCCTGCGGCGCGGAGGCTGTTTCTACTTCCTGCTGACTTACTTCAATGGCCTCAATTTCCGACTCCAGGCCCGAAGGCAGCACCTTTACCCGGTCGCCGCGGCGGTACTGGCCGCTCTGAATCTGGCCGGCGTAGCCGCGGTAATCGGGCAGCTCGGCAGTCTGGGGACGGATGACGTATTGCACCTGGAAGCGGGCCGGAGCGGCGGTTTCCGAAGCGCCGGGCACGCTTTCCAGGTGTTCGAGCAGGCTCGGGCCTGCGTACCAGGGTAGGTGCACCGAGCGCTTCACCACGTTGTCGCCGTTGAGGGCGCTGAGCGGAATAGCCGTGGCCGCGGGCAGGTTGAAATGGTTGGTCAGCTCGGCGTAGTCGGTGGCAATTCGGGCGAAAACGGCTTCGTCGTAGCCCACTAAATCCATCTTATTCACGGCCAGCACAAAGTGGCGGATGCCGAGCAGGGCGGCAATAAGCGTGTGGCGGCGGGTTTGCTCAATGACACCCTGGCGGGCATCCACCAGCACAATGGCCAGGTCGGCGTTGCTGGCGCCGGTTACCATGTTGCGGGTGTACTGCACGTGGCCCGGCGCATCGGTGATGATGAACTTGCGACGCGGGGTAGTGAAATACTTGTAGGCCACATCAATGGTGATGCCCTGCTCGCGCTCGGCCCGCAGGCCATCCGTCAGCAAAGCCAAATCCACGGTGCCGTTGGAAGCCTGCCGCTTTTCCAGCGCCGCCAGCACGTCCAGCGACACGGATTCGGAATCGTAGAGCAAGCGGCCAATCAGCGTGCTTTTGCCATCGTCCACGCTGCCGCAAGTGATAAATCGAAGAAGGTCCATTTGTTTAGACATGAGACTGTGAGACATGAGAAGTGAGATGGGTGAGTTCGAAAAAGAGGGTGGTCGACAGGTGCAAAGCCGGAACTGTCTCACCTCTCATGTCTCACAGTCTCACTTCTAATAATCAGAAATAGCCGTTGCGCTTCCGGTCTTCCATGCCGGCTTCGGAGATGTTGTCGTCGAGGCGGGTGGCGCCCCGCTCGCTCACTTTGGCTAGCAGCAGGTCCTGGATGATGTCTTCCACGGTGCTGGCGTCGCTTTCCACGGCGGCGGTACAAGTCGAGTCGCCCACGGTGCGGAAGCGTACCTGCCGGGTCACGATTTCGTCGTCCTCATCGAGGCGCAGGTGCTCGGAAAGGCCCAGGAGTTGGCCGGTGGGCAGCACCACGCAGCGGCGCTCGTGGCCGAAGTAGATGTCGGGCAGGGCAATGTTTTCGCGCTGAATGTAGCGCCAGACGTCCAGCTCCGTCCAGTTCGAAATCGGGAATACGCGCACGTTCTCACCTTTTTGAATGCGGCCGTTGTACACGTTCCAGAGCTCGGGGCGCTGGCGCTTGGGGTCCCACTGCCCAAACTCGTCGCGGACGGAGAAGATGCGTTCCTTGGCGCGGGCCTTCTCCTCGTCGCGGCGAGCCCCGCCGATGCAGGCGTCAAACTCAAACTCCTCGATTACCTCCAGCAGCGTGTAAGTCTGCAGCGGGTTGCGGCTGGGGTATTTGCCGCCCGGCTCGCGCAGGCGCTGCCGCTTGATGGTATCTTCCACCTTGCGCACAATCAGCTTTTCGCCCAACTGTTCGGCTAGTTGGTCGCGGTAGGCTAGCACTTCCGGGAAGTTGTGGCCGGTATCTACGTGCACCAGCGGGAAGGGGAAGCGGCCGGGCCGAAAGGCTTTTTCGGCCAAACGCGTCAACACGATGGAGTCTTTGCCACCCGAGAACAGCAGGGCTGGGCGCTCAAATTGGCCGGCTACTTCCCGCAGGATGTGGATGGCTTCGGCTTCGAGCCGGTCGAGGTAATCAAAAGAGGAAGTACTCATGTAGTTCTGGATGTCAGTTCTTAGCGCCGGAAAGTGTCCGTGTGACCCCACCCCAACCCCTCCCCGGTGGGAAGGGGCTTCGGTTACTTTGGTTTGGCAACGCTACCAGTCAAAATCGTTGTGGTACTAGCATAAGCCCCTCCCCACCGGGGTGGGGTTGGGGTGGGGTCACACGGGCTCTACCACCGGGTCGGGGCCATTGTGGTGGGCGGTGGCGTGCAGGCCACACTCTTTGGCCGAAAGGTCTTCCCACCACCAGCGGCCAGCGCGGAAGTCCTCGCCGGGGCGGATGGCGCGGGTGCACGGGGCGCACCCAATGCTCACGAAGCCCTGTTGGTGCAGCGTATTCACCGGCACGTTGTGTTCCTTGGTGAAGGCCACGGCTTGGTCCCAGGTCCAGTCGAACAGGGGGTGAATCTTCACCAGGTTGTGGGCCACGTCCCATTCCACCGGGTCCATGGTTTGGCGGTTTTGCGACTGCTCGGCGCGGATGCCCGTAACCCAGGCCGCCTTGCCAGCCAGGGCCCGATTCAGGGGTTCCACCTTGCGAATAAAGCAGCATTCCTTGCGGTTATCCACGCTTTCGTAGAAGCTATTCGGGCCTTTCGCTAGCATCAGCTGCTCTACATTTTCCCGCTGGGGGTAGTACACCGCAATGGGCTGGCCGTACTTCAGCAAGGTCTTATTCCAGGTGGCGTAGGTTTCCTGAAAATTGCGGCCCGTGTCGAGGGTGAACACCTGAATGGGCAACTCGTGGGCAAAAATCAGGTGGCTGATGAGTTGGTCTTCTAGACCGAAGGAGGTCGAGAAAACGGCTTGCTCGGGGAAGTACTCCGCCACGAGGCGCAGCCGCTCCAAGGCCGAAGCCTGGATTAGCCGGGGGCGCAGGTCGTCCAGCAACGCGTGGACGGCCGGCGCAGCAGTTGCTGCGGACATATCAGAAGAAAGGAAGGGAAACCGACGTTGTAGGCGCGGATTTCAGCCAAACAAAGGCCCTGGCACAGGATAGCGGCGCTGCTACGGGCAGCAACTAGCTAGAAAACAGCCGGGCGAAAAGGTGGGCGTGCGCCGAAACCTGACTACACGAAAGAGCCGTGTCAGCCGCGTAGCAGGGCGCACAAACCAGAAGAAAGGAGGTTGGAAGCGCTTAGCAACAACACGGCATGCCCAACATGGCACAACACCCATGCTGTAGTGCAGAGGCGGTGGCGGATGCGGCGGCGGAGTTGGACAAGCGGTTCACGGCTAGTTGTTTTTATATGGTCAGGAGTTGGCACCGTTTCGGATGGTCCGCTGGTTGCCGGCGTTTCGTCGAGCCTGTCTCTCCGCGCCTCTGTATAAAAACAATCCTTTGTGGGTAAAGAATTGGTAGGGCAAAAGTAGTGGTCAGAATTTTACACTACCAAATTTTATTTTTTCTGCAGTAGCGTTTTCCCAGCCCGGACGGGTCACTACAGCGAGAGTGGTAGGACTAGACGGGAGGGCGTGCCTAGCGGAAATATTGAAAATTGCTGGGGTCGTTTGCTAGCTGCATTAACTACCCCTTTTTTAGCTGAAACCAGCCATTGAAATAAGATAGGTACGGAAAGCTACAACTCTGCAGTTGCCGTTTGAGCGTAGTTTGATCTTAAGAACTATATGCGGATTGTACAACTTTACTTTTCTGAAAAACGCGCCCGAAGTTTTTCTAAAAATAAAGTGGCTTCGGGTGAAGATTTAGTAGCCAAAATCAGGGTAGCGTAGGCCACGGTTAGCACGGTGGAGCGCAACAGCATAGTGAGTAGTGACGAAGCCAGCGTGGGCATGAGCCAGCCAGCTACCCCGGCAACGGCCGCAATGCCCAGAATCAACGGGATGCGCCACGTAAACGGCTGCATGCGGTAGCTGTGCCACACAAACCAGGTACGGGCCACATTGATGCTTACCTGAGCCACGCAGGCAGCTACCGCAGCCCCCACCATGCCCAGGCGCGGAATCAGTAATCCGTTGAGTAGAATAGTAAGCACGGCCAGCGACACGTTGAAAATCAGATCGTAGCGGTAGCGGGGAGAGGTTACCACCATCAAGCCGTTGACGCCCGTGATGCCGTCGAAGAGTTTGCTACCCAGTAACAGCAGCACTACCACCGTGCCTTCGGCGTAGCGGGCATTGCGCATCAGGGAGTAGATAAAGTCCAGGTTCAGGCTGATACCCAGAAATAAAAAACAACCCAACAGTGTGTTGAGGCGGGTAGCGCGGCGGTAGAAATCGGCCATGCGGGGCAGATCCTGCTGCTTCCAATAGTCGGCCAACAGGGGAAAGGCTATCTTGTTGAGCGAGCGAGCCGGAATAGCCAGGGCCGTGCTAATGTTGCTGGCCACCACGTAAATGCCAGCCGCCGCCACGCTCACCTGCGCGCCTACCATCAAGGTATCAATGTACAGGATAATACTGCCCGACAGGCTTCCGAGCAGAGTAAAGGCGCCCATGCCCAGCATCTCGCGCAGGGGCCGTACCGCGAGTACCTGCCGCGTAGGTCGCCAGTGCAGCTCCCCAATGGCGGCTACGTAACCCGTTAGCAGCAGGGCCAGGGCGCTGTTCACGCCCACAAACCACAACACATAACCCGTAAACGAGAGGTAGCCCAAGCCAAACAGAAACGCACCCGCTACAATCAGAACCCGCAGCAGAATATCCTGCACGAAGGAGGAAAAAGCCGTGTGATACAGCGCCTTTAAGTAGGCGTCCTGCACCGAGTACAGCATGGTGAAGAAGGCCAGCACGGCGCCCCAGGTGTAGTAGGGCGCGAGCAGGGGCGCATCGCGGCCGTACCAGGGCAGGAGCAGGGGTTCCCCCAGGAAATACAGGGCCGTGACTACGGCAAATCCTAGCAAGGGCACGCCCACAAGTAGCGGCAGAAACCCCCGGTGGCCCGATTCCGGGTGGCGGAAGTAGGGAAAAAACCGGATGCCCACGCTGGCAAAGCCAAAGGCCGCAATTTGGGCGTACAGCGTGGCTACTGAGGCTAGCGTGGCCGTCACGCCCAACTGCTGGGGCTCCAGAAAATTAGGCAGCACCAGGGCCGTGCTTACAAAGCCTAGCGCCAGCCCGATGTAGGAAATAATGGTGTTGCGCAGCCCCTGCCGCTGAACGATACCCAAGTGGTGAACTAGTGAGGTGGTAAGGTGGTGAGATGGTAAACTAGTGAAATGGTGAGGTTGACGTTCTGTTTGCACAAGTGACGCCATCTGAACATCAACCTCACCTTTTCACTAGTTCACCATCTCACAGACATCCTGGCCGTTAACGAAGGCCACGTTGCGGCTGCGAAGGTACTCCATGATTTCGGCGAACTGGCGGGGGCCCGTGGTTTCGTTGGCCGGGTCAAAGTTCTCGTTGTGCCAAAGCACCGTGCATACGCCGCCAAACCGCTCAATTTCCTGCAGCATGGGCGTCAGGGCTGGCAGAATTTCCGCCGGGGCTAGCTGCAGGTAGCGCGGATGGTGGAGAGTAGCGTCCATCACGTTGAGCGGAATTTCGAGAAATTTAGATGTCTGAATAGAGTTTTTTGGTCCCAGGGTAAAGAAAGCCGGTGCTTCTGATAGTAGCGTATAGAGCCTCATTTGCGGAGGATTAACAGTAAAAGAATCAGCATTAAAATTGAAAGGATAGAACGGCAGGCAGTAGGAATTTCGAAAGCCAAAGTGCTCGGCGAAGCCTAGTGTCGAGTCATAAGTGAAATTATCCATACTGAGTAAGGTGGGAGTAATGCGTGGCTCCCAACTCAGATAATGGAATCGGATACCGCTACACGGTACCGGAATTTTAAGCCAATCGGTTTTTAGCTTTCCTCCATGCATTGCCGTGCCCAGACCTGCGTGCAGACCTACTTCCGCATCTTGGATAGCGGCTGCGGCTTTAGGCCACACCTTCCGCAGTTTGTAATCGGCGTTAGGTGTACCGCTTGCGGCCGGCCGGTGTTCAGGTAAGAAGAAGAACGTGCTTTTGGCCCCGTAGCTGGTCACCGTTTCCTGCACCTGTTGGAGGTTGTCCCAGGCGTCGGGGGTAGTGAAATGTCGCCACAGCTGGCGCCCGAAACTTAAGAGCCGGCCTTGGCGCAGAGCAGCTTTGGCGGGCGCTTTCCAGGCGCTCTGCAAGTTGTCGACGTCGTGGGTGATGAAGGCGGCCCAAGTGGCGCCATTGGGCCAGCAGCGGGGCCGTAGGGATTTACCTGAAACGTGCTCGACGGCGGTTTTCAGTACGTCGAAATAGTAGTTTACCACCGGAATAGTCACGAAGCCATAGCGGTGCTGCACGCTGGCGGCGTAGGGGAAGCGGCCGTGCTGGTCCCGTTCTTCTGAAAAAAACTCCTGCCAGCCGCTAAGCAGGTAGAAAGCTGCCGAAAGGATGTCGGCGTGAATAAGCGCGTGGCCGTTAGAAAGCAGCTCTAAAAGTGGTTTCTGCGGCTCAGAATCAAAGAAAATGGGAATTTGCTGACCCTGCCACTCCCGCCAAGTAGGTTCCGGGGGGTAGGGCTGCTGCTGCTTGAAAAAGCTCCCGGCGGCTTCTGCTATTTCAATGTGCGGCTGCGTGTGAGCGTAGCCGATAGAAACCAGTGGCACGACTTCATACGCCAGTCGGAAGTGCCGAAGCACGTAGGCAATGCGGGTTTCTGCGGCAACAGGAGCCACTGCGGGAAGCGGGGGAGGCAGCATAGCTGCAAAGTAAGCCAGATGGCGCAACTCTATCTTCCTCCTCTAGCCGCCGCGTTACGTGGTGACAGTTGGGGTAGGGGCCGCTTTGCCCAGCCACTCGGAAAGCAACCGTGCGGCCCGCTGTTGGCTATGACCTTCGTCGGGCGTGCCGAGGGTAGCGTTGTAGTAGGCCGCCCGGTGGTACAAATCAGCGGGTTTGTGCTGCTGGTAGCGCCGGAGCAGTGCCGAGAGTTCGGGCAGGGTGTGGGCACGCTCCACGAGGCCGTGGGCGACATAGCCGTAATAATCCTCGGCCACGCCGTGGGTGCCAAAGCGGAAGTAGATACTGGCCAAGTTGAGCAGGGTAGCCTCCAGGTGAGTACTCGTGTCGGCGGCAATTAGAGCGTCGTGTTCGGCCAGAAACTCGAATACGGTTTGCTGGCGGGCATCGGAAAAATGGAGCTGCGGATACTGACGGCGCAGAAAGGAAAAGTCGCGCGTGTCGCCGGGGTGGGGGCGCAAGGTGAAGATGAGACCCGAAAACTCACGCAGCAGGTGGTCTACCGCCGCCGCTACTGCTTCCGCGTCATCGAGGGTGTTGATGGCTATGGCTACCCGTTGCACGGTGGGGTTCTGGTTTTTACGCGCCAGAAACGCATCAGCCTTGGGCATGCCCACTAGTTCGGTGCGCCCATAAACCGGACCGCACTGCCGGTATTTATCCAACGCATCCTGCCCTTCCAGCAGGCTAAAATCAAAACCCAACGGCGGGAAGTTGGTGCTTACGCTGGCGTGCTGCACGTAGGCCGTGGGCACGCCGCAAGCGCGGGCCGCCAGCAGCAGGGCCCGGGCGTCGTCGTTGTGGTCGTTGGCGAAGACGATGGCGCGGGGCCGGTAATGGCGCAGGGCCCGCACGTACACCTCGTAGTACCCAATGGCGTTGAAAATCAGGTCGAAAAAGCGCCACGCCCGCGGGCCTTCCGTGCGCTTCAACCCGTAGTACACCCCCAGAAATTGCCCGTAATACAGCAGTTTCCGCCGCAACGATAAGCGGTTTACTGCCTGGTTGTAACGCCCAATCTGCTTGCTCTGACCCGCCACCAGCACGCTCCCCGGTAGGGCCTCCCGCAGGAAATGCAGGGAGTCATAGTTGTTCTGGCTGACCACGTACAGCCACACGGCGCCGTGCAATTGCTCTGGGTTGCGCACCGGCCGAAACAGGTTGCCTACCAGCCGCAGGCCGGCGTATCCCAGCACCTTCGCCAGGCGCTTCCACGGACTGGCCGGGGAAATAGTCGCTAGCATATGCGGCGGCAGGGACGCAAACAGGTCGGTGAAACGCAGTTGCAGAATGTCGCGCAGGCGGGCAGTGGCGGAGTCGGGCATGATGCACAAAAATAGCGCGCCACCCGGGAGCAGCGCGCCATCAGAAAGCTTGCGTTATGGAATATTACAGGGCAGCCCAGGTGAGCGGGGTGCCGGCGCTCAGGTTTTGGCGGGCCGGCTTGCCCAAGAGCTGATCGTAGTAGCGCGGAGGCAGCCCGTCGCCGGGCCGCACCACCCGCAGGTTGTCCTTGGTGAACACCTCACCGCTGGCAATATCCTGGGCTACATACAAGGAGCGTTTGTAGAGGCGGCTTTTCTCCTCGGCCCGCTGCACGCCGTACTGCACCTGGCCCAGGGCCTGCCAAGCGCGTTCCGTTTCGGTAACTAATTGGGCTACTTCTTCCGGCTCCAGGGAAAAAGCGGAGTCTACACCGCCATCGGCGCGGCGCAGGGTCACGTGCTTTTCTACCACGCACGCGCCCAGGGCCACGGCGGCCACGGCCGCGCCTACCCCCATGGTGTGGTCGGAGAGGCCCACCAGCGCATCGGGGAAAAGCTGCTGGAAGTGGGGCAAGGTGCGCAGGTTGGTGTTCTGGGGCGTGGCGGGGTAGGTGCTTGTGCACTTCAGCAGCACTAGCTCGCGGCAACCAGCCTCGCGCAGCACCTGTACGGCCTCCGCTACCTCGGCCAGCTGACTAGCTCCGGTGCTCATAATCACGGGTTTGCCTGTGGCTGCTACCCGGCGGAGCAACGGCCAATCAGTATTCTCGAAGGAGGCAATTTTATATGCCGGCACGTCCAGGGTTTCCAGGAAATCGACGGCGGTTTCGTCGAAGGGCGAGCTGAAAGCCAGCATCCCGTGCTGCCGGGCCCGGTCGAACAGGGGCTTGTGCCACTCCCAGGGCGTGTGGGCTTCTTGGTAGAGCTCGTGCAGCTCCCGGCCGTACCACAGGGAGTTGGGGTCGTCGATGCGGTAGGCGCCGGGCAGCGTCATAGTATCGGCGGTATAGGTCTGGAGCTTGATGGCGTGGGCACCGGCCGCCGCCATGGCATCCACAATAGCAAGGCCGCGGTTCAGGTCCTGGTTGTGGTTGCCGCTGAGTTCGGCAATAATAAGCGGCGGCTGATCGGGGCCAATGAGACGGGAGCCGAGAGAAAAATTCATGCGTAAAAATACAAGGTGCGGATGGATTCGTCGCCGCCGCTGCTAGGCCGCGCCAACCCCGCACCAGACATAGGTAAGTGAGGCGTCATCGGCTGGGGCTGGCCGGCGGTAAAAACCGGCCCGTTCAAATGCGTGCACCGAGGCGACATTGGCCGGTTGAACGTGGCCTACCACGTGGCGCACTGCCGGAAACTGCGCCAGCAGGCGGCGAGTGCCTGCCAGCAGCAGCAGCGGCGCCAAGCCTCGGCCCCGGAAACCAGCATCCAGCAAATAGCTTAGCGTAGCCTCTTGCTCGCCCTCCGTAACCGCAAACCGAATCAGGCCGGCCGGCCGCCCCGTAGCCGCATCCTGGGCCAGTAGCAACAGGGCGTTGGGGTCCTGCAACCGAGCGTTCAGCCACTGCTCATGGTCGGGCCGGGCAACGAGAGTGGGGTTGAATGAAAACTGCCGGACCGCCGGCTCGTTGGTCCAGGTTAGCAGCTGCTCAGAATCGGCGGCCGTAACGGGGCGCAGGTGAAAGGGGGCCGCCGGCAAGGGAAGGGCCCGAAACTCCTGGCGCAGCCGGGCGGGAGCCAAGCCATCGAAAACCCGCTGTTGCTGCTGGCGCAGGCGGCTGGTCAGGCGCTCAGCCTCCGGCGAGGTCAGCACGTTGGCGGCTGAGGTGTAGGGTAGGGCCAGGCCGGCACTGCGCAGGTAAAAGTCAATATCCCGCTGATTATCAACCGTGGCCAGCACAAATAGCAGCCCGCCCCCGGCCGCGGCGTACTCGTAGCTGACGGTGCTAGCTGAGCACACGGCCGCGCCGCATTGCCGCATCAGCGCCGCCAGCTCCGGGCCCGACAGGTTGCGGTGCAGTTGGAGCCGGGGTTGCTCCTCGGCCCAGGCACTCAGGCCGGTCCAGCCCAGGTAGGCCCCGCCCACCACCGCGTGCACCAGCCGCACCGAAGGCAAGGCCAGCAGCTCGGCGGTTATGCGCTGGGTTTGGTGGGTTGGGTCGGCCCCGCCCAGGCACACCAGCACGGTATCGGGCAGGGCAGCGCCCGACATAGAGCTGGGGCTAGTGCGAAACGCTTCCCGCAAGGGAGCAAATGCCGGCCCACTAAGCAGGCGGCCGCCCGGCTGGCGCAGCTCGTACTGTTGCAGCGTCAGGCCCCCGGCCGGGTTCAGAATCAGGTCGGCCGCTAACGGAAAAGCGTGCAAGTCATCCAGATACACCAGGCGGGCGACGGCACCGCGCACCGTGTTCTGGTAGTCGTAGCGGAAATCGTAGCCATCCAGCACCAGTACATCAGTCGGGCGCAGTTCTTGGCGCACCAGCCAGGCGGCTTCTTCGGGCAGGGGCTGGCTGGGCAGCTCCCGCAGCTGCAGCCCAGCCGCCCGCAACTGCTCAGCCAGGGCTGGGTCGGGCTCCCGAATCAGAAAAATCTGCTCCGCGAAAACTGGCCGCAGAATTCCCGCCAGGGCTAGCAGCCGCATTACATGCCCCAGCCCGATGCGGGAATTCCCATCGGCGCGCAGAATCAGGCGGACAGGCGGCGCGGCACGGCGGGCAGCAGAATGGGGAGGGGCTGAAGTTTCCATGCCGCGAAGGTAGAAACTCACCCGAAGCTGGCGTGCGGGCAAGACCTAGTCAGACTTTCTTCTGCTCGATGTGGGCATTCAGCGCAACCAGCTCGGGGTGGGCGTCCAGCAAAGCAATCAGTTCATTTCCCGACAGTTCCGCCGCCCGGTAGTCCTCAATCAATGTTTTGATTAGCGCGAAATCATCGGGTGTGTCAACCGTGAGGCGGTAGGTGCTGCGGTCCTCGGGGCGGCGCACATGGCTAAACGTCACCCGGCCGGAGCGGTTCTGGTGAATGTAGGGAGTCACATGTTCCCGTTCGGCGGGCAGGGTAGCGGCCCGGAAGGCTTCCTCCAGTAGCTCCCGGGAAAAAATCTCGAAGTCAAACCCCCGCGGAAACGTGCGTTCCAGCACATTAGAGAGGTAAAGCCGCGGATTATTCGCCGCCCGATACTGCTCTACGGCTTGCCCAATCAACTGCCCATCTAGCAGCGGGCAGTCGGAGGTTACGCGCACAACAACGTCCAGATCGTGCTCCTGCGCGCACTGCTGGAAGCGGGCCAGCACGTCGTCTTCGGAGCCGCGGGTGCAGGGTAGGGCGTGCTGCTGAGCGTAGGCCGCCAGAGCATCATCAGTGGCATTGGCGGTAATGGCTAAGTAAAGCGGCTGCTGGCTCTGCTGCAGCCGCTCGACGTGGTAGTCCAGCAAGGGCCGGCCGGCGGCGTGGTGTAGCACCTTGCCCGGCAGGCGCGTGCTGGTCATGCGGGCCTGGGAGATAATGCCGACTTTGGTCAAGGGAGGAATAGGTGAAAGGTGAGGCGGGGAGGGTTACGTCGCTACCCCACAAACTCTCGGATGCAGTCAAGTACATACAACTGCTCTTCATCGGTGAGGCTGGGAAACAGCGGGATGCTGAGGCAGTGGGCGTAATAGGTTTCGGCCAGGGGAAAGTCGCCGGGTTGCCAGCCGAACTGCTGGTAGTAGGGCATGGTGTGCACCGGGATATAATGAACCTGGGCGAAAATCTGGCGGGTGCGCAGGAAATCGTATAGCCCTTTGCGGTCGGCTACCTGAATAACGTAGAGGTGGTAGGCATGGCCGGCGGCGGGCAGTAGGGGCTGTACGCCGGGCATTTCGGCAAAAGCGGCATCGTAGCGGGCGGCCAGCGCGCGGCGGCGGGCCAGGCCTTCGTTGGCGCGGGTGAGCTGGCTGATGCCCAGGGCGCAGAGCATGTCGGGCAGGCGGTAGTTGTAGCCCAGTTCCTGCATTTCCATGTACCAGCCGCCCTCGTTGCGACTCATCTGCGCGGGCTCCTTGGTGATGCCGTGGGTGCGCAGGCGCAGCAGGTGCTCGTAGAGGTCGGGGCGGTTGGTGGTAATCATGCCGCCCTCGCCAGTAGCAATGTGCTTGACGGGGTGGAAGCTAAAAATGGCCAGGTCGGCAAACTGCCCATTGCCACAGCGCTGCTCCTGGCCCTGGCTGTCGGTGAAAAAGCCGCCCGGCGCGTGGCAGGCATCCTCAATCATCCACAAGCCAAACTCCTCACAAAGCTGACGCGCTTCCTCCAGATTCACCGGCAGGCCCGCAAAATCAACCGGAATCAGGCCGTGGAAATGGCCCTTGGGGTGACTTTCCAACAGACGGCGCACGGCTTTCAAGTCAAGCAGAGCAGTAGCCGGGTCGATATCGGCAAAATGCACCTCACCGCCGCAGTAGCGCACGCAATTGGCCGAGGCCGAGAAGGTAATGGAGGTAGTAATCACGCGCTGGCCGGGCTGCACGCCCAGGGCCAGGGCACACAGGTGCAGGGCCGCCGTGCCGTTGGCTACCGCTACCGCGTACTTCGCTCCCACGTAGGCGGCAAACTTCTCCTCAAACTCCGCCACTTTGGGGCCCTGGGTGAGGTAGTCGGAGTAGAGCGTTTCCGTGACGGCCTGCACGTCTTCGGGGGTGATTTGCTGGCGGCCGTAGGCAATGGGGCGGGTAGGAACGAAGGAGGTAGCTGGCATAGTAGACTCAAAGGTAGCTGGTGCCAGAACAACTCGGAAAGCAAAAAAGGCCGCTTTCCTCAGAAAACGGCCTTTACTTTTGCTAAAGCGACGATACTACACCGCGAACCCCGCGTCCACGTGCAGGCGGATTTCCTCCCGAATCTGCTCGGCGTCCATCCACTCGGTGTTGTTGCTGGAGTCGTAATGGAAGCCGGGCTCCACGCGGCGGCCCCCGAAGTGCTTGATGAAGTCGTCGACGTCCCAGCGCGGGGTAAAGGGCAGGATAACGTAGTACTTATCCAGCTCCACGGTGCTCAAGGCGTCGGTTTCGGTAATCATTTCCTCGTGCAGCTTCTCGCCGGGCCGGATGCCCACAATTTCCTGGCGGCAGTCGGGACCGATGGCCTTGGCTACCTCCGTGATTTTGTAGCTCGGAATCTTGGGCACAAAAATCTCCCCGCCCCAGCTGTGCTCCAGGGCATAAAGTACCAAGTCCACGCCTTCCTCCAGGGAGATGTTGAAGCGGGTCATGTCGGGGTGGGTGATGGGTAGTACGCCGGTGTGGCGGCGCTGCAGGAAGAACGGCACCACCGAGCCGCGGGAGCCGATTACGTTGCCGTAGCGTACCACCGAGAAGCGCAAGTCGCGGGAGCCCTTCATGTTGTTAGCGGCCACAAACAGCTTGTCGGAGCAGAGCTTGGTGGCGCCGTAGAGGTTGATGGGGGCGGCGGCTTTGTCGGTGCTCAGGGCTACCACGTCCTTTACCCCGCAGTCTAGGGCGGCGTTAATCACGTTTTCGGCCCCGAAGATGTTGGTTTTGATGCACTCCATCGGGTTGTACTCGGCAGCGGGCACTTGCTTGAGGGCCGCGGCGTGCACAATAATGTCGATGCCCTCGCAGGCTCGCTTCATGCGCTCCGCATCGCGCACGTCGCCAATGAAGTAGCGAATGGCCGGGTACTGCGAGTGGGGGAAAATCTGCGACATCTCGAACTGCTTCAGCTCGTCGCGGGAGTACACCACCAGGCGCTTTACCTGGGGGTATTTCTCGAACACCGTCTGCACGAACTGCTTACCGAACGAACCGGTGCCGCCGGTTACCAGAATGGATTTATGATTGAGGTCGAGGGCCATTGGAAGTAATGAGGTGAGGAGGAGAAGAGGTGAAACGCCACCTGAACCTGACCTCCGGGGGTAAGGAGGGCAAAAGTAGACATTCCGCCCGGAGCTTGCGTACTTTTGTAGTTCGGACAGAAAGGGTGCTTCCTGTCCTGCTTAATCTGGCGTCTGCGAAGTTGAAGCATCTCTCCCGCTTCGTTGCAGCAATAATTCACCGAAGCGGGAGAGATGCTTCATTTCGCTCAGCATGACGCCTCCTTCTCCTGCTTCTTCCCCCGCCTTACCTCACCCCGTAAAAGTTATCATCTGGGATTTGGATGATACCTTCTGGAAGGGCACGCTCTCGGAAGGCGCGGTAGAGGCGCTAGAGGAGAACGTACAGCTAGTGCGCGACACGGCCGCGCGCGGCATTGTGCACACCATCGTTTCCAAAAATGATTTTGCTCCCGCCGAGGCCAAGCTCGTGGAACTAGGCATCCGCGAGCTGTTCGTGTTTCCGCAAATCAGCTGGCAGCCCAAGGGCCCGATTATCAAGCAGTTGCTGGAGCAGATGCAGCTACGCGCGCCCAACGCTCTGTTCCTGGACGATAACTCCATGAACCGGGCCGAGGCTCAGTACTATAACTCTGAATTGCAGGTAGCCGACCCCGCCGACCTGCCCGCGCTGGCCCCCCAGCTGCGGGCCACCGGCAAGCCCGACCCCACGTTTTCGCGTCTGGAGCAGTACAAGCTGCTGGAGCGCCAGCAACAGGCCCGCACCCAGTACAACGACAACCTGGCCTTCCTGCACGACGCACAAGTGCGCATCGAGTTTCGCGAGGGTGAGGCCATACTGCCCGATCTGGACCGGATAGAGGAACTCATCAACCGCTCCAATCAGCTGAATTTCACCAAGCGTCGCGTTAGGAAAGAAGAGGTGCAGGCTAGTCTGGAAGATTCAGCCCGCCGCTGGGGCACCGTGCGCGTGCACGACCGATTCGGGGACTACGGGCTAGTAGGCGTCTATTGCCTCAATACTGAAACGGAGCAGTTGGAGCAACTCGTGTTTTCCTGCCGCATCCTGCATCTGGGCGTGGAGCAGTTCACCTACGCCCACTTGGGCTTTCCGGCCCTGGAAGTGCAGGGCGAGGTAGCCACCCACCTGAATACCACGGAAAGCCCCGACTGGATTACCATAGTAGACCCTACTAATGCGCCGAAGGTAGCAGCCAGCTCGGGAGTAGATGTCAAGGCGCCCGCCGAGGCACGGCTGCGGGTGCTGCTCAAAGGAGGTTGCGACCTGGGCCAGCTGACGCCTTTTCTGCAGGCCTTCGAGCTGGACGTGGTAGAGGAGTTCAACTACAATAATGAAAACCAGATTCCAGTGCACCTGGAGCACACGGCCCTGCTGCGGGCTGGGCGCGAGTGGCCGGCAGCGGAGCAGCAGCGCCTGGCCGCCGCGCTACCCTTCCTCGGCCGGGAATCCTTCGAAACCCAACTGTGGCAGGCCAGCTACGATGTGCTGGTGTACAGCCCCCTGATGGACTATACCCAAGAGCTGTACCGTGAAAAGGTCACCGGCCGCGCCATTCCCTTCGGCGGCTACCAGAACCTGACTACGGTGGAGCCCGCGGCGCAGGCTGCGAAGTACACGCAGCGCCGGTTTCAGGGTATGAGTGAGGATTTTCTGCGCCAATTTCAGCAGGAATTCGAGCTAGTAGGCCAGATTACGCCGGCTCAATTCACCGAAAACCTGCAGTGGCTACGGGCCCAGGTGCCCGAGCAGGTGCCTATTTTCTTTCTTAATGGTGCTGAAATTGACGTGCCAGGCTCCGGCGAAACCGGAGCCGCTGAGCGTCACATCGTAATGAACCGGGCGCTGGCTGCGTTTGCCGCCGCTGCGCCTAACTGCTACGTACTAGACGTACGCGACTTCGTGCATACCCCCGCCGACGTAACCAACAACCTGCGCCACTACCACCGCCAGCACTACCGTACTCTGGCCCAGCGCCTCGCCACGGCCATTGGTGAGTGGCGCGGCCAGCACCTAGCCCATTCCTCCTGGACCGACCTGAAAGCCCGGGCCGCAAGCCTAGTGCCTGGCAAGCTGCGCGGGCTGTTTAAATAATACCCTCATGGCAGGCAGCGCGACGCCATGATAAACCAGCGTACCCTCTATTTCGCTGCTATGACCTTAGCCAACTGCTCCGTTAGGGCCCGGCGGGAATAACGGGTATAACCAGTGCCCGCAAGGTCGAGGTTGGGGTTGCGCTGCCACTGGGCGACCAGGGTTTCCAGCCGCGCTAGCATGGCCGCGTAATCCGTGTAGGGCAGAGCCGGACCCGCGCCGCATTCTTGGAGCAGGGTATCGGCATCGGAGCCGCTGGGGCCCACGCACAGGATGGGCTTGCGCGCGGCTAGGTATTCGAATACTTTGCCGGGCAAAATTCCCCGGTTATTTGCCACGTCCGGAATAGCCATCAGCAGCACCGTGCTGCGCAATAAATAGCCCACCGATTCATCGTGGGGCACAAACGGAATAAACTCTGTCTGTTCCCTGAGGCCCGCGGCCACCACCTGCTGCCGCAGTCCATCCGATACTTTGCCCACGAAGCGCAGGCGCAGCGGTACCTGGGGGTAGCGGCGGGCGCACTCGGCGCCGGCTGCCAGCAGCTGCTCAATGTGGTAGGTTTCCGAAATCGTGCCGGTATGGGTGATGAGCAGGGCATCCTGGGGTGGCGTGCTAGGCTGGCGGAAATCGGCCTCGTCGTAACCATTGGGTAGCACCTGAATCTTTTCGGGCGCAATGCGGGCTGATTTATGCTGGAACAGACGCTTGGTGCTGGGGCTGGTAACCAGCACGGCATCAGCCTGTTCCAGTACCTGCCGCTCGTAACGGGCATCAAGCCAGCGGGCTGGGGGCAGGTGGTTGAGTTCCTTATAGTAGTAAATGTCGGTCCATGGGTCGCGCATGTCGGCCAGCCAGCGCAGGCCGTAGCGGCGCCTCAACTCCAGGCCAATGAGCTGGGTAGAGTGCGGGGGCGAGCTGGTCAGGACGGCGTCAAACTGCTCGCCGGCGGCCAGCAGGTCGGCTACGGTTTGGAGCACGTAGCGGTTCCAGCCCCGGCGGGCATCGGGAATGAACAGGTTGCCCCGCACAAATTTGAACAGCTGCTGCACGAGGCTGGTTTTGCTTTCGCCCACGAAGCCCCCGTAGGGCACCTGCTGGCGGCCCGTGAGCTTTTTGTAGCTGTCGAAAGGCTCAAACGTATCGGTCCGGATGACTCGCACCTGGGGCGGCACATCGGCGGCCAGTGAATGGTCTAATACGGGGTAGGCGCCCTGGCTGGCATCCACGGTAAGCACGGTGGACTCTACCCCGAACTGGGGCAGGTGCTTTACGAATTTAAGGCTGCGCTGTACGCCGGCCCCGCCAGAGGGCGGCCAGTAATACGTAATAACAAGCAGGCGAAGCGGACGAGCAGCGGACACGGGCACAGGTGAGGGTAGCAAGGAAGCCGCGAAGGTACGCACCTGCGGCCTTTCGGGGTTTTCTGGTTACTTTTGGAGGCTGAACCCGGTTTCTCTTCCGTACACTGCTCTATGGCTGCCGATTACACCGACCTACTGGCCCTCATGGGCGACGTCTTGCGCGCCGTGGACCGGCAGACCGAGGAAAATAAGCGCAATATCGATGACTTAGGCAACCGATTTGAAGCCATCTTCAACCGTTTCGCCGAGGCTACTTCGGATGGTTTTTCCCGCATGGAAAAGAAGATTGACGGCGTCAAGGAAGAAGTGGCCGGGCTGCGCACCGATGTGCAGCAGATTGACCAGCGGCTGGCCCGGGTAGAAGCCAGCCAAGCCACCCAGGCCGATATGCTGCACCGCCTGGAGGTACTGGAAAGCATTGTGCTCCGCAAGGCTTCCTAACTAAACTCAGCCCATTATTACATCAAAAATCAGCACATCAACCGATGTTCGATAATCTCAGTACCAAACTCGACCGGGCTTTTAAGACGCTTAAAGGCCAAGGTAGCATCACCGAAATCAACGTTGCCGCCACCGTAAAGGAAATCCGCCGCGCCCTCGTGGACGCCGACGTGAACTACAAGGTAGCCAAGGAGGTAACCGATAAAATCAAGGACGAGGCCATGGGCCGCGACGTGCTCATCAGCGTGTCGCCGGGCCAGTTGATGACCAAAATCGTCTATGATGAGCTGACCCAGCTCATGGGCGGCGAAAAGCAGGACATTGTCATCAAGGGCGAGCCGGCTGTGGTGCTGCTCTCAGGCCTGCAGGGCTCGGGTAAAACCACCTTCGCCGGTAAGCTAGCCAGCCACATCAAAAAGCAAGGCCGTAACGTGCTGCTAGTGGCCTGCGACGTGTACCGCCCCGCCGCTATCGACCAGCTGAAAGTGCTGGGTGAGCAGGTAGGTGTGGAAGTGTACTCGGAGCCGGAAAACAAGAATCCGGTGCAGATTTCGCAGAACGCCATCGAGTTTGCCCGCAAGAACAACAAGAAGGTCGTTATCATTGACACCGCCGGCCGCTTGGCCGTGGATGAGCAGATGATGGCCGAAATTGAGCAGGTGAAGCGGGCCATCAACCCGTCCGAAACCCTGTTCGTGGTGGACTCCATGACGGGTCAGGACGCCGTGAACACGGCCAAGACCTTCAACGACCGGCTGAACTTTGATGGGGTAGTCCTGACCAAGCTCGACGGTGACTCGCGCGGTGGCGCGGCTCTCTCGATTCGGGCCGTGGTGGAGAAACCCATCAAGTTCATTTCCACGGGCGAGAAGATGGAAGCCCTGGACCTGTTCTACCCCGACCGGATGGCCCAGCGCATCCTGGGCATGGGCGACGTGATTTCGCTGGTAGAGCGGGCCCAGCAGCAGTTCGACGAGGAAGAGGCCAAGCGCATCAACCAGAAGATTCGCAAAAACCAGTTCAACTTCGACGACTTCCTCTCCCAGCTAGAGCAGATCAAGAAGATGGGCAACCTGAAGGATCTGGTGGGCATGATTCCGGGCATGGGCAAGGCCCTGAAGGACGTGGAAATCGACGATGATGCCTTCAAGCCAATTGAGGCCATTATCAAGAGCATGACGCCGAAGGAGCGGGCTCAGCCCGAGCTGCTAAACGGCTCCCGTCGCCGCCGCTTGGCCAAAGGCTCGGGTACTGACATTCAGCAGGTTAACAACTTGATGAAGCAGTTCGAGGACATGCGCAAAGTGATGCGCACCATGAACAAGATGAGCCAGACCAAAGGCGGCATGCAGCAAATGGCCCGTATGATGGGCATGAAAGGCCCTATCCGCTAGCCAGTCAACTCCTTCGCAAACACTAGAAAGCCCCGAATACGTTGATATTCGGGGCTTTCCAGTGGTTGTGCGAGGCCTTATTTCTCTACTAGCACTTTTACCGCAGGCGCAATTAGCTGCCCGGTGGTATTTAGCGCGCGCAGGTAGTAGAGCCCAGCTGGCAAGGCCTGCAGGTGTAGCCGCGTCTGGTGCTGAAATTGCTGCCGTACCACTACCCGGCCCTGGCTGTCCAGCAGGTGCAGGTGAACCAGTTGGCTGGGGTCAGGAAAGGAAACTGTGAGGACGTCACGGGCGGGAACCGGCGCGGCGGTCAGGGTAGCAGCGGGCGTGGCGCCTGCTACCCGTACCACGGCGGAGTAGTGCGCGGTGCCATCCAGATCCTGCTGCTGGAGACGGTAGTGAACAGGTGTGGTGGGAGCCGCTTCATCGGTGTAGCGGTAGGTAGCGGCTTGGGTGCTAGTGCCCCGGCCTGCCACGAAAGCTACCAACTGAAACGTGCGGCCCGCATCGAGGCTGCGCTGAACGGCGAAGCCCCGATTCTGCAGCTCCGTGGCGGTTTGCCAGCTCAGTTCCACGGCTGTCCCTTGGCGGCGGGCCCCGAAGAACGTTAGCTCTACCGGAAGCGGCCGGCTGGCAACCTGCACCTCAAAGCTGGAGGCCTGCGAAAACGTAATGACCAGCTGCCCGGTTGCGGCATCAAAGCTTGACGTAGTAACGCCAGGCCCGGTAACGGCGGCCCCGGAAGGCAGGCTGATGCGAAGCGTAGTAGCCCCGCTCACGTAGCCCGCGAATGACCTGGTAGCGGTTTGCTGCCAACTCATCGTGACCCGGCGCACGGACTGCAACAACAGGTGCGACCCGTAGCGCAATTGTGTCCCCTGATCCAGGAAGGCCTGAACCGGCATATCCACATCATCAACCGAAAGAAAGGTCAGCAGCGCATCAGAACTGATGGTCTGGGCCAGACCCGAGTTAGTAGTCAGCACCGTATCGGACTGGGTGAAGGCGGCATCCCGAAAACCATCGGTGGTAGTAGTTAGCGCGGCAGTAGCGGCCGTGCTGGTGGTCGTAATGAGGGCGGGAGTGGCGGCAGCAGTGCCAGGATAGAGGGCCGCTAGAAACTGCGTCTGGGCCGCCCCACTTTGGTCAACCAGCAGTGTGGTGTGGTTTTCGGGGGTGTTGTACACCAGCTCGTGCACGCCAGTAGCCGTGCGGTAGGTTGCGGCGGGGCTAGGCGTGGCAATGTGGGCCTGCAGGCGAGCCCCGTTTTTCTCCCAGCTGCCTTCGTGCTGAGCTAGGCTGCTCTGGAAGGTGCCGGTTTGGGCCGTGCCGTCGGCCAGCCCGTAGCCGTGCAACTGCCAGGTGTAGCGGCGCGGTGCGGCGGATTGCACAAAATCAGCCAATAGGTAATAGCGGTTCCGGATAAACAGCACCTTGCGGGTAACGGTAGCGTTCTGGTAAGTAGTCCGAGCTTCCCCGAAAGCCAGACCCGCCGCCGCGAAGGCCCGCGGCAAGGAGGTGCTAGCTTCGTTGGCCGCCCCAGCAGTACCCATCGCCGGACCGGCCCCGTCAATCAGCACTAGGTTGTGATTGGCGGCCTGGCCTACCTCTGCCCGGCGGTTAAAGCTTAGATAACCGGCATCGAGGGCCAGCAGCTGGCCCTGAGCGTGCAGAATAAAGCTGGTGGCGTCGGCTTGGTTGTGGCCTCCGGAGTTCGTTTGCACGGCTCCACTTTTACCGTACAGGTGCAAGTAGGTAGCGGCAGAATCGGGGCCGGCCTGCAGCACGAGGTTGCCGCTGTGGGGCAAGTGGGTGAGGGTAGGGCGGGAGCGTGGAGTTGGGGTGATTTGGGCGGCTAGGTAGGCGGCGCGCATATCCACGGTTACATCGCGCAGCTGGGCCGTAAGGGAATTGAGTTGCCCGGGCGCCAGGTGTTGCAGATGCAGGGGTACTACGTAGCGGCGCTTACCCGTGAGGGCCAGTTCTGGCATTCCCATGTCCACGTACGAATCCTCAAGGGCCGGAAAACGACCGTCTGGCATCAGAATGGCCGTTATCCACTCATAAAGCTGGTCGTAGCGCGGGTCGAAATACGGGTTGCGGATGCTGCGTGTGGTGCCGTTGTAAGTGCAGGAAAAACTAGCGTCCGGGGCGAAGTTGCCAAGGGCCCGAAAGAAGGGTAAGCAGTTCAAAAAGGCGTACTTGAAATAATACGGCCCTTCCGCGTACCCCGCTAAGGCTGCCGGGTCTGATTGACGCTGAGCATCTTCCCAAAGCACATTATCAATGTGGAAAAGCCCTGCGTTAATCCAGTTAACAGGTTGTTGGTTAATGTCGAGGCTGGTAGCGTCGTTAAGCACCACAGCCGCCATGCCCAGCGCGGCGGCTGTCATCAGAGTGTGGTTGTTCTTTACCTGCCGGTAAAAATACACTCCCAGAAAAGCCCGGTTCGACTCCCGGTATAGGTTGCCGGCAAATTGCTGAAGTTTGGCTTTGCTGACCAGCAACTGTGATTCTGGCACTCCCACGCCGCGCAGCAAATCGTAGGCAATGAGGTAATCAATTAGCTCCTTGGAGCGCCACTGCCACTCCGTGTAGGTGGTACCGGAAAAGCTGGCAAATGCTTCCACGGCGGGGTTAAGGCTTTCTAGTGCAGCAACCACTTGCTGCTGATATGCCGTGCGCTCGGAGGTAGGTAAGGCCGTTAGGGTGCCAGCGTCAGGCTTGCGGTCCATGAGCAGCACAAAGGCAGCATTCTTGGCGAAAGTGGCCCGGGCTCGTCGCCCATCCGCTGAGCTATTCTCACTGCCTGGACCCGCCGCAAGGCTGCCGTACACGCTTTCGTAGAGCGTCAGATTAGCCGGTTGCGCTATAAACTCCTGCCCCGCCGGAATAGCTGCCGCGGTGAGCAAGGTCCGGGGAAAGGTTGGGGTAGCTCCTGCGGGGTCCCAGCTACCGGTTTGCGCGTGAGCCGAGAAGATAAAAAAATAGAGAAAATGAAGTGCTAGTAAAAGTTTTCGTCTCAAAACTTATTATTGATTTAGTGCTAATTTTAGATCTGACTTCATAGGAAATTGGAGTTGTAATAGCTAAGCCACCAAAAGAGTTTCATCCTATTCTGAAATAAAGTTAGTTGATCAGAAGCCGTATAAACAGCGAGTCCATCCTATTCCGAAAATAGGATGGACTCACCCGCGTTGGGAAATAGCGGAACTTCGCGTATAAATAAAGTTTAATACTCGGTTTTGCCTTCGTGTTGCTCCCAGGCCCGGAAGCCAGCGCCAGCTTCCTCACGGAGTAATTCTACCATTGGGATATGGCGGGCAGACAAAGGCTTTTCCAATTCCTCATAAATAAATTGGTCATCGAAGCCTATAGCGGCCGCGTCCTGCTTTGTATTGCCGTAGAACACTCGACGGGGCCGGGCCCAGTAAATAGCTCCCAAACACATAGGGCACGGCTCGCAGCTGGTATATAGGTCGCACTCATCGAGCTGAAAAGTGCCTAAGGCCGTGCATGCTTTCCGAATGGCGTCTACTTCGGCGTGGCAGGTAGGGTCGTGGGTGCTCGTGACCTGGTTAAAGCCCCGGGCAATAATCTGACCGTCCTTAACCACTACGGCGCCAAAAGGTCCGCCGTAGCCGGCCTGCATTTTTTCAATTGACAGGCGAATTGCTTCGCGCATAAAGTCGGGGTTGGGCGCTTCCATAGAACGGGCTTCAAAGGGTGAGGAAAACTGACTTACCGGTTAGCCCGGCCAAAAACTGCGCAAAATACAGCT
Organism: Hymenobacter sublimis; assembly: GCF_023101345.1. Taxonomy (NCBI): domain Bacteria; kingdom Pseudomonadati; phylum Bacteroidota; class Cytophagia; order Cytophagales; family Hymenobacteraceae; genus Hymenobacter; species Hymenobacter sublimis. Next base: position 1,503,279 of record NZ_CP095848.1, read on the forward strand.
TGTGGAATTCTTCACCACCTAAGTGCCACGAAATAGAGGATGCAAACGAGCCTTTGTTACCTGCTAGTTTACTCCTATGCAAGTGCATTAAATTTTTGGCTACCCATGCAACCCCGACCCCAGTTGCCCGACTCTGTATCGTGTAGACACATAAATACTATTCCTCACTCAGAATAGCTGTTACGGTAAAAGAGAAATCTGGCCCGGAATTTGATGTTCTGAGAAATGAAAGAATAGTTTTTTAGGTGTTTTGGTTGTGGAAGAGGGAGCGAATTTTATTCGCTCTTTCTTTTTGTCCATTTCTGAGCAATAGAGGCTGTTTTTGACCGTTTCAACCTCATTTCCTGTACCACGTCTTTTTCGCTCGTGACAGGAAAATAGCCTAAAACCGGGGTTTCCTGTCACAAGAAATCGTTTCCCGTACCAGCGTAGGTTTCCTGTCCCGACGTTATCCACAGGGTAGGAGTAGAAAAAAACAAAGAAGCCTACACCAACGGCATAGGCTTCTCAAATCAAACAAACAACATGGGTACTCCATGTTATCTGAAACAAAGGTACCGCTAAGATTCGGTAGCCGGTAGTTCTTCCAGATCGGTAGCTAGAAACGCTCCTAGCTCTGTGTGTAACCTTTTCAGGTACTCGTGAAGGTCTTGCTGCTGTTGATCATTTAGCTTCGCTCTGCGGGCAGGATTTAGCATATCGGCTAACGTGGTTCGATGCACCCCAACGTATTCCGCTATGGCGGCTATGTTAATGCCCCAGCGGGCTAGAAAGTCTCGTACTAGATCTGGTTTCATAGGCTTCAATGAGCGTGAAGAGTGTAGTTACCTCTATTGCTTGTTCATCCTGAATAAACTGCTGTAAAAATAGACCATCCCACAACGTAAGCTTGCGGCTAATGGATAGGGCTTCTATCCAGAGGCTATCATGCAGCAACGTTATTTGTGTATCTAATTGGACTAACTCCAATAATAAGGTTTTTGTGGTGGTAAGCATGTAGTGAAAATTTCGGCGTGAAAAATTCACTGAGGCAAGTAAATGATGAGCGTGATTAATAAATACTCAGTGTAATTGATTGGCTATTATGCGGCAAGTAAGCGTTCTATCTTACTTGCGCGGGAAACATCCTTTAGCAAGGACTTAACATCATTCCATTTCATCTCGTGTATACTTCTACCATCATAGACGTTATAGGTCATGCTACCATTCTGCCATATTTTGTATACTTCACCTTGCACTAGATCTACTTTAATATCATAATAAGAATAGCTTGAGCTTTTAGATTCAAACTCAGAATAAGCGCACCAATCCGCATCTACAATAGATCCAGTGTTAGAATCCCAGCTCAGAATATGTTGAGCTGTGTTGCCTTTCATAATACTGGTACCCGGGTATTTACGCACACTTTCAGCAATAGTATACGTGCGCTTCGCAAGGGGTGCTTTGCTATTCATCCAAGCTTGTTTAAAGCCAGCGGATAAGCGTTCACGATAGCTGCCAGTAGCTAATGTTTTCGCAATAGCGTGTGCATTTTTAGCAATATCAGCACGTTTGATTTTTTCAGCAGGTGACATAATGAGTAGCTGTTAAAGTGGTGGTTGGTTTTGACTATACAAATGTACGACACTCAACGTACTAATGTCAAGAATTTTGTAAAATATTTTTGAAAAAAGTTTTGAAATGTGAGAGTATATTTTAGAGATGTGAGAATATAGTATCCATTGATAATAAAAATGCCTCTCCGTTAAATCGGAGAGGCATTTTCTATTTACTTGGTTTTAATGTAGCGGTGTCGTAGCGGGTGTTCTTTATCTTCCCAAATAACCGCTTTTGGATACTCTTGCACCACCAGCTTCAGTAGTTTCTTCTCTGTGGCTTGCTGGTGTGACGCTTGCAGTGTGCTTACTATATGTCCTTCGTTAGCCTTAATTCTATCGGGTTGTGCATTAAAATGCATGAATGCTAACCCCTCTTTTAACTCACTGCTGAAAACAAAGCAGAATCTTGTCATGACTTTATTTCTTTATTTGGTTAGCAACATACAAGGCACGGTATTGATCGTACACCATTTTCAGAAGCGTTAATTCATCAATGGTTAATCCTTCGCTTTCTAAACCAAGATCCCATTCCAGATCATTTACTGATGCTGTTGGTAAGTCTCGCTGTGCATGTTGATCCGCAATTGCACAAGCATTGGTGAGGTTGACATAAAAGCTGGAAGTAGTCATGTTGTTGTTTGTTTGATGGTAGGGTAGGAGAGTGAGGGAAAAGAAAGGGGAGCCGCTGCTTGTGCCAGCTCCCGTTTTCTTAGTTTAGCTTCGCTTTTATTTCAATCTGTGTGTTAAATTCTTTTTCGCCCAAAAACCATTGAAATTTTTTCTGAAATACTGCTTGCTGAACATTCATTACTCGCAAGACCTGATTCAAATGGTTTTTCGTGGTTTTCGTTTCCCAGCCGCCGTTCGCTAGGCGGATCGTATCGGTGTCTAAGTCAATTAGTGCAATTCTGGTAGAATAGAAGTAAACTTCCAGACTGCGTTCAAATTGCTTGATTACTAGGTTTCTTTTGGCTCCAAAGGCTTCTTTAAGTTTGCGAGTCCAGTAGCGAACCGTGAAGCTGATTTCTGAGGTTTCTCTTACAATTTTCATGTTGTTTGTTTGTTGGTGCTGCTTTTCAGCAGCGGTTGTAGGGTCGGAATGTCAAAGAGCAAGCAGTAGCAGAAGTGCCGAGTGCCTTTCTGATGATTCAAATGTACGTCATATGTCGTACAATACAATACACTTGTATGTTTTATGTAAAAATATTTTTCAGTGAATAAAAAAAGCCTACCCTGTTAGGAGTAGGCTTTGGGGTAGAGTGAAGATATTTATAGTTGCTCAGTGAGCTTCAAAAGTTCTGTCTGAATGCTCTTGCGACCTATTTTGTAGTAGGTATCCCCTTGTTGTATCATCTTCAAGTAAAGCATCTGATAGCGTTCCTGTGTGCTTACTATACAATGTGTATCACAGTTAATTAACACCATCTGATATCCTTGTGCCTCAGCTTCTAGAATAGTGGAGATAGCTTCAAAACCATCATAGAATAAATGTTCACCGTACCAGCATTTCGTTTCGTTTTCGGCTTCGTGCATCTTGAAACGGGGATTCATCAGAGCATCTTTCTGTTCGTTAGTTAGCTGTACCATGTTGTTTGTTTGTTAGTAGTTAAAGAACAATACAAATGTACGACATATGACGTACAATACAATAGTCGGATAGAAAAAAGTGAAAATATTTTTCAATGCTGTTGGTAAGTGTTGAAAAAATGAAATATAACAGCATGATATATAGGATATAGAAATTAATCCTATTGATGATTGAATTAAAGAATACGCCTACAACACTGATGGATGTTGATGCATCTAGTAGACGTGTAGAAATACGTCTTGCTGAGCATCTAACGGTAGATTCTCATAATGATAGATTTCAAAAAGGAGCGTGGGCAAAGACAATTAGTGAATCAAGCTACATTCCTTTCTTATGGAACCATGATGCATCAAAAATACCGGCTGGTTTATTTGATGTAAAAGAGTTTCGCGAAGATGAGTTTGGTCTACGTGGTGTAGCGAAGCTAGATAATAATAGAACGGCTGATGAAATCCTAGATGGATATAAATCAGGGTCTATTAATCAGCACAGTGTAGGCTTCTACACGATGCAGAAGAAAATGGCTGATAATGGAGTACGCATTATCACGGAAGCCAAGCTAGTAGAAGGTTCAGCCGTAGTATTTGGCTCTAATCCAAATACTCCCTTTTTAGGCTTTAAATCTGCTGATCCACTAGAAGTATTAGAAGAAATAAAGGAGCGTTCTGAACGCTTTACTAAAGCTATATCCGTTGGCAATCTAACGGATGAAGCACGGCATAGGCTTGCAATTGAACATGCCATAATTACTAAGTCACTATTTGATATTAATGAATCACTCAAGGCTAAAGAGCCGGAAGTTATTTCCACTCCTGAACTAGTGCTTGAGCCGGTGGTAGATATGAAGATGCGTGAATTAGCTGAGCTATCTAAAGCTTGGAAAAATATAAAATAAAAATATCCTAATTATTAATGGAACATGAAGTTAAATCTGCAATTGAAATTGCTAATGAAATTAAGTCTGATGTAACCAAGCAAGTTAATTCAGTACAGGAAAAAATTAATGCTGATCTACAACTAGTTCAGAAATCAATTGACGCTGTTGCTGCTGAGCAAAAGCGTTCTGCTATGAGCAATGCTCAGGTAGAAGTTAAAAGCCTAGAAACTGTAGTAGCTGAAAAGACTGCTGAGATCAAATCACTTGTTAAAGGTGGTAAAGCAGTAGAAGTTAAGGCTCCTGTTGATATGCTACGTGGCAACACAGGTGTATCTACCAGCCAAAATGATATTTCTCGTGGTGGTTATATCCAACAGCCTAACCGTCTTACTCACGTTCGCGACTTTATGCGTATCGGTAAATTGGCTACCCCTACCTACGTATATGATCGTGAGTTGCTACCTGAAGGTAAGCCAGCGCTAACCGCTGAAGGTACCCGCAAGCCTAAAGTGAGCTTCAAGACAGAGCCGGTTACGGCAAACGGCGCTAAGCTTGCCATGCACTACAAGGTTTCCACTGAAACCGCCCATGATGCACCTGCTCTAACCTACAGCTTCCAAGGTAAAGGTGTGGAGATGGTTCTAGTAGAAGAGGATGCTCAGCTATTGTACGGTTCTGGTGCTAATGGTGAGATCCAAGGTCTTTTCCCGCTTGCTATTCCTTTCAACGCTGGTTCCTTGCGCGTAAGCAACGCTCAAACCATTGACGTTATCCGCGCTGCTGTGAATCAGGTGCGCAAGAGCATGTACCGCGCTAACGTGGTATTCATGCATCCTGACGATGTAACCGCACTAGAGCTAACCAAAGATGCTGATGGTCGCTACATCCTGCCTAACATCTTCACTTCTGGTGTTAACCAAGTTAGTCGTATCCAGATTGCCGAGATTGACGCAATGAATCCCGGTGAGTTCTTGGTAGCTAACCTTGATCTAGCGGTAGAAACCTTCATGATTGAAGACCTATCTATCAAGATTTCAGATAGCAACGAAGATGATTTTGTGACTAACAAAATCACCGTAGTTATCGAAGAGCGTTTGCTACAGGCGGTTGTTCGTCCCTCAGCATTGGTAAAAGGCACGTTTGCTGCTGCTAAAGCTGCTTTGTCTGCTGCTCCTGTTGCTCCTGCTGCTTCTTAATTAATTTAAAATAATAATTATCTAATGAAAATGATTGCTAAAACTTCCTTCTACTACCGTTCAGAAATGTGGGTAGCAGGTGAAGTAAAAGACGTAACAGCTCACATAGCGAACGAATTGAAGCAAGCGAATTTAGTAGATGATGCAAAAGGTGAAATAGAAGGGGTATTACCCCCTTCTATTCAGCCTAATTTTGAATCAATTATTAATGAGCCTATTCACGCTAAACGTGAAACCAAACCAACTACCAAAAAGGTAGAAAAGAAGTAATTATTGAATGCCTATTCTACTTAATCCTATTGAACCTGTATCAATTGAACTATTCAAAGCCTACTCTAAGCTAATTGCGGCTGAAGACTCAGCTTTGATTGAACTATTCATACGTGCAGCTAGAGAAAAAGCTGAAAAGTATACCAACGTTGATTATATCAGCAAAGTAAAGTCTAAGACCTTTTCCATTCTGGATAAGTTAACTATTCCTACGGCTGATATTCTCAGTGTTAGTGGTGTATTTACCAGTGTGGATGAATTAGAAAACGGCTATACTAATTATGTAGAATATTTAAAAGGTAGCATTATTGAAAGGAGCCTACCGATTGATTATGCTTTTGCACCTAGCTATACCATTACCTACGGTGTAGAAATACATCCTGAAGATGTACCGGCTGCTGTGAAAATAGCTATTGCTAAAATTGCTGCTGATCTCTATGAGAATAGAGAAAACAGTACCAATGAAACCAATAAAGAGCTTAGTATCAGTTTTAAAACGCTGCTAGCTCCTTATAGAAAACTAAGTAGGGTGTAATGAGTGCAGCGGGTAAGTTTAGAGAGGTTATCACCATCATAACACCTGCATCTGTTACTACTACGGATGCATTGGGCACAATAGCGGTATCCACTGCTACCAGCGTAACCCGTTGGGCGGCTGTGGAGATGCTGCCAGCAAAAGAGGAATTAGTAGATGGGAAAGTGATCTATCATCAACCTTACCAATTCACCTTGCGCTATGATGCTGCAATTACTCCTATGCAGCGTTTAGAATGGAAGGGTAAGAAGATCAGTATTACTAGTGTAAGATTTAATAAGAACTATACAGAAATATATTTAAACGGAATTGAGCGCAACAGTTAAACTAGAAGGTGCTGATAATTTATCAACTAAATTAAAAGCGTGGGCTACCAGAAGTAAGCAGAAGGTACAAGCGGAAGTAGCCTCTACCTTATTAGCTATTGAATCAGATGCTAAGAAATTAGCTCCTGTTGATAGCGGTTACTTGCGTAGCTCTATTCATGCCAATATAAAAGGTGCCTACGCTGGTAGTGTTACAGCTAGCGCGGAGTATGCGGTATGGGTTGAATTTGGTAATGGTCGTAACACGCCACAACCATTCTTATATCCAGCGTACCACATGCATAAAGAAGCCTTTCTACGCAATGTGAAAGCAGCTATAAAATTTAAATAAGTAAGCGTGTTTGATCCAGATATTGAAGTACAAAAAGCCATTTATGCAGCCGTAACTACTCCTGTAATTACGCTTGGTGATCAAGTGGTTCCGGTATACTCTCACGTACCCTCAACCGCTTCAGCTCCTTATATCTTACTGAGTCAAGTATCAACCGCTGCTACCAGTGGTGCTATGGCGTGTAAATATGCAGAGTGTGTATTTCAATTAACTATTCTCACATCCTTTCCTGATCCCGGTATTGCCTATGATCTACCTATCTACACAATTAGTGGACAAGTAGTTAATGCATTGGATGGTAAGAAGTTACCTCTTGCTGATGGGTACAGTATGCGTCCCTTAGTGGTTGATTATAAGCGTAATGCAAGCCGATATAACAATAATTCTTTAGAGGTTTTGCGATATATACGAGTAAAGACAATTGTCTTTAAAAACAAATAAAAATAATTATTAACTAATGATTAATGAAGTTATTGGAACTGAAGTTGCGATTAAAGTAAACTCTAAAACTTTAGGTTGCGCTGAATCAGCAAACTTTTCAACCAAGTTTGATATGGTTGATGTAAGCTGCATGGGTAGCAAAGGATTTAAAACGCAAAAGCCCGGCGCTGAATCATGGGATGGTAGTATCTCTGCTGTTTTCCGTGTAATTAATGGGGATGATGCTGCTACTAACGTAAGCATGAAGGATATGTACACCATCTTGCGTAGCAAAACCCTGTTTGATATTGAATATGAATTAGGTGGTTTGGATGGTGAGGTTTTCACTTCAAAAGCATATTTGACCAACGTAGATATCAGCATTCCTAAAGATGGTGCTGTTACGTGGACTGCTAACTTGGTAGGCGCTGCTCCTTTGGTAATGGAAGCATAATCTAACTATATACGTTATAAAATAATTATTATAGATGGAGATTGTAGAACGTGGTTTCGGCACAATGACTATTGGTGGTAAAGAGCGTGGATTTCATATTGGTACCTATCAAGCTAAATTATTTTGCAAGGTTCGTAATATTGAACTACGTACTTACGTAGATGAGATTGGTAAGTTTACTTTTGAAAACAATATGGAGAATAATGTATGGATCAATGATTACTTGTATTCAGCTCTTGCAGCGTATGATACATTTAAAGATCAGGTTATTGATTATACGCCTGTTACAGTATGCTTTTGGTCTGATATGGCTGGACCGGAAGAAATTGCCAAATTATTTGAAGTAATGGCTGCAATGAAGCGTGATACGCCAAAAAAGTCGGAAGCGTAAAACCTACAAGCGATAATCAACAAGAAAGCGCACCAGAACCAGAAGATGAGTATTCTGGTAGCTGGTGCGCTTTTTTAGATTATGCCTGTGGGGAAGTTGGTATACGCGAAGACGAAATATGGCACATGACATGGAATGAATACCAACGCCGTGTCAATGGATATAATATTAAACAGTGGCATAAATGGGATAGAACCCGACGCATTGCAACGGAAACGTATAATCACATGCGTCAAAAGCCTTTGCATTATAGAGATTATATCACACTGCCTACGGACTATGAGGATATTGAAAAGGAAAACGCTAGAAAAATTGCGGCTAGCATAGCTCTTTATGAAAAAATGAAAGCGAAGGGGCGCATATAAAAATAAGAATTATGAATAGTGGATTTAGAACAATTAGCAATCGTTATCAATGCTAGAATTGATGGATTTGAAGCCGGAATAAAGCAAGCGGAAAAAGGCTTAGGCAGATTAGCGGAAGGAGCTAAGAATACAGGTGCAAGCCTGACTACCTATGTAACAGCACCACTTGGTTTACTCTCTTATGCAGCCATTAAAACAACGGCTGATATCCAAGGCTTAGAGCAAGGTTTCAAAGCGGTTTACAAGGGAGCTGGTGATGTAGGCACAGAGATTAAGAAAACGCTTGAAATAGCCAAGCTACCGGGGCTTGGCTTGAAGGAAGCGCTACAAGGGGCTACCAACCTGCAAGCGGCTGGATTCAGCGCCAAAGAAGCTAGAACCATGCTCCTAGCCTTTGGTGGTGCATTGGCTACCGTAGGCAAGGGGAAAGCGGAACTGGATAGAGTGAATACCGCACTCGTGCAGATCAGCAACTCAAGTACGGTGATGCAGCAGGACTTGAACCAGCTCAAGGATGCATTACCGCAAATTGGTACGGTCATGAAACAAGCCTTTGGCGCTAGCAATGCGGAAGGATTGCGCAAAGCCGGTATTACGAGTAAGGAGTTTGTAGAGAGGATTACCGAAGAGTTTGGTAAGCTGCCCAAAGTCACTGGTGGGTTAAAGAATGCATTGGAGAACTTATCGGATGCAGGTACGCTAGCACTCAGCAAGCTTGGTGATTCTGCTAACAATGCGCTAGGCTTAGAAGAACTGGCTAATAATGTCAGCGCCAGTGTTACCAACCTTGCGGAAACCTTCGCTTCACTTGATCCAGCGACACAGAAGCTTATTCTTGGCTTTGCCGGGGTAGCGGCGGGTGCTGGTCCGGTGCTGTTTGCCGTTGGTTCGCTTGGTAAAGCCATACCTGTAGCCGTTGAAGGCTTTAAAGCGCTGCAAGGGGCTGGTACGTTGCTCTACACTAGTCTTGGTCCCGTTGGTATTGCCTTAGCAGCGGTATCCGCTGCACTCGTGTACTATGTGGCAACCAGTAAATCAGCTACCGACGAGTTTAAGGAGAGTGCCAAGAGTGCTGATGAGTTAGGCAACCAGTTGAATCCACTACTCAAGCGCTATGATGAGCTGAGCAAGAAAGCGAAGCTTACGGCTGATGAGCAAGTAAACCTGAAAGAGACTATTCAGAGAATAGGAGAGGTAACACCGGGAGCTATTACCGCTACAGATGAATATGGTAATACCATGCAGATCAGTACCGGAAAGGCAAAGCAGTACCTCAAAGTGTTGCAGGATATTGCGAAGGAAAAAGCAGCAACCGCTTTACCAGATCTGAAAGTTAATTATGATGATTTGGTTAAGCGTAGCAAGCAAGCCAAAGCGGAATTAGATAAGCTGGATAAGCAGCGTGTGATTACTACTCCTAGATTTAACAGTCAAGGTATCCAGTTACCAGATCAGAAAATTACGGCTGAAAGTCCTGATGGTATTGCATACCGCAAGCAATTAACGAACCGGGTGAATCTAACTAAGAAAGCCGAATTAGAAGCACTGAATGAGGTTAACAAGGCACGTAAAACGATTGGTTTAGCTCCTATAGTTGATGCTGAGGATAAGCGTGAACAAGCCATTATTGAAGCTGCTAAGAAAAAGGATAAAGCTATTCTGGATTCCAGAGCTGCTTTAGAAGCGGATATTAAGAAGCTGGAAGAGGAAACCGATAAACTAAGCAAAGAACGTGATGCTGAGCAAATTGCCTCTAACAATAAATTGGTAGCTGCTAAAAAGGCGCAGATCAAGGAAATTGATGAACTAGGTGTTGGCTCTAAATCGGATGCGAAGAAAGCAGCGAAAGAAATATCTGATTTAGCAAAGGCACATGATGATTTCAGAGATGGATTACGTAAAGTAAATAATGAGTTTAAATTACAAGGTGATGCGTATGATGTAGCCGGTGAAAAAGCGAAGGTGTATAAAACCTACATGGATCGTTTGATTGAATTAGATAAAACAGGTAGGGTGGAAAAATCACCTGAGTTTACCGCCGCTAGCACTGAGTACAAGAACCTGATCCAGCTAAGCCAAGAATATAACGACAACGTTAAATTCAGAGAAATCTTCTTAGATGCGGAACGCTCTATTGCGCTAACCGCTGAGCAAATGCAAGCGCTTGGTAAAACGGCTGATGATGCGCAAGAGAAGGTTAAGATTCTGGAATCTCAGTTAGCACAATCCTTACAAGCCGCTGAAAGGCTGAAGAAAGAAGGTGCTGAAGAAAATGACCGCTATCTACAAGCTGAGATTGAACAAGCCAAGGAACTACAAGCTGAGTTAGAGAAAGCACGAGTAGCCGCCGCACAAGCTAAACGTGATGCTTCTGCTGATCAATTGCTAGAGGGGCTAAATGGGGATACCCAACCCAAAACCAAACCTTCTGGCTTCTTTGGTAAGGTTGCACAAACCGCTACAGGTGGTGGTAATTCATTTGAAGATTTAGCCACTGGTAAGGCACAATCTGAGTTAGAGGAACGCATTAGAAAGAGTCAGGATGCTATCCGAGATATGCAGAGTAACGGCACATCTGATGCACAGATCAAGCAAGCCAAAGATGCGCTAGCCGGTCTGAAAGGAGAACTGGATTTGACTGATGTATATGCGGGTGCCGCGCAGCAAGCATCTGATTCATTAGGTCAGATTGGGTTTGTGATTGTAGAAGGCATTGGTAACATTGTGTCTGGTCAAATGTCCGTTGCTGATGGTCTGAAAAGCATTTTCGGCAAGACCTTAACCATTATCGGAAACTTCATGAAGGACTTTGGTAAGCAGCTTCTCTTGCTTGGTGCCGGACACGTTGCGTTAGGTATTGCGTCTGGTAATCCGGCAATGGTAGCCGCCGGAGGCTATGAACTGGTAGCCGGTGGTGCCTTGGCTCTAGCCGGTACACTGGTATCTATTGGTGGTTCGGCTATCACGCCTAGCAGCGGTGGTATGTCTGCTCCAACTACCAGCGCCTATAAGGCTCCTGATTCTGTTACCTCTACCAAGGAGAACCAGAACGTGAAGATCATTGTGGAATTTAAAGAGGCTCAAGTAGATATTGAACCAAATAAATTACGCGTAGTGATGGGGGTAGATGAATACAGATTAACGAATTACCGCTAACAAAAAGGCTCCCGTAGGAGCCTTTTTTATTGCTTTACCTGCTAGAATATATACGGTATAATTATAACTGTATATGGCAAGAATATTAGTGCGTAGAACATGTGTACCTAGAACCGGATATTATAACTATGAAGAGACTTACTATAATATTGAGTCTCGTAAAGCCGGACAAGCGGTATTAGAAAGGCAAGGGGGTAGTAATGCAACGTGTTCTATTTTTAATTTAGATGAGAATAGCTTAGTAGATGATTACTGTGATGTAGTAAATGGGGATGGGGTGCGGCACAAAGTCTACGGAAATGGTACGAATCCGAATGGTGATGCTATTCGTGATGTGTATGAAAATGATATCGCCTGTGAGGGTACTTCTGATCTGGAAATTACGGGCTTATACGGTACCAATACTTCTGGCTTATCGGCTGATGATGGTGCCTTCACCATTAGTGTTCGTAGTTCCGTGCCACCGCTTACGGTGTACCTAGTAGGGGGGGGCAACAAAACGGTAAACTCCACCTTCGGCACCTTCACCTTTACGGGCTTAAAAAGAGGTACCTACGCTGCCTACGTGCAGGATGGAAATAATAACCGGCTTAACTCCGATCCAGTCACCATTGAAGCCGGTGCTACCATTGGCTCTGGTGAGCCGGGAGATAACGTTGCCACGAAAACGCTATGGGCAAAGTATGAATATGTCCATAACCAGCAAAATGGGGGTGGAAGGGGTTTTTTATCCGGTTTAGCGTGGAATAAAACCACCAAGCAAGGCTATGCAGTGGATAAGATAGCGCTTACCTACCCCGATTTCTACCAGTATACCACTGAATATAAGATAGGGGATATTGTACGCTACACGAGAAATGGAGAGCCGTTTTCTGCTTATTTCAAGGCTGCTGTGTACATGAATGGGGAGATGTACAAGGATAACAAGCGTAAGCTGCCTTACCCCGATGCAAACGGGGAAAATTTGGGATTTTGGAAGCGTATTCCATTAACGGAATGGACGTTTGATCCGAACCTGAAAAGTTATGTAAAAAACTCAAAGGGTGATTTAAAATTAGTTGACTACGGGGTAATAAAACAGGGGGAAATTGCGCGGTATGGCTGGAATTGTTTTTATAAAGCCCGTACTTATTTTGAATCCCGTAATTTTCCCGGTAACCAATTGCCAAAACCAGAGTATAAAAAATCAAATCAATACTGGGAGTTAATACCTAATTATACACCCTTTCATTACGTTATTCCAGAAAGTGAACCCATTGATCAGTACTTTATTGGTACGCTGTATAGACGTGTTTATTTTCACTTGCAAAATCCTGATTTGCCTTATTCAGAAGAAAACAGGGATAGATTTTATTTTGTAGATACGGACACGAAAGCAGAAGCAGCAGCCGGTGACTTACGCATCATTGATATCATCAAGAATGATCTGGATGATGAAGGTGCGGATAATGGTAGCGCGTGGATCATTGCAGATAGTCCATCCTTACCGCTTCGCTTTCACATGGTTGATCCAGTGCAGGACAACACTACCGGCAAGTATGAGAATCTAGCAGCGCGTAAATACGTGGTGGAAGTACGTGATGCACAGAACCGTTTGCTGAAAGCAGATTTTGAAATAAAGGATGAACACCGTCTTCGTTGGAGATTGATCTATGATGACTACGAAGGAACCAAGCTAGAAACCCGCATCTATGAAAGAGGCTGGAAGGGAGCTGTTACGGATGTGTGTGCTGATGGTGATCCAGTGGTTTTAAGTTGGGATAGTGGTAGCTCTAAGGATGGATATGTACCGGAATCTGTAGGTGCCACATTAGATTTTTCCTTGCGCACTCAGGTAGCACAACAGTTTGTTGCTACGATCCTGAAAGATGATAGGAACCACAGGGTAGACCATTACCGCAACGATCAGATTCAGTTTAGAGGTTACATAGATGCTACCTCTTACAGTGAGCGGTTGCTAGGAGCTGGTGATAGAGTGGTGTTAACCGCTACCGATGGCTTAGGCGCACTGAAGAACACGTTCTTACTGAACCACAAACGAGAGCCGCAAGTAGGGCGTACCAATCTGTTGTCTACTATTCTTTCTTGCTTGAGCCGCACAGATGTAAACATGCAGCTAAGCTGTGGCGTGAACTTGAGAGATAAATTAATGGCGGAAGATGGTGATCCGCTGGAACTAGCCTATGCTCACAGAACCGCTTACAATAAGAAATCGGATACTATTATTAAGGATGAAGATGTAATTGATTGTAGAACCGTCATAGATGCGATCCTACGCAATTTCAACGCGTTCCTGTATCAGAAAAACGGATGCTGGCATATCGTAGGCTTGAATGAAGCAATGGATGAATACGAGTTTAGAACATGGTCTTCAGCGGGTGTAAAGCTGACTACAACCGGCTCACGTCTGGAACCAATGCGTATTCTTCCGCACAAGGATGCTACCGGCGCTAATGAACTCTACTGGATCAATTCAAGTCAGCAGCGCACTACCGTTTCAGCCGCATCTATTGTAACAGCTAGGGTGAAGCTTCAGCTAGAAGAGAACCTGATCAAAAATGGGAAGTTCTTAACCTTCGTTGATAAGCGTCCTCAGAACTGGTCTATCACAGGAGCCTTAACCATTGAGCAAGTCAACGGGGAAAAGGCAGGTGAAAAAGCAGTACGCTTCAGCAAGTACAATGATGTTATTCAGAATGGTACTTACCTGCTTTCCTCAGCCGTTCCGCACCTCACAGGAGATGATGAGGATTGGATGCGGGTAATCATAAAAGCCAAGCTGGAAAACGTGGATGATTTGCTTGGTGAAACGGAAGTGAAGGCAAATATCTTAGTGCAGGTGTTCTGTGATGGACAACCGTTCAATGATCCGGTAACCTTTGAAATTAGCTCAAAGGACCGTTGGAAAGAGTTTAAGCAGGATCTATTCGGGTTGCCCGGTACTCAGGTACGCATAGCTATCCTTCAGCCACAGACAGTAGAAGGTAACAGTAGGCTACTCGTGTCTTCCGCTGCCTTGAAGATTCAACCAGCCGCGCAGGAGTGGAATGAAACCGCTGAAAAGAGCGTGTTAAATAGGGTGCTGGACACAGGTAGAATGATGGAGGATATTGAACTAGTCCATGCAGATCTACCCCGTTTACCGGGCGCGAATTCCGTAGAGCTGGAACCAGTGAAGATGGATGTGTATGCGTGGAGACATGCGTTAAGCCTGGAAGACTTTACGGCTACTAGTGGTTGGAAACGTCCTAGCTACCCGACCTATACTCCCTTGCTGGAAACAGCAGCACAGGATAGAATGCTACTTAGAGCATACGCCAGTGATGATATCACCGGAGAAGTTAGCGGAAATGGCTTTGATCAGTTAGGGATTGGTACCATGCTGGATTTACCAGCGGATAATGTTGACGGTAGGTTTATGGTAATCAGTTGCTATAAGCATGAAAAGAAGCGCACAGCCCAAATTACACTGAGAAAATTAGCGCCGGGAATGTACGGGGAACTAGAAAAGCAAACACCAGCTAATGCTCGAATAGCGAATAGGAGAGGGATAAAGAATTACAGGATAGCCAACGTAAACGGAGTAAAATATTATAGAGTAGCCAATAGATAATTAAGTAGAGTGTGTAGCGAATATATACGCTATACACTCTTATTTATTTATGGCTGAAGAATTAGAAGAAAGCTTTATTAAGGATTTACCAGAAATCCTTACTCCCGACGAATTATACCCTACGCATTTTGAAGTAGAAGATAGCAGTGGTGCTGAGCCAGAAAACAAAAAGGTTGGGTTTGGTACGGTAGTAAATGCAATTACCGCTGCCTTGCCCGGTGCGAATAATTCCAAGACGCTTTATAAATCAGCGCGTCTGTATGATCGTAACGTTCCCGGTGGTAATGCAACAGATGAAACCCTTGCTGATCTAAATCCTGATTTTTTAGCTCTTGGGGCTATTTGCTGGGTTGAATTTCCTCAGCCTAGCAAAGAATATCGTTTAGTGTATGCAAGCAATGGACAGTTAAGCGTGTGGCTTGATGGTAGTTTTAGCAATATTAAAGTAAGTGCGCAGTGGGTAGAGCGTGATTCTTTAGAAGATAAAAATGCAGGTATTCAGGACTTCGTACCATTTGTATCTACGTACTCAGATGGTGATGTAGTGAAGTTTTATATTGATGGTGTACTACGCTTATTCTCTGCTAAACAAGATCTAGTAAAATCAAGCTATCCAGATAAGTTAATTCCTGAACCTACTGGTTTATCTACTGATACGAATTGGGAAGAGGTGAACGGTACGGGCTTAACTAGAATTACTTCATGGCTGAAAGGGGAGTACAAGCTTGATGAAGTAGTAGCCTACAACAGTCAGTTATTCCGCGCTAAACGTGCCTTTACCAGCACCGTAGCACCGGCAAGCGGTACTGATTGGGAAGTGTTCGCGGGTGCCGGTGGTGGGCTTGTATATGATGATACGGAGCTACGCGCACGAGTAGAGAATCTGGAACAAGCATCTGCTGATCTACTGGATAACATTGAAACCGCGAAGGTTGATTTGAATGCTCGTATTGACGCACTGGTTACCGCTGCTGAGCCTTGGAGAGCTGGTAGCTACGTAACCGGACAGTTCATCTTATCAGGTGGTAATGTCTTTGTAGCAAAGCAGGATATAGCTACTTCAACTATTGCCCCGACTACTAGCAACGTCTACTGGCTACAGGTAAATGCTGCCAGCTCCGGTGGCACAGGTGGCACTAGCTATGATGATACCGAACTACGCGAGCTGATTAATGATAAGGTAACCAAAGTAGCAGGTAAAGGACTCAGCACGAATGATTATACCAGCGCTGACAAGACCAAGCTAGCCGGACTTCAGAACTACAATGATGCGGCACTAGTAGCCAGTATAGCTACCAAAGTTGACAAGATTACGGGTAAGCAACTATCAACCAACGATTATACCAATACGGATAAAGCGAAGCTAGCAAGTTTAGAAAACTATGCGTTGCAAGCTGACAGTGTAAGTGAGGATATTTTAACGGAAGATGTACGCATTAAATTAAATGCTGTTAGCACAATTGGAGATACAATTGATGCGTCAAAGGTGATCGTTAATATTGTAGGTATTACGGAGAATATAGGCAGCTTTAAAGCTGGTGATAGTTATTCTGGTACCCAGGCAGGTTTTAACGAAAAACTAGTTAAGAAATATCATTATCCAGTATTCAATTATCTGCACTGGAACGGTGAAGGATCACGTACTGTAGAAGCGGGAACCACCTTTAATTCTACGGATACCTTCACATGGTCTATAGGTAATACGATAAACAGCAAGGCGAATACTATTTCTATCAAGAGTGATGGTGTTGTAATTGGTTCAGGCTTAGCTAACGATGGGAGCGAGGTACTAGATATTCCAGCATTCACCTTGCAATTAGGTGAAAGCAAGAGTTTTGAAATTAATGCTATCAATACGCAAAATGAGAGTTTTGCAAGAAGTATTACCATTGACACAGCGTTAGCCAGATACTATGGTGCCTCTGCTTTAACACCAGCTCAGCTAAAAGCTGCTGTAGCGTCTACTGCTGATGGTGTGCTAAGTAATAAAGCAATTGGTGGCGGTAGAGGCTTGGATTACAATTTTGATTGCTCAGGTGGTAAGTACCCGTATTACTTATATCGTGCTGACTTAGGTAATCCATCCGGTGTGCAGCAGGGACCAACTACCTTCAGTTCGTACACAGTAGAAGATATTACCATAAAAGATAAATTTGGAGTAAGCAGAAGCTACAAACTACTCTATACCGATACTATTCAAACTGCCGGTAGCTTCAATTTAAAAATTAATTAATTGTTTTGGCTGATATTAAAGGAAATAACATTGGAGCGCCGATAACACCGTTTACCACTGAAGATATTTATAATACCCACTTTGCCAAGTATGGCAAAGGCAGTTTACATAACCCTGCTACCCTTGCGGAACGTGATGCTACGCTAGAATCGCGTAGGGAATGGGGTATGGAAGCGAATTTACCATCTGGTACCAAATATGTTTTGGTAAAGGGTCTGGTAGATACCAATATCATGAATAATGCGAACTGGAAGCTGGTAGTAGCAGGGGAGTATGATGATACGGAATTACAAGCGCGTACTGCACAGAACGAAGCAGATATTGTAGATGTAGAAAATGCGGTTCTAGCTGTAGAGACAGAGGTAGAAAGACGTGTGCTGAAGGTGGTTGGTAAGCAGCTTAGTGATCAGAATTACACGCTGGAAGAAAAGCAGAAGCTTGCCGCTTTGGGAGCTGATAGTAGCCTGTTTAAAGGCACCTACAACCCGGCGACTGTATATGCACAGGGAGAGTTTGTAGTAGAGCGTAATAGCCTTTACAAAAGCCTCTATGATAATAATGTGTATAAGGTAGATGTTGCTGATGGAACGGGTACGCTGTGGTGGGAGCCGGTTATCGATAGCTTAAACTATGCTATTATGTTCGCGGATAACGGTACTATTAAACATGAAACCAGCGATGGACAACAACAGACAATTACCAAGGCTGATCTACAATTAAATAATGTTGATAATACGCGTGATATTAATAAGCCTATTTCCAATGCTACGCAAGCTGCTTTAAATAACAAAGTAGATAAAGTTGCTGGTAAACAACTGAGTGATGAAAACTTTACCAGTGCAGAGAAAACCAAGCTGGCTGGATTAGAAAATTCTACCGCAACCAGTTATGATGATACCGCTATTAAAAACAGGGTAAGTACGGTAGAAACTGCTGTAGTTAACAAAGTAGATAAAGTAACGGGTAAACAACTCACGGATGTAAACTTCAGTCAGCTTGATAAAACCAAGCTAGACTCCTTACAAAACACACCAACTTACAATGATGCAGCACTTAAATCTCGTGTAACCAGCGTAGAAAATACATTATTAGATAAAGTAGACAAAGTAGCTGGTAAGCAATTATCAACAGAAGATTTTACTACAGCTTACCGCACTAAATTAGATTCCCTTCAGAATAATACGGCAACCAGTTATGATGATACGGCTATTAAAGAACGTGTCTCAGCAACCGAAACTAGATTAACCGCTGCTGAAGCTGCGGTAGCTACAAAAGTAGATAAGGTATTTGGTAAGCAGCTTTCCGCTGAGGATTTCACGTCTGCCTTGAAAACCAAGTTGGAAACCCTAACGCAAGGGGAGACGGTAACCAGCTTCCAGCGCCAAGGCAACAGCCTAGTACTTACCACATCCAGTGGCACGAAGACGGTAGATCTAACCGATCTGATTAATGCAGGTGGTACGACTACCGTAGTTACCTCTGAGATCCAGACCCTACAGGGCACCTTGGATGCTAGCTATTCTGGTGTGTTACCCGCCAACTCAGCCCAAATCCTATCACTTGTGGTAGCAAATGGGTACGCACTCATGAGCAGTGAATATACCACTGACCTTGTAGCCGGGACGTTCACCATTAACGCGGCTACTGCTACTAGCTTATCAGCCTTGGTTGCGGGTGATGCCTATGAGGTGGTAGTACAACTTACTTCTACCACGGATGGTGGAACGGGCACAGGGGGTACTAGCAGCAGCTCACAAGGTTTATCTGTACTGGCGGTAGCAACTGTAACCAACAGCGGGTTGCTAGGTGGTGGTTTTGCCACGGTACCCTTATCCACTGTAGTTACTGATATTCGACCCACCGGCACTACGGGCGGGTGGGATACCGCTACCTATGAATATGTGGCTCCGGTGGCGGGAACCTACTTCATTACCACGAAGATGCGTACCAACGATGGCAATGCGCCCGCTGGTAGAAGCTACGGACAGGGCGCGGGTACCACCAACTCCGATGGTCCCTGGTTTCAGTGGTTTTATAGCAACGGGGTACGTGAAGGCTCGTTAAACACGCGGGTAATGGAGCTGACAGCGGGGCAACGAGTACGCATGTATGCGCTATTGGATGGTTTCAACGCGGGGGTGAGTGCGGAAATGACGGTTTCTCTGTTCCGGTCAACGCAACCGATCACCACAGGTGGTGGTGGCAATTCTACTACCCCTACCGCATCGGATAACAAGACGCTAGAATTTGTCTTTAACGGCGGTTTTGCCAATGATTTCACCACCATGATAGGTTCAAATCAAGCGGCAGAGTACACGAGTCAGCAGCTATCTAACGTGGCAACCGTGACCTACACCATCAATACTTCAGCAGTGAATATTCCATTTTCACTGCTGGCGGGTGATACCTTAAAAGTGACTATTACCCGCACGGATACGAGTGCAGGAGCAATAGTTAGCATAGCAAATTAATAAATAGTTAATGAGAAGTTATTTTACGTATTACAGTAATAAAACGCTATCAGTTTCTTCTACTCTTTTACCTGCAACGTTAGCCTATAAGCAGCGAGTAGAAGCGGGTGGTGGTTCTGTGCATAACATTAATTATGTCAATGAATGCTATCAATTTATAGCTGATGTGGGCATTACCGGATCTAATAACGGATGCTGGATAAATGCCCATTTTGGCAATAAAATAAATGGTAGTAATCAAGTGGAAAAAGCCTACTGTTTGTTTGGTAATGACATGGTGCCTGTAACGCAGAACACTAGTAGAGTATTACTTACTAGTGTGATTAATAACCAAAAAAGTTACAGCTTTGAAAGAGGTGCGCTAAAAGTGGAAAGCGCATCGTACTCGGTTAGCTCAGGCAAAGTAACGGTTGGTATGGTGAGTGTTGTAACCGCATTTGAAACGATTATTTTTGCTGAATACTCCGATAATTTTAATAGTAATTCGGGATGGGGAACCTTTATGGAGGATAGTTCAGGTAGGCTCACAGCCGGAATTAAACCGCTTCCGGATGCCTACAGTATCAGTCAAGTGACGGAAATAAACACGCCAAACATTGTAACTAATCGTGTGACTACATTTGATTTAAGTAGATCAAGTAATGAATCTTCACAGCTTGTCAATGGCTATACTTCTACCGTTTTTGGAAATTATAATATTGACAACCCAAACGATTACGTATTATC
This sequence comes from Hymenobacter sublimis, assembly GCF_023101345.1. NCBI lineage: Bacteria > Pseudomonadati > Bacteroidota > Cytophagia > Cytophagales > Hymenobacteraceae > Hymenobacter > Hymenobacter sublimis. The sequence goes on from NZ_CP095848.1 coordinate 1,523,829, forward strand.
CGCGCAACCATTATATCTAGGTGGTAGAGGGGGCACTAATTTCTTAACTAATAAAGCACATGTTAATGGTTTGTCTGTGTTACCGGTTACGTTGTCGGATGCTGTGAGAAGTAGATATAGTACGCTGCTGAGTAAACCGTATGAAGCTAGCTTTTATGCTGATATGTAAGATAAAATAATTATGAATAATGCCAAAGAATACACGTTATACAAATAATGAAGCCATTGATGCGGTAGCTAATAAACTAAAGCAAAATACAGGTAATATACAGATTACCTATAATCAAGCTACCAGAGCCATTACGCTAGTAGCTCCGGCTGGTGAGACGCTGCAAACGCTCAGCTTGGATGGTACTTCGCTGAAAATAGCAACCAGTTCCAGCACGAAGAGTGTTGATCTAGCCACTGTTTTAGGCGATAAGGTAACTAGCCTGAACTTGGATGGTACCAACTTGAATATCATTACCAATCAAGGTACCAAAACCGTTGATTTAGCTACGCTACGCACACCTTATACCTTACAACCAGCCACTACTACCACACTAGGCGGGGTGAAAATTGGCGGTGGTGTTTCTATTAATGCAACTGGTGAAATAAGTGTTGAGGACACGCGCCTAACCGGCGCTTCGCTCGCCGGGAATCAATTACAAATAGCCACGAAAATAGGCACGTTTACGGTTGATTTAAGTCCGTTACAGCCTTCGTTACCACCTGTTATTCAGAGTATTAGTACCAGTCTGGTGATGAATCAATTGCTGGCAACCATGACTGATGGTTCACAAGTTGCTATTCCCATGTCGAGCTATACCAATTTCGTCAAAGATCTGACACAGGAAGCAGTCGTAATTAACCAATTTGAGCGAGTTGGTAATGCAATTTATCTGCATACAAATGCAACAGGCACGAAAACTATTGATTTATCTGATTTAGTAAATACTGGTGGTGCTGGCTCAGGCACAGCAACTACCGATGCCTCACTACTCACGAGTGGTACACTCGCTGATGCGCGTCTGAGCAGCAATGTTCCCTTGCTCAATACGAATAACACGTTTACGGGCTTAATGACCGTGCGCAATGATATTCTGATGCGCGGGGGCAACGATTACGCGTTTGAAGGTGCGACCGCAACGGTCTACTTTGGCGACACCAACCACGGCTTCAGAGGAACCGCCGGAAAGGGGGTAAGCTTGCTGACATGGCGAACTAACAACCCGTTTAACCTCAAGCAGTTAACGGGGCAAATTGGTTTTGGGGTAGACTTTGATGCGATTGAAAATAGTGCGCAGGTGCAGGTGAACAGCACAACGCGAGGTTCCTTGCTGACCCCGCGCATGACGCAAGCGCAGCGGCAAGGGATCGGAGCACCCGCCCAAGGCTTGCAGGTCTTTCAGACGGATGGAGACGAAGGCGTGTACATCTATACCACGTCGACTGGCTGGACTAAGCTAGGAGTAGCGGCTACTGCTTCCGCTGGTAACTACTTGACTGATTTCCAAATCAGTAAGGATGGGACTACGGTGACGTTTGACAAGTATGTAAATGGGGATTATAGTGACACCAGCTCCTTTGAAATCAAAAAGCAGGTGAAGCGTGATGAGTGGTTTGTAAACGCCTCCTACGAGCCGGAAGATATTGTATTCTACCAAGGTAAGCTGTACAGCAGCATGGTCTATCAAATAGCACAATCACTCGCTGATGCGCCTCCTGTGAATGCGGCTAACTGGCAATTACTGGATTTGTCAGGCTATGCTACTGGTGCTGGTGGCACCAGCTACGACGATACTACGCTAAAAAACCGCGTGACAGCAGTGGAAGCGGAGAAAGTAGATAAAGTAGATGGTAAACAGCTCAGCACAAATGATTACACGAGTGCGGATAAAAGCAAGCTGGATAGTCTGAGGAACTACACAGAAGGATCAGGTATCAGCATCTCTGCTGATGGTGTTATCTCTGCTACTGGTGGTGGTTCTACCGGAACGGGCTATGATGATACGGCTATCAAGTCTCGTGTAAGCGCGGTAGAAACTGCTGTAGTGAACAAGGTTGATAAAGTAGGTAGCAAGGTCTTGACGGACATTAATTTCTCGGCTGCTGATAAGGCTAAACTAGATTCACTTCAGAATAATAATGCAACCAGTTATGATGATACCGCTATCAAAACAGACATTACGAATTTACAGAACAACAAAGTAAATAAAGCACCTGATGCACGCCTGATTACGCAGACAGAGGTTAATAAGCTAAATGGTTTGATCACCTACACGGCTGGTAGTAACATTACGATTACCAATGGTGTGATATCCTCAACTGTTACAGGTGGAACTAGCGCAGATGTAAATAAAGCCTACGTTGATGCGGCTGATGCTTCGCTTCAGCAGCAGCTTGATAATATACAGGTTGGTGATATCATTGCTGATGTAGCCCTTAGTAATGATAACCTTGTGATTATCACAGATATGGGAAGTCATATCTGTGATTTATCCACGTTCCGTAGCTCGGGTACTGCCTACAATGATCAGGAGTTACGTAATCTGATTGCTACGAAACTCTCCAATGCGGCTGGTGCGGTTAATACTACCAATATTGCCAACAATGCAGTAGATTTTTATAAGTTAAAAGATTTCGCGGTAAGTAATCAAAAACTTGCCACTTACGCTGTAACAACTGATAAAATAGCGGATAATAACGTCACATATGAAAAGTTAGCAGATGATGTAAAGAACCGTTTTACTACCACAGGTGGTGGTACCAGCTATGATGATACGGCGATAAAAAACCGTGTTACGGCGCTTGAAAATATGGCAGCAAAACCTTGCTACCTACTACCAGATAAACCAGAACAATATTTTATTGAAGCTACGGGTACTATACCTGCCTCTAAAATGCTTGTTGTTTCGTTTACGAATCCTAGCCCGCAATATCAAACCGACCCCTTTAATTTGGTCAACACCAATGATTCAACGATTTTAAACACCGTGGCTGGTGGTGTATATCAGGTAGTGTTAAGTCTTAAAATTGATAGTGTTACAGGCTCTACATCTGGTCGTTTTAATTATCGTTTGGCGAATATGACCGAAACGAACCTTACCCCATCTCATATGTCGTACCAGTTCACGAGCGGTGTAAGTGAATGGACTCAGTTTTCACAACTACTGAAAGCGACTGGACCAACCCGTATGCTGTTGAATCTTCCCGGCGTTTCTACTGGTGTATCTGTTAGATATCGTTATACGTTTCAAATCATCCAATTATCTTAATTTAAAAGGCTCTACGCACAACACGTAGAGCCTTTTTTTATTCTGGTTTATTAATAAATACATGTAATAACTAATCTATGTGATTTGATCCTTGCTCTACTTCTGAATGCATCATTATGGTCTGCTGTTGCTTCCATCATTGAAAAACTATTATTCCCGCTAATCGTTGCGGCAATTGTTTTCTTGCTCAACTACTGGCGTGATAGTAGTAAGAATTATGAAGCTAGAATTAAAACACTTGAAGCAGATATTATTCAAGCTAACACCAGAATCCAGAATGCGCAGATGGAGCGTGAACATTTAGTTGATGCAAATGAGCGTAGGTTAGCAGGATTGGAAAATAGAGTAAGTAATTCTTCAACTACTGTAGATAGATTGGTGCAAGATGTAGCTAGGTTAACCAGTGATATGAATTATCTCACGAAGGATGTAGATAAGATTGATAAGAAAATTGATGCCAACCATAAATCTACAGATGATAAGATGGATAAGATATTAGAAAAATTAGCTAACAGGTAATGAAATGGTGGAAAGATATCACACAGGATAAGAACGGGCATACGGTAGCCAAAGACTTGTTTAAAGCATTAGCGTTCTTCGCCGGACTCGTGTACATGTTTGTTCTAGTACCAGCTATCATATTAGTAACCCCTAATCATCTGGTGTTACCACTTGAGGTAGGAGTAACCTTGTTAGGCGCTGGCTTGAGCTTGGAGATAGTGAAAGAGGTGAAAGGATACTACCAGCGCAAAACAGCAGATGGTACGGGTGAACCGCTTGCTGATCCTTGCGCAACCTGTGGCGCGACTGCTACAGATACAAGTACCAGCTCAGGTAGCAGTGATCCAGTGGTGTAGTAACTTGCACCATGCGAGCAAGACAAGACTACTATACTACACCATTAGCTACTGTTGCTGAATTTTTTGTCAAATTTCAAGAGCTAGTACCTGCACTTGATTTAACAGTAGCCCAAGTTTTTGATCCTGCTGCTGGTGGTTGCGCAGAAAATATTATGACTTATCCTGCTGCTTTACGTGCTCTAGGATGTGAGAATATAGATACACTGGATATACGTCAGGATAGCAGAGCTGCTATAATTGCAGATTATATGAATTTTTATCCTGAAAAAGAATACGATTTAATAATTACAAATCCACCTTTTAATTTAGCCCTAGATTATATTGTAACAGCTTTAGAAGACTGCAAATCAGGTGGTTATGTAGTCATGCTGTTACGTCTGAACTTTTTTGGATCACTGTCGCGAAAAGAGTTCTTTTCTAACAATATGCCACTTTATTGTTTCGTTCACACGCAAAGACCACGTTTTAATAAAAACAGTTCGGAGAATGCGGAATATGCTCATTTTGTGTGGAAAAAAGGATATAATCCACCGCACACACAGACCTATTTACTGTAAACTAATATTCTCACATATCACCAAATACATCCTTTAGTTTATTGATCACATACCCGTTCCAAGCCTCTTTAGAGATGGTATCACGAGAGCCTAGCAGGTGGTGTACCGCTTTAAAGAAGCGTAGTTCTAGCTTGGCTTGGTTTTCCCTTACCCGCTGCACGTAGGTTGAGGCTCTATAGGATAGCACACCTAGTAAGATCAGGTTGGTGTGTGCCTTGGTAAGCCTTTCTTCAAAGCTGAGCTTAGCGCCGGGAACATGTTTAGCCGGTGTAGCCGGTTCAGTGGTGTAGTCTGGTTCCGGTTCATAGTGTTCATCAAAGCTTGTCCGGTAGCTATGGTTGCGGTTATCTCCGGTAAGCGCTTGCTGAAGCATGGTAGCCAGTGCCGAGTTAGCAGCAGGTACCGTTTCTGGATCATAGATTACTTCCGGCTCCGGCTCAGGAGCAATGGGAGTAGCAATGGTTACCGTCTGATATGCTGGTTCCGGTTTCAGCTCTACTAGCTCGTGATCAGTAGCGGCTACAGGTTCCAGTACGCGCACTCTAGCAGGAGCTTTCACCTTGCGCTGAACTAGCTGCACAGGTGGAATGGTGAACTGTAGGTGATTCAGGAAGTTGCCACACATGGTAGACTTACTTTCACAGGTGTAGCCATTAGCGTTTAGCTCAGCTAGGCTAGTGCGCAGGGTGCGCCGCAGCTTATCCGTGCTGATGGTCAGATCATCAAATAAGTAGAGCTTGAGTTGATCAACGGTAAGCGGTGGTGTGATTGGAACTCCTTTAGGACGGTAGTAGGAGCGTAGCAGCCACAGCAAGCGGTAGGTGTGGCTACTCTTAAAGTGTACACCCTGCAAATTGATACAGGTGTAGTAGCTGGTTAAGCCTAGAAGATGTTCCGCTAAGGCTGGATTGAATGTACCCGTTAAAACGCTGGATTGCTTCTTATGGTGAAGCGTTAGGAACATGGGTTGATCATTCCATATACGCGCAAGTAAGCTAGCACAAGCAGCTTCTAAGGCTTTATAGGTCGTACCGCACTTGGTAGAAACTAGATCGGATAGCTTGAGGCTGATCACTGGTAGCACCTTATCATATAGGCTAATGCAGCGCAAAGCACTATGAAAGATGCGTGTTTCCAGCGCAGACATAGGGCGTTGTGGGATTCGTACTAATTCGTTGCTAAGGCTGGCGTGTGGTTGCATAGCCGTAATAGTTGGTATAGTGCAAATGTACGGGTGTTCAGGAGAAAAAGGTACAAAAGCTAGAAGAATTTTTTGAGCCGGTAGGAAAGTAGCCTATAAAGGCTGGTAGTCACTGGTAGGTTTGTTAGCAGAATAGTGCGCTGTAGATGTGTGTATTTATCAGTGAATGAGTTACTTATGCAGTTGCTAACAGTTGTGTAACAGAATCTAACATTCTTAAAAAAGCCTAACACGTCTGAACAAGCGGGAACTGAGCAAACGTAGTTGGCTTCTTAAAATTTGTATTGCTCTAATGGAAACTATAAATGTGAGAATAGTTTTTATAGCAGCTTTCAAGGGGAAGTTCAGAAGTATCCTTATAAGAGTACAAAAAATATTCTCACACTTAGGTTACTGAGTATGTCGGATATGTAGGAATAATACATGTGAGAATATTCTCACACTTTAAAGGCTGGTAGGGGAGGGACATGAAAAAAGGCTAGGAAAAGTTCAAACTCTGTAGCCTTTTGCTCTATAAGTCATAAAGAACATAACCTTTATGATTGATGGAAAACCATACTTTACACTACACGATGAAACCGCATGTTTGATAGATGACTTCTCTGATTACGCTATAACGACTACTGGTAAGGTCTACAGCATTAGATATAAGCGTTTCATTAAGCCTCAGCTTAATAGCAATGGTTACCTTCAAGTAGGTCTATTCAAAGACAATAAGAGAATAAAGAAGCTATTGCATAGGCTACTAGCAGAACACTTCATTACCAATCCAGATAATCTACCTCAAGTGGATCATATCAACAGAGTAAGAAGTGATTACAGTTTAAGTAATCTAAGATGGGTGTCCATACAGGGCAATTCAAGCAATAGGGGTATACTATATTGTTGTTCCGAATGCGGGAGACATAAAATGATGTGAATAAAAAAGGAGTCCTTTAAGGACTCCTTTTTTGCTTACCAGTGGAGCTGGTTGATCTATGCTTCCGCGTTGGCGTTCTTACGTGGTCTGCCAGCTTTCCTAGCACCTTCTTTCACTTCGCGTGGTTTACGCTCCCGCTTCACTGGCTGGTAGTCATCAGATAATAGTTCAGCAAATTCATCCATAGCCAACGCGATTTTATTAAATGCCTTTTTCAAAGCGGTTAGTTGAGCATCATTCTTTTCAGCGTTCTGAAGAATTTGCTGCAATTGATTCAGATCAGGAGTTGCCATGTCTTTATAGATTGGTTGTGAGAATATATTTACGCAAGTATAGTAGAATAGATGTGAAACAAAAAAGCCTGACAGGAATTTGTGTGGATTCGTGTCAAGCTTCGTTGTAAAAAAAAATTAACATTTAAAGAATGAAAGTACTAATCAGTATCTTCTAGATTATATATCTACTTTACTTGTCCTGTTTTTGTCAGAATAGATTGTCTTAACTCCTGAGCTTCATTCTTTGGTTCAGAAGCCAACAGGTTATTAATCTTGTCCTGCCTATACAGCGTGTGTAGCTTCGTTCTAGATAACATGTAAGTAAGATGTAGTTGCCTACCTGTAGGTGTAACTTGAAAGCTAAAATTGCCTTTCTCACTGTGTCCAGTATCATTAAATTCTTCTAGATAGTTACTTAACTCTTCACCAAGCAAATTTGCATTAAAGATTAGGTGAATATAGTTAGCATCAGATGTGCTATAGTAATCACTACTCAGTAAGCTTGATTCACTGGTAGCTATAGCTCTAAAGTCTTTGATAGATAGTTGATTGTCGTTCTTTGGTTTTGGTGATTTCAGTTTTAACATATAATTAGATGAATTTTGGTTTTGTAAAGGTTGGGATAGCTGTAATGGTAGCAGTAGAGAAATTAGGCTTTCTACCAACTGTTACAGCGTAACGATCATAGGCTTTTGCAGCCTCTATTTCATCAACGTGATAGGCTATGTTAACATCTTTATTATTAATAGTGATGCGTGATTTCCATTTACCTTGCTTCTTGCACCATGTTACACCAACGTATTTTGAAGCTGAGTTATCTTGTTGAATGCTATTCCTAGTATTCTCACTGGCAGTGACATAGCGTAAATTCTCAATTCTATTATCTGTGCGTACTCTGTTGATATGATCCACATACAAACCAGTGCTTTCTCCTAGAAAGGCTCTAGCAATAATTGAGTGTAGATTATACGTTTTTGATTTACCTATTTTGTCTCTTAGGTTCACTACCTTATAACCTCTGCCATTTATTGCATTTTGGATCAGAAAACGGTTAAGATAGTCTGAGTAGATTCTACCATCAGCATAGAATGTGTATGCTGGAAATTCGGGTAAAGTAGCAGTAGTTACTTCTGTGTTTTGTTGTTCATAAGTTGACATTTTAAATAATTAGTTTTTATAGTACTCTTGCTGGCTACAGCTTCTTTATCATGATATAAATCATTTAATGTATATATACTAAATCACATCTCCCTTTTGCGTTTTTGGTAAAATAGTTTAGATATTTTCTATGGCTACCGATGGTGTTAATCCACGTAAGCCAAAGTGGTAGAGAATTAGATCACGTACTTCATCCTGATCAACAGCTTTGCACATCACACTATCATGTATTGTCAAGCTGAAAAACATATGCTTATACTTTGCAGCTAGTGAGGCTATCACACCATCTATTATAATTTCTGACTCAGCACGTTGCATATCAATGCTGAGTTGTTCAAAGTTCTTACGCTTGTAGTTGGTGATGAACTCACCAACAGAGGGATAGAGCTGGTTGAATGTCTTCCATTCAGTATAGTTATCAGCATACTTGTTTTCACCATAGTATACACTCTTGAATAGGTTTTGCTTGAATGCTGATCTATCCAGATCAGGAGTATTGAATGCAGCCATAAGCGTAGTGTATAGCGTTCCTTGCTCACACTCCTTTATATAGGCTACCATATCCGCTGGCATGGTGCTACGCTGGTACTTCTCAAGTAGCAGAATGCACATGATCAATGGTTGACTATTCTTTACATCCACGTTCACGAGTGGTTCACCGCTGGCTAAGTAGAGGAACCTTCTAACTCGCTTGCTCAGGTTGGCAATGTTATGGTGTACACGCTTGCCGGTGGTATCACGGTTGATCCTGAAGCTACCAGTGCTGATAGCCATGATAGAGGCTACATCTTTATTGTACTTGTTGAGTGCCTTCTTTCTAGCAGCCTCAATAGATAGCTTCTCTTTCTTAGTGGCTTTAGCTGGTACGGTGTAGTTGCTATCCAACGCTGTTTCAATCAGGTACTCAAAGGCAGCAGTAGCATCTACCTTAATCTCATGCAGGTTATAGTTCAGGAAAGCATGTTGTGGTAATGACATGTCTAGTTGATCATTATAGCGCTTACGAAGCGTTTTTAAGCGCTGTGTAAAGACTTCATCCACAATACCTACATCTACTGCTTTAATATCCCTGAAGTCCTCAGTGAGCCTAAAACCTGTGCTTTTTTGACCAATGATATAGGAGTTATCTGATTCAATAACATGGTGATCCAACCAGAATTGAATGATAGTATCTGCTTTGCGCTTGCTTACATATTCGCGCAATGTTTTAAGCCTCACTGGAATGAAATCATAATCTGAATATTTTCTATTCAGTACACGAGTCATGTAGAGGTGATGTAACAGGTAGTTGTACTTATCTACATGCTTTTGTTCCTTTTTATCTAGCAATGATCTAGTGTTTAATCCACTAGGAATATACAATCGTTGCTCAGTATGTTTTTTGCTGTTGTTGTATCTTTTTTCGGTTGTATCTAAAACTTTTTCTAAGTCAGATATATAAGTAGTTGACATTATACAATAATTGGTTTTAAGGAGAGGTAGTTGGTAGCTGCCTCTTTTTTTTTTTATTTCTTGATCACAGATTCATATTCCGCATTAATAAGGCGTGAAAGGATAGAAGACATTACTCCTTTGCTGCTACCAGTAGTAGAGAAGTGTTGAACAAGTGCATGAAGCTTGTCTTTGTCTTCAGGAGTAATGTTGACTGTTTTCCAATCGTATTGGTACTTGGAAGGATTGTAAGATGATGTGGTGGTAGTCATAATAAGATTTGTTATTTAATGTATATATACTAAATGGTCTTCTTTGTTGATGATTTCTAGTAATTAATTTAAAGATTATTCATTTATTATCATCCTCTCTCTCTCCCTCTGGTACGAGAGAGGATAGGATATGTGGGAAAGGTTATTGATTATTATGGGTTGGTATTGGGTTATTGGGTAATAAGGTAGATATGTTATATGATGGTACATTTTACGTGTTAGAATGGGTTATTGGTTATAAAGTGTATTGTGTTATATGATGGTACACTTTTCACTATTCATCTCCATTATTCATCATTCATATCATTATTAAAACAAAAAAGGTTTCTCTTCTATAAAAAGAAAAGAGAAGCCACTATGAAAGATCAAAACAATTATTTCACACTTAACAATGAACAAGCTTGTGTAATACCAAACACTGATTCACAATATGCTGTAACTGAATCAGGATGTGTGTATAGCATTAGATATAAGCGCATTTTAAAGCAGTATACCAATGCCAACGGCTACCAAGCTATAAACTTACCAATAGGTACTAAAAGGATACACAGCTTGGTTGGTGAATGCTTCGTAGCTAATCCTGATCAAAAGCCTTTTATAGATCACATTGATCGTAATAAGGGAAATAATAATTACCGTAATCTGAGATGGGTTACGAATGAAGAAAATAATAAAAATAGAGGGTTAAGAAGCACGTCTAAGACTGGTTACATTGGTGTGCGTTATAAGTCTGGAAGTGAGAAGTATGAAGCTAGAATCTCTCACAATAAGAAGCAACTTCAAATAGGTAGTTACAGTGTAGCAGAAGATGCAGCAAGAGCTTATGATCAAAAGGCAATTGAATACGGGTATGCAGTTCTAAACTTTCCTGATGACATTAATAAATAGTAGAAAGACACACTCTACTATGCTCTACTTACTCATATTAATGCTTCTGTTGCCACCATACCATTCCTATAAGGCAAAGCATCATGCCTATCACTACTATCAGCAGAAGCAAAGAAAAGCAGCAAGAAACAGGTGTAATGATTGTCATGGTAGCAGACAATCAATGTATAATATCACGAAATAAAATAGATAGAAAAGTTTTGAAGATAATGTTAGCGTATACAGCAGCATATAATAACTAATATTATAGCAGCCATGAGTATAGGCTGTAATACACAAAATATATTCCTCACTAATTTGATGCTAACGCCAGTGCAGTAACGTTTTGCTTATAAGGGTGTGGAGTAAACTTGTTTAGTGTGTTGTGTAGACCCGATATGAAAATATAACTTTTTGCATAAGTTGTAACTTTTTTAATTATTTAAGTTAAATATAGGTTTTGATATGCTTTATTTTTATATTAATAATGATAGATGAATAAATGCAAAATCAGTCATGAGAAATCTGCATAGTACGTGGTGTGTTACGTTGGCGCTCGGCTGTACAATTGTTCTGCTTTCGCCACGTACGGCTTTATGCCAGCAGCAGGGACAAGTTAAAGAGCAGCACATACCGCCCCAAATGCAGCAGGATCAAACATATGAGAGGCAAATGCAACAGCTCCAGCAAATGCAACATAAACACATGCATGAGCGGCAAATAGAGCAGCATACGCAAAAAGAACAACTTCAAGAGCAGTTGCTATATCTAAAGAAGGTGCATGCTGCTTATGGGCTATTTGAAGATCTTCCCATTCCTAAATCACCTAAAGGTGTTAAGGATGGGACGATAGTAGTTAGTTCTCCATATCCAAAAGGATTCATAGCTGGTACTCTACCTGGTACAATACCTCAACCCATTGGCAAGGTGCCTTCTTCAGAATCGTTAATCTCAGGGCTTTCCAATGATGAAATGTTAGAAAAAATTGTTGATTATATAGTATCTCATAGTGAGGGTGATAAGAATAGAAGCAAAATTAGGGCTTCTTACTTGAAAAAAGAGAAAAGTAGATTGGAAAATGAGTATGGCGCGTCAATTTATGTTAATAATGACAGGAGGAAACAAATAATTAAAATTTATAGAGCGCAAATGATTAGTGATTATAAAATAATGTAAGATATGAAGCGATCAATATTAGGTTTGCTGGTTGCTTTCTGTGCTTTACTAAGTCTTGGTTCTTTTCAGTCTAGTAAAACTGCAAAAAATCATGATGACTTAATAGAGCAAATGATTGACGGTACTCAAGTTCAAGATTCTGCATTAAAAAAGCAGAATTACACCCTGAGTGGAAAAAATGATGAATATCTTTTAAAATTGTATAATGAAAAATATATTGAATACGAAATGAATGTTTTAGAGCTAAACAAAAGAGCTTTTAATTGGCAACATGCCTCATCAATAATAATATTTATAATTTCTGTGTTAATTACTTTGTTTGGTCTCATTTTCTCTGCTATTCACTTCTTAATTACCACTAAAAATATATCATTATCTAGTGCAAGTCAACAGGATATGACCAAAATGATCACAAATACATCTTCTGCTAATACGGTTACGGGTACAAACGATCTCGTTGATCAACTTGATTCTAGTGTAAAGAATAAGGATGAGGCTGATAAAAAGGTAAAGGATACTGGTAGCGGTGTGACAAGTATTGAAGTGTCGGCTACAGGAATCAAAATGTCGTCTTCAATACTTGGTGTTATTATATTAATTATATCTCTGCTGTTCTTTTTTATGTATGTCAAATTCGTTTATCCTATCAATAAAATTTAGTAGTAATTTAATTTTAAAATAATTTGCCTATGAAAAATGAGTATAGGAATGCCCCTCGTTTACTTACTTGGCAAGTAGGTAAAGGCAGTTGATCTCTAAACAAAAAGACAACATTATGAATAACAGAGAGGAGTTGAGGAAGATAATGGCTCTATACTGTCCATATGCCTACTATGATATTAAACTGTCGTTAGGTATTAAAGATCGTTATGTGCCTGCGAATTTTAAACACAGCTTTGCTGATGATGTATGTAATAAATGGGAGGACATCAATTGTACCGAAATACACAATGACATGTTTGATCCTCTCAAAACAGGAGAACTAGTGATGGAGAGGATATACGAAGCCGGCTATAGCGATGAAGACGATGACAAAGACGATGAGTTGGTATAACACTCTACTTTTGGGATTGATGCTGTCGGCAAGCGTACCAGTATTAGGGCAAGACTTTGTTCGTATCGGTGCAGGTGGAGATTTTAAGGAAAGTAGGTTCATTCAGACCTTTTCCTTTGACTTCAATAGGACTGAAAAGGTTGATGAGAAAGCGGGTAGATATATATTGTATAGCAGAAGTGGATTCTATATCACTCCTAGTTCTGATGTTAATATTGGGGAAGGAGTAACCGCTTCCGAAAATAATATACTTGTACAGCTTTATTTAGGTAAAGCTTTCTTTGGCGATAAGGTCAAGAGTAACGATGGATTTGGCGTATCTCAACTGAATAAAGCTTTTGAACTAAACCCGGTAGTAAACGCTGACAAAAACTTTGACCAGATGCTTTACTATGGTCAAGCCAAGTTTCTACTTAACCGCATCAGCGCCCGCTATACTAGTGGACCAGATACGTTCCTGCTAGCAGATAATAGCTTCTCTATCGGTCCTTTTTTCAATCTAGGGCACCGACGTACCAGAGTAGAGGTAAACGGTGATCAAGAGATAAGCGGGAATGCTTACGCGACTGGTGGTTTGCTAGGAGAGTGGAAGAAGCGGATCAGAAAGAAGACGGTGAAGAATGGTGTAGTTGATGATTGGTTTCTCCGATTGTCGGGCAACTACTATTATGTTGTTTCAGACTCACGTAATCTTACTGGCGAAGACTTTGCGGGTATAGCAAAAGCATCCATTGACAAACGAATTGGTAAAAGGATATTCCTCGGCTTATCTTACAGGTATGGGAACGACAATCCGAAATATGTAACTGTTCACACTCTAGATTTAGGTATTAAGGTTACCTATTAAACTTATTAAACGCCATTTATAAAGCCCCTGACCTTTTTAGAAGGTCAGGGGCTTTCTTTGCTCTCTAGTATCAATATATAGTGTATAGAGCCATAGAGCTAAAATTAATGTTATTATGAATAGTTATGAATTAATCCAGCAGCACAAGATTACTGCTGATTATACCCTTGATTTTATACAGCAGCTAGTAAGAGATCATACAGAAGGTTTAATTAGCTCAGATGATTTTGTGTCATCTGTTAGATCTTATACTCGTAAATATAAAATTGAGAATTTATTTAAAAATAATCCTGAATAAATGGGTACATCAACATATACACAAGCTATTGCTGATGAGATATGTATGAGAATAGCACAAGGGGAATTTCTTATTAATATCTGCAAGGATCAGCACATGCCTACAACCTCTACCGTCTATTATTGGAGGTTAAAGCCAGAATTTAAATCATTCTCGGACACGTACACACAAGCAAAGTTAATACGTGCTGAATTGCTTGCTGAGCAACTACTAGATCTATCTAATCCTGATCCAGTACTACCAGATACCCTTATTAGCATCAATAGAGCTAGATTACAAGTGGATACCCGCAAATGGGTGTTAAGTAAAGTATTGCATAAAGAATATGGAGATAAAGTAGAAGCGAATGATATACACGTTGCTGAAGTAGAAGATCTATCAGCACTCACTTTAGAAGAACAATATCAGTTAGCCCTACTCAAGAGAAAAATGAAAGAGGCTAACAAGTAATGTATGATAATTTAACTGAAGACATATTACTAAGAAACGTATGCCATCATAACTTCTACTATTTCTTTCTTGAGTTTTGGGAAACAGTATCTACTTCTGATTATGTAGACAACTGGCATATTAAATTAATAGCAGAGGAATTACAGGTAGTTTACGAAACGTGGGAGAGTGGTGAAGGACAGTTGGACATGCTTAATGAGCTATGTCCCGGTACCTCTAAGACTACTGAGATCAGTCAGCTATTTGCAGTCTGGTTGTTCATCCGTAATCCCAAGATCCGTATCCTGTTTGCGTCTTACGCGCTTAGAGTATCTGAGAAGATTAGTGATAAGACTCGTGATTGTATCAAGTCAGCCAAGTTCAAGAGGCTGTTTGGTAACAAGGTTAAGATCAGACGTGATGTAGACGGTAAAGGCTACTACCAGCTAACAGCCGGTGGTGATCGTTTCACCACATCTACTGATGGATCAGCTACAGGTATCCATGCTGACTTCATTTTCATTGATGATGGTATCAATGCGCAAGAGGCATTCAGTGAACCAGCTCAAGAGGCAGCGGGCTTATTCGTAACGGATACTGTCACTACTAGAAAGACGGATAAGAAGCGCACGGTTTCCATCTACACCGGACAGCGCACGAGTAGCAATGATCCACAGGCTAAGCTAAGAGAAGCTAAGAAGGGTAAGCTTAACATCATCTGCTTACCAGCGGAGTTAACCCCCGAAACTAGATCATTAGTAAGCCCACAGAGAGCTATAGCCTACTATGAGGCAAATGATAATCTACTTGATAAAAACAGGCTTGATAGAGAAGTCTTAGCTGAGTATGCAGCCTTACTAGGTCCATACTCCTATGCAGCGCAGTTCCTTCAGAATCCGCTTTCTGAAGATGGTGGTATTGTCAAACGTGACATGATCCAGACATGCCAATGGTCACAATTCAACGCACTTACCAAGGATGAAAAAGTAGTGTGGGAGTTTGATTGTGATACTGCCTATGGATTGAAAAAGAAAGACAGTGATCCATCAGCATTAATGGCTAGCTATTATTCTAAGTCTAACAATACTCTGTTCATCAGAGATGCAAGGGAGTTTAATGATGAATTTGATCAGTTGCTAGAGAGTATTCAAGAATTTATTACCACCAACGAATACAATCAGCACTTATCTACTTTATGGATTGAGCCTAAAGCCAATGGTATTAACGTGGTTCAGTCGTTGAAAAAGAACACGAATATCAATGTACAAAAGGCAGCTACACCACAGGGAGACAAACGACATAGATTAATATCTGTCATGTGGTTTATAGCTCCCGGTAGAGTTTGCTTGATTGATGGTTCTTGGAATCAGAAATGGATAAATAGTGTATGTGCGTTCCCAAATTCCTCAGTGCATGATGAGTTTGTTGACTTATTAACGCAAAAGATTGCTAGGATGGAAGAATTACTAGTACCAGCAAAAAAGAAAATGAGATTTATTTAATGTCTATTTATTCAACTATTAAAAATGCGTTTAGCCCTAAACCACAGGTAGAAACTAAAGCAATTACAGGAGTAGATGAGATTGGTAGGATGCGCCCGATTAATTATGGTGGTTCACCTACTTTCACTATTCAGGATCTAACAAAGGTCAATGCTCAGAATAACAGTGTATTCTATACCATTCTAACCAGCATTCAAACCACGTCTAAATCAATTCCTTGGAATGTGTACAAGGTGAACAAGAATGATGATAATGCACAGAAGCTACCCAAGCATCATCTAGCATCCTTGCTCTACAGACCTAATCCGTACCAGACATGGACACAGTTTGTAGTTCAATATATCGGACACTATCTAACGGATGGTGATGCATTCATTTATGTTATCTGGAATACCAGTGGATTGAATACGGGTAAACCGCAAGAGCTTCATATCATGCCAAGAGGCACAGAGGTAGTTGCTGGTACACAGTGGCTAGCTACAGTGCAAGGGTACCGTATTCCCGGCGCTACTACGGTTATTCCGGCTGCTGATGTGCTTCACATGAAAGCATTCAACCTTGATGGTTCTTTGTATGGCTACAGTCCGGTGAAGGCGGCTACTCTACAGTTAGCATCTGTTGATTTCGCTTTGAAACAGCATATCAAACAGCTCAACATGGGTGGTCCTAAAGTGGTGGTGTTCCCGACTGATGTTGCTGAAGAGTTGACAGAGCAACAAGAGAATGAATTAGATCAGAAGATCAACCAGTCACAGCGCTTTACATGGTCTGCTTATCCACTTGATACGGCGCAAATCGGTCTATCACCTGTAGATCTGGATATTCTTAACAGTATCAATGCTGATACAGGGATGGTAGCTGACCTTTTAGGTTATCCATCCGTTCTCTTGAGTGGTACGAAGTCCAGCACCTATAACAACGTTGCTGAGGCACAGAGAGCTTTATACAATAACTGTGTGATTCCCATCCTGAAGGATTTTAGAGATGGTTTAAATCACTGGTTAGGTAAGACATATGGTGATGATGTATACATTGATATAGATACCAGCGGTATTGAAGTATTGAAGCCTAATCTATCTGAGCTGATTACGGCGGCTGCTGCTGCTGATTTCGCAACCATTAATGAGAAGCGTAGAATGGTAGGTTTACCAGCGCTGGAAGGGGGAGAGGGGTTCTTACGTTCTGCTGCTATCAGCTACGTGAAGACTATAGATGAGATAGATACTATGGCTGCTGATGCATATGATGAAGGTGATTCGTTATCTGATGCAGCATAATAAAAACTATTCCTACACTTGAATCCAGTACATGTTGATAAAAGACTAGCCAGAGTTGATAATCTAGTAGCCAGATATAGCAAGCAAATTACTAAAGCCTTATTGAATGATTTAGAGGCTGCTGTAGCAGCGTATGAAGCTACAGGTAGTGATCTGCTAGCCGTTGGTTTGATTGGCTCTAAAGCGCTAAAAGTGGTGCTGGATCAGCTATGGTTAGATATAGTACCGGCTGAAGCAAAGCATGAGTATCTACACTTGGTAGGAGAGAAGAAAGCAACTCCTACACTACCTGTAGCAGAGTGGCTAAGACGTGCTAGAAACTTCATTGCTACAGAATCCAGTAAGGCTATTACCTCTATCACCAACACCACAAGGAAAAAGGTAAGGAAGGTGCTGAAAGCATCTGCTGAAGCTGGTAGCAGCATTCCGAACACAGCCAAAAGCTTACGCCAACGCATTACCATCTTTAGTAAGAAGAGAGCTGAGCTAATAGCCCGTACTGAGTTGATAGGGGCAATGAACTACGGTAGCTTCTGTGGAGCTGATACCAGCGGGTTACAACTGGATAAGGTATGGTTAGCTACTTCAGACACGAGAACCAGACCAACGCACTCAGCAACCAACGGAATAGCGGTTGATATTAACGGACTCTTCACCGTAGGTGGTTCACCTTGCCGTTTTCCGGCTGATCCAGCGTTACCAGCTCGTGAAAGATGTAGATGCAGGTGTACCACCATCTACCAGCGTAAGAAACCACAAGAGGGTACACAGTTATCATTAGGCTTTTGATACTTTTACAGCCTGTACATCTAGCATTCTGCACAAATGATCTCACGTTTTAAAACCATTCACGCTGGACCCAAGCGCTTGTTAATTGTTATTTCAGTGGTAGTATTCATAGCTGCATTTATTGAGATTTTGTCACAAGATGAAGATCATCCTATAGGGGCTTTGATTTTTGCGCTTATTTGGTTTGTTCTTTTTTGGGTAATTGTAAGAATAGTTTTGTGGATAATAGATGGTTTTTATAAGAACTAGATATGGAAGTAAACAAAACTTCACTTTGGGATTCTTTTAAGAATAATATAGCTATCTTTTCAACTCTCTTATTGGTGCTAGGGTTGGTTCGCATTACAGCTTATTATTCTTATTATAATATTGATATTATATCATACATTGATTTATCTGAAGCTTTAACACTGTCGGCTTCTGAGTTTATCCGCACTGGTATAACAATGGGTGCTTCGTTTGTTTTTAATTGGTATTCAACAACAGATAAGGAAATTCAGCTTAACCATATAGATCATCAAGTATCTATACAAACAAATTTCAAAGAAAGATTGATAAGGCATTTTAAATTAACTTCTGTGAGTAATTTCATCTTTGTTCCATTGCTCATAATTTATGTTATTGCCGAGATTAAAGGTAGCCAAGATGTGAAAACATTTAGGCTATATTTTTTTGGGTTGTTTTGGGCTATAAACTCTAGATTGATATTTTCGGAAATTGATTTGAAGTATTATAAAAGATATGGAAGTGAAATATCAGTGACATTCTACAATTCTATGATCATAGGTAGTCTGGTTTTTGTGCTTACTTATATCGGAGCCCGTTCAAGAGCTATTGACAATCGGATAGATCCAAAACAGTATGCTTCCATGTTGTTTAATGATAAGGTTGTTAGAACTACAGATGATCTTATTTATGTAGGCAAAACAAAAGAAAATATATTCCTGTATAGCAAGAAAATTGATGGTTATTACGTCTATCCGTCATCAGAGGTAAAGCTATTTTCACTAAGTCATATTAAAAAGTAATTTTAATCATGCCTCTTTAAACAAGCTGATTTATGGAAAAGAATAACGAGCATGTTGATAGTGCTAACAATATAGATAATGTGCCACAAAATCCATTTGAATACAATGTGTTTTGGGCTCATTTATTGCGAATAGTTAGTGACTTTCAAAGTGATGTTGAGCAAATTAGGCTTATGCTCAAAAATGCAGATGTGCAAATGCCTTGGGGATATGATGAATCCCTTGAAAACCCTCCGCAAGTATTTTGTGATGCCTATAATTATGTAAAAGATAAAGGTGAGGATGATATTGCATATTTATTAGCTGATGATCAACAGCCTTATCCGGTATCAAAAAAACTTCTGCGGTTTTTTATTGAAACGACCAATACGGTGCGTCTGAAAAATGCCCGTAATAGGAACTTCTTGAATATAATGTGTTTTACTCACCTAGTTTCTCTTTTTGATGCAGCGATGCAGGATTTCGCTAGTGCATTATTTAATAAGTATCCATTTGCAATGGTGCCACTAGATAAAGGTGCTACCGTGCCTAGTATGAATTATATTGATATATTAAATGCAAGAAGCGTTGAACAACTAAAAGATGAAATAATTCAGCGTGAATTGCTGTCGTTTGGGTTTAAAAGCATAAAGGATCAATTGTCATATTTTAACAAAATACTAAATAGGCAATTTATTGATATGAAAGCACAGCATGTATCAATTGGTGTTGATGATAATATTATAGGGTCAATAATAGAAATTAGAGAAACTAGAAATATACATGTGCATAATAAAGGGGTTGTAAATAGATTATATTCGCAGAAGTTATGTGAGTTTTATGATGTAATAAACAAAAATAAGAAAGATGGTGAAAAAAAATATTATACTTCGCCAGATGCTAATAATTATACCAATGGGGATTTTAAAGAAATAACAGAGCGTTATTTGCAAGATGCTATATGGAAATGTGAGCATTTATTAATTGCAATAAAGGATGATATGGCAGATAAGTTTATATCAAAAGATGAACAGAGTGATTTAATGAAAGCAAATCAAGAGTATTGGAGAAAAAGGAGTGAAGTCAAAAACAAGACCCTGTTAGATGAAAAGGAGTTGGATAACAATAATGATTAGTAGTACTAATTTAAATATCAATTGAAATGAACAGATTGGAAGAATTTTTAGCTCTTTTAGCTAAATATAATAAAGAAATTAGTTTTATAGGCGTAATACTGACATCTATTATTGCGTTGATTGGTGTGATACTGAATATAATTTATAACCGGCTAAATAAAAGAGATGAGTTGCGTCAAAGCTCACTAATTGGAATGCGTAATAAGGAAATGCAAGCGTATATGTCTAGCATTGCCACAAGCTTATCACTTATAAAAAAGGGATTGGTTATTCTTATTGAAAAGGATACTGCTTTAATTAAATATAGAGAAGATTTGTTTGAAGCACAAAACAACTACATTAAAGCATCTCTTAACCTGAGCTTTTTATTACCCGAAAACGATGCGAAGGTATTTAGTGGTCTAGATAATGAACTTATGGATTTATTATCAGATATGATAGCACTGGTTACCAGTTCACTTGGTAAAGAACATAATGGTTACTCTATTGCTATGTGGGAAAAAGTGAAGGATCAAGTTACTGATGAGATAGTATCTGAAGTTAAGGAACATGCAAAAAAGGATAGAGAGATGCTAGATAGACAAACCGAGAAGCTGAATAAGCTAAAAACTTCATCAGATGTGGTTATACGGAAAGTGTATGCCATTTCACCCCAACTACAAGTGCTGGTTAGGAAATACAATGGTTTATGATCATAAAAAAGAGGCTTACTAGTTACAGTAAGCCTCTTTTGTTTCCACTACTTTCTTACTGGAAGCTCAAAAATGTTAAGCGTATGTTCTCGTAACTCTTTTCTACGCTTCTGCATGTAGCCTTCTAAGGTCTTGATCTGCTTATGTCCGGTAATGGACATGATATCATGCAAGGGTACATTATAATCAAGCAAGATATTAATATGTGTTCGCCTCCCGCTATGAGTGCGGATAGCTTCATATTTAGGCACGTAGGTAACGGTATCATTATCACCTGACACATCCACAAAATCTACCATCTGTTGCATAGAGGGTAGAGGCTTTAATATCTGTGGTAATAGGTTATTTAGATAATCATCATCCATTGCAATAGAGCTAATATTATTCTCACATCTATCTAATACATATTGTGATACTGGATTAATCTTAATGTATACTTCAGTGCCCTTCTTTTTTCCTTTTTGGGTAGCCTTGTGGATATACCCTTTTTGAATATTGTGCGCTGTTAGGGTAGATGCATCAGAATATCTGAGCGAAGTAGCACACAAGAACAACAGGAGTAGCCTTGCCCGTTCTAAGCTCTTGCTTAGATGATCCATAGCCATTAGATCAACTAGATCTTGTTCCTCTAAGGTGTATACCCGTTCTGGCTTACGGCTTAGCGTAAATTCATACCGCTTATAGTGTGGATTCACCTTCACACCATCCGGTAATTTATCATCATGGATGGTGTAATAATTCAGACAGGATTTCACCTTATCAATGTAGTTCAGCACCGTTTCATTGGAGCGGGTTTTACCGATTTGCCATTTTAGAAAGTCTCCCTTGATCCGGTTTTTACCAACGGTAATAATGGAGTAGATAGGCGTTCTAGAAGGTGTGTTGATTAAGAAGTCTTGAAACTTTACCAACCACACATCATTGATGTTCCCTATTCGGGCTTCTGGATCAAACTGCTTTACCGTCTCTACAAAGGAGTTATTAGTACGCTGAGTGCTTTTAGCTAGCGTAGTGCTACCGTTACGCTGAGCGTAGTTCAGCAACCACGTAGTAAGCTTATCATCCTCATATAGATTCTTCTCTTTCTTGAGGTTGATCAACGTGTTCCGCTTGGTTTGTAACTCTGCTTCCAGCTTGGCTATATGTGCCTCACGCGCCGGTATCTCTTCATAGATTACTGCCTCTGAAAACTCGTTTGCTATGCGGTTGGCTTTCTCTTTAAACTTGGCTCTTTTAAGCTCTGCCTGAGTCTGAGCTTCCGCCGCCGCCACCGCTTCTTTCGTTAGTCTATCGTATTCCGCTGCTACCAGCTTACCAGTGACACTTTCAGCACTTGCGGCTACAATGTTGTGCGCTTGCTGCAAGCGTTCTCTCACAGCCTGTAAATAGACGTTGATTGCTTCTCTGTCCGGTCTAGCACTAGGCTTTAGATAACCGGCTTCTGTTAGTTCACCTTCCTTTGCATCAAAGAGGGTAGGGACTTTGTGAGACTGATCAGATCCAAAGCTGTAGCGCACATACAGCGGTTTTTGTACAGCATCCTTGTAAATACCATCTGTGCGTAGGGCAGTCGTGATCCTACACGCCGTGCTTTTTGGTCTTGCCATGATGTTTGTTTGATAAAGGTTGGATAGGACGAATAGCAGTAAAGCAACTAAATGTAGTAGTGGCGTTTACAGCATGGGATAAAGGTAGAAAAGCTGTGACAGGAAACAAGTTTCTGTGACAGGAAACTATAAAAACAGGTCGTGGAGTGCCTTTTCCAGCTAATAGAGCGGGTTTTCTATTTTTACCCTAAAAGGTTGTGGAAAAGGGGGCGGCTGTTGGTCGCCCTTTTTTTATGCGCTTGAAAACTAAGTGGGTATGATTCTATAACCTGTTATCTGCCGTTACTCTGTACCACATCTTGCTGCTTTAACTTAGGAGGGCATGAGTACAGGTACCTCATGGTTGCAAACAGTAGCCTCGGGGTGAGTCAGGCCGTAGGCTTGAGTTTCTAATTAGATAATACCTCTGATTTTGGCGCTGGTGCTTGCTGGTTTTGTTTGCGAAAGAGGCTGCCTAGGGCGGCTTATTATCTTGACCGGCAACAAAGTGCGTTAGCCTTGCAAACCGCTTGTTCAAGGTTAGGCCTTACAAAAACTACCCTGAGAAGTAGCCTTCCCAGGGTAGGTGATTACGTTGCGAAAAGTTGGAAACGGTTACACGACAACGCGCAAATCGTATTCAGGGGTAGCATCCGTAGCGTTTATTGCAGGGGTAGAGAAGGCGCCTACTCGACTGGGGCCATAGCCTAGGTTAATTTTTACCCACTCATCCCGGACCGGCAGCAAGGCAACAACTTCTTGGCGTAGCTGCTGAAGCTCCTCGCGTAAGTGCTGCAGTTTCAGCTGAATTTGCTCAAGGGGCTGGGCAGCACTACCGCTAGCAGCTGGCTGAGGTGAGGTATGGGAAGCGGCGTCTGCTGGCTGATGGGTGGTGGCCACGGCCTCCACTTCGGCCCGTTGAAATTCTTTTTCGGCTTGTATATAGGCCTGAACTTTATCGGCCAAAGGTTGCAGGGCAGGATCTAGGTAGTCGAGGTTGCTAGCCATAGCAGGGGAGAACTGAGAGGTTAAGTTGGGCTTCAAAACGCAGGATGCCGCTGAAAAGATGCGCCCGCCGCGGCCACCGTTCTTCCCCTGGCGGGCTACGTGGGGGTAGTAGCCGTAGTGGGGCGGTTGCGCTGACACTTCTCCCCGCAGTATTTTACCTCGTCCCAGCAGGCGCGCCACTTTTTGCGGTACTCGAAGGGCCTGCCGCAGGTAGCGCAAATCTTGGTGGGTAGGTTGCCCTTTGTCAGGCGTTTAGGCAGGTTAGAGGCAGGCATGAAGGAGCTGAAATACTACCCAGCTAACGGCATTGCGCGGCACAAGTTTAAGGCCACCGCTGCTAGGCCCTATCAGGGGCCTTATCTTTGCTGCATGTCACAATCTGCTTCTACTGCCCCCGATGCCCTGGGCCACGCCCTGCTAGCCTACCAGCGCGGCCACCTGAGCGCCACCTTGGCCGTTCATAGTTCCGTGGCCGACGAGGAAGTGCTGCCCGCGGCCTACTTTTTTCGCTCCCTATGGGAAATGCCCGAAATGGAACGGACGGCTCTGGAAGAATGCCGCGGCCGCATCCTCGATCTGGGCGCCGGGGCCGGGTGCCACGCCCTGGAGCTGCAGCAGCGGGGCTTTGCGGTGAAAGCCGTGGATATCTCGCCCGGCGCGGTGCAGGTGATGCAGGAGCGGGGGCTGCGCGAAGTGGCTTGCCACGATATTTTTGACGTGGTCCTAACCCAGGGTGAGAAGTTTGATACGTTGCTGATGCTGATGAATGGTATCGGGCTGACGGGCACCTTAGAGGGGCTGGAGCGCTTTCTGCAGCACGCCAAGGGCCTGCTAGCCCCCGGCGGTCAGATCTTGGCTACCTCCTCCGACATCAGCTACCTCTATGAGGACGAGGATGGGGCCCTGGTGTTTGACTTGAACGGTCCGTACTATGGGGAGGTAGAATACACCATGCAGTATGCCACGGAAACCGGCGCGAGCTTCCCCTGGATTTTCGCCGATCCGGCTCTGCTACAGGATTACGCCGAAGCGGCAGGCTATGAGGTTGAGTTTCTGGAAGAAGATGACCAGCAACAATACCTGGTGCGCCTCACGCTGCGCTAGGCCCACTAGTTGGGTTGCTACCTAGTAGGCTTGCCTACTAATTTGCCCCCCGACGGCTTACCTTTCCGCCAACGAACCTAATTTATGTCCGCTTCCTTCGAAAGAACCTATACCGTACGCTGGGCCGATATGGACCCCAACGGCCACATGCGTCATTCCGCCTACGCCGACTACGCCGCCCAGCACCGCATTGAATACTTGGCTGAGCACGGCTTCACGCTCATGCGCTTTGCCCAGCTTGGCCTCGGCCCGATCTTATTTCGCGAGGACACGCGCTTTCTTAAGGAGTTGCACATCAACGAAGCTCTGCGCGTGACGGGAGAACTATCGGGTCTGAGCGAGGACGGAAGCCGCTGGAACATCCTGCACACCTTATTCAAGGCCGATGGCCGGCCCGCCGCCACGGTAGCCGTTGAGGGTGCTTGGTTGGATTTGCGGGCGCGTAAGTTGCTAGTGCCACCCCCCGAAATTACCGACCTCATGCGCCAGCTACCCCGCCACGAGTCGTACGCCGATATTGTGCGCAAGGCCAACTAGGCCGTTAAATAGACTTTAGGTCCAGTGCCGCCCGGCGCTTTCCGCCCACTGATGCCCCTACTGTGCGCGCATTACGTGGTGGAAAGCGCCGGGTTTGTTTTGTTAAGCGCAACGGCCTTTGTGATGCGCTCTACCTGTTTCTGGTGGTGCAACACGTGGTCGAGCATAAAGTCCAGGGTTTGGTAGATGGTGAGCATGCCCGAGCGGGGGTGCTTGAAAATGGCGCGGTCGAGCAGATTGCTCGGGTACTCATTGAGCAGGCGCTCCAAGCGGCGGCGTACCGCTTCCCACTCGGCCTGCAACTCAGACAGGGGCGGAATCTCCGCGGGCGTGAGCTTGGCCAGCGCCGCTGGGGCTTTAAAGCGCGTAAAAGGCAGCCGCAGCAGCACCCGCAGCAGCCGCGACTTCAGGAACGAGGCGAATCCCGCCTTGTGCAAGCCCTCTGCCTGCAGCAGCTTTTTTTCCATGTACTGCCCAATGCCTGTTTCCGCAACCACCAGGTGCTGGACTACCTGCACGGCCGACCATTGCCCGGGGCCAGGCGCTTGTCGGGCCTTGTCACCGAGGGCTTCCACGGAGTGAAGTAACTGGGTCGTAGCTCGTTCAAGCTGTTCAAACCGAAGGTGTAGGCGGTGGTTCATGTCGGGATGGAAAGACGCGTAGCTGTGAGCAAAAGGTACGTAAAATCTGCCCGTCCAGCTTAGTTGAGAACCCCGCACAGGCATTTCCCCTAAGCCAACCCACCCCGCAAGGTACCGGATAGCTTAAACAGCAAAGCAGTTGCCATAATACTGCTCGAACGCTAAACCTGAATTTGCTGATGACTAGAATAGCTACTAAAAAGGCCCCGCACCATACCGGGCGGGGCCTTTTGCTACTGCAATGAGCGGAACAGTACCGTCAGATGTCAGCTATTTTACTTGTTCACGTACAGCACTTCCTTCACGGCCTTTACGGTGCGCTCCACGTTGGGCAAAGCGGCCTCAATGAGGGTAGGGGCGTAGGGCAGGGGCACGTCCATGTTGGTGATGCGCAGCACGGGGGCGTCGAGGTAATCAAAGGCGCGGCGCTGCACCATGTACGACAGCTCCGAGCTGATGCTGGCCAGGGGCCAGGCTTCTTCCACCACCACCATGCGGTTGGTTTTCTTCACCGACTCGATGAGGGTATCATAGTCAATCGGGCGCACCGAGCGCAGGTCGATAACCTCAGCGCTGATGCCTTCCTTGGCCAGCTCGTCGGCGGCAGCTAGGGCTACCTTCATCATCTTGCCAAAGCTCACGATGGTCACGTTTTCGCCGGGGCGCACCACGTTGGCTTTGCCAATCGGAATCAGGTACTCTTCTTCGGGTACCTCGCCCTTGTCGCCGTACATCAGCTCCGATTCCATAAAGATAACCGGGTCGGCGTCGCGGATGGCGCTTTTCAGCAGGCCTTTAGCGTCGTAAGGGGTAGAGGGCACTACCACTTTCAGGCCGGGGGTATTGGCGTACCAGTTCTCGAAGTTCTGGGAGTGCTGCGAGGACAGCATACCGGCGTTGCCGGTAGGGCCACGGAACACGATGGGGCAGGAGTACTGCCCGCCCGACATGGAGTAGATCTTGGCGGCCGAGTTAATCACCTGGTCAATTGCTACCAACGAGAAGTTGAAGGTCATGAACTCGATGATGGGCAGCAGGCCGTTGGCCGCTGCACCCACCCCGATACCAGCGAAACCAAGCTCGGCAATGGGCGTGTCAATCACGCGCTCCGGGCCGAATTCGTCGAGCATGCCCTGGCTTACTTTGTAGGCGCCGTTGTACTCGGCAACTTCTTCGCCCATCAGAAACACGCGCGGGTCGCGGCGCATTTCCTCAGACATGGCTTCACGCAGGGCTTCCCGGAATTGGATGGTCCGCATAATCGGTAGGAAAGTCAAAAAGGTCTGTTCAGAAACAAAAGCCGGCGCAAATCCGGCCCGTAAAGCTACAACGACTAGCCGGGACGGGCAAACGGTGAAATTGTGAAGTGGTGAAATAGTGCGTTTGAGGCGCCAGTGGGAAGTAAACGCTTTGCTCCCTCCGGCGGCATTTCAACCTCCTGCCTGGGAGCTTAAGGAAACAGGGGCAGTTCCATTTGAATATTGCACCGCTCATAGGGCGAAGGCGGGCCGGAAACCGTTTTGCGAAAACCCAGCTTGTGGTACAGGCTCAGGGCCGGACCCAGCTTGGTATTACTTTCCAAATACAGACGCTGAGCTCCCAGGCTGCGGGCCTTGGCAATGGCCGCCTCGCCCAGCCGCCACCCAATGCCCAGCCCCTGCGCCGCGGGCGACACGGCCATTTTCGCCAGTTCATAGGTGGTGTCGTCCATGGGAATCAGAGCGCAAGTACCCACCATTTGCCCTCCGTAGGCGGCCAGCAGAATGTGGCCGCCGCGCTGAATAATGTACTCATCAGGGTGGTCGAGGGCTTTGAGGTCGGCTGCTTCGAGACGGAAATACCGCTCAATCCACTCCGCGTTCAGCTGCTTGAAATCGGGTTGATATTGCGGCGCATAGTCTATAATCTGCACTTCAGCGGCCACACGCTGGTCGCGAATAGCTTTTACCCGACTAGCCAAACTCTGGCGCGACAACGCGTACTCCATTTCCCCAATGGCCAGCCACAGGTTGTGCCGGGTTTCGTGCAGTAGCGCCTCCGTGGCCTGGCGTACATCGGCTGTTTGTTGCTGCAACGTGGGCCACAAGGCTGCTCCCTTCTCCGTGAGGCTAACCACGCTACGGCGCAAGTCCGCCTCACCGCGCTGCACCCTAACCAGATCCTGCTTAACCAGCTCTTTAACCACCTGGCTGACAGCCGCGTGCGTTTGCCCAATCAGTTCCGCTATTTCACCCACGTGCCGCTCCGGTTGGGTTGCTACCGCATACAATACCGGAAACCAACGCGGCTCCACTGGCACGTGATACAAGGAATACACCTCAGCAGCTTGCCCAATCATCTGCTCACTAAGGCGCCGGAGCCGACTGCCCAGGGCAGCGGGTCCTACCTGCTCAAAGAAATCCATGTGTTGTGTTATGTAAGTACTTACAAATATAAGAATAAGCTTTATGAAAGGTAGTAGGCTTGTAACTAGAATAAAAAAAGGCAGAGCCACCCAGTACCGCTATTGCACCACCCAGAATCAGCTTGTCCTTGGCAATGCTAATGCCCTAAACATTAAAGCAAAATAAGCCGAGGAGAAAGAAGAAAAGCGCGTATATCACTCTGAATGTACTAACATTATTCCGGGTTTCAGACTGCGTTAGAGCAGGCCAGATGCTAACCACCGCAATAAAAAGAGCAATGACACCTATTCCTCTCGTGAAAAAGTCAAAAGATGCCAGCTGATCCAGCAAAAGTGAGATTATACACATTGCTTTAATAGTTGTTAGAGACTACCGCAAGGCTTCCAGAAACTGCTTGCCCTTAGCGAAATCCCGAAACTCCAGGTCTTCAACGGCGCGGTTAGCATAGGCGCGGTCTAGCTGCACGGCGCGGCGCAGGTGCATGGCCATGGCCGACTCATTCTGCTGGCGTGCGGCTACTACGGCTAGGCAATAGTATAGCAATGGGTCCTGGGGCCGCAGGGCAATCGCTTCGGCGTAAATGTTGGCTGCGCCCTGGTAGTTGCCCTTCAGCACGTAGATGAGGGCCCGGTTCATGATGGTTTGGTAGGTTTTGGAGCTGTAGCTCAAGCTGCGCAGGGCATCGTCGAGCTGGCCAACTTCAATTTCCAGGGCCGCCTTGTCCGAGAATATCTTGCTCAGCACCGGGCGTGGTCCGCCTAGCTTAATGGCGTAGTCGTAATTCTGCAGGGCTTCGAGCTTGTCGCCGGCACGGTGGTAGGCGCTGCCCACGCGGTAGAACAGCTCGGCGGTGGGGTTGCGGTGGGCAGCCAGGGTAAAGTTCACGGCGGCCCGGCGCTGGTAGGCTTTCTGCACCTTGGGGTTCACCTCCTTCTCGGAACGCTGCAGCAGCACTACGGCCAGGTTATGGTAGGCCTGCCAGAGGCCCGTAGTAGCCACGGAAGTCTCGTAAATGCGCTGCTTTTCGGCCAGCAGGGGCGTGAGGGTAGCAGAGTAACGCAGTTCCTCGGGCGTAAGGGCGTCGGCCTCGGTCTGCTTTTCCACAATCTTTTTGGACAGCAGATAGATTTCCGAGTCGTAGCGCTTGGGAGCGGTGTAGCGCACGGCAATGGTGCCGAAGCGCATCACCGGGTAGATGTACTGCTCGATGTAATCATAGAACGTGAGCTGATGCAGGCTCTTTTCCTTGGTGGCGTAGGAGCCGGGCGTATCGTTAATCAGCAGTAGCACCGAATCAACCTGCGCTGGCTTCAGGGCCGACTGCTGCACTTTATTCAGGAACAGGTCCCAGCGGCGGTGGTAGGCTTCCGTCTCGAAGTCAATGTTACTGACCTGGTTGAGGTAGGAATCGGTATCGACGCGCTTTTTGTAGTAGTTGAGCAGCACCCGTACCCGCTTGTCGGCTAGGCGCGCATCGTGGCGGTCCAGGGAGTCGGGCGAGTGGCCGGCCACAATCATCACCTTGTCGGTGTGTTGGTTGGCCTCAATGAAATCTTCTAGAGCGGCTACGTTGGTGCCCAGGTAGTTGCGAATTTCGGCCTTGCCCGCGTCAAAGAAAAAGGGCAACACCCGGGTGCCGCTCATGTTGTTATCGACCGTTTCGGGTAGTAGGGTAATGGCCGTGTCCTGGCGCACAACTAGGCGGCTGGTGGTCACGATGCCGCGGGCCAGCGTCAGCTGTTTGCCTTTCACGCGCTTGCCGTTGGGTTTGGTTTCGCGGGCATCGGGTAGGGCCAGCAGCTCGCCGGGGCTTTTCTGGGGCGAATACGGAAAGGAGAACTGCTTGCGGATAACCAGCTTATTCTTTTGCTCCTCGTCGTAGAGGTACTCGCCCGAAATAAAGGTGAGCCGCCCAACGGTGTCCTCGCGCAGGCCGTTGTTGTAGCGGTAGCTCAGGCCTAAGTTGTAGGCCGCGCCCTTGCGTAAGTGGCTGGCGGGCACCTTGGCCGTCACCTCGAACAGCACGTTTTCGCCGTTGCTTTCCAGCACCGTGGGCTGCACCGTAATTTCCTGCCCGGCCTGGGCGTTTTTCAGCACCTTCGATAGGGGAGAGCAGGCCGGTAGTAGGCCGCCAGTAATTAGTAGCGCCGCTGCCGGCAGGGTACGCAACAACAAAATTCTCATGAGCAGAAGGCAGGGGTAGCGCGAAATTCAGACAACAAACGGAAAAAGGCTGCCGACCGACGTATCTTGCGGGAGCTTTCCTGCGTAAGTGCTTGACACAGGCCGCAAATCATTGTATTTTGAAAGCAGGTTAGCCACCGCGGGCAACTGAAACAGCAGGAGTTATGAAACGACTAACCGACTTTATTGAGAAGCAGAGCTTCGGCGTCTGCGACGTCATCGGCAAGCGGGTTGGTTTTTCCACCAGCAGCGTTCGGCTTTCCTTTGTGTACGCATCATTTTTTACGTTTGGCTCGCCCATCGTACTGTACTTCGCTTTGGCTTTTTGGATGAACGTGCGCCGGGCCATGCGCCGGCAGCGCAGCACCGTCTGGGACTTGTAGCCTGCCACAGCCTCCGATTTACTGAACTTCCTGAAAAGCCCGCGCCGCTTCACCGCAGCCGCGGGCTTTTTTGGTAGCATACAAGGCTGCAACTCAGGTTAGCTGTTGCGGATTTAACTCCGAAAACCGGCGCTTGCCCTGCCCGAAATACGACCAGACCAGGCTACCCTGGTATACGCCCCTACGCTCAGTGGAGCGCAAGCGCGGCGGAAACCTCTGCCGCTGGGCACGCCAGTAGGAAAGCTGCCGCACGAAATGCCAGTGGGCCCGCAGAATAGCCTGAAAATCAGCAGTGGCACCTTGCAGCAATAGGCGCGCAGCAGCTACCCAATCTAAGGCCACTCGACTGATCATGACACCGGGCAACTCAGCCGAGTGGGTGTTTTTGTAGACTAAGGCCAGTCCGTTGCGGAAGTTGAGGTAGGTTTTGCGCGGGTTGGACTTGTGCAGCGTGCCACCGCCCACGTGAAACACGGTGGCTCCGCCGTGGTACCACACCTCATGGCCCGCATTCTGCAGGCGCCAGCACAAATCAATTTCCTCCATGTGGGCGAAGAAAGTTGGCTCCAGTCCGCCCAATTCGTGCCAGGCAGCGGCCCGTACCAGCATGCAGGCCCCAGTTGCCCAGGCCACCGGCCGCGGGTCGTCGTATTGGCCAGTGTCGGTTTCCAACGTGTCGAAAAGGCGGCCGCGGCAAAAGGGGTAGCCAAGCTGATCGAGGTAGCCGCCTCCGGCACCGGCATATTCAAACTGCTGGCGCTGCTCCGGCACCTGGCTGAACTGCCGTATTTTGGGCTGACAGGCCGCAACGCGCGGCTTGTGTTCCAGCAGTTCCCGCTGGGGCCGGAGCCAACCGGGCGTTACCTCCACATCGGAATTAAGCAGCACGTAGTAGCGGAAGCCGGAAGCTGCCGCGCCGCTCTGACTTAGTTCCAGCCCAACCCCGGCAAGTGCACTAGGGAATACCATGCAATTCTGCTCCCGCACTATGTCCAAGGCCATATTATAGCCCTGACAAAACCCCAGGTTGTCGGGCAACTGCAGTAGCCGCACCTGCGGAAACTCCTGGGCCAGCAAAGCCACCGAATCATCGGTGGAAGCATTGTCGGCTACAAATACGGTAGCACCATCGGAGTGCATCAACACAGAAGGCAGGAACCTTCTCAGAAAGTCCCTGCCATTCCAGTTAAGGATAACCACTGCTACATCGAGGCAGCTGTCCGTACTTGTTGGTGGCGGATTAGAGGCCAAAGCCGCCGAGGTCGAGGCCCGGAATGTTAGGAATCAGGCCAGCCGTGGAGTTTTTCATTTCTTCCTTGGCCTTCTCGCTGGCTTCCTCCATCACCTTGTTCACGGCTGCTACCACTAGGTCGGCCAGCATGTCACGGTCCTGGGGTTGCAGCAGGCTTTCATCAATTTCCAGCTTAAGCAGGCGGCGCTGGCCGTTGGCCGTGGCCCGCACCAGCCCACCCCCCGATTCGGCCGTGGCCGTAACGTGCTGCAGGTTGTCCTGGGCTTGCTTCATCTTGTCCTGAAGCTCTTTCATCTTGCCCATCATGCCCATCATATCAAACATCGGCGCGTTGTAGTTAAAGTGAGAAATAGGCGCGAAACAGCGTACGCGGCGCGCAAAGGTAGGCGCCAGCTCTCATACGGCGCCGCCAAGCCGGTGGCTACGTCGGTCTGGGTAACTAGCGTAGAATGGAGACTGTGCCGCTTTGGGCGCTCCGCTTGCCGGTTTGGTCCGTGGATTCAAAGCGCCACACGTAGGTGCCCGGCGCGGGTGGGGCCGAGCCGATGCGGCCGTCCCAGGTTTGGGTCCGGGAGGTGGCCTGGAACACCTGCTGGCCGTTGCGGTCCACTACCGTAAACCGAAAATTGTCGAGGTAGCGTCCTTTCAGCTCCAGCACATCATTCAGGCCGTCGCCATTGGGCGTGAAGGCCGTGGGCACAAACACCTTCACTGCCCGGGACACGGAGGCAACATTAGAATAGCTCGGAACCAGCAGCTGGCCGCCACCCGTGGCCTCAATGCGGTAGCGCACTACCTGCTGATCCTGGGGCGGTTGCAAATCCAGATACGTCAGTCCGGTGGCTACGGAGCGGGAACTCAGCACGGCATTCGTGGGCGAGAGAGTGAGCACCCGGTAGCTGACCGGAGCCGTGGGGTCGGGCCCGCGCAGGGCCGTCCAGGTGAGACGAATGGTGCTGCCATCGTCGGTGGCGGGCGTGGCCTCTAGCAGCACCGGACACACCGCTGGGCTTTCGGCGGAGCGGTTACCGCAGGCATCCAGAAACCGCACGGAGTAGCACACCGGGGTAGCAAGGGCCGGGCTGACCAGCGAATCGGTAACCGTGCGGGCCGCCGTGACGCGCAGCTCGGAGCCGTTACGCAGATAGGTGAGCTGGCTGTTAGGCGGGCTGCGCACCAGCAAGGCGCTCAGCTCTACCTGGTTGCGCAGGTTAAACGTAGCGGCCAAGCGGGGCGGTGTGGGAGCCAGGCCGGCAGTAGTGGTCAGGGCTACCTCATCGGAAACCGAGGTAGTGCTGCCCAGGGTTTGGCTGAGCCGGTAGCGGTAGGTAGTACCGCAGGAAGCCGTTGTATCCTCGTACTGGCTAGAGCCGGCCGGCAACGTAATTCGGATGGTATTCGGGCCGTCAGTGCGGGTTAGGGCGTAGCTGCCATTTCCCTGATTTGTCCAGCGCAGTATGTTGCGGCCGTTCTGGGAAGTACCCGTTAAACTCACGGAGCATACCTCCAGGGAAGGCGTACTGGCCACGGAAGGCTGACAAACATCCTGGAGCAAAAGTCGGTAGCAGCCCGGTAGAGGCGCATTGTTCAGGGTAAACGAGGTAGCGCTGCTGGGCACGGTAGCTACCGTGCGGTAGCCACCGGCGGCTGCGGCATCGGCTACTTGCAGGCGGTACTGGTACTCGGCTTGCAGGCCCGTAAACTGAAATTGCACGGCTCCGCCCTGCACGGTCATGGAAGTTAGGGTAGGCCGCTGAGGGGTAGGCAGGGGCGTAAAAGTTTGCGGGTTAGTACCCGCGCACAGGCTCGCAATGGCGTACTGGCCAATGACTTTCACTTGGTTCGAGCCGTTGGTGGGGTAAGTAGCCGGAGTGTTGCGCGCAGCAGCCACCGGGGCTCCGTTGCCGACCTGCACAAAATACTGGTCGTAGGTAGCGTCCGTGACGGTGACTTCCACGAACCCCGGGGCGCAGGTCGTCAGCGTGAACGTGGGAGCCGGAGTAGCTTTAACCTCAAAATTGCGCGAAAAAATGATGCCTTGACTACCCCCTTGCGGGCCCTGGGTGTTTTGGGTGATGACGAGCACGCCGGCGGCCGTGGGTGTAAACGAGGTGGCCGTATCCCGGAAGCCACTGCAGGTAATAGCCGAGCCGCGCTGGTAATAAATCTGGGCCGGGTCTAGGTTTTTGCCGCTGCAGTCCCGCAGCCGTACCGGACGACCCACGCACAGGTAAAAGGGCATTTCCTGGCCCGTAGCGGCATCGTAGGCCTTGAAACAGGCGCCCGAATTGGGTGTGGGCGCGCACTGGGCTAGGGCGCCAGTGTGCGCCCCCAGGCTGCCTAATCCCAGCATCAGCAGAAAGACAAGTAGTTTTTTCACTATCCCCATAACGAAGCAGCCGCGTAGTTGCGTCTACGCGCCAAGCGAAAGTAACAGGTTTCAGCTGGGAGCAAGCTGACTTGCTGGCTTTAGCCGGTTCTCCGCTTTTGAAGCTTTTTACGCCTTACCGCTCGGCTTTACTGCCACGCATAGGTGCGCACGAAGGCCGCGGCGGCGTGTAAATCAGGGTACAACACCCGATCCTGCGATACGAAGGGTACCTTCTCGCGGAAGTGGGCCATTACCTGTTCCAGGGCGGCACTGGTGCGAGCGGGCTGCCGGAATGCCAGGGCCTGGGTGGCGTTCAGTAGCTCAATGCCCAGCAGTTGCTCCACGTTTTCTACTACCCGGCGGGCCTTGGTGGCGGCATTGGCCCCCATGCTCACGTGGTCCTCCTGGCCGTTGCTGCTCACTAGGCTGTCGACGGAGGCTGGCGTACAAAGCTGCTTGTTCTGGCTCACGATGCCGGCGGCCGTGTACTGCGGAATCATCAGGCCCGAGTTCAGGCCGGGCTCCGCGACCAGGAAAGGCGGCAGGCCCCGCTGCCCGCTGATAAGCTGGGTGGTGCGCTGCTGGGATATGCTGCCCAGCTCGGCCGTGGCAATGGCCAGCATATCCAGGGCCAGGGCCAGGGGCTGACCGTGGAAGTTGCCTCCACTCAGGATGGCGTCGTCCTCGGGGAACAGGTTGGGGTTGTCCGTTACGGCGTTGCACTCGGTTTCTACTACCTGCTCCACGTAGGCCAGCGCGTCGCGGGAGGCGCCGTGCACCTGGGGCATGCAGCGGAAGGAGTAGGGGTCCTGCACGACGGTTTTGGCTTGCTGTTGCAGCGGGCTGCCCGCTAGCAGCTCCCGCACGCGTCGGGCCACCGTTAGCTGTCCGGCGTGGGGCCGAATCCGGTGCAGGCGCTCATCAAACGGCTCACTGCGCCCATCGAAGGCTTCCAAGGACAAGGCCCCAATAACATCGGCGGCGGCCAGCAGGCGGCGGGTGCGCAGCAGGCAATGCACGGCGTAAGCCAGCATAAACTGGGTGCCATTGAGCAAAGCCAGGCCTTCCTTGGCTTCCAACGTCAGGGGCGGCCAGCTAAACAAACTCATGGCATCCGAGGCGGCAAGGCGGTAGCTTTCGTAGTTCACCTCGCCCAAGCCCAGTAGTGGTAGGCAGAGGTGGGCCAGCGGGGCCAGGTCGCCGCTAGCACCCAGAGAGCCTTGCTGATACACCACTGGCAGCATGCCACGGTTGTAAAAATCGAGCAGGCGCTGCACGGTGCTCACTTGCACCCCGCTGTGCCCGTAGCTCAGGCTTTGGGCCTTGAGCAGCAGCATGAGCCGTACCAGCTCGGCCGGCACTTCCTCCCCGGTTCCGCAGGCGTGCGACATCATCAGGTTCACCTGCAGCTGCTGGCGCTGCCCGGCCGGAATGGCTTGGTTGCACAGGGCCCCAAAACCCGTATTGATGCCGTAAATAGCCGCATCCGGGGTGCGCTCCAGCCGGTCGTGCAGGTACCGGTGACAGGCGGCCACGCGCTGCCGGGCTTCCTCGCTGAGCACCACGCGGGCCTTGGAGTGCAGCAATTCCCCGATGGTTGTCAGGTTGAGGCGGGTAGAAGGAGTGAGGGCGAAATCCTGGGCCATGGGGGCGGAAGTGAGTGGGGCGCCTGCGTGAGAAAAGCGGCTAAATGAAGGGGGCAGCCGGTAGCTAAGGTGTACTACCGAGCCAGTTCGGCTACTACATCTTCCAGGGAAAGAGCGCGTTCCTGACCCGAAGCGAGCGTTTTAAGCTTGAACTGACCCGCCGCGCGCTCCTCCGGGCCCTGAATCAGCACGTAAGGAATTCCCTTGGCGTCGGCGTACTTAAACTGCTTGCCCAGCTTGCCGGCTTCGGGAAACAGCTCGCTGGGAATGCCGGCCTCACGCAGCTGCCGCAGTACGGGCAGCACTGCCATTTCGCTTTCCTGGTCGAAATTAGCTACTAGGCAGCGGGTGGTAGTGGCCACCGCTTCCGGAAACAGGTTCAGCTCCTCCAGGCAGTCGTAGAGCCGGTCCACCCCGAAGGAGAAGCCTACCCCCGACACGCCCGGCAACCCGAAGGCACCGGTGAGGTTGTCGTAGCGGCCGCCGCCCGAGACGCTGCCCATGTTCACGTTGTTGATCTTGATTTCGAAGATGCAGCCCGTGTAGTAGCTCAGCCCGCGGGCCAGGGTCACGTCGAACTCCAGGTTCTGCCATTTCGTAAAGCCGAAGCTGCGCAGGTACTCCAGCACCCGTGCCAGGTCCTGTAGGCCCTTGTAACCGTCGGCGTTGTCGGGCTCCACGGCGGCCGTAGCAAAGGCCGCCAGCAGACGTTCTAGCTTTTCCTCGAAGTCGCCGCCTACCCCCAGCAGGTCAAACAGCCGCTCCGTGGCCTCCGCGGAGAAGCCCCGGCCCAGCAGCTCTTTCTCTACCCCGTCGCGCCCAATCTTATCCAGCTTGTCGATGGCCGTAAACAAATCAACCTCGGTGCCTTCACCGCCCAGAGCCTGGTAGAACGCGCCCAGCACCCGGCGGTGGTTGATTTTGATGGTGTGCTCGGTGAGGCCCAGCGTGGTCAGCACCTCCGACATCATCAGCACAATTTCTGCCTCGCAGAGCAGCGAATCGGTGCCCACCACGTCGGCGTCGCACTGGTAAAACTCGCGGTAGCGGCCACGCTGGGGCCGGTCGGCGCGCCACACGGGCTGAATCTGGTAGCGTTTGAAGGGAAATACCAGGGTATTGCGGTTCATGACCACGTAGCGGGCGAAGGGCACCGTTAGGTCGTAGCGCAGGCCCTTCTCGGCTACTTTGGGCAGCAGGCGCTTGCTGCGGTTGTCGGCGGCCAGATCATCGGCGGTAACATCCTTGGCAAAGTCGCCGGAGTTCAGGACTTTAAACAGGAGCTGGTCGCCCTCCTCGCCGTACTTGCCGGTAAGCACCGAGAGGTTTTCGAGGGTAGGGGTTTCGAGCGGGGCGTAGCCAAACTTCTCGAACACGCGGCGGATGACGCCGAAAATATAATTACGGCGGGCCACTACGGCGGGGCCGAAGTCGCGGGTGCCGCGGGGAATGCTGGGCTTTTGGGCGCTCATCAGGAAAATCAGAATGCGGAAATACGGCCGCAAAATTCGCGGTTTGCATTGGATTTTCCGGAAGGCCCTTTGCAAAGACCTTTTTAAGCGCCGGTTTCCTTACAAAGAGGCGTTGGCGTTACCGGTTTGCACGGACTGATCTTGACTGAAGGTGAAGTCGATTTCCTGCATGGCGTCTAGCAGGGAAGGTACCAACAGGGGCTGAGAAGCGGCGTCGAGGAACAGAAAGTGGTGCTGGGCGGGCTGGGGCACGTGGCACAAAATCAGGCGACGGTCCTGGGCATGCAGCATGAAGGCGTAGGCCAGCAGCAGATCAATCACGTCCTCGGAAAGCGAATCAACCAAACTTAAGTCAATCAGAATGGCGCCTTTGTCGCTGCGGCTGGCCCGGTGCAGGGCCCGGGCTAGCTTTACTTCGTTGGGAGAGGAAGTGTCTGGGGAAAGAATGAGCAAAAAACCATTCGGCAGCACTTCGCGGTGGACATCTAACATGGCCGATATCTATCGGGGATGGGTTGGGACAGTAGGTAATACTGTGGTTACCCCCACGAAAGTTCTGCGTGAAAAGCAGAATAAGTAGAACTTTAAAGTTGGATGTATCAGCGTACTACGTTGGAATTGCGGTTAAAATTGACACAATAGGACATAAGCTCAACCAGAGTCCCCACGCCACGGTAGCCAGGACTTGCAGGTCAATGAAAAATAAGTCAGGAGTCCGTTTC
The DNA here is from genome assembly GCF_023101345.1 of Hymenobacter sublimis. Taxonomy (NCBI): domain Bacteria; kingdom Pseudomonadati; phylum Bacteroidota; class Cytophagia; order Cytophagales; family Hymenobacteraceae; genus Hymenobacter; species Hymenobacter sublimis. Next base: position 1,562,144 of record NZ_CP095848.1, read on the forward strand.
GTCGGAGCCCGTGAAGGGCACTCTACTCCTAACCAGCCGCCCTGGCCCGCACGAATATCCGGCAACTAGTTTTTGCTTGTTGCCTAATTGGCTTACTCAGGGCTTGAAGTGAGGAAGGGGCAGAGCTACGGCTTCGTGCGGCGGGCCTGGAAAAGTACGCTGGCGGCTAACGGCGCCTTTAACGCTGCCCGGATTCCGGCCTGCCGAAGGCCCCGGTTGGTCCAGTCGTTGCAAGTGCGCAGGGCGTGGTAGCGGCCCCGGGCCCGGAAGAAAAAGTCCACGGGCGAGTAGCCGGTTGGCTGCCGCAACTGCATGTGGTTCAGGCTGTCGGGGCGGAAGGAGCGTTGCACGTAGGCGGCTAGGGTGCGGTACTGGTCGGGAGAGATGCGCAAGGGCACTACCCGCGCCCCGGAGTCGGGGGCAGCACGGTAGAAATCAACGTGCATGAGAGTCCGGGACGGGAACAACGCCCCTAGGACGGCTTTCGGCCCCGGAAATTTGCCACCCATCGAGCCCAGGTAAAAGCCTTCGTTGCCCCAGCCAAAGGCCACGTAGGGGTAGCGGGCGAAGCGCGCCGTCAGGGCCGGCTGGCTGAGCGTCTGGAGCCAGTCGTGGCCAGTGCGCGCCTCCCGCATGGGCAGCACCACATCGGTATGAAAGCCGTTGGATACCACGAAGATGGTTACCCCGTCGGGCGTCTGCCGAAACTGGCGGTTTAGGGGCACCACTGTTCCGGTCAGCAGCAGGAGCACAAGGGCAGCAATAGCCGACATAAGCAAACGAAAGGCAAGGAAAAGAGAAGGTAGGCGCATCAGCCATAGGAGCTATACTAGCTGCGGCTTGATACGCATTTCCCGGTCGAGTAACCCCTGCCAGGTGTAAACGCAACGGGCCAGCCAGCAGCCCTCCGCACTGGAAGCTGCTGGCTGGCCTTGTATACTGGTGAATTACTACCTATCCTGAGTTGTGGAGTACCTAAGACCGGGTGCGCACTACTGGGCGGCGCGGCTCAACGGCTGCTACGGCGGCAGTGCGCTTGGCCCAGGCCTGCCGGTCGGCGCGGGCTACCTGAGGCATGGTTACTGGTACTAGCACCATGGTGCCCAGCGCATGCTGGGTGCGGGCCTGGTGCAAAGTCACGGCGGGCCGAAGGGCGTGGTAACCCAGTACCGTGGTGCGCACCACGTAGCGGCCCAGGGGCAGGCCCGTCGCCCGAAAATGGCCCTGGGCATCGGTTTCTACTGATTTCATCAGGCGTCCATCGGAGGCCCGCAGCACCACCACGTAGGAGTGCGGAATGGGCTCCTGGGTTTGCCCATCGAAAAGGCGGCCCGATACCGTACCGCGGTTCGGAGTGGAGCCGGCCTGCACAGGCAGTTGAGGGCCCGCAACGAGAAGGGAAAAGCCCAGCAGGGCACCGGAAACAAAGGAAGTTTTCATGGTAGTACGGGAAAAGAAAGGAAAAGGAGTGGCCCTCGCCGGGCCGAAGAAGGGCCGCGGTTCCGTTCCGAAGATGCCGGCGAGGGTCAGGAAAAGCAGGGTAAAACGTCGAGCCCAATGGGGTAGGCTAGCAAGAAGCCAAGCCCGGCTGGGTCGTGCGCCCAGATAATCGGCGCGGCGGGGTTCAGCAAGAACTCACTACGCGCCAGGCAAACCAGAGTGGCTGGCACGGAAGAATATACTATGAATAGCTAGGGGTAACGGGGTAGCACTTCCGGTAGCTGGTAGTGCGCGGCGGCTACTTCACGGCGTAGGTCCGGGGCATGCGCCGGGCGGTGGAGGCCAGCGTGGTAGATATTACCGCGTTGGACTGCATCCGCTGCACTTGATCCAGGGCGGTGCCCAGCATCTGAGCAACGCGGCGGTGGGTAGCCCGGTTTTTCAAAGGGTTCAGGCAAATACCGCTCAGCCGCTCCTGGTACAGTTCCTCGTGCTGGTCGTTGTAGAATCGAACCACGGTGTAGTCGGGGCGCTTGGGGTCCGTTTCCAGCATCCAGTAGCCCGATTTAGCAATAACGGGCGCTTCGCTGTACGACGTGGTTTGGGCCAGGGCCAGGGAGGCGGGTAGCACCACAAGAGAGGCGCAGAGGATACCGAGACGGGAAAGCAGGGAAGTTTTCATGAGGATTAGTAGGAAAAAAATGGGCACAACAAGCCACTCGCCGGCTGGCCAACGGGCCTGCCGAAACACGGAAGCAGCAACAACGCAAGAGGAAAGCCAGGCCCCGCAGTGCAGCCGGAAAGGCAGCGCGAGGACAACGCCCAGCCGGCAGGAGCGGCGGGCAGCTTCAGCGGGCGGGAGGCCATGACGGTACCGGGAAGCAACGTCGCCGCGGGGTGAAGCAGGAGCTGTAAAGAGCAGCAGAAGTAGCGAGCTATCTGCCAGATAGTAGGTTGGGGAGCAGGTACTTAAAAGATGGAAGCGGCGGTAGAAAGGATGCCTGAGGGATAAAAAATATGTTGAATATTTTATGTTGTTTTCGCCGGTGCGGGTAGTGTCTGTCAGGGTAGCAGTGCGTGCGGCGGTGCGCCTTAAAGACCGTTGCTGCTGTGAATACCGCGCGTTGAGCCGGTCGTTACAGCAAATCGAAAATTTATTTTTCAGTTGCTGGCCCCAGCTAGCCGCCGAAGCCGCCCCCACCGCCCTGAGGCTGGTTTTCAATCTTTTTCGGGGGCTTGTTGGAGCCCAGGTACCAGCTGAAACCCAGGTAGCCCACCCGCGACTCCCACTTGTTGTAGTACTCGGCCCGGAAGTTTTCCGTGAACGACTCGGAGCGGTTGCGCTGGGTGTTGAAAATGTCCGATACGCGCAGGGTCAGGGCGGCGCGGTCAGTGAACAGGCGCTGGCGCAGGGCCACATCCACGGAGCCCACCGGCGCCACCCGACCCTGTGCCGTTACGGCGGCGGCGCGGTAGTTACCCGTAAGTTGCATGTCCAGCTTGGGGGTAGGCGTGAAGGAGTTCATCACGCGGGCCGTGCCCGAAACAATGCGGCGGTTGGCTTCGTTGCCGGTGGCCGCCGTTACGGTGTTTTGGAACAGGGAGCCACTGGCCGTCAGGCGCCACCACTTGGCTAGGGGCTGGTTCAGGGAAACCTCCGCGCCGTAGCTAGTAGCCTGCCCGAAGTTGCGCACGTACTGGGCCGTAATAACCGCCCCGGCCCCGTAGCGCTGGGTGGCTTCCTCGTCTACCCGCACCAAACGCTGAATGGTGTTGTCGGTGTGGCGGTAGAACAAGGTCGACGTCAGCGAAGCCTGGCCCATGCTCACTTGGTGACCCAGTTCAAAGGCGTTGATGTACTCAGGCCGCAGCGTGGGGTTGCCAATGCGGTAGCTGCGCTGGTCCTGGTAGAGCGGGAAAGCCAGCAGCTGCATGAAACCGGGCCGGTTCAGGCGGCGGGAGTAGCTCAGCTTCACGCGTTGGTCTTTGCCGGGCAGGGTGCGCTCCACGGTGGCCGAGGGGAACAGGTTCAGGTAGCGCAAACGGAAGGGGCCGTTGCCGTTCAGCACCTCGCCGCTGGTGTGGGTGTACTCGGCCCGCAGCCCGCCCTGCATGCGCCACTTGTTGATTTCCTGCTGATAGGTAGCGTAAGCGGCCTGGGTCAGCTCCCGGAAGGTGTACTCGTAGGAACGGTCGGGGAGGCGGTCAAAGGCGGGGCCGTCGGCCTGTTGGCGCAGGAAATCGTCGGTGCCGCCGTTGCGCTGGTATTGGCCCTTGAAGCCGGCGTCAACGCGGGCCTTCTCGCCCAAGGGGTGCACGTAGTCGAGTTGGCCGGCCACGGCGTTCAGGCGCACATCCAGGTCTTGCTGCCACTCACGCAAATCAGGGGAGCCCTCGGTATTACGCTGGGCCACGACCACATCGGCGTTCAGAAAGGTGTAGTTCACGCTGCCCGTCAGCTCCCGGCCCTTGTGGGCCTCCCAGGTGCGGCGGTAGTCTACGGAGGCATCAATATTGTCGATGTTCTCCGTGACGCCAAAGGTGCTGCCAATCCGGGCCGTAGTGTCGCCGCTAAGGGTGGCCAATTGGTTGCCGGTGTTGCGGCTGCGGTTAAAGTTGGGTTCCAGCGTGAAAGTCAACGACTGGCCCGCGGGGAGTGTGTAGTCGAAACCCAAGCGGCCATTGTAGCTCTTGCTGTGGCGCAGGTTGGTGCCCTGCTGGTAGGTACGCAGACTGCGGTTTTCCAGGGTCGTGTACTGGTCGCTCCACATGCGGCTGCGGTAGTGGTCGTCGCGCAGGTCGAAGGAGCCAAACACGTTGAGCTTGCCCGTGCGGCGGTTGAGGCTCAGGCTGGTATTATACTTGTCGCGGGTGCCCACGTTCAGCACGGCTTGGCCGTTCCAGCCGTCTTTTTTCTGCTTTTTCAGGATGATGTTGAGCACCCCACCGGCCCCGGCGGCATCGTAGCGGGCCGAGGGGTTCGTGACAACTTCCACCCGCTCAATGCTGCTGGCCGGAATCTGCTCTAGGCGGTTGCCGCCGGCCCCGCTGTTGGCTGAGTTGCTGGGCTTGCCATCAATGAGAATGGTGATGTTGGAGGAGCCGCGCATGCTCACGGTGCCATCGGGGGCTACCGTTACGGAGGGCACGTTTTGGAGCACGTTTACGGCCGTGCCGCCCACGCTGCTCAGGTCTTTTTCTACGTTAATTACCTTCTTGTCTAGGCTTTCCTGCACGGCAGCCCGCTCGCCCTGCACCGTTACGCCAGCCAGCTGGGTAGCGGTAGATTTTAGCTTCATGGGGCCCAGTTGCAGGGTAGGTGTGGCGCTGGTGAGGGCTACCGTGCGGTGCAGACCCTGGTAGCCCACCGCCGAAGCTTTCAGCAGGTAGTTACCCATGCCCAGCTTCTCCAGCGCAAACCGGCCATTCTCAGCGGTTTCGGCCCCGGCCACGAAGCTCGAATCCTGAGCCCGCAGCACGACGACGTTGGTGAAGGGTAGCGGCTGCCCGTTGGCTTGGTCGAGCAGGGTGCCAGAAATGGAGCCAGCTGGTTGCTGCTGGGCCGCGGCGGCCAGGGGAAAGAGCATAGCGAGGAACCCCAGGCCCCGCAGGGCCCGGCCGGAAGACAGGGAGGTAGTCATAAAAAGGGAGTGGTTGGGGACGAATCGGGCAAGGAGAGGCCGTGCCCGGCGGCCGCGGTTCCGCTGGGCTGGCATGGTTGCCAGAAATTCAGACACGAAAAGCAGGGGCTCCAGGCAGCAATTGCGGGGAGGCCAGGCAACCAGAACACAAGCGCCGCGGCGAGAAACAAACGTTTCCGGCTAGCGACCCAGCACCCGGCCCGGTTGGCCCACGGTGGTGGCTGGCAGGTACCGCAGCAAGCTCAGGAAAGGAGCTGCGCCGCGGCAGAGAGTTCAGCTAATCAACAGTCCAAAGGTAAGCGAAGGTACTATGTAAAGCAAGGTACCTGTAGAAATTATTTTTTGATTCGATGAAAACCTTGTGTTTTGCTGTAAGCTGGAAGACGGAGCCCCACCGAATAACCTGGACTATGAGCGGCCGCGGCGACAGTGGTTGGCTACCAGGAGAATAGATGCACGGCGAGAAACACCCGTTGCCTGACCAGCAGAAAATATCTTATCAAACTGATATAGACAGGTATGGATAGCGTAACGTCCGGCAGAAGCGGAACCGAAGTAGCGTGTTTGGCTGACGTTATGGTAGTAGGTATCCTGCTGGGTAAAGTGGAAGCATCTCTACCGCTTCACTGCTACCTCGTGAAGTAGCCAGAGGTAGTGGTACTTCGGCTGAGCGGAGGCCAAATCGAATCGTACCGTTTGTTCTCAATTTGGCTACCGTTTCAATGGCAGTGGGCGAGATGCTTCGGCGTGGCGGGCTGCAGTAGGCTTTTGCTTGCCCCGCTCGGATACTGCACTGCCTTTCGTTTTCGAACAGCTTGTCCATTCTTGGACATATTTTGTAAAGCGCTGTTTTTATAATTGGGGTGTAAGGCATTGAATATCATTTATTTATACACTTGGCATGTTGCTTGGCTGACCCTATAGGAAAACCTTCCTTTCCTGTACGAAAATGGACAGAGCTATACCTACTGCAACCCTGAACCGCCGCCAGCGCCGCCGGTGGCTGCTAGGGCTGGGCGCGCTGGTGTTGCTGACAGCGGGGCTGCTGGCCTTCCGCCGCGTGCTCAAGCCCAGCCTGGAGCGCAACACCGTGCTAACGGCCCGCACCGAAACCGGCAACGTGGAAGCCTCCCTTACGGCAGCCGGCGTCATTATTCCGGCTCACGAAGCCGTCATCACCAGTCCCATCCAGAGCACTATCCGCCGGGTGCTGGTAGCCGTGGGCAGCAAGGTGCAGCCGAACCAAACGATTCTGGAGCTGGACCGGGAACTGACCAACACGGCCCTGGCCAAGCTCCAGGATGAGCAGCAGCAGAACCGCAATAAAAACAGCCAGCTCCAGCTCACCCTCGAAAAAGCTCTGAACGACCTTCGCTCCCAGGAGCAGGTGCAGCAGGTGAAAGTTCGCAGCCTGCAGTCGGCCCTGCGCGACGAGCAGTACCTGCTCAAAATTGGTGGCGGCACCTCCGAGAGCGTGCGCCAGGCTGAGCTAAGCCTAAAAGTGGCCCAACTGGAGCTGCAGCGCCTGGCCGAGCAAATTCGGAACCAGCGCGCCGCCAATGCCGCTGATGTGCGGGAGCTGGGCTTCACCCTACAAATTCAGGAACGCAGCATTGCCGAGCTGGCCGGCAAGCTGCAGCAGGCCAACATTAGCAGCCAGCAGCCGGGCGTGCTGACCTGGGTAAACGAGAACCTAGGTAGCACCGTGCAGGCCGGCGACGCCCTGGCCCGAGTGGCCGACCTGAGCCGCTTCCGGGTGCGAGCCACCATTTCCGATGCCTACGCCGACGCCCTGCACCCGCAGGACCCAGTCGTGATTCGCGTGAACGGCACCGATTTGCGCGGCACCATCACTACCGTAAGCCCGGCCGTGGAGAAGGGGGTAGTCACCTTCTACGCCGCTCTGGCCCAGGACCATCACCCGGCCCTGCGCTCCAATCTGCGGGCCGATGTGTTTGTAGTTACCAAGGCCCTGCACAACGTGGTGCGCGTGAAAAACGGCCCGTTTTACAAGGGCGGTAAAGAGCAGCCGGTGTTCGTGGTGAAGGAAGGGAAGGCGGTGCGTCGTACCGTGCAGTTCGGGGAAAGCAACTTCGACTACGTGCAGATAACCGGCGGCCTCAGCCCGGGCGAGGAAGTCATCGTGTCCGATATGAAGGACCACGTGGATACGCCCGAACTCACCCTCAACGATTAGCGGCGCCATGAACCGGATATTTCCTGTCATCTGGACTGTAGAGCTGCGTATTCGCGCCTCCTCGTTGCTGAGGTTGTTTACCTGGAATCGTTCTGGGTCAGTCGTGCAACAGTTAATCACTCAACGACAAGGCGCACCTGGGCGCCTCGGCAGCCTGCTAGTGCTGCTGGCTGTTCCCGCGCTGGCGCAGAGCCAGCCTTCTACTTTATCGCTGAATCAGGTTATTGAGCTGGCCCTAAGTCAGTCGGCCGCCGCCAAGCAAACCCAAACTACTCGCGACAAAAGCTACTGGGAGTGGCGCACCTACCAGGCCAACTACAAGCCTCAGCTAGGGCTGCAAGGCACCTTGCCGGGCTTCAGCCGCGTGATTACGCCCGTGGTGCAGCCCGATGGCACCACCGACTTCCGGGCCGTGCGTATCAACAACTCCAACCTCGCCTTGTCGGTAAGCCAGAACATTGGCCTGACGGGTGGGCAGATTTTCGTGGCCTCCGAGGTGCAGCGCTTCGACGACTTCAACGGGGGCCTGAAGCGCTACAACAACCAGCCCGTAGCCATTGGCCTAACCCAGCCGCTCGGCATGTTCAACGGGCTGAAGTGGGCCCGGCGCATTGAGCCACTGCGCTACCAGGAAAGCCAGCGCCAGTACCTAGAGGAGCGTGAGGGCATTGCCCAGCGCATCACGGAGCTGTATTTTGACGTGTTGCAGGAGCAAGTTAACGCCGAGGTAGCCAGCCAGAACGTGCAGGCCAACGAGGAGCTGTTGCGCATTGGCAAGGAGCTATACCAGCTCGGCCGCCTTTCCCAGAGCGACCTGTTGCGCCTGGAGCTAAACCTGCTGAATGCCCGCCAGGCCATGGCCCAGGGCCGACTAGACGCCCAGAATGCGGCCGTGAATCTGCAGAGCTACACGGGTCTGCGGGCCGATGCTCTGCGCCTGGTGGTGCCGGCCGCCGCGCCGCGGCTGGTAGTACCTGCCGAGCAAGCCCTGAGCCAAGCGCGCGAAAACCGCAGCCAGGTGCTGGCCTTTCGGCGGCGCTTGTTGCTGGCCGAGCGGGAGGTAGCGCTGGCCCGGGGCACCACGGGGTTTCAGGCCACGCTGGCGGCGAATTTGGGCTACGTCAATCAGGCTGGCAATCTGTGGGATACCTACGCCGCCTTGCAAAACCAGCAGCAGGTACGCCTCACGTTTGCCCTTCCGCTGGTAGATTGGGGCAAGCAGAAATCCATCGTGAAAACGGCGGAGCTAACCCGCCGCCAGGTGCAAACCGATGTGGCGCAGGAGGAAGCCTCCTTCGAGCAGAGCGTGCAGGTGCAGGCCACCCAGCTTGCTACCCTCAGCGAGCAGCTGGACCTGGCCGCCCGCGCCGATTCTCTGGCCCAGCGCCGCTACGACATTGCCCAGGCCACTTACAAAGTCGGCCGCATCAGCCTCACCGACCTTACCATTGCTTCCGCCGAAAAGGACCAGGCCCGCCGCACCTACATTCTGGCCCTGCGCGCGGCCTGGGTGGCTCACTACCGCCTCCGGGCCCTCACCCTTTACGACTTCGAGCGGCAGCTGCCCCTCACGGCTCAGTAAGCACCAAAAACGGCCGTTGTTTTTGTCTGCCATGCCACGCGCAAGACGCCCTTCAATATCGAACACCCTGTCCGGAACCGGACAACTTTTACTAAAGCTACAATTTGGGATTTTGATGTAAATAATTGAAAAACAGATTAATATGAAGTTGGCATCTTGCTTGGCAACACCACTATAGCCTGGGTAGCCTACTGCCCAATACCGGACAACTCTTTCGCAAGCCTTTCTCACTTTTCCTACCCTCGACCTGCTCATGGAAAACATCCTCGCCCAATCGGCCGTGCGGCCCCTGGCTACCAGCGCACCGCTGGCCGCTACCTCCCAGCCCGTTATTCAGCTCCGCGACATTGAGAAAGTCTACCAAACCAAAACCATTGAAACCGTTGCTCTGAACCGGGTAAACCTGACCATCAACAAGGGCGAGTTCGTCTCGATTATGGGGCCGTCGGGCTGCGGCAAGTCCACGCTGCTTAGCATTATCGGGCTGCTGGATGAGCCAACCAGCGGCATTATTGAAGTGGATGGTCGCCCGGTGCAGTCCTACTCCGACAAGGAGCTAGCCGCACTGCGCAACCAGAAAATTGGGTTTGTTTTCCAGAGCTACCACCTCATCAACGACCTCTCGGTGCTCGATAACGTGGAGCTGCCTTTGCTGTACCGCGCGGGGGTAGGCGGCCGGGAGCGGCGGGAGCGGGCCTACGCTGCCCTCGACAAGGTAGGGCTGAGCGCCCGCACCAACCACTTTCCCAGCCAACTTTCCGGGGGCCAGCGCCAGCGCGTGGCCATTGCCCGGGCCTTGGCCGGCAACCCCGAAATCATTCTCGCCGACGAGCCCACCGGCAACCTCGACTCCGTGATGGGCGAGGAAATCATGGAACTGCTGCTGGGTCTCAACCGCCAGGAGGGCACCACCATTGTGATGGTAACCCACGACGAGCAGCAGGCCCACAAAACCCAGCGCCTCATCCGCTTCTTCGACGGAAGCCAAGTTCAGTAAATGGTGAAGTTGTGAAAGGTGAAGTTGTGCAAGCGCTACCTAAGCTAACAACCACCTTTTCACAAGTTCACCTTTCACAAATTCACCTTGTCCCATGCTTCTTTCCTACCTCAAAATTGCCTGGAAGGTCTTGCTGCGTCGCAAGTTCTTCACCTTCATCAACCTGTTTGGCGTCAGCTTCACGCTGATGATTCTGCTGGTAGTCATGGCCCTGGTGGATCATGTGGTGGGGCCCAACATGCCGGAAAAGCGCATCGACCGCATGTTGTTCGTGAATACTATCCGCCAGCAGATGGCGGACGACCACGGCTGGATGAACATGCCCGCCAGCCTGCATTTCGTGGACGACTACGTGCGCAAGCTCAAAACCCCAGAGAGGATCGGCATCATGTCGAACATCTACAATGCCACGGCTTTCGTCAAGAGTGGCCTACTGCCCCTGGATATCCGCTATACCGACGGCGAGTTTTGGCGCATTTTGGACTTTGAGTTTCTGGGCGGGCGGGCCTTTACCAGCAGCGAGGTGGCCCAGGCTCAGCCGGTGTGCGTCCTCAACGAAACCACGGCCCGCAACTATTTCGGGACGGCCGACGTGGTGGGCCGCACCATCGAAATTGACCTGAAGCGCTACCGCGTGTCGGGCGTGGTGCGCGACGTGTCGGCGGCGCACATTGCTTCCTACTCCGACGTGTGGGTGCCCTACAGCCTGAGCCCCTCGCTGGCGCGCGACAACCGCATCGGGGGGGAGTTTATGATTGTATTGCTGGCGCCCACAACGGCCGCCGTGGCGGCCGTGCGCGAGGAATACCAGCAGATGATGCGGCGGGTAGAAATTCCGAATCCCAAGGAAGTACGGGCCCTGTATTCCTACGCCGACTCCATGCTGGCCAGCTTTACGCGGGCGCTACACTTCGACGGCGGCTCCCAGACGCTGGATAAAGATAACATGGGAACCTTCTACCTGATTTGCACGGTGCTAGGCCTGATGTTTATGCTCTTGCCCGCCCTGAACCTGGTGAACCTGAACGTGACCCGCATTCTGGAGCGCTCCAGCGAGATTGGGGTACGCAAGGCCTTCGGCGCCACGGGCAGCAACCTGGTGGGGCAGTTTCTGGTGGAAAACGTGGTGCTGGCCCTGGTGGGCGGGCTGCTGGGCCTGGGCCTGGCGGCCGGGGCCCTGGCCCTGCTCAACGAGGCTCACATAGTGGCCTACGCGCAGTTTGCCCTGAGCTGGCGGGTATTTGGCTGGGGGCTGCTGCTGGCCTTGGTCTTCGGCCTGATGAGCGGCGTGTACCCGGCCTGGAAGATGTCGCGCCTGAGCCCGGTGGTGGCCCTGCGCGGCAGCGGGGAGCAGAAGTAACGGCCAGGCCACCTTACTGGGGCAGCAGCCCTTTTTCCTCTCACCTCATATCCTGCTCGTATGTTTCGGCACTTGTTTAAACTTATCTGGAACCGCAAGCGCAACAACGCGCTGCTGGTGTCGGAAATCTTCTTCTCCTTCGTGGTGCTGTTTGGGGTCGGTACCATGCTCATCACCTTTGGCGCCAACTTTCTCTCGCCCCACGGCTTCGACTCCCAGCAGGTGTGGCGGCTTGAAATCAGGGCCGGGCAAAACGAGACCATGCCCCGCGCCGAGCTCGACGAGGTGCTGCGCCAGGTGAAGGCGCTGCCGGGCATCCGGCACGTGGCCCTCACCAGCGGCAACGTGCCGTTCACGTTCAGCACCAATACGTCGGAGTTTGCCTACCAGGGGCGAAAGTCGGGGCAATCCAACATTTATGACGCCGATGACCGCTACGCCCAGGCCCTGGGCCTGCAGCTGCGGGAAGGACGCTGGTTTGAGAAGGCCGACGACGGCAGCCACTACCGCCCGGTCGTCATCAGCCAGGACCTGCGCGAAAAGCTGTTCGGCCCCGAGCCCGCGCTGGGAAAAGTCTTTTCCTGGGTGGAGCCCGGCCCCAATCCCAAGCCCGAGGACGAGTTTCTGGTGACGGGCGTGGTAGAGAACGTGCGCATGGAAAACGACTTCAGTGCCCCCGTGCCCTCGATGTGGAAGCGCCTGCTGCCGTTTGACACCACACGCTGGGAAACGGCCAACGTGGTGGTGCGCGTGGCGCCCGGCGCGGGCGGCGAGCTGCAGGAAAAAATAGCCCGCACCGTGGCCGGCGTCACGCGCCAATGGACGACCATGGTGCGCGTGATGGAAGATGACCGCCTGCACAAACGCCGCTACACGCTCGTGCCCGTGGTAGGTCTGGCCCTGGTGAGCGTATTCCTGATTGTGAACGTGGCCCTAGGCCTGTTCGGCGTGCTCTGGTACAACATCAGTCAGCGCCGGGCCGAAATTGGGCTGCGCCGGGCCATGGGCGCCACTGGGGCGGCCATCAGCTGGCAGTTTCTGGGCGAGATGCTGGTGGTAACGACCCTGGGCGTGGTGCTGGGCTGCCTGCTGGCGGCGCAGTTTCCGCTGCTGGGCGCTTTCAGCCTGGCCCCCGCGCTGTACCTGGCCGGCATGGGCGTGGCGGCCGTGGCCGTGTACCTGATTACGGCCCTCTGCGCGCTATACCCCAGCCGGCTGGCGGCCGCCATCCATCCGGCCGTGGCGCTGCGCGAAGAATAGGGCGCCGCAAATTACCCGCCGATTTCCTTCCTTCGCCCCTGAGCTATGATACTAATTGCCGACGACGACCTGGCCGTGCGCACTTCGCTGGGGCTGCTGCTGAAGCAGGCTCGCTACGCCACGCGCAGCGTAGCTACACCCGCTGAAGTGCTGAAGCAGGTAAGCGAGAGTCCGCCCCGCCTGCTGCTCCTGGACATGAACTTCTCCCTTGACACCAGCGGGCACGACGGCCTGCAGTTGCTAGCTCAGGTAAAGCGTTTGGTGCCGGCCCTGCCCGTGATTCTGATTACCGGCTGGGGTAGCATCACGCTGGCCGTGGAAGGCATGAAGGCCGGCGCCGCCGAGTTTATCACCAAGCCCTGGCACAACGACTCCCTGCTGCAAACCATCCGCACAATTCTAGCCCTGCACGAGCCGGACCCCGACGCCGACCCCACTGCCTTTTCCCGCCGCCAACTCGATAAGCAGTACAATTTCCGCGGAATTGTGGGCCAGGATGTGCGCCTGTTGCAGGTATTGCGCAACGTAGGGCAGGTAGCGGCCACCGATGCTTCCGTGCTCATCGAGGGCGAATCGGGGACGGGCAAGGAGCTGATTGCGGAGGCCGTGCACCAGAACAGCCAACGCCGCCGCCAGCCCTTCGTGAAAGTAAATTTGGGCGGCATTTCGGCCTCTTTGTTTGAAAGCGAGATGTTTGGCCACCGCCGCGGGGCCTTCACTGATGCCAAAACCGACCGGGTGGGCCGTTTTGAGCTAGCTAATGGTGGTACTATTTTCCTGGACGAAATTGGGGAGCTGGACCTCGGTAGCCAGGTAAAGCTGCTGCGGGTGCTGCAAGACCGCACCTACGAGGTGCTCGGCGACAGTAAGCCGCGCCGCCTCGACATCCGGGTTATCTGCGCCACGAACCGCAACCTGGCCGAAATGGTGCAGCAGGGTCGCTTTCGCGAGGATCTGTTTTACCGCATCAACCTGATTACCGTGCGCTTGCCTGCCCTGCGCGAGCGGCCCCAGGACATTCCGCTGCTGGTGCAGCACTTCGTGGATGGGCTGCGCGCTACCTACAACCGCCCGGCCCTGAAGGTAGGCACCCGCGCCCAGCACTGGCTGCAGGAGCAACCCTTGCCCGGCAATATCCGGGAGCTCAAAAACCTGGTGGAGCGCGCCGTGCTGGTCAGTGGCAAGGACGAACTGGGCCCCGATGATTTTCAGGCCCAGTTCCAACGCGCCCCCGCCCGCTCCGCCGAGGTCGGCGAGCTACCCGAGCCCGGCACCATTACCCTCGACGAGCTAGAAGCCCAAATGATTCGCCGCACCCTGGAGCACTACAGCGGCAACATCAGCCGCGTGGCTAAAGCCCTGGGTCTGAGCCGCGGCGCCCTTTACCGTAGGCTGGAAAAATACGCTATTCCGTTTGATGCGGAGTAGCTGCGGGCAGGCATGGGGCACAAGTAAAACCCGGCTTCCTCCTCCGCGTGAGGAGAGGAGCTGGGTTTTAATTCTAGTTTAGAGCACTATCATTTCACCGGCTTTCATGTCTCTGCGCACCAAATTCGTCCTGTTCGTTGTCCTGATTCATGCGGTGCTTATTGTGCTGGCGGGGCAGGTAATGCGCACCAACGCGCCGTTGTTTGTGGGCCTGGAGGTGCTACTGGCCGTTAGTATTCTGCTCACGGTGCAGCTCTACAAGGGCTTTGTGCGGCCCTTCCACCTGATTGCGGCCGGCACCGAAGCCATCCGGGCCAAGGATTTCTCCATGAAGTTTGTGCCGGTAGGGCAGCGCGAAATGGACCAGCTTATTGATGTGTACAACCACATGATTGAGGAGCTGCGCAAGGAACGCGTCACTCAGCACGAGAAAAGCTACCTGCTGGAAAGTCTAATTCAAGCCTCTCCAGCCGGCGTGCTACTGCTCACCTTCGACGGCCGGATTGAGGGCGTGAACCCAGCCGCCGAGCGGATGCTAAACCTGCCGGCCGCGCAGCTGCTCGGGCAGGAGCCCGCCTACCTGCCCGGCGACTGGGGTAGTACGCTGGCCAACCTGTCGGAGCAGGCGCCGCAGGTGGTGCAGCTCTCCGGCATTCAGACCTACCGTGCCCACTGTTCCCGCTTTATTGACCGGGGATTTTCGCGCCGCTTCATTGTGCTGGAGGAGCTAACCCAGGACCTGATTCGGCAGGAAAAACAGGCCTACGAGAAGCTGATCCGGATGATGTCGCACGAAATCAACAACTCCATCGGCGCCATCAACTCCATTCTGCAGAGCTTCCACCACTACGCGCCCCAGCTCCGCCCCGATGACCAGCCCGATTTTACGGAGGCCCTCGACGTGTCCATCAGTCGCAATACCCACCTGGCCAACTTCATTGCCAACTTCGCCAACCTCGTGCGCCTGCCCTTGCCCCAGTGCCACCCCACCGATGTGCACGAGCTGCTGCGCACCACTGAGCGGCTACTGCACGTGCAAGCTGGGCGCCGGCGCATTCACTGGCACACTGATTTCGCGCCTGGCCCGCTGGTTGTCCGCCTGGATGCCCAGCAGTTGGAGCAGGCTCTGCTCAATATCTGCAAGAATGCCCTAGAAGCCATTGGCGAAGAAGGTAACCTGTGGGTGCGCACCAGCCGGGAGCCCGCCTGCATCAGCATTGAAAACGACGGCCCCGGCATTCCGCCCGAGGTGCAGCGCCGCTTGTTCACGCCCTTCTTTAGCACCAAGCGCGACGGCCAGGGCATCGGCCTGACCCTGGTGCGCGACATTCTACTGGCCCACGGCTTTTCGTTCGAGCTGGCTCCAACGCCGCACGGTACTACCGCCTTCACCATCCGGTTGGCTTAGCGCAAGCCAGTGAAACTAACGGTAGGGGCCAAACACTACAGCGCCCACGCCGTGTAGTTGCCAGCTATAGTAACTACGTAGCGTGGGCGCCGGATAACGGATGGTTCGATAATTGGCTTTCCTTATTTGCGCTTCACCGGCGCGGCGGGCTTGCGGGTAGGAGCGGGCCGGCCAGCAGGAGGTGTTGCATCGGTAGCTACCTGCCCGTTGCGGAAGGTTTTCTTTTCCTGCACCGTCTTGCCATCGGGGGCGAAATAGCTCCATACGCCGGTTTCCTTGCCATTGCGGAAGGCCCCGGTTATTTCGGGCGTGCCATCCTCCCGCAGCTGGCGGAAGGGGCCCATCTTGAGGCCTTTCACGTAGGTAGTCTCCGCTTTAAGCTTGCCAGAAGGGTAGAATTCCTGCCCCAGTCCTATGGGCTTGCTGTTTTCGAAGGTCAGCTTGCTTTGCACGGTGCCGGTGGGGTAGTAGGTAAGTTGCTCGCCGGCCAGCTTGCCATTCACGTAGGTTTCCTGCTTTTGCACCTGCTTGCCGCCGGGGTGAAAGGTACGCCACTGGCCTGCGGGCTGGCCGTTCTTGTACTGTTGCTCTTCCTTAGGGAGGCCGTCCTCGTAATAAGCCGTAATGCGCCGGTCGCGGCCCTGGTTGGCGTACTCAATCTTCTGCTGGGCTTTTCCCGACTCATAGAAATCCTGCTGGGTGCCCACCAGCACGCCCTGGCGGTAGGTTTGGGTGCTTTTCACGGCCCCGCTTTCGTAGTAAGATTTCGCCGGTCCATCGAGGTTGCTGGTACCCCCGGCCAAGTTTTTGGCTTGCTTGGTCAGATCGTCGGCCAAGGGGTTTTTTACGGCCCTGCCCACCAGGGTAGCGGGGGCGTAGGTGCCCTCTGTGCGCAGCTTGCCCGAGCGGTAGAAGCTGCGGTAGCTGCCCTTGCCGCTTTTATCGGCCTGCACGTCCGTTTCTACCTGGCCGTTGTCGTAGTACGTTTTATAGGGGCCCGCCAGCAATCCTTTGCTGTACACTCCCTCACTTTGCAGCTGACCGTTTTCAAAGTAGGTTTTCACTGGCCCGTTGGCTTGCCCGTTCTGGTAGGTGATTTCCACCCGGGGCTTGCCCGACGGATACAACTCCCGGATGGCCCCGGCGGGCTGGCCGTTGCTGAGCGTGGTTTCCAGCTTTACTTCCCCGCTAGGGTGGTAGTAGCGTAGCGTGCCCGTCGGCTGATCGTCCTGGTAGGTGCCTTCCTGGGCGATTTTGCCGGTGGGGTAATACGTTTTGAAAGGGCCCTGGCGGACGCCCTGCTGGTAGGTGACCTCCAGCCGCCGGCCGCCGGTAGGATGAAACTCTACGTAGGCTGAGTCGCGCTTCCCATCGGTGTAGCGAGTTTGGGCCTCCAGCTTGCCAGAGTAGTAAAACCGCTTGTAGGGGCCCTGCATGACGGTATCAGCAGCTACCAGAGCCGAGAATATTTCCCGCTTGCGGGTATTCGTAGAATCGAAATAGGTAGTGAGGCGTCGCAGCTTCTGGGCCTGAGCGGCCGTGGAAGTTAGCAGCAGCAGAGCAAGGGCAAGTCGTTTCATAGGCGCAAGAACGCAGTAAAGCAGAAAGTATTTTCGAATGACAACCGGTGGCAAGGGGTAGCGGGTAGGTAAAATCAGCCGAACGATACGCACCCATTCACCCCAAACCATGCATCTGCTACCCGCAAAACAAAAGCCCTGCCGCAAATGCAGCAGGGCTTTACCACCTGAATCAGGCAGAAAGTCCGGCGAATTCGGAAAACCCGCCGGAAGTCTGGGCTTACAGTTTTTCTACCACGAGGCTGCTGGCTCCGCCGCCCCCGTTGCAGATGCCGGCTACTCCAATTTTGCCGCCCTCGTTGTGCAGCACATTTACCAGGGTAGTAACGATGCGCGCGCCCGAAGCGCCCAGCGGGTGCCCCAACGATACAGCGCCGCCGTAAGGGTTCACCTTGATTCCCTCCAGTTCCAGCAGCTTGTTGTTGGCCAGCGAAACCACCGAGAAAGCCTCGTTGATTTCGTAGAAATCAACATCCTTGGCCTCCAGACCGGCGTGCTTCAGCGCTTTGGGAATTGCCAGGGCTGGGGAAGTGGTAAACCACTCCGGAGCCTGCTCGGCATCAGCGAAGCCCCGAATCAAGGCCAGGGGCTTCACGCCCAGTTGCTCGGCCTTCTCCCGACTCATGAGCAGCACGGCGGCGGCCCCATCATTAAGCGTAGAAGCGTTGGCGGCCGTTACGGTGCCTTCTTTGCCGAAAGCCGGCTTCAGGCCCGCAAACTTGGTGAAATCAGCCTTGGTGTACTCCTCATCGTCGCTGATGACGGTTTCCTTACCGCGTACCGTAATGGTTACGGGCACGATTTCGTCTTTCTTTTTGCCAGCTTTAGCAGCAGCGGCGCTCCGCTCGTAGCTCTGCTGGGCAAAGGCGTCCTGCTCCTCGCGGGTGATGCCGTAGTGGGTGGCGGTGCGGTCGGCGGCTACACCCATGGCGAAATCGTGGTAGGGGTCCCACAGGCCGTCCTTCATCAGACCGTCAATCATCTGGCCATGACCGTACTTGGCGCCAAAACGGGCCTTATCGAGGTAGTAAGGTACATTCGACATGCTTTCCATGCCACCCGCCAGCACTACCTCCGACTGCCCCAGCATAATAGCTTGGGCTCCGAACATGATGGCTTTGGTGCCGGAAGCACACACCTTGTTAACCGTGGTGCACTCTACCGTGTCTGGCAGGCCAGCTTTCTTGGCAGCTTGCCGGGCAGGAGCCTGGCCCAGGTTAGCAGAAATAACGTTGCCCATTATCACCTGATCAACTTCCTGACCGTCAATGCCGGCTTTTTCCAGCGCGCCTTTCAGGGCAATGGCCCCCAGTTCAGTGGCCGACAATGAGGCCAAACTGCCCCCAAATGAGCCAATGGGCGTGCGCACGGCGGCTACAATTACTACTTCCTTGATTTGCATAAATTGAATGGGTGGAATGGTTTGGTTTTGGGTGGGCTGCTTTCCCGTAAAGGTAGGAATTCGGCCAATAGGGTAGGAGAGGCGTAGGCTAGAGCAAGCAGGCCCTGCGCCTTAGTGTTCAGCTACTGCCGTTGCCCAGAGTTAAGCTGCTATGAACTTACCAGCCCGGCTTGCCTTTGGGGGCTGGGGCAGTGGCTTTGCGGGGTAACTGCTGCAGGTACTGCTGCTCCGCCGTGTGCAGGGCTTCTAGTAGCTGGCGCGCCTGGCCTGGACTCAAGTTCATTTGCTGCAAACGGGCCCGTTGCGTTTGGGTGTTTGCTTCGGCGTTGGTAGCGGCCTCAGTTCCTCCCCGCCGACTTGAGCCGCCCGGCGCTTCCGGGCCGCTTTCCGCATCGCTCAGCCCGCGCACCGAGCCCGGCTCACTACCTCGGCTCACACTGCGCTGAGGCCCTGCTCCTGGCCGGAATCCTTGGTTGACGGAGCTGCCGGGAGTGGCTGAAGGTTGGGTTGGGTTACGCTGACCGGCGGGGTCAGTCTGGGGTTGAGGAGCTGAGCTAGGGTCTTGTGGTCGGGCAGGGTCTGGGAGGCTACCCGCCTGGTCAGTGCCGGCGCGTGGGGTAGGGGTAGGCGTTGGGCTGTTTTGGGGGCTGCCATCCGTGCCGGGCGGGGGCGTTTGGGGTGCGGCCGCTCGTCGCTCCAGAAAGGCGCGGAGGGCTTCGTAGTTGTAGCGAGCATCCTGATTGGCCGGGTTGGCTACTAGTGCCTGTCGCAGCAACCCTACTGCTTGTACATAATCGTGCTGAGCAGCGGCCAGCGCCGCTAATTGCTGCAACGCTACGCTCCGAATGCCGGGTGTTTTGCTGGTTACCAATCGGCTGTAGTAACCACGGGCCGCGCCCGGCTCCCCGGCCCGCGCCGTAGCGTGCGCCAGATTTAGCCACACTACATCTTCGCGGGAGCCCAGCGTAACGGCTGCGGTTTTATAAGCAGCCGCGGCCGCGGCGTACTCCCGGCGCGCATAGGCCGCGGCCCCTTGTCGAATGGCTTCATTGCGGTCGTGAATGCGGGTTAAGCCGCCCCAGGTGCTGAGCAGCAGCATGCCACCTAACAGGGTGTTTTTCACGGCCGAATCACTTTTACGGTAATTAATACATCGAGTAGTAGCAGCAGCAGGCCTAGTACCAAGGGGTAGCGGTACCGATTGTCGGCCACGGCTACCGTGCGAACTTGCTCTGCCTGGCCTTCTACGCGGTTAAGCGCATTTAGCAGCAACGGAAACTCATTCCGCCGATCCGTGAGTTCAAAATACTGTCCCCCGGTCTGCTCCGCCAACCGGCGCAAGGGTACTGGAGCCAGCCGGGTGACAACTTCCCGGCCCCGGGCATCGCGCAAGTAGCCCCGCCCCCCGGTTTGTGGGATGCGGCTGCCTTCCACGGAGCCCACCCCCATTGGAAATACCCGCGTGCCGGAGCGTGCCAGAACGCGCACCGTGGGCTCCAGATTCTCCCCGAAATCTTCCCCGTCCGTTACCAGCACAATAGCAGTAGCGCGGGGTATTGCTGCCGGGGTGGTCGTCTGCGTGCTACCCAAGCGCTGCAGCACCAACTCCAGCGGCGGCGCCAAATCAGTGCTACCGGCGGGCACCAGTGAAGTTTGGAGTGTGCGCAAAAAGAGCTGTAAGGCGGCCTGATCGTAGGTGAGGGGGCACTGCACGTAGGCTTCGCCGGCAAATACAATCAACCCCAGCCGGTCGGCCTGAAAACGGCTGATTAGAGTGCTCAGCTCCGACTTCGCTTTTTGCAAGCGGGAAGGCGCTACATCCACCGCATTCATGGAACGAGAAAGGTCTACCAACAGCCACACATCCTTGCCCGCCGTGCGAACGGGGCGTTGGGTAAGCCCGTACGCCGGACCCAGTAGTGCGGCGCCCAGCAGGCTCACATATAGCAGCCGCAGCCCCAGCTTCCAGCCCAGTCGCCAGCCGCGCTGCCCCAGCGGAGCCGCCAGCCGACGGGTTCTTAGGGCGTAGCCGAGGTAGAAAAGAAAAAAAAAGAGGACCACCAACCCCTCGGGCCAGCCCAGCGGATACGCCCAGTTCAGCACGATGGTAACCACTTATTGTTCACAATACAAGCGCCGCAAAAGTAAGGTTGAGCCGGAGAATTTAGGAGTTAAAAATGCCCTCTGCGGCTCGCAATGCAACGGCAAGATGGAAGATATTTTTTTTGAAAAGGGTTTGTTTCTCCATTCCGCTTGTATATTTGCACACCTTTCAGCCGGAAAGGAGTTCCACCTGGAGAGGTGGGTGAGTGGCTTAAACCAGTAGTTTGCTAAACTGCCGTAGCTCTAAAGGTTACCGGGGGTTCGAATCCCCCCCTCTCCACATAGTTCCTATTATGAGTTAGAAATTGTGGGCTATATGTTGCACAACAACCTTGGCAGCCCTGGTTTTTAACTCATAATTCTTTTTCGGGGTGTAGCGTAGCCCGGTATCGCGCCTGCTTTGGGAGCAGGAGGCCGCAGGTTCGAATCCTGCCACCCCGACCACAAGATAGCCGTCAGCCCACCTTTGGGGCGGGCGGCTATTTGTTTTTGACCCCGTAGCTCAGCTGGATAGAGCAGCTGCCTTCTAAGCAGCCGGTCATTGGTTCGAATCCAATCGGGGCCACTGAAACCCGCTTTACGTCTTGTGAAGCGGGTTTTTTTTATTTATAGCACCGAAATAGCCTACACTATGCCAGCTAGTATGTTGCATGTTACGCGCCACGCATAGGCCGTACATAGCAGCGAATACCACGGGTATAGTGGTGCAGAAAACAGCTCGTTTAAAACTGATGTATCTCGCTATTCACGGTGCAGCTTAGATCCATCTTGGTAGTCCTCAAACAGAGCTACAAGCAGAACGGTGTGGCGCGGCTCTGACTGCCACGGAAGGGAATACACAACGGCTGCTGACGTAGTGGTAAATCGGCCTTTTTGCTGGAAAAAAACGATTTTTTTCGTTATCTTTGCCTACTTACGCACTAAGCGCTGAACCAACCGCAACATGAGCGAAACTAAAGAGAAAAAAGCCCCCGCCGAGTACTCCGCGAACAGCATTCAGGTACTCGAAGGGCTCGAAGCCGTGCGCAAACGTCCCTCGATGTACATCGGCGACACCGGCATCAAAGGCCTACACCACTTGGTGTGGGAAGTAGTCGATAACTCCATTGACGAAGCCCTGGCCGGCCACTGCGACACGATCCACGTGACCATTAATGAGAACAACTCCGTAACCGTCCGCGACAACGGCCGCGGTATTCCCGTTGATTTCCACCAGAAGGAAGGCCGCTCGGCCCTGGAAGTGGTGATGACGGTGCTGCACGCCGGCGGCAAATTCGATAAGGACAGCTACAAAGTATCCGGTGGTTTGCACGGGGTAGGCGTCAGCTGCGTGAATGCCCTGAGCAAGGACCTGAAAGTAACCGTGCGCCGCAACGGCAAAGTGTACGAGCAGGAGTACAAAATCGGGGCGCCCCAGTACCCGGTCAAGGAAATCGGCGAAACCGAGGAGCACGGCACGCAGGTGGAGTTTCTGCCCGACGATACCATCTTCACGGAATCCGTATACAAGTACGCTACCATTGCTTCCCGTCTGCGGGAGCTGGCCTACCTGAACCGCGGCATCCGCATTACCCTAACTGACCGCCGGGAGCCCGGCGAAAACGGGGCGGAGTTCCTGGGCGAAGAGTTTTACTCCACGGGCGGCCTGGCCGAGTTCGTGCAGTACCTCGATGGCTCGGAGCGCCACGCCCTGATGCCGGCCCCCATTCACGTGATTAGCGAGAAGGGTAGCACCCCGGTAGAGGTAGCACTGCAATACAACGACTCTTACCAGGAGAACATCTTCTCTTACGTCAACAACATCAACACCCACGAAGGCGGCACGCACGTAGCCGGCTTCCGCTCGGCCCTGACCCGTACACTGAAGGCTTACGCCGATAAATCAGGCAAGCTGGAGAAAGCCAAGGTGGAGATTTCTGGGGAAGACTTCCGGGAAGGTCTGACGGCCGTTATTTCGGTGAAGGTAGCCGAGCCCCAGTTCGAGGGCCAGACCAAAACCAAGCTGGGCAACAACGAGGTAAGCGGCGCGGTAAATACCGTAGTAGGCGAAATCCTGAGCCAGTACCTGGAGGAAAACCCCAAAGAAGCCGGCATCATTGTAGAGAAAGTAATTCTGGCTGCTAAAGCCCGCATTGCCGCCCGCAAGGCCCGCGAGATGGTGCAGCGCAAAACCGTGCTGGGCTCCACCTCCCTGCCCGGCAAGCTGGCCGACTGCTCAGAATCGGACCCGGAGATCTGCGAAATCTACCTGGTAGAAGGTGACTCGGCTGGCGGTACGGCCAAGCAGGGCCGCAACCGGGCCTTCCAGGCTATTCTGCCGCTACGAGGCAAGATCCTGAACGTGGAGAAGGCCCAGGAGCACCGCATTCTGGAAAATGAGGAAATCCGGAACATGATTACGGCCCTAGGCGTGAGCTTCGGGGTAAATGCCGACGTGGAGAAAGGGATTGAGGCCGACGCCAAAGCCCTAAACACGGCCAAGCTGCGCTACCACAAGGTCATCATCATGACCGACGCCGATATCGACGGCTCGCACATCCGGACGCTGATTCTGACCTTCTTCTTCCGCTACATGCGGGAGCTAGTGGACCGGGGCTACATCTACATTGCCCTGCCGCCACTCTATCTTGTGAAGCGGGGCAAGGAAGAGCGCTACTGCTGGACCGAAGACGAGCGTGCGCAGGCTCAGGAAGAGTTGGGCCGCGGCAAGCCGGAAACGGTGAATGTGCAGCGCTACAAGGGTCTGGGCGAAATGAACGCCGAGCAGCTCTGGGAAACCACCATGCAGCCCGCTACCCGCTCCCTCAAGCAAGTAACCGTGGAGTCGGCTGCCGAAGCTGACCACCTGTTCTCCATGCTCATGGGCGACGAGGTAGCTCCTCGCCGCGACTTCATCGAGAAAAACGCCAAGTACGCGAAACTCGACGTGTAACTGATTCTAGAAAAGGCCCGCTGCAAAGCGGGCCTTTTTGCTTTTAACCCAATTGGAAACATGCGGCAGCTAATTTCGTCAGGGGCTCCCTGGGAGCCGGTTGTGGGGTACTCACGGGCCGTGCGCGTGGGCAATGTGGTGGAGGTGGCCGGTACTACCGCCCAGGATGGCGACACGATTACGGGCGTTGATGCCTACCAGCAGGCGCAGCGGGTTCTAGTCAAAATTGGGGCGGCGCTGGCGGCGGCCGGTGCTTCACTGGAACACGTGGTCCGCACCCGCATCTACCTCACGAACATGGCCGATTGGGAGGCCGTGGGCCGGGCCCACGGCGAAGTGTTTAGTACTATCAGGCCCGCCTCCACCATGCTGGCGGTAAGCGCCCTAATTGACCCGCGGCTGCTAGTCGAAATAGAAGCCACTGCTATTATTCCGGACTAGCCATACTTCTACGGGCGTTTGCTCGTATTTTGTCCGGCCTTTCCTTACTCAGTATGAAATTATTCAAATCTGCCGACCTCATTCGCAAAAGCAAGTACATCAGCCGCGACCTGAGTTGGCTGCGCTTTAACTACCGGGTGCTAGATCAGGCGCGCGACGCTAGCCGCTCGCTCTTCGATCGGCTGCGCTTTATAGCCATTACCAGCAGCAACCTCGATGAGTTCTTCATGATTCGGGTGGGCTCACTCTATAACTACATCGACTACGGCAAGGAGCGGGTGGATTACTCCGGGCTGCGCGAAATGCCTTTCCGGCGTAAACTGCTGGATTTTGCCCACCGCTTCATCAACGACCAGTCGCTGACTTACTTGAACGAATTGAAGCCGCTGTTTGAGAAGAACGGCTTCAACGTACTCAAAATGGAGGAGCTTACGGAACTGGAGCTGAAGAAAGCCGATGGCTACTTCAAGCACACCATTTTCCCGCTGCTTACCCCCATGGTGTACGATTCGTACCACGGCTTCCCGCTGATGATGAATCAGATGCTCATCTTCGGGGTAGTAACGCGGGCCGGGGGCGGGCTCGACGCCGAGGCCGAGCGGGGCCAGGAGCGGCTCACCTTCGTGCAGATTCCGCAGAACCTGTCGCGCTTTTTTGAGCTGACCCGCAAAGACAAGGTGATGTTCGTGCCGATTGAGGAAATTGTGCGGGCCAACCTGCCCAAGCTGTTTCGCAATGTGGAAATTGTGTCGGCCGACTTGTTCCGCATCACCCGCAACGGTGACTTTACCCTGGAGGAGTCCGACGATATTGACGTGGACTTCATCAAGGAAATTCAGTTGGGCCTCAAAACCCGCAAGAAGGGTAGGGTCGTGCGCCTGGAGGTGGAGCCTAACGCCTCGGCCTTGCTGATGCAGGTGCTGCGTGAGCGGTGGAACATTGATAACGGCAACGTGTTCGTTATCAACTCCCTGATTGATTTAAAGGGCGTACTGCAGATTTTGAAGCACCCCAATTTCCGGGGCAAGGGCTTCCGGCAGCCCGCCGCCGTCACGCCCTTGAGCTTGCCGGAGGGGGCCGATGACAACTTGTTTGAATACCTCAAGCACCACGATGTGCTCCTGCACCATCCTTACAACAACATCGACCCCGTGGTGCGGCTACTGGAGCAGGCCGCCGAGGACCCGCACGTACTGGGCATCAAGCAAACCATTTACCGCCTGGCCGACGACTCCCGGGTAACGGCCGCGCTACTGAAAGCGGCCGAAAACGGCAAGCACGTGTCGGTACTGTTTGAGGTGAAGGCGCGCTTTGATGAGGAACGCAACATTCGGGAGGGCGCGAAGCTGGAGAAAGCGGGTTGTTTTGTCATTTATGGGGTGAGCAAGTACAAGACGCACACCAAAATGATGATGATTATCCGCAAGGAAGGGGAGAAGGTGACGCGCTACGTGCACATCGGCTCGGGTAACTACAACGAGCAAACCTCGCGCATTTACACCGATGTAAGCCTGCTCACCACCAACGACGTGTACGGGCACGACGTGTCGGAATTCTTCAACGTAATTACTGGCCACTCCCAACCCGACGACTACGAGTACCTGATTACGGCACCCAAGGACATGCGCCAGCAGCTGATTTCCCTGATTCGGGAGGAGGTGCGCAATGCTAAGAAGGGCCTACCCAGCGGCATCGTCATGAAGATGAATTCCCTGGAAGACAAGGAAATGATCGATGAGTTCTACAAGGCCAGCAAAGCCGGCGTGCCCATCCGCTTTATCGTGCGTGGTATCTGCTGCCTGCGGCCGGGTAGGGCGGGGCTTAGCGAAAACATTGAGGTGCGCAGCATTGTGGGCGACTACCTGGAGCACTCCCGCATGTTCTACTTCCACCAGGCCGGCCACCCCAAGGTGTACGCCGGTTCCGCCGACCTGATGGTGCGCTCCTTTGACCGGCGTATTGAGGCCCTGTTCCTGATTGTAAACCCCCAGCTCAAGCGCGAGGCCATTAACATTCTGTACTTCAACCTGAAGGACAACCAGAATACCTACGTGATGCGCGAAGATGGAGCCTACATTCAGCGCCTACCCGATAATGAGGAGCCAGCCTTCAACGTGCATAAAGAGTTCTACAACAAGAACTTCGGACTGGTATCGGAAACCTTGCTCTACGATGAATGGCTGTCCTGCGCCACCATTCGGGCCAGCGCTACCTCCGACGCGGCCGACAACCCGCCCTCGGTGCCCGTGGATGATGAACCCAACGCCACCGAGGAAACAGCAGTGACCGTGGACTTGGGCGCTGAGCCCGCCGCTGATTCGGAGGCGGCGCTGGAGTAAATACAGGGCATAAGGGTAAGAAGGTAGGAGGGCAGGAGTCGGGTGAATGGCAAACGTGCCAATATTTCACCCGACTCTTGCCCTCCTACCTTCTTACTCCCTTTACCCTAAACTCACTCTACTTCTGTGGGGCGGCTTTGCATGGCGGGCTTGGGGCAGCCAGGCTTCAGGTCGCCTTCGGCGCGGAACTCGTCGAAGTGCTCCTCGAATAGGGTTTGCAGCATACCGTCCTTCAGGCCGATATCGGGCACAATCATCTGGTGCACATTGGCCCATTCCATGGCGGAAAGGTAGATGTGGCCAGCGGGCACGATGACATCGGCCCGGTCGGGGTTGAGCAGGGCCACGTTCACCCGCTCATCCATGCTCATGGAAGTGAGGTGGTCGAGGATGGTGGCAATACGGCGGCGGGTAACGGGCTTATCGACGCCCGCCTGAGCCATACTGTAGAGCTTGTTGATGTTGCCGCCGGTGCCAATGGCCCGGGTTACGTGGTAGCGCCGAGCGTTTTCCGTTACCCATTCTTCCATGCGCTGCCAGGTTTCGCGCATGGCTTCCGTGCTCAGGCCCGCCTCTTCCTGCTGCATCCGCCGAATGGAGCCTACCTCAAACGACTGCGAGGCTACCTTGCGCCGGTCGTGGTAGATGTTGAACTCGGTGCTGCCTCCGCCCACGTCAATGTGGATGTAGTGCTTTTTGTCTTCGAGCAGGTTTTCGATAACGCGGTTGATGAAAGCGGCCTCATCCTGCCCGTCAATAACCCGCACCGTCATGCCGAGTTGCTGCTGAATGCGGGCGGCTACCTCTTGTCCGTTCTGGGCGGTACGCATGGCCGAAGTAGCACAGATCAAGTAGTGGTTCGGGGCCACATCGTGCACCTCCATCAGCAAGCGCAGGGCGTGCAGAAACTTAATGAACTTCTCTTCCTTTTTAGCCGAAATCCGGCCGCTGGCAAACACATCCTCGCCCAGCCGCAGGGGGTAGCGTACGTATTCCACACGCTTGAGCCGGTACCGGTCGCCGTAGTGTAGCACGGCCGAAATCTGGCAGCGCACGGCGTTGGACCCAATATCAATGGCGGCTAGTTTCAGCAGAGGATATTCCATTCAGAGAAAGGTGTGGCGGAAGGGGACAAACAAATATAGCCGGTCAGAAGGGGTGGAAAGTCATTAGGGCCAGCTAACAAGCAAAGCGTGTCCCGTCCTTTCTTGGAACAGGATGCGCCTTAGAGGGGGCAACCTGTTAGTTATCAATGCGGAAGCCCAAGTCCACCTGTATCAGGCCATTTTCCGGTGATTTTTGATACGATACCGACAAAGCCAACTGATCTGAAACGGGCGCGATGTAGAAGCCCGCTCCGTAGCCACTGTGCCAGCCATCCGGCGAACTGCCTTTAAAGTACACCCGGCCCCGGTCGTAGAACCCAAATACACCGTAGGAAAAGGGCAGAAAAGAGGTTTGCACCCGCCCTAGGGCTAGGCGCAGCTCCGTGTTTAAGTAAAGGCTGGCGTCGCCGGTGAAGCGGTTGCGGTAGTAGCCCCGCAGGTTCTCGCGCAGGCCCAGGCTGGTGAACTTGTAGAAGGGAATATCGTCGTCGTTGCCGTAGTTGCGGCCGCCGCCACCCTTTACTACTAGCGTTACCGGAATGCCCAGGCGCGCCGTGCCGTAGTATTCGGCAAAGCCCTGGGTCAGGCCGAAATTGCCCCTGTTGCCGTTCAGCTGGTGGTAAGTGTCGTGCTGCACCCGCAGGCGCACCCCGCGCCGAGCAAAGCTCTGCCGGTCGCGCAAGTCTATGTCCAGCAAGGCATTTAAACCAAGCAGGCGCTGAAAATCGGTGTTGGGTATTCGGTCGTCCGGTACGGTCGTGTTGCGGCGTTCTAGCTGCCCTAAGTAGCTGTTGCCGGCGTAGTTAGAGGTGTACTGCTCGTAGGTGGGGCCAATGCGGAACAAGCTGCGCTGCCAGAAAACTCGTTCTGCAAAACCGTTCAGCGTGAAGCCTTTGTAGCGGGCCTTGTAGTACTTATCGTTGTAGCGACTTTGGTCCTTATCAGTGTCGTTACCTAGCCCGAAAAAGTTGTAGAAGGGGAAGAAGTTGCCGTATTCAGTACGCGCGCCTACATCCCATTGGCCAAAGGCGTAACGGTGGCGCGAGGCCAGCGAAACTTGGAAGTTACCGCCGCTAGAACCCCGGATGTCAAAGGAATACACGTTTTTGAAGCCCGGCTTGCGGAAACCCTGGCGCACGAAATCTACCCCAGCGCCTACCCCCAGCCCATCGTTGGCATTCACGATGACGGTAGCCCGGGGCTTGTACGTGTTATACTCGAACTCCTCCTGGTTGTAGCGGTTGATGTCGGGCCGGGTGGAGGTGCGGTTGTCACTTTCCGGGCCCAGCTTCAGGTCGGTATCGGGCACGTCATACACCTTTGTGAGCGTGCGCAGGCCTGCCGCGCGCGAGTCATCGGCAATCTGGTCTTTGCCGTCGCCGCCGATGATGCGCACCAGCACGCTACGCTTGGCCGTGCCGGTTACCGTAAACGTGTCCTTGCCATCGAGGCCATAGAGGCTGATTTCCTGGGTTTCCTTGGGCGAAAACGTGCGGTCGAACAGGGCCAGGCCGTCGGGCTCATTGCCTTCCTTGGCCTTGTCGAACATCTGCACCCGTACCCGGCCGTCGGCTTGGCGGTTTATTTGGAACACTTCGGCCTTGTTGGAGCCAACTACGTCCACGCGCTTGGCCAGCAGCAGGTAGTACTCGTCCAGGGCTTGGGGTAGGGCCTGGATGCGAGCTTTGAGCTTGCGGTTCAACTCATTACCCGATAGGGCCTGCAACTCGGCGGGTAGGGTGGCAGTTGCTTCGTCAATGGCCGCGGGCGTAATGCGTGCCTGCATGTAGCGCCCAATCTGCTGCCATTGCTCCCGGCTTAGGCTTTGCAGTAGGAACCGGTCGAGGTGGCGGGCAGGCCAATTCAGGCTTTTTAAGTCGTGAAACTCGGCCTGAAAATCCTCGATGCTCGGTACGGCCCACTCCCGGTTGGCCAGGTAAGTAAGTGCCCCGTTCCAGAGGGTAAACGACTGGTCCCGGTCGCGCGGAATCGGCTTGTAAACCGTTTTCTTACCGTTTTTATAGCCGGCCCACTTCCAATTGTCCTCGTGCTTACCAAAGTCAGCCACCAGCATATCGAAGGCCCGGGCACGACCCAGGTTCTCGGCATCAATGCGGTTGTCGTGGTCTTTGTAGAGTTGGCGAAAAAAACTGAACGACCGGCGCACCTCATCGGCCCCGCCGAAGCCGGGCAGGTTGGGCTTGGGGTCCACGGGGCGGTCTTCTAGGGTGCCAAGCAGGCCGGCGTACTCCTGGCGATAGGGGCCCAACTGGTTGTTATCGGGTAGGACAAACAGTCGGGGGCGGGCGTGCAGAATGTCGGTTTTATCGAGTAAGGAGCCCGTTACCAGCGCCGAGTAGGGGTAAGCCGTAGGCGTGATGTCGCGCAGCACATCGGCGGCGAAAGAGCGGCGTAGTTCCGGCGGCAGGATGCGGGTCACGTCCTTATCGACGGAGCGAAACACGTACTCCGAGGAATCGGCCGCAATGAGCTTGAGGGAGGTAGTCTGGCGTCCGCCCCCACGGCCGAAGGGGCGCAAGCCGCCCTTCTCAGTGGCAAGGTTCAGGGTTGGCACCGGCACGGGCTGGGTCCAGGAAGTGCGGTACAGGTCGCCAAGCCAAAAGCGCGAGGACCGGGTGCCGGCGTACTGCTTGCCGGCGGCCAGGGTTTGAGTAGGCAGGAACGGCGCATCGGGCTTGGTTTCCGCTACCCCCGCCGGCCCGCCCGGACATTCGGGAATAAAGCTGTTGACCGGCACGTTGGGCAGGCGCGGCTGCTGGCAGGCCGATTGGAATAGTGTAGCTGCATACGCTTCCTTAACGGCAACACTAGCCCCGTTAAAGGTGTAAAACGTCGTTTTTACCGTGCCGTCGGCAAAGTAGTCCAGCTTGGAGAATCCTTCAGCCGACTCGTTGAACTGCGACTGGGCATTGGCGCCTACGTGTTGCTTTTCAACGAAGGAACCCGAAACCAAGTGGTAGCTGCCCTCGGCCTGGGTTAGTTGCAGGCTGAAATCGTGGGCGGCGGCGTACACGGCGCCGGGGTGGTCCTTGAGCGTGTTCAGCATTTCCTTCTGAAACTGCTGGTAAGCCGGGTTGGCCAGGTCGCGGGGGGAGCCCACGTTTTGGCGGTAGGCAGCGTACACTGTGCCCGCTACCGGGGGTAGCAAATGGCGACTCAGGGGCATATGGCCACCGTACACGCCGTTGCTGATAACGGGCTGGTGACCCACCAGCAGCACATTCCGGCCCTTGGTTTCATCCAATACGTCCTGCAATTGCTCCCGGAACTCCTCCGGCGTCATGGTCTTGCAATCGGTGTCGGGGGCTTCGGGCCGGTCGTAGGGATGAGTCCACCACGGGGAATTAATGGCCACGAGGCGCACGGTAGGGGCTACGTCCACGATTTCGGGGCTGGGGCAGCCGCCCGTAGGCACGAAAGCGTTCTGGCCGGGCAGCCTTTCCTCGATGTACTTTTCCAGCCGACGTACCCGTTTTAGCCCGTCGGGGCCGGAGTTTGCCCAGTCCTTGTCACCGGGCACAAAGTAGAGCTTGCCATTGGGCAAGCCCTGCACTAGAGCAATTAGCGCATCGGCGCGGGCCGTTTGGCTGGCTTGGCTGGAGTCTTTCTGGCTACCCAAGCCGGTATTGCCCACAATGTCGCCGAGGTGAACTACCGTAAAAGGGCCAGTCTGCTGCTCCAGAGTACGACGCAGGGCCTGCAACCGGCTGATAGGCAGCTCCGCGGAGGCGGTATTACCCAGTAGAAAAACCGAGTGTGCTGGCGGGACTGATTGGCCAAAAACCGGGGCAGTGGCCACTAGGCCCAGGCCAGTTAACAGCGCGTGAGTGTAACGTAGGGGCATGGAGAGGGGAGTGTAGAACGTCCTACTACGCAAAAATCCGCAATCCGATATAACTCCTTCTTACTTCCCTCTGGTAAGGGCAACGTGACTGAGGCTACCTGGGTAAAGTAAATCTGACGCAGGATGTTGCTTTCAGCTAAAAACGCAAAAATGCAACAGCTAACCGGGTAGCCTCGTTACCAGGCCCCTTGCTCCCCTAGGCCTGGGCGCGTAGTTCTGCAGCTACCCGTGGCACGCCCGTTGTGGCCGGTTCAACAACGAAGTGCAGGTTGGGCCGTGCCGCTACGGGGGGCTGGCTGGGGTCAATGATGTAGATAGGGCAGCCCTGCTGGGTGTAGTTTACTAGGCTGGCCGCCGGATATACCTGCAATGAAGTACCTACCACCAGAAAAACATCGGCAATGGCCGTTTCTTCCATGGCGCGCTGCATCAGCGGTACATCCTCGCCAAACCACACGATATTAGGCCGTAGCTGGTGGCCTTTCTCACAATTCTCGCCCAGCTCAATTCGATCTGCCTCCATGGGGTATACTAACTGGTCGAAATAGGAGCTACGCGACTCAAACAGCTTGCCGTGCAAGTGAATGACGCGGGAGGAGCCCGCCCGCTCGTGCAAATTGTCTACGTTCTGCGTTATTACTACCACGTCAAAGTCCTGTTCCAGCTCAACCAAGGCGCGGTGCCCGGCGTTGGGTTGGGCGGCGCGGGCCGCGGCCCGGCGCTGGTTGTAAAACTCCAGTACCAAACCAGGATTCTTGGCCCAGCCTTCGGGAGTAGCCACATCCTCAATGCGGTGGCCTTCCCACAGTCCATCGGAGCCGCGGAAGGTAGCCAGTCCACTTTCCGCCGAAATTCCTGCCCCGGTTAGGGCTACCAGTTTCTTTTTCATGCCAGTCAGGGTTACGTAAACAGAGACGTGACTTGCCGCCCGTGGGTTTAGGGCACCGGGTGTACAATCGGCTTCGTCCTTACTCAAACCTTCCCAACTCGTCGCGGCTAAACGTCCACTCCGGGGTGTTGACGTCGTCTCGTTCAGGGTCTAGCAAAAACCAGGCGCCCGCACCAACCCGCGGACCCGCTTTCAACACGTGCATTTGCTGGGCGGGCATGTAGCTTTGGGCCAGCAAGGCCTTGCGCCGACCCGTCTGGAGCTCCACGGCTACATCTAGTACCAGTACTGCATGGCCCGGCGAGCCGCCCTGAATTAGCACGTCGCCGGGTTGCACCTGGGCCAGCGGTACCGGGCGTAGCTCCCGGCTCAAAGAAAGGGTGCCAGCGTACGTAAAAATCTGGTCGAGGTAGCGGCGGAAAGTCGCGTGGTCGGGCTTTTCCGCGGCCTTTGGCACCTGCTCTACCTGCGGGCCCACCACCCGAAATCCACGCCCGGCATACCAATCCCGAAAGGCAATGTCATGCCCGCTGGTGAGGTGAAAGTGCACGAGGTCAGGGTTCTGGCTAAATAGGTACTCGGCCCGCAACCGGATAACGGCATCCGCGCATTGCTGCAGGTCACGCGCCCCCACGTCCAAGTCGAGCACGGCGGCGTGCACATCTTGGCGGTTCTTGAGTTTACCCGTGTGCAGGCGCACGGACGTTCCGACGGGCAGCAAGGGCAAATACCGCAGCCAGTACGCAAACGAACCAGGCTGCACAGCTGTTCGCTCATAGCCGGGCGGGGGCGGAAAGCGGGCGGCCAGCGTCTGGTTGGTTTGGTAGCGCCCCACCGGGAGCCACGGATACGCGGGTGGCGGTGCAGGCACGGCTGCTACCCCAGGCTCGGAGACAGGTACGCTAAAAGGCGGAAGCAGGGTAGTACATCCCAGCGCCAAGGTGCTTAGTAATAAGGCACACTTCATTTGGTTGATACTATCTATGTTATTCGATATAACGAGGCTTGGTACCCTGTATTGGATACTGAGTTAAACAAAAAGGCCCGACTGAATCCAGCCGGGCCTTTTATGTAGTAATCACCGCTTACTTCACTTTGCCAGTGGCTTTCTTGGCGGCAGTGCCAGCAGGCTTTTTCGCCGCTGGTTTCTTGGCCGCGGGCTTCTTGGCAGCGGGCGCTTTGCGCGCCGGCTTGTCTGCTTTGTCTTCCTTATCAGCTGCTGGTGCCGCTTTTTTAGCGAAGCGGCCGCCTTTAGCTGGCTTATCGGGGGTAGCGTCGGCTAGTTCCAGGCAGCGTTCCAGGGTCAGCTCGGCCGGCTCTTCGCCCTTGGGAATCTTGACGTTTTTCTTGCCGACCACAATGTAGGGCCCGAAGCGGCCATTCAGGATCTGCACGTCCTCGCGCTCGGGAAACTGCTTGATCAGACGCTCGGCATCGGCCTTACGCTTGGCCTCAATCAAATCAATGGCTTCCTGGGCCGTAATCGTGTGCGGATCCTGCTCTTTGGTGAGCGAGTAGAACTTGCTGTCATGACGAATGTAAGGACCGAAGCGACCTAGGGCAGCCGTCATGTCCTTTTCCTCGAACTGGCCCACGATGCGGGGCAGTTTGAACAGCTCCAGCGCTTCTTCCAGCGTGATGCTCTCGATAAACTGACCTTTCCGCAGGCTGGCGTACACAGCCTTTTCCTCCGAGCCTTCCTTGGGCTCGATCTGCACGTAGGGACCAAAACGGCCCAGGCGTGCCGTTAGTTTCTGGCCCGTTTCCGGGTGCACGCCAATTTCGCGGGTGCTTCCTAACGTGCTGCGCTCAATGTCCTGGCCGCGCTCCACCGTCTCGTGAAACGTGGTGTAGAAACCGGCCAGCATGTCCGTCCACTGCTCTTGGCCGTCGGCAATCCGGTCAAACTCATCCTCCACTTTCGCCGTGAACTGATAGTCCACAATGACGGGGAAATGCTCTACCAAGAAGTCATTGACCACCATGGCCGTATCCGTGGGAAACAGCTTGGCCTTATCGGCGCCGTAGGTTTCGGTTTTTACTTCCGTTTTCACCGTGTCGCCCTCCAACGTCAGCACGTGAAACTTGCGCTCCTTACCCTCACGAGTGTCTTTTTCGACATAGCCGCGCTTTTGAATGGTGCTGATGGTCGGCGCGTAGGTAGAAGGCCGGCCGATACCCATTTCCTCCAGCTTCTTTACCAGCGAGGCTTCCGTGTAGCGAGCGGCAGGGGCGGCGTAGCGTTCCGTAGCCCGCAGTTGCTGCAGGGGCAGCTCCTGGCCGACACTCAGGGGCGGCAGCCCGCGCGAGAACGACGATTCCCCGTCCTGCTCCTCGTCGTCCTTCGACTCGGCATACGCCTTCAGGAAGCCTTCGAAGGTAATAACTTCTCCCGTGGCCGTAAGGGCTACCCCCGGCTGGGTACTGATGCTGATGGTTGCTACCGTGCGCTCAATCACGGCGTCGGCCATCTGTGAGGCCAGGGCCCGCTTGCGGATCAAATCGTAGAGCCGTTGCTCCTGGGAGTCGGCGCCCGCTTTCACCAAAGCAAAATCTGTGGGCCGAATAGCTTCGTGCGCTTCTTGGGCCGAGGCCGACTTGGTTTTAAACTGCCGGGTCTGGGCGTATTCTGCGCCGTAAGCAGCCGTAATAGCTACCTGGGCCGCTGCCAACGCATCCTGCGACAGGTTCACCGAGTCGGTCCGCATGTAGCTGATTTTGCCCGCTTCGTAGAGCTTCTGGGCCACACTCATGGTCTGGGCTACGGAGAAACCCAGCTTGCGCGAGGCTTCCTGCTGCAGAGTAGAGGTAGTAAAGGGCGGCGCGGGGCTACGCTTGCCGGGCTTCTTCTCCAGATTATCAATGCGGTAGGCCGCATTTACGCAACGGGCCAGGAAAGCTTCAGCTTCTTCGCGGGTTTTAAACCGGGTCGGCAGCTCGGCTTCTAGTACTGCGCCGCGGCCGGCATCAAACTTCGCTACTACCCGGTAGGCCGAGGATGTTTTGAACTGGCTGATTTCCCGCTCGCGCTCCACCACTAGCCGCACGGCCACGGATTGCACGCGCCCAGCGGAAAGACCAGTTTTTACTTTTTTCCACAGCACGGGGCTCAGCTCAAAACCTACCAGCCGGTCGAGCACCCGTCGGGCCTGCTGGGCATTCACCAAGTTCAGGTCAATTTCCCGGGGCGTGGCAATGGCATTGAGAATAGCATTTTTGGTGATTTCCCGAAAAACGATGCGCCGGGTTTTGGCGTCGTTCAGGTTCAACGTTTCCGATAAGTGCCAGGAAATAGCCTCGCCCTCCCGGTCATCGTCACTGGCCAGCCATACGGTTTCGGCCTCCTTGGCCAACTTCTTCAACTGGCTGATTATCTCCCGCTTATCAGCCGATACCACATAGGTAGGCTTAAAGCCGTTGGCAATATCAATGGCGTTATTATCCTTGGGTAGGTCGCGGACGTGGCCGAAGCTCGACTTGACCACGAAATCCTTGCCCAGATAGCCCTCAATTGTTTTGGCCTTAGCAGGAGATTCGACGATGACTAGATTTTTGACCATAGGGGTGGGATACGCTAGGCTTGTTTCGGTAGGAAACGGTCGGGACAGCGCAAAAGTTGAATTTTGCCGCAAAGATGCTGGAATAATCCGGCGCAGCAGTAGCCGGGTAGGAATATTGGCCTAGCTGGCGTCTTAACCAAGGAATACAAGGGACCCCAACGGAAGGCAAATCGTTCAGATTCCGCGGGTTACTGAATACCCTGAAGTTTTTAGCAGGAATTGTGACCAGACAACTCTATTTGCTACCTTTGCACGTTCTGGAACCCTGCTATCTGGGGTTCCGTTTGTGCCTCGCCTTGCTTCGGCAGGTTTCGCCACCATACCCAGTTTATGGCTTCAGCTAAGACGCCCAGAAACAACCGCCCGGCTCCCGCCGCTCCGGACACGCTAGAAGAATCAACCCTCGTCACTGACTCGGCCGATAATGGTACTGGTCCGGTGCAACAGAGCAGCAACCTCACCCGCAAGCGGGGAGCAGCTAGCTCCGTAAGCTATACGGCCCAGGACCCGGATTATATCAACGACCAGCTTAACCGGGTGCTCTACGCCCTCGACGCCTTTAAGAAGGGCGACGTGTCGGTGCGCCTAACGAAGCAGAACGACGACATTTTCGCGGAAATTGCCGAAGCCTACAACTCCATGGTGGAGATGATTGGTGGGGTAGGCGGTGAGGTGTCGCGCATTTCGAAGGTGGCCGGGGTTGAGGGTAACCTCAAAGCCCGGGCCTCAGCCGATAATGCCGCTGGCTTCTGGCGCGACATGATTAACAACATCAACGGCCTAGTGGATAGCATTGCCGTGCCGGTGTTGGAGGTAGGTAAAGTATTGAAGAACATCAGCAAAGGAAACCTGGACGAAACCTTCCAGATTCCGGTGTCAGGTGACTTCAAGGTGATGGCCGAAACCATCAACAAGACCATCGACAACCTGAACCTATTCGCTGGCGAAGTAACCCGCGTGGCCCAGGAAGTAGGTACCGAGGGTAAGCTCGGCGGCCAGGCTTCGGTACCAAACGTGGGTGGCATCTGGAAAGAACTAACGGACAACGTAAACTATATGGCCTCGAACCTGACCTCTCAGGTGCGAGACATTGCCAACGTAGCTACTGCAGTAGCTAAGGGTGACCTGACCCAGAAGATTACGGTAGACGTAAAGGGCGAGCTGCTGCAGCTGAAGCAGAACCTGAACCAGATGGTGGACTCGCTCAACCTGTTCGCCGGCGAGGTAACCCGCGTGGCCCAGGAGGTAGGTACGGAGGGCAAACTAGGCGGCCAAGCCAGCGTGCCTAACGTAGGCGGGGTATGGAAGCAGCTGACGGACAACGTAAACACAATGGCCTCGAACCTGACCTTGCAGGTGCGAGACATTGCCAACGTAGCTACTGCGGTAGCCAAAGGCGACCTGACCCAGAAGATTACGGTAGACGTAAAGGGCGAGCTGCTGCAGCTGAAGCAGAACCTGAACCAGATGGTGGACTCGCTCAACCTGTTCGCCGGTGAGGTAACCCGCGTGGCCCAGGAAGTAGGTACGGAAGGCCGCCTTGGCGGCCAGGCCGTAGTACCGAATGTGGCCGGCGTGTGGAAAGAACTGACCGACAACGTAAACTACATGGCCTCGAACCTGACCTTGCAGGTACGAGACATTGCCAACGTAGCTACTGCGGTAGCCAAAGGCGACTTGTCGCAGAAGATTACGGTAGACGTAAAGGGCGAGCTGCTACAGCTGAAGCAGAACCTGAACCAGATGGTGGACTCGCTCAACCTGTTCGCCGGCGAAGTAACCCGCGTGGCGCTGGAGGTAGGTACCGAGGGCAAGCTCGGCGGCCAAGCTAGCGTGCCTAACGTCGCGGGTGTATGGAAAGAACTGACCGACAACGTGAACTACATGGCCTCGAACCTGACTTTGCAGGTGCGAGACATTGCTAACGTAGCTACCGCTGTAGCCCGCGGCGACTTGAGCCAGAAGATGACCGTGGATGTGAAAGGAGAAATCCTGGAGCTGAAGAACATCCTCAATCAGATGGTGGACTCGCTCAACATCTTCGGTGACGAAGTAACCCGCGTGGCGCGTGAAGTAGGTACGGAGGGTAAGCTCGGTGGCCAAGCTGTAGTGCCCCGCGTTGGTGGAACCTGGAAAGAGCTGACGGACAACGTAAACACGATGGCCTCGAACCTGACGCTGCAGGTGCGAGACATTGCTAACGTGGCAACCGCCGTAGCCAAAGGTGACCTGACCCAGAAGATGACGGTGGATGTGAAAGGCGAGATTCTCGACCTGAAGAACATCCTCAATCAGATGGTGGACTCGCTCAACATCTTTGCCGGCGAGGTTACCCGCGTAGCCCGCGAAGTAGGTACCGAGGGTATACTGGGTGGTCAGGCCAATGTGCCCAGCGTTTCGGGTACGTGGAAAGACCTCACGGACAACGTAAACACGATGGCCTCGAACTTGACCTCTCAGGTGCGAGACATTGCCAACGTGGCCACCGCCGTAGCTCGCGGCGACCTAAGCCAGAAGGTAACGGTAAACGTACGCGGCGAGCTGCTCCAGCTGAAAGAAAACCTGAACCAAATGGTGGACTCGCTGAACACGTTCGGCGACGAAGTAACCCGCGTGGCCCGCGAGGTAGGCACGGAAGGCCGCCTCGGTGGTCAGGCCGTAGTACCGAATGTGCGTGGCACTTGGAAGGACCTGACGGACAACGTAAACACCATGGCTGCCTCGCTGACCTCCCAGGTACGAGACATTGCCAACGTAACCTCCGCCGTAGCCCGCGGCGACCTAAGCCAGAAGGTATCGGTAGACGTAAAAGGCGAGCTGCTCGACCTCAAGGACAACATCAACGTTATGGTGGACTCCTTGAACATCTTCGCCGGCGAAGTAACCCGCGTGGCACTAGAAGTAGGTACGGAAGGTCGCCTCGGCGGCCAGGCCAACGTGCCCAGCGTAAGCGGGGTATGGAAGGAACTGACCGACCGGGTAAACACCATGGCCTCCAACCTCACCACGCAGGTACGGGGTATTGTGAAGGTAGTAACGGCCGTATCGCAGGGTGACTTGACCCAGAAGCTGACCTTGGATGCCAAGGGTGAGGTAGCCGACCTGGCCGAAACCATCAACCGCATGGTGGACGACCTGAACCGTCTGGCGTCGGAAGTAAGCCGCGTGGCTCGCGTAGCGGGTGGCGAAGGCAAGCTGACGGAACGCGCCACGGTAACGGACGTGTCGGGCTCCTGGAAAGAACTGGTGGATACGCTGAACGCTCTTATTGAATCCATTGCCTCCCCGGTACTGGAAGTAAGCCGCGTGGTACGAGCCATTTCGGAAGGCGACCTGCAGCAGCAGGTAGAAATCGAAACCACCGGCGACATCCGCGCCATGGCCGACGCTCTGAACCTCGCCGTAGACAACCTCAACGAACTGCTCGGCGAGATTAACGAGTCCTCGCAGATTGTAGGGGAATCGTCGGAGGAAATGGTGGTGAAAGGGCAGGAGATGAGCCGGGTTACGGTTGACGTGGCCCTAGCCATGCAGCAGATGGCCGAAGGTGCGCAGAACCAAGCTCTCAAGACCGACCAAGCCTTCAAGCTGATCGAGGAGATTATGCAGGCTACCAAGGAAACGGCTGGCAAAGCCGATGTTGGTATCAAAGCCGCTATTCTTGGTGAGCAAACCTCCCAGTTGGGTCTGAAGACGGTAGCGGAAGTGGTAAAAAACATGGAGGAAATCAGCTCGGCAGCCGCCCAGACCTCCAAAACCATTGAAGTACTAAGCACTCGGTCCCAGGAAATCAGCAAGTCGCTGGGCGTTATTACCGACATTGCCTCGCAAACCAACCTGCTGGCTCTGAACGCCGCTATCGAAGCAGCCCGCGCCGGGGAAGCCGGCCGTGGTTTCGCGGTAGTAGCCGAAGAAATCCGCAAGCTGGCCGAAGGCTCTCGTAAGTCGGCCAGTGAAATTGCTACCCTGGTAGAAGACGTTAAGAAAGATACGACCTCGGCCGCTACGGCAATTAGCACCATGGAAGGCCGAGTACTCAAGGGTAAGAACGCTACGTTCGAAGCCAGTTCGGCCTTTAAGAACATTGCCACCAGCAGCGGCGAAACGCTCCGCACTTCCCGTGACATTCTAACGGCCACCGAGGTACAGAAAACCTCGATTGGCGACGTGGTAAAGTACGTAGAAGAAGTAGTAGCCATTGCCGAGCAAACGGCCTCCGGTACCCAGCAGGTAGCCAGCACCGCCAAGCAGCTCTCCACGAGCATGCAGGAGCTGACCACCAGCAGCCAGAACCTGACCGACATTGCCGACGACCTACAGCTTGGCCTGTCCGCCTTCCAGCTGATGGAAGACTTGCAGCCGGAGCCCGAGCCGGAGCCAGAACCAATTCGTCGGCGGCCGCTGATGCGCCGCTCTACTCCGGCTGCCCCTGCTGCCGCACCCGCTACCCGGCCCAGCCGTCGGGGCACCGCGTCAGCTGTTACAACGGAGAAATCAGCCCCAGCTACCGCCCGCAAAACGTCGCGCCGGGCCGCTGCGGCCACTCCCGCTGCTCCGGCAGAAACGGCCGTTGCTGATCAGTCTGCCTCACCTGTGGTAAAAGATAACCGCCGCCGTAAGGACCGCAAGAAAGAGGCGCCCCAGCCGTCAGCTGATGCCCCGGCACCTTCGAAGGCTCGGACGGCTAAGAGCAAGAACAAGTAAGCATTTTCTCTAACCGCGCCCCCAGGCTGCCCCTACCGGGTGGCCTGGGATCCGCGCTACTTTTTCAGGCATGCCTGAGTCCGAAAAGAACGTCAAACAGGACCCTATCATCCAGCTGATTGTTTTCCGCCTGGGTGAAGAAGAGTATGGGATTCGCATCGAGCAAGTGAAGGAGGTAACCATTACCCCTGAAATTGCCCGTATGCCTAAAACCCCCCCTTCGTCAAGGGAATTGCCAACCTGCGCGGCGATATTATTGCCATCATTGACCTGGAAGAGCGATTCAAGCTTCGGTCCAGCCAGGGTGAGATGCCTGCCATGTCATACACAATGGCCATTGAAGCCAAAGAGTATACCATTGGCATCATGGTGCGCGAAGTGCCCCAGCCCTTGTCTATTCCCGTGTCCATCATTGAAAAGGCCCCGGAGTTTATTCAGGACATCAACATTCACGACAAATACATTGAGGGAATTGCCAAGGTCGATGGCCGCATCATCGTGGTGCTCGATATGCTGAAACTGCTTACCCCCTCCGAAATCATGCAGTTGCAGC
Organism: Hymenobacter sublimis; assembly: GCF_023101345.1. Taxonomy (NCBI): domain Bacteria; kingdom Pseudomonadati; phylum Bacteroidota; class Cytophagia; order Cytophagales; family Hymenobacteraceae; genus Hymenobacter; species Hymenobacter sublimis. Next base: position 1,602,931 of record NZ_CP095848.1, read on the forward strand.
CTAAAGCGGAATCTTCCGCCGCGGGCAGCCGTACAAAGGCCTAGTCCAAACGTATTGTTCAGCTCCTGTTTTCCTCCTTCTTACTTTCTCCATGAAAAACCGCATCCTCATCGTCGACGACTCTTTCTACATGCGCACGATGCTCAAGAACATGCTTACCGACGCCGGCTATGAGGTAGTGGGAGAAGCCGCAAATGGGCAGCAAGCACTGGAAATGGCGCTGGCAACGAAGCCTGACCTGATTACGCTCGACGTGATTCTGCCCGACAATACCGGCCTTGACGTGTTAAAGGGCATCCGCCAGGAGCAGCCTGAGGTAAAAGTAGTTATGTGCTCAGCAGTAGGCCAGGAGGTTATTGTAAACGAAGCACTGGAAAGCGGGGCTACCGCTTATATCGTTAAGCCTTTCTCGGAGGAGAAGGTGCTGGAAATTGTAGGAAGCGCCCTGCAGGAAACTGATTCTGAGCAAGAGTAGTTTTAGCCCACCCCACGCGGTAAATAAAGTCCGCCTCTCGTAGTAGCTGCTTTTCTTTCTTGTGTCCGCTCTAACTGCTCCTCTCACCTTATTGCTTGGCAACCTGCCCACGTTTGTGCGCACGGAAGTCACCCGGCTCTTGCATACCGATCCTGAACTGGAGGTAGTAGGCGCTGCCGTGGTTACTGACGAGCTGCCCGCCATGGCGCGGCGTTTGCGGCCGGGGGTAGTGCTCATAAGTGAGAATCAGTTATTAGGCTTGGAGCAGCTGCAACGGCACTTTTCGGTCCCTGTACTGCTGTATAGCGCTCAAGCGCCCCTACCCGGCATGCTGCGCGAGGCTGCGCGGCTAGGGGTGTACGATTACATTACGCCTCCTCTGGGGACAGGTAGTGAATTGGCTGAGTGGCGCATGTCTTTACGTCGTAAGCTGCTAGCTGCCAAGCCTTCCTCAGTTCCCGTCCCCAAAGTAGAACCGTCGGTCATTCTGCGCCGCACGGCGGTGCCCTTACCTCCGCGCGGGGTGGTAGTCATTGGAGGATCAACGGGTGGGGCCCCCGCAGTTGAGGCGCTGCTTCGGGAGTTGCCGCTGGGTTTTCCTTGGGCCGTGCTCGTGGCCGTTCACCTGCCTGAATCTTTCACCGATACACTAGTGGAGCGTCTGCGGCGGGCCACCCAACTACCCGTCATGGCTGCTACTAGCGGCATGCGCCTGGAGCCAGGGCGTGTTCTGGTTGCGCCGGGTGGGCGTAACTTAGTTGTGCGGTCGGTAATGGATAGCCCTTGGGTTGGCTGGCAAACTGATTTTGTGGAGGAGCCTGGTCTTGATGTACCTTCCGTGGACATTCTGATGCACTCCGTTGTCCGGGCCGTGGGCCGTAATGTGGTGGGCGTAGTCCTGACCGGGCTTGGGCACGATGGAACCGCTGGAGCTCACGCCATCCGTCAGCACGGCGGCACGGTTGTAGCCCAAGACGAGGCTTCTTCAGCGGTATTTGGGATGCCCAAATCGGTCATCCAGTCCGGTCTGGCATCTGCTGTGCTACCCCTTCCGCACATTGCCGACTTCTTGGTGCGCCACGTGCAGCCCGGAACCACCGCGCGTCGGGGGCGTTCTTCCTTCCTCTCTCAACCCGTGCAGGCGCAATGAAGTCAAGGGAGCAGGAGTACCGCGAAATTTTCATGGCCGAGGCGCTCGAATATTACGACGCCATGAGCCGTCATATCAGCGAGTTAGAGCGTAATCCGACCGACGAGCCAGCACTGAATGAGCTATTTCGGCTCATGCACAACCTCAAGTCCAATGCGCGGGCTATGGGCTACAACCCCATCGGGGAGTTAGCCCACCACATGGAAACCATCTTCGGGCTTATTCGCAGCCGGGAGAAAACCTTTACTGGATCAGTAGTACCCGTTTTATTCACGGGGATTGACACTATCGGCCAAATGATTCGCGCCGTTGGTGAGGATGAGGCGCTGCCGGAAGTAGAGCAACTGCTGGAAAACCTGGACCGTCTGGTGCGCGGTGAGGAGCCTATTCTGGAATCCGGCCCCGAGGATGAAGAGGACGCTAGCCGTAAGCTGGAGCTTTCGGATCTGGTCTACATTCAAATCCGCAAGCTTGACCACCTGCTTAACCTAGTGGGCGAGCTGACCATCGACCGGGACCGGGTGCTGACGCTCAGCCAGGAAATCGGTAATCCGGCGTTGGCAGCGGCGGCCGCTCACCTCTCACGCATTGCCGACGAACTGCAATACAGCGTCATGGACGCCCGTTTGGTAGGTGTCGGTTCCCTATTCAACAAATTTCCGCGGGTGGTGCGCGACGTGGCCAACACGGAAAAGAAGGACGTTGAGCTAACGGTAGTGGGTGAGGACATCCAGATTGACCGCAACATCCTGCAAATCATTACCGACGCCCTGCTTCATCTGGTGCGCAACGCCATTGGGCACGGCCTAGAAACTCCGGAAGAGCGGGAGGCGGCCGGCAAAAGTGCCCAAGGCCACCTGACGTTGTCGGCCCAGACGGAACGCGACGATGTGCTGATTCAGGTGCGCGACGATGGCCGCGGCATTAACGTGGAAAGCGTTCGGCGCAAAGCCATTGAACGCGACTTGGTACCGGCCGCTACGGCTGCTAACCTCGATGATGATGCCGTACGTGGTTTTCTGTTCGAGCCGGGCTTTTCCATGGCCCAGGAAGTAACCGAAATATCGGGGCGCGGTGTGGGGCTGGATGTAGTGAAATTGGCCATTGACTCCTTGGGCGGCCAATTGCGTGTGGATTCAGTACTAGGGGAAGGAACCACCTTTACGCTAGTGCTACCCACTTCCATTGCCGTAAAAGGAGCGCTACTCTTTCAACTGGACCAGCGTAACTACGCTATTCCGCTTATGCATACTGATTCGGTGGTATCCTTGCTGCCGGAAAATTTCAACGTAGTAGGAGGCGTGCTACTGACCCGAGTTCAGGACGAAAACGTTCCGGTCGTGTCGCTACGCCGCTTGCTGCATAACGGTGACGGACCGCTAGCGCCCGCTACCAAAGCTGATCTACATGGTCGTCAAGACATAATCATTGTCAACTACAGTAACCGCCGGCTGGGCTTGATAGTCGACCGGTTTTTACGCCAGCAGGATATCGTGGTAAAACCCATGAGTAAACCGCTGGATACCATTGACTTGTTTGGGGGCGTTACCTTATTGGGAAGCGGGCAAGTGTGCCTGGTGCTCGATGTGCCGGCCCTAACTCGACTATTTCTGGCCAAACGACCGTAACTCACGTATTGCAGACTTGTGGCGGCCGACTTTGGCTGGCCGCCCTTTCATTTGATTCCTATGGATTTGCACATGACGGAACTGGAGCGGGATATCATCCGCGAAATCCTGAATATCGGCCTAGCTCGCGCGGCCGATTCATTCGCGGTTGTCGCCCAGGAAAAGGTGCTGCTGGAAGTACCCAACCTTGATATCGTGTCGGGTAAGACGATTCTGGATAAAGTCCGCGACCTGCAAGCGGGCCACGTCATTATTCAGTCGGATATCCGGGGGGATTTTAACGGAACAACCCTGATGTTCTTTTCCGGCCAGCATGTCCAGCGGCTTTCCCGCGTCTGCTTGCGCATGAGCACCTCTGATTCCACGCAGATTGATGAAATGCAGGAGTCATTGCTGCTGGAAATCAGCAATATCATTACCGGGGCACTGGTAACCCAACTAGCTAACATTCTGAAAGCAAGCATTTACGGGGCGCCACCCACGCACCCGCGTGGCGACATTGCCGATGCCCTGCACAACCTGCTGCTGAACCGGCCCATGGTGCAGCCACTTATTTTCTCGGTTATAACTCAATTCTCGGACAAGGACAACTCAGTTGAGTTACCGCTGATGATCTTCTTCGACCGGGATACTTTTGAGAAAATCCTGGATATCATTCGCACCTACGATTTTATGGGCGGCCAGCAAGCTGGCTAATAAGTCTTCCGGCCGTTGGGCCGGGGCGTTATCAAGCGGCCCTCGCCGCCAGGAATCATGCTCAGAACGGGCGTTGAGACCTGGAAGCGGGGGCTGCTACCTTTTCCGGCTGGTCTTACCTCTCACTTTCACTTCTTTATCAGTATGGCTAATTCTGCGTCCTCGTTGGAACAAAAGCTTGCCGCCTTCGACCCCAATGCCCTCGGTGACTCCGCCGGCGGAATTTACGGTCTACCTTTCACGCCTGAGGAGGCCCAGGTCGTAATCGTACCTGTGCCTTGGGAAGTAACCGTTTCATACCGCGCCGGTACCGCTGAGGGGCCCGAGGCCATCCGAGAGGCGTCCTTGCAGGTGGACCTCTATGACCCCGACTTGCCCAATGCCTGGCAAATGGGCTTGGCCATGGAGGAGCCCGACGAAAAGATTGCCGCCGAGAGCCTCTCTTTGCGCCCTACCGCGGCGGAGTACATCGGCTGGCTGGAGGAAGGCGAGCCTGAAGCAACGCACGGAACGTTCTCCCAGGTGCCTGCCCAAGTCAATCAGCGCGGCCAGGCCCTGCTAGAGTGGCTTAAGCAAAAAACCGGTGCCTTGCTGGATGCCGGCAAAGGGGTAGTAGTGCTGGGTGGCGATCATAGCACGCCTTTAGGTTACTTGCACGCGCTGGCTGAGCGGCATGAAGAGTTTGGAATTCTGCAGATTGACGCGCACTGCGACCTGCGCCCGGCCTATGAAGGCTTTGAGTTTTCCCACGCTTCCATTATGTACAATGCCCTGAAACTGCCACAGGTAAAGAAGTTGGTGCAGGTTGGCATCCGCGACTACTGCCAGCAGGAGGCCGAGTACATTGACCAAAGCAACGGCCGAGTGGCCCTGTTCGCCGACCGGTTTCTGCAGGCTGAAATGCTGGGGGGGAAGTCCTGGAAGAAGGAGTGCAAAAAAATCATTGCCCAGCTGCCCCAAAAAGTGTATTTGAGCTTTGATATCGACGGGCTCGACCCCAAGCTGTGCCCCGGCACAGGCACCCCCGTACCCGGCGGGCTGGAGTTTGAGCAGGCTCTCTACCTTATTCGGATGGTAGTGCGCTCCGGCCGCACCATCATCGGCTGCGACTTAAATGAGGTGGCACCCGGCGACACGGAATGGAACGCCATTGTAGGCGCCCGGTTGCTTTATCATATGGCCAACTGGATGGGCGTCTCGCAGGGCCGGCTAAAAGCCCGCGCCGTAGAAAAATAGGCTTTTCGTTCGGTAGTTCGAGTTATCAAGCGCCCGCAAAAAAAGTACGGCAAGTGGCTGATTCAGCTGCTTGCCGTACTTTTTTGCGGGCTATGCGTAGAGTAAGCAACTTCCTACTTCCCGTACTGTTCTCTCACCTCAATCCCTCTTCTTACCCTATGGGCTTCATTCTTAAATTCATTCTCACGGCCATTGTTACCTACGTGCTGGCTAAGTTTCTGCCCGGCGCCGACATCAGCGGCATCGGGGACGCGTTTATTCTGGTCATTGTGCTGGCAATCTTGAATGCCATTGTCAAGCCGATTCTGAAAATCATCGGCTTCCCCATTACCATTCTCACGCTAGGCCTATTTCTGCTGGTTATCAATGCTCTGATTGTTATGATAGCCGACTGGCTGCTAGGTGGCTTTAAGCTGGACGGGTTCGTTTCTGCCCTGATCTTCAGCGTTGTGTTGTCGTTGGTTACCTCAGTAATCGATATGGTAACTGACCGGAGCTAAGCTGGTCCTGCTGCTATAAGAAAGCCCGCCTGGACGCGTTCAGGCGGGCTTTCCTATGGTAGCTATTATCTCTGGGCCAGATAAAAAAGATACGGAAGCCAAACGTGCCCGTTTGAGTACGCTCCCGTGAGTAGGGTAGGAGCCGTGAATTAAAGGATTAGTCTAGTGCCAGCTTACCTCGGCGCCAACGGTATCCGGCCCACACTGCTACCCCTAGCAAGAGTGGCCAGATGTAAGAGGCCGCAATGAGGAACATGCTTAACGCCCGCCAGCCAAACCACAAACCGGTTTGCAGTTGGCTGGCTATATCTGCGGCCGGAGTTAGTTCAGTAGCAGGACGCAGCTGGTAGTATGTAAGCTGCAAGGTGGCCAACGTGGCCTGCTCCGTAAGCAGTTGCTTTTCCTGGGCAGAGAACTGTTGGGTGGTCGTGTCAGCGGCGGCGGTAGCGCGGCTGAGCTTAGCTAGTTCGGCGGTAATGTCGCGGGAGGTAAGCTCTTTGCCACGAACGAGTCCCAAGCGCGCCAGCTCCGAGGTGAGAGACAGAAACTGCGCCGACGGAACCCGAATCGTCAGGAGTTGCTGGTGGCGGTCGGCGTCGGTAGTTTCGCGGGCGCTGGTGAGGTAGGCGTTATGGCGCAGTAGGGTTGTATCTAAGTGCGCTGAGGCGGCTGCGAAGTCAGCCACTTCCACCTCCATGGCGCCCTGGTAGATAACTGGGTGACCTGCTACCCGCCACAAGCGGGCAAGTGGTACTTCCGGCGTCGTGGCTTCCGCTGCGGCCGTATTTGTACCAGGAGAGGTGGTAGTAACTTCGGGCACTACCGCGCCGGAAGTAAATATATCTTGCTGCTCGGCTGACTGGGCGCACCCAGCCAGCATCAGCCCCATCAGCGGGAGCAGACGCACATATTTTTTCATCAGATAAAAGAGGAAAGAGTGAGATGAAAAGAGCTGCGCAGCTTCTGCTGATTTATACTGTTACGCCCGGAACGTAACCCGGAGCCAGTATATAACACAACACCGCCCGGCTTCAACGGAAACCGGGCGGTGCGCAATACTTACCGTAAAGCTAGATTTAGAGACGACGAATCTGGGCGCCAAGGGCTGTCAGGCGCTTGTCAATGTTCTGGTAGCCCCGGTCAATTTGCTCCACGTTTTCAATCACGCTCCGGCCCTCAGCCGATAGAGCGGCAATCAGCAGGGCTACCCCGGCGCGAATGTCGGGTGAGGTCATGGTAATGCCGTGCAAACGAGTACGCTTGTCCAAACCAATAACGGTAGCACGATGTGGGTCGCAGAGGATAATCTGGGCGCCCATATCAATGAGCTTGTCCACGAAGAACAAGCGCGACTCAAACATCTTCTGATGAATTAGCACGGTGCCCTTGGCCTGGGTTGCTACCACTAGCAGCACGCTCAGCAGGTCGGGGGTGAGACCGGGCCAAGTGTGGTCCGAGATGGTGAGGATGCTGCCATCGAGGTAGGTAGCAATTTCGTAGTGGTCCTGGGCGGGCACGTAGATATCGTCGCCGCGGAATTCTAGCTGAATGCCCAGCTTACGGAAGGTGTCCGGAATCAGGCCCAGTTCCGGAATCTGGCAGTCTTTGATGGTAATCTCGGAGCCTGTCATGGCCGCGAGGCCAATGAAAGAGCCGATTTCAATCATGTCGGGCAGCATGCGGTGGTCCGTGCCCCCCAGGCGCTCCACCCCTTCAATGGTTAGCAAGTTAGAGCCAATGCCGTTGATATTGGCCCCCATGCGCACCAGCATTTTGCAAAGCTGCTGCAGGTACGGCTCGCACGCCGCGTTATAAATAGTTGTGGTGCCTTCGGCCAGTACCGCGCCCATCACAATGTTGGCGGTGCCGGTAACTGAGGCCTCGTCCAGGAGCATGTAGGCACCGCGCAGGCGACCTTCGGTGTTGATGCGGTAGAAGTCAGTGCCTTCCAACGTGAGCTTGCCGCCTAGCTTTTCCAGACCCAAAAAGTGGGTATCCATGGGGCGCCGGCCAATTTTGTCGCCGCCGGGCTTAGGCAGCTGGCACTTACCGAAGCGGGCCAGCATGGGCCCCAGAATCATAACGGAGCCGCGCAAAGCTCCGGCTTGGGCCACAAACTCGGGGGTGTCGAGGTAGTCCAAGTGCACATCGTCGGCCTGGAAGCGGTAGGTGTCGTTGGCAAGCTTGCCCACCTTCACGCCCATATCACGCAATAGCTCAATGAGCTTGTTCACGTCGCGGATATCCGGGATGTTGGAAATTGTGACGGGCTCATCCGTAAGCAACACGGCGCACAGAATTTGCAGAGCTTCGTTTTTGGCGCCCTGAGGCACAATTTCACCTTTCAGCGACTTGCCGCCGATAACTTCAAAAGAGGCCATTTGTTGGGGAGCTAGTAGCTGATGGCTAGTAGCTGTTAGCTTTTAAAATCAAGAAAAAGAAGCGGGCTTGTAGTTGTTCCTAACTATAAAGCCAATAGCTCTGGCCATTGGCTACTAGCTAAAAACTTACTGCGGGGGTTGCTGGGGTTCCTGGCGGCCTTTTTTACCGCCGCGGCGCTGCTTGTCGCGCCGGTTATTGTTACCGCCGCTTCCTCGGCGCACGTCGCGTTCCTGGCGGGGCTGGGGCACGATAAAGGGCGCGGGCCGGCCACCGGTAGTAAACTCAAACAGGTTCTGGGCATCAACCTGAGCTGGGTCTAGGGTAAGCTGGCCGCCAGAAAGCTCCTTCAGGTGCTTGAGGATGGTGACGTCCTTGGCGTTTTCCTTGTTATGGGAGCGGTACAGAAACTTCATGGTCCGCCCAATAATGATGGTGGCCTGCTCCCGTTCGGTGGCGTCTTCCAGGGTTATGGCTTTCTCGATGAGCTGTTCCACGGCTCGACCGTAGGCCCGTAGCTTGGGGCCTTTGCTGGGGTAAGTTACCCGCTGTGGAGGCGCCATGTTGGCCTGGGCTACCAACGGAAACGGCGCATCAACGTCTAGCTCGCCGTCGGCCATTTCAAACAGATGGTTCCACACTTTCTGTTGCGATTCAGGCTGGTCGCGCAGGGTAGGCTGGATGCGGAAGATGAGCTGCACGATCTGCTGAGCCCGGCGGGTGCGCTCAGTGCGGTCCTCTACGTCGCGCAGTTGCTGCACGAGCTGAAAGGTGCTCTGCCCGTACTCGCGCTGGAGCAACTCGTGTTTATGAAGAGAAGGTAAGGTCATGAAAAATTGTATTCGAAGGGCCAAATATACGCCAAACCTTGCCCCAATGGCATCCTATTTTGCACAGGAAGACCAGCGGCAAGGTTCAGCAGGAATGCATAGCAGGGTAGGGCCGCGCTATCAGCATCTAAAGTAACGCGAATAGGGCAATTTGGGTGCACGGCGCCTAGTATCATTCCAAGCCAAGCGAGGAGTCCGGCGTGACTTCTTACTGCCACCCAGATTCCTTGCTTGGCTTGGAAGGACACAGAAACAGTTAGTGCACCCGCAGTTTGGCAAAGCTCAGAAGCAGCGTTTTCTCCCCAACTTCCTCAAACAGGATAATGGCTTTAACGGAGCCGGCTTGGTCTTCCAGCTTCGTGACCGTCCCGAACCCAAACTTGGGATGCTCCACGCGCTGGCCGGTTTGCAGGTTGCTCGTGTCGGAGGGCTTAAAGTCGGCGGGTGGGGAGTACTTGGTAGCAACAGTTTTGCGCGGGGCCGGCGGCACCAAGTTGCTGCGCCGCTCAAACACGTGCCCAAACGGCGACTCGCCCGGGCCGGCGCTACCCACGGGGCCAGCCGAGAACTTGAAGTCTACGAACTGCGGGTCGATTTCATCCAGGAAGCGGCTTTTTTCGCAGCTACGCAGGTTGCCCCACTGGTAGCGGGAAGTAGCGTAACTCAGCGTCAGCTTCTTCTCAGCCCGCGTAATGGCCACGTAAAACAGGCGGCGTTCTTCTTCCAGGTCGGCCCGGGAGGTAATCATCATTTGCGAAGGAAACAGGTTTTCCTCCATGCCCACAATGTAGACGTTGCGGAATTCCAGGCCTTTGGCCGAGTGAATAGTCATCAAGGTCACCTGCTCGCCTTCGCTCTGGGCGTCTTTGGTGTCGGCGTCGGTTACCAGGGCAATATCCTGCAGGAAGGAGGCCAGCGTCTTATCCTCCCGCTCGGGGTCTTCCACGAAGGCCTTGATGCCATTGAGCAGTTCCTGAATGTTCTCGTAGCGGGAAAGGCCCTCAATGCTCTTGTCGGCGTACAGGTCCTCGATCAGGCCCGAGTTCTTGGCAATAAACTTGGCCGCCTCAAAGGCATCATCTTTGGCCGCTACCGCCGTGTAGGCCTTGATCTTCTCGGCAAAATCCACAATCGGGTTGGCCGCCCGGGCGGGCAGGAACTGGTCGGCGTTGGCTACTACCTCCCAAATAGTGTGGTTTGATTCCTCGGCCGCGTTAATGAGCTTGGCAATGGTTGTGTCGCCGATGCCACGCTTGGGGTAGTTAATCACCCGACGCAGGGCCTGCTCGTCGTTGGGGTTTACCGTCAGGCGTAGGTAGGCCACCAAGTCCTTGATTTCCTTGCGCTGGTAGAAGGAGAGGCCCCCAACAATCTTGTACTTGATATTGAGCTTGCGCAAAGATTCCTCCATGGCCCGGCTCTGGGCGTTGGTGCGGTAGAGGATGGCAAAGTCATCGTAGGACAAGTGGTGGTTCATCTTGTCTTCGTAGATGCTGTTGGCTACCAACTTGCCTTCCTCGTTGTCGGAAGCGGCCTTGAATACCTCAATCAGCGGGCCTTCCTCGTTATCCGAGAAAACGTCCTTGCGCAGCTGGGCCTGGTTGTTTTTGATAACCGAGTTGGCTGCGCGCACAATGTTTTTGGTGGAGCGGTAGTTTTGCTCCAGCTTAAATACCTGCAGCTCAGGATAATCCTTTTCGAAGTTGAGAATGTTCTGAATATCGGCGCCCCGGAAGGCGTAGATGCTTTGCGCGTCGTCGCCCACCACGCAGATGTTGCGCTCCTTGGCCGCCAGCTTGCGCGCAATTAGGTACTGGGAGTAGTTGGTATCCTGGTACTCGTCCACCATCACGTACCGGAACATGTTCTGGTACTTGTTCAGCACGTCGGGGTGGTCCTTGAACAGCACGTTGGTTTGGTAGAGCAAATCGTCGAAGTCCATGGCTCCGGCCTTGAAGCAGCGGTTGGCGTACTGCTGGTAAATAACGCCCAGCTTGGGCCGCAACGCCGCCTCGTCGTCCTGCCGAATCACGGGGTCGTTGAGGTACTGCTGCACCGAAATCAGCTTGTTCTTGGCGGCCGAAATCCGGCCCAACACCATGTTCGGCTTGTAGAGCTTATCGTCCAGCTCCAGCTCCTTGAGGATTTGCCCAATCAGGGTTTTCGAGTCCTGGGTATCGTAGATAGTGAAGGAGCGGGGGTAGCCAATCTTGTCGGCTTCGGAGCGCAGAATACGCGCGAAGATGCTGTGGAAAGTGCCCATCCACAGGTTTTTAGCGTTCGGGCCCACTACCTTCTCGATGCGGGCGCGCATTTCCTTGGCCGCCTTATTGGTAAAGGTCAGGGCCAGGATGTTGAACGGGTCCACCCCTTTTTCCAGCAGGTGGGCAATGCGGTACGTAAGCACGCGGGTTTTGCCGGAGCCCGCGCCGGCTATAATCATGCAGGGGCCTTCGGTGTGCAGCACGGCCGCCGCCTGCGAGGGGTTCAATAATGCGTGATAATCCAGTGCCATGCGTGTCAGTCAGATCGGAAACTAAGCTTTTTGGCTTGTTAGCAAAGGTAGGGCTTTCGGCTGGGGTAGCGAAACCGAATGTCGGCCCCGTAGAAGCAGCCTACACCCCGAAAAGTACTAACCGCAACGTGCGGCATTTGGTGCGCGGCGGCCCAATTATCACCCGCAAAAGCGCCGGCTGTATCTTCGCGGCGTGAATTCTGCCGCTGCTACCTCCGCTTCGCCCGCCGTGTTTCCCATTTCGTTGCTGTGCCTGTCCGGGAGCTGGGGCGGATTGGAGCTAAACACCGTCCGGTTTGCCGACTGGATGCGGCAGCGGGGCTGGCCCGTGCAGGTTATTACCCTGGCCGGTTCGCCCATTGCCGCCCGCGCCACCGAGCTGAAGCTACCGGTAGCCCTGCTGCGCAATCCGTGGAAGGCACTTGACGTACCGGCCGCCGGCCGACTGGCGGCCCTGCTGCGCAGCTTCGGAACTCAGGTGCTCATCGTCACGCGCAACGGCGACCTGGGCTTAGCGGTGCTCTGCAAGACCTTGCGGTTGCCACAGCTGCGGGTAGTGTACCAGCAGCACATGCAGTTGGGCCTGGCCAAGCGGGGCGTTGTGCACACGCTACGCTACCGCGCCCTGGACGCCTGGCTTTCCCCGCTGCCCGGCCTGGCCCGGCAGGTGCTGGAGAAAACGCGCTTCCCTGCCGCGCGCCTGCACGTGGTTCCGCTTGGTATTGAGCTGGAAAAGTTTGCTGATGCTCGCCTAACCCAAGCTCAGGCCTGGCAGCAGCTTGGCCTAGTGCTACCGCCCGGCGCGGTGCTGCTCGGCGTAATCGGCCGCCTCGATGACGGGAAGGGCCAGGATTTTGTGGTGGAAGCCTTGGGGGCGTTACACGCGCGGCACCCGTACCTACATGTGCTGTTCGTGGGTGAATCGACGCGCAACGAGGGCAATGCGTACCAGGAGGCCGTGCTGGCGCGGGTACAGCAGTTGGGCCTGTCGGAGGTTGCGCACTTGCGCCCGTTCACGCTGCAGCCCGAGGTAGCCTACCGCGCCCTTGATATTTCCATTACAGCCTCCGTGAATGAAACCTACGGCATGGTAACCATTGAGGCCATGGCCACGGGCCTACCCGTTGTGGCTTCGGCGGCGGGTGGCACCCTAGAGATTGTGGAAGACGGCCGCACGGGCCTATTATATCCGCTGCGTAACCAGGCCGAGTTCTGCGCTGCTATTGAGCGGGTCCTGCGGGAGCCGGAGCTGGCCGCTACCTTGGGCCGGCAAGCCCAGACCGAGGCCCTGACTACCTATTCCCACCACCGCCAGTGTGCGCTGACGGAAAAGGTGCTGCACGGCCTGGGGTAAATCTGGTATCTTTGAGGATTATTTGCCTGCTCAGCGCGGCACTGGAAACGCTACGGATTTGTTAGCGCCCCACGGCCCCGAAAACCTGAGCCCGCCGCCCCCACCATGATTCAGATTCAGAATACCCTTATTTCCGACGACGTTCGGGATAATTTCTTTGTGTGCAACCTGGAAGCTTGCAAGGGCGCCTGCTGCGTGGAAGGCGACCTGGGCGCCCCCTTGGAAGACGAGGAGTTGCAAATCCTGCACAATGAGTACGAGGCCATCAAGCCCTTCCTAACCGAAGCCGGCCGCCAAGCCATTGAGCAACAGGGCCTCTACATCAAGGATTGGGAAGGCGACTACAGCACGACTACCATTAACGACCGGGAGTGCGCTTACGCCCTCTACGATGAGCGGGGTATTCTAAAGTGCGGCATTGAAGATGCTTGGCGAGCTGGGGCCACCTCGTTCAAAAAGCCCATTAGCTGCCACCTGTACCCCATTCGCGTTACTAAGTACGAGGGCTTCGAAGCCCTGAACTACGACCGGTGGAGCATCTGCTCACCCGCCTGCTCCTTCGGGGCAAACCTGGGCGTACGGGTGTACCAATTTCTGCGGGAGCCGCTCATTCGCAAGTACGGTGAGCAGTGGTACGGTGAGCTGGTGCAGGAAATTGAGCAGGGCAGCGCGCAGGTTGGGTAGGCGGTTGCTCGCTAGAACTGTACAGCAGTCCGCCATCAAGCAGATAATGCAGAAGTAAAAGGCCGACTGCGCAGTCGGCCTTTTTAGTACTTTAAGTTTCTACGTAACCCGTTTTCGGCATGGAGGAGATGTACGTTAGTGAAAACTTAAGTGCCGCACAGATTCAGCAGTTCCTGCAGACAGCAATGCCAGGGCTTACCGCATTTCCTTGGGAGATGTTGCTGGGGGAGGAAGAGCCGATGGAATTTGACTCGCGCAACCCCACCCATATCTTCTTTGAAACCACGGAATCGGAGGTTCCACAGTTTCCGCAGCATGTGGCTATTTACCGGACGCCGACCAAAGATGAGGAAGCCCGGTCTTTGTGGTTGGCGCAGTCATTATCGGAGCAATTTCAGCTTAATGTGCTAGTACCATTTACCCACCCTGAGAAACCGCATTACCCGTTTTATGACATCGTGTTTCAGCAAGGCGTGAGCTACCTAGCCGATGATAGCGCTACCGAATTTGGTGAGCCGGATGCCAAACCCGTCCGGTTGCTAGGGCCGTATCCATTGCTAAAAGCCGGATTTGATGCCTTCGGTAGGTTGATTGCAGACATACCTGCATAAAAAAGCCAGCGGTACGCTGGCTTTTTTACGTTCGTAAGCTGAGGTTCTTATGGCTACTAGTCAGCGTAGAAGAGGCCTGCTGTGATTAGGAGCCCACACACAAGAGCTACGAGCCAACAGTAGTAAGTTGCTGTAGCCGCTGGCATTGGTACCGGCGTAGTTTACCGGTTTTATTGGTGAACGTGGCGCTCTGAAAGGGTAGAGCAGTGCCTTTTGTGCGGGTAAAAAAGAAGGGCTACCCGCGAACGGATAGCCCTTCTCTATGCTGCTTGCAGAAACGCTTATAGCTCCGAAAAATCAAAGGAGGTTTCCAAGAACTTCGTGGTGAAGTCACCAGCCTTAAACTGCGCATTGTCCATTAGGCGCAAGTGGAAAGGAATCGTGGTCTTCACGCCCTCCACTACAAACTCCGACAAAGCCCGCTTCATCTTCACAATGCACTCCTCGCGGGTTTGGGCCACGGTGATGAGCTTGGCAATCATGGAGTCGTAGTTGGGCGGAATCTGGTAGCCTGCGTACACGTGCGTATCTACGCGCACGCCGTGGCCGCCGGGAATGTGCAGTACCGTGATTTTGCCGGGCGAAGGACGGAAGCCGTTGGCGGGGTCTTCGGCATTGATGCGGCACTCCATGGCGTGCATCTTGGGGCCGTAGTTGTTGCCTGTAATTGGGATGCCAGCCGCTACCTTGATCTGTTCCTTGATCAGGTCGTAGTTGATAACTTCCTCCGTCACGGGATGCTCCACCTGAATGCGGGTGTTCATCTCCATGAAGTAGAAGTCCCGGTTTTTGTCGACCAGAAACTCAATGGTCCCTACGCCTTCGTAGCCGATGGCCGCGGCGCCAGCAATGGCGGCCTGGCCCATTCGCTCTCGCAGCTCGTCGGTCATGAAGGGCGAGGGCGCTTCCTCTACCAGCTTTTGGTGGCGGCGCTGAATCGAGCAGTCGCGCTCAGAAAGGTGGCAAACGTGGCCGAACTGGTCGCCGCACACCTGAATTTCAATGTGGCGGGGCTCCTCCACAAACTTCTCCAGGTACACGCCGTCGTTGCCGAAAGCGGCTTTGGCCTCGGTGCGGGCATCGTTCCAGGCTTTCTCGAACTCCTCTTCGGAGTTGATAATTCGCATACCGCGGCCACCGCCACCGGCCGTAGCCTTCAGGATAACCGGGTACTTAATCTTGGCGGCGACCTTTTTGCCCTGCTCCACTGAGTCGAGCAAGCCCACGGAGCCGGGGATACACGGCACACCGGCCGCAATCATGGTTGCCTTGGCCGAGGCTTTGTCACCCATCTGGTTAATCATCTCGGGCGAGGCCCCGATGAACTTGATGCCATTTTCTTGGCACACGCGCGAGAATTCCGCGTTTTCCGACAGGAAGCCGTAGCCGGGGTGAATGGCGTCGGCGTTGGTGATTTCGGCGGCGGCAATCAGGGTAGGAATGCTCAGGTAGCTCTGGGCAGAGCTAGGGGGGCCAATGCATACGGCCTCGTCGGCGAAGCGCACGTGCAGGCTTTCCTTATCAGCAGTCGAGTACACGGCTACCGTCTTGATGCCCATTTCCTTACAGGTCCGAATTACGCGCAGCGCAATTTCGCCCCGGTTGGCAATTAATATTTTCTTGAACACAGCTTCATCAATTAAAAATTAAAAATGAAGAATTAAAAATTGGAACCGCGCGGCAGCTAGTAACCTTAGCGCGGTCCATTCTTAATTTTTAATTCTCAATTTTTAATTGCTCTACATCGGCTCAATTAGGAACAGGGGCTGGTCGTACTCCACGGGCGACGCATTTTCCACCAGCGCCTTCACCACGCGGCCCGACTGTTCAGCCTCGATTTCGTTGAAGAGCTTCATGGCTTCGATGATGCAAATCACCTGGCCTTTCTCCACCAAGTCGCCTACCTGTACAAAAGCGGGCGAATCGGGGCTGCTGCTGCGGTAGAACGTGCCAATCATCGGCGACTTCAGGGGCGAGTAGTTACCACCGGCTGCTTCAGCGGGCGCTGCCGGGGTAGGCGCGGCGGCAGGAGCAGGGGCCGCGGGGGCGGCGGCAGGAGCTGGTGCGGCTACGGGAGCCGGGGCCGGCGCGGCGGCTACGCTACCGCTTACCACTTTCGTGTTAGGCTCGCGCTGCACCGAGATTTTAAACTCCTCGGTTTCGATGTTGACTTTGTTCAGACCCGACTTGGCAATGAAGTCGATGAGCTCTTGTAGTTCTTTGGCTTTCATGGGGGCGGCGGTGGGCTTGTTGGGCTGCTTACTTGACTCTTTCGACATAGGAGTAGTCGCTGGTCTTGATGCGAATTTTGGTGTCGGTATCAATGAAAAGCGGCACCTGAATCCGAGCCCCCGTCTCCACGATGGCGGGCTTGAGGGTGTTGGTGGCCGTGTCGCCCTTGAGGCCGGGCTCGGTGTAGGTTACTACTAGCTCTACCGTCGTTGGTAGTTCGGCCGTGAGGGGCTGCTCGGTTTCGGCGTGGAAGAGGATAGTAACTACCTGGCCTTCCTTCATGATGTCGGCGAAAGGCACCATGGCCTCGGGCAGCACTACCTGCTCGAACGACTCATTATCCATGAAAGTAAAGCCGTAATCGTCCTTGTACAGGTACTGATGGGGACGCTGCTCCACGCGGGCAGTTTCCACTTTCACCCCGGCGTTGAAGGTATTGTCGATTACGCGGCCGGTTTTGATGTTGCGGAGCTTGGTACGCACGAAAGCCGGGCCTTTGCCAGGTTTTACGTGCTGGAATTCGGTGATGACGTGCAACTCGCCGTTGTAGTTCAGAACGAGCCCGTTGCGAAAGTCTGCGGTCGTGGCCATGGTGGGAGGAAAGAATTAGAGAGGGAAAATAAGGTGAAGAGCGGCCGGAAACGGCCGGTTCCGGCCCGAATCTTCAACTGTCAGAAAGTGAGTTACTCGGGTGGAAATGCAACGTGCCGCCCCGGAAAGATGGCGGGACGGCACGTCGGGAGTGCAAGTATAGAAGTTTTTCCGCTTGCGGGCCGCCAATTTAGGCTGCCGTAGGATCGGGCTTGGGGTCGTAGGCCCATTTCAGGTACAAAGACCCCCAGGTAAAGCCCCCACCGAACGCGGCAATAATCAGGTTATCGCCCTTGCGCAGCTGCGACTCGTAGTCGGCCAAACACAGAGGAATGGTGCCGTTGGTCGTGTTGCCGTACCGGTGAATGTTGAGCATTACTTTTTCGGGGCCAATGCCCACGCGGTTGGCCGTGGCATCGATAATGCGCTTATTAGCCTGGTGGGGCACCAGCCAGTCAATAGTATCAGGATTCAGGCCGTTGCGGTCCGCTACCTGGGCGGCTACATCGGCCATGTTCTTCACGGCGAACTTGAACACCGCGGCGCCTTCCTGGTGCACAAAATGCTCCCGGTTGGCTACCGTCTCGGCGGATGGGGGGCGCCGGGAGCCACCGGCTTTTTGGTGCAGGTACTGCTCGCCGCTACCATCCGAGTGCAGCTCCTGATCTAGCAGGCCCAGGCCTTCGGTGTTGGGTTCCAGCAAAACAGCCCCAGCCCCGTCGCCGAAAATGATGCAGGTAGCGCGGTCCGTGTAATCAATAATGCTCGACATCTTATCGGCGCCTACCACAATTACCTTTTTATAGGTACCGGTAGCAATAAACTGGGAGCCCGTGGCCAGGGCGTACATAAAGCCCGAGCAGGCTGCCTGCATATCAAAGCTAAACGCCTTGGTAGCACCTACAGCCGCCGAAATAATGTTGGCCGTAGCCGGAAATACCAAGTCCGGGGTGGTGGTAGCGCAGATGATAAGGTCGATGTCCGCAGCCTTGTTGCCCGTTTTGGCTAGTAGCTGCTGCACGGCCTTTACGCCCATCACGGAAGTGCCCTGGTCTTCCCCCTTCAGAATATGGCGCTCCTTAATCCCGGTTCGGCTCATAATCCACTCGTCGGTCGTGTCGACCATGGTTTCGAGCTCTTGGTTTGTAAGCACGTAGTCGGGCACGTAGGAGCCGACTCCGGTAATGGCAGCGGTAATCTTCATTAGGGAGAAAACGGAAAACGCGGCAAAGGAAAAGTCCGGCTCGGCGGCCGGACTTACAGTCGCTTTTAAGACTTGAAGGTGTTTTTTATCTGGTCAGCAATGCCTGAGCTGGCCATTTGGTAGCCTTGCAGCAGCATGTTGCAAATAGCTAGGGGCGTGCTTACCCCGTGCCCAATAATGGCGTTATCGTTGATGCCCAGAATGGGGGAGCCTCCTACCGCTTCGTAGTTGAAGTGGTCGAGGAAAGGGTCGTGAATGCCTTTATCGGCAATGATGTCGTACACGGATTCCGCCATCTTCAGCACCACGTTCCCCGTAAAACCGTCGCAGACGATGACGTCGGCCTTGTCATTGAATAGGTCGCGCCCTTCGATGTTGCCAACAAAGTGGATGTGGGGATTCACCTTCAGCAGTTGGTGAGCAGCTTGGGTAATGGCAGTGCCTTTGCCTTCCTCTTCCCCCAAGTTCATCAGCCCAACTTTCGGCTTGTTGATGCCTAGCACATACTGCGCGTACAGGGAGCCAAGCTCGCCGAACTGCTCCAGCATTTCGGGCTTACACTCGGCATTGGCCCCTACATCGAGCATGATGCCCATGCCGCCGTGTAGCTTCGGGACAAAGTTGGCAATGGCGGGTCGCATCACGCCCGGTACGGCTTTCACGCTGAACATAGCGCCTACCAGCATGGCCCCCGTGTTACCAGCCGAGCAAAAAGCCTCGACTTCACCCGTTGCCAGCAAGCGGTAGCCTACGGCAATGCTGGAGTCCTGCTTCTGCTGATAAGCTTTGGCCGGGTGCTCGCCCATGTCAATAATTTGGGAAGCAGGCACTACTAGCAGGTCGGCAGCATCGGGGCCGTGCTGCGCCAGCAAGGGGCGCACGGCATCTTCCTGGCCAATGAGCACTATCTGGGCCTTGCCCGCCAGCTGTTTGGCGGCCAGTATGGCCCCATCGACGGCGGCCTGAGGAGCAAAATCGCCCCCCATTGCGTCCAGGGCTATCTTCATGAACGGGAAATCAAAGAGGTCCGGGAGAGAATCCTTGGGAAGGGCCGAATCCCCGACCCCAGCTTTCCTGAGGAAGCCAGAGGCCGGGAATAGTATATTAGGCCCCACCGCAAGGCGGGTAAGCTGCTAACGCGCGACTATTCTTCGTCGTTGTCGGTAGCGGCCGGAGCGGCTACGGGAGCGTAGTCTTTGATGGCTACTTTACCGTTCAGGTACAGGTCACCGTCTACTACGTAGGCTTTGTGACGCAGGTGCAACTCGCCGGTAGTGGAGCAAACCGAAACGGCTTTAGGAGTCAGTTTGTAGTGGCTACGACGCTTGTCGCGGGTAGCGGAGGAGGTCCGGCGCTTAGGATGTGCCATTTCTGAAAAAAATTAAGAATGAAGAATTGAGAGTGAGGAATTAGGCGAAAGACGGGGCCTAATTAAGATTACGCAGCGCATTCCAGCGCGGGTCGATGCCGTCGTTGTCATCATCTTCCTTGTCGCCTTCGGGGCGGGTAGTGAAAATGAGTTTGGCGTCGGCTTCGGGGTTTTCATCGGGCTCATTCTGGAAGCGCGGGTGCAGCTTCTTCATGGGCAGGGCCAAGCCAATGTAGTCGAAGAGGTGTTGAGCCAGGGGCAGAGTCTGCGTATCGGGCGTGATTTGCAGCACGTTGTCGTCCAGTTCCTGATTCTGGTCGCCGAAGCGAACCAGCAACTGCTCGTGTGCTTCCACCTCCTGGTCGTACTCGTCCAGGCTCCGGTCGCAGATTTGACGCACAGTGCCGTGCAAGTCAAAATCCACGGTGATGAGCCGCTCCGTTTTGGTTAGCGTCACATCAGCGTGCACCTGACCTTCGGGAATGAGTTGCTGATCAAACTGCTCAAAAAAAGCCTTGTCCAGCTCGAACGCAAAGTGATGCGTTTTATCGGCTAGCTTGGCAATATTAATGTCGTATTGGGCGTCCTTTTTCACGGCTAGTTTGTAGCAGGGGGCAAAAGTAGAAAGTTTTCCCCGTTTTGTAAAAGCAGTTGCGGGGTAGGGCAGTGAGCTAGGCGTTCTTGAGGATAAAATCCGGCGGAATATCCAGCCGCTCATACAAGCGTTTCGCCAAGTCGAGCGTCACGCGGCGTTTGCCATTCAGTATCTGCGAAAGACGTCCCGCTGGTACTTCCAGCAACTGCGCTAGCTCTTTCTGCTTGAGGCGCATCTGTTGGCGCTTCAGTTCTATCATCTCCGCCAGGGAGGTAGGCAGGTTAGGAATGGGTAGCAGCCCGAGCTTGCCTTCGTAGGTATCCAGGGCCGCAATCAACTCCCGAAACTCTGCCTCCAACGCGGCATTTCCCTCCACGCCTGCCGCTACCAGCGCGTCGAGGCGGCGCAGGGCAGTACGGTAGTCGGTGGGAGTGTGCAGCGTCATGAAACGGGGTAAAAGCAGAACGGAACCGAAGTGGCTCCGCTGATTACAGTTGCAAACTTACAGCGTAATTTTAAAAACACAAAGTAAATTTCGATTTTGAAAAGAATGTTTCACTATAGACTTTTTGCTTGTTTGCTATATTTTGTATTTAAAAGTCTGATAAGCAAATCTTTAATTATTAAAAAAGACCGTTTTCGCCAATTGGTACAACTGGGAGGTAGCTACCAAAATGCCGTTGTGTAAAGCATTCTATGCTTAAGCTATTAGGGAAAAAAGCGGCCATCATTCCTACTGGAAACGATGGCCGCTCTTCTTATAAAGAACCTAAAGGTTACTCGTGGCGGCCGCCGCGCGGGGCCGGGCCCGGTACCAAGGGTACAATATCGGCTAGGGCTTTGCGCTGCCGCACTAAGTCGCAGGCCATGTAGAGCGCTTCGCGGAAGGAGGTTTCGTCGGCTTTGTACTGGCCGGCTAGCCCGTAGGCGGTGCCGTGGTCGGGGGAGGTTCGGATGACGGGCAGCCCGGCCGTGAAGTTGACGCCCCGCTCGAAGGCAATGGTTTTAAACGGAATCAACCCTTGGTCGTGGTACAAGGACAGGGTGGCATCAAACTGCCGGAACTGCGCCGTGCCGAAGTAGCCATCGGCGGGAAAGGGGCCGTACACCAGGTGGCCTTCGTTCTGAAACTGCCGCAGTACGGGCATTACAACGTCGGCCTCTTCGGAGCCAAGCAGGCCGTTTTCGCCCGCGTGGGGGTTCAGTCCTAGCACAGCCACGCGCGGCTTCTCAATGCCGAAATCCTGCTTAAGCGAATGGAGCAAGATGCGCAGTTTGGTGGTGAGCAGCTGCTGAGTAACGCGGCCCGGTACGTCTTTGAGCGGAATATGACCCGTAACGGTAGCCACGCGCAGGTCTTCGCTAGCGAGCAGCATCAGGCTTTCTTTGGCGCCGAAAAAAGACGTCAGAAACTCGGTGTGGCCGGGGTAGCGGAAGTCATCCGACTGGGTATTCTCCTTGCTGATGGGGGCGGTTACCAGGGCATCGAGCAGGCCGGCCTTCAGGTCGCGGGCGGCGGCCAGCAGGCTTTGCCGGGCAGCGGTACCACTGGCCGTGCTCGGTTGGCCGGGCGTGAGGGTGAAGTCTTCATCCCAGCATGTAACAGCGTTGTGCTTGCCCGGGGCAATATCGGCCGCTTCCCGCACCTGTCGGAAGGTAAGCGGCTCGTGGGTAGCGTCGGCAGGGAAGTCGTCGAAGAGCACCGTGGCCGTACCGTACACAACAGGCGTGCAATACTTGAGCAGGCGCTGATCAAGGAAGGTTTTATAAATGATTTCCGGTCCAATGCCGGCTAGGTCGCCGACGGAAATGCCAATGCGTGGAAGCATTTGTGGGGGTAATGAGGTGATGAAGGCGGTAGAGGAAAGTTGTTAGTTCAGCCGGTCACACCGGGCGGCGCGAGAAATCGTGCGCGCTGCTTACTGCATAGCAAGCAACAACAGAAGGTTTCTCGCGCCGCCCAAAACGGCGTGCTATTACTAACGTGGTATTACGCCCGGTTTTTCAGAAACTCGTAGGTGAGGCGCACGGCTGCGCCCGTACCGCCTTTGCCCCGGTAAGAATCGGGGGCGGTTAGGAAGGCGGGGCCGGCAATATCGAAGTGAACCCAGGGGTAGCCTTCGGTGAAGCGCTCCAGAAACTTGCCCGCGGAAATGGCCCCGGCCTCAGCTTTGCCCAGGTTGCTGATGTCGGCAATGCTGCTCTTGATGTGGTCGGCGTACTCGTCCCAGAGGGGAAACTCTACCAGGCGTTCGTGGGTAGCGTGGCCGGCCTGCTTGAGGGCGCTCATGGTTTGCTCCGCGGCCGTGCCCATGTACACAATGCCCTCCACGCCAATGGCCCGCACGGCCGAGCCGGTTAGGGTGGCGTAATCGAGTACCAGTTCGGGGTCGTACTTTTTGGCAAAAGCCAGGGCGTCAGCTAGAATCAGGCGGCCTTCGGCGTCGGTATTCAGGACTTCCACGGTCAGGCCGCTGTACATCGTGATGACGTCGCCGGGAGCCAGGGCCGGACCGCCGGGACGGTTGTCGGTGGCCGGCACCAGCCCGATAACGTGCAGAGGCACCTGGTTTTTGGCCAGGGCCGCCAGCACGCCGACTACTACCGCCGAGCCGGCCATGTCGCACTTCATCAAATCCATGCTGTTGGGTGTGGGCTTGAGGCTAAGGCCGCCAGTATCAAACACTACCCCCTTGCCCACCAGTACAATGGGCTTGGCGTTGGTAGCGCCTTCCGGTTTGTACTCCATAATAGTGAAGGTAGGCGGCTCGGGGCTACCCTGATTGACGGCCAGCAAGCCGCCCATGCGCAGGGCCTCAATCCGAACCAAGTCCAGTACTTCCACGTGGAAACCCGCCTCGTCGCCGACCTGCTTGAAGCGCTGGGCCAGCTGGGTAGCGTTGAGGTGGCTGTAGGGCATGTTGACCAAGTCGCGGGCTAGGTATACGCCTTGCAGCACGTAGTCCAGTTCCTGTACCTTCTCGGCTGTCAACTCAGCGCTGACTAGGGTTAGCAGTTGCAGGTCAGGGGCTTTCTTGGACTTTTCGTCGGTTTTGTACCCCTCGAACTGATAGGCGGTCAGGGCAATGCCCTCGGCCAAGGGGAGGGCGCCGGAGCTTGTCAGATCGTGAATGAACAGCTCGGGTACCTTGTCCGTCTTGAGGCGGGCGTGGAGCTGGTGGCCGGCTTTGCGCAGCGCTTCGGCGGTAAGGTCCGCGGTTTTCTTCTGCTCGACCACCACATAATAGTGCCGGTGGGTGTACTGGTTGATACCAAATAGCTTTTCCCCGGCGGCTAGCTGAGCGGCCACGTACTGGCGGGCTGGCTCGGGCAAGTCGGCGGCGGCACTGATGGGTAGCTCGGTAGTGCCGGCGGGCAGGATAAATACGGTATCCGCAAAGGAAGGGAAATCGGCGGCGTAGGCGAGGGATAGGGGCATGAGACGAAGTCTGTAAGGCCAGCTACTACCCCTGCTCCGGGCTCCGGGCGCGGAGAAACGGCAGTTGCCGGCGTATCTTTGGGCGTGAAGGTAGCCGATTTGTTCATGAGGAATAAGGAAGTAGCCGTGAGCAGGCCTCACTGCCTTAGATTTTCCTTGTTGCTGTGTGTACTACCGTTCCGGCTTCCTGCTCCTTCTTTCCTCCTCATTTTCCTTTGCCGTGGATTCCGTTAAGGCCAAAAAGCACCTTGGGCAGCACTTCCTGACTGACCCCAACATTGCCCGCAATATTGTGGAGGCCTTGCGCCTGCCTGATGGGGTAGCGGAGGTGCTGGAAATCGGCCCCGGCATGGGCGTGCTTACCCAAACCCTGCTGCAACACCCCGAGTACCGCACCTCGGTGGTAGAAATTGACCGGGAGTCGGTGGCTTACCTGGGGCAACATTTCCCGGCGCTGGAGGGGCGGATTTACTCCCAGGACTTTCTGAAGATGGATTTGGGCAAGCTGTACCCCGGCCAGCCAATCAGCATCATCGGCAACTTTCCCTACAACATCAGTTCCCAGATTTACTTTCAGGTGCTGGCTCACCGCCAGCAGGTGCGCGAGTGCGTGGGCATGATTCAGAAAGAAGTAGCCGACCGCCTCGCCGAGGGGCCGGGTACCAAAACCTACGGCATCCTGAGCGTGTTGCTCCAGGCTTTTTATACTATCGATTACCTGTTCACGGTGCCCCCGCACGTGTTCAGTCCCCCGCCCAAGGTGCAGTCGGCCGTAATTCGGCTCACGCGCAACCAAACCCAGCAGCTGGCCTGCGACGAGAAGTTGTTTTTTCAGGTGGTAAAGCAGGCCTTCCAGACCCGCCGCAAAACCTTGCGCAACGCCCTTAAGCCCTTTGGTATGCCCGCCGAAGCCACCACTGACCCCATCTTCGACAAGCGCGCTGAGCAGCTGAGCGTGCAGGATTTTGTGGGCCTCACGCAGCAGGTGGAGCAGCACAAGCTGTCCTGAAAATGAGGAAGAAGACGGCCGTAGGTTTTTTGCTAACCACTACTTTACTGTTGGGTGTTTTCTTCTGGGCGCTGGGGCAAGATGCAGATGAGGGCTCTTGGGAGCCGCTGGCAGAAGCCCCGAATTTCTATGTCAGAACCGACTACGAGGGCCGCACTACTCTCGGCTACAGTACCCACTGGTGGCAACGGGTAGAGCCACTGGCTGGTGGTTTTCACAATTTTCGACGGGTAAACTGGCAGGTAGTTGGTTATGATGCCGAAAGTGGCTCTCGCGTAACCGTAACAGCAGCGGCCCAGAGCACCGAAAAAGCCTATGCTTCTGTGACTTACACTGAAGATACTATGCGTGCTATACATCCAGCTGCGGAAGAGCATCAGTTTTAATCCTCAGTTTTTCACTACTCAGAATGTCCCTCTGCCTCGTCATCGACGAAATGCACCCGAACCTGCCGGACTTGCTGCAGGATATGGGTATTGAGTTGCATTACCGCCCCGATCTAAAGGCTGCCGAAGTGCCCGCAGCTCTGGCGGCTCACCCCTACAACGGCCTGATGGTGCGCTCCAAAGTGCGCGTTACGCGGGAGCTGCTAGCCCAGGGGCCACACCTGCGCTACGTATGCCGGGCCGGGGCCGGGGTTGATAACATTGATGAGGAGGCCCTGGCCGCGGCCGGCGTAACCCTGCTCAATGCCCCCGAAGGCAACCGCGACGCGGTAGGAGAGTACGCTGTAGGGCTGCTGCTGGCCTTGTTCCGCAACATTGCGCGCGCCGACCGGGAAGTGCGGACCGGAGAGTGGCGCCGCGAGGCCAACCGGGGTGAGGAAATAGGGAGCAAAACCATCGGATTACTGGGCTACGGCCACATGGGCAAGGCCTTTGCCCGGCGCCTGCAGGCCTTCGACTGCACCGTGCTGGCTTACGACCACGACCCCCGCGTAGAAGCCAACCACCACGCTACCCTCGTGAGCCTGCCGGAACTGCAGGCCCGAGCCGAAGTGCTGAGCGTGCACATTCCATACTCGCCGGCCAACCACCACTTCGTGAATGAGGAGTTTCTGGCCGGCTTCCATCAGCCGTTGTGGCTGCTGAACACGGCCCGGGGCGAAGTGCTTGACCATGCGGCCTTGGTGCAGCGCCTGCAAACCGGGCAGCTGCGCGGCGCCGCCCTGGACGTGTTGGAAAACGAAAAGCTGGCTACTCTCAGCCCCGAGCAGCAGGCCCGGTTTGCGTACTTGGCGACGGCCCCGAACGTGGTGCTTTCCCCGCACGTGGGCGGCTGGAGCTTCCAGAGCTACGAGCGTATTAACACGGTACTGGTTCGCAAGCTGCGCGAGTTTCTGGCGGGAAAGTTACCGGCGGCGAGCGGGGTAGCGGAGTAGAAGGGCAGCGGCTGGCAGCGGCTGCTTGCCGTGGTTTGGAATACCGCTTGCGCGGGACCTGCTCGCCGGTTTTTCCCCAACGTTTCGTATATTTGCCTAAACCTGTTCGGGGAGAACGGCCAGCCGCGCTGGCCGTTCTCCTTGTTTTTTGAGCTTACATCACCCCACCATGGCTACCATCAACTATTACACTCCGGAAGGTCTTCAGAAGCTGAAGGATGAGCTGCAGGACCTCAAAATCCGCGGTCGGGCCAAAGCCGCCGATGACCTGCGCGAGGCTCGCGACAAAGGCGACCTGAGCGAAAACGCGGAGTACGACGCGGCCAAGGAAGCGCAGGGCTTGCTCGAACTCAAAATCTCCAAGCTGGAGGAAATTGTCGGCAATGCGCGGCTGCTGGATGAGAGCAACCTGGATACTTCCAAGGTGCTTATCATGAGCAAAGTGAAATTGAAGAACCTGAAAAACAACATGGTTCTGGACTATACCTTGGTAGCGGAAGAGGAAGCTAACCTGGCCGCCGGCAAAATCTCCGTAAAGTCGCCCATTGGCAAAGGCCTGCTGGGTAAGTCGGCCGGCGACACGGCTGAAATCACGGTACCCGCGGGTAAGCTCCAGTTTGAAATTCTGGAAATCAGCCGCTAACGGTGACCTTGTGAAATGGTGAGTTTGTGATTTTCATGAACTTAACAAAAGGGCGAAGCCAGTCGGCTTCGCCCTTTTGCGTTTTGCCGCGTACTTTGAGGCGCCACGCGGCACTGCCGTGGTTTCCACAACTTCGCAACTTCACCACTCACTACCTTCCTCTATGCCTTCTATTTTCTCCCGTATCGTGTCGGGCGAGCTGCCCGCCTACAAGGTTGCCGAGGACGACCAGCACCTGGCGTTTCTGGACATCACCCCGCTGGTGGAAGGCCACACGCTGGTAATACCGAAAAAGGAGGTCGACTACATTTTTGATTTGCCACCCGCCGAACTGGCGGCCCTGCACCAGTTTGCCCAGCGCGTGGCCAAGGGCGTGAAAGCGGCCGTGCCCTGCAAGCGGATTGGAGTGGCGGTAATTGGGCTGGAAGTGCCCCACGCCCACATTCACCTGATTCCGATGAAGCAGGTGGCGGACATGAACTTTGCCAACCCCAAGATAAAGGTGGCCGATGCGCGCATGCAGGAGCTGGCCGCCGCCATTGCCGCCCAAGTGCCCGGCAGCGGTGCAAATAGCTCCACCGCTACGGCCGCCCTCACCAGCCAAGCCCGCCACGCAACCCCCGAAGCCAACGATGCCGCTGCTCCTGCTGCTACCTCCGATGCTACCCTGCACCAGCTCCAGCAGCTAACCCAAGGCCTCGAATACATGAGCGAATCGGAGGCGCCCCTGGAGGCCGTGAGCTACCCCGCGCCGGCCGGTGCCCTAACGGATGCGGCCTTGGCTACGCTGGCCGGTGTGCCCGCTGCTACCCAAGTGGAAAAGCAAGAGCTAACCTACTTCCTGCGCAACCACACCGCCGACAACGGCGTGCTAGGTAACCCCGAGCTGGCCAACCGCTTTAAAGCCCTGCAGATGTACTTGAAGCAGGAACTGAACAACGTGCAGGTTTACCGTTTTGGCAGCGGTCCGCAGGTGCCGGTGCTGGTGCTGGGCGAGGCCGACGGCGATAAGCTGGCGGGCTTTAAAACCGTACTGACAGAAACCTAATCGGGCGTAAAAAGCTGGTGCCTCCATAGTATAGCACGCTGCACAAGATTAGCGGCCAGCCTGGTTAGGGCTGGCCGCTGGTGTTTTACCCTCGAAGCCTGCACCAAGCATTAGTCAACGGCCGAGCGGCGGGCCAGGGCCGCTACTGCTACGCCCATCAGGGCAATCAAGGCAAAGGATACCCGCAAGTTGGTGACGCCGGCTACTAATCCAATAACGGGTGGGCCGAGCAGGAAGCCAGCAAACCCAACCGTAGAAACCGCCGCCAGCGCTACGCCCGGCGACATAGTAGTAGAACGGCCCGCTGCCCCGTACACCAGCGGCACCACCGACGATACGCCCAGCCCCACCAGCATAAAGCCCAGCGTAGCAGGAATAACGCCGGGGAAAGCCACGGCAATGAGCAGGCCAGTGGCTTCCAGCAAACCACTCAGCACCAGCGTGCGCCGGCGGCCGAAGCGGTCCGCAAACCAGTCGGCTACAAAGCGGCCT
The DNA here is from genome assembly GCF_023101345.1 of Hymenobacter sublimis. Classification (NCBI taxonomy): domain Bacteria; kingdom Pseudomonadati; phylum Bacteroidota; class Cytophagia; order Cytophagales; family Hymenobacteraceae; genus Hymenobacter; species Hymenobacter sublimis. The sequence goes on from NZ_CP095848.1 coordinate 1,630,992, forward strand.
GCCGCCATAGTGCTCATGAAGGCGGCAAACCCCACGCCCACCAAGTCTTTATCCGCCTGCACAACCTTGCGGAAGTACACCCCACTCCAATCGAACATGGTTCCTTCGCAGAGTAAGGAGCAGAAAGCCAATACGCCCAGCAGCAGCAACGATTTATCGGGAAGTACAAATATTGGGGCGTCCGCTTCCCGGGGCGCGTCGGCGGGCAGCAGGTAGGGGCGGGCCAGAAATACACTACCGATTACCACAGCCGCCACGAGCAGAAAATGGGGAAGGGGTGCAATGGTGTTGCTAATCATGAAGGTGCCCAGCGCCGCGCCGGCAAAGCCTGCCAGGCTCCACAAGCCGTGGAAGGATGCCATGATGGACTTGCCGTAGAGGGCCTCCACGCCCACGGCCTGGGTATTGATGCTGATGTTGGCCATGTTGCTAGCCAGCCCGAACAAGACCAGCGCCCCCATGAGCTGCGGGGTGGTAGTAGCCAGTCCCAGCAGGGGCAAAAACGCCGCGTACAGAAACAGGCCCAGCACCGTAAGTAGGCGGCTACCGAAACGAGCCACCAGCCAGCCCGACAGCGGCAGCGAGGCCATAGACCCCACCGGTACGGCCAGCAGGACGCCTCCCAGCTCGGTATCGGAAAGGCCTAGCTGCTGCTGCACGGTAGGGATGCGCGCCGCCCACGTAGAAAAGCACAGCCCCTGCAGCAGAAACGCGGCGCTTACGGCCAGGCGGTGCGTGCGGCGGGGTCGGAGCAGGGGTGATGTAAGGGGTTGAGCAAGCATAGAAAAGGAGGCCGCTGGTAAGTCAAAAAAACACCCATTACGCCCCGGCAAAGGCATAATGGGTGGGAATGCACCAAGAAAAGTGAATAGGCGCGGTGGGAGGCGTCGCCGTAAAGATCAGCACAATTGCGGAAATCCTCTTGGCTTCAGCTGCCTGCATGTACGCCCGCCTACCCCAGAGGTTGCTGCGGAGGTTGCGGCTGCCCTGAGCTACCGCACGGGGCCCGTATCAACCCGCGCCTCCAGCTGTTCCTGCACGGGTAGCGGAAGCTTGCTTAGCAAATCCAGGCCGGAGGCGGCCTCAATGGCATCTACGCTCACGCGGTACCGGCTCCAGTCGGGGCTTACGGATTGGTCGTTGGGCGTATCCACGGCCACAATGCGGGCCTGGCCGGCGGCAATGCGCTGCAGGTCGTTGCTGCCTTCCGGTAGTAGCACCAGCACCTTCCAGATGCGGGCGGGCACCGTTACCCGGCCCTGGTCGAGGGTCGTCATCTTGCCATTCTGGCCGGTGCCTCCCTTGCCGTAGCTACCCATGATAACGTAGATTTCCTGGCCTTGGCGCACCTGGTCGCGGCCCCACTCTTCCAGGGCGCTCCAAGTGCGCTGGTTGTTGTTGCCAGCCTGCGGAATCATGTTGGTCATCAGGAAGGTAGCCGAGTTGTCGTCCAGGTCCGTGGTGCGGTCGGCACTGGGACAGTTGTGGCCTTTATCGAAGCCGGAGCCGGCGTAAGAGTTGCGCGTGACCTGGTAAAACTGCCGGGGCAGGGCCGGGTCGGGGCGGAAGTCGTCCTGGCGCGGGGCTGCGCCCATCCAGGCCCGGTTCAGGTGCCAGCTTACCCAGGTGGGCGTGCCGCGCTGGGCGTTGTAGCCCACGGCGAACTGGGGCTTACTGAGTAGGTAGTTGGTGGGCGTGTTTACGTTTGGGGTAGCGCCGCTGGGGTTGCCTAGGGCCATGTTATCGTCGCGGCCCGTGACTGCGGCTTGGGCTGGGGCGGGAGTAGCCGGGGCAGGGCTGGGCGCTGGGGAGGAAGGAGCCGGGGGAACGGGGCCACCTGCCCCGCCAGCAACCGCGCCGCCGGCTGCTTCTAGGGCAATGTCGTCGATGTTCAGGCGGCCCGAGCCGCCATCGGTCTTGCGGATTTCCAGGCGCAACGGGCCGGCGGCTCCTCCCTGAAACGTCGTCACGATGAGCCGTGGCCCCTGCGCCCGCACCGGCTGCCCAATGCGCCGGAACGTGCGGCCCCGGTCGAGGCTACCCCACAGCTCCCAGGTGCTGGCCGGGTCGTCGCCGTAGGCGGCACTTTTGATACGGATGGTTTGCACGCCGCCGGGCGCATCAAAGTTCATGCGCAGCCGGCCCTGCCCGCGCAGGCGGGCCGCACGCTGTCCGCTCTTATGATCCTGGTCGGAGGAGCCGATTAGGGCATCCTCGAAATGCCAGGAACCGGAGGCCAGCGTTTCATCAGCGGCCGCGTAGGCTCCTTTTTCAGCCGTTTCAAACGTTTCGGTAATCCGTCCCGCCCCCGACTGGGTAGGCTGAGAGGCCGATGACTTGGCCGGCGCAGTGCGGGCCGTTTCGGGCGGGTTTTGAGAGCAGCCCAGGGTACTGAGGCTGAGCAGCAGGGCGGAAAACAACAAAGGAGCGGGGTGTGAAAACATGAGCAGCGGTACGAACTAGACAACGAATGTAGTGTAGAACCCGAGCTTTCCATGCCGGGCCTGGAGGGCATCCCGCGGCCGTTTGTGGGCAACTAACGGCCGCGCCGGTTGGATTCCCTGCGGGTTCTGTGAACTTGCAGATATTATTCCAGTTACGCCTGCCTGCCCTATGCCAGCTACCCCTCCCTTCCCGGCCCCCGCGCTGTCTTCGGCCTCGGAACTGCTCGCCGATGTGCTGTTCGTGTCGCTGACGGGCGTACTGTTTTACCAGCCAGTGTACGCCCCTGATAGTCAAGAAATCATTGATTTTCAGTGCGTACGGTTGAATCCGGCGGCCCAGCGCATGCTGGAGCTACCGGAGCACGCTGGCTGGACCCTGCTTGCCCAGTATCCACACTCCCGGCACAACGGCGTGTTTGCGTATTACTGCCAGGCCTTCCAGAACGAAGGGGCCGAACGCTTCGATGTTAATTATCAGGCCGACCGGCTGGACAACTTTTTTCACCTGGCAGCTCGGCGCAGTGGTCAGCTGTTGGTGGTTAGCTTCACGGATACCGCCGACCAAGACCGCAGCAACGTGGAGCAAACCCTGCGCGAAAGTCACGCGCGGGAGCGGCAGGCCCGGGCCGAAGCCGAAACCCAGCGCCAGCGCCTCCACGATATGCTCATGCAGCTGCCCGTGTGCATAGCCATATATGTTGGACCCAACATGGTGTATGACTTGGTGAATCCGTATTACCAGCAGCTGTTTCCGGAGCGCACAATACTGGGTCTGCCCCTGAGCGTGGCCCTGCCCGAGCTTAAAAGTCAGGGTGTATATGAGGAGCTCACTCGCGTGTACCGAACTGGAAAGCCCTATTACAATCAGGAGCAGGAAACCTGGGTTGATTTTACAAATTCAGGCCAGCTGCAGAAGCGCTATTTCAACGTGTTCTTCCAGGCCCTGCGCGATGCGGAGGGTAGCATCTATGGCCTGCTGAACTTTGCTTACGACGTGACCGAGCAGGTGCAGGCCCGCCAACAGGTGGAGCAGCTAAATCAGGAGCAGGCAGTTATCAACGAAGAACTGCAAGTAGCGAATGAGGAGTACAGCCTTACCAACGTAGAACTGGTGCAGACCCAGCGCGAATTGCGCACCCTGAACCAGGAGCTGGAAGCCCGCATTCAGGAGCGCACGACCCAGGTAGCAGCGGCCCTGCGGAAAGCGGAGCAGCAGGGCCAGCTGCTGGAGCAGCAAAAAGTGTTACTTCAGCACATTCTCAGCCAAGTACCCGCCTCCATTGCTACCCTTACCGGCCCCGAGCACCGGTACACCTTTTTCAACAGCAGCTACCACGTGTTGTCTGGGCAGCGGGCCCAGTATGACCTGCCCGTTTCGGAAGCTATACCTGAGATAGGTAGCCAGGGCTTTGTGCACCTGCTTGATAGAGTGTACAGCACGGGTGAGCCCTACGTGGGAATTGAGGTGCCCGTGCAGCTGCGCAACCCGGCCAGCAACACGTCACGGCAGCAGTACATCGACTTCGTGTATCAGCCCCTGGTAACGGTTGAGGGCAAAACGCAGGGCATTCTAGCCTTTATTGTAGATGCTACCGACAAGGTGCTGGCCCGCCGGGAGGTGGAGCGCAGCCAGGAGCTGCTGCAACTGGCCCTCACGGCGGGCCAGATGGGCACCTGGCACCTGGACCTGCGCACCAACACCTCCGAGCGGTCCTTGCAGCACGACCAGCTGTTTGGCTATACCGAGCCGCAGCCAGAGTGGGGGGCAGACCGGTTTCGGAGCCACGTAGTGCCGGAGCAGCAGGAACTGCTGGAAGCGGCTTCCTTGGAAGCCCGCCGAACGGGCAGCCTGCAGCTTGAGGTGCAGATTGTGCGCGTGGACCAGCAGCGGCGTTGGGTGGAAGTGCGGGGCAAAGTTTTTTACGATGAAAGCGGCACGCCTGTGCGTATGGCCGGGGTAATAACTGAAATAACCGAGCGCAAAGTGGCAGCGCAACAGCTCCAGTTTCTGTCAGATGAGTTGGAGGTAACCAATGCAAAACTGGAAGCCCGCAACCAGGACCTGCTGGAAACCAATCGGCAACTCAAGCGCACCAACGTGGACCTGGATAACTTCATTTACACGGCCTCCCACGACCTGAAAGCCCCCATTCTTAACATTGAAGGACTACTGAACGCCTTGCAGGGTAGCCTGTCTCCGGCGCCCGGCGCGCCAGAGGTAGCCCAGATTCTGGCCTTGATGTACGGCTCCGTGGAGCGCTTCAAAACCACCATTGCCCAGCTCACCGATGTAGCCCGTCTTCAGCAGGAATACGCCCAACCGGCCACTCAGGTAGCTTTAGCCCCGGTGCTGGAAGGTGTGCTCCTGGACCTGGCTCCCCTGCTGCAAGACACGGGTGCCCAACTAGAGGTGCACGTGGAGGAGTGCCCCTTGGTGGCCTTCTCCGAGAAAAACCTGCGTTCCGTGGTCTATAACCTCATCAGCAACGCCGTGAAGTACCGCCACCCTGGGCGAGTACCCCGGGTGCAGGTGCGGTGCCGAACCGAGCAGCAGTTTCTGGTGCTGGAAGTGCAGGACAATGGCCTGGGCCTAGATCTGGCCAACGGACAGAAGCTGTTCGTCATGTTTCGCCGCTACCATGCCCACGTGGAGGGCAGCGGCATTGGGCTGTACATGGTCAAGAAAATGGTGGAAAACGCCGGCGGACGAATTGAGGTAGTCAGCGCGGTAGGGGAGGGCTCCACTTTTTCGGTGTATTTGCCGCGCTAACCAGTTGCTGCGGGTGCCAGTCGAGCTGAAAATCACGCGGCTGAAGTAGCGGTTGGCACGTGCTGGGCTGCCTGCGTGGCGGCCGCGCCGGCCGCGGCTGTGGCGAAAATTGTAGCTCCAAGCCGCCGCCTTTTTATCCTTGCCCGATGCACTTGCGTAGGCAGTACTTCCCTGCGGCTCTGGCTTCTTCCGCCGTGCTGCCGCATCTGCTACCAACGACAACGGGTATGACCAAAACCGTCTTTATTGCCTCGGCCGAGCCCTACAGTGGCAAGTCCTTGCTGGCCTTGGGCCTGGTGAATCTGCTGCTGGGCCAGGCCCAACGGGTCGGCTACTTCAAGCCCATCATTGCCGGCGACCAGCCCCAGGACCCGCACATTGCTACCGTGCTCAGCTACTTCAAGCTACCCCTGGCCTACGAGGATACCTTCGCCTACACCCGCCCCGAAGCCTTGCGCCTGCTGGAGGCCGATGCCCAGGGCGAGCTGATTGACACCGTCATTCACAAGTACAAGCAGCTGGAGGAGCAGTACGATTTCACGGTGGTAGAAGGCAGCGACTTTGTGGGCCCCGGCACCGCGTTTGAGTTCGATGCCAACGTTTCCATTGCCAAAAACCTGGGTGTACCCGTGCTCATGGTGGTGTCGGGCGAGGGCAAAACCACGGCTCAGGTAGTCAGCACGGTGCTGACGGTGCTGCGCAGCTTCGAGGCCCGGGAAGTGCAGGTGCTGGCCGCCGTGGCCAACCGCATTCGGCCCGAACAGGTAGCGGACGTGCGTGAGCTGCTACGCACCCAGCTGCCGGAGGAAGTGCTGCTGGCCGTCATTCCCGAGGATGTAAACCTGCTACACCCCACCATGCGCGAGATTCAGGAGGGGCTTGGCGGCAAGCTGCTGCTGGGCGAGGCCGAGCTGGGCAACCAGGTCGATAACTACGTGATAGGGGCCATGCAGCTGCCTAACTTTCTGAACTACCTCAAGGAAAACGTGCTCATCGTAACCCCCGGCGACCGGGGCGACATCATCATTGGGGCCCTGCAAGCCAACCTCTCAGCCAGCTACCCCCGCGTGGCCGGCATTGTCCTCACGGCCGGCTCGGAGCCGGAGGAGCCCGTGCGCCGCCTGATTGAAGGCCTGCAAACGGTGGTGCCCATCTTGGCCGTGCCCACCGGCACCTTCGAGACGAGCACCCGGGTAGGCGCTATCAAGTCGCGCATCTCGCCCGATAATCCGCAGAAAATTCAGCTGGCCATTCAGACGTTTGAGCGGTACGTGGACGTGCGCGCCCTGCAGGAGCGCCTGGCCCGCTATCAACCCGAGGGCATCACGCCCCACATGTTCCAGTACCGCCTGCTGCAGTGGGCCAAGCGCAAGCGCCAGCACATTGTGCTACCCGAAGGCAACGACGACCGGATTCTGCGCGCTGCGGCCCAGCTCCTGCACCAGGACATCGTGGACCTAACCATTCTGGGCAACCCCCAGGAGGTAGCGGCGTCGGCCAAACGGCTGGGCCTAAACATGCCGGTAGGCGAGCACCTGCAGGTGCTAGACCCGGTAAACTCCAGCTACTACCCCGGCTACGTGCAGGCCTTTTATGAGCTGCGCCGCAGCAAGGGCGTGAACGAGGACATGGCCCGGGACATGATGCGCGACGTGTCGTACTTCGGGAGTATGATGGTGCACCAGGGCCACGCCGACGGCATGGTGTCGGGGACGGTGCACACTACCCAGCACACCATTCGGCCGGCCCTGCAGTTCATCAAAACCAAGCCGGGCGTGTCGGTGGTGTCGTCGGTGTTTTTCATGTGCCTGCCCGATCGGGTGGCCGTGTTCGGCGACTGCGCCGTAAACCCCAACCCCACGGCCGAGCAGCTCGCCGAAATTGCTATTTCCTCGGCCGAAAGCAGCCAAGCCTTCGGTATCGAGCCCCGCATTGCCATGCTGTCCTATTCCTCGGGCACGTCGGGGGCGGGGGCTGATGTGGAGAAGGTGCGCCAGGCCACCGAGCTGGTCCGTCAGCTCCGCCCCGACCTCAAAGTGGACGGCCCCATCCAGTACGACGCCGCCGTGGACCCCATAGTGGGCCGCCAGAAATTGCCCGACTCGGAAGTAGCCGGCCAGGCCAGCGTGCTCATCTTCCCCGACCTGAACACCGGCAACAACACCTACAAAGCCGTGCAGCGCGAAACCGGGGCTCTGGCCATCGGGCCCGTGCTACAAGGCCTCAACAAGCCCGTCAACGACCTCAGCCGCGGCTGCACCGTCGATGACGTATACAACACGGTCATCATCACGGCCATCCAGAGTCAGCAGGGGTAGCAAACAGGGTTCCGGGTAGTAGCAGGAGCTAAAATGCGGCGGCCTCGTTTACTTTCCTTGTAGCTTGCAGCCTGGTAAAACGAGAAAGAAGTACACCATTTTCTAACACAGAAACAGCGCACCACCCCAACCTATGCCTTCAGGACTTTTTGCTTTACTAGATGATATTTCGGCTTTGGTGAAAGTCAGCGCGGCCAGCCTCGACGATGTGCCGGCGCAGGTCGCCAAAACTACCGGCAAGGTGTCTGGCATCGTGATAGATGACACGGCCGTGACGCCCAAATACGTGGTGGGCCTGGACCCCTCCCGGGAGCTGTCCATCATCTACCAGATTGCCAAGAAATCCCTCATCAACAAGATTCTGATTTTAAGTCCGGCGGCCCTGGTGCTGGGCTACTTCGCGCCCTGGGCCATTACCCCAATCCTGATGCTGGGCGGGGCGTATTTGTGCTTTGAGGGTTATGAGAAGGTGCATTCCATGTTCAGCAAGCACCACGAGGTGCATCCGGAAAGTGAGCAGGTGAAAGCCATTACCCCGGAGGAACTGGAGAAGGAGCGGGTGACGGGCGCCGTGAGAACCGACATCATTCTATCGGCCGAGATTATGGCCATTGCTTACAGCCAGGTAACCGGCCAACCGATTGTCAATCAGATTATCGTGATGCTGGCCGTGGCGGTGTTTATCACCGTGGCCGTGTATGGCTTTGTGGGCCTGATTGTAAAAGCGGACGACATCGGTCTGCACTTGGCCGGGGAGAATTTTGGCCCCGCCACCCAGAAATTTGGGCGCGGCATCGTCAAGTTTATGCCCAGCTTCCTGCGTATTCTGAGCTACGTAGGTACGGCCGCTATGCTGTGGGTAGGGGCCGAAATTATTGCCCACGGTGTTCCTTTCACCAGCCACTTGCTCCACGACTTGGAACATGCGTTAGCCAACGTGCCGGCCCTAGCCTGGCTGGCCAAAGTACTGGCCTGTGGTATCGGCGGCCTTATCCTGGGCTTCCTTATTGATCAGGTGGTAAGGTTAGTGAAGAAAATGCGGCCTAGCAAAGCCTAAAGCATCTGCAGGTAGCGCGCGAATGCCGGTTATGCTGGTGCCTGCACGCGCAGGGCCGCGGCTCGGCATTGGATAGGCAAGAGTAGGACAACGATTTTATTTCTGCGCCGTCAACCATCCTACGCTTCTTCCCACACGATGAGCCTGTTACAGGCGTAGTCATGCATGGGCTGACTTTCCGTCTTTCTCTCCGCTATGAACATCTTCGTTGTAAACTCCGGTAGCTCCTCCATTAAGTATCAGCTTTTCCGGTGGCCGGTTCAGCAACCGGTGTGCAGCGGGCTAGTAGAGCGTATTGGCTACCCCAATGCCACCATTACCCACAACGTATTTACCACGCAGACACCCCAGCAAGTCCGCCGCACCCTACACCTGCCCGACCACGAAGCCGGCTTGCGCGAGGTAGTGGCCCTGCTAACCGATGCAGAGCACGGAGTGTTGCGCGACCCGGCGGAGGTAGAAGTAGTAGGGCACCGCGTGGTGCATGGTGGGGAAAGCTTTGCAGCTACTACGGAGCTCAATGAAGAAGTGAAAGCCGAAATCCGCCGCCTGTTTGCCCTAGCCCCCTTGCACAACCCGGCCAATCTGCTGGGCATCGAAGTGGCCGAGCGTATCTTCCCCCAAGCTCGCCAGATAGCTGTTTTCGACACTGCGTTTCACCAAACCCTGCCGGAGCACGCCTTCCGCTACGCCCTGCCTGAGAAGATCTACACCGAGGAGCGGGTGCGGGTATACGGCTTCCACGGCACCAGCCACCAGTACGTGGCGGCCCAGGCCGCTACGTACTTGGGCCAGCCCGATGCCAAACTCATTACCCTGCACCTAGGCAACGGCTGTAGTGCCGCCGCCGTGCACGCGGGCCGCTGCCTCGATACCAGCATGGGCTTCGGACCCCTGACCGGGCTGGTAATGGGCACCCGCACCGGCGACCTGGACCCCTCGGTGGTTTTGCACCTGATGGGCCAGCTGGGCTACTCGGCCGAGCAAATCAGCACCCTGCTGAACAAGGAAAGCGGCATGCTGGGCCTCACGGGCCTCAGTGACATGCGCGACATCACCAAAGCCCTGGACCAAGGCGCCGCCCGCGCTACCCTGGCCTACGACCTCTACACCTACCGCATCCGCAAATATATTGGAGCCTACGCGGCGGTGCTGGGCGGGCTGGATGCGGTGGTATTTACGGCCGGAGTGGGCGAAAACGACGCGCTGGTGCGTTGCAAAGCCTGCGAGGGGCTGGAGTTTCTGGGCATTGAGCTGAACGAGCAGGAAAACCAGCAGCGCCGCTCCGGCATCCGGGAAATAAGCCAGCCGGGTGCCCGCGTAAAGGTGCTAGTGGTGCCCACCAACGAGGAGCTAGAAATTGCCAGTCAGTGCGCTACGCTGCTGGCCGAGTAGGAGCTTATTTTCCGCTCTTGGCCTGCTTCATTTGGGCCGTAAGGGGTAGGCTGGCCATGGCCAGGATGGCGTTGTCCTCGCTCCAGGAGGCGCAGGAGAGGGCCACCTGCCGGCCCTGCCACTTGCAGCTAAAGCCTTCCACACGGCCCGGCCCGTACACCTTCTGAAACGCGGGCAGTACGCGTGGGGCATGGTCGGCCCCTTTCACAATGATGGTAACGGCGGCAAATTGTCCGCGGAAAAACTTGTAGTGAATGCGGGTGGCCGAAAATGAACCCAACCGCAAATCCTCGTCGGTGCGCTCATAAATCTTTTCGTCGCCGCCGTCCCGGACGAGTCGCAGGTGCAGGGCCTCCGTTAGGGGAGCCCCAAAGTGCAGGCCCCGAAAGCCGTTGCTCTCATCTAGGCGCTGCACCGAGCCAGCTTGCTGAGCGGGTAGAGAAAAAGGGAGGAGGGCCAGCAGGGCTAGGCCGCCGAAACGTTTCATAAAAAGCAGCGGAAGAAAGAAGGGTAGGCCAGCTTGTCGAGTCACACGACTAAATGCCGCTAAGCAAACGTCAAGCCAGCCGAAATAGTACCATCCTCAACCTCAGGGCATATAGTTAGGAAGTGTTAACAGTGATTACCTTGCAGTATGGAGCAGATGTTGACGGATGCGCAGTGGAGGCGGCTGGCGCCGCTGTTGCCGGGCCGTGCGGGCACGAGCGGAGGCCGGGGACGCGACAACCGACAGTTTGTGGAGGCTGTGTTGTGGTTGGCCCGCAACGGCGCGCGCTGGCGGGCCTTGCCGGCCGCGCGCGGCAACTGGCACACGACGTACACACGTTTCCAGCGTTGGGCCCGTTCGGGCGTGTGGCAACGCGTGTTCGAAGCGGTGCAGGACGAGGCCGCGCTGCACACGCTGTTGGTCGACTCGACGACGGTGCGGGCGCACCAGCATGCGTCGGGGGCGCGCAAAAAAACGGACCACAAGCCCTCGGGCGCAGTCGCGGCGGGCTCACTACCAAGATGCATGTAGCGGCTGATGCGCGCGGCCGCTTGCGGCGGTGCCGGCTCACGGCCGGCCAGCGCCACGACGCCCCGCAGGCGTTGCCGTTGCTCGCGGGCCTCACCCCGGACTGGCTCATCGCCGACCGCGGGTACGATTCCGACCCGCTCGTGGCCGAACTTGCCCGCCGCGGCACGCAAGCCGTCATCCCGCCCCGGCGCAAGCGCCGCCACCCGCGCCCCTACGACGCGGTGCGCTACGCCCAGCGCCACCCTGTCGAACAACTGTTCAGCCGCCTCAAGCAGTTTCGCCGGCTGGCCACTCGGTATGAAAAGCTGGATGCGCATTTTCTGGCGTTCATTTACTTGGCCGCAACCGTACTCTGGTTGCGTGACTGTTAACACTTCCTAGTATATTAAGAACAGGAACGTCATGCAGAGGCGGAGGCGAAGCATCTCGCGTGCTCATGTCTGATACTGCTACTGTGCCAGCTCAGCGAGACGGGGACGAGAAAACATAGAGATAGAAACTAGCCCTAGCTCTAATCCGCCGCTTGATGGTAGGTAGCACCCCCCTAATCAGCACCCAGGCTGCCTCTGGATTATACGATTACCCCGCCTAGCCAACTCTTGGCTACCCGCGCAAAAAGTCGGGGTAGACCTGCAGGCACACGGGAGCCGCCAGGTCCACGCTGACGCCGGTGGGCGTAAGGCGGCCGGTGCGGGCATCGGCAAAGTAAGTAACTACCGTGTTCGACTGCTGATGGGCAACTAGCACCACCCGGCCGGTAGGGTCGAGGGCAAAGCTGCGGGGTGTTTTGCCGGGTAGCATCACGTGCTCCACCAAACTCAGGCGGCCGCTGCTGGGGTCGATGGCGTACACCACTAGGCTGTTGTGGCCGCGGTTGGAGCCGTAAAGAAACTTGCCGTTGGGCGACACATGCACATCGGCGCAGGCATTCCACTCCGTAAAGCCAGCGGGCAGCGTGGGTATGGTCTGGATTTCGCGGAAGCTGCCCCGGCTGGCGTCGTAGGCCAGAGCCGTCATGGTGGAGTCCAGCTCATTGATGAGGTAGGCCAAGGGCTTGCTGGGGTGGAAAGTAAGAATGCGGGGCCCGGCGCCGGGCTTGGCCTGGTGGGCCGGGGTAGGCAGGCGCTGCAACTGGCCGTTGGCCGCCAGGGTGTAGCCGTACACGGTATCATTGCCCAGATCTACCGCGAAAAAGTACTTGCCAGCTGGGTCGGGGAGCATGCAGTGGCCGCGCGGATTTGCCTGGTTCTTGTGGGGGCCGTGGCCCGTGTGCTGGTCCACCGAAGAAGCCGGCTGCAGCTTGCCGCCTTCCCCGAGGGGTAGGGCCGCCACCGTGCCGTTGCCGTAATTCGCCACCAATGCGTGCCGCCCTTGCTTGTCCAGGCTGATGTAGCAGGGAATAGTGCCGCCCGAAGCCTGCTGGTTTAGCAGCGTCAGCCCGCCGCGCTGCTGGTCGATGGCAAAGGCACTGACGCCGCCGTTGGGCGTGCCCTCGTAATTGTCCACCTCATTCACGGCATAAAGGGTGCGGTGCTTGGCGTCCACAGTCAGGAAGGAGGGGCTGGCCCCGCCCCGGGCTCCCGTTACCCGCGTCAAGGCCCCGGTGGCCGGCTCCAACCGATAGAGCCAGATGTTGTCTTGGTCAGCCGGGCCGTACGTGCCCACGTACACGAGGTAGCTATTGGCAGCCGCAGCACCCGTGCCGGCGCGGGCGCAGGCCGTAAGCAGGGCGCTGCCAGCCAGCCCAAACCCAAGGGTGTGCAGAAAGCGGCGGCGGCTGTTGGTAGATTTTTTCATGGGAAGGAGAGTGAGGCGCAAATGGGAGAGGAAATATACGCGCCAGCGGGGTGCCTACCCAGAAATAGGTTTGCTGGCAAGAAGCAAGTGTCGTTGCAGGGTAGTGCTGGGGCGGACAAAAAGGGGCAACGGCCTTGGGCACCGCTTCCCGCAGCGCAACGCCAGCTGCGGTTCCCGCGTCCTTGTGCGCTACCTTGGCACTTGAACTACCTCCTCTCTTTTAATTTATGACGCACCCTTACGCTTCCCGGCTGGTGCTGGCGGCGGCCGTGGCGGGCCTAACGGCCTTCAGCGCCTGCAATTCCAACACCAAGCCCACCTCCGGCACGCCCGAAACCGTGGATGCCGACTTCGACCGGTACAAACAGCGCTTTATTGACTCCCTGTGGTACTACAACCCCGAGTGGGCCTCCGGCGCCGGCTACCACCGCTACGACTCACTACTGGTAATTCCCTCGGCGGGCCGCCGCCAGACGGAAGCCGCCGCCCTGGCCCGCCGGCGCAAGGAAATGGAAATCTTTAAGGTGGAGGATCTGTCAGTGAACAACCAGACCGACTACCGCCTGCTGCAGAACTACCTGGCCTCGGCCCGCTTCTACGCCGATACCCTGCGCGACTGGCAGTGGAACCCGGCGGGCTACAACCTGGGCTCCTCGGTGGCTGAAATCCTGAACGGGCGCTACCACCCCCTCGACCGCCGCCTGCGCGCCATCAGCACCAAAATCAGCCGCGCCGCCGACTACTACGAGGCCGCCAAGCAGAACATCCAAACGCCTACCCGCGAGCATACCAACCTAGCCATTCTGCAAACCCAGGGCGGGCTGGCCGTATTCGGGCCGGCCCTGCAAGATTCGGTGGCAAAGTCGGGGCTTTCGGCCCAGGAGAAAAAGGACTTACAGGGGCGCATTGCTACCACCCGCCTCGTGATGGAAGGCTACGTGCGCTTCCTGCAGCAGGAGGTGCTGCCGGCCGGCAAGTTCCGCTCTTTCCGCATCGGTAAGCCCCTGTTTGACCGCAAGTTTGCGCTGGATATTCAGTCCACGTATTCCGCCGACCAGGTGTACCGGAAGGCCCAGCAGCACCGCCAGGAACTCCTCCACGACATGGGCCGCCGGGCTACCCGTCTCTGGCCCAAGTACTTCCCCGGCCAAACTATGCCTACTGATTCGGTGGCTCTGATTAAGCAAGTCATCAGCAAGCTGTCGGAAAAGCACGCTACCCCCGCCGGTTTTGTGCAAGCCGTGAAAGACCAGATGCCTACCCTGGTGAAGTGGGTCGATGACCATAAGCTGCTGACCCAGGACCCCACCAAGCCCCTAGTGGTGCGCGAAACGCCCCTGTACATGCGCGGCAGCGGGGCGGGCGCCAGCATTTCGGCCCCCGGCCCCTACGATAAGGCCGCTAACACCTACTACAACGTGGAACCCCTCGACGGGCAGTCTGCGGCCCAGGCCGAAAGCTACCTGCGCGAGTACAATCAGTACACTCTCCAGATTCTGAACATCCACGAGGCTATTCCGGGTCACTACACCCAGTTGGTGTACGCCAACCGCTCGCCCTCGCTGGTAAAATCCATCTTCGGCAACGGGGCCATGATTGAGGGCTGGGCCGTGTACACCGAACGCATGATGCTGGAAAGCGGCTACGGTGGCAACACCGACGAAATTTGGCTGATGTGGGACAAGTGGAACATGCGCGTGACCCTGAACGCCATCCTCGACCACGAGGTACAGGCGGGCAGCATCACCGAGGCCCAAGCCGTGGCCCTGCTCCAGCGCGACGGATTTCAGGAGGAGGCCGAGGCCCGCAATAAGTGGCGCCGCGCTACCCTCAGCCAGGTGCAGCTAAGCAGCTACTTCACCGGCTCCACTGAAATCTATGATTTGCGCCAGGAGCTGAAAAAGCAGCAGGGCAAGAGCTTCGACCTAAAAGCCTTTCACGAGCAGTTCCTGAGCTACGGCAGCGCCCCCGTCAAGTACATCCGCCAGATGATGCTGGGCCACAACTAAGCCACCAGGTTTCCCGTTTTAAGACACGAAATCCGCTTTGGGAAGGAATTTTCCGGGGCGGATTTTTTGTCTGCCGGGAAGAGTAGGGTGATGTAAGCGCCCGAACCACCGGCTCACGTAGAATGCACCGTATGAAAGTTATTGACACCAACGACGAAGGACTGCGCACGCTCATTCACGACTACCCCCGGGTGCTGGCGAAATTCACCTCCGAAAACTGTTCCGTCTGCGACCTGCTGGCTCCCCCGTTCGAGCAGTTTTCCGTGGACGCGCGCTTTCTGTCCACGGTTTTTCTTCGTTTGGATGCCGATGAGAACCCCGTGGCCCGCAAGATGATGGATACCAAAGTAGCCCCGTTCTTTGTGTCCTACTGCCGGGGCCGGTTGATGGAGTGCGACACGCTGCGCACGGAGCAGGAAGTGCTGGAAATGCTCACCCAGCTGCAAAGCTGCACGGATGCCGTTGAGGTAGAAGAGTAGCGCGCCGGACACTTTTGGCCGCTTTGTCCGCAACCGGAACGGGTAGTTAGTGCGTCTGAATAGTGGAAAAAAGAGTTTCCTGGGTACCCAGTGCTCGAAACCGTCTTAAGCAGCCCGTCATACGAAGTATGTAGCGCATCGAGCCACATGCTTCGTATGACGGGCGCTTTTTGTATCTCCTCATTCTAATAAATAAGAGGTAGGAAGTGGGGGTGGGATGCTGAATGGGAGGCTCGTAGTTTCGCGGCTATGTTCTTTATCCTGTCAAAACTGCTTGATTTCCTTATTTCGCCCTTGGTATGGGTGGTAGTACTGTTGCTGCTGGCCGTTCTGCGGCGCCGCTCCACATGGGGGCAGCGGCTGCTGGGGCTGGGAGTTGCCCTGCTGTTAGTGCTCACCAACGGCGCCCTGGTCAATGAAGCCTTGCTGGCCTGGGAAATTCCGCCCGTGCGGCTAACCCAGCTGGGCCGCCACGATGCGGGCGTCCTGCTCACGGGCATCACCAAGGGCCGCAAGTCGCCCCACGACCGGGTGTACGTGGAGCAGGGCGCCGACCGACTACTGCATACCTTGTGGCTGTACCGGGCCGGGCGCATTCGCAACATCATCGTCTCGGGCGGGTCGGGGGCTTTGGGCGGCAGTAAACGGCGTTCAGAGGCGGAGGAGTTGGGCATTCTGCTGCGGCTGGCCGGCGTACCCCGGCAGCACATACTGCTGGAAACCCGCAGCCGCAACACCCGCGAAAACGCCCTCAATACCCGCGCCTTGCTACGTCAGCACCCAGAAATTAAGTCCATCGTGCTGATTACCTCCGCTTTTCACCAGCGCCGGGCCATGGGCTGCTTCCGTGAGGTAGGCCTGAATCCCGCCGTTTTCCCGGCTTCCTACTACTCCTCTGACCGGCAGGCCACGCTCACGTACTGGCTGATTCCCAGCGACGAGGCCCCGCGCCTGTGGGGTATTCTGCTGCATGAAATGGTGGGCTATGCGGTGTATCGGCTGCGGGGCTACGTGGCGTAGTCATAGCGGGCTGCGCGCGGCGGCTGGGTAGTTTAGGCCAATTGGCGGCGTGGGTCCCGTGCAGCGTACGGGCAAATCCTGGGGCTCAGACTAGCTCGGCGGCAGCGCGTGGGCACTGGCCGGGCCTTACGCTGAGTGCCACGGCGGCAACTCATTATAAAAACCGCGGTAGGCGCACCGCAGTACACCCCGTATGCAGCGGCAAGCAAGAACACCGAGCAAGGAATAACAAGCCCGTAAACCTTTTGGCTCCGAGCATGGTTGTTACGCCTTCGATTTGGTAGCACCACGAAAGCGCGGCACTGCGCCGCGGGTGAACACCTAGCGTCCGTCGGTGGGCTGGTCAACGGACCGGTTTCGCCCGCCGGCCCTCCCTATCCTTCCTGCTATGAACACTTCCCCGCTTGCCACCCTCACCCTGTCGGTGCTGGACTTGGCCGCTATTCTGGCCGGCTACACGCCCGCCGACACCTTCCGCAACAGCGTTGATCTGGCCCGCCACGCCGAGCGGTGGGGCTACCGGCGCTACTGGCTGGCCGAACACCACAACATGGCTAGCATTGCTTCCTCGGCTACGGCCATTCTGATTGGGCACGTAGCGGGCGGCACTGCTAGCATTCGGGTGGGCTCGGGCGGCATTATGCTACCGAACCACGCCCCGCTGGTGATTGCCGAGCAGTTTGGTACCCTAGCCTCGCTTTATCCCGGCCGTATCGACCTGGGCCTGGGTCGCGCCCCCGGTACCGACCAGCTTACGGCCCAAGCCCTGCGCCGCGACCAGCACACGGCCGCCAACGATTTTCCCCGCAACGTGCAGGAACTGCAAACCTACCTCTCGGCCGAAAACCGGGGTAGCCGAGTGCGGGCCGTGCCGGGCGAGGGGCTCGACATTCCGATTTGGCTGCTGGGCTCCAGCACCTACAGCGCCCAACTGGCGGCGCTGCTCGGCCTGCCGTTTGCCTTTGCCAGCCACTTTGCGCCTACCTATTTGCACGAGGCCCTGGGCTTGTACCGCCGCAACTTCCGGCCCTCCAGCCAACTTGCGGAACCGTACGCCATGGCCTGCGTGAACGTAATTGCGGCCGATACCGACGAGGAAGCTGAACGGCTGGCTACCTCGTTCTATGTGTTTGCCCTGGGCATCATCCGCGGCACCACGCTTCCCTTGCAGCCCCCATTGGACAGCATGGAAGGGTACTGGACCGACTACGAGGAAGCCGCCGTACGCCAGATGATGACCTACGTCTTCATCGGTGGCCCCGCTACCATCACTCGGAAACTAGAAGCCTTTGTGGCGCAAACCCAGGTGGCGGAGCTCATGGTCGTTTCGCACATCTACGACCACGCCGCCCGCCTGCGCTCCTACGAAATCCTGGCCGAGCTGAAAGGCAGCGCGCAACATGCCGAGCAAACGGCGGTAGCTCCCAGCCAAGTGCAGTAGCCTACCCCGCGTGTCCTTCCGAGTAGACCGAGGAGTCTGAGTTCCAGGTAAGAGGTTGACCCAGATTCCTTACTTCGCTCGGAAGAACACACCCGAGTTGGCCTCAATAAAGAACAAAACACAACGCCCCAACCAAGCGGTTGGGGCGTTGTGTTGAAAGCTAAGTTTGTAGTTGGTTAGTGCTGAATTACCAGGCGTTTATTGATGACTTCTTTCTCCGTTACAAGGCGCACCAGGTAGATGCCCTCGGCGTAGTCAGCGGCATTCCACTCCAAGGAAAGTCGCTGGCCCGCTGCCGATTGACCACTGCTGATGATTTTGACCAGCGTGCCTTTCAGATCATATATGGCCAGCGAATAGGTAGCATCCTGCCCTAGCGCCACTTCTAGGCTCACTCGGTCCTGGGCTGGGTTCGGGGAAAGGGTCAGGTCGGTGGTCATTAGGGTCGATGCGCTGCTAGCAACACCGGCCGTCGCGGGCCGGGCTGCCACCGCCGAGCAGCTCCCGAGCTTGTCGCCGTGGCTGAGGTGGGCCGCCACGGCATTGGCGCTGATTTCCAGTACCTGCCCTTGGTGGCACACCAGCACTTTATCCGAATGCTTAAGGCCGCGAGCATCAATTACGGTGATAGTCACGCTGGCGTCGGCGGTGCAGCCGGCCGCGTTGCGGGCCGTGACCGTGAAGGTGTAGCGACCAGGAGCAGTGGGCGTAAACACCACGCTAGCACCGGTGCTGGCGCTCAGGCCAGCGGCTGGGCTCCAGGTGTAGCTTGCCGCCGCGGCCGCGCTGGCTGTCAGTTGCACACGCTGAGCGCCGTAGCCCAGATAAATAGTTGTGGCCGGGCCGCCGGTTTGCACGCTAGAGGAAGGCTGCACGGCAACAGTAGGAGCCACCTGGGCGGGCAAGTCCAGTTTACCGTCGCAGTTGCGGTCCTGGCCGCACACGTCCTGAGCCGCGGGGTTGATGGCTGCATTCTGGTCGTTGCAGTCGCCGGCCCGCAGGGTGTAGCCAGCGGGAGTAGCGCAGGCCGTTACCGTAGGAGCCCCAGCATTTCCAAATCCGTCGCCGTCAGCATCCGCGTAGAAAACCAGGCCGGGGTGCACGGCGGCATTGTTGTCGTCGCAGTCTTGGTCGGCGGGGTAGCCGTCGTTGTCGGCGTCCGGAATAACGACGGTGATGGCCACGACAGCGGAGGTAGTGGATAGGTTTTTGTCGTCAAAAGCCTTGGCCGTGAGCGAGTAAGCGCCGGCGGATACGTTGTTCCAGGTAAAGCTAAACGGGGCCGTAGCATCGGAGCCGAGCAGGGTAGTGCCCTGGTAAAACTCTACTTTGCTAATGCTGCCATCGTTATCCGCGGCCGTAGCCGTGAGGGTAATGGTGGCCGGCGCCGAGAAGCTGGTAGCCGTGGGCAAAGTTAGGGCTACGGTAGGCGCCGCGTTAACGGGGGCTGCGCCGCAGCTGGCACCTACGGTGTACGCATGCGGGGTAGCGGCCGAGTTCCGCTCGAATCCGCCGGCGCCTACCTGGTAGGTGAAGTACACATTTAGGACGGTGCCGCTGGTTTGGTTCGGTACGGTGTAGGTGAAGTCGCCGGCCGAATTTTTGGTCATCAGATAGCCGGGCCCGTCCACGTACACTATGGCCAAGTTGCCGCCTGCCGTAGCACCCAACGGGTGGAAGGTGAAGGCCACGTTGCTACCGCTGGTTACGGCTTTCCAGCTGTAGTCGCCGTTGGCGGCCGTGCCGCAGTAGCCCTCGTTCCCGCCCGGAGTAGAGCCCCCCGTTACCGTTACGGCCACCGCCGCGGAGGTAGTGGATAGGCCCGCGTTGTCGAAGGCCTTGGCCGTGAGCGAGTACGTACCAGCTGCCGCTCCCGTCCAGGTGTAGCTATAGGGGCTGGTGGTGCTGGTACCCAGCAGGGTAGTGCCCTGATAGAACTCTACCTTGGTAATAGTGCCATCAGCATCGGCCGCCGTGGCCGTCAGGGTAATGGTAGCCGGGGCCGTAAAGCTAGCTGAAGCGGCCGGCGAAGTCAGGCTGACGGTAGGCGCCGCGGGGGCCGGCGTGCTACCGCAGGTAGTGCCCACGGTGTAGCTGTGGGGCGCAGCGGCGGAGTTCCGCTCGCCTGCGCCAGGTACGGCGTAAGTGAAGTAGAAGCTCAGGGCTTGGCCCGCCGTTTGGTTGGGCAAGGTGTACGTGAAATCACCGGCCGCATTCTTGGTCATGCCGTAACCGGGGCCGTTCACGTACAGAATAGCCAGGTTGCCGCCCGCTACGCTTCCCAGCGGGTGAAACGTGAAGTTTACGCTAGTGCCGGTTGTTGTTACGGCGTAGCTGTAGTCGCCGCTGGCAGCGGTGCCGCAGTAAGTAACGGGCGCTACTACCACGGGCTGGGTGTTGTAGTACACGTTGTCGAAGTAGAAGTCTGCCGCTGCGCCGGGGGCGTCGCCGGCAAACATCAGCGCCTGCTCCAAGGTCGCCCAGTCGAGGTTGCCGAACGCCCGCAGCGGAATAATCACTTCGTGCCACTGTCCGTCGCGCTGCAGGCCATACTGGGTAGCACCGGCCGGGAAATCAACCCAGCCTTCTGCCCCGCCAGTTTTCACCCCAAATTTGAATTGCCCGGCGTAGGTAGTCTTAAACTGAAACTTGAGGGAGCCATCCTTGAAAGCCGCCAGGTTCTTGATGTCGTTGGCAATGCCGAAGCCAAACCAGTTGCCGGCATTAGCGCGCAGGGCCAGTACGTTCGGCCCCTCGAAAGGGGTAGGGGAGGCAATGTTGCTGAGGTTGTTCCAGATATACAGATTAGCATCCTGACCCAGGGCCAGCTTGTCCGTAATCTGGGCGTTGTCCGTGTACACCCCGAAGTTGGGTCCCGCCATCACGTTGCTGCGGACCGTGACGCTCACTGGTGCCGAGGTAGCCGTGAGCTTGCCGTTGTCGGTTACTTTGGCGGTAAGCGAGTACGTGCCGGCCGCCACGCCGCTCCACGTGTACGTGTAGGGACTGGAGAAGTCAGTGCCCAGCAGAGTAGTGCCGTTGTAGAATTCCACCTTGTACACCGTGCCATCGGCATCCGTGGCATTGGCTTCCAGCGTGATGGTGGCGGGCGTAGTGAAGCTATTGGAAGCAGAAGGCGCAGTGAGGCTGACGGCCGGCGCCGCGTTGTTTGGGGCGGCCACAAACACGGTAACCGGAGCCGAGGTAGTCACGACCCCTTCGTTGTCCGTAGCCTTGGCCGTAAGCGTGTAGGTGCCCGGCATTACATTTTGCCAGGGCACGCTGTAGGGCGCCGTGGTAGCCGTGCCAATGAGGGTAAAACCGCTGTAGAATTCCACCTTCGTAACCGAGCCGTTGGCGTCGGCGGCGTTGGCCGTGAGGGTAGGGCTGGCCGGCGTGGTAAGCAGGGCCTCGTTGGCGGGCGAAGTCAGGCTGACGGTGGGAGCAGGGTTGGTGGCCACGCCCCCGCTGTAGTAGATGTTGTCGAAGTAAAAGTCGGCCTGGCTGCTAGCTGCGTCGCCGGCAAACATAAACGTCTGCGTTACTGAGCCTAGGTCGCCGTTGCCAAAAGCCGACATCGGCAGCACCACTTCGTGCCACTGCCCGTCGCGCACTAGCCCGTACTTGCTGCTGCCCGCCGGAAAATCAATCCAGCTTTCGCCAGCGCCCGACTTAAGCCCAACCTTAAATTGCCCGGCGTAGGTGGTCTTGAACTGGAACTTGAGGGAGCCATTGGCAAAGGCCGCCAGGTTCTTCACCTGGTTATCAACTCCAAAGCCAAACCAGTTGCCTGCGTTGGCGCGCAGGGCCAGCACTTCCTGGCCCTCGAAGGGGGTAGCGCCGGCAATGTTGGTGAGATTGTTCCAGAGGTAGAGGTTGGCGTCCTGCCCGTAGGCCAGGCGGTTGGTAATGGCCGAGTTTTCGGTGTAGATGCCAAAGTCGCCGGCAATGCTGTTGTTGGTGCCCAGGTACAGCTCGTCGCCGGGGCTCTGGTAGAGGCGGATGTAGTCGACCAGCATCTGGCCGGGTAGGGGGGCGGTAATGGCGTTCGGGTCGTAGATGCCGGTGTACTGCCCGCCCACGGCCAGGTTCAGCAGGATGTACTGCGCCTTGTGGAACTCCTCCAAATCAGCCGCCGCGGCCCGGGAAATATCAATGGCGTAGTACTCAGTGCCATCAATATACATCCGGATGAACTGGCTGTCCCAGCTCATGCGGTACACGTGGTAGTCGGCCGTCAGGTCAGTGGGGCTGTCGTAGTGGGTGTCGTAGGCGGCGTGGGAGTCGGCGTTTTCCCAGTGGGTGGCCCCGCCCAACCGGCGGTTGGTAAGCCCGGCCTGAATGGCAGCGGCCGAGCCCATTTCCATAATGTCCACTTCCCCACTAGCCGGCCAAGTGCCCGAGGCGCCCAGCATCCAGAAGGCCGGCCACAGCCCGTTTTGCAGGTTGGGTACCTTGATGCGGGCTTCCAGGGTGCCGTATTTAAACTGCACGCGGCCCAGAGTTTTCAAGCGGGCCGAGGTAAAGGCCTTGCCCTGATAGTTTTCGCGCCGGGCCTCAATAATAAGGTTGCCGCCCTCTACGCGGGCATTTTCGGGGCGGTTGGTGTACGTTTCCAACTCGCTGTTGCCCCAGCCGCACACGCCCTGGGCGCATCCGTCGCCCTGGTCGAAGGTCCACGTGCTGGGGTTAATGGTGGTGCCGTTGAAGTTTTCCTCCCAAACAAGCTGTTGCTGGGCCTGGGCGGGTAGCTGAGTTAGTAAACAGAGCCCGCCCAGCAAAGCCAAGCCTCGGGCACGGACTCGATGGACGTACTGGTAGAAAGTTCTTTTCATAACGGTGGGATTTGGAGAACAAAAAGGGTGAGGCAACAGGAGCGGAAGCCAGGGGTAATTGGCTGTAGTTCAGTAGGCAGATAGCACGGGTAGCCGGGAGGTCATCATTTCCTTGAGAAGCGAGCCACGCAAAAATGAGCGGTGGAAATGGGCCCGTGTGGTCTGGAAAATAATTCAACTAAGGCAGTGAATAATGCTAATGTATTTGCCTTTAGCGGCTATTTGCAAGCCTCGTTTCTTGCCTGCTCGCCTCATTTCTTTGCCTTATCCACAAGCCAATACACCTACGGCACAAGCAAAAATACCTGCCAGCCGGGCCGTGTTGGCTCCGGTGGCAGGTATGCCGCGCCACTGTTTGGCGCTTAAAAAACAAATGCTTCGGCCCGGATTTTTTACGCTTGTAGTCAGGGAAGAGAGCCACTATGTGTCGCTACCCCTCGGGTAGCTGCCTGCCTTACGCCGCAAGCGGCCGCGCTGGGGCCGGCTCCCGGTCCAGCGCGCTGATCTGGGCCCGGTAGGCGGCTGGCAGTAAGCTGGTTTTCACCCATTTGCTTACGGCCAAGTGCTGCGTGCGACGGTAAATGGGCACAACGGGCTCCAGCCAAGAGCGCCGACCCAACCGCAGCAACCCCCGAACTGGCGCGGGTACTACCAGCGCCTGCCCCTGTAGCAGCAGTTGGTACCGGAGTGGGCCCAAGTGCTTGCGGTACTGAGCGTACAGGTTGGTGGTGAAAGGACTATGCGCTAAGTCCTGACTGAGGTGCTGTTCCCGGTCCAGGAGCCAGGCGGCGTACGTAGCCGGTAGCTCCGGAATGCCCATGCGCTGTCCTACCCGGCAGAACACAGCACAGACTTCGGCTTTTTCCGGCTCTGATAAGGGGCGCTCCAAGAGCTCAAAGGCGCGAATGGAGTAGTCAATAAGCATGTACAGTACGTCGCGGTAGGCCCAGGCCGGAATGCGCTGCCCCCGCTTAGCTTCCACGGCGGCGTGAATGGCCGCAATGGTGTCGATGGCCCGCTCGGCTTCGTGGCGCTCGGCAAACACAATCTGCCGGGCGTATTCTACCGTCGAGAACAGACGGCCCAGCGGATCGGCGGGCAGGCGGCCCGTGAAATACAGCCAGTCGACTGCCTTGTTCACGGCAAACTCGGCGGCCGCCCCCGCAAAAATGAACAGCACCGTATCAGCCTTTCCCCAAATGGTGCGCACCACCGATTCTTGGTCTACGAAATATTCCATGTTTTCCTTTCTTCCACGATGAAACGCACCGGCTCCGCCACCGGTGCCCATTACGATGTAAGTAGTATTGCAAATTACTTTGAAATGCAAAGTAAATACTAATTTTGGTTTTCGTTGACTTTACCGGCTTAGGTGGCATGAAAAGAAATAGAATCTGGTATGCCGTGTTAGGCCTGCTAACCATAGGATTAGGTCTGGCCTCCCGCCAATTCGCCCCTCTACTGCCGGCCTGGATAGGAGCCTATGCCGGCGACGCACTGTGGGCGCTGCTAGTGTTCTGGCTGGTTGGCTTCGGCTGGCCGCGGTGGGGTAGTAGTCAGGTTGCGGCCGTGGCCCTGGGCTTTGCCTTTTGCATAGAATGCAGTCAGCTCTACCACGTGTCCTGGCTGGATGCCTTGCGCCACACCCGGCCCGGCCGCCTCGTGCTGGGCCAGGGCTTCCTGTGGAGCGACTTGCTCTGCTACACGCTCGGGGTGTTAATAGGGGTAGGGCTGGAGCAAATTTGGCTGCGCCCAGCACGCCTCAGCTCCCTTCGCAATCCACGCACAAAGCCAGAGACATTTTGATTGTACTACCTCAAAAACGGTGTCCTTCCGAGCGGGGCGAGGAATCTAGATTAGGCTCTTGCGTGCATCCCAGATTCCTCGCTCCGCTCGGAAGGACACCGTTTTCTGTTGGCGGATTATTGCCGGCAGCCGGCAGGTACTGGCCTGGCTATTCTACTTTCTTTTGAGCCTCCGGTTTGGTTTCCTTAGCCACCCAAATGGATTTCTGATTGACAAACTCCCGGATGCCGAGGTGGGAAAGCTCCCGGCCGTAACCCGACTTCTTCACGCCCCCAAACGGCATTTCCGGCGACGATTTCACCATGCTGTTTACGAACACCGCCCCGGCCTCCACGCGCCGCGCCAGCTCCTCGCCGCGCCTGACGTCGCAGGTCCAGACGGAGCCACCGAGGCCGAAGCGGGAATCGTTGGCAAGTCGGATGGCGTCGTCAGCATCTTTGGCTTCCAGAACAATGGCTACGGGGCCGAAAAACTCCTCTTCATACGCGCGTTGGCCGGGCTTTACGTTGGTCAGGATTACGGGCCGAAACAGGGCGGTGCCGGGTTTGCTCTGCCCCCCAAACAGCTCCACTTTCGCGCCTTGCTTCACGGAGTCTTCAACTTGCTGGGTAAGCTCGTCGGCCAGGTCGGGGCGGGCCAGGGGGCCGTACTGCGTGGCCTCGTCGAGTGGGTCGCCGGGGCGGAAGTTCAGCAGGTGGGTTTTCATCTTCGCCACGAATTCCTTGAGCACCGGCTTCTCTATAATAAAGCGCTTGGCGGCAATGCAGCTTTGGCCGGCGTTAATCATGCGGGCCTGGGCGGCGGTTTTGGCGGCCAGCTCCAGGTCGGCGTCGGCCAGCACAATAAAGGCGTCGGAGCCACCTAGCTCCAGCACCGTCTTCTTGATTTCGCGACCGGCGGTGGCGGCCACCTGCGCCCCGGCCGGCTCCGAACCGGTAAGCGTCACGGCCTTCACCCGATTATCTTCAATGAGCTTGCCTACTACATCGGAGCCGATGAGCAGGGCCCGGAAGGCAGCGGGCGGAAAGCCAGCATCATGGAAAATTTGTTCCAGAGCGAGGGCGCACTGAGGCACGTTGGAGGCGTGCTTAAGCAAGCCCACGTTGCCCGCCATCAGGGCCGGCGCGGCAAAGCGCACGACCTGCCAGAACGGAAAATTCCAGGGCATCACGGCCAGCACTACCCCAATGGGCTCGTGGGCAATAAAGCTGCGCTGGGCCTCGGTCTTGATTTCTTCGTCGGCTAGAAAGTGCTCGGCGTGCTCGGCGTAGTAGTCGCAGGTGAGGGCGCACTTCTGCACCTCGGCGCGGCCATCCACTACGGGCTTGCCCATTTCCAAGGCCATGAGGCGGGCCAGCTCGTCCTGTCGCTCACGCAGCAGCGCGGCCGCGCGGCGCATCAGGCCGGCTCGGTGCGCAAACGAGGTAGTGCGCCACTCTCCGAAGGCCCGGTGCGCCTGGGCCAGAATACGTTCGGTTTTGCTCCAGCTGAACGCCCGGAACCGGCGCTCTACGCGGCCAGTGTACGGGTTGAAAGATTCAATTGCCATAAAGGGGTAGCGGTGGAGGTAGGGCCGGCGAAAAAGGAAGGCCTATTAAGAAGAAATAAACAAGTAAACCGCTTCCGTGGTTAACCTCGGCTGTGGTAACTTCGGCTAGTTAAGGGCCGTAGCAAGATGTTCAGGTGCGTGGATTGCACTTTTTAGGTGCCTGCGTGTCGAAATGTAAGTTTATCCAGTACTTTCGTTTCATCCGCGGGGCTGGCATTGCTACGCCGCCCTGTTTCCATTAGTTGCTGCCCGTGTCTGTTCCTACTTCTGAGTCAGCTGCCCTCGAAACTGAAGTTCTGCTCGTGCAACGCCTGCGCGACCGGGACGAAGGGG
Organism: Hymenobacter sublimis; assembly: GCF_023101345.1. Lineage (NCBI taxonomy): Bacteria > Pseudomonadati > Bacteroidota > Cytophagia > Cytophagales > Hymenobacteraceae > Hymenobacter > Hymenobacter sublimis. Next base: position 1,657,263 of record NZ_CP095848.1, read on the forward strand.
CCATGACCATCTTCTACGACAAGTACTCCGCAGCTTTGTTCGGTGTGATTATGCGCATCGTCAAGAAAGAAGAAATTGCGGAGGATGTTTTGCAGGAGGCCATGGTCAAAATCTGGCACTCATTTCCTTCCTACGACGCCGAAAAAGGGCGTTTGTTTACCTGGGTGATGAATGTGTGCCGAAATTTAGCCATCGACAAAATCCGCTCCCGACAGTACCGCGTAGGTAGTCGTACGCAGCCAATCGAAGAAAGTGCAGCGCTGCGCCAGGCCGCCGAACCCTCGTTCCGGCCTGAGCACATTGGCTTGCAGGAAATGACGCGCCAGCTGAATCCGGAGCAGCGGCAAATCGTGGACCTGCTTTATTTCGGCGGATTTACGCAAAGCGAAGTGGCAGAAGAACTCAACCTCCCGCTCGGTACGGTGAAAACCCGCGCCCGGGCGGCCATCAAAGTACTTTCTAAATTGATTCGGTAATCGTGAACATCCAGGAATATATCGAATCTGGCATCCTTGAGGAGTACGCCCTGGGCGTACTCAACGAGGTCGAGCGCGCCGAAGTCGAGCGCATCGCACGGAAGCATCCGGAGATAAACCGGGAGCTGAAAACAGTTATTGCGAGCTTGGATGCCTACGCCGAAGCCCACGCCCTGGTCCCACCCACCGACATGCGGGAACGGGTATTGGCGGGCTGGCAGCAAGCCATTCAAGCCGCGGAGCAAACCCCCAGCCTTCCTGCTTCGGACGGCAGCTCGACGCCGCCCCGGATGGTCGCTTCGGCCCCCGCCGCGGCGCCAGCTGCTACCCCCGCTCGGGAAGCTGTAGTTCGGCAAATGCCGGTTGAAACTGCCAGCGGCAGCCGTACGCGGTGGCTGATTGCAGCTTCGGTGGCCCTGTTGGTACTGAGTGCCTTAGGTAACTTTTTGCTGTACAACCGCCTGCGCGAAACGGAAGCCAATCTGGAAGTAGCCCAAACAGAACAATCGCGCTATGCGGCTACCCAGAAAGCGGCCCTGAACGAGCGGGACCAGCAGCTTTCTGTTCTGCGTAACCAGGCCTTCCGCACCGTGGACCTGAAGGGTACGCCGAAGGCTCCAGATGCTCTGGCTCGCGTGTACTACAACCCGCAAACCAAAGCAGTGTACGTGGATGTCCGCAACCTGCCCGCACCACCAACTGGCAAGCAGTACCAGCTCTGGGCCCTCGACAACGGCAAGCCCGTTGACGCCGGGGTACTAGCCAGCACCACGGCCAGCGGCGACAGCATCCAACAGATGAAGGACATAGCCAGCGCCCAAGCCTTTGCCATGACGGTGGAGGATGAAGGCGGGGTAGCCTCGCCCACCCTGAGCACCATGACCGTAATCGGCAACCTGTAGCGGCAACGCGAGGGTAGAAGAAGGAGCAGGCGGCGTAAGCTGTCTGCTCCTTCTGCTGTTCAGGGCTGGCAGATAACTGGTTTTCGGCTATCTTCCGGTTCTAACCCCAGTTACCCAACCCGTGCACGGAACCATCTTTACGCTTCTCAAGCGCTACGTCCAGACCCAGTACGACCATAGTACCTGGATTCAGCTGCTGGAAAATTCGGGGCTGACGGCTACCGATTTCGACCACAAGCATGTGTACCCCGATGAGCATATGTACCAGTTGGTAGGCCAGGCCGCCGAGATGACCGGGCTGTCGGCGGATGAACTGCACGAAAAGTTTGGCGAGTACTTGGTGCCGGACCTGATGTACATGTATCAACGGTTGGTGCAGCCCGGCTGGAACACGCTCGACATGATTGAGCACACCGAAAACACCATGCACCGGCAGGTGCGGAGCGAGCATGCTGAAAACGCCCCGCCCGTGCTGCACGTCACCCGCATTAGCCCCGACGAGTTGTTTATTGACTACGTGTCGAAGCGGCGGATGGGGGCGCTGGCTGTAGGTATCGTACGCGGCCTGGCCACGTACTTCGATGAAGCTGACATTATCAAAGTGGAGCCCACTACCAATGAAAACGGCGAAGAAGTGCGCATTCGGGTACGACGGATAAAACCTGCGGCCTAGTTAAACGCTTACTAGCTAACGCTGCCAGTTGAGTGTGTTGGGTAGCCGCCCGCCCAGCTACTCCGCTCCGCGGGAATCAGTTTACTTTCTACTTCTTTCACCATATGTTAAACATCTGAATATGAGCACGTACTACAATCCTGCGGATCTGGCCAAGTTTGGTAACATCACGGAGTGGCAGTCGGAAATGGGAAACAAGTTCTTCGCCTACTACGCTGAGGTGTTCAAGGACGGAGCCCTAACCGAGCGGGAAAAATCCCTGATTGCGCTGGCCGTAGCCCACGCCGTGCAGTGCCCTTACTGCATTGATGCCTACACTTCCGACTCCCTGCAGAAAGGCGCTGACGAGGCCCAGATGATGGAAGCCGTACACGTAGCTGCCGCCATCAAGGGTGGGGCCGCGCTGGTGCACGGCGTGCAGATGATGAACAAAGCCAAGGAGTTAAGCATGTAGTCAGCTGCCCTTGGGACGTGTTGCTTATAGGAGCAGCGAACTACCCCGTTGGCTTACGAGTTAATAGCGCATGATTAAGTCCCTGCTGGCCCGGCACGCCCCCTTGGCCGATACGGCCTACCAGCTTACCGTCCTGACCCAGGCCGAGGCGGAAGGCGCGCATCTGCCGTCTTTCGCCCACAAGCTGCAACAGAGCGGCTTGCTACCCTTGCTGCCTACTGGCCTGAGTGTCATGCAGATCAACGTGGGCAAGATGTGCAACCAAGTCTGTAAGCACTGCCACGTAGATGCCGGTCCCGACCGCACCGAAATCATGACCCGGGCCACCATGCAGCTCTGCCTTGATGCCCTGGCCCGTACCGACATTGCTACCGTGGACCTGACCGGCGGTGCCCCGGAGATGAACCCGGATTTCCGCTGGCTGGTGGAACAGATTTCGGCGCTGGGGCGAGACATCATTGTGCGCTGCAACCTGACCATTATCGTGGCCAACAAGAAGTACCACGACCTGCCCGAGTTCTTCGCCCGGCATCGGGTGCGGGTGGTGTCGTCGCTGCCTCACTTTTCGGCCGGCCGCACCGATGCCCAGCGGGGGGAAGGCGTGTTTGAGCGTTCTATCCGGGCCCTGCAAATGCTGAATGCCGTCGGCTACGGCCAGGAAGGCTCGGGCCTGAGCTTGGACTTGGTGTACAACCCCGCCGGAGCCTTTATGCCGGGTAGCCAGGCAGGCCTGGAGCGGGAGTTCAAGCAGCGCCTGGGGCGGGAGTACGGTATTGTGTTCAATAACTTGCTGACCATCACCAATCTACCCGTTAGCCGTTTCCTGGAGTACTTGCTGGAAAGCGGCAACTATGAGGGCTACATGGACAAGCTGGTGGCGGCCTACAACCCAGTGGCCGCCGCTAACGTCATGTGCCGTTCTACCCTCAGCATTGGCTGGGACGGGCAGCTCTACGACTGTGACTTCAACCAGATGCTGGACCTGACCGTAGCCAGCCCGGTGCAGCACATCCGGGACTTTGATGAGGCCTTGCTCAACGCACGGGCCATCGTTATTAACCAGCACTGCTACGGCTGCACCGCCGGCGCCGGCTCGAGTTGCGGCGGCGCAACCACCTAATAATCAGCCTCGCTCAGCGGAGCTTGTTTTCCATCGACTAGTGGTTGCTCCTCGGCTTTGGCTGAAGGGGAGTTAGCCACCATGCCAACGAGTTGCCTCCGGGCGCACAGAAACGCACATGAAACGAGGCTCCAGCCTGCTTTTAGGATTTCTGGCCGCTGCGCTAACTGCCTGCGGTCAGCAGACCGGCTCCACTACTTCCGCCTCTACCTCTACCATGACGGCTTACGACCACATGCTGCGCCTGCTCTACAAACAGACGGTGCCCGTGGTGCAGCCCGCCGCCTTGGCTGCTAGCCTGCAGCGCAGCCCCGCCGCCGTCGTGCTCCTGGACGCTCGTACCCCGGCCGAATACCGGGTAAGCCACTTGAAAGGAGCACGGTTCGTAGATTTTGACCATTTCCGTGACACCGATTTGCGGCAGCTGCCGCGCACCCAACCCATAGTGGTGTATTGCACCGTTGGAGCCCGGAGTGAGCAGGTAGGGGCGTGGCTGCGGGAGCGGGGCTTTCAGGATGTGCGCAATTTGTACGGCGGTATTTTTCAGTGGGTTAACGATGGCTATGGGGTAGTAAATGCGCAGGGTCCCACTACCAATGTGCACCCCTATTCTGTAATGTGGCGCCCCTGGCTGAAGCAAGGCAACCCGGTCTATGAATAACGATTTCGTGGCTCCTCCGGCACTTAACCACTTGATTGTCTTTGCCCGCCTGCCCGAAATGGGGCGCGTGAAAACGCGGCTCGCGGCGGACATCGGGGCCGAACTAGCCTTGAGCATTTACCGCCAACTGCTGGCCCACACCCGGGCCGTGGTGGCTCCGCTGCCGGTGCATAAAACCGTGTGGCTGGCCGAAGCCGGCCCCGCCGCCGATCTGACTGATGAATGGCCAGGCTACGAGCAGCTGGCCCAGCCCCCAGGCGACCTGGGTGAGAAAATGCAGGCGGCTTTTGCCCACGACTTTGATCGGCAAGCTGCCGCCGTGGTCATCATTGGGACGGACTGCCCGGGCCTGACTACCGCCCACCTGACAAATGCTTTTGAGGCCTTACGCACCCACGATGTAGTGCTCGGGCCCGCCACCGATGGGGGCTACTACCTGCTGGGAATGAAGCAACTGTGGCCGAGCTTGTTCACGGGCAAAAGCTGGAGCACCGATACTGTGTGCTCCGCTACGGTAGCCGACGCGCAGCAACTAGGCCTGCGCCTTCAGCTACTTTCTGAGCTGAGCGACATTGATACCGGAGCTGATCTGCGCGCCTGGGAAACCAGCACGGGGAAAACATTTGGGCAGGGTTTGCGCGTACTGTAGCGCATTCCTGAGCTAGTGTTTTCCTGCATGCGTATAGTTGCCGTAGTAGTGGGCGGCGCCCTGGGCGCTGGTCTGCTGTCCTGTTCCCCTGATTCCGGTAGCAAACCGGCGGCTTCCGTGGCTGCCCTGGAAGTTGCAACCGAAAACCCGCTGACCCGGCGGGGTGGCCCCCTGCGCCAGCAATGGGCCATGGATCGGCTGTGGGAAGATGGCAAGGCGGAGGTGGCTACCTACGAGGCGGAGCGGGTAGTGTACGGGGAGGCGCGCCGGTTTGAATACACGCTTATCACGGTAAAGGAAGAATTCAGCCAGCAGTACAATGTCAAGACCGACGACCGGCAGCGCAAGGACGTGTTTCCGGTGATGAAGGTGAATCAGTTCTGTACCATTCCTACGGAGCAGTATCCCTACCACTTCCTGACTTCCCTGTTCTTTCGGCGCGACCAGCCGGCCCAGCTTCACAAGCTCACGACCTCCTCGCAGGAGTGGTGCGGCAACACGTTTAAGACCATCCTGGATGACGGGATGCAGTACGTGCAAACCTATAACTCTTACTGGGACGGTCAGGGGGTAGGGCAGCGCCAGCTGCGGCGGGTGGTGCTGTTCGAAGATGCCCTGCCTTACACACTACGCAGTCTGCGCTTTGAAACCCTTCCCACCTTCAAGGCCGATGTGTACGAGCTGCAGCAAACCAACCAGGCCACGCCGCCGGTGCTCTACCCCGCCCATATCCGCACGGAAGACGTCCTAACGGCGGACACGTCCGAGCCTGCCTGGCGGGTGACCGTCACGCTGACCAATCAAAAGCGAAATGTGTATTGGTTTGGCAAACAGTACCCCAACGTGCTGCTGCGTCAAACCACCTGGGATGGCCGAACCCTTCAGCTCAAGCAAGTACGCCGTTATGTGTACTGGCCCGTGGCACTGGCCGCCGCTACCGCCCCTGATAGTGCAGCCGCTATGCCTGCCGCGGCTGCGCGCTAAACCGGCCCTGCCAGCCATCGGCGGCTAGTACTGCCAGCAGCAGACCGTATTCCAGAGCCACTAGCCCCAGGTTCTCAGTATATGCTGGGGTGCGGTAGGCGGCGTAGGACAGCACGGCTAGTCCCGACCACGCCACGGGGTAGCGCAGGCGGGTGAATACCCCCAGGGCTACCAGCGGCGTGATGTACCACGGATGCACCGTAGTGGCCAGCAGAAAGTACAGCGTCAGGAGCAGGAGTAGAGTGCGGGGGAGGCTTACCCAAGTGGGCTGCCGCTCGCGTAAGGCCAGTACCAGGCTACCCAAGGCCGTAGTGCAAGCCAGCGCCGGCCCAATGCGAGCAATATCGTTGTAGCCCTTGTACCACTGGCCCGCGGCCCGCAGTAGGTAATACACGCTGGCATTGAACTCGAAGGAGCGAAAGTACAGCGTAAGACTGCGCCCGATATTGCGAAACAGCTCGACGGAGAGAAAGGGTGCAAACAGCACCAGCAGCCCAACTCCCAGCGCTGCCAGGAAGCCTAGCAGTTGCCCCCGACCCAGACGGCGCACCAGCAAGGGCAGCACCAACAGAGGTAGTAGTTTGGTGGCAACAGCCAGCGCCAGTGCCCCGCCTGCCCGCGCCAGCTGGCCGCGGGTAGCCAGCCAGAGCATAAGCAGCAGAAAGCTGATAACCAGCGCCTCAAAGTGCAGATTACCAGTTAGCTCTATTAGCACGAGGGGATTGAGCAAGTACCACAAAGCCCGCTGCTCCGGCAAGTTAAACCGCCGCAGCAGGGCCAGTAGCAGCAGGGCGGTGCTCAGTTCGGCCCCAATAATGAGCACCCGCAAGACCACCACGAACCCCAGCGCCGAGGTCGGTAACAGGCTCGCCGCCGCCCCAAACGCCGCCTGACAGACCGGCGGGTACACTGAGTAGTAATGCGGGGAGTTAAGCCGTGGATACAGCTCGGCCACCAGTTGGGCCGGGAGGGGCCCCGCGGGCGTCAGCAACTCATCGGGCCGGAACTGATACGGATTGACGCCGTGCGTAACTAGTAGGCCGTCCCACCGAAAGCGGTGGTAATCGTCGGAGAGGGTAGGCAGGGCCGGCAGCCAGAGTAGGCGCAACAGCAGTGCCGCCACTAAGCCTTGGCGCAGCGGCAGCCCGGCGCGCATCATCCAGCCGTACAACCCAAACGCCGCAATCAGCACCCCCAGCAGCTGCCCAAACTCCGGCCTTGGCGTGGCGTAGGCCAGCACTCCGTATAGTAGGGCGCTACTGCCCAGCAGCAGAATACGAACGGCGGGTTTCATGCAATTGGGTAGAACAGACAGGTGGCGTAGAAGTGGTAGTTGTTTCCACTTCTAAAGCTAGGCGGCGTGCCGCAAGGAGTAGTAAAATACCAGGCCGTAGCCCGTGGCAAGAAGCATATGGGTAGGTAGCAGCCCGAATTCACGCAGATACACGCCCGCTCCTATTCCGACCAGAAAGTACAGGCACAACAGGCCTTCCAGGAGGGTCAGGCCGCTGCGCAGGCGGCTGGTACGGTAGCGGCGGCCGCGCCAAGCCCCCGGCTGCTGCATCAGCCCCAGCTTGGGCGTGCGAATAAACGCGGTGCGCTGCCCCAGCAACCCGAGCAGGACCGCCCGGGAGTTATGCAAGGACAAGCCCATGGAAAACGCCAGAAACAAAAGCAGTTGCCCCATAAAGCCAGGCCGGGGCGCTGGCCGGTCGAGGGCTGCCCGCTGCCAAGCCGTACGGAAATAGAAAACCAGCGGAACGAGCACTACCAGAAAGCCCGTGGCCATCTGGAAGGCCGGCTCCAACTGCGGCACCCGGGCCCGCATAAACACTAGCGGCACACTCAGCACGGCCATCAACAGAATAGCCAGAAACACGGTGCTGTTCAATAAATGGAAGGTGGCCTGCAAGCGGGTGACCAAGGACTGCTTTGAGCGCCAAACAGCGCCTAAATGCTTACGAGCCGTTTCGGCGCCGCCCTTGGTCCAGCGGAACTGCTGCGACTTCAGGGCGTCCATAGTGGCGGGCAGCTCCGCTGGGGCCGCAACTTGCGGCAGGTAGCGGAAGTGCCAGCCCCGTAGCTGGGCCCGGTAGCTCAAGTCGAGGTCCTCCGTCAGAGTGTCGGCGTGCCAGTTGCCGGCGTCCTCAATGCAGGCGCGCCGCCATACTCCCCCAGTGCCATTGAAATTCAGGAAGTGCCCGCCCTGCTGCCGGCCTACCTGCTCCACGTAAAAATGGGCGTTCAGGGCAAATGCTTGCAGGGAAGTCAATAGGGAGTACTCCTCGTTGAGGTGGCCCCAGCGAGTTTGCACTACCCCAGTACGGGTATCTCGCGCCTCATCAAGGTAGAAATGAGGTACTACCTGCTCTAAAAAATCAGGCTGCGGCACGAAGTCGGCGTCAAATATGGCAATTAGCTCCCCCTCCGTGCGCGTAAGGCCGTAGGCAAGGGCCCCAGCCTTGAAGCCCGTGCGGGTAGCCCGGCGCACATGGTCGATGTGCACACCCTGGGCGCGGTAGTGCGCTACCCGGGCGGCAACTAGCGCTACGGTTTCGTCGGTAGAATCATCGAGAACTTGCAGGTGCAGGCGCCCAGCGGGGTAGCGCAGGGCCGCGCAGGCATCGAGCAGGCGTTCGGCCACAAATACCTCGTTATAAAGGGGGAGCTGCACCGTTACCAGCGGCCATTCGGCCGGGGTAAGTGGGGGTAGGCCGGGAGCAGCATAGGCCCGGCGGGCCAGCCGAGTAAGCTGCCACTGGCTCACGCTAAAGCCCAGCAGCAGCAGCAGGCAAAGCCCGTACAACCCAATCAGCAACAGTTGTAAAGCAGGTAGCAAGCAGCCAGGGAAAAGAAAAAGAGGAAAGGAAACGGTGAGGCAGCACTGGCGCAAAACGGCCTGAAGGCTGGAGGCCGGGTTACAGGTACCGGAAAATAGTCCACAGGATTTTATAGCCCGCCCCCAGCGTCCCCTTCACCGTCCCGGATACCTTACTTACGCCAATCCGCCGCCGGTAGCGCACGGGCACCTCCGTGCAGCGGAGCCCCAGTTTGGCCGCCTTCAGCTGCATTTCTACCGTCCAGCCGTACGTGGTATCCTGCATGCCGATGCGAAGCAGAGCCTCGCGCCGTACCGCCCGAAACGGCCCCAGATCGGTGAACTGGGCTCCGTAGAGGTAGTGCAGTAGGGTAGTAGCCAGCCAGTTACCGAACAGTTGCTGGGGTAGCATGGAGCCGGCCTCCCGCTGGCCCAGGGCCCGGGAGCCAATCACTAAATCGGCTTCCTGCCGCAGTAGCGGGGCCACCAGCGCCGTCATATCGGCGGGGTAATCGGAATAGTCGCCGTCCAGAAACACAATGATATCTGGTTGCTCGGCCGGGGGGCGGCCGTAGCAGCGGGCCATGCCAGCCAGGCAGGCGTGGCCGTAGCCGGGGCGGGGCTCGCGCAGCACGGTAGCCCCGGCCGCGGCGGCTACCGGGCCGGTCTGGTCGCGGGAGTTATTGTCCACCACAATTACTTCGCGCACCAGCCCCGCCGGAATTTCGGCCAGTACCCGGGCAATGGACTGTTCTTCGTTGTAAGCAGGAATAATAACGTCGATGACGGCCAGCGGCAGAGGGGCAACAGACATGGGTGGGGCAGGGTTGAGCCTGCAAAGATGCGCAAGTGTCCCGCTTCCGGCCTCACCACCCGCTCACTACCCGTCAGCAGCCCCTGAACTTCGGGCTTCACTGGCGGCTAGCGCCCCTGTGGGCGCCTACCCCCGGCCCCGGAACAATGGCCCCCAATGCTGAGTTAGCCGTATACTTCGGCTTTACCCGTGTTTCTATGCTCCAGATTGGCGACCAAGCCCCCGATTTTACCCTCCGGACCACCACCGGCGACACCTTTCGCCTCCGCGACCAGCGTGGGCAGCGCAGCGTAGTGCTGTACTTCTACCCCAAAGATGATACGCCCGGCTGCACCGCCGAAGCCTGCTCCTTCCGCGACCAGTACCAGGATTTTCAGGACCTGGGGGCGGAAGTTGTGGGCGTGAGTTCCGATAGTGAAGCCTCCCACCAAAAGTTTACCCAGAAGCACCGTTTGCCTTTCCCCTTGCTGGCCGATGCCGGCGGGCAGGTGCGCAAGCTCTACGAGGTGCCCCGGGCCCTGCTAGGGCTGCTACCTGGGCGCGTAACCTTTGTAATCGACAAGCAGGGAGTTATTCAATATATTTTTAATTCCATGAGCCGGGCCACCGACCATGTAGCCCAGGCCCGGGAAGTTCTGCGAAAACTTGACGGTAGTCACTAGGGTCGAGCTTCCCGATTAGCTACTTTTGCTTCTCTCCGTACTGTTGAGCTTTGGCCCGTAGGCAGTACAAGCGAATCTTCTTTCGTGGCGCGGCCTAGCCGGGCAAAGGCTTGGCCGGGTGTCTCTTAAGGCAGGGCAGGCGGGAAGAAGCCGGCGAAACCGGAATTATAGTTGCGTATCGTAGTTTAGTATGCCCAGTTTGTTTCAAGAAGTGTTTGAGCGCGCCCGGCGGGAAAAGCGGCTGTTAGGAGTGCGTAGTAGCCAAGGCGACCCGTCCCGCTTTTCGGTGGGCTACGTGCTAAGCTACTCCGAGGAGGTAGTGGTGCTGCGCATCATCAACCGCGACGGTATGCCCACGGCCATTCAGTCCTTTAACCTGCTGGATGTTTTTCAGCTCGATTTCGATGATCAGTACACCCGTCACGTCGAATTCAAGGCCGATAACCTGGATAAAGTATACGCAGGGCTGAAGTCGCCGGCTTTTCTGGAGCAGGAAGACCTGACGGTGCCCCTGCTACTGGAACGGGCCCACCAAGCCGGGCAACTAGTAAATGTGTACACCCACCTGAGCATGGATTACTACGGCTACGTGCGCCAGCTTACCCAGGAGCACGTACTCATGGAATGCTTCACTGAGTATGGCCTGCCCGATGGACTGGTGGTGTTTCGCATCGAGGACGTGCGCAACTTTATCTGGAGCAACGAGGACACCCGCGTGCTGGAGCTGCGCCTAAAGCAACGCGGCCCCCTGGGAGCCTAGTAAGCGGCAGCGTAACCTCCGGGCCGAAAAGATGGTTGGAAGAAGCTACCGCTTCACTTTCGTTTTCCTGGCTCATGTTGCGTTTTCTTTCTTACTGCCTGTTGTTGCTCGTGTGCGTTACCACTTCCGCCGCGGCTCAAACTACTGCCCCTAGCAGCCTCAACGCTACCCTCGACGGCTACGACTATCCTTTTCCTGTCCGCTACCTGCCGCTGACGATTGAAGGGCAGCGCCTGCGCATGGCCTACATGGACGTGGCCGCTACTGGTAAGGCGAATGGGCGTACGGTAGTACTGCTGCACGGCAAGAACTTTTTTGGGGCCTACTGGCGCGAAACCATCAAAGCTTTACGGGAGGCCGGGTTTCGGGTGGTGGTGCCGGACCAGGTAGGCTTTGGCAAATCAGATAAGCCCGACATTCATTATTCCTTTCATCAATTGGCCCTGAACACCCGGCGCCTGCTCGATACGTTGGGCGTGCGGCAGGTAGTGGTGGTAGGCCACAGCATGGGCGGCATGCTAGCCACTCGTTTTGCCCTGCAGTACCCGCAGCTCACGGAGCGGCTGGTGCTGGAAAACCCCATTGGGCTGGAAGATTACCGCCTGGGTGTACCCTATCAAACCATCGCTCAGGCCGAGGCCACGGAGCGCAAAAGCACCGAGGAGAGCATCCGGAAGTACCACGCCACTTACTACCCCCACGGCTACCCCAAAGCCCACGACGAGTGGCTGCTACCCCTAGCGGCCCAAACCCGCCACCCCGATTTTCCGCGGGTAGCCCGCGCCAACGCCCTGACCTTCGACATGATTTATCAGCAGCCCGTGAACTACGAGTTCAGCCTGGTGCAGGTGCCTACACTGCTTATTATCGGGCAAGACGACCGTACAGTGGTGGGCAAGGGCCTGCTTAAGGACTCTGCCGTGCTGGCCCGTATGGGGCAATACCCGGAGTTAGGCCGCCGAACGGCCGCCCAAGTCAAAGGGGCCAAGCTAGTGCCGCTAACTGGGGTAGGCCACATCCCGCACCTGGAAGCCACACCGCAATTTCTGGCGGCACTGTTAGGGTTTGTGCGGTAGGCAGCGCACCAGGTCTAGGCTACCACCGCTGTGTAGCTTGCAACCTTATGCGTTAAGTATGGATCTAATTGCTGGATAATGATACAGTTATGCAAAATATTCTGATCCTCTGCTTAGGTGGACTGGCGTTTTCAGCCTCAGCTCAAACGTCTCCTATAACTGCTCCTAAGGAAAACACCCGCCCCAAAGTAGGAGCGAATCAGCCACCCACTCGCTTGTCGTACGGCCGCAGGCTAGATAGTAAAGCACTGTTGCAGAAGCGCTTGCAAAGCGGCGTTTCCGGAACGGCGCCAGAGAGTTACCACACCCAGCCCCACGCCATGCGGGTAGTAGCACCTGATACGGCTGGTCGAAAAATCAACCGCATGCAACTGCCTGCTCCCACTACGCAAAACGGGGTAGTGCCCTTGCCGCTCCAACGGAAAGTAGAGTAAAAGGGCAACAGCTTCTTCCCGTGAAAAAGCAGCGTAACCTTCCGGTAAGTAGTGGGGATAGGCTTAGTCCAGAATCCGGAGGCTTTCGGCTGTAATCAGCTGAGAACCTTGGTAACGGCCCTCGCGCGGGCCGTTTTCCAGGTTGAGCACGCCGCGGGGGCACACCGTACTGCACAGCCCGCAGCCCACGCAGGCGGCCCGGATGATGGGTTCCCCGCGCTGAGCGTACTGCTTTACATCGATGCCCATTTCGCAGATGTTGGAGCAGTTGCCGCAGGAAATGCACTGGCCGCCGTTGGTGGTAATGCGGAAGCGGGAAAAGTGCTTTTGCAGTAGCCCCAGGTAGGCGGCCATGGGGCACCCAAAGCGGCACCACACTCGGCTACCCATCAGGGGGTAAAAGCCTACCCCAATTACTCCGGCGAAGATGGAGCCGATGAAAAAGCCGTACACTTTGCCTAGGCCATCTACCGGGCTCAGGCCGCCCACCAGGGGTAGGCCTGACTGCTGAGTTGTGGTAAACCAGCTGGGCAGCACGCCCGCCGCCCCTAGCCACAACAGCACAGTAATAACGACGATAAGCCCCAGAATGGGGTAAATCAGGCGCACTTCCCAGCGCCAGGCTTCCCGGCTTTTATCGGATAGGTGGCGGTACGGGTCGCCGGCAGTTTCGGCCAGGCCACCGCAGCCGCATACCCAGGAGCAATACCAGCGCTTTCCGAAGAAGTAGGTAAGCACCGGCGTGGCCAGAAACGACATTACGGCTCCCCAGAACACCATAAACACGCCCAGCCCTGGCCCGCCATCTTTGAGCAGATAACTTACTGTACCTGGAAATAGGTAGTCCTGCTTCAGGGGCCAGAAGTAGCTAAAGTAGTACTCTGGGCGCTGCAGAGCCAGCATCAGACCCGGCAGCAGGAAGGCAAAGCCCAGCTGAAAAAACATGACCGATACCGTGCGAATCAGTTGGTAGGGCGAGTGGTGGTATTTCCAGAGTGCCCGACCACCCATCACCAGTACGGCCAAGGTGTAAAATGTGCCGTACAGAAACCACTGGTCGGAGGGGTGGCGGCGCAGGGCCTGGCTAAGCGGGTCGAGGGCGTGCACGAGCTGATTGAGGGGACCGAAGTTGCCCTGCCCATTATCGGCACTAAACCAGTAGAGCACCACGTAAAAGCCAGTCAGGACCACGGCCGTGAGCCAGGCCAGGCTGCCGCGGCCGGTGCTGCTGCGCAGCCAGAGGTTATCCTGGCGTACGCCGGCGGGTTGGCGGCCAAACTTGAATGCGGCCCACCCCAGCGTACCGGCACTCAGCAGCCCCAAGGCCGCGAAAAGACACCACCGGGCCCGCTCGGCGTCCGCGTCGAAAGCTACCGGCAGCAGCAGCAATAGCCCCAGTCCAACCAGGGTGAGCAGCCCCTTCTCAACACCCGAAACGGGCGTAACCGGTGGGGTAGGAGCGGCAAGCGAAGCAATAGACATAAAGCAAAAACGGAAACGGATACTTCAGTGCGGAAGGCCCAATCAGGGAGGACCACGGTAGCAGTAGGCACCCTTCTCACCCCAGGGCCACCGCCGATATCCTATTGGCGCTACCGGTAGTGTTTACTCTGGTCCTGAGAATTCAGCCTAGGTGCTCGCGGCCGTTAGTGATGATGGTGGTGATGCGGATCATGGGGCTTCCCAAAGAGATTCAGCAGGGAGCCAACAATATAAAGCCCCAACCAGCACAGGTAGAGCCAGTTATAGCCTTCGGGCTGAGCGTTGCCCAGCACCCGGATAATCAGCTGCGCGGCTCCACTCATGACGGCGCCTACCAGGGCAATGTACTGGAAGCTGTTGAGGGCGCTGGGGTGGTACAGTTTGGAGAAGTCCATAGAAATAAAGCAAAGGAAAAACGGCGCACTGCCCCGCCCGAATGGCTGGCAGCTACTACCCGCTAGGAATGGAAAGAAAACAGCCCTCGGCGGCGCCGGAGTGCCACGGGGTGCTGGGGATACTGCTGGTTGAACGCCTGCACAATAGCGGCCTCGTGCTGACGGTAAAATTCCGGGTCGAAGTTGGCGGCACCCAGCTCGGCTAGCACGGTGGTAACCGGGGTTCCGGCCCGCAGCCACTGGTCCCACAGGTCGTGGCGTTGGCGCAGGCCCAGGGCGTTCATGCCCGTAACGGCCAGGGTAGCATCGGAACGAAAATTCAGGCGCAACAAGTGCCGCCCGCTGGGGTGCTGCCAGCAGAACGTGTGCTCGTCGGGGGGGACGTGGGCAGGCACGCGGCCGTAGGTTTGGTACTCCAGGTCGAAGAACTTGGCCGAGTTGTACCAGGGCCCGCGCTGGTAACGGGTCGGCTGCCCACAAATGGTGTGGGCCACGGTTTCGCCCTGGTGCCTGCCCGTGTACCACAGCTGTTCAAGGGCTACCTCGCCCGCTTCAGGGTGGCGGTGCTGGGCGCAGTCACCGGCTGCGTACACGTCGGGTAAATTGGTTTGCAGGAACTTATCTACCAAAATTCCCCGGTCGGTTTCCGCTCCGGCGGCCTGGGCCAGCTGCCGGTTAGGCTCCACCCCAATCGAGAGACCTACCCACTGGCAGGTAAGCTCCTGGTCCTGGGAGGTGCGCACGGCCCGCACCCGGCCCTGGGCATCGGGCAGAATTTCGGCGAGTTGAGTATTGTAAAGCACCTTGATGTGGTGGGCCGCCAGCTGCTGCTGAACTAGCGCGGCTTCCTGCGCGGGCAGCACGGAAGCCCAGTAATGACCTTCCCGTACCAACAGCGTTACGGCAATGCCTTTGGCGCTCAGCATTTCGGCCAGCTCTACCCCAATCAGCCCGCCGCCTACCACCACGGCCTCGCGCACGCCATGCGTGTCTTGGGTCATGCGCTCCAGGTCGGGGAGGGTTACTAGGCCCTGTACCCCGGCCAGCTCCTGGCCCGGCCAGTTGGCCCGGCGGCCTACGGAGCCGGTAGCCAGCAGGAGCTTGTCGTAGGGGAGGGTAGAGCCGGTACTGAGGCTGACGGTTTTGCGCTCGACATCCACGGCCGTGGCTTGGGCGTGCACCAACTCCAGCCGGTTTTCCGTCCAAAACCAGTCCTCGTAGGGCTTGATGTCCTGGGGGCGCAGGTGGCCCAGGTACACATACATCAGGGCGGGGCGGGAAAAATGGTACAGGCTTTCCTCCGAAACCAGGGTAATGCGGGCCGTGGGCTGGAGCTGCCGCACCGTGAGGGCGCAGGTAACGCCGGTAATGCCATTGCCAATGATAACGAGGTGCATGCAGTGCGGGGCCAGAGCGAAAAAAGAAACCCGAGCTGGGCAAAGCTACGCCGTTGTGGGGGAAGTGGTTTTTCGCATCACTTCCCACCCACTATGCCTAACCTCACTCGGTGGCAGCCGTACTGATGAAGTAACTATCCATCACCAAAACTCCTACACTGATGATAACGCCCCAGAACGAAGTAAATAACGACAACGAAAACCAAAACCTGTCCGAAAATACCGAGCATGCCGCGCCCTACAGCGAGCAGCAGGAAAAGGAAAAGGAATTCAAAAAGATGATGAGCAACGGGAAGGAAGGCAACGACCCGACCGCCTACCGTAACCAAGGTGCCGGCGGGTATACCCAGCGCTCCGACCAGAAAGATCAGCTGGAAAACCTGCACATTGGCGGCGCCGAGGGCGTACCCCAGGGCGGTAACACGCACAACGACGCCGGGGAGCACGCCCAGGGCCCCGGCTTCGAGTCGGAGGGAAGCATTGAGCTAGACCACCAGTTGCGCACCCGCGACCAGGAGTTTGGCGAAAAGACTGCCAGCGGCCCCGCCAAGCCCGTCGAGGACTAAGCACCCGCACCGCCTCATAGGTAGTATACGTCATGCCGGCTGGTTCCTGAATTGGGAGCCAACCGGCATTTTTTTGCCGATTTGCGCAGGTAAAAGCGGTTTTGGTCGCTGAAATGACAGAGAAATAAATAAAGTGTGTCCCGTCCCGAATTAGGTTAGCAGCTTTTCCTCCTTTTATCTTTAGAGTCCAATAGTACCGCCAGCGTGCAGTTTAACGGTAGCTGCCCTGGTTTACTGTCTGGTACCCTCACGCGCTTTCCACACCTTTTCTTCAACTCAACCACTGTATGAATGCCAAAACTCCTACTCCAGTAGAACACGACGAACAAACGCCAGACCTGAACCACGAGGAAGACGAGCTGTCCTCGGGCAATGGCCGGTTGGCAATCATTGTTGGAATTATTGTGGCCGTGGTGGTGCTGGGTTACGTGCTGCTGCCGGCTCAGGCCACGCGGCGCATCGCCAACGCCATGCCCATTATGGAATTGGGCGAGGCCAGCGTAACCGGCCACCGGGAAAAGGAGGCCGCACCAGCCACCGAAGAGGAAGCCACCACCGAAACCGAAGCCAATGCCGAGGCCGCTACCAAGAAGGCTGCCAGCCGCTCGGCTACTGCTACCCCCGAAACTGCAGCAGCCACTGCCCTAGCAGCTCCCGGCACGGAGGCCGCCACCGAGCCAGTAGCCATTGAGCCGGTACCAGCCGCTCCAGCTGCCCCCGAAGCTGCCCCCGCAACCGTCACCCTGTCGGGCCGGATTCTCGATGAGGAGGGCCAGCCACTGGCCGGAGCCACCGTAATGCTGAAAGGCTCGCGTAAGGTTGCCGGCACCGACGCCAACGGCAACTACAGCATTGAAGTGCCGGCCGGCGACAATACGCTGGTGTATGGTTACGGCGGCTACGAGGACCACGAAGTGCACGCCCGCAACGGCCAGCCCCAGAACGTTACCCTGGTGCCGCGCGAGGACGCCCCGCGTCGTCGGCGTCGGTAAGCGAAGCGTGGCTTCCAGGCAAAGACATGCAGTTGGCCTAGAGCTTAGGTTGTAGGCATAACGCCACGGTTGCATTCTTCATTGCCGAGCTAAAACAACGCGTTATGCTAAGCCCTGCAAGGCATAACGCGTTGTTTTTCGTTTTAAGCTGACCTCATCTATTGTTTACTCAGTTCATTAACAAAAGGCCCCGTCGGATTTCCGGCGGGGCCTTTTTAGTAGTTTAATCAGCAAGCCGCGGCTACTGCGCTGGGGTAGCGGGCGGGCTGCTAGCCAGGCGTTTACCAAACAGAAAATACACCGGTACGCCCAACGCTACCAGCAGCAAGCCGCGCTGAGCGAACTTAGAGTTTTCGGGGTCCGTGAGCAAAATGAAGCAGAAGGCGGAGGCCAGCACCACGTACAGCAGCGGCACCAGCGGATAGCCGAAGGCCCGGTAGGGGCGGGGCGCCTCGGGCCGGGTGCGGCGCAAAATGAAAATGCCGATAATGGTGATGACGTAGAACAGAATCACGGAGAACATGACGTAGTTCAGCAGCTCACCATAGGAGCCCGACAGGCACAGCCCGCAGGCCCAGGCACACTGGGCCCACAGCGCCACGCTGGGCACGCCGGCCTTGTTGAGGCGGCCCATGCCCGAGAAAAACACTCCGTCGCGGGCCATGGCGTAGTACGCCCGCGCCCCCGACATCAGGATGCTGTTGTCGGCGCTGAAGGTGCTGATCATAATCAGGACGGCCATGACGTAGGCGCCGGGCGCGCCCAGGATGCTTTCGGCGGCGGCCGTGCCTACCCGCTCGTTGGCGGCGTACATAATGCCGCGGCCTAGCACGTCGGTAGCATTCGGGTCGCCCTGCAGGGGTAGCACCAGCAGGTACACCACGTTGATCAGGATGTAGAGGGCCGTTACGATGGCCGTACCCAGGGCCATGCTCAGCACAATAGTGCGCTCGGGCTTCACAATTTCGTCGCCCGAGAAGCCAATATTGTTCCAGGAGTCGGAGCTGAACAGAGAGCCCGTCATGGCTAGGCCAATGGCCGTTACCAAGGCCCCCGTGGTTAGCGGCACGCCCTGGCCGGCAGCGTTAAAACTCATGGCCTGCCACACGTTCTGGAAGTTCTGGCTAACAGCTTCACTGTTAATACCAAACGTTATGCCGCAGAGAATTAGCAGGGCCAGCGCCACCAGCTTGGTGCTCCCGAACACGTTGGCAATCAGCTTGCCCGAGCGCACGCCCCGGGAGTTGATAAAGGTCAGGAAAACCAGCAGGCCAATGGCCAGCAGCTGTACCGTGGTGAACGTGAAGGAACCAGCTTTCAGAAGCACATTCGTTTCCGAAAACCAAGGAATCAGGACGCCAGTAAAGCGGGCAAAGGCCACGGCCACGGCCGCAATAACCCCGGTCTGGATTACCAGAAACAGCGTCCAGCCGTAGAGAAAGGCCACCAGCTTGTTGTAGGCCTCGCGTAGGTACACGTACTGACCGCCCACTCTGGGGAACATAGAGGACAGCTCGCCGTAGCTTACGGCCCCGGCCAGGGTGATGATGCCCGTCACTAGCCACACGACCAGCATCCAACCCGCCGAGCCCACCAGACGGGCAATGCCCGTGGAGACGATAAAAATGCCGGAGCCAATCATGCTGCCGGTCACAATCATGACGGCATCAAACAGCGTAATGGCCCGCTGAAAATGACCTTGTTTTTCGGACATAAAGGGAGAGTAGAGAGTGTTTCAGGCCGGAAGATAGAAGATTAGCCCGGAGATAAGGGCACAGGCGCGCTGCCCCGCACCCGGTTTCTGCGTAGACGGCAGGTGCTGTATCCCGTTTAGGATAGGGTGAAAACCAGTGCGCGCCAGCTCGGGGGAG
The DNA here is from genome assembly GCF_023101345.1 of Hymenobacter sublimis. NCBI lineage: Bacteria > Pseudomonadati > Bacteroidota > Cytophagia > Cytophagales > Hymenobacteraceae > Hymenobacter > Hymenobacter sublimis. The sequence continues at coordinate 1,676,449 of NZ_CP095848.1, forward strand.
CGGGCCAGCGGCAAAGCAGCAAACGTGCCCGGGCCGCGGGCACAGCCTTCCTTTCAAACCACTACTACCCGAAGTAGGTAGGGTATCTGCCAGTTAGCAATAACTTCCACCGTATGCTCCCGGCCAAACCCCTATTTTTGCCGGCCCGCCACCCTGAGTTTCCTGCATGTCGCAACGAGTACTGGTCTTTTTAACGGGTTTGCTGCTGCTCACGGCGCTGGGCTCCTACGTGTATTACCGCCGCACAGTGGCGCGCGTACCCGTGGACCCCTGGGCCCTGGTGCCCGACGATGCCGTGCTCGTAACCGTTACCCGCGACCATCCTACCCTGGTGCGCCACCTGAAGGAAACCCAGCTTTGGGACAACCTGACGGCCGTGCGCTACTTCCAGCAGATGGAAGACAACCTGGCCCTGGCCGACAGCCTGACCGGGGGACGCAACGTGGTGCTGCGTTTTTTAGGCCGAAAGCGGGTCCTGACGTCCCTGCACGTCACCAGTCCCGGCCGCTTCGATATCCTGTTTCAGGTGCCCATTGGGAGCGTGCGCGAGTATCGGCAGGTGCGCAGCCTAGTGGAGGGCTTGAGCCGCGACCCGCGCTTCCTGGTAACTACCCGCGACTACCTCGATGAGGTGTTGACCGAGGTGCGGCCCCGCTCCGGCGGGGAAGGCGTAACCATGCTCAACTACCGCAACCACTTGCTGATCAGTGCCAACCCAGTACTGGTGGAAGCTGTGGCCCGCCGCCTCGAAAACCTGGATGCTCCTACCGTGGCGGCCGAGTTTCAGAGCACCGACTACTTCCAGCTCCGCGACGTAGATGCCACCTTGCTACTTAACCAGCGGCGGCTACCCCAGCTCATGAACGTGTTCTTTCGGCAGGAGCTGGGCACCGAAATAGCCGCCGTGGCCAGCTTGGCCCGCAACGAGATGACTCAGCTCAAGCTGGCCGGCAACAAAGTCGTACTCAACGGTTTTGCCAACCCCGAAACCGCCCGCGACGCCCTGCACCAGCGGCTAGTAGGCCAGCCCGCCCAGCGCCTGCGCATGGCCGAAGTGCTACCCCTGCGTACGGCCCTCGTGGTGCACCTGGGGTTGGGCCCGGCGGCAGTTCTGCGCGGCTCTCGCCCGCCCCTCACGCTTACTGACTCGCTGGCGCCGGCCGTGCAGCCTCTGTTAGACTGCCTCACGACCCAGCTCAGCCAGGAAGTGGCCCTGTGTTACCTGGCTACGGCCTCGGCCCGGGCACGGCCGGGCAAGCTGGCGGTAGCCTACACGGCCAACCCTGGGAAAATAGGTCTGCTGCTGGGCCAGCTGCGGCGAGCCGTGGGAGCCAGTCCGGCCTTTGGGCGGGTGGGGCCGTATCAGCTGCACCAAACTGGCGTGCCGGAGCTACCGCAGCTGCTGCTGGGTTCCTTGTTCAAGGGGTTTGGGCCGCAGCCGGTGGTAGCGCAGGTGGGCAATTACGTAGCCTTCGGCGACGATGAGCCGGCCCTGCGCCAGTGGCTAACGGATATAGCCGCCGGAGAGGTTTGGAGCCGCTCGCCTACCCAGGTAGCCTTCCTGCAGGATACCCAGCCCCTGGCCCGACTAAGCGTGATGCTGGACACACGCAACTGCTGGAACCTGCTGCTGCGCGGCTTACAGGAGGAGCGCCGGGCCGGCTTGCTGCGCAACGAAAGCCTATTCAAACGCTTCCCCCAAATTGCCATGCAGTGGGTGCCAGCGGCCAACGAGCGGGAAGCTGGGGCCCAGTATTTCACCCAATTTGTGCTCCGCCACCCGGCCGTGGGGCCCGCCGTGGCCCGCCCCCAGAACCCCAACGGCACCGGCAGCGTGCTCGATTTTAAGCTACCGCTCAGCTCCTCCCCCGAACTTGTAACTGTGGCCGGTGCCAAGCTGCCGGGTGTGCTGGTGCAGGATACGGCGCGGGTGCTTCACTACGTCACCCCCGACAACGTGGTGGCCTGGTCTGACTCCTTGCCCGGACCGGTGGTAGGGCCCATCTACCGTCTGCCCGGTGGCACGGGGGTGTTGCTGGCTACCCCCAGCCAGCTGTTTCAGTACAACAGCAGCGGGCAGGTGCAGCCCAACTTCCCCCTAAATCTGCCGGATACCGTGCGGGCTACCTCCCTGAGTATTTCGCCGCCCGGCGGCGGGGTAGCGCGGCGCCTGCTGGTAGCTGGGGCCAGCGGCAACTTGTTTCTGTATGATACGCAGGGCCGGGCCTACCCCGGCTGGCAACCCAAGCAACTGGAGTTCCGGCTGGCAGGTCCGCCTCAGTACCTGACAGTGGATGGGCGCGACGTAGTGGTGGTACTGCTGGAAAATGGCTACGTGTATGCTTTCGACCAGGCCGGAGCGTCCTATCCTGGTTTTCCCATTAGCATGGGCGCGCGCCTGGGCAGCGGCGTGCTCGTGGAAACCGGCGCCACCTTCAGCCGCACGCGCCTCACGGTGGTTAGCCAGCGCGGCGAGCGGGTCAGCTTCAACCTAAGCGGCGACATATTGGCCCGGGCCCGGGTGGCTACCTGGAGCCGCACCTCTCAGTTCCGATTGGTGCCTGATCAGGAACAGCGCTCCTACGTGGTGGTGCGCGAAGATGGGGGGCAGCTAACGCTGTTTAGCCCCTCCGGTCAGCAGGTGCTTAGCCAGCGCTTTATCACCTCGGCGCCGCGCTCGGTGCAATTTTTTAGCTTCGGACCGGGGCGGCAGGTATATGCCCTCACCGAAACGGGCCCCGGCAAGGCCTACCTCTACGACGCCCGCGCCCGCCTGGTCGGCGGTCAGCCCTTCGATAGCAGCGCCCCCCAAATTGCTCTCACCCACGACCCCGCCACCGGCCTCTACCACCTCTTCCGGGTAGTCGGCAACGAACTGCGCCGCACCGACGTGCGACTGGCGCAGTAGGTGGTGATTCAGTAACTTAGCGAATTAGTAGTTGGGTAGGGGAATAAAAGTGATTCAGTGATTTACTAAATAAACCCGTCTGTCATCCTGAGCAGAGCGCAGGATGACAGACGGGTTTCACTCACCTACCCAGCCACCAATTCACTAACTCGATAATCACCGCTTAGTTAACCAGCCTTTGCGGTAGAAATAGGTGAGCTGCCCAATGACAATTAGGGCTAGTACGGCCAGCAGGACGGGGTAGCCCCAAGGGCTGTAGAGTTCCGGCATGTTGAGGTAGTTGACGCGGCCATCGGGGGCTTCGCGCTGGAAGTTCATGCCGTAAAGGCCCACCACAAAGCTGAGCGGAATGAAGATACTGCTGATAATAGTCAGCACTTTCATGACCTCGTTGGCCCGGTTGCTCTGGTCCGACATATACAGGTCAATCAGGCTGCTGACGGTTTCGCGGTAGCTTTCAGCTAGGTCCAGGGCTTGGATGGCGTGGTCGTAGCAGTCCTTGAAAAACACCTTGATTTCCTCCGGAATTTCCTCGTCGGGTAGGCGCAGCAGTTCGGCAATCTTGTCGCGTTCTGGGTACACCAGGCGGCGGAACCGGACGATATCCTTCTTGATATGCAGAATCCGGTTTAGCACCCGCCGGTCGGAATTACCCTGGAAAATGCGCTCCTCCAGAACCTCCAGGTAGTCGCCGATGGCGGCCATGGTGGGGTAGTAGTGGTCAAGAACGACGTCGGTGAGGGCGTAGGCCAGGTACAGCGAACTGCGCTTGCGGATGGTGCTGCGGCTGGAGCGTAGGCGCTGGCGCACGGCCTCCAGGCAGTCCTCGTAATCATCCTGAAAGGTGAGCACATAGTTGGGGCCGGTGAAGATGGACAGCTGATCGTCGTCGATGTCGAGCAGGCGGGTGAACTCCGTCATGCGCGAAACCAGGAACAGCCCGTCCTCGGTTTCCTCCACTTTCGCCCGTTGGTAGTCGCCCAGCACGTCCTCCATTTGCAGGGGGTGGATGCGAAAATCCTCCTGAAACCGCTGCATCAGGGCCAGGTCGTCGTAGCCACGCACGTCAATCCAGTGCCGCCGCTCGGGGTGCTGGCGGAAGTAGGTCAGCAGGTGGCCGTAGTCGTGATATTCCCGCTCCTCTAGGAAATCATCGCCGTAGGAAATTAAAAACAGCCGGGGTTTCAGAGAATCCTCGCGGATAACCAGTGTGCCAGGGCGCTGGCCTACCCCTTGTTGCCGGGCCTGGCGCGTAGCGTCATGGTCGGCGATGCCGCGGGAGTGGAGCTGCTCGTCCTCCTCTTCCGGCAAGGGCAGAACGGGCGGCGGGGTAGCAGTAAGGGGAGTAGAGTCGGAGGCAGACATTATCAGAAACAAGCAACCAATTGTGGAGGCAGTTTACGGCATTCACACCAAAAAAGCTCGGCCTGGCGTAAGGTAGCTGGCAACTGGTGGGCGCGGACGCAACGTGCCAATTTCCTATTCTGCGCACTATGGCCCGGTAGGCAGGCTTGTTCCGTGGCTGTTTCCAGCGAAAAATCCTCGTACTTTCGCCCGCTGCTTTGCCCTTACCCGTGCCGCCTTTGCATTCACCTGCTGCCTCCACTCGTCTGTGGCCGCTGCCCGCTGGCGGCGGGCAGTACGCGGTTAGGCTGCGGCTGGAAGCGGGAGCAGCGCCAACGCTACCCCTGGCTTATTCGCCCTGGCTTTACTTTACGCCGGCTCATCTGGCCCTCCAGAATTCTCCCGGCAGCCAGCTGCATTTTTTTCTGGAAGACGTAGCCATCGGCCAAACCGTAGCCCAGCTTTCGGTGTTCGAGGCGGAAGACCAAATGATGGCCCGCAGCCCCTGGCAAGCTCCTTTCGGGGCCGTGCAAGCCGCCGACGGGCTGCCCGATGCGGTGTTGCGAGCTTTTCTGGAGGTAGTGCAGGAGCAGCTGGTGGAGCGCGGCATTCGGCACTTCACGCTGCGGCCCCACGCCTTTGCCTATCACCCGCGGGCCAGCGCTCAGCTTACCCATGTGCTGACCCAGCTGGGCTACACGGTGGAGCTAGCCGAGGTAAACATGCACTTGCCCGTAACCCAGAGCTACCGGGCGGGTTTGCACCCCTCGGAGCGGCGGCGCCTGCTAAAGTGCGAGCGGCACGGTTTGCGCTTTGAGCAGGAGCCCCCGTTGTTGCTGCCGCTAGCCTACGAGTTTTTGCGCCGTTGCCGGGAAGAAAAGGGTCAGACCTTGTCTATGCCCCTGGAGCGGCTGCAAGAGCTATTCCAGAAGTTTCCGCGAAACCATTTCCTGTTTTCGGTGCGGGATGCCCAGGGCGAGTGGGCGGCCCTGACGGTGGCCATTCAGGTAAGCCCCGCGGTGCTCTATAACTTCTATCCGGCCAGTCCGGTAGCGTATAATTCCCTGAGCCCGGTAGTGCTGCTCAACGCTGGCCTGCACGCATTCAGCCAGGCCAGCGGCATGCGGCTGCTGGACCTGGGCACTTCCACTCTACCCACCGGCCTAAATCAGTCGTTGCTGCAGTTTAAGCGCCACCTGGGCGGCGTAGCTAGCCTCAAGCTGACGTTTACCAAGGCCCTGTAAAGTACCGGGGCGTGCCGGCCGGTAGTAAGCCGCGCCGCCGGAGCGCGTAACTTGCGGGCCATGGAAATTCCTTCTTCCGTCCCGGATTCCCGGCCTGAACCCCGCGCGGCCGTGCTAGGCCGTTTCCTGCGCGGCTCGTTGGGCTCGGGTGTGGCCGTGGGGGCGCGCACGGCGGGGGCTCTGGTGCTGAACAAGCTGTTAGCCGTGTATGGCGGACCCGGTGGCCTCACGCTGCTGGCCCACTTCCAAAACCTGATGGCCTTGTTTACTACCCTGCCTAACGATGGAGTGCACGTGGGGGTAGTAAAGTACCTGGCTCCGCTGCGCGCCGGCTCCGGCCGCTACCGGGCCTGGCTGGGGGCCGGCCTCGTGCTGAACGTAGCGGCCCTAGCCGTGGCGGCGCTGGCACTGTTGCTGGCACCCGGTCCGCTGGTAGCAGTATTCGGGAGAGGGCTAGGATGGGTAGCGGGCCTGCTGGCGGGGCTAGCCCTGCTCACGGGGCATGCGTTGGTGGTGTCGGTGCTGCTGGCGGCGGGGCGGCTGCGGGCCTACGTGGGCCTGACGGTGCTGCTGAGCTTGCTGGGGCCGGCTGTGGTAGCCCTGGTGCTGGCCGGGGGCGGTTCCATTCCGGCGGCCCTGCTGGCCTACCTGCTGGCCCAGGGGGCAACCCTGGGACCCGCGCTGCTAGTAGCGCGCCGGGCTGGGTTGTTGCCTTCGTTGCGGGGCCGCATCAGCCGCGCCGGTCTGCGGGCACTGGGGCGCTTTCTGCTAATGGCCTTGAGCGTGCTGCTGTTCAGCAAAGCCGTGGATTTTAGCTTGCGCCAAGTGCTCATCCGGCAGTTTGGGCTGGGCCCCACCGATTTATGGCAGGCTGTAGCCAAGCTCTCTGACAACTACACCATGGTATTCTCGGCCCTGATGAGCAGCGTGTACTACCCCCGGCTGGCAGCCCTAAGCGGCCGGCCCACCGAGCGGCGGCGGTTGGTGCGCACCGTGCTGGCCCTGCTAGCGCCCGGATTGGCCCTGGGGCTGGGAGCATTATGGTTGCTGCGCGGGGGGCTGCTAGCCGTGCTCTTCGAGGCCCGTTTTGTAGAAGCCAACTTTCTGCTGGCTCCCCAATTGCTCAGCGACTGGCTGAAATTCCTGACCTGGGTGCTGCTGTTCTTGCTCACGGCTCAGGCGCGGGTGGGGCAGTACGTGGCCGTGCAGGCGGTTTCGGCTTTGGTGCTGGCGGTGCTGCTGGCGCTGCTGTTGCCCACGTACGGCCTGCTGGGAGCCCCACTGGCTCAGGCCGCCCGCTACGGTCTGCTGTTGGCGTGGTGCCTCTGGTTTTTTCGGCGGGAGCTGAGCCACTAGAGTAGGCTGGGCTGGTAGAATCACCAGCAGCTTGTGGCTACCGCCGAGCAAGCTAGGTTTCTGTGCAAAGGCATTTCTTTCCTGCCTGCCAAGCAGAGGGGAGCCTGGCTGCCACCCGTCGAGCTATTTCGCGCGCCGCCTTCCTCCGCATTCAGGGCGCAAACTCTTTATCTTGCCGGCTCAATGTCAGCTGCATCTGCCCCCCTTGTCACTGTTGTGGCCTTGTGCTACAACCACGCCCGGTTTCTGGAGGCGGCTCTTACCTCTATTTCTGCTCAGACCTACTCGAATCTGGAAGTGATTCTGGTGGACGATGCCAGCACCGACGACAGCCCGGCCATTCTGCGCCGCTACGCCGCCGCGCACCCCAGTTGGCAGCTTCACCTGCTCCCGGAAAACGTAGGGAACTGCCGGGCCTTCAACCACGGATTTCGGCAGTCGAAGGGGGAATTTCTACTGGATTTTGCTACTGATGACGTGCTGCTCCCGGAGCGCATTAGTCAGCAAATCAGGCAATTTGCACAGGCAGGGCCGCGCTGCGGTGTGGTCTATTCCGATGCTGAGCTGATCGACGAAGACGGCCGCCACGTGCGCAACCACTTCCGCCGCGACGCCCGCGGGCAGCTACACCCGCTACCTGCCTCCGGCTTGGTCTTTACTGAGGTGCTGGCCCGCTACTTCATCAGCACCCCCACCATGACCATGCGCCGCGCCGTGTTGGAGGAGTTAGGTGGCTACGACGAAACCCTGGCCTACGAGGACTTTGATTTCTGGGTGCGGGCCAGCCGCAACTGGGAGTTTCACCTGCTGCCTGAAGTAACCACTCAGAAGCGCCTGCACCCGCAGTCCATGTCGCGTAAAGGCTACCGCCCCCACGACCCTTACCTGGCGTCTACCATCCGGGTGTGCCGCAAGGCGCTGGCGTTGTGCCGTACGGAGCAGGAGCGGGCCGCCCTGGCTGTGCGCGTGCGTTGGGAGTTGCGCCAGGCTATTCGGTACCGCAACCGTCCCGAGGCCCGCGCGCTGTACCAGCTGCTGCGCGAGTTGCGTGGCGTGCGCCCCCTCGATTGGCTGCTGGCCCTAGCCCGCTAAAACCCCGATACCTCGAACAGCGCCACCGGCCCATCCTCGGCCACCAACAGGCGGCCTGGGTACCAGCTCAGCACTGAGTCGGGGGAGTAGCGAATCAGCTTGCGCGTTAGCTCGTCGTTGCTGAGAGTGGCGCGGTTGAGCAGCAGCCAGGCGTGCTGGCCCGGGGCCAGCTGCACCGAGTCGCGGGCCCAGTAGCGCCGGTACTGCAGGCCGGTCGGCGGACGGAAGCCGTAGTAGAAATCGTAGTTGCCAATCAGGTAGTCATCCACGAAAACTACTCCCTGGGCGGGTGCTTGCAAGTGCTGCCGAATAAGACGGTCCTGCGCAAAATGGGCCGAAACGGAAGGCTTCTGCATAAAGTACAGCGGCCGGATAGCCAGGGCTCCAGCCAGCACAAGCACCGTCAGGGCGCTAAGCCCCGCGGTACCGGCCCGGAGGCGGGCGGGCCACCACGGCCGGCCGGCGCCCAGCCCTAGCAGCAGCAGATAGAAACCAGGAAGTGCGTAAAGAAGGGCGGCCGCATTACGCAACCACGCGGCAGCCAGCAGCAACACCAGTCCCGTGGCGCCGGCCCACCAGCCGGCCCGTTGCACTATAGTGCGCACTCCGAAGCCTGCCGCCAGGGCCAGGGGCGGCAGCAGGGGAGTAGTCATGCGCGGCAGCAGGCTGATGGGGTTGTATTGGCTGAGCGAGGTGCTACCTACCCAGTAGAGCAGCAGCGTACTCAGGGCCAGCAGCAGCCAAAATCGGCGGTCTGGGGCTTCGGCTGGTGGGCGCGCAGCCCCCGTTGCTGCATCGGCGAGGGGCACTTTGGGGTGGCTCCCGGCCACGACGGCCAGCACCAGCATCAGCCCCATGCCGGCCGCTACAAAAAAGGCTAGGGGCTGCCAAGTCACGCGGCTGAGCAGGGCCGCCCGGTTGCCGGCCAGGTAGTTGCCTTCCTGTAAAAACTGATTGGTGTGCTCAATCAGGTGAATGCGGTAGAGGGCGTCGTGGGTGTAGTACTGGTAGAAGCCCAGGTAGGCCGCCAGCAGCCCGGTACCGGTAGCCAGCGCCGCTCCCCAAAACTGCCCGTGCCGCCGCTGCCAGGCATCCCAACCCAGCATGCCCAGGTAGAAAGGCAGGTAGTAGACAATGGTTTCCTTGCTAAGCAGGGCGGCAAAGGAAAGCAGCGCAAACCCTGCTCCCCACCAGCTCGCCATCCGTCCCGGCTCCCGGCCCCGCAGCAACACCCCGGCCCCCGCCAAGCACCAGAACATGAGAATGTTATCAGGATAGAGGTAGTTGGTTAGGTTGAGCGTGAAGTAGTGCAGCCCCAGCAGCAGCATGGCCGCTGCCGCCACCAGCGGCTCGCGCCGACGGTACAGACGCCACACCAAAACCGCGCAGCCCAAGGTAGCCAGCAGAGGCCACAGGGTAGTGCTGATGATGTTCAGGCCAAACAAGGCGTAGCACAGCGCCACCGGCCCGAAAATCAAGGGGCGCTCTTTCAAAGGGTCGTGCAGCAGCCCCAGCGGATCGGGCTCCACCCGGAAGGTACCCGTGAGCAGCTGGTGGGCGTAGCGGGCGTAGAAATAGTCATCGAGGGCGTACAGGCCTTCGTGCGTAAGCAGGAAGTAAGCTACAGTCAGCACTACTACCAGTAGCAAAGTCCAGTCGGGCAAGCGGGAGGTCAAACGATTCACCGGGGCAAGGTAGGGGGCGGTGGTGAAATAGTGAGATGGTGAAATAGAGAGTGAGTGAAGTGGTGTCATGACGAGCAGAGCGCGGCTATCCATCCTTCACGAAGTACTGCACCCTGAAATATGACCAGCCTCGACGTCTGTACTGGCGGTAAGGGCTTGTCACGTTTCTAAGGTTGTCACAAAGAGAGGAAAGATAGAGTCGTTGTGCCTCCTGGCTCACGGCACCACTTCACTCACGATTTCACCACCTCACTATCTCACCACCTCACTATCTCACCACCGCCCCCTACCTTGCGGGCCATGATGCTGCGTCGTCTCTATGTGTTGGGGTTGCCTTTGCTGCTGATGTTCCTCAGTGGCGTGGTGCTGGGCTGCTACTTCGAAACCAACGACGACCTGACAATTATTGCATTACTGCGCGGTACTACCGCGGCCGCTCCCGTAATCGATCTGCACCTGTATTTCCACGGTTACGCTGCTCTCTGGAGCCGCCTGTACGCGGCTGCGCCCTACCAGCCCTGGTACGCCTATACCTTGTACGGGCTGCTCTATTTGGCTGCAGTGCTGATGGTTGCCGTGCTCAGGCGCCTGTTGCAGGCGCACACTGAGCGGTGGTGGGGGCTAGTATTCATCGTGCTGATTTGGGGGGTAGCCTGGCTGGAGCACGGGTTCTGGTTTAACTACGCGCGGGTGCCGGTGCTACTGGCCGGGGCCGGGCTGCTGTTCGCGGCCCAACGAGCCCCAACCCGCCACGCGCTGATCCTGGGGCTGCTGGCCTTCGGACTGGCCTGGCTGATTCGGCCGAGCGCGGCGCTGCTGGGCGTGGTGGCCGCGCTGCCCGGCGCGTGGTGGCTGGCGGGCCGCCGAAGTCTGCCGCTGCTGGCCGGGATAGGGACGTGGGCGGTGGTGGGCGCGCTGTGGCTGAACCTAACGTGGAGCCCCGCTGCCGCCACTTTTCGCCGCCTCGATGTCCTTAAATCCAACCTCAACGATTTCCAGCTGACGGCCCCGCCTCTCCAGCCCCTCTCACCCCGGGACAGCCTGGGGCTGGCCGCTGCCCGCCACTGGCTGCTGACCGATTCTACCCTGATTAACGAGGCGTTTTTTGCCCGCGCCGCGCCCTTCCGCCCTGAATATTTTCTCCAGCACACGGCCCCCAGCAAGCTACGCGCGCTGCTGGTTCAACTGGCCCGCGACTATTTCCCGATGCTGCTGCTCGTGCTGGCTACCTGGGCGCTGGTGCTTCGGCACCGGGTAAGTGACTGGCAATTCTGGCTCGGGCAGCTGGCATACGTGAGTTTGATCTTAGGGCTAGGCACGCTGCTGAAGCTGCCACCCCGGCTGGCGCTACCCCTGCTGGACTTTTGGGTGCTCAGCAACCTGGTGTTTCTGTTTCGCTTACCAGCCAGCTTGCTACCTCGCAACCCCGTCCGAGCCTTGCTGCTGGTGCTGGCGGTGGTGGCCCTGCCTTACGGCTATAAAACCTGGCACCGCCGCGGCGTGCTAACCCAGGAGCGGCTGCGCAACCGCATCGAGCGCCAACTCATCTTGGCCAGCTCAGCTATCCTTTCCCCTGATGAGCGTCGGGCCTTGCTACTCACCCCGATGCAGCGAAATGAGCTATACCGTTTGCCAAGGGCGCGGGTAATCGTTTCAGATGCGCTGGAGGAAACGTACAAGTCTGAGTCGCCCTTCACGGAAGGGCACCCCTTCGCCAGGCCATACTCCTATGTCCTGGCTTCTCCTAATCGGTATCTTTCTATAATGGGTTGGCAGACGCTGCACCCTGCACAAACGGCCCTGCTCCACCACCTCACGGGCACCCGCAACTTCACGGCGGCTTTGCGGCGGCTGGGGGCGCGGCCGGATGTAGCCTGGGTGCTCACTCCCAACGGCGCGGCGCTGCTCAACTGGCAATTAACTCTGGAGCGGCGGCCTAGCCAGCCAGTAATGCAATTATTTCCTGTGGAGCTGGAGTCGAAGCGCGGGGCAAGAGCGCAGGTGTACCGAATGCGTACAAAATTTTCGCAATAGATAGATGAAGCCAAAATTTTATTGGTGTTACGGGACTTATTCCGACTACGGCGGGGTAGGAGTACCATACCTTTGATGTTGCATATTACTCCCTTCACCACCCGTTGCCATGATTACTGACTCCGTAACCTCCCGAGCGGAAGTGCTCCAGCATATGGAGCCTTATGTAAAAGAAAATATTGGCTCCTTTCTGAAAAGCGTGGAGTCTAGCTGGCAACCTTCGGACTTCCTACCTGATCCGCGCCAGGATAACTTTTTTGACGAAGTAAAACTGCTTCGTGAGCGGGCCACGGGCCTGAGCTACGACCTGTTAGCCGTCCTGATTGGGGATACCATCACGGAAGAAGCCCTGCCTAACTACGAAGCTTGGTTTCACCAGCTCGATGATCTGAACCGGGACCATGACAACGGTTGGGCGCAGTGGATTCGGGGCTGGACGGCCGAGGAAAACCGCCACGGCGACCTGCTTAACCGCTACCTCTACCTCTGTGGCCGCGTGAATATGCGCGAGTTTGAGGTCAGCACCCAGCACTTGATTGCCGACGGCTTCGACCTGGGCACGGCCCACGACCCGTACCGCGCCTTTGTGTACACGAGCTACCAGGAAGCGGCTACCAACCTCTCACACCGCCGCGTGGGTACGCTGGCCCGCAAAGCCGGCGACGACCAACTCTCTAAAATCTGCGGCATGATTGCCGGCGACGAAACCCGCCACGCCCGCGTGTACCAGGGTTTTGTGGAGAAGATTTTCGAAGTTGACCCCTCCCAGATGATGCTGGCGTTTGAAGACATGATGCGCAAGAAAATTGTCATGCCAGCCCACTACATGCGCGAAATGGGTGTGGAAATGGGCAAAACCTTCGGCCACTTCACCGACGCGGCCCAGCGCCTGGGCGTGTATACCAGCCAGGATTACACGGATATTCTGGAAAGCCTGATCAACATCTGGAAAATAGACCAGATTACTGGCTTGAACAGTGCCGCCGAGAAAGCCCGCGAGTACATCATGGCTCTGCCTAACCGCCTGCGCCGCGTTGCTGACCGCATGCCAGTCCCCAAGCTCGAATACAAGTTCAAGTGGATTGAGTAAGGTACAGCTTCCATAAAAAAAGCCTCCGCAACTACTTGCGGAGGCTTTTTTATGAGGCGTATTAGTAAGATTACTTGGCGTCCATGGACTGGCCCATTACCAGCTTGCCCGTGTTATCGAGCGTGTATTCTACGGTGCGTGTGCCGGTAGCAGGGGTGGAGCCTGCCGTGGTGCCGGCCGTAGTACCAGCGGTGGCCGTTGCCGTGCTAGTTACGGGGAAGGTCCGCACTAGCTTATTGCCGCTGATCTGGTAAGTATCTTGGCCAGAGTAGCCCATGCCGGCATTACCGCCCGGCGTACCGGGAGCCGTAATAGGCGTGTAACCCCGCTCCGCAAACTCAAAAGCGTACAGGCCGCCGTTGGCGCGCTTGTTATCTGTCATCACGTACAGCTCGGGCTTGCCGTTGCCATTCAGGTCGCCGGAGGCTACGTTGGTAACGGCCCCGCTTACCTCTACGCGCAGTGGGTCAATGGTTTGAGCCGTACCGCGGTACGAGCGGACGCTGATAAACCGGGGCTCCTGCGAGCCGTAGGATTTCACGGTGAAACGGTAATCTCCCTGCGTTACTTCGCGGTTAAAGCTTACATCACTTTCATCTACGGTAGGGGAAACCGGAACTGATTCGGCGGAGGATTCGCTGGCCACGGGGCGCGTCGAGTCGCAGGCCGTCAGGGAAGCCGCTACAACGCCGGTAGCCAGCAGCAAACGAGGAAAAGAAGAAGTGAGCATGGTAGAAGAGGTATTAGGGAGTATTCCTGAGGTAGCGTACGAGACTTCCCGCACTCTAGGTTCGCCGGGAGAGAGTTCGGCGTTTGTAAACGCAAGGTAAAGATATTGAGTTGTATTTTTTCTATTATATATTGATTAACGGATTGCCTGCAAGTAATATAGCATATAATCAATGTTTTCGACCCCGCAGCTTACTAATTCCGCTGAAAAAGGTAGGTTAAGGCACTATTTGCACGCCCTTCCAGAAGGCCACGCGGCCCTTTATCTGCTGGGCAGCTTCCTTGGGGTCAGGGTAATACCAAGCGGCGTCCTTGTTTAGTTCCCCATTCACGCGCAGGGAGTAGTAGCTGGCCCGTCCTTTCCAGGGGCAGGTAGTGCCCGCAATGCTGTCCTCGAAAAACTCCCGCTTAATAGCATCCGCGGGGAAGTAGTGGTTATTCTCAATCACTACCGTATCGTTGCTTTCGGCCACAACGGCGTTGTTCCAGATGGCTTTCATATACTGAGAGAATCTTGGTTTAAGGAAATGTGGAATTCGGCGGCATAAGAAGGCAAAAGGATAGTAGCTTCCGGCTACCTTCTCACCTCCATAAGTTGCAGCCCCGACTGTAGAAACGAACATTGCTACCCCAACGGTTGTTCTGAAAGCTCATTCCCCTTGTATTATGTCCGCAGGCTTTCGTTTTCGGGATTACGTGCCCGAGGAGTCGACCGAAAAAGGCTTCGACTCCCTCTTCAAGATATTCATGCAGCTTGTCACCATCACTAGCGGCGACGTGGGTGAGGCCCTTTCGTGGCTGAACGAGCTGGATAAGCAGTACGGCCTGACTGACGACGGCTACGGCATGGGCGACTTCATTGAGGACCTTAAAAAGAAGGGCTACATTGATGAAGACCCGCAGGAGCCGGGCGCCTTTAGCATCACGGCCAAAAGCGAGCAGAACATCCGTAAGTCGGCCCTGGAGGAAATTTTTGGCAAGCTCAAGAAGTCGGGCCAGGGCAACCACCGCACGCCCCACACGGGCCAGGGCGACGAGCAAAGCACCGACATGCGGGAGTTCCGCTTCGGCGATTCGCTCGACCAGATTTCCATGACCGAGTCCATTCGGAATGCTCAGCTCAACCACGGCATGGAGGGCGACAACTTCATGCTGACGGAAAACGACTTGGAGGTGCGCGAGAACGAGCACAAGTCGCAGACCAGTACGGTGCTTATGATTGACATTTCGCACTCCATGATCCTGTACGGCGAGGATCGGATTACGCCCGCCAAAAAGGTAGCTATGGCTCTGGCCGAGCTGGTGAAGCAGAAGTATCCCAAGGACTTTCTCGATGTCATCGTGTTCGGTAACGACGCCTGGCAGATTGAGGTCAAGGAGCTGCCTTACCTGCAAGTGGGGCCCTACCACACCAACACGGTAGCGGGCCTGGAGTTGGCCCTGGATCTGCTGCGCAAACGCAAAACGCCCAACAAGCAGATTTTCATGATTACCGACGGCAAGCCCACTTGCCTGAAAGAAGCCAACGGCTACTACAAAAACTCCTTTGGCCTCGACCGGAAAGTGGTCAACAAAACCCTAAACCTGGCCGCGGCAGCCCGCCGGCTGAAGGTGCCCATTACTACCTTTATGATTGCCTCGGACCCCTACCTGCAGCAGTTTGTGGAAGAGTTTACGCAGGTAAACCAGGGCAAAGCCTACTACAGCTCCCTGAAAGGCCTGGGCCACCTGATATTTGAGGACTATAAGCGCAACCGCCGCAAGTCAGTGTAACTGCCTGAGGCACTATCTCAAACTGATTTTTCACAGAAAAAGCCGCTAACGCAGAACGTCAGCGGCTTTTTCTGTGAAAAGATTCGACGAGCTACGAACAGGTAGGCGGGCTAGGCCGGAAACTCCAGGTTGAAATGCTGCTTCAGCACCTCATGGACCATTTTTTTGGTCAGGGGCTTGTTCAGGAACCCATTGGTGGGTAGCTGCTGCAGGCGGGTGACGTCGCGGGGGTTAAGCGAGGTAGTCAGCATCACGATGACCACGGACTGCTTGTGGGCAAAGGAGAGGTTTTGGTAGGCTTCCAGAAAGTCGAAGCCATTCATGACGGGCATGTTAATATCGAGCAGAATCAGGGCCGGACAGGTGTCGTTGGGGCCGTTCTGCTCAATGAGGCGCAGGGCCTCGCGGCCGTTTTCTGCTACCAGCACTTGGTCGGTTACCCCCAGGTTTTCCAGGAGCAGCCGGTTAAGAAAGTTGGTGGTTTTGTCGTCGTCCACCAATAAAATGCAGGAAATCTTATCCATTATGTATTGTAGGAATTTAGCTGCACGTAACTACGCGTAATCCGGAAGCCCAGCGCATCGGGTTAGTGCCGAAAATACACCTGAAAGCTGGAACCTACCCCAACCTGGCTGCTGACCATGATTTTTCCGCCGGCATTGTCTACCATTTTCTTGACCATGTACAGCCCAATGCCGCTGCCCTCCACGTGGTTATGAAACCGGCGGAACATGCCAAATAGTTGTTCCTGATGCGTGTTCGCAATGCCCAGGCCGTTGTCCGTAACGGTTAGTACGTGGTAGGGCGGGGCCAGCTCGTAGCTAATGCGTACCAGCGGGGGGCGGTCCGGGGCGCGGTATTTTAGGGAGTTACTCAGCAGGTTATACAGCACAGAACGCAGGTTTTTGGCCGAGAACCGAACAACCAGCCCCCCCGGAACCCTGCTCTGAAGTTGGCCCGCCGCGGCTGCCCGCAGCGGCTCCAGGTCCAGGCATACGTCTTGCAACACGCTGGCCAGCTCCACGAGAACCGCTTCCTCGCTGTTTTCCTTCTGCAGCTTCACAACGTCCGTGAGGTTGGCAATGGTTTTGGTGAAGCGGTCCACGGACTCCTGCATCATATCCGTGAGGCGCTGCACCTGCCCGGAGTGCCGGGTTTCGGGCGGCAGCGTCTGCAGCAAGGCGTGCAGCAGCCCCTCGATATTATGAATGGGGGCTTTCAGGTCGTGGGAGGCGGTGTACACGAAGTTGTCCAGGTCGTTGTTGGTTTGCACCAACTGCTCGTTCATCTGCTTAAGCTCCGTGATGTCAATGGCCGAGCCCACGTAGCCGTACAGCTCGCCGTTGGGGTAGTAGCTGGGGGCGCCCTGCGCCAGCAGCCAGCGGTATTGCCCATCGTGGCGCCGCATGCGGTGTTCCAGCCGGTAAATGGTTTGGCGGCTGATGGCCTCCGTCAGGATGTGCTGGGCGTGCTCCAGCTCCTCAGGATAAAGGTAGCTGGCCCAGCCTACCCGCAGGTACTCCTCCAGGCTCACGCCCACAAACTCCAGAAAGGCCCGGTTAACGTAGCGGATCGACGAATCTGGATGCACGGCCCACACGTGGTTGGGTGCCGCGTCGGCCATGATGCGGAACCGCTCCTCGCTTTCCTCTAGCTCGGCGGCATACTTCTCAATGCGCTGGCGGGCCAGCATCAGGTCCGTAACATCGGCGCCCGTGTTTACGATGCCGTACACGCTGCCATCGGGGTTGTACAGGGGCGTGAAGTTGTAGTGGTAGTAAAAGGTTTGAGGCGCGCCGTCGATTACTACCTCTATCTGCTGGTTCCGAACGCCAAACGGCTGCCCAGTAGCAAACACCTGCTCCATTTGGAAGAATACATCCTGGTCTTCGAACTCGGGCAGTACCTCAGCAAAGGCCCGGCCCAGCACGGCGCGGCCTTTGCCCCAGGCTGTTAGCATGGCTTGGTTTGCTGACTGAATGCGTAGATCCTGGCCTACGTGCACGCTAATCGGAAAGGGCGCGCTGTCTACCAGGGCCCGCACCTGCCGCTCACTTTCCTCAACCTGCTGCCGCGCTATTACCTGTGCCGTCACGTTGTGCGCCACGCAAAAAACGCCGGCGGCGGTAGCATCGGTAGGGTTTTCAAAGTAGGCCTGATAGATGAAGTTATAGTACTGCACCGGCTGCTCGGGCCCCGCAAATTGCACCGGATATTCGGTGCCGAAGTAGGATTCTCCGGTTTTGCGCACTTGGTCCAGCAGCTCGGCAAATCCATGCTCGCGGGCGTGGGGTAGGGCCGCGAACAGGGGCTGCCCCGTAACGGCCGGGGTAGTGCCCCAGAAACGGTGCATTTCGTCGTTGGCCAGTTCAATTGTGTATTCCGGGCCGGTGAGAATGCAAACGGCCACCGGGGCCTGCAGAAACAGCCCGTACGTTTTCTCAATCTTGCTCAACTCGCGCTGCTGATCCTGCTTGCGCACCTGTTCGGTAATGTCCTGGGTAGTGTGCAGCAAATACTGCACCTGCCCGGCCGCGTCCAGCAAGGGTTTGGTCAGGCTAGACCAATAGCGGGGCTCAAAAACTCCGGCCGCATTACGCAAGTCGTAGCGCACAACGGGCATCTGGTCGGACTGCTGGGTGTGGGCCGCGTTTTGCAAGGAGGCACGCAAGGCCGAGGGGCCCGTGGCCGTGGGGGCATCCGGGTTTTCGGGGTACACCGTAAACACGCTCTGGCCAATTACTTGCTGGCGGGTGCGGGCCGTGAGTTCAAGCAAATCCGTGCTGATAGCCAGCACCGTGTAGGCGGGAGCATTGGGCGCCAGCAGTAGAAAGCTGCCCGGCAGGGCCTCAAATGCTGCCTGATAATCCACGGGTTGGTCTGGCACGGAAGGCAAGGGCTGAGATGAGGGAAGCAAGGTAGCAGAAGGCGAAAGATATTACTACCACAGACAACCGCCGCGCGTAGCCTGCTGCCAGCCGCAAAAGATGCCCGACATCAAAAAATAGTGGATTCGTCATCAGGTAGTTAGCTAGTCATTTTCGGCGGAGCGCTACCTTAAGCACGATTTTACTATCCTGCCTATATGAAATATTTGGTTCCTGTAGTATTCGCATTAAGCGGCTGCGCTACCCTTCGGACCTCGTCGCCGCCTGCCGCGCCCCTGGCCATGGTGGCCCCTACTACCGCGGTGTTGCGCGGCCGGTTACTCCACGCTGCTCCCCACGATACCGTGCGAATCTGGCGCAAGCTACCTCCTCTGGCCGAGCGCGGGCAGCAGAAATTTCCGGTAGCACCCGATGGCTCGTTTGAAGTCCGGCTGACCGGCCTCACCGGGCCCATCGATGCGCAACTGGTTCTCGGCGATGCGCTTACGGTGTACCTCAGCCCCGGCGACTCGCTGGAGCTCACCGCCGACCGGCAGCAGTTGCTCGCCACCCTGCGTTTCAGGGGGCGCGGGGCCCACGCCAACAACTACCTCACCCAGGCCCAGCGCCACTTTGACTACAACTTCGGGGAGCTGCCCGAAAACCTGCACGCGGCCGTGACCCCGCCCGAGTTCCGGCAGCGAGCCGACGCCTACCACCAGCGCCAGCTCGATACCCTTGCGGCCTGGCAGGCACGGCAACCCTTGCCCGCGGAGCTAGTGACGTTGCGCCGGCAACTGCTAGAGTTGCAGCGCGGGCTTTCCCTGTTGCGCTACGTGGGCCACCGTAAAGGCCAGGCCCAGCGGGAGCCCGAGTTGCCCGCTGGCTACTTCGACTTTCTGAAAACGCTACCCTTGCCCGCTGAGGGTCTGTTTGCTGCTCGTCCCACGTTCCTTCAAACCCTAGCTTTCTTCCATGGGGCTTACAGTTACGTGTTTCTGCTGCCGCCTTCCGATCAACTTTCCTTGGCTCCTAATCTTCCGGATCGGCTTTACGCACCCGCCACGGCTCACCTGGGCGAAACCACCCTGCGCGACCAAGTGATAGGGGAAATGTTGCTGAGGCAGCTGTATGATTTCCCGACCACCCGCGCGGCGGTAGGGGCCGTGCTGCCGACTTACCTGGCCCGCACGCACGACTCCACGTACGTGCGCAGTGTGCGCCACGCCTGGCGCGTAACGGGCGGCTTACAGCCCGGCCAACTAGCCCCGGCCTTTGCCCTACGCGACGGCCAAGGCCAAACCGTGACACTAGCCGACTTCCGGGGCAAGGTCATCTACCTCGATTTCTGGTACAGCAGCTGCGCCCCTTGTCTGGCCGAAACCCCCGCCGCCGTAAAGCTGAAAAAGCAGTTTCTGGGTCGCGACGTGGTGTTTCTCTACATCTCCGTAGACCGCAAAGCTACTGACTGGCAGCGGGCCCTGGCTAAGTACCCGCTTACCAGCCCCGGTAGCGTACACCTGCTCGACCCCGGCGGGGAAAAGGCTTCTTCGGCGTACGGCGTATCGGCCTTTCCCAGCTACTGGATTATCGGGCGCGATGGGCGCATCTGGCGCGGCGGTGCCCCGCGTCCCTCCGCCGGTACTGAAACGGTGGCCGCGCTGGAGCAAGCGTTGGCGCAAAAGCCCTGAGGGCAGTAGAAACAAGCGGTATGGGTGCTAAGGATGATAGGGCAAGCGGTACTGCTCTAGTTGCACAGTGTTGGCCGCCCGTTGATACCAATCATTGAACACCAGCTCTAGAGTATCTACTTCAAAGGAGCCGATACGTGTCTGCTGCTCTTGCTGCACTAGGGCTACTAAGTGGGCCGGGTCGCGGAGTGGCGTCGTGAAGCGTACGACGGTGGAATGGGCCGTACGCAGGGCGTAGCGCTGGTCGATGGACTGCGGTAAGCTGGAGTGCCGAAACGCTACTCGTAGCGCATTGCGCAGCTTTTCCAGGCTATCGTCTTCCGGAAAGCCCTGTACCATAATACCACCGGCGGAAACCGTTAGGCCGGCGTAGCGAATACGGAACGGGCCCACCGCGCGCAGCACAGTTCCCACCAGCTGCCGGTAGGCCGCTGAGTCCACGAGGTGCAGGGAAAAGCCAGGGTAGCAGGAAATAATGGACAGGATGGTAAGATGCGTGTCGGAGGCAGGGTAGTAGTACTGGTTGGGCTCTGCGCGCTGCACAGTGGCTAGTACTTCGGCAATGCGGGCGGTAACTGCGGCCGGAGGGCGGGCCAACAAGGTGAGGCCCCGGCGGGAGTCCTGCTCTGGCACCTCAAGCAGCAAGTCAAGTTCAGCCTCGCCCTGCAGAAGCTGGCGAACGGCGACAGTTCGCATGGCGTCATAGTGTTCCTGTAGGCTCATACAAAGGCAGTGAGTGAAAAGCAAAACCAAAGCGGTGCCCTGGCTTTGCTCTACGCGGGCTGGGGGTGAGTTCCAGCGTCGCAACCTACACCCGAAAAACCTGCCCCGCCAGAAGTCCTTCTTTTCTTCCCGAACCAACCACCCTGCTTCCTAGTTATACTACTACCTCCGCCACCCGAGCCGAACTACCACTGGTCCGGATTCCGTAGGGTGGCCGGTAATCCACTCCCCGTATGACGCAACCCGACATCCGCACCCTCGGTGCCCTGAAGAAATCCGGCTATCAGCCCCGCTCCGTGAAGCAGGAGCTGCGTGACAATCTGATTACCAAACTGCAAAGCAAGGAGGACGTGTTTCCCGGCATTTATGGCTACGAGGAAACCGTAATTCCTGAACTCCAACGCGCCATTCTGGCCGGCCACCACATCAACCTGCTGGGCTTGCGTGGCCAGGCTAAAACCCGCATTGCCCGCCTGTTGGTAGGCTTGCTCGATGAGTTTATTCCGGTAGTAGAAGGCTCGGAGCTGAACGATGACCCGTTGCAGCCCCTGTCGGTTTTCGCCAAAAACCTGATTGCCGAGCGCGGCGACGATACGCCCGTAACCTGGCTGCACCGCGACGACCGGTACACCGAGAAGCTGGCTACCCCCGATGTATCGGTAGCCGACCTCATCGGCGACGCTGACCCCATTAAAGCCGCTACCCTGAAGCTGCCGTATTCTGATGAGCGGGTAATTCACTTCGGCCTGATTCCTAGGGCGCACCGTGGCATTTTCGTGATTAACGAGCTGCCCGACTTGCAGGCCCGCATTCAGGTGTCCCTGTTCAACATTCTGCAGGAAGGCGACATCCAGATTCGGGGCTTCAAGGTGCGCCTGCCCTTGGATCTGCAATTCGTGTTCACGGCCAACCCCGAGGACTACACCAACCGGGGCTCCATCGTAACGCCCCTCAAAGACCGTATTGACGCCCAAATCATCACGCATTACCCGAAATCTATTGAAATCGGTAAGCGCATTACCAAGCAGGAAGCCCGCATCCGGGAGGAGCAGAAAGGCCTGGTGACCAGCAACGAAATCGTGCACGACTTGGTGGAGCAGGTGGCCGTTGAAGCCCGTGGCTCCGAGTTCGTGGACGCTAAATCGGGCGTGTCGGCCCGCCTCACCATCTCGGCCTACGAGCAGGTAGTGGCCGGAGCGGAGCGCCGGGCCCTGATCAATGGCGAGAAGAATACCTACGTGCGCGTGGGCGACTTTATTTCGGCCGTGCCCGCCATTACGGGCAAGGTGGAGCTGGTGTATGAAGGCGAGCAGGAAGGTGCGGGCATCGTGGCCGAAAAGCTCATGGGCAAGGCCGTACGTACCCTGTTCCTGAACTTCTTCCCTGACCCCGACAAAGCTAAAAAGCTGAAAGGCCGCCCTTCGCCCTATAAAACGGTGCAGGAGTGGTTTGGCAGCGGCCACACCGTGGACATGCTCCACGATGCCTCCACGAAAGACTACCGCGCCGCTCTCGACCAAGTGCCCGGCCTGCGCGACATTGTGAAGGAGCTGCACCCCAACGAGGACGAGGAAACCACCTACTTCCTGATGGAGTTTCTGCTCCACGGCCTCTCGGAGTACAGCCTGATTTCGCGCAACCGCCTTACCGCCGGCGCCCAATTCAAGGACCTGCTCAGCAGCATGTTCACCATGCCTAGCTTCGGCGAAGATGACGACGAGGACGAAGACGAAAAGCCCCAGCGCGGCCGCCGCCGCTAGCTTGTTCTGCTGATGCGGAAGGAAGTTGGGTACATCATCTAACGAAGTAATTCAGATTCCTCCTGCGTCGGAATGACAATGAAAACGCCCCGGATACCGAAAGGTGTCCGGGGCGTTTTCGTTAGCTAGCATCTGGTGGAGCGGATTAAGAGCCGATCATATTAAGAACCGCAAGCAGGACTGACTGGCCTGTATTAACAGTTAACTCGAAGACCGTCCTGCAGAGGCGCAGCCGAAGCATCTCGCGTGCTGATGTTAGGATTACCACTGCAACATTAGCCCGCAAGACGCTTCGCTTGGCAAGACGGCGTTATGCTATGGATAAGCTGTGAGTGGTAGCCCAGCCTGATGCTTAGGTAGCCAATCTAGCTGTTGCCAACTTGCCGGGCTTTGGCCTCGTTCTTCAAGGCCTTCAGGCGTAGCTGGCGAGCTTTGAGCTCCTGCTTTTCGCTTTTGGCCCGAAGCTCCGCTTCATCGCTAATGCGTTTTTGTTCGGCTACTCGGTTTTGCATCTCCTGAATCTGTGGGTCGGAAGAGCTTCCTTCGCCTTTTACTAAGCTGCAGCCCATGCTCAGCGGTAGTAGCAACAAAACGGGAAGTAATCGAAGTTGATGGTTGGACACTAACATAGTGACAATTATTAAGTGACAGGTGCTACTGTTACGAAATCATCAAGCAAGTTGTTAAAGATGAGCTTCTTAGTGAGAAGTAGATAATGTTACAGTTTATGTAATTTCTGATCCGCAGACAGCTCTGTTTGTAGCTACTCTGAGCGGCAGCGCTAGCCGCTTTAATGGCGTTGTTGGTCTGGCAGCGTAGCGTCCGGATGTGTTTCGGGAAGCGGATGGGTAGGCTCGAGTACTTCCTCCCCCGACACGGCTAGGCCCTGCAGGGCCCGCTGGTGACGGGCTTCATCGAATTCGTTTTCGCTTTTGGCAATGACCAGCGTGGCTACCCCATTGCCAATCACGTTCGTGATGGCGCGGGCTTCCGACATAAACCGATCCACGCCCAGCAACAGGGCCACGCCTTCCACTGGAATAACGCGGGTAGCCGCCAGGGTAGAGGCCAGCACGATAAAGCCCGAACCCGTGACGCCTGCTGCCCCCTTACTGGTTAGCATCAGGATGCCGATCAGGGTGATTTCCTGGGTGAGGGAAAGCGGAATGGTAAAGGCTTGGGCCAGGAAAATAGCCGCAATAGAGAGGTAGATGGAGGTGCCATCGAGGTTAAAAGAGTAGCCCGTGGGAATGACCAGGCCCGCCACGGAGCGGGAGCAGCCGTAACGCTCCAGCTTGTCGATCATGCGCGGCAGCGCCGACTCGGAGGAAGATGTCCCCAGCACCAGCAGAATCTCCTCCCGAATAAAGCCCAGAAAGCGCCACAAACTCAGCCCGTAAAAGCGCATAATAGCATTTAGCACCCCAAACACGAACAGGAACATGGTCAGGTAGACCACCAGCATAAGCTTGCCCAGGGGTAGCAGCGCGTGCAGGCCATACTTGCCAATGGTAAAGGCCATGCCCCCGAAGGCTCCCAGGGGCGCCAGCCGCATTACCAGGGCCAGCACCCCAAACAGGACGTGCGAGAGCCGGTCGAAGGTTTTCATGAGCGGCTCGCCAAACTCGGCCGGAACGCGGCTGATGGCCAGCCCAAACAGCACGGCAATCAACAGCACCTGTAGCACCTCGCCCTCGGCAAATGCTCCAACCAGACTATGGGGTACTATATGGGTGAAAAAGTCAACCCAATTCATGCCCTCGCCCGCAGCGGCCTGGGCCGTGTACTTGGAAGCTTCCGTGGCCTGCGCGGCACTCTGCGTTGCTACCGAAGCCCGGGCATCAATGCCCACGCCTGGTTGGGCCAGGTTAGCGGCCGTAACTCCAATAATCAAGGCCAGAGTCGTGACGATTTCGAAGTAGAGCAACGCCTTTCCACCTACCCGGCCTACCTTTTTCAGGTCGCCCATGCCCCCAATGCCCAGCACCACCGTCAGGAAGATGATGGGGGCAATAAGCATCTTGATCAGGTTAATGAACGTGTCGCCGATGGGCTTGAGCGCAGCCCCGAAGCCAGGAAACAACGTGCCCACCAGCACCCCCAGGGCTATGGCCGTGAGTACCTGAAACGTGAGGTTTGATGCGAGTTTTTTCATAGAAGGAAAGCCAATCAGCAAGTACGCTTGGCCCTAAGGTGAAAATCAAAACGCCGCTAAACCGCTGCCTTCGCACCTTACGGGTAGCGCCCATTGAATGCAGAGGCTGCCATTTAGCTGCCACGCAACCCCTGCTAGCGGTGCAGAAGCGGAGCCGCAAAGATGCGTCTCAACGTCCGCGTTGCGGCTACCCATGAAAGAGGGCCGCCTATTGCTTAGGCGGCCCTCTTTTTTCACGTTAGCAAGCCAGAAAGCTTACGCTTCGTTTACCACGATTTTCTCGATGGTGTCATTGGCTTTAATCTGGTCGATGATGTCCAGGCCTTCTACCACTTTGCCGAACACAGTGTGGTTGCGGTCAAGGTGGGCCGTGTTCTGGCGGTCGTGCACGATGAAGAACTGGGAGCCGCCCGTGTTGCGGCCGGCGTGGGCCATGCTCAGGGCGCCGCGCTCATGGTACTGGTGGTCGCCGGTCAGCTCGCAATCAATTTTGTAGCCGGGGCCGCCGGTACCGGGCGTGCCCTTGGCGCCGTCGCGGGAGTTGGGGCAGCCGCCCTGAATCACGAAGTTGGGAATGACACGGTGGAATTTCAGTCCGTCGTAGAAGCCTTTCTGGGCCAGATCGGTGAAGTTCTTCACGGTGTTGGGAGCGTCCTGTTCGTAGAACTCCACTTTCATCACGCCTTTGTTGGTGTGGATTTCGGCAGTTTTCATCGGGTAAATAGTAGGTGGAATGGGCCCGTATACGCGCCTGGCGGCGCGGCGGGTATGGTGTTGGGTGGTAAAGGTAGCCATTTTGAGGCCGGACAAGCATCCAGGTGCCGCTTTGGTGCGTAAGCATACCACTGGTTGGCTAGCTCAACCGCAGCACGCTCTTTCCTACCTCTCCCAAACTCCTGTTTCGCGCCCTTATGAAGAAGACTATGCGCCTGGCTACTCTTACCTTATTGTCGGCGGGTACGCTGAGCTTCGGCCTCAGCAGCTGCGGCGACAACAACCAAACCACCGAAACAACCACCACAACCGATTCTATGGCTACAACCGTCGATTCGGCGGCCATGATGTCGGACTCCGCCCGCATGGGCAAGGCCGAGGGGGTACTGGTGGACGGCGTACCGATGACGCCGGACAAAACTATCGTGCAAAACGCCGTACAGGCCACCAGCGTGACTACCCTGGTGAAAGCCGTGAAGGCTGCCGGCCTCGATGAGACTTTGAGCAGTGCCGGACCTTTCACTGTCTTCGCGCCCACCAACGCCGCCTTTGACAAGCTGCCCAACGGCGCTCTGGCCGGCCTGATGAAGCCCGAAAGCAAAGACAAGCTGAAAGGCGTGCTGACTTACCACGTCATCCAGGGCCGCCTGCTGGCCCAGGACCTGCGCGACGGACAAGAACTGACGACCGTAAACGGCGAAAAAATCAAGATATCAGTGCAGAACGGCAAAGTGATGATTAGCAACGGCAAGGACGCTCCCGTCAGCGTCCAGACGCCCGATGTTATTTCCAGCAATGGCGTCACCCACGTCATCGACGGCGTATTGCTACCCCTGGCCCCGGCCAGCTAGCAGCAGCTCTTTCCTGATTGGTTAAAAAGGCCCGGTTGTTTCAGCCGGGCTTTTTTGCGTTAGAAGGTAACGCCGTAATGACGGAATAACTCCCCATTTGCTAGCTGCCTACCGGCTATTCTCTTACAACCCTGCCCCCTCCGCTACCCGTTCCGCGAAACCGGCCCAATCGTTCTGCTCGCCCTTCGCAACACTGGTGGAGAGATGGTCGTGGATAATATTGGCGAAAGGCATGGGCACTACCCGGGTGCGGGCCTCATCCAAGACCAAGCGGAGGTCTTTGCGGATGATGGCCGGCGGGGCTCCCACGGGCTGGTAATGGCGCTCAGCAATGAGCTTGCCGTAGCTCTTGTAGATGGGCGTGTTGAACAGGGTAGAAGTAAAGAACTCGTAGACCTGCTGGCGGTCGAGGCCGCTTTTTTGGGCGAGCGTGAAGGCCTCGGCCATGGCTTCAATGGCGGCTCCGAGCATAAAGTTGCCACAAAGCTTAACCACGGAAGCGGCCCCGGCATCATCCCCGAAATCGTGGACACCCTGACCCAGGGCCCCCAGCACCGGCTTAATCTTCTCGCGGGCACTGGCCTCGCCGGCCACGGCCAGCCACAGCTTGCCGGCCGCCGCTACATCAGGCTTGCCAAACACGGGGGTAGCAACCAAGGAACTACCGTGGCGGCCATGCTCCTCGGCCAGACGACGGTTGGTATCCGGGGCTACGGTGCTGCACGAGGCGTGAACGGCTCCCTGGGGCAAGGCGGTAAGGAAACCGGTTGGCCCCAGGCACAGCTCCAGCAGAGCCGCGTCATCGGTTACCATGGTAAAGACGAACTCCGCGTCTTGCACGGCTTCGGCGGGGGTAGCTGCTACCGTGGCGCCCTGTTGTTGCAGAGGGTCGGCCTTGCTGGCGGTGCGATTATAAACGCGCAGGCGGTGGCCGGCCTTGAGCAGGTTGGCGGCCATCGCCTGGCCCATGCTGCCCAGGCCCAAGAAGGCTATGCGATGTTGTGTCAAAGCGGAAGTCGTAAAAGGTGAAGTTGTGAGCTATATCGGCCTGCTAGGTGCCGAATCAGAATACTACGCAAATCAGCATACGGGGTAGGAGCACAGTTTCACACCCGCCTAAAGTTGTCCTTCCGCTTATTTCCGGTTGTCGTCGCCTGCCAGCATGCTCACGTAGCTGTCGTAGCGGGGCAGGGCAATTTTGCCTTTGTCAACGGCCTCGCGCACGGCGCAGCCCGGCTCGTGCAGGTGCTGGCAGTTGTGGTAGCGGCACTGGTTGAGCAGGGCGCGCATTTCGGGGAAGAAATGGGCCAGCTCGCCGGGCTTCATGTCTACTAGGCCCAGTTCCTTGATGCCGGGCGTGTCGATGAGGTAGGTGCCGGGCCGGACTTCCAGCATCTCGGCGAAGGTAGTAGTGTGCACGCCTTTGTCGGAAAACTCGCTGATTTCGGCCGTTTTCAGGTCTAAGTCCGGTACCAGCACGTTAATCAGCGTACTTTTCCCTACCCCCGAGTGGCCGGATAGCAGGGACACTTTTTCATTCAGCAGCGCATCAATGGCCGCTACCCCTTCGCCGGTGTGGGCGGAACAGCGCAGGCCAGGGTAGCCCACGCGCTGGTACATGTGCAGAATCTGCTCCTGATAATCAGCCAAGTCCTCGTCGTAGAGGTCAGTTTTGTTGAAGAGCAGCGTCACAGGAATGCTGTAGGCCTCTGCCGTAACCAAAAACCGGTCGATGAATCCGAAGGAGGTGGCTGGCGAGGCCAGCGTCACGACCAGCAACGCTTGGTCGAGGTTGGCTGCTACAATGTGGGCGTGTTCGGCCTTGTGCACCGAGCGGCGGATGATGTAGTTGCGCCGCGGCTCAATGTGATGAATCACGCCCGCGCCCTCGGTTTGTTCCTCCACCGTAAACTCTACCTGGTCGCCCACGGCCAGCGGGTTGCTCACTTTCAGCCCCTTGTGCTTGAACTTGCCCCGTAGTCGGCAGCGGTGCAGCTGGCCGGTAGCCGTTTCGCGCACGATGTACCACGAGCCCGTAGATTTAACGATGATGCCGATCATGCGAGCGGTGAGATGGTGAGGTGAAATAGGGAGTTGAAGGGAGGTGGTAAGACGGTGACCTGGGGAGCTGAGTGTGCCCGCGGCGTGGTACTGCACAAGCAGCCCAGCTAGTTCGCCGGGTCACTTTCTTGCCACCTCCCTATCGAGCCAGCTCATGATTTTGCCCGTGGCCCCGCTGTGGTCGTGCACGTAGTCTAGGCTCAGGTCCTGGACGGTGAGGCGCGCCTCCTCGCGGTGGTAGAGCGGACCGAAGGCCGTGAGCAATTCATCGGCGGAGGAAATGGGAAAGGCGCAACCAAGCTCGACCAAATCCTGGGCTTCCTGGAACTTATAGTACGTGGGCCCAAAGAACAAGGGTAGGCCGAAAGCAGCCGCTTCCAGCGTGTTGTGCAGCCCCTTGCCAAAGGCCCCACCAATGTAGGCGTAGTGCCCGAACCGGTAGAGCTGACTTAGCAGCCCCACGTTGTCCATGAGCAAGACGCGGCTATCGGCCACGGTAGCGGCATCGGCTTGGGAGTAGCGCACCACCCGGCCAGGCAGGGCCTGCTCCACGAGGCGCAGGTTGGTTTCGTTGATTTCGTGGGGAGCCACAATGAAGCGCAACTGGTCGGCGTACTGGTGCAGCAGGGGAGTAAGGGCCGGCATATCCTCAGGCCAGCTGCTGCCGATAATAAACACTGGAGCCCAATCATCGGTAAAGGCATCCACCAGGGGTAGGGCGCGGGGCGGGGCTGAGGCCGTGCGCACAACGGTATCGAAGCGGGTGTCGCCGGCCACGCTAGCTCTAGCTATGCCGGCCCGGCGCAACAAGTCTACAGAAGCCTGGTTTTGGGTGAATATGTGGGTGAACTGGCTCAGGATGCGGCGAAAAAAGCCTCCCCAGGGCTGAAAGAAAGCCTGCTCGGGCCGGAAAATGGCCGAAACGCAAATTGTAGGAATAGCGCGCCGCCGCAACTCTGTCAGGAAGTAGTACCAAAATTCGTATTTCACGAACACGGCCAGCGCGGGCCGCACGGCATCCAGAAAAGTACGGGCATGCTCGGCCGTGTCCAGGGGCAGATAGAATACGTAGGCAGCACCCGGCCAGTTTTTGCGCACCTCATAGCCCGAAGGCGAAAAGAACGTCAGCACGATTTTGTGGCCGGGGTGACGGGCCACGTAGGCTTCCATCAGGGGGCGGCCCTGCTCAAATTCGCCCAGGGATGCGCAGTGAAACCACGCTAATGAAGCTGTTTCGTGGCGCAACGCCTCCTGAATATGCGGCAGCAAGCCGCGCCGGCCATCGACCCACTGCGCCGCCTTGGGCACAAAGGGCGCTACTAGCCGCAGGAGCAGCGCGTAGAGGGGCAGGGCAATGGAATAAAGGAAACGCAACGTCGAAAATCAGGTATCAGGTGAAACAGCCCCGAAACTACTACAGGGGAGCTGCACGGCTTCCTTGCCGGAGACGCAGCCAATGCTTTCGGCTGCAACTACGCCGTTGAGCTGCATAACGGCGCCGCTTGCTACGCTAGAAGCCGCCGCGGAACGTTCGGAGCTGCCGCGCCGCAAAAGTACGTGGTTCCGGTTTTGCCGCCGCACCATCACTAAAAAAGCCCTGGCCGAGGGGCCAGGGCTTTTGCTTTAAAGGGCCTGTGTGCTTAGTGAGCCGACTGCTTGCCGAGGTAATTAGCTACGCCCTCGCGGGTAGCCGACATAGCCTCTTTGCCTTCTTCCCAGTTTGCGGGGCACACTTCGCCTTTTACTTCGAAGTACTGCAGAGCGTCCACCATGCGCATGGCTTCGTCGATGCTACGGCCCAGCGGCCCGTCGTTTACAACTTGGTGGCGCACAATGCCGTCCTTGTCAATCAGGAACAAGCCACGGTAGGCGAGGGGTGAGCCCACAAAGGTCATTTCGCCGGCCTCGTTGTAGTCGTAATGGCCCCCGAGTACGTCGTAGTTGGCGGCAATGGTTTTCGTGGCATCAGCTACCAGAGGGTAGGTAACGCCGGCAATACCACCGTTGTCGCGGGGCGTTTGCAACCAGGCGAAGTGGGAGAAGTGGGTATCCGTAGAGCAGCCAATGATGGCAACCCCCTTGGCCTCGAAATCAGCCAGGCGGTCCTGGAAGGCAATGATTTCAGTGGGGCACACGAACGTGAAGTCGGCGGGGTAGAAGTAGAAGATAACGTGCTTCTTGCCCAAGTAACGGTCGAGGGAGAAATCCTCCTCGAATTCGCCATCGATAACGGCGGTGGCTTTGAAAGAAGGAGCGCGCTTACCTACGAGAACTGCCATGAGTTTGGTAATGAAGTGAAAAAGGTACTGGGGACTAAAAAACGGCAGCAGAAAGCCGGCAGCGTAGAGCAAGGCACACTAGTCGTGGTGCAATAACCACCTACCAGGGGCTTATTTACTTGCCAGCTTGCTACCTGTGATGTGCAGGGAAAAGGAGTGGGGCTGAAAGTTCTGCAGGCCTTTAGCGGCAAAAAACTCCCGGATCAGGCTGTCGAGCTGCGGGTCGCAATAGTCGATGATTTCCTGGGTATTGGTGCAGAACAGGTGGTGATGCTCCGTGCAATCGGCATCGTAGCGGCGGGAAGTGCCTTCGGCTGCGGCCACGCGCCGGGTAAGGCCGGCCGCCACAAAAGAATCGAGGGCTTTGTACACCGTGCCCAGCGAAATGCTGGGTTCTTGGCTAATTACCTGCCGGTGCACCTGCTCGGCGGTGGGGTGGCCCGGCAGCGTAAGCAGGCTTTCCAGAATCATAAGGCGCTGACGGGTAGCCCGCAGGCCTGCCTGAGTGAGCCGCGCCCGGAGGTGTCCTGCGTCGGGGGTAGGGGGAAAATGATCAGTAGAAAGAGCCACCAGACAAGAATAATTCTCCGCAAAGATACGCGTATAAGGTGCAGCAGGGCAAAATTGTTTCCAGTGGCCGGTATTTCGCCGGCTCACAATGAAACAAACAGCCCCCATCAACTCTGTGGGAATCACGCTGCTAGGACGCGGCAGGCTAGTGTAGTGCAGGCTAACAAAACCTGCTGTACGGGACGGGTAGCGGCAGCCTGGTTGTAAGCCTTTACTAGCTTCCAGATGGTAAGTTAGTTTCTACAGAAGCCGGCCAGAGGCGTCCTCAGCGGCCCGACACACAAACTGAAAGGTTTGGCGGGTGCGCTGCTCCAGCAGCAACTCCCGCCCCTGGGTGAGGCGCCGGATGCTGGCCGCATCGTAGTTCTTAATGGTGTAGAGTTCCAACCCCGTGTTATAGTGGATGGTAAACTGCCCCCGCAGCGCCTCTAGCAGCTTCTCGAGCCGATAGGCCGAGAAATCGGTGCATACCGAAAAGCTGATGGCTGAATTTTGCATCAGATGAATTTTAAGCCGCACCTGAGCCAAAGCGCCAAAAATTACCTCTAGGTTTTCTTCGGAAATAAAGGTCAGGTCCTTCGATTCAAAGGAAACCAGGCACTGGCTGGTTTTGCGGATGAAGGCCGGGGCCAACAGCCCATGACGACAGTCGTGGATGCGCGTTCCTTCGGCCGCGGGGTCCAAAAACGACTTAACCAGCAGCGGAATGCTGCGCACCGCCAAGGGCTTAATGGTTTTGGGATGAATAACGGAGGCCCCGTAGTACGCCATTTCAATGGTTTCCTGGTAGCTAACCTCGGGGTAGCGGACGGTGTCGGCGAAAATCTTGGGGTCGGCGTTAAGCAGGCCAGCCACGTCCTTCCATATCGTCACCGACTCCGCACCGAGGCAATACGCGAAGATGGCGGCCGTGTAGTCGGAGCCCTCCCGGCCCAGGGTAGTGGTGTAGCCGCTAGCTGTGCCACCCAAAAACCCCTGCGTTACGACTGGCCCACGGCTCAGCACCTGGGGTAGGGTAGTGCGCAGGTTGCGCTTCGTAGTCGGCCAGTCAATGCGGCCCTCCCGCCAGGTGTGGTCCGTGCGCAGCAGAGGGCGGCAGTTAAGCCAGTGCGCGCCCAAGGCCCGAGCCACAATCAACGTCGCCAGCAATTCTCCGAAGCTCACTATTTGGTCGTAGTGCTTGTCAAACTCCCCCGTCGGAAGAGTTGCCAGCCGGTCCTGCAATTGTTCTAGCAACTGCGCAAGGGTAGGCACGCCTGCAGTTGGGGCTGCCGTATCATCGGAGACGGCTAGGTCCTGGGCTACGCGTTGGTGAAAGTCGCGGATGGCAGCCAGCGGCGCGGCGTAGTCCTGCCCGGCCTGCGCCAGTTGGTACACCTCTTCCAGGGCATTGGTGGTCTTACCCATGGCCGAGACGACAATAAGTAGTTGGCCGCTGCTGCCGTGTTCCTGCACAATGCGGGCGAGGTTGCGAATAGCCGCGGCATCCTTCACGGAGGCGCCGCCGAACTTGAAAATCCGAAGAGGATGCGGGTGCTGCATGGCCCAAATGTAGGACCAAGCGCCGTTTTGCTCAGAAAAGAAGAGAAATTGACTGGGTAAGAGCTGCCGTAAAAACGTTGTAGCGAAATTTCGCTCAGGCTACTCCGGCAAATTGGTTAATTTTGGCCTTTCCCACCCGCATCCTATTTCCACCCCATGACAAACCACGACAAGCTGGCCCTACCCGTTGGCACTACCTTGGACCGCTTCATCATGCGCAAGCAGGAAGACTTCCCGTATGCCACCGGCGAGCTTTCCCAGCTGCTGCGCGATATTGCCCTGGCCGCCAAAATTGTAAACCGAGAAATCAACCGCTCGGGCCTGATTGATATTGCTGGGGCCTATGGTAACCGCAACGTGCAAGGCGAAGACCAGCAGAAGCTTGACGTTATTGCTAACATCCGCTTTATCCGGGCTTTGCGCAACGGCGGCGAGGTATGCACCATCATTTCCGAGGAAGACGATGAAATGATTCAGACCGGCAACGTGCAGGGCAAGTACGTGGTAGCCATTGACCCCCTGGACGGCTCCTCTAACATTGATGTGAACGTGTCCATCGGCACCATCTTCAGCATCTACCGCCGCGTATCGCCCACCGGCAACGACGGGACGCGTCAGGACTGCCTCCAGACTGGGACGCATCAGGTGGCAGCCGGCTATGTAATTTATGGCTCTAGCACGATGCTGGTATACACCACCGGCAACGGCGTAAACGGCTTTACCTACGAGCCTTCCCTCGGCGAATTCTTCCTCTCGCACCCGAACATTCAGACGCCCAAATCGGGGGCTATCTACTCCGTTAATGAAGGAGTATCAGAGTCGTTTTCGGAGGGAATGAAGGGCTTTGTGGCGTATTGCAAAGAGCAGAACTACTCGGCCCGCTACATTGGCTCCCTGGTAGCTGACTTTCACCGGAACCTACTGAAGGGCGGCATTTATATGTACCCTACCTCCAAGAAAGCCCCGAACGGTAAGTTGCGCCTCATGTACGAATGCAACCCCTTGGCTTTCATTGTGGAGCAAGCCGGTGGCAAGTCTAGCAACGGCCGCCGCCGAACCCTGGAAATTGAGCCCCACGACTTGCACGAGCGGTGCCCTTTGTTCATCGGCTCCCCAGAAATGGTAGAGAAAGTAGAGGAGTTTCTAGCACCGGAGTTTGCCAGCGACGCCATTCTTAAAGCCTAGCCAATACGGATCCTACTTACATAAAGAAAGCCGCCCAGACTCCTGGGCGGCTTTCTTTATGTAGGGCAATAGGAAAAGCTACTCCGCTTTTTTCTTGTTGGCCTTTTTGGCGGGCTTCGTCTCGCCAGCTTCTGGGTTGCCGGCTGCGTTGGTTTCTTCCGCGGCTGGGATGATGCCCGCCGTGCTCATGGCCTCGTCAGCAGTAGGATCAGCCTCAGTTTTCTTGCTGGCTTTCTGCTCGTTAGTTGTTTCCGGGGCATCGGTTTCATCCTCGGCTGGCGCCTGATACTCAAGGCGCTTGCTAACGGTATTATACCACTGCACCAGCTTCTTGATGTCCGACATGTACACCCGGTCCCGGTCGTAATCAGGAATAATCTCGCCCATGAAGGCCGTCAAGTCCCGGTCGTCCGATTTATGGGTCAGGGCTAGGTCAGCGCCGTGCTTCTGGTGAATGCGGTCAAACACTTCCGTCAGGGGCACGGTCTGGTCGTAATCCTGGGTATAAATGGAAATTTCCTGGAGTAACGACACCTTATTGCGGGCAGAGGCCACAGAGCGGGTGCCTTTCTCGTCGAGGGCTTCAATGATAACGCCGGCGCGGGTTGGTTTCACGAGGCGGTACAGACCGGGCATTCCGCTGATAGCGGCAACTTCCTTCAGGTCGTAGGGCATAAGAAAAAGCAGTTGTTGGAAAGTGCGAAGTTACTCAGTTGCGGCGGCTTGGCCGGGGGCAGGCAGCTTGAAGGTAATGGGCAGGCTGGTCAGGATGGCGTAATCGGGCTTGTTGAACTTCAGCAGGCGCACTACCCGGAGGGCCTCTTCCCCGCAGCCACCCCCAATGTTCTTCACCAGCTTAATCCCCGACATGGTACCGTCGGTGTTCAGGGTGAAGCTAACAATACATTGACCCTGAATGCGGTTGCGCCGAGCCATGACGGGGTACTTCAGCTCCTTCTCAATGAAGGCGTACATGGCCTCCTGCCCACCCTGGTAATACTCCGCCACCGGAATGGCCTTGGGAGCATGGGCCGGAGCGGTCTGGGCGGGGGCGTCGGTCGGGGCTGTTGCCTCCGGAACCGGGCCGTCGGTTTTGATTTTTACTTTGGTTTTCTGAGCCACAGCCGCGGTAGAACAAGCCAGCAGGCCGATACCCAGCAGAATGGGTAGTTTTTTCATGAAATTAGCGAAGAAAGACGGGAAATGCCCAGTAGCTGAGCCTGGCCGCAACCAGGCAATTACGGGGCCAATTTACGCATTATCGGCCTCTTGCGCGAGCTGCTCATTCACGTCGGCAATGAACTGCAGAATTTCCTCCCGACCCGTTTTATCCTCCGCTGACGTGATGAAATGGCGGGGTACTTCATCCCAGCTTTGTTGCATGGTTTGCAGGTAGGTTACCACGTTCTGCTGGGTGCGTGAGCCGGATTGTTTGTCGGCCTTCGTAAATACCATCACGAAGGGAATGCCCTCGGCTCCGAGTTGCTCCATAAATTCCAAGTCAACGGCTTGCGGTGGGTGGCGAGAATCTAGCAGCACAAATACGCACGCCAGATTTTCTCTTTTGCGTAAATAATAATTAATCATTCGGCCCCATTTTACCCGCGAATCTTTGCTTACGCGAGCGTATCCGTAACCGGGTAAATCAACCAAATACCAATTATTATTAATAAGAAAGTGATTGATTAATTGCGTCTTGCCCGGTAGAGAAGACGTTTTTGCCAAACCTTTTTGCCCCGTCAGCATATTAATTAGGGAGGACTTGCCCACGTTGGAGCGGCCAATAAAGGCGTACTCTGGGAGCGTAGGGGGCGGACAATCCTCAAGACGAGAATTGCTCATCAGAAATTTTGCTTCCTGGATATTCATATACAAATGGTCAGCAGAAATACAAAGGTAGATATTCAGCGGGTACCGGATGAATTCATAATTTTTTGGAGAAAAACCTTGTAGTTTAAGTAGTCAGACTATATTTGTGCGGTCAGTAGTGACTAGAGGTGAGGTAGGTAATTAGAAATCTTAACCTCTTTTAGCCTTGATTTTCAAGTATTTCAAAGAATTGGATGCGGCTAAGGTCGTATTATAAAATTTCTATCTTTGCCCGCTATTTGTCAAGTACAAAGGCAACATAGCGGGGTAAACCGGCTAGACTGATAGTGGTTAATTCATGTCAGTCGTGCTTTTTTGCCGTGCCTGCCTCAACCCTGAGGCAGGTTTTCAGTATAAGAGGCAACTCTTGAAAAACTGCCTGCACAGCCGGTGTACGGCATTTCTCAATTCCTCCCTTGCAACTCCTTATTTCCCTAAACCCTCCAACAATGGACAATTTAGTCAGAAGGTTATTGAAAGCCTCGTGCGCCTTCGCGCTTACGGCTGCTATGGCCCAGCCTGCCCTGGCTCAAAGCCAAAGCACACGCAAGCAACTGAAGACTGCTAACAAGTTTTTCTCGCAAGAGAACTACCGGGCCTCCATTCCTTACTATGAGCAAGTGTTGGCCAAGGAGCCCAACAATGCGCAGGCTTTGTTCCGGGCGGGTATAGCCTATATGTCGTTCGACAAAGAAAAAGCTAGCGACTACATCTATAAAGCGCAACGGCTAAAGAAGAACGTATCGAAGGATGTAGAGTACTGGCTGGGTCGGGTGGATCACCTGAACTACAACTTTGACGAGGCTATTGCCCACTTCCAAGCGTATAACGCCACGCTGAAGAGCAAGGATACCCGCAAGAAGGAGCTGGCGCAACTCATTCAGCACAGCAAAAATGCCAAGGTGCAATTCAATAGCCCCAAGGATATTTTTGTAAAAAACCTGGGTCCTACTATCAACACTCCGTACTCGGAGCACAGCCCCGTAATTTCTGGCGACGACAAGCTACTGTTGTTCACCTCGCGCGGTGAGAACGTAACAGGAGCTGGCAATGCTGAAGGTAAAAAAGGTGGCAACTTGGCGTCGGACGGTGAGTACTTTGAGGACATCTTCGAAGCCAAGCGGATAGATGAGGAGAACTGGGAAAAGCCTCGTTCCCTGAGCGGCGTTCTAAACGGCAAAGGCCACGATGCTTCCATTCAGGTGTTTGACAATGACACCAAAATGCTCATGTACCGGCAAGATGAAAATGGCGACATTTTCTACACTGAAAAAACCGGTGGTGACTGGACAGCTCCCAAGAAGTTGAACAGCAACGTTAACTCAAAAGCATTTGAATCAGACGCCTTCATTACTCCCGATGGCCTAACCATTTACTTCTCTACCAGCAAGTTCTCTGAGGAAGGGACGCTGGATATTTACTACGCCACCCGCCAGCCTGGTGGCGACTGGGGGCCTGCTAAAACGCTCGGTAACGCCGTAAATACGGTGTACGACGACGACAGCCCCTACCTGAGCAAGGACGGCAAGACGCTGTACTTCTCTTCGCGCGGCCACAACACCATGGGTGGCTACGATATCTTCAAGTCGGATTGGGATTCCGTGGGCAATAAGTGGGGCCGGCCCGAAAACATGGGCTACCCTGTTAATACGCCCGACGATGATACTTACTACCGCTTGAGCCCTGATGGTAGCTACGCCTACTTGTCTTCGTACCGCATTGGTGGCTACGGAGAAAAGGACATCTATACCATCAACTACATTAAGAACGCCATCATTCGGGGTCGAGTGCTGTCATCTCGTGACAGCACGATTATTCCCGGCGTAGAGTTGGTGTTCAGTGGCACCCAGGCTGACAAAACGGCCCTTAGCTACCGCGACGTAACTAAGCCCGAAACCGGCGACTACCAGGTAAACGTGCTGTCGGGCCGTACTTACCAGGTAGCCGTGTCGAAGGATGGGCAAAACATTGAAACGCAGGAGTTTGCTGTTCCGATTTCCACCAACGATTCAACCGTAATCGAGAAAGATTTCTACGTAAACTACGTAGATACCACTCAGCGTAACTTTGCACAGTTCCAGAAGATTTATTTCGACACGGATAAGTACAAACTGCGTCCTGAGTCTATCACGGAGCTGAACAACATCAGCAGCATTTTGAAGGCTAACCCTGGGGTAAACATCTCCATTGAAGGCCACTGCGACTCGCGCAACACGGACGAGTACAACATTGTATTGGGCCAGAATCGTGCTGATGCGGCTTACAACTACCTGAAAAAGTCGGGTGTTGCTGAGACACGCATGGTAACGGTAAGCTACGGTGAGCGTCGTCCGGCCGCGGCCAACGATTCGCCGGAGAATATGCAGCTTAACCGCCGCGTAGAGTTCCGCGTGATTGTAAAAGAAGGTGAAGCGGCTCCACAGCTGACGAATCCTTCGGCTGGTGGTACTGGTCCGGGCACGGGTGCTGGCACTTCTTCGTCCTCTTCTTCCTCAACTACGGGCACAGCTACTTCGGTGCCGCTGCAGCCTGGCAAGAGCAAGGCCAAGTTGCCCGACGGCACTAAGGTGAAAACCAAGGTAGATGAGGACAGCGACAAAGTGAAGGTAAAAACCAAAGGCGCCAACGACGAGAAGAGCAAGACCGTCACTAAAGACGGTACCATCGACTCCAAAGCCAAGGAAGCTGATGGTTCGAAAACCAAAGTGAAGACGGACAACGACTAATCGTCTGTTCTCAGAATGCAAAACGGGTCGGGCTAATAGTCCGACCCGTTTTTTTTCAACATAATGCAGGCGGGCCCGTTGTATTTGGGCAATTTCGCCCCCGTTTCCTCGTTCTTCGCCCTGAGAAGTATGTCCGTAGTACCTTATAAAGATGATGCCGCCGATAAAAAGTCGCAGGTGGCCCAGATGTTCAACAGCATTGCTGGCAAGTACGACTTCCTAAACCACTTTCTGAGTGTGGGCACGGACATCTACTGGCGCCGCAAAGCCGTGGATGAGCTCAAGCAGCTGCGGCCCGCCCGGATTCTGGACATTGCCACCGGCACGGCTGATTTCGCCATCGAAACCCTGCGGGCTGCTACCCCTGATGCCCAGATTACAGGAGTAGACATTTCGGAAGGCATGCTAGAGGTAGGGCGGCGTAAGCTGCAGCAGAAAGGCCTGACCCAGCGGATACAGCTAGAGTTGGGCGATTCGGAAAACCTGCCGTTTCCGGATAACCACTTTGACGCGGTGACGGCGTCCTTTGGGGTGCGCAACTTTGAAAACCTAGAAAAGGGGCTGGCAGAAATGCACCGGGTGCTGCGGCCGGGCGGCAAAATGGTGGTGCTGGAGTTTTCCAAACCCACGGCTTTCCCCATGAAGCAGGCCTACAACTTTTACTTCAAAAACATTTTGCCGGTATTTGGGAAGTTGATTTCCAAGGACCGCGCGGCCTACACCTACCTGCCCGAGTCAGTGCAGGCATTCCCCGATGGCCAGGACTTTCTGGCTATTCTGCGTAAAATCGGCTTTAACTCTCCCGCATGGCAACCCCTTACGTTCGGCATCAGCTCCATTTACACGGCTCAAAAGTAACCCGACTAGCCCTGCTGGCGCTGGCGCTTGGAACGTTGCCTTTCAGTGCCCAAGCCCAACGCAAAAGCCGCAGCTCCGCCAGTCGGGGCAGTAATGGCCAGGTGAAATCCGTAACTGTGGACAACCTACCCGGCTACGACTCCCGCTGGTTGCACTTAGGTATGTACGTGGCGCCTCATTTCTCGCGCTATAAAATAGAACAGGCGGCAGGCTACCCCAGCCAAGGCGCGTCGGCTAACTCCATCATCAGCCCCGGGTTTTCGGTAGGCTTTCTGGGCGACCTGCGGATAGGAGATTATGGAGCTCTGAACTTCTCGCCCGGCGTGAGCTTCCTGACCCGGCGGATTGAATTTAAGAGTTACGGGTACGCACCTACCAGCTCCAACGACCCAGAAGAAATAGAAGACCAGGAAATTGGCAGCACTCAGATTGACCTGCCGGTTCTGTTCAAGCTGAAGTCGCAGCGGCGGCGCAATTCCCGCGTGTATATTATTGGAGGAGTCAAGCCGAGCTTTAACATCGGAAACCGCCGCAAAGACCCCGAGGTAAACCTGCTGCAGGCCCAGCGCAGTGACGTGGCGCTGGAATATGGGGTCGGCATGGACCTGTTTTATCCGTTCTTTAAGTTCTCGCCCGAGCTGCGCTTTTCTCACGGCCTCATGAACCTGTATAAGCCCGGCACCGATGTGTACAGCCGCAGCCTACAAAGCATGAAAAGCAACACGGTAACTTTGTACCTGAACATCTGGTCGGGGCGCTAACATGGATTCACGGATGACGAAAACTGCATTTATCACCGGGGCCTCCTCCGGTATTGGGCGGGCTACGGCCGTGGCCTTGGGCAAAGCAGGCTTCCGGCTGGTGCTAGCGGGGCGCCGCCGCGAGCGGCTAGAGGAACTGGCGCAGGAGCTAGCAGGAGTACCCACGCAGCTGCTAACGTTTGATGTGCGCGACCGAGCGGCGGTAGAAGCCGCCGTGCAACGTTTGCCCGCCGAGTTTCAGGACATTGACGTGCTGATCAACAACGCCGGTAACGCCCACGGGTTGGCACCCATCCAGGAGGGTAGCCCTCAAGACTGGGATGATATGCTGGATGGCAACGTGAAAGGCCTGCTGTACGTGAGCCGGGCCGTATTACCCGCCATGACCCGCCGTAACTCAGGGCATATCATCAACATCGGTTCTATTGCCGGCCATGAGACGTACGCCAACGGCAACGTGTATTGCGCCTCTAAAGCCGCCGTAGCCGCCCTGACCAAAGGTATGCGGCTCGACTTACTGCCTCACCATATTCGGGTGGCAGAGGTGAACCCAGGGGCCGTGGAAACGGAGTTTTCAGAAGTTCGCTTCAAGGGTGATACTGCGCGAGCTGCCGGTG
Source organism: Hymenobacter sublimis (assembly GCF_023101345.1). Taxonomy (NCBI): domain Bacteria; kingdom Pseudomonadati; phylum Bacteroidota; class Cytophagia; order Cytophagales; family Hymenobacteraceae; genus Hymenobacter; species Hymenobacter sublimis. The sequence continues at coordinate 1,716,933 of NZ_CP095848.1, forward strand.
TGTACAAGGGTTTTGAACCGCTACGGGCCGAAGACGTGGCTGACTTGATTCAGTTTATGGTCACAAGGCCAGCCCACGTCAACATTGCGGAAGTTCTGATTCTACCGGCCGCGCAAGCCGCTGCCGCTACCATCCGGAAGGAGGTATAACTAGTTAGCTTTTTACCAACAAAGAAAGGCCGCTTCAGAGAGCGGCCTTTCTTTGTTGGTGGCAGATCAATCAGTGACGAGAAGCCAGTTGAGCCTCGTTTAACTCGGCAAGCACGGCGGCATTCAGCGTATGCTTGCCGGCAAAGCGAAGGATAGTCGGCTCAACGCCGACGTGCCGAAACAAGTGACGCTGCTGCTCCAAGTCTTCCTCCGTAATGAACTCATCCTCGGTGCCGCAAATCAAGGTCACGGGCAAATCCTGCAAGAAGTGGGTGGCCACATCGAAATCCATGTCGGGCGGAAAGGCACCGGCCCACAGTACCAGTTGCACTGGGCGAAACCGGGCCTGAGTTAGCCAGCGGCAAACTGTAGCTGCGCCCTGCGAGAAGCCCAGCACCGTCACGGCTACGTCGGGCGCGGCTTGGGGTAACACTACCTCAACTAATTGGTTGAGGTAGGCCACGTAGTCATTAATTTCCGTGAGCCGGTCTTCGCGGGTCATCCAAGTAGCCCCAATGCGCCCGTTCGTGCCCTGCAAGTAAAAGCGCGAGAGGCCTTCGGGAGCCAGCACTACTAGGTCAGGGGCGGTGGCAGCTAGGGGCGCGAAGTGCCGAATAAAGTAAGCCGCCAACTGCCCGTAGCCGTGCGCCACCACCCACAGGCGCCGGGTAGATGCCGATATTTCGCCGACCTGGTAGTAGCGGGCCGTACGCACAACGGGCAGATGATGCTCCTGAGCAAGCATAAGGGGAAACAGGAAGAAAGTGTGCGGGTCGGTTTTTCCTGCCAGAAGAGCTAAGAATAGGCATGAGGCAAACCGAGCCGCGGGGGCTGGCTAAACAGCAAGCACCCCATTTTGTCCGCTCACTATTTAACGGTGGGCAGGTCGTCGGAGGTGAAGCCGAAGGGTAGTAGATCTGACAGGGAGCTAAACCGGTAGATGCTACCGTTTGGGCCGGGCAGCAGCAACGGAATTGGCTGGTGCTGCCGGTGCTCATACTCGGCCATTACCTGGCGGCAGGCTCCGCAGGAAGTAACGGGCACAAACTCCCCATTGGCGGGCCGGGCGGCCACGGCCATGCCCAGAATGCGGCGCTCAGGTTGGGTGGCCGCTAGGCCAAACAAGGCCGTGCGCTCGGCGCACAAGCCCGAAGGAAAGGCGGCATTTTCTTGATTGGTACCCCGGAAAATAGTGCCATCATCCAGCAGCAAGGCCGTGCCTACGTGAAAATGGGAGTAGGGGGCATAGGCGTGGTCGGTGGCGGCGCGGGCGGCCTGCCAGGTAGCGGCTTCGGCAGAAGTTAGGTCGGCTTCGGAAGCCACTACGTCAACGGTAATGGTCAGGTGGAGAGGGTGGGCCATCGGGGGCAAAGAAAGAACGGCCCGGTGCCGACGCGCGGCCCCGGGGAGTGAAAAGGGGCGGTGAATGTACGAGTTTTTTGCTTGCTGGAGGAAGCCGCCGAAAAAATACCGTAACCCGCAATTCCGCCCCGCTTGCAGGCAGGTAGCCGCTGCCGCGCCGCCCAGCTGACTGCGTCGGTAGCCCACCACCGTGTGCTGACGCGCAAATTTCTAATATTGGCACTTGCTTCCCGGCCTTGATTCGGTAGGCAGCTTCTTGGCCACCCCTTCGCCCACCCATTTCCTACTATGACCCGTATTCTGCTGCTTGGTGCCGGCCGCTCGGCTTCCTCCCTTTTGCAGTACCTGCTGCAGCACGCTCCCCAGCAAAACTGGCAGCTTACGGTGGCCGATATGCAGCCGGCGCATCTGAAGCCCGTGCTGGCGGCTCATGCGGCTTACGCTCAAGCCGTTCCGTTTGGTATGCAGGATGAAACGGGACTGCTGCAGCTGGTGCAGGGTGCCGACATTGTGGTGTCGATGCTGCCAGCCTTGCTTCACGGCCCCGTGGCTAGGGCCTGCGTGCAACTGGGCCGCCACTTGGTAACGGCTAGCTACGTGAGCGAAGAAATCCGCGGCTTGGATGAGCAAGCCCGGGCCGCCGGCATTACCATCCTGATGGAGTGTGGCCTAGACCCCGGCCTAGACCATATGTCGGCCATGCGGCTGCTGGCTGACATTCGGGGGCGCGGTGGGCAACTCACGGCGTTTAACTCTTACTGCGGTGGGCTGCTGGCTCCTAGCGCGGAGGGCGACAATCCGTGGAAGTATAAATTCACCTGGAACCCGCGCAATGTTGTGCTGGCGGGCCAAAGCACGGCTAAATACCTGGAGGCCGGCCGGCTCCGCTTTATCCCGTATCAGCAGCTATTCGCCCGCACCCAAACCATAGTAGTGCCCGGCGTGGGCGAGTTTGAGGGCTACGCCAACCGGGACTCGCTCAGCTACCGGGCGCCGTACGGCCTGCACGACGTGCCAACCATGCTGCGCGGTACCCTGCGTCGTCCCGGTTACTGCGCTGCCTGGCACGCCTTGGTCCGCCTGGGCCTTACCGACGACTCCGTGCACCTGGGCAACCCGGCGGACCTGCCGTGGTCGGAGCTAATCGAAGCCTACTTGCCAACCGCCATGCCCGGCCAGGCGCTGCCTACCCGGGTGGCTGTCTACCTCGGGCTGGCGCCGGAAGGACCGGAAATGCAGCATCTGGCCTGGCTGGAGCTGTTCACGGCCCGGCCCGTGGGCCTACCCGATGCTACCCCGGCCCAGCTGCTGGAGCAGCTGCTAACGGAAAAGTGGGCCTTACAACCCACCGACCACGACATGATTGTCATGCAGCACCTACTGGAGTTTACGCTGGATGGCCAAGCCCACGTTGCTACCTCCTCGCTGGTGGTAGTAGGCGATGATACCGTGCACACGGCCATGGCCAAAACCGTTGGGCTGCCGGTGGCTATGGCCGTGCGGCGCCTGGCCCAGGGCCAGCTTACCCAGCGGGGCGTAATCATTCCTACGCTACCGGAGTTGTACGAACCTATTTTGGCGGAACTGGCTCAGGACTACGGCATTCAGTTCATGGAAGAGGAACAGGCGCTACCCCAGCAGCAACTCATCAGCTAAAGTCATCTCACCCGTTTGAAATAGGATGGCTGCCGGCAGCGTTGCAGAGTGCGTGCGTAACTACCTCTTACTGCGGGTCCGGGTGCTAGGTCGACTGCTGCGCGAGTTGGGCTGGTGGCGTCTCCTAGTGCTGGGGGCCTTGCTGACGCTGGCGGGGGCACGGGCGCTGGTAGTAGCCGCTAGTAGCCCGTCCCTGGCCTGGCTGGTGCCGCTGGGGGTAGCGGGGCTACTATTGGGCTTGCACCGCCCGCGCCCCGACCTGACGTTTCTGCAGCTCGCGGCCCCTCAGTTCCGGCACTGGCTAGCTGTCGAATATGCTTCACTGAGCTTGCTGCCTACGTTATTTCTGCTGGCCTGGGGCCGTTGGGGGCCTGCTGTGCTTACCGTGGCCCTAGCCGCCGCCGTAGCGCTAGTTCCGGCCGCCACTGCCCGCGCCAGCCGGACCCGTTGGCCCAGCTTGTTTCGGAGTAGCTCCTTTGAGTGGGTGAGCGGTAGCCGCCGCCCAGGCCTAGGACTGGCGTGGCTGGGGCTGCTGGCTGGGGCGGCCGCTACCCGGCACACCGCCACCGGCCCCGCCTTGGCAGTAGTAGGCTGGCTTTTGCTACTTCTGAATATTTACGGTCCGGCGGAACCCCAGGCTTGGCTGCTGCCCGTGTTGCGTACCCCTAGCCAGTGGCTCCGAAACCGGGTAGGGTGGGGGCTGCTGTATTTCGGGCTGACGGTGGCGCCGCTAGTTGGTATTATGGCCCAGGGCCCGGCGGGGGGAGGGGGTAGCGCCGGCCTGCTGCTCTGGTGTGGGCTCGTTGTTACCATGATAATTCTGGCCAAATACGCCTTTTACCCCCACGCCACCCTGGCCCGCCTCACCCAGGCTGGGGCCGTAGTGGTAGGCTTTTCTATCCTCGGCAGCAACCCCGCCTACCTGGCCCTGCTGGCCGCCTGCTTTGTGGGCCTGCTGCTAAAAAGTCACCGCCGATTAGCTCCTTATCAGTATGATTGAAATTCGTGGCTTGCGCAAAAGCTTCGGCGAGCAGCTTGTCCTGCAGCACATCGATCTGACCTTGCCGCCTGGTAGGTTGCACGGCCTGGTGGGGGCCAACGGCGCCGGCAAAACTACCCTGCTGCACTGCCTCTACGGGCTGCACCCTGACTACTCCGGTACTATCCGCGAAACTACCGGCTTATCCATCCGCCAGCACACGGGGCTGTTACCCTATGGACCGTACTTCTACCCGCGCATTACCGGCCGCGAGTACGTGGAGTTTTGCTTGCAGGCCCGGGGCCGTGCCGTGCCGGATCTGGCAGCCTGGAACTACCTCTTGGAGTTGCCCTTGGACCAATACGCCGAGGAATACTCGGCCGGCATGAAAAAGAAGCTGGCCCTGTTGGCTTTGCTGGTGCAGAACTTCCGCTACCTCATCCTCGATGAGCCCTTTAATGGCCTTGACCTAAGTACGAATTTGCTGGTAATGGAGCTGCTGCGGCGCCTGCGCGACCAGGGAGTGGGCATCCTGCTAACCTCGCACCTGCTGGGCTCCCTCACCGAGCTATGCGACGAAATAACAGTGCTGGCCGCCGGGCAGGTGCTCCGCCACTACCCGGCCGCCGAGTTCGTGCACCTGCGCACCGATCTGCTCGACCGTCTGCACCAGCAAAAGCTGGCCCACTTGCGGGAGCTGCTGCCAGCGTAGCCCAGTTGCTGCCGGCTCTACAAGGCCAGGTAAAACGGGGCCAGTAACTGCTGAAACGGACGCGAGTAAACGGCGTCATCATTCTCGTGGAGTAGCAGTTGCTGTTCCTGCACCTGACCTGGCTGGCCCCCGAAACTGCTGATGTGACGCAACGCCTTGCTACCCGGCCGGTGATGCAGGACCAGCCGGCTAATGAGGTGCAGCCCGGCCCTGGCCGCGTCCAGCTCAAAATGCTGCATTTCGGGTGGGGGTAGCAGCACGGTAAGCTGGCCGGCCGGCGTTAGGTAGGCGGCAGCAAACGCGGCCAGCTCGGGAAAAGTCAGGGAGTCAGCGGCGGTGTGGCGGGCTGTGGTGCGGCCGGCATTTGGGGAGCGGAGCGAGTTGCGGAAAAACGGCGGGTTGCAGAGAATGTGGTCGAAGCGTGCTGGGCTAGTGGCCGCAAACCCGGCCAGGGGCTGCGCGTGCACTACCAGCCGGCTAGCCCAGGGGCTGGCCTTGAAGTTAGCCGCCGCCTGGGTTGCAGCGGCCGCATCCAATTCTACTGCTTCCACCAAAGCGGTGGGGTTGCGCTGCGCGACCATGAGGGCCAGCAGGCCGGTGCCAGTGCCTACGTCCAGAATGCGGCCCGCACCTTCCACGGCCGCTACGGCGCCCAGCACGCAAGCATCAGTGCTGACCTTCATGGCGCACGCACCCTGCTCTACCCGAAACTGCTTGAACTGAAAGTAGGCGTTGGGCATGCTACCCGCGCTTGGCCTCAATCAGTTCGTAGCCCTCATCCGTGAGCAAGGGGCCTTTAGTGGCGCTCCACACGGCTAACTGGTCGCACCGCTCATTTTCGGGGTGGCCGTTGTGGCCGCGCACCCACCGGAACTGCACGCTGCGCTGCTTGTATATTTTGAGAAAGCGTCGCCAGAGGTCTTCGTTGGCTTTCTTGCCAAAGTCCGGCTTGGCGGCCCAGCCAAACACCCACTTTTTCTCCACGGCATCTACCACGTAGCGCGAGTCCGTGACGACGGTAATGGGCAGCTCGGGGCGGGTAATGGCTTCCAGGCCCACAATGACGGCTAGCAGCTCCATGCGGTTGTTGGTGGTGAGGCGGAAGCCCTGGGTTAGCTCTTTTTCGTGCTGACCAAAGCGCAGAATAGCCCCGTAGCCGCCCGGCCCAGGGTTGCCCCGCGAGGAGCCATCGGTGAATAGGTGAATCATACGGTCTGGGGTCTTAGGAGCTTGGGGTATTAGGGGCTTGGATGAGGTTCTAAACCAGAATATGTATTCAGAACATCCTCCAAACCCTAATATTCCAAGCTCCCAAAGCCCTAAAAATTACTTTTAAACAGCTTGATGGCAATAGCCAACAGAATCACGCCAAACACACGGCGCAGAATGTCCTCACCGGCTTTGCCCAACTTGCGCTCAATCCAGGCCGAGCTTTTCAGTACCAGGTACACGAACACCAGGTTTACCAGCACGCCAGCCAGCACGTTGGGTAGCTGGTAGGCGGCGCGCAAAGACAGCAGCGTGGTCATGGTGCCGGCGCCCACAATCAGCGGAAACGCCAGCGGCACGATGGAGCCCGTGGCGCTGAGCGGATTGTGCTTGAACAGCTCCACTCCCAGAATCATCTCCATGCCAATCAGGAAGATGATGATGGCGCCCGCCAGGGCAAACGACTGGAAGTCAACCCCAAACAACGACAGGATGCTCTGGCCCAGAAACAGGAAGGCAATCATCAGGACCCCGGCCACGAGCGTGGCCTTTTCCGAGTGAATCTTGCCCTCACGCTGCCGAATCTGGATAATAATGGGGATGGAACCCAAAATATCAATGATGGCAAAAAGCGTCAGCGTAACCGACGCAATTTCCTTTAAGCTGAACATAGGGAAAGGTGAAGTTGTGAAGGGCGAAATTGCAAAAACCGGCTAGTGTGCGTCAGAGCGCAACTTCACCCTTCACAACTTCGCCGGTGCCTTACGCAAACTCCCGGGCGAAAAACTGCACCAGCTGCTCAAAAGCCGCGTCGGGAATGGCCGGGAAATTGGCAATGCGCAGGCTGGTAGGCTTCCAGGTGCCGTAGCCGCTGCCCAGCTGCAGGCCCTGGGCCAGGGCCCGGCGCTTTACTTCCTCAATCAGGGCCGGGGGGCCTTGCAAACCAATAACGGTAGTAGAACGGGCCTCGGGATTGGTAATTAGGGGCGAGAGTTGGGTAGCCTGGTCGAAGTAATCGTAGAGCTTGTTGGCCCGGTCCTGCAGGTGCTGGTGCACCGCCTTGATGGCGGGCCGGTCGGCGAGGGTGCGGCTCAAGAGGTAGATATCCAGCACGTTGGGCGTGTGGGTGGTCTGGTAGTTGAGCATCTTCTCGTACTGGGCCATGAGCGAGTTGTAGTGGCGGCGCTCATTGATTTTGCGCACCCGCTCGATGGCCCGCGGCGAAAGCAGCATAACGGACAAACCCGCCGGCAAGCCAAAGCACTTCTGCACCGAGGCGTACCAGATATCGGCCTTGATGTACTTGAGCTGAATGCCGGCCAGCGAGGAGGTAGCATCCACGGCCAGCAGGGCGTTGCCGGGCAGGCGGTTGTACATGTTCAGTACTACCCCGTCGCGCAGCTGGGTAGCGTTGCTGGTTTCGTTCTGGGTGATGCAGACCAGGTCCGTCTTCTCGTCGAGGCCGGGCAGGTTGTAGACATCGGGCACCTCATCAACGCCGAACTTCAGGCCCACCGACTCGGGTCGCAGCTCTTTGGCGTAGTCAAACCACTTCTCCCCGAAGGCCCCGTTGTAGAGGTGGAAGCTCTTGGTAGGCGTTAGGCTTTGGGCCAGCACCTCCCAGCACTCCGTGGCCGAGCTCATGAAAAATACCGTGTAGTCTTGCGGGATGTTAAGCTTGTTTTTCAGCTCCTGCACGGTTTGGCGCATGAGCTGCACAAACCGCTCGCCCCGGTGTTGGGCCGACAGCCAGCCTTCGTCAAAAGCATCCTGGAGGTACTGGCGCACCTGCGGGTACACTTGCGAAGGGCCGGGATTGAATGTATACATAGGAAGGAAAGGCTAAGGAAATGGAAAGGCAAAGGACGGGGAAATGGGGAGTTAGTGAATGCGTAATTGAGTGAATTGTTGTGCTGTCAGTGCCGCTTTGCCTGCGTAACTCACTCAATTACGCATTCACTAACTCACTTTAAACCCTACCCGTTTGGGTCGCTGCCCGTCGAAATAGTGCAGGGCCAGCTTGTAGCTTTCGAGCTTGAAGCCACTGATGCTGCCTACGCAGTTGCGCCCGATGAGACTTTTCTGGCGAAACTCCTCGCGGGCGTGCAGGTTGCTCAGGTGTACCTCTACCACGGGCGTACCAATGGCGGCAATGGCGTCGGCCAGGGCCACGCTGGTGTGCGTGTAGCCGCCGGCGTTCAGCACCACGCCGTGGTAAGTGAAGCCCACCTCGTGCAGCTTGTCGATCAGGGCACCCTCGTGGTTGCTCTGGAAGTATTCCAGCGTGAACTGCGGGAAAGCCTCACGCAGCTCCGGCAGGTAGTCCTCGAAGGAGCGGGCGCCGTAAATGCCGGGCTCGCGCTGGCCGAGCAGGTTCAGATTAGGGCCGTTGAGCAGCAGAATTTGCATAGGAGAGAGGGGGTAGGGCAAGAAGCACAGGACGGGAGCCGCCGGTAGCGCCCCAACCAGCCGCGCAAAGGTAGTAGCCTAAGGGAGCCCGCCGAAGTTTGGCGGTGATTTGCGCTGCTAACGCTAAAACGGCCCGGTTAGCGTGTGCGTGGTGGCGTTGGGCCTGCCTACATCGTTACCTTTGGCGCTACCCGTGCCACTAGTTCCCGCGCTGTTCATGTCTACTTGGTCTATTACGCTCAAACAGTTCGAAGGCTACCTACAGCTGGAAAAATCCCTTTCTGCCAACTCCGTGGAAGCCTACGTGCGCGACGTGCACAAGCTGCGCCAGTACCTGGAGCTGGAAAACCTGCCGGCCACGCCCCAGCAAGTCACCACCCGCATCCTGCGCGACTTCCTGACCTGGCTGGGCGGCCTGGGCATGACGGCCACCTCCCAGGCGCGCACCCTCTCGGGCATCAAGGCCTTCTACCGCTTCCTGATTATGGAAGACATGCTTACGCTAGACCCCACCGACACGCTGGATGCGCCCAAAACCGGCCGCAAGCTCCCTGATACGCTCAGCTACCCCGAAATTGAGCAGGTACTCAGCGGCATCGACCTGAGCACGCCCGAGGGCACCCGCAACCGCGCCATGCTGGAAGTGCTGTATAGCTCCGGCCTGCGCGTAAGCGAGCTGACGGGTCTGCGCCTCTCAAATCTGTACGCCGACCAGGGCTTTGTGCGCGTGACGGGCAAAGGCAACAAGGAGCGCCTAGTACCCATCGGGCGCGATGCGCTGAAGCACCTGGGCTTCTACCTGCAAAGCATCCGGGCCCACCTCGACATCAAGCCCGGCCACGAAGACACGGTGTTTCTGAACAAGCGCGGCAGCGGCCTTTCGCGGGTGATGGTGTTCAACATCATCAAGGATGCGGCAGTGAAGGCGGGCATTCAGAAAAGTATCAGCCCCCACACGTTCCGGCACAGCTTTGCTACCCACCTCATTGAGGGCGGAGCCGACCTGCGGGCCGTGCAGGAAATGCTGGGCCATGAAAGCATCACGACCACCGAAATCTACACCCACCTCGACCGGGACTACCTGCGCCAGGTTATCACGGAGTTTCATCCGCGCAGCTAGCTGCAGCAGCGCCACGGGAAAGCACCTTATCCTACCTGGCGCTGGCAGCTGCTGAGCCACTCCACGGCCTCGAACTCGCTGTCGAAAATCTGGATTTCAAACTGCCTCAGCAGCCGCTTGCTATCGGCCACCGACCAGGTGTTTACCACGGCATCAGCTTGGGCAATATGCGCCACGTAGCGCAGGCCAGCCTCGGCGGCCAACGGCCCCCAGGTGGCGGCCAGCCACTCCAAGGAATCAAACCAGGGCCCTACCACCTTGCTGTTATCATTGAGCAGGTAGGGGCAATGCACTTGTTCCAGCATCTGCAGCCCGACTGTAGCACCCTCCCGGGCGTAGTCGGGCCCGATGTGCCCCGCCCAGGTGGCCCGGAGCCAGTGGTGCGTCTCGTCGTAGGATAACTGGCAATAATTCGGGCGGTCGGGGTTAGAAAGCAGGCGGTAGAGCATAGTAGGTAAAGATAGATAAAATCAGATATACCGGGGTGTAGTGGCAATAGGGTTCGGCTACCCCAGGAAATTTTAGTTTTGCGCCGGTTGCATGGCCCTCCACACTATGGCTGAACATACTAGGAAGACGGCTCTTCGAAATTGGTTGGTGAGCCCGTTGCTGTGGGCCGTAGGGAGCCTGTTGCTGTTGAGTCTGGTGTACGTGGCCCCGAAGGGAGCTACCTACATCCTCATCGATGATAACCTGGATACGGAGCTGGCTCCGCCCTTCGTTCTGCTGCAAGAAGGCAAGGCCCTGGACTACCGCTCCACTACTGTAGTAGAGCGGCTTATGAACGGGTTGCCGCGCAACGCCCTTCGGCCTGGTTTGCAGCCCCTAGTGGGCCTGATGGCTCTGCTGGACCCGCTGCCTGCCTACCTGCTGCATGAGCTGTTGGTGCGGCTGGCGGGCCTAGTGGGCATGTACCTGCTGCTGCGCCGCTACGGCCTACCCGGTGCCCGCCACGCTACGTTGTGTGCCGCGCTGGCCCTGGCTTGGGCCGTGTTGCCCACCTACACGGCCTATGGGGCCTCGGTGCTGGGACAACCCTGGGTGGTGCTGGCCCTGCTAAACCTGCGGCTGGGGCCGGGCCGCTGGTCTGACTGGCTGGTGCTGGTAGGGTTTGCGCTCTGGTCGAGCCTGGTGCTAACGGGCGTGTTCGTGCTGGCGGCGGCGGGAATGGTGCTGGTCTGGGATGCTAGCCGGCACCGCCGGGTAGCGTGGCGGCCGGTGCTGGGGGTAGGACTGTTGGCCCTGGGCTACTTGCTGGTGGAATATCCACTGGTGTACTCCCTGCTGATTGAGCGGCAGTTCGTCTCGCACCGAGTTGAGTTTGACTACGCCCAACTTGCGCCCGGTGGGGTAGGGGCAGGGCTGATCGGGGCGGTCCGTTATTTTGGGCTGGGGCAGTACCACGCCGGCCTGTTCTTGCGCGCCGCTCCTCTGCTGGCAGCCGGGCTGGCTCTGGCTTACGTGCCAGCCGGTCCGGCCCGGCGACGGCTGGTGCAGTGGCTGGCTTTTAGCCTGAGTATTCTGGGAGTAGTAGCCTTGTTTTGTGGGTTTTATCCTCAGCTGATAGGGGTGGCGCAACGGCTGCTACCCTTGCTACGGGCTTTTAACCTTTCCCGCATACACTTCCTTACGCCCTTGCTGTGGTTCGGTGTGCTGGTGCTGAGCTTGCGCCGCCTACCAGCCGGATGGCTACCCCTGGGGCTGGTGGGGCTGCAGTTGCTAATCGGGCTGAGCATGAACCCTGAGTGGACCCTGAACGTGCGCCGCCTGCTCGGCCGCCTGCCTGCCACCGAGCCCACCTACGCCGCCTACGTGGCCCCGGAGCTGTTCGCGCGGGTTCAGCAAGCAATTCGGGCCCGTACGGGTCAGCGGCCCGCCCAGTACCGGGTGGCCTGCCTGGGCTTTCCGCCGGCCGTAGCCTCGCTCAACGGCTTTTATACCCTGGATGCCTACCAGAACAATTACCCGCTGTCGTACAAGCGGCAGTTCCGCCCGCTGATGGCGGCAGAGCTGGCCAAAAGCCCCGCCCTCCAAACCTATTTCGACGCCTGGGGCAACCGCTGCTACTTATTTTCGGCCGAGTTGGGCAAGAACTTTCGCGTAGCGGCGTTTCCGGCCCAAGTAGTACACGAGTGGGCTTTCGATGCCCAGGCATTTCGCCGGTTAGGGGGGCGCTACGTGCTATCGGCGGCTCGGCTGCAACATCCGGAGCGGAGCGGGCTGCAACTGCTCGAAAGCCGGACGGCCCCCGGAGCTTACTGGCGAATTTGGGTGTACCAAGTCCGGAACTGACTAGCTGAGCAACTGCCTCTTGCCTAGTGTAAAGCCCATTTAATGTCGGAATTACTTCATTAGCCGGCTACCCAGTTACTCACCGGAAATGTCTAGATTTGGTCTTTGGCGTGTCTCTAATGGCTAAAAATACCTACAAGCAATCCTCCTCCGCGGCCTCGGGCCGTACCAACGAGCCCCGGCCCGTGAGTGAGCCGCGTGCGGCCCGCAACCCGTCTTCCCGTCCTGCCGAGCCCGAGCCTACCCGCGAAGCTGCTCGTCGGAACGAGCCTGCTGCCCGGGCACCCCGGACCACGGCTGCTCCCAAAGCGCCGCGCAAGCCCCTGAAGCTACCCGCCGTCAACCTAAGCGGGCTGTTCAGCTTCCTGCGCGACCGGCGGTTTCAGCTATTTCTGGGCTTCTTCTTCCTCATCGGGTCTATCTACCTGACCATTGCCTTCATTTCCTTCCTGTTCACGGGCCACGCCGACCAGAGCGTGACGGAAACAGTGGGCCGCACCCCGCTCAAGGAAGCAGGCCAGGAAACCGGCAACTGGCTGGGCCTGATTGGGGCAGTGCTGGCGCAATTCCTGATTCAGAAGGGCTTTGGCGTGGCAGCCTTCGCGGCCATTCCCATTGTCTTCTTTATCGGCTACAAAATTGTGTTCCGGCGCGCGGGGGTGTCTTTCACCTACGTGCTGGCATTGTGCCTGTTTACCATGCTCTGGCTCAGTGTGTTGCTGGGCTACGTGGTGCTGACTATTCAGAGTCCCGATGTGGACCCCAACTTGGCGCACAGCCTCGACTTTCTGTGCGGCGGCGTGGGCTACGAAACGGCCTTCTGGCTGGATAGCCTCATTGGCTGGGGCACGGTGCTGCTGCTAGCTTTCCTGCTGATTTCCTTCGTGGTGTTCTTCTTCAACGTGACCAGCCTCAACCTGAACCTACGCCGGAGCGCCGGTGAGGAGGAGGACGAGGTGGAAACAGAGGAGCCTGCCTACGCCCCAGCCCGTCGGGCCCAAGCTGCTAACTTCGCTAGCGCAGAGCCTCACGAAGAAGAGGAAAAGGATGATTCCCTGGGTATTACGCTTAAGCGCGTGGGACCCCTGGCTCCCGCAGCCTCCAGCGAAGATGAACGGGAAGAAGAGGAGGACGAAGAACTTCCCGCCCAGCCCCTGCGCACCGGCCCGGTAGCCGCCCCGATGCCCAGCGCGCCGCATGGCGTAGCTGCTAGCACTGCTGCCACTGTGGGTGCCGGTGGCCTAGCTGCTGCCGCTACGGCCCTGCCCCTGAGTGTATCTTCTGCCGCTGGCTCGGCGCTGACTGGTGCCGCGGCAGCCTTCACTACGGCAGCCCCGGCCAGCGGCCCCAGCTTCTCGGTTGAAATACCGGCGGCAGAAGCAGCGCCGGTGCCCGTGCCCAAACCGACTCCGGCCGTTATTTCTTCGGTGCCTACCCCGCTCTCCCTGGCCGACCTGGTAGACGATGATACCCCGTTACCTGCCCCAACGGCCCCGGTCGCGCCCCTGGTAGCCGCGGCTCCGTTGGTGTCCACTGGCTTGTCGTTTGAGGTGGAGGATGCTACTACCTCCTCGCACGAGCTAGACCCCTCGGCGGGCGCCGACATGGCCGTTATTGCCGAGGAAAATGAGGAGGAAGAAGCCATGCCTACTGGCGAGTACGATCCTACCCTCGACTTGCCGCGCTACCAGTACCCCACCCTTGAACTGCTGAATGACTACGGGGTAGCGAAAGCCCAGGTAACTAAGGAGGAACTGGAGGCCAACAAGGACCGGATTGTAGAAACGCTGGGCCACTACGGCATCAACATCGCCAGCATCAAGGCTACCATCGGGCCCACGGTCACGCTCTATGAGATTGTGCCGGATGCCGGGGTGCGCATCTCCAAAATCAAGAGCCTCGAAGATGATATTGCCCTGAGTTTGGCGGCCCTGGGCATCCGCATTATTGCGCCTATTCCGGGCAAGGGCACCATCGGTATTGAGGTGCCCAACGCTAAAAAGGAGATGGTGAGCATCCGCTCGGTATTTAACACCGACAAGTTCATCGGCACCGAAATGGACTTGCCCATTGCCTTTGGCCGCACCATCACCAACGAAGTGTTCGTGGTGGATTTGGCCAAGATGCCCCACTTGCTGATGGCCGGTGCTACGGGTCAGGGCAAGTCGGTGGGTCTGAACGTGATTCTGGCTTCCCTGCTCTACAAGCGCCACCCTTCTCAGCTCAAGTTCGTGCTCGTCGACCCCAAAAAGGTGGAACTGAGCATTTTCAATAAGATTGAGCGTCACTTCCTGGCCAAGCTACCCGATACGGAGGAGCCCATCATTACCGACACCAAGAAGGTAGTAAACACGCTCAATTCCCTGTGCATGGAAATGGACCGGCGCTACGACCTGCTCAAGGACGCCGGCTGCCGCAACCTGAAGGAGTACAACCGCAAGTTTGTGGAGCGCCGCCTCAACCCCAAAAAGGGCCACCGCTACATGCCCTTTATTGTGCTGGTTATTGACGAGCTGGCCGACCTGATGATGACCGCCGGTAAGGAGGTAGAAACGCCCATTGCTCGCCTAGCCCAGTTGGCCCGCGCCATCGGTATTCACCTGATTGTGGCTACCCAGCGCCCGTCGGTAAACGTTATTACGGGCATCATCAAGGCCAACTTCCCCTGCCGGATTTCCTTTAAAGTGACGAGCAAAATTGACTCCCGCACCATTCTCGATGCCGGCGGGGCCGACCAACTCATTGGGCAGGGCGACATGCTCATTTCCCAGGGTTCTGACATCATCCGGGTGCAGTGTGCCTTTATTGATACGCCCGAGGTAGACCGCCTCTGCGACTTCGTGGGCGAGCAGCAGGGCTACCCCGATGCCTACCACTTGCCCGAGGTAGTAGGGGAAAGCGGCGGGGGCAACGACGCCGAGGACTTCGACCCGGCCCAGCGCGACTCCATGTTCGAGGAAGCCGCCCGCGTCATCGTCACGCACCAGCAGGGCAGCACCTCCCTGCTGCAGCGCCGTCTGAAGCTGGGCTACAACCGCGCCGGCCGATTAATTGACCAATTGGAACACGCGGGCATCGTCGGACCGTTTGAAGGTAGTAAGGCGCGGGAGGTTCTAATTCCGGATGAGTATAGTTTGGAACAGTTGTTGAATACCCTGCCCCGGTAAGAGCTCAACACGAAAACCCGGCGCCTAAACTTTGTTTTATACTTTTACGCGCTGCAGTTAAACTTTATCGGAGTTCTACGCTCTTACAGTACGCTCTCCAACACCACCTCTCTTTTGCAATGAAAAAATATCTCGCCCTGCTCGCCCTTTCCGTGTCGCTGACTACCGTCGCCACGGCGCAGCAGGACCCCAAAGCGGGTAAAATCCTGGACCAGATGAGTGCCAAGTACCAGGCCATGAAGGCTTTCAAGGCAACTTTTACTCAAACCCTCGAAAATGATGCGGCCAAGGTGAAGGAGAACCTGAGCGGCGACATTACCGTGAGCGGCCAGAAGTTCCGGCTGAAAATGAGTGGTCAGGAAGTCATCAACAACGGCCAGACCATGTGGACTTACATGAAGGCCGAAAACGAGGTGAACATCTCGGACTACGAGCCCGAGGATCAGGAAATCTCGCCCTCCCAGATCTACACCCTCTACAAGAAAGGCTACAAGTATGCCTACGTGCAGGAAGCCAAGGAAGGCGGCGAACTGGTTGATGTAATCGAGCTGTCGCCCGAAGACCGGAACAACCCAGTGTACAAGGTGCGCCTGAAGGTAGGTAAGACGGACAAAGCCGTGAAAAGCTGGCAGATGTTCAAGAAGAACGGCAACCGCTACACTTACAAAATCAGCAAGTTCCAGCCCAACGTACCGGTAGACGCTACCACCTTTAACTTCGACAAAGCCAAATACAAAGGAGTGAAGGTGATTGATCTGCGCTAACCCAGCGCGGCGGTTCATATCCGGCCCGCTTCCGCACCGTGCGGAGGCGGGCCGGTTTCTTTTTGGCCTGGTTGTGCGCGCTCGTCCGGGATTATCTATCTTTCCTGCTTTAGTAATATTTCATAAATATTCTAGTAGAGCCGCTATGCAGGAAGATTTTCTCCACTATGTCTGGCAACATCAGTACTTCAGTAAAACAGACTTACGGACGGAAGACGGACAGCCGATAACCGTGCTTCGGCCCGGTCAGCGCAACTCCGATGCCGGCCCAGATTTCCTGAACGCCCGCCTGCAGCTTGGCGAGGTAGAGTGGAATGGTGCCGTCGAAATCCACCTCCGGGCCTCCGATTGGCATCGCCACCAGCACCAGACGGATCAGAAGTATGACCAGGTAGTGCTGCACGTAGTACTTACCGCCGATGCCCAGGTCCAGCGGACAAACGGCTCCGTGGTGCCAGCCCTGGCCCTGGCCCCGCGCCTGGAGCCCGGACTGCTGGCGGCCTATGAGAAGCTGCGCAACCAGCCTCACGAGGTGCTGCTGCCCTGCGCGCCCCTGTTACCGCAGGTATTGGAGCTCACCCGCACCATGATGACCAGCCGAACCCTGTTGGAGCGGGTAGAGCAAAAAGCTGAGGTATTGCTAAGTCTGTTTCAGCAGCAGGGGCAGGATTGGGAAGCCACCGCTTGGCATGGGCTAGCCGCGGCCTTTGGCTTTCAGAAAAACACAGAACCCATGGCTCGCCTAGCCAAGGCGTTACCCCTGGCCGTGCTCCGCCGCCACCGGCACGAGGTACGGCAGCTGGCAGCGCTAGTGTTCGGGCAGGCTGGTTTTCTGGAGGACGATATGCGGGACGATGCGTATGCCCAGGGGCTGCAGCAGGAGTTTGTGTTTCTGCGCCACAAGTACAACCTGAGCGGTACCGCCCTGGCCCCCCACGACTGGAATTTCCTGCGCCTGCGCCCGGCTAACTTTCCGACCGTACGCTTGGCCCAGTTAGTAAGCCTGCTGCACGCTCGCCCTACCTTGTTTGACGCCTTGCAAACCGCCGGGAGCGTGCGGGCGCTGGAGGCGTTTTTTGCCACTTCACTGCCTGAGTACTGGCTAACACATTCCCGGCCTGGGCGCCCCGGCAAGGTAGCCGCGCTGGGGCGCAGCAGCGTGCATCTGTTAATCACGAATCTGGTGGTGCCTTTGCGGGTAGCATTTGCTCAGTACGTAGGCAACCAAGAGCTCATTGAAGCGGCCGTGTCATTGTTGGAGGAACTGCCGCCCGAGCACAACCACCTGACCGACGCGTACGAGGCCGCTACCTTCCGCAACAGCTCGGCCGCTGACTCGCAGGGTCTGCTGGCCCTGCACCGCGGCTACTGCGCCCCACGCCGCTGTGTGGAGTGTGCCATTGGGGCTAGTATCTTGCGGCGGCGCTAGCGCTGGTGCCAGCGTGCTACCCCTTTGACTTAAACCCTCCGTACTGGTGCTGCCCAAGCTGCTGGTTGCCTTCTTGCTTAATGCGTTGTTGCTGCTGGCGTTTCTGCGGTGGCTACCGCGCCTACGGCAACTCCCGGGGCTGGGGCGCTGGGTGCTACCTACGCTGGCTTTAAAGCTAGTCGCAACCGGAATATCGGTGATGCTGCTAAGCGAAGATGCCCGCTATTTTTTGGTTTGGTCGGGGCGAATGACGGAGCAACTGTGGCAGAGCCCAGGGCAGTGGCTGCGCATGCTCACAACCGATGAGTTTCACTTGGGCCGCTGGCACCTGGTATTCCACGGGTTTTCAAATACGTTCTTCCTTACCAAGGTATTATCTGTAGCAAATCTGGCTAGCCTTAACAACCCGTTGCTCACTGCTTGCTACTTGTCGGTGGGCAGCTTTGTAGGAAGCTGGGAATTGGTGCGGCAGCTGCACCGGTGCTTCCCAGCGGCTAATGCTGGCGCTGCTATTGTGGGGTTTCTACTCTGGCCCACAGTAGTCTACTGGACGGCCGGACTCACCAAGGAAAGCTTGCT
Organism: Hymenobacter sublimis; assembly: GCF_023101345.1. Taxonomy (NCBI): domain Bacteria; kingdom Pseudomonadati; phylum Bacteroidota; class Cytophagia; order Cytophagales; family Hymenobacteraceae; genus Hymenobacter; species Hymenobacter sublimis. Next base: position 1,734,760 of record NZ_CP095848.1, read on the forward strand.
GGTGAGCAGCGGGGCCCTGGTGGTGGCGCTGGTTGTACGTCTGCTCTACGGGGAGCTGCCCATGCGGTGGCCCCTGCTGGGGGGGCTGCTCGTAGTGGTCGGGCTGCATTTCAAAATGCGCTATTTTTTTGCGGTGGTGCTATTTGGGGTGTTGGCGGGGCTGGGCCTGGTGCGGTTGGTGCAGCAGCTAGGCATAGGCCGGAGCCGGCTAGTGCAACTAAGCCTGATAGTGGGGCTGCTGGGAGCGGGGGCCTGGGCCGCCAGTGAGGTAAGCCCCGTTTTTCGTGCTAATAAATTCACCTCCCAGCTGCAGCGCAACTACACGCAGCTGCTGGCCTCCTCCCGCCACCGCCCGCATCTAACCTACCCCGACCTGCGTCCTACTACCGCAAGCGTCGTTCGGCATGCCCCGCAAGCCCTCGTGAATACGCTAGTGCGCCCCTGGCCCTGGGAAGGCCGCACCGTTCTTTACAGCATTGCCGGAACGGAAAACCTAGGGCTGCTGCTGGTCCTGTTGCTGGCGTTAGGGGCTGTCGGGCGTCGGCAACCTGGCTACTTACCATTCGCGCTGGTTGCGGCTTTGCTGCTTTACTGCTGCCTAGTGGCGGTCCTGCTCGGCCTGACGACACCCAACCTAGGTACCCTGAACCGGTACCGCGTGACGTTTCTGCCGTTTCTGCTGCTGTTGGTGCTGCAAAACGCCTGGGCCACCCGCCTACTTCGCTACCTCAGGCTGTAGCCGCCATTTTCGTTGCTTGCCCAGAGGTAGGCGGCATTAACCCCACGGATCAGCTGCGGACAAGGGCTCAAGAAGTCGTATCTTTGCCCTCCAAAAAATAACCTTCCGGCCGCCATACGGTCGTTTCTGATACGCTGATCCATGGAAAACCCCGTAATCATTTTGGGTGCGCAAGCCGTCGGCACGGCCGCCCTCGACGCCTTTCAAAGCAATGACGTCGTTGTGTACTGCCTGCTCGATGATGACGCCGCCCTGCAGAATACCGAACTGAACGATGTACCAGTAATGGGCAACACCGACGACAAGGAACTGCTGAAGCTGCTGGGCAAAAAGTGTGAGGTATTCGTGGCCACCGAGGATACGGCCAGCCGGCGCAGCCTAACGAGCATGCTGCGCGAGGAGTACGAAGTGGCGCCCGTCAATGCCATTCACCAGCGCGCCAGCGTGTCACAGCATGCGTGGCTGGGGCACGGCAACCTAGTAGGGGCCAATGCTGTGGTAGCGGGTAGCGCCAAAATTGGTGATGGCTGCATTCTAGGCGCCAACGCTGTAGTCGATGTCAAAGCTGAGCTCGGCGATTACGCCCAGCTCGGGGCCGGCGCCATTCTGAACGCCGACGTGAAGGTGGGCGAACTGGCCTTTATTGGGGCTGGGGCCGTGGTGGTAGCTGGCGTGAAAATTGGGGCTAAAGCCCGCGTGGGCGCTGGTTCAGTGGTGGTGGCCGACGTGTCGGCTGGTCAAACGGTATTCGGCAACCCGGCTCAGGCAATTAAGAATTAAGAATAAAAATGAAGAATTAGGTAACGTACTCCCAGCAGACAGTACCTAACTCTTGATAGTGAATTCTTAATTTTTCATTCCTCATTCTTAAGTAAACAATGGACTACCTCGTTCTGCTGTACTACTGCTACACGCCTATCGAGAATCCCGAGCAGTTTCGGGAGGAACACCACCGCCTGTGCCTGAGCCTGAATTTGCTGGGGCGCATCATTGTGGCCTCCGAAGGACTTAATGGTACGGTTTCGGGCCGCCGGGCCGATTGTGAGCAGTACATGCGCTTGGTGAAGGCTGACCCGCGTTTTGCTACCCTGGAATTTAAGGTAGAAGAGGCCCCAGCTCATACTTTCCAGAAGCTGCACGTGCGCGTGAAGCCCGAAATTGTGCACGTGGGTTTGCCCCACATCAAGCCCTACGAGCGCACGGGCATTCACCTTTCTCCTACCGAGTTTCGCGACCTGAAAGACCAGGACGACGTAGTAGTGCTTGACGTGCGCTCCGACTACGAGCACAACCTGGGCCGCTTCAAGAATGCCATTACCCTTGACATCGAAAACTTCCGGGAGTTTCCGGAGAAGGTGCAGGAGCTGAAGCAGTTCAAGGACAAGAAAGTGCTGACTTATTGCACCGGCGGTATCAAGTGCGAAAAGGCCTCAGCTTTCTTGCTGGAGCAGGGCTTCGAGAACGTATACCAGCTGCACGGCGGCATCATTAAGTACGGCCTGGAAGCCGGAGGAGAGGATTTTGAGGGCAAGTGCTATGTGTTCGATGGGCGCGTAGCCGTGGACGTGAACAGCGTTAACCCCAGCGTCATCAGCCAGTGCCACCACTGCCACACGCCCTCCGACCGGATGGTGAACTGCGCCAACCCGCACTGCAACGCCCACATTCCGCTCTGCGAAGCCTGCGGGCAGCAGCTTGCTGGCGCCTGCTCCACTACCTGCCAGGAGCACCCCGACAAGCGCCCTTACGACGGCACCGGCGCCTACCCCAAAAACAGCAATAACTACAACCCCGAGCAGGGGCTGCTCTCGTACCGCGCCCCGGTGCGGTAAAAACTTCTAAAATCAGCTGTCATCCTGCGCCAGAGCGAAGGACCTTGTTAGGCAAGAACGAATCGGTCATACGATGGTCGTTATAATCTGCCAAGGTCTTTTGCTTTTGCTCAGGATGACGTGCTTTTTGCGCGGCTGTTATTCCATCGGAGCGAACCCAAACTGCAGTTTTTGCCGTACCATTGCACCTTCCTTTTCTAAAAATTCCCCCTTATGCACATCGCCGAATCGGAGCTGATCCTCAACAAGGATGGCAGCATCTATCACCTGAACCTGCTACCCGACCACCTTTCCGAAACCATTATCACGGTTGGCGACCCGGAGCGCGTACCCACGGTTAGTCAGCATTTCGACTCCATTGAGACGGTAATTCACAAGCGCGAGTTTGTAACGCACGTGGGCTACTACCAGGGCAAGCGTCTCACCGTCATCAGCACGGGCATGGGCACCGATAACATCGACATCCTGATGAACGAGCTGGACGCGCTGGTCAACATCGACTTCGTCACGCGCGAGCCACGCCCCCTGGAGGAGCGCATCAACCTGCGCATTGTGCGCATAGGCACTAGCGGTTCTTTGCAGGCCGATATTCCGGTGGGCTCCCTGCTCGTGTCGGAGCACGCCGTAGGCCTGGATTCGCTCATGCAATTCTACCCCCTGGTAGAAACCGGCCTGGAAGTGGAGGTAGCACGCGGTATACAGCAAAGCCTGCAGCTTGACTACCGCCCGTACTGCGTGCGCGGCTCCGACTTGTTGCGCGAGCAACTGGGCGCGGGCATGATTACCGGCAACACGCTCACCTGCCCCGGCTTTTACGGCCCTCAGGGCCGGGTGCTGCGCCTCGATTTGCGCCTGCCCACCCTGATTCAGCAGTTCCAGCAGTTCCGCCACCACAGCGCCGAGGGCGAGTTCCGCCTGACCAATTTCGAGATGGAAACGGCCGGCTACTATTCCCTAGGCCGCATGCTGGGCCACGAGGTAGTGTCGCTGAACGCCATTGTCGCCAACCGCGCCACCGGCGAATTCGCTACTAACTCCGAGGAAGTAATCAATCAACTGATTGCTACAACACTAGAGCGCCTCTAAATCACGGATTTAGACGACTTGCTGCAGATTAGTCGGATTTTTTTCTAAGCGGTATACCCCAAGAAGAAGCCCGCTTGACAAGACGTCAAGCGGGCTTCTTCTTGAAAGTCAGCTAGGCACTAATGTTACTATCCTCAACTAATTCGGCAGAGTACCTATCGGGTGCCCTGAACAGCAAAACAAGAAATCTGTCTCAATCCGTGGATTAATAGAAGTCGAAGCTGAGCACCGAGTGCAGGGGTAGTGAAATGCCCGATTTAAGCGTCAGGTACTCCTCATGGGTGGCCCAAACAGTGGTATACACCCGCTTGACACTGCCGTCGGCGGTCTGGAAGTAGATGTCGAGCTTGCCGTGGTAGGCGTTACCCAGGGTAGCGGCTCGCTCGGCATCATGGCGGCGGCGCTGAATGGCGGCCTTGTCCGTCAGCACATCCTCGGCTGCAAAGCGCAGGCCGGGAATAGCCTCTTTCTCAACGGTTTCTATGGTTGGGTCGGTGGTCTTCAGTTCAGGAATCATGGCAATACGGAAATAGAGCGTACAAAGAAGAACAGGGAAGGGCAAGGACGGTGCCGCATTAGGTGCGAGGAATGCGTGAACGGCACCGGGCAGGTAGCTGCCTTCCGTCCTGTTCTGCTTTTTTACGCCAATTCCGCCAAAAAGGCCATGGTATCTACGCCGTCGGCATAATCTGCCACTCCCGGTTCCTGGGCCCGCCCGAACGGGAAGCTACCCGCAAACAGTCCGCCCGAGGAGACAAGGCACTGAGTTTGAGGCGCTACGTCGGCCAGGCGCACCACCAAGTCCACCTCGTGGCTGTAGGTTTCGTAGTGCAGCACCGAAATCGGTGACACCAACTGCGTGCTTTGGGTGAGCAACAGGAAACCGGAGTCGAGGTGGGGCACGCGGTTCACCAGCAGGATGCTCTTGTTGTAGTCGTAGTTGTTCTGGTAGCGGTTGTGTTCCAGTACGCGGTGCCAGGGCTGCAGGGAGTCGAGCAGGGGCGTAAAGTCATATTTTTCCGGCACGTAGAGCTTACTCACGTTGCGGCAGCCCAGGCCGTAGTAGCGAAAAATATCTTCCCCCAGCAGGCCCAGGTCGTGGTTGGTTTCGCGGCCCGTGAGCACGGCCAGGCTGGTGCGGTTGCGCCGGATAATATTGGGCTTCTTGCCGAAGTAGTACTCGAAGTAGCGGGCCGTATTGTCGGAGCCGGTGGCAATGAAAGCATCGGCCGCGTTCAGGCGCGGTACCAACTGAATGTGGTCCGTGAAGCGGGGTTCTAGGCGCGTCAGCTCCCCCAGTACCCACGTCATGAGGGCCGTATCCTCGGAGCTGAGCTTGGCCAGTAGAATGTGGCCCGAGAGCAGCACGCACAAGGCATCGTGGAAGCCAACGAGCGGAATGTTGCCGGCCATGACTACCCCAATTTTGCGGGGGGTAGTGGGCTCCGGGCGGTAGCGGCCGGACCACTGGCGCAGGGGTTCCTCATCAAGTAAGTGAGCAATGCCCCGGATAGCCGACGTGACATTGGGCAGATCAAACCAATTGTTCTGGTTGCGGGCCCGGGCGGCCAGGTTAGCCAGTTCATCGGCGTGGGAGGGGGTGGTAAGGTCAGTAAGGCGCTGGCCTAGGGCCACAAAAGCAGCCAGGCGGTCGGCGTGCGTCATATGCAAAGTCAAAACAAGGGGAAGAAAAAGGTGGGAGCGGGTAGTGGCTCCGGCGGGTAGCTAGGTAAACCCCCGAAAGCTACGTTTGGATTCCTGACGGGAATACGGAATTCAGAGAGCAAAATTCTTGTTGAGTACGGCTAATTCCTAATTTTGCCCGTCGGCATCCTGCCCGGGGCAGGTTGCGTACTAGCAAAGCATCCCTTTTCCTACCTTTTTAAGATACCCGAGGCTATGGCCATCATGATAACCGACGAGTGCATCAACTGTGGTGCCTGCGAACCGGAATGCCCCAATACTGCCATTTACGAAGGCGGCGCCCAGTGGCGCTGGGCCGATGGCACTAGCTTGAAAGAAGTGCAGGTTGACGGGGGCGCCACCGTATCGGGCGTGTCGCCCCAAACCCCGATTTCCGACGAGTATTACTACATCGTGTCTGATAAGTGCACCGAGTGCGTGGGCTTCCACGAGGAGCCCCAGTGCGCCGCCGTGTGCCCCGTGGACTGCTGCGTAGACGACCCCGACTACCGCGAAACCCAGGAGAAGCTGCTCAGCAAAAAGCAGTGGCTGCACCAGGAAGCGTAAGCTTTCAGTTGGAGTTTAAACCACAAAAAGCCGCTGCTTCAGCGGCTTTTTGTGGTTTAAAGAACTGTCATTCCGAGTGAAGCGAGGAATCTGGGTTAGCCTTTGAGATATAAGCCAGATTCCTCGCTTCGCTCGGAAGGACAGTTTCTGGTAGGTAGGTAGCACCTGGCAGCCTCTACCTTCAAGTTAAACCGCATTTCCCGGCCCCGCCCGAAATGCCTACTTTTGCCCTATTCTGAACTGATTCCCTTCGACGATGTCCATCGCCAAAACCTATACTCCCGCCGACGTTGAAGCCAAATGGTACCAGCGCTGGCAGGAGCAGGGCTTCTTCAAAGCCAAAGCCAACCCCCGCAAACAGCCCTACTCGGTGGTAATTCCGCCGCCCAACGTAACGGGCGTGCTGCACATGGGCCACATGCTCAACAATACCATTCAGGATGTGCTGGTGCGCCGGGCTCGTATGCAGGGCAAGGAAGCCTGCTGGGTGCCCGGCACCGACCACGCCTCTATTGCCACCGAAGCCAAGGTAGTGGCCTTGCTCAAGGAGCAGGGCATCGAGAAGAAGGACCTGACCCGGGAGCAGTTCCTGGAGCACGCCTTTGCCTGGAAGGAAAAATACGGCGGCATCATTTTGGAGCAGCTCAAGCAGCTGGGCGCTTCCTGCGACTGGGACCGGACGCGCTTCACCATGGAGCCCGAACTGACCGACGCCGTGCTGCGCGTGTTCGTAGATCTGCACCAAAAGGGCCTGATTTACCGGGGCGTGCGTATGGTAAACTGGGACCCCCTGGGCCAAACGGCACTCAGCGACGAGGAAGTAATTCCCAAGGACGTGATGGCCAAGATGTACCACCTGCGCTACGAGGTAGTAAGCTCCGAGAACTTAGGGCTTAGTAAGGAGGATCAGAACGATTCTCAGCTCTCAGCTCTAACATCTAAGTTCTTAACCGTAGCCACCTCGCGGCCGGAAACCATTATGGCCGACGTGGCTGTGGCCGTGAACCCGAACGACCCGCGCTACACCCACCTACACGGCGCCAAGGTGAGGATTCCGCTGCTGAACCGCGAGATTCCGGTGATTCTGGACGAGTACGTGAGCATCGACTTCGGGACGGGCGCGCTGAAGGTGACGCCGGCCCATGACTTGAACGACTACGAGCTGGGCGTCAAGCACAACCTGCCCGTTATCGACATCCTCAACAACGACGGCACCCTGAACGACAAGGCCGTGCTGTACGTGGGCCAGGACCGTTTTGCCGCCCGCCGCAACATTGTGAAGGATCTGGAAGAAGCCGGCCACTTGGTGAAGGTGGAGGAGTACGCCAGCATCGTTCAGACCTCGGAGCGCACTAAGGCCGTTATCGAGCCCCGCCTGAGCATGCAGTGGTTCCTGAAAATGGAGCACTTGGCTAAGCCGGCTTTGGAGGTAGTAGAAAACGACACGGTAAAGCTGCGCCCGGCCAAGTTTAAGAACACCTACCGGGTGTGGATGGAAAACGTGCGCGACTGGTGCATTTCGCGGCAGCTGTGGTGGGGCCAGCAGATTCCGGCCTACTACCTCCCTGATGGCACCTTCGTGGTAGCGCTGAATCCGGAGGAAGCCCTCCGGCTAGCCCGCGTGCAGAGCGGCAACGAAGAGCTGCAGCTCACCGACCTGCGCCAGGATGAGGACGTGCTCGATACCTGGTTTTCCTCCTGGCTGTGGCCGATTTCGGTGTTCGACGGCTTCAAGGACCCCGACAACGCCGACGTCAACTATTTCTACCCCACCAACGACTTGGTAACCGGCCCGGACATCCTGTTTTTCTGGGTGGCCCGCATGATTATGGCCGGCCTGGAATTCCGTCGGGAAATTCCGTTTCGCAACGTGTACCTCACGGGCATTGTGCGCGACGCCCAGGGCCGCAAAATGAGCAAGCAGCTCGGCAACTCCCCCGACCCCCTGGACCTGATCAAGCAGTTTGGGGCCGATGGCGTCCGGACGGGCATGCTGTTCTCGGCTCCGGCCGGCAACGATTTGCTTTACGATGAGAAGCTGGTGGAGCAGGGGCGCAACTTCTGCAACAAGCTCTGGAATGCCTTCCGCCTCACCCAGGGCTGGGAGGTGAATGCGGAGCTGCCATTCGTGAATACCAAGGCGGTAGAGTGGTTTTCGGCCAAGCTGCAAAGCACGCTCACGGAGCTGGATGAGCACTTTGAGAAGTTCCGCATCAGCGACGCGCTGATGACGGTATACAAGCTGGTGTGGGACGATTTCTGCTCGGTGTATCTGGAGATGATCAAGCCCGCTTACCAAGCGCCCATTGACCCTGAAACCCTGCGTCTGACCACTGGTTTCCTCGAAACCCTGCTCAAGCTGCTGCACCCGTTCATGCCCTTCATCACGGAAGAAATCTGGCACGAACTGGCTGCGCGCGGCCCCAAGGACTACGTGTGCGTAGCGGCCTGGCCCAAAGCGCAGCCGGTAGCCGGCAGCGCCGAGCTGCTAACTCGCATGGACCGCGCCCTCGACATTGTGGCTGGCGTACGCAATATTCGCAACCAGAAGGGCTTGGGGCCCAATAAGCCCCTGACTCTGGCCGCTAAAACCGATGAGGTGGCCCTACTCCAGGATTACGACGCCATTATCCGCAAACTGGCAGCCCTCACGGAAATCAGCGTGGTGGAGGCGGCCCCGGCTGCCTCGGTTGGGTTTGTGTCGGGCGGGGCGGAGTTCTTCGTGCCCTTAGAAGGTCAGATTGACCTGGGGGCCGAGAAGGAACGCCTGACCAAGGAAATTGAGTACGCCCAGGGCTTCCGCGACTCGGTGCTGAAAAAGCTTAGCAACGAGAAATTCGTGCAGAATGCCAAGCCGGACCTAGTGGAGCGGGAGCGGCAGAAGCTCGCCGACGCCGAAGCTAAGATTACAGCCCTGGAGCAAAGCCTAGCTGCACTGTAGAATCAAACGAAGCCTGCCAAAAAGGCCGCCACGGTAGTGTGGCGGCCTTTTTGTTTGTTGTTTAGCGTGAAGTTGCCGCTTCCACCCGCTCGCCTGTCATCCTGAGCCTAGCGAAGAACCTTATCACGCTAAAGCTAATTGTTGGTACAAAGTCGCGCTAGCGTGATAAGGTTCTTCGTTGCCGTTTGATGCGCGGAGTGCTCAGGACGACAAGCGGTTACTTCGTATCAAAAATTCTCTTTCCTTTAGCGCAGAAACCCACCTTAATTCCTGCGCTATGAACCACTTATATACCTGGCTGACAAGCCTGAGCGTGCTGCTAAGCGGCGCGGCCGTAGCGCAGTCAACACGACCTATTTCCATGCAAAAACCACCCGTAGCGGCCATCAAACCCAAGCAACTGACCTCGCCGTTTGGCACCCGCACCGATAATTACTACTGGCTCAATGAGCGCGAAAACCCGGAAGTAATCAGCTACCTCAACGCCGAAAATGCCTACACCGAGCAGCAGCTGGCCCCCGTGAAAGGGCTAGAGGAAAAGCTGTTCCAGGAAATCAAGGGGCGCATCAAAGAGCAGGATGAGTCGGTGCCCTACCGCGACAATGGCTATTACTATTACACCCGCTTCGAGGCCGGCGCCGAGTACCCGATTTACTGCCGCAAGCAGGGGAGCCTGACCGCGCCCGAGGAAATCCTGCTCAATGCCAACGAGTTAGGTAAGGGCAAAGCGTACTATCAGATCGGCGACTTCGAAGTCAGCGACGATAATCAGGTGCTGGCTTACTCCGAGGACGTTGTGAGCCGCCGCCTCTACACCCTGCGCTTCCGCAACCTCAAAACCGGCCAGTTCTACCCCGAGCAAATCCCGAATACCAGCGGCAACGCCGTGTGGGCCGCCGACAACCACACGGTGTTCTACACCCGCAAAGACCCCAACACGCTGCTCGATTTCCAGCTCTACCGCCACACCCTCGGCACCGACCCTAAGCAAGACCAACTGGTGTACGAGGAAAAGGACAACACCTTCCGCATTGGGGTAGGCCGCTCGAAGTCGCGCAAGTACATTTTCCTGCAGGCCGAAAGCACCATGTCCTCAGAAACCCGGTTTCTGGATGCGGCTACCCCCGCGGCCGCCTTCAAAACCTTCCTGCCCCGCGAAGCCGACCATTTGTACGAGGTGGAGCACTTCGGCCAGGAGTTTTACGTGCGCTCCAATGCCGGCGCGCCCAACTTTCGCCTGCTGAAAACGCCCGTTACGAACACCGCTAAAACGGCTTGGCAAGAGGTGATTCCGCACCGCAAGGAGGTGTTTCTGGAGAACATGGAGCTGTTCAAGGACTACCTCGTGCTGGGTGAGCGGAAGGAAGGACTGCTGCAGCTGCGCGTGATTCGGTGGCAGGACAAGCAAGAACACTACCTCAACTTCGGGGAGCCCGCCTACACCGCTGCCATCAGCATCAACCCCGAGTTTGACACGCCCGTGCTGCGCTACGGCTACTCCTCGCTCACTACCCCCAGCTCTACCTTCGATTACGACATGAGCACGCGCACGCGCACGTTGCTCAAGGAGCAGGCCGTGCTGGGCAGCTTCAACAAGCAGGACTACGTGACGGAGCGCCTGTACGCCCCGGCCACGGACGGTACCCGCATTCCCATGTCCATTGTGTACAAGAAGGGCTTCCGGAAAGATGGCTCCGCGCCGGTGCTGCAGTATGCCTACGGCTCCTACGGTATTTCCATGAACCCCACCTTTAGCGCGGCCCGGCTGAGCCTCCTGGACCGGGGCTTTGCCTACGTGATTTGCCACATTCGGGGCGGGCAGGAAATGGGTCGGCAGTGGTACGAGGACGGCAAGAAACTCAAGAAGAAAAACACCTTCACCGATTTCACCGACTGCTCCAGGTTCCTGATTGAGCAGAAATACACCTCCCCGCAGAAGCTGTTTGCCATGGGCGGCTCGGCGGGGGGCTTGCTCATGGGCGCCGTCGTCAACCTGCACCCCGAGTACTACAAGGGGGTAGTAGCCGCCGTGCCCTTCGTGGATGTGGTGACCACCATGCTCGACGAGACCATTCCGCTGACCACGGGCGAGTACGACGAGTGGGGCAACCCCAACCAGAAGCAGTACTACGAGTACATGCTCAGCTACTCGCCCTACGACCAGGTGAAGACCCAGGCCTACCCCAATATGCTGGTAACGACTGGCCTCCACGACTCGCAGGTGCAGTACTTCGAGCCGGCTAAGTGGGTAGCTAAGCTGCGCACCCTGAAAACCGACCAGAACTTGCTGCTCCTGCACACCGACATGGCCGCCGGCCACGGCGGCGCCTCCGGCCGCTTCAAATCCATCCACGACACGGCCCGGCAGTTCGCCTTCATGCTGATGTTGCTGGGCGTAAAGGCCTAATAGAGCCGGGCTGGATAAGTGGAATAAACCTATCTGCCATTATGCGCTGGCAAAGGACCTGCTAACGTCAGAACAACTCACGTAGCAACAGCTAACGCTGCCTTGAATAGGTTCTTCGTCAGCGCAGGATGATAAAATAGAAAGCCGCTCCCACTATGGAGCGGTTTTTTGTTTACCCCTAGCAGTATTTCCATGAATATTCTACCCCACGTGCCACCCCGGGGGCAAAGTTGCGTCTGTGGCTCCGGTTGCTTGGCATTCGCACGAACTTTATCCGGTCTTCGGGGCAGAAAATGGCCGTTTGGTCGGGTTCGTTTTAAGGCCTTTAAGAAGCCAGGTAGGTTTGTGCCGGTAAGCAGCAGTAGCCATTCGCTACCAGCCCGCCGGGTGATGATATTTCCCCTCACGCATATGAAAAAGCTCTTCTTTCTTATTTTAATAACGGGTAGCGGCCACGTAGTGCTGGCCCAGGTGCCGAGTGGCGGCGAACGGCCAGCCGGTGCTGGTCGGCCCGCCGGAGGGCCACCTGCGGCGGCGCCCCAACCCCAGGCCGGCGCTGGCCGCATTACGGGCACGGTTACCGATGCGGGCACCAAGCAGCCGGTGCCCTACGCCACCGTGGCCCTGGTGAACCCCGCCACCGGCAAGCCCGTGGACGGCACCGCCGCCGACGACAATGGCAAGTTCACGATTCCGCGCATTGCGGCCGGCACCTACACCGTGCAAATCAGCTTCATCGGTTACAAACTGGTGGAGAAAACCGGGGTAGTAATTACGGAGGCCGGCAACACCGTGGCCCTGGGCAGCGTGGCCCTGGAGTCGACGGCGCAGGCCTTGGGCGAGGTGCGGGTGGAAGGCCAGCGCAGCCTGGTGGAGGAGAGGGTAGACCGCACGGTGTACAACGCCGAAAAGGATGAAACCACCCGCGGCGGCGACGCTACCGACGTGCTCAAGCGCGTGCCCAACCTCTCCGTGGACCTGGACGGGAACGTGAGTTTGCGCGGCTCCCAAAACATCCGGGTGCTCATCAACAACCGCCCCAGCACCATCTCGGCCAACAGCATTGCGGATGCGCTCAAGCAGATTCCAGCCGACCAGATTAAGACTGTAGAAGTAATTACCTCGCCCTCGGCCAAGTACGACGCCGAAGGCTCGGGCGGCATCATCAACATCGTCACCAAGCAAAACAACCTGCAGGGCTTTACCTTGGACTTGCGCACCAGCGCCGGCCTGCGCAGCTCCGACCTGGGCCTGAACGCCACCTACCGGGTAGGCAAGATGGGCTTCTCGCTGGGTGGAGGCGGCCGCGGCCAGTACAACACGCCCGGCAGCTTCCGCAACGAGCAGACCACTTACACCATCAACGGCAACGACATAGCCAACCGCCAGCTACTGACGCGCACCGTGCAGTCGGCGGATACGCGCCAGCAAAACGTGTTCGGGCGCTACTCTTTGGGCTGGGACTACGACATCAACAAGTACAATTTCCTCTCGGCCTCGGTGCAGTTGGGCTTGCGCAACGGCTCTAATTACCAAGACGACCTGGCCTCGCAAACCACGTTTTTCCGGCCGGTGCTGGGCGACTCGCTCACCAACCGCCTCAGCAACGTGAAGGTGCTCGACAATTCTAACACCCTGGATGCGACGCTTAATTACACCCGCACCTTCGAGACGCCCCAGCGCGAGCTAAGCCTGCTGGCCCAGTACAGCCGTAACACCCGCACCAACAACTTCACGAACACCACCCTAAGTGGAGAGAATGCCGGCGACTACCGCCGCAACCTCAACGACAGCTACAACGAGGAAATCACGCTGCAGGCCGACTACCAGACGCCCCTGAGCAAAACCCAACTGCTGGAATTTGGGGCTAAGGACATCATGCGCCGCGTGAACAGCGACTACGCTACCTTCCTCAACGGACAGCAACTGCCGGGCACTACCCTGTCCAACGTGTTCGACTACAACCAGAACGTAGCGGCAGCCTACCTGTCGTACACGCAGAGCTTCCTCAAAAACTACACCCTGAAGGCCGGGGCCCGCTACGAGTACACCACCATCACGGCCGACTTCCGCACCGAAAATGCACCTTCCATTCCGTCGTATGGGGTGCTGGTGCCCAGCGTAAACCTCTCGCGCAAGCTTGCTAACGGCAACGTGCTCAAAGCTGCTTACAACCGCCGCATTCAGCGGCCTTCCCTGCAGTTCCTGAACCCAAATGAGCAGTCGGGTAACTTGCTGCTGTACACCGTGGGTAACCCCGAATTGGAGCCCGAGAAAACCAACAATTTCGAGTTGGGCTACAGTACCTTCATCAAGCAAACCTCGCTGAATTTCACCGTGTTTGCCCGTAATACCGACGGCTCCATTCAGCCCGTACGTACCCAGGATGGGGCACGCATCCGGACCAGCTACGACAACATCGGCACCGAAAACGCCTACGGTGGCAGCGTAAATGCCAACGTGAACATCCAAAACAAGCTGACGCTGGGCGGGGGCCTGGATGTGTACTACGCCACCTTGGATAACAACACTGCCGACGTGCTGTACGCGGCCAGTAACCAGGGTTGGGTGGCCAGCGGCCGCCTCATGGGTGGCTACACCTTCGCCAAAGGTTGGGGCGTGCAGGCCTTTAGCTTCTACCGGGGCCGGCAGGTGCAGCTCCAGGGCTACCAGGGCGGCTTCGGGGTGTACAGCATGGGGGTGAAAAAGGACTTCGCCGATAAGAAGGGCAGCATCGGCTTCGGAGCTGACAACTTCTTCACGCCCACCAACAAAATCCGCAGCTCCATCAACACGCCCGTGCTCGACCAGTACAGCGTGAACGTGCTGCGCCGCTCGGGCTTCCGCGTGAACCTGAGCTACCGCATCGGCAAGATGAGCATGGCCCAGCCCAAGCGCCGCCGTTCCATCAGCAACGACGACCTGAAAGACGGCGGCGACGGCGGCAACGGCGCCGGTGCCACGCCCGCCCAGGGTCCCAGCGGCGGCCGACCCTAGTCGGGGCGGTCTGGTGTCTAAAGCGAAAAGCCTCCTGCTCACTGGCTGGGGGCTTTTTTTATATCGTCGAAGCAGGTCTCGTCAAAACACCCTACCCCTGATGTTCTTTTGTAAGCATGATGAATCAAGCCGAAACTACCCTAAGCGCCGCGCAGGTAACCCAACTAATCCGGGGGCGGCGGAGCATGCAGCCGGTGCTGTTTGAGCCGGGCCGCGTGGTGCCCGACGAGTTGGTGCGGGAACTACTGGAAAATGCTACCTGGGCGCCTACCCACAAGCGTACCGAGCCTTGGCACTTTGTGGTATTTGCCGGGGCTGGCCGCCAAAAGCTAGCCGATTTTCAGGTGGAGCTCTACCGATCCACCGCGGGCCCAAACCTTCAGGAAAGCAAGCTGGAAAAGCTCACGAATAATCCCTTGTTCAGCTCCCACGTTATTGCCATCGGGCTGAAGCGCAACCCGGAAGTGCCAGAAGTAGAGGAGGTAGCCGCCGTGGCCTGCGCCGTGCAAAACCTGCACCTTTCGGCCGTGGCGCACGGGTTGGCGGGTTTCTGGAGCAGCGGCGGCGTAACGTACCAGCCGGAAGCCAAACCCTTTTTCGACCTTGGCCCCCAGGACCAGCTGCTCGGATTCTTCTACCTAGGCTACCCCAAGCCGGGCGCTACTGCCCGCAGCACCCGCCGCCCGCTACATGAAAAAGTAACCTGGGTGCTGGAGTAGCGCCTGCGTTTATTCTGCCCGCAAAAGCGGCCCGTTGTATCCCAGCGGGCCGCTTTTGCGTTGGCAGGGGTAGTATTCACACTTTTACCTATATAGTATGGCAACTTTTTTCCTCTCGCCCTGGTCGGCCCGGCTGCTTAGCGTCCTGCGCATCGTTTCGGGGTTGTTGATGCTGTTCCACGGCAGCCAGAAACTGTTTAATTGGCCCCCTTCCGACCACGGTGGCGGCGCTAGCGGCCTGATGCTAGTGGCTGGCATTCTGGAATTTGGAGGTGGCCTGTTGCTGCTGATTGGCCTGTTTACCCGGCCCGTAGCCTTCATTCTCTCCGGCCTGATGGCCGTGGCCTACTTCATGGCCCATGCTCCCCAAGGCATCCTACCCATTGTAAACCAAGGCGAGCTGGCCGTGCTCTACTGCTTTGTATACCTGTACTTGGCGGCGGCCGGCCCGGGCCCCTGGAGCGTTGATGCGGCCCGGAGCCGAAACGTCGGCCCAGTAGCCTAGCCTGCACAGAAAAAACACCAGGAAAGCCGCTAAACCTGTCATTCCGACGCCAGTGGAATCTAGGGTAAACCGTTTAACGGTTCAGCCCCGATTCCTCCGGCGTCGGAATGACAGATTTTGTGGCTTTGAGTTAAGCTAGTCTGTGATTTTCAAGCTGTCGGGTACGGGACCGCGGGTTGCTTGTACCAGTTGGCTTTGGAGCTGGAAGTTTACTTGCTCGCAGTCGGCAAAGCGCTTTTGCGCCATTTCCAGCGCCGCTTCCGTGGTCCGCAGGCGTTGGTAGAGGAAGATGATCAGGCCCAGGGCAATAAGCAAGGCTAGGAGCGGCAGCGTTTTATTCATACAAAACAGGGAAGGGCTGAAAAAGACTGAGGGCTGATTATCAAGGCGAACCAGCGCCTTAACAACCAACCCTCAGCAATTATTATTCTACCAAATTAGATGGTCGTGTTCGGGTCGAACTGCTCCAGGTAGTCGGCTACCCGGCGCACGAACATGCCGCCCAACGAGCCATCTACCACGCGGTGGTCGTAGGAGTGGGAGAGGAACATGAAGTGACGCACGCCAATCAGGTCGCCCTGGGGCGTTTCAATAACGGCGGGCTTCTTCTTGATGGCCCCCACGGCCATGATGGCTACCTGGGGCTGCATGATGATGGGCGTGCCCATCACGTTGCCGAAAGAGCCCACGTTGGATACCGTGTAGGTGCCGCCCTCCAAATCTTCGGGCTTGAGCTTGTTGGCCCGGGCGCGGTTGGCTAGGTCGTTTACTTTCTTGCTCAGGCCGTTTAGGTTCAGCTGGTCGGCATTGTGAATTACGGGCACGATGAGGTTGCCCGAAGGCAGGGCCACGGCCACGCCCACGTTGATGTCGCGCTTCTTGATGATGTAGTCGCCCTCAATCGAGACGTTAATCATCGGGTAGTCCTGAATGGCGCGGGCAATAGCCTGAATGAAGATAGGCGTGAAGGTCAGGTTCTCGCCCTCGCGCTTCTTGTAGGCGTCCTTGTGCTTGTTGCGCCAGTTCACGAGGTCGGTAACGTCGGCTTCCACAAAGGAGGTAACGTGGGGCGAAATGCGCTTGGAATCGACCATGCGCTGGGCAATCATCTTGCGCATGCGGTCCATTTCCAGCAGCTCCTGGTTCCCGCTGATGGAAGGTACGGCCTTGGTAGCGGGGGTAGGCGCCGCCGCTTGGGGGGCTGGTGCGGCCTGCGGAGCGGGGGCAGCAGCAGGAGCGGCCTGGGGAGCCGGAGCAGGTACTGCGGCTTGGGGCTGGGCGGCCGGGGTAGCCGGTGCGGGCTGGGCCAGGGGCTTTTTGCCGCCGACTACGTAGTCGAGGATGTCTTTCTTCGTGACGCGGCCTTCGCTGCCGGTACCGGGCAGGTACTCCAGGTCGGCCATAGAAATGCCTTCCTCGCGGGCAATGCTGAGCACGAGCGGGGAGTAGAAGCGGCCGGCCTGGGGCTGAGCGGCTACAGCCTGCGCGGGGTTGGCCTGCGGGTCGCCGGCTTCGGGCAGGTAGGGAACTTCGGGGGCAGGCTTGGTAGCCCCGTTTACAGAAGGAGCCGGAATTTCGGCGCTGGCAGCCGGGGCGGCCGAGGCGCTGGCGGCATCGGTTTCGATGATGGCAATGGGAGCACCCACGGCCACTACCTGCCCTTCCTGCACCAAGATTTCCTGGAGGATGCCCGCGTGGAGGGCTGGCACTTCGGTGTCCACCTTATCGGTGGCTACTTCCAGCACCGATTCATCCTGGTCAATGGAGTCGCCTACTTGTTTAAGCCATTTCAGGACGGTGCCTTCCATGATGGATTCGCCCATCTTGGGCATCGTCATTTCCACTCGTGCCATGCGGTTGGGGGTAGTTAGGAAAAAGGGTGGGGTGGGTTTGGAGCCTCAAAGGTAAGTGAAATGGCTCAGTGGTGAAGTGGTGAAATTTGAGATGGTGAGGTGGTGAAGTGGTGAAGTGGTGAAGTGGTGAAATGGTGAACTGGTGAGTTACTGTTCCACCAGCCCGTCATTCTGAGCTTGCGAAGGACCCTGGCTCATAGGAACAAGACGTTGTTCTGCCTGTCGTGCCGCCGTGTCAAGGTCCTTCGTCGCTGGCTTGATGCGCCACATGCTCAGGATGACAACACGTCAAACTCACCAACTCACAATTTCACCATTTCACTATCTCACCACTTCCTGCCGTAGCAGATTCAGGGCCATGGTGGTGGTGTACTCCACGTTGAGCTGGCGGCCGCGGTTGAAGCTGATCTGGCGGGTGACGGTGTGGTGGGCATCGGCGTAGGCGATGCAGATGGTCCCCACGGGCTTGTCGGGGGTGCCGCCGTCGGGGCCGGCAATGCCGCTGGTGGCCAGGGCCACATCTACCCCGAGCTGGCGGCGCAGGCCTTCGGCCATTTCGGCCACGGTAGCTTCGCTCACGGCTCCGTGGGCGGCCAGCGTTTCGGATTTTACGCCCAGCTCCCGCATCTTAATGTCGTTGGAATAGGCAATGACGCTACCCTGGAAGTAGCGCGAGCTGCCGGGAATGCTGGTCAGGCGGTGAGCCAGCAGGCCGCCGGTGCAGCTTTCGGCGGTGCCCACCGTTAGGCCACGTTCCTGCAGCAATTGCCCCACGGCTTCCTCCAGTTTGATTTCACCGATGGCAAAAATATGCTCGCCGAGCAGCTCCCGCAGGGCCGGCAGCAGAGCCTCCATGCGGGCACGCAGGTTGGGCTGGCCGTCGTCGTGGCCCGTCAGGCGCAGGCGCACCCCGCCCAGGTAGGGCAGGTAAGCCAGCTTCATGTTCGGAGGAAGAGCCGCTTCCCACTGCTCAATCTGCTGGGCCAGGAAGGACTCACCCAGCCCCACGGTCTGGACTACTACGTGCTCAATGGCGGGCGTCTGGAAGTGCTGTTGCAGGCGGGGCAGCACCTCATGGGTCATGAGGTATTTCATTTCGTGGGGCACGCCGGGCATGCTCACGAACACGGTGCCCTGGTCCTCGAACCACATGCCGGGCGCGGTGCCCACTTCGTTGAACAGCACGTGGCAATTGGCGGGCACCAGGGCTTGTTGGCGGTTTACTTCCAGCATCGGGCGGTTGAAGCGCTGAAAAATTCCTTCCACGTGCTCCAGGGTAGGCTGGTGCAGCACTAGCTCCGAGTTAAAATAGCGGGCCAGCACGTGCTTGGTCAGGTCGTCCTTGGTAGGGCCCAGGCCGCCGGTCATCAGCACTACCTGGGCGCGCTGCCGGGCCTGGTCCAGGGTGGCCACAATCTCATCGGCCCGGTCTGAAACGCTGGTAATCTGGCGTACGCGCAGGCCCAGCTTGCCTAATTCCTGGCCCATAAAGGCCGAATTCGTGTCGATGACCTGCCCGTACAGCAGCTCGTCGCCAATAGTCATGATTTCAACGTCGGGAATAAGGGGCATAAGCAGGAGCGTTAGGAGGAGTGCCGGATTTGGCGCAATATTGGCAACCCGTCGGCTAACAACGCCACAACGGCCGTCGGGTTTACTTCTTTTTGTCTTATGACTCTGTTCCGCACCTTGGCCCTCGGCCTCACGCTTACTTTGGCCGCCGGGCACCTGGCCGTAGCCCAAACCAAAACCCCGGCGAAAAAGACGACTTCAACTGCCAAAAAAACCACCACGGTTAAGAAAACCGCGCCGGTCAAGAAGGCTACTACGGCCACCAAAACCACGACCACCAAAACTACCACTACGGTTGCTACCCCCGCGGCCCCAGTGAAAGCACCCCTCACCGCCGACGAGGCCACCGGCGGCCTGCGCGAAGCGCTGAGCCAGGGCGTAACCCGCGCCGTAGCCCAGGCCGGCGAAGCCGATGGCTTTAACGGCAACGCCGACATTCGCATCCCGTTCCCGCCCGAAGCCGAGCTGATAGCCGTTACCCTGCGGAAAGTGCGGGCTGGGGCCTTGGTCGATAACTTCGAGGTAGCTCTGAACCGCGCCGCCGAAACGGCCTCCGCGCAGGCCAAGCCCATCTTCCTGAATGCGGTGCAAAACCTCAGCCTGCAGGACGCCCTCAGCCTAGCCACCAGCAAGGAAAGCGACGCGGCCACCACGCTGCTCTACGAAAAGACAGCCGCCGACCTGCGCACGGCCTTCCAGCCTACCGTGCAACAGTCCTTGGAAAAAACCGGCGCCATTAGGCTCTACGCCGAAATGGTGGCCCGCTACAACAAGATTCCGCTCGTCACGCCGCTGAATCCGCAGCTGGTACCCTACGCCACCGAGAAAACCGTGGACGGCCTGTTCGCCCTGATTGCGGCTGAAGAGGGCCGCATCCGGCAGAACCCGGCGGCCCAGGGTAGCGCCCTACTCAAGCGGGTATTTGGCAAGTAAAACCGGCCATGAGGGCCTTGGTGAACTAAGCGAGGTGTTCAGCCTCTGCATGACGTTCTTTTTTTAAATCAAACGCTCTGGCTGTCTACCAAGCCTAATGGAATAATGGGATAGTGAGTAAAGAGCCCGTCATCCTGAGCACAGCGAAGGATGGCGGGCTTTTGTATAGGTGCCGGGACTTAATATCACTCACTATGGCCTGGCTTCATGCATTCACCAACTCACGGTTTCCTGTAAACTGGTCCGGTTTCTGCCTTGCACCGCTTAGCTTCTGTACTGCTCTTTTACCGCTATGAACTTCCGCCGTTTTTTTGTTCTGCCCGTGGTCCTGCTGGGCCTGCATACTACTGCCTCGGCCCAGCTGCGGCTGCCCAAATTGGGTGATATTCTCAAAACGACCATTCCGGCTCCTTCCACTACTACCTCTACCCGGACGGGTAGCACGGGCAACATCAGCCAGGATGAGGCTGCCCGGGGCCTGAAGGAGGCCCTGACCCAGGGGATCAGCAAAGGAGCCGATCAAGCCTCCAAGCAGGATGGCTTCTACCTCAACAAGCTCATTCGAATTCCTTTTCCGCCCGATGCCCAGCGCGTAGCTAACACGCTCCGTTCCATCGGCCTCGGTAGCCAGGTCGATAAGTTCGAGCTGACGTTGAACCGGGGCGCGGAAGACGCCGCCAAAAGTGCCAAGCCCATCTTCCTGACGGCCATCAAGAGCCTGACCTTCAAAGATGTTTGGGGTATTTTGACCGGGGAAAAGAATGCCGCTACCAACTACCTTAAGCGCACAACCACCGAGCAACTCACGGTAGCTTTCAAACCCATCGTGCAGAAAAGCCTCGACCAGGTAGGGGCCACCCGCTACTATACCGACCTGACCACGCGCTACAACCGGATTCCGCTGGTTACTCCGGTGCAAACCGACCTGAACCAGTACGCTACCGGTAAAGCCATTGATGGCCTGTTCACCCTCATTGCCCAGGAAGAAGCCAACATCCGCGAGAACCCCGTAGCGCGCGGCACGGAGCTGCTTCGTCGGGTGTTTGGCAGCAAGCAGGGCTAAACCGCCGAGCTTTTCTCAGATAACGCAACCACAACGGCCCGCCTCTCTGCAGCAGAGAGGCGGGCCGTTGTGGTTGCGTTATCTGAGGCTAATTAAGCCCTAGCGCGCGGTTTAGTATGTCGCTGGTGGCCTAGTAGTCGTCGTAGTCGGAGTTGCGGCGGCTGTTGCGGGAGCTGCCGCTGCTGCCGTACTCGTCGTTTTCGTCGTCGGAGAAGTCGTCGTCATCCAAGTCGTCCAGGGAGCTGAAGCTAGTGCTACCGTCGGGGTCTTCGGTGGCTTCAGCCGTGGCGTACTCGTCTTCTGTCATGCTGGCCAGGTCCAGGGCCTCATCGTGGGAGGAGCCCGTATCGCGCCACATCAGGTAGTCGGCGTACTTGGCCGAAAGCTGATCTTCGGGGTTGCCGCGAGTTTTGCTGCCGCCAGTGGTGGCGAAGTCATCTAGCTCGTCATCATCGAAGAGGTCGTCGTCGAGGTCGTCGTGTTGTCTCATGGCCTTGCTAGGGGCGGTAAGGGTGAAAAATCAAGTGAAATGGCGCGGCTACTTTTCAGCTGCGAAGATACGGGTGTAGGAGTAGGGAAGGTTGCGGTAGAGGCCAGGGTAAGCGTCAAAAAGAGGCAAGTCGCTTCCTGTTTGCCGCCGCGAGTTTTCTCCCAAGCAGCTCCCGAGGTAGGTACCATCCGAAGGCTGCCGTAGTTCCTTCCACTACGCAGATATCGAGAAAAAGCCGTTAGCGCGCAGCTTTGGCCCCAAAATCAGTTATCAGCAACTGCTCCTGGCAGAAGTCGTACTCCTCTGGTACATTGCTGGAAACCAGTACCGTGCGGCCTGTTAGCGTGGCCCGCACATGCTCCAGGTACCACTCTACGCCGGTGCGGTCCAGGTTGGTGGTCGGTTCATCAAGCAAGAGCAACGGGGTAGCAGCATACAGGGCCAGCGCCAGCTTGAGGCGCTGCTTCATGCCCGAGGAAAAGTCCCGGACCAACTTATGGCGCGACTTTTCCAAGTACATCAGCGTGATGAGTTGCTCAGTAGTCAGGCCGGGGCGTAGGGGCTTGAAGCGGGTATGAAACTGAATCTGCTCCGTCAGGGTCAGCTCCTCAATCAGCTCCAGGTAAGGGGCGGCGTAGGCCAGTTGGGGCGGCACCTCTTCTACGGCAATGGCCCGGCCCGCGTGCTCGTAGGCCAGCGTCCCGGAGGTAGGTAAAATCTGCCCCGACAGGGTATTGAGCAGGGTGCTCTTGCCCGCCCCGTTGGGCCCCAGAATAGCCGTGGCCGTACCGGAGCGGAAAGTGTGCGTCAGGTCCCGGAAAATCCATTCCCGGGCAAAGCGCTTGCCCAGCCCGGTGGCGGTAATCTGCATGGTATAGAGCTTAGAAAGAAGAGCTTAGAACTTAGGGAACGTTCTGACGCAAGCAGTATCAGAACGTCCTCTAAGCTCTAAGCTCTTCAGGTCTCACTTCTAATCTTATTCGATGCCGCCGTTACCGTTGCGGGAGTAGCCTTTAATGACGCCCCGGCCCGAGTTGCGGATGAAGTTAACTACCTCGTCGCGCTCCGGGGAAGGAGCCAATTCTAGCTCAATCTGGTCGAGGGCGGCGGCGTTATTGAGGCCACTAAGGAAAAGGAGGCGGTAGAGCTGCTGAATTTCGGCAATTTTCTGATCGGAAAAGCCCCGGCGGCGCAGCCCAATGCTGTTGATGCCCACGTAGGTAAGCGGCTCGCGGCCGGCCTTCACGAAAGGGGGCACGTCCTTCCGGATCAGAGAGCCCCCCGAAATCATGGCGTGCTGGCCGATGTGCACAAACTGGTGAATGGCCGAGGAGCCCCCCACAATAGCAAAATCACCGATTTCGACGTGGCCCGCTACCTGCACCGTGTTGGCCAGAATGCAGTTGTTGCCAATTACGCAGTCGTGGGCTACGTGCACGTAGGCCATGAGCAGGCAGTTGGCGCCTACCACGGTCTTGAGCTTGTCCACGGTGCCGCGGTTCACCGTCACGCACTCCCGGATAACGGTATTGTCGCCGATGTACACAGTGGTTTTCTCGCCGGCAAACTTCAGGTCCTGGGGCTGGGCGGCAATAACGGCGCCCGGAAAAATCTTACAATTCTTGCCGATGCGGGCCCCGGCCATAATCGTGACGTTGGGTCCAATCCAGGTGCCTTCCCCGATTTCCACGTCCTGATCGATGGTCGTGAAGGGTTCCACTACCACGTTCTGGGCGATTTTGGCTTCGGGGTGGATATAGGCGAGCGGCTGGTTCATTCTGTTCAATTAAAAATTGAGAATTAAGAAGGTAAGAGCGAAGAGAATGGCAGTTCCTGAACGGTCAGGGCCATGTTTAATTCTTCAACCTTAATTCTTTTTCACAATGCTGGCCGACATTTCCGCTTCCATCACCACTTTCCCGTTCACGTAGGCCTTGCCGCTCATTTTGGCAATGCCGCGCTTAATGGGGGCCGTCAGGTCGCACTTGAAAATGATGGTGTCGCCGGGCTTCACCATGCGGCGGAAGCGGCAGTTTTCGATGCCCAGGAAGTACGTCCAGTAGTTCTCCGGGTCGGGCACCGTGTTGAGCACCAGAATGCCGCCGGTCTGGGCCATGGCCTCAATTTGCAGCACGCCGGGCATCACGGGGTTACCGGGGAAGTGACCGGGGAAGAAGGGCTCGTTCATCGTCACGTTCTTCACGCCGGTTACCGTGTTGGCGTCCAGGTGTATGATCTTGTCGATGAGCAGGAAGGGGTAGCGGTGGGGCAGGGTAGCGGCAATCTTATTAATGTCCATCACCGGCTCGCGCGCGGGGTCGTACGTGGGCACGGCGCTGGTATGGGCCTCCATCATCTTTTTCTTGATGCGTTTGGCGAAGGCCACGTTGGCCGCGTGCCCGGGGCGGGCCGCCAGGATCTGGCCCTTGAGCGGCCGGCCTACCAGGGCCAGGTCGCCTACCAGGTCGAGGAGTTTGTGGCGGGCAGGCTCGTTTTTGTAGCGCAGGTCCACGTTGTTCAGGATGCCTTCCTTTTTCACGGCCACCTTGGGCTTGCCCAGCATGGTCGCCAGGTCGTCGAGTTCCTCGTCGCTCACCACGCGGTCCACTACCACAATGGCGTTGCTCAGGTCGCCGCCCTTGATGAGGTTGGACTTGTAGAGGGCTTCCAGCTCGTGCAGAAAGCAGAAGGTGCGCGAGGAGGCAATTTCCGTCGTAAACTGGTCGATGTGGGTCAAAGAGGCGTGCTGGGACCCGAGCACCGGCGAGTTGTAGTCTACCATCACCGTGAGGCGGTAAGAGTTCAGGGGCAGGGCGGCCAGCTCCACGGCCCGGGCGTTGTCCACGTAGCGGATTTCGTCGGGAATCTCGAAGTAGTTGCGCAGGGCGTTTTGCTCTTCCAGGCCAATTTCCTGTAGGGGCTTGATAAACTCGAAGCTGGAACCATCCATAATGGGCGGCTCGGGCCCGTCCAGCTGAATCAGCACGTTGTCGATCTGCAAGCCTACCAGGGCGGCCAGGGTGTGCTCCACGGTATTCACGCGGGCCCCGTTCTGCTCAATGGTGGTGCCGCGGGAAAGGTCTACTACGTTGTCCACGTCGGCATCCACAATGGGCTGGCCGGGCAAATCAATGCGCTGAAACTTGTAGCCGTGGTTGATGGGGGCGGGGCAGAACGTCATGGTGGCCTGCACGCCGGTATGAAGGCCAATGCCACTCACGGTGACGGGGGCCTTAATGGTATGTTGCTTGTCGTTCATTCTTTGGCTGTTAGCTAATAGCTCCTAGCTGTTAGCTGACGTTCAGAACCGGTGGCCGGTCAGAGACATTAAGTAAAGGAAGCCCCAAGAACTAACAGCTAATCGCCATCAGCCAACGGCTTCCACGGTGTAAAGCTAGGGCTTTTCCGGTTCGGTACGGCGGCGTTCCAGCTGGGTGAGCCGGCGCTCCAGATCGGGCAGGTGACGGAACACGGCGTTGGCGCGCAGACTGTCGCGCAGGTTGAAGGCGGGGGAGCCCTGCAGCAGAATACCTTCTTCCTTGATGGATTTGCCTACCCCCGACTGGGCCGTAACGGTGGTGCGGTTGGCCAGGCTCAGGTGGCCGGCAATGCCCGCCTGCCCGGCCAGCACGCAGAAGTCACCGATTTTGGTGGAGCCCGAAATACCCGTCTGGGCCGCTACCACCGTGTGGCGCCCGATTTCCACGTTGTGGGCAATCTGCACCAGGTTGTCGATTTTGGCGCCCTCCCGGATGATGGTCGAGCCCATGGTGGCGCAGTCGATGGTAGCGTTGGCGCCTACACTCACGTTGTCTTCCAGCACCACGTTGCCAATTTGCGGAATGGTGCGGTAGGAGCCATCGGGCTGGGGCGCAAAGCCGAACCCATCGGAGCCGATAACGGCCCCGGCGTGCACCGTGCAGCGGGCCCCAATAACGGTTTCGGCGTAGATTTTTGCCCCGGCGTACAGAATGGTGCCGTCCCCGATTTTGCACCGGTCGCCGATGAACACGTGAGGGAAAATCACCACGTCGCGCCCGATTTCACAGTTTTCCCCGATGTAAGAGAAGGCCCCGCGGTAGTGGTTTTCGCCGATGGTGGAGCTGGCGGCCAGGTAGGCGGGCTGCTCCACGCCGCGCTTACCCGTGCGAGTAGCTTGTTGGTAAAACTCCAGCAGGGTTGTGAAGCTGGTGTAGGGGTCATCGACCCGAATTAGGGCCGCCGTGGTGGGCTGGCGCAGCTCCAGCGTGCGGCTCACGATGACGGCCGAGGCAGCCGTGGTGTAGAGGTAGGGCTCGTACTTGGGGTTGGCCAGAAAGGAGAGAGCCCCCGCCTGGGCTTCTTCGATTTTTGCCAAGCGGTTGATTTGCTGGGCGGCGTCTCCTTCAACTGCTCCGCGCAGTACTTCTGCTATCTGGCCTACGGTGAATTCCATCGGGCAAAAGTAGAGAAATATCTATTTCCCGGCGCGAGGTGCCGCTACGGGAGCCGGCACGGAATAGTTGGCAGGCGGTACTAGCGCCTGATAGATAGTAGCTCCCGCATCGGAATACACGGGGTGGTAAGCGGCGGTAAGCCAGGCCGGCAGCGTGGTTTGGCCGCGGAATAATACTACGTAGTCGTAGCGGGTGCCCTGGGCCGAGGCGGCTTCAAACAGCCACAGGGGGTAGCCCGTGGTAAGGGCGTAGTGATGAAAGTAAAGCTTGTGAAACGGGGCATCGAAGTACACGCGGCGCGCCTGCCGGGGCCGGAGCCAGGCGTAGGCTTGCCGCAACTGCTGGTCCTGGGCTTGCGCACCCTGCACGCTGTAGCGAAAATGGGCCACCTGGTAGAGGCCGTAGAGACTGAGTAGTCCCCCAATGCCCACCAGCGCCAGCGGCTGGGACACGCGCAGCCGCTGCAGCACCCACTCACCGAAGGCTGCTACCCCCAGAAAAAAGAAAAACGTGCCGTAGAGCAGTACCCGCGCCGGGCTATACACTAGCTGAATGGGCATAAACACGAAGGGCAGCAGCACCAGCACCGCCGCCGGCAAGGCTACCCGCCGCCAGCGGTGCGGTAGAACGGGCAGCACCAGCAGAACGGCCGCCAGCATCACCACGAAGCCGGGCACGCTCAGCTGCTCGTGCCCAAACAGCTCCCGGGCAGGCTGGTAGAGGTAAAGACCGTAGGACTGCCAAAATTCGGCTAAGTACTGGGGCGCAATGTATTGGTTGGCCGCCAGGGCCCGCAGACCCGTAACGCCGATAACCGGCCCGTAGGCCACAAGTGCCCCGGCGGCTACCAGCAGCGTGGCCGCCGCCAGCCGCCGCAAGCCAGCTAGGTTGCCCCGCCGCAGAAACACCACTCCCATCCAAAAGCCTAAGGAAACCAGTGGGTAGGCGTAGGTAGGAATGGTGTACAAGCCCAGCACTCCCGTAATAATGAACAGCCCCCAGCCCAACTGCTCGTACCGGGGCGCGTGCAAAACGGTCAGCATGGCAAAAAACTGTCCCAGCGCCACTACTATCAGCAGAAAGTAGCCGCGCCCGGCCATGGCATAGTACAGGCACAAGGGCGAAAGGCAGAACAAGCCCACCGCCAGCGTAGCCGTCCGGAAGTTGGTCACGCGAATCAGGAGGGCGTAGGCTGCCGCGGTGCCTGCCAGGCTGATGAGCAACGTGGGCAGCCGCAGCACCAGCACATCATTTGCAGTAAACCAGCTGACTACCCAGCAACTTAGGCTAAATAGAATGTGGTTGTTGGGAATGGGGTAGAAGCTGGTACTTGCCACTAGGCCGCCCCGCACAAAGTAATCGTAGGTAGCTACCTCGTCGGTGCTGAGCGGATACACCTGGTAGTAGTACAGCCGCAAGCCCAGCACCCCAAGCAGCAGCAGAGCCGCCAGCAGCTTTTCGGTTCTTGAAGTCTGCTGCACAGCCTGGGCTACGCTGTGGCTGGCTTCCTGGAGTTGCTGGCGCAGCTCCTGAATTTCGCGCTGAAAACGCCCGCTTCGTAGCAAATATGCCACCAGTGCGGCGGCGGCCGCCGCTACCCCCAGCAAGCTCCAGCGTAGCAGAGCAAGCCGAGCGGGCGTCGCCTGGAGCACAAACTCGGGCATTTCGTTGCGGCCGTAAATACCCTGGCGCAGGGCTTGCAAATCGGCCAGCGAAACCCAACTGTAAAGCAAACCCAGGCTCCCGCTCAGCGCCAGAAAAAACAGCGCCAGCAAGCTTAGGGGCAAATCGGTAAAGGAGCGTCGAAGGAAAGCGAACATGCGCGGCGAAGATGAAACGACGACACTGCGCGGCCAGCGGCGCGGCAACGCAGCAGACCGCCGCTACAGAATTTCCTTGGGGTAGCAGATGTAGTGTTTCTCTACCCGCTGACTGATGGCGCGAATATTAGGCAAATCCGAAGCCTCCGCCACGTTCACAACCCGGCCGCGCTTGGTCAGCACATCAATGGGGTCCTGGCCGTCGGCGTCGTAGGCGTTGTTGCTGATGCGGCCGGCAATCATCAGCTGGGTTGCATCCTGGGCCGAGAGCTGGAAGTGCTCGGCAATCAGGTCCACGATGCCCAACTGGAAGTCCTCGTCGAAAGCCTCCGTCTGGAGCGTGATTTTAAACAGGTGCCGGTCGAGCAGGCTTTGGGCCAGGTAGTTCAGTACTTTGTCAGGGTGGTCGGCCCAGAGCTTCACGGCGCCCCACACGTCGGTATCGTCGAGGCGGGTGAAGCGGCGCAGAATCTCATCGTCCTGCTCAAACTCCCGCTGCGTGACGCTGCGTGAGAGAAAGAAATGCAGGTTGGGCGAGGCGGGCACCTCTACGCCGGCTTGCACCAGGTCGCGGGCCCGCTGCATAATACGGATAACCATCTGCTCGGCAGACGTTACCGTTTTGTGCAGGTACACTTGCCAGTACATCAGCCGCCGGCTCACCAGAAAGTTCTCGATGCTGTACACCGCTTTTTCCTCCAGCACCAGCCGCTCGTCTACCACGGTCAGCATCTTGATGAGACGGTCGGCGCCGGGGCGGCCTTCCTGCACGCCGGTGTAAAAGGAGTCGCGGTTGAGGTAGTCCAGGCGGTCCATATCCAGCTGGCTGCTCACCAGTTGGTGGAAGAATGGCCGCGAGTAGGTGCCTTCGAAAATCTGAATGGCCAGGTCCAAAGCCCCGTGGAACTGGGTGTTGAGCTTGCGCATCAGGTGTAGGCTCAGTTCCTCGTGGTGCACGTCGTGGAAGATGCTGCGCTCCAAGGCGTGGGAGAGGGGGCCGTGGCCCACGTCGTGCAGCAGAATAGCGGCCATGGCGGCCTCGCCTTCCTTGGCCGAAATCTGCACGCCTTTGTCCTTGAGCGTGCGCAGGGCCAGGGTCATCAGGTGCATGGCACCCAGGGCGTGGTGAAAGCGCGTGTGCAAAGCCCCCGGGTACACAAAGCTGGTGAGGCCCAGCTGCTGAATCCGGCGCAGGCGCTGAAAGTAGGTGTGCTCAATTAGGTCAAACAGCAACTCCGTGGGGATGGTGACAAAGCCATACACCGGGTCGTTGAAGATTTTCTTTTTGTTCATTGATAGGGTCTTGGGGGCTTAGGATCTTGGGGTCTTGGAATTTCTGACCTTATCCCTGCGCTCGTCAGTCATGCTTATCCGGTAGGTTAGCTTTTATTTTTTGGTAATACGCTGTAAGCATGCGACGCAGCCTTTCTACGTCGGGCAATATCTGGCTAGCGGTTTCCGTTGAGATATATTCAAGGCCCTGCGCTAGCAGAAGCTGAGACTCCAACTCGCTGGCCGAGCCCATAGCAATGGTTAGGAAACGCAGTAAATCTGGTGCTGACTGCCTACCGCAGCCTTCTGCAATATTATGGGGAACTGACGCAGACGATCGGCGCAACTGGCTGGTAAGACCGAAAAGTTCTTCTTTCGGAAAACTGCGGGTCAGTTGATAAATACGCAAGGTTAGATCTTGACCTTCCTGCCAAATCCGCAGTTTGCGAAAATCGAACATAAACTATATAAACCGAGTAAATGGACCTTTACTAACCTGATCTATGTCAGCTAGGACGGAATCTTATTGCCAGGATTCACGGTAAAGCTAGTTGCTTTGCTGCATTGCAGCATCCAAATGACTTGGGTAGGCAAAACTAAGCCCCCAAGACCCCAAGACCCCAAGACCCCTCTTATGCAACAATACAGCATCCTCTGGGCCGATGACGAAATCGACCTCCTGAAACCTCACATTCTCTTTCTTAAGGAGAAAGGCTACGACGTAACCGGCGTGAACTCCGGGGCCGACGCCCTCGAGGAAATTCAGGAGAAGACCTACGACATCGTGTTCCTGGATGAAAACATGCCCGGCCTGACGGGCCTGGAAACCCTCACCGAAATCAAAGCCGTGCGCCCTACCGTGCCCGTGGTCATGATTACCAAGAGCGAGGAAGAGCACATTATGGAGTCGGCCATCGGGGCTAAAATTGCCGACTACCTCATTAAGCCCGTCAACCCCAACCAGATTCTGCTGTCGGTGAAAAAGGTGCTTGACAACAAGCGCCTTATCAGTGAAGCCACTAACTCTGGTTACCAGCGCGACTTCCGCCAGTTGGGCATGCAGCTCTCCGACCGGCTCAGCCCCTCGGAGTGGGCTGAGGTGTACAAGAAGCTGGTGTACTGGGAGTTGGAAATCAACGAGACGGAGGGTAAGAGCATGGCCGACGTCTTTAACATGCAGAAGGACGAAGCCAACACCTACTTCGGCCGCTTTATCACGGAGAACTACGAGGACTGGGTGAACGGCGACGACAAGGACGCCCCGCTCATGTCGCACCAGTTGTTCAAGGAGCGGGTGTTTCCGATGCTCAAGGATACCGGCGACACGCCCGTGTATTTCGTGCTCATCGACAACCTGCGCTACGACCAGTGGAAAGTACTCGAGCCCATCATTGCTGACCTGTTCACGGTGGACTCCGAGGAAACCTACTATAGCATTCTGCCCACTACTACGGCCTACGCCCGCAACGCCATTTTCTCGGGCATGATGCCCGGCGACATCCAGAAGAAATACCCCAACCTGTGGGTGTGGGACGACGACGACGAGGGTAAAAACATGCACGAGGCCGAGTTCATGGAAATCATGTTCCAGAAGGCCGGGCAGAAAGCCAAGTACAGTTATAACAAGGTGACCAACCTGCAGGCTGGCAAAGACTTGCTGGGCAAAATGGCCAACCTGCACAACAACTACAAGCTCAACGTCATCGTCTACAACTTCGTGGACATGCTCAGCCACGCCCGCACCGACATGGCCATGATCCGGGAGCTGGCCGCCGACGAATCGGCCTACCGGAGTATTACCCGCTCGTGGTTCCTGCACTCCCCGCTCTACGAAATGCTCCAGCAGATTTCCGAGCGCAAGGGCAAGCTCATCATCACCACTGACCACGGTACCATCCGGGTGAAGCGACCCTACAAAATTGTGGGCGACCGGAACACGAACACCAACCTGCGCTACAAGCACGGCAAAAACCTGGGCTTCGATGACTCCCGCGACGTGTACACGGTGCGCAAGCCGGAGCACATCTTCCTGCCCCGCGAAAACGTGAGCACCGCCTATGTCTTCACCGTCGGCGACTACTTCTTCGCCTACCCCAACAACTACAATTACTACGTGAACTACTACAAGGACACGTTCCAGCACGGCGGCATCTCGCTAGAGGAATGCATCATTCCGTACGTAGTGCTCAGCCCGAAGGGGTAGCAGAAGTAGAAACAAACAAAAAGGCCGGTCAGTTGACCGGCCTTTTACGTGAATACCAGAGGATTTTCTACAGATGCTGGTTCGGCTTACTATGATTCCGCCGGATTGCCGGGAGCAGGAAACTGGTTATCAAAAAAGGCAGCAAAAGTCCTAGCGTCTGAATGGGGAAAAGGAATACCACGGCGTCTAGCGGCCAGTAGATGGCAAACAACACGAATAGGGGTGCCCAGATCAGAAACAGATAGTGCCTAGTGGTTTTGCGGGTGCTGGAGCCTTGGGTTAAGTAGAATACGGCGCCCAGATATAGCAGCTGAAATACCCAGGCAATAGCCAGAAGCCAGTGATATAAGGTCTCAAAATCACTGTCCCGCATGCTGTCCATGGTCAGCAGCAAAGTGTTAAGCATAGCAGGGTACGTACATTGTGAAATGGAGGGATGCTAACCTGGCAAAGATATCAGAGGCCCGAAGCTACTTATCCAGCCACTTTTTGCGCCACTCTGGTTGGGGCTCTGGCTTTGTACTTGAAAATGGAAGCACGCAGGTATACACCAGCGTGGGGGCCCATATCGGCAGCATGAATATTCCGAAGGTGAGAAACATGACCAGCGCAAACGGAAAACCTAGCAGGCAAAAAAGCAGCAACGGAGCGTACAAAGTCAGGTAGCTCCTAGCTAAACTGGAGCCTTTCCGCCGGGATTTACGTGCCAGCCGAATGCAGATGAATTGCGGAATCCAAAACACCAGGCTGTACGCCACAACATAGAAAGTCCATTCGCTACTCAACTTCTTAGGGAGGAAATAAGACCATATAGGGAACTGAAATATATACCAAAAACAAAGCGGATGCTCAACTGAGCATCCGCTTTGTTTTTGGGTCTGGTAGCTACCGTCTAGCGGCTTGGCGTTCTTCCTCTTTGGCACCCCCGCCGCACTTGGTAGGTGCCAGTTAGTTGTTTCCGAAGCGGTAGGTAAAGGCCAGCGTGCCAGCTGCGAATTACTGCTGTTGGTTCAGCTCGTAGAGTACTACGGTATGCGGGTACTTGTTATAGGGTTTGCTGTGCAGCTCATCCACTTTGCGGCCGAACTGGTTGAACAGGTTCTGCATTTCGGTGGTAGCATAGAAATACTGGGTGTGGTACCAGGCAGGCTGGCCCACGTACTCGCCAATGGCGTTGCGGTTCAGGTAATCGAACACAAACCAGAGGCGCTTTTTGCCCTTGAGGTCTGGAATATCAGCCCGCATTTTCTGCATGAATTCAGCCGAGCTCCGAACGTCATTTTTCAGATTATGGCCCTGCACGGCAGTAAAGGGGAGTTGATAGGCCTCCTTGTAGTACTGGTAGGCGTGGGTCATGTTCCAGAATACGTACACCACGTCGCCGGGCTGGTAGTGGGCATTGATGTAGAGCAGGGGGCCGCGGTTGTCCTCGTAGTTCATGAACATATCGGGGTTGGCCAGCTGCCGGCCCGTGTTGATGCAGAGCGGCAGAAACAGCAGGGCCACCACCGTATAAAACAGGGCTCGGCGCCGGGCCAGCAGCTCCTGCAAGCCATCTACTCCAAGCCCAATGAAAAGCACCAAGGCCGGGGCCAGAAACAGCACGAACCGGGCGTAGAAGGGATACATCTTTACCCCGGAAGCCAGCATGGCAAATACCAGGGGTAGGAACAAGCAGAAAAACAAGGTGCGGTTGCGCTTGAACAGCACCACCATGCCGCTCAGCAGCAAGCCCGCCGGCAGCCAGCCCATTTTAAACAAGTAGCGCCATTTGCTTTCCTGCCAGGGTGCCAAGTCGCCATCCAGGGTCAGGAGCACGCCCAGCGGATGCACCAGCAAGTTGTAGGGACGTTGGGCGTACCATACCACATCCTTAACGGAGGTAGGAGGCAGGGGCATGAATCCGTCGTAGACCTTGGCAAAGAAATCAATCAGCCAGCTCGACTGCGGATATTTGCTGATAATGAGCACGTACTGCACCCCAAAGCTCACCAGCCAGAGCGAGAATGGTATCAGGTAGAGGGCAAACTGGCGCCAGCGGGTAGTCAGCACCCAGCGCCCACTGACGGCAATGGCAATGCTAGCCAGCACAAAAATGGCCGAAAACGAAAACCACAGGATGATGGCCCCCAATACCCCCCAGGTCAGCAGGGCAGGCAAGGAAGCGCTTTTGTGAAACCGGATGTAAAGCCAGAGGCACAACGTGGCCATGAACAGCTCCGTGCTGTACTGCTTGGCCTCCACGGAGTGGTAAATGCAGGCCGGCGACAGGGCCAGAATGCCCACGGCTACTACTGCTCCCCAGGTTTTGAGGTAGTGCCGCGCGATAAGCGTAAACACCCCGAGCGTGCCCACCCCGCAGAGCAACGGAAACAGGCGCAGGGCCATTTCCCGCTTGCCAAACAGCAGCACGCTCAGCCGGCTAACCCAGAGGTAGCCAATGGGAGCCTTCTGCTCATACTGAAACGGCTGGGTGGCCAGTTCCCAGAACCCCATATTAATGGTGTTCACGTTCAGGTACAGCTCGTCGATGAAGAAGGAGCGGTTGTTCAGGAAGTGAAACAGGCGGATGCCTACCCCCAACAGTAGCAGGCCGTAGAGCAACCAGGTAACATCAGGCCGGGTGCCAGCGCGCGGACGCAGCGTAGCGGCCGGCTCGGCGCGCCACGCGGGCAGCGCGGCGGTAGTCGACTTAAAGGGGGCCAGCATAGCGAAAAGTAGAGTTCCGAGAAAAGGACAAGCGGCACTTAGCCGTTCAGCTTAAAGTGGTCTTCGAGCAGGCCGTGCAAGCCGGGCACATCCACAAACATGAGGCCCGTGAGCAGCAGGCAGAACAGCACCACGTAGAGCATAAACCACTTGCGGGTGTAGAGCTTTTCGGAGCCCTGCACCGGCGAGTCTTTCAGCAAGCCAATGCGCAGGTACCAGGAGAACAGCAGCGCGAAAAACGGAAAGCTGATGAGCAGCTCTACCCGGTTCTTGATCAGGAAAATGCCCAGGAAAAACGCCGAGGTCAGGGCGTAGAAGAACATGGAAATCAGCAGGCTGTGCTCGGTATAGAACTTAAACGAGCGGCGGTACAGGCCGGCCAGCGCCGGGTCGCCGATGAGGCGGTATTCGGCGAAGCGCTTGGTTGCCATCAGGAAAGCGCCGCCCATCCAGTAAGCAATGATGATGCTGGTGGGCGGGAAGCTGTTGAACAGCTGCACGGCATCCAGATTGGCAAAGCCCAGGGCGGGCGCTACCGTAAACCAGCCCAGGGCAAACCGAATGGGGTTGTTCACGGATTCCGACAGCACGTCAATGTAAGGGCGCTCCTTGGTGCGGAAGGGCCGTACATTGTACATCACGCCCATAAACAGCAGAAAAGCCGATACGCACAAAAACTGCACGCTAATGGTGTAGGCAATGGTCAGGCCCACGGCCGCCAAGCCAAACCACTCGGAGTACACCAGCACCGGATTCACGACCCGCACCACGGAAGTGCGTTTCTTTTTCAGGGGATGAAACTTGTCGAATTCGGCGTCCAGGTATTCGTTGATGACGTAGTTGGCCGAGGCCACCAGGCAGGTGCTCACAATCCCCAGCAACATGTTGAGTACCAGGGGCACGTCAATGTTCGTGCGGTTATACACGATGATGGCGAACAGCATTCCGGGCACCATAAACACATTCTTGACCCAGTTATCGGGGCGCGCAATGGCTACGTAGTCCTTGAGCTTGGCTGGGAGCAGCACCAGCGGCTCCTCCGGATTCTGCATATCAAGATGAATGGACGTCTGATTCATAGGGAGTTGGCTGTGAGGTAGTAGAAAGCTGATTCGTTAGAGTTTCGTAAAAAGTGAAGGTTGGGAAAGGCTGTTTCTCGACTATGAGGTAAGGCATGCCGGCCGCTTCGGCACAGGCGCCGTCCAGTTCGGGCCGGTCACCAATGAACAGGCACTGCTCCGGGGGTAGGCCTAGCTGCTGGCAGATGTGGAGCAGCCCTTGGGGGTGGGGCTTGAGGCGGTTGATGGCCGGGTCAGTAGAGCTGATAACGATGTCGGCCTCCAGCTCCAGGGCCGCCAGCTTCGCCTGGGCCGGATAATCGGAGTAGACGCCGATGCTAATGCCACGGGCCCGGAGCGCGGCAAAAAAACCGGCCACGCCGGGGTAGCGGCAGGGCAGCAGAAATTGGTTGGGGTACTGAAACATCCACCGCTCCACCACGGCCCGCACCTGCTGGACTGGGTAGCCCCCGGCCCGTGCCGCCCAGGCGTACTGATCGGCCTCTAGATCGGGGCCGGCGTAGGCTGTTTGCTTTTCCCGCTCGGCCCGAAACCGGCGCAGCATTAGCAGCTCCGGCAGCTTCCAGGGCCGGACGCCATAGTATTGCAGCAAAGACTTCAACATGCGCTTGCGCAGCTTGCCCTGCGTATAGAGCGTGCCATCGACATCAAAAATCACGCAGTTGAGGTTCGCCCAGTTAATTGGCACAGTATTAATCATATCGATAATATTAAAATTAATACTGGATAAGCACAAATTAAAAAATAGTTAATGCTATTTCCTCCCGTGGAAGCTATAGGACGATTTTGGGGTGTATAGTGCTTTACAGCAGTAGTTTGCGTGTATCTTATGACAATGATAGTTAAAATAATTATATGTTTATTTATATTCAACAAGCACTCAGATAGTAAGCCTTAGTCTTAATAGGGTTTCCTATACTATGGTCGGAAGTCGAATGGATTCTCCCCAATCTGGCTGTTATTAGCCCTAGCAGAGGCAAGCATGGGGAGTGAAAAGCGTTGCGAAGCAGTTGTTAATTTCCCTTCGATCCGCCTAAAACAGTCAGCGCCCACAAGGTGAGCTCCGGGATAAGAGCCTGCCTTGTGGGCGCTGTAGAAAAAGTAAGGTGTGGTAGAGGAGTAGGAGGGCAACTAGTTCATGCCCTACTGCCCTCCGGCCCGCCGCTTCTCGTCTTCGGCTCCGCCGCCCCGGCGCTTGGTGGGCGCCAGCTTATCGTTGCCGAAACGGTAGGTGAAAGCCAGTGTAGCTAGTCGCGAATCCTGGCGCTGGTAAAAGCGCTCCACGTAGTTGTCGTAGGAGGAAACGGCCCGCTGCGGCTGGGTAAAGAAGATGTCGGCCACGCTGAGTTTGAGGTTGCCCTTGCGGTTCCAGAGGCTTTTCTGGATGCCCGCGGCCACTTCCCCGTTGGGCCGGGCCAGGATGAAGCCGTACACCTCCCGTGACTGGTAGGAGCCGTTCAGCTCGGCGCTCCAGCCCTTCCCAAAGGGGAACGTG
This sequence comes from Hymenobacter sublimis, assembly GCF_023101345.1. NCBI lineage: Bacteria > Pseudomonadati > Bacteroidota > Cytophagia > Cytophagales > Hymenobacteraceae > Hymenobacter > Hymenobacter sublimis. Next base: position 1,771,161 of record NZ_CP095848.1, read on the forward strand.
TGGTTGGAGCTAAGGGTGAATGAACTGCGGCCCCGGTTGAGGTTCGTGCCGGCCAAGTTGCCCTCGAAGCGGCTATAATAGAGCACGGCGTTGTTATACATATTCCACCACTTGGCTACCTCCACCGGGGCCGTGAAAGTGAGGGCGTAGTAGTGCTGGCGCGTTAGGTTCTGGGTAGTCGACACTACCGTGCTATCCGATTCCGGCTGTACTACCCCAATCAGCGGGTTGCTGGTTAGGCTGTAGCTCAGCCCCAGGCTGTACTTCTGGCGGTAGGTATGGTTCAGCTCAAAATTGTAGCTGGTCTGGGGGCGCAGGTCGGGGTTGCCGGCCCCGGAGGTGGTCTTGTCGATGATGATGCGGAAGGGGTTCAGCTGGTTATACGACGGCCTGTCGATGCGCCGGCTCAGGGAGAGGCTGGTTTCGTGCTTGTCGGAGAAAGTCCGCTTCAGGGCTGCGCTTGGGAACAACTGGAAGTAGTGACGGTCGAAGTTGGGCGTGCGGCCCACCTGCACGACGTCCTGCTTGCCCACGGCGTTGGTTTGCTCGGCGCGCAGGCCGCCCTGCAAGCTCAGCTTGGGCAGGCTGTAGTTCAGGTTAAAATAGCCCGCATTGATGTTCTCATCGTAGCGGAAGCGGTTGGAGCGGTTTCGGTCCAGCTCCCCGTTGGTAAAGAACTGCACGTCGTTATCGGCGGAAACCAGGCTGGCCTTGGCCCCAGCTTCTAACCGCAGCTGCTTGCTCAGGGGCTGCACGTAGTCCACCTTCGCCGACTGAATCGTGAGTAAGCCCTGCTGGTCGCCGATGATGGTTTCGCCCACTTGCTCGGCGCCGTTGAAGCGCGTTTCTAGCCGCTGGTCGCGGGTAGTGCGGTAACGGGCAAAATCGGCGTCGGCAGTTAGCTCGTGGGTGCCCAGGGAATCAGGGAAGGTGTGGCGGAAGTTCAGGTTGCCGGCCACGTTGGCGTAGCGGCCCTGACGGTCATTGGTAGAAGCGTATTGCTGCTGCAGAGTCCGCTCCAAGTTGTTGACGGCCGTGTGGTTGCGACCGTTTTGCTCGTTGCGGTTTTGCAGGCCACTAACTACCCCGCCCAGCGTCGTGCGCTTCGAGAGGGTGTAGTCGAGCCCGGCCTTCCAGGTGTGGGAGCGGGACTGGTTGGGCGCCCGATTTTCCTGGTCGGTGGTTTGAATGAGCTGGCGCGGCAGCCGGCCGGTGGTGTCAACCCGGTAAAAGTCGCGGTGTATGCTCAGCTTGCCAATGCCGGCGCGGTCGGAGTAGTTATAGGAGCCAAACAGGTTCAGGTGCTGGCGGCGGTGGTTTACGCTCAGCCCCGACACGTATTTATTGTACTGGCTGCGGCCGTAGCTCAGGTTTACGGTGCCGTTGGTACCCAGGCGCTGGTCTTTCTTCAGGTTGATAGCAATAACGCCCGCCCCGCCCTGGGCATCGTACTTGGCCGGTGGGTTGGTAATCAGCTCGATGCTTTTCAGCTGCTCGGCGGGTAGGGCCCGCAGGTAGTCGGCCAACTCTGTGCCCGTCATGGGTTGGCGCTTGCCATCAATGAGCACCAGCAAGCCTTGTTTGCCCCGGAGTGCGAGGTTATCGTTGCCGTCCACCGTCACGCCTGGGGAGCGGCGCAGCACATCCAGGGAGGTATTGCCGGCCGCCAGTGTACTGCCCTCCACATTTACAATGGTGCGGTCGGCTTCCCGCTCAAAGGTTGGGCGTTGCCCCGTGATGGTTACTTCCTTGAGAGCCGTTGCCTTGTTGGGTTGTAGCGTTAGCGTCAGAGAAGATGGTGGCGAGCCGGCGGTAACTTCCAGCGGCCCGGCCCAAGCTCGCCCAAACCCTACCTGCGAAGCCGACACTAGGTAGCGCCCCGCGGCGGTCAACTCAAAGCGAAAAGCGCCCTTTTCGTCGCTAAACTCGGTTTTTACCACCGCCGAATCGGCGGCCCGGTGCAGCACCACGGTAGCATATTCCACGGCCCCCCCGGCACCAGTCCGGACTTGCCCACTGACGCCCTGACCTACTGCCCGCGTGAGGGGTAGCGCTGATAAAAGGAACAGCAAGGCGGATCCGCGCGGCTGCCCGGGATGCATAGTCTTCATGAGAAAGCAAGGTGAGATGGGAAAGAAAAATTAAGCGACCAGCCCCAAAAGGCGAGCTGAACAATAAGGCGGCCGTTCCGTGCTCAGCGACTACGAATAGTTTCGTAGTAAACATACGAATGATTTCGTATTTGAAAAATAAAATATTTTAAATACGAAATTTTTGGTTGATTCCGCTGCGCTGTTAGTGCCTAGGTAGCGGGGGGCAGGGCACCACAGTTTGTGGCAATGCGCTCTAGTAAGTAGCGCAGGGTGTTCAGGTCATTTTCGCTGAGCCCTTCCAGGGCTATTGCGCGGTTGCTGAGCACCACGGGCTCCACCGCGTCCAAGGTGCGGAGTCCCTCCACCGACACCCGCAGCTGGGTACGGCGGCCGTCGTGGGGTAGGGGTTCGGCCAGCAGCAGACCCCGCTCCAGCAGCAGCCGAATCATGCGGGCCACGGAGGCCTGATCTTTAAAAACCCGTTCGGCAATGTCGGTTTGGGTTAGGTCATCGGTTTCCTGAATCACTCGCAGCACCAGCCACTGGTCGATGCTAATACTAACGCCGGCCCGGTCGATGTTGGCCTGGGCCATGCGGCGGTACTGCCGAATGGCTTTGTCCAGGGAGTAAAAGATAACGCTGGAAAGCATGAGCTGTTGTATGATGTATCATATAGATGTATGATACATCATACAGGTTGCGCAAAGCCTACAAAATATGTGCAGTTGCCTGTATCCAGGAGTGTATAGGAGAGCAGAGACAGGTAGAATCGACTTTACAAAAACGTCCTGCAGAGCCGCAGGCAAAGCAGTACGTTCATTTTCTCTACTTGCCATTTTATTAGCAGGGTTTCCTGCTTGGCTGTTCGTCGATTCTACCTCTTGTTCATATGTCCTGTAATGCAAAGCCTGGCCTTCTTTGTAGAAAGCCAGGCTTAATAAGCAGTCAGCGCAAGACTAGTGAAGTTACTGACCGGTAGCGGCGCGGCGCTTTTCGTCTTCTGCGCCGGTAGCGCGGCGGCGAGCGGCGGCTACCTTGTCGTTGCCGAAACGGTAGGTCAGCGAAGCGGTAACCACCCGCGAGTCTTGGGCGGAGCGGTAGCTTTCCTCCAGCACCCGGTAGCGCGAAGTAACGCGCAGCGGGGTAGTGTAGAAAATATCCGTGGCGTTGAGTCGGATCAGGGTTTTGCCTAGCTGTTTCTGTACGCCGGCGCCTACCTGCCCAAACGAGCGGATGGTCTGGAAGGCAAACTGCTCCCGGGAGTTGTAGCTGCTGTTGAGGTCGGCGCTCCAGCCGTGGCCCAGTGCTAGGCTGTTGTTAAGGCTGATGATGGCGCCCGGCTGGCCAGCAGGAGGCGTTGCCCCATCAACTAAGCCCTGAAACTGAATGAAAAACAGTTCCGCGTTGGCGTACAGCTTCCACCACTTGGCCGGCTCCAGCGGGGCCGTCAGGGTCAGGCCGTAGTACTCCTGGGTGCGCAGGTTCACGTCGGTGGAGGCTACCAGCTGATCCGCGTCTAGTAGGTACACGTTCACCACGGGGCGGTTGGTGCGCGTGTAGCTCAGGGCCGTGCTGATTTTGTGGCGGAACGTGTGGGTCAGCTCGGCTTGCACGCTGGTAGCGGGCCACAGGGCGGGGTTGCCGGTGCGGTAGGAGGTAGCATCCACGTAGGAGCGGAACGGGTTTAGCTGGTTGTACGTGGGGCGGTCGAGGCGGCGGCTGAGGGCAAAGGTCAACTCGTGCTTATCCGACAAGGTCCGGCGCAACGTCAGGTTAGGAAACAGCTGGAAATAATGGCGGGAGAACGAGGTTTGGCCCACGTCCTGGCGGCCGGTGGCATTGGTTTGTTCCCCACGCAGGCCGGCCGTAACCGTCAGCTCCGGGCGGGTGCGGGTCAGGCTAACGTAGGCGGCATTGATGTTTTCTGAATACCGGAACCGGTTGGTAAGGCCCAGATCAACCTGGCTGACCCCGTCGCGAGTGCGCACGAACAGCACGTCGTTATCCGACGATACCTGGGTTATTTTCACGCCAGCTTCCAGGCGCAAGCGGTGCCGCAGGGGCCGGATGTAGTCGATTTTCGCGCCCCAGAGGGTAAGCGTGCCGCTTTGGTCGCCCAGCAGCGTGCCGGGGGTAGTCGTGAGCGGCGCCTGGTAGGTAGTGGCTAGGTCCAGGGTACGGGTAATGCCGTAGTGGGCCACGTCGGCATCGGCCGTCAGCTCGGGCGTGCCCAAGGAGTCCTTCGGGAACAGGTGGCGCAGCGTGAGGTTGCCGGCCACGTTCGGGGTCAGCAGGTTGCGGCGGTTAATGGAAATGGAGCGGCCTAGTAGCTGGTTCTGGGCATCAAAATAGGCGGCTTCGTTCAGGCCTTTAGAGGGTGTTTGGCTGCTCAGGCCGCTAACCACAGCGCCCAGGGTCGTTTGCTTACTGAGCGAGTAATCGGCGCCGGCCCGCCAGGTGTGCGACTGTAGGTGTCCGCGGGGCGTGTTGCGCTGCACCGTTTTGAGGCCCGTGGTGCCGGCGTCCTGCCGGTACGTTCGGCTGAAGTCAAGCTCCTGAAAACTCTGCCGGTTGGCGTAGGCGTAGGAGCCGTAGAGGTTGAGCTTTTTCTGCCGGTGGTTTAGGCTTAGGCCCGAGGTGAATTTGCCGTAGCGGCCCCGGCCGTAAGCGGTGTTCAGGCTGCCATTGGTGCCCAGGCGCTGGTCCTTCTTCAGGTTGATGGCAATGATGCCCGCTCCGCCCTGGGCATCGTACTTGGCCGGCGGATTGGTAATTAGCTCCACCGTACTCACCTGCTCGGCGGGCAAGGAGCGAAGCAGGTTGGCTAACTCGGCCCCGGTCATGGGTTGGCGCTTGCCGTCGATGAGCACCAGCAGGCCCTGCTTGCCCCGGAGTGCCAGGTTGTCGTTGGCATCCAGGGACACACCCGGGGCGCGGCCCAGCACATCCAGTACCGTATTGCCGGCGCTGAGCGTGCTGCCTTCCACGTTCACAATGGTGCGGTCGGCGAGGCGCTCGAAGGTAGGGCGTTGGCCCGTGACGGTTACTCCCTTGAGCTGGGTGGCGGCCCCGGCCGTCAGGACAAAGGCCAGGGGGGCCGGGAGGGGAGCGGCCGTTACTTCTAGCGGCCCCAGCCACGCGCGGCCATATCCCAGCTGCGCCGCCGACACTAGGTAGCGCCCTCCCACGGACGGTGCCAAGTGAAACTGGCCGGCCGCGTCGCTGAACTCAGTTTTAACAACGGCCGAATCGGCGGCCCGATGCAAGGTAATGGTAGCGTACTCCACGGCGGCACCAGTGCTAGTACGCACGGTGCCCACTACGGCAGCCGGGTGCACCTGGGCGCGAGTAGAGAACGGTAGGAGCAGTATTACAGCTCCCAGAACAGCAACGGACCCTCCAGTGAGGCGGGGTAAACAAAAGCGCATGGGCACACAATCCGGTGGTTAAATAAAGCGGAAAGTGCAATAGGGGGCAGATGGTCCGGCCAGCGCATGGATAAGAAACAGCGGCCGAAAAGGAGCAGGGTATTTAATTCTCAACCAGTAGGTTAGGAATCGAATGCCGGAAGATAGCAAGAACGTCGCATACTCCGCGAAAATAACCGGGCTAGTAGGCCAGCCCACGGAACAACAACGGGCCCCACCAGCAGCCTGGTGGGGCCCGTTGTTGTTCTGTGCTCATCGGAAAGCTATTAGGGACTAGCCGGCGCCAGCGGCACTAGCGTAGAGCCTCCAGCGCCGTCCGCAGCCGGGGCAGAGCCGCTTCAATAGATTCCAGGGAAGCGCCTCCCACCGACATACGGAACCAGGGCGCCGCGCCATCCGTCCCGAAGGCGCTGAAGGGCACCAAGGCCAGCCGCGCCTCGCTGATGAGGTAGGAAGTCAACTCTTTGGTAGTACTAAGAATCTGACCATCAGGGGCGGTTTTGCCCAGTACGTCTAGCTTGGCAGTCAGGTAGATAGCGCCCATCGGAACCATGGAGTCCACGGGCAGCCCCTGGGCTTTCATGGCTTGTAGGCCCTGGTGCAGAGCGTCGAGGCTATGTTGTACTTTCTCCTTGAACTGCTCCAGGAACTCATCCACGGCGGTAGTCTCGGGCAGATAGTTCGCGGTAGCAACCTGCTCGGCCTTGGGCGCCCAGGCTCCCACGTGGCCCAGAATAGACTTCATCTTGTCAATGACCACAGCCGGACCGAAGGCGTAGCCCACCCGCACGCCGGTAGCAGCCAGGCACTTTGAGATGCCGTCAATATACACGGTGTATTCGCGCAGGGCGGGGCGCAGGTTCACGGGGTCGTAGTGCTCGGTCGCGCCAAAGGTGAGCAGCCAGTAAATCTGGTCGTAGAGCAAATAAAGCGGCTTTTCTCCGGGCTGGCGGCGCTGATTTTCGGCCAGTACCACGTCGCAGATAGCCTCCAGATCTTGCTTGCTGAAAACGGTGCCCGTGGGGTTGAGCGGGGAGCACAACGCCAGCAGGGTAGCACCCGCTAGGTGGGGCGCCAGCTCCTCGGCCGTGGGCATGAAGTTGTTTTCGGGGCGGGTTTCTACCATCACGGCCTGGGCCGCAGAAAGATGGCAGTAGTGGTTGTTGTTCCAGCTGGGCACCGGGAATACCACCTTGTCGCCGGGGTCTACTAGGGCCAGGTAGGTAGCGTAAATGAGGGGGCGGGAGCCGCCGGCCACCAGAAAATCATTGGGCGAGTACGCCAGGCCCAGGCGGGTTTCGGTGAACGTAGCGGCCGCTTCGCGCAGGGCCGCCATGCCGTTGGCCGGGGGGTAGTTGGTGTGCCCGCTCTGGTAGGCGCGGGTAATTTCGTTTTGCAGCTCGGCCGGAATCGGGAAAATGCTCGGGTCGAAGTCGCCGATGGTGAGGTTGCAGATCTGCTCCCCCTTGCGAATCATATCGTTTACTTCGTTGCCGATTTTGATGATTTCGGAGCCGATCAGGCTACCGGCCATTCGGGAAACTTGCATGGTCAGGTCATGGTTTGGGTCGGCCAAATATAGAAGACCCTGACTGTCTGAAGCCCAGCAGCCCTGAAAACTCCCAAGAAACCCCTGTAGTTAGGGCGTATCCACCAGTGGGCGGCGCGCAGCAACTGGCCAAAGCTGGCCGGTTGCGGAGTCGTTGGAATGTAGCTCCTGGACCCAGCGGCGGTAATACTCAGTGGGGCGTTCTGATACGAGCTTCTGCTTAATCATCCGAACCGAAGATCGTCCCCAGTATCTATAACAAGGCTCGGTTCGATTCTGCAGCAGTACTTTCCGCGGAAGATGGGGTAGGGACCGGCATTGCGGCAGATTAACCAAATTTGTGGGCTCAAGTCAAACGCCTCACTTGTTCTGCCTCCTCCGATGATCAGTGAAACCATTCTCATTTCTTCGCTCGACGCGCTACCCCAGGCCGCCGCGCAGGTGCGCGCCGCTATGCACGGGCACTCCATCATTTGCTTCGAGGGCGAGATGGGCGCAGGCAAAACGACCTTCATCAAAGCCCTGTGCCAGAGCCTGGGCGTGCCCGACGACATCAGCAGTCCTACCTTCTCCCTCGTCAACGAGTACCGAGACGCCGAAAACCAGCCCATCTACCACTTCGATTTCTACCGACTGAACGATGTGCGGGAAGCCGAAGGCATTGGGGCCCTAGAGTACTTCGATTCTGGTTATCTTTGCCTAATCGAGTGGCCGAGCCGCGTCGAGGCGCTGTTGCCGCCCGAGCGACTGGTTATTACGCTTACCGTCACCGGCCCCTCTTCGAGGGAATTAAAAATTGAGAATTAAAAATGAAATGCGACTTGCCCTCCTCCAGTACTAATAAGGCCAGCTCGTACGCCACTTTTTAATTCATGATTTTTAATTTTTAATTTAACAAGATGCCCGAAGCAGTACCCCCCGGATTCGAGTCGCTGGCTACCAGCCGCGCCTATTTCACGCAGGAATCCATGCTGGCCGTGGAAACGCGGAAACGGAAGCTGTTTATCGGGCTGCCGCGGGAAACCTCGCTGCAGGAAAACCGCATCTGCCTAACGCCCGAAGCCGTGAAGCACTTGGTGGAGGCAGGCCATGAAATTCTACTGGAAAGTGGGGCCGGGGAGCCCAGCAAGCACTCCGACCACGACTACTCCGAGGCGGGCGCTACCATTGCCTACTCGCAAAAGGAGGTGTTCGAGGCCGATATCATCCTGAAAGTAGCCCCGCCTACCTACGACGAGATTGAGTACATGCGGGCCGGGCAAACCCTGATTTCGGCCCTGCAGTTTGGCACCCTGACGGGCGAATACATCACGGCCCTGACCAAGAAAAAGATTAACGCCATCAGCTTTGAGCTGATTAAGGACCCTTCCGGGGCCCGGCCGGTGGTGCGGGCCATGTCGGAAATTGCGGGTTCCACCGTCATGCTCATTGCGGCCGAGTACCTGGCCCGCTCCAACGAGGGTAAAGGCGTGATTCTGGGCGGTATTACGGGCGTGCCGCCCTCGCAGGTCGTGATTTTGGGAGCGGGTACAGTGGCCGAGTACGCCGCCCGCGCCGCTACCGGGCTGGGGGCCGAGGTGAAAGTGTTCGACAACCACCTCTACAAGCTGCGCCGGCTCAAAATGAACCTGTGCACCCCGCAGCTCTACACGAGCACCCTCGACACCTACGCCCTCAACCAGCAAATCCGCCGCGCCGACGTAGTGATTGGGGCCCTGAACGCCGAAGAAGGTCGCCTACCCTTCATGGTGTCCGAAGACGTGGTGTCGCAGATGGCGCCGGGCTCCGTGATTATCGACGTGAGCATAGACCAGGGCGGTTGCTTTGAAACCAGCGAGATGACGAGCCACAGCAAGCCCGTCTTCCGCAAGTACGATGTGATTCATTACTGCGTGCCCAACATTGCCTCCCGGGTGCCGCGCACCGCTACCAACGCCCTAAGCAATATTTTTACGCCTATTCTGCAGGAAATCAGCCAGCACGGGGGCATCAATGAGGTGTTGTTTACCAACGAGCACTTCCGCTCCGGGGTGTACGTCTATAAAGGTTCGCTCACTAACGCCAGCATTGCCCGCAAGTTCAACATGCGCTACAAAGAGCTAGCCCTGATGATTGCCGTGCGTAACTAAATCACGGATTTAGACGGATTATTCAGATTCCACGGATTTTGTAGTGCAATACGGCCTGTGCGTAAGTACAGGCCTTTTTTATGGCCGCCCCGTTACCCAGCAAGCAGCCAGCCAGTTGGGAGAATGGGCCCCGTGGAGTAGATGCGAGTGTGCCATCAGGTATCCCTGCTGCGCTACGGTTTGCCCTGCCTAACCTGTGCAGGACGCACGGACGAGGGTGCGCTCAGTTGCTGCCCAACCGGAATGCCTATGGCCGCTAACAGAAATATACCGGGCAGTAGTGGCACAATAAATCGGTTGTCCCAGTCGGGTAGGGTAGCCGCGGCAATGGTGGCTTGCAAGCCGATTACTATTAGGAAAAACAGCCGCTGCGGTTGGGAGAGAATAGTTTTTTTTAGCCCTAGCCAGGCAAGTAAATAAGCTGGGTAAATAAATAAAATGATAGAAATATTATGAATTGCGGAATAATACGGTTTAATCTGTGCAAAGAATACGATGAATTTTAAGACAAATAATTTAGTAAAGTAAAAAGGATTGTGGCCAATAAATAATAGTAATTGCTGCCACAGTGGTGCGGTAGCGGCCGGAATATACAACGGGGTGCTAGAGGTAACAGCCCCGAACGGGTGGCCGCCAAATAAAGAGCCGCCCTGGTAGATAGATATGAGCGAGAAGATATTGTGTAGTATCCTATTAAAACTAAATCCCGCAAGTAAAATAAATACCACGGATGCACCCACCGCAACCCGGCGGAAGATAGATTGGCTGTAGTGCTTGAGCAGGAAAAGCAGGTAGAAAAAGGTAGCTACCCCAATGACGATACCATTAGGCCGCAAGAAAAGCAGCCACCCAAGCAAAGGTGCCGCCAGTAGTAATTGCCTGACCTTTTGGGCCTTGAGCAGAACGTACGTATAAATCGTGAGGATGCTGCAGAACAGGGCATCGGTGTGAATATAGAAGTTCCAGGCCTGCAAATCGGGCCAGGCAACGTAGGCCAGAGTAGCTGTGAACGCCGCCTGCCAGCGGCTGGTAAGGCGCTGGGCTAGGGCGTACAGGCAACAAGCGGCTACGCCAGAAAGCAGGCTTTGAAATACAACAACGGCTTCGAAGGGTAGCTGAAGTTTTAAAAATAAAGCCAGTAATGCCGTATATCCAATGTATAAGATGTTCCGGTCCCAAACCAAGTGATGCTGCACGGCCATTTCTGTGGCGTGCTGAATATAGCGGTGGCTATCAAAAACAATTCTTACCCCGTAGCGGCTAAATAAAATAAGTTGAACGAAAAGCCAGGTGAAACTTAAAAAATAGACGTGGTACAGGCGAAATGCATTTCGTAACATATAACGTAACCTACTGGTGGTGCTGTGCGGGCTGGTTGTGCGCGGCTAAGCAAAAGAGAAAGTCAGCACCTAGAATGAGTGGCAAAGTGCAAGGGGCAACTACTCGCCTGCGGGCGGCGCGGCCAACAGTAATACCTGCCAGGCTTCCAGCAGTCGGCCTTCCTCTAGTAACTGCTTACCTAGCAGCATCAGCTCCCGGCGCTGTCGGGCCGGTTCACCACGAAACTTGTTCAGGGTGTATGCTACCAGTGGCTCCTGCTGGTAGGCTCGCACCTGCTCGGGGGTAGGTAGGGCATGTTGCTCGATGTTGGCCAGCCGGCCCAGGTTATTGCCCGTCAGCACCTCAGAGGTGCGGATATGCTCTGGCAACTGGTCAATGCCGATGCCCAGGTTGCGGTTGGGTTTGGGCACCTCAAAGAGGCTGCTGCCCGAGGCCCGGCAGTACCAGTCGCCGCCCAGGCGGGCAATGGCGTCCAGCTTCTCGGGGTCGATGCCAATGCCGGAAGGTAGAATAATGTCTTCCCGAAAGTGGGCCCGCACCACCCGGCAGATGACCAGGTTGCCCGCGCCGTTGTTGGTGCCCAACTCCACCACTTGCTCCACCACACACTCGAAGGCGGCAGGGGCCTCCAGCACCCGCGGTGGGCGCACTTGCTGGCTGGCTACCTCAGTAAAACCAGCCTTCACGAATTCATTAACCCCTTTCTCGTATTCGGTGCTGGCCAAGGACATTTGCTCCACCATGGCGTAGTCGCAGATGTGAATGACGCACTCGGCTACCTCTCGCACGTTTTCCAACGTGTGCTTCTGGGAGTTGTCGCGCACCCGGTTGGCCGGCGAGAAAACTAGAATGGGCGGGTTCGAGCCAAAGCAATTGAAAAAGCTAAAGGGACTGAGGTTGACGTTGCCGGCGGCATCTAGGGTGCTGACGAAGGCTACGGGGCGGGGCGCCACCGCTCCCACCATAAACGGATGCCAGTCGCTGGGTTTTAAATCAGTCGGAACGATGCTGCGAAATGGGGTAGGGGTGGGCATGAGCGGGGTAAATGAAAGGAAACAACGTAGCGATGAACGGTCGTTTGGGCAACCAAAAGTAGGGCCTGCGCATCTAGCACCCACACCTTAGCTGATTTACTATGCGGCAGCGGCTTCTACTTATCTTAGTACTCCTGGCGGCGGGCGCCTTGCGCGCGCACGGGCAAACCCCTGCCGATACTGCTCATCTGCGCCGGCACCTAGTGGCCCTGACGACCACGCCCGCGCCGCGCAACTACCTTCACGAAGCCAGCCTCAACCAAGCCGCCGACTACATCCGGCGGGAACTGGCCGCGGCCGGGGCCCGCACCAGTGAACAGCAATACGAGGTGCAAGGCCGCCGCTACCGCAACATTGTGGGGTACTTCGGGCCTTCTCAGGGCCCGCGCGTGGTGGTAGGGGCTCACTACGATGTCTGCGGGGAGCAGCCGGGCGCCGATGATAATGGCACCGGGGTAGCTGCCCTGCTGGAGCTGGCTCGCCTGCTTGGGCAACAGCCCCGGTTGCCGTATCCCATTGAGCTGGTTGCCTACACGCTAGAGGAGCCGCCTTTCTTTCGTACCAAACAAATGGGTAGCTACGTGCACGCTCAGGCCCTGCACGAGGCCGGCGTGCCGGTGCGTGGTATGGTGGCCCTGGAAATGCTGGGCTATTACAACGACCAGCCCGGCAGCCAAGAGTACCCAGTAGGCGCCTTGAAGTGGCTATACGGCCGGCGCGGCAACTACGTAACGGTAGCCCAAAAATTTGGGAATGGCCAGTTTGGCCGTCAGTTTGCGCGTCGTTACAAAGCGGCGGCCACGCTGCCCGTGAAACGCTTTAAAGCTCCGGCCTGGCTGCCCGGTATTGATTTTTCGGACCACCTGAATTACTGGCATTTTGGCTATTCGGCCGTATTGCTCACCGATACGGCTTTCTACCGCAACAAAAGCTACCACGAGCCCACTGATACGCTGGCCCGCCTAGACATGCGTCGGCTGGGGCTGGCCGTAGATGCCGTGCTGGCGACGCTGTTGCGCCCGTAAATAGCCCATTACCCGAACCTCGCCGGACTGGGGGCGTACGCTGTCCTACGTGCCTGGCAGTTTAGGGCAGTTCTAATGATAAAAAACTTCTTCTTGCTACTCGGTTGCTGCGCGCTGACGGCTACTGGCTACGGCCAGAGTCCCCGCCTCACGGACCGAAATACGCTGGGGTGGCTGGTGTATTCCGGTGACCATCAGCTGACCGAGAAATGGGCCGTGCACACCGAATATCAGTGGCGGCGGGTGAATTGGTTGCGGGCCCCGCAGCAGCAATTGGCCCGCCTGGGGCTGGTACGCACGCTCCCCAACCACGTAACGATAAGCGGGGGCTACACCTACTTCCAGACCCACCGCTACGGTGACTACCCCACCGTGCCTGCGCGGCCCGAACCTGAGCACCGCTTGTACCAGGACGTTTCGCTGGAAAACCCAGTGGGCCGGCTCTCGCTCACGCACCGTTTGCGGCTGGAGCAGCGCTGGCTGGGTTCCCGTAGTGCCGAAGGGCAAGGCCCGGTGCAGGACTGGGCATTTCAGAACCGGATTCGCTACCAGCTTTCTGGGCAATATCCGCTGCAAGGACCAAAGGTGGAAGACGGAGAGTGGTACCTCAACGCTTTTGATGAGCTGTTCATCGGCTTCGGGCGCAACGTGGCAGGCAATGTGTTCAACCAGAATCGGCTATCCGGTGGGCTAGGCCATCAATTCAATGACAAAGCCAAGGTGGAGCTGAACTACCTCTATCAGATCAGCCAGCACGCCTCTCCGGACCCCATCTCGGGCCGGCCGGTTTTCGAAAACAACCACGGATTTCGGCTGAATGTGCTCTATGACCTTGATTTTACGGGTAAGTAGTTAGGGCCACTGTTCTACCCACGTCCTCGCTCGAATCGTTGATTAGTAGCACAACGTCAGGATGTGATATGCGTCGCCTCCAGTCCTGCATGACAGTCTTGTGTTTGTCATACTCCTGACTCATACTATACACTAACTATGCTGAACGAAATAATAGTTGCTAAAATACTATATGTTTACTAAATAGCTATAGGTATTGTATAGTAACTCCTTACTCACCCCCGTATGTCTCAGCTGCATTGCCCCAAGTGTGAATCGACGGATGCTACCAAAAGCGGGATTGTAGGCGGCCGGCAGCGGTACAAGTGCAAGAACTGCGGCTACCACTTCTCCGTGGCCAAGGCCGGCAAGGAAATAAACTCCTACTACGTCATCAAAGCTCTGCAGCTATACGTAGAGGGGGTGAGCTACCGCGAAATTGAGCGGCTGCTGGGCGTAAGTCACGTGTCGGTGATGAACTGGGTAAAGAAATACGGCATGAAAGCCCCCCGCCAAACCGACTATCATCCGACCTACAAAATCATGAATCAGAAGGAGCTAGCGGAGTTTTTTCAGAAGCCCGAAAACCTGAAAGAGGCCGGACTTATCGTGACGGAGCTGGGGGATAAGTACATGATGATTCGCTGGGAGCGGTTTCGGCAGGGGTAGGCTATAGCGCTTAGCAGAAGTATAACTACTGCGTGACTTCTGCGTTGGGATTTTCCTACTTGGGGCTACTAGTCCGGCACCGCTTGGTGGCTGGCTACCTGCCCCGACCCATCCCAACCCTCAACCCCACCAAACCCTATGCGAACTACTCGCTACGCGTTGGCTATGAGCGCGCTGCTGGCATCAGCCGCCGGTGCTACGGCCCAGGTAACGCCTACTCAGCCGCCTGCTACGCCGGCTCCACCACCTGCGGCTCCCACGCCCGTCGTGGCCGTGCCCACTGCTACTCCCGCCGAAACCGTGCCCTACGGCTCTGGTATGAAAGTAAATCTTTCCCCGGACGGCACCAAGTACCTGCGGTTTATCACCTGGCACCAAGTCTGGACGCGCTACACCGAAAACAACGCCGGCACCCTACGTGCTCCGGGCAAGCCCCAGTCTGACCAGCTGGATTTTTCCTTGCGTCGTTCCCGCCTGATTGTGCTTTCGCAGTTGAACCCGCGCTTTTTGGTGTACACGCACATCGGTGTCAATAACCAAACGGCTGTGAGTGGGGGTATTACGCCTGCCGTAGACGGCAAAAAGCCTCAGCTTTTTGTGCACGAGGCAGTAGTAGAGTATAAGGTCAATAAGTATCTGAACCTGGGGGCGGGCATGCACTACCAGAACGGCCTTTCGCGCATGACGCGCTCCAGCACCATCAATTACCTTACCCTGGATGCGCCGCTCACCAACTGGCCTACCATTGAGGCTATCGACCAGTTTGTGCGCGGTATTGGCGTGTACGGCAAGGGCCGTATTGGCAAGCTCGACTACGTTTTGTCAGTGAATGAGGCGTTCCTGACCAATCAGACGGGGGCGTTCAGCACCCCGTTGGGCCTAGGTACGACCACCGGCACCGGCGCAAATCGGCTGAACACCGGCAGCAATACGGCCCAGTACAATCCGCAGGGTACCAACCACGTGTACCAGGGCTACTTCAGCTACGAATTTCTGGAGCAGGAAGCCAACCTGTTACCCTTCAATGTGGGCACTTACCTGGGGGCCAAGCGCGTGTTCAACATCGGGGCGGGCTTCTTTTATAACAAAGACGGCATGTACTCGCGCCCGGCCGGCAGTGTGCTGAACGCAGCGGCCATCGACGCGGCCACCACCGCCGGCGTTGGCTCCCTGAACACCATTGGTACGCGCAAGCATGACATTGCCCTGTTTGCGGCTGATGTGTTCTTTGATACGCCCATTAATAAGGATGCCGGCACGGCCTTTACGCTTTACGGAGTGTATTACAACTACAACATGGGCCCGAACCACACCCGCTTCATTGGGGCCGCCAACCCCGGCTGGGGCGCTGACGCCCGTCGTGGTAACGCCGTGCCTCACTCGGGTACCGGCAATGTAGGCTACCTGCAGGCGGGCTACCTGCTGCCTAAAAATCTGCTGGGTCCTAAGCTGCGCGTGCAGCCCTATGCTTCCCACCTGCTGGCCGGCTACGAAGGCTTGCGCACCAGCAGCGGCGAGCAGAAAAACGTGAACATTTTTGATGCGGGCGCCAACTTCTACATTGATGGGCACAACGCCAAGTTTACGCTCAACTACCGCGCCCGTCCCGACTTTACAAACGTGAACAACGTGGACTACAAGCCGGAAATCACTCTGCAAACCCAGGTAGCGCTGTAAGGCAGGGGCAAACTGGTAAATCAGTGAGGCGGCTGTAGCAGCTGCGCCCCTTCGTCCTGCACTTTATAACTAAGGCCCGACGACGAGTTGCTGGGCAGCCTCTGCTACCAGACGTGCAACTCCCATTCTATTCTTTTCACCACCACAACTCCCACCAATCATGGCCCAGAACTTACCGCAGCGCGACGCCTACGCCGGTGCCGCGCCCGTGGGCGGCACGCCCTCCGCCGACGATTCGCTGACCCACGACAACAACGCCGTTTCGACCAGTAAAATCTGGCAGGTGATTACCGCCTCCTCGGTGGGCACCGTCATTGAGTGGTACGATTTCTACATCTTCGGTTCGCTGGCCGCCATTATCGGGCCGGTGCTGTTTGGCTCCACGGGTAAGATTGAGGACACCATTTTGGGCACCTTGGCCGTGTTTGGGGCGGGGTTTGTGGTGCGGCCGTTTGGGGCCTTGTTCTTCGGCCGCATCGGCGACATGATTGGGCGCAAGTACACCTTCCTGCTCACCCTGCTGATTATGGGCGGCGCTACCTTCGTAACGGGCCTGATTCCGAGCTACGACAAAATTGGCATTGCCGCCCCGGTGATTGTTACCATCCTGCGCTTGCTTCAGGGCCTAGCCCTGGGCGGCGAGTACGGCGGCGCTACCACCTACGTGGCCGAGCACTCCCCCGACAACCGGCGCGGCTACTACACCAGCTTCATCCAGATTACGGCCACGGCCGGCCTGCTGCTGAGCATTCTGGTCATTATTGCCACGCGCAAAACCATGGGCGAAGAGGCCTTCAAGGACTGGGGCTGGCGCATTCCGTTCCTGCTCTCGGGCCTGCTGGTCATTGCCTCCTACTACATTCGCCGCAAGCTCCACGAGTCGCCGCTGTTTGCCAAGGCCAAGTCGGAGGGCAAAACCAGCACGAACCCCCTGCGCGAGTCGTTCGTGAACCCCGTAAACCGCCGCTTGGTGTTGATTTCGCTGTTCGGCGCTACCATGGGACAAGGCGTGGTGTGGTACACTGGCCAGTTTTACGCCTACTCCTTCATGCAGAACACCCTGAAGCTGGACCTGGTAGACGCTAGCCTGGTGCTGTGCAGCGCCCTGATTCTGGCCACACCCTTCTTCGTGTACTTCGGCTCCCTGTCGGACCGCATCGGCCGCAAGAAAATCATCATGATGGGTTTGCTCTGCGGGGCGCTGTTTACCTTCCCTATCTTCTACGGCCTCAAGCAGTTTGCTGGCCCGCTAACCGAAGTAACCGCCGCTACCGTGGATGCCACGGGTAAAGCCGTACCGGCCGTGATGAAGGCCCTCACGCCCAACCTGCTGGCCATGACGGCCCTCACGTTCTGCCTCGTGCTGTTCGTGACCATGGCCTACGGACCCATTGCTGCCTACCTCGTGGAGCTGTTCCCGACGAAGGTGCGCTACACCTCTCTTTCGCTGCCCTACCACATCGGCAACGGCGTATTCGGCGGCTTCGTGCCCCTAATTGCCACGGCCCTCACCCTGCGCGCCGCCGCCTCCGATACGCCCTTCATTAAGGAACACAGCACCCTGGCCGGCCTCGTCTATCCGGTGAGCATTGCCCTGATTTGCTGGTTTATTGGGCAGGCCTTGATGAAG
This sequence comes from Hymenobacter sublimis, assembly GCF_023101345.1. NCBI lineage: Bacteria > Pseudomonadati > Bacteroidota > Cytophagia > Cytophagales > Hymenobacteraceae > Hymenobacter > Hymenobacter sublimis. The sequence goes on from NZ_CP095848.1 coordinate 1,788,567, forward strand.
GACGTGCGCAACGTGAAGCTGATGGAAGATAACCCCGTCTAGTGCGCGCCTTGACAGGTGAAGCTTTACCCTGAGGCCCATGCGTTGCCCAGGCAAGTAAAAGTCCGTCGGGCCGTTGGTTCGGCGGATTTTGCGCGACAGGCGCCTGTGTTTTCGTTGGTTTCGTAGGTTGCTGATGTTCACTTCGTCGGCTTTACCACCGCTTCGCCATGCCTCCCATTCCGCCCCAGGAGCGACCAGAACAGCGCCGCGGCCAGCAGCTGCTCTTCGTGACCGTGCTGTTTGCCGTGCTCCTCAATTTTCCCTTCCTGGCCGTTTTCGACCATGATGGCCGGGTAGGCGGCATCCCGGTACTCTACCTCTACGTGCTGCTGGTATGGGTGCTGCTGGTGCTGCTCACCGGTTGGCTGGTGAGGCGGTGAACTAGTGAGATGGTGAGGTGGTGAGTTGACGTGCTGACGGCGCAGGTAGTTTACGCCCTTCGCACAGCTCCTAACGGTCCGTCCCTACCTTCTCTGCTAGTAACTACCGCCGTATTATACCGCCAGCACGTCAACTCACCATCTCACTAGTTCACCATTTCACCATTTCACCGCCTCACCACTCCGTGAATACCCTGCTCGTTATCGGCTTTTCCTTTGGCTACCTCGCCCTGCTGTTTGGGGTGGCGTATGCGGCGGAGCGGCGTTCGGCGGCGCGGCGGAGCCTGGTGAGCAACCCCTACGTGTACGCCCTGAGCATGGCCGTGTATTGCACGGCCTGGACGTATTACGGTTCCGTGGGGCGGGCGGCGCACTTCGGGCTGGAGTTCATCGGGATTTACCTGGGTCCTACGCTAATGGCGCCGGCGGCTTGGCTGGTCTTGCGCAAAATCATCCGCATCTGCCGGCAGCAGCGCCTCACCTCCATTGCCGATTTCATTTCGGCTCGCTACGGCAAAAGTGCTTGGCTCGGGGCGCTAGTAACTACCGTGTGCGTGCTGGGGGTAGTGCCCTATATTTCCTTACAAATCAAGGCCATTGCTGCGTCTTTCGACATCCTGACCGGGGGCGGTGAAACCTCCCTGCTGGCCGGCGGGGGGGTAGGGCTGTCGTCAGCTTTCGTGACAACGGTAGCCCTGGCTTTCTTCACCATCATCTTCGGAGTGCGCTCCATTGAGGCCACGGAGCGCCACGAAGGCATGGTGCTGGCCGTGGCCCTGGAAAGCCTAGTGAAGCTCGTGGCCTTCCTGGCGGCGGGCCTGTTCGTGACGTATAGCCTGTTCAACGGCTTTGCCGACGTATTCAGGCGGGCCGCGGTGGTGCCAGAGCTAAGCCGGCTGTTTACGTTGGAGGGTGCCGGTACGGCCCCAGGTCAGTGGCTAACCTTGCTGCTACTGAGCATGGCCGCTATTCTGCTGCTACCCCGCCAGTTTCAGGTAGCCGTAGTGGAAAACGTAAACGAAGACCACTTGCGCAAAGCCATGTGGCTGTTTCCGCTCTACCTCATCATCATCAACCTGTTCGTGCTGCCCCTGGCGTTCGGGGGCGTCTGCTTGATAATGGGGGCCACTTCGACGCCGATACGTTTGTGCTGGCTCTGCCCCTGCAGGCTAGGCAGCCCTGGCTGGCCCTGCTGATTTACCTAGGCGGACTGTCGGCGGCTTCCTCCATGATTATCTTGGAAACCATTGCCCTGAGCGTGATGATGAGCAACCACCTGCTTATGCCCCTGCTGGTTCGCATTCCGGCGGCCCGGGCCGAAGGGCCGCGCTGGTTTGCCTACCTGGGCCAGGTGGCCCTGCACAGCCGCCGCCTGGCCGTGGTGCTGGTGCTGCTGCTGGCGTATGGTTACTACGTGGAGGTAGGCCACTTGCTGCCCCTGGTGAACATTGGGCTCGTGTCCTTCGCGGCCGTGGCGCAGTTTGCGCCAGTGGTGCTGGGCGGCCTGTACTGGAAAGGCGGCACCCGCGCCGGTGCTACGGCTGGCATTCTGGCGGGCTTTGTAGTGTGGTTTTTTACTCTGGTGCTACCTACCATGGTTGGCCCCAACTTACTGCCCGATACCCTGCTAACCGACGGCTTGTTTAGCCTACGGGGGCTGCGGCCCTTCGCCTTATTTGGGCTCGAAGGCCTTGATTATCTGTCGCACGGGTTGTTCTGGAGTTGGTTTTTTAACCTGGGTCTGTACGTGGGCGTTTCGTTGCTACGCCAGCCCTCGGCCCTGGAAGAGCACCAGGCCGCCGTGTTCGTGGATGTGTTTCGCTACGGGGCCGTGTTTGAAGGGCCGGCCGGCTGGCAGGGCGCCGCGCCCCTGCCCGATGTGCGGGCCCTACTCACGGGCTTTCTGGGCAAAAAGCGCGCAAACCAAGCCCTACACGCCTTTCAAGAGCGTTTTCCGGATGCCCACGTAACCGAGGGCGTGACTCCGCCCCAGGCCGACCCGCGCCTACTCACCTACGCCGAGAAGCTGCTGGCCGGTTCCATCGGCCCGGCCTCGGCGCGGCTGCTGCTGCGCTCCTCGGTAGGGGTAGAGGACATCAGTTTTGATAAAGTCGTCGGGATTTTGCGGGAAAGCCAGCAGCTGCTGGAAGCCAACCGCCAGCTGCAGAAGCAGCAGCGCCAACTCCAGCGCCTGACCGCCCAGCTGCAGGCCGCCTACGACCAGCTGCAGGAATTGGATCAGCACAAAGACGAATTCCTGTACACCGTCACCCACGAGCTGCGCACGCCCCTGACCAGCATCCGGGCCCTGTCCGAAATTCTAACCGACAACCCCGAGCTGGACGAGGAGGAGCGACACCGCTTTCTGCTCACCATCACCCGGGAGTCGGAGCGGCTGAGCCGGCTGATTACGCTGGTGCTGGATTTGGAAAAGTACGAGTCGGGCAAGGCCACCCTGGAACGCGGGGCCGTAGACGTGGCCGACATCATTACCGATGCCCTGGAGGCGGTAGGCCAGCTACTGCGCGACAAGCACCTGCACCTGGACCTGGCCGTGCCGCCCGGCCTGCCGCCCTTGCTCGGCGACCGAGACCGGCTGATGCAGGTGCTGGTAAACCTGCTCAGCAACGCCATCAAATCGTGCCGCCCCGATGGTTCCGGCCGCATTGCGGTGGTAGTAGAAGCCGCTACCCAGGCCCTGCGCATCACGGTGCAGGACAACGGCAAGGGCATCGACCCGGAATTTCACCAGCTCATTTTCGACAAGTTTTTCCAGGCCCGCAACCAAACCATGCGCAAGCCGGAAGGCTCGGGCCTGGGCCTGGCCATTACCAAAAAGATAGTAGAGCTGCACGCCGGCCGCATTTGGGTGGAAAGCGCCCCGGAGCAAGGCGCCCGGTTCTCGGTTGAACTACCCGTAACTGCTGCCTCGGAATGACCAAGGTGCCTTGTGCCCGCTTTATGTAACTGCTCGCCTACCTCTCCTTACACAACTTAGCTTGCCTTCCTCATGCCGACTCCCCACATTCTGATTGTCGATGATGAGCCCAACATTGTAATGTCGCTCGAATTTCTGATGCGCAAAAGCGGCTATCAGGTGAGCATTGCCCGCAACGGCACCGAAGCCCTGGAAGCCGTGGATAGTACCGCCTACGACGTGGTGCTGCTGGACGTGATGATGCCCGACGTGGACGGTTACCAGGTGTGCCGCCACCTGCGCCAGCGCCCCGACCGGGCCGGTACGCGCGTCATCTTTCTGTCGGCCAAAAGCAAGGAGGCCGACATCCAGAAAGGCTACGAGGTAGGGGCCGACCTCTACATTCCCAAGCCCTTCAGCACCCGCCAACTCATGGAAAAAGTAAAAGAACTGCTTAGCGCGCCCGTGTAGCCGCCGGCCGCGGCGCACGGCCTCCGGCAGCTGCCCGCTACCTGCACTCAGCTCCGGCTTCCCTTTCGAAATCTACCACTTCCTAATTCCCGATTCTCATGCCTCATTCGTCCGCCAAGCACGCCCGCATCCGTACCCTGGAGGAATACCACGCCGCTTATGAGCTCAGCACCAACAACCCCGAGCAGTTCTGGGCCGAGGTGGCCGAGCCCTTCACCTGGCGCCGCAAGTGGGATAAAGTATGTACCGATGATTTGAAAGGCGGCCGCAACGAGTGGTTTCAGGGCGCCCGGCTCAACATCACGGAGAACTGCCTCGACCGCCACCTGGCTTCCCGGGGCAACAAGCTGGCCATCATTTACGAGCCCAACGACCCCAAAACGCGCCACCTGCGCCTGACCTACCGGGAGCTCTACCACGAAGTCTGCCGGTTTGCCAACGTGCTGCACAACAACGGCGTGGAGAAGGGCGACCGGGTGTGCATCTACATGCCCATGATTCCGCAGCTGGCCATTGCCGTGCTGGCCTGCGCCCGGATTGGCGCGATTCATTCCGTGATTTTTGCCGGCTTCTCGGCCACCGCCATTGCCGACCGTGTGAACGATGCCCAGGCCAGCGTGGTGCTTACCGCCGATGGCCTCAACCGCGGGGCCAAGCAGATTCCGGTGAAGCGCGTGGTGGATGAGGCCCTGGAAACCTGCCCGAGCGTGCGCCGCGTCATCGTGACGGAGCACCTGGGCTGGCCCGTGCACATGCACGAAGGCCGCGACGTGTGGTACCACGAGGAGGCTGAAGGCGTGGCCAAAACCTGCCCCGCCGAGGAAATGGCGGCCGAGGACCCCTTGTTCATTCTTTACACCTCGGGCAGTACTGGCAAGCCCAAAGGGGTAGTGCACAGCACGGCCGGCTACATGGTGTGGGCCGATTACACCTTCCGCAATGTGTTTCAGGTAGAGGAAAACGACGTGTACTGGTGCACTGCCGACATCGGTTGGGTGACGGGCCACAGCTACCTGCTCTACGGCCCGCTGCTGGCCGGCAGCACCTCGCTCATGTTCGAGGGCATCCCGACCTACCCCGATGCCGGCCGCTTCTGGGAGGTAATTGACAAGCACTCGGTTAGTATCTTTTACACCGCGCCCACGGCCATCCGCAGCCTCATGGCCGCCCCCCTCGACAACGTGCTAAGCTATTCCCTGGACTCCCTGCGGGTGCTGGGCTCGGTGGGGGAGCCCATCAACGAGGAAGCCTGGTACTGGTACTACCAGCACGTGGGCAAGGAACGCTGCCCCGTGGTGGATACTTGGTGGCAGACGGAAACCGGCGGCATTATGATTTCGGCCCTGGCCGGCATCACGCCCAGCAAACCTGCCCACGCCGGCCTGCCACTGCCGGGCGTGCAGCCGGTGCTGCTCACCCAGGAGGGGCAGGAAATTGAGGGTAACGACCAGGAGGGCTATCTGGCCATCAAGCACAGCTGGCCGGGCATCATCCGCACCACCTACGGCGACCATGAGCGGGCCGTGCAAACCTACTTTGGGCCTTACCCCGGCTACTACTTCACCGGCGACGGGGCCCGCCGCGACGAAAACGGGCTGTACCGCATCATCGGCCGCGTGGATGACGTGATTAACGTATCGGGTCACCGCTTCGGCACGGCCGAAATCGAAAACGCCATCAACCAGAACGCCAACGTGGTGGAAAGCGCCGTGGTCGGCTTCCCGCACGATGTGAAGGGCCAGGGCATTTACGCCTATGTCATCTGCCGGACCGGAGCCTGTGAAAACGAGGCCGACAAGCCGCGCATCGAAGCCAGCATTATTGAAACTATCGTGGCGGAAATCGGCAAAATTGCCAAGCCCGATAAAATTCAGATTGTGTCGGGCCTACCCAAAACTCGCTCCGGCAAAATCATGCGCCGCATCCTGCGCAAAGTAGCCGAGGGGGAAACCGGAAGCCTGGGCGATACCACCACCTTACTCGACCCCGCCGTAGTAGACGAAATCATCAGCGGCCGGAAGTAGGTAGGAAGCTGTTCTTAATAAAAACCAAAAACGCCGGCCAAGAGTAGGTCGGCGTTTTTCGTGCTCCTGTAAAGCTGTCATTCCGAGCCTAGCGAGGAATCTGATTTAGCGTCTAGAGTGCAACCCAGATTCCTCGCTGGGCTCGGAATGACAGTTTATGTGTTGTTTTGAGCTATTGCCGAAGTAAACCAGGACGAACTCAGTTTATACCTGGGTAGCCGGCAGTACGGTGCCCGTTACGGCTCCGAACCCAATGCGCAGCCCGTCCCGCTCGCAGTAGCCGCGCATCGTCACCGTGTCGCCGTCCAGCAGAAACTTGCGCTCCGAGCCATCGGCCAGGGGCACGGGCCGGGTACCACGCCAAGCCAGCTCGAGCATGGAACCGAGCGAGTCGGGCGTGGGGCCCGAAATGGTACCCGAGGCGTACAGGTCGCCGACTTGCATGTTGCAGCCGTTGGAGGCGTGGTGGGCCAGCTGCTGGGCCATGCTCCAGTACATGAGGCCGAAGTTGGCGCGCGACACGGTGGTTTCCGGCCCGGCTTCAGGCTGAATGGCTACCTCTAAATTGATGTCAAAGTTATGCTTGTCGAGCTGGCGCAGGTAGAGCAGGGGCTCCGGCTCCTGCACCGGCCCGGCCACCCGGAAGGGCTCCAGCGCGTCCAGCGTCACGACCCACGGCGACACGCTGCTGCCGAAGCTCTTGCCCAGAAACGGCCCCAGCGGCACGTACTCCCAGCTCTGAATGTCACGGGCGCTCCAGTCGTTGAACAACACCAGTCCGAAGATGTAGTCCTCGGCGTTCTGCACCGGTACCGTGTCGCCGAGCTGGGTGCTGCGTCCCACTACAAAGGCCATTTCCAGCTCAAAATCCAGCTGCTGCGAGGGGCCGAAGGTAGGTGCCGGGGCATCGGGGGATTTGCGCTGCCCGTTGGGCCGCCGAATGTTGGTGCCGCTGACCACAATGGAGCTGGCCCGGCCGTGGTAGCCAATGGGGATGTGGCGCCAGTTGGGCAGCAGGGCGTTGGCCGGGTCGCGGAACATCATGCCCACGTTGGTGGCGTGCTCAATGCTGCTGTAGAAATCGGTGTAGTTGTGGGGCTTCACGGGGCGTAGCATCCGCACCTCGCTCTGGCGCAGCAGGCATTCCCGCATGATTTCATCGGAGCGGAGCGCGTCGTTGTCGTGGCGCAGCAGCTCCGAAACACGCTGGCGCACCGCCCGCCACACCGGCCGGCCCAGGGCAATAAACTGGTTCAGGCTGCGCCGCCGAAAAATCTTCGGCATCCGGGGCCCCAGCTCCAGATCCTGAAAAAAGCCGAACTGCGACACGGCGTACAAATCCAGCACGTACTCGCCAATGGCTACGCCCAGCCGCGGCCCGCGCTCCTCGGTTTCAAACACCCCAAAGGGCAGGTTCTGAATGGGAAAGTCGCTGCCGGGGGCAATATCAATCCAGGAATGCAGGCTCGGGTCGTTGGGGTTAGCCATTGGGGTAGGGGTAGTGGAAGGAGGGGCAAAGGTAGCGGGGTAGGAGGAATGATAGCAGAGGCACCCCTACCCTAAGTGGCTCGTGGTTTCTGCCCACACTAGTACCTTAGCCCCTGTTACCTGCAGAAATCCATCACTTGGTTTAACGAACACACTAGTATTCATCTATATAAGAAAATAATGAAACATTCAAGAAGTAGAACATTGCTCATCGGTCTGGTAGCCGGAGTAGTCTATGCATTCTTAATTATGCTAATTGTGAACTCTCAGCACCGGAATGTTTCGTTGGCTTATATTTTCGTTCTGCCTATTACGCTTGGCGCAATTCCTGTTTTATTCACGACTAAAGAGCAATTGCAATTATATAAAACGGACTTGCTCACCCCCTGGGCTATAACCATTACGTTCTTCTTTTTATGCTTTATAGAAGGTTTTGAAGGTATGATTTGCCTAGTAGTTATTGTCGGTCCATTTATTTTGCTTGGCTCTCTAGGAGCATTTATTTACAGGTTTATAAAGCTTAAGAAGAATGGTAGTAATAATATGCTTTACGTGTCTCTGCTAATGCCACTGTTGGTGCTCTTTATAGAAAGTAACATGAAATTAGTTAATCAGGTAAATACGGTAGAAACCAAAATGATTATAAATGCTGATAGAGTAACTGTATGGGAAAACATTAAAAACGTACGAAATATTCAGTCCAATGAAGTCACGCCTCATTTCGTTCATCTTATTGGTGTACCTAAGCCTTTAGATGGGCAGCTTAACAAGGAAGGTGTTGGCGGGATAAGAAGTATTACGTGGGAACGAGGAATTAAATTTTCTGAAGTTATTAAGAAATGGGATGATGGGAATGGCTTCTCCTACGATATAAACGTTAATTCTAAGTCGGTTCCGCCAACCACACTTGATGAACATGTAATGATAGGGGGAAAGTATTTTGATGTATTAGCAGGTAGCTACAGGATAGAAGAATTAAGACCTAATCAAAGTATAGTCTATTTAACGTGCACCTATAGAGTTACAACTAATTTAAACTTGTATAGTAAAATGTGGGCAGACTTTATACTCGACGATTTTAATCAAATGATTTTGGAGGTAATCAAACAGCGTAGTGAAGCTCATGTTACGCACGCTAATCCAATATAATTCGTATTACATTCTAAAAACAAAAAAGCCGAGTTTCCGCAAGGGAACTCGGCTTTTTAATGTATCGAAAATTAGAAACTAAAACTGCGGGGTAGGCACTGGGTTCGGCTGCACGGGGCGGCCGGCCTGGCCGGCGGGCTGCTCGCCCATAGGGGTGGAGTTAATGGCTTCCACGGCCCGGATTTCGGGCACGGCCTTCTTTACCGATTCCTCCACGCCGGCTTTCAGCGTCATCGGCGACATGGGGCAGGTACCGCAGGCGCCTAGGAGCTCCAGTTGCAGCACCATATCTGTGGTAATGTCGAGCACGCGCACGTTGCCCCCGTCGGCGGCCAGATAGGGCCGGATGGTGTCCAGGGCCTGCTCAATGCGGGGCAGGAGCGGATGATGTTCTACGGCAGCGGAATGAGTCATGAATCACAGATTGAGCTGCTGCCGTGGCAGGCACCCAGGCAGGTAGCAGCAGCGTACTTCTTCAAAGGTAAGGCTTTTGGCGCGTATGAAAGCAACACCACGCCCAGCGGTAAAGTTGCCGTTGGCATGACTGCCGAGCTTGTAAACCGCTAGCGGCTCGTAGCCTGGCAACTGCGCTACGACTGCATCTGCACCACCTTGGTGCGGGGCGCTACGGCGTTGCGGATGGATACCTGCCGGGCCAACTCCTCGGCTAGCTGCTCGAACACGGCGGCGGCCGGCGAGCCATCCTGCAGAATGGCGGGCGTGCCTTGGTCACCGTTTTCGCGGATGCTCTGCACCAACGGAATGTGACCCAGCAGCGGTACTTCGTGCTTGGTGGCGAGCTGCTGGCCGCCGCCTTCCCCGAAGATAAAGTACTTGTTTTCGGGTAGTTCGGCGGGGGTAAACCAGGCCATATTCTCCACAATGCCCAGCACCGGCACGTTGATCTGGGGTAGGCGGAACATTTGCAGACCCTTCTCGGCGTCGGCCAGGGCTACTTTCTGGGGCGTGGTCACGATGAGCGAGCCGGTAACGGGCACGGTCTGCACCATGGTCAAGTGAATGTCGGAGGTGCCGGGGGGCATGTCCAGGAGCAGGTAGTCCAGCTCGCCCCACTCCACTTCCGTGATGAACTGCTTTAGGGCCGACGAGGCCATCGGGCCGCGCCACACAATAGCCGACTCCGCGGGGGCCAGGAACCCAATGCTCATCAGCTTCACGCCGTGGGCCTCTACCGGCTGAATCAGGTTGCGACCCTGCGCATTCTGGTACACGTGGGGCCGGGCCGCTTCCACGCCAAACATCAGGGGCATGGAAGGGCCCGAAATATCGGCATCCACGAGGCCCACTTTGGCGCCGGTTTTGGCCAGGGCAATGGCCAGATTGGCCGTAACCGTGCTTTTGCCCACCCCGCCCTTGCCCGAGGCAATGGCAATGATGTTCTTCACGCCGGGCAGTACATCCTGGTTCTGGCGCATGGTGGTCACGCGCGAGGTCATCACAATCACCACCTCGGCCTCCGCGTCCACCATCGTGTGGATGGCCCGCTCGCAGGCGTCGTGAATGAGCTGCTTGAGGGGGCAGGCGGGGGTAGTCAGTACCACCGTGAACGAGACGCGGCGGCCGTCGATGACCACGTCCTCAATCATGTTGAGGGTCACGAGGTCTTTGCCCAGGTCGGGCTCCTCCACGTAGCTTAGGGCCTTAAGAACGGCTTCTGTGGTTATGGTTGCCATTATAAATCAGGGGAAGAAAGTGCGAAAGCAAAGCACAAAGATAACCCGGAAACCGGGGCAGAAGTTGGGAAGTAGCGGGGAAGCTTGCGCATCATGCCCTAGCCCCAGGCAGTAGCCCGCCTTGATGCCGTACGGGTTACCCTTGAAGTGGGCGGAAGTTGGGAAGCTTCCTCACGACTACCTTTGCAGATGTATGGCGCGCATTCCGAAAGAAACTGTAGATCAAATCATCCACCACGCCGATATTGTGGAGGTAGTCGGCGACTTCGTGTCGCTGAAGCGCAAGGGCCAGAACATGTGGGCCTGCTGCCCCTTCCACCACGAAAAGTCGCCGAGCTTTTCGGTGGCCCCGGCCAAGGGCCTCTACAAATGCTTCGGCTGCGGCAAGGCCGGCGGGGTAGTGCAGTTCATCATGGACATTGAGGGCACCAGCTACGTGGAGGCCCTGAAGTACCTGGCCAAAAAGTACGGCATCGACGTTGAGGAGGAAGAAAAGACCCCCGAGCAGCAGCTGGCTCAAAACGAAAAGGACTCCCAGTTCATCGTTTCGAATTGGGCCAAGGACCATTACCATAAGCTGCTGCTCAATACCGACGAGGGCCAGGGCATAGGAGGAAGCTACCTGCGCCAGCGCGGCCTCAACCAGACTACCATTAAAACCTTTGAGCTGGGCTACTCCCTCGACCAGTGGGACGACTTACTGAAGTCGGCCACGGCGGCGGGATTTGAGCAGAAGTACCTGGAAAAAACCGGCCTCGTAATCAAACGCGAGGACGACCAGGGCCAGGACACCGGCCGGCGCTACGACCGGTTCCGGGGCCGCGTGATGTTCCCGATTCACAACGTGTCGGGGCGCGTGATTGGGTTTGGGGCGCGCACACTCAAGCCCAACGACAAGACGGCCAAGTACCTAAACTCGCCGGAGTCGGAAATCTACCACAAGTCCGACGTGCTCTACGGCCTCTACCAGGCCCGGCAGGCCATCCGCACGGAGGAGCTGTGCTACCTGGTGGAAGGCTACCTGGATGTGCTGAGCTTGCACCAGGGGGGTATTAAGAACGTGGTGGCCTCATCGGGAACCTCACTGACGGATGGGCAAATCCGCCTCATTAAGCGCTACACCGACAACGTGACGGTGCTGTATGATGGCGACGCGGCCGGCATCCGGGCCTCCCTGCGCGGCATTGACATGCTGCTGGAAGGCGGCTTGAACGTGCGCGTGGTGCTGTTCCCCGACGGCGACGACCCGGATAGCTACATCCGTAAAGTTGGCGACCAGCGTTTCAAGGACCACTTGGAGCAGGCCAGCCAAGACTTTATTCAGTTCAAGACGGACTTAGTCAGCCGCGAGGCCGCCCAGGACCCGGTGAAGAAGGCCGAGGCCATTCGGGAGGTGCTGCAAAGCATTGGGAAAGTGCCCGACCCGATTAAGCGACAGGTGTTTCTGCAGCAAACTTCCCAGGCCTTCAGCATCGATGAGCAGGTGCTCATCACGGAGTACAACAAGCTGGTGCGCAACGCCTCGGGCAAGGCGGCGGGTGGTACTTCGAGCGGCGGCAGTGGGAGTGGGAGCGGGGCGCCTCAGGGCAGTACGCAGTCCGCGCCGGCTGCGCCTCGCCCGGCCCCGCGCCCCATGAGCCCGGAGGAGGAAGCCGAGGCCCTGATGTACGGCGCCTCGCCCGAGGATCTGATGGGCGGGGGCGGCGACCTGCAAACCCTCACGAAGGAGGACCTGGAGCCCATTCCCGACGTGCTGGAACAGTGCGAGCGGGAGGTAGTGCGCCTACTGCTGCTGTACTCGCCCCAGCCCCTGGCTCCCGACGTGAGCGTGGCCCAGTACCTCCTGCAGCAGCTCGACGACACGCCCTTTAAAACCGGCATCTACGCCGATTTGCTGCACCTGTGCCGGGAGGAGCTACACCAGGGCCGCTGGCCCGAGGTGCGCACCCTCATCCAGCACGGTCGCTCCGATATCCGGGCCCTGGTGGCCGAACTGGCTACCGAAAAGTACGAGTTGAGCCCCAACTGGACCACCCACCAGATTTACGTGCCCCGGGAACTGGACCTACTCCAAACCGCCTGCGACAATGCCATTCTGCGGTTTAACAAAGTGAACGTAGAGCGGGCCCTAGCGGAGCACATGGAAGCCCTGCGCCGCCCCATGGACGAGGCCGCCCTGGATGAGCATTTGACCAACATTCGCCTGCTTAAGCAGATGGATAATCAGCTGGCCAGTATGCTCGGAACCGTCATTCCACGTGCTGCGCTGTAAGCGTTGGGCAAGAAGGAGCATGGGTTAAGAAACTGTTCTCCCGAGTATTCCGCGCATCAAGCGGCAACGGAGGCCTTTGCTTTTAGTAACAAGGAGTTGTTAACAGGTGGCATGACGGCTTTACGTCATTCATAAATCCTAACTGTTCACTCGACCCAGCTTCCTCGTCGCCGCTTGAAGCACGGAATGTTCGGCATAACAATTAAGCTGGCATAACCGCCCCTATGTTTGGCAGCCCCAACCCGCGGGGCGTACCTTTGAGCATGCCTGAATCTCTACCTCCACCGCTGCGCCCGAATGCCCTGCGCTACGTGCGCGACATTTGGCACCGTTTCAATTTGAGCCGGTTTGTGGGGGCGCTGGTCCTCACGGCTTTCAGTTTTGCCGTGGGGGTAGTCGGCTTTATGTGGATTGAGAAATTCACCTTCGTCGATGCCTTCTACATGACCATGATAACCGTCTCGACGGTGGGCTTCGGGGAATTGCACCCGTTGTCGCCGGCCGGGCGGCTGTTTGTGTCGTTTTATATCTTCTTTAACCTCTTGATGCTGGCCTACTTGTTGTCGGTGCTTACCACCTACATCTTCGACGGGGGCCTGCAGACCATGTTTTCTATGCTGCGCAACGACCAGGCCATCCGCGGCTATGCGGGCCACGTTATCGTCTGTGGTTTTGGCCGCAACGGCCGCAAAGCCTACCACGAGTTGCGCGCCAGCGGGGCCGATGTGGTAGTAGTGGAGCAGAATGAGGCCCTGCTAAAAGAAGATGCCGATTCCACCGGTCAAGCTATTCCGGCCGTGTTCGGCGACGCTACCCTGGACGAAACCCTGCGCGCCGCCGGCGTCGTGCGGGCCCGGGCCCTCATCACGGCCCTACCCAAGGATGCCGACAACGTATTTGTGGCCCTTACCGCCCGCGAGCTAAGCCCCGATATTACCATCATTGCCCGGGCCAGCCTCAAAAGCTCGGAAACTAAGCTGCTGCGCGCCGGCGCCGACTCAGTAGTAATGCCCGACGAAATCGGGGGCTCCCACATGGCCAACCTGATTACCCGACCCGAGGTAATCCGCTTTCTGGACATGATTTCGGGCCTGGGGCCCAACAAGCTGCGGCTGGAAGAGTTGCGCTCCGAGGAGTTGCGGCCGGAGTGGCGCGGGCGCAGCATTCGGGAGCTGGACATCCGCTCGCGCACCGGCGCCACCGTCATCGGGCTGAAGCACCAAGTGGGCGGCTTCACGGTAAGTCCGGCGGCCGATCTGGTGCCGGACCTCGGCGACGTGCTGCTGTTTCTGGGCACCGACGCCCAGATTACCAGCCTGCTCGACCAGTTTCGGCAGGTAGGGTAGGCCGTTTGCTGGCGGCGTACGGGGTAGCGGCCGGCGGTTCTCCGGCCTACCTTCGTAGCTTTGCCGGCCCTAACTCACTCTTTCCCGTGCATATTCTTCAGCTCTGTCCGCGCGTTCCGTATCCGCCTACTGATGGTGGGGCCATTGCCATGTACGATGTGACGGCGGGGTTGAGTCGGGCGGGGCATCAGGTAACCGTGCTGGCCCTGAACACGCCCAAGCACCACCAGCCCGCCGATGTGCTCGACCACCTGGGGCCCAACGTGCGCCTTGTGCCCGTGGACGTGGATACGCGCCTTTCACCGGTAAAAGCCCTGCGCAACCTGCTGCTAAGTGAATTGCCCTACAACATCGAGCGGTTCGTGAGTCCGGCCGTGGAGGCCCGCCTCCAGGAGCTGCTCCGCACCGAAGCCATTGACGTGGTGCAGGTGGAAGGTGGCCTGGTGTCGTGGTACGTAGATACGGTGAAACGGCTGGCCCCGGGTGTGCCGACGGTGCTGCGGGCCCATAACGTGGAGTACACCATCTGGCAGATGCTGGCCGAGCGCGAAGCCAACGTGCTCAAACGCCTGTACCTGACCCACCTAGCTAAACGACTGCGGCGCTTTGAGCACCGCACCCTGCCGCGCTTCGACGCCGTGGCCGCCATTACCGAGCCCGACCAGCGCCGCTTGCGCCTGCTGGGCTGCCAGGAGCCAGTGGTGTTCGTGCCCGCCGGCGTCGACCTGAACCGGTTTCAGCGCAACCCCGCCGCCACACCCCGGCCGCGGACCCTATTTATGATCGGTTCCCTGGATTGGCTGCCTAACCAGGAAGGCGTCGACTGGTTTTTGCGGGAAGTATGGCCCAAGGCCCATGAGCTCTACCCCGAACTAGAACTACACATTGCCGGCAAGGAAACCCCGCCCCACATTCGTAACCTGAACTTGCCTGGCGTCACGATTCACGGCTTCGTGGAGTCGGCGGCGCAGTTTATGCAGGAGTACGAGGTCATGCTGGTGCCCTTGCTCAGTGGGGGCGGCATGCGCATAAAAATCATCGAGGGCATGGCCCTGGGCAAGTGCATCATCAGCACCGGATTGGGCTCCGAAGGTATTCACGTGCGCGACAACTTTGATATCGTGCTTTGCGACGAGCCCACCGAATGGCTGGAGCGCCTGGGCCGCTACTACCGCGGCGAGCTGGGCCAGCGGGCCATCGGGGAGGAAGCCGCTCGCACCATTGCTCGCCTCTACGACAACCGCCGGGTAGTGGAAAGCTTCCTCGACCTCTACACCATCCTGACGCCCCAGCCCCGTGCCGCCGCTCGTTGAAATAGTAACGGCTGGGGCGCTGTGGGGCAGCCTGCTGCTGGTGGCGCATACCTACGTGCTGTTTCCGCTGCTGCTGGCCCGCCTGGCCCGGGGTCGCCACCAAAACCAGGAGGTGTACCCGCCCGGTAGCCCCGAACTGCCCCGCGTGGATGTGCTGCTGGCCGTGTACAACGAAGAGCAGGTAATAGAGGAGAAAATCCGCTCCACGTTTGCTACCACCTACCCGCTCGATAAGCTCACCTTCTATATCGGCTCCGACAACTCCCAGGATCAGACCAATGCGCTGGTAACGAAGCTAATAGCTGAGTATCCGGGCCTGCAGTTTCGGCCATTCGGTCAACGCACCGGCAAGCCCGGCGTGATGGAAGCCCTGTCGGCCGAAGCTACCGCGCCGGTGCTGGTGCTCACCGATGCCAACGTGTTTTTTACCCCGGACACGCTTTATCACCTGGTCAAGCACTTTCGTAACCCGCACATCGGGCAGGTAGGCGGCCACATCCTCAACCTCGACCACCGCCGCGACGGTATTTCTGGACAGGAAAAGGCTTACCTGGAGCGCGAAAACCAGATTAAGTATCAGGAAGGGGTAGTATGGGGCGCCATGATTGGGGCCTTTGGCGGGTGCTTTGCCGTGCGCCGAACCTGCTACCACCCGGCCCCGGCCTCCTTTATCGTCGATGACTTTTTCATCTCAATGGCCGTGCTCCAGGAGGGTTACCAGGCTATTAACGAGCTGGCGGCCGTTTGCCACGAAGACGTATCGGATAAGCTGCCGGAGGAGTTTCGGCGCAAAGCCCGTATTTCCACCGGCAACTTCCAGAACCTAGTCACGTTCCGCCGCCTGCTCTGGCCGCCTTGGCGCGGCGTGAGTTTCGCTTACTGGTCGCACAAGGTGCTGCGCTGGCTTACGCCGCTGTTGCTGTTGGTTATGGTGCTGGCTAACATGGTGTTGGTGGCCCGCGGGGCTGGGTGGTTTTATCAGCTGCTGCTGCTTGGGCAACTCGGCGCCCCGTTGCTACTGCTGCTGGATGGGGCCTTGCACCGCGTGGGCGTACACGCGCGGCTGCTGCGCTTCATTACTCACTTCTACAGCATGAATGCTGCCCTACTGCTCGGGCTTTGGCGCTTCCTGACGGGGGTGAAAACGACTGTCTGGGAGCCTACCCAACGGTTTCAGCACAAGCGGTGAGGTAGGCCTTCGGAAGTAGGGCATGAACAAATCAGCTGTTATCTGGAGCAGCGCAAAGGACCTCTACTGGTAGGCAAGGCGAACAGTAAGTGCTTGTGAGTCACATACGACCGTCATGCAGAGCAGAGCGAAGCATCTCGCGGGCTGACGTCTGATTACTACTGCAACCTCCGCCTGTGAGATGCTTCGCTCTGCTCTGCATGACGGTCTGTTGGGTTACTCTTAACAGCCCCTAGTATTTTATTACCAATACAACGAAGCGGTAGCAGTTCTTTGCTGCGCTCAGGATGACGGGTAAATTCCAGTTACTTCTAACTTGCTGCTACTTATCATTTTATTACCTCGCGCGCTATGAAAACCCTGCGGATTGCTATTTTGGGCTGCGGCAACATGGGCATGGCCTTCGCCAAATCCTTTTTACACTATAACCTCGTAGCCCGCGCTGACCTGTTGCTGCTGGGTCGCCACCAGGAGCACTGCCAGCGCCTGCTGGCCGCCCACCCCGGTCTGCCAACCAGCGAGCTAACCGCAACGGTGGGCACCTACGACGTGGTGCTGGTCGCCGTGAAGCCCCAGGATTTTGGCAAGGTTGCCGAAGGATTGCGCCAGGTGCTGCGGCCCGAGCAAGTGGTCGTGTCCATTATGGCCGGCATCCCAATTGCGCGTCTGCAGCGGGAACTGGTCCACCAGCAGGTGCTGCGGGCCATGCCCAACACGCCGGCGCTGCTGGGCATGGGCATCACGGGGTTTTCGGCGGCCGCGGAGGTAGAGCGCAGCCGCCTGCACCAGGTAGAGAACCTGCTCAATGCCACCGGGCGCTCCATTTTCTTGGAAGATGAAAGCCTGCTGGATGCCGTGACGGCCGTGAGTGGGAGCGGGCCGGCCTACTTTTACTACATCGTGCAGGCCATGATGCGGGCGGGGCAGGAGCTAGGTTTCTCGGAATCAGTGGCCGGGCTGCTGGTTAAGCAAACCATGCTCGGGGCCTACCACCTGCTCAACACCTCCGACAAAACCCCCGACGAGCTGATTACCGCCGTGGCCTCTAAAGGCGGTACTACCGAGGCGGCCCTGCGCGAGTTCCGCGCCGGCGGCCTCGCCGAAACCCTCGCCGCCGGCATCAAAGCCGCCCAACACCGCGCCACCGAGCTGGCAAAGGAGTAGTGAGATGGTGAAATAGGGAAATGGTGAAGGGTGTGTCATGGCGAGGAGGCACGACGACGCCATCCTTCCTCTCTTTTGCCTAACGCCTACTAATATGACAAGCCCTTACTTCCAGCACGGATAGTAAGGGCTTGTCACATGTTAGTGAGTAGCACGTTGGTCAGGACGGATGGCTTCGTGCCTCGCCATGACACACTTCACTTAATCACTCTTTCACCATTTCACAATTTCCCCTTTCACAACTTCACCACTCGTAACTTCGCGGCGTTGTTGCTGGTTGTAGCAGCAACTTTGCGGGGCTCCCTGGTGCCTACACCTCCTGAATCCGCGAAATCCGAATAATCCGTTTAAACCCGTGATTCCATGTTGGATTCAATTGAAGACGCCATTGCTGATATCCGCGCCGGAAAGGTAGTGGTGGTCGTGGACGACGAAGACCGTGAAAACGAAGGCGACTTTATCTGCGCCGCCCGTTGTGCCACCCCCGAAGTAATCAATTTCATGGCTACCCACGGCCGCGGCCTGGTGTGTGCCCCGCTCATTGAGCAGCGCTGCGAAGAGTTGGGCCTGGAGCTAATGGTGGGCCGCAACACGGCCTTGCACGCTACCCCCTTCACCGTCAGCATTGATTTGCTGAAGAACGGTGTGACCACCGGCATTTCCGCCTCCGACCGTTCCAAGACCATTCTCGCTCTCATCGACCCTGATACCAAGCCCGAGGAATTGGGCAAGCCGGGCCACATTTTCCCGCTCAAAGCCCGCAAGGATGGCGTATTGCGCCGCGCTGGCCACACCGAAGCCGCCATTGACCTAGCTCGCCTGGCAGGTTTCGAGCCGGCTGGGGTGCTGGTTGAGATTCTGAAGGAAGACGGCGAAATGGCTCGCCTGCCCGAGCTGCGCGAAATTGCCAATAAGTGGAACCTGAAGCTGATTTCGGTTCAGGACCTGATTAAGTACCGCCTCGAAAAGGAAAGCCTGATTGTGCGGGAAATTTCCGTGAAGCTGCCCACCGACTACGGCGACTTTGACCTGATTGCCTACACCCAGCGCAGCACCAATGCCCAGCACCTGGCCCTGGTGAAAGGCGACATTTCGGGCCCCGAGCCGGTGCTGGTGCGCGTGCACAGCTCCTGCGTTACCGGCGACATCTTCGGCTCCTGCCGCTGCGACTGTGGCCCCCAGCTGCACCGCGCTATGCAACAGATTGAGCGCGAGGGCCGCGGCGTGGTCGTGTACATGAACCAGGAAGGCCGCGGTATTGGCCTCTTGAACAAGCTGCGCGCCTATAAGCTCCAGGAGCAGGGCCGTGACACCGTAGAAGCCAACGTAGAGCTGGGCTTCGGTATGGATGAGCGCGACTATGGGGTAGGGGCGGCATTGCTGCGCGACCTGGGCATCAGCAAGATGCGCCTGCTCTCCAACAATCCCCGCAAGCGCACCGGCCTGATGGGTTACGGCCTCGAAATCGTGGAATCGGTAGCCATTGAAGTGGAGCCCAATGAACACAACGAGCGCTACCTCACTACCAAGCGCGACAAGCTGGGCCACACCATCCTACGCAAGGACCGCACCCCCCACCCAGATGTTGACGCGGCCCTGACGGAGCTGTAGATTGTTTAGTAATTACAATGTATTTACAATTAGCGAGCCTCACCCGATAGTTTCTGGTGAGGTTCGCTAATGCAGGGAGACGGCTCAAGCCCCTACCTAGTGCTGTTTACTATTGAAGCTACGTATGAGAAAAAACTACTTTTCTGCTTGCCTCACGGCGGCCATCTTGCTGCTGAGCGGTGCTACCCTGGCGCAAAATCAATACAGGGATTATACGCAACATTTTGATCGGGCCAAGGTGCTGCTGAACACCGGTGAAACTATAGTGGGCTCCCTCATCATGCATCGTTCGGAGCACGCTACGGAAACCCTTACCGTCACTGTTTCTGATGGTTCCATTCGGACACTATCGGCAGCCGCGGTGCAGAAGTTTGTGGTGCAGGGCGACCACTACGGTCCGTTTGATTGGGCTCAGAAGGAGAGCTATTACTACGATTTCGCGCCCATGCGTAAAGGCTATTACCAAGGAAGCGCCGCCTTTCCTGATCAGCCCGTTCCCGCCCGGTTAGCCAAGCCTGACCCCCAACTATCTCGTGTGTACGGTTCCTACCGCTGGAATCATGGCAATGAGTACAGCGACTTTTTGGGGTATGGATTCTTTGAACACCTCAGCGCCGGACCCGTGGTGCTCCTGCGTCATGAGACGCTGGAAATACGCCATTCCGATACGATGCCCGTTGCTCTGGGCGGAAGATCCATCGGTGGTGGTAACAACCGCTACCTCAGCAATGAGCGTGAGTATTATTTAGGATTACCCAACGGCACGGTGTATGCCCTGCGCGACCCCAAAGACAATCTGTTAACCTATTTCAGTGCCTATAAAACCCAGATTGAGCAGTACGCCAAGGAGCACAAGCTTGGGTTCAAGAAACCGAATGAGCTAGCTTACCTGGTGAACTACGCCAATTCTTTGGCGCCTCAACCGTGAACCAGACGCTTTCATAATTGGTCATGGGAAGTAAGATGTTCTTTTCTTATTTACGGCTATGAAAGCATTTATCTATGATGTGCCGGCGCGTCTGCCTGGGTGCGCTCGGGCTTTTTGGTGCGGGTTTATGCTTCTGCTGCCCTTGGCCGCTCAGGCCCAGCGGGGTGGGCAGGGCTTTACCCAGCAGTTCAACCGGGCCACGGTGCTGCTCAGCACCGGCGACACCATTGCCGGCCCGCTGGCCCTGCACCGCTCCGAAGAAATGCTCACCATGACCCTGAACGACAATACGGTGCGCACCTTGCCCGCCGTAAACGTGCAGAGCTTTGCCGTGCAGGGCGAGCGGTACGAGCGCAGCCGGGAGCGGTATTACTATGACGATTTCTACTCCATGCGTCAGGGATACTACTACGGCAACCCCTACTTCAACACCTTACCTCCTCCACGCCGGCGCGAGCGGCCCGATACCACCCTGGTCCGCGTGTTCCGGACCTACCGCTGGAACCGCGACAATGACTACAGCGACTTTCGGGCCCCCGGCTTTTTCGAGCAGCTTAGCGGCGGCCCCATTATTCTGCTGCGGCGCGAAGGGCTGGTGGAGCGCCCCATCACCTACAACGGCCCGTACGGCTACGGCGGATACGGCTATGGTGGTGGCCTGCCCGGCCGCGCCATGGGCTACTACACGGATGTAAAGGACAGTTTCTACCTGGGCCTGCCCAATGGCAATGTGCTAACCTTGCGCAACCCCAAAAAGGATCTGCTCAATTACTTCCACACCCATTCCCGCCAGATTGAGCAGTACGCCAAGGAAAACAAGATCAGCTACACCGAAGCCCGCGAGCTGGCTTACCTAGTGAACTACGCCAACTCACTCGGGACGGGCAAAAAATAACTTAGCCCGTCATCCTGAGTGCAGCGAAGGACCTTATCACGTCAGAACAAGTCGTTGTTACGATTTATGCTGGCGTGATAAGGTCCTTCGCGCGGCTCAGGATGACGGGCTTACGCGTCCTGTATAATCTCTGCGTTATAGCACCCGCATAACGGGGTAGCGCAGGTGGGAAGCCTCGTAGTGGTCCGATTGGCGGTAGACCCAATCGAGTTGGGCGGCGGCGCTGGCGGCAAAGGCTGGCTCGGCTTTCTTCTTGGCTTCCAGTTGGGCGCGTAGCTCGGGCTGGCGGCGCAGCAGGTCGGCGGCTACGTCTTCAAACACATAGTCGGAGAAGTGCTCCTTCTGCTGCAGAATACTATCGAAGAAGCCCCAGGCGAAGAAGGAATCGGTGGCGTGGGGCTCCAGGGTTTCGATGAGGTAGCGGGCGGCGGGCTGGTTGAGGCTCACCACGTAGTCGCCGCGCAGAAAGGGGCGGGCCTGGCGCACCGGGCGCACCTGCACCTGGCTGTGCAGGTAGTGGCCCTCGTAGGGGCGGGGGCCGGTTTTATAGTCCTGGATATAGTACACTTCGCCCGTGATGGTGGTATCAGAAGTCAGCGGCCGGAGCTGCACACCGGACAGGCGCAGGCGGTCCACTACCTCGCCCCAGGCCTGCGGAATGACGTAGGCGGTAGGGCGCTGCACCGTTAGGGTGGGCTGGAAGGTGTTGTAGTAGGGAATGGATTTCGTGTAGGGCGCCTTCCGGTCGTAGGTGAGGCGGGGCAGGCCACTGACTTCGCTGGGCTTGGTTTTGCCCTCGAAACCCCGGAAGGTAAAGCGCTCGGCCTGGGTAGTGTCCAGGCGCCAGCCCAGGGCGAACTGCTGCTGGGTGCGGGTTTGCTCGGCGGCCGCGGCCCGGGCCTGGGCAATGGCGGCTCCGTCCTGGTGCACGGTTTTAATCAGCAAATCCAGGAAGTCATAGGTAGCCTTTACGCGCGGGGTATAGGCCTTGAGCATGTGGGTTTCTGTCACGAACCCGATGGTGTTGAATAGGGTAGTGTAGCCAGTGGAGTAGCGCGGCGTTTCCAGAAAGCCCACCAAACCGCGGGCATCGGGCGTGCGGCCCTCAAAGTCGACGTAGGGTGTTAAGTACCACTTTTTCTTATCCATGCCGCCGTACAGGGCCGGCAGCAGCCGCTGCTGCAGATACTGGCTCAGGGCCGGGTGCAATTTGTCCTTCTGGGTGGCAATCAGCGTCATGGTATACTGATAATCAGCCCCGTTGGAGGTGTGGGTGTCCACGTAGATATCCGGCTGCCAACGCTGAAACAGCTGGGCGAAAGCGCGGGCATTGCGCGAATCCTGCTTGATGTAGTCCCGGTTCAGGTCGAGGTTGCGGGCGTTGCCGCGGAAGCCGTAGCTCTCGGGACCGTTCTGGTTGGTGCGGGTAGTGGAGTTGCGGTTGAGGGCCCCGTCCACGTTATAAATAGGAATGAAAACCAGCACCACATCGGCCAACTGTCGGCGCAACTCCTTTTTCTGCACGTAGTCACGGGCCAGCATCATGCTGGCGTCAATGCCCTCCGGTTCGCCGGGGTGGATGCCGTTCTGAATGAACACGACGCGCCGCCCTTTGGCCCGCACGGAAGCCGGCTCGAAGTCCCCATCCAGCGACACTACTACCTCGTGCAAGGGCCGGCCGCTGTCGGTGGTACCGGCCTCGCGCAGCTGAATTTCGGGGTAGGCAGCATCCAGCTGCTGGTAGTAGCTGATGCACTCAGCGTGGGTTGTGGTAGTGTTGCCGTTGCCCTTCTCGAAGGGCGTGCGCCAGTCGGTTGGAGGGGAGGCCGGGGATGTCAGTAGAAAGGAGGAGAGCAGCAGTGCAAGCATATGACAAAAGGTAGCTGAGCCGAAGTCGGAAGTGCAAGTAGCCTAAAAACACGTCATCCTGCGCACGGCGGAAGATGTTTTCGCGCCGAAGCAAGCCGCCGAAGCAACTTTTTCAGGCGAAAATAACCCCTCACAATGGGCAGGATGAATAGAAAATGCTAGCGAGTAGCGCTAACCACAGGAATGGGTAGTCTTTGTATTGAGCTACCTGTCTAGGAGCTAATACAACCGGCGGGGGGCCGGAAACAGCAGCTGGTCAACGCTGTACTTGCCCGGACCGGCAAAGGCCAGCCCCAGGAACAGGAATGCCGATTCCAGGGCGTGCGAGTAGGTATTGAAGTCGTGGCCACTGCTCAGGTGCATGATGGTGGCCATTATCATGGTGCCCAACAGCAGGGCGCACGCCACGCGAAAAAACAGCCCAATGGCAATCAACTGCCCACCCACCGCTTCGGCGGCGGCGGCCAGAAAGCCCCAGAAGGCCGGGGCAAAGTTTATTCCGATCAGCTTCATGGCTCCGCCTACCTGCGTCCAGGCTTCGGGGCCGCCCGTGAGCTTGGGGTAGCCGTGTATGGTAAACATTACGCCAATGCCCACGCGCAACAGCAGCAGGCCTAAGTCGTGGGTGCGGTAACGGTTTGCAAACAGGGCCATAGGCGAGTTGGGAGCGAGCCGGGGCGGGTAAGTTCAACAATACGGACGTAGGCGGCTACCTCCGGCGTTGCCAAAGTACAATATTTGCAGCGGAATGCAACTGACCCGCCAACGCAGCTACTGGTAAAGTAATACCCCCGTTATCCGGGCCGCCGGCGGCACCTCCGCCGAGCTAATTTCCGCCGGATGCTTAGCCGGCAACGAGTTTGGGTCAATCAGCCAAGCCATTTGCACCTCGCCCGACACGGCCGCAAACCCCGCCGGCGTGTCGCGCACCTTGGTCAGGCCCAGATTTTGGCGGGCTGCTCCGAACGGCGACCCTACCCCTATACCCTCGGCAGTGCGGTACTGCGGATCGTAGATGCGAATGCGGCGCAGACGAAATCCGGTGGAGGAGTCGCCGATGAGGTGCAGCACAGTAGGCGGTGCCTGGGGTTGCTGGGCATCGCGCATTTCATAAGCGGGCAGGGTGTGGCCCTGGTCTTGGTAGGTAGTGGCGCGCAGCAGGTTGGCCGGTACTACCTCCTTCAGGCGCTCCTCCCGCATACCCAGCCGGAGCCGGCCAGCCCGGCCCGGACTAAGCAGATGCAGCGAATCGGGGGTAGGCGCGCCGGGCGTGGGGGTAGGGGCGCTGGCCTGCTGCGCCACGGAGGTTCCACCGGGGGAGGCTCCGGCCGTACCGGCCGCAGACGTAAAAGGCGGCGTACCCGGGTCAGTAGCGTTGCGGGTCGTGGTGGAGTCGCACCCCGTTAGGGTGGCTACTAAAAGGCTAACAGACAGGGTGCTAACGACTGGAAATAGGCGGTGTTGCATGCGGGCTATACGCAGGCCCGAAGGCTAGTGTTGAAAACCTGACGGGGGCGAAGGGCGTTAGCTACTGCAAACGAGCCGGGTCGGTCAGCGGCCCTGGCCTACTTTTGTCCGCTCTCCTTCTTCACTGACTGTTTTTGCTTGTGTCTGCTGCAACCCGCCCACCGCTTATTCTAATTTCTAACGACGACGGTATTACGGCTCCTGGCATTGCCACGCTGGTGCGCGTCATGCGCCGCATTGGCGAGGTGGTGGTGGTAGCACCTAACTCGCCCCAGTCAGGCATGGGGCACGCCATTACCATCGGCAGCTCCCTGCGCCTCGACCCAAGCACTATTTTCGAAGGGGTAGAGGCCTATGAGTGCAGCGGCACGCCCGCCGACTGCGTGAAGCTGGCCAAGCACCATGTGCTCAAGGACCGCCGCCCCGATCTGGTGGTGTCGGGCATCAACCACGGTTCCAACTCCTCCGTGAACGTGCTGTATTCCGGCACCATGTCGGCAGCCATTGAAGCGGCCATTGAGGGGCTGCCTGCCATCGGCTTTTCCCTGTGCGACTACGGGCACGGGGCCGATTTCTCGCACGTGGAGGAGTGGGTAGAGCACCTGTGCCGGCAGGCCCTAACGCACGGCATCCCCCAAGGAACGGCCCTGAACATCAACATTCCCAAGAACTCGGCCGAACCCATTGCGGGGGCGCGTTTGTGCCGCCAGGCCCGGGCCAAGTGGCAGGAAGAGTTCGATTTGCGCTACGACCCCTACAAACGGCCCTATTACTGGTTGCTGGGTAATTTCGTGAACGAGGACCAGGGGCAGGACACCGACGAGTACGCCCTAGCCCATAACTACATTTCCATCGTGCCCTGTCAGTTCGACCTCACGGCCCTCTATGCCCTGCGCGAAATGAATACGTCCTGGCAGCTCAGTGCCACTCCGCAAGGCGTTACAGCCCAGGCCCCGCACCTAGGTAGTGCCCAACCGGCGCCGGGCGAATCGGCGGAAGGACTAGGGTAGGTGACAAAGATTTTCCGTCCAGCAAAAAGCCCCGACTACTGCTAGTCGGGGCTTTTTGCTGGACGAGAAGGAGGTTTCTGCCTGTAAGGGTTGGAGGCTATGCTAGGGCAGGCGAGCCAATGGAACTGGAGTGCGGGCAATGCGTGTGCAGAGCTTAGGAAGACGCTAGCGGACGATGGGTATTAACGCTACAAGCTGCTTTTGGTGTTGGGTGCCGACCTAGCCTCAAGAGCAGCAAGGCCGCTACCAGCAGCTTTATCATTCTAGGCAAAACATGCAGTGGTTACAGAGCGCCTAGCCCTACATATAGGCCACGTCAACCTAGGGTCAGCTAGCGGGAACCACCGTGGCGTACTGTTGTGGCGGTCCGGCGCACGGTAGTGGTTTTGTTTGTTGGGGCGGGCTTAGTTACGGTGTGGGTGCGAGTAGCCGTGTGGGTGTTACCGCTGGGCGTTGTTAGCTGGTGGGTGCGCGCTGTTGTGCGCGAGGTGGTAGCGGCGGCAGTGGAAGTATGGGTGGCCGTGGTTTTTTGCTGAACGGCCTGGGCCTGGACACCACAGGCAAAAACCGACAAGGTCAGCAGGGCAAGTACATTTTTCATGGGCGGGGAGGGTGAGAATGAATACTAGCGTCTTTTACGCAGTGGCACTGCCACGGATGTGCTTGCGGCTCACTCAAGGACACTGCAGGGCGAACGTACTACCCCAGCCTACCTCTGATTCCAAGGTAAACTCACTGTGATGAAACCCGACGATGATTTTAGCAATGGGCAAGCCCAGGCCGTAGCTACAGGGCAAGGCACCATACGCCAGCCCACCGCGAGGAAATTGTGAGGCCGGCCGAGCAACCAGCCCGGCAGCAAGGGTAGGAAACCCGCTTGCGTTGGTAGCGCAAAATATCGGTTCTTGTGGCCTCACCCGCTTCCTTTTCCTTGAACGCACCCCTTGACTCGGTTAGCATTATCATTCCGGCCTATAACGAAGCCGCGGGCCTGGGTCACCTGCTGAACTACCTGCGCGCCGAGGCTGACCCCGCAACCGAGTTGCTGGTGGTAGATGCAGCCAGTCCCGACGGTACCGCGGCCGTGGCGCAGGCCGCCGGCGCCCGCGTGGTGCAGTGCCCCACGCGCGGGCGGGCGGCGCAGCTCAACTACGGGGCCACCCACGCCCAGGGCCACCTTCTCTATTTTCTGCACGCCGATACCTACCCGCCCCCGGGCTTCCTCGCCTCCATTCGGGCGGCAGTGGCCGGGGGCGCGGGCAGCGGCTGCTTCCGCCTCCGGTTCGACTATTCCCACTGGTTTTTGCGCCTGAATGCCTGGTTTACGCGCTTCGACGTGGACCTCATTCGTTTCGGCGACCAGAGCCTCTTCGTGACGCGCTCCGTGTTCGAGCGGGCCGGTGGCTACCGCGAGCAACTCCTCGTCATGGAAGATCAGGAAATCATTGGTCGCCTCCGCCAGCAAGCCCCATTCCGGGTGTTATCACAAGCCGTGGTTACTTCCGCCCGCAAGTACCGGGAGAACGGGGTCTTCCGGCTCCAAGCCATTTTCACCCTCATTGCCACTCTGCACTGGCTGGGTGTTTCCCAGCCTACCCTAGTCAACCTATACCGACGTCTTATCAGATGGTGAGTGAGCTTATTTTCAAGCAAGGGCAAGCGTGAGTGAGTTGTTATCAAGCTTGAGTAGAAGAGCAAAAACGGGGTTCCTCCGCCAGCTGTCTAGTCGAGTAGAAATTACCTAAGCACCCGCTATGACCCCGTCCAGGTCAGCAGGGGTAGGCGACTGTCCAAGGCAGTCTGTGGTGACGCTAAGCTGGCTTAATAGCTTCAGTTTATTCTAAACTTATTCATGACATGATATTATACATACTGTTGATTTTAAAATAGTTATAGTAATTATAACGGACTTAGTAAATTCATCTGTCAATATGTCGGCTAGCTGCATGGTGGGAAAGTGCAGGCCTAGGCGCAGGGCTTTGAAGTAGCGCTACGCGAGTCATTGGCCGAGCGAATAGTTGGGCTTCCCGCCAAGGATAGAGGCCTGGTAATTTGCGCCGTGCCACGATTCTTCCTTGCTTTAGCTTATGAAACGACTCGCCTTTCTTCTTCCCCTGGTCCTGACGCTGCTGACCCGCCCCGCAGCCGCGCAGGTGTACACCGCTTCCGATCCGCTGGCCCATACCTACAGCATTGTGGCCCGCGACCCGCAAACGGGTGACCTAGCCGTAGCCGTACAAAGCCACTGGTTTTCAGTAGGCACTAGCGTTAGTTGGGCCGAAGCTGGGGTAGGGGCTGTGGCCACCCAGTCCTTCACCAACAAATCCTTCGGCCCCCGGGGGCTTGCCCTACTGAAAAGCGGCAAATCGGCCCAGCAGGCCCTAGACGAGCTGCTGCGCACCGATGAAGGCCGCGACGTGCGGCAGGTGGCCATCATCGACAACCAGGGTCGCGTGGCTACTCACACCGGCAGTAAGTGCATTGATATGGCCGGCCACCAGCAAGGCCCGCAATTTTCGGTTCAGGCCAACATGATGCTCAATAACACCGTGCCCGCCGCCATGGCCAAGGCCTACGAGCAGAATATCAAGCTGCCCTTCGCTGAGCGGGTAGTAGCAGCGCTGGAAGCCGCTCAGGCCGCTGGCGGCGACATTCGGGGGCGGCAGTCGGCGGCGCTGCTAGTGGTGCGGGCGAAACCGGGCGCGGGCGTCTGGGAAGACCGCGCCATTGACTTGCGCGTAGATGATGCCGCCGAGCCCCTCCAGGAGCTGGCCCGCCTATTGCGCCTGCACCGCGCTTACGAGCACATGAACGCCGGCGACTTGGCCGTGGAAAAGAACGACGTACCCGGCGCCATCCGGGAGTACGAGGCCGCGGAAAAGCTCTTTCCTCAAAACCTGGAAATGAAGTACTGGCACGCCATCAGCCTGGCTAACAAGCAGCAGGTGCCCCAGGCCATCAAGCTGCTGGGGCCTATCTTCCGGCAAGATGCCAACTGGCGTACGCTCACTCAACGCCTGCTCAAAGTCGGCCTGCTTACCGTCAGCGATGCGGAGCTCAAGCAGATTCTAGCGGCTAAGTAAGTCCTGGCTGCTTAGAGTTCTAGCTTCAAAAGCTCTCTTTTTCTACCCTGTTTTCTTCCTGTAAGTATGCTGTTTTCATCTTTGCTTTTCCTGCGGTTGTGGCGGTGGCTGCTGCCGGTATGCGTAGTGCTGCTGGCTGGTGCCTGCGCTTCCGTGGAACCCCGGAAGGCCAGCCAGCCCGCTTTCACTACGGTGTACGTGGTGCGCCACGCTGAAAAAGACCCGACCCCCGGGCTGCCCGACCCCTCGCTCACGGCTGCTGGCAAGCAACGCGCCCAAACCCTAGTGGATACGCTACGCAAGGCCACAATAACGGCCGTTTTCTCAACCGCTACCACGCGTACCCGCAGTACGGCCGAGCCCCTGGCCACCGCCCGCCAGCTACCAGTGCAGCCCTACGATGCCCGGCAGCTAGCGGCCCTAGCTGCCCGCATCCGACGGGAGTACAAGGGTCAAACGGTACTGGTAGTGGGTCATTCTAACACTATTCTGGAAACCGTAGAAGCGCTGGGTGCCCCGCGTCCGGTGCCGGCCGTGCAGGACAGTGAGTATGATTACCTGCTGCAAGTGCGGATTCCGCAGGATTCTACCCAAGCTGCTTCGGCCGTGGCCCGCCGCTACGGAGTACGGTAGCCAGGGCGTGCTTTTGCTGCAACCCACGTTCGTTTTCTGCTACTTTTAAGCCGCCCGCGGTAGCCCTGGCCCTGGCGGGCGGTGTTGTTTTGTCACTCTCTTCCTTTTCATGCGCACTTCCTTTCGCTGCCTTACCCTGGGTGCTCTGTTGCTGCTGGCTTCCGCCGGAACTGCAACTGCTCAAACCACCGGCTCTAAAATCGATTCCGTCGTCATTCGAAAAATCTACGATGAAGCCTTAGCCCGCGGGCAGAGCTACGAGAACCTGCGCTACCTGACCACTACCATTGGCGGCCGGCTAAGCGGTTCGCCCCAGGCCGAGCAGGCCGTGCAGTGGGGCAAAACGGTTATGGAAAAGATGGGCCTCGACCGGGTGTACCTGCAGGAGGTGATGGTGCCGCATTGGGTGCGCGGGGCCAAGGAAAAAGCCCAGATTAAGAGCAGCAAAGGCAAGGGCGTAAACCTGAACGTGTGCGCTTTGGGCGGCTCCGTTGGAACCAATGGTAAGCTCAAAGCCCAAGTTGTAGAAGTGCATAGCATGCAGGAGCTGGCTGCATTACCCGCTGATAAAGTGAAAGGTAAGCTAGTATTCTTCAACCGGCCCATGAACCCCTTATACGTAGAAACCGGTCGGGCCTACGGCGAAGCCGGCGACCAGCGCCGCAGCGGGGCCGTGGAAGCCGCTAAGCGGGGCGCGGTGGGCGCGCTAGTACGTAGCCTCACCCTGGCCCACGACGATTTCCCCCACACCGGCACTATGAACTACAATGAGCAGGTAGCCAAGGTACCGGCCGCCGCCGTGAGCACCAACGGCGCCGATGAGCTCAGCCACCTGCTTAAAGCCGACCCCAACCTGACTGTAGAGCTGGAAATGAGTTGCCAGCAGCTACCCGAAGTGAAAAGCTACAACGTGGTAGGCGAAATCAAGGGCTCGAAGTACCCCGACGAAATCATTGCCGTAGGCGGCCACCTCGACTCCTGGGACTTGGCCCAGGGCGCCCACGATGATGGCACCGGCTGCACGCAAAGCATGGAAGCCCTACGTCTGCTAAAAGCCGCCGGGTTGCGGCCGGAGCGCACCATCCGGGCCGTATTGTTCATGAACGAAGAAAACGGTGTGCGCGGCGGCAACAAATATGCCGAGCTGGCCAAGGCAGCCGGCGAAAAACACCTGGCCGCCATGGAGTCAGATGGGGGCGGCTTTACGCCCCGGGGCTTCAACATCGAGGCTGACCCCGCCACCGTGCGTAAGGTACAGCAGTGGGCCCCGCTATTGCAGCCCTACGGCAGCGGCGAATTCGTGGCGGGTCATGCTGGCACCGACATCGGCTCCCTGAAAAGTCAAGCCAAAGCCCTCATTGGCTACGACTGCGACTCCCAGCGCTACTTCGACATTCACCACACCGCCGCCGACACCTTCGACAAGGTGAACCGCCGCGAGCTGGAACTGGGCGGGGCCAGCATGGCCTCCCTGATTTACTTGCTCAGCAAGTACGGCCTGTAGGCCTGGGGTAGCAAACCGCCCCGCAAAGCGGCTTTTTTGCCCTACGTATTCGTACAAGTCCCGGTAAGAAGGTGCCCGCCTTTTCGCCGGGACTTGTTTTTTCGTCGCCTTATAGCTTCAGTTAAGTATGGATCTATTTCTTGTGGCCCTGCTACCCCCAGAGCCTATTCGTAGCGACATCTGGGCCCTGAAGCAGGAAATGCACCAGCGAACCGGCAGCCGCAACGCCGTTAACCTTCCCCCGCACATCACGCTAATTCCACCCCTGCGCCAGCCCGCGCCGTTTGCCGCCGCCGCCGCGGCCAGCTTACGGGAGTTTGGTCGTGCGCAAAAGGCCTGCCTGGTGGGGCTGGAAGACTTTGCCTGGTTTCAGAGCCGCACGCTGTATGTGCATGTGGCGCAGGCACAGGCGGTGCAGCAGCTCCACGAGGCCCTGCGCCACTGGTGCGCTACGCAATTGCCCGCCGTGCCCGCACCTACTCGGCCCTTCGTACCCCACGTCACCCTCGCCACCCGTGATTTGCCCCCCGCAGCCGTGCCCGAGTTACGCGCAGAGTTTGCAAGCCGCCGCTACGCGGCAACCGCCGCCTGGGAAGAACTGGTGCTTTACCAACACGATGGACGTAAATGGCAAGTGCAGGAAACCGTGTATCTACTACCGGCACATGGCCTGGCAGACTAGAAACTGTTACCAGATGGCTCAACGGCTGTCCTGCCGAGCAGGAGCAAAGCACCCCGCGGGCTGGTGGTACTATGCATATAAGAACAGTACTAAAATAACGGGCCCTACCTAATCTGGCGTCCGCGCAGCTGAAGCGCTCCTCCCTCTGGCTGACTCCTACGCGAGGACGAAGCGGTAAGGGGCCATCGGTTCTGCGGACATTAGATCAGGCAGGACGTGTACGATTGCAACGTCAGCGGAAGGGGTGTTTCGGCGCGGCCTCGGCATGACGTTCTCATACCTATTTGCAAGCTTTTTTTGCTCACATGACCTAGTAAATAAAAATCCCGCCGCCTGAAACCAAGCTGCGGGATTTTTTATATTCTTAACAAGGCTGAATTACTCAGCGCTGGCATTTTTCTTTGGGCGGCCGGGGCGCTTACCGGTGCTATTGGCGGCACGGGGCTTACGCTCTTTTTTCTCAACCCGGAAACCGGGCTCCAGCATGGCATTCAGTTCCGCCATTAGCTCATTTACTTTTACTACGTGCTTGCGGATCTGCACTAGAACAGCATCGTTTTCTTCGGCGTTAGCCAAAATCTGTTGCAATTTGTTAAGGTCAGCAGTTGCCATGATTAGTTTAAATCTTTGGGAAGACGAATAATACTCAAAGTTGAAGATTTTTTTGTTTCGCCCAAATAAATACTTTGCTATCCAACATGACGCAAGAATATTTTTCCGGATTACGAACAGACTGGCACACGCGCATCATTTAAAATGAAGAATAGCAGTCTGGTGAAATCCATACGATTACCTCCTGCACTTTGTTGATATCCGAGCGTGAAAATATTTTTATCAGTCCTGGCTACAAAATAGCTTGTGCTTACCCCTTGGTAAGAGAGTTTAATCTAAAATAAAATCACTGTAAGCCGCTGATTCAGAGAGAGATTTTAGCGACCAGACAAAGAAAAATCCGAGAGCCATCTACGAATAGGTAGCCCTCGGATAGCAATTTATAGCGCGCAATAAAACTTAATTCTGCTCCAAAATCTGAAATAGCTCGTCTAGTTTCGGGGTCAGAATAATTTCGGTTCGACGATTTAACGCCTTATTGGTAGGCGAGTCGTTTTGCGCTACTGGTACGTATTGTGCCCGCCCCGACGGGGTAACCTGGGAAGCAGGTAACCCCGCCTGCGTTAAAATTCGCGTGATTTCCGTGGCCCGCAATACACTCAGGTCCCAGTTGTCGCGCATACCGGCCGTCCCTTTTACAATGGGTACATTATCGGTGTGGCCTTCCACCAGCACGTTAACATCTTGGTTACCTTTAAGAGCAGTAGCCAATTTACTTAATGCCTCCTGGCCTTTCGGGTCGACTTTGGTGGAGCCAGATTTAAAAAGTAATTGCTCCGAAAGCGAAACATACACTTTACCGTTCCGCACATTTACCTGCAAATCTTGTGAATTAAAGCCCAGCAGCGCGTCGCCCACTTTCTGACGTAGGGCTTTTACTGCCGCATCTTTTTGCTCTAAAATGCGCTGCATATCGGCAATTCGCTGCTCTTTGCCGCGCAAATCAGCCGACAGCTGCGAGTTTTCTTGTTGGGCCCCGCTTAGGCTGGCATTCAGCTGATTAACCTGCTGATTCTTGGTTAAAAGGCTGGTCCGCAGAGCTTCTTCGTTGCGCGCTTTTTCCTCCTGAAGCGCATTTTTCTCGGCCTGCAGTTGGTCGCGGGAGCGGGAGGCATCGGTGTACTGCGTTTGCAACGCAGTGTATTTTTTCTGCGAAACGCAGCCCACTGCACCCACCAGAAGGGTGGCACTGCACATTGTTGCGAATAATGGAGAAGCAAACAAATATTTCATGACGCGGGAATACGAAGTGACAACGCAAGTAGCCATGAAACGGAACCCAACTGTTGGGAGTTACGGAGAGCCGCAGCGCTACCAGAAATTCGCCTTGCGGTGTCGTTCGCGGCCCGCTTTATCGTACCTTGGAGGCTATATGGTTTCGTCAGTATTCTAATTCTCGTTTGCGTTTTCGTATTCAATTAATAGCGCTGCTGCTGGTGGGTAACGTGGTTGCCGGCGTGAAAAACCCGGTGCACGCTACGCCACCTGCTACCCGGTACTGGGTGAGCTTCCGCGACAAAGCCGGCCAGCATTTCCGGCCCCGCGCCTACTTCAGCGCCGCCGCCCAGGCCCGCCGCCAGCGTCAGCATCTACCCCCCGCCGACAGTACCGACTTTCCCGTTCGGCCCGACTACGTGGCGGCCGTGCGCGCCGCTACCGACACGGTAACGCTAGTGAGCCGTTGGTTTAATGCCGTAGCGTGCCGGGCAACCGCCGCCCAGGCAGCGGCCCTGCGGCACGTGCCCGGCGTTCTAAGTGTAACTCCTTGGCCAGAAAATCCGCTGCTACCGGCTGCCCGCACCTCCACTGGTGCAGCCGAGGCAGGCGGGCCGCTTACTTCCGCCGACCGATCATTGGCCCGGCGCCAAGCGGCCAGCCTGGGAGCCGTCGACTTCCGGCGGGCCCGGCTCAACGGCCGTGGGGTACGGATTGCTATTTTCGACGTAGGGTTTAACGGGGCCGATCAGCACCCGGCTTTTGCCCACTTGCGCCGCCGCGGTGCCATTGTTGCCACCTATGACTTTTTGCGGCGCACTCCTGCCGTATACCAGGGTGGCAACCACGGCACCGAGGTGCTCTCGTGCATTGCCGGCCGCCTTCCAGACAGCACCCGTCTGGGCCTGGCGGAGGGCGCGGAGTTTCTGCTGGCCCGCACGGAGCAGATGTACCGTGAAAAGTACGCCGAGGAGGAAGCCTGGCTGGCTGCCGCGGAATGGGCCGACCGCAACGGGGCCGACATCATTAACTCCTCCTTGGGCTACACCACCCGGCGCTACTTTCCTGAGCAAATGAACGGCCGCACCAGTCTGGTAGCCCGGGCTGCGGAGCTGGCCGTTCGCAAGGGCATTCTGGTGGTGAATGCTGCCGGTAACGATGGCGACGATCCGCAGTGGCGTACCGTGGGCACACCCGCCGATGGCGACTCCGTGCTGGCCGTGGGTGGCATCGACCCTGATACCTATTTGCACCTGGATTTTA
Source organism: Hymenobacter sublimis (assembly GCF_023101345.1). NCBI lineage: Bacteria > Pseudomonadati > Bacteroidota > Cytophagia > Cytophagales > Hymenobacteraceae > Hymenobacter > Hymenobacter sublimis. The sequence continues at coordinate 1,822,788 of NZ_CP095848.1, forward strand.
GCAGCTACGGGCCGGCTCCGGGGCAGCGGCTCAAGCCCAACGTGTCGGCGTTTGGGGTGGTGGTGGCGGCGGCTCCCGGTGGCTACGTGCGCACGGAAGGCACTTCCTTTGCTAGTCCGTTGGTGGCTGGCTTTGCCGCTTGCGTCTGGCAGCAGCAGCGCAACCTCACGGCCATGCAGCTATTCGCCCAGCTTCAGCAGTCAGCCAGTTTGTATCCGTACTTTGATTACGCCCACGGCTACGGCCTGCCGCAGGCATCCTTTTTTACGACGCCGTCTTCCCCGCCACCCGCCTCAGCTTCGTTTGACCTGGTGCGCCAGGACTCGGTGCTGGCCGTGCTGATTCGGCCGGAAGCAGCGTATGTGCCGGCTCACACGCTACCCCTGTTCGCCGATTCTGTGCAGGCCACCACGGCGGCGGGGGCACCGGCCGTTGCCCCGGTAGGGAAGGAGCAGCCGCGGGAAGCGGCACCTCCCGCCGAGGAGCTGGTGCCTTCTACGCCACCTCAGTACGTGTACTGGCAGCTACTGGACCGTAGCGGAAAGCTGCGGCGTTACGAAGTGCTGGAGGTAAAGCAGCGCGCCGTATTGCGCATTCCGCTGCGCCTGCTGCGCCCCGGCGACGCCGCCCGGGTGCATTACCGGGGTTACACCCAAACCTACCTCGCCCCATGAAGCACCTATTATTGCCGGCCGGCCTGAGTTTGCTGCTGTGGGGGCAGGCTCAGCAGGCCCGGGCCCAGCGGGTGGTACTGCGGGCCGACCCGGCCACCGACACGGTCCGCGCCTGGTATGGCCCCAACCGGGCTTTCTACCGCCACCTCTTTATAGGTTATGCTCCCGTGGTGGGTGCGCCGGCCGGGCCGGGGGCCGATCTGCGTCCGTTTAAATCAGCTGAGTTTTTTGTGGGCGTACGGCAGAAATACCGCCTTACGCAAACCCTAGCTACCGGCTTCGATGTGCGTTATGCCCGCCTGGCCTACCATCTGCGCCAAAACAGCCAAAAAATACTGCCGACTTCCACGGTGCACCATTCCGAGTCCTTGGTGTTCTCGCAGCTGCAACTGGAGCCCTACCTGCGGTTTAGCTACGGCCGCCGCGGCAACGTCATTGGCAACTATCTGGATGTGAGCGGGTGGGGTGGCTGGGCCATGGGTGCCTCGCACCACTACGAAGACCAGCCCGGCACGGGGGGCGGCAAGCGCACCGTAGTAGTGGAGCGCGACTTGCGCTACGTGCGGCGCTGGCCTTTTGGGGTGGGGGCCCGTTTAGGCTCCGGGCGCTACGTGGCCACGGCCCGCTACCGGCTCTCCGACACGTTTAATGCCCAAGCTAATCCGGCTTATGTGGAACTGCCCCGGTGGGTAGTGGGGCTGGAATTGGGCTTGTTTTAGCCTTATTACAGCGCATAAAGTGGGCTAGGAGTGAGCCCAAACGTGCAGGAAATTACTCTGGGCTGAGCTATATAGCCCGATTATTGCGGCTGGATTTTAGCCGGTTGCTGTTGAGCCTTTTTTCCTTGTAATTTTCCCGTACTTTCTGCACAACCTCCCACCCGCTTTTGCGGTACATGTTGTCACTACCCCACCCCGACAGGAACCTCACCGAAATCAGCCGCTTTAGTTCTGCGCTGTCGGTAGTTTCGTAATTTGCCGTACCGAATTGATGATGGTTGACTTTCCCTTCATGAAAAAGATTTTACTCCCCACCGCCGGGGCTTTGTTTTTACTCCAGTTAGCTTCGTGCATTAACACGGAACGCGAGGTAGGAACGTCCAAGAATGCTGACCGCGTGTTTACGCCCGTTCCCGAAGGAAACCGGGGCCGCGTATCGGAGCGCACGGTGCTGCGCACGGTAAACACTGCCCACGCCTTCTCCAACCCCCGGACCAAGGATAACTTTGTGCTGCAGCTGCGCGGGCCGAAAATTGCCAACGCCCAAGCCTACTTTATGATTATCAGCAGCACCGGCGACACGCTGCGCAAGGAAATTATTCCAGCTTCAGCCCTGATTAACGAGCGGGACCTGGACGACCCCCAAGCCGCTACCGTGCGCGATAAAGAAATTGCCATTCTGCAGGGTATGAACGCCTTCTTCAAAGAAGATCGGTTTGTGCAGCCCGCCGTGCCCCGCGCCGCTACTCAACCCGAGAACGTGGATGCGCAGTCGTGGAGTTCGGTAAAGGAAGACGCCCGCGCCGTTGGGTTCGACTACCCCGCCGCCGATGGTCGCGAGCGGCGCGTGGCTTACTCTAAAAAGCTAGGCCGCGCAGTGGTCATTGCCGAGTAAGTCTGCCTGTATAGTTGATACTAAAAAAGCCGCCGGATAGCATATCCGGCGGCTTTTTAGTGCGGTTCTACTCAAACTACGGAGTCAACCAAGACATAGCACTTGGTGGGTCAACACTGAATAAAGTTACCAATCAAGTTAACCAGTTTCTGAGTGCCGAGCCTTACATAAGCCGTACACCTTGCGGCGTGGGCTAGGAGGCGGCCAGCCAGCCAGTTCGCCCATCGGGCTGACGCACCAGCCGGAACCCACCGAACTCGCCTAGTACGGCCACGGCCGTTTGGGCCGGCAGGGCGGCAATCATCAGGGCGCTAGTGGAGGGTAGGGCGCGTAAGTCAGCGGCGGCAGTCAGGTTTTCGCGCCGCAACGGAGTTGCCGTGAGCACGGCTTTGGCCGGTACGAAGCCTGTGCCGCCCGCCGGCAGTTGTACGCGCAGCCATTCGGCCGTGGCCCCTAGTACCAGCAGCGGCGTGGGGCGCGAGGCCGTGGCCGCCGTTACACCCGTGGTGGCCGGCGTGCGGCGGAGCGTCAGGCGCGTTTCCCTGGCTCGCACCCACTGGCCTAACCGAGCGGGAAGCACTTTGGGTGCTGGCGCCAGCGCATCGGCCCGGCGCACAAAGGGGAACGGATCAACGGCTCCGTTGCGGTACACCCCAAAGTGCAGGTGCGGCGAGGTGGTGCGGGCATTGCCGGTGTTACCCACCAGCCCCAGCGTGTCGCCGGGCTTTACTTGCTGGCCGGGCTGCACTAGCTGCTTATCCAAGTGGGCGTAGTAGAGGTGCTGGCCGTGGTCGGTGTCGGCTAGCCAGACTACTCGGCCCCCCAGAGTCGTTTCGTTTACGCGTGTAATGTAGCCGTGTGCCGAGGCCACGGCCGGCGTGCCGCGCTTGGCAAAAATATCAATGCCCTCGTGGCGACGGGCGCCGCCATCGCGCGGCACACCCCAGAAGGAACCCACCGCCACGTCGTTCTTGCCCTTCACTGGAAAGCTTAGGCTAGGTTCGCGCCGAATACGCAACGTGTAACGTCCGCCGCGCAGCAGCTCGGGCTGCACCCGCAAGATATGCTGACGGTCAGCTTCGGCCACGTAGCGAAAAGAAAGGTCCGTGGTGTCGGCAGAAGCTAGGTAGCGGGGCGTGCGGCGGTCGGGGCTGAGCTCATAGGCATCCACGAAGACCTTAGGCGCCTGCGTACCCGGGGCCAGAGTCAAGCTGATGTGAATGGTTTCGCCAGTCCGGACGGGGTAGCGCAGACCCGTGGCAACGGCCCGGTCGGCGGGGAAAAAGCCGCTTTCCTGGAACGGCAGCTTCACCACCAGCGAGTCGCGCAGGGCCTGGTCGGCGGCCCGCAGCCAGTCGCGGCCCAGAGCTGTTTCGGCCAGGCCTGCCTGTTTCAGCTTGCGGGCGTAGGCTTCGTGGGGAGTTGATTTTTGGAAGATGCCTTGCAGGGTCTGGCTTTGACTGCAAGCGGTAAGAAATAGGACGAATAAAACGGCCGGTAAGGCTCGAAAGCGAAGCAGCATTGAACGAGGTTGGATCGGTAGGAAGAGCTAATTGGATAAACCCCAGACTCGTGCTAGTAGTTCGCGGCGGTGTACTGGTGAGGGAGGTATCCTGGTGAGGAGGCACGCCGCTATCCTTCCTGACCAACGTGCTACCCTTTGAAACGTGACAAGGCCATAACGCCATCATATGTCAGGCACTTATCACTTTATCAGGCTTATCACGAAAAGAGGACGGATGGCTTTGGTGCCCCCGCCATGACGCACTTCACTCATTCACTAGCTTACAAACTCGCCACCTCACCACTACCTATCTCACAATTTCACAACTTCGCACCTTCACCACCCCACCTTCCCATGCTCCACCTCACTGAGTGCCCCCGCGACGCCATGCAGGGCTGGTCGACATTCATTCCCACGACCGATAAGATTGCCTACCTCAATGCCCTGTTGCGAGTGGGGTTCGATACGCTGGATTTCGGCTCTTTCGTGTCGCCGAAAGCCATTCCGCAGCTGGCTGATACGGCCGAGGTGCTGGAAGCTCTGGACCTGAGCCACTCAGCTACCCATCTGCTGGCCATTGTCGCCAACCTTCGCGGGGCAGAAACGGCCGCCCAGTACCCTCAGATTCGGTTTATTGGCTTTCCGCTGTCGGTGTCTGAGACCTTTCAGCAGCGTAATACCAACAAAAGCATAGCCGAAGCCCTCGACGATGTAGCCCGCATGCAGGAGCTGTGCGCCCGCACCGGGCAGGAGCAGGTAGTGTACTTGAGCATGGGCTTTGGCAACCCCTACGGCGACGCCTGGAGCCCGGCCGTGCTGGGCGAATTCACGCAGAAGCTGGCCGACCTGCAGGTAGGTATTGTGGCTTTATCTGATACCATTGGGGTGTCTACGCCGACTACCATCGGTCCGGCCTTCCGGGAGCTGACGGCTGCTTTCCCGCAGATTCGCTTTGGCGCCCACCTGCACACTACCCCCGACACCTGGCGCGAAAAAGTGCAGGCCGCCTACGAGGCCGGCTGCCGCCACTTTGACGGGGCCCTGGGCGGCTATGGCGGCTGCCCCATGGCCGCCGACCAGCTCACCGGCAACATGCCCACTGAGCATTTGCTGGAGTTTGCCCGCGAGGTAGGCGCCGAGCCAAACCTGCGGCTGGAAGCATTGCCAGCCGCAATGCAATTAAATCAGCGCATTTTTATGGGGCATTAAACCGTACTTTGTCATTCCGAACGGAGTGAAGAATCTGGGTTGAGCACCCATGAAGAACCCAGATTCCTTTCCGCATTCGGAATGACATTTCCCCCTCAGCCTTATGCCAGCCCCTCAAGTCGACCTGTTCATTCCTTGCTTTGTAGACCAGCTATTTCCTGCTACCGCCATGAACATGGTAAAGGTTTTGGAATCGGTGGGCTGCCAGGTGCACTACAACGCCAACCAAACCTGTTGCGGGCAACCGGCCTATAACGCTGGCTACAAGGAGCAAAGCTGCGACGTAGCCCGCAAATTCCTCGACGACTTCCCGACTCAGCAGGAGCGTTACATTGTGAGTCCCTCGGCTTCCTGCATAGGCATGGTGCGCAATACCTACGCCGATTTGTTTGAAGGCACCTCTGACTCCGGCCGCTACCACGGGGTGCAGCGCCGAGCCTTCGAGCTGACTGAATTTCTGGTGGACGTGCTAGGCGTCACTTCCATTCCCAAAGCCCAACTCACGGGCAAGTACACCTACCACGACTCCTGTTCGGCCCTGCGCGAGTGCGGCATCCGGGAAGCTCCGCGCCAGCTCCTCGACGCCATTTCGGGCCTGGAACGGCTAGAAATGGCCGAAACCGAAACCTGCTGCGGCTTTGGCGGCACCTTCGCTGTGAAGTTCGAAGCCATTTCTGTTGCCATGGCCGAACAAAAGGTAGAGCACGCCCTGGCCACTGGCGCCGACTACCTCATCAGCACCGACACGAGCTGCCTCATGCACCTCGATGCCTACATCCGCCGCGAGAAAAAGCCCCTCAAAACCCTGCACGTAGCGGATGTACTGGCTAGTGGGTGGTGAATCACGGATGTAGACGGATTCATCTAATTCCACGGATTGTGGGGATGGTAAATACTATATGTAATGCGTGCGTTAATAGGTACAGTTTCGGAGGTATGGCTCGTAGCATTATCAGTTGTAGCGTGCGGGCGAATAGAGCGCCAGCTACCAGGGGCAATACCGGCAGAAATCTTCACGCAAAACAAGGAATTCACGTATCTGGTCAGCCGCTCTGATGGGCAGCAGCTAGTACCCACCGATACCGTTGTGCTGACCTCAACGGGCCGAATCTGGGAGGCAGATTCCACCCAAAAAGCAATTGGGTGGGGAAGCAGAACCGACGAAATGAGAAGCGGTACTGGCGTGGCTGAAAGCCCACGTGGCGTCTGGATTCATCCGCCGCGTTACGGCGAGTATGCTATTCTAGAACTTAGTCCGTTTCCCGAAATACGGCTGCCATTCAAGCCTGGACAAGAGTGGGATTGGGAACTGAGCGTTGGCTCTTATTGGTCGAACCCGGCCTGGGCAGTGTGGCAGGGCCAGATGCAAGTGAAAACCCATTACAAATCGGTAGGCCAGCAACGTGTTGCTACCCCTTTGGGCAAACTCGAGTGCCAGCAAGTAACCGCCGTGGCCCGGTGCTCAGCAGGGCAGGCCACGCTGTCATTGCTGTTTCATCCGCAATACGGGTTTGTGGAGCTCGACTACGTAAATATCGACGGCGGGCGGTTGCGGTTTCAGCTGCTTTCCGTTGGTGTCGTGAATGAATTCGACGCGACAACGTACTTCGGCAAGCAGTAGGATGCGTACATAAAAGAGTGCGCCTTTTCACGTGAAGAGGCGCACTCTTTTATGGTGTGGGTTGAAGTTATACCAACTGTCCAATCCGCTGCTTCAGGTTTTCGGAGCCTTCCACCAGTGGTAAGCGCACGGCGTCGGCGCAGAGGCCTTGGGCGGCCAGGGCGGCTTTCACGCCCACGGGGTTACTTTCCTCGTACATCAGCGGATTTAGCTCCACGAAACCGAAGAGCAGTTCGCTAGCTGCCTGAAAGTTGCCGCTGAGAGCGTGCCGGGTCATGTCAGAGAAGCGGCGCGGGAAGGCATTGGCCAGCACCGAGATAATGCCCACGGCCCCGAAGCTGATCAGCGACGTGGTCATCATATCATCCCCCGAAATCAGCAGAAAATCAGCAGGTTTGGCGGCAGCAATGGCAATGCACTGCTCCAAGTTGCCGCTGGCTTCCTTGATGCCGATGATGTTGGGATGCTTGGCCAGCTCCAGGGTAGTAGCGGCCGTCATGTTGGAGCTGGTGCGGCCGGGCACGTTGTAGAGTAGCACGGGCACCGGGGAGGCATCGGCTAGCAGCTGGTAATGCGCAATGATGCCGCGCTGGCTGGGCTTGTTGTAGTAAGGAGAAGCCGAAAGCAGGGCCGAAATGCCCGTCAAGTCGGTTTGCTGGATGGTGCGGACGGTAGCGGCCGTGTCGTTGCCCCCGATGCCGTACACCAGCGGAACTCGGTCGGCTACCTGCTCGCGCACTGCGCGCAGCACTTCGGCTTTTTCTGCGGTGGTTAGGGTGGCCGATTCGGCGGTGGTGCCGTTGATAACCAAGTATTCCACGCCGCCTTCAATGGTGAAGTCGGCGAGACGACGCAGGGCGGCGTAATCTACGGCGCGCTCAGGAGTGGGGGTGAACGGAGTAACGAGGGCTACGCCAGTGCCACGTAGTTTGTCCATGCGGGAAATTAGCGGTTGATTTGTAATGGGAAGACCCGCGGCGAAGGTACAATGCCGGCGGCGAAGGTCGGCCCGTTTCCTCTAAAAGTACGGCTACCTCCTTCGCCGGTCGCGTTATCTTTCTTCATGAAATTCACGAATTACCCGCTGCTGGCTGCGGCTTCTTTGGCCAGCCTCGGCGCGCTGCCTGCCTGCAACGACGCCAAAAACGCTACCGCCGCCGAAACGGCCGCCAGCTCCACTGCCATTGCCGCCGACTCGGCTGAAACGGCCACCATTACCACGGCGGGCACCGCTACCGCTGCCAACACCGGCAACACGGGCAGTCCGGCTACCATTCCGGCCGGCAAGCGTGCCGATGCCGCTACCATCACGGCTCGGCCCCAGGTGCCCATCCTGTGCTACCACCAGATTCGGGATTGGCGCCCCCGCGACTCCAAAGGTGCCAAGGACTACATCGTGCCGGTAGAGCAGTTCAAGGCCCAGATTAAGATGCTGGCCGATTCCGGCTACCACACCATTCTGCCCGACCAACTCTACGCCTACCTCACCACCGGCGCCCCGCTACCCAGCAAGCCCGTGATGCTGACCTTCGACGATACCGACCTCGACCAGTTCACGGTGGCCCGGCCCACGCTGGACAAGTACGGCTTCAAGGCAGTGTACTTTATTATGACCGTGAGCCTGGGGCGCCCCAACTACATGAGCAAAGCCCAGGTGAAGCAGCTTTCCGACGAGGGCAACGTCATCGGTTCCCACACCTGGGACCATCATAACGTGAAAAAGTACGCCGGCGAGGATTGGGTAACTCAGATTGAAAAGCCCACCAAGCAACTGGAGGAAATTACGGGCAAGAAAATCAACTACTTCGCCTACCCCTTCGGCCTGTGGCGCCCCGAGGCTATTCCGGAGCTGAAGAAGCGCGGCATGGATGCGGCCTTTATTCTGGCTGAAAAGCGCGACCAGCAGGACCCGCTCTATACCATCCGCCGCATTATTGCTAGTGGGTACTGGAGCCCCCGTACCCTGCATAACAGCATGGTGCAGAGCTTCTAAGCACGCCGTTTTTACAATAAAAAGCCCCGGCAGATAGGCTCTGCCGGGGCTTTTTATTGTTGAAAAGATAACCCAGCATTAATCGGGTACGATGCAGGCAGCAACCCACTGGCGGCGGGCCTACCTCTCGGCTACTTCTGCGTGTTTGGGTTGGGGCTGACCAAATACCACTGCCTTGACCTCTGGGTAGGTGTGGGTAAGGCGCTGGGCTTGACTGGGTAAGGGCTGGCCGGGCCGGCTGGGTATGAGAAGTAAAATGGGCTTGCTGTTTAGCTCCGCCCGCTGGGCCAGCTGCAGCCGCAGGGCTTGGTACTGCTCAGTTGCTTGCGTTGGTGTAATCACTTGCGAGGAAAGGTAGTCGGCGGCAACCCAGTCGGTGTAAGCGGCGCCTGGGAAATAGGCAGCTACCGAATCGGGACGAGGGGGAGTCCAGACCCAGGCGGCACTGGTGTCGCCGGCCGCCCGAAACCGGGTAACCAGCTCCCGCCAGGCTTTGCGGTAAGCAGCCGGCGTGCTAGCCCGCAGCAGGGGCCGCAGCAGTACAGGTTTATTTCGCTCCCGGATAGTGGCTACGCTGCGTTGCCAAGCATCGGCCTGAAAACGGCTACCCATCACTTCCCAGCTCAGCAGAGGAGTGCTGCCCTGCTGGTCCAGGGCTGCCAACGTAGCGGAAGTTACGTGAGGCCCTAGCGCGGGCGGCAATTGCAACTCCACTACGGCCGGCGCCACTTTAGTTCCGGACGTAACGGAAGCGGTCCACATAGGAGACATTGGCGGGGTAGCCGCCTGCCCGATTCGTACGCCACCTACGCCGGTATGCGCCCAAATGAGGGCGTCGGAGGGTGTATTTCGGCCCAGCCACAGGCTTATTCCCAAGCTAATCAGGGAGTGAGTCGTAAATACAAAAAAGGCGACGAACACGGCGGCAGTCCGTAGCCGCGGCAACCGGGGGCCCACCTGATTTTCCAGGAAATTCTCCGCCTGGCGCAGCAACCACCGCAGGGGGCGGGCGGATGTAGCCAGCTGCCGAAGGCGCTTAAGCAGCTCGTGCTGGGCCATCAGCACAGAGGCGAACAGCAGGGCGGCATTGGTAAGGGCCAGCGCCATCATCAGCAGGGCGTAGGGCGTCTGGGTGAGGTAGTGGCCGTAGCGGGCGGCGGCTACGCAGATACCAGCTAGCACTAGGTTGGGCAAGCTAAGCAGCCACTCGTTGCGGCCGTGGCCTTCTTTAGGAGTCGGGATGTAGGGCACCCGCACCCGCAGCAGCGTGTACACGAAACCCAGGCAATAGATCCACCAGGTGCTGGTGCGCAGCAGCCCGCCCACTAGGTGCAGACCTGCTTCGTGCGGCTCCCGCAGCCAGCGTTGCGCGTTGTAGCGAATCAGCAGGGACATCATCAGCACCGGAGTCAGGTGCAGGGCAAATTCCAACAACGACAAGTGCCAGGGAAACTCCACTAGCAGCAAGGAGGCAATAGGGACGGCAATATCAATGAGCGTGACCAGGCCGGAGAGAAAGTACAGGGGCAGGGTCGCGTAGTGCAGCTTCTGGCGCCCGCTCAGGCGCCGGAATAGGCGCGGGTAGACCGTCAGCAGCAGCTCAAAGGCCCCGCGGGCCCACTTCAGCTGCTGGGCATAGAAGGCCCCCAGCGTGGAGGGCACCAGCCCCCGGCTCAGGATGCGCGGCACGTACACCGACTGCCAGCCCTGCGCGTGCAGGCGCAGGGCCGTGTGCATGTCCTCGGTCAGGCCCGCGGCGTGGCCGCCAATCGAGTCCAGGGCGGCGCGGCGGAAGGTGCAGTTGGCCCCGATGGCCTGGGCCGTGTTGTAGGCGTGCATGCCCATCATCAGGGGCCCGTAAAAGTGGTAGGTCTGCTCGGCCGCCCCGCGCGCCACCAGGCTCTCGTCCTGGTTGCCGTAGGCCTGCACCACCTGCACGTAGCCCACGGTGGGGCAGGCAAAGTAGGGCACGACCTGGTCCAGAAAGTCGGGGGCCGGCACGTGGTCCGGGTCCAGCACCACGCACAGCTGGCCCGTGGCCTGCTGCAGGGCGTGGTTGATGTTGCCGGCCTTGGCATCGACCTTGTGCCGGCGCGTGACGTGCACGATGCCCAGCTGCTGGCAGAGCTGGCGCAGATAGGGGTCGTCGGCCTCGTCGCAGAGGTAGCTGGTGTGGGGGTAGGTGATGGCCTGCATGGCCCGCAGCGTCTGGTCCATCATGGCGTAGGGCTCGCCCGGGCAGAAGGTCGTGAGCACGTCCACCGTGTAGGCCGGGGCCGGGCCGGCCGGGGCCACGGGCTCGCTCACGCCCACGTAGTGGTACCACTCGTGCAGCATGCGCAGCAGCTTGAAGCCCAGCGACACGCTCAGCAACCAAAACAACGGCGCGTAGCCAATGTGGTCGGAGTCAGCAAACCACCACAGGAAATGTCCCGTCAGTAAGACGCCAACAACGACCAGTATCCGCATCTGGCCTACCTGCTTGGCCAGGACGGAGCCTATAGAAGTTGCCGTGGAAGGTACTTTAAGGGGAGGAGGTGGAGCCAGGGCTGGTTCAGGGGTAAGCGTTTCTTCATAGAAAGTCATGGCGCGACTGACTGACAGTGAGGGGGAAAGAGCGAGGTAAGAGCAGAGAAAAGCAGATAAACGGAGGAAAGCAAAGAGAAGATAACGCGTATAATGAATTCAAGTAATTCTTGTAAAATAAAGTCAAGTATACGAGTTTATACTGGTAAAAAATTTAATTATTTATAATTAATATACAATATTGCTTCGTCGCTTTTTCCCTCTTCTCATGCCGGTGCGCTCCTTTGTTTCTTTCTGGTTGATTATTTGCCTGAGTACCTGGCTTTTTAGTGGGTGCCACTCGGCTGGTACACACCCCGAGCAGCAGCCTGTGGCCCCGGGTGTGGTGCCCGTGCAGGTGGTGAAAACCAAGGACGGCTACCAGCTACTGCGCGGCGGCAAGCCCTACACGATTAAGGGAGTGGCGGGGCTGCAGCAGCTGGAGCGGGTGCAGGCCCTCGGCGGAAATTCCCTGCGGCTTTACACCACCAATTACGCCGATGCCATTTTAGACAAAGCCCAGCAGCAGGGCCTCACCGTGATGCTGGGGTTGTGGATGAAGCCCGAGTACGAGGATTTCGACTACTTCGACCGAAAGGCAGTGGCGCGGCAGCAAGCGGAAATCCGGGAGCAGGTGCTGCGTTTCCGCCATCATCCGGCGCTGCTGATGTGGAACGTGGGCAATGAGCTGGACAACCACACTAACAACCCGCGGGCGTTTCAGGCTCTGAACGAGGTAGCTCGCATGATTCACGAGCTTGACCCGCACCACCCCGTAACAACTACCCTGACCAGCAACTTCAACATGGTATCGGCCGTGGAGCGCTTCTGCCCCGACCTGGATGTGCTGACAGTCAACATTTTCGGTGGCCTGGGCGAGTTGGACTCCCGGCTGGTGCAGGATGGCTGGGCCGGGCCCTACATCGTAGGTGAGTACGGAGCCCGGGGCTGGTGGGAAGCCCCCCGCACTACCTGGCGCGCCCCGCTAGACCAGAGCAGCAATACCAAGGCGGAGTTCATGCGCACCCGCTTCGAAAAAAGCGTTACGGGCCAACCCAGGCGGTGTTTGGGTTCCTACGTACTCTATTGGGGGCAACGCTTCGAACAGACGGCCATGTGGTTTAGCCTTTTTACCGACAAGGGAGAGAAGACCGCCGTGGTAGATATGGTGCACTACCTCTGGACGGGAAAGCAGGTTGCCAACAAAGCGCCGCGCCTGACCCGCTTGCGGCTAGGTGGCCTCCCTCCTGAGCGCAATGTGCTGCTGCGGCCTGGTGCTACTTACCAAGCCAGCGTAGAAGCCACGGACCCCGAAGCCGACTCACTGCGCTTTACCTGGCAGGTGGTGCCGGAAGTGGATGAAAACTTCGTGCTGCCCCAGGACCGGACGGCCCCCGAGCCACTACCGAACATCATCCAGCAGGCTCAGGGAGAGAGGGTGCTGCTGCAGGCCCCGCGCAAAAAGGGCCCCTACCGGCTGCTGGTAATGGCCAACGATGGGCACGGCAGCGTTGCCACCCATAGCTACCCCTTTTTCGTGGGCCAGCTCACGGCCGCCGACAGGGCCAAGGAGCCCCAAGGCAGCTTCAGAAAAAAGGCGTTCCAGTAAGCACTGGAACGCCTTTTACACAAATCGGTAGATACTGGCTTTACGAATGTTGGTTGGATCGGTAGTCCCTCACCACAGGCAGTCGGGCGGAGTGTTTACTTCTACTGGGCAGGTAGCCCGCCTTCTTTTAGGGCCTGAAAGCCGCCAGCATTTAGTACTTTCTGAAAGCCTTTTTCTTGCAGAAGTACCGCGGCTTTACCGCTGCGGTTGCCGGAGGCGCAGTAGAGCACGTAGCGTTTCTTGGGGTCGAGCAGGGCCATCCGTTGGGCAAAATCAGGGGCGCGGAAATCCACGTTTTGCGCTCCAGATAGGTGGCCGGCGGCAAACTCAGCGGGCGTGCGCACATCCAGCAGCACGGTGCCGGGCTGGGCCAGGGCTTGCTTTACCTCCGCCAAGTCCGCCACTGGCACGCTGGGCCTGGTTATGGTCCCGATGTTCACCATGGGTACTGCCGCCGGAGCATGAGGCTGGGCTGCCGGGACGGACATTTGGGCGTGGGCCCCGGCAGAACTGATCAGACCGGCAGCCAACAAGGCAAAACGGAACATATAAAAGGGAATAGTGGGAAGTATATGACAAGGACAACCCCTGGCGCGAAGAAGTTGCGCCAGGGGTTGCTAGTTACTCATTCTGGCTGAGAGACTTAGAACAAGCTGCCTTGCTCACCCGCCCCAGCAGATGGGGTCTGGCCAGTTGCGGTGGCTGCCGCAGGGGTAGGAGCCGCTGCTGTAGAATCGCCCAGCATTTGGTCTAGCACGGCATCTTCCGCGTCGAAGCTGGTAGGCAGCATGGCCAGCAACTCGTCCTCGGTGATGATGGGTACTTTCAGTTCGGTGGCTTTCTCGCGCTTGGCGGGGCCCATTTTGTCGCCGGCTACTAAGTAGCTGAGCTTCTTGCTGATGCTACCGGTAATCTTGCCCCCGTTCTGCTGAATCAGGTGCTGCAACGCCTCCCGGCTGTGCTGCTCAAACACGCCCGAAAGGACAAAGGTGAGGCCCGCCAGCCGGTCGCTCTGGGGCTGCGGAGCCTCGCCGGTCAGGGCCAGTTGCAGGCCCGCCGCCCGCAGGCCCTCAATCAGCTGGCGATTCTCCGGCTCCTGAAACCACGCCGCCACCGACTCGGCAATAACGCCGCCTACCTCCGGCACGGCCGCCAGCTCCGTGGCTGAGGCTGCGGCCAGGGCATCCATGGTGCGGTAGTGCTGAGCGAGCTTTTCGGCTACCGTCTCGCCCACGTAGCGGATGCCCAGGCCAAACAGTACCCGGTCGAACGGAATTTGCTTGCTCTGCTCCAGGCCCGTGAGCAGGCGCTGCACCGATTTTTCACCCATGCGCTCTAATTGGGCCAGCTCGGCAGCTTTGGCGGGCAGGTCGTAGAGGCTGGCCGCATTCGAAACCAACCGCAGATCAAAGAACCGCCCCACGGTTTCGGCGCCCAGCCCATCAATGTCCAGGGCCTTGCGCGAAACGAAGTGCTCTAGCTTGGCCTTGAGTTGGGGGGGGCAGGCCCGCTCATTGGGGCAGCGGAAGTGGGCCTCACCCTCGGGCCGGATCAGGGGCGTGCCGCAGGCCGGGCATTCGGTGGGGTAGATGATGGGCACGGCATTGGCGGGGCGGGAAGCCAAATCAACGCCCGTGATTTTGGGGATGATTTCACCGCCTTTCTCCACGAAAACCAAGTCGCCGAGACGCAAGTCGAGGGCCGCAATCTGGTTGGCGTTGTGCACGGAGGCGCGCTTGACCACGGTGCCAGCCAGGGGCACGGGGTCGAGCAGGGCCACGGGCGTTACGGCGCCCGTGCGGCCCACCTGGTACTGAATGGTGTGCAGGCGCGTACGGGCGGCTTCGGCCGGGTACTTGTAGGCAATGGCCCAGCGGGGGCTTTTGGCCGTGAAGCCCAGTAGCTCCTGCTGGCGGAAATCGTCGACCTTGATAACAATGCCATCGGTAGCAACCGGAAGCGTAAACCGCTTCTTATCCCACTCGTGCACGAAATCCAGCACTTGCTCTATGGTGCCGCACACCCGCCAGGTGTCGGATACGGGTAGGCCCCAGGCGTGCAGGGCTTCCAGCGACGCGCTGTGGGTAGGGAACATGCTCCGGCCCGGCATCAGGAAGGAATAGGCGAAAAACCGCAGCTTGCGGGCTGCCACCAGCGCCGAGTCCTGGAGCTTGAGGGCCCCGCTGGCGGCGTTGCGCGGATTGGCCAGCAGGGCTTCCCCGTTGGCTTCCCGCTCAGCATTCAACTCGGCAAAAACCGGCAGGGGCATGAATATTTCGCCGCGTACCTCAAAGTCAGCGGGTTGGGGCGGGCCGGCGGGGCGCAGGTGCAGGGGCAGGTTGCGAATGGTGCGCACGTTGCTGGTTACCACGTCGCCGCGGGTACCGTCGCCGCGCGTGACACCCTGCGTGAGTTGGCCGTCCTGGTAGGTTAGGCTCATGGCTACCCCGTCAAACTTCAGCTCACACACGTACTGCACGGCGGCACCTTCCAGCCCGCGGCGCACCCGCTCATCAAACTCTCGCAGGTCAGCCTCGGAGTAGGTATTGCCCAGGCTAAGCATGGGGTAGCGGTGCTCAGCCGTAGGAAATTGCTTCGTGATGGTGCCGCCCACGCGCTGAGTAGGCGAGTTGGGGTGGGCAAACTGGGGGTAGTCCTTTTCCAGTTGGGCCAGCTGGGCCAGCATCTGGTCGAACTCCTGGTCGGGCACTTCCGAGATGTCGCGCTGGTAATATTGGTAGTTAAGGTGGTGCAGGCGCTCGGTGAGGGCCGTTATCTGGTGCTGAATGTTGTCGTCGGCGGGCATGGAAGGCACGGGTTGGGGCTGCAAGCTACTAACTGCGCTACTAAGTTGACGGGGCGCGGTTCTTCCCAGGTACGCCAAACCACGTTGCCCCGTTCCCCCGATTTTGGGCGTCGGTTGGTTACGGTCGGCCATAAAAAAAGCCCCGGACTGCGGGGCTTTTTTTATATAAAGCAGAGCCTATTTGTCGGCCACTAGCACGCCGCTGGCTTCGAAGTTCAGCTGCTGTTGGGGCTGGGTAATGGCGGCCACTTCCTGGTCTGATTTGCCGGCGTCTTTGGCGTAGTGCTGCAAATCGGAAACCGGCACCGTTTCGCGGTGGGCCCAGCCGTCAATCACCACGGTTTTGCCGGTAATATCCTTGGGCACGAAGAAGGCATAATCCTTGAACCGCACTCGCATGGGCTCCCCGTTGGGCGCCTGCAGCGTAAGCCAGCAGCCCTTGGCTTGGCACACGGCCGTAGCAGTGCCTACCAGCTTCACCCGCGCCGAGTCTTGCTGACCCAGTAAGCTGTTTAGGGCCGAAACCGGCTGGGCGCCTGCGGCCGTAATGGGGGCCCCGTAGGTGGTGCCCGTGGTGCCCGCGGTGGCGGCTACCGGCGTTGTGGTAGCCGTTGTTTTGGCGGTAGTGGTTTCGGTTTGGGGTTGGCAAGCGGCCAGCACTAGCAAGCCCAGGACGCCGGTGAGTGGATTAAGCAGGGGCATAGCAAGGAGAATTGTTGGGTTCAGCTCTCAACTTACGATTTTTTGACCTTGTATTTCTCCTTCTCTTTGGGTTGGTCAGTACTGCCGGCCGGTGCTCCCGTGTTAATGGCCGTTAGCAGGCGCACCTGTTCCAGCTTGCCCTTCTTGTCGTACACTTCGCTTTTCACGATGCCCACGGCCGGCGAGTAATAGTCGACTACCCGCACTGCGTTGCGCATGACCATGTCGGCGCGGGCGGCAGTGGCGCTTTCCCGCTCGGCTTCCACCTTGTAGCAGGCAAAGGAGCCGGCTGGCGTTGTCACCGTTTCGGTGCCCGTTATGCGGCGCTTATGCACGGTGGTGTACACCTTGGCAATATCGACAGCCGTGCTGCTCACCTGCACCGAAATACCGCCCTGGGGCAGTTGGGAGCCGACGGTGGGCTGATTGGGCCAGGCCAGGGGTACGGGCGCGTAGACAAAGCGCCGGTCGCGGAAGGAGCGTAGGCTCTCGGGGCTCAGCTCAGCCGATCCATCGGTGAAGCTGGTGTCCTGGCGGCAACGGTAGGTAAGGTCCTGTAGGCGCAGAAGCTTGTTTTTGGGGTCGTAGGTGCCGCTTTTCAACAGCACTGAATTGGTAGTAATGGTCTGTTTCTTATTCTGCTCTGAGCTCAGGCTGACCACCCGGTTGCGCATGGTGCCGGTTGTTTTGCCGCTGGCATCCTGGAGCTGATACACTAGCTCCATATTATCGTAAAGGCCGAAGGGGTGGGCGCAATCAACCGGCGGCAGTGTTTGGGCCAGGGCGGGAGAAGCGGCCAGGCAGGCGGTCAGACCGGCTGCCAGCAAATGAAATCGGGGCATAAGGCAAAGAAAAAGGAAGAAAATCAGCCGTTGGGCTGCATACGCAGACGGTTGAGTTTTGATGCTAAACCGCTAACCGTAGCTGCACGGTGGCCTTACACAAAGGTCTTGCCAGCGTCATCTCGTAACTTGCCCCGCGCCGCGCCGTTTCTTACCGGGCCGGTCGGGGGTAGCTTCCGCGGCCGCTACTGCTCACATCTTCCTTTTTATTGTAGATCTATGCCAGAACAACCTACTTCCTGGGCCGATACGGCCGCTTCACTGCTCTCCAAGCTTTCGGGTGGGGTAGAGGTAGCCCTCAACTTTGAGCAAATGGAGTTGCAAGTGCCCAATCCGGCCAACCCAGCCACGCCCACCACTTGGCGCCTGAACGGCTCGCTGCGCATTCGTACCCGGGGCGAAAATCCGCCCTCCGGTGCCCTTCCGCCCGCAAACTCTAGCACCCTTGGCTAACGGACTCGATATTGAGGCCCGGCTGGTCATTACCCTTGACGGGGACGACGTGCAGATAGCGGGCTCTGGGGGCTACCTCATCATCAACTTTCCCAGCCAGCGCGTCTTCGACAAAATAACCAGCGGCCCGCCCAAGGACCCCAACGCCCCACCCAAACCCAAAAATCCCAACGCCCCCGACCCGCTCCAGCAACTCAACGACCTAGCCCTGCAGCTGGGTTTGGTGCTGGATATGCGGGTAGCAGGCAAAACCCACGTTACTTTCGGCACGGGCCGCTCCGCCAAGATTACCCTGAACGCTGTGCTCGGCAAAATCGGGTCATTTTTTCGTGGGTAGCAACTGCAGGGCTACCCCGTGTGAGCAGGCAAGCCTTGCGCGTGGCGGGAGTACACTGAGCCGAGCAGAAGGCCGAATCAGAAATGTCTGTACTGAGTTAGAGCTGTTAATAGGTAGTGCAACAACTGTCCTGCAGAGCCGGAGGCGAAGCATCTCGCTTGAATCGTTGGGGTAGCAAACCTGACATCAGCGTGCGAGATGCTTCGCCGCCGGCTCCGCAGGACGTTCTTTTTTGCGGCCAGATAAGCCGTCGGGTTGCCGCGCGGTAGGAGTCGTCCGCCAGTTGGCAATCAGGGTTTTGGCCCGAAAAAAGCACGCGCGGAGCGGAACGTTTTTCCGTATCTTGCTCAGAGGCCCTTGCCCGCAGATCAGCCCTTAGAGGCCGGAACTAAAGGGCTTCAGATTGGTTTGCTTACTCGCACCCAGCCCTGCTTTTCAGCTCATGAATTCTGATCAAGAACGTACCAATAAAATTGGCGCCGGTCGGGCCGCCTCGGCTTTTCAGCGCATAGAGGGAGTGCCGCCGCTGCTCCTGATGCTGTACCTGGGCCTGGCCGGCATTGGGGTATTGTTCCTGATGCTGGTGGTGGCCTATATGTATACCCGCAGCCAAAGCGACACGCCCACCGGCATCTACCCGCTACCACGCTTCTTCTCCCTCAGCACCATCGTGCTGCTGATCAGCAGCTACACCATCAACCAGGCCCGCCACCTCTACACCCGCGACGACCTGGTGGGGCTGGCCCGCTGCCTGGGCGCTACCTTGCTGCTGAGCAGCGTGTTTGCAGGCCTGCAGGTGCTAGGCTGGCGGGAGCTAATGGCCCAAGGTGTGCTGCTAGACGGTGTGGCCAGCGGTACGTTTGTTTACTTGCTCTCGGCCCTGCACGTGGCGCACCTGCTGGGCGGCATGCTGTTTCTGCTGGCCCTGCTGTTGCGCACCCACACCGCCGCCCGCGACGCGGTGCGCAGCCTGGTATTTATCCGCAACCCCTACCGTCGCCTGCAGCTGCGCATGATTACCATCTACTGGCATTTCATCGACGTGCTCTGGGTGGCACTGTTTGCCGCTTTTTTGTTTCTGTATTAGCGACTGGCCCCGAAAGCTTGCTCACACAAAAAAGCCCGGCCAAGCCGGGCTTTTTTGATGCGGTATCCTCACGGTGCTGCTTAATTGGCAATAGTTACGGTGCCTTTGTAGCGTTTCTTGTCCGTGAACTCAATGAGGTAGTAATACACGCCGGCTGGTAGGCCACCGCCGTCCCAGCGGAAGCTGCGGTTGGTGGTGCGATACACCCGATTGCCCCAGCGGTTAAAAATTTCGAGGTCGGCAAAACGAGATTCGCAGAAATCGGGCGGCAGGTTGTTTTTCACGTTGTCCAGCTCGAAGTAGTCGTTCTTTTCGTCGCGCTGGTAGGGGGTAATGACGTTGGGCGGCAGGAAGTCCGGCACGGGTGGCTGCTCCACTTCAAAGCGCACCACGCGGGTTTGGGGCTGGGGCCGGCAGGTGCTTTCCTGAAGGGTAAACGTAACTTCCAAGCCATTCAGGCGCACGGCCTCGCAGTTGGCTTCCCAGCGAAATACCCCACTAGCTTGGCCAGTGCCGTTGCGCGCCACAAACGTCATTCCCGCCGCGGCCAGGTCGAAGCCAGCGCCAGCGGCCGAGAGCGTCAGCGCATCCACATCCACGTCTAGGCCCGAAAGGGAGGCCTCATACACGCCCCCAATTGGCCGCTTAATGACCAACGGAGCCGGGGTAGGAGAACCCGCCGTTGGGGCCGGAAATGGGCTGGTTAGCTGCGGGGGGCGGTTCACGTAGTCAATCTGCACTGGAATGACGAGGGTAGTGGCTTGGCGGTCGGCGCAGGGCGCGGCTGCCGCTGTAAACTCAAACTCATACAGCGGTTTATCCACGGCCCGGCAGTCAACGCGCCAAGTAAAGCGCCCGGTAAGCTGACCGTTGGTTTGCACTTGGGTGAGCTGCGCCCCCACGCTGCCGGGCGTGAAGCCTCGGCCGGTCATTTCTAACGTGATAGGGTCGTTGTCAGGGTCGGTGGCTACCAAGTCGAAGGTAATCAGGTCGCCGGGGCGGGCGCGCAGGGGGAGCACGGCCGTAGTGCGCAGGAGCGGGGCGGCGTTGGGCTCGGGTACGGAGGTGACGGCTACCCGCACGGTGTCGCGCTTGGGCAGGCTGCACCCGTTATCGGCCACAATCACATCCAGCAGGTACACCTTACCCTTGGTGTTGAAGCAGTCCGGGAAGCAGAGCCGCGACACGATGGTATCGGGGGCGCCGGGCGTGCGCACGGTTCCTTGCAGGGTGCTCAGGGTAGGAAGAGGAGCCGTAAAATTCACCGGGCTCAGCGACAACGTCAGGGCTGAGGTGGGGTCAGAATCGGTGAACTTGAGCGTGAAGCAGCGGTTGCTGCCGGGTTGCAGGCGTAGCGTATCGCGGCCGACTTGGTAGGGCTGGCGGCGGTTGGGCACCTGCATGACCACCTTCGGCCGGGCGTTGGTAGGGCAGGAAATAACTTTGAGTTGAAAATCGCGCCGGGTTTCGCCTAGCCGCACGCCCTTGCGGTATTCTGTGCAGCGCACCCCAAACACGAACAGACCCAGCCGGGTAGGCCGCACTTCCAGCCGGCCCGTGAGCCGCCCAATACTCAGGGTAGGATTGCCCGGAATCTGGCGGGTGACGGACAGACTATCAGCCCAGCGTATTGTGCTGTACGGGGCCGGTTGGGCACGGTCTGGCTTGGGAACAATCGTGTTGGAATAGCCATTCAGGGGCGTTACTAGGTCATACACCAGGGAGTCACCGTCGGTGTCCTGGCCCCCGAAGTTGTAGTAGAACAGCTCGCCCCGGCAGGCATAATCACTCAGGGGCGGAAAGATGCGGGGGGTAGAATTGCGGAAGGCCTGTCCGTTGCGCACCACCGCCGGAAACTCTAGGTAGAACGTTTGGGCCGCCCCGCCGGGGTCCAGGATGTTGCTGATGCCGTTGTTGCGGCAGCAGCGCTCCACGGCCACATAGTAGCCGTTGGGGCTAGTGAAGGTCTGGTCGCCGAGCGAAATTGGGCGAGTGTATACCAAGCGCCTCGTCACGAGGCTGGGCGTGGTGCAGGCGGGGTTGGTGTAGCTGACCAAGGTGTTATTGGTCAGGGGTAGCGGCACGTCTAGCAGGCGGCGGTTGGTGCCTTTCTCGAAGATGCTGGCCGTCAGTTCCGGGTCTAGGGCGCCGGGCTGTCCGTTTACAGCATCAAAATACAGGTTCAAGCTTAACTGGTAGGTAGAGCCGCTAACGTGTTGTAAATCAAGCTCGCCACCTACAATATGGGTAGCCCGTGCCGCCGGAGCCAGCACACACAGCAGCCACAGCAAAAAGCCAGTTCGAACAAAAGTAACAAGAGTAGAAGTTGGCATAGAGCAGCGCAGCTATTCAGGGAGCAATGACGAAAGATACAACCCGAGTCGCCGGGAGTCCTACCTTTTTGGTTTTTTCTGTTGCCTGCTGCGTACCTTTCATAGCCAGCTTTTTTGCCCGTCTTTGTGTTCTGTTCGTCCATCATCTGCCCTATGCGTCCCTTCCTTTACGCCCTCACTTTAGTGGGTCTGCTGCGTTGCCTGCCCGCGGCCGCCCAGCTGCCTGCCTACCCTCCGGCGGCCGCCGACCTGAACGGAGCCGCCGCTGAGGCCTGCGCGCAGACGCACAATCGGGTTGCCCGTCCGGCTTACGCCAGCCTGAGCCACCGGCAGAAAATGGCCCGCTACGACGTAACGTATTACAAGCTGGACCTGGACCTGACCAACACTACTCGCGCCGTAAGTGGAGCCGTCACCATCAGGGCCCGCACCGGAGCGCAACCCCTCGACTCGCTGGCCTTTGAGCTGTATTCTACCTATGCTATTGACTCCGTGGTAGTAAACGGCCGTCGGAGCGCCGGGCTGCGCCGGGTAGGCATGGGCGATGTGACCGTAGGGCTAACCCAGCCCGTGGCACCCAATACCTTGTTCAACGCCCTGATTTACTACCGGGGCACGGCTCCTAACGGTAACTCCGCCGCCATTGGCAACGCCCTTGATACCCGCACCGACCCCACCTACGGCGTGAGCACCACCTGGAGCCTGTCGGAGCCCTACAACGCCTATGAGTGGTGGCCCTGCAAACAGGTGCTCACGGATAAGGCCGATTCATCCGACGTTTGGGTTTCTACTGCCGCCACCAATAAAGTGGGCTCCAATGGGGTGCTGCAGAAATCTACCCCGCTACCTAACAACCGGGTGCGGCACGAGTGGAAATCCCGCCACCCCATCGACTACTACCTGATTTCGGTGGCCGTGGGGCCTTACGTGGAGTATGTAAACTATGCCAATCCCACGGGCGGCCCCCGCATTCCCATCGTCAACTACCTGTATAACCAAAAGGCCCTGAACGACCAACGCACGGAGATAGACCGCACCCCCGGCTTCATCGAATACTTCTCCGACATCGTGGGGCTGTACCCCTTTGCCAATGAGAAATACGGCCACTGCATGGCGCCCATTGGGGGCGGCATGGAGCACCAAACCATGACGACGCAGTACGGCTTCACCTTCACGCTCACGGCCCACGAACTGATGCACCAGTGGTTTGGCAACAACGTGACCTGCGGAGCCTGGGAGGATATCTGGCTCAATGAGGGCTTTGCTTCCTACGGGGAGTACCTGGCCCTGAATCAGCTTATTGGGTCAGCCACGGCGCTTTCCTGGATGAATCAGGCGCATACTTCGGCCATGAGTCAGCCGGGCGGTAGCGTTTTCGTGCCCGATACCACCAACGTCAGCCGCATTTTCAATTCTCGTCTCTCGTATAAGAAAGGAGCCGCCGTGGTTCATATGCTGCGCTACCTACTCAACGATGACGTAAAGTTTTTCCGGGCCCTGCGTACCTACCAGAGCACCTACGCCGGCCGCACCGCCCGCACCCGCGACCTGCAGCGCGTGTTTGAGCAGGAAGCCGGCCGCTCCCTGCAATATTTCTTTGACCAGTGGTTCCGGGGGGAAGGCTACCCCACGTTTTCTGTGCGCTGGAACCAGGCCGGCGGGTTGGTTTACCTTCAGAATACCGAAACTACCTCCATGCCCACGGTAACGTCCTTTTTCGCCACCGATGTCGACTACCGTCTCACGTTTACGGATGGCACGACCCGCACCATTCGGCTGCCGCAGTACCAGCCGGTAGTGTCAGCGGCCGTAGCGGAGTCGCGCCCTATCAGCAGCATCACCGTCGACCCCGACCAGTGGTTACTTAATGGCACTGGCCCTATCACCCGCGACAATGCGCTGGTAACCAGCACGCGGCTGGGAGCTAACGAGGCTACCATTACCGTGTACCCAAACCCCTGCCAGGACCAGTTGCGCCTGGCCGATTTTAGTGGTGGCCGAGCTACGGCTGAAGTTACGGACGCAACCGGTCGGGTAGTGCTGCGCCAGCCTATAACCTCAGCGGCACCCGTGCTGTACACGGCGGCGCTGGCGCCCGGCATCTATCACCTGCGCCTCCTAGGGCAGGAGGGCCTGATTGCGCAGGCCCGGTTTGTGCGCGCCGCGGAGTAAGACTTGCCAAGTGTAGCGCCCAGTAAAAAGCCGCCGATACGACTGTATCGGCGGCTTTTTACTGGGCTTCAAGGTTTCCCTCGCACCACCACCACTAGGAAAGATTTCTATACTGTTTGATAAGCGCGGCTACTTCTGGCGGGGCCGAGGGGAAGTTGAATACCGCGTCAATAAGCTCGTCAAACGAGTGAGCCGGCGTGAAGATAGAATCGGTGAAAGGATTGCTGAGCAGCCGCAGAAAGCCCGGCTGCCCATTGATGCTCACCAGGTCCAGGATGATGTTACCGTAGCGCTGGTTGCAGCGGCCGGTATTGGTGCAGTCGTGGGGTTGGGGCTTCAGGAAGTGCTTTTGGGTGCTTTCCGTGTACTGCTCATGGCGCACCGTGCGGTGACTGGATGCCCCCAGATGGTAGCCTAAGCTGAGAATTCGGTCCCGGATGAAGTCAAACAGGTGCCGGAAATTACCGGGCCCAATGCTGGGGTCATACAGAAACACGGCTCCGGGCCGCTTGGTGTCCCGGGCCAGCTGCACTCGAAACGTGCCACCGGGCAGGCCCGCTTTCTGGTAGTGGTAGGCCTTGAAGTAAGGGCCCATCCAGTTCAGGTACACTTGCTGCGCAATCCACTGCTGGCGTACCTGCTCCTCGGCCGCGCTTCGCTGCAGCGGCTGCCAGTCGGCAGAAGCGGGAGCAGAGCCAGAAAAAAAACCGTTTGAACAGATTCAACAACGTAGTAGGATTGATTTACAGGACAACAGGGGCCCGGTAAAATGGTTTTAATCTCGGCATTACTAGCCGCACAGTATTCCCTGCCTTGCCCCGCTGCAACGCAAGCACAGTGCCACAACCTGCGCTGGCGAGCACAAAAAAAGGCGGTGCCCCTAGTAAGGAGCACCGCCTTGGCAGTATGGAAGCGCACGAGGCAGGTTATTTAACCCGAGTCCAGGTTTGCGACTTACCAATCATGGAGAAGCCGATGTATCCTTTCACTTCCATGCTGTTAGCGTTCAGCATTTTCATGTAGCAGGAATACGTTTTACCGCTTTCTGGGTCGTAGATTTTGCCATCGTCCCACTTGTTATCGTCGTCGTACTCAAAACCTTGCATGAACACCATGCCCAGGCGCGGACGATTACGAAGCTTAGGCTCGGGGTTCATCGTGTCGGTTTTGGGCTTGCCGGTTTTGGGGTCGTTCGGCACAGTAAGGCTCACGATTTTACCGCACAGCTTGTCGCCACACTTGTAAATCTCGAAGGTGGCCTTTTTCTCGGCGTTCGTCCATACTCCGAGCGGGGAGAGAGATTGAGCCGAAGCCGCCCCTAGCAAGCCCAGGAACATGCCCAAGCAGAGGAACAGAATTTTTTTCATGGTAAGTGAAATGATAGATGGGAGTTTGTGGGAAAAAAGATAGGGGAAAACTCGTGAATAAAACGAATGACGCCTGTTTTTCCCGGAAATAAGCGTGGCAAGTTTGAGGCCAACTTACTGCCGAGGCTTTTTTGTAAATAATCTGGGTACTAAAACCAGTTGATGGTCAGCAACATGAATAAAAAATGCGGCCAGGGGCATAAATAATGGTGTTTTTATTTTGAACCATCCAGGGGGATTTTAACTTTACCTGTCGTAGCGAGTGCTACAGCCCCTGCCAAGCAGCCCTAAGGTGCTGGGTAGCACAGCCGGGGTTATGTCGGATCTAAAGAAAGGAGGTACAAAATGTCTAGTAGTCCCAAACAAATCCTGCCAAGCCTGTCGAATGTAGTCCGCTTCACCGCCGGACGCGCTTAACAACAGCTTTCGCGCGGAACGCACTCCTAATTGAGTACTTCCCGCATTCTGGCAAGGTCTTACTGGATAAGTGGATGATGGGGCTGTACCCCAGACTCATCGCTTGGTAAGATTTGAAGGATTAGATGCCCGGTTCGCCCAGCAGCCTCGCTTAGAGGATCTGCACAGGCGGCCGGGCATCGCTCTTTTACAGTGAGTTGGTGAACGGGTGATAAAGCGAATTCCGCTAGCGCTATTTGTGCCACTTACAGCCCTCAAGCAAGTGGAGCATCAAACTTACTTCGTCACCCATTCGCAATTTTACTTACAGCACCCGGCGCACTTGCATGAAGCGGCGCTCATAGTCGGTGCCTTCTACTTGGCTGATTTTCACGCCCGATTCGCGGCGAGCCGAAGAGGAATGCACAAAGCGTAGTGGCTCGCCCGGTTTACTAATGACGATGCCCGCGTGGCCAGGGGTAGTAGAGGTAGTAGCCGTACCAGTAAATACCACAATGTCGCCGGGGCGGGCCTGGATTCGTTCTACTGCCTTGCCCGTACTGATAAGCAGGGCCGTGGAATGGGGCACGGGTATGCGGTAGCGGGCAAACACGTAATTCACGAAGCCGGAACAGTCGAAGCCAGTAGCGGGGGTGCTGCCGGCGTAGCAGTAGTTGGTACCAAGTTGGCGCAAGGCAAACGCTACCACGCTGTCGGCCCGGGGTGGGGTGGCCTTGTTACTGATAACATACGCAACTGCCTGCGTAGTGGGGGGCTCCGGGCGTCCTTCTGCTACTGGGGTAGCCTGCCGGCTCCAAATCGACCAGCCTACCACTACGCTTACCAAGAGCAGAAAACTTAGCCAGACGTAGCGCATAGCAGGAAAAAAGGGCCGGGGACGGGCAAGGGTCAATTGCATAGCAAACAGTTTAAACCGACTGGTTGCAAATTGTTTGCCAGCTGCCCGCGGTAATGTAAGCCCCAAGATACTCGACGCTACGCTAACGGTGCAGGTAGGGAGCAAGTTTAGGCCTAGCTCGAGCGGCGGACAGGCGCATTGGGGTGTATTTTCGCCATTACTTTGCAGCCCTGAGCGGTTTCCTCCGTTCTTTGGCGACCACAACGGCACTTTTACTACCTCACCCACTTTTCGAATGCTCCTACACCTTGCCCGCCCGCTGGCGGTAGCGGCCCTAGGACTACTGCTGAGCCAGGCTAGCTCGGCCGCAGTAGCCGCGCCTACCCTACGCTATACGCTGTCCATGCCCGCGCCCCAAACCCACTACTTTGAAGTGGAAATGAAGCTGGACGGCTTTAATAAAGCCTTTACCGATGTAAAAATGCCGGTATGGGCGCCCGGTTCCTACCTGGTGCGCGAGTTTGCCAAAAACGTCGAGGGCTTTGAGGCTACGGCGGGCACTGAGAAGCTGCGGGTAGAAAAAGTCACTAAGAATACGTGGCGCATTTACCATCCCAAGGCCAAAAACTTCGCGGTGCGCTACCGGGTGTACGCTTTTGAGCTGAGCGTGCGCACCAGCTTTATTGATGCGGCCCACGGCTACCTCAACGGCACGAGCGTATTTATGTACCCGGCCGAAGAAAAGCAACTACCCAGCACCCTGGAAGTAAAGCCAGCCGCTGGGTGGAGCCAGGTTAGCACCAGTTTGAAGCCGGCCGGCGGCACCTTTACGTACCGCGCCGCTAACTACGATGAGCTGGCTGATTCGCCGATTGAAATCGGGAATCAGAAGATCTACACCTTCACGGCCAACGGTACGCCCCACACGGTGGCCATGTTCGGCGACCCAAAAGTTGACACGGCTCGCCTAACCCGTGACATGCAGCGCGTGTGCGAGCAAGCCCAGAAAGTAGTAGGGCAGAATCCGCTGGACCGCTACGTGTTCATTGTGCACAACATCGACCGGGGCACTGGGGGCCTAGAACACTTGTTTTCTACTACCCTGTCGGTGTCGCGCAATGCCTACTCCTCGGAGGCTGGCTGGAAAGGCTTCCTTGGGCTGGTGGCCCACGAATATTTCCACCTCTGGAACGTGAAGCGCATCCGGCCGGTGGCCCTGGGGCCCTTCAACTACGACCAAGAAAACTACACCCGCATGCTGTGGGTAAGCGAAGGCGGCACCGAGTACTTCAGCAACCTGATTGTGCAGCGGGCGGGCTTCGTAAGCCCCGATGAGTACTTGGGTGACCTGAGCAACGGCATCAACCGAGTAGAAAATACGCCCGGCAACCGGCAGCAGTCGGCCGCTGAGTCGAGCTTCGATGCCTGGATCAAGTACTACCGCCCCAACGAAAACTCCTCGAACACCGGCATTAGCTACTACGATAAAGGCGAGGTTATCGGGGCCGTGCTAGACCTGATGATCATCAACGAAACCAAGGGCCAGAAAAACCTTGACGACGTGATGCGCTACCTCTACGACCAGTACTACAAAAAGCTGGGCCGGGGCTTCACCGATGAGGAGTACCAGGATGCCGTAGCCAAAGTAGCCGGCCGCCGCTTCGACGACTTTTTCCGCCGCCACGTGTACGGGGTTGAAACCCTGCCCTACGAGCAGGCCCTGGGCTACGCCGGCCTGCAACTCCGGGTAGCTCCGGCAGCCGCTACCGAGGCTAGCCTGGGCGCTAGCGTTAGCCCGGCGGGCGGCAAGCAAACCGTAACCAGTGTAGTGCGCGAAGGCAGCGCCTGGCAGGGTGGCCTAAGCGTCGGCGACGAAATTCTGGCCGTTGATGGCGCCCGGGTAACCGACGATGTGAACCGGCTGCTAGCCAACCGGGCCCCCGGCTCTGAGGTGAAGCTGCTCGTAAACCGCGACGGGCTAGTAAAAGAAATCAGCTTCCCGCTGCTGGCCAACCCGCTACGTCGCTACCGTATTGAGCGCCAGGCAAGCCCCACGCCTGAGCAGCAAGTTGTGCTAGCGAAGTGGCTGCCCGTGCAGAAATAAAGTAGCAGCTTACAGCAAAAAGCCCGTCGTCCTTCTCTTAGGATGCCGGGCTTTTTGCTGTAAGTTGTTCAGTTCAAAGGCTTGGAAGGAAATAGGCAGTAACCCATCAAAATATAATGCAGAGGCGGGACCGAAGCAGTTCGCGTGCTGATGTCAGAGTACATTGGTAACGTTGGTATGCGAGCTGCTTCAGCGGCGCCTCTGCATGACGTGCTTATAGCAAGCCTAGGCTCTGATGGTTGGCTCATTATGATAAAAGTATAGTTGGCAGGAGCGGTGCTTCGATTGCGCGGGTTCTGGAGTAAGTACTACCGGTGCTGATATATTGATAACCGGCGCGGACAGCGCTACCCAGCAAAAAGCCCCGCTGTAAATCAGCGGGGCTTTTTGGTCCAGGTTTGGTGCCAGATACTTGAGGTGGCAAGCGCAGTTACTTGATGCGCTTAAGGGCTACCTCCCGCACTGGAGTAATAACTAGCGGTACTTTCTCCACTTTTACTGAGCTAGTATCGAGGCCGAAATACTTGTCTTCGGAAGCAATGAACTGCTTGATGTAGAAGTAAGCCTGCATTACCAGCTTCTCAACCATGGGAAACTCGTTTTCTACCGAAAGGAATTTCTCCAGCACTACAAAGCGGAAGTCACCGGTAACGTGCTGCTTGCTCAAAGACTCGTAGCGGGAGGTGATGTCCACTTCCTTGTTGCGCACCAGGTCCTCCACTACTTTGCGGAAGTAGAGGTTGATACGTTGCTCTACCCGGAAGCCCAGGCGGAACGTAATCCGGAACACGTCGTCGTGGGCCAATTCGGTTACTTTATACTCCATCGTATACGGCTCATCGGTGGTGTCCACGTGCACAAACCAGTAGATGTCGGCGCGCTTGGGGCGCTTCTGGAAGATGGAGTAAATAATCTTCGACTCGATTTCCGACTGCCGCTCCGCCGACGACATGAACACCAAGTGGGTAGCGTATTTCGACACCGACTCATCATTGGAGAGCTGCTTCAGGGCCTCAATGTAAGGCTCAATTTTCACGAACTCCGTCAGGCGCCGCTTGATGTAGTAGGCCCGCAGCCACACGTACATTACCGCCATCAACGAGGAGCCAATGGCCAGCGAAACCCAGCCGCCGTGGGGGAATTTGATGAGGTTGGCAATCAGGAAGGAGCCCTCAATAGCTCCGTACACCAACACGAAGAGCACAATGGCCGCCATCGGCACCCGCTTCATGTGCAGCCACGTAGTGAGCAGGATGGTAGTCATGAGCATGGTTAGCGTGATGGCCAGGCCATAGGCCGCTTCCATGTTCGTGGATTCCTGAAAGTACAGCACCACCCCAATGCAGCCCAGCAGCAGCAACCGGTTCATGCTGGGCACATAGAGTTGGCCCTTCACGTCGGTGGGGTAGTTGAGGCGCACTTTGGGCCACATATTCAGGCGAATAGCTTCCGCTACCAGCGTAAACGAGCCCGTAATCAAAGCCTGCGAGGCAATAATGGCGGCAATGGTAGCAATGCCAATGCCGATGAGCAGGAACCACTGAGGCATCAGAGCATAGAAGGGGCTCCGACCGTCCAGCATCTGGCCCTGGTGAGCCAGCAACCACGCGCCCTGGCCTAAGTAGTTCAGAATCAAGGTGGTTTTCACGAATACCCAGCTGATGCGGATGTTGCCCTTGCCGCAGTGACCCAGGTCGGAGTAGAGCGCCTCGGCTCCGGTAGTACACAGGAACACCGAACCTAGCAGCCAGAAACCACCCGGATATTCAGCCAGCAGCTCGTAAGCGTAGTAGGGGTTGATGGCCTTCAGAATAATGGGATTCTGTACAATCCAGCTTACGCCCAACACGCCCAACATGGTAAACCACAGGAGCATAATTGGGCCGAATGCCTTGCCTACAATCTGGGTACCAAAGCTTTGTAGCAGGAACAAGCCCGCAATAATGCCAATGACAATGGGCACCGTAGGAATGTCGGGCTTTACGGCCCGCAACCCCTCAATGGCCGACGATACGGAAATGGGAGGAGTGATAACCCCGTCGGCCAGCAGGGCCGCGCCGCCAATAATAGCCACGGCCGACAGCCAGGCGCCGCGCCGCCGCACGAGGGCGTAAAGCGAGAAAATACCGCCTTCCCCGTTGTTATCGGCATTGAGGGTCAATATGACGTACTTGACGGTGGTTTGCAGCGTTAGAGTCCAGAGCACGCAGGAAATGGCGCCCAGCACCAAGTTGGCCTCAATCAGGTTAGGCACCCGGGCGCTTTTCAGAACGGCGCTCATTACGTACAGCGGCGAAGTACCGATGTCGCCGTAAATAATGCCGAGGGCAATGAGCAAGCCAGCCGTCGAAATGGCGGTATGCGAGTGTTTGGCGTCCATGTGAGGAGGAAGAGAGTGAGGATAGCCGTTTTTAATAAGCGGGGCCAAAGGTAGTAGTTGCACACGAATGCGGCGCTTCGGTCCCGGCGCGCTTACGTAGGCCTTGGCAAAAAGTGACAATAAGGCCGCAAGATCAGTAGACTGTTGGCGCGTCGGGGGCGGGGAAAGGTGGCTGCGCGGCCTCGTGCAGCCAGTAAGCCGCCGTGGCAGCCGCCTCATTGTGGCGCTGCCGAATGCGAAGATTTGCCTCGCTGGCCAACTGCTGCCAACTGCGGGCCGGGCCAGCAAAAGCGAAGTGGCGCGGCTCCCGGCCGGGTCGGTGCAGGCGCCAGCGGTTAGTGCCCCGCACGCCCCACACCAAGAGCAAAGCGCCAGCACCCATGCCCAGGGCTGCTGGCATGCTGTGCAGCCAGAACTGCAGATAACCCAACATAAAGCCGCAGAGCACAAAGCCGCCCAGCAGCACGCCCAGCAGCCAGCGCACCGGTTGCACATCCACCCCTTCCAGCTCCCGCCAGCCGAACAGTTCATCGTTGATTTCCAGCCCGTCATTGGTCAGAGCTACCCGGCTGTCTTCACTGCGCAGGGTCGGGAAGTGCTGCGGGGGAGGCGGGGGTAAGGGCTGAAAGCCCAACTCCGGCTCCTGCAACTCAGAGCTGCTGGTGGCCGCCGGGGCGGGAATCACATCCTCTGGGTCAGACGCGGGCGGAAGGGAAGTAGAATCAGGCATGGTCGAAAAAGCCCCGCCGGCCGTGGAAGTCCGCACCCACTGGGGCACGACGATATACACTGGCAACAGCGGGGCTGGCACTCGAGAAAAAAGCTTAATTATTAACTTTCAGCAGCTCTACGTCGAAGATAAGGGCCGAGTCCGGACCGATGTCGCGGCCGGCACCACGCTTGCCGTAGGCCAGGTCAGAGGGAATGTACAGGCGCCACTTTGAGCCCTCAGGCATCAGCTGCAAGGCTTCTGTCCAGCCGGCAATTACCTGATTTACACCGAAAGTAGCGGGCTGACCGCGCTGGTAGGAACTGTCGAACACGGTGCCGTTGGTGAGCGTGCCGTGGTAGTGCGTTGTGACGGACGAGCCGGGACCGGGCTTACGGCCGCTTCCTTCCTTCAGCACTTCGTACTGCAGGCCGCTTGGGAGGGTAGTGATGCCGGGCTTGGCGGAGTTTGCTTGCAGGAAGGCTTCGCCTTCGGCTTTGTTGTTGCTCATATCAGAGGAGTCTTGGTTGGCTTCTTCGTGGGCTTCCATCTGCTGCTGCAGCTGCTGCATGGCGCTTTGCATCTGCTCGGGCGTGAGGCGGCTTGGCTCGCCGGCAATGGCCTCCTTCATGCTCTGGGCAAATACGTCAATGTCCAGGTCGAGGCCCTGCTGGGCGAAGTTGCGGGCCATATCGCGCCCGATGATGTAGCTGATTTGCTCTTTCAAGCCGTTCAGATTCATAAATCACAGGTTGTGCTCCTCAGTACACTACGGCCTTACTTTTCAAAAGCCGTGCGTAACCAGATGAGCGAGTGGAAAAGGGATGCCCGACGGTCCACCACGGGCCGCCGTTACTGTGAAGTACCGAAAACCGGCGCGAATGGATGTTGTTTTTTTCAACTGCCGAGGATAAGTCCCTGATTTTGAACTCGGCTTTGTTCCCTTTTAAACGCAACAAACCCCGCTGAGTGAGCGGGGTTTGCAGAAATCAAGGCCAGCGGCTTCCTAGCAGAAGTGCAGCTCTTCCTCGTCGCGTAGGTCAAAAAACAGGTTCAAGTCGCGTACCTGAGCGGCCAGGAAGCTCAATGATCCAATACCTCCGAGAACGAGCAGCGAAGAAACGGCAGCAGTGGTCTTTTTCATTGTGTTGTATGTATGTTAAAGTAAGTCAGCTTGTTGAATGCAAAGATACTACGCAGTCGTTACATAAATGTTATGCAAGCATCATTATTTATTAAGCCAATCAGTAGCTGTCAGGGCTAGTGCACCTGCTTTTACATTAGTGAAAGAACAAGTTCCAGGCCTGGGTTTACAGAGGAAAGGCAAGGCACCCAGCTTCAAAACGCCTCCGCCTATTCCAGTGCTAGCCAGCGTGCCCGGGGTATGTTTTGCCAAGGGCAGTAGCCCTACTTGCTACCGCCGGAGCCTTCCTTACTAGCTTTCATCTTCTCAGCCACCTCCACCATAGGCGCCACCCAAATGTCCTGCTCATGCGCTTGGAGGTAGCGCAGCAACTGCCGGTGCGCGGCTAGTTCCACGTTCAGGCCGTGGCCTCCTCCCACGCCGTGGAAGAGGAACACGAGCAAGGTGCGGGAGCGTTGGGCCTGCTTCACCAAATTAATCAAGTAGTCGCCCGACTGCCCATTAATCATGTAGCTGTTGATGTTGGCTAAATCGACTTGGGCTAGCGGTTGCAGGCCGGCCGTAACTCCCCGCGCCCCCACAAAGTCGTTTTTAAGTTGTTCGTAGAAGTACACGCCCCCAATCTGCCGGTCGCCGCAGGGGTAGGCGAAGGTGCGGGCTGTTTTACCATCAATGGCCGTCAGCAGAGTATTCGTAGCACGCACTTCGTTGACTGCCCGACTGATGGTGTACTTGCTCAGGTCGTTGTCGGGAGTGACGAAGTTACGGCCGGGCAAGCTACCGTCGCAGGGGTGCATCAGGGCGTGGTTGCCTAGCTCATGTCCGCGCAGAGCTGCCCGGCGCCATTCGGGTAAGCGGGCGGCTACCACCGGCGAGGAGCCGATAAGGTAGAACGTGCCGCGGAGTTTCAGGGAGTCCAGGGCAGGTACCACGTGGTTGAGGTCCACCGCCAGGGCATCATCATAGGTAAGCACCACGGCGCATTGCTTGCCGTTCCAGGGGCCAGCGGTTTGAGCGAAACTGGCGGTGCTGGCGGTCAAGGCCAGGAGGGCTAATGAGGCTAGGCAGTGGAGGTTGCTCATTCTTGCGAGGTAGGATAAGGCGGCTGTTCTGCTTATGGCTTTTCTTCCGACACCTCCACGCGGCGGTTGCGGGCGTCGGGTGAGGGGTAGAGGGGGCGGGCGTCGCCGTAGCCGAGGGTGCTGATTCGTCCGGCCTCGATTCCGGCCTTTACCAACTCCGCCTTTACGGCCTGGGCGCGCTGCTCCGAGAGTACCTGATTTTTCTGGGGCTCACCAATCTTATCGGTATGGCCAGCCACGCGCAGCTTCAGCAGCGGGCGGGCCTTGAGTTCGGCAGCTAGCTGCTCAAGGGCCGGGCGACTTTCGGGCAGCAGTTCGGCCGTTCCGAGCGTAAAGAGTACCGTTGGGAGTACTACGGGGGTGGCAGCCAGGAGCGGGGCCGGAGCGCGGCGTACTGTGTCGAGGCGGGCCGTATCGGGGCGCACGGGGGCCGGCGGAACTACCGGCCGAGGGGCAGCAGGCTTGGGCGTAGCAGAACCGGTTACCTGAATGGTAATGGGTACCACCGGACTTTGACTGGTAGGATAATACCCTTGGGTGAGGTAGAACGTGGTAGTTTTGCTAAGCGTGGTGCGGTAGCTGTTGCCAGCCGCAAGCGGCTTTTTGAGTTCAGCATCGGCAAACCAGAGCACGTTACGCCCCGACACGCGAATGGTACTGGCCGCGTTGGCCGCCACCCTGGCCGCCGACTTCAATTTGATTCGGTACAAGGTGAAGGTACCAAAATCACAGTCCCCCACGGGGTGGTAGGTGGCCTGCCCCGTCAGCTTTTCCTGCTGCGCGTCGTAAACAAAGGTAATGGAGCCGTCGCACCAGTAGCTAGTGGGCGAGCGGCCGGTTTCGTTGAGCTTACGCACGTGTTCGAGGCGCATCCCGGTGCTGGTAGGGGTAGCCCGCACCTGAAACGTTACGGTGGTACGGGGCTGTCCGCCTACCTCCTGGTAGAGCACCCCAAACAAGCTCTTGTCCTTGCCTTTCTGCACCCGAAGTACCGCCGGCCAGTAACCTTCCCGGTCTTCAGTGTCTGTTTCAACCCCTTGCCAGACGCCCGCCAGCGACTGGGCCCGTAGTGGTCCTGTCAGCAGCAGCGCCAGAAGAAGTAGCCAACTACTATGTTTCATGGTACCTAGGTCAACTGATTCGAGGGCGTTGCGGCGGGGTAGCACTAAGCGCCGGGCGCAGCCCTACCGCTGGTAACGCTGCACCCGCTAACTCGAATATCTGACGCGGCCGAATTTCTTCCAACCCCTTCC
Organism: Hymenobacter sublimis; assembly: GCF_023101345.1. Taxonomy (NCBI): domain Bacteria; kingdom Pseudomonadati; phylum Bacteroidota; class Cytophagia; order Cytophagales; family Hymenobacteraceae; genus Hymenobacter; species Hymenobacter sublimis. The sequence continues at coordinate 1,857,603 of NZ_CP095848.1, forward strand.
CGCTTCTAACCCAGGTAGGCCATGTCTTCGGGGCTCAGCCGGATGGCTGCGGCCCGCAGGTTCTCTTGCAGGTGAGCCAGCGAGGAAGTCCCCGGAATGGGGAGCAGCTAGGGGGAGCGGTGCAGCAGCCAGGCAATGTTGATCTGGGCTTCCGTGGCGTTATGTTGGCGCGCAACTTCGGCAATGCGGTTATCGGCCTTGGGTAGGGCGTGCACCAGCGAGAAGAATGGAATCAGCGGAATGCTGTGCTGCTCGCAGAGGTCCAGCACTTCCTCACCACCAGGGTTGGCCCCGTGCGGCAGCTGCACGGTAGTGCGCTGAGCGTAGCTGTACATGTTTTCAACCGTGGCAATAGAACCCAGTCCCAGCCCGGCTTCCAGCTCGGGGCGCGTTACGTTGCTCAGGCCCACGTGCTGAATCTTGCCCTCGTGCTGCAGCTCAAACATGGCGCCCAGTTGCTCGTCTAGCGGTACCGGCCCCTGGCCCATCAGCCGCAGGTGTACCAACTGAATTTGCTCCTGGCCCAGGGTGCGCAGGTTGTTATCGATGCTGGTACGTAGGTTACCGGGAGTGTTGAATGGCACCCAGCTTTTGTCTTGCCGACGAGTAGCGCCTACTTTGGTGCAAATGACCAGGTTTTCAGGGTAGGGGTACAGGGCTTCGCGGATGAGGCAGTTGGTAACATCCTCGCCGTAGTAGTCAGCAGTATCCAGAAATGTTACCCCTGACTCCACGGCCGTGCGCAGGATTTGCAGCGCCTCGCCGCGGTTAGCCGGCTCGCCCCAAACTTCCGGACCAGTCAGGCGCATGGTGCCATAACCCAAGCGGTTAACTGTTAGCGGATGCGCTGAGTTGGAGGCAATGGTGATAGTTGACATAAAGCAACGGCTGGAAGTAGAGTAGTACACCGAACTACATTTGCAAGCGCGAAAAGTTATAACCTGTCGTGCCGGCTGTCTGCTAAACCAACTCAAAATGTCGCCCGCAAACTGGGTGAGGCGTGGCCCCAGCAAGCCCCTAAACCTAGAGGCTGGCTACGCTCGAAGCCGGTAGGTGACTATACCGTAAGCAAGCGATTAGTACCCGTTTTGGGCGCGGTGCTGGATGCGCTTTTCCCAGCGCTTGCGCCGGGGAGCAATGTAGCCGCGCAAGTGTTTCTCCATCACCAGCGTGGCGCACGGGGCAGCGGCCGTAGCTCCGAAACCAGCGTTTTCGATATAAACGGCCACTACTATTCGGGGTTTGTTGGCGGGGGCGAAGCCCACGAAGGCGGCGTGGTCGTCGCCCTCATCATTCTCCACGGTGCCGGTTTTGCCGGCAACCGTAATGCCCACATCCGCTAGGCTGGAGGCATCGGCCGTGCCGCCGCGCTGCATCACGGCTACCATACCCGGCACCAGGGCGGCAAAGTGGACGCTGTCGATGAGGGTGCGGTGTTTAATCAGAAAGCGCGGTAAGGGCCCGCTTCCTCCCACACTCCGCACCAGGTGAGGTGGGTAGTACCAGCCGCGGTTGGCGATGATGGCCGCCATATTGGCCATTTGCAAGCCCGTGAGGTTGATTTCGCCCTGCCCAATGCTAAGCGAGTAAATGGATCGGTAAGTCCAGCGGGTGGTGCGGTGCGCCTTGTCGTAGTACGCGGGGGTAGGCAGGAAACCGGGGGCTTCGCGGGGTAGATCTACGCCCAGTACGGAGTCTAGCCCGAACGAGCGAGCGTGGCGGCGCCAGAGTTCCAAGTTGGTGTGCCGGGTAGCCACCGTATCCACCACGGCCAGTGTATCGGGCACCCGGTTGATAAGGCGTTCCATCACCTGGTAGAAGTAGGGGTTGCAGCTGTACTTCAGGCCCAGGGTTAGATTTTTGCCGGGGGGGTGACGGTGCACGCAGCTAATCAAGGACTGGTCGCAGCGAAAGGTGGTAGTCGGGCTGATGGCGCCTAGCTGAAGGGCTACGGCGGCATTCACCAATTTAAACACCGAGCCGGGCGGATTAGCCAGCATGGCCGGGCGGTTCAGCAAGGGCATGTCTTCGTGCTCCAGCAGCTCGGCGCGCACCCCAGCCTGGTCTGGTGCCGTAAGGGTTGCCGCGTTATACACCGGCGCCGACACGTAAGCCAATATTTCCCCGGTGCGCGGGTCCAGGGCCACTAGGTAGCCGCGGCGGTTGCCCAGCAGCTTTTCGGCGTAGGCCTGTAGCTTAACGTCAATGGTGAGGTGTAAGTCCTGGCCCTGCCGGAAAGTGGTATCCTTGGCCCAGGTGCCGTGGGTTTGGCCGTTGGCATCTACCAAGGGGTGGAGGTAGCCGTGACGGCCCTGGAGCAGACCGTTATAATAGGTTTCAACGCCGCCATTGCGCAGCCGGTAAAAACGGCCGCGCCGGTACCGCTTAGCTTGGCGGTAGAACGCCTGCGCCTCGCTGCTCAGGTAGCCCAGCACGGGAGCCGCGGCGCCGGTGGTATACGTGCGCTGGTGGCGCTCAACCACGGCCAGCCTAGGCCAGTCGGCGCTGTCGCGGCGGACCCGTTTGGCTTCAGCGGCAGTAAGCCGAAGCTGGACCGGGTAACCAGCGGGTGCGTCTGGGTAGGGCAGGGCCTCGGCAATGCGGCGCCGGACGGTGGTTGAATCCCAGCCTAGCAGCAGGCCTAGCGCCAGGGTATCCAGTGGGAAGCGGCGCGGCAGCTTCAGCAGGTACTGCAGGCGGGTGTCAACCAGCACGGAGTCGTTGCGGTCAAGCACGCGGCCCCGGATAAGCGAGTCGGCCACCACGATGCGCCGGCGGGTGTATACCTCCTTGGTTTCCGAGTCCTGCGGCGGTTGGCCGGTCTGTTGCTCTGGTGATGAGCAGGCGGCCAGGGCCACAAGCAAAGCCAGTAGACAGTTCCCCCACTTAGTAAAAGCCGTGCGCATGGGGTAAAGCTAGAGAATTGCCGGGCTTCGGTGCTGCGCTTTTCGATCAACCGGTTTGCTTACCGCTCGGAACCGCGCGGAATTCAGCTTAGTGCTAGCTGGTCGGTGGGTAGTAGTTTCTTAGGCTCCCTTTCTGCTTCTACAATTCTATTGCGTGTGCCCCACACTGTTGGCTAATACGGATAAAAACAGCCAATCGAAAGCAGAAACCGAAGGCGAGGGCTAGGGCAGTTCAGGTAAAATACTTCCCCTTTGAGAGGGCGCCGCTGGGAAACAAGCGAGTTGGGAAAATCGTACATGCTTTCATGTATGAACAGATTATTCTAGAAGAATCGTATGCCACGGTGTTGGCAGACTCGGCCACGCCTTGCATCATCGTACAGCTACATAGCTTTGCCAACCGGGAACAGTTTAAGCACATGATGAACACAGGGCTGGAGTACTTCCAGACTCATACCAGCCCCCAACAGCCCTGGGGCTGGATTGCCGATACGCGCCGCATGAGTGCCATCCACAACGATATTCAGCAGTGGCTAGCCCACGACTGGAACGTTCGGGCTTACCAAGCGGGTTTGCGCGAGATGAGCATCATCACCTCCCAAAACGTGCTCGGGCAGCTGGCAACCCAGCAGTATGCCCAGCTAGCGGTAGCGCAACCCGAAAAATATGTGCTGGAACCTGTTTACTACCCATCATTGGAGGAAGCTAAGCAAGGCGTAAGAAAAAGAACTGCAGCGTCCAAGGCTCAGGAATAGCCCTGTGCAAGACATTTGAGGGCGCTTCTCATTCATCATTGATTTCGAATAGGCTTTTATGCAAGAGTTAAAAACCTCTCTGGGCAGGGTGTACCTAACAGTAGATACCGATTATGAAAACCAGTGGATCCGGGTAAACTGGCAAGGCTACCTGACCGCCGACAGCATTCAGGAAGGGGCCAAGGCCTACACCGAAGCGCTAGCCAAGGCCGGATTTTCCTGCGTTCTAAACGACACCCGTTCCGTACGCGGCCCCTGGGACCATTCCATGGATTGGGTCATCAACGAATGGGCACCCAATGCGGCTGCGGCCGGTATGCGTTACTTCGCCCTGATTTCGACGCCGGAAACCCTAGCCGACGGCTCCGCGGCCAACTTCTACGCCCAGCTAAAAGCCTTCCACGCCGAGGTGTTCGACAGCACTGAAGCGGCTGAGGAGTGGCTACACCGCGTGTGTAACGAGGAAAAATAAACTGCTTGGCTCAGGGCTGCTGCACGAGCAACGGCTAGGAGAGATGGAACAACGGAGGTATAGGGGCCGGCAGTGGACCCGCGAGTAGTATTAAGTAATACGCCGCGGTAGCAGGACCTGCACTTTAAGTATCTCTCAGTAAGAAATGCGCCGCTTGGATAGCTCCAGGCGGCGCGGTTGTGGTTTGCTGCTTTACGGCAGTGCAGGTATTATCCGCTGGTCACGAGTTACGCTGCGCTAAACTCGCGCCAGTTGGGGGCGAAAGCGGGTGTCGTGTAAGGATGATTAAATGCCAACCTAGTTGGCTAAGTTGGGATTGAAATAGTTAGTAAGACCCTATCCTTGACGTAATTTCCATACAAAAAAATATTTATTATTCCTTATTTCAGATTCGATGTTTGTTAACTTTTTAGTGTTATCCCCAAATTTGCTTAAGTAGTTAATCCCACCAAGCCCAGCTACAATTTGACCAATATTTTCTGGTAAAAAATGCGAGAAAAGGCCAATGGAAACAAAGGTGGTTCCTACTATGATATCTTTTACCAAATCAGCGACGATAATCTTCTTTGCCGATTTGATGCTTTGATTCATTTTATTGATTTCAGGAAGTATTTCATCCCGAAATGCTTCTTTAAGGTTAGTGTCATTTTCTTTTGAGTTAGATAAAAAGTTAGTAAGGGAATCTCGATAAACTTGGAAAGCTTCGCCCTCTTTTTTTCTTAAGTTTATTAGATTGTCCAGAGGGACGTTTGGAATATGTGGGATATGGTGAGAAAGAGAGGAAGTGAACTTCTTATTTAGAATGCTTTTATTCTTGTCTTGAATAAGAGTCGAATCTATTTCTCTATCTGTTAGATAAGAAGAGTTATATATGTTCGAGTAGTAATTTTGTGTCAACAAATCGTCTATGATAGGATGGACGAATTCATTAATTAAACCCAGCTTTGTTGCTTGCCTTTTCGTTAATACACCTTGAGTTTTTCTGCCCAGCTTTTTCCTCAAATCTACAAGCGCGTTTCCAGTGTAGCTAAATCCACTGGGATGCTCAAGAATTTCCTCGGGGCCTTCTGCTATAATGAAAGCATCTCCGTCTTCGTCTGTTTCAAGAATGAATTCAATTTCATTCAGGAACGTCTCTTTTAATGAAATTTCTGCTTCAATAATTTTTGCCTCGTATTCTTTAGTAATTGCTTTGGTTTCTCGCAAACAATCTCTGCATATGTGCTGAAATGTAGTTGTAAACAAAAAAATGCCAGCATCGAGTAATGGTTTTACATGATAAAGCACTTTAATATCTGCAATAAGCAGAGCTTTTGCATAATCACTGAAATAAGCGGTATGTAAGTATTTTTCGAATGGATTTTGTATATAAACTACATCAGCATATAATGCTGCATTTCTTGCTAAAGTGTCTATATGGTTAATACGGCATAGGTCTCGAGAACATGGAAAAGTTCCTCCGCTTAGAGTGTTATTTGCTACAAAACTGAATTTAGAATCATGTTTTATGCTATTAGAACGTTGGATAATGCTTATTGCCGAGTCAATTACTGCATAAATTTTATCGTCACTCATTGTGGCAATAATTTTATTGCAATGCTTCGGCGTCCAAAGTTGCTGATAAAGTAAATCGAAAAGTTCTTTCATGATTATCAATAATGTTGGCCCAGAACCCGGACTCGTTTCCTGGTTCTGGGCCATTCGCACAAGAATAAACTTACATATTTCGCCGATACTGGCCGCCTACCTCAAACAGGGCGTTCGTAATCTGGCCTAGGGAGCAGAACTTCACGGTTTCCATCAGCTCCTCGAAGAGGTTGCCGTTGGCTACTGCCACTTGTTGCAGCTGCTTCAGGCGCTGCTCGGCGGTGCCTTGGTTGCGGGCGTGCAGGTTCTGGAGCATAGCTATTTGATACTGCTTTTCCTCCTCCGTGGCGCGGATTACCTCAGCCGGGATGACTGTGGGTGAGCCTTTGGAGGAGAGGAAGGTGTTCACGCCGATGATGGGGTACTCGCCAGTGTGCTTGAGCATCTCATAGTGCATGCTTTCTTCCTGAATCTTGCCGCGCTGGTACATGGTTTCCATGGCGCCCAGCACGCCGCCGCGCTCCGTGATGCGGTCAAACTCCAGCAGCACCGCTTCTTCCACTAGGTCAGTGAGTTCTTCGATGATGAAGGAGCCTTGCAGCGGGTTTTCGTTCTTGGCCAGGCCTAGCTCCCGATTGATGATGAGCTGAATGGCCATGGCCCGGCGCACCGATTCCTCGGTGGGCGTGGTAATGGCCTCATCGTAGGCGTTAGTGTGCAGGGAGTTGCAGTTATCGTAGATGGCGTAGAGGGCCTGCAACGTAGTGCGGATATCGTTGAAGTCGATTTCCTGGGCGTGCAAGCTCCGGCCGCTGGTCTGGATGTGGTACTTCAACATCTGCGAGCGGGCGTTGGCACCGTACTTCAGCTTCATGGCCTTAGCCCAGATGCGGCGCGCCACGCGGCCAATTACCGCGTACTCGGGGTCAATGCCGTTGGAGAAGAAGAACGACAGGTTGGGGGCAAAGTCGTTCACGTCCATGCCCCGGCTCACGTAGTACTCCACGAAGGTGAAGCCGTTGCTGAGGGTAAGGGCCAGCTGGGTAATGGGGTTGGCACCGGCCTCGGCAATGTGGTAGCCGGAAATTGACACCGAGTAGAAGTTGCGAACCTTCTCTTTGATGAAGTATTCCTGCACATCGCCCATGAGGCGCAGGGCAAACTCCGTGGAGAAGATGCAGGTGTTCTGGGCCTGGTCTTCCTTCAGGATGTCGGCCTGCACGGTGCCGCGCACCTGGCTGAGCGTGCGCACCTTGATGGTGGCGTACACGTCGGCGGGTAGCACCTGGTCGCCGGTTACGCCGAGCAGCATGAGGCCCAGGCCATCGTTGCCGGCGGGCAGCTCGCCTTGGTAGCTGGGGCGCGCTACCCCTTTCTCCTGATAGATGGCTTCAATCTTCTGGTTGACTTCGTCTTCTAGCCCGTGCTCCTTGATGTACAGCTCGCACTGCTGATCAATAGCGGCGTTCATGAAGAAGGCCGCCAGCTGCGCGGCCGGACCATTAATGGTCATCGACACGGAGGTAGTCGGGTTAGCCAAGTTGAAGCCGGAATACAGCTTCTTGGCATCGTCGAGGCAGGCGATGCTCACGCCGGCGTTACCGATTTTGCCGTAGATGTCGGGCCGGTGGTCGGGGTCTTCGCCGTAGAGCGTTACGGAGTCGAAGGCCGTGCTCAGGCGCTTGGCCGGCAGGCCGGCCGATACGTAGTGGAAGCGGCGGTTAGTGCGCTCGGGTCCACCTTCGCCGGCAAACATGCGGGTAGGGTCTTCGCCTTCGCGCTTGAAGGGAAACACGCCGGCCGTGTAGGGAAACTCGCCGGGCACGTTTTCCTGTAGCTGCCAGCGCAGCAAATCACCCCAGGCCGTGTAGCGCGGCAGGCTGACCTTGGGAATCTGCTGGTTCGAGAGGCTGGTAGTGTGGGTCTGGATGCGGATTTCCTTGTCGCGCACCTTGAAGATGAACTCGGGGGCTTTGTAAGCGGCTACCTTTTGCGGCCAGGTCTCCAGGAGTTTCCAGTTTTGGCCGTCCAGCCGGAGCTTGATTTCCTCGAAGGTGCTCTCCAGGCCGGCGACGAGGTTTCCTGATCCGGGGGCGTTGCTGCCGTTCCCAGCGCCAGATCCTCCACCGGCGGGGTTACTTCCGAGGCTTTGGACGGCTCCGATGGCTTGCCGGATTCCGTAGAGCTGCTGAGCGGTGTCAGACTGTTTTTGAACCCACTGGTCATATTGGCGGTTGGTTTCGGCTATTTCAGAAAGGTAACGCGTGCGGTGAGGCGGAATGATATAAATCTTCTCCGAATCCTCCTTGGTAGTCTCAAGCTGCGAGGCAAACGGCACGCCCGTCTTGGCTTCTACGGTGGCCAGCACAGCCCGGTACAGCCGGTTCATGCCGGGGTCGTTGAACTGGGAGGCGATGGTACCGAACACCGGCATCGAGTCCAGAGGCGTGTCCCAGAGCTGGTGGTTGCGCTGGAACTGCTTGCGCACGTCGCGCAGCGCATCGAGGGCGCCGCGCTTGTCGAACTTGTTGAGGGCAATGACGTCGGCAAAATCGAGCATGTCGATTTTCTCCAGCTGGGTAGCGGCGCCGTACTCCGGCGTCATCACGTACAGGCTGGCGTCGGAGTGCTCAATGATTTCCGTATCCGACTGGCCGATGCCGGAGGTTTCGAGGATAATCAGGTCGAAGTCGGCGGCGCGCACCACGTCCACGGCATCCTGCACATACTTGCTCAGGGCCAGGTTGCTCTGGCGCGTAGCCAGGCTGCGCATGTACACCCGCGGCGAGTTGATGGAGTTCATCCGGATACGGTCGCCTAGGAGGGCCCCGCCGGTTTTGCGCTTGCTGGGATCCACCGAAATGATGGCAATGGTTTTCTCCGGAAAGTCGAGCAGGAAGCGGCGCACCAGCTCGTCTACTAGGCTCGACTTACCCGCACCGCCCGTGCCCGTGATGCCCAGGATCGGGGCCTTCGAGGTGCCGACGGGGGTAGGGTCGAGGCGTTGATCATTGCCCGCTTCCGACTGCTGAAAATCAGCAATCAGCTGGCCTTTCACCCGCTCAAACTCCTGGGGGAAGTTTTCGGCGGCCGAAATCAGGCGGCCAATGCTGCGGGCGTCCTTCTCCTTTACGTGGCCAGCCTCGCCGTTAAGGTTCTGGCCGGTGGGGAAGTCCGACTTCTGGAGCAGGTCGTTGATCATGCCCTGCAGGCCCATGGCGCGGCCGTGGTCGGGGGAGTAGATGCGGGTGATGCCGTAGGCTTCTAGTTCCTCGATTTCGGTGGGCAGAATTACGCCGCCGCCGCCACCGAAGATTTTTACGTGCCCCGCGCCGCGCTCCTTGAGCAAGTCAAACATGTACTTGAAGTACTCGTTGTGGCCGCCCTGGTAGGAGGTAATGGCAATGGCCTGGGCGTCTTCCTGAATGGCGCAGTCCACGATTTCCTGCACCGAGCGGTTGTGGCCCAGGTGAATTACTTCGGCGCCGCTGCTCTGAATGATGCGGCGCATGATATTAATGGCGGCGTCGTGACCATCAAACAGGGCCGCCGCCGTCACGATGCGGATGTGGTTTTGGGGCTTATACGGAGCTACGGGAGCTGCTTGCATAGCGCGGAAGGTTTGGGTGGAATTTGGGGTAGCGAAGGTACGAAAAAAGCCCCGGCGGGGTGGGCCGGGGCTGGTTCAGCAGTCATAAGCAGCACAAGGGTGGCGTAGCTGACCGCTCAGGCCACCGCCGGCCTCACTCTTGCCAGCTCTGGACCTTCAGGTACATGCTAGGTTGCATGGGGAAAGTGGTCCACTGGGCCTGACTTTTGTTCCGGCTGAATACCCGGTGCAGTGGAGCCGGAAACACGGCCGGAATGCCAAAGAACCAGCGCTCCGCAGAAGGCGTGTCATTATCGAGCCACTGCAGAGCCAGGGCCACCGGTTGCTTTTTCTCGAGTTGCAAGTTGTAGGAGCGCAAATCCACTGAAATCCAGCCGGTGCGTTGGTCGCGCACCACAAATTGTACGTCATCAGGCAGCAGAGCCGTAGCCGGTTTGCCGTCGCGTACCGCATACAGCATCAGCCGGAACCGGACCGCCCGGAATGGGTTGCTTTCGATATACACGTTGAAACTATCCACGTAGCAGCTTCGGGCAGGGCGGAGAAAGGTGCCAAATTCCCGACCCCGCATATCGCGGGGGCCGGTGCTGTCCTGACTCATGCTGCTGATGCCCCAACGGGCCATACCGCTTTTGCCGGAGTGGCCTAGCACTTCCGGGCGTAGCTGCCGGTGCCGCACGGTTACTTCTCGCAATGCCTGCGCCCGGGGCCGCAGCTTCATCAGGGCCGCGTGTTGCTGTCGCAAAGCTGGTAGCGGTACCCGAACCGGCCAGTACCCTACGCAGGACACAACCACGGTATCCTGGGACGTCAGTTCCGGCGAGTCGGGGAAACTAAAGCGGCCTTGCGCATCGGTCACCGTTCCGAAAGGTTTATTCCGCACGCCCACGGAGGCAAACGGCATGGGCGTAGTCAGGGAATCGTGCAGCACGGTGCCGTGCAGCGCTTGGGCGTGTAGCCCGCAGGCCGGGAGCAGAAGGAGCAATACATTCCCCCAAAAGGTAAACCGCATACGAATTATTGGACGTTGGATAGGTACAGCTAGCAGAGCGTTGGGCAAGGGCAATGCGTTGCAAAGCGCATAAAAAAAGCCCCGGTGGGGTGGGCCGGGGCAGCTATAGAAGCACCCATGCAGCAGATGCAGGCGGCCGTGTTGTAGGCTTGAACTCCCGTGCGACGACCTTTGATAGCCGAGTGATAAGCTCGAACGCCCGCGCGACGACCTTTAACGGTCGCATGGCAGGCTGAGTTAAGTGCGTGACGCCCTTGAACGGTCGTGCAACAGTCTTTGCTAATTGCGTGATACGCTTAGTTGGATACACAGTAGGCTTACTGAAGGGCGCGACAGGCTTAAACCTGTAGGCCGCCTACCAGGAGCGGCTATCATTGCTTTGGGAGCCGTTGGAAATTCTACAAAAGAAGCTCAAAAGGGGTAGTAAGAGGCTTTTCGGAAAAGAAAAAACCAAAAACAGAAGTTAAGCTTCTTCGTCAAAGTCAGCAATAAAATCCCTGCCTCCTGTAGTGTTGAAGCTATTCAGCACTATCTCTAGGGCTTCTAGAGGTATATTCATTGACTCGAAGGCTTCAAAGCTTACCCGTTTCTGGTCATCGTGCCTAAATAGTTCTAGTAGTAGAATCGACTTGCTGCCAGTGTACTCAAATAACTGCCAACCAAGACCGTCTCGTGGATTTACGTCGCTCGCTAGTACTATACCGAACCGCCTATTCTCAATTGTAAAACCCATTGCTTATTAAAAAGGTCGATGGTTGAGCTAGTTACCGCAGCTCCGCCAGCCGCAGCCGGAACCCTGGCAGCACGGCTTCGCCGGATATCTCCTTCTCAAAGCCCTGCACGAGTTCCGGTTCCGGCTGGCCGGGGCGGTAGAGGTAGGCCGTTTCGGTTTCCGGTACAATGAGCCATGCCAATTGGGCACCGTTGCGGAGCCAGTCGAGCATTTTGGCCTGCAGGGTTTTTGTGGAGTCGGAGGACGATTTCAGCTCCACCACAAACTCCGGGCACACGGGGGCGAATTTGTCCTGCTGCTCGGTGGTCAGGGCGTTCCACTTGGCCGCTGAAACCCAGGAAGCATCTGGCGACAGTACGGAGCCATCAGGGAGAGTAAAACCGGTGTTGGAATCAAATACCTCGCCTTGTTGTGAATGCTGGGCATACCAGCTGTAGAGTTGCCCGGTAAGGCGTGCGTTACGTTTGCCGGAACGGCTGCCAGTAGGCGACATAAGTAGTATTTCGTGGTTGGCAGTACGCTCAATCCGCAAGTCGGAGTTCAACTGGCAAAAGTCGAAAAACTCGTCGTCCGACATATTGGCCAGCACCGGGCTGCGGAGCGTAATGACATCTTCAGTGATGGTAGGGCGCATAACGGATCTAGTGTAGACAAGCGGAAGATACGCAAAAACGGGGTGGCAGACCAGCTACGGTAGCTTTACTCCGTCAGCACCGTAAAGTACAGGCTGGGTTGCAGTTCGTGCAGGGTCCAGGCCGCCTCGCTGTTCTCGCGCTCTACCATTACTTGTTTGGGCTGCCGTGTCACGGGTATCGAGAAGTACTTGTCCCACGGATTCGTTTTCTCGCTCTGCAGCCACTGAACGGTAGCTACTACCGGCTGGGCTTCCAGCATGATTTCGTAGGGTCGCAAATCTACCGTAAGCCAGCCCCGTTGGCGGTTGCTGCATACCAACTGCACGTCGCGGGAGAGTAGCGCCCGACCCGGCCGGCCCTGCTCCAGCACGTACAGGTTCAGGCGGAAGCGCAGGTGCTCGTAGGTATTGGCCGACAGAAAAACGTGGAATTCTTCGAGGTAGGTACGGCGGGTAGGCCGCAGCACGGTGCCTAGTTCCCAGCCCCATTCATCGTCTACGGTTTCCTTGCCGCTGGAGCCTCCCGTCCAGAGCACGTCGGCCTTTTCCTTGTTGCGGCCCAGCTGGCCCGGCCGCACCCGGCGGTGCTCCACTACCACCGTACCCAGGGCCTGCTCCTGCGGGGCCAGCCGAAATTCGCGTTGCCCGGCAGCCAAGGCCGCCGGCAGTACTACCTGCCGGGAAAAGCCCACACAGGTAACCACCAAAGTATCCTGCAGACTCGGCAGGCGTAGTAGGTAGCGGCCCTGCTCATCGGCCACGGTGCCTAGTCCCCGGCCCGGCACGCCTAGGGTAGCAAAAGGTACCGGCTCATTGGTTTGGGTATGCAGAATTCGGCCTTCGAGAATGATGTTCTGGGCCCGCAGGCCGAAACTCACAAGCGAGAATAGAAGCAGTAAACGAAATCTGGGTGGCATTCTAAAAAAGGCAAGACAGAGCACCGCCTTGGTGGATGGGGTGCAATATACGCCCGCCGCGTGGGTCAACTCTTGCAAAAGGTGACGACACAACAAAACGGCTGGGGCCCTTGTCCTCGCCTCAGCCGTTCGGCCGCTTGACCAGCCAGTTACTTGTTGGCCTGCTTCTCCAGAGCTTGCAGCAACTCATCAGCGGCGTTTTCGATATCGGAGTAGCCTTGCTGGGCCGCTCGCTCCTTGGCCGCAATAAGGCCGTCACGGTGTACGGTTTTAAAGTCGCCGTAGGGAAAGTGGTAGTGGCCCTTGGTGTCTTTACCCTTGCTAGTATCCAGGCCCAGGTGCCAGTTAGCGTATTCGGCTATTTCATGCGTTTGCAAGAATGTGTTTTCCTGGCGGGCGTCGGGGTTGTGCTGGCTCCAGTGGCCTTCGTCGTTTTTAAATTTGCCCTCCCGGATGAGTTGTTTTGCAAACGTAACGGCTTCGGAATTTACTTGAACGCTCATACGGGAAAGGGTAAAGTGGAGGGATATAACCCCTTACGAACGACTGTCAACGGGGTTAAAATTACCAGCTACCGCCTACCTACTTCTGGGGCTACATACTTAATAGGCTGAAAGCAAAAATCACCCCTAGGCAGCCATCAGAGGCCACCTAGGGGTGATGTGCTAAATTCGCCGACGTAGGGCGGTACCTTATTCGTTTGCCAAGGCCTGCACGCCCGCTTCAGCTACGGCGTGGTCGTCCTCTACGGTACTACCCGACACGCCAATGGCGCCAAATATCTGCCCTTCGCTATTCTTGAGCGGAATACCGCCGGGAAAGGTGATGAGCCCACCATTTGAGTGCTCAATGTTGTACAGGGAGCCGCCGGGCTGCGAAAGTCCCCCGATGGCGCCCGTAGGCATGTCGAAGAAACGTGCCGTTTTGGCCTTTTTGATGGAGATATCCAGGGAGCCCAACCAAGCATCATCCATGCGGATGAAGGCCACCAGATTAGCCCCGGAGTCAACGACGGCAATGTTCATTTTGACGCCCATTTGCTGCGCCTTTTCGTGAGCGGCTTGCAGGGCCCGTTGCGCTTGCTGAAGAGTAATACCCATACGTGTTATCTGATTAGCAGGAAAGAAAGTTTCGTAGTCAAGAACGACATCCGCGGCACATTGTTCGGCCGGTACAGCGGTAGCCCTGACTTGGCTACCGGTTTGTTTCGACTCACTGGTTCTAAGCAGCGTGAAAGGGTAGGAGCTAGCCGAAAGCCCTTGCCGAACCCTACAGGGCCGCGCGTTGGGACAGGAGCGGGTAAACGGGCTCCGTTAGCTTTTACGGGTCGTTTTTTGTACCTTCGCCTTTGGAAAAAACCGCCTCTAGTGAAGAACATCCGCAATTTCTGCATCATCGCCCACATCGACCACGGCAAGAGCACCCTGGCCGACCGTCTCCTGGAATTTACCAGCACGGTAGCCAAGCGCGATATGCAAGCCCAACTGCTCGACAACATGGATCTGGAGCGGGAGCGGGGCATTACTATCAAGAGCCACGCCATTCAAATGCAGTATCAGTACAAGGGCGAGCAGTACACGCTCAACCTGATTGATACGCCCGGCCACGTCGATTTTAGCTACGAGGTATCCCGTTCCATTGCGGCTTGCGAAGGCGCTCTGCTCATCGTGGATTCCTCCCAAGGAATTGAAGCCCAGACCATTAGCAATCTATACCTGGCTATTGGCTCTGACCTGACTATTATTCCGGTTCTTAATAAAATTGACCTGCCTCACTCCATGCCAGAGGAGGTGTCAGATGAGATTGTGGACCTGATTGGCTGTGAGCGGGAGGAAATTATTCCTGCTTCGGGTAAATCTGGGATTGGTATTGAGGCCATTCTAAACGCCATTTGTGAGCGAATTCCGGCCCCCACCGGTGACCCGGAAGCTCCCCTGCAGGCCCTAATTTTCGACTCGGTCTTTAACTCCTACCGCGGCATTGAGGTGTTGTTCCGCATCAAGAACGGCACCATGCGCAAGGGCGACAAGCTCCGATTCATGGCCACGGGCAAGGAATACGGCGCCGATGAAATTGGTATTCTGGGCCTGAACCAGGAGCCCCGGCCCGAAATTGGGGCCGGCAACGTGGGCTATCTGATTTCCGGTATTAAGGAGGCCCGCGAGGTAAAAGTAGGCGACACCATCACGCACGTAGCACGCCCCACGGCCGAAGCTATTCAGGGTTTCGAGGACGTGAAGCCCATGGTATTCGCCGGCATTTACCCCGTGGATACCACCGAGTACGAGGAGCTACGTTCCTGCATGGAAAAGCTCCAGCTCAATGACGCCTCCCTGGTGTGGGAACCCGAAACGTCCGTGGCCCTGGGCTTCGGCTTCCGGTGCGGCTTTCTCGGGATGCTGCACATGGAAATTGTGCAGGAGCGTCTGGAACGGGAGTTTGACATGACGGTGATTACCACCGTTCCCTCGGTGCAGTTCCACGCTACCGGCACCAAGGACCAGCTCCTGACCATCAATGCGCCCTCCGAAATGCCGGAGCCCAACGTTATTAAGCGCATTGAGGAGCCCTATATCAAAGCTCAAATCATCACGGCTGCTGACTACGTAGGGCCCATTATTACGCTGTGCATGGAAAAGCGCGGCATCATCAAGGGCCAAAGCTACCTGACCTCGGAGCGGGTAGAGCTGACCTTCGAGTTACCCTTGTCGGAAATTGTGTTTGACTTCTTTGACAAGCTAAAAACCATTTCTCGCGGCTACGCTTCCCTCGACTACGAGCTGATCGGCTTCCGCGAATCGGACATGGTGAAGCTGGACGTGATGTTAAACGGGGAGAAAGTAGATGCCTTGTCGGCCATCGTGCACCGCTCCAAAAGCTACGACTGGGGCCGCCGCCTCTGTGAGAAACTTCGGGAGCTGCTCCCGCGCCAGCAGTTCGAAATTGCTATTCAGGCCAGCATTGGGCAAAAAATCATTGCCCGTGAAACGGTAAAAGCCCTCCGCAAAAACGTAATTGCCAAGTGCTACGGCGGCGACATCAGCCGCAAGCGCAAGCTGCTTGAAAAGCAGAAGGAAGGTAAGAAACGGATGCGCCAGGTAGGTTCCGTAGAAATTCCGCAAGAGGCATTTTTGGCCGTACTCAAAATCGATTAGCATACCAAGCGCGGCCCGAAACGGGCCGCGCTTTTTGTTTCCACCACGTTTCTTTTTCACCTCATACACTTCTTGACACGGCGTGTAATGATTAACCATCGCAGAACATGTCCGATAACCTTCTCAAGAACTGTACGAGCCAGGATCAACTAGACAAAATCATCAAAGGGCAGGAGCGCAAGTTCCGGTGGCGCGACGATTGGCCTGCAATGGAGGCCGCTCTGCAAGCTGCCGGTACTGCCGCCATTGCCGCGCACGGCCACAAACGGATTCTCGACCACCCTCAAGACTTAGCCTAATCTTCGTACCCATGACCACTGCCCCCGACGCCACTACCTACCGCCTGATTGACGGCAAGCAAACCGCCGAGGCCATTAAAGAGGAAATTGCCGCTGAGGTTAGCCAGCGCAAAGCTGCCGGCCAAAAGGTGCCGCACCTGGCCGCTGTTCTGGTTGGCCACGATGGTGGCTCCGAAACTTACGTGCGCAACAAAGTGCTGGCCTGCGAACGGGTAGGATTCGAGAGCACGCTGTTGCGCTACGAGGACGACATCACGGAGGCTGAACTGCTGACCAAAGTGGATGAGCTAAACCAAGACGACAGCATAGACGGATTCATTGTGCAGCTGCCCCTACCCAAGCACATTGACACGAACAAGGTCATTGAGGCCATCCGTCCGGAAAAGGACGTAGACGGTTTCCACCCTATGAACATCGGCCGGATGGTTGCGGGATTGCCGGCCTTGCTACCCGCTACCCCTTCCGGCATTGTGGAGCTGCTGCGCCGCTACGAGTTGCCGACCGATGGCAAACACTGCGTCGTAATCGGACGTAGTAACATTGTGGGTACTCCGGTTAGTATACTACTAGCCAAGAACTTAGAGCCAGGCAACTGTACAGTTACTTTATGCCACTCTCGAACCCAGAACTTGGCAGAAATAACCCGCTCTGCAGACATTTTGGTAGCGGCGCTAGGCCGGCCGGAGTTTGTTACCGCCGATATGGTTAAGCCCGGCGCGGTCATTGTTGATGTGGGTACAACCCGGGTCGAAGACGCTACCAAGAAATCGGGGTGGGCGCTTAAGGGAGATGTAAACTTCGCCCAGGTGGCACCGTTAGCTTCCTACATTACGCCGGTGCCGGGTGGGGTAGGCCCCATGACCATTGCCATGCTGTTGCTGAACACGCTGCGGGCAGCCAAAGGAGAGGTATATCCAAAGTAAATGGGCTGGTGACCCTAGGTAGCGCTACCTCATAGCTAAACCCAATAGGTTATCGTTCAGCTTCAACCCTTACGTTGGGCCTCAAAATCCAATTAAAACCGCCTCAGGCTTTTAGAATTGGGGGCGGTGTACTACTTTTAAAGTCGGGCCGTTGGTAAACAGGTCTGGTGCTAGCCCACCGGACCCGCCCCAGCGGCCCGGCTTATTATTTTCAGAATACGCGTTTTGCTGCACGAACTTCCCGTTACGTCGGCAGCCCCGACCCAGGCGGCTGCGGCGCTTACACTGCCCGTTATGGAGCAGTTTTATACGATTCAGGGCGAAGGCTACAACACTGGCCGTGCCGCTTATTTCATTCGCCTCGGCGGGTGTGATGTGGGGTGCGTGTGGTGCGATGTGAAGGAGTCGTGGCCCCTGGACGCACACCCGCGCCAGACCCTGGCTGAACTAGTTGCCGCCGTTACCGCGGAGCCCGGCCGTAACGTGGTCATCACTGGGGGCGAGCCGCTTATGCATGATCTGGGCCCCCTAACTACAGCCTTACACGCAGCCGGCTGCCGCACCTGGATTGAAACCAGTGGGGCCTACCCACTCAGCGGAGAGTGGAACTGGATTTGCGTTTCGCCCAAGAAATTCAAAGCCCCGCTGCCTTCCGTGCTAGCTGCCGCCCACGAGCTGAAAATTGTGGTCTTCAACAAGAGCGATTTTGCCTGGGCCGAGCAGCACGCTGCGCTGGTTGGACCGGAGTGCCGGTTGTATTTGCAGCCGGAGTGGAGCAAGGCCACGCAGATGATGCCCCTTATTGTTGACTACGTAAAAGCCAATCCGCAGTGGCAAGTGTCGCTGCAGACTCATAAGTTCCTCGACATTCCGTAGCGCCCTACCCGCCTATGCGCCGTTTACTTTCCGTTCCGTTTGTGGTGTTGTTGGCACTAGCCGTCAGTGAGGTTGTTCCCCTTCAAGCTGTTGCGCAGGCAAAGCTTAGCACTACTAATACCAAGGCCCGTAACCTGTGGGAAAAAGCCCAGGAGCAAGCCAAAGACCGGGAGTTTACCAAGGCCATTGAAACCCTGACCCAACTCAACCAAAAGTTTCCTTCCCTAGGCGAGCCGTATCTGATGAAAGGCTCCATGCTTAAGGCCATGGGAGAGAACCGCGCCGCCTTTGAGGCCTACCGAGACGGCATAGCCAAACTCCCCCTGGATCCGGCCCGAGCTACTGATTACTACACTCTTGGGGAACTGGCCATGAGCTTTGGCGAGTATACCACGGCCGCCGATAGCTACAAAAAGTATCTGAAAACGGCCACCAAAAGCCCCCGCAACGCGCCACGGGCGCAGCGTCAACTGCTTAACTGCGAGTTTGCCCTGAAGGCAATGGCGGCCCCCACTGGCATTCAGCCGGAGCGGCTGCCCGGTCCGCTGAACACCTACCGGTTTCAGTATTTTCCGGCCCTTACCGCGGATAGCCGTTTTCTGCTCTTTACTGGTCGGCCCACGGCCGAAAGCGGGGAAGATCTGTTTGTCAGTCGCCAGAACAAGGATGGCACCCTGGATGCGCCAGCTTCCATTTCGCCGGCCATCAACACCTCGTACAACGAAGGTGCTGGTACTATTTCCGGCGACGGAAAAACGCTGGTATTCGCCTCCTGTGACCGGCCAAACTCCGTGGGCAATTGCGACCTGTATATCTCGCGGCGCACGGGTAATACCTGGAGCAAGCCGCAGAACCTGGGCCGTAACGTAAACTCACCGGAGTGGGACTCCCAACCCACCCTTTCTGCCGATGGCCGAACCCTGTATTTCACCAGCATTCGCCGCGGGGGCAAAGGCCAGGAAGACATCTACGTAACCACGCTGGGTGCTGATGGCAACTGGACCCTGGCGCGCAACGTGGGGGCCCCCGTGAACACGGCGGGCAAGGATATGGCGCCCTTCATTCATGCCAGCGGCACTACCCTGTACTATGTTACCGATGGGTTGGTGGGCATGGGCGGGCTCGACATTTATCGGTGCGAGCAGCTAGTAGGCGGCAAGTGGAACACGCCGCAGAACTTGGGTTACCCGCTCAATACCTTTGAAAACGAGGCCTCACTCTTCATTAGCTCCGATAACCGCCGGGGCTTCTGTTCCCGCTCCCGGGCTGCCGCGCCGGGGGTTAAGCAGGAGCGCGACCGTCCGGTGGAGTTGTTCGGCTTTGAAGTTCCCAAGGAAATCCGGGCCCGTGAAACGAGTACCTACACCCAGGGTCGGGTTTTTGATGCGTTTACCAAAAAGCCAATCCGGGCCGATGTGCAGCTTTACGACCTAAATACGGATGAGCTGGTGCAATACGTAGGGTCTGATGCGGAAAATGGCGAATACACGGTGGTATTGAATGAGGGTCGCCAGTATGCCATGTATGCTGCTGCCGACAAGTACCTAATGAAGAGCCTGAGCTTTGACTACAGTGATAAGCGCAGCTTTGACCCCCTGACTTTAGACATTTACCTGGAGCCCGTGCGGGCCGGACGTAGCATAGTGCTCAATAACCTCTTCTTCGACACCAAGCAATATGAGCTAAAGCCGAAGTCGCGGACGGAACTAAACCGGCTTGTGGGCTTCATGAAACAGTACCCCGATGTGCAAGTAGAAGTATCAGGACACACGGACGACGTAGGGTCCGACGACGACAACCAGCTTTTGTCCCAGAACCGGGCTAAATCGGTATACACGTATCTGGTTAGCCAGGGAGTAAAGGCCACCCGTCTGCGCTTTAGAGGCTACGGAGAAACCAAGCCACTCTCACCCAATGATTCGGAGGAGCACCGACAGCAAAACCGGCGCATTGAACTCCGCATTCTATAAAACAACGTTTTGTGACGTTAAATGAGCCCAATTGCTATAAAGCAGTTGGGTTTTTTTATTGGAGTTTTTCTTTGTTGTAAGATTATTACAGGATTCATAATGAGGCATCTATAACTTTTGGGTGAAAGTATTAAGGTAGAATAGTTATAAAAAATCTTTTTTTTATTTAATAATGAATTCTATATTTGTTCATGCTGCTGAGCTACGGATAATGGCAATTTTCTCCTCCACGGACGACTTGCCTTCCTCCTTACTCCCGCAGCATACTTATACACGCCTCACTTTTCATCCTTTTTCACATCCTACCACTATGAAGAAAATTACTCTGTTCGCGGGTCTGTTGTTGGGCCTGCAAGGAGCTGCTGTAGCTGGTTCCGAGCCGGAGGCGCCTACCAGCCTACAAGCGCGGGCAACCGCTCTCACGCGCTCCATTTCTGATAAAGCTCGCTTGGATGAGGGGCAATACCTGCGGGTAAAGCAACTGAACATCCGAATGCTAGCCGAGCAAGAAGACTTAAAAACGCGCTTTGCGGCCGATCCAACGCTACTAGACCAGCGCCTAGCTGATGCCCAGGGGCGCTACGAAAACGACCTGACCGCTTTGTTGCGTCCCGCTCAGTTGGCCTTGTTTCAACAAAGCCGCACCAGCATGACGGCTTTAGGTGCCGCACCTAAGTAAACCTTCCAGAAGAAAAGCTCACCTAAAAGTGAGCTTTTCTTCTTGGAGCGGCCTTAGAGAAGAAGGCATAATGACATGATTTTATAAGTACTATATATAATATAATTTATAGTAATAGTATATATTTAGCTACCTGCTATTGAGTCGCTTTTTATTTCTGGTTTTCCACTTTCCACCAACCCTACACCATTATGAAAAACGGATTCATTTGCCTGGCATTTGCCCTGCTGCTAGCCGCAGGTACTACCCACGCTGCCCCCGCTGACGGTGGTAAGCTCTCTACCCGTGCCACGGAACTCACCCGGCGCATGGCAGAGCGCACCAAGCTCAGCGAAGGACAGTATGTGAAGGTTCGGCAACTCAACCTGCGCTTGCTTACTGAAATGGCCGAAGCTCGCAAGCAGTTCGCCTCAGATGCCGCTGGTCTCGACAAAACCCTCGCCGACGTACAGATGCGTTACGAGTGGGACCTGGCCTCCATCTTGTGGCCCAAGCAGCTTGCCGCCTACGACGACATCAAACAAAACTTTACCGCTGCCAGTATCCGCTAGCCCTATCATAAGCCAGCATACTTCTCTGGACGCAAAAAAGCCCGCTGTAGCGGGCTTTTTTGTTGTAAGCAGAGCTCTTTCAGAAGTGGAAACTACGAACGCTGCTGAATGGGCGTATAGTCGCGCGCTGTTTCGCCGGTGTAGATCTGGCGGGGGCGACCAATCGGCTCCTTGTTCTCGCGCATTTCCTTCCACTGGGCAATCCAGCCGGGTAGGCGACCCAAGGCAAACATCACCGTAAACATCTCCGTTGGGATGCCCAAGGCTTTGTAGATGATACCGGAGTAGAAGTCTACGTTCGGGTAAAGCTTGCGCTGGATAAAGTACTCGTCGGTAAGAGCAGCTTGCTCCAGTTCCTTCGCAATTTTCAGCAGGGGGCTGTCCTGCAGGCCCAGGGCAGCCAGCACCTCATCGGCGGCCTTCTTGATGATGGTAGCGCGCGGGTCGAAGTTCTTGTAGACGCGGTGGCCGAAGCCCATCAGGCGGAAGGAATCGTTTTTATCCTTCGCCTTATCGATGAACTTGCTGGTGTCGCCACCGTCACGCTCAATGGCTTCCAGCATTTCCACAACCTCCTGGTTGGCGCCGCCGTGTAGCGGGCCCCACAAAGCGTTAATACCAGCCGAAACCGAGCCGTACAGCGAAGCGTTGGCTGAGCCTACCAAGCGTACCGTGGAAGTAGAGCAATTCTGCTCGTGGTCGGCGTGCAAGATGAGCAGCTTGTTCAGAGCACTTACTACCACCGGGTTCAACTCGTACTTTTCGGTAGGGAAGCTGAACATCATGTGCAGGAAGTTGGAGCAATAGTCCATATCATTCCGCGGGTAGTTCAGCGGGTGACCCATCTGGTTTTTATAGGTCCAGGCTGCAATGGTGGGCAGTTTGGCCATGAGACGAATAACGTTCAGGTCAATCTCCTCCTTGCTCAGGTCTGGCGACACGCTTTCGGGGTAGAAGGCGGTGAGCGAGCAGATCAGGCTGCTCAGGATGGCCATGGGGTGAGCCGCCGACGGGAAGCCGTCAAAAATCTTGCGCACATCTTCGTGCACCAGCGTGTGCTTGGTAATCTGGTTGCTGAAGTTCTGAAGCTCGGCTTCGGTAGGCAGCTTACCATAAATCAGCAGGTAGGCCACTTCAATGAACGAGGACTTCTCGGCCAACTGCTCAATGGGGTAGCCGCGGTAGCGCAGAATACCTTCTTCGCCGTCGAGGAAGGTAATAGCGCTTTTCGTGGCGCCGGTATTCTTGTAACCCGAGTCCAGGGTAACGTAGCCCGTTTGGTCGCGCAGCTTACCAATGTCGAAAGCCTTTTCTTGCTCGGTGCCTTCAATAACCGGGAGAGAGTACGATTTCCCGTCGAGGATCAGTTCAGCAGATTCTGCCATATGCGTAAGGTGAAGGGTGGGTTGCGGGGCGAAACTAAAGAATTACCAAGTAGCAGTAAAACCCCGTGAGAGTTTGGCGCCTATAGTACAATCCGGCCCGGGTTGTTGTTTAAGATGGGGTGAAACGCAAAGAAAAGCCCCGAACCGGATAAGTATGGCATAAAGCCGGATTTTTTCCGGCTAACTGCCCAGATTTATTCCAGCCAGACCTTCCGCCTTCGTGGAAAATAGGTGGCTAAGCTTACAGGTGAAGCAACAGTGGGTGATACCCTAATACTCATGGGCGGGCCTACTCAGCGGCCTATTTGCCAATGCAGAACTGTGTGAAGATGCTGGTGAGCAGGTCGTCGCTGCTGATTTCGCCGGTAATCTGGCCCAGGGTAGCCAGCGCATGCCGCAGATCAGCTGCCAGCAACTCCGTCCCGGCGCCGGTGGCTAGGCCTTGCACGACGGCCTCCAGGTGAAGCGCCGCTTGCTCTAGGCTGCGAGCGTGCCGGACGTTGGTAACAATAGTGCTGGAGCCAGTTCGGTCCAGGCCTTCACCACGCACCCGCGTCAGCAGGGCTTCGCGTAGCTCGTCGAGTCCGTCGCCGCGGGAGGCGGCAATCAGCACGGTGTTTGGCCGCTCGTCGTAGGCCGCTTGCTCGGTGTCGCTGGCCACATCCAGCTTGTTTCCAACCGCCAGTAGCGGAATGCCTGCTGGTAGTTGTAAAGCGTCAATCTCCGCTTGAAGACCCGTAGGGGTAGTGGTCGTAATATCAAACAGATATATAACCAAAGCTGCTTGCTGAACCCGCTTTAATGTCCGCTCTACTCCCATGGATTCTACTACGTCCGTGGTGTCGCGCAGGCCCGCCGTATCTACGAACCGGAAGCGGATGCCGTCGAGGCTGACTTCGTCCTCAATCAGGTCGCGGGTGGTGCCGGCAATGGCTGAAACGATGGCGCGCTCCTCATTAAGCAACGCGTTCAGCAGGGTGCTTTTGCCGGCATTGGGCCGCCCGGCAATTACGGTGGTCACGCCATGCTTAATAACGTTGCCTAACTCAAAGGAGCGCAGCAGGCGGCGCACCAGGGTCTGCACTTCTTCCAGCAGGCGCACTAGGCCGGTGCGGTCGGCAAACTCCACGTCCTCCTCGCCGAAGTCCAGTTCCAACTCCAGCAGGGCCGCAAACTGCACCAAGCGTCCGCGCAGGTCCTTTAGCTCCTGGGAGAAGCCACCCCGCATTTGCCGCATGGCTACTTGGTGCGAAAGGGCCGAGTCGGCGGCAATCAAATCGGCCACGGCCTCGGCCTGGGCTAAGTCAAAGGCGCCGTGCAGAAACGCCCGTTTGGTAAACTCCCCAGCTTCGGCCAACCGGGCCCCGCGGCGGACCAGCAAACCCAGGAGTTCCTGCACAATGTAGTCGGAGCCGTGGGTACTGATTTCCACCACGTCCTCGCGGGTGTAGGAATGCGGCCCCCGAAATAGGGAAACGACTACCTCATCAATGATCCGCTCCCCGTCCCGAACAGTTCCAACGTGGAGGGTATGGCTGGGCTGGTCGCGCAGGTGCTTGCCGGCAAACACTTCATCGGTGAGGTGAATGGCGGCGGGGCCCGAAAGGCGAACTAGGGCAATGGCCCCCGCCCCGGGCGGCGTAGACAGGGCAACGATGGTATCGGAAAGCGAAGGAGGAAGTGCAACGGCCACGGCGGCGAGGAAATGGTGTCAGCCGCAAAGGTAGGGGTTGTGACGCGGGAAATATCGGCAAATGCAGCATGGCAACTAGTGACGCCCAGCGCTATTTCGTCCGCCAACGTTACTTGTTTACTTTTCCCAAGTAGAGTTAGCCCGTGATGTACAGGTTGCGACTTACTTCCGCAGACAAAAGATGTTCCTTTGTCTTGTTAATTCTGATTTCAAACGAGTTATCAAATAAAATCTTATCCAATACTTCAATGTGAGTGCCCAGATTCAACCCTACCTTGTCAAGGTACTGCAAGAACGGAACGGACGTATTTTTAACGGCCACTACGATGCCTTGGTCGCCGGGGCGAAGGTCGGCCAGGAGGCGGTGTTGAGGGCGGTGCAGGACGCCTTCAGCAGTAGGAATGGGGTCACCGTGGGGGTCAAGCTGGGGGTAGCCCAGAAACTCGTCGAGACGCTGCACGAGCAGGTCGGAGTCGATATGCTCCATCTGTTCCGCTACGTCGTGCACCTCGTCCCAGGTAAAGCCGAGCTGCTGGACCAGGAATACCTCCCACAAGCGGTGCTTGCGGATGGTAAGCAGGGCCAGGCGCCGGCCTTCCGCCGTAAGCGTAACCCCCGGTAGCGGGTATAGTGGAGCAAGCCTTTCTCCCCGAGCCGACGGAGCATATCCGTAACGGAGGCCGCCCGGGTACGCAGGGCTTCGGCCACGCTATTCGTGCTGACTTCGCTACCCGGTTGGGCCTCCGCCAGTTTATAAATTGCTTTTAGGTAATTCTCCTCGGTGTAGCTAGGCATTTTTAGAAATGAAGAATTAAGAACGAGGAATGAAGAATTGAGAACGGCCGCTCCCGACCTGTATCAAAGTCGTGGAACGGCCAGTTCTTTATTGCTCATTCTTAATTCTTAACTGAAAAAACCTACCACTTGATAAGTGCCGAAGCCCACGTAAAGCCGGAGCCAAAGGCAGCCAAGCACACCAAGTCGCCGCGCTTGATGCGGCCTTCCTGCACGGCTTCGCTCAGCGCGATGGGCACGGAAGCCGCGGTAGTGTTGCCGTAGCGCTGGATGTTGCTGAAGATTTTGTCGTCGGAGAGGCCCATCTTCTGCTGAACGTACTGCGTGATGCGCAGATTGGCCTGGTGGGGAATCAGCATATTGATGTCCTGGGGCTGGTAGCCGTTGTGGTCGAGGGCCTCCTTGATAACCTGGGGGAAACGGACTACAGCGTGCTTGAATACGTTCTGCCCGTTCATGTAAGGATACATTTCCAGCTCGTTATCTACCACGTATTGTACGCGGTTATTACGGTTCGAGCCGGGCTCCTTTACAATCAGCTCCTCCGCATGCTCGCCCTGGGCGTGCAGGTGGGTGCTCAGGATGCCGTGTTCGGGGCGGGTGCTGGGGCGCAGCACCACCGCTCCGGCGCCATCACCAAAAATGACCGATACACCGCGGCCGCGGGTGCTGATGTCGAGGCCGGAGGAGTGAATTTCCGAGCCAACTACCAGTACCGTGTCGTACATGCCGGTTTTCACGAACTGATCGGCCATGGACAGCGCGTACACGAAGCCCGAGCACTGGTTGCGCACGTCGAAGGCCGGAATCGGAGCCTGAATGCCTAACTCCCGCTGCAACAACACGCCGGAGCCGGGAAAAAAATAGTCGGGCGACAACGTAGCAAACACAATCATTTGCACGTCGTCGGGGGTGAGATCGGCCATTTCCAGGGCCTTGCGGGCCGCGTTAGCCCCCATGTTGGCAGTGGTATCCTTGCCTTCCTCAAACCAGCGCCGCTCCCGAATGCCGGTGCGTTCCTGGATCCACTCATCGGTGGTTTCCATTAAAGTGGTGAGGTCGGCGTTGGTTACTACACGGTCGGGCACGTAGTGGCCTACACCGGCAATTTCAGACATTCGGAGAGTTGTGTTCATCAAGGGGGAATTTGCGGAGCAGTAGGTCTGAGAAACGGAGTCGAAGGTAGAAAAATTCGAGACCTGCGCCGTAAACGGGCCGCAAAGGTCGGCAGTTACTATATAGAATCCATGAGGCGGTGCAACTTTTCGGCTTCGGAGGTCCAGAAAGCTTCCGCGGGTGCTCCGCTCGGGTAGTACCACCGGGCGCTAAGTTCAGCGGCGAGGTCAGGCGCAGCCGGGTACTCGGGTTGCTGGAAGTCAAAGGCGACGCCCGCGCCGGAGGGTTGCACCAGTTGCTGCCACAAAGGGTTGGGCGGCACCAACAGGGGTAGGCCGTGGGCTAAGTACTCGAACAGCTTAGTGGGCACGCACCGAGCCGTGCTGGGGTGCGGACGGTAAGGTAGCAACCCTAGGTGGCTGCGCTGGATTTCGGCTACAACCTCAGCGTGCGGCACCAATTCTGCCCCGACTCGTAGGGTCACGGCGTCGTTGGCTTCGGCAACGGCCGCTTGCAAGCGCGGCAACAGCCCCGGCTGCTGGCAGGCCCCAATAATGGTCAGGTGGGCTAGGGGCCAAGCAGTGCGCAGATGCTGGACAAAGCGGATGGCTTCCCACACGCCGTTCAGCTCCGAAATAGTGCCGGAGTACAGCACCCGCAGGGGCTCAGTGGGGGCCGGTAAGCGGCGCGGAAAGGTGGTTGCTGATGGCGCCTGAGAGGAGTAGGGCTGATATTTGTTCTCAAGGAGCAGCGTCTTGCCAGGCTTGGCAAACGGCAATTCCTGCGCGTAGCTGCGTTCCGCTAGCAGCACTGCTGTAGCCTGCCTGGCTGCCAAAGTTTCTAGGCCGCGCACCAGGGTAGCCAGCATGTGGCGGGCCCAGGCAGGGTATACTTGCTGGGTTTGGATGTTGAGGGCGTAGTTCTCGCGCACGTCATACACAAAGCGCCGACCAGGCTTCAAGGCCTTCCATACTACGGTTAGCGGTAGTAATTCCGGCGCGTGCACCAGTACCACCTGGGGCCGGAGCTTTTGTAGCAACTGCCAGTACAGCCACTGGGCGTGCAGGCGCTGTAGACTTAGGCGAGTACCCTCAAGTAGGGCGTGGGTATGCAGATTGTGAGGAAGGCCGGAGGGGGAAGGCGCGAGGCGGCCAGCAACATGCACTTGCGTTCCGGTCCGGCTGGCTAGGGTGCGCCCAAACTTGCCCAGCATGCGGGTATCGTCGAGGGGCTTGAGCACCGAAGCCAGTAAAATGGTCAGGGAAGGCGGCATATTGGCCGTGAAGATGGTAAGTTTGCTTGTTAGTTGTCGGCGGAGGGGGGCGGCACGCGGCGGCCAGCAGCCCCGCGTAGCGCCCCCGGTGCGGGCAACCAACGGAATATCACCTGACAACCAGATTGTAGATGTCTGAACTCCAAACCCTGATTGAGGCTGCCTGGACCGACCGGAGCCTGTTGCAGCAAGCGGCCACCACGGAGGCCATCCAGCACGTAATTGAAGAACTTGATAAAGGCCGCCTGCGCGTGGCTCAGCCCGGCACTACGGAAGGGGCCGACTGGCAGGTCAACGATTGGGTGAAGAAAGCAGTTATCCTGTACTTTCCCATCCGCCAGATGGAAACCATTGAAGTGGGGCCCTTTGAGTTCCGCGACAAAATGCAGCTCAAAACTAACTACGAGCAGCAAGGCGTGCGCGTGGTGCCTCCAGCCGTAGCCCGCTACGGAGCTTACCTGGCTCCCGGCGTTATCATGATGCCGAGCTACGTGAACATTGGTGCCTGGGTAGGCGAGGGCACGATGGTAGACACCTGGGCTACGGTAGGCTCCTGCGCCCAGATTGGTGCGGGTGTGCACCTGAGCGGCGGCGTGGGCATTGGTGGCGTGTTGGAGCCAGTGCAGGCTGCTCCTGTTATTGTAGAAGATGGGGCCTTCGTGGGCTCGCGCAGCATTCTGGTAGAGGGCTGCTTTGTCGGCAAGGAAGCTGTCATCGGGGCGGGTGTTACCATCACGGGCAGCACCCGCATCATCGACGTAACCGGTTCTGAGCCCAAGGAGTACCGGGGCTACGTACCGGCCCGCTCCGTGGTCATTCCGGGTTCTTTGCCCAAGCAGTTTCCAGCCGGCGAGTACCACGTACCTTGCGCCCTGATTATTGGGCAGCGCAAGCCCAGCACCGACCTGAAAACCTCCCTCAACGACGCCCTGCGCGAGCATAACGTAGCCGTGTAGTCCGGCCATTGAGAGGCTTCCGTGTCGGTTGCCCCAAGCAACTACTCTATATCGTACCCTGCGCACTTTGTGCCAGGGTACTTTTTTTCCACGGCCAGATACGAGATATTGCGCAGCGGTGGGGAGTTTCCCCGCTTCAATTCCCCCGATTCTATTCTTGATGAGTACCCTTAAATCAGTAGTGTCCGCGGCGCAGGCCCGCGACGAAGTCCGCGACTACGTATCCCAGGAATTAAACATTGACCCCGAGCTGGTGCAAACGCGCGTGGCCTTTAACCGGGAATTGCCCTGGGTCGACGGGCGCACGCGGCCCTGCTTTCTGGTGGAATGGGCCGAGCCCAACGGCCGCGACGGGGTAGCCATTGCCGGCCCTTACACGCACAACTTCTTTGAGTTTAGCCGGGCCGATGCCTACCAGCTAGGCGCCCAAAATGCGTGGCGGCAGCAGCTGTTAAACCTGTACGCAGGCTGCGAGCTAGTCGTACGGGCCCGGCTGACCCAGAGCCTGACCGATGTAGCGGACCCCACCCGCCTCGCCCTCATCCAGCAAAACCTGGAAGAGCGAACTAACTGGCGCGTGGGCGTAAACGTTTCCCTGCGGGACTTCCTGCGCCTGGGCACCGACGAGTACTACATCTTTAACGGCAGCTGGGTCTGGAACCCAAACTACCGCTATTCGCACCTGAAAGGCTTTATTCCTTACGGCAGTAAAACCCTGATGGAACTGCCCAAACAAGAGTTTATTCCCGTAAAGTCGCACTCACCTTTCGAGGCTATTCCGCCGCTGGGCGAGGATGGGGCTTACCCCGGCGAGTTGGTGAGCTTTATCATTGTGAAAAACAACCAGATCCTGGAAACCCGCGCCCTCGACCTGTACGCCCGCACCCTCATGAACCAAGTGGCCCTGTTCTATGCCCTCGGCCGGGAGCATGGCCCCTTCCAAATTGATTTGCAGGAGCAGCAGTAAGCGCCGCTACGCTGAGTTGCTCGCGGCCAAGGCTAATTACTTTGCCTAGCAAGCAAAACGGCCCGACCTGACAAAATCAGGTCGGGCCGTTTTGCTTGAGCTGCGGGCTAGTAGGAGCGAGCTTCGGTCTTGAGCTTGTCGCCGAATACGGCCTTTACTTTATCCACTTTGCTTTTCACTACAAACTGGCAATAAGGCTGGGAGCCGTTCAGGTTGTAGTAATTTTGGTGGTAAGCCTCGGCAGGGTAAAACACCGTGAGCGGCAGGATTTCGGTGGTGATAGGGCCATCGAAGGCGTTAGCGGCGGTTAATTGCTGTTTGTATGCCTCGGCCGTGCGCTGCTGTCCCTCGTTGTGCGTGTACACTCCCGAGCGGTATTGCGTGCCCGTATCGTTGCCTTGGCGGTTGAGGGTAGTAGGGTCGTGGGTTTTCCAGAAGACTTCCAGCAGCTCCTCGTAGCTGATAACGGCCGGGTCATATGTAATCTGAATAACCTCGTTGTGGCCGGTCAGACCACTGCACACTTCCTTATAGGTAGGGTTGGCAATGCGGCCGCCCGTGTAGCCCGATACTACTTTTTGCACCCCGTTTAAATTCTGAAATACGGCTTCGGTGCACCAAAAGCAGCCGCCGCCAAATGTGGCTTGTTCCATTGAAATAGTGGTAAGGAGTCGAAGGCAAAACTGAACCTCTATAAGCGAATTTCGGCCCCAAAGGTTTCAGGTAAGCCCAACCACAAACGCCCCTCCCGGCGCAACCGGAAAGGGCGTTTGGTTTAACCAGCAGTTGGGTGGAGCTTAATTGCGGAAGCGCTCAGCCAGCACCAACTCCTTGCTACCGTGAGTCCAGGAGTAGAAGCCTTCCCCAGACTTAACGCCCAGTCTGCCGGCGGTTACCATGTTCACCAGCAACGGGCACGGGGCGTACTTCTGGTTGCCCAGGCCCTCGTGCAGCACCCGCAGAATGGCCAAGCACACATCCAGCCCGATGAAGTCGGCGAGTTGCAGCGGGCCCATGGGGTGGGCCATGCCCAGCTTCATGACCGTGTCAATTTCCTCTACGCCCGCTACCCCCTCGAACAGGCTGTAAATAGCCTCGTTAATCATGGGCATTAGAATGCGGTTGGCCACAAAGCCGGGGTAGTCATTCACCTCCGTCGGGGTTTTTCCCAGCTCCCGCGACAGGTCCATGATGCGGCTCGTCACCTCATCGGAAGTAGCGTAGCCCCGAATTACTTCTACCAGCTTCATTACCGGCACTGGGTTCATGAAGTGCATGCCAATCACCTGCTCGGGGCGCTTGGTTACGGCGGCAATTTTGGTGATGGAGATGGAAGAGGTGTTGGAGGCCAGGATAGCCGCCGCCGGCGCGTGCTGGTCTAGCTCCCGGAAGATGTTCAGCTTTAATTCCACGTTTTCGGTGGCTGCTTCCACTACTAGGTCAGCATTGCGCACACCTTCGGCCACGCTGGTATAGGTAGTCAGGCGGCCCAGGG
This sequence comes from Hymenobacter sublimis, assembly GCF_023101345.1. Classification (NCBI taxonomy): domain Bacteria; kingdom Pseudomonadati; phylum Bacteroidota; class Cytophagia; order Cytophagales; family Hymenobacteraceae; genus Hymenobacter; species Hymenobacter sublimis. Next base: position 1,888,362 of record NZ_CP095848.1, read on the forward strand.
TAGCGGTTTTGTCGGCATCCGTGAGGGAGCCTTTCGCGACCTGCCGATCCAGGTTTTTTCCGATGGTGGCTACTCCCTTGTCGAGGGCCGGCTGGTTGATATCGATAAGAGCAACGGGAAACCCGTGCTGGGCGAATACGTGGGCAATGCCATTGCCCATAGTGCCCGAGCCAATAACGGCAACGTTAAGCATAAGAGAAAAGAGGTTGGGTGGGAAGGAAACGCAGGAGCCATGCCGGCTGCTGAGAGTGGCGCAAAGCTACACGGAAAGCGGAGCGGCTCAATGATGGATTAGGACATTTGGTTATTTATATACTTTATTTTCTAAGGATAAAAGCGGGCTAATCGGTGTTTAAAGGCTGGTTTTACAGCTAGGCTGCGCGCGTCAGGAAAAAAATATGAATATCTGATAAACCTTTTTTCATAACGCCAGCGTACAAAACCGCAGATGCAGCCCTAACCACGTACTCACCCAGATACACGGTTTTCTGTCTCTGAACTCTCCCTAACCTTTCACCAACTCTCTCCTCTCACCATGGGCAACCTACTGTATATCATTGCCGTCATTCTGATCATCATTTGGGCCTTGGGCTTCTTCGGTGTACTCGGAACCGGTATCCAGGGCAACAGCCTGATTCACGTTTTGTTAGTTATTGCTATTATCGCCATTCTACTGCGTGTAATTCGCGGTGGGCGGGTAGTGTAACTAGCTTCCTCATTCCACTTGGTAGTGGAATTCTTTAGTCCGAAAAACACAAAAAAGCCTGACTCAATTGAGTCAGGCTTTTTTGTGTTTTGTCCTTCTGATTTACTTTAAATCAAACAAGAAACTAAAGCGTATAACAGGCTGGCCGTAGATGTCGTTGATGCCGTCGTTGAAGTTGTAGAGCACCACAATGTCAGCGGCGGCCCGGTCCCCAATCTGTTGGCGGTAGCCCGCACCGGCCAAGGGGGTTTTCACCGTGAGCTTGCCCTTGAATAGCTGACCAGTGGACTGATCCTGATACAGGACTTCGGCCTTAGTTACCTCGTACTCGCCGTGCAAAAAGAACTGGTCGAACACGATAAACTGCGCAAAACCTTTGAGGCCCAAGCTATTGGTTTTGATGCTCTCAGAGCCCCGGGCCGAGTAACTATTGTAAGCGTAGGAGATGCCAGGGCCGATGGCAAACCGCTTGGAAACTCGGTAGCCAATAGCTGGTGCCAGGCTGGCACTGAACTGATTGAACCCATAAAGGCTGCTAAAGCCTAGGCCAAAGTTGCTGTACAGGAAGTAGCGGCGCATCGGAAGCTCTGGCGCTGCTACCCCGGGCCGCTGGGGCAAATCTAAGCCCGAGGGCCGGCTAGGGTCGTAGGGGGCGTTAGAGGCCGGGACGCCCGGCTGCACCGGTTCAGTAGGAGCCGTGGGCGTGGGCTGGTACACGGGCGGCGCCGTCGTGCGCGGTGGGGCTGGGGCGGTACCGGGCGGGGCCGTGTTTAGTTGGGGCTTCACGGTGCGGGTAGTGTCCGTAACCTGCGCCGAAACGGTAGGGGCCAACCCAAGGCTGGCCCCCCCCATAAGTAGTAAGAACAGAAGTCGTTTCATATTCTTGCTAGAACGTAACTACGAAACCAACTGATACATGCGCTGGCGTTGCGCCTTGATATTCTCATCGGCCAGGTACTCTTCGTAGCTCATGCGGCGGTCGATGATGCCGTCCGGAGTCAACTCAATGATGCGGTTAGCTACGGTTTCTACTACCTGCAAGTCGTGGGAAGCAAAAATCAGGGTGCCGGCAAAGTCCCGGAGGGAGTTGTTCAGGGCCGTGATGCTTTCCAGATCCAAGTGGTTCGTTGGGTCGTCGAGCACCAGCACGTTGCCGCCTTCCATCATCATCTTGGAAAGCATGCAGCGCACTTTTTCGCCCCCGCTCAGTACGTTCGACTTCTTCTGCGACTCCTCGCCCGAGAACAGCATCCGCCCCAGGAAGCCCCGGATAAATGACTCGTCTTTTTCCGTGCTGTACTGGCGCAACCAGTCTACCAGGTTCAAGTCGGTGTTGAAGAACTCTGTGTTTTCCTTGGGGAAGTAGCTGGGCGTAATAGTGGTACCCCACTTAAAGTCGCCGGTGTCAGGCTTGGTTTCTTCGAACAGGATGTCGAACAGGAGGGAGGCGGCCCGGTCGTCGCGGCTGATAATGGCCACCTTGTCCTTCTTATCGAGGGAGAAGGACACATTGCGGAAGATGGTCTGGCCGTCTACCGACTTGCTCAGGTTTTCTACCGTGAGCAGCTGGTTGCCCGCCTCACGCTCCGATTTGAAGGCGATGTACGGGTACTTGCGCGATGAAGGCTTGATTTCCTCTAACGTCAACTTCTGGAGCAACTTCTGGCGCGAGGTAGCCTGCTTCGACTTAGAAGCATTGGCCGAGAAGCGGCGCACAAACTCTTCCAGTTCCTTGCGCTTGTCTTCCGTTTTCTTATTCACCTCCTGGCGCTGGCGCAGGGCCAACTGCGACGACTCGTACCAGAACGAGTAGTTGCCGGGATACATCGTGATTTTCGAGAAGTCCAGGTCAGCCATGTAGTTACACACCGCGTCGAGGAAGTGTCGGTCGTGGCTTACTACAATAACCGTGTTCTGGAAAGAGTCGAGGAAGTTCTCCAGCCACAGCACGGTTTCGGCGTCGAGGCCGTTCGTGGGTTCGTCTAGCAGCAACACGTCGGGGTTACCGAACAGGGCCTGGGCCAGCAGTACGCGCACCTTGTCGGAAGTACCTAGGTCGCCCATGAGGGTCTGGTGCTTGTCTTCCGAAATGCCAAGGCCGGAGAGCAGTTCAGCGGCTTCGTATTCGGCATTCCAACCCTCCAAATCGGCAAATTCGCCTTCTAAGGCCGCGGCCCGCTCCCCGTCGGCGTCCGAGAAGTCGGCTTTGGCATACAGCGCATCCTTCTCTTCCATCACCTTCCACAGGCGCTGGTGGCCCATGATAACCGTCTGGAGCACCGGGAAAGCGTCGGCGGCAAACTGGTCCTGCTTCAGGACCGAAAGCCGCGCCCCCTTGGGCATGTCAACCGAGCCGGTATTGGCCTCAATTTCGCCAGACAGGATTTTCAGGAAGGTGGATTTACCCGCGCCGTTGGCCCCAATTAGGCCGTACACGTTGCCGGGCATGAATTTAATCGTAACGTCTTCGAACAATACGCGCTTGCCGTAGCGCAGGCTTACGTTGGAGGTGCTGATCATATCAAATGTGTGCGGAGAAACTTGGGGGAACGACAGGTAGCAACAGAAGCTGCTGACGTTGGCGCGCAAAAATACGCAAAATGCCTCGGCCCGCCGGGGTTCATCGGTCGGGATAAGTCAGATTGGAAAAAAAAGCAAACCGAATTCACAACCAGCTGCCGAACAATACGGTATAAAAAGTAACTGATGGCAGATAGCTGGGCTGGAAGTGCAGGGAAAACAGAACTCTCACTACCCCTAGTTCCCGGAACTCTCCCGTCTACCGTTCCTCTTTCCTCACCCTGGATTCTTTCAACGTATGGCAGCATCACGCATTACCCCCGAAACGAATGGCATTCGCTATGGCCTGTTTACGGCCGGCGGCATGATCTTATATTTTTTGATTGCCTCTCTGACTGGCTTGTCGGAGCGTATTGAATTTAGCTTTCTCAACGCCGTTATTCTGGCCGTTGGTATCTGTTTGGCTATTGTAAACTACAAGCGGTTTCGGCAGGACCGGATGCCTTACCTACATGGTTTTGGGACGGGTATTATTACAGCCATTGTGGCTTCGGTAATTTTTGCCTTCTTCTTTATTCTGTATGCCGGTGTGCTTAACCGCAACGTCATGGATGGTATCCGGGCTCAGGATCTGTTCGGCTTTGATCTGTCGGTAACTATTGCCTTCCTCGCCATCATCCTGCAAGGTGCCATGTCCGGCGTGATTATCTCCTTAGTAGCCATGCAGTATTACAAAAGCCCCGACCATAAACCCGTCACGGAAATCGAGTAGTTCAAGCATACTTAATGTGAACAGAGCAAAGCCGACCTGCTGGTCGGCTTTGCTTGTTATATGGCTATATAGAAGCAGGTATATAAATATGTTTATTTCTATAAATATTTATACAAAAAAAATAAGTGACTAAGTTGTTGTGTTTAAATTTGTATATATTTGTACTAACAAAAGAGTGCGGTTGAGCTGAATTTTTCTTTAACAAGAATCGTTTATCCAGCATAACACCTCCATCTCTGCACGACTACTTGTTTTCATATGAGAACCTTACTACTCACTTTCTTACTTATTGGCACGCTAAGTTCAGCCGCATTTGCTCAGCGGCGGGACCGATATGCGGAGCGGCCCGGGGACACGGACCCGTCAATTGAGCGGGTTGATGAAGTTACCCGGCAGATGAGCACCCAATTGCACTTGAACGAGGCTCAATTCATCAAACTCCGTGAGGTTAACAAGGTGAAGCTTGCTCGCTTAGAGGAGATTCAGTGGCAATACGTTGAAGATGGCCAGCTACGCAATGCTAAAATAGCCGAGCTGGAAGCCCAGTACGAAGCTGAATGTGGCCGTATCTTAACTCCTTCTCAACTTAGCCTTTTCCGCGAAGAGCAGAAGCGTGATTCAACCCCTACCGGGCCTGCTAACTCCAACGAAGGTGGGTTAGGTTAATTCTCCTTCAAGCCAACTAGCTTGGCTCGAATTATAATCACAAGGCCGCTCCAGGTAACCTGGAGCGGCCTTGTGGTTTATCAGCTGACCGGACCGAAAGGTGAGCCCAACCCAGAAGTGGCCTCTTTCAAAAGGTGCCGCTCTCAACAGGGGGTGAGTGACTTATATCTTTACTACGGGAATAATTACCTCTGTAATGGTGCCAGTGGCCCCGCTACGTAGCAATACTCGGGAGCGGGTAGAGCGAGGATGCCCAGGGGCGCACTGCTGGCCGGCGGCCACGTAGTAAACGTAAACTTTGTCGCTTTGCTCGCCTAGTTCTTCCTCATCGGGGTGGCCTAGCAGGGAGGTTACGTCATTAAGACGAGCACCGTACAGCTCGTTCCGGTGCTTTTCCAAAATGGGTAGGAGCGCCGCGCGCCGGCTCTGGCATCCGTAGGAATCCTTGCGCCATGCCGCGGAGTCGAAGCCGGGGAAGTCGGGTAGGGCGTGGCCGCAACCGCTTAGCAGCGCGGCCAGAAGAAGGCCGCCGGCGAATCGGGAAAGAAAGCAGGGAACGGTTTGCAAGAGCAAGGAGTTTGGGACCCAAAGGGTAGTGAAAGAAAAGCGCTATTTTTGATCTGCCCAGAACAGCAAAACTGGTTTTACCACCGCAATTTACTTCGCCCGACTGATTTAGCCGATGACGAACGTGTTAACTGGCGTTGCCGCAGTACTTCTTAGCTTCTTGATGATTGGTACGCCGCTGGCAGCTAAGCCGGCAGGCATTTCCCGCGACAAATCTCCGACTGCTGCCGTTTGGAGCCCCCAGGAAAAGGCCCTCGTAACGGCCGCTTTCGAACAACACGTCGCCCTTTCCTATGTGCAGGCTAATCTGACACCTACTGGCCTACCCCTCAACGTGTACCGCCGGGCCCTAATTGGTTTTTACAGCCTGCAGCAGCGCGGAACAGCCAGCAACCGCACCCAGGTTTTGTCCATCGTTGACTTCAGCCGCTCCAGCACCCAGAAGCGCCTGTGGGTGATTGACGTCGCGAAAGGCCGCTTGATTCATCATACGTTGGTGGCCCATGGCAAATCCACGGGCGAAGAATTCGCCCGCACCTTCTCCAACCGCGAGGGCTCGGAAATGAGCAGCCTGGGCTTCTATGTAACGGGTACTACCTACCAAGGCAAGCATGGCCTGTCGCTGAAGCTGCACGGCGTGGACTCTGGCTACAACACCAACGCCCTGAGCCGGGCCGTGGTGGTACATGGTGCGGAATACGTTAGCCAGGAGTTTATTCGTCAGCACGGGCGCTTGGGGCGTAGCCAGGGTTGCCCGGCCTTGCCCGTGGACCAGACGCCGGCTATTGTTCGGTCCATTAAGGGCGGAACGGTGCTGTTTGCCAACGGTCCGGCCAGCAGCGGCTACCACTCCGCGTGGCTGAATTTGGATTCGGCCTTATATGCCTTTGCGCGCAACAAGGGACTGGCAGCTCATGTAAGCTAACTCTCCCTTTTTCACTAGAAAATACCAAACGACACCGCCCCGCTTCTGACTACGTGCAGGAGCGGGGCGGTGTCGTTTGGTATTGGTATCGAACGGGTATCTACGCTCGGTCGCCGGTAGTTTTAACCAGGTTGATGCCGGCGAAAAAGAAGATCAAGCCCACGAAAAAGGGCACAAGAGAATTCATCTTACTCAAACCCAGACCTCCGATTTGCAGGAAGCCCAGCGCCCCGGCAATGATGCCGATGATGCCCAGAATAGTGAGAATGCTGCCGAAGGTGCGTTTCTGATTCATGAATAAAACGAGTTGCGGTGGAGGAGAGTAGCCTGCCACGGGGCAAGCCGGAATAGAGGCTCATACGTGAGCCAGCTGAGTTTGGGTTCTGCGCGGGGGCTGGCAACCCTACTGTTGGCTTCGCGTTACAAGCCCTAGAGGCCATTAGGCCCTGTTTTCGCCCTACTCACTCCTTTCCCTACACCAATCATGAGAGGAAATCTTCGTTTCATTATAGCCCTGGTCATGGCTGCCTTTGCCTTCATCCCGTACTACTGCAACACGCAGAAAAACGAGGTAACGGGCGAGGTGCAGCACGTAGACATGTCAGCCGACCAAGAAATAGCGCTGGGCCTGCAGGCTGCTCCCCAAATGGCGCAGCAATACGGCGGCATTCACCCCGATAAGCAGGCTGGGGCCGCCGTGGAGCGCATCGGCCAGCAAATTGTGCAGAGCACGAAGGCCAGTCAGTCTCCCTACCGGTTTCAGTTTCACTTGCTGGCCGATGAGAATACCATTAATGCCTTTGCGCTACCCGGTGGCCAGGTATTTATCACGGCGGGCCTGCTGAAAAACCTTAAAACGGAAGGGCAGGTAGCCGGCGTATTGGCGCACGAAATCGGGCACGTGGTGGGTCGGCACTCGGCGGAGCAGATTGCTAAAACCCGCCTGACTCAGGGCCTGACCGGGGCCGCTGCCATTGGCCTCTTCGACCCGGAGCGGCCCAGCACGGCCGCTAGTGCCGCTGCTGCCGCCATGGTGGGCAAGCTGCTGACGTTGCGCTTTGGCCGGGAAGATGAGCTGGAGGCCGACCGGCTAGCCGTTGATTTCACGCCCGCGGCTGGCTATGACCCCCGCGCCATGATTCAGGTGATGGAAGTACTCGAAAGTGCCAACCGCGGCGGTAGCAGCCCCCCCGAATTCCTGAGCACGCATCCCAACCCCGGCAACCGAATTGAGGAGCTGCAGCGCGACATTGCAGAGGACTTCCCCCAGGGGCTACCCGCTAATTTGAAGCCCTAAGTGGGCCCCAGAAAGAAATACTTGTGCCATAGCCGACCTCACCGTCGGCTATGCGCGTTTTAAGCGGAGGCTACTTGCGCTTAGCCTGTCGTCCTTCGGTTTACCGACTTCTGAATTCTCATTCTTACCAGTAACTTACTTCATGCTTAGTCAACCGCTGCGCTTGTTATTATTTGTGCTAAACCCCATTTCTGGGGATGTGGATAAGAGCACCCTAGAGGCCACCATCAGGCAGTATTGCGAGGAGAGAGGCCGCACCGCTACCTTTTTCCATACCAGTGGCTCCGATGACTTAGCTTCCCTACGCAAGCACCTGTCTGAGCGTAGCTTCGACGCCGTATTTGCGGCCGGTGGCGATGGTACCGTAAGCTTGGTGGCGGAAGCGCTAACAAACTCCAGTACTCCGTTGGGCATCATTCCGCTGGGCTCCGGCAACGGCTTGTCCAAGGACTTGGGCATACCCCAGGAGGTAGAGCAGGCTTTGCGCCTGACCTGGGAGTACGAGCTTCGCACGGTGGACACTTTGCGGGTAGCCGGCATGTTCTCGGCTCACCTAGCCGACTTAGGTTTCAATGCTTTAATAGTAGAGCGTTTTGACCAAGGTGGCGTGCGGGGCCCGGCCGCCTACGTGCGCATTGCTACCCAGGAGTACGTTGCCTACGAGCCCGCCACGTACCACATTGAAACCGATCTGGAAACTTGGGAGGGGCCCGCCTTTATGCTCACGGTTGCCAACGCCAGCACGTTCGGTAGCAACGTCATCATCAATCCTGATGGGGAGCTGGACGATGGCCAGTTTGAAATTTGCCTGATTGAGCCTTTTCCTAGTTCGGCCGCGCCGGGGCTCCTGTACCGGCTCTACACCAACGGGTTTGATGCCTCCGACTATACTCGCCGCCTGTGCTGCCGCCGGGCCCGCATTAGTGTGCCCGGGCAAACGGAGGTACTCGTGCAGGTTGATGGAGAACCTCACCACGTAGCTACACCGGTAGAAGTCGAAATTAACCCTAGCAGCTTGCAAGTGCTGGTGCCCGCCAACCCCTCCCAAACACCTAAGTAGCTACGCCGCCGGGGTGCTTGGCTTGAGTGCGGCTGCCTGGGGTGTTACCACGGGACTTGAGGGTAGGGCGGAGTGCAGTTGAAGCCGAAAAACTTCCTCGTTACCGGGTTCCAGCGTCCGAAGCCAGGTTTCACCCTGAGAGTACACCTCCAGGCTAAAGAAACCCTTATGCTCATGCACAAACGTAGCCCGACCGCCCTTTTGGACAAAGGCCGTTTTGCTACCCGAGCCGCTAACTAGATAATGACCGCCTTTGTACTGGAAATACTGGAGGTTATGGTCATGGCCTGCTGCGTATATAACGCCCGGAAAATCGTGCAGAACGCGGAGTAAGCGGCGGCGCATTTTGCGGTAGCGCGGGTGAGCCATGTCCTCGGCCGCACCCACTACTTTCCGGTAAAGCGGGAGCAGAGAGCCAACAAGCGGGAGGGGTACGTAGGCTTGTTTATACACGGTGGTAAGCGGGAATACGTGCTGCTTGGCCGTGAACTTGCCCCCGTGCAGAGCATTGGAGTAAAGCGGATGATGCCCAGCTACCACAACGCGCTGGTGGCGGTTTTCCTCCAGCAAGCGGCGCAGCTCCCGGAAGGGCGCCTTCGAGTCGGCGGCTGGCCGGGGCCCGCGCTGCACCCACCACTGCGTGTTCAGGACAATGAGCAGTAAGTTGTCAGTTAGTTGCAGGGTTACGGGTCCGGGGTGCCCATCTAGCGGTAGATAATGGGCCCTGGGCAGCTGCTCCCGCACGTAGGCTTCCTGCCGGCGCAGGTATTCCCAGCCATCGGGGCGGCCCTTGTTCCAGTCGTGGTTACCGCTAAGCAGAACGACCTGGCCCGGAAAGCGACCCAGCGCCTCCAACAGTGTATGGAAGCGCGCTTCGGCCGCAGCGCGCCCAGGGTGCTCGGGTGCGGGCAAACCCGTCGGGTACACATTGTCGCCGAGGATGATAACCGTGCCGTTAGGACCGGTTTCTTGCTGCCAGCTCGTTAGCAAGTTCAGAATCGGGTCCGTGCCGTCGGTGGCCACCGCCCCGGGGTCGCCGAGCAAGGCCACCCGGTGCAGGGGCTGCTCCGCGGGCACCGGCTGCTGGGCCCAGTTGTTGTGGGCCGGCGCCACATAGGGGCGTCGTCGGTACTGCCGCTCCTGGTAGAAGCGGTACAGCAGCCACCCCATTAGCAAGAGGGTAGCGGTGATAAGTGAATACAGAAGTAGAGAGGAAAGTGGCACGGGCAAACAGAACTATTCCTGGCTATACGGATGGCTCCTGTTCGGGGCGAAACAAGAAAGGAGGATGCTGCAGGAATTATAATCAGTGATGAATCAAGGGCTTAGAAGGAGGGAGGCGTGAGATTTTTGAAGTGACCATTTAACCGAACTCGCTCCTTCAGCCGCTCCGTTTCCTGCAGCACCGGCAAAATGTGCAGCAGATGTTCAAATACTCGTTGCTGGCGTTCGGCTTCGGTGGCGGCCTCTAGCAGCTCGTACTCTTGTTCCGTGCTAAGGCCCAGGTTGTGGGCAATGTCATACACCCGAAAATCAGTGGGTAAGTCCAGGAACAGCCGCCGCAGGCCCAGAATCTCGTAGAGCTGCTGAATCAGGGCCCGGGTCCGTTCGTGCAGGTCCGGGTCGGGTGTGTTGTCATCGGGCAGATCGGCAACGGTTGCCCCCGCGTAGAGCTTGCCCGGTAGCTGCCGAAAGAACTCCTCCACGCGGACCAGCCCAACGGCTTGGGTCTTGATGTCCATTTCGCCCGAAGGGTAGGTTTTAGCCACACTCACCAGCCGCATTTCCGTAGTGAAAGTGCTGACGCTATTATTGAGGTAGGGCGGAATGCCAAAGGTGATACCCTCCGCCACGCAGTCGTGCACGAGCTGGCGGTAGCGGGGCTCAAAAATGTGGAGGTTAAGCTTTTCCCCCGGAAACACCACGAGGTTTAGCGGAAACAGGGCGAGGGTACGAGTCATACTTCTTCAACCGAAAAGGACGTGAAATGTCAGCGCAAACCGTCGGCTAACCGTGCCTACGCCCTAAAATCTGCTACTTTTGCTTCGAGGCCCAGGCCTTCAGATTTCACTTTACGTTAGTTGCTGATTTCGTGACGAATTACAGGCAAGCGGCCCGCCGGGCCGGGCGCATCGCCCTTCAGGTACTCGCTGCTCTCTTCCTGACGTCGGTGGCTTGGGTGCTGGTGTACCGTTGGGTAAGCCCGCCGGCTACCTGGCTGATGCTGGACCGCCGCGCCCATGCGCCCGTAGGATTAGGCTACCACGGCATCCGGGAAGACGACCGGCGCATCGACTACGACTTCAAAACCCTGGATGAAGTGTCGCCCCATTTGCCTTTGGCCCTGGTGGCGGCCGAAGACCAGCGCTTCCTGATTCACCACGGCTTCGATGGCGACGCCCTCCTAAAGGCAGCTAAATCGAACCTCAATGGAGGGAAACAACTCCGCGGCGGTAGTACTATCTCGCAGCAAGTAGCCAAAAACGTGTTCCTGTGGTCGGGCCGTAGCTACGTGCGCAAGGCAGCCGAAGCCTACTTCACTTTGCTGATTGAGCTCCTTTGGAACAAGCGTCGGATCATGGAAATGTACATGAACGTGGCGGAAATGGGCGACTGCATCTTTGGGGCAGAAGCCGCTTCACAACAGTATTTTCATAAGTCGGCCAAGAAGCTTACGCCGGCGGAAGCGGCGTTACTGGCGGGAGTATTGCCCAACCCGCTGCGGTTTCGGGCGGCCCACCCTGGGCCCCAGGCCCGGGCCAAACAGAAGCGGGTCATGCGCAATATGCGTCGGCTGGGCGGCACTACCTACGTGCGCACCCTCATGGATAAATAGTCCCGAGTTAAGCCCGATAGTAGCCCGCAAAACACAAGCCGGTACACTAGGGTAGTTGGGTACTCGCCGGCGTGGTTATCTTCCGGACATGAAACCGCTTTTACTTGTTACTGCTGGCGCGCTGCTAACGGCTTGCGCTACCACGCCGCGAGGCACTGCTGACTCAGCCGCTACGCGCCAGGCCATTGCGCAGGTGCTGGCTACTCAAACCGCCGCCTGGAACCGCGGCGACGTGGCCGGCTTCATGCAGGGCTACTGGCAGAATGATTCGTTGGTGTTCATCGGCAAAAGCGGCCTAACCTACGGCTGGCAGCCTACCCTCGACAATTACCGTCGCAGCTACCCCACCGCGGCCGCCATGGGTCAACTCGACTTTTCCAACCTTCGGATTCAGCCCCTAAGCCCGGATGCTGCCCAGGTTATCGGGCGCTGGCACCTGGCTCGCCCTGCCCAGGGCGACCTGCAAGGACACTTCTTGCTCGTCTTTCGCCGTATTGCCGGGCAGTGGGTAGTCGTGGCGGACCATTCAAGCTAGAAGTAGAATAGTGAAATGATAAAGTGGCAAGTGGGACGTTCAACAGGCGCGATGTGGCGCTGTTAGAACCTCCCACTTACCACTTTACCAACTCACCATTTCACTTATTGCATCACTGGGGCGCCGGAACCTTCGCCGTCCAGCTCGGTATCGTCGGAGGCGGCTTCGTCTTTCTGCTTTTCCTGCTCCACGGCCGGAATAGCTTCCTGGAAGATCAGGCCCGTGTTGGCGGCGTGTTTGGCGGCCTGCACTGTGTCCTGTACTAGCAGCATTTCCACCTTGTCAGCCCGCAAATCCTCCGACACCTGCTCTACCAGCGTGGCGCGGTCGGGGCGGTTAACGTCGCGGATGTAGATGGCCAGAATCCGGCCGGGGTGGCGGCGCACGACCTCCCGGTAAATGTTGGCATCCTCCTGGCCCGAGTCGCCGATGAGCACGAAAGGTAGCGTGGGGTACGTCAGCAGTAGGTTGTCGATTTCTTTGAGCTTGTGGCCGTGGTGCTCCGAGGCATCAGTGCTTTGCTTGCGCTTGAGGGCCATGTCGCGCAGCAACAGCGGGCCGGGCGGAATTTCGTTGAGCTGCAGGAAGTCTTCCAACAGGTCGTAAAGGTTCCAGGGCGAGCTGCTAACGTAGAAAAAGGGGTTGTTGCGCTTGCCATTACGGCCTAGCTGCAGCTGCCGGTAAAACTCGGCAACGCCCTTGAAGGGTAGGCGGGAGCGGGCATTACGCAGCAAGACAATGCGCGCCATGCGTAGCAGGTCCGTGGCGGAGGTTTGAATAACCGTATCATCCAGGTCGGAAATGATGCCGTACTCCGCATCGGCGGGCGGAATAAGCACCATGGCCCGCGTGTTGAGGCCCGCTGGGGTAGGAAAGGGGGCCGGTGCCTGGCTTAGGAGCACATCTACGGGGTACCACAAAAAATCAACCGGCTCGGGGAGTGACTTGGGCTCCAGATTTAGGCTAAAGTAGCCTTCCTCATCCGTCACCACCAAATGGTCGGAACCATCGGAGGGGCGCACATTGAGCTGGGCTCCGCTGATTTCGTTGCTGTCGAAGCGGCGGTACATGTTCAGCAGGTTGTTCCAGCGCGAGTCGGACGGGTCGGGTTCGCCTATGCCCTTGTCCGTGAGCAGGCGGCCTTTCACGTAGAGGCGGTTTGGGGTGCCGTAGCTACGATAGGCCAGTAGCTGAAGCGGATGAAGCAGGCCCAGGCGGGCACGGGTGCGGGTGAGGGCATCGTCGGCCCGTTCGGCCCAGCTGCTGAGTTTGTCGAGTAGAGGCATCGGGCGTAAAGAAAGCGTAAAGCACCATACCTACGTACTGCCCGGGCCTGGGTGTTGCCGAGCTGGCTGCTTGTGGCTCAGAATCAGCCACAAAAAAGCCTTCTACCCGCGGGCAGAAGGCTTTTCCGGCTATAAACTAATGGGTGCCCGTTAGAGGGAGCTTTTCAAGGTAGTGAAGTCGGAACTGGCGGCCGAGCGGTTCCGGCAGCCCAGTTGGTCGGCTTTGGTTTGGATGTTCTGGATACGGGAGCCGGGGTTGGGGTGGGTGCTCAAGAACTCAGGGGTGGCAGACTGGCCCTCCTTCTCCGCCTTGATAAAGAAGCCGGCCGCCCCGTCGCAGGCGTAGTAGTTGGTGCCGTTCAGGTATTCCACCGAGTACGCATCGGCTTCCGTTTCGTAGTCGCGGCTGAACTTGAGCTGGCCCAGGCTGGAGGCTACATCCACCAACGTGTTTTGGTTTTCGCCCAGCAGCAAGCTCAGTAGCACACTAATGCCATACTGGCTCTGCAGTTGGCGCGAGGTATGGCGGCGGTCGGCGTGGGCAATTTCGTGGCCCAGTACACCCGCCAGCTCCGTTTCATTATCCAAGTACTTAATCAGGCCCGAATACACGTAAATGTGCCCACCGGGGGTAGCAAAAGCGTTTTGGGTTTGGTCGTCCCGGATGATTTTTACATCCCAGGGAAACTCGTTGCGGTACTGCAGCTTGCCGCTGTCGAGCACGCGCGTGACGATGCGGTTGAGGGCAGCGTAGGCGGTTGGGTTGCTGCTGCGCTCCAGCAACTGTCCTTTGGCCCGGAAGGTAGAATCGGTTTGGGCGGCTACTTTTTCGCCAAGGGCTTTATCATCTTCAATCGAAAACAGCAGTACCCCATCCCCATCTTTGGAGCAGGAGGAAGCAACGGTACCAAGGGTGGCTACCAAGCCACATAAAAGCCAGGGTTTGAAAAGCAAACGACGCATAAAACGCGGATATAAGAAGAAAAGAGAAAGGAGGGCAGTGCCGATCAGTTAGAAAAAACAATGCCAGAACTAGTAGCCTGCTAACGCGGCCCGCCCGCTCCATGTTGCTTTTTGCGGGCTCCAAGGCAGGGTGCAGGTACTAGCAGCCGGAGGATCAGCTAGTAAGAAATGAGGTAGTGGTGCCTTACCTGTGGCTGTATCATAGCGGCGCGGGCGCAGCCGACGGCAGAAACTAGCCGCAGCGGCCCAGCTGCTGCAGGGGCTGCTACCCTTTCTTTGTTTGCCACGTACAGCTAGGTCCCAAGCGCGGCACTAGGCCGCCCGGTTTCTGCTTTTCATTCTGCCATGTCTACTCCCTTATCTGCCCGCCCCAAAACCCGTAAAAAGAAGCTTGAGCCCCTAGAAGAGGCCCACGTGCTGTACAAAGACCCGGCCCGGCAGGCGGAATTAGCGGGCCTGCGGTACCTGACGGATACCCGGCCTGGTATCACGCGGGAGGCCGCCGCTGAGGGTGAATTCCGCTACCTCACGGCCAAAGGGGAAGCCGTGGAAGACGAGAAAACGCTGACTCGTATTCGAGGCTTCGTGATTCCGCCCGCCTGGACGGAAGTCTGGATTTCGCCCTCGGCCACTACCCATTTGCAGGTGACGGGCCGAGACGCCAAGGGCCGCAAGCAATACCTCTACCACCCAGCCTGGGACCAGGCGCGGGCCCTCACCAAGTTTAGCCGCCTGCGGGCCTTCGGGGAAAAGCTGGCTGAGCTACGCCAGCAACTGTACAAGGACTTGGGCCGCCCAACGCTTGACAAGCGCAAAGTGGTAGCCTTGGTGCTTACGCTCATGGATCAGTCCTTTATCCGCATTGGCAATAAGGAATACGCCAAGAAAAACAAAACCTACGGCCTGACCACGCTGCGCGACAAGCACGTGCAGGTGAGCGGGGCGGATGTGCGGTTCAGCTTCGTGGGGAAGAAAGGCGTACCTCACGACCTAACCATTCACGACCGGAAACTGGCCCGGCTGGTGCAGAAATGCAAGGAAATTCCCGGCCAGCACCTGTTTCAATACTACGCCCCCGATGGGCACCGGGAGGAGCTGGAATCCGGCGACGTAAACACTTATTTGCAGGAGGTAACCGGCATGCAACTGTCGGCCAAGGATTTCCGCACCTGGGGCGGCACCGTGAAGATGGTAGAGGCCCTAGAGCGGATTATTGATGAAGAGCCGGAATTCCCGAAGCCCAAGGGCCTAAAGCGCGCCCTGAAGGACGTGGCCGAGAACCTAGGTAATACACCTACGGTCTGTTCCAAATACTACATCCATCCCCAGGTAGTTGAGCTGTTTAATTCCGACCAGCTCATTGACTACCTACGTCGCCACGACGCGGACCCTGCGGAGAATGATCTGCTCACGCCCACGGAGCACATGGTGCTAGAAATGCTGCAGGAGTTAGAGGTGGTGAAAAAATGATGCGGTGAAGAACTGTAACAGTTCGTGAGCCTACGTAGCACCAAGGGCCTTATTACGCCAGCACAAGCACCGGAACAATGGCTTGCACTGGCGTAATAAGGCCCTTGGCTTTATAATAAGTTTTTTAGCTCACTACCTCACCTCCCTGAGCCGTCCCGGTCGAAGGCGTGGGAACGGACGCTGTGCTCGGTGCAGTCCTTGGTTTCTGGGCCGGGCTCAAGCACGTTGTTGCGTCTGGTGTCATAGAATTGGGTTCGTTTGCGCCAGCCAGCAACGCGGGAAGAATCCTGCAGCAGGTCGGAGTCGGGGCCGCCGTATACTTCCAGAATGGGGGAGCGGCGCACCCGGCCCGAAACCACAAACTCATCTTTCCCTTGCAGTCCGTGCAAAACTACCCTGTGGGTAGCGGCTGGGTTGAAGGTACGGCGGTAGAGTAGGGTAGGCTTGCGCTTGTCTTCGTCGTCGGGTAGCTGATACACTGAAACCACAGTAGCCGTGTCGTTGCGACGCTCCACTATAAACCGTTCGTTTTGGTCGGTGCCGGCTACTACCACCCGGTGAGCTTTCAGGCGGTAGAACTCCTCAGCGGCCTGGGGCAGCTTGGCCCGGCGCGCGCGCAAAGCGGCTTCCATAGCGGGGCCTTCCAACCGGTACACCTCTGGCGGCAAGCCTTGGCGCACGGCCCGCGTAATCACCTCATCCGTGAGCCTAGCCTGCAACTCCTGGGCCGTACGCTGATACGCCGCTTCGGGCACCACCGCTAGCGCACGCTCATCGATGAAGGAGGCGTTGCGAGTGTAGCCCTCAATGCTTTGGTACTGGGGCCGGAACGTGCGAAATTTGCTTACCAATTTGCTAGCCAGCCAGGATACGGCCCCATCATCAAACCGGAAAAACACCTGGTCCCGGTCTTGGGGCACTGGCCGCCACAGCACCCGGCCGTCGGGCTGGGCGTAGGCGGCCCAACTCCACTGGCCCTCGTGCCGGTCCCAGTCGCCCAGCCAAATATCAAGTAGGCGGGCCCGCAGAAACGCTTCCCCGTCGATTTGCTGGCGCGGGTTGGCGTACCGGGCGGCCAGCATGTCTTCTGATTCCTCCAGCGCCTGGGCACCAGCCACGGGCCCGGTAATGTTTTGTTTGCCCTCAAACTTCTCCTCCAGCAATACCACCTTACCCCGAAACCGCTCACTGGCAGCGCCCAAGCCGTTTTCATCGGGGCGCACGTAATAGGGCCGGGGAGTGGCGTGGGGCAAGCCCGCCGCTTCGGCCAGGGCCGGCACCACAAAGGCCCCGTAGGGCATGCCGGCGGAGGTAGCGTCGCGGACAGTCTTTAGAATGAACCCTTGCCGAAGCACCTTGGGTAGCGTACGGTAGGGGTCCTTATCAATGGTGCGCAGGGCGTAGCTGCGGCCTGTTGGGGATACCAGCGTCATGCTGATGGTTTGAAAGCCCCCGCCGATTTTTCCGAAGGTTAATCCTCCTGGTACAACACTCTGCGGCTTAAATACGGGCAGCGTAACGGGCTGCACCCAGCTGAGCCGATGATGGCGGCCTAGCAGCCACCGACCCACTAGGCCCCGCTGGTAATGGCGACCCGCCGTTACACGCACGCTGTCAGCAGTGGAAGGCAGGGGGGTAGCGAAATCAGGGCGGGCATCGGGTTGAAAATAGGTTTCCCGGTTACAGGCAGCGGCCGTAAGTAGCAGCAGAAGGCTAGGGTAGCGTAGGTTCATGCGGGGTAAAAAGCGCGGCTAGGTTCCTTCAACGGAACCGCCGCGGAAAAGTACATGCTCCACGGTACAACCGCCACCAGGGAGTTTGCGCTATAAGGTCGGCCGCCCGATGTCGGGTAGCAGTTGTTGGTTTGTAATACTCCTCCTCCGTGCCCTGTTTTTCCTGCGTGTTTCTGCCCGTTGGCTTGCCGGCGGGCCTGCTGGCCGGCTTGTTGTTCGTTTCCTGTTCAGCTCCGGCCCAACGCGGTGCTTCCGGCTCGGCCCTCATTCTCCCCGACTCAACGGTAGTAGTGGCGGCGGGCCCTCACTACCAGCGCAGTGCATTGTACCGGTTTTTCTGGGGCACGCACTACCGGACCCTGTGGGCACTGCCCGTCACGGCCCGGGTGTTTAATCTGCGTACGGCAGTACCGGGCGGCCTCACTCCCATTCGGGAAGGAGGCTCCTTCCAAACCAAAAACCTGCGCTTAGTGGACCGCAACGGCACGCAGTACGTGCTGCGCTCCGTGGATAAAGACGCCACCAAAGCCCTTCCCGAAGCCTTGCAGCAGGGGCCAATTGGGCGGCTGATGAAGGACCAAACCAGCGTCATCCACCCGTACGGTGCCTACATTGTGCCGCCGCTGGCCCAGGCAGCCGGGCTGTACTACACCAATCCGCGCCTCGTGTACGTGGCTGATGATCCGGCCCTGGGGGAGTTTCGGGAGGGTTTTGCCAATGCGTTGTATCTGTTTGAAGAACGCCCGGAGGGTGACCAACGGGCCGTCCGTAGCTTCGGTTTTTCGACCCAGGTAGTAAGCTCCCGCCAGGCCTTTACCAACCTGGTTACCAGCTCCCAGTTTCAGGTAGATGCGCGCCAGTACTTGCGCAGCCGCCTGTTTGATATGTGGCTGGGCGACTGGAGCCGGCGCGAAGATCAGTGGCGCTGGGCCAGCTTTCCGGCTCCCAATGGCCGCGTAGTGTACCGGGCTATTCCGCGCGACCGGGACCACGCCTTTTTTAAGTTTGATGACGGCCTGCTTACGCACATCATCGGCTGGGTGAAATCTAACTACCAGAGCTTCCACGAGAAAATCCGCCTGGCCGACGTAGAAGGGCTTAACCGTGCAGCGCGGCCCATGGATAAGTCGCTGCTAGCCTACCTGGATCAGCAGGACTTCCATCAGATTGCGGATTCCCTGCGCGGTGCTCTTTCCGACGATGTAATCAACCAGTCCTTGGCCGTGTGGCCCCAGGAGGTCCAGCAGCTGGCGGCCCCTGAGTTTCGCCATAAGCTCCGCAGCCGCCGGGAACAGCTCCCGGCCGTGGCAGCCAAGTTCTACGCCTTACTGGCCCAGGACGTAGAGTTGCCAGGTACGGATGAGGCTGAGCGCTTTGTGGTAGAAGCCATAGGGCCCCGGCAGGTGCGGGTGCAGGTTTTTCGGCTTACTCCGCAGGGCGCTACCTTGCTGCATCAGCGCCTATTTACCAGCCCCCAAACCCGCTCCATCAAGCTGTTTGGCCTCGGGGGAAATGATGCGTTTGAATTGCGCGGCCAGCCTGACTCGCGCTTCCAGATTGAGGTATACGATGGCGCGGGCCAGGATTTAGTGGAGGCTACTCCGGCCCCACGTCGTTCGCGCAGCCGCCTCACCATCTACGAGAGTGGCGACGGTAACACGCTACGGGTTGGCAAAACCGACGTCGAAAAATACCGGCCCCATGCCGATGAGTTTGATGCTGCCGGCTGGCTACTACGTCATCGGTTGTATTAGGTAAGACAGCACTCCGGAAGCGGTTGAAACTTAAGGCGCCGAATTGGTTACCGTTGGCGTACACACGCGGTGGAGCCACTGCATAGCGGTGCCTTCATCCCCGAATAATTGCAAATGATAGCCCTGAGTAGGTAGCGGCTGGCGCTGGGCTAGAGCCACCAGTGGGGCGGCCGGGCCGCCCGTGTCCTGCCAGGTGGCAGACACCAAGCAAGCCACATACACGACCGAGCCTAGATCTTGAGACAACGTAGGCAGAAAACTGGTTGCCAGCCAGTCTGCCATTTGCTCGTCCGATAGCGCCCGCCGCCGCGAATCAACCAGCCAGCACGTGGCCCCGTGGTGGCGGGCAGTGGCCAACGCTTCCTGGTAGCCTTGTTGTAGCTCGTGCTGCGAAATTTCGCGCAGCCAGCGTACAATCAATACGTGCAGATCAGGCCGAAATAAGATGCTCAGAGCAGGAGAAGAGTGCATAAGTGCTGCTGCTACGCAGGCCCACTCGAAAAGTTTTAACCTACTTCGGTCATTGCGCCACCGCACCGCCAACAGCATGCCCGCCGCCACAGTTAAAGGCCCTATGAAGCCTTCTGAGGTTCTTATTGCGCCCACATACGATACTTAAGCAAGCCGCGCATACGAGCCGTTTATCAATAGGCGGCCTGCTATTTGCCGAAAAGGGCGCGGTGTGTGCCCTTAAAATGAGAGGGGGTAGCCTTGCCCGTTGAGGCAATTAGGCTGCGGCTTTGAAAATCTTGACCTTATCCTTGTGCTTGGTCCGGAGGTACTGCCGGATAATCTGCTGCACGTCCTTGTTGTCGTTGTAGCGGGTAATGGCCTCCTTAAAATCCGTCAGTTTGCGGGCCGTGAAGGTTTCATCTACGTAGCCAAAGCCCAGGTAGCGCCCATTTTCTACCACCACAATACTCTTCTCGTCAGCCCGACGGCCCAGCCCCGTAATCACGAAGGAGCCGTGCTCGTAGGTAAACGACTCGATGGCGGCCTCTACTCGCTCGTTGTACTCCTCCGCCGGCTCCAGCCCTATACAGGCACCTTTGCAGCGGTGTACTTGGTAATCAAAGCAGGAGCCGGTGGTTTTGTACAGGTCGCAGAGCTTCTGGCAGAGGTTGAACTTGGCGACCTTGTGAAATAGGAAGCCTTTGGCTTTATACTGGTTACCCAGCGCAATCAGGGGATGAGATTCCGCGTGGTCATCGGCGCGGCCATAGTAGAGGTGCTTGTACCCGTTTTCATCCGTGCGTAGGAAAATACCGGCCGGAAACACCGAGCGACGCTGAGCCCGGTTGTAGAGCGGCTTCATGCGCTTGATTTCGTGCGACTCATAAAGCAGGGCTACCAGCTCGGAGCCGGTCAGCTCCCAGGTAATATCCGAAATGGAGTTCTTGAACTCGATGCTCTTGCGCGACTTGTAGTCGACGGCGAAGTGCTGCTGAATCCGCTTGTAGATGTTAATGCTCTTGCCCACATAAATCACCTCGCCCTGCTCATCATGAAAATAGTACACGCCGGCTTCCTGGGGTAGGCTGGCTACTTTTTCGGGGGTGATGTTGGGCGGTAACAAGGCCGTTCGGATGGCATCCTGCACGGCCTTGATTTTGCGGGCTGAGGGCTGCTTGGTGGTAGCGGCGGCACTGCCATTTCTGGGGCGGTTGCCCGCCGGAGCGTTGGCGTCCACGGCCGCCAGTGTATCGGCCGGGCTCAGGCCTGGGGCCGTGAGGGCTTCTTCCTGCTGGCTAATTTTGAGCAAGCGGCCAAACAGAATGGCCGTGGCCGCGGCGTCGCCGGTAGCCCGGTGCCGGTCGTTGAGCGGAATCCCGATGTTCTGGCAGAGCTTGCCCAAACTGTAGCTAGGCTGCCCCGGCATCAGGGAGCGGCTTAAGCGTACCGTGCACAGCGTTTTGCGGGAGTAGTTGTAGCCCAAATCCGCAAACTCCTTTTTCAGAAAAGAATAGTCGAAGCGTACATTATGCGCCACAAACACGCAGCCCTCCGTAATCTCGACGATCCGGCGCGCTACCTCATGAAACTTAGGCGCGTCGCGCACCATATCATCCGTAATGCCCGTGAGCTGGGTAATGAAAAACGGGATGGGCCGGCCGGGGTTCAACAGGGTGCTGAACTCATCCACTACCTTCTCACCGTCGTGAATGTAGATGGCTATTTCCGTGATGCGGTCCTGCGCGGGCTGCCCTCCGGTAGTTTCAAGGTCGATGATGGCGTACAAACGAGAAGCGGATTCGGGTAAACAAACGTGCTAATGCTATTGGTAACAAAGATACGCCCCCGGAAGGTTGCAACGCCGGGTTGCCTTCCCGAAGCGGCTTCTGGCTCAGCCTTAAAAGCAGAAAGCCTACCAAGGTGGTAGGCTTTCTGACAAAAGAAATTTGCTAATGGCTTAGCGGGTGCCTTTCTGCTGGGTAATCCAGTTTTTAGCCGACAGGATTTCGCTGTGCTGCTTCTGAATTACAGTGCGGGCTTCGGCGGGCAGGTTCTGCGATTTCATAGCCGTTTCATACGACTGCAGTGCCACGGCATCACCCGTTTCGCACTCGCCAAGAATAGCCGAGTCGTCCTGGCCCGTAATGGCCGATTTGATGTTGATCCAGCCGCGGTGTACGGCAGCGGCGGCGTCGGCTACTAGGCCTTCAACCGTGTTGCCTTCTTCCGTGTTGATGCCGTACTGCTGGGCATGCTGGGAAAGCTCGGAAGCAAACTGGGCCCGCTGCTGGCTGAATTGGCTGAACTTAGCCTTCAAGTCGCTGCTGCTGGCGCCTTCGGCGGCTTCCTGATAGCCTTTCGCGGCGGTTTTGTTGATTTCTACGAGGTCGTTGTAAGCGCGGGCGGCGTCGCCGGTTATAGTGGCCATGATGAAGCGTTTTAAATGAATGGTAGGGAAAGAGAAATGCTGCCGGGTAGGCAACACATGGGCTTTTATACCCTTCCCGCCCCGTGGAGGTTGCCTAAGCAGGATTATAAAATTTCGGTCTTGAGGCGCTACCTGCGCGTTTCAGCTAAAAAAAATCCCCGTTAGCTTCAGCCAACGGGGAAAGGGTAGGAGCCTCAATAGGTGAGCTACTTAGGCTGCTTTGCCCGTAACGCGCCCCCACAGTCGGCCCAGGAAGCCGGGCTGCTTCTCGCCAGGCTTCGTAGAATCGTCGCCTTCGGCCGTGTCGCCGAGCAGGAAGCCCCAGGGCTCCGTCACTTTGTTGGCATCCAGCACTACCTTGATAACGGCCATAATCGGAATGCTCAGAATCATGCCGGGCGTGCCCCAGAGCTCGTTGCCCAAAATCAGGGCCAGAATGGCAGCCAGCGGGTTGATGCTTACCTGCGAACCAGTAATCATGGGCGTGATAAAGTTGCCTTCCAGGAACTGCACCACCACAAACACGCCAATGACCAGCGCGGCCTGCACCACCGAGCCGGTTTCTACCAGGGTGATAATAGCCGGGATGGTCGCCCCAATCATGATGCCGATGTAGGGAATAACGGCCAGCACCGAGGCAAAAATGGCGAAGAAGATGGCAAACTTAACCCCCAGCGCTACCAGCCCGATACCGTTTAGCACGGCCACAATGAGAATAACCTTCACCAAACCCGAAATGTAGGCCTGCACGACCGTCTGGATGCTGTCCACGGTGTGCAGCACCGCCGTACGCTTATCGGGAGCTACGAAGCGGAACATGAACTGCCGCAGATGGTCGCGGTAGAGCAGCAGACAGAAGATGTAAATAAACACCTGCAGAATATTGCTCAGGGCCGCCGTGGTAGTGTTGAGCGTAGTACCCAGATACGTACCACCCGACTTCTTCAGAGCCTTCATCGTCGACTCCTTCACGTCTTCAATGCTCATGGGTTGGTAGCCGAACCGCTGGTGAGCCCACTCCTGCGCCGTGTTGAAGAACTCCATGGTTTTGGCCTGCAGCTTGGGAATCTCGGTTTTAAACTGAGTTAGTTGGGAGCCAAACCCGAGCACGAAGCCCGCAAAAATCAGTACCAGCAGCAGCAAGCACAGGATGATGGCCAGCACCCGAGGCAGGCCCCGCAGCTCCAGCCACCGGCAGATGGGCAGCAACAGCAGGGCAAAAACGCCCGAGAAAACCAGTGGCAGCAGCACGTCGTCGAGTACGCGCAGGGTGTACACCAGCAGCACGGCCCCTATCATAAGAAAGGCAAACTGAACCACGGGGGCTTGCTTTACCTCCTGGCTGGGCTTATGGCCCGAAGGAGGCAAATGATGTTGGGTAGCGGGAGGAAACATATTGCTAAAAAAATTGGTAAGCCAAACAGATTGGGAGTGAAGGTAGTGGCCAATGTTGGCCGTTTTTGTGGGAACAAACCCTGTTAAATTGGGGTTGATACGGGGAATTTTGCTAACTTCGCTAGCGAAAGAAAGACGCGGAAAAGGCCAATTTTCTGCGTTATTTTACCTCAAATTTGATTACCCGATTTCATGGCTGAAGAACTAGTACCCGCCGCTACCCCTGACCACGGCTACACCGAGGATAGTATTCGCTCCCTGGACTGGCGTGAGCACATTCGGCTGCGCCCGGGCATGTACATCGGTAAGCTGGGGGATGGCTCCAGCTACGACGACGGCATTTACGTGTTGGTTAAGGAAGTTATTGATAACTCCATTGATGAGCACGTAATGGGCCACGGCCGCACCATCGAAATAAAGATTTCCGACCAGCGCGTGCAGGTGCGCGACTACGGCCGGGGCATTCCGCTGGGCAAGGTGGTAGAGGTAGTAAGCAAGATCAACACGGGCGGTAAGTACGACTCGAAAGTCTTCCAGAAGTCTGTGGGCTTAAACGGGGTAGGTACCAAAGCGGTTAACGCCCTGAGCAATTACTTTTTAGTGCAAAGCGTACGCGACGGGCTGATGAAGTCGGCTGAGTTTGCCCAGGGCATTCTTACCAGCGACCCTAAGCCGGTGAAAACCAGCCAGCGCAACGGTACGCTCTTCACCTTCCAGCCCGACGATTCCATTTTCCGCAACTACCGCTTTATCCCGGAGTACCTGGAAAATCAGATCTGGAACTACGTTTACCTGAACGCCGGCCTGACCATCAACTTCAACGGTCAGAAGTACTACTCCGAAAATGGCCTGCTGGACCTGCTGGCTCGCAAAGCCGACGCGGAAAGCCTGCGCTACCCCATTATTCACCTAAAGGCCGAGGACATTGAACTGGCCCTCACCCATGGCAACGACTACGGCGAGGAGTACTACTCCTTCGTGAACGGCCAGTACACTACCCAGGGCGGTACCCATTTGGCCGCTTTCCGGGAGGCCGTAGTGAAAACGCTGCGCGAGTTCTACAAAAAGGACTACGACGCGGCCGATATCCGAGGCTCCATTGTGGCCGCCATTTCGGTGCGGGTGCAGGAGCCGGTGTTCGAGTCCCAGACCAAAACCAAGCTCGGCTCCCTTAACATGGGTCCCGACGGGCC
Organism: Hymenobacter sublimis; assembly: GCF_023101345.1. Classification (NCBI taxonomy): domain Bacteria; kingdom Pseudomonadati; phylum Bacteroidota; class Cytophagia; order Cytophagales; family Hymenobacteraceae; genus Hymenobacter; species Hymenobacter sublimis. The sequence goes on from NZ_CP095848.1 coordinate 1,912,921, forward strand.
TACCGTGCGCGGGTTCGTTCTGGACTTCGTGAAGGAGCACCTCGACAATTTCCTGCACAAAAATCCCGAAACGGCGGAGGCGCTTAAAAAGCGCATCGAGCAGAACGAACGGGAGCGGAAGGACATGGCCGGGGTGAAGAAGCTGGCCAACCAGCGCGCCAAGAAAGCCAACCTGCACAACCGCAAGCTCCGCGACTGCCGCCTGCACCTGGGCGAGACCAAAAACGCCGAGAAGGAGCTGCTCACTACCCTGTTCATCACGGAAGGTGATTCGGCTTCGGGCTCCATTACGAAAAGCCGGAACGTGGAAACGGAGGCCGTTTTCTCTTTGCGCGGAAAGCCCCTGAACTGCTTCGGGCTGAAAAAGAAAATCGTGTACGAGAACGAGGAGCTGAACTTGCTCCAGCACGCGCTGAACATTGAGGAGGGCATCGAGAACCTACGTTACAACCGCGTGGTCATTGCCACCGACGCCGACGTGGATGGCATGCACATCCGGCTGCTGTTGCTCACGTTCTTCCTGCAGTTCTTCCCCGATTTGGTGCGCAACGGCCACGTTTTCATCTTGGAAACCCCGCTGTTCCGCGTCCGCAACAAGAAAACCACCATTTACTGCTACAACGAGCAGGAAAAGCAGGCTGCCATGCGCCAGTTGGGCCGCAACCCCGAGGTAACGCGCTTTAAAGGTCTGGGTGAGATTTCGCCCGACGAGTTCGGCAAGTTCATCGGTGACAACATCAAGCTGGAACCCGTGATTCTGCAGTCGGACCGCTCCATTCAGCAGGTGCTAACCTACTACATGGGCAAAAACACCCCGGCTCGTCAGGAATTCATCATTGAGAACCTGCGTTTAGAAAAAGACCTGGTAACCTCCGACGTGTTGCCCCTGGCCGAAGTGGCGGAGGCTGATTTGGCCTAGGATAACAGCCAGCCCAGTTAGCAGATACCACGCGCACAAGTAGACTAGGGCGGTTGCGGGGTAGCACTTTAGCAACCACGCCCAACCACTTGGTCCTACCTAGTCGCTAAGAGTTTTAACCTTCTGCTCCCTTTACTGGGCAGCAGGAGAGAGGTACAAGAACAATAACCGTGGCGCTTGCCACACCCCCATGTCAGAAGAGACGAATCCCCAAGACCTGAACCACGAAGACGAATCGAAGCTATTTGGTGCCGGTGACTCCTTTGCGTTCGGGTCGGCGCCGGAAGCTCCGGCCAATGCTGATGCCTCCCCAGAAGACGCGCCGCAATTCGTGATAAGCGAAGCTGGCGAGTTGCTGCTCGCGGAGTCTGGTACCGATGTGGAAGCCGTAACCGAGCCGGAGCCCGTAACGGAAGAAACCGAAGAGGAGCCCAAGTTCGCCCCCGGCGAAACCATTCACGACGTGGCCACGGTGAATGGCATGTACCAGAACTGGTTTCTGGACTACGCCTCCTACGTGATTCTGGAGCGCGCCGTGCCCGCCATCGAGGACGGCCTCAAGCCCGTGCAGCGCCGCATTCTGCACGCCATGAAGGAAATGGACGACGGCCGCTTCAACAAAGTGGCGAACGTCATCGGTCAGACCATGCAGTATCACCCCCACGGCGACGCCTCCATCGGCGACGCCATGGTGAACTTGGGCCAGAAGGACTTGCTGATTGAAACCCAGGGCAACTGGGGCGACATCCGCACCGGCGACGGGGCCGCGGCGGCCCGTTACATTGAGGCCCGCCTGAGCAAGTTTGCCCTCGACGTGGTGTTCAACCCCGACATCACGGAGTGGCAGATGAGCTACGACGGCCGCAAGCGCGAGCCAACTACGCTACCCGTAAAGTTTCCGCTGCTCCTGGCCCAGGGCGTGGAAGGCATTGCCGTGGGCTTGAGCACCAAGATCATGCCCCACAACTTCCGGGAGTTGTGCAAGGCTTCCATTGACGTGCTGCGAGGTAGGGAAATTCAGCTGTTTCCGGACTTCCCGACCGGCGGCCTCTGCGACGTGACCAACTACAACGGCGGTCTGCGCGGGGCCAAAATTCGCCTGCGCGCTACCATTGAGAAGGTTGATAAAACCCTGCTCGTCATTCGCGACATTCCCTACGGTACTACCACCACGGCGCTGATGGAAAGCATCGTGAAGGCCTCGGAAGCCAACAAAATCAAAATTAAAAAGGTAGTCGACAACACGGCCGCCGAGGTAGAGATTCAGGTGCACTTGCCCACGGGTGTGTCGCCGGACCTTACCATGGACGCCTTGTACGCCTTCACCGACTGCGAAATCAGCATTTCGCCCAACACCTGCGTCATTATCGAGGATAAGCCGCGCTTCGTGGGGGTAGAGGACATGCTGCGCCTGAGCACCCAGAAAACAGTGCGCTTGCTGGAGCGGGAGTTGGAAATTCGGCAGGAAGAGCTACAGGAAAAATGGCACTCGGCCTCGCTGGAAAAGATTTTCATCGAGAACCGCATTTACCGCAAAATTGAAGAGTGCGAAACCTGGGAGGACATTCTGCAAACCATTGATGCTGGCCTGAAGAAATTTGTGCGCATTGAGGGCGAAAAGCAGAAAGCCAACGACGCGCGCATTGTCCTGCGCCGCGCCATCACTGAGGACGACCTGACTCGCCTGACGGAAATCCGCATCAAGCGCATCAGCAAGTACGACGGCTTCAAGGCCGAAGAGTACATTCAGAAGCTGGAAACGGAGCTGGCGGAAGTAGCTGACCACTTGGCTAACATTGTCCGCTACGCCATTCACTACTTCGAAGGCCTGCTGAAAAAGTACGGCACCAACCGGGAGCGGAAAACCCAGCTGCGCACCTTTGATGTAGTAACGGCCCAGAAAGTGGCCGTCGCCAACCAGAAGCTCTACGTCAACTATGCCGACGGTTTTGTGGGCTACGGCCTCAAGAAGGACGAAAAGGCTGTGACGGTGTGTGACTGCTCGGACTTGGATGACATCATTGCCATTCGCCGCGACGGCACGTTTGTGGTGAGTCGCATTGCCGAGAAAACCTTCGTGGGCAAGGACATTCTGCACGTGGGCGTCTACAACAAAAACGACGACCGGCTGGTGTACAATATGGTGTACCAAGATGGAGCCTCGGGCATTGCCTTTGCCAAACGCTTCCTGGTGACGGGTATCACCCGCGACAAAGTGTACGACCTGACCAAGGGCACGAAAGGCACCAAAACCCTCTACCTCACGGCCAACCCTAACTCCGAGTCGGAGGTAGTAAGCGTGCAGTTGTCTGACAAGGCTCCGGCCCGCGTGAAGCAATTTGATTTCGATTTTGCCGAGCTGGCCATTAAGGGCAAGGGCTCCATGGGCAACATCGTCACGAAACAGCCGATCAAGAAAATAACCCGCAAAACCGTTGGTGACAGCACTTTAGGCGGCCGGGAAGTATTCTTTGACAGCGTCGTGGGTCGCCTGAACCACGCCGGCCACGGCCGCTACTTGGGGGCCTTCGATACCGACCATACCATTTTGGTGGTGTATAAGGATGGCAGCTACGAACTGAAGTCGCCCGAGCCGGCGCACCACTTCGATGTGCCCAACATTCTGCTGCTACGCAAGCTGGAGCCCGACACGGTTATCAGCAGCGTGTACGTGGAAGGCGAGTCGAAAACGCACTACGTCAAGCGTTTCAAAATTGAAACCAGCACCCTCGACAAGCGCTTTACCTTCATTTCGGAAACTAAGGGCTCCAAGCTCCTGTGTGCTACCTGCCACCCCGAGCCCCAGGCGGAAGTAAAGCTGCAGCGCGACAAGAAGGCCGATAAGGAAACGGAAAACCTGCACCTGCACGAGTTCATCGACGTGAAAGGCTGGAAGGCCATGGGCAACAAGCTCGCCTACTTCCGCATCCACGGCGTAACGTTGCTGACGGATGAAGGGCCCGAGCCTCAGCGGCGGGAAGCCAAGAAGAAAGCCGGTCCGGCCACCATTCCTAGAACGGCGGCCCCTAGTAGCGCCGCCCCCGAGGAGCCGCTGCCGGAGCTTCATGGCACGGTTGACATCTCGGAGGCCGACATTGCCCAAGCCCAAGCTGTACTGAAAACCCCTAAGTCTCAACTCAAGCTATTCTAGTTGCAGGCCCTTGCGGTGGCGTTCCTTTCAGAAAAGCCAGCCTGAATTCAGGCTGGCTTTTCTGTGTAGCGGAGAGGTTCTGCGGCAGTCTTCGCAGGGCGGGTACTATGTGGTTACTGCAGCGGGCGACGGCAAGTTTTAACTCAACATCAGAATCAGAAAAGTACCTTTGCCGGCCATGCTGCGCCCATTCAGCCTTCTTATTGTCATTCTGCTGCTTGGTCTATTTGCAGGCCAGGGCTGCGTGCTTGCGCAATCCAGGCTGGCGTCAACTACTAAGCCTGCTCCCCTCGATCCGGCCGTAGCAGATTTATTAACCCAAGCCCGGGCTCTGCAGGCGCAGTACCACGAGTCGGAGGCCCTCGCCAAGTACGAACAGGCACTGAGTAAAGCCCCCGCTACCTATGAGGCTCTGTGGCAAGCAGCCGTATTGAGCGTCCGGATTGGCGCCCGCTACACCGACGAAACCCGTAAAGCAGCCTATTTCTCGGCGGCTCGCCTGTACGCCAGCCGGGCGTTGGTGGTGCGTCCCGACGGGGCAGAGGGGCATTATGCCGAAGCGCTGGCTTTATCTAATCAGGCGACTTTGCTTACGGCCCGCGGCCGGCTGCTGGCCTACCGTGAAATGCGGCCCCATGTGTTTCGAGCTACCGAGTTGCGGCCGGACTGGGCCGAAGCCTGGCAGCTGCTGGGGCGGTGGCATTACCGCGTTGACCACTACAGTCCGTTTGAGCGGGTTTTTAGCCGGATATTTCTGGGCGGAATGCCCGCTGGCGCCAGCACCTTCCGGGCTATTGATGCGCTCAAGCGGGCCCACGAACTCGACCCGAAGCGCATCCAGTACGCCTACGATTTAGCCCGGGTGTACCTGAACCGCAGTCAGCAAACCCGGGCCACTGCTGTTTTGCAGGAGGCCGTGGCGCTAACTCCCGTTACGGCCGATGAGCTGGAACTCAGCCGGCGCTGCCGCCGGATGTTGGAGCAAGTTAACCGCCAGCTGCGCCGCCAGATCAGCCGCCACGTTAGAAAGCTGTAGGCCCTTGGCACTGGGTAGCACCAACCATGGGTAGCGCGTATCTTTGCCGTTGAATTTTACCTTGCGCCGTGCGTCCCTTTCGTTTCTTTCGCCTGTTTTTGTTGCTCGCCGCTGGTCAGGCCTTGGTTGCTGCCTGCGCGGAAGGCCCCAAGGAGCGGCCGGAAACTATGGTGAACCTGAATACGGTGCAGAGCGGACCGAAAATTCAGGCCGAAGAACTGGATGGCGCCATTGCCCGTCAACCGCAGAATGCCTCTTTGTACGCTCGCCGGGCCGCTTTTCGCCTGGATGCTGGCCTGACTGAAGCTGCGCTACGAGACATCAATCAGGCCCTGGATCTGGATGATGCGCCGGGGGAGTTTTACTTCACGAAGGCGCGGGCCTTGCGCGCACAAGGCCAGATTAAGTCGGCGCTGGCAGCGACTACCGAGGCCGCCCGCCGGGGCTTCGCCTCCCCAGATCTGAACCTGCTGGTAGGGGAGATGCATCTGGCCAGCCGCCGCTACCAAGATGCCCTGGACCAACTAGACCGCGCCCTGCAGCAGGAGCCTGACCACGCCGCCGCCTTATTCTACAAAGGAGTTGCCTACGTCGGCTTGCAGGATACGCTCCAGGCCCTGGAGCACTTCCGGGCCAGCCTGACCCGCGACCCCCGCCAGCCCGAAACTCTGCATCAGCTAGCGTTTCTGTCCAATGCATTCCGCCAACCCGAGCAGGCGGCCCTCTATGCGGCCCGGGGTCTGAAGCTGGCGCCTACCTACGGTCCGCTGTGGTATGATTACGGCCGGCAGTTTGAACTCCAAAACCAGCCCGATAGCGCCACGCGCATCTATGCCCGGACGGTTCAGTTGGATACCACTTTCTATCGGGCTGATTACCGGCTGGCCCTTGTTGCCTTCAAGGCCCGCAAATACGCCCAGGCCGTTCCACACCTGCAGCGGGCCCTGCGCCGTGCCCCGCGCCTGGCGGGCGCCCGTCAAATGCTAGCGGAGAGCTTAGAAAGCGTTGAGCGGTGGCCCGAAGCGGCCGAACAGTACCGGCTACTGGTAGCCGAAAACCCTGGCAACCGCCACTGGACGTACAAGGCCTGGAAAGTGGGCAACCGTGCCAAGGGCATCCTTGTCAATGAAGCCCCCCGGCCCGCTGTGGAGGCCGTCGAGCCCATTATAGTAGAGCGCCCTGGCTTGTAGCCCGTGGTGAGGTAGCAGAGTGATAACACGATGGATTTAGCATTCTGCCTGCTCGGCTGAAAGCGTAAACTCACCAATTCACCACATCACAATCTCACCACTTGTGTAACTTGCGGCCTCACGGCTGTTTGTATAGCCATTATTCCCCAACTTCATGTTGAATATCACCCTCCCCGACGGCTCGGTGCGCCAGTTTGTAGATGGCGCCACGGGCTATGATGTTGCCGCCGGCATTAGCGAAGGTCTCGCCCGTAATGCCCTGGGTGTGCGCGTCAACGGCGAAGTGCGCGACCTGCACCGCCCCATCGAACAGGATGCCACCGTGGCTATTCTGACCTGGAACGACCCCGAAGGCAAATCTACCTTCTGGCACTCCTCGGCCCATCTGCTGGCCGAAGCCCTCGAAGCCCTCTACCCCGGTGTGAAGCTGGGTATCGGCCCCAGCATTGAAAACGGCTTCTATTACGACATTGACCTGGGCGAGGGCCGCACGATTTCTACCGATGACCTACCGGAGGTGGAGAAGAAGATGCTGGAGCTGGCCAAGAAGAAAAGCCAGTACGAGCGTCGGGAGGTAAGCAAGGCCGATGCCATTGCTTACTTCACCGAGAAACAGGACCCCTACAAGCTAGACCTGCTGGAGCGCCTCGAAGACGGCGCCATTACCTTCTATAGCCAAGGCGACTTTACGGACCTCTGCCGCGGCCCCCACATTCCCGATACTTCGCCCATCAAGGCCGTCAAGCTACTCAACGTGGCCGGCGCTTACTGGCGCGGCGACGAGAAAAACAAGCAGCTCACGCGCATCTACGGCATCACCTTCCCCAAGGCTAAGGAGCTGACCGAGTACCTGGAGCGCCTGGAAGAAGCCAAGCGTCGTGACCACCGCAAGCTGGGCAAGGAGTTGGAGCTGTTCGCGTTTTCCGAAAAGGTAGGGGCGGGGCTACCCCTATGGCTGCCTAAAGGCACAGCTTTGCGCGAGCGGCTGGAGCAGTTTCTGCGCCGGGCCCAGATCAAGGCCGGTTACCAGCCCGTCGTGACGCCTCACATTGGCTCCAAAGAGCTCTACGTGACCAGCGGCCACTACGAAAAGTACGGTGCCGACTCGTTTCAGCCCATCAAGACGCCGAACCCGGGCGAGGAGTTTTTCCTCAAGCCCATGAACTGCCCCCACCACTGCGAAATCTACAAAACCAAGCCCCGTTCGTACCGCGACCTACCGGTGCGCTTCGCCGAGTTTGGCACCGTGTACCGCTACGAGCAATCGGGCGAGCTGCACGGCCTGACGCGGGTGCGCGGCTTCACCCAGGATGACGCCCACATCTTCTGTCGCCCCGACCAGGTAAAAGAGGAGTTTCTGAAGGTAATTGACATCGTGCTTTACGTGCTCAAGGCCCTTGATTTCCCCGATTTCACGGCCCAGATTTCCCTGCGCGACCCCGAGAACAAAACCAAGTACATCGGCTCCGACGAAAACTGGGAGAAGGCGGAGCGGGCCATCATTGAAGCCGCCGCCGAGAAAGGTCTGACTACCGTGACTGAGTTGGGCGAAGCCGCTTTCTACGGTCCCAAACTCGACTTTATGGTGCGTGACGCCATTGGCCGCAAGTGGCAGCTCGGCACCATTCAGGTTGACTACAACCTGCCCGAGCGGTTCGAGCTGGAATACGTGGCCTCCGACAACTCCCGCCAGCGCCCCGTGATGCTGCACCGGGCTCCGTTTGGCTCACTGGAGCGTTTCGTGGCCGTTCTGATTGAGCATTGCGGTGGCAATTTTCCACTCTGGCTCTCCCCGGAGCAGTTCACCGTGCTGCCCATTTCGGAGAAGTACCACGACTACGCCCAGCAAGTGTACGACCAGTTGCAGGCCGCTGAACTACGCGGCACCGTGGACCACCGCGACGAGAAAATCGGCCGCAAAATCCGGGATGCCGAAGTGGGCAAAATTCCCTACATGCTGATTGTGGGCGAAAAGGAGCAGGAGAATGGAGTTGTCTCGATCCGTCGGCACGGAGCCGGTGACGTTGGAGCCGTGCCCATTGAAGAATTCATTCAGAGCTTCCAGCAGCAGGTAGCCGACATGATGGACGGCAAAGCCAGCTAACAACACCTCCAACTCATCGGCAGGTACCACAACGGACCTTCTGCGAGTAGCAACGTCTAGTAGTCCCAATAGGCGTTGCTACCCGCAGAAGGTCCGTTGCTGCTTTCCGAAAAGCAGTTTTTCGTCGGCTGAACGGGCATTTTTATATGGCCTTTTTTGAGCGTGTGGAAAAAATGCCGGATATTCGCACGCTGATTGAACTAGCCGGCGCCTTCCCGCGCCCTTTCAATCCAGCAGAAATCGACTTTCACCTTAAGGAAGAACGCCATAGCTACCCCCAACCGCCGCTATATACCTCGTGCCCAGGTCGAGGAGCCGTTTAAAATCAACCAGAAGATTACGGCCCGTGAAGTGCGCCTCGTCGGCGACAATATCGAGCAGGGCATCTATTCCATTGAACAGGCCCGTCGGTTTGCTCAGGAGCAGAACCTCGACCTCGTGGAAATTTCGCCCACGGCTGTGCCACCCGTGTGCCGCGTCATCGACTACTCGAAATTCAAGTACGAGCAGAAAAAGAAGACTCGGGAGCTGAAGGCTAAGCAAACGAAGGTAGTCATCAAGGAAATTCGTTTCGGACCCAATACCGATGACCACGACTTCGCCTTCAAGCTGAAGCACGCCCAGGAATTCCTGCGTGAAGGAGCCAAGATTAAGGCGTACGTGCATTTTGTGGGCCGTAGCATTGTCTTCAAGGAGCGAGGCGAAATTCTATTGCTGAAATTTGCTCAGGCCCTTGAAGATCTTGGTAAAGTTGAGCAGCTACCCAAGCTAGAGGGCAAGCGCATGTTCCTCTATCTGGCTCCCAAGGCCGCGGCTCCTACTAAAGTAGCCAAGCCCGCCGCTCCGAAAGAAGGCGGTAAGGAGCCCGCTAAAGAAGCCCGCCCCGCTGCCGCCGATAAGGCAACCGAATAGTTTACCCGGGGCTGCGGCCCCAATTTGAGCTGGCGCACCGGCCCTAGGCAGCCGACCGCCGCAGTTTTTCACCTTTTATCACCACCACAATGCCGAAAATGAAGACTAAGTCCGGCGCCAAAAAGCGTTTCACGCTGACCGGCACGGGCAAGATTAAGCGTAAGCATGCCTTCAAAAGCCACATTCTGACCAAGAAGAGCACCAAGCAGAAGCGTAACTTGACGCACGTAACGCTGGTAAGCTCGGCAGATATGAACCGCGTAAAGGACATGCTTACTCTCTAATTAGAAATTAGGAGTTAGAAACGAAACATGCCGTGGCCTCTCGTTAGGTGCTGGATGTATAGATTTCTTTAATTCTTTGATTTTTAATTTTAATTCTTTTCACCAGGCGTCCGGCTGAAATAAAAGCTGCGGTAAATAACTATCCGCCGCCGGCCGCCAAAAAAAACTGGTTATGCCAAGAAGTGTAAACCACGTGGCCTCCCGCCACCGCCGGAAAAAAGTAATGCGTTTGGCGAAAGGCTATTATGGCCGTCGCAAAAACGTATGGACCGTTGCCAAAAACGCGGTTGAGAAAGGTCTGCTGTATGCCTACCGCGACCGGAAAGTTAAGAAGCGCGAGTTCCGCGCCCTCTGGATTCAGCGTATCAACGCTGGTGCCCGGGAGCATGGCCTGTCTTACTCGCAGTTCATGGGCGGCCTGAAAAAGGCTGGCATCGAGCTGAACCGCAAGGTGCTGGCCGACCTCGCCCTGAACCACCCCGAGGCTTTCAAAGGCATCGTGGAAAAAATCAAGTAGTCCGTTTAGCTACGCTACTTACCAAAAGCGCCTGCTCGTATTCGAGCAGGCGCTTTTTGCATTTATAATGTACAATATATGCCCTTCCTTTACAGGCTACTGCATAACTGAGCAACGCGCCCTAAATGCATAACAGCGCTGCTGCGCTGCCTAATGATGAGGGAAAACTAGTATTGTTATAGCGCCCCCACATTTCCTAGTGAGCAAGCTTCAGTTGGCAGATGGAATCCTTAACTGGCTCCCTGTTGCTTGTCGCGTAATAGGTCGATGATGAGCTGTTTGTCAGCTATAATGTCTTCTAATTCCTTGATGCGGCTGCGGCTCTGTTCTAATTCCTGCTGGCACGTGAGTAGAGTGGAAGAATAAGGGGTTGCTGCTTCCTGGGCTATAGTGAAGTGCTGGTCTGGGGAAACTAATAACTGCTCCCTGGCTAGCTGGGCTACGGCCTCTGGAGATTGTAGCGGAGCTAGCGGCTCCCCTTCGCCGGTAATCAGCCAGTGGCTATTGACTCGGGGAAATACCGCCAGTATTTTCTGAATAGTTTTTAAAGTCACCCCGCTTTGCTTGGGCCCGGTGAAGCCATTTAAAGTTTGGGGTTTCATATCCAACTTAGCTGCGAAAGCCGAAGGCTTGAGTCGCAGGAGGTCCATAAGTTGCAGCAACCGCTTTCCAAAAGGCTCAGACGGACTGGTAGTTATGGGATGAGGAGCGGGGGGCATGCGGGAAAGTGTAGGCGCTTTTTGGAGGAGTTAATATTTAAGGTAAATTGCGTATGTGATTAAGCTTTTTACCTTAAATATTGGGAAAACCTACAAAATATTGTGTAAATGGAGCGCTTGCCAGCATCTAATTCCTCCAAGAAAGTGCGGTCTATGCGCTTGCCCGACGAGGGAAACCCTTTGTGGATAGCTTACCAACAATTATCCCGGGCGCAGCAAAGGTCCTTCAAAGACGCTGTGCAGGAGCACGGGTTTACTTTTAACACCTTTTTGCACGACACCGCTCTGGGCCGGCCCCTAGATTTGGTGCCGTTCGGCCGGCTAGATTTTTACTCTAGCTTCTTTCAGGTAGTGAAAAGCGAGCAGGACTTGTTTGCCGTAGCCCGGCTGGAGCGTAGTCAAGCAATACCACACCGCTCACTTTAGTTGCTGTGAAACGATTCAAAAGTAAACGTTACAGCGTGAAGGACGCTTTAGCCATTGTGTTTGGGTCACCTCCGTTTGATAAGGAGTATCCCACTAAGGATATTCAGCGGGTCTTGAGTAAGCTGCTCGGCCGAGATTTAGCCGAGAAGGAGGTGCTATCCGCCTTGCAGCAAGTGCCTTTTGCAGCTGCTCACCAGCGCAAGAAAAATAAATTTCTGACATGGCAATTCACCCACGTGAATACTACCCAACATAGATAATTGATCAAGGAGCGCTTTGATTGGTTATGTCTCCTTGTTTTATAATTACAGTAGAATACCATAGAGTGTATTATAAAAACAAGTAAATGTGAATTATACTAAGTGCAAACGTGCTGGGCATTCTCAGCACGTTTTTTATTTAGCCCGATCTGTAAATTCGAGTTATAACAATAAGCAGCAATTAATTAAACAGTATAGCTAGGTAAAGTATTTTAAAGTAGTAACAACTACCTCCACGAAGGAATTAATAAGAACTCTATTTCTAACTATTAAGTGAGGTGAATGTGGGGTACTATCTCCAGCTGCTGATAGGGTTAAAAGCGGGAATTATCTGGCATCATGGCGCTAAATGTGCAGAGCAACGTGGTATACACCAGCAGCCACATGTTGTACCCCTCTAAATGGTCGCGGAGGTTCTTGATGGACTTTTGTTGCAGCTTCAGTTGGAGTAGGCGGAAACGTTGCTCAACCGTGAGCTGGTCCGCGGATAGAAGGCTTAAATCTTGGATAGTAGATGAGAGGATTTCCAGTAAGGCCTCTCTTCCCGATGCAGTACTTTGGCCGACAAAAGCCAGGCGCTCCTGGTTGTATCGAAAGCGGGTGCGGACCTCTTGGGTCATGGAGTTCGTAATAAAAAAGTAGAGTATCGTAGAAGGGAGCAACTTGCTCAATAACTATGCCCGCGGGCGGTTGGTGCTGAGAATACGTCAACTACAGGCCCAGGCGCGGGCAGCAGGCAAATCGGCAAAGCGCTTGAACTCAATGTTGAGTATGTGGACTGGGGTAGTATAAGCGTCCTCAATGAGGACGCGGTTGAGTAAATCCTCGGACTCAACCACAGCTAGGCGACGCAAGCCGCCGGCCGATAAAGCGGGCATAATTTCTGTAGCTATCCAAGCCAGATCCTCGGCGTTGAGCGGGCCGAGCCGGCGGTCATCCGCTATCCAATTCTCTATTCGGTGCTGCTGAACAAAGCCTAGGCCCTGTAAAATTGCCTCGCGGAAGCCTTCACTGTTGACATGGTCGCTCCAGACTGCTTCCAGGGTATGACAGCCAGCCTTCTGCAGATAGAAGGTAACAAACGCAGATGTCGCAAGTAGTACCATTACGCTAGGAGCAGAGCATCAAATTCAACCAGTTGTACCATACCGCTGTTGCTTAGATCTGTGCAGCGCCCGGCCATGGCCGGTTGTGGGCCACTAGTACCGCCACTGTGATGTGAAGGACTAATGAGGATACATTTAAGCATAGTATCGCCCCATGGATTGTCAATTTCCGGCATTTGTGTGAGAAATCTAAGTATTTTCCGTGTGGTCAGCTCGCCAGAAAGAATTTTGTCCTAGCAGTATCCGCCCAAAATACCAGCACTGAATGCCTCATAAACAACTAAGGCGAACAGTAACGGGCATATTAGTTTGTTCGACTCTTATTTTCCAACTAGTGCCGCGTTCTAGAGGAAAGAATAGGTAGGATAGCGAAAGAACGATGAAATCCCCACGCTAAAAAGTGGTTGAATAACGCCTTGGCACAGGTCTATTCCGATTCGCATACCTAGGCCCAAGCCGACGAATAGACTTAGCAAAACGTGACACGTTGCTGCAATAGTGACCATATGAGCGTTATAATTGTTGTTACAGCTTGAAATAGCAGTAGCCGTATTGATAGGCAAGCTTGAGCAGCTTCTGGGTACTAGCTTTAGTAAGTAGAGTCATCAATAATTAGGCACAAGAAAATAGCAGAACGGAAATATAAGGTTGTGATAAAACTGTGATAAAAAAGTAACGGGCATAAAAAAACGGCCCTCCTATACCGGAAAAGCCGTTTCTATATGTAGCGGGGACGAGAGTTGAACTCGTGACCTCAGGGTTATGAATCCTGTGCTCTAACCAACTGAGCTACCCCGCCGTCTTTTTTGCTGGTGCAAAGGTAAGGACAATATTTAACCTGATGCAAGCATTGCGCAAAAAAAAAACCCGTGTATATTGGCTCCCGGGCCACTTTTGCCGAGGAGGTGGCCTCACTAAATTCTTTACACTGTTTTGCTTATGCCCCTTTCTGCCACTCGTCTCAAGCACCGTTTTACGGTCGAATACCCCATTAATGCTTCCCCTAAAATCTTGTATCCCTACCTGGCTTCGGCATCGGGCCTGTCACACTGGTTCTGCCAAGATGTTCGTATTGATGCCGGCCGCTACAATTTCATCTGGGATAATCAGCCGCACTACGCAGAAATGGCTTCCCATCGAACCAACCGCTCGGTGCGGTTCGTATTCTTGGATGAGAACAAGCGGCACGCGCCCGATGCCAATTACTTGGATTTTCTCGTTGACGAGTCGCAATTGACCCAAGAAGTGTACCTGCGTATCGTGGACTACTCGGAGGAGACAGATACGGTTGAGCTGCAGGAAATGTGGGATAGTCTGATTCAGAAGTTGCGGGAACAGGTAGGAGGGTAGAGGACGTTTGGCTGATTACCGGGGAGCAGACGCGAAACGAGCCGTATCTTCGTTTCCCGTTTGCTCTTTTCTTTTTCCCTCTTGGAAGCCTGCTGGGCATGGTTGGGCTTCGCTTTTTTATGAAAAAACTCGATAAGCTTATTCTACAAGCTTTTGCTGGGCCGTTCTTCCTCACGTTTGCGGTGGTGCAGTTCATTTTCCTCATGCAGTTCATGATGAAATACATGGACGACCTAGTAGGCAAAGACCTGGGGCTGGGGGTTATAGCACAGTTGCTATTTTACTTCAGCGTGCTCATTGTGCCCATATCCCTGCCTTTGGCCGTGTTGCTATCCTCGCTCATGACCTTCGGAACCCTGGGGGAGCACCATGAGCTAACGGCCATCAAAACGGCAGGAATTTCTCTTACCCGCATCCTGCGGCCGGTACTGCTGGTGAGCATGCTGCTAGCCGGCGGAGCTTTCTGGTTTAACAATACCATTGTGCCCCTGGCAAACCTGGAGGCCTATAGCCTGCTCTGGGACGTTCGCCAGCAGAAGTTGGCGCTGGATATTCGCGAAGGGGTTTTCTACAATGGTATTCCGGGCTACACCATCAAGGTAAATCAGAAGTTGGGGGAGAATGGCGACATTCTCAAAGGGGTAATGATTTATGATCATACCCAAAGCTCTGGCTCCATGCGGGTAATTCTGGCCGACTCCGGGCGCATGTTTACGCGTTTCGGCGGGCAGTATCTGGGGTTGGAACTGTTTCGGGGGCGCATGTACGTAGAGCAGCCAAGCACGGATAACCGCAACGGCGCCAACTTCGTCCGGCAGAATTTCGGCCGTAACCTGATTACCTTTTCGCTGTCCTCTTTCGGGCTTGACCGCACAAAAACGGAGCTGTTCGCCGCCAACAAGATGATGCTGAACCTGGACCAACTGGCGCACTTCACAGATTCTTTGCACCAGCGCGTGCGCATCGAGCGGGTGCAGCTGATCACGCAGCTCAACCCATACTACACTTACCTGCGCTTTGACACCACCGGCCAAGCCGCCGCGTTGCGCGTGCAAAACTGGAAGGTTTCTCCCGCCGAGCTCCGCCCCGTTAGCCTCAATATTACCCAGCAGGCCGCAAACCGGGCCCGCAATGTGCGCTCCTTCCTCGGCACGTCGGCTGAGCGGCTAACCAACCTGAGCAAGGAAACGGCCAACTACCGCATTGAAAGCTTCAAGAAGTTTACTCAGTCGGCCGCTATTCTGCTCATGTTTTTGATTGGGGCTCCGTTGGGCGCCATCATCAAGAAGGGTGGCCTGGGAGTGCCGATTCTTGTTTCCATCGTCTTCTTTATTATTTACTACGTCCTTTCCATCATGGGCGAGAAATACGGCCGCGAAATGGTAATGCCCGTGGGCCCAGGCATGTGGCTAGCTACTAGCTTGCTGCTACCGGTTGGCCTGTTCTTCCTGTACCAAGCGCGCCACGACTCCGGATTACTGGATATTAAGTGGGCTCAACTGCTGCCCAATTGGTTGCGGTGGCCATTACGCGGCTATAAGAAAGTAAGCTAGCGAACGAAGGCTTGCCGCGAGTGCCAGATATTTTCGACATTTTCTCGGAGTAAAAGCCTACCTTTGCGGCCACCCCGAAGTGCGGGGTGAATTCTCTTTTCATTTTTAATCTAAGACGGGGAAACCTATCTGCCGATGAAACTCACTACTGAAGCAAAACAGGCCATTTTCGAGAAAAACAGCCTGCAGAAGTCCGCTAACGACACCGGTTCGGCCGAGTCGCAGATTGCTCTGTTCACGACCCGCATCACGCACCTGACGGAGCACCTGAAAGTTAACAAGAAGGACTACTCGACCCGTCTGGGTCTGCTGAAGCTTGTTGGTAAGCGTCGCCGGATGCTGGACTACCTCCAGCACCGCGAAATCAACCGCTACCGCGCCATCATCAAGGAACTGGGCATTCGCAAGTAAGCCCACGGTCCGGAGCAGGGAGCCTTTCCACTGGGGAGGTTCCCTGCTCTTTTTTTGTCCGAAGCCGGCTGCATTATTCCGCCGGTTTCGTTGTTTACTCCCCCGAAGGATATTTCTTCAGAGCAAAGTAGGGCTACTGCTGGCCCTATTTTTACGGCTGCTCGCCCGCTGTCGCTTTCTTAAGCAACCCTAAGATGCCCAACTACACCGCGGTTACCAAACACATTACGCTGCCCGACGGGCGGCAGATTTCCATTGAAACTGGCAAGCTGGCCAAATTCGCCGACGGCGCCGTTGTGGTGCGCCTGGGCGACGCCATGCTGCTGGCAACGGTCGTTTCGCAGCCCAGCTCCCGCGGCGACGTGGACTTCCTGCCCTTGTCGGTGGACTACCAGGAGAAATTCGGCGGTGCCGGCAAAATTCCTGGCTCGTTCCAGCGCCGTGAAGGTCGCCTCTCTGATTACGAAATTCTCGTGTGCCGCCTTGTGGACCGCATTCTGCGCCCGATGTTCCCCAAGGACTACCATTACGAGGTGCAGGTGCTGATTTCGCTGATTTCTGCCGATAAAGACGTGCAGCCCGATGCCTTGGCCGCCCTAGCTGCCTCAGCTGCCCTGTCAATTTCTGACATTCCGTTTGCTGGCCCGATTTCCGAAGTGCGGGTAGCCCGCATCGACGGCAAGCTGCAAATCAACCCCAAAAGCTCGGACATTGCCCGCGCTGACATTGACCTGATTGTAGGCGCTACGGCTACCTCGGTAGCCATGGTGGAAGGGGAGATGAACGAGGTGAGCGAGGAGGAGATGGTAGAAGCCATTGCCTACGCCCACGAAGCCATCAAGGAGCAGTGCCGCGTACAGAGCGAGCTGGCCGCCGAAATTGAAAAGTCGCACGTAAAGCGGGAGTACCCCAAGTACGACGAAAATGACGAGCTGAAGCAGCGCATCCACGAGGGCGTGTACCAGCAGGCGTACGCCATTGCTCAGTCGGGCAATACCAGCAAGGCCGGCCGTAAGGAATCTTTCGGCGCCGTTAAGAAGTCCCTGATAGAGAAACTGCTGGAAGAGCAGCCCGAACTGGACATGAAAATGTTTGGCCGCTATTACTCTTCGGCTGAGAAGAAGGCCATCCGTGACATGATGATCAAGGAGCGTACCCGCCTCGATGGTCGTCAGCTGACGGAAATTCGCCCGATTTGGAGCGAAGTAAACTACCTGCCCGGCGCCCACGGCTCGGCCCTGTTTACCCGCGGTGAAACTCAGTCGCTGACTACGGTGGCCCTGGGTACCAAGCTCGATGAGCAAATCATCGACTCGGCCATGCAGTCGGGCTACAGCAAGTTTATGCTACACTATAACTTCCCGGCCTTCTCGACCGGTGAAGTGAAGCCCAACCGTGGCCCCGGCCGCCGGGAAATTGGCCACGGCAACCTGGCCCTCCGTTCCCTGAAGCGGGTGCTGCCTTCTGAGGAAGAAAATCCCTACACCATCCGCATCGTGTCGGACATCCTGGAGTCGAACGGCTCCTCGTCGATGGCTACGGTATGCGCTGGTTCGCTGGCCCTGATGGATGCCGGTATTAAGGTCCGCGCCGCCGTTTCGGGTATAGCCATGGGCCTCGTGCAGGACAAGGAAACCGGCGAATACGCTGTGCTGTCTGACATTCTGGGCGACGAGGACCACCTCGGCGACATGGACTTCAAAGTAACTGGCACCGAGAAAGGTATCGTGGCTTGCCAGATGGATATTAAAATCCAGGGCCTGAGCAACGAAATTCTGACGGCTGCTTTGCACCAGGCTCGTGAAGGCCGGCTGCACATCTTGGCCGAGATGGCCAAGACGCTAGCTACTCCGGCCGCGGAGCTGAAGCCTCACACTCCCCGCTCGCACAAAATGCTCATTGATAAAGAGTTTATCGGGGCAGTAATCGGGCCGGGCGGTAAGGTTATTCAGCAGATTCAGAAGGATACCAACGCCACGGTAATCATTGAGGAGAAGGACGAGAAAGGCCACGTAAGCATCTACGCTTCCAACCAGGAAGACATGCAGGCCGCCATCGACCGGATCCGCGCTATTGCTGCCGTACCGGAGATTGGTGAAACCTACAAAGGCAAGGTTCGCTCGATTCAGCCTTATGGTGCTTTCGTAGAAATCATGCCGGGCAAAGACGGTCTCTTGCACATTTCGGAGGTAGCCCACGAGCGGCTGGCCTCGCTGGAAGGCGTGCTGGAAGTAGGGCAGGAGATTGACGTAAAACTGCTCGACATCGACAAAAAGACCGGCAAATACCGCCTCTCGCGCAAGGTGCTTCTGCCCAAGCCTGAGCGGGCCGCCGACTCGAACGGCAGCGCCCAGTAAGAACTCCCCGAACTTTCGCGGGTACCGGCGTGTTGCACATAATCAATGCCGGTACCCGCGTTTGGGTATCTTCCGTACATCGGACTGACAACGACGTTTAGTAGCAATCACAACTCCATTCTCACGCGCCCGCAATGAGACAGCTAAAAATCAGCAAGCAGATCACCAACCGCGAAAGCCAGTCGCTGGATAAATACCTCCAGGAGATTGGCAAGGTGGATCTGCTGACCCCCGACGAGGAGGTGACGCTGGCGCAACGCATCAAAGAAGGTGATCAGCAAGCGCTGGAAAAACTCACCAAGGCTAACCTTCGCTTCGTGGTGTCGGTGGCCAAACAGTACCAGAACCAAGGCCTTTCGCTGGGTGATTTGATCAATGAGGGCAACCTTGGTCTGATCAAAGCCGCCAAGCGTTTTGATGAAACCCGCGGCTTTAAGTTCATCTCCTACGCCGTATGGTGGATTCGTCAATCCATTCTGCAAGCCCTGGCCGAACAGTCGCGCATTGTGCGTCTGCCCCTGAACCGGGTAGGCTCGCTGAATAAGATTTCCAAATCCTTCTCCGAGCTGGAGCAAAAATTCGAGCGGGAGCCCTCGCCCGAGGAAATTGCTGAAGTACTGGAGCTGACCACTTCGGAGGTAGTAGATACCCTGAAGATTTCGGGTCGCCACGTATCCGTGGATGCTCCCTTCGTGCAGGGTGAGGAAAACCGCCTCCTGGACGTACTCGAAAACGAAGACGAGGAGAGCCCCGACACGGGCCTGATGAACGACTCGCTTCGCAAAGAAGTGCAGCGTGCCCTGAGCACCCTGACCAAGCGCGAAGCTGACGTCATCACGCTGTATTTTGGCCTGAACGGGGAACACTCTCTTACGCTAGAGGAAATCGGCGAGAAATTTAACCTAACCCGTGAGCGGGTGCGCCAGATCAAGGAGAAAGCCATCCGCCGGTTGCGCCACACCTCGCGCTCCAAAGCCTTGAAACCCTACCTGGGGTAATTTATTCTACCCTTTCGCAGAAAACCCTGACCCTTGGTTGGGGTTTTTTGTTGTAGTACCAGCTCAACCCGGGTGGCAAAATTTCTGCTCCCGGGCGGAAGCAGCGTGCTGGTGTTACCTTTGCACCCCAACTATAACTTTACACAGCGCTGGCGTAGCCGGTGCTCCGTACTTCTCATGGCGACTACCTCCCCAGAACACATCAAGTGTCTGATTATTGGCTCCGGCCCGGCTGGCTACACGGCCGCTATTTACGCTGCGCGCGCCAACCTCAAGCCCGTCATGTACCAGGGCCTGCAGCCCGGCGGGCAGCTCACGATTACCAACGACGTAGAGAACTTCCCCGGCTACCCCGACGGCATTATGGGGCCGGAAATGATGGAAGACCTCAAGAAACAGGCGGCCCGTTTCGGCACGGATATTCGTTATGGCATTGCTACTGCAGTTGACTTCTCGGGTCATCCGCACCGGGTTACTATTGATGAGAATCTGGAGTTGACAGCTGATACGGTCATTATTGCCACCGGTGCCTCGGCCAAGTGGCTCGGCATTCCATCGGAGCAGCGGCTGAACGGCTCGGGCGTGTCGGCCTGCGCCGTGTGCGACGGGTTTTTCTACCGCGGCAAGGACGTGGCCATTGTGGGCGCCGGCGATACGGCAGCCGAAGAAGCTACCTACCTGGCTAACCTGTGCAGCAAGGTGTACATGATTGTGCGGAAGGGCGAGATGCGGGCCTCGAAAATCATGCAGAAGCGCGTACTCGATAACCCCAAGATTGAAGTGCTCTGGAATACCGTAACCGACGAGATTTTGGGAGAGCACGGCGTGGAAGGTGCCCGCCTCAAGAACGTGGTAGACGGCAGCACCCGCGACATTGCCATTGAGGGCTTCTTCGTGGCCATCGGGCACGAGCCAAACTCCAAAATTTTTCAGCCCTACCTGCACCACGACGAGCAGGGCTACCTTAAAACCCTCCCTGGTACGGCCAAAACCAACGTAGATGGAGTTTTTGCCTGCGGCGACGTGCAGGATTACACCTACCGGCAGGCCGTGACGGCCGCCGGCTCCGGCTGCATGGCCGCCCTGGATGCGGAGCGTTACCTAGCCGCGCTGGGGGATCATTAAGAGTGAATTGGTGAAGTTGTGAAATGGTGAGTTTTTCATTCCATGCAAGACAATGGGTGACACGGGCGTTACACCCTACACTCAAATCATTTCACAACTTCACAACCTCACCATTTCACCATTTACCCTGTTGCTCTTGCTGAATTTTGCGAAACACTGGCTGCTGCCGCTGCTACTGATCGGGCTGTTCTTTGGCTTGCCCGGCCAGCTGCTGGCCCAGCGCCGCAAAGTCCCCGAGCCGAAAGCAAAAGCTGGCTCGGCGGGCAAGCGGAAGGATTTCTTCCGGATTAAGTCGCCCACAATTCGCTACGTGCGGCCCGATACCACGATTCTGATTGAGACGGAGGAGCTACCGGATGAGGGTTCCGATGCGGCAAAGTCCATCTTCTTCAACCCGGCCAAAAAGCTCTCCATTGTGAGCGAGGATACGACCACGCTCAACGAAGGCGAGCAGCAGATCGTGGAAGTGTCAGAGGAAGTAAAAATTGATTCCTCCTGGATTAAAGTAGCGGGTTACTACGCCATTTGGGATACCCATAACATCAACCCCTACCGCGTAGACGGGCGCCATATCAAGGACACGCTCAACCTGAAGTTAACCGAGCCGGAGCGCCAGCGCTACGCCAAAATGCCCCTGAACCGGACGCCCATCACCTCAGACTTTGGCTTCCGGGGCTACCGCTGGCACTACGGCGTAGACTTGGACCTGGAAACCGGTGACTCCGTGAAAGCGGCTTTCGACGGGGTAGTACGCATTGTGAAGTGGGACGGCTCCGGCTACGGCAATTACATCTTGGTCCGGCACTACAACGGTATCGAGACGCTCTACGGGCACTTGCAGAAGTCGTTGGTGGCGCCCGGAACGTTCGTGAAAGCCGGCCAACTTATTGGCTGGGGTGGCAGCACGGGCCGCAGCAGCGGTTCTCACTTGCACTTTGAGGTGCGCTACGAGGGCAACCCCATCGACCCGGAGCGGATGTACGACTTCCCGGATTACCGCCTCATCAAAGACAATTTTCAGATTACTTCAGCCCTGTTTGCCTACTACAGCAAGTCATTGCGGTACCGGGGCGGGAGCGTGCCGGGTGCCAGCAGCGGCGGCAGCAGTAGCCGCAGCAGCGCCGCGAAACCCACCCAGGCCCGGCGCATTGTAACGCATAAAATCCGCAGCGGCGATACGCTGTCGGAAATTGCTGATAAGTACGGCGTATCGCAGGCCCAGATTCGTCGTCTGAATGGCGGCACGGCGGTACTGCGCGTAGGCCGAACACTCCGCATCAAGTAGGCTGGTCGTAGAACCGAGAACAGCAAAAAGCCCCGCTAAGGTGTAATCCTTAGCGGGGCTTTTTGCGCTAGTAGCGCGAAGCTGCCACCTCATGCATCAGTAATATGGCACTAGGTGCATGGCTGAACTAACCGCCGCTATACCAGCTTAGGGTGCAGCATCGGGAAATTGCGCTGGTGCCAGTAGGGGTAGATGGGCGGCGTGTCGCTGGCGGCATCCAACTTGGCCACTTGCTCGGGGGTGAGGTTCCAGCCCACGGCGGCCAGATTCTGGCGGAGCTGTTCCTCGTTGCGGGCCCCAATGACCAGGTTGACCACAGTGGGGCGCTGGAGCAGCCAGTTTAGGGCTACCTGAGCTACTGATTTGCCGGTTTCGGCGGCTACCTCATCGAGGGCATCAATAATGGCGAACAGCAACTCGTCGGGCACTTTAGGGCCCTGGCCGCCGCCCTGGGCTAGCCGGCTGCTTTCCGGAAGGGGCTGGCCCCGGCGAATTTTACCGCTTAGCAAGCCCGCCGATAAGGGGCTCCAGACGATGGCGCCTACCCCTTGGTCGAGGCCGAGGGGTAGGAGCTCCCACTCAAACTCCCGGTTTGCCAGCGAATAGTACGCCTGGTGGCCCACGTAGCGCGCCCAGCCGTAGCGCTCCGACACTGACAGGCTCTTCATCAGGTGCCAGCCCGAAAAGTTGGAACAGGCAATGTAGCGCACCTTGCCGCTCTGCACCAGGTCGTCGAGGGTGCGCAGGGTTTCCTCCACGGGCGTGTGCGCGTCGAAGCCGTGCATGTGGTAGATGTCGATGTGGTCGGTGCCGAGGCGGCGCAAGCTGTCTTCGCAGGCTCGCACCAGGTTCTGGCGGGAGGAGCCGTAGCCGTTTGGGTCCTCGCCCATGGGGAAGGTAGCCTTGGTTGAAAGCAGTACTTCCCCGCGCCGGCCTGCCAGGGCCTTGCCCAAAATCTCCTCCGACATCCCTTGGGAGTATACGTTGGCCGTGTCGAAGAGCGTAACGCCCGCTTCTAGGCAGATGTCAAGCAGGCGCCGGGCCTCATCAACCTGAGTGCTGCCCCAGGCTTTAAAAAACTCGTTGCCGCCTCCGAAGGTGGCCGTGCCGAAGCTCAGGACCGGGATGCGTAGGCCAGAGCGGCCAAGTTGTCTGTATTCCATAAATGAAAGGAGAAAATGCGTAGATGCCCTGCCCAGGGCACTACAGGTTGCTGCCGTATGGGTGGGACCTGGCTCTCGTTGTGGATTGCTTGGTGTAACTCGTTGCCACAGGCCAGGGTTTTCGCTAGGTGGTAGCCGCAAGGCGCTACCAGTAGTGCAAGCGCGCTAACCTGCTACTTTTGCCCGAGCTAAACCCGTGGCCCGAGCTTGCGTTTCGTGCTTGGTAGCGACTTTCCTTCCTCTCGACTTCCCTTTTTTTGCATGAAACTTGATATTCTGGCCTTCGGAGCTCACCCCGATGATGTTGAAATGTGCTGTGCCGGTACGCTGCTGGCCGCCGCTGCCGCTGGCAAGAAAATCGGCATCGTGGACCTGACCCGGGGGGAACTGGGCACCCGGGGCACTGCCGCTACCCGCGCCCAGGAAGCCGAAGCCGCCAGCCGCATCCTGGGCCTGAGCGCCCGCGAAAACCTGGGCCTGCCCGATGGCTTCTTCCGCAACAACCGGGAACACCAGCTGCCGCTAATAGCCGCCCTGCGCCGCTACCAGCCTGACGTGGTCCTCTGCAACGCCATCCATGACCGGCACCCCGACCACGGCCGCGGCTCCCAGCTGGAGTCGGAGGCGTGCTTTCTCTCGGGCCTGCGCATGATTGAAACCCTCGGCGACGACGGCCAGCCCCAGCAGCCCTGGCGCCCCCGCGTGGTGTATCACTACATCCAGGACCGCCAGATTCCGGCCGATTTTGTGGTAGATATTACCGCGCACTGGCCCAAAAAGTGGGAAGCCATCCAGGCCTACGGCACCCAGTTCTACAACCCCAACAGCACGGAGCCCACTACTTATCTGTCCACACCCGTGTTCAGCCAATTCCTGGAAGCTCGTGCCCGCGAGTTCGGCCACCTAATAGGAGCCGAATTTGGCGAAGGATTTACGCGGGAGAGGCCGATTGGCGTGCGAGAAATAACGGAGCTGATTTAAGTAAGCGGAAGGGAAATAGCCGGAAAGCATTCCGCGCACCGCTAGCGGAACATATCGGCTCATTGACTCACCCGTCAAGCAGAGCCCCGCGCAGGGCCTACTCCCCGCAGCCCGACTTGATACCATCAACTCGTTTGCGCGTGAGTAGGCCCTGCGCGGGGCTCCGCATAACGGGCTTTTTTTGAGTGTACGTTAAGATCTAAGCCCGCAATCTTTCCGACTGACTCCGATAAGCTTAGAACAATATGTCATTCAGTACATACACTGCATTAGGTAGAAACCAATACGGATATTCCACTCCTGCCAAGCAGCAGGTTTGCACGGTTTAGTATTATTTAATCTTGAATATAAAATACTAATTCCTATCTTGAGCGACCAGAACAGCGTCGGCTGTATTGGGAGCATATTGCTGTTGCCGCCTCCTGGACTGACCCCCACCCGTCCGGCCCTCCACGCTCATGTTTTACAAATTCGGCTAGCTTTTCCGCTGTTGCGGCGGGCTAGCGGACCAGCTCCGTATTGGGCAAGCAGTCTGCTGCCGCCCACCTTTCAAGTACCGGTCACCCTTGAAAGCCCTGCTATGAACAGTTTTACTACCTGGCGCCGAAAGGTTGGGAAACGGTTGCCCGAACCGGTGCTGCTGGGCGCGGCGTGGCTTTGCGCTACCTGCACTAGCCCCCACCAGCCGCCCGCCACGCGTACCCCGCACACCGCCGAAAGCTACGTGCGGCCCTACACCGCCGACTTTGGCTACGGCTGCAACATGGGCTACTACGGCAGCGGCTGGGACGACGAGCACCTGGCCTCGGCCATCAGCAAGGCCGGCGGGCAAACCATCCGAGTAACCCTGCCCGATCAGTTTTTGGACAAGTGGGGCTGGCAGGCCCGGCAGGCCGCCTTCGACCACCACACCACCAACCTGGGCTTGCGGGAACTGGTGTGCTTTGTGGGCGAACCTTCGGCCGAGCACCGCGACCAGACCGTGTACCCCGGCTGCCGGGAGCCGTCCAAGCTGTTTGCCAACCTCTACGAACCTATTTGGCTGGCCGACAGCACCATCAATCCGCGCAACTACTACGCCGCCTACATCTACCGGCTCACCCAAACCTACGGCAAGCACATCCGCTTCTGGGAGGTCGTCAACGAGCCCGATTTTATTACCGATGTCAGCAATAAGGAGTGGCTGGAGCGGGCCCCCAGGCCGGCCGAAACCACCAACACGCTGGCGCCCATCTACCACTACATCCGCACCTTGCGCATCACCTGGGAGGTAGTGAAAAAATACTGCCCCGAGGACTACGTGACGCCCGGCGGCCTGGGCTACGCCGAGTACCTCGATGCCTTGCTGCGCTACACCGATAACCCCCGTGGTGGCGCCGTTACGGCCCAATTTCCGGCCCGGGGCGGGGCGTATTTCGACGTGGTAGACTACCACGTGTACCCTTCGTACTACCTGCGCCGGCGCAATCTGCTGCACACGGGCTTCAACTACCAGCGCAACTCCGACAACGCCGCCGCTCAGCTGCTGCGCCACAAAGCTCAGTTTGAGGCCGTGCTGCACCAGCACGGTTTCAACGGCGAAACCTACCCCGAAAAGCACTTCATCGTTACGGAAACCAACATTAGCCGCCGCACCGCCGAGTGGCGCTACGGCTCCGATGAGATGCAGCGCAACTTTGGCATGAAGGCCCTGATCATTGCCCAGAAAAACGGCATTCGGCAGGTGCACTTCTATAGTATAGCCGAAGCCGCCGACGCCCCCAAACAGCCCGCGGGCGTTGCCGTCGACGACGAGTTCAAGCTCATGGGCATGTATGAGAATATGAACCGCGACCTGCCCGGCCGGGAAAAGCTGACCCAACTCGGGCTGGGCTTCAAAACCACGGCCGAGCTGCTAGCAGGCTGGCACTATGATGCCGCCCGCACCGCCGCCCTCCACTTGCCGGAGGAGGTAGACGGGGCCGCCTTCCGCCGCGCCGACCAGTACCAGTATGTGCTGTGGGCTAAAACCCCAATCGATCAGCAGGAGGAGGCTACGGCCCGCTACACCTTTCCGGCCACTTGGCCAGTAGCCGGGATAGAGCGCCGAGGTTGGGATTTTGGAATTTCCGGCACGAGCATGCGCCTACCCGGGCGCGAGGTGCTGCTAGATGGGGCGCCTGCCTTCTTCACCATGCTACCCCTCACGGGCTTGCAATTGGCCACCGTTGCTAAGCCCTACCTCAGTAGCCCAAAACAGTGATACTCCGGCCACCTTGCGTTGCAACATGCATAGGCGCCAGAGTGCATCAGTGACTCTATCTTAACTTGCTGTTAATTTTGTATTATTAAGATAATATATTTTTAATTATATATAAATGTGCGCTAAATCAAGCTCTTATGAAGTTTATTAAATTTGATAATTGTATTTTTGACGAAATTGAGGTGGGCAACACGTGAAGTTGAATCGAGGAAAACGTGCCCGCTTTTAGCAGCGAAAAAGAGGATAATTTGTTTGATGGCTGGCCCAGGCCTAGCAAGTGAGATGGGTACTCCGGCTGCTTTTCTGAAGGTAGCGGGAGAAGGAATAGGAGTAAGGATGCTGTTTGCTCACTCTACAGTAGTGGTCAACGATGGGGCTTCCCACGAAGAGGGGAAGAGTGGGCGTTTCATAGGGCAGCGGCGGCGGTTTACTACATGCCGGACGCTCAGATAGGAAGCGCGACGGGAAGAGAAAAAAACACGATTCCGCAACTGCGGGAACCACACTAGCGCACTACACTACCCAGTCTGCTGCCTGGCATATTGGCTTACCAAAACGAGGGTAGCCCGCGCAGTAGCGGCTTACCCCACACCTTCACCAAACTTCTTTTGAAATGGGGAAATTTTCCAGATGGATGGCGCTGCTTGCCTATGCTGTATGCTTTTTGCTGGCCCTCACGGCCCGGGCCCAAAGCGAAACGCGGGTCAGTATCACTACCATTACACCCAGCGTAAACACGGGCCAAGACTACTCGCCCTGGCTGAATGACAACCTAAACGAGTTGGTCCGCAACCACTGGGACCCTACCAACTTTCAGTACATCGACGTGACGCTTCGGCTGGCCCAGCGCACGAACGTGAGTCGGCTGCGGCTCTATGATTTCGAGGGTTCCTTCGCCGATAAGCCCGCTTCCATTTACGCCCTCAATGGTACCCAGCGCACCTTGCTGGGTACCTTCACCGGGGCCCTTTACCAGCAGTGGGTAGAGCTGGCCGTAGCCACGCCGGTAGCCGCCGATGCCATCATTGTGCGGAAATACTGCAACAACCTGCCGCACAAGATTCAGGTGTTCGGGTATGCCAGCGGCACCGCTAGCCCCGCCCCGGCGCCTACCCCAACTCCTGCGCCAACCCCGACCCCGAGTCCCGCATTACCGCAGGCAGTTATCAGCTTCGGGGCGCTGGCGGGCAAAACCGTGGGCGACGCGCCATTTGCGCTTAGCGCCACCAGCACCAACTCGGCTACGCCCATCACCTTTACCTCGTCCAATCCGGCGGTGGCTTCGGTTTCCAACGCCGGCGGGCAGTGGCAGGCCACGGTGGTCGGGGCAGGTACTACCACCATTACCGCCTCACAGGCGGGTAGTGCTGCCTACCTGGCAGCCGCTAACGTAAACCAAAACCTAACCGTGCAAGCTGCGCCGGCCCCGGCGCCTACCACGCCCGCGCCCACTACGCCGAGCACGCCCAGCACTGCGGCCCGGGCAATCAAACTCAAGCAATCCTTCGGGGTGAATGCCTTTGAGTGGGACCTGGAAGACCCCAACCGGCCCTGGGAGGTGGAAGCCGCGCGCCTGGCCGGCGTGAAGAACTTCACCGGCATCCGCCACTACCTCGACTGGGAGCGGCTGGAATCCTCGGAGGGCAGCTACACGTTCAACCCTACCCATAGCGGGGGCTGGAACTACGATGCCATGTACCAGCGCCTCAAGACCGAAGGCGTGGAAGTGCTGGCCTGCATTAAAACCCTACCGGGCTGGTTGCTGAACACCTGGCCCGCCGACCAGCGCGACAACGAAAACGTGCCCGTGCGCGGGGGCGCTGACTTCAGCAACCCCGCTTCCTACCGCGAGCAGGCCCGCATGGCTTTCCAGTTTGCCGCCCGCTACGGCCGCAACACTGGCCTGAGCCGCAGCCTCGTGACGGTGAATACTACCCCGCGCTGGCCCGGCGACGGTATTAATGAGGTGAAGATTGGCCTGAACCTGATTACCTACGTGGAGTGCGACAACGAGCGGGACAAGTGGTGGAAGGGCGCCAAAGCCTACCAGACGCCCGCCCAGTACGCGGCCAACCTCTCGGCTTTCTACGATGGGCACCGTAACACCATGGGTTCAGGCATTGGCGTGAAAAACGCTGACCCCACCATGCAAGTGGTGATGGCCGGCCTGGCCAAGCCCGACCCCGAGTACGTGAAGGGCATGGTGGAGTGGTGCCGCCAGCACCGCGGCTACCGCCCCGATGGCAGCGTAAACCTCTGCTGGGACGTCATCAACTACCACAACTACTCCAACGACGCCGGCACTTCCCAAGGCGGCAACTCCACCCGCGGGGCGGCCCCCGAGGTGTCGGATGCGGCGCCGGTAGCGCGCAGCTTCGTGCAGATGGCCCGCCAGTACTGCGGCAACATACCCGTCTGGATTACCGAAACGGGTTTCGACACCAACCAGGGCAGCCCGTTCAAGGCCATTGCCATCGGCAGCCGCTCGGTGCAGGAAACCCAGGCCGACTGGCTGCTGCGCACGGCCCTGCTCTACCCGCGCTACGGGGTGGAGCGCGTGTTCTTCTACCAGCTCTACGACGACAACCCGGGCAGCTCCACCCAGTTTGCCACCATGGGCCTGCTCAACGCCGACCGCACCCCGCGCCTGGCTACCCAGTACTTGCGTCAAACCAACCAGCTGCTGGGCGAATACACGTTCAAGGAAACCCTGAACACCGACCCCGTAGTGGACCGCTACGAGCTGAACGGGCAGCAAGCCTACGCCCTGGTAGTACCCGACGAGCGGGGCCGCACCGTGCAGTACACCCTCAACCTGGGCACCGCCGCCTACGCCGATGTGTACCGCCCCGGTGCCAGCGCTATGGCTGTGCAGCGCGTGAACCTAACGAACGGGCAGCTGAGCCTTCTGGTGACGGAAACGCCGCTGTTTGTCCTGCCGGCGGCGGGTAGCACCAGCAGCACCCCGCCAGCTACGTCGGCGCCGGCTGTGTGCTCAGCTACCGGCACTATCCTGCGCGAGCAATGGAACAACGTGGGCGGCTCAGCCGTGGCCGACATTCCGGTGCAGACCGCGCCGGCCAGCACTAGCCAGCTCACCCAGTTTGAAAGCAGCCGCAACCTCGGCGACAACTACGGGGCTCGGATCCGCGGCTACCTGTGCCCGCCCCAAACTGGCGCCTATACCTTCTGGATTGCCGGCGACGACAACTGCGAGCTGTGGCTGAGCCCCGATGGTGACCCCGCCCGCAAAGTGCGGATTGCCTCGATAAACGGCTACACCAACTCGCGCGAGTGGAACAAGTACGCCAGCCAGAAATCAGCCCCCGTTACCCTGACGGCCGGTCAGCGCTACTACATTGAGGCCCTGCACAAAGAGCAAGGCGGCGACGACCAGGTGTCCGTGGCTTGGCAGCTGCCTGATGGCACCATGGAGGGCCCCATTCCGGGCAGCCGGTTGTCGCCCTACACGGGCAGCAGCGCCCGCCTGACGGCCACGGCCAGCAGTGCTCAGCTAGGCGACGGCGCCGCGGCCCGCGTAACGGCCAGTGCCGCTGAGGACCTAGCCTTCACGGTAGCGCCTAACCCATTCAGCACCAGCAGCGAAATCACCTTCCGCCCGCTAACAACCGGCCGGGTTACCCTGGCCGTGTACGACCTGCAGGGCCGGCTGGTGCGCCAGCTCCTAACTGGGACCGTGGAAGCCGGCAGTACGCAGCGCGTTACGCTGCACGCCCAGGGCCTGCCCACCGGCGTGTACCTCGTCCGGCTGACCACTCCCGCCGCCGTGCTCAACCAACGGGTAGTGCTGTCAGAGTAGGTAGTCATGCCGGAGTAGCACAGCGAAATTCGTCTACTGTCCTTCCGAGCAGGGCGAGGAATCTAGGTCACACTCCAGAGAGGCTAACCCAGATTCCTCGCGCTGCTCGGAAGGACAGTTTTGCGTTTCAGGAGCATGATTTGAGCAGACAACCGAATACCAAACGGACAGTAAACCAACAGCCCGTCATGCTGAGCCTGTCGAAGCATCTCGACCGTTACCTCCAAACGTGCGGACGGAAGCGGTAGAGATGCTTCGACAAGCTCAGCATGACGTTCTTTTTGGTGTAAGACTGCCTTACTAATTACTGTCTATATCCCTTTTAGGCCGTCCTGCAGAGGCGCAGCCGAAGCATCTGGCGTGCTGACGTTGCCAAACTAACCCAACGATTCGAGCGAGATGCTTCGGCTGCGCCTCTGCAGGACGGCCTATTAGCTTACTAATCCGCCGCTTTGGTGCGGACAGCAATGGACGGGAACGGTGCAAAGATGTGCTCCGGCATTATGGTCTTCAATCGGAGACAGTACTAGTTGGCGGCTCCTAACTCTTTTCGCCCGTAGGAAAGCGCGACACCCTATTTCATAAGGTAGGGTTGCGGTTTGTGATAAGTCTCACCTTTTGAAACAGCACGGTGAGGCGGCTGCGAAACTCGGCCAGGGCCAGCGGAAACGTGTCCTGGTAATGCAGGGGTAGGTATTTATTGAGCACCCAGTAACCGTAGCCCAGACTGGCTACCAGCGTGAAGGCCGAGGCCACCGCCGCCCCGTAAATGCTATCCGTGAGCTTGATGCACAGAATGTCGGCGGTGGTGTTGATAGTCAGGGCAATAAGGACCTTAATGAGGTTGAGCTGGGGCTTGTTGATGATGTCGAGGGTGACGCCCAGAAACCGCTCAATGGGGAAGAGCAGGGCGCATATAATCATGATGCGGTAGATGTTGGCTGCTTCGGTGTGCACGTATTTCTGCCCGCCAATGGCCAGCACAATCACATCGGCAAACACCAGCACGCCCAGCGTAATCGGGATGAAGATCAGGGTGAGGGAGCCGGCGTATTTCTTGAGCGTGTGGGCTACCTCATCGTTGCGCTTGCGGTTCACGGCCGCCGACATATCGGGCATGGCCGTAGCCAGGCCGCTGCGCAATGGAATTTCAATGATTTCGAGCAGGCGCTGAGGCAGGTTGTAGACGGCCAGGGCGGCCGGCCCCAGCATAAACTTGATGATGAAGGTATCGGAGCTGCGCAGCAGGGTAGCGCACAGAAACGTGCCGAAGCTGTACTTACCGAAGTGAAACACCTCCCGCACGCACTCCATCGTTTTGTGCCGAATTGCGCCCAGCCGGGCCCAGCCCATTACCAGCGTTACCACGCTCGTGAGCAGGGAGCTAGCCAGAAACGAGTACACAATGCCCAGCAAGCTGATTTTCCCGAGCCAGTAGAGCAAAACCGTCAGCAGAATAAAGGAGCCCTGGTTGAGCAGCCGAATCGTCAGGATGGCATCGAAGCGCTGCTCGGCCTGCAGGAGCCACACGGCCACGTTGAACGGCAGCGTAACCACCAAGCTCAGGCCGAAGTAGCTGAGCAGTAGCAGCACGCCGGCATCGGTGGTGTAGGGGGCCAGCGGTAGGGTTGCCAGGTTGAGCACCACGAAAAAGCCCGTGACCAGCAGGCCAATAAACCACGACGAGCCAGCTACGGTGGTCTGGCGGGCCAGGTCGGCGCCGGCGTAAAACTTAATCAGGGGCGTTTGCAGCAGGCCTGTGCGGAAGGTGTCGAGCAGCAGAAAGGCAAACTGAAAAAACACCCAGTTGCCCATATCTGTCTCGGGCAGAAAGCGGTACAGGATGCTGTAGGTCAGGATGCTGAACACGGCCATCACGCCGTTGCCGGTCAGGGATAGTACGTGTCGGTTTTTAAAGACGGCGAGCATCAGGCAAGGGGGCGTAGAGGTGGGAACAGGGCCGCGGGCAGCCCGCAGCCGTAGGGGAGTGCGCGGTGTCAGGCAGAAACCAGGGTGGCAGTAGGCGCGGCCGGCGCGGCAAGAGCACCCGCCGAAGCTGCCCGGATGGCCGCGTAAATCTGCCGGACGCTGTTTTCCCAGGTATGGGTAGCGGCAAACGCGGCGCGGCCCTGCCGAAGCTCCTTAGAGTCTTCGGCCAGCGCCTGCTCAATCAGCCGCACGTAGTCAGCGGCCGACTCGGCCAGGTAAGTATAGTCGGCGAAGATGTCCATGGCCTGGGTGCGGGTAGCCACCACGGGCTTGCCCAGGGCCAGGTACTCGTCAATCTTGCGCGGGTAATTGCCGATGGTCATGTCGTTGACCAGCTGGGGGTTAAGGCACACGGCAAACTCCCGAATGTAAGCCGGTAGCTCCTCGGGCGCCTTCGGCCCGAGGAAGTGGACGTTGGGTAGCTGGTGCAGGGTGCTGGCCTTGAACGCCTCATCCTCGGGGCCCACCAGCACTAGGCTCCAGGTGGGGCGCTGCTCGGCAAGTTGCTGAAGCAATGCCAAGTCAAGCCGCAGGCTCACCAGCGCCCCCACGTAGCCAATCAGCGGCCCCGGAATGCCGGCCAGGTCGGCTGGGGTGGTAGCCTCGGCGGCCGGCGCTGGCGCTACGTCGCAGCCCTGGCCCACGTAGTGGGAGTTGGGGTTATAGCGCCGGCAGTAGGCCGCCAGGTAGCTGGAATTGGCCACGCACACGTCGCTCTTGGCAATAAGCTGGGGCTCCAAGTGGCGGCCGTGTTTGCGCCAGTAGTCCACGGCCAACATGTAGTCGCGGGAGTAGTACACGCTCACGGCGGGCTGGAGCAGCTCTTTCAGGTAGAAGCTGCGGAAGATGTCGTTGTCGTTGAACAACACGAAATCCTGGAAATCCAGGGCCGTGATGCCGCGCCGGATGGCCCGGGCAAAGCGGCGGTTATTCAGCTTGTTGAACACGGTGTACACCGGCGAAGGTGGCAGCCAGTTGATGGATTCGGCAATGGTATCCGGGGTGAGCACCCAGAGGTTTTCGCCCACCGTTTCCAGGGCCTGCTCCTGCCCTCGAAGTATGCGCAGGCGGCGCTGAATCCGGGCTTCGTGGCGGTGCTTGAGCACCGTGTTGCGGTCCAGGGGCGAGTTGACGTAGAGCACCCGGTTGTGGCGGGCAAACTCCAGGGCAATGTTCTTGCAGTTGCTGCCGATTTCGGTGTCCCAGGGCTGCTGCCCCACCACCACTATATCACGACCTTGTATCGGGCTTTCCATAAATAATACGGGCTAGGAAACGGGGTGGAGCGGGGCAGCCAGCAGCAGGTCGTCCACCAGGTCTAGCACGGTGGCGTCCACTTCCGGGTCGAACTTGCGGGCGAAAAGCTGGGGGCTGGCGCGCAGGGCCTCAAAATCCACGGTGGTCAGCACCTTGGGGTTGGCCCCGCCCTGGCTCCAGTCGATGTAGCGGTAGTTGTTGTTGACGATAGTCGGGCGGTAGGGCGAGTTCATCAGAATGGTCGAAATCAAGAACTCATCGGAGCCCCAGGTAAACATCGTGAAGCGGCGCAGACCCGGATTATTGTCCAGAAAATCAACCAGATACTGCGCGCAAGGGCGGCTGATGGTCCACCAGGAGCCGTCTTTGCCGCCGTACAAGGTGTAGGGCAGCGGAAACGTGCGCTTGGGCAGCAGCCAATTGATGGTGGCTTGCAGGAAGTACTGGCCCTTGAAGTGGAAGTAGGTGGAGTGGTACTTCTCCACCCGCGTAATGGCGTGGGCCCACCACTCCGAGTTTTCCTCGCTCGACTCAAAGGAAAGAAAGGACCGCCCCCGGTTGCGCGCCAGAAAATCGTAGATGGTTTCGGCGGGCTTGATGGGGTAGTCTTGGGCACTCATCAGGTTGATGAAGTCATACTCGATGCCCGTGGCCAGAATTTCGCGGGTGCACTCCACAATGGCCTTGGTAAAGCGGTAGGAAGCCCAGCGCACGTACAAGCGGGTGGTAGTCAGGCGCACGCCCGGTAACTCTTCCAGAAAGGCAAACTCCCGGCGGTCGGCCTTGGCATCCAGGTGAATGTAAAAGTCGAAGCCCTCGTGGGCCAGGGCTTTCACCAGGCGGGCAAGTTGCTCGGGGCCTTTATGCGCCATTATCAGGTGGGCTATTCTCATCGCCGAGGGAAGTTGGGTGAACGGCTACCAAACGGGCGGGTGGGGTAGAAGCAGGGCAGAATTCAGGCTTTCGGAATGCTCAGGTTTCCTTCGAGGGTCTGGTTGCGGGCCGCCTTTTCCCAGGCTGCGGGCTGGGCATTGCGCAGGTAGCGCCGGAAGCCGGCAAACACGGCCAGGTTCATTAGGGTGAAGTAGAGCGGCACCAGCAGGGCTTTGCGGCTGCGGCCCCGGCTTTCGGCGCGCCAGCCCAGGTAGGCCAGTCCGTAGAACAGCACCTGCCCGGCAAAAAAGGCCGCGTAAAACCCACCCTGCACGCCAGCCAGCACCGCGCCCAGCACCAGCAGCAGCACCAGGGCCACGGGCGTAATGCTCCAGCGCAGCACCCGGTGCGACACGTACAGGAACGTTACTAGCGGCTGCCGCACCGGGTTCAGCAAGGAGCGCAGCCGTACCATGGACTGCCAGCCGCCGGCGCAAATGCGGATTTTGCGCTTCATTTCTTCAGCCAGGGAAGCCGAAGGTGCTTCCGCGGCGTAGGCGGCTGGCTCGTATACTACCCGGTAGCCCTTCTCCACAATGCGCAGGGACTGAATGAAGTCGTCCAGAATGGTGTCCTTTTCCAGGGGCTGGAACAGGTTGGAGCGGAAGGAAACCAGCTCGCCAGCCGCCCCCATCAAGGAGTAGATTTCGGAGTCGCAGCGCTTGAGGAAGGACTCGTACTTCCAGTACAGCCCCTCGCCGGCCCCGGAGGCCGAGTTGTGGGCCAGCACCTTTTTCTCTCCCGAAACGGCGCCTACCTGCGGGTCCTGGTAGTGCTTGACCATTTCGCCCACGGCTTCGGGGTTCAGGAAGGAGTTGCAGTCAGTGAATACCACGTAGGGCGTGCGCACAAACTCCATGGCCCGGTTTTCGGCCAAGGATTTGCCGCCCCGGAAGGGGGAGTGTAGGTGCTCTATCTGGGGGTAGCGGGTCAATACTTCGGCCGAGTTATCGGTGGAGCCATCGGTGATAAACAGGAGCCGCAGTTTCTCGCGGGGGTAGTCCAGGGCCAGGCAATTGGCGACTTTATCATCCAGAATATCGGCCTCATTATAGGCCGGCACCACCAGCGTCACCTCAGGCA
The DNA here is from genome assembly GCF_023101345.1 of Hymenobacter sublimis. Taxonomy (NCBI): domain Bacteria; kingdom Pseudomonadati; phylum Bacteroidota; class Cytophagia; order Cytophagales; family Hymenobacteraceae; genus Hymenobacter; species Hymenobacter sublimis. The sequence goes on from NZ_CP095848.1 coordinate 1,948,092, forward strand.
CAAAGGGCGCCAGCGGCCGCGCCGGCCGCACTGTGCGCGCAAGGCGGGCTAGTGCCCAGGCCACCAGACCGTAACCCACGTAGGTATAAAATGCCACGGCAAAGGCCGCCCAAAACAAGTAGAGGTACACGTTGCTCATCATAAAGGAGTAGCCTGAGTAGCAGAGGAAGTGCAGCGTAGCGCCGCTGGGCGCCAGCAGCTGCCAAAACGAGGTAAAGTGAGACCTGGCGGCGTCGGCGCTAGGATTGCTGACGAGCCCGCAGACCCCGGATGAAGCCGAACACCAAGCAGGCCGCGGCAGGTAGGGCAATGATTTCGAAAGGCATGGTTTGCTGGTGGATAAGGAAGTGACGTGGACCCCACCCCAACCCCTCCCCGGTGGGGAGGGGCTTCGGTTACTGTGGCAATGTCAGCTAATGACCGTGAACAAAGTCGTTGTAATGCTAACCTAAGCCCCTCCCCACCGGGGAGGGGTTGGGGTGGGGTCAATGCTCCATAGAAGCATCCAGGGTCTGGACCCGGTGGGGCGTGGCGAGGAAGGCGGTTTTGGAGCGGTTGATGCGCAGCAAGGCCAGCACCATGCACAGCAGGGCGTAGGGCAGGCGCACAATGGCCGTTAGGAGCTGCTTGTTGTAGAGGCGGGCGGGCAAGGAGGCCAGCAGCGTGAGGCCCAGCACGGTCAGCAGACCCGCCCAGAACAGGGGCGAGGGGCCCGCCGGCAGCACGAAGCTCAGCCCCGCGGACACCACCAGCAGCATGCCCAGCACCCCAATCAATAGCATGCGCGGCACCAGAAAGGCCTGCACTACCTTGTTGAAGAACTCGAAGTTGTCGTGCTCCATGAGCTGTTCCAGGCCCTCGGCGGCGTATTTCTTCAGAAACTCGAACTGCGCGGCCAGCCAGCGGCTGCGCTGCTGGGTAAACACCTGGGCGTTTTCGACCTTCTCATCATACACGTACACGTGGTCGAGGTAGCAGATTTTCTCCTGGTCGCGGGCAATGCGGAAATCCAGCTCCTTGTCCTCGCCTACCGTTTCGCCAATGCCCATGAGCAGCTGGCGCAGGTAGCCAAACTCGAAGGCCATGCCCGAGCCGATGAGAGCTGCCGAGAGGCCCACGGCAAAGTGGCCCTTGCGGTAAATGTGGTTATTGATTTCCTCGTTGCAGGCGTCGAGCAGGGCAAAGGCCGAGTCGGTGTTTTTGGCCGTGCGGTGGGTTTGCACTACCTGGTAGCCGGCCTCGAAAGCCTGGTTCACTGCCTCCAGGCAGCCCCGACTCATGATGTTATCCACGTCGAGGACCATGGCCACCTCAAATTGGTGCTGGGGCAGGGCCTCCAGGGCGTAGAGCAGAGCTTTGCCTTTGGTGCTGCGCTCAAAGTGCACTTCCAGCACTTGGGCGCCCATTTCCCGCAGGGCGGCTACCGTTTCGGGCTGTAAGCCGTCGGCTATAACGCACACGGCGTGCCCACCGCTGTAGGCGTGGCGCAGGGCGGCCCGGGTGGTTTCCAGTATCACCGTGTTTTCGCGGTAGGCCGGAATGAGCACGCACATGGTGCGGGCCGGGCGGCGACGCTGGGTGCCATGCGTAGGGGCCGTGACGCGGGGCTGATTCAGGTGGCCGGCCACGGCAAAAAACAGCAGGTAACCGCAGTTGAGCGCTAGGTAGATGCCCAGCACCCACAGCAGCCCATCCAGAAGAAGCGTAAAAAGGGTCATAGTGCGGCGGTTAGGAGGTAGCGGAAGAAGTGCCCAGGTGCTGCAGGTTCCACCACAGCCCGCGCCCCAAGGCGCGCAGGTGGCTCCACTCGGAGCGGCGCGAAAACGTCACGGCTTTCTTGGGCAGGGCCGCCAGCAGGAACACGCAGGTGCTCGTCCAGAACGACCAGCCGGTGAAGTTGCGGCGGATGAACAGCAGGCGGTTGCGGTTCATGTAGTAGGTTTTCAGCACCGACGACTTGCCCACCGACAGGGACTCTTTGTGGTAAATTGTCGATTCGGCTACGTAGTGGCAGCTGTAGCCCCAGCGCTTAATGATTTCGCAGTAGTCCAGCTCCTCGTAGTAGAGAAAGTACACCTCTGGCATCAGGCCCACCTCGTCAATCACGCGGCGCGGCACCATCATGGCGGCCCCGTCGGCGAGTTTGGTGGGGCCGGAGGTGTTGTGCTGGCCGGCGTCGGGCTCCCCGTGGCCGATGGTCACGCTGCGGCCCGTCCAGGTGTTGATGCCCCGGGAGCCGGCGTACTGAATAACATCGTTGGTGCCGTAGAAGATGATTTTGGGCGAGGCAATACCGGCGTCGGGGTTGTTTTCGAACAGCTCAACCAAGGGCTCCAGAAAGCCCGGGGCCACCTCCGTGTCGTTGTTGAGAAACAGGATGTACTTGCCCGTAGCCTGCCGGATGCCCAGGTTGTTGCCGCCGGCAAAGCCCAGGTTCTTATCGGACCGAATGAGCTGCACTTCCGGAAACTGCTCCGTAATGATGCCGGGGTCATCGGTAGGCGAAGCGTTGTCAACGACAATGATTTCCACGGCCGGGTACGTGAGCTGGCGCAGGGAAGCTACCATCTCGCAGGTTACCTGGGCCTGGTTGTAGTTGATGGAAATAATGGATACCAGAGGCGTTGCCATAGACCAGTTAGTGCTGTACAAGTTCAGGGTCCGAATCCAGCCGCGGCCCCAGGAAAATAAAGGCCCAGGAGATGTACACGATGATGGCCGAGGGCATGAAGTTGATAACCTCGTTGCCGTAGCTGCAGAACAGGATGCCGGCCGCGCCGGCCGTCAGGGCGTTGAGCTTCACCCGCAGCTTGGGGTCCCGGATGTTCCAGACGATGCCGCAGCCCTTGCCCACGATGTAGAGCATGATGCCAAACCAGATGATGAAGCCCACAATGCCGTACATCACCCACACCTTCACCCAGTAGCTGTCGGGCGGAATGGTGGCCAGGTAGCTGCCCGGGTTGTACTTGATGCCCCAGGCCCCAATGGTGCCCACGCCGCCCCCGAAAGGGTGAGAATCGAGGTAGTTGCGCAGCACCAGCTGGTTGTTGAGGCGCACGTTCAGGGAGGCGTCCTGGGGGTCCAGGGCCGTGCGCATGCGGTAGATGTTGTAGTTCGTGTCGCCGATGTGGGTGTACTTGAGCACGTACAGCGCCGATAGGGCTAGCACCGAGCCCACCACCAGGGCCTTGATGTTCTTGCTGATCAACAGGGCTACCCCAATCCCGACCAGCAAAGCGAACAAGGCCCCGCGGGTACCGGAAATGAACATGCCCGTAATCAGCAGCCCGGCCGCCACGAGCAGCAGCGTTTTCTGCCACTTCTTAAACGGTCCGAACCCCAGAATCAGGGCCACCAAGGCAATGTGGGCCTGGGAAGCCCCGAACTGGCCGGCGTCGCTGTAGAAGGAAAACACCCGTAGCTTGCCCCAGAGCAAATGGGTTTTGGCATTGCCCTCATCCAGAAACTGCTGCTCACCGGGCGAAAGGCCGATATAGAGCTGCTTTAGCCCATTGAGCGTGCCCAGCACCGACAGCCCAATCAGCAGCACCAGAAACAGGTTCAAATCCTTTTTCTGGTTGAACAGCAGCAGGCTCAGGGGCACCGTAAGCAGCCAGTAGAACGAAGCGCTCCGAAACTCCTGCACCCACCCCATGACGCTGGCCCCGGACGGGTTGCCCAGCTCCAGAATGTTTACCACAAACCAGAACAGGGTCAGCAGCACCAAATCGTTTTTGATGTAGCTCCAGTCGAAGCGGCGGTGCTGCACCAGCACGGCTACGGCCGTGGTAACCAGTAGCCCATCAATGGCCATGCCGTAGGGCGCGCCGCCTACCTCCCGATCAATAATAAAGAACAGGAAGCAGTAGCAAAGCAAGGCAATGATGCCCACCCGCGGCGTCGTAAACAGGATGATGACAAACGGCACCACCACCGCCAGCACAATCAGCAGGGCCGGCACCAGCACCCCCGCCCGCGCCGTACCCCAGCCCACCGCCACGGCCGCCAGCACCCCCAGCAGAAGCTGAAGCCCCCGGCTTTTGAAGCTGGCTGATGATGCGTAGTGACTCATGAGGTCGTGGTAAACAAGAGGTAGCGGGGTAGGAAGTGGGAGGCGTTATGCCCGCTTTGCCAACTTCCGTTCGTAGCGCTGGGCTAGGGGTTGAGTAAGCCTTGCAGCGGGCGTGGGGGTAGGCCGGCCCGCTTGCCGCCGGCCGCTTTCACCCGAGCGCCAATGAAATCCGTCACGTATTCCGGCAGCACGCCGTTGAGTACTACCTCAATCGGGGCCTTCGATACATTTTTGATGTTCTCGAAGATCTTTTTGTCGGCCTGCTCCCAGCTGCGGGTGGCTTTCACGGCCACCAGAATCAGGTCGAGGCTTTGCAGCAGGGAGGCGGGGTAGGTAGCTTCTAGCAAGGCCGGAAACTCCACGATGATGACGGCATTGTTGTAGGTGCGCGTGCCCGCTAGGTCGGCTACTGTCACGCCCTGCGACAACCCCTGCAGGGGCGAGTAGTAGGAGGTGTGGCCCTCCAGCCAGGCGTGGTCGGCGTGGTCATTCGGAAACAAGCCCAGGGTTTTGATTTTCATGCCGTTCAGGCTGGCCGTGAGGGAGGTAACCAGGGTGGTTTTGCCCTCGCCGCTCTGGCTGCTGAGCACCCCAATCATGAAGGGCTTCGTGGAGTCGTCCTTCTGGTGCATTTTCAGCAGCAGCTGCCGGGCCAGTTGGTCTTCGGCCCGCTGGGCGTCCAGGAGCTGCTTTTGGTTGAGATTAGTAGTGTTCGGGATGATGCCCATGACCGGAAAGCTGGTCACTTTGGTCGCCAAGGCGGGTTTCTGCAGGGAGTTATTGAGCAGGTCCGCCGCTACCACGCCCGCCCCCGTAAACAGGAAGGACCCGATCAGGCCACCCAGCAGCAACACCAGCAGCCGGGTGCCGCCCGCCGTGGCCGGCAGGTTCGGCGGGTCGACTACCTTCAGTTGGGAGGCCAGCTCCACGTTCTGCTGGGAAAGCTTGCTCTGCTTCAGGCCCTCTACCTGCGACATGTACTCCTTCTCGGCTATTTCCACCTCCCGCCGGATTTTGCGGATTTCGGCCCCCAGCGGCACCAGGCTGTTGTACTGGCTGGTGAAGTTCTCCTTCTGCCGGCGCATGGAGCTGAGCTGGCCGCGCAAATCCTCTACCTGCAGCACATTCTTGGTGTAGTCCTGCAGCAGGTCTTTCACGGCCACGCCCTGGGTTGAGCGGGTGTCGGCGTCGTAGCTGCTCACGGCCTCGTCCAGGCTGTTGCTGATGGTAGTTACCTGCTGGGTAAGGGTAGCCAGGCGGGCCGCCCCGTCGGGGCTGTTGGCGCTTTTGTTTAGCAGCTCCACCTCCGCAATCTGTCCGTTTAAATCGGCTAGGCGGTTGCGCAGGCGCAGAATCTCCTGGCTTTTCAGGTTGGACACGCCCCGCTTGCCCAGGGCCGACTCCGTTGATTTCAGAGCCGAGCTGGCGCCAGCGTACTGCATTTCCAGCTCGTTGAATTTATCGGCTGTCAGCTGGCGCTCCTCCGTGGAGGTAATCATCTGCTTGTCGTAGTCGACGATGTTGTGCCGCTGGTGGAACTGCAGCAGCTTTTGCTCGGCGGCCTGCAGGCGGGCGTAGGCTTTTTGGGTGGCCGCGTCGAAGTAGCCAATGACGTTTTCGTTTTGGCCCACAAACAACTCCTTGTGCTTGCGAATAAACACCTGGGTGAGAATGTCCAGGGTTTCGCGGCAAATCTGGGGGTTCTTCGAGCTGTACTCAATCCGGAGCAAGTCGCTGTCCTTAACGCGGCTGGCGGAAATATTCCACATGGCCGCCTCGGAGTAGTAGGGGTGCTTGGAGTAGAACAGCTTGTACACGGCGTTGGTGTTGCTGGCCCGGTAGGCGGCCGTTAGGTTGGCCAGGGTTTCCTCCTCGGTGCTGCCGGCCAGGGTAGCGGCCAATGAATCTAGCAGGGGCTGGTCGGCGGCCGCTAGCTTGGTGGGCAGGAGCACGCGCTGCACCGAAGCCAGCAGGCCGCTTGGCGCCGCCGAGGCTTGCTGGGGCCGGGCGGCGGCCGTAGCGCCGGTGGCTTTGCGCTCCAGCAGATGGCGGGCCAGCAGGCGCAGGCACACCTCCTCGCGGGTGTCGCGGGAGGTAATCAAGGACAGCAGGTTGTCAAAGGCTGTGGAAGCGGCATTCCACCCGCCCCCGGCCGCGTTGTTGTCACCGTCAATCTTATAGCCCGAGGCAATACCAGTGTAAATAACCGTGTCGGAAGTGTACTTCTTATCCCGGTTGCGGCCAAAATAGAACACGGAGGCCGTGGTAACCAGCGGCACGAGCAGCAGCAGCAGCCAGTGGCGGCGCAGGAGGCGGTAGAGGTCTTTCAGGGTCATCTGCCGGTCATTAAAACATGGAGGGAAGTACCCAGAAAGTCTTCCAGCAGCAGCATGGCCGTCTGGTACTTGTTGCGGGCTTCGGCCTGAGCCAGCAGGGCCTTGCCGTGCAGCTCCGTGGCTGCCATCTGTTCATCCACCTGCATCTCGCCGTTGCGGAACTTGCTATCGGCCAGCTTCTTGCTAATGCTGGCCGACTGCACGGCGTTCTGGTGGTGCTGCAGGTTGGCGTGGGCCAGGGCCAGTTCCTGGTACAGCAGAATCACCTGGCGGCGGATTTCCGTTTCGCCCACGGCCCGCTCCGCCACAGCCTGCTGCAAAATCAGCTCTTGCTTATGCACGGTGGCGCGGCGGTTGGCCAGTTGCTCAAACGGCACGGCCATGTTCAGGCCTACCGTGTACTGGGCCCGGGCACTCAGCGAAAAAGCATTGAGCTGCTGAATGCGCTCCGTGGAGCCGTTGGTAGCAAAGTAGGGCAGCGTGCCGTAGCTGTAGCTGGAGGTCAGGGCCAAGGTGTTCAGGATCTTCTTGCGCGCCAGTCGGATGTCCTCACTGGCTACCTGCTTGGCCAGCTCCAGCTTTTCAATGCCGGCCGAGTGACTAATGGCGGCTTGGTGCAAAATGGGCAGCACAGCCTCGGGCGACTTAAAAAAGCGCTCCTCCCACGTTTCGGTAGGGGGGGCGGGCGGCCCCGTTTGGGCGCGGGCCAGCAGCGGGCCGGCGGCCAGGGCCAGGCAGCAGAGTAGAGTTTTCATCAAACGTTTTCCTTTTGCAGCAGGGCCGGGAAGGTCCGGAGCAGAATCTTAAGGTCTTTGCGAAAGGAGTAATTGGTGGCGTACTCCACGTCCAGGGCTTTGCGCTCCTCGGCCGACATGTCGCCGCCTTTGCCCCGCTTACTCACCTGCCAGAGGCCCGTGATACCGGCCGGAGCCAGGAAACGAGTGGCAAACTGGTCGGTGGTAAGCTTTTCGGCCTCGTAGAGGGGGAGGGGCCGGTTGCCAACCAATGACATATCCCCGCGCAGCACATTGAACAGCTGGGGCAGCTCATCAATGCTGGTGTTACGAATGAACAGCCCAATGCGCGTAATGCGCGGGTCGTTGGCAATCTTGATGAAGGTGGCCTCTTCCCGCGCCTTTTTGGTTTGGGCGTAGTACTTCTCACAGATCAGGTTGCCGTTTTGGTCAATCAAATGGTTCTGGCAGGGCCCGTCGTGGCCCGCGTGGCAGGCGCACGCACCCGGCGCAGGAGCAGTGGCGGGGGCTGCGGCCTGGTACTGGTTCAGGTTTTTCACCGAGGCCAGCAGCTGGTCGGCATCCTGGCGCATAGACCGGAATTTCCAGAAGCGAAACTTGCGGTAGCCCGTGCCCACCCGGTAGGAGTAGTACAGCACCGGCCCCTTGGATTCCAGCTTAATCAGCAGGGCTACCAGCAGAAATAGGGGTAGCAGAGCCAGCAGAATACTGGCGGAAACCAGGATATCGAAGGCCCGCTTGGCCACCGGCATCTGCAGGGCGCGGGTAGCGGCGGAGCGCTTGCGGGCGGTGGTTTTCTTTGGGTTGCGGTGTGTGAGTGGCCGCCAACTGGGCAGCAGGGGCTGAGGAGGAGGGCCGGAAGGGTAAAGGTTAGGCGCAGTAGCATTCATAGCCAAAGAGTGTTGGTAGCAGTCGACCAATACAGAAAGGGAATTTGGGGTAGGGCAGAGCGGCAAGCGGGTAGCAGCAGGCAGTAAACTCAGGCCCGGACGCGGCCCAGCACGTTTTTAATCCTGATTTCCAGCTCCTCAGGGTTGAAGGGCTTCACGATGTAATCGTCGGCACCCTGTTTCAGGCACAGGATTTTCTTGCTGCTTTCATCGGCCACCGACAGCATCAGCAAGGGGGTGGTGGCGTGGGAGGCGTGCGCCCGCAAGCGTTTCAGAAACTCCAGCCCGTCCATTTGGGGCATCTCGTAATCAGCCACGATGGCGTCGGCCTGGTGGCCTTTCTGGAGCCAGTTTAGCGCTTCTTGCCCGTTGGAGGTCACTACTACATCATACTCACCAGAGAAATAGTGTTCCAAAATCAGGCGAATGGAGGGCTCATCGTCCACGATAAGCAGTTGTTTTTTGGGTACTACCATACGGGCGGCTGGTTATGGTGAAAGGAAAAGTTGAAAACCAACTTAAACTTGTGTTACTAATTCAATAAAATTTTGCCTTTTTTAAGGCAATTTTATGGAGTATGGCACGGTACAGCGCACCAATACGCCTTGGCGCAGCTGTAGCCGCTGACCAAGGTTGGTGGGGAGCAGTAGGGTGGGAGAGGGAGAATTATAGGCGCTAGCAGGGGAGCAAGGGCGCCAGTAGAGCAGAGCGGTTAGGCAAACACTAGTTGTTTGCCAGGAAATGAGGTAGTAGAACATGCCCGCTCACCGTGCCAACGGCTGTTTCTACTACTATGTGAAGCGTGAAGGTGATACACAAACGGCTGGTGGACGGAGAAATCAGGGAGTAATGAACTCCTTGTTTATCCCGGGCGCTACTTGGTTAGTATAACCCACGGTGCTGATAGTACGCAATTCTGGAGTTAGAGTTGATTAATATGTAATTATAACAATTAAAAATTTAATTAGATAAGGATACCGTCAAAATTTATGGTAGAATAAGATTAAATAATTGTGTCTATCCGCGGGATGCCGTTTTGCCTTCGGTATCAGGTGCACAAGTTGACCACCGACAATGGGTGTGAGGCTTAGTTAATTAATTATTAACTATTGATTATCAGTATCTTAGTTAAGATACGCAAGTTTCGTGAATTGCAGGAGGGCCAGCGGCCGAGCTTACGTGGCAGTAGCTACCCACGCTGCCGTGGGCTAGGCAGCAGGAGGTGGCTGGTCGGGGAGCGGCTGGCGCAGGTGGTCGGCAAACAGCTCCACGGTGCGACTGGTAATAGCACCGAGCAGCTCCAGCAAGCTCATCAGCGGGGCGGCAGCCGTTACGGGTGGCTGCAGGGCCTGCTCCAGCCGCTGGAGGCAGCGGATTGCCTCGGCCATCTGCATGCTGCCGTACGTCGATTTTAGGCTGTGAATCAGCTGGCCTGCCGTGGTCCAGTGGCCGTGGCTCACGGCACTTTTTAGGGCGTGCAGCTGCCCCGGCACCGTATCCAGGAAGAGTTGCTGCATTTTTCGGATGAAGGCCGCATCGTGGGCCAGCCGCCCGAGCTGGGAAAAATCGTAGGTTGGCTGGGGCAGGTCGGGGGCCACGTCGGTCCGGCCCAGGGTGCGCACCAGCAGCCGGTACAGATCAGCTTCGTGGTAGGGTTTGATCAGAAAGTCCGTAAATCCGTGCTGGCTGAAGGTCTGCACTTCGGCGGGCATGGCATTGGCCGTCAGGGCAATGATGGGGGTCTGCTGGTTGGGGTTGGGCGTAGCGCGCAGGTCGGCCGTGACTTCCAGCCCCGTGCGCAACGGCATCTGAATGTCCATTAGCAGCAGGTCGTAGGGGTGGGAGCTGGCCAGCTCCAGGGCTTGCTGCCCATCGGTGGCAATGGCTACCTGCACGCCCCAAGTTTGAAGTAATGAGGTGGCCAGCAATTTATTAACGGGGTTGTCTTCGGCCAGTAATATGTGGAGGCCCTGCAGTAAGCCCGGAGCCAGCGGGGGGAGCACGGCCTCCGCGTAGGGCCGGGCGGCACTGATGGGGTAAGCCAGCGAGAAGCGGAAGCAGCTGCCCTGGCCCGGCCGGCCTTCCAGCCAGATGCGGCCGCCCTGCAGCTCAATCAGGCTTCGGCAGATGGCTAGCCCCAGCCCCGTGCCCCCGTACCGGCGGGCGGTGCTGCTGGTGGCCTGGTCAAAGGCCCGGAATATTTCCTCGGCCTTGTCCATGCTGATGCCAATGCCGGTGTCGTCCACGCAAAACTCCAGGTAAACCATAGCCGCGTCCTGGTGCTGCACTTCCACGGAAACCGTAATCTGGCCTTCTTCCGTGAATTTGAGGGCGTTGGTGAGCAGGTTCAGCAGAATTTGCCGCAGCCGCAGGGGGTCGCCCTCTATTATAGGTAGCGCGCCCGGACTCTGCACCAGGGTTTGCAGGCTGATGCCTTTCTTCTGGGCCATGTGCTGCACTGAGCGGGTGGCGTCCCGCACGGTGGCTTCCACGTCAAACGGTACCCGCTCCAGCTCCATCTTGCCCAACTCTACCTTGCTGAAGTCAAGAATGTCGTTGATAACATTGAGCAGGTTTTCGGCCGTGGAAGCAATAATAGCCAGGTTTTCCTCCTGTTGCGGCGTAATAAAGCTTTCCTGCAGCAGCCGGCTCAGGCCCATAATGCCGTGGATGGGGGTGCGGATTTCGTGGCTCATGGCCGCCAGAAACGCTTGCTTCCGCTGCACCGATGCCTCCGCCGCCAGCCGGGCGCGCCGGGCCAGGCGCAGCGCCAGGGCCTGGCTGACCTGCTGGGCCAGTAGCTGCAGAAACTGCTGCTGCTCCGGGCTAAAGGTTCGGCTCACCACGTCACTCACGCTTAGTACGCCCACCACATAGCCTTCGCCCGTACGGATGGGGTAGCCGGCGTAGGCCACTACGGGGGTATCGTGGTAAGTGAGTGGGGTAGCGGCAAACAGGGCGGGCGCACTCATTGCGTCCAGCAGGAGCAGGTCGTTGGCTTGCAGGGTGCGCGCGCAGAAGGACCGGGCCCGAGGTATTTCCGGCAGCCAGCTGCCGGTTTGGGCCTTGATCCACTGGCGGGTTTCGTCCAGAAAGCTGATGCAGGCCACCGGCGCCGCGCACAACCGCGCCGCCTGCTGCACCATGTCCTCAAACTCTGGTTCGGCTTCGGAATCCAGAATGTCCAGCGCCTGCAGCGCCAGGAGGCGTTCCTGTTCGCCGTAGTAGGTCCGGGAGTTATCGGCTTCCGCCAGTTGCTGAGGCGGCCCGCTGGTTACTTGTAATTCCATACACCGCTTCCTGTAGTAAGCCCGCCGCTGGCCGGTGGCGCCCGTGCTCCGCAACCCCCCTTTCAGCTAGCTTAGAGCGAGGTAGCGCCGCCCCCGCAAACCCGCTGCTGGCGGTGCGTGGCCGAGCATATTACAACTATAGCAAATTAAAGTTTTATTAGTTGTTAATATAGTTCTATTAAACGTGGATTAGAGTGAAGCCTGTAGTCGGTGAGGGTAGCACAGCAATACCCTGCCGGCGCTGCTGTTACGTGCAGTCTACTTCACCTTCCAGGCCCCCGGCAGAACGCTTGCGTTGGGGTAGGCACGCTGAGATATTCGGGCTGGAAACTGGACCTCAATTTCAGCGCCGCTTTGGTTAACATGTTACCTAGCCGCTCCTGCAGGTGCGCTTCGGGCTGCCTATCTTGCAAACCAGGGCCGCCGTAACCACCAGCATTATGCACCAAGAAGACACTCTATTTACCGCGCTAACGCAAACCCACGCCCGCATCAAGCCCTATATTCACCACACGCCGGTGCTTACCTCGCATCTGCTGAATGAGTTGGCCGGGGCTACTTTGTATTTTAAGTGTGAGAATTTCCAGCGCATGGGCGCTTTTAAGATGCGCGGGGCCGTTAATGCCATTATGCAGCTTTCGGCCGAGCAGCAGCGGCAGGGGGTTGTTACGCACTCCTCCGGCAACTTTGCCCAGGCCTTGGCCTTGGCCGCCCAGAGCCTGGGTGTAACGGCTTATATTGTAATGCCCAGCAATGCGCCGCGGGTGAAAAAAGAGGCTGTACTGGCCTACGGCGGCCAGGTGATTGAGTGCGAGCCTACTCTCAGCGCCCGGGAGCAAACCGCCCAGCAACTCGTAGCTGAGCGCGGAGCCACTTTCATTCACCCCTCCAACGACCTGCATGTGATTCTGGGCCAGGGCACGGCTGCTCTGGAGCTGCTAACCGAGCAGCCCGACCTAACTTACCTGTTCACGCCAGTGGGCGGGGGCGGGCTGGTGGCGGGTACCATTCTGGCGGCCCAGGCCTGCGGCCGCAACTGCCGGATAGTAGCCGGCGAGCCAGCCACCATGGACGATGCCTACCGCTCCCTGCAAGCTGGCCGCATCGAGAGCAATGCCGGCGGCGACACCATAGCCGACGGGCTGAAAACGCAGCTCGGTGACATCAACTTTCCCCTGATTCAGCGGGGCATTGACGCTATTATTCTGGTTAGCGAGGATGAGATTATTGCCGCCATGCGCCTGATTTGGGAGCGGCTGAAAATTGTGGTAGAAGCCTCCAGCGCCGTGGCCCTGGCCGCCCTGCTCAAAAATAAGGCCTCCTATGCCGGCCAGCCGGTAGGAGTCATTCTCTCGGGCGGCAACGTGGACCTTGGGAAACTGCCGTTTTAGTAACCAGCCCGAGCAGGCGACGTCTGCTCTGAGAAACTCCAGCCAGTCTGCGCACCTACTTCCGTTTGTAGATAGGTAGCAAAAAGCCCGTCATGCGGAGCCGGAGGCAAAGCATGACGAGCTTAGCTTGATGAGAAACTTGACCGTTCATGTATGCTTGGACGCTTTTGGCTACAACGCAAAAAGCCCAGCCACTCCGGCCGGGCTTTTTGCAGTAACCCCGGAAGTACCAGCGGTTACCGTAAGCCCAGCCGGTTGCGCTTCCAGGCCGAGCCGGTAGCCGCTGGCACTTCCGCCGAAGCGGGGGCGGCGCCGGGTTTCTTTTCCGTCAGGAGCATGGCCGTGAGCACAGCGGCGAGGGTGGCCGTGGCTTCGTCCGGGGCGGCGGGTTTCAGGGCCTCGGGGCTGAAGTGGTCCTTGATAAAGTTGGTGTCGAAGTTGCCGCTCACGAAGGCGGGGTGCTGCAGCACGTAGCGGCCGAAGCCCAGGGTAGTTTCGATGCCGGTAATCTGATACTCGTCAATGGCGCGCAGCATCCGCTCAATGGCCTCCTGCCGGGTAGACCCGAAGGTCACGAGCTTGGCAATCATGGGGTCGTAGTAAATCGGAATGTCCATGCCCTGCTCAAAGCCATCATCCACCCGCACGCCGGGGCCCTGGGGGCGCACGTAGGTAGTCAGGGTGCCAATGTCGGGCAGGAAGTTGTTCTGCGGGTCCTCGGCGTACACGCGCAGCTCCAGGGCGTGGCCCTGAATCTGCAGCTCATCCTGGCGGAAGGCCAGGGGCTGGCCCTGGGCTACTTTGATCTGCTCTTTTACCAGGTCGAGGCCCGTGATTTGCTCCGTCACGGGGTGCTCTACCTGCAGGCGGGTGTTCATCTCCAGGAAGTAGAAGTTGCGCTGGTCATCGAGCAAAAACTCCACGGTGCCAGCGCCAGTGTAGTTGCAGGCCCGGGCCACGTCCACGGCGCAGCGGCCCATTTCGGCGCGCAACTCGGGGGTAAGCACGGCGGAAGGAGCTTCCTCAATTACTTTCTGGTGGCGGCGCTGAATGGAACACTCCCGTTCAAACAAATGCACAATGTTGCCGTGCTCGTCGCCCAGCACCTGAATCTCGATGTGGCGCGGGCCGGTCACGAACTTTTCAATGAACACGGCCCCGTCGCCGAAGGCCGACACGGCCTCGTTGATGGCCAGCTGCATCTGCTCCTCAAACTCCTCCACGTGATGCACCAGGCGCATACCCTTGCCGCCCCCACCGGCCGAGGCCTTAATCAGAATGGGAAACCCTACCTGCTGGGCAATCTGCTTGGCTTCGGTTACGTCGCTGATGGCCTCGGCGGTACCCGGTACCAGCGGAATATTATAGGCTTGCACGGCCTGCTTGGCCGAGAGCTTGTCGCCCATAATGTCCATGGCCTCGGGCGAGGGCCCCACGAAAATCAGCCCGGCCTCCTTTACCATACGAGCAAATTCCGCGTTTTCGCTCAGGAAGCCGTAGCCGGGGTGAATGGCGTCAACGCCCAACTCGCGGCAAACCGCCAGAATTTTGTCGCCGCGCAGGTAGCTGTCCTTGCTGGCCGGCGGACCCACGCACACGGCCTCGTCGGCGTAGCGCACGTGCAGGGCGTTGCGGTCGGCCTCGGAGTAAATAGCCACGGTTTGCAGGCCCATTTCTTTGGCCGAGCGCAGCACGCGCAAGGCAATTTCGCCCCGGTTAGCGACGAGCAGCTTGGTGATTTTCTTCATGTAGGAGAGAGGGTAGCGGGTGGGAGAGGTAGGAGTAGGGCCTGATAAAACCCCGCCATGTCAAGCGGAGCGAGGAATGACGGGCTGAATTTAGGCAGCCACATTGTTCCAGCGCCCAAAGAAACGCCATTCCGGCGGCTCCGTAAAACGCGCCGGTGCATTTGTGCCGGGCAATTTCAGGGTTGGATGCCTCCCAAAAGGCGGCTACCTTCGCGGATTGCCATAACTTTGTACATTACTCGGGCGTTAGGCTTTGGGGCATAACCGCTCGTTTTCGTTTCACATTCAACCTGTTCCCTCGTGGATCTATTTGAGAAGATTGCCGCCAACCGCGGCCCGCTGGGTATCCATTCGCACTACGCGCACGGCTATTTCGCTTTTCCCAAGCTGGAAGGCGAGATTAAGCCGCGCATGATTTTCCGCGGTAAAGAGGTTCTCACCTGGAGCCTGAATAACTACCTGGGCCTGGCCAACCACCCCGAAGTGCGCCAGGCCGATGCCGAGGGCGCCGCCGAATACGGCATGGCCCTGCCCATGGGCGCGCGCATGATGTCGGGCAACTCCAACTTGCACGAGCAGCTGGAAAATGAACTGGCTGAGTTCGTCATGAAGCCGGACTGCATGCTCCTGAACTTCGGCTACCAAGGGGTAGTGAGCATCATTGATGCCATGGTCGGCCGCCACGACGTGATTGTGTACGACGCCGAGTCGCACGCCTGCATCATTGACGGGGTGCGCCTGCACGCGGGCAAGCGCTTTGTGTACGTGCACAACGATATGGCCAGCCTGGAAAAGCAGCTGGAGCGGGCCAAGCGCATCACCGACGAAACCGGCGGTGGCATCCTCGTTATTACGGAGGGTGTATTCGGCATGTCGGGCAATCAGGGCGACCTGCGCGGGGTAGTAGCGCTGAAGGAGAAATACCAGTTCCGCCTGTTCGTAGACGACGCCCACGGCTTTGGTACGATGGGCACTACGGGGGCGGGTACGGGCGAAGAACAAGGCATTCAGGACGGTATCGACCTTTATTTTTCGACGTTTGCCAAGAGCATGGCTAGCATCGGAGCCTTCGTGGCGGGCCCCGAGAACGTAATTGAATATTTGCGCTACAACATGCGCAGCCAGATTTTCGCCAAAAGCCTGCCCATGCCGCTGGTCGTGGGCGCTCTGAAGCGGTTGGAGCTGCTGCGCACCCGCCCCGAGCTGAAGGAAAACCTCTGGACCATTGTGCGGGCCTTGCAGAGCGGCCTGCGCGAAAAAGGCTTCAATATTGGCACGACTTCCTCGCCCGTAACGCCCGTGCTGCTAGAAGGCCAGATTTCCGATGCAACCCAGGTAACGTTCGATCTACGTGAGAATCACGGCATTTTCTGCTCTATTGTGGTGTATCCGGTGGTACCGAAGGGGGTAATTATGCTGCGCATTATTCCTACGGCCTCCCACTCGCTCGATGACGTGGCCATTACCATCAAGGCCTTTGAAGCGGTGCAGGAAAAGCTCAACAAAGGGCTTTACTCCAAAGCTGAGGTTCCTGCCGGGCTGCAGAACTAGATTCGGCTTCGCTAAGTGCAAAAGCCAGCCTCCAGCGCGGAGGCTGGCTTTTGTTTTGGTACTATTCCTAGGTGGGGGTCTTGGTTGCTAGGCCTAGTGAGGAGGTAGGAATAAGTAAAAAGTGCCTTATCTGGCCCGAAAACGGGTTTAAAAAAAAACTTGGCAACTTGCTTGTATTTGAAATCCCTGTATATTAGGGCCGGTTAAACACATTTTTCCACACCAACTAACCCCTCCCAAATGAGCAATTTTAGCCAACTGAAAGACCTCGTGATGTCGCTGGAAGCTGACTTCGAGAAGTTCTACGACAAGGGCAACTCGGCCGCTGGCACCCGCGTGCGCAAGGGCATGCAGGAGCTGAAGAACATGGCCCAGACCATCCGCACGGAAGTGCAGAACAAGAAAAATGACGGTGGTGGCGACGCTGCTCCCGCCAAGGCTGCTCCGGCTAAGAAAGCCGCTGCTCCGGCCGCTAAGAAAGCTGCTCCTGCTAAAAAGAAGTAGTTCGGCACCGCAGTTCCTGCGGTGTGAACTACGCTGAGTGAGGCCCTACCGATTATCGGTGGGGCCTTATTGTTGCTGGCAGGGGTAGGAAGTGGCCTGTTTACTCCCGCCTGTATCCTTCTCGCACCATTCGGAATAGCATAGCATGCCGGAAACAGAAATGAGTAGAGAGTGCCGTCAACAAACTAGCCGGGCCAACAGCACAAACCCCCGACGCCTTGGTAGCGTCAGGGGTTCAGGTGTATCGGTTAAGAAGGAGTAGGCCCTGGCCTACGGTCCGCTAGACTACTTTGATGAGGTAGTAGTTCTTCTTGCCTTTCTGGGCCACGATGTACTGATTCAGCAGCAAGGGCACCTCCGTGGCTTGCTGCTCCAAGGTAGCCTTGGCGCGGTTAAGGCTAACGCCACCGGCCTGCACCATCTTCTTGGCTTCGCCCTTGGAGGGAAAAATAACGCTGTTCGTGGCCTCGCTCAGCAGGCTGATAATGTTCTGCTCGGTTAGGGCGGCGCGGGAAACCTCTACGTGGGGAACCCCGGCAAACACGTCCAGCAGTGTCGCTTCATCCAGGCTAGCTAGCTCGCCGCCGCCAAAGAGCACCTGCGAGGCTGCCAGCGCCGCTTCGTAGGCGGCTTCGCCGTGCACCCGAATGGTCACGTCTTTGGCCAGAGCTTTCTGCAGGGTGCGCAGGTGGGGCGCTTGGGCGTGCTCGGCTTCCAGAGCTTCGATTTCCTGCTGGGGTAGCAGCGTGAATACGCGGATGAGGCGGGGCGCATCGGCGTCGGCGGCGTTCAGGAAGAACTGGTAGAACTGGTAGGGCGAAGTCATGGCGCCGTCGAGCCAGACGGTGCCAGTTTCGCTCTTGCCGTACTTGGTGCCATCGGCCTTGGTGATGAGCTGGCCGGTAAGGGCGTAGGCTTTACCCTCGCCGCCCGACATACGCCGGATCAGTTCGGTGCCCGTAGTGATGTTGCCCCACTGGTCGGAGGCGCCCATTTGCAGGGTAGTGCCCAGTTCTTTGTAGAGGTGGAAGAAGTCGTAGCCCTGCAGCAGCTGGTAGCTGAACTCGGTGTAGCTCAGGCCTTCCGCGCCCGACTCTTCGTTGCCGCTGATGCGGCGCTTCACGGAGTCCTTGGCCATCATGTAGTTCACCGTGAGGTGCTTGCCTACCTCGCGCAGGAACTGCAGAAAGCCGAATTCCTTAAACCAGTCGTAGTTGTTGACCACCTGGGCACCCGTAGGCGAATCGTCGAACACCAGAAACTTCTCCAGCTGGGCCCGAATGCCGGCCTGGTTGCGACGCAACGCGTCCTCATCCAGCAGGTTACGTTCCGCCGACTTGCCCGAGGGGTCCCCAATCATGCCGGTAGCGCCGCCCACCAGAGCCAGGGGCCGGTGGCCGGCCCGCTGCAGGTGCACCAGCAGCATAATGGTGGCCAGGTTGCCGATGTGCAGGGAGGGCGCCGTAGGGTCGAAGCCGATGTAGCCGGTGATGGGCGCGTTCTGGCGCAAGTGCTCATCGGTTCCGGGCATCATGTCGTGAAACATGCCCCGCCAGCGCAGTTCTTCTATTAAGTCCAAGGGTGAATGAGGAATGAGGAGTGAAGAATGAAGAATTAGGCTTGGCCGATAGGTAGCAGCTAAGTTTCTGCCGAATTGAAGCAGAGGGCCGGGCCCGCGCAATTCTTACTAATCAGTCCGCAAAGGTAAGAGGCAGGCCGTACCTTTGAGTAAGAAGAGTTGCCCAGTTTAGTACGCCTGCAGTTCTTCATTCCTCATTCCTTATTCTTCATTAGAAATTGACCCTCACCGCCGACGAGATTCTCAAGCAGCTCCAGCAGCGGCAGTTTGCACCCGTGTATTTCCTGCAGGGGGAGGAGCCTTACTATATTGACCTGGTAGCTGATCTGCTGGAGAAAAATGTGCTGCAGGAGCACGAAAAGGGCTTTAACCAGGTAGTGCTCTACGGTAAGGATACCGATGTGGCTGGCATCCTGGGCCAGGCCAAGCGCTTCCCTATGATGGCGGAGCGCTCCGTCGTCATCGTAAAGGAAGCCCAGGCTGTGGCTGATTTGGAGGCCGAAAAGTCGTGGCCGTTTCTAGAGGCTTACCTCAAAAACCCGCTGCAAAGCACGGTGCTGGTGTTGTGTTACAAGCACAAAACCCTCGATGCGCGCAAGAAGCTGGGCAAGCTGCTCACCGGCGACAAAAACAACCCCGCCCCAGCCGGTACGGTGCTGCTGACCAGCAAGAAGCTCTACGACAACCAGGTGGCGCCCTGGCTCACGAACTACGTACGCGGCAAGGGCCAGCAGATTACGCCCCAGGCCACCAACATGCTGGCCGAGTACATTGGAGCGGAGCTAGGTAGGCTCACGAACGAGGTGGATAAAATGCTGATTAACCTGCTGCCGGGCCACAGCATTGATGAGGACCTGGTGCAGCGCATGGTGGGCATCAGCAAGGAGTACAACATCTTCGAGCTGCAAACGGCCCTAATCCGGCGCGACGTGCTCAAGGCCAACCGCATCCTGCTCTACTTCGAGGCCAACCCCAAGAATAACCCGCTCATCCCGAACCTGACGCTGCTGTTCAACTACTTCTCCCGCCTCTTGGCCCTGCACCAACTGCCCAACCCCACGGAAGCCGACTGGAACAAGCTGGGCCTGCGGAGCGCCTTCGCCCGTCGCGACTACCAAACCGGCCTGAAAGTTTTTCCTTTCGAACGCACCCGCGACATCGTGCACCTCATCCGCCGCGCCGACGGCCAAAGCAAAGGCATCGACTCGGGCTCCATGACCGACGGCGAAATCCTGCGGGAGCTGGTGTGGCTGATTTTGCACCCGGTGCCCCTGCACGCCGTGGTGGGGATGTAAAGACGCAATATGTTGTGTCTCCTTGTCGGTTAAGGTGGTCAGAACTGCTCAGGGCCAGTTGTTCCACAACAGGACACGATACGTTGCGCCTTTACTGTGAGCGAATTCCCTCTTCTCGCACGGTCTGGTCGTTACGGCGCATTCTGAAACGTTGTCCTCAAAGTCATGTGTCCTGATTGCTTCTCGGCTGGTATATACTCTTTTCCATCGTGGTGGGAGTACGAGGCGTTTGAGCAGCAACTGTTACGCAAGCCGCTGGAGTTGCTACCCGCCTATGAAGCAGCGGTAACGGAACGTACGATCCGCTACCGCTGCTTAAGCTGCCAGGAAGTATGGGTGCTTTCAGAGCCGGAAAATTCCTGGCGCGGTTACTTTTTGCCAGAAAAGTTAGCCACTAGGCACAGTGATAAGCTCGGTAAGCAGGACAAACTCAGGCGTACAGGTTGCCTCGCCTTACTGGGCATGCTGCTTGCCTTCATCCTATTAAAATGGCTCACCTGAGTGCGCTAGCCCGCCCGCGACTTGGCGGCGTAGTATAGATACCGAACCAAAGGAAAAATTTCCACGTTAATCGGAAAAATTTCCCTAAGTTCAACCTGTCAAACTGTAACACCTATGGCTGCCACTGCTCACCTCCCCAAAATTACCGCCACTATGCCCGCGGCCCTGCGCAAAAAGTGGGCGGCTTGGGGCCAAGCCGGGCAGGATTCCTTTGCCCTGGTAATGGAAGCCCGCAAAGGGGTGCCAGCGGCCACGGCGTTTGAGGTAGCGGAGGCGTTTCAGCTGCAGGCCAACGAGCTGGAAGCCATCTACGAGCTTTCCACGAAAACCCTGCGTACATACTCGCAGGAAAAGAAGCCTCTCAGTGCCGCTAGCAGCGAGAAAACCCTGAAAATCATTAGTCTCTACAACCTGGGACTGGAAGTATTCGGGGAGGCGGCCGCGTTTTTGCGCTGGCTGGACAAGCCCGCCCACGGCCTCGACCAGGAGGTGCCGCTGCGCCTGTTGGAAACCAGCGGGGGCATTGATTTGGTGGCCGAGGAGCTAACCCGCATTGCCTACGGCGACTTATCGTAGCCTCCCGGTATGCTGGTGTACCGCATCTGCCTGGCCAAATACGCCGACGACCTGTTTGCCTCCGGCTACCGGGCCCGCTGGAATTACAAGGATCAGTTCGTGATTTACACGGCCTCCTCGCGGGCCCTGGCCTGCCTTGAGAATGTAGTGCACCGGAGCGGGGAAGGCCTCAACGACCAGTTTCGGGTGCTGGTGATTGACGTGCCCGATGAGCTGGCAATCGAAGAAATAGGCTTGACCCAGCTGCCTAAAAATTGGGAAAAGGCCAGCCGCTACGCCCTGTGTCAACCTCTCGGGGCGGCGTGGTACGCGGCGCGGCAGTCGGCGGTGCTGCGGGTGCCCTCGTCCATTATCCCGCAGGAACACAACTACATCTTGCACAGTCGCCACCCCGAGTTCAAGCGCATTCAGATAGTGGGGCGGGAGGAGTTCAGCTTCGACTCCCGCATTAAAGCCGCCGATGTGGGGTAGAATGAACATAAAGTGGTAGAGACGCAACACTTAGGTTACGCTGCCCTTCGGTTCGCGTCTCCCGTTAAAACGGCCCCTACAAGCTGTCATTCCGAGCAGCGCGAGGAATCTGGATTAAGCCGTTGAATGATGAACCCAGATTCCTCGCGCTGCTCGGAATGACAATAAATACCCTCAGCAACGACCAGACGCGACGTGTCGCGTCTCTACACCGACCAACGAAGCGGGAGCAATGCCCAACATGCCGGAGCCTTCCTACGCCCATCAGTTCACGTTCCCCGGGGGCAGCATTCCTGACCTAACCAGCGCCATCATTGAGCAACACGGCAGCGCCGATACGTTGCCCGAGAGCCGGGCGCTGAATACAGTGACGCCCGAGGACCTGACCGTAAACTACGGGAGGTTTGGCCTAGGCGGGGTAGGGACGGAGGTCGTGGTAACCCAAAACCAAAACTTGACAGTGTGCTGCACCTGCGCGGCCCCGGCCGGGCGGTTGTGCGCGCACGAGGCCCTGGTGCTGCTGGCCCTGGTGCAGCGCCGGGAGATACGAATATTTTTTGATGCCCCGCTGCGCCAAAGCCGGCTGCGCACCGTGGCCCGGGACTACGGGCTAGACCAGCAACCCAACCTAGACGAGTACTTCCAGTTAACCTACGCCGAGGGTCAGACCAGCATTACGCCCCGGCAGGCCGATTTGCTACCTCTTACGGCCGCCACCAAGCAGGAGCTGCTGCACCAGCTCCTGCCCGCCAAGCGGCAACTACCTCCGGCGGAGCCCGCCAGTATGCGGGCCGTGCTGCTAACCCGGCACCGCTACTACGGCCACCTGACGCTCCAGCTCATCGAAGCCGAAACCACCGCCGCCGGCAAGCTCCGCAACCCCCTGACGGCACTGAACCCGCTGGATGGCATCTGGAGCGTGTCGGACCCCGAGGTGCTCAAGTTTTACACCGGTCTGGCGCGCTTTCAGCACAACTACGAGGAGGAGCGCTCCGCCCAGGCTCTGGAGGCGTTGCGGGCGGTAGTGAAAAATCCGCTGGGGTTGCCCGTGTTTGCCCACCAGGCCGCCCAGGGCGAGAGGCCCACGGCTCAATCGGTGGCGCCGGTGCGGGTGCACACGGCCCGGCTGGAGCTGCGCCTGCTGGTAACGGAACAGGGCGAGTTCTACCGGGTGTCGGGCCAGCTTTCGGTGCTCGATCAGCTGCTGGATTTAAAGGACGTGGCCATGCGCTACGACTACTTTGTGGCGGTGCACGAGGAATTATACCTGCTCGATGACCTGGACGTGTGGCGGGTGGTGGAGTTCTTTAAGAAGCGCAGCAATACGCTGCTGCTGCACCAAAGCAAGTTTGCGGAGTTTCAGCAGGATGTGCTGGCCGGCCTCGAAGACAAGCTGCACATTCACTACACCTACGTGCGGCCCGCCACGCGCCAGCAGCTGGCCCTGGGCGGCTACGAGCAGGAGCCCAAGCCGCTGCTCTACCTTTCCGAAGCCGGCCCGCACGTGGAAGTGCTGCCCGTGATGCGCTACGGCGAGCGGGAGGTGTCGGTGCTCTCACGCAAGCAGCTGCAGGACATGGATGCGCTAGGCCAGACCTTCGCCGTGGAGCGCGACACCGCGGCGGAACTTCGGGTGCTGAAGGCCCTGATGCGGCACTACCCTCACTTCGAGGAGCAACTCCAGCTCGACGCCCTGTACGTGCCAAAAAAGCAGTTTCTAGACGAGGACTGGTTTCTGGAGGCCTTCGAGGACTGGCGCACCCAGGGCATTACCATTCTGGGCTTCAACCAGCTCAAGGGCAACCTTCTCAACCCGCACAAGGCCCAGATTACGGTGCAGGTGAGTCGGGAAACCAACTGGTTTGATACCGAGCTGCGCGTGCGCTTTGGCAAGCAGCAGGCTACCCTGCCCCAGCTCCACCAGGCCGTGCGCAACCAGCGCCGCTACGTTACCCTCGACGACGGTACCCGCGGCATTCTACCCCAAGAATGGCTCGATAAGTTCACGCGCTACTTTGCCGCCGCGGAGGTAGTAGAAGAGCAGCTCCGCACGCCGGCCGTCAACTTTGCGGCGGTGGAAGAGCTGTATCAGCCCGAGGAACTCACTCCCGAGGCCCGCGCCCAGCTGGCCGACTACCGAGCGGCCCTGGCTGATTTCGGCGGCATTCAGACCGCGCCCGTGCCGGCCGGGCTGCAGGCTACCCTGCGCGACTACCAGCGCCAGGGTCTGAACTGGCTGAATTTCCTGGATACCTTCCACTTCGGGGGCTGTCTGGCCGATGACATGGGCCTGGGCAAAACAGTGCAGGTGCTGGCTTTCCTGCTGCTCCAGCGCGAGAAAGGGGAGCGGGCCGCCAACTTGGTGGTAGTGCCCACCTCCCTGGTATTCAACTGGCAGGCCGAGGTAACCAAATTCGCGCCCTCCCTGCGCGTACATACCCTGCACGGAGCCAGCCGCGCCAAGGAGGTAGCGGGGTTTGACGGCTACGATATTGTGCTGACCACGTACGGCACGCTGGTAGCCGACGTGCGCGCCCTGCAGGAATATGCCTTTAACTACGTGATTCTGGACGAGGCACAAGCCATTAAAAACCCCGATTCCCAGCGCTACAAGGCAGCGCGCCGGCTGCAGGCCCGCAACCGACTGGTGCTCACGGGCACGCCCCTGGAAAACAATACCTACGACATCTACGGGCTACTCTCCTTTGCTTGTCCGGGCTTATTGGGCAGTCGGGCCCACTTCAAAGCCCATTTTGCTACCCGCATCGACAAGTTCAAGGACGAGAGCCAGGCCCGGGCGCTCCAGCAGAAAATCCGGCCCTTCGTGCTGCGGCGCACCAAGGCCCAGGTAGCCCCCGAGCTGCCCGACAAAACCGAAATGGTGCTCTACTGCGACATGGGCCCCGAACAGCGCCGGGTGTACGAGGCCTGCAAGGAAGACTACCGCAACCTGCTGCTGGGCCGCCGCGAGGATGTGCAGGGCAAGGACCACATGCACCTACTCCAGGGCCTCACCCGCCTGCGCCAAATCTGCAACTCGCCGGCTCTGCTCCCCGACGGGCCCGGTTTTGGCGCGGCCTCGGCCAAGCTGGAGGTGCTGCTGGAGGAACTGCAGAACCACGCGCCCCAGCACAAAATCCTCATTTTCTCCCAGTTCGTGGGCATGCTCGACCTGATTCGGCCCATGCTGGAAGCCCACGACATTCCCTACCAGCAGCTCACCGGCCAAACCCGCCACCGGGCGGCGGTGGTGCGGGAGTTCCAGCAGAACGAGCAGGTGCGCGTGTTTCTCATCAGCCTGAAAGCGGGCGGCACCGGCCTCAACCTCACCGAGGCCGACTACGTGTACCTGGTGGACCCCTGGTGGAACCCTGCCGTGGAAAACCAGGCTATCGACCGCGCCTACCGCATCGGACAAACCAAGAAGGTAGTAGCCGTGCGCCTCATCTGCCCGCGCACCGTGGAAGAAAAAATCATGCAGCTCCAACAAACCAAGCGCGAGCTGGCCCAGGACCTGATCCGCACCGATGCCGCCCTGCTGAAAACCCTCTCCAGGCAGGAGTTACTGGAGTTGTTTAGCTAACATTGTCCTTCCGAGCAGGGCGAGGAATCTGGGTTAGCCTCTGGAGTGTAACCCAGATTCCTCGCCCTACTCGGAAGGACACCTATGTTGCGTTGGCAGCGTAGGCAAGGCCTACTTCTAATTCACCTGCTTTTTCCTATTCTATGGCCGAAAACCCCACCATGCAAGTGCTCGACATCATTGCCATGTCGCCGAAAGAAGTTTTCCTGGTAGGCCGGCTGGAAGGACCCATGAAGCCCGGGCTGTGGGAGCTGCGGCTGAATGAGGAGGTAGTAGCTACCCTGGACATTACGGGTGAGGCGCAGATTGAAGCCGGCCGCAAGGGCAAGCTCCAGCCGCCCCGCGTGGCCGTCAGCCGTACGCCCGTCGAGAAAAGCCGCTTCGACTTCACCCGCGACGAGGTAACGCTGGTGCGCCAGGGGTAGAGCCCCGCCGGCTGCTAGCGTTGCTGCAAGAACCGCAGCACAGCTTTATTAAACGCCTCCGGGGCCTCCTGAGGGGCGTAGTGGGTGGTGTTGGGAAGGATAACCACTTCGCTTTTAGGCAACGACTTCGCCAGGGCCCGGGTGTGGGCTTCCAGAATCACATCGTGCTGACCAGCCATAACTAGCGTAGGTGCAGTTACCCTTCGGAGCTCGGCAAAGGTCATCTGCGGCTCTTGCAGCAGCAAGCGTAGCAGCCGTGCCCGATTGGGGTTAGGAGCCTCAGCAAGTTGCTCCTGCTGGTGCTGCTTCCTGAGAAAAGCCAGAAAATCGGGCTCTATGGCCTCGGGCGTGGGGAAGAGGTTGGCACCCATGATGGCCAGGCGGCGCACGTAGGCAGGGTAGCGGAGCGCTAATTTCAGGGCGGTGTTGCCCCCGTCACTCCAGCCCAGAATGTCTACTTGGCGCAGATTGAGCGAGTCAAGCAACTGCCGCACATCCTCGGCAAACAAGTCGTAGGTGAAGGCGGCCGTGGTGTGGTCCAGGCTGCGGCCTTGGGCGCGGGTGTCTACTGCAATAACTTCGAAGTGCCGGGCCAGCTCGCCAATCTGCCGCTGAAACGCCGCAATGGATTGGCCGTTGCCGTGCAGCAGCAGGAGCGGAGTGCCCTTCCCGTACCGCTCGTAGTACAGCCTTCCGCCTTCTACGGCTACGTAGCGGCCTACCTGCGTATTCTCGCCGTAGCGTTGCGGGTTGGTCAGGCCTGGCATGGCATCGGCTGAGAGGTAGCGCAGATACCGCAGGCTGTCAGGTAGTTCATAGTCGGGGACTAGGGTAGCAGGGGTGGCTTTCCCGGCGCTGTAGGAGTCGGCGGTGAGGTAGAAGCTGAGGTAGCCAGGCTTGGTCTGTTGCCAGGCCGCCTGGCTTTTGCTGCGGGTGAGGATGCTGTGGCCCGGCGCCGGCACAGCCGAGACGCCAAAAGCCTTCGAGCTGCCTTCCTGGGCCTCGCTCTGCAGCCACTGGATGGTAACGGCTACCTCCCGCTGGCCCTGCAGCTGCACTTGGTAGGGCGCCAGATCTACCCGCACCCAGCCGCGGGGCTGGGTCACGTCGAAGCGCACATCCTGCCGCAGCAGGGGCTGGTCGGGTAGGCCGGCTTTCACGCTGTACAGGTTCAACCGGAACTTCACGGATTTGAACCGATTGAAGGCCACGTGCAGGTTAAAGTCACGCAGGCGGCAATCCTGGTCAATGCCAATGATGGTGCCCTGTTCTTTGGCCAGCGCGTCGCTCACCAAATCGGCCTCGGTGTACATGGCCGCCCCCATGAGCGTGGAGCTACTGGTGCGGCCAAAGGTTTTGGTTTTGACCATGCCCGGCCGCACCGTCACGGCCGCCAGCCTGACGCCGCTAGAACGCAGCAGTACTACCTGCCCAGCGGCCTGCAGCGTAGCCGCGGAAACAGTGGCCGTCTGGTAGCCCACGCAGGAAATCAGCACGGGTTCGGGCTGGGCGCCGGGAGTAGTAAACTGAAAACGTCCCTGCGTATCGGCCACCGTCCCTAGGGGTTTGCCTGCTACGCCTACCGAGGCAAACGGCACCGGGGCCTGGGTCTGCGCATCAAGCACGGTGCCTTGCAGCAAGGTTTGGGCAAGTAGATGGGGGGTAGTAACTAAACTCAGCAGGCAGAGTAGACTCGTAAACAGATGCATGGAAAGGAGGTAGGGAGCTGGCTAAGGGAGCCGCCCGGCGGGCGGAAGGTTGCCTTGAACCACCCGAGTGCCCGGTTTGGCTTAGTATCGCTCCTCGTTGCGTGCCGAGCTTAGCTCCAGCAGATATTCGCAGGCTTTGCGAAACTCATCCCGCTTATCCGGGCTGTGGCGAAACACCATGTGGTAGCCGTTGGCTTGGTGGGATTCGAATACCCAATAAGCCCCATCCGTTGCGGTAGATGACTCGCAAGGCGGCAATTGCTGAAAGCTACTCGTCGCTAGCAGCTGTTCAACCTGTTGCCACTGCCGCGGCGTAATAGAATGAATAGTCTCTAGCTGAGGTAGCGGCTCCGCTGGACGGTTATGTTCGGCTAGTTCGCGCTGCACCTTTGGGGCTTTGCGTTTTGCATCGAATTCCTGTTGTAATCGTGCAGTTTCAGCTTGCGAGGCGGTAGGTGGAACGAACAGAATTTGCTCAAGCCTGGGCGCTGTAGCCGATTTAGTGAGAAACTGGGTCCGTAACGTGGCGCCGCCGGCCTGCTGAGTGAGCGTCAGCAGTACGGGCCGGTGGAAGGAGCGCAGCCACAGAAATCGATAGGTATCGTTGCCCAGGTAATAGTTCGACAATACTGGAGCCTTAAAGAAAAACAGATTGGCCGAGGCAGAAGCCAACGCCATCTGACAGTAAGCGGTCTGCGAATACTGCATTTTATCCGTCAACTGATCAACAGAAGGTAAAGCTGCCGGAAAGTAAAATGTGGTGGAGTCCCGGGGCCGGCCCTGAGCATCGGAAATGGCGGGGTTTTGCGGGTAGGATGAAGTAGGAGCAGAGGCTCCACCGAGGCAGAGGCCGGTAAGCCCAGCGAGCAAAGCAGAATAGAACCGTTGCATAGAGCTAGTAGAGAAATAGACTCCCCAAGCACGGTAGAATCCTTGGGTTTTCTACACCAAACCTACCCGGCACCGCGTTACCACCGGCAAAAAGGCCCCTTTCCGGGCAACCTCGGCCGAACTTTTCGCTACTTTTGGCTGATTCCCGGTGCCCTGGCGGCGCCGGCCTCCCTTGTGCGTAACGCTTTCTGATGAAACTATTCCCCCGCCTGGCGCTGGCCGCCTCCCTTTCCGCTGCCGCCCCCCTGGCCGCGCAGGCCCAGCAAACGCAGGTGTTCACCGCCGACGAACGCCACTACCAGGAAGGCCTCGAACTCTTCGACCGCGGCAAGTACGGCGCGGCCCAGCAAGCCTTCCAGCGCTACCTCGACCTCACCCAGCGCCGCACCGGCGAGCTGGCCCCCGGCCGCACCACCGATGCCGAGTACTACTACGCCGTGTCGGGCCTGTACCTGTTCCACCCCGATTCGGAGTCGCGCATTCTGGCGTTTGCCACCAACAACCCGGCCCACCCCAAGGCTGCGCAGGCCTACTTCGAGCTGGGCAAGTTCTACTTCGATAAGAAGGACTATGTGAAGGCCATTGACTACCTGCAGAAGGTAGGGCCCGATAACCTTTCCGATGATCAGCGAGCCGAAGCCGAGTTCAAGCTAGGCTACAGCTATTTTGCTCAGAAGGAATTCGACAAGGCCAAGCTGCAGTTCGACCGTAACAAGGCCGGGGCCAGCGAGTACCGCTACGCCAGCTCCTACTACGCCGGCTACCTGGCCTACCGCGCCGGCGACTACGCCGGGGCCCGCAAGGACCTGGCCGTGGCCGAGCAGAACGACGCCTACAAGCCCGTGGTGCCGGCCGTGATGTCGCAGATTTACTATAAGGAAGGCGACTACGAGGGGCTGATTACCTACGGCACCCAGGCCCTGCAGCAAACCCCGCCACCCCAGAGCGCCGACGAAATTCAGCTGCTGGTAGGCGACGCCTACTACCAGAAGGAAGACTTCAAGCAGGCCGCCGAGTATTTCGATAAGTACGCTGCCGGCCGCAAGAGCATCGACCCCAAGGTGCAGTACAAGATTGGGTACGCCAACTTCAAGCAAGGCGACTTCAAAGGCGCTATCGGCAGCCTGAAGGGGGTAGCAGCCCGCCGCGACTCCCTGGGCCAGAATGCGGCCTACCACCTGGGCCTGAGCTACCTGAAAACCAGTCAGAAGCCGCTGGCCCTGAACTCCTTCGATGCGGCCCGTAAGGTGACGTTCGACAAGGTCATTACCGAAAACGCGACCCTGAAATACGCCCAGGTAAACTACGAGCTGGGCAACACCCAGGAAGTTATTGCCGCCCTGCGCGACTTCCCGAAGCGTTTCCCCCGCTCCAAAAACCAGGCGGCCGCTGATGACATTCTGAGCGAGAGTTTCCTGAACTCCTCCGACTACGCCCAGGCCCTCAACTACCTCGATAACCTCGACGAGCGGAGCACCAAGCTCAACGCTACCTACCAGCGCGTGGCCTACCTGCAGGCGGCTACCCTCTACAACAACAACCGCTACCAGGACGCGCTGCCGGTGCTCGATAAGAGCCTGAAGTACCCCCAGGACGACGCCCTGCGCGCTGCCGCTCAGGTGCTGAAAGGTGAAATCTACAGCTACGGCCAGCAGTACCAGCCCGCCATTACGGCCTACACGGCCGCCGCGCGCACAGCCCGCACCGGCTCGGCCTCCGAAACCGACTTCGACCAGAAGGCCCGCTACGGCCTGGGCTACGCCTACTACAACACCAAGCAGTACGACCGGGCCCGCCAGCAGTTCCAGGCCTGGCTCCAGGACGGCAGCGCCAAACCCGCCGACCCGAACTACTACGACGTGACCCTGCGCCTCGGCGACACTTACTACGTAGCCAAGCAGTACCAGCAGGCCCTAGATCAGTACAACAAAGTCATTCAGGCCAACGCCGCCGACAAGGACTACGCCTACTACCAGAAGAGCGTGACGCTGGGGCTGATGGGCCGCCGCGAGGAAGCCAGCAGCACCCTGAGTACCCTGCTGAAAACCTCGCCCACCTCGCGCTACGCCGATGACGCGGTGTACCAGCAGGCCCAGCTCGACTTCGAGGCCGGTTCGTTCCAGCCCGCCGTGGAGGGTTTCTCCCGCCTGATTACCAACCG
The DNA here is from genome assembly GCF_023101345.1 of Hymenobacter sublimis. Lineage (NCBI taxonomy): Bacteria > Pseudomonadati > Bacteroidota > Cytophagia > Cytophagales > Hymenobacteraceae > Hymenobacter > Hymenobacter sublimis. The sequence continues at coordinate 1,977,823 of NZ_CP095848.1, forward strand.
CCCCAACTCCCCGCTGATTCCGCAGGCCCTGCAGAAGCGCGGGGTGGCCTACCAGAACCTGGAGCAGCACGCTAAGGCCGCCGAGGACTTCAAGCGCGTACTCAGCCAGTACCCGCGCACGAAGGCAGCCGGCAGCGCCATTTACAGTTTGCAGGAAAGCCTCTCGGCCCAGGGCAAAACCGAGGAGTTCGACCAGTACCTGGCTCAGTTCAAGCAGCAAAACCCCGACAGCAAAGCCACTGAAAGCGTGGAGTTTGAGGCAGCCAAGTCCTTGTACCTGGCGGAGAAGTACGCCCAGGCCATTCCGCGCCTGGAAACCTACCTGCAGCAATACCCCAGCACCACACTCTCGGCCGATGGCCGCTACTTCCTGGCTGATTCCTACCTGCGCACGGGTCGCAAAACCGACGCGCTGCCCCGCCTGAAAGCGGTGGTGGAGGAAGGCAAAAGTGAGTTCGTGAACCGGGCCGTGGGCCGGGTGGCTGATCTGGAGTTTGAAAACAAGAACTATCCCGAGGCGGCCCGCTACTACAGTCGTCTGCGCGAAGTATCCCAGAACAAGCGGGAGGTAGCCAACGCCGGCATCGGGCTGATGAAGAGCTACTACGAAACCGGCGACCTGGAAGGCACCCGCCGGGTAGCCCAGGAACTGCAGGCCCAGGGCGGCGCCTCGCTCAATGCCACCAACCTAGCCCTGCTCTACCTAGGCAAAGCCAGCTACAAAGCCGGCAGCCTGGAGCAGGCCATCGGGGAGCTAACTACCGCGGCCAACACGGCTAAGGATGAAAGCGGGGCCGAAGCCCAGTACTTGATTGCCAGCGCCCTCTACCAGCAGAAGAAGTACCCTGAAGCCCTGGACGCGGCCTACAAGAGCAACTCCGACTTCGCCAACTACGACCTGTGGCTGGGCCGGGCCTTCCTGCTGATTGCCGACGTGTACAAGGAGCAGAACGAAATCTTCCAGGCCCGCGCCACGCTCAACTCTATCATCGACAACAAATTCCCGGTAGCGGAAATCGTGGAGGGCGCCAAGCAGCGCCTGGCCGCCCTGCCTGCCGACCCGGCCGCCACGCCGGCCCCGAGCGCCCCCAAAACGCCGCCGGCCAAAACCACGCCCAAAGCCACCACCCCGACCACCAAACCGGCTACCGGCAAAACCACCAGCAAGCCCGCCACCGGCAAGACCCCGGTGCGCAGCTCCCTGGTGCCGAGCGACGTGCAACCCACCGATTCAACGACCAACTCCACGGCTTCCCCCCAAGAGGAATAGAACGCTGTAGAGACGCGACACTTCGCGTCTTCCCCGTTGACCAACTACCACCTGTCATTCCGAACCCAGTGAGGAATCTGGGTCGAACGCAAGAAGCTAACCCAGATTCCTCACTGGGTTCGGAATAACAAAGTAAGTAACCTCAGCAACCACGGAACGCAAAATATCGCGTCTCTACAGCGAGTCGATAGCTGCAGTAGTTCTGTAAGCTAGCAGGTGTAAAGTATTTAAAGTCAGAAAATAATAGGAGAGGAGGTGATGAGCAAGGATGAACATCAGAACGTCAGCCAAGCCCCAAAGCCCCAAGTCCCAAGACCCTATATGAAGCACAAACTACTGGCCGCCGCGGCCCTACTGACGACCACCGTTCCGGCTACCGAAGCCTGGGCGCAGAAGACGCGCGGCAAGATTGAAGACGCCGAAATTGAGATTGTGAAGGAGCGGGTGAACGAGCTGCCCGAGGCCACCCGCAACTTCGAGAAGGTGAAGGTGGAAGCCCCGACCAAAACCACCGAGGCCGTCGGCTACACCTACCCCGACTTCCGTTTGCCAGCCGACAAACTCAACCCCTCCGTGCGGGTACTGACCATCCGGCAGGAGGAACTGGCCCCGCTCACGGGCAACTACCTCAAGGCCGCCATCGGTAACTACGGCACCGCCTACGGCCGGGCCTACCTGCACAACACCCGCTCCGAGTCGGCTTCCTACGGCCTCGACTTCCAGCACCTCTCGTCCTCCCGCGGCCCCATCGACAAGAAGAACTCCAGTCAGGCCCAGACTAGCTTGGGGCTGAACGGGGAAACCTACAGCGGCCCCGTGGCATTGGGCGCCAAGGTGGACCTGGGCCGGGAGCGGTACAACTTCTATGGCTACAACCGCAACGTAGCCGATTTACCCACCCAGGATAGCATCAAGCAAGTATTCAAGCGCGCGGCCCTGAAGGTGTACGCCCGCAACCGCGCCCAGGACGCCGCTTTTCAGTACGACCTCGGCCTGGGCTTCAACTATTGGAGCGACTACTACCAAGCCCGGGAAAGCAACGTGTACGCCACCCTGCGCTCCGGCTACCGCCTCGGCGAAACCAGCCGCGTGAGCATCAACGGCGACGTGTCGTTTATCTCCCACAAGGATTCGCTGACGGTGAGCCGGCCTTTCGTGCAGGTTACCCCAGCTTACGAGGTGACCTTTAATCGGTTGGCGTTGTCGGTGGGCGCTACCCTGGGCTACACTGGCGACACCATTGGCCGGGCTCGGCAGTTCAACGCCTACCCAGCCGTGCGCGCCGCCTACACCGTAACCGAGGACAAGTTCGTGGCTTTTGCCGGCCTGGGTGGCGCCATCCAGCGCGTGACCATGTACGATTTGACCACTGAAAACCCTTGGCTGGCGCCCAACGTGCGGGTAGCCGACACCCGCCGCGGGCCTACCCTGTACTTTGGGTTCAATGCTACCCCGGCCCGGGCTCTGCAAGTGAATGCCCGCGTGACTCTGGCCAACGACCGGAACCTGTACTTCTACAACAACTCCCGCCGCGACTCCAGCAAGTTCGACCTCGTGTACGACCCCAAGGCGACTCAGCTAGTAAACGTGCACGGCGAAATTATCTATAACGCCGCCGAACAATTTCGCCTCGGTTTCAAAGCCGATTACAACGGCTATAACGTGAAAACCCTGGCCAAGGCCTTTCACCGCCCGGCCTTTCAGTCGGTGCTATTCGGTACGTATAACCTCTACGATAAGCTGCTGTTGGGGGGCGAATTGTACACCTACAGCTCCAGCTACGGAACAGGTTTGGTTAACGCATCCCGGATTGATCCAGGCTTCTCGCCCAAGATTCGCGCACCCCGTCCGACGGACGCCGTTATCGACCTGAATCTGCGCGCTGATTACCGCATTATGGAAAATCTGTCCATATTTGCTCTGGGCAACAACCTCATCGGCAAGAAGTACGAGCGGTTCCTGAACTACCCCGTGAAAGGAATCAACGTGCTGGCCGGCGTGACCTACGACTTTTAATCTGACCCTGATCTAATGCGGCAAGGCACCTCTAATCACCCGTCATCCTGAGCCCAGCGAAGGACCTTATCATGCCAGAACTAGTGACGTAACCACGTTCAATTCTGCCGGATAAGGTCCTTTGCTGTACTCAGAATGAGGGATGGTTGCTGTTTCATTTAGCCTGCCAGCACATTTCTTACGTACCCACCAAATGCTTTCTGACCATATCCGCACCTTGCTCCGGGACCATGACTGCGTCATCATCCCCGATTTCGGCGGCCTGATTGCCGACTATGCGCCCGCCCAGATTCATCCGGTGCGGCATACGCTGGCCCCACCGGCCAAGCGGGTGGCCTTCAACCAGTCCCTGACCCGCAACGACGGCTTGCTGGTTGATGCCCTGAGCCGGACGTTGAACGTGAGTACGGCCCAGGCCCGCCAACTGGTACGCGAAGCCGTGGTACGCATGGAGCAAGAGCTGGAAAATGGCCTGCGCACGGAGCTAGGCGGAGTAGGAATATTCCGGCGAGCCCCGGGCCGCGGCCTGGAATTTGAATACACGGGCGGGCAGAACCTGCTCAGCGCCAGTTTTGGCCTACCCGAGCTGGTTTCGCGCCCCGTGCGCGCGACGGATGCCTTGCTGGCCCGCGAGCGGCCCGCGCCGGCCCCGCTGCTAGCCTCGGCCCGGTCGGGGCGGGCGGTCCGGGTGCTGCGCACCCTAGGCATGGTGAGTATTGCCGGGCTGGTGCTGTCGGCCAACTATATCTTCGCCGATATGTTCGGCTACCTGCCTGACAACCTACGCCTTACGGCCTTATCGGGTAACGCTGCGGAGGCCTCGGCGGTTAATCCGGCCCCGCAGTCCACGCAGCGGCAGCAGGCGGCCCTTGCCGATCCGTCTTCAGAACTGGCTGCTACCCCCACGCCGCGCCTGAATGCTCCGGTTTCTGCCGCCACCGAAGACGAGTGGAACAATGCCGCTAGCGCGCCCTCAACTGCCAAGGCGGTGGTGGTAAAGCCTGCTGCTAAACCCGTAGTGGTGGCCAAGCCGGTGGTCCACGCAACTGTGCCAGCCGCCGCGCCCAAGCCAGCGGCGCCGGTAGCTGCTACCCCCGTGCAAACGGTGAAAGGTAAAGCGGCCAAACCCGCCAAGGCCAAGGCGCCGGGTTGGGAAAAAGCAGCCGCTACCAATGCAACCGCCGGAGCCTCTTCCGCGACAATTAAAAGCCGCACGGGCCGTTACTACATCGTGGCGGGCTCCTACACCAGCTTGGCCAACGCCGAGAAAGGTCGCCAGGCGCTGGTGCGCCTAGGCCACCCGGCCCGCGTAATTCTGCCCGCGCCCGGCAGCCGCCAGTTCATGCTATCCGTGGCCGACTACCCCGACCGGGCTTCGGCCGACCGCCAGGCTAGCATCCTGCGCAAGCGCATGGGCGACCTGTGGATTAAAAACTACTAAGCTCAAACTTGACTCACTAAATTGAAATTTTGAATAGCTAAAGCGCTCAGGCAAAGCCAACTAAGGCCTGTGTGTTTTAGCTATTCTTTTGCTTCTCACCTTATTCCACGCATGACGCACCTGCTCTCCCTGCTGCTGCAACTCCAGGTTGGCAGCGACGCGGCTCCCGCCGCTTCGCCCGCCGCGGCCGACTCGGCTGCTACCGCAGCCAACGCGGCGGCCAATGCCGCGCCCGGCCTCTCGCTCATCGACCTGATTCTGGCCGGGGGCTGGATTATGGTGCCGCTGTTTCTGCTGTTTTTCGTCTCCGTGTACATTATTCTGGAGCGTTACCTGACCATTCGGAAGGCCGGGGCCGTGCCGGAATCGTTTATGCCCGGCATTCGGGGGCTGATGGTAAAGGGAGATTTGCAGGGCGCCAAAATGCTGTGCGCCCAGAATCCCACGCCCCTGGCTCGCATGATTGAGAAGGGCATCCGCCGCATCGGCCTACCCCTCAAGGAGATTGAAACCAGCGTGGAAAACGTGGGTAAAATCGAAATTGCCCGCCTCGAGAAGAACATCAACGTACTGGGGATTGTGGCCGGTATTGCGCCCATGCTCGGTTTCGTGGGTACCATCATCGGCGTAATCAAAATCTTCTACGCCATCAGCTCCACCGGCGACTTCGGCATTGCCCAAATTTCGGGCGGTCTGTATACCAAAATGGTGACCTCGGCGGCCGGCCTGATCGTGGGTATCATCGCCCACATCGGCTACCACTGGCTCAGCATTATGGTGGAGCGCATGGTCTTCCGCATGGAGAACTCGGCCATCGAGTTCATGGATATTCTTCAGGACAACTAAAGGTGAAATTGTGAACTTGTGAAATGGTGAGTTTGACGTTCTGTACGCCCACTTCAAGCTAGTCCATCAATAGACTCACACCATTTCACAAGTTCGCAACTTCACAACCTCACTGCATGGATCTCAGCCGGCGCCGCAAGGTTTCCTCCCACGTCGAGACCAGCTCGATGAACGATATCATGTTCTTCTTGATGCTGTTCTTCCTGATTGTGTCGACGATGGTGAACCCCAACGTTATCAAACTCATGCTGCCCAACGCCCGCTCGGGCAAGCAGGCCATGAAGCAGCCCATCACGGTTTCCGTAGATGCAGCTGGTGCCTACTTTATTGACCGCCAGAACATTACTCCCGATCAGCTGGAGCCCGAACTGGCCCGCCGCGTACAGGGCCTGGAAAGCCCCACGGCTGTACTGCGCGTGGATGCTTCGCTGAACGTGCAGAAGCTGGTGGATATTCTGGAAATAGGCAACCGCCTCAAGATTAAGATGGTAATGGCTACTCAGGCCCAGCAAGCCTCGGGTAAGTAAGCCACCGCCCCAACCAGCGGCGCGTGAACCAGCGGAACTGGTTCGGCCGTTACCTGTAGCAAGACAAGCGCCCCGTCTGCCGTTTTTCGGAGCGGGGCGTATTGATTACCAGAAGTGGCCTGCCGGCGGTTAGCGGTGGGGTCGTTTCCTTAAAAGACAAGTCCCATGGCAACCGAATATCGGGAAGAGCACCGCCGGGAGGCCCTCTTGGGCACGGTGATGATTAATGCGGCCCTGGCTGCCCTGTTCTTCTTTACCGTGTTCAAAGGCCCCGATCCGCCCCTGGATGAGCTGGCCGGCGGCGACGGGGTGGAGTTGAACTACGGGGTAGATGAGGTAGGCTCCGGCGACATCCAGAGCCAAGCCCCCGCCAACGAGTCGCAGAACCGGGAGGACAGCCGCCCGCCGGCCGCCCAGCCCGACCCCACGCCGCCCCAACCCGTCGCCCAGCCCGACCCCACACCGCCCACTGAGGAGCGGGTAGTAACCAGCGAGGCCGAGGAAAGTCCCGTGACGGTGCCACCCGTGAAAAAGGTAGCCGAGGCGCCCAAGGAAGAAGTAAAACCCGAGCCTCCGCGCCCGAAAGTGGACCAGCGGGCCGTGTTCACGCCCCGCGCCAACCGCGCCGACGGCGGCGGCAACGGGGTGAACGGCACCAGCAACGCCCCCACCGGCAACAACAACGGCGACAACCCCGGTACCGTGGGCGACAAGGGCGACCCGCGCGGCACCTACGGCGGCACGGCTTATTCCGGCGAGCCGGGCAAGGGCGGCCGCGGCACCAGCCCCGGCAGCGGCGGCCTGGAAATGTCCGGTTGGGCCGTAGTCAGCAAGCCGGATGTTGTTGGGGTAGACAACAACTCCGGGTTTGTGCGCTACAAGATCAAAATCAACGCCGATGGGGAAGTGGAATCGGTAACGAAGGTTTCGGGGAACGTGTCACCTGCACAAGACCGTATGTGCCGCGATGCTCTGGAGAAGGTGGAATTCCGCCGCACCAGTTCCGCTGAGGGCGGGGCTACCGGCTTCTACACGTTCCGCTTTACGGTACAATAACTTTGGCATTCAGCGCATTCTGTGCATCAAGCAGAGACGAAGAAGCTGGATTCATCACAAGAGGCTAATCCAGATTCCTCGCTTCACTCGAAATGACAACCGAAAGCGCCGCCTTACTAGCTAGGGCGGCGCTTTCTGCATTATTCAGCAAGAACGCAAAGCAGGCGTAGGCGCTTACCTTTGCGCCCTGAAATTCTCGCTTCGTTTCCCATGACCTACCAGCAAACCCTCGACTACCTTTACCAGCAGTTGCCCATGTTTCAGCGGGTAGGGGAAGCGGGGTACAAGCCGGGGCTGGAGCGTACCGAGGCCCTGGCCGCGGCCATGGGCAACCCTGAGCGTACGTTTCGGAGCGTGCATGTGGCGGGCACCAATGGCAAGGGCAGCTCCTCGAACCTGCTGGCCGCGGTACTCCAGGCCGCTGGCTACAAAGTGGGCCTCTACACCTCGCCCCACCTCAAGGAATTCACGGAGCGCATCAAAGTAAACGGCCAGGACCTGGCGCCCGACTACCTCGTGGCCTGGGTGGAGCGCTGGCGCGGATTCTTCGATGAAGTGCAGCCCTCGTTCTTTGAAATGTGCGTGGCCCTGGCTTTCAGTTACTTCGCCGAGCAGCAGGTGGACATTGCCGTGGTAGAGGTAGGCCTGGGCGGGCGCCTGGATTCCACCAACATCATCCGGCCCCTGGTTTCCCTGATAACCAACATTAGCTTCGACCACCAGAATTTGCTGGGCAACACGCTACCCCAGATTGCGGGTGAAAAAGCTGGTATCATCAAGTCCGGCGTGCCGGCCATCATCAGCCAGACCCAGCCCGAAGTAGCCCCGGTATTTGAGCAGAAAGCCCGGCAGGAAGGCGCGCCGCTACTGTTTGCTGATGCCCACTACCGTGCCGAGCTGGTGCGGGAGCCTGCCCCCGAGGAGGACACGCAAGTGCTGCACCTAACGCGCGATACTGCACCTTACCTCGACAATGTCGACTTGGCCCTGGTGGGCGACTACCAACGCCTGAACCTGCCTGGTGTGCTGGCCGTGCTGGACGAGCTGCGCCGGCAGGGCTTCGTGATACCAGAAGTGGCCGTGCGCGAGGGTCTGCGGAACGTGCGCCGCCTCACCGGCTTCCGGGGCCGCTGGACGATTCTGGGCCGCCAACCGCTGGTAGTCTGCGACACGGGGCACAACGAGGCGGGAATACGCTTTATCACCGGGCAGCTGGCGCGGCTCCCGTACCGGCAGTTGCACTTCGTGTTGGGGGTAGTCAATGATAAGGACGTGAGTAAAATACTGAGCCTGCTGCCCCAGGATGCCACCTATTACTTCTGCCAAGCCAGTATCCCGCGGGCGTTACCCGCCGGGGAGCTAGCCGAGCGAGCCGCCGCCGCGGGGCTGCTCGGCCAAGCCTACGGGCCGGTATCGGCCGCCGTAGCTGCCGCCCGGGCCGCGGCCGAGCCCGATGATGTGGTCTTCATTGGGGGTAGTACCTTTGTGGTGGCCGAAATTGAAGAGCTGTAAGCTGTCATTCCGAGCGAAGGGAGGAATCTGGGTTAGCCTCTTCTGCCGGCACCCAGATTCCTCCCTTCGCTCGGAATGACAATCCTACTTCACTTCCGCCAACTCACCATTTCACTATTTCACCATCTCACCATTTTGAGTCGAGTAAAACTGAAGCGCTTCGCCGATAACGCGGAGCGCCCCGACGTAGTAGAACCCGGTAAAGCCACCTATCAGCAGCTCGGCGGGCGCTGGCAAACCGAGTTCTTCCGCAACCCGAACCCCATTACGCTCGAAGTGGGCTGCGGCAAGGGCGAGTACACCGTGGGGCTGGCCGAGCGCTACCCCGAGCGCAACTTCCTGGGCCTCGACATCAAGGGCGAGCGAATCTGGCGGGGCAGCACCCGCGCCGAAGCCCTGGGCCTAACCAATGTGGGGTTTCTGCGCACCCGCGCCCACGATCTGCTCACCCATTTCGCGCCCAGCGAGCTGCACGAAATCTGGATAACCTTCCCCGATCCGCGCCCCCGCGACCGGGACATCAAGCGCCGCCTCACGGCCCCGCGCTTTCTCGACCTCTACCAGCAAATCTTGCGCCCTGGTGGGCTGGTGCACCTCAAAACCGATAACGAGGGCTTGTTCGACTTCACCCTGGAAACCCTGCAGCAGCGGCCCGGCGCTACCATGCTGGCTTACACCAAGGACCTGTACGCTACCCCTGAGCTGCTCCCGCACGCCGAGGACATCCAAACCACCTTCGAGCGCAAGTACCGCACGCTCGGGGTTCCTATCAAATACCTGCAGTTTCAGCTCAGCTAGGGTCGGTGTCTAGAAGTCGAGAAAATACTCTGTGCCTTTTAGATCGTCATGCTGAGCCCCGCGAAGCATCTCTACCACTTCGTTGTTATGCATTAGGTAGTCAGAGGTAGAGATGCTTCGCGCGGCTCAGCATGACGTTCTGTTTACTCAGGGGCCAAACCGCCTAGGTTACGGCCCGTGGGTGGCGGGGTAGGAGAACAGCGCAAAATCTCTAGCTTCGCTCAATGACTCCTGTTTCCATTCCCGATACCCTACCACTGTTTCCGGAGCTGGACCGCCGGCTCGTGGAAGTGCTGCGTAGTCTTGCCCCCGCCGACTGGGAGAAACCCACCCTGGCGCCCGCCTGGACGGTGCGCGACGTGGCCCTGCACCTGCTGGATGGCAGCCTGCGCAGCCTGTCCATGCTGCGCGACGGGCACTTCGCCGGCCCTGGTCCGGCCAGCGGGGAATACGCCGATGTGGTGTGCTACCTCAACGGGCTGAATACCTCCTGGGTAAGCGCCGGGCAGCGCCTGAGCCCGGCGGTACTGACGTGGCTGCTGGAGCTGGTAGGACCCGCTTACAACGACTTCCTGGCGTCCCTGGACCCAGCGGCGCCGGCCACATTTGCCGTGGCCTGGGCCGGCGAAGCGCAATCGACCAACCAGTTTCACGTCGCCCGCGAGTACACCGAAAAGTGGCACCATCAGCAGCAAATCCGGCAGGCGGTAGGGCAGGAGGCGCCGCTGTTTAGCCCGGAGCTTTACCGGCCGTTTCTGGCTACTTGTTTACAGGCCTTGCCTTATCACTACCGTGCAGTAGTAGCCCCGGAAGGCACGGCTGTGCGCTTCCGAGTGACGGGTGAGGGTGGGGATACGTGGTTTCTGCTTCGAGCTAAGGGCGGCTGGGTACTGGGGCAAAACTACGAGGGTGGTCCGGTGGCCGCTGCTGTTGAGCTGCCCGGCCAGGTGGCGTGGCGGCTGTTTACCAACAGCCTACCCCCCAATGAAGCCGCCACCTGCCTGAGGTTTCAGGGCCCCACTCACCTAACGGCCCCCGTGTATTCCTTACTGACGGTTATGGCCTAGCTGCTGGCGGCACAGCCCCCACAAAAAGCGGGGCACCTTCCTGCTTCGGAAAGGGCCCCGCTTTACTACCTCAGTAGGGGTAGTTAGTCTTCTAGCTGCTCAAATACGGCTTCCATTTCGTCGAAGTCGCGCAGGCCGGGCTTGATTTCGTCGCCGCCCTGCAGCACGATGCCCGCCGGATTCAGCGCCTGCACGTAGTCGCGCAAACTATCCGGGGCAAAGCCTGCGCCCAGCCACATGGGGTACTGGCGGGCGTATTCAGTTAGCCGGATTACCTCCGCCGGATTAGGCAGGGGGGTAGGCGCAGTGGCCAGCACGAAGCCCTGGTAGAAGGGGGCCTGCTCGCGCAGCAGCATCTCCACGTCCTCGTGCACCATGTCCGGAATCCAGGTGATGAAGCGCAGGGCCGGCACGGTCAGCGCGGCCAGCTCATCGGCGGGGTGGCGGCGGTGCAGCAGCACGGCGTGCAGGCCGCATTCCTGCACCAGCTGGTTGATTTGCTCAATGGGTAGGGCGTCAAATTCCCCGATGAGCTGCACGCCGGCCACCCAGCCACTCAGCTCGCGCACGGTTTCGGGCGTGAGGTAGTCGGCAAAGGCCGGGTCAAGACGAAACGTAAGCGAGTCGGCCCCCATACCGGCGCAGTAGCGGGCGTCGGAGAGGTTATTAATGCCGCGCACCATCACGGGAACTAGCAAAGCCATAGCAGGGAAATCAGGAAGGAAACAGAAAGGGAGAGCCGCCGGTGGTGGCTGCCGCTGCAATATTCAAAGAATTTTAGGGGCGTAGCATGCGTTTATCGGCCAAGGGCGGGGCAACTCGCTTAGAACGAGCCTTCTAAGTAGGTAGAAAATTTTTGCTACCGGGCAAGCTCGTCGTGTTGGGGGTAGTGGCCGGTTGCGGGGGAGGAAACTCACCTGCCGGTTTCGGGCGTAACGTACAATTGCGCGTACCTTTGCGTATTCGGCCGGAACCTTTCACGCTTCGGGCGCAATTTGATTCAGTATGAACACAACGAAAGGACGGGTGCTGGTAGCCATGAGCGGCGGCATCGACAGCTCCGTGGCGGCCGTGCTGCTGCACGAGCAAGGCTATGAGGTGGTCGGCATGACCATGAAAACCTGGGATTACGCCTCGGCGGGCGGCAGCAAGAAAGAAACCGGCTGCTGCTCCCTGGACAGCATCAACGATGCCCGCCAGATTGCCGTGGAACTGGGCTTCCCGCATTACATCATCGACATCCGCGACGAGTTCGGGGACTTTGTCATCAGCAACTTCACGGAGGAATATTTGGCGGGCCGTACGCCCAACCCCTGCGTGCTCTGCAACACCCACATTAAGTGGGATGCGCTGCTGCGCCGGGCCGACCAGCTGGGCTGCGAGTTTATTGCCACCGGCCACTACGCCCAGGTGCGCCACGAAAACGGCCGCTACGTTATCAGCAAAGGCCTTGATGATAACAAGGACCAAAGCTATGCCCTCTGGGGCGTGACGCAAGAGAGCCTGGCCCGCACCTTGTTTCCGCTGGGGCAGCTGCGCAAAACGGCCATCTACGACTTTGCCCGGGAGCGGGGCTTCACCGAGCTGGTGAACAAGCCCGAGAGCTACGAAATCTGCTTTATTCCCGACAACGACTACCGCGGCTTTCTGCGGCGGCGGGTACCGGGCCTGGAGGAGCGCGTGGCCGGCGGCGAGTTTGTGCTGCGCGACGGCACCGTAGTTGGCAAGCACGAGGGCTACCCCTTCTACACTATCGGGCAGCGCAAAGGCCTGGGCGTAGCTTTGGGCTTTCCGGCCTACGTCACGGCCATCGACCCGGAAACCAACCGGGTGGTGCTGGGTAACTTCGAGGATTTGGCCAGCGCGCGCACGGTAGTGGGCAAGCTGAACATGGGCAAGTACGCCTCCTTGGAAGGGCGCGGGCTGGTACCCAGCGTCACCAAAATCCGCTACAACCACGACGGTTCCCCGGCTTTCTTGGAGCAGAAGGGCGACAAAATCTACATCTACTTCGAGGAGGCGGTACACGCCGTAACGCCGGGGCAGGCTGCCGTTTTCTACGAGGGAGAAGACGTGCTGGGGGGGGGCTGGATTGAGCGCCACACCATCGGCGAAATCCCCGAGCCTGCAGCGGCCGTAGTAGCGGCCCAGTAGTACGGGCTGCCATCGTAGCTGCTAAGCCGGGGCGCGAACGAAAGTTCGCGCCCCGTGCGTTCGGGCTAGGTCCGCTTGCTGCCGCTGGGCCCACAGGCCCGGCTACCGCCGAAATGCCGGAACCAGTCGGGCCGAATGATAGTTTGAGCGGCCAAGGGCCGGAAGTATGCGGATCCGGTGCTATTTTTCCAGCATTATCGACACTGTATGAAGAAGACGTATTCTCTACTTGCTCACTTGCTGCGGCGCCCGGCCGGCGCGTGGGCGCTGTTACTACTTACCACCGCCGGAGGGCTGACGGGTTGTGAAAACGAAACCATGCCCGTGCCGGACCAGGGCCGGGATTACTACCCCCTGGAACTGGGGGCGTACCGGATTTACGACGTAATTGACACTGCCTACCAGGCCAACGTGCCCACGGTAAGCCGCTTCCAGTTTCGGGAGCAGGTTGACACGGCCCTGGAGCCCGATGCTACCGGCCAGCCCGTGTACCGCGTTATCCGCTCCCGCCGCACGCTGGCCACGGACCCTTGGAAGATAGACTCGGTGATTACCGTGGCGGTTAAAGGTCAGGCCCTGACGGAACAGCGTAACAACCGCCGCACGGTGGAACTGGTATTTCCGGTGCAGGAAGGCAAAACCTGGAACATTAACGCCTTCAACACCCTGGATTCGCTGACGGTCGTGAACCGCTTTTACGTCGGCGCCAACCAGCCTTTCCGCATCACCCGCGGCGGGCAAACCTACCAGTACGACCAAACCATTACCACAGTCAATGACTTGGCCCAGGACGTGAATGCGGCCTACACCACCGTGCTACGCACGACTTTTGCCCGCGGCATTGGGCCGGTGTACCGGGTGCGCCGGCGCTTTATCAGCCGCTGCGACGCGGTGGGCTGCAATCCGGCCTTCAAGCAGCAGGGCCAGTCGCGCAGCGAGGTGCTCATAGCCTCCGGAAAATAGCAGTCTTCAGGCGGCCTTACGGTTCCTTACCACCACGCCGACGCGACTCCTCGCGCCGGCGTGGTGGCTGCTGGGCTGCGCTGAAATTGGGGTGCCCTCAGCCGGTGCAAAGCGGCCCGGAAAAGGACAAAATCCAGGATTCCTTCGTATCTTCCGGCAAGTCAATTCGGCACACGAATGGTTCTATCCCGCTCTTTTTTCCGCTTGGTATTGCTTGCTGGAATAAGCACCCAAGCCCTGCTCTCGGTTGCCGCCGGCAACCACCCGCTGCACCCGGCTCCTGCCCGCACCGCGGGTACCGTGCGCAAGCATCTGGTGTACTTCAAGGACAAAGCCGGCACGCCCCACAGCATCTCCCAGCCCCAGACATTTCTTTCGGCCCGCTCGGTGCAGCGGCGGCAGCGGCAGAACATTGCCATTCTGCCCCGCGACTTGCCCGTAAGCCCAGCCTACGTGCAGCAGGTTAAGGCCGTGTCCGGAGCTCAGGTGTGGTACACGTCGCGCTGGTTTAACGCCGCCGTCGTGGCCTGCGACTCGGCGACGCTGCAACAGCTGCAGGCGCTGCCCTGCGTCCGGTCGGCCCGCACCCTGAACCGGGGCCTGCCCGGCACCCGCAAGCGCGGCAACGGGGACCAAGTGCCTACTACCCAGGAACGCAGCACCCGCAACCAGTACGGCAAGGCCTTTACGCAGGCCCAGATGATTGGCGCGGTGAAAATGCACGAGGCTGGCTTTCGGGGGGAGGGCATGCAGATTGCCGTGTTCGATGCCGGGTTTCCGGGGGTGAATACGGCGCCGGCTTTTGCGGCCCTGTATCAGGAGCAGCGCCTGGCCAGCACCTTTAACTTCGTCGACAAAAACACGGCCGTTTACCAGCGCAACAGCCACGGCACCCAGTGCCTCTCCACCATGGCCGGCAACCAGCCGGGCGTGTACATCGGCACGGCGCCCAAGGCCACCTACCACCTGTGCATCACGGAGGATGCCTCCTCTGAGCATCCGGTGGAAGAAGCCAACTGGCTGCTAGCGGCCGAATACGCCGATTCCGCCGGGGTCGATATTATCAGCTCCTCGCTGGGCTACAATACCTTTGACTACCCCTCCATTGACTACACCTACGCCGACCTGAATGGGCGCACGGCCCTGTCTAGTCGCGCCGCCACGGTGGCCGCCCGGGTAGGCATGCTAGTAGTGAATAGCGCGGGCAACGAGGGCGCCAGCTCCTGGCGCTACGTCACGGCCCCGGCCGATGCCGATTCCATTCTGTCAGTGGGGGCCGTTGACTCCCTGCTGGTGCGGGCCTCCTTCAGCTCCCGCGGACCTACCGCCGACGGTCGCATCAAGCCGAATTTGGCTGCCATGGGCTTCCAAACGGCCATTGTGGCACCCGATGGCAGCGTGAACCGCGGCAACGGTACTTCCTACTCGTGTCCGGTGCTGGCGGGCATGGTTGCGGGGTTCTGGCAGGCTAATCCGCGCCTCACGGCCCAGCAGGTTATCAGCTTCCTGCAGCGCTCCGGCAGCCGGGCCACGGCCCCGAATGATGAGGTGGGCTACGGCATCCCAAATTTCGTGTCGGCCTACAACTTGGCGAACCCCGGTACGCCCTTGGCTGCTAGTGCGGCCGCTGCCCGGCAGGAACTGTTCATTTACCCTAACCCGATCAAGGAAACGGAGCTGTACCTGCAACTGGCCGTAGGCTTTCAGGCGGTGCCGCTCCGAGTACGCATCTATGATGCCCGGGGGGCGCTGGTGTCCGAGCAGCAGGTAGCCCCCACCACGGCCAGCGCCGTGCGCCTGCAGCCGGGCGTCCTGGGCAAGGGCGTGTACACCTGTACCATTAGCGCCGGCCGCGAACAGCGCACGGTACGGTTCGTCAAACTGTAGCTTCTGCGCGCTATAGCAACTTCTTAACCGGGGTAGGTAGCTTTTAACGTGGTTGAAAGCTACCTACCCCGGTTTTTTTAGTCAAGTACAGGAGTAGTGTTTGCTATTAATATTAGTTTATTGCACATTTAATTAGCTAATTCGGGACCTATTCGGAGCCTGATTTTGTTACATATTCACGACTGTACATCGATTTTACACTTCCAACTCTCTTCCAGTATGTTACAAATGATGGTCTCCAAGCGCATTGGGCGCCGGCAGTTTCACTTCACGGTGCAGGGTCCTAACTTTCACGAGGTAGTGGCCGAGTATGACCGGCTGAGCTTCCCCGATGTGCCCAAGTGTGGCCTCTGCGGCTCCGATAACCTGGACCTGACGGCCCGGGTCGCCCAGGATAAATTCAAATATACCTCCGTCAAATGCCTGGATTGCCGCGGCGACGTGACTTTCGGCAAACGGCAGGACGATGACCAAACCGTGTTCCTGCGCAAGACCGAGGACGGCAAGCTGGATTGGCGCGCCTGGGAAAAGCCCAGCTAATGCTACCCCGCCGCTTTCACTCCCCAAGCTGAGCACAAGACGAGGCCCCGGAATACTAGCTGTTCCGGGGCCTCGTTATGATGAGCGGCGGTAGGTTATCGTATGGGAATGCGGAGTTGCTGCCCGTTGTACTTCCGGCAGGATCAGCGGCTCACCTTACCGGCAGCTCACCGCAATCCGCTACTTTCGCAGCATGAATTCTACCCGTCGTATGGCCCCGCTGCTGGCGCCCTCCTTACTAGCCGCTGATTTTGGTAATCTGCAATCCGAAACGGAGCGGCTAGCCGGCTCCGCCGCCGACTGGCTGCACTTCGATGTGATGGACGGGCGCTTTGTGCCCAATATTTCCTTTGGAATTCCCGTCTTGCAGGCCGTGCACCGTCACGCCCAGCAACCCATTGATGTGCATTTGATGATAGAGGAGCCCCAGCACTTCCTGAGCGCCTTCCGCGACGCCGGGGCCGCCAACATTACCGTGCACTACGAAGCCTGCCCCCACCTGCACCGGGTGGTGCAGCAGATTAAGCAGCTGGGCTGCCGGGCCGGGGTAGCCCTGAACCCGCACACGCCCGTCTGGGTGCTCGAGGACATTGCCGCCGATTTGGACCTGGTCTGCGTGATGTCGGTGAATCCCGGCTTTGGAGGGCAATCGTTCATTCCCAATACCTTACGCAAAGTAGCGGCTTTAAAAGAGCTGCTCGTGGACAGTGGCTCGGCGGCCCTGATTGAAATTGACGGGGGCGTGAGCCTGGACAATGCCGCCGCCCTGGTAGAAGCCGGCGCCGACGTGCTAGTGGCGGGCTCCTTTGTGTTTAACTCTCCCGATCCGGTGGCCACGCTGGCCCAGATGCGTCACCAGCTATCGGCCCTGGCCGCCGATACGGAGGACTACAACTAAGCCGCCCGGATGCCGAAACTTTTCCGTTCTCGTTCGGGGCTGTGGCTGCCCCTGCTGTTGCAGGCGGTGCCCGTAGGGGTGGGGCTGACCCTGATTGTGGGCCCCGCCAGTGCCGTGCAGGCCCAGCAAACCGCCCGCGTGCTCGTGACGGGTACCGTGCGCGACGCGGCCGGGCAGCCCCTGGAACAGGTAGCCGTGGGAGTGGAGGGCCTAGTAGGCGGCACGAGCACCGACGACCGGGGCCGGTTTGCCTTGCCGGTGGTACGCCCACTCAATGGTAAAGCGCCCGTGTTGGTAGCGCGCCGGCTGGGCTACCAAACCCAGCGCCTGACGCTGAACCTGCAGGAGCAGCGCGAGCTTAGCCTTACGCTCACGGAGGACACGCGCGCCCTGGGCAACGTTACGGTGCGGGGCCGCTCCGACGCGGCCGATACCCGGGAGCAAGTCAGTATTATTCCCCTGGACCCGCGCGCGGCCAAGGAAATTCCTTCCCCCTTCGGCGACTTTAGCGCCGTGCTCAAAACCCTACCGGGGGTAGCCAGCACCAATGAGCTAACTAGCACCTACTCGGTGCGGGGCGGCAACTACGAGGAAAACCTGGTCTACGTCAATGGGTTTGAGGTGTACCGGCCGTTTCTGGTAACGGCCGCTACCCAGGAAGGATTGAGCTTTATTAATCCGGATCTGGTGGACCGGGTGGAGTTTTCTACCGGCGGCTGGCAGCCCAAGTTCGGCGACAAGCTGTCCTCGGTGCTCAACGTGGAGTACAAGCAGCCCGCCGCATTTGGGGCCTCCGCCACGGCTAGTCTGGTGGGCGGCACGGCCCACGTGGAGGCAGCCTCGCTTAGTAAGCGGGTGAGCTACCTGGCCGGGGTGCGCTACAAGAACGCCACCTACGTGTTTAACTCCCTGCAGCAGCAGCAAGGCCGCTACAACCCCACGTTCTACGACGGACAAAGCCTGATTACCCTGGCCCTGGGGCCGCGGGAAAACCTGGAGCGCACTACCCTGGGCGTGTTTAACACGTTTGCGCACAACGATTTTCGCTTTAACCCCGAAAGCGGGGAGAGTACCTTTAGCACCGCCGCCAACCAACTTTCCCGCCTCTACATCTTCTACGGAGGCCAGGAGCGGATGCAATACGACACCTACCAGGGTGGGCTGAACCTGCGTCACGCGTTGCAACCCAACCTGCGCCTGGAGCTGCTGGGCGGGCTGCTGTACTCGCGCGAGTTTGAATACCGCGACGTGGAAGCGGCCTACAGCATTGCCGAAATCAACCGCGACCCGGACTCGCCGGACTACGGCCTGGACCTGGACCGCCGGGGGCTGGGTTCCCGCTTCGACCACTCCCGCAACTACCTCACTGCCCGCATTGCTACCCTGGAAACGCGCGGCACCTGGACGCCCGGGCAGCGAAGCGCCGTGCGCTGGGGGCTGAAAGTGGGGCGGGAGCGAATTCAGGATGAGCTGAATGAATACAGCTTCACCGACTCGGCCGACTACGTGCCCGATGCCCGCCGGACCCGCCTGCGCTCCGACTTGCGGCTGGAAAGTACCCGCACTCAGGGCTACGTGCAGCACACCTACCAGCTGGATTCGCTCAAAACCCTGACCTACGGGCTCCGCCTCAACTACTGGACGGTCAATCAGCAGCTTAACCTCAGCCCCCGGGTGCAGTACGCCTTTACCAGCGTCCGTAACCCGCGGGTGTCCTGGAAGGCGGCGGCCGGGGTGTACTATCAGCCGCCCTTCTACCGGGAGCTGCGCTACCAGTCTGGGGCCCCGCAAGCCCAGCAGGGCGAGCTGAACCTGGACCTGCGAGCCCAACGTTCCCTGCATTTTATTGTGGGTAACGAGCTGCGCTTTACCAAGTGGGGCCGCCCGTTCCGCTTTACTGGCGAAGCGTATTACAAGTACCTGACCGACGTCGTGCCCTACGATATTGACAACGTGCGCCTGCGCTATTTCGCCCAGAACAACGCCACAGCCTACGCCGCCGGCCTCGACGCGCGGGTAAGCGGGGAGTTTATTCCCGGTACCGAGTCGTGGTTTAGCTTGGGCGTGCTCACGACCCGCGAAAACCTGAAGGACGATTCTATCAACACCTTTGATGCCGATGGCCTTATAACTGGCCGCGTGCCCAAGGGCTATATCCGCCGGCCCTCCGACCAGCGGCTAAACCTGGGCGTGTTTCTGCAGGACAACCTGCCGGGCAACCCCTCGCTGAAGGGCTACGTGAACCTGGTATTTGGCACGGGCCTACCCTTCAGCCCCCCCGACAACCCGGACTTGCGCGGCACCAGCAAACTCACCCGGTCCTACAAGCGCGCGGACCTGGGCTTTACCAAGGTGCTGACCCTGCGCACGGCCGTGGAAGAAGCCAGCGGGCGCGCCGTGCAGCTGAAAACCTTGTGGGCCAGCCTGGAAATCCTCAACGTGCTCGGGGCCGACAACCTGGCCGGCTACAACTACATTCAGGACCTGAATGGCCGCCTCTATGCCATTCCTAACTTCCTCTCGCGCCGCCTCGTGAACCTGCGGATAACGGCCCGGTTTTAAGGGCAGAACCGGGACATTTCCTAGTAGAAAGCCCCTCTAAACTAATTTAGAGGGGCTTTCTACTAGGAAATGTCCCGGTTCTGCCCCTCGACAACCGTAGTGTTGCCCTTTACTGCCTCAGCTCTGCTTAACCGCCTCGTGCACATCCTGGAAGCGGAGCATGGCTCCGAGCTGTTCTTCTTTGTCGGCATCGAAGCCACAGGTAGCTTGGAACTCGGCGGGGTTGCGGTAGGTCCCAAAGAGCCAGTCCCAAATGACCAGGTCGCCGTAGTTGTGGCTGTGTTGCTGGTATTGGTGATGGACGCGGTGCATTTCAGGGCGCTGAAACACGTAGCCAACCCAACGGGGAGTGCGCACATTGGTGTGGTAGAAAAACTCGCCCAGGGCGGTGCAGAGCGTGTACACGGCCCCGGCGGCGGGGCTCAAGCCCAGAACGGTGTACACTAGCAGCCCGCCGATCAGAGAATTCACGGTCATCTCCAGCGGGTGCTTATAAAAGGACGTGATAACCTCAATCCGCCGCGGGCTGTGGTGAATTTGGTGGAAGTGCAGCCACAGAAAATCCTGGGTGTGACGCCAACGGTGCCACCAGTAAAATACGAACGTTGCTACGACGTAGGCTAGCAGCCCGCCCGTTACCGGTCCCACGTAACGGGACACCTGTAGCAGGGAGTAGGCGGAAAACCATTTTTCCCAGCTGATTCCGGCCACCACTACCACAAGCAGTTGAGCAAGGTTGATGGTAAGCACCCGCAGGGGCCAGGTAGATACGTAGGGCAGCTTCCATCCAGGAATTAGGCGCTCCAGCACAAAGCAAAAGGCAAAGGCCACGAAAATAATGACCAGCATGGGTGGTGCGCTCCATGGCGGAAGCGTCAGACAGAGGGCGGTGCTGCCGCAGTGGAAAGCGGCCTGACTGGTGGGTTGCATAAAAAGCAGCGGGTTGGTGAAATCCTGCTCCAAAGGTGCGGCGGCGGCACCAGGCAACCCTTGATATTTATCAAGAACGGCGGGTGCGCAGGCGGCTCAGGGTCTCCGGGGTCAGGCCCAGGTGGGAGGCCAGCATTTTGAGCGGTACGCGCTGGAAAATATCGGGGTAGTGGGCCAGCAGCTGGTCGTAGCGCTCCGCTGCCGAGAGCATGCGCAGCTGCAAGGCCCGCTGCTCACTGAGCACGTAGTACTGCTCGGTGAGGCGGCGGCCGATAACGTTGAACTCCGGAAACTGCCGGTACAGCTCCTGCAGCTGCTCGTAGCTCAAGGACCAGAGCACGCACTCGGCCAGGGCCTGGAGGTATTCGTGGGAGGGCTGCCGGGAGAAAAAGCTGAGAATCGAAACAATGAAGTTGCCCTCGTGCATAAACCAGGCGGTAACCTCCTTGCCTTCTTTGAGGTAGTAGCCGCGCACCAACCCGGTTTCCAGAAAATACAGCCGCTGGGCCGTGTGGCCAGGCTGCAACAGGTGCTGCCGAGGGCTGGCCGTGTCGCGCCGGACCTGCTGGCGCAGGGCCTGCTCCAACCCGGCTGACAGGGGGTGAATGGAATGGCAAAGCCGCAGAAATTCTTCCATGGCTCCCAAGATAACCCCCAAGCCGCAACCAATAATAAAAAGCCGCCTTGCTGATAAGGCGGCTTTAAATAGTAGAAGCGGGGGTAGGGTGCTAGTACGCTTTGGCCTGCCACTCCGTGAGGGCAATGCGCATGCTGGGCAGCTGACTTTTAAAGGTGCTGTCTTCCTTGTCACCGAGCTTGATGGCTTTACGCGCGTACACGATAGCCGTGCCAAAATCCTGCTGCTGGGCCAGTAGGCGCGCTTTCACCCAGTTGTTGGTGGCCGCATCCTGCAGGCGCAACGACTCATTAATATAGGTGAGGGCGCGCTCGGCCTCAATGTTGTTCTGCACCAGATAATCGGCTGCCTGGGCCAGCAGCTGCCAGTCGCCGGGCTTTTGCTGCAGCACCCGCTCAATACCGCTGAGCACCTGTTTGTGCACTTCGGTTTCAATGGGCAAGGTGAGGGTGCGCTTTTCCCAGGTCAGATTTAGGTGGGCGCCCGTGGGCTTGATGTCGGAAAACCAGTACAGCAGATTCTCGTGAAACGGCGCGGTTTCCGGCATGGCCGGCACCCGTACTACGTCGTCGCGCTGGTCGTAGCCTTCGGCGCCCCAGTGGGTAGTCACCCGGTTGAGTACCAGTTCCCAGTCCCGGTCTTGGTGAGGAACCACGTAAAAAGAGTACTGGCCCGCTGGCACCGTTTGCCCGCGCAGCAGCACGGGGGTAGAGAAGGTGATAAGCGTATTCTCGTTGGCCCCGGCCCGCCACACTTGGTCGTAAGGAACTAGGCTGCCCCACACGGAGCGCGCCCGCACGGCCGGCGCGTGATAATCTACAGTTACTTCCGTCAGGCCAAAGGTTTGGCTAACCAGGGCCCGGGGGCTGGCTTGGGGCAGGGGGAGCTGCACGGGCTGGCTACCAGCGGCGTTAGCCGCGGGAGCCGGGGCAGCAGGAGTAGGCACTACCGGAGTTTCAGGCGCGGATGAAACGGGGGCGGCAGACTGGGCCTGGGCCCGGCCCGCCGCGCATAACAGGCTAATTCCTAACCCCAGACGGAAAGCCGCGAGCCGGACACGATTCATAAGCAAAGGCAACAACAGGTAAGCAGCAGAAGAAGGTAGGCGGTCAATGGTGGCGTAGGCCTGAAACAATGATGCCAGAAATCAGGTTGCAGGGAGGCGGAAAACATAAAGGTCCGGCTTTCGCGTAAAATTTTTGCCGAAAAGTTTTCATCCTACCCGTTGGCCCGTACATTTGCCCCGCTACTACCAGCCTCGTATGCCTTTCTCCGCGCTGTTTTCAAGCCCCTGCCACCAGTTGGCCGCCCACACGCTGGGCCGCCTGGCCGGGCCATGCGCGTCGCAGCACCAGCATCATCACGGGCACCATTCCTCTTTCTAGAGGAATATATGCATCATATTGACCCCGTTGGGCGAACCGAACTGGTTCCCCGGCCCCCGCAACCAGGTGGCCCCGGCAGTGTATTGCCTTTTCCAACGTCTTGGGTCCCGCTTCCCGTATTCTCCGGCAACTCATCCTGAATAGGACGTACGATTCGGCCCAGACCGGCCCCCGCTTACTTCCTACTTCTTCCCCCTTAATTCCACACGATATGCTCCGTCTGGCCATCCAGAAATCGGGCCGCCTCAGCGAAGACTCCCTGACCCTGATTCGGGAGTGCGGTATTAGCTTCCTGACGTCCTCGTACAAGCTGAAAACCGAAGCCACCAATTTCCCGCTTGAAATCCTGTACCTGCGCGACGACGACATTCCCGGCTACGTGCAGGATGGCGTGGCCGACCTGGGCATTGTGGGCCAGAACGTGTTGGTGGAAGCTGGCCTGCCCCAGCTGGAAATTGAGGGGCTGGGCTTTAGCAAATGCCGCCTGAGCCTGGCCGTGCCCCGGGCCGCCGGCTACGATTCCGTGGCTGATTTGCAGGGCAAAAGCATTGCCACGTCTTACCCCCAGATTCTAGGTTCTTACCTGCAGGAGCGCGGCGTAACGGCCAACCTGCACACCATCAGCGGGTCGGTGGAAATTGCCCCGAGCATTGGGCTGGCCGAGGCCATCTGCGACATTGTGAGCAGCGGCTCCACGCTGCTGGGCAACGGCCTGCGGGAGGTAGAAACCGTGTTCCGGTCCGAAGCCGTGCTCATTGCCAACCAGGCGTTGAGCCCGGAAAAGAAAGAGTTGCTGGAGCAGCTGCAGTTCCGGATGCAGGCCGTGCGCCGGGCCCGCCGCAACAAATACATCGTGCTGAATGCCCCCGTTGCCGCCCTGGATGCGGTAAAGGCCCTGCTGCCCGGCATCAAATCGCCCACGGTGACGGCCCTGGCCGAGGAAGGCTGGGTGTCGGTGCAATCGGTGGTAAACGAGGATGATTTCTGGCACATCACCGGGCAACTCAAGGCCGTGGGTGCCGAGGGCATTCTGGTGCTGCCCATTGAAAAAATGATTGCCTAATTGGGTCTTGGGGTCTTAGGAGCTTCGGGTCTTGGATGACGGATCAGCGGCCACCTGAAAACGCGGCCGGAACGAGAGTCAACCAAGCCCCCAAGCCCCCAAGCCCCCAAGCCTCCAAGCCCCTACATCCGATGCAACTCTTTTCGTACCCCGCCCCGCAGCAGTGGCCGGCGCTCCAGCAGCGCGCCGCGGCCCAGCAGGCTCAGGACATTGACCAGCGGGTAGAGCAGATATTCGCCGACGTGCGCCAACGTGGCGACGCGGCTTTGCTGGACTACGCCCAGCGCTTTGATGGTGCCGATCTGTCGGCGGGCCTGCGCGTAAGCCTGGAAGAGCTGACGGCTGCCGCCGCTCAGGTGCCCGCTGAACTGCAGGCCGCCATCCGGCAGGCCCACGCCAACATTCTGCGGTTCCACCAAGCGCAGGTGCCCCAGCCGGAGGAGGTTGAAACCATGCCGGGCGTGCAGTGCTGGCGCCGGGCCGTGCCCGTGCAGCGGGTTGGCCTCTACATTCCTGGCGGCACGGCTCCTTTGTTTAGCACCCTGCTCATGCTGGGCGTGCCGGCCCGGCTGGCGGCCTGCCCCGAGGTAGTGCTGTGCACGCCCCCGCAGCGCGACGGCTCGGTGAACCCCGTCATTCTGTTTACGGCCCAACTGCTGGGCATTACGACCATTATCAAGGCCGGCGGTGCCCAGGCAGTGGCGGCCCTGACCGGCGGCACGGCCTCCGTGCCCGCCGTGGATAAGATTTTTGGTCCCGGCAACCGCTACGTCACGGCGGCCAAGCAGCTGGCTACCCGCTACGGCGTGGCCATTGATATGCCGGCCGGGCCCTCGGAAGTGCTAGTTATTGCCGATGCCTCCGCCAACCCCGCCTTCGTGGCGGCCGATTTGCTGAGCCAGGCCGAGCACGGCCCGGATTCGCAGGTGATTCTGCTCTCGGATTCCCTGCCCATGCTAGAGGCCACCCAGGCCGAGGTAGCCCGTCAGTTGCGGGAGTTGCCCCGGGCCGAGGTGGCGGCTCAGGCCCTGCAGGAAAGCCGCGCTATTCTGCTGCGTACGCCCGAGGAAATGCTCTACTTCTCCAACCAATACGCGCCGGAGCATTTGATTTTGGCCGTGCAGAATCCGGAGCAGCTGGCCGCGGGCGTGACCAGCGCCGGCTCCGTGTTTCTGGGCCACCTAACCCCGGAAGCGGCCGGCGACTACGCCTCGGGCACCAACCACACCCTGCCTACCAACGGGTACGCCCGCAACTACAGCGGCGTGTCCCTGGATTCTTTCCTGAAGAAAATCACCTTCCAGCGGCTTTCCCCCGAGGGCTTGCGCCACGTGGGGCCGGTGGTGGAACTGATGGCGGAAGCGGAAGGGCTGCGGGCTCACGCCCGCGCTATTACCCTGCGGCTGGCGTCCCTGGCCGCGCCGCAGGGGTAGGCACCCACTGGTTCCCCAATCCGGCCTCTCAAGGCAGCCGACTCCTTAATATATAGTGTGCACTGGGCGGGCCGTCTGCCTACCTGCTAGCAGCAGCAGAAATTCTTCCGGCAGCGGCCCGCCATAAGTAGCAGCGCCAGCTGCGTCCACTTCCCAACGTCTGTGATTCATGTTTGATTTAGACACCCTCGTGCGGCCCAACATTCGGGCTATGAAACCGTACTCCTCGGCCCGTGACGAGTTTCAGGGCGAGGCCCAGGTAATGCTCGACGCCAACGAGAACAGCCTGGGTAGCGCCGGCCCGGAGCGGTTTAACCGCTACCCCGACCCCTTGCAGCGGGCCGTGAAGGCTGAACTAGCCCAACTAAAGCGCGTGCAGCCGGCGCAGATTTTCCTGGGCAACGGCTCCGACGAAGCCATTGACCTGCTCGTGCGCCTTACCTGCGTGCCCGGCCAGGACCGCATCCTGATTTTGCCGCCTACCTACGGCATGTACGAAGTAGCGGCCAACCTCAATGACGTGGGCATTGAGCGGCTACCCCTGACGGCAGACTTCCACCTGGCCCCCGAAACCGTAGCCGCGGTAGTCGCCTCCGAGGCCAAGCTGGTTTTTATGTGCTCCCCCAACAACCCCACCGGCAACCTGCTGCACGCCGAGGCCATCGAGCAAATTCTGCGCGGCTTCCGGGGGCTGGTGGTAGTGGATGAGGCCTACGCCGATTTTGCCGCCGCTCCCAGCTGGACGACCCGCTTGGCGGAGTTTCCAAACCTAGTGGTGCTGCAAACCTTTTCCAAGGCCTGGGGGCTGGCCGGGCTGCGTCTGGGCATGGCCTTTGCCGCGCCGGAGGTTATCAGTTACCTGAACAAAATCAAGCCCCCCTACAACGTGTCGGCTGCAACCCAGCAGCACGCCCTGCAGGCCCTGCAGGATGCGCCCCACTTCGAGCAGATGCGGCGGGCGCTGCTGGAGGGCCGCGACTGGCTGGCCCAGCAGCTACCGACCTTGCCCATTGTGGAAACGGTGTTTGCTTCGGATGCTAACTTTCTGCTGGTGCGCTTCCGCCCCGACGCCACGGTCCTGTACCACTACCTGCTGGACCAAGGCATTGTGGTACGCAACCGCACCACCCAACCCGGCTGCGCCGGCACGCTTCGTCTCACCGTAGGCACCCCGGCTGAAAACGAGCAACTACTCCAGGCCCTGCGGGAGTTTGCGGGGTAGTATGTGCTATGGAGTAAAGCAGTTTCACAGTTCATATTCCCAAGTATTTCCGCCACTCCGTCTGAATTGCTGACTATGGAAATATCTTCGCCCGTTCGGTTCAAGGATCAAAACAAAATCCTCAGGCACTTTAAGGAGCGCATTGCGGTGTGCTGTCCCAAGTGCGGGAAAAGGGCAGAGGTATTTACGAACTTCACTTCCTATCACAGCCACTTTCACTGTCCTAACTGTTTTCATCAGTCAGACAAGCGCTTGGTGTTTTTTGAACTGGTGCTGAAGGAGTACTGCAAGCAGTGTGCTAACAGGATTATGGTGGAAATGCCAGAGGTCAGGCACAAGAAGGAAGCCATCAAAGTCCGCTGCTCGGATTGTGGCTGCGAGGAATCGTATAAGCCAACGTATATCGAACACGTAGGCTATTCCTACAGCTTTAATGGAGTTGACCCTTTTTTCCAGCTTCCGCTATGGTATCAGGCTTCCTTCAAAGATGAATTGCTTTGGGCGTACGGTCCGGAGCACTTGCTGTACCTGGAGCAGTATATCGGGGCCAGGTTGCGCGAACGAAATCAGCGTCGTTACACTACGATGGTGGAGTGTCTGCCGCAATTCATTAAAGCTGCCAAAAACCGGGATGTGTTGCTGAAACTGCTGGAACGCATGAAGCTGAAGTAACCATCAGCTGTTTTACATTTTGCATTGATAACCCTGTCGTTGCATGACAGGCTTAACCAACTCATGAAAAAAGTACTCTTCATTGACCGCGACGGTACCATTCTGGTTGAGCCGCCGACGGATTTTCAAGTCGATGCCCTGACGCGGGAGAAATTTCAGTTTGTGCCCGGCGCCATCAGCGGCCTGGCCCGCATCGCCCGCGAGCTGGACTACGAGCTGGTGCTGGTTAGCAACCAAGATGGGCTGGGCACCGCGAGCTTCCCGGAAGACACCTTCTGGCCGGCCCACACCCTGATGCTCGACATTCTGCGCTCGGAAGGAGTGGAGTTTGCCCGTGAGCACATCGACCGGAGCTTTCCCCACCAGAACCTACCCACCCGCAAGCCCGGCACCGGCATGCTGCAACAGTACCTGGGTGAGGGGAGCGGCTACGACCTGGCCGCCTCCTTCGTCATCGGCGACCGGCTGACCGATGTGGAGCTAGCGCAAAACTTGGGCTGCCAGTCCATCCTGATTCAAGCGGAAGGGGAGGGCGACGAACGCGCCACCCTGACCACCACTAGCTGGGAGAAAATATACCAGTTTCTGCGCCTACCCGCCCGCACGGCGGTAGTACAACGCGACACGAACGAAACCAAAATCAGCATTGAGCTGAACCTCGACGGCAGCGGCCGGCCGCAGATGCACACCGGGCTGGGCTTCTTTGACCACATGCTAGATCAGCTCAGCAAGCACTCGGGCGTGGATATGAAAATTTCGGTACAGGGCGACCTGCACATCGATGAGCATCATACCATCGAGGATACGGCTATTGCCCTGGGCGAGGCCTTCACCCAAGCCCTGGGCGATAAGCGTGGCCTGGCCCGCTACGGTTTCCTGCTGCCCATGGACGACGTGCTGGCCCAGGCCGCCATTGACTTCTCCGGGCGCCCCTGGATGGTGTGGGAGGCGGAGTTCAAGCGCGAAAAAATTGGGGACATGCCAACGGAAATGTTCTACCATTTCTTCAAGAGCTTCTCCGATGCGGCCCGCTGCAACCTCAACATCAAGGCCGAAGGACAGAATGAGCACCATAAGATTGAAGCTATTTTCAAGGCCGTAGCCAAATCGATTAAGATGGCCTTGGTGCGGGATGCCACCCGAATGGAAATCCCCAGCACCAAAGGCATTTTGTAGATTTTACCATTTGTTTAAACAAATGGTAAAACGTTGGATGCGTTCTGCTTGGGTTATTGAAGCGTACCGAATGGATGTTTCGTCACACTGCAAATGCCCGCTGATTTAACAAATGTTTAAACAACTAGGTAAAGCCACTTGAAACCACATATTCTTCAAATGGAAATAGCAGTAATTGATTATAAGGGAGGCAATGTGCAGTCCGTCCTCTTTGCCCTGGAACGGCTGGGGGTGCAAGCTACCCTGACCTCTGACCCCGAGGTAATTCAGCGGGCCGACAAGGTGCTGTTCCCGGGTGAGGGTGAAGCGGCCTCGGCCATGCGGGAGCTGCGGGCGCAGGGCCTGGACCAACTGCTGCCCAGCCTGACCCAACCCTTCCTGGGCATCTGCCTGGGCATGCAACTGCTGGGCCAGCACAGCGAGGAAGGCGGGGGCACGGACCTACTTGGGATTTTGCCTTTTAACGTGATTCGCTTTCCCACCGCAACGGAGTACAAAGTGCCCCACATGGGCTGGAATACCCTGCAAGCCTTGCGCACTCCGCTCTTTGCGGGCCTGCGGGAAGAAGACTACGTGTACTTCGTGCACAGCTACTTTGCGCCGGTGGGAGAATATACCATTGCCCAGGCTGAGTACCCAGCCCCGTTCAGTGCCGCCGTGCAGCACCAGAACTTCTACGCCGTGCAGTTCCACACGGAGAAGAGCGGTCCGGTGGGTACCCGCATCCTGGAAAACTTTCTGAAGCTGTAGCCGCTGCAGCATACCTCTAGCTCAGTGGGCAGCCCCGAGCGGCGCGCCTTAACGCTACCTTTGCCTACCCGTTGTCCTGGGCCCGACGCTGTTGCGCTCAACTACCTTATCACCCAGACTACCTGATTACATGGAAATCATTCCTGCTATTGACCTGATCAATGGCCAGTGCGTGCGCCTAACCGAGGGCGACTTTGCCCAGCAGACTACCTACGACGCGGATCCGCTGGCCGTGGCCCAGCGCTTTGAGCAGCACGGTGTCCGGCGCCTGCACCTCGTGGACCTGGACGGGGCCCGGGCCAAGCAGCCGGTGAACCTGCCGGTCCTGGAGCGCATTGCCCGCCACACCGGGCTGGTGATTGACTTTGGCGGTGGCCTGCAGAGCGAGCAGGCCGTGCGCCAGGCCTTCGACGCCGGGGCCCAGCAGATTACGGCCGGCAGCATTGCCGTGCGCGAGCCCGAAACGGTGGGAGGGTGGCTCGGCGAATTCGGTGCCGAGCGCATCATTATTGGGGCCGATTTCCGCAACAACTTTATTGCCATCAACGCCTGGGCCGAGCAGAGTGAGTGGACCCTACGCGAGTTTGTAGAGGGCTACCTCTCGGCCGGGGCCACTACCTTTATCTGCACCGACGTCAGCAAGGACGGCAAGCTGCAGGGCCCCGCCCTAGCTACCTACCAGCAGTTGCACCACGAACTGCCGACGGCCCAACTGGTGGCCAGCGGCGGCGTCACCACCCTGGCTGACGTAGAGGCGCTGGCGGCAATCGGCATGCACGGAGCCATCATCGGCAAGGCCATTTACGAAGGCACCATTACCCTGGCTCAGCTGCAGCCCTGGTTATAAGAACTCCTCCCTACTGATGCTAACCAAACGAATTATTCCCTGCCTCGACATCAAGGATGGGCGCACCGTAAAGGGCGTGCAGTTTGAAGGCCTGCGCGACGCCGGCGACCCGGTGGCCCTGGCCGCCCGCTACGCCCGCGAAGGAGCCGATGAGCTGGTCTTCCTCGATATTACGGCCACCAACCAGAAGCGCGCCACGCTGGTGGCGCTGGTGCGCGACGTGGCCCGGGAGCTGGACATTCCCTTCACCGTTGGGGGCGGTATTAACACCGTGGCCGACGTGGAAGTACTCCTGCTCAACGGGGCCGATAAAGTCAGCATCAACTCGGCGGCCCTGGCTCGGCCGGAGCTGATTGACGAGCTGGCCGCCCGTTTCGGCTCCCAGTGCATTGTAGTAGCGGCCGATACCCGTCTGCACGCCCCTGACGGCTGGCAGATTTACACGCGGGCTGGTACCCACAATACCGGCCGCGACGCGGTGCAGTGGTGCCGGGAGGCCGCCGAGCGCGGGGCCGGCGAAATCCTGCTGACTTCCATGAGCAACGACGGCACCAAGGACGGCTTCGCCCTGGATATTACCGGGGCCGTGAGCCGGGCCGTGTCGGTGCCAGTGGTGGCCTCCGGTGGGGCCGGTACCAAGCAGGATTTCACCACCGTATTCCAGCAAGCCCACGCCGACGCCGGGCTGGCGGCCAGCATTTTTCACTTCGGCGAAATTGGCATTCGGGAGCTCAAGGAACACCTGCGCCAGGACGGCATTCCGGTGCGGTTGTAACCAAAGTTTTCAGCTGAGCAAGACGTATCGAGGTTCCACAAGCTACTGAAACAGCTACGGGGTAGACGTACACCGCACTCCCGATACCTGCCCCTTACCACCTGACACCCCACAAACACATGGACTTCGCAAAAATGCCCGATGGGCTGATTCCGGTTATCGTGCAGGACGCCCACACGGGGCAGGTCCTGATGCTGGGCTACCAGAACGAGGAGGCGCAGCGCGTAACCCGGCAGAGTGGCCGGGTTACGTTCTATTCCCGCTCCAAGCAGCGGCTCTGGACCAAGGGCGAAACCTCCGGCCACTACCTGACGGTGGTCAGCCAGCACCCCGACTGCGACCAGGACGCGCTGCTGATCCGGGCCATTCCCGACGGGCCCACTTGTCACCGGGGCACTACCAGCTGCTTCGAGCAGCCCGATCAGACGGCCTACCCGGCGGCGGCAGTCAGCTTTATTGGGGAGCTGGAGCGGCTGGTGCAGCGCCGGCACCGCTACCCCGAGGAGGATCCTAAATCGTATACCGCTTCGCTGTTTCGGAAGGGCATGTCCAAAATTGCCCAGAAAGTAGGAGAGGAGGCCGTGGAAACCGTCATTGATGCGGTGGGCGGTAACACAGAGGGGTTGAAAGGCGAAGCCGCGGATTTGCTCTATCACCTGCTGGTACTGCTGACCGCCGCCGGCTTGTCGTTGGAGGATGTGGTGCAGGTACTCCGCCAGCGCCACACGACCATTGCTGGTGGGGTGCGTCGCCCAGAGTAGCCCATCGTCCTTGCAGTTTTTCACCGCCCCGGTGCACCACAGGTTGCGCCGGGGCGGTGTCGTTTTCACTACTTAACTACCCAAAAAGTAGCAGTTCAGGGAAGAAGTATAATGGTCTTACAAGCGAGTAAAGGCCCTATTTACAGGACGAGGTTGGTTTTCTATTCTGTTTGTTTATATTATTTAGTATAGTATAAATAGTGAAGCAAAGAATAACGGTTACAAAGCTTTACATATTATTAAATTTTTGAAATAGTAAACAAGGAGCTGCAATACGTTGCTAGTTTCTAACCAACCCTAGAAACAAGGTAAAACCTCTGCCTGATCTATTCAGTAAGGACAGGAATATGACCTGCCCACGGTCTTTTCTAATCGTTGCCTACCTTGCGCAGCCCTCTTATCAGTTGCCGTTTTTATGCCCGACACGACTTCCTACCTCACTGAGCAAAGCCTAACGGTGCTGGTGCCCGTCTATAATGAAGAAGAAAGCCTGGGGCAATTTGTGGTAGAGATGGACAAGTTTCTGGCGGAAACCCCGGTACCCACGACGGTTTTGTTTGTCAACGATGGCTCGACGGATGGCTCCTTGGCTATCCTGCGCGAAGTCTGCCGCCAGCAACCGGCCTACGAGTTTATCAGCCTAAGCCAAAACCGGGGGCTTAGCACGGCCATCAAGGCCGGCATCGACCACGCCCGCACGACCCTGATTGGGTACATCGACTCTGACATCCAGACGACCCCGCTGGACTTCTTGCAGTTCTTTCCCTTCTTTCCCGAGTACGACATGGTCAACGGCATCCGGGCCAAGCGTCAGGATACGTTTGTAAAAAAGCTCTCCTCCAAAATTGCCAACGGGGTGCGGCGCACCCTGATTAATGATGGTATTCAGGATACGGGCTGTCCGCTGAAGATTATCAAAATAGAGTATGCCCGCCGGATTCCCCTGTTCCACGGCATGCACCGCTTTCTGGGGGCACTGGTGCAATTGCAGGGCGGCCGGGTAAAACAGCTACCGGTGCGCCACTTCCCGCGCTTTGCCGGCACGGCCAAGTATAACCTTTGGAACCGGGCCTGGAAGCCGCTAGTAGACACATTTGGCTTCCGCTGGATTCGCTCCCGCTGGAAGAACTACGAAATTGGGGAGCAGCACCACCACCGACCGGTTGCCGCTACTGCTACTAGCTCGGGCCGCCCCTAATCCGCACCGATTCATGACCACGCAAACCGTCGCGCTGGGCATCGGACTGGTGTCGCAGCTGCTGTTTTCGAGCCGGATTGTGCTGCAGTGGATTCAGAGCGAGCGGGCCCGGCGAGTGCTGGTACCTGCTTTGTTCTGGCAAATCAGTCTGGTGTCTTCGTTTCTGATGATCGTCTATGGCATACTGCGCCACGACCCGGTCATTCTGGCCGCCCAGCTCCTGAGCTACGCCATTTACATCCGCAACCTGCAGTTGCTGGGCGAGTGGGCCAAGCTGAACCCTTGGTTTCGGGGCGGGGCTTACGTGTTTCCGGTCCTGATGCTGGGTTGGTTTGTGGCCGGCAATCAGCACTTCAGCCTGCGGGCCATGCTGGGCAGCCGCATTCCGGGGGGCGTGCTCATGCTGGGCGCCGTTGGGCAAACCATTTTTCTGCTCCGGTTTGTGTACCAGTGGCTGTACTCGGAGCGGAAGGGCGAGTCGTCCTTGCCCCTAAGCTTCTGGGTTATCAGCTTCGTCGGGTCCCTACTGATTCTGATTTACGCCGGGCTACGCCGGGACCTGGTGCTCCTAATCGGCAATAGCTTCGGCACGCTGGTGTACGCCCGCAACATTGTGCTGCTGCGGCGGGAGCAGGCCCGCCTCACCCAAACAACCTCCGCCTAACAGCTAAGCCGGGCTGCCTTCGGGGCTAGTCATAGCCGAATAATTAGAAACGGGCCCGCCGACACTAATTCGGCGGGCCCGTTTCTTCTGTACTAGCACCCTAGTTTTCTTCGACTGGTAGCTGATTAATGTTGGTATTCAGCTTGGTCCATCCAGCGCACAAACTCCCGTAGTCCCTGGGCCAGGGTAGTTTGGGGGGCATAGCCGAGCAGGTGCTGGGCTTTGCGAATATCGGCGTAGGTAACGTCCACGTCGCCGGCTTGCATGGGTTGAAACGCCAGCCGGGGGGGGAGGCCCACGGCTTCCCCTACGGCCTGAATGAGTTCCAGCAGAGCTACGGGCCGGTTATTGCCCAAATTAATCGTGTCGTACACCCGCTCGTGGGCCAACAGGTAATTGACGCCCCGGGCAATGCCATCCACGGTATCGAGCACAAAGGTGTAGTCGCGGGCTGTGGTGCCATCCCCATAAACCGGTATGGGCTGCTCTTCGCGCAGCAGGCGCACGAACTTATGAATGGCCAGGTCAGGACGCTGGCGCGGGCCATACACGGTAAAGAAGCGGGCGTTGAGCACGCTGAGCCCGTAGAGGTGATGGTAGGTGTAGGTGAGCTGTTCCCCGCTGAGCTTGGAGGCGGCGTAGGGCGAAATGCAGGCCGCCAGCAGCGGCATATCCTCCCGGAAGGGCCGTTCCGCGGTGTTGCCGTAAACGGAGGAGGAGGAGGCAAAAAACAGCTTCTGAATCTGCCGGTGCCGCATCCACTCCAGCAGGTGGGTGGTGCCAATGACGTTGTTTTCGAGGTAGGCCACGGGCTCCCGTACCGACGGGCCCACGCCGGCTTTGGCGGCCAGGTGCACGACCACCTCAATGGGGTCCGCGGGCAGGGCGTCTACCAGCCCGTCGAGGCCCTGGCGCAGGTCGGCCTCGTGAAAGCTAAAGCGGGGGTGGGCCAGGCACAAGGCCAGGTTCTGCTGCTTGCGGGAACGGTCGTAGAAGGGGTCGAAATTATCCAGGCCCACCACGCGGTGCCCGTCGTGGAGCAGCCGCTCGGCGAGGTGCGAGCCAATAAAGCCGGCACAGCCAGTAACCAGAATGGAAGCCATGCGTCAGGAGCAGGGGAGTAGAAAGGGAGAGGCCGCGGCCAGCCGCGTGGGGCGCAAATGTAACCGGAAATGCCTATCTACGGTTACGCTACTGCTAGGGTCGAGCCCTCAGTTGCCGGCCGGTTCCTGCTTTCTTCTGCTTGTGCTATATGAATTCAGTACTAGGTGTATGGGCAGGCGCGGTGCTGTTGCGCGGGGCCGCAGTGTTCTTAGCAGCCGGGCCCGCCTGGGGGCAAGTCCCGGCCGCTTCAGAACCTACTTCCGCACTACTTGCTCGCCGGCCGCCGCGGGCTCCTGTGGTTATTGGGCACGCCGGGTCGGGCTTTTTTCACCCCGCCAACGCCTTGCCACCCAATAGTCTGCGCGGCCTGACCCGGGCCCTGCAACGCGGGGCCGATGGGGTAGAGGTCGACGTGCGGCTAAGCCAGGACAGCATTCCCGTGCTCTACCACGACCACACGCTGGAGTCTATGACCGATGGCACGGGCTGCGTGAGCCAGACCCCGGCCACTCAATTGACCCGGCGGCGGTATCAAGGGGGCTGGCTCTACGACTGGCGGCAGCAGGAGCGGCTCATCACCTTTGAAACCTTGCTGACCACGCTGCGCGGACGGCAGCAGGGGCAGGAGCATTTTCCTTACCTGCACCTGGATGTGCACGAGGAGGATGCCTGCGCCAGCTTCAGCCCGGCCCGTAGCCGCGCCCTGGCCCGGCAACTAGCCCTGTTGCTGACCCGCTACCAGGTGCCCCTTGCGCGGGTACTGGTGCTGACCAACCAGCCCGCCACCTTAGCCTACCTGCGCCAGTTGCTGCCTACCGTGCCATTAGGTTTTGAGTTCACGGAGGAGTTTGAGGCTGGTTTTACCACGCTTACTACCCTTTCCTTTGTGCAGGCGGCCGTCGTGCACAAGGATGACATTAGCCCGGCCCGAGCCGCCCGCCTTCACGCCCTGGGGCGGGAGGTAGTCGTCTTTGGTGGCCGCTCGGCCCGGGCCGTGAACCGGGTGGTAGCAGCAGGCCCTGACGCCTATCAAGTCGACAACGTGCGGCAACTACGGGCTACGCTTCGGCGTCAATCGCGGGTCCGGCCCCCTGAAAAAGTTGCTGAGTAGTAGCTTCGGGGCCGAGCAGTAACGACAGGAGTAACGGTAGTCTATGCGAATTTCAGACAGTAGTGCGTCCTGGTGGGGACGGCTGGCAGTAGTGGCGGTGGTATGCGGGATTAACTTTTTCGTGCACCTGGGGGCCCCGGAAGTCAGCCTGATGGAGTCTCGCAACTTTGTGGCGGCCCGAGAAATGGTAGCGGGGGGCTCCTGGCTGATTCCGACCATGAACGGGGAGCTGCGCCTGGCTAAGCCCCCGCTGCCTACCTGGGCCGTGGCCGGGCTGCAGCAGGTCACCGGCCCCACCCAGGAGTTGGGAGTGTTGCGGCTGCCGGCAGCTTTGGCGGCCACGCTGCTGGTCTTCTTTTTCTGGGGTCTAGCCCGCGAGCTTACCCGCCCGCTGGAACGCACGACGACCCAACCGGGTCGAACGGCCTGGCTGAGCGCCTTGGTGTTGGCCAGCTGCCTGCTGGTAGTGAACAGCGGCCGGGAGGGGCAGTGGGACATTTTCACCCATAGCCTGATGATGGGCAGCTTGTGGCTGCTGGTGCGTGGCTGGCAGCAGGTGGGCAAGTCCCTGCTGCCTTTTGTTGGCGCGGGCCTGTTGGCGGGGCTTTCTGTGCTTAGTAAGGGGCCCGTGGCCGTGTATACCATGCTGGTGCCGTTTCTCGGGGCCTATCTGCTCAGGCAGCCCCAGCACCGGCGGCAAGTTGCCCAGCAAGCCCCAGGGACGGGGTTGGCGGCCCTGGTAGGGGTAGTCGTGGCAGGAAGTTGGCCGCTCTACATCTGGCTGGCCGTAGCTCCGGCCGCCTTAGGCGTAGCCCGCACGGAAATTGCTTCCTGGGGCGACCGGCACGTGCAGCCCCTTTGGTATTACTGGTCGTTTTTTGCTTTTACTGGGCTGTGGGCCCTAGTATCCCTGGCCAGCCTGGTAGTTCCCTACGCCCGCCCGCGGGTGGGGCGGTTTATTCCGTACTTGGTGGCCCTGGGTTGGGTTGGAATAGGCCTGGTCCTGCTCAGCTTGGTTCCGGAAAAAAAGGAGCGGTATATGTTGCCGCTTATGCCACCCCTGGCCCTGCTGGTGGCGGGGTTGCTGCGCTACTGGGAAACGGCTGGCACGTCATCCTCTGGGCTGAAAGTACTAGATAAGCGGCTGGTGAGGGGGTGGGGTATGGTCTTAGCCGTGGTATTTGTGGCCCTGCCGGGGCTGATGGTGCTCACGCAGCTACCCGGTTTTGGCTGGCCCTCGGCTCGGTTGCTGGTAGGCGGCCTCCTGTTCGTTGGCCTGGCGGGGTGGGTAGGCTGGCAGGGGGTAGGGCAGGCTCGTTCAGCGAGTTTGGTAGGGGCTAGCCTGGTGGCAGGTGCTGCCATTATCGGCCTGTTGATGCCGGCTTTTCCGGTCTGGGAGTCCCGTAAGGCTACGCCGGGGTTGCGCCGCTTGTCCGATGTGAGGCAGCAGCCGGCACTAGTGGCCTTACCAACCTGGCGCAGCCTGGATACCATGCACGTCAAGCAAGTGTGGTCTGCCGGCCGGACCATTCCTATTTGGCACCCCACGCTTGACTCTTTGGGTGCCCTGCGCAACCCCGTACTGGTATTTGCGGCCAGCCCGGCCCCCGAGCGGTTACCCGCCGGCTGGACCAGCCGCGTCCGGGTTACCCGCGTCGATAGCTTTTATCTGGGCCGGGAAGCGAGTTCAGGCTATTGGTTTATTTCCCGAATCGACCCGATTGCAGGCAATTCAAGAAAATGAAGAGGTCCCAAACTACTCCCTGACTTAACATAACAAATATACAAACGCCTTACGCCGGCGGCCTGATAGGGTATACCTTAATCAGAGTCGCCGGCGTTGTTTACTAGCGGCTTAAGCGCCGCCGAATTTTATCCAGCAACGCACCTACAATATCTAAGTCATCAATTTCTTGAATCGAGAGTTGAGTATCAACTCCCGGACCACTTAGCCTGATGGTATAGGTAGGCAACGCATCCTTGGCAGTTTCAGCTGAACTTATGGGGGCCGCTGGAACTGAATTGGACGTAGGTTGTAGCGGCTCAGGTGGCGTCACCGAAGCGGGGTGTACTTGTCTAGGCTCCGGCGTTTCCCTGGGAGGCATAAATACGGCTTCGGGCCCTGCCGTAGTTTTAGACTCTCCTGAAGCCTGGTTAGTAGTAGCCGGAAAGTCCTCCACGTCGGCCGTATCCAAACCGAATAGGCTTGATACCGCGTCGGAAAGCCGGTGAGGCACGGGGGGAGCCGCAATTATTTCTGACGGAGCCCGTCTGGGTGCGGAAACCGTGGCAACAGGTTCTGCTACTGAGGCAGTCGGAGTGGTAGCTTCAGGTGATGCTACGGGAGGACGAAATATGTTTAGAGGCATGTCCGAACTGGCAAGCTCACGTCGGGGCGTCTGCTGAGCGGCTAACTGGTCAATGTCCACGATGATGTTACGCTCGTCGAGTATTCCGGCCATTCGAGCCCCATCTACGAAGGCCTTAGCCACACCCTGGGCATTTATTTCTTCTACGCCAAACTCCCGGATGAGCATGACGTCAAACATGTGGACCGGCAATTCGCGGTTCCGGAATTTGCGGCATATCTGGGTGAAAAGGGGCGGGTGCAGAAAGGCTTCCCGATGGTATATCTTCTCTTCCTGTTTATCATAGGCATGTTTTATGCGCCGAAACAGGTTGGTCGTAGTTAACAGCTCTCGCTTACTGGTAAGCAGTCCAAACTTAACAGCTGAACCAATAATAGCCTTAAAAGAGCCGCTTACCTTTCTATTGAGTTTGCGAGCAGCTGTTTCAATGGCACACTTCCCACCAGTGTCATCAACAACTTCAGCTACTTCCCAGGCACTATCATAACTGGTACGTGGGTAGTCTATGGTTTTAGGCATATGATCTAAGAAGGTGGGGGTATTTGAAGAAGAGTAGTAAATATAGGATAAGTATACTGCATAACTAATACCAATGTTTAAAGATAAGCACAAATAAGTAGTACAAAGTATAAAAAAGTAAAACTATTATAAACTTTATGTACTTTTTTGTACTTATATGGATTATTCACCAATTCTAAATACTGAAGATAGGTACTAATATATTTTATACCCTCTAATGAAGGGCGGGATCGAGCAGGAGGGGCTTGATCCTCTCCATAAGCCCATTTACTTCATCTTAGTGACACTATTATTGAAAAACGCTCTCATCATTAGTCGTAATCACCACATGGCTAGATGGGGCAAGCAAATACACCATTCAAACGCTTATTCAATCTCTGTAAAACGGCCTCATAAATAGATGTGATGCATCACACCACTCATGTTGCCCCACAAAATGTGCATGTGGAGCATAAAAAGAAAGGAGACTAGCTAGACGCCAAATCAGTTAGTGTTGGTACGAGAAACATGCCTCAACAAATCAAGCAGAGTTATTTTGACACTGCACTCAACTCTTAACCGCTGAGTGACATTTCATTATTGCTTACCCGACCAAGCCATATTTCTCATTTAATAGGCGAGTAGTCCTAGGTATCTGCAGAATGACAAATCAGGATGGCCTAAATAGAAGCAGTGTTTGGATGTCCAAGGAAACCATTAAGCTCTACAGAACAGAATTCTAAGCCGTACGCAATGAGCTAATCGTCACTTAACGGTTGAACTAGCCGAGTCTTAATAGAATCATTCTGGCAAGTCGATACAACGTCACAAAACCATACATCTACCGCTCTATATAAGTCAGATATTTTTGTCTTATAATTTATATTATGTTAAGTAGACTTTTCAAAATACAGCCCGAAGCAACGTAAGCTACCCCGGGCTGTACTCAGTATACTCCCCTTCTAAAAAAGGAGAATAAACTTATTTTTTCAGGCTATCCAGCTTAGCCGACATTTTCTCCGAGTCAGCGGTGCGGCCCACCCGTAGGTAGGCTTTCTGCAAGGATGAAATGGTTGCCCGATCATCTGGCTGAGCCTGCAGAGCTTTCTCGAAGTACGGCAACGACTCCTGGAAGTATTTCTTCCCATCGGCTTCATACTTCTTGCCCGACTTCTGGTATTCCGCCAGGCTCATCTTGCTCGCCTTGGTGTACAAGTCCGCGGCCTTATTGTAGTTATAAACGCCAAGGTTAAAGTTTGCGTCGAAGTTGCTAGGGTCTACTTCGACGGCTTTTTTGTACGCTTCCAGCGCCTTGGCGGGCTGCTTATCCTGATCCAGAATAGAACCTTTTACAGCGTACAGGTTGGAGTTGGTCGGATCCGCCGCAATAGCTCGGTCGATTTTATCCAGGGCCTCTTTGCCGCGGCCCGAGCTGATGTACATGTTTAGCTCTTCCAGCATAAAGCCTTTGTTGGTTGGATACGCAACGAGGGCATCCTGCACTACCTTCATGGCAGCTGCGTCATTTTTTTCCTGGCGGGCAATCTGCAGTAGACGGCCGTACATCTGAGGCGACTTGTAGCCGATGCCTTGCAGCTTGCCGTACATTTCCTTGGCTCCGGCAAAATCCTGGTTGGCTTCCGAAGCATAAGCCGCGTACAAATACGCCGTGGAATCTTGAGGACGAATCTGCTGGGCCATCTTGTACGACTCGATGGCTTTAGCGAAGTCCTTGCCGTTGTAGCTTTCTACTCCGGAGTTCAGGGCCAAACCATACAAGCCATCCAGCTTCTGGGTAGCCATTTTGCCGTACTCGCTGTCCTTACCTTCTAGGCTTACGGCCTTGGAATACGATTCGAAAGCCGTTTTAGTGCCTTCGCTGGCGGGCAGCGCTTTGCCGTAGATCGGGCTGGCTACGATACCTTCGTAAATTTCGCCCCGGGTATACCAGGTTTTGGCTTTGCCCTGCGTTTTCTCGTTGGTAATGGCCTTGTCAATTTCCGTACGGGCTTTGTCCAAGGTACCCTGCTTCTGGAACAGGATGGCATTGGTAACGGCCGAGTTCTGGGCCGAAGCGGTGTGCAGCGCGGCCGCAGCCACCAGCGTCAAAAGAGTCTTCTTCATGGGAAGTTTGCTGAAGAATATGCGGTTTAGGGAAAGGAATTGCAACGCAAACGGCAGAACTCAAAGATGAGTTCTGCCGCCGCAAGTTAATTAGCGCTGATTGAATCCGGGGAAGTAAGATCCGTTAGGTCTGCATCCGGGGCGCCGGGAGAAGTTCCGGCGCCATCCGGGCTGTCATTCACTACCACCCCATCCAGCTGCTCGGCTTCCGGGTCAACTTCTTTTTCTTCCGAGGCAACTTTAGCCACCGAGGAAATTTCGTCGCCCTGGCTGATTTTCAGCAGCCGCACGCCCTGCGTGGCCCGTCCGATGCTGCGCAAGTCGCTCATGCGCAGGCGAATGGTGATACCAGACTTGTTGATGATCATCAGGTCATCGGCGTCGCTGACGGCTTTGATGGTCACCAGCTGGCCAGTTTTATCCGTCAGCTTCATGGCCCGCACGCCTTTACCACCACGGTTCGTGATGCGGTATTCCTCCAACGGGCTGCGCTTACCGTAGCCATTGTCTGATACTACCAGCAGCTCATCCTGGCTGTCTTTGTCAATGCACACCATGCCCACGACCCGGTCGTCACCTTCTTCCGCTAGCGTGATACCGCGCACCCCGGCGGCCGTACGGCCCATGGAGCGCACTTTCTCCTCGGGGAAACGAACAGCCCGGCCGGAACGGGACGCCAGCACTACCTCCGAGTTACCGTTGAGCAGCTGTACGTCCAGCAGCCGGTCGCCCTCGTTGATGGTAATGGCGTTGATACCCGCGGCCCGGGGGCGCGAATACGCTTCCAGCGGCGTTTTCTTCACCGTGCCCTGCTCGGTGCAGAACATCAGGAAGGTGTTGTCGAGGTAGTCCGGGTCGCGCAGGCCGCGTACGTTCAGTACGGAGCGCACGTTGTCTTCCCGGGGAATCTCAATCAGGTTCTGGATAGGCCGGCCCTTGGTGTTCTTCCCTCCTTCCGGCACTTCGTACACTTTCAGCCAGAACACGCGGCCAGCCTCGGTAAAGAACAGCAGGTACTCGTGGGTAGTGGCCACGAACAGGTGCTCCGTGAAGTCATCCTGCTTGGAGGCCGCCCCGCGGGCGCCAACGCCGCCCCGGGCCTGGGTCCGGTACTCGTCCAGGGCCGTGCGCTTGATGTAGCCTTCGCGGGAGATGGTAATAACCATGCTCTCGTCGGCAATCATGTCTTCCATCGAGAAGTCGCCGCCGGCGTACTCAATGGCCGTGCGGCGGGCATCGCCGTAGCGCTCCTTGATGTCGGCCAGCTCCTGCCGGATGATGTCGCGCTGCATCTCATCGGAGGCCAGCACGGCTTTCAGATGGTCGATAAGCGTCATCAGCTCATTGTACTCCGCCACGATCTTGTCGCGCTCCAGGCCCGTGAGGCGCTGCAGACGCATATCCAGAATGGCGCGGGCCTGCACCTCACTCAGCGAAAACCGCTCGATGAGCTGCTGGCGAGCTACCTCGCCGTCGCGGGACGAACGAATCAGGGCAATTACCTCGTCCAGGTGGTCCAGGGCGATGAGCAAACCTTCCAGGATGTGGGCCCGCTTCTGGGCTTCGGCCAGCTCGTAGCGCGTACGCCGCACAATAACGTCGGCGCGGTGCTCTACGAAGTAGTGAATTAGGTCCTTTAGGTTTAGGGTCATGGGGCGGCCTTTTACCAAGGCCACGTTGTTGACGCCGAAGGAAGACTGCAGCTGGGTGTACTTGAACAGGTTGTTCAGCACCACCGTCGGCATGGCGTCGCGCTTCAGGTCATAGACTACCCGCAGGCCGTCCCGGTCCGACTCGTCGCGCAGGTCGGCGATGCCCTCGATTTTCTTTTCGTTGATGAGGGCGGCCGTTTTCTCAATCATCGAGGCCTTGTTCACCATGTAGGGAATTTCGGTCACGACAATCTGCTCCTTGCCCGTGGGCGTGGTTTCGAAGTGGGCTTTGGCCCGCATTACCACTCGGCCCCGGCCAGTTTCAAACGCCTGCTTAACTCCTTCGTAGCCGTAGATGATGCCGCCCGTCGGAAAATCAGGAGCCGTTACGTGCTCCATCAGCTCGGCAATGGTAATGTCGGGGTTGTTGAGGTAGGCGGAAATACCATCCACTACCTCCGTCAGGTTATGCGGGGCCATGTTCGTGGCCATGCCCACGGCAATGCCGGTGGTACCGTTCACGAGCAGGTTCGGAAACTTAGCGGGCATCACCGACGGCTCCTCCAGGGAGTCGTCGAAGTTAGGCTGGAAGTCCACCGTTTCCTTGTCCAGGTCCCCCAGCATTTCGTCGGCTAGGCGCTTGAGGCGGGCCTCGGTGTAGCGCATAGCGGCCGGCGAGTCGCCGTCAATGGAGCCGAAGTTACCCTGGCCGTCGACGAGGGGGTAGCGCAGGCTCCAGTCCTGGGCCATGCGCACCATCGTGTCGTACACGGAGGAGTCGCCGTGGGGGTGGTACTTACCGAGCACCTCCCCCACGATACGGGCGCTCTTCTTATAGGATTTGTTGTAGGATACGCCCAGCTCCGACATGCCGTAGAGTACGCGCCGGTGCACGGGTTTGAGGCCGTCGCGCACGTCGGGCAGAGCCCGGGAGATGATAACCGACATCGAGTAGTCGATGTAGGCCCCACGCATCTCATCTTCAATGTTTATCGGAATGATCTTTTCGCCTTCCGCCATAGGGAGAGTGTAGTCGGCCGGCGCAGGCCCCGAATTGCGGAGCTTGCCGGCCCGTGAGAGTGAACTTCTTTAAGCCTGCAAGATAGGCAAAAAACCCCGATTAACCTAGCCAGAAGCCCGATTTGCGGGCTATTTCAGGCTCTTAC
Organism: Hymenobacter sublimis; assembly: GCF_023101345.1. Taxonomy (NCBI): domain Bacteria; kingdom Pseudomonadati; phylum Bacteroidota; class Cytophagia; order Cytophagales; family Hymenobacteraceae; genus Hymenobacter; species Hymenobacter sublimis. Next base: position 2,020,897 of record NZ_CP095848.1, read on the forward strand.
TCCGGTCGTTATTATGCTTGCCCGTTTCCTGCTTGTGCACCTTGATTTTTTCGCCAATGGCCGGGTTTTGTTTCTTGAACAAGGGCTGGCCGCGGTACTTGGTGCCGCCGTGCATATGCACCTTGCGGGTGTGGCAGGCCCCGATGGGACAGGTACGGCAGGAAACGGCGGTGAGCAGCAGAAACGCGGCCGGGAGCAGGCAGCGGCACAGGAAGGAGGCAACAGACATGGGGTAAAGATAGGAATTACAACTGCCCCACATCCTGCCCCTCCCACTCGCGCAAAAACTGCGCTAAGAACTGCTCCAAAAACGCATGCCGCTCCTGGGCTACCTGCCGTGCGGCGGGCGTATTCAGCCGTTCCCGTAGGTGCAGCAGCTTCTCGTAGAAGTGGTTGATGGTAGGGGCCGTATTCTGCTTGTAGCTCTCGAACGTATCATGCTGCAGGGGTAGAACCGCGGGGTCGTGCAGGGGCCGGCCCTTGTGGCCCCCGTAGGCAAAGGCCCTAGCTACCCCAATGGCTCCGATGGCATCCAGGCGGTCGGCATCCTGCACCAGCTCGCCCTCCACCGTGCTCATGGGGGTAGCCACGCCGAGGCCTTTAAAGCTGATTTCGCGGATGATTTTCTCTACGGCAAGAATCACGTTTTCTGGGGCCTGTTGGCTTTCCAGCCACTGGCGCGCGGCCCGGGGCCCGGCTTCCTCATCGCCGTCGTGAAACTTCCAGTCGGCTACGTCGTGCAACAGGGCCCCGAGCTCCGTCACGAGCGGGTCAGCCTGCGGCGTGTGCTGGGCCAGGGCCCGGGCTACCTGCCACACCCGGCGGATATGCTCCCAGTCGTGGCCAGAGCCTTCGTGCAAGAATTTCGAGCGGATAAAGTCGGCGGTACGGGCCACCAGCGGGTCGGTAGCATCGGGGGAAACAGGCATAAACTAAACGGTAGGTACGTGAGCCAAAAGTACGGGCTCCGGGGCAAAGAGCGGTGCCCCTCTCCTACCCAAACGCGGGCGTTATGGGCAAGCCAGTGTAGGACGTTACTTCTCACCCGGGGTTGTAGCAACGGGAGGCCCGGGTTCCGGCTGGGCAGGCACAGGCACCACCCAAAAGGAAGCCCTGCTGCAGGCCAGAAAAGGGTAGGAATCCTGCCTTTTTTCACCGAACTTATTATGGGAAGCCGGCAGGGCGTCGACTTCTGATTTTCTACGCTTCGGGCTGCTTGCTATGATTTGGTTCAGAAACCTTCTGCCGCCCATCGTAGCCTGGCTGCTGCTGGCAACCGCTCCCTTCTACGCGGCCGCCACCCCCACCCAGCAATCCGTCGCAGCCGGCACTCGTGCGGCAGCCCCAAGTAGCCCGGCGGCCTTGCAAGCTACCCTGCGGGCCCTCCTGACGGGTTCCCAGTCAGAACTCAACCAGCGCTACCAGCAGCTAGGATTAGTGAACGGGCGGGCCGTACAGGCGTTTTACGCTGCCCAGCACTACCCTACCCACTGGGTGCGACCCGGGGGCTGGAACCCTGCCGCTACCCAGGCCCTGCACTTGCTCGGGCAGGCGGCGGAATTCGGCCTGGACCGTAGCCGCTACGGCTGGCCTCACCTACCTAGCTTACCCGACTCCTTACGGCGCACTACCTCCCGCACGGACCGTCAGCAGCAGCTAGCCCTGTGTGAACTGCGCCTGACCGATGCGCTATTACGCTATACCTACCACCTGCGCCACGGCGTACTGCAGCCCCACTCCCTACTACCGGTGGCCGCTCTTGACAGCCTCCTGGCCCACACTACGGCCCTGGTGCTGCAAAGGGCCCTGCAAGCTCCGGACTTTACCCGAGCCCTGCTGGCGGAGCAGCCCGCCCACCGCGGATATCAGCAGCTGCAAGCCGCCTGGAGCCGCGCCTTGCACTCCTCCGCACCAGACTCCGCGCGCCTGATGAACGATACCACGGCCGGATTCCGGCAGGTGGCTATCAACCTCGAGCGCTACCGCTGGGAAACGGCCCCGGACTCGGCGTACGCGGAGGTAAATATTCCGGCCTACCGGTTGCAGCTGATGCATGGGGGCCGGGTTCTGCAAACTCACCGGGTGGTAGTTGGGCAGCCCGAGTGGCCCACCCCGGTGCTGAGCAGCCGCATCCTCGTGTTCGTAACAGCCCCGGAGTGGCGCGTACCCTACAGCATTGCCGTGCGCGAGTTCCTACCCGAGCTGCAACGCGACCCAGGTTACCTCTATGACCACCACTACCGCCTCTACGACGGCCGCGGCCGGCTCATTAACCCCTGGCACGTGAACTGGCGCCGGATAACGCCCGAGAAGTTTACTTATGCCATTCGCCAGCGCGCCGGGCGCACCAACGCCCTGGGCAGCGTAGTTTTCTACTTCCCGAACCAGCAGAAAGTCTTTCTACACGACACGCCCGCCCGCGCCGCCTTTTCCCGCCCCGCACGGGCCCTAAGTCACGGCTGCGTGCGGGTTGAGCACCCGCTTAAACTGGCCGAGTATCTGCTGCGCCGCGAAGGCCGAGCCTCTGACCTGCGGGCCATGCACACCAGCATCCGCAACCAGAGCAAGCAGCGCTTCGACCTGAACACGGGCCTGCGGGTGCACCTACGCTACTATACCTGCGAAGCCGAGAATGGCACGCTGCGCTTTTATCCCGATATCTACCGGCACGACGCTGCGCTGGGGGCAGCTTTATTTAACCAGAGTAATTAACCAGTCAGCTACCACTGGCTGGTGGGCAGAAGAGTAAATTAAATAAGACGGCTATTCTCTATTATTAAGATGACTTTTTACATCGATGATTAATTTCACAAAGCCATTATTACGCTATTTATCAGCTTATTCACGGAGCCCAGAATAAATAGTTGGCAGTTGGTAAATCCAAGGGGGAAAGCACCGGCGTAAATGCCGGCAAATAGTTCCATTCTCCTCCACCTCCCCCTTACCCATTTCATGAAAAAGCACCTGCTTTCTTTCGCTTTCGTTGCCCTGTTGGGCGCTGCTTCGGCTACCTCCGTTTCGGCTCAGGCGAAACTCACCCCCGGCACCGTTTCGGTTGGTGGTGAGGCCATGTACCCCAACAAGAATATTGTTGAAAACGCAGTTAACTCCAAAGACCACACTACCCTAGTAGCGGCCGTTAAAGCGGCTGGTTTGGTAGAAACCCTGCAGGGCAAAGGCCCATTTACCGTGTTTGCTCCCACAAATGCCGCCTTTAATGCCCTGCCCGCCGGCACCGTGGAAACCCTGGTAAAACCCGAAAACAAGGCTACCCTCACGAAAATCCTTACTTATCACGTGGTAGCCGGCAACATGACCGCCGACAAGATCATGGCGGCCATTAAGTCGGGCAAGGGAACTGCTACCCTGAAAACCGTCAGCGGCGGTACGCTGAAGGCCATGATGAACGGTCCGAAAAACGTAGTACTGCAAGACGAAAAAGGAAATATTTCTACTATTTCCACCTACGATGTTACCCAAAGCAATGGCGTAATTCACGTAATCGACAAAGTGTTGATGCCCTAGTTTTTTTGCATCATCAATTTCTTATAAAGAATAAATACTCACTCGGCTATTAATTTAGACGGGGGAGTATTTATTTTTTATAAGAAATTGAAATACGCTTAGGTCAAAAATATTTTAGCCTCGGGCCATACTTTTTGCTGCTATTGTGGTTGTGCTCATCTACCTGTTACTTTCTCGCTGCCTATGCCCCACTTCACTGCTGCCGATCTGACGGACCTGGAAAAAGTGTTCCGTCACAACTTAATTAACGCCATTACCGGCTTCAAACCCGCCAACTTGCTCGGCACCACCGACGCGCAGGGCCATACGAACCTGGCCATCATCAGTTCCGTGGTACACTTGGGGTCCAATCCGGCGCTGCTGGGCCTGGTGATGCGGCCGCCTTCCGTACCCCGGCATTCCTACGACAACATCCGCGCCACCGGCTTTTACACGCTCAATCACGTGCACACCAGCATAATTCGGGAGGCGCACGCCACCTCCGCCACCTATGCCCGCGGCGTTTCGGAGTTTGATGCCTGCGGGCTCACGGCGCAGTACCGCGACGGATTTGCGGCTCCCTACGTGCAGGAAAGTCATCTGCAAATCGGTCTGCAGCTACAGCAGGAAGTCCCCATTGAACTCAATGGCACGGTCCTGCTCATCGGGAGCGTAGAGCACCTGTACCTGCCTGAGGCCGCCCTTCGGCCCGATGGTTCCCTGAATTTACCCGCCGCTGACACCGTAACCCTGAGCGGTTTAGATACCTACTACACCGCTACCCCCGTGGCTCGCTACGGATACACCCGCCCGGACCAAGCTGTTCCGGAGCTACCCCTAGAATAGAGCACCTGGCCAAAGCGGGCTCCTTCTCGAGTGCAACTAAAAGGGAGGAACTACTAGTATGCGCTCGAACCGAGCCGGGGCGTTTGTTAGCCCTCAGCACGATTAGCGCTCAGCTCAGAGCCCAACAGCTCCTATCAGAGCCCAACAGCTCCTAGCGTTACCAGTTCTTCCCAAACCCGGTGCACGGGTAGGCCCATCACGTTAAAGTAAGAACCTTCCAGCCGGGTCACCGCTACCATGCCAATCCAGTCCTGGGCACCGTAGGCTCCGGCCTTGTCCAGCGGGGAATAGTGGGCCACGTAATGCTCGATTTCAGCTAGGGTAAGCGGGCGAAAATGCACGCGGGTCTGGTCGGAAAACACTACCCGCCGGCCGTCGCCGTGCAGCAGGCACACGCCCGTGTACACCTCGTGGGCCCGGCCCTGCAGGCGCTGCAGCATCCGAACGGCTTCGGCCGCGTCAGCGGGCTTGTTCAGCACGTCATTCTCCAGGCACACAATGGTATCGGCCGTGATAAGCAACTCGTCTGGAGCCAGGTCCGGGGCGTAGGCGGCGGCCTTGTGGGCGGCTAGGTACTCGGCCACCTCGGCCCGCACCAAGTGGGCCGGAAAGCTTTCATCTACCTCCCGCAGGCGCACCTGGTACGACAGGCCCAGGTCGGTGAGTAGCTGTCGGCGGCGCGGCGAGTTGGAGGCCAGCACCAGCCGGGGCCGGCGGCTCGTAGAGGAAACCAGGGAATCAGGAGCGGAAAGCGGCATAGAAGGGCACGGTAGTTTCCTCGTCGCGGATGCTGCTAAACAGAAACCCGCCGATGGTTTTGGGGTAGAAAAACGTGGATTTGGGGGGCATTACCGCCCCGGAGTAGCACACCCGCTCCACTTCGGCCATGGTCACCTCGTTGGTAATCAGGGCAGCTCGGGCCTCGCCCCGATCCACGCGGGTTAAGCACTCGGAAAAGCTGCGCACGTAGGCGACTCCGGGCCAGTTGCGCTGCGCTTCCGGCCCCACAATGCCCAGGGCTTTTTCCAGCACGAAGTAGTGCAGCACCGTTAAATCCAAGGCCTTTACCTCGGGGGTAGTATCCCAGTCGAGCAGGCAGTGCACCTCCGGCCGGAGCCGGATTTTGTAGCCCTGGCCCTCGCCCAGATACAAGCCAAAGGCCCAGGGTTTGCCCGCAATGCGTTCGGGCAGATCGTAGGCGTCCTCGAGGGGTAGCACCGTGAAGTACGGGGCCAGGCGCGCCAGCAACTCCTCGGTGCTCAGGCCGCCCGGTAGCTCCAGCAGCAGCCGGTGGGTCGGCAGAATGCGCAAGTCGTCGGCGGCCGCGTTGGTCAAATACATCAGGTGGAAGTTCCAGGCCTCCTGGCCGGTGTAGGCCGCGCCGGCCGCCGCCTGCCGCTCCCGCCGGTACGCCAGGGACCCTTCGTAGCGGTGGTGACCATCGGCTAGAATCACCTGCCGCTCGGCCAGCACCTGCTGAAACCGCCGAATTACACCAGCATCCTGAATGACGGCCAGCACGTCGCGGGCGCCCTGGTAGTCTTCCTCCGTCTGGTAAAGCGGGTCTTCCTCCGTCTGGTAAAGCGGGTTGAGCATGGCCTCGTCCAGGTAGCGCTCCAGCTCAAACTCCTCGTCGCGGTACAGGCCGTGGGTAGCGCTGGTCTGAAACTGGGTGCAGGCCAGCAGCTCCGCCCGGTCGTTGACGGACGCGGGCAAGGTGTTTTCGTGGCGGAGCACCACGTTCTCGGCCCAGTCGGTGGCCCGGATATGGCACATGAAGCCCTTGCGGCAATATTCGCGGGCACTGCCGGCTAGGCGGAAGTACTGGTAGTACACGTAGATACCCGGCAGCTCATCCTGCACCACTACCCCCTGCTGCTGCCACTGGCGCAGGCACTCGCGCGCGGCCGCGGCGGGCTCCTCACCCCGCGGCACCGACAAATGAATGCTATTGAGGGGGTTGCGGTACAAAGCCTCGCGCTGCTTCGGCGACACCACGTCAAACAACGGCGAAACGTACGCGTCAATCTGTTGGCTTAGCGTGGGGTTGTAACGCCAGCCGCGCACGGGTTGAATTTCAGCCAATTTTCTGGGCAATGAAATAAGACGATAAGGAAAAAGAACGCCGCGGCGGGCCGCTCGCAGGAAGCCCCAGGAAATCGAGAGGCGGGTAGCCAGGGCGCCAAACGGTCTGCCCCGCTTTCCGCCTTTCTCAGGGCGCCAGCCGGCTCAGGCGCCACTCCAGCCCCACCCGCTCAAACACAATCCGGTCGTGCAGGCGTGAGGGCCGGCCCTGCCAGAACTCCACGCGCTGGGGCCTGAGTACGTAACCACCCCAGTGGGGCGGCCGGGGCAAAGGCTGCTCGCTGGCAAAGCGGTCCGCTACTTCCTGCTCCCGCTGTTCCAGCTCCTGCCGACTATGAATTGGCTGGCTCTGGGGCGAGGCCCAAGCGCCCACCTGGCTGGCTCGGGGCCGGCTCTGAAAGTACTCCGTCGACACTGATTCCGGCGCCTTCTCCACCCGGCCCTCTACCCGCACCTGGCGCTCCAGGCCCGGCCAGAAAAAGGTGAGCGCCGCCAGCGGCGAGGTGGCCAGCTCCTGCCCCTTGCGCGAGTCGTAGTTCGTGAAAAACAGAAAGCCTTCATCGTCGGGTAGGCCCTTGAGCAGCACCACGCGGGCCGCCGGCTGACCGGCCTCGCTAACAGTGGCCAGGGTCATGGCCGTGGGCTCCTCCAGCTGGGCGCTGATGGCCTCCTCGAGCCAGGCCCGAAACTGCCGCACGGCGTGGGGTTGCACGTCGGCTTCGGTAAGAGTCCGCTGGGAATAAGTCTGGCGCAGGGCGGCCAGTTGCTGGTCGGTCATGGGGAGGTAGGATCGAATGAAAACGGAGCGGGGCGAGGGAGCATTCTTGGTCCAGCTTACGTAGAGAAGTAAAAGTCACCGGTCGAAAACACCCCTTTCGGCCGCAAGGTAGCACAATAGCGCCGGGCCCCGGAACCTCTGCCCCCCTGCTTCGCGTACTTTCTGCGGGTGCCCCGCCGCTTCAGAACCTGCACAGGAGACTGGCCCGGGCTTTTCGGCATCACATCCTCCTTAACCATCTGCTGTCCATGCCTCGTCTTCAACCTGGTAGCCTGCTTATCTCCCAGCCTTTCTTGGGCGACCCAAACTTTGAGCGCACCGTGGTGCTGCTCTGCAGCCACTCCGAGGAGGAAGGCTCCTTTGGTCTCGTGCTGAACCGCCCCGCCCAGTTGCAGCTCGGCGACGTGTTGGAGCTTCCCGGGGGCAGCCTGCTGCCGCCCGCCCAGATACCGCTCAGCATTGGCGGCCCCGTGCAGCCCGATACCTTGCACTACCTGCACCAGGTGCCGGAATTGCCCCAGGCCGTACACCTCGGGCAGGAAGTGTACTGGGGCGGCGACTTCTCCGCTTTGCTGGAGCAGCTGCTAGCCGGTAGCGTTTCCCCCGACAGCGTGCGCCTGTACGCGGGCTACTCCGGCTGGACGGCCGGGCAGCTGGCCGAGGAAGTGCGGGAAAATGTCTGGATTGTGCACCCCAATGCTGCCGGGAAAGTATTTACTTTGGAAACTGATGCCTTCTGGCAATCCATTTTGCGCGAAAAAGGTGGCCGCTTCCGCGTGCTGTCCAACTACCCCACTGACCCTCGTCTTAACTAAGCGCCTCCACGTACCCCGTATTTCGGGGTCTTTCAGCTGACTTTTATGCTACCCGAACAAGACGCCCCCACTCCCACCGACTCTGACAACAACGCGGAGTCGCCCCAGAGCATTCTGCAGCGTCGTCTGGCCGAAATTCAAGCCCGGCAGACCCCATCTGCCCCCGATGACATCACGGAGCGGCCCAACCAGGGAGCCCCGGTGCTGGATGAACCAGCCGGAGCTGGTACGGTCGAAGCCCTACCGCTTACTCCTTCAGCAGCTGAACCAGCTGCTGCCCCCACCTCCAGCGTTTCCACTCCAGATAATACCCCAACTGATGCCTCAACCACGGCTTCAGCCGGGGAAGAGCGCGCCGTAGCTCACTATGGCACTACCACACCCGGCGCCGCGGCATCACCCGCAGTGCCCGCCAGTTCAGCAGCGGACCCAGCTCCCGCGGCCACTGAGCCAGCAGAGACACTGCAGGAAGATCCGCACGTAACGCCAGTGGTAGCAGTAGCCGGAACGGAAACCTTGGAAAACGCCCTGGAAAACGCTCCTACTGTTGGCTCCTTGCCCACCTCCTCTGACGCCGCTGCTACGGCCGAGGAAGAGGAAGAGTACGTCCCGGAGCAGCCCGCCCCCGATCTCACTACCCTCTCGCTAACGGAGCAGGCCGCCCATTTGCTGGCACTGGTGCAACGGCCCGATGCCCGCCAGAACCGGAAGCAGATTTTTGATCTGTTTCGCCACTACGAAACCAGCCTGCTCGCCGACCGCACCACGGCCCGGCAGCGCTTCGTGGATGCAGGTGGCCAAGCCGAGGAATTTGCCTACACGAATCCCATCAGCCACCAGGAACTGACCAAAGCTCTGCAGGAATTCCGCGACAGTCGCGCCCGCGACGCCAAGGCTGAGGACGAGCAACGCGCCAAAAATCTGGCCCACAAGCAGTACCTGTTGTCGCAGTTGCGCCAGCTCGTGGAGTCGGCTGAAACCAAGGATAGCTCGGGCCGCATCAAGGCCCTGCAGACCGACTGGAAAGCTACCGGGCCCGTACCGCAAAAGGAAGCCCAGGAACTCTGGAACAGCTACCACGCCCTGCTGGACATCTATTACAATAACCGCGGCTTGTTCTTCGAAATGAAGGAGCTGGACCGCCGCCGCAATCTAGAAGCCAAGGAAGGGCTTATTGCCCGGGCCGAGGCCTTGCAGCAGCAATCCAGCATTAACAAGGCCCTGCAGGAGTTACGGCAGCTGCACGAAGAGTGGAAGCACATCGGCCCTGTGCCGAATGAGCAACGCGAAACCCTGTGGCAACGCTTCTTGCAGGCTTCTGAGCAAATCCACGACCGCAAAAAGGAATTCCTTTCGGTGCGTCAAACCCAAGAGAATGCGAACCTGGAGCGAAAAACGGCTCTGCTAGAGCAGCTGCAGCCCTACGGAGAATTTCAGACGGAACGGGTAAATGAATGGCGAGCCAAAACCGACGAGCTGCAGAAGCTAAAGGAGGCCTGGGATGCCGCAGGCCTAGTTCCGCGGGAGAAGGCGGAAGCCATGAACAAGCAGTTCTGGGGCGCCTATAAAGGGTTTTTCCAGCGCAAGAACCAGTTTTTCAAAGCCCTAGATGAGGAGAAAAACGCAAACCTCAAACGCAAACTCGACCTGTGCGAACAAGCCGAAGCAGCTCTGCAAAATCCTAACTGGGAAGAAGCCCGGGAAACTGTTATTCGGCTCCAAAAGGAGTGGAAGCTGATTGGCCGCGTGCCGGAGAAGCAGTCAGACAAGGTCTGGAACCGCTTTCGCACCGCCTGCGACTCGTTTTTTGACCGCAAGAAGGAGGAAACGCGCCAGCGCGAGCAGCAGCAGCACCAAGTTAGCCAGGAGCAGAACCAGCACCTACTACAGGTGGAGGAAGCCGTGGCCGCCCTTTCCCCCGATCAACCTGGCACCCTTGAAGGATTCCGTCAGCACGTAAGCGAGTGGCGTACATTCGCCGGCGGCACCCGCAACGCCGACCGGGCCGAAGAGAAGTTTCAGGCTCTGATGGGCAAATACCTGGATACCGTGCCGTCACTTTCCTATGCGGAGCGCACCGACCTGTTGTTCAGTCTGCAGGTGGAGCGCCTGAAAACATCCCCCGACGCCCAGCAGCAACTGTATAAAAAGGAGCAGGCACTCCGTCGGGAAATTAATGAGCTGGAAAACGATATTTCTACCCTGAAAACTAATTTGGAGTTTTTCGCTCGTTCCAAAAACGCCAATCAACTTCGGGAAGAATACCAGGGGCGGATCGACGACGCTCAGACGCGCATTGATGGGCTGAAGAAACAGCTTCGACTAATCCGGAGCTAAGATTCCGCTGCTTATGTATAAAAAATGCCTCTTTCATCATGTTGGAGGCGTTTTTTATTTACCGGTAAGTCAGGCACTTACTATTTAAAGGTCATTAATTATTAGAAATACTTTTGCCAGTTTAAATCCACCTACTACTTTTGTGCCACCTCAATGCCTCCTTAGCTCAGCTGGTAGAGCAACTGACTTGTAATCAGTAGGTCGTTGGTTCGATCCCGACAGGAGGCTCACAGGATGTTAAACCCCTTGTAAATCAATGATTTGCAAGGGGTTTTTTCTTGGTGTGCCTGCTAGCATATCTATGTGGAGTAAGATGGGTACTGAAAGGAACACTTTTCCTCTACTCTCAGAAGCAATTGGCTTGGCGAACAGACTTTAAGTATAACCTAAGGAAAACACTGGAGATATTTTAGGAATACTTAAGTTGCGTTTGTGTGAGTCCCTCTCACACTGCTGTTCCACAATCAGAGTTTAAGTCTTCCCGCCTTAGGAAAGGTCAATTTTACCGCCAGTCTTGAGTTCGCGCTTAAGGATTTTTTCTAATTCTTTGATTTTTATTGGCCTACACCGTCAGCCCAACGCGCTGCTTGGCCGCTATATTCAGGTGCCTGCCATCTTATGAGAGAAGTCGTTATCAAATGCAGGTCAGGGGTATGCCGCAAGCTCAGTTCTATCTCCACGTTGAACTCTTGCGGGTTCTGAGGAGGTGTAGCCTGCTGCTAGCCGTCCTACACGTAGATCTGTAAGAATCTAGCTAGGTAGTGAGCACCGTATGATGGGCCGGCATTCGGTTGCTGGCGCGGAGCAGCTACTCATGTGTTGCCGTGCGCTGCAGTACCTAGGGGTCGGAACACACTGCCTTCGGCTGAATTAGTCGTATCATTAATATTTCCTCGAATAATCAGCCTGCCCCCAATAGAATCAACCACCGCAGGTGCACGCCCTGCCCAAACAGGCGGACCACAATTCCAAAGTATAAGGCTAAATAGATTAATCGGAAATAGATCAGCACTCTAACTACCCCAAGCGAATACGAAATGTGGACTTACCAAAACGCCGTATGAGTAGAAAAGCGCTGTAGAGTTTACCTGGGTTACTAAAAAACTGTTGTTTTATTGAATCATTTCAGTAAAAAATATGATATTTATACAGTACACTACATCACCACCTTTATGGCCTTCCTTCCAGCGTTTTTAATTCGACTCTTCACCAAGAAGAGACGCTCTGTACCTACATTACAGCAGTTGGAATATCATCGGCAGGTGTATGAGGCTTGCTATTATAAGACCAAGGTCTTCTGAATAATGCTGTCAATCAAAAAGCCTCAATGCAAGTGCAAGCTAGGACTTTCAAAGGCTGTGTTCAGCCTCTAAGGGCTACTCTATTATAGTCCAGTACGTCTATAATGTGCGTTTGACCTAAGGCCTCATTACGAACCCGCACGCTATAAGAAGCATAAGGTAGGCCCGTAGTGGCGAGGTATTATCTGTGTCGCTGGCGGCAACCACCATCTTGTAGGTAGTAACCCGCTTGTTGGGAATCAGCAGCCAGGCCTCGGGTGTCTCGCTAACCTCTAAGGAAGTCGGGTTGTACTAGTCGAAATCTAACACATAGCACCTGTGTTGGGCCGTGGGCGGCACGGCAGAGCACTGCTACTAGAAAACATAATTAACAAAAAAGCCCTTCCAGACCGGAGGGGCTTTTTGTTGTGTAAGGTAGAGCAGAAGACTTACCGGCGGAAAAAGCCTTTGGCTTCCCAGGCCGCCACGTTCTGCGTGCGCACGAAGCGCGTTTCCATGTGGCCCCAGGCATCATGCTTGTACATAACCGTTTTGCCGGCTTCCCGCTGGTGCAAGGCCAGGAGTTGATCGGCATGGGAGAGAGCAGGCGCAGCTTCTTCGCTGGCTTTGCGGGGGCGTTTACCTGATGTTGACATACCAGGGCAACGCGCCACTCCTGCAAAAGGGTCCATCAGCTGCTTCGTCACGAGCGCTGACAGCTTGCTTACAAGGAAAGACTAAGCGCGTATCCTTTGTAAAACTCACCGCGTAGGTACCCTATCCCCCACGCGCCGATCCATGCATCATCTTTTATACCTGAGCAGTGCCACCCGCTCCTATGACGAAAGCCACTTGCTGGCTTTGCACACCCAGATGCATCGGACTAACCAGGCGACAGGGGTAAGCAGCCTGCTGTTGTACGGCCAAGGACACTTTCTTCAGTTACTGGAGGGAGAACACGCCACCTTGCAGCAGATGCTGGCCCGCATTCAACGCGACGTGCGCCACCACGAACTCACGCCCTTGTTTCACTACCAGTGCCCGGAGCGCTGCTTCGAGGCGACGCATATTTCCTGCTACGCACCTTCCCCGAGCCTTAGCCAGCTGGACGGGTTTCTCCCCCTGGAGCAGGTGACTACCCACTGTTACCGGGAAAGCTACACCCACCTACCCGCGCTACAAACCGTGCACGCGTTTGCCCATCAATTGCTTGACGCTACTGCGGCGCCGGTTCAGCGGTAGCCTGTTGCTGCTGCCAGCAGTTGCGCAGCCACTCTTCGGCGTCTTCCACCTGGTGAAATACTTGCAGCTGCAGCGGGCCAATCATGGGTGACAGAAACGAGCGGGTGAGAATGTCCGCCCCCGTGTCTTGTTGCACAACGTGGGCGATGCAGCGCAAGCCCAGGCGCTCGGCCTGCGGAAGCCACGCTTGCTCCAGCCACTCCAAGGTATCAAACCACGGGCCTTGCAGGGCCACGTTGTCGTTCAGTAACAGTGGGCAGGACATGCCCTGGGCCTGGTCCAGGTAGTTCTGCGCCCCCCGCATGGCTTCCAATGGGTCTACGTAACCGCGCCACGTGGCGCGCAACCAGTTGTTTTCGGCATCAAACGTGAGCGTGCACCGGCTGCCATCTGAATCCGGCAAGGAGTTAATCAGCATAGAAAGGTATAGGGGAGATGTTGCTACTCAGGGGAGGTCAAAGGTCGGTATCGGCCTAAACTCCCATCTACGCAGTTTTACTGATATTGTAATGCGGAAAACACGCACTGTTTCTGCCGCTGGCAGAAACCAATTTCCTGCTAATTACCCCAGTTATCGCCATGCGCACCCTGCCGACGTATACGCGGAGTGGATGCAGGCCTAGCGGGCTCGCCACACGGCCAAGACCCTGAACTATCCGCAGGGGCTGATCAACCGACGAGGAGAATAGCCTCCCGGCGTGCTCGCCCGGCCCGATGAGTTTCAGCCCATCAGTTCGAGCGACTTGACTGCATAACAAAGCACCTAAATTGCCATTGTTGGCAGCAGTGCAAAACTGCGCCGCGGGTTCGACTTGCTTTTTCCTACCTTGCAGCCGCCCCACCTTTGGGGTCGTGTCTGCATCTAGCCTGTCTCTCAAGTGAAAACGCCGAAGAAAGCCCTGGCCGCTGACATCACGGCCCTACTCGCGCCCCTATTTCCCTCTCCGGTACCGGCCACTGGTTTGCCCAAGGGAATGCAAAAAGCCATTGAGGAAGTAGCCGACACGCTGTTACGCTGGCGCGCCAAACAGGAACGCCCAGCCCGGGGCACTACCCCCGCCCGCGCTACCGCGGCCGGCTCCGATGAACTGGCCCACCTGATGGAGGGGCGGCTATACCAGGAAGAGCCGGAAGCGGCCGATACGGAGTTGTCTGGATCTGACCTAGGCCAGAGTGCACCTTCCTATTCCGATTCTGCTCAGGAGGCCGCTAGGCCCCTGCGGAAGCGCCGCCCACGTTTAGGGGCCAGTTAGGGCAATGTAGCTAGTTGTGCTAGCACTAGGCGCAGGAGCTGCCTCATGCTCATCTGAACCAATTTAAACCTGCTATTGGGGAGTGCTCCAGTAAAACTTTACTCCCACCAAGCAGAAGGAAGACTGAGTGTGGGGTAGCGATTATGAATCTCCAGTTAGGCTTGCTAAAGCAAGGGTGGGAAACGGTATTTGTAATATTTTGGTATGCTTGTTGCGCAGGCGAAATGAGTACAATTTTTCGCGCAATGTCTGATACTGAAGTATCTTTCCGGGCCGCCTTGCACGACGAGCAGTTTGCTACTGCGGCCGTATTACTAGCTCAACTGATGGCCGCCCGCCACACACAACGCGGGACGTTTAGTTTCGTGCAAGATATGCGCTTGCAGCGCCATTGCCTGGATTTGGTTACGCAGCGTTCCGTTTCAGGGGCAGATGCCTTGCTGCAGGCTGCTGCGCAGTGGTCACCCCTGTAAATTATTTCCCCGTAGCACAGCTGGCGGTAGTACGGGCTACTCCTTGCTACCTACAAGCACATAAAGATGCTTTTTCTGGGCCTACTCTACAAAAAGTGCAAAGCGCTTTCCAGTAGCAACTTGTGCACGGCTCGCCACTGCAATTCCTGCTGCACCGCCGGAGTGGCCAACAAAGCCTTGGCGGTTGCAATGTTAGTGAGCAAGGCTGCCTGGGTGGGCATAGTAGCTGCCTGCCGGCTTGCCTGGGGCCAGTTTTCCCGGGGCCACCCCACCAGAATGTATTCAAACTGGTCTGCGATGCGAACTAGCCGAGCAACCCGGTAGGGACTTGTAGGGTGCAAGGCAAGCAAGTGCAGGCGGATTGTGCGTAACAAGGCGGTCAGTTCGCCGGGCCGGGGTGGGTACGCGGGGGGAGTAGCCGGTAAGGACATGAAGCAGGTGGTCAAACGTGCTGATCATACGTACTTACCTCGTTCTGGTTGAGCTTACTATCAGCCGAGCTTACTGAGCACTGCTTTTGCCGCCTGCCTACTGCCCAAAATACGTGAGAGCCGACACAGGAGACCATTCTGCAGCTCGGCGCCGACGCGCCGGGCGGGGCTGCCGCCGGGGCAAGGGGCGCGGCAGCGCGGCCCAGCTAATGCGAGTGGGCAGCGCCGTAGCCCGCCGGGATATGACGGGCCGGGCCGGCCCCCCAATGGCAGTTTCAGCAAACAAGGCGGGGCGCCCGTGCCGGTCGTACAACCAGCCCTGCTCGACCCAGCCCAGGTAACGCCCCGCGGCCGTGTACAGAAACTCTCCTTCAAACCAAGCTACTAGGCTACCCTGCCCGTCGTAAATGCCTCGGCATGCCTCGTCGGCGTAAGCTACTGGCGCGCCGGTTGTGTTGTAAAGCGGAATCATGTGGTACTGCATGAAATTCCACCTATAAACGAAGCCGGCAAGCTAATCGGATTTAGGCCGGCCCATGGCTCTATGGTCGAATTGCCTTCGGCCATAGAGCCATGGGCCGGCTGACTACTTTGCCTGAAGTTACAAGGGCCCGGTATCCGGCTGACTTTCCAGTTGCTGCTGCACGGCGGGGTCCACGGCCGAGAGCAGGTCAAAGCCCGTGGCGGCTTCAATGGCATCTACGCTCGTGCGGTAGGTTTCCCAGCCGCCGGATACGGAATTGTTGTTGGGCATGTCCACGGCAATAACGCGGGTATTTGGCCGCACGCGAGCAGCATCAGCCTCGCCGGTCGGCAGAATAACGATAACCTTCCACACCCGGGCGGGCACCGTGACGCGCCCCTGGTCGAGGGTGGTTTTGTAGCCCTCCGAGCCCGTTCCTCCCCGGCCGTAGCTTCCGCAGATGATGTAGAGTTCCTGAGCGCCGCTCTGCAATTGCCGCCGGCAGTACTCTTCCAGCGTAGCCCAAGTTTGCTGATTGTTGCGCGGGGCCTGGGGCATCATATTGCTCATCAGAAAGGTAGCCAAATTGTCGGCCGTTGTGCGGGTGCGGTCCGCTGAGGGGCAGTTGTGGCCCCGGTCGAAGCCCGAACCCGAGTAGCTGCCGCTGCTAACCCGGTACCAGCCGGCGGGCAGAGCCTCATCGGGCCGGAAATCATCTTGGCGGGCGGCACTGCCCAGCCAGCCGGTTGTAAGATGCCAGCTTACCCAGTTGGGCTTGCCCTGGTCGCGGTGGTAGGACAAGGCGTACTGGGGTTTGAGCAGCAGGTAGTTGGTCGACAATCGTACATCCGCAGCCGCGCCGCTCGGATTGCCCAGGGTTAGGTGCTCGGGAAGGGCTGGAGTGGGTTCGTCGTCAGAAGAACAGGACCACAGCCCGGCAAGCAGAGCCAGCCCCAGCAGGCTACAGCCGCGCCGGAATGGAAGGAAAGAGAAAACCATAGCTGCAAAGGTAGGCTTTAGAGAATCATTCAACCCGGAGCTACGACCCTAGAGCAGCCCCTAAAAACGGCTGTTTCAGGAGGCTACAACCGCTTTTTCAGGTACGGCCGGAGCCGCCCTGGGTTCGACGGGAGGCCTGCACGAGGCCACGGGCGTGTTCTGCATGGTGCCCCGCTCAACAACCGGGGCCTAAGAGCCTGCCTGACTGCGGAGGAGCTTCCTGCCTTACCACTTCGCCCCGCTGCCCGAAAACAGGCCGGCGCAAGAAATTTTTCGTGGCCGCTTCCCGTGCGTACCTTTCCCTATGATTCAACGCGTATTGGGGGTACTGCTGGGGCTGCTGCTACTTGTAACTGGTTCCGCCGCCTGGGCCCAAAGTCCGCAAACCCGCGCCGTGCACCAAGCCCTACGGCGCGCTTCCACCGATACGGCCCGGGTGCTGCTGCTGGCCGATCTGGCCGCTACGTACCGCTACTCCCGCTTTGACTCCGTGCAGTGGTATGCCCGTCAGGGCCTGGACCTGGCGCGCCGCATCCATTACCCCAAAGGCGAAGGGCGCTGCCTCTCGCGCATTGCCTTGCTGCTGGGCGAACGGGGCAACCTGCCCCAGGCCTTGCGGGTTGATTTGCAGGCCCTGCGCCTGAACGAAGCCAGTCACGACCTGGAGGGCACGGCCCGCACGCTCAACCAAACCGGCCTGCTGTACTTTGCCCTGGACGACTACCGCCCCTCGCTGCAGTATTTCTTTCGGGCCCGTGAGCTTTACCAGCTGGCCCGCACCCAGGATACTTCCCAGCTTATTAGCGTGCTCACCAACCTGGGCGCCAGCTACGAGGGCCTGCGCCGCTACGATTCCGCCGCCTTTTTCCTGAACCAGGCCTGGCAACTTACCCAGCACGCACCCAGCGTGCACCAGAGTTCTTGGGGTAACCCTGCCCCCTACGTGCTGCGTGAGCTAGGACTGCTACAGGTGGCCCAGGGACGCCCCACTGAGGCCCTGGCCTTCTACCGGCGCAGCGTACGGGCGGCCCTACCCGAAAATGACCACCGCAGCGCCTGCCGCTCCTACCAGTACATGGCCGAGCTGTACCGGGCCCGCCACCAACCAGATTCCAGTATTTACTACGCCCGCAAAGCCCTTCGGCTCGGACAGCAATTGCCGTTTGTGGTAGGTATTGTGCGCAACAGCAAGCTACTGACGGCCATTTTTGAAAGCCAACGGCAGCCCGACAGCACCCTGAAGTACATGCGCCTGCTCCTCACGGCCCAGGACAGCCTGCATAATCCGCGGCGCATTAAGCAGCTCGATGCCATTGGATTTGCCGAGCAGCAGCGGCTCAGGGAGCTGGAAGCAGAGCGCAAGCAGTTTGAGGGGCACGTGCACACTGCCGCCCTGCTGGCGGGCGTAGGCGTGCTGCTACTGGTTTCCGTGCTGCTGGGCCGCAGCAACCGCCAGCAGCAGCACGCTAACCGCCGCTTGCAAAGCCTCAATGAGCAGGTGACCCACCAAGCCAAGGAGCTCACAGCCCAGCGCGACCATCTGGCGCGCACCCTGCAGGAGCTCAAAATTGCCCAGAGCCAACTGGTGCTCCGCGAAAAAATGGCCTCGTTGGGCGAGCTGATGGCCGGGGTAGCCCACGAAATTCAGACGCCGGTTAGTTCCGTGCGCAAGTTTGCCGCCAGCAGCGCCGAGCTGTGCACGGAGTTGCGTCAGGAAATCAGCAACGCCCTGCCTCCCTCCCACGACCAAGAAGTTGTGGACGAGATGCTGCAAAATCTGTTGCAAAATCAAACCCGCATCCTGCAGTATGCCCAGCGGGCCGACTCCATTGTGCGCGGCATGCTGGAATACTCCCAAAACGGAACCAGCCCGCGCCAGCTTACTGAACTCAATACCCTGGCCGAGGAATACCTGCGGCTGGCCTACCACGATTTGCGCGCTAAAAACCGCTATTTCAACGCGGCCTTAACCCTGCGCCTTGATCCGGCCGTGGGCCCGGTGCAAATCGTTCGGCAGGATGTGGGCCGGGCCCTGGTGGGCATTTTCAGCGCTACCCTGCTGGCCGTGCTCCAGCGCCAGGCCGGGGCTGAGCCCGAGGAAGGATACGTGCCGCAGGTGGAACTCCGCACCCACCGCACAACCGACAGCGTGGAGATTCTGGTGCGCGATAATGGCCTGGGATTTTCGGAGGAGGCCCTGGCAACCCTGTTTAAGCGCTTCCCCGGCCCCGACAACGCCTCCGCCGACCTGGGGCTACCCCTCAGCTATGATCTGATTACCAAAGGCCTGGGCGGGCAGCTTAGTGTAAGCAGCACCCTGCACCAGGGCACCGAGTACCGCATTATACTATCCCTGCCCGCCTACACGGCTTAGTAGCAATTAGCCGCAGGGTCAGCACTTGTCCACTCGCTCGCTTCTTTCCTACCCTTCCTTTCTGATAATGCTACCCTACCGTTTTGGTAGGGGACACAAAACTGTGTCCTAAAAAAATTACTATAATTCATTTATTAATATTTTGATTATCAACCATTTATCAATAGTTAATTATCAGTACGGCAGCATCGGCATTGGTATTGGCAATAGGGCTTCATCACCCAAGCACTACCTGCTATGCCTCTTTTCGACAACATCGCCAAAGCCGCCAAGGACTTCTTCATTGAAGAAACTTCGCCCGAAGGCCCCTCGGTAGCCGCAGTGAACGGCGGGCGGCCCCTGCCAGGCTCCGCCGCGCTGTTTGCCACGGCTGCTAGCAGTCCGGCTTCACCTACCCCGCCGTCCCTGACCCAACCCGAGCAGCGCCACCTCGACCACATTCAGGGCCTACTTGCCGGCGACGGCAAAGACTTCGTGGCCTACACCAAAATGGTCAGGAGTCTGCAAGCCAGCGGCCTATCAGGTCCGATTCTTTACCAAACGGCCTTCAACGCCTTTACCGCCGTCACGGGCCTGGATTTACCGGCGCTGCTAAAATCGGCCGACCAGTTTGAGATAAAGCTGACGGCCGACCGCAACCAGATTCTGGAGCGCCACCGCGAGAAGCTGGGCGAAATCCGCATTGCAGGCGTGGCCCCCAGCACTTTGGTGCAGCTCCAGCAGCAGGAGCAGCAACTGCAACTGGCCCTAACGGAGCTGGCCCGCCAACTGGAGGAAAAGCAGCAGCAACTCCAGGCCACGCGCCAGCAGTTGCAGGAGCAGCAGCAAAAAGCCGCCGCGGCCCTGGCTTCTTACGAGTTGGCCCACGCTGCCGCCGCCACAGAGCTGAAGGCCCACCGGCAGGCTACCCAATCCTTTTTGCTGAGGTGAGGTGAGGGAGGAGGTAATGAGGTGATGGGGTGAGGAGGTGAAAGGTAACGGGTGACAAGTAATGGTTGACACGCCGCACGCTTTTCTGGCGGCTAGTAGCATCCTAATCTTCTTACCTCCTGCCCCCTACCACCTCACTTATCCACTCCTCACTTCCTCTCTTCATCACCTCTTCACTTCATTACCTAAAAACCATGAACACCTCTTTTCCTTCCGAACTTAAACCCGGCCTGAGCGGCACCTTGCCCAAGTGGCAGCAGCCCGAGAAGGTAGCCGGCTGGGTGTTTCTGGGCGGGGTAGTGGCCGCCGGCGTGTACGGCTGGGGCACCATCGTCCCCTTTCTGGTCGACATGGTGTTCGACACCGTGAAGCTGGGCATTGGCCTGGGCGTGCTGTTTGGGGCCTTTCTGCTGCTCACTAACCCGCGCATCAAAGCGGGTTTCTGGTACGCCGGGCAACGGATTTTCCGCACGGCGGCGGGCATCTTCGTCAACACCGACCCCATCGGCATCATGGAGGACTACATCCGCTCTACTGGGCAGGAAGCGCGCAAGATGGAGGAGGAAGTGGGCCACGTGGAAGGCGCTCATGAGTTGGTGAAGCGCAAGCTGGAAGCCAACACCCTGCAGATGCGCGAGTACCTGGCCCTGGCCGACTCGGCTACCCGCCAGCGCGAGCCCGACGCGGCCGAAAGCTACGCTTCCCGCGCCGCCCAGCTTCAGGAATACAACCAGCGCCTGCAGCCCATGCTCACCACCACCCAAAACGTGAGCCTGGTGATGCGCCAGATCCTGAAAGCCGCCCTGCGCCAGATCGACAACAGTAAATTCAAAGTCAATCTACTCAAGGACGAGTACGAACTGGTGAAGCGCACCTGCTCCGGCATGCGGGCCGCCATGAACATCCTGCGCGGCGACCCGGACAAGAAGTACTTCTTCGACCTGGCCACCGACCGCGTGGCCCAGGACATGGCCCAGCAGCTCGGCCAAATCAAGCAGGCCATGCGCTACAGCCAGGAGTTCGTGAAGGAAATGGACATCCAGAACGGCGTCATGAGCGAGAAAGGCCAGCGCCTGCTCGAAAATTACCAAAAAGGCGAGTTCAATGCCCTCCTCGACGAGAAGCCCGCCCCCATGACCTCCGCCCAAACCCGCACGGCCACCACCGACGCCTACCGCAGCCTGCTGGAGTAACGCCAGCGGCTAGGAGACAGGAGCTAGAAGACAGAATTACAGCTACTTCCCCCTGGCTCCTTTCTTCTCTCAAGTTTCCTTCCACTGTCCTTTCGGCTTAGTATTTCAACCTCGGCACCACGCTCCGCCTACCCCTATTCTAGCTTCAAACTCCTCTCTTATAGCTTCTTACAACCATGACAACTCGCGGTAAAATTGTACTGGGCGCCCTGCTTGTGGCGCTGCTCTACTTCGGTATTAACAAGGTGGTGTCAAGTGGACTCATCTTCAAGAAAGCGGCTACTGAATCGGTGCTGCTGAACTCCATTGAGCTGCCCGCGGCCAACGGCGGCTCGCGCAGCAACGTGGTGGTGCCCTTGGCTCCGCTGCCCTCCACTACGCCCGCCGAGAAGGGCACGCCCGTGGTGTGGGAGGTAATGGCCTGGAACTCGCAAATGGCCGGGATGCTGGCCAACGGCGGCCCGCGCACCACCCAGGGTTCCAGCATGGCCGCCGGCGGCCTGGACATGCAGATTGTGCGCCAGGACGACGTAGCCAAAATGCAGGCCGACTTGGTGAAAA
Organism: Hymenobacter sublimis; assembly: GCF_023101345.1. Classification (NCBI taxonomy): domain Bacteria; kingdom Pseudomonadati; phylum Bacteroidota; class Cytophagia; order Cytophagales; family Hymenobacteraceae; genus Hymenobacter; species Hymenobacter sublimis. Next base: position 2,042,461 of record NZ_CP095848.1, read on the forward strand.
ACGCCCTGGACTTGCAGCAGAACCCCGAAACGCCGGGCCTGCTAGTGAGCATCATGGGCGACGGGCTACCGGCCTTCTCGGCGGTGCAAACCCAACTGGAAAAAGCCGGCACTAGCCTTCAAATCATTCCCTACTCGGTAGGAAAGTCGTTTGGTGAAGACAAGCTCATGGGCCCCAAAGAGTGGCTCGACAACCCGAAAGGCGCCCTGGGCAAAACCATTGCCTGCTACCTGCGCGACGGGGACCAGAACATTGCCCTGAAGTGGTGCGCCGATAATGGCCTGAAAGTCAACCCCGACGAAACCACCTACGACCCCGAGGCCGTGAACTTCCTGGCCGCCTCCGACTTCCTAGTAGCCGCCGAGAAGTACATCATCGGCAAGCCGGAGCAGCGCGTGAAGGTGGTAAACGGCAAGAATACCGGCGTGAAAGTAGATGTAGTGGCCGACGCCGTAGCCACCTGGACGCCCGGCGACGTGAACATTGCCCGCCAGAAAGGGGGCCTGGTGAACATCGTCTCGACCAAGGACTACAGCAACCAGATGCCCAACATCATGGTCACGACCAAGCGCTGGTACGATGCCCACCCGAAAGAAGTGGAAGCCCTGATGACTGCCTTCGCTGTGGCCGGCGACCAGGTGAAAAGTCACCCCGAAGCCCTGAGCCGCGCCGCCGATATTTCGGCCCAGGTGTACGGCGACAAGGACAAGCCCGGCGCCTACTGGCTGCGCTACTACAAGGGCGTGAGTGAGGCCGACCGCAACGGGGAGGTAGTGGAGCTGGGCGGCAGCAAGGCCTTCAATTTCGCCGACAACCTGGCTTTGTTTGGCCTGAACGAGGGCGGCACCAACATTTACGCGGCCGTGTACAAAACTTTCGGCGACGTGCAGAGCCGCCTCTACCCCCGCGAGCTGCCCAGCTACGTGCCCCTGACCCAGATGCTGGACCTCACGCCTCTGAAAAAGCTCCAGGACAAGTACCGCGGCAAAACCCTGGCCCCGGCCGAGCAGCAACGCTTCGCCGCCGATGATGAAATCCGCCAAAGCGTAAGCAAGCGGGCCTGGAACATCGAGTTCAACACCGGCCAAAGCTCCTTCACGCCGGCCGCCGAGCGCCAGCTTCAGCAGCTCTTCAACGACCTGGTAGTAGCCGGCCGCCTGAAAGTAGCCGTGCACGGTCACACCGACAACGTGGGCGACCCGCAGCGCAACCAGCAGCTTTCCGAGGATCGGGCCCTGGCCGTGGAGCACTGGCTGGAGCAGCGCAGCCGCAGTGCCTTCCCCGAAGGCCGCGTGCAGGTGTACGCCCACGGCGCCCAGGAGCCCGTAGCCCCCAACGCTACCCCCGAGGGCAAGGCCAAGAACCGCCGCGTGGAAATAGTGCTGGGGAATTAGAGGGTGTGAGTGTAGGCGGGTAGGAGTTGTGTCATCCTGAGCCCTGCGAAGGACCTTCTCACTATAGAACAGCTCTGCACCCTCTGCGTCAAACACTGCGTCCTCTGCGGGCTAAGAGCATTCGAGCCGCATTGCGCAGCTGTGAAACGGTCCTTCGCCGGGCTCAGGATGACAACTCTTTACCTGTTACGCGTCACCCCATCACAAAAAATGAAAAGCCTCTTCCTACCCAACGGCCGCTTACCCCGCACCATGTTTGCCCTGATGGCGGCGGCCCAAGGTGCTTTGCTGCTGCTACTGTGGCTGTTGTATCCGCTGCGCCTGTTTCCTTCGCTTGGTGATGTGCTGCGCGCTTTGGCCGATATGGTTACTACCCAGGGACTTATTCAGGAGCTGTGGGCCAGTATGACCACGGCCCTGCAGGCCCTGGGCGTGGCCACGGTGCTGGCCCTGCTGATTTCCTACCTCACGGCCCTACCCTTCTTCCGGCCCCTGGCCTACGCGGCCTCCAAGATGCGTTACCTCACGCTTACCGGCCTCACCTTCTTCATGGCCCTGATGGTCAGCTCGGGCCACGAGGTGAAGCTGTCGGTGCTGATTTTCGCCACTACGGTGTACCTCGTGACGGGCATGACCCGCGTGATTCTGACCACCACCCAGCAGGAAATGGACCACGCCCGCACCCTGGGGCTGGGCGAGTGGCGCAGCTTCTGGGAGGTAGTCGTGCTGGGCAAGCTGGCGGAGATGCTGGAGGTAGTGCGCCAGAACTTCGCCATCATCTGGACGATGATTACCCTGGTGGAAACCCTTTACCAATCAGAAGGTGGCATTGGCCTGCTGCTCTACAAGCAAAACCGCTACCTCCACCTCGACGGGGTAGTCGCCATTCAGCTCGTCATCCTCGCCGCCGGCGCCGCCCAGGACTACCTATTTAGTCTCCTGCGCCGGATGTTTTTCCCTTATGCGGAGCTGGCGGCCGTGCAGTGATGAAGCAGGAATGCCCCAAGTAACGCTAGCTCGTCATTCCGAGCTTGCCGAGGAATCTCGCGTGCTGCCGTTGCCACACTATCTGTCCTGCTGAGCCCCGCGAAGCATCTCCACTACTTCGTTTGATTACTGCTTCAACATTAGCATGCGAGATGCTTCGGCTGCGCCGCTGCAGGACGGCCTGGAGCGGTCAAAACGTCAAACTCACCATTTCACTATTTCACCATCTCACCGCCCATGACTCCCTATTTCTACAAAGCCCCCGTTCTGACGCTCGACAATGTGTCCATGCAGTTCGAGGGCGAAACCATCCTGCGCGACATTTCGGCCCAGGTGCTGGACGTGTGCCGGCCGGGCATGAGCCAGGGGCAGGTGGTGGGCTTCTACGGCCGCTCAGGCATGGGCAAATCGGTGCTCTGCCGCATTATGGCCGGGCTGATGGCCCCGAGCCAGGGTACGGTGCTGGTGGGCCAGGAGCAGCAGGAAGTAGCGCCGGGCGCGGTGGGCTTCGTGCAGCAGCAGTACCCGCTGTTCAACCACCGCACCCTGCACGACAACCTGCTGGTAGCCGCCGCCCGCAAGTACCCCGATGCCGTCGAAGCCCGGCGCCAAGCCGATTCCTACCTGGAGCGGTTTCAGCTGGCCGGGCACCGCCGCAAGTACCCGGCTCACCTCTCCGGCGGGCAGCGCCAGCGCGCCGCCATTGCCCAGCAGTTGCTTTGCTCCGACCACCTCATCCTGCTCGACGAGCCCTTCTCCGGCCTCGACGTGGCCATGATGGACGAGGTCAAGAAAATCATCCTCGAAGTAACCACCATGGATGAGTTGAACACCGTCGTCATCGTCTCCCACGACATCCAGACCACCACCGCCCTCTGCGACCGGCTCTGGCTGCTGGGCTACGAACGAGACACCAGCGGCCAGCTGCTACCTGGCGCCACCATCAGCCCCCAGCACCAATACAACCTCGCCGAAATGGGCCTGGCCTGGCACGAAAACGTGGAAGCCGAACCAGAGTTTAACCGCTTCGTGGAGCACCTAAAGGATGAGATTCGGGGGAGTGCGTGAGGATAAAATTGAACGGCTGTAAAGACGCGACACTTCGCGTCTCCTCGTTGAACAACCATTCCAGAACGGATACCTTGCTTTTAACAACTCTCTAACTTATTGTTCAACGAGGAGACGCGAAGTGTCGCGTCTCTACATCGTGCTAAAAATTAGAATACAGTATGGCGGATCTTTATCAGGACAAATACCGAATCCCTTCTACCCGTTTGCCAGGCTATGACTACGGACAAAGTGGGGCCCATTTCGTGACAATCTGCACTAAGGATCGGCAACCGTATTTCGGTAGTATTGAAGCTCCCGGCGGTAATTGGGATGCTGCTTTTCTACGGCCGTCGGTGCTCGGAGAGAAGGTGCGGAAATGCTGGGCAGCTATTCCGCAGTTTGCGCCGTTCGTGCACCTGGATGCGTTTATCTTGATGCCAGATCATATGCACGGCATACTACTGCTCGATAAGGATGAACCGGTAGGACCCGGCACGTCTCTGCAACCATCCGGCAATCGTTTTGGCCCACAGTCGCAAAACTTGGCGTCCGTCTTGCGCGGCTTTAAATCGGCGGTGACAACATATGCCCGGTATCACAATCTGGAATTTCAATGGCAAACTCGCTTCCATGACCGGGTGATTCGCAGCAGCGTGGAGTTGGAGAAGATTCGAAACTACATTATCACCAACCCAGGCCGCTGGGAAAAAGAACTCGACAACGGCCAAGGCCTTTACCGCTGAACGATGTAGAGACGCGACACTTCGCGTCTCAGCGTCAGAACGACCAGGAACTGCGCAGTCTAAACAACGTCAGCAACGATTGAGACGCGAAGTGTCGCGTCTCTACATCGTGCTACTTTTGCCTAATTTTTCATTCTTAATTCCCTCCATGCCTTCCGGAACACTCTTACTCATTGACGACGAAGCCCGCCTGCGCCAGCTCTTGGCGCGAGTGCTGGAGTTGGAAGGCTATTCCGTGCTGCAAGCTCCTGATGCCAGCCGCGGCCTGGAGCTGCTGCAGCAGCACGCCAACGAGGTGCTGGTGGTGGTGTCCGACGTGAAGCTGCCCGATGCCCACGGCGTGGACCTAATTCCGCGCCTCAAGGCCAAGGCGCCCGATATGGAGATTGTGCTGCTCACTGCTTTCGGTACCATTCCGGATGGGGTGCGGGCCATGAAGCAGGGCGCCTTCGACTATCTCACCAAGGGCGACTTTGAGCAGCAATTGGTGGTAGTAGTGGAGCGGGCCGCCGAAAAAGCCCGCCTGCGCCGCCGCGTGGCCGAGCTGGAGCGGCGCATGAGCCAGCGCTACAGCTTCGAGAGTATGATTGGCGCGGCCCCCGCCCTACGCCGCGCCCAGGACCTGGCCCGCCAAGTAGCTCCCACCGACAGCACCGTGCTGTTGGAAGGGCCTACCGGCGCGGGAAAGGAACTGTTTGCCCAGGCCATCCACGAGGCCAGTGAGCGGAAACACAAGTCGTTCGTGGCCGTGAACTGCTCGGCTTTCCCCAAGGATTTACTGGAATCGGAGCTGTTTGGCTACAAGAAAGGCGCGTTTACGGGGGCCTTGGCCGATAAGAAGGGTCTGCTGGAAGAAGCCCACGGCGGCACCTTGTTTCTAGATGAAATTGGGGAGCTGGAGCTGAACGTACAGGCCAAGTTTCTGCGGGTGCTCGAAACACGCCAGTTTACCAAGCTCGGCGACACCAAGCCTACCAGCGTGAACGTGCGCATCGTGGCCGCCACCAACCGCAACCTCAAGCAGGAAGCCACCGCCGGCCATTTCCGCCCCGACCTCTACTACCGCCTCTCCGTGTTCACCATCAACGTGCCCAGCCTGCAGGAGCGCGCCGCCGATGTGCCCGCCCTGGCCGAGTACTTCCTACAGTACTTCGCGGCCCAGCTGCGCAAGCGTCTACCCGGTCTGGAGCCCGAGTGCGTGGACCTACTGAGTCGCTACGAGTGGCCGGGCAACGTGCGCGAGCTAAAGAATGTGCTAGAGCGCGCCGCCATCCTGGCCCCCGCCGACCAGCCCCTTGCCGCTGGCTACCTCCCCGACGAGTTCCAGGTGCTGCCTGCCCCCTTCAGCCCCGACGCCGACCCTACCGACCAAAGCCTGCGCGCGGTGGAAGCCCGCCACATCCGGCAAGTGCTCCACCAGTGCCAGGGCAACAAAACCGAAGCCGCCCGCCGCCTCGCCATCGGCCTCACGACCCTCTACCGCAAGGTGCAGGAGTATGGGCTGTGAGCTTTTTAGGGTGTGAGGGTAGGCGGGTAAGGGTTTAGGAGGGAATTGGCGTCCGGAGCCCGCGCCTCAACAACTTGCATCCGAACGACTCTGCGCATCCCTCTGCGAACCTCTGCGATAACCAAAGCCCCAACGCCCCCGGCGCGGTAAGGTCCTTCGCAAGCTCAGGATGACAGTGCCATTTTACCTCCCCAACTCCTACCCGCCTACCCTCCTACCCTCACCATGTCCCTGAAACTGAAAATTCGCCTCAGCATTCTGGTAATGCTGACTTTACTGCTGGGCTTGGGCGGGTACACCATCCTCACTATTCAGCAGTTGAACGTGGGGACGCGCAGCATCCAGCGGGCCAACTTCCGGTCGGTGGAGTACGGGGAGCAGATGCTGCGGGCCCTGGAGCAGTTACAGGATCAGCCCGCGGCAACGGCGCCGCTTGCCCAGCTCCGCTGGGCCCTCACCCGCGAGGCGGCCAACATTACCGAAGCTGGCGAGCTGGAGCTGGTAGACACCCTCACCCAGCAGGTAGCCGAGTATCAGCGCCTCGTGGATGACCGGGCACCTACCCCCCAGCAGCTCGCCAAACTCCGCCAACTCCGGGCCGAAACCCACCGCATGATGCAGCTGAATGCGGCTTCCTTCAACGCCCAGACCGCCCGAACCGCCCTAGCTGCCGGCCGCGCCCGCCATACTGTGCTCCTACTCCTGTTGCTGAGTACGGCCGTGGGGCTGGGCCTAATTGTACGGCTGCCGCGGGTGGTGCTGCGGCCCCTACGCCGTCTGCGGGCCGATGTGGAAGACGTGGCCAGCCCCGGCCCGGCCACCCGCGTTTCCATTGCCAAAAACGACGAGGTAGGTGCCGTGGCCCTGGCCCTAAACCGCGCCTTTGGCTACATGCAGGACCAGCGCAGCGTGACGCGGGCGGCCCTGGCCACCGAGCGCAGCCGCCTAGAAAGCCTAATCGAGCACCTTGATGAAGGCCTGCTCCTGCTCGACCCCGAGCGCTGCGTGCTGCTGGCCAACCCCGTAGCCCGGGAACTACTGGGCCGCACGGCCGCCGACCTGGTAGGCCAACGGGCCGAGGAGCTGAGTCGGGAATCGACGCTGTTACACGATTTATTCCGGCCGCTGCTAGAACAGGAATCCGTCCGGGCCGGTGAAACGCCCGCCCCTGTAATGCTCACGATTCACGGCCCCGATGGCGACCCGACCTATTACCAGCTCACGCTCAACCATATCGTGAGCCGCAACCGTGAAACGGAGCGCACTGAGTTTGTGGGGCATATCTTGTCCCTACGTAATGTGTCGGACTTCAAGAAGCTGGATGAGGTAAAATCGAGCTACCTCGCCACTATTTCGCACGAGCTGAAAACGCCACTCGCCAGCATCAAGCTTAGCCTGATGCTACTCCAGGACGAACGCACGGAACCCGAAGAGCGCCAGCGCATTGCCGACGGTATCCGCGACGAAACGCAACGCCTACTGGGCATGGTGGGCCAACTGCTGGCCGTGTCGCGGCTAGATGCTGGTGCTGGCATTCAACTTGACCTTCAACCGATTACCCTGGCCGAGGTGGTCGCCTACGCCACCGACACGGTGCAGCCCCAACTCGACGACAAGGAGTTGCAGTTACAAGTTGAGCTGCCCGCCGACTTGCCCGCTGCCCGCGCCGACGTAGAAAAAACAACTTGGGTTCTTATCAATCTGCTGGCTAACGGCATCCGGTACTCCCCGCGCGGCGCGGCCCTTACGGTGCGGGCGTACCACCACCAGGAACAGCTCGAAATCAGCGTGCAGGATTGCGGACCGGGCATTCCGGCGCAGTACCATGAGCGTATTTTTCAACGATTTGCCCAGATACCTAACACCACGGGTCATAAGGGCAGCTCAGGCCTGGGCCTCAGTATCTCGCGGGAATTTATTGCCGCCCAGGGCGGACGGCTCTGGGTGGAAAGTCAGCCGGGGCAAGGCAGCCAATTCCGATTTACCCTACCCCTGGCAACACCGGAGAAAGTATAGACAGATTTTGGCAGTCTGGCTATGTCACAAATAGCTTGTTTTTAGCTGAGTTAGATTAGCCTCTTCGTTCATTAACCTCTTATGTGTCTGCACAGGGCCAATATCACCCCAGAAAAGACCTGCATAAGCGTTGTCACAAGATGCTAAATTCAGGCCTTGGCAGACACGCAAGAGTACACCACCTTTGAGCATCCCTCCGGCGGCTGGCTGTCCTTGCTCCAGTTGTCACTAGTATCCCCGTCCCCTTTCCACAACCAGCTACTCGAAGGCCAGAGCTTCCCGCTCTGGCCTTTGTGTTTTCCCTTTATCTGGATGCTGAGTTTACGGTATGAAAGCTTTGGCCTGCTCACCCGCGTGTGTGCTGGGTAGCCGCTGCCCTTACTAGGAATTGAGCAAACTGAACGCGGCGGATTGTGCCGTATCTTTGCAGTATCATGAAAGCTCCTGCCGACTCTTTTGCGTCCTTGTTGACCCAACATGGCCTGCGCCAAACGCCGGTTCGGCGGGGCGTACTGCGCCTGTTGGTTTCGTCGCCTTTTGCCCTGACCAGCCACGAGCTGGAAAGTGCCCTCGGCGACGACACGGACCGCATCACGCTTTACCGCACCCTCAAAACGTTCGAAGAAAAGGGGCTAATTCACCGTGTTATTGATAATACGGACGTTATCCGGTACGCGGCCTGCTCCGACCACTGCAGTGAGCATTCCCACTCCGATGACCACGTGCACTTCAAATGCACCCAGTGCCAGCACACCTACTGCCTCGACCACATTACCATTCCGCCGGTGCTGCTCCCCGCTGGCTTTCGGGTTGAGTCGCGCGACTACCTGCTGGCGGGCGTGTGCCAGCAGTGCCAGCCCCGCTAGCTACGCCACCGCTAAACAGCAGGCCCGCCGGAATAGTCTGGCGGGCCTGCTGCTGTTTGGCGGTAGTGTACCCTTAGTGGCCGCGGGCTAGCAGCGCAATGCCTATTACAATGCTGGCTAATCCCAGTGCCTGCGACCAGGAGAGGGCTTCACGCAGCACTACCAGGCCTAGCACCGCTGTCAGCAACACCGAGCCGCCCACAATTACGGGTGTACCCACGGACGAAGGCACCCCGCGGCTGAAGACTACAAACGTCAGGATTTCGGCCAGCCCTACCCCTAGCCCGGCCAGTACCGCCAGCCCCGCGCCCGTGGTCGTTACCTGCAGAGGCTGGCCTTTCAGGTGTAGCCATACCAGCCACAGTCCACCCAGGCTGGCCGCTACCAGCTGCAGAATAACGGCGCCCGCCGCAGCCGATACGTGGTCAGCGGCCAGCTTGATGAAGAAGTTGTAGCAGGCTAGACACAGAGCCGTCAGCAGGGCCAGAACAAGCCAGGGCATGCCTACTGCACGGTTAGCCGGGCCAGCAAATCCTGCTGTAGTTGCTGCCAGTTGGCCGCATCGCCCGATGCGGCCCAGCGGGCCTGTAGCGCGGAGCTTTTGAGTACCGCTTCCACGGCTTCCTGAGCCAGTTCGGCCAGTTCCTCGTCGGCGTCCATGCCATTCACGGCCAAGGTCAGGCCCGGCAGGAAGTCGGCGCCGGGGTGGCCGTGAATAGCCGCTACAATTTCGGCGGCGGCTAGGGCCTGGCTGGCTTCCTCCTCGTCCAGTTCTTCTTCCGCTTCGGCGGCCGTGGCCAGCACCTCGTAGAGTAGGGCTTCGTTGGGGTTGCTGCGGAATTCCTCGGCCAGGTCAGCCGCGGCATCGTTATCAAAATTGTGGTAGTCCCAAGTGGCCATGTCTATTATATAAGAGTTCTGACAGTACAATGACTGCCAATCTATTTACTTACGGCAAGTGCTAGCGGCGGGGTGCCTCATGCGTGCCCAGGTAGTGCGTTTTCATCTGCCGGAAGGTATACTGGCACGTAGTTACATTCAGGGCAGGAAACTCGCGAGTAGTAATTGGCGCCACAGCTCCTTAGGGCTCATCGACAACCTGAATGCCCCAGAATAAGCCTGGTCCGGAGCAATATTCCGGAGCAATATAGAGAGTGAGGCTAGAACCGGAGTAGCCCGGAAAGTAGACTGACGTACGAGTCTAATGCACCTATCAACTACGCCAGCACCAACAAAACGGCCGTTGCTATTAGCTGCATCTTACTTAAACTTCTCTTTGAGCAGCTCCACTTCAATGGCGGGCGAAATTTTCTCGTAGAGCACATGATACGCGGCTGCGGTGATGGGCATATTCACCTGGAGCTTGCGGTTCATTTCGTAGATGCTTTTCACGGCGTAGTAGCCTTCCGCCACCATGTTCATTTCCATCTGGGCCGATTTGACGGAGTAGCCCCGGCCCACCATGTTGCCAAAGGTGCGGTTGCGCGAAAACTGCGAGTAGGCCGTTACCAGCAGGTCGCCGAGGTAGGCGGAGGCCGACAGGTCGCGGGGCTGGGGGTTCAGCGCGTGCACAAACCGGCGGATTTCCTGCACCGCGTTGCTGACCAGCACGGCCTGGAAATTGTCGCCGTAGCCCAGGCCGTGGGCAATGCCACAGGTCAGGGCAATGATGTTTTTCATCACGGCGCAGTACTCAATGCCGTCGAGGTCCTGGGCGGGGTTGGCCTTCACGTAGCGGTTGCGCAGCAGGCGGCTGAAGTCCTCGCCCAGTTCGGCATCCGGCGAGCCGATGGTCAGGTAGCTTTGCTTTTCCAGGGCCACCTCCTCGGCGTGGCAGGGGCCGGCCACTACCCCCAGGCGGGTGTGGGGTAGCCGAAAACGCTCGGCCACGTAGTCGGTTACCAGCACGTTTTTGCCCGGAATCATACCCTTAATGGCGGAGATGATGCGCTTATTTTTCAGCGCATCCCGGTCGAGCTTATCCAGGGTGCTTTGCACGAAGGCGGCGGGCACGGCCAGCACCAGCCAATCGGCTTCGCGCACGGCCGCTTCTAGGTCGTTGGTGGGAAATACCCGATCCAGATCATGCGCCACGGAGGAGAGGTAGCGGGGGTTGTGGCGGGTGCGCAGCAGGTGCTGCACGTCTTCCTTGCTGCGCATCCACCAGTGGACGCGGCTGCCATTTTCAGCGAGAATTTTGGTCAGCGCGGTGGCCCAAGAGCCGCCGCCAAGCATGGCTATTTTTTCCAAGGGTGGGAAAGTGGTGAGGTGGTGGGGCAGTGGTGAACGGGTGAGCTGGTGAACGAGTGCATTATTTGTTTTCTCTGCGCTAAACCGCGCCTGGCAAACGGCAAACGCACCCGTTCACCAGCTCACCCGTTCACCGATACGTCAATCTTAGCCAAAAAAACTGAGAGGACCCCGCCGGGGGTAGCGGCGAAGTCCTCTCTGGAGGCGTTACGGGCTCAAGCTGAACGCTTAACCGGTTCGGCGTTATTTATTCCTCTTCGTCGGCTGGTTCTTCTTTTAAGGCCGCTTTATCCAAGGACTTGGCATCCTTGATAACCACGGCGGCCCCATCCTTCAGAGTTTTGGAAACGGCCCGGAAAGGCCCACTTACGACTTGGTCGCCGGCTTGAATACCGCTCACGATTTCCATGTTCTGAAAGTCGCTGATGCCGGTTTTGACGGGCGTCATTACCACTTTGCCGTTCCGAATCAGGAACACTACCTCCTGCACTTCTGGCTTGGCGCCTGCGGCCGGCGCCGGGGTTGCGCCCCCACCCGAACCACCTCGACCTACGCGCACAACCGGGGTTCCCCCCTTCTTGGGCCCCTCCGCCTGGGTGCTGTCCGAGCGGGTAGTCACGGCGGCCAGCGGCACGCTCAGCACGTTGGCTTTGCGGTTGGTAATAATGTCGACGGAGGCCGTCATGCCGGGCCGGAACGGGACGATGGTCCGGCCCTTCACCGTACGCTGCAGTTGGCGGTACGACTCCGGCAGCAACCGGATGCGCACTTCAAACTCCGTAACGGCCTCGGCCGTGAGGGCGTCCTTGGCCGTGTTGGCAATGGCCGTCACCAGCCCGCGGAATTTCTGATCTTGGTTGGCGTAGCTGTCTACTTCCACGTCCACGGAGTCGCCCAGGTCCACGTTGATGATGTCGTTTTCGTTCACGCTTACCCGCACCTCCATGTTATTGAGGTTGGCGATGCGCATGATTTCGGTGCCCGCCATCTGGGTAGTACCTACTACCCGCTCGCCCTTCTTCACGTTGAGCTTGCTGATGGTCCCGCTCACGGGAGCGTAAATGGTGGTTTTATTCAGGTTTTTGCGGGCTTCCTCCAGGCTGGCCTGGGCGCTGCGTACGTTGCTCTGGGCCGCCCGGATGCTCTGGCGGGCCGAGTTGATTTCCTCCTGCGACGCCTCGTAGGCGGCCTTGCTGGCCTCATAATCGGCCTGGGAAATCACCTTTTGCTTGTACAGGGAAGCGTTGCGGCGAAATGTCAGCTCCGTTTGGCGGGCGCTGGCCATCAGCTGCTGCAGCCGAGCTTGGGTCTGGCCCACGTTGGCGCGCTGGCTACCCACCACGGCGTTTTGCTGGTTTACCATGGCCTCGTAGTTATCCGGACGGATGCGCAGCAGCAGCTGACCTTTCTTTACGGAGTCGCCTTCGGCCACGTAGAGTTCGGTGATTTCCCCGGATACGTCGGGCGAAATCTTCACCTCAGTTTCGGGCTGTACCTTGCCCGAGGCACTTACCTTCTCCACAATGGTAGCCGGCGCCGCCTTGGCCGCCAGCACCTCCGTACCAGCAGGCTTGCCAATCAGGCCCTGCTTTTTTGCTACCAGCAAGCCCACCACCAGCACGGCCAGCACGGCGAGTAGGATGAACAGGGTGCGGTTTTTTTTCATGTTAAGGACGTAGGGTCGTAGGAACTAGGAGTCAGTGGTTGGTTGAAAGCTCGGCTGTTGCGAGCGGCGGGCGGGAAGCAGCCCACCACGGCGCGGCTACAGGCTAATGGGGCGGCCCTGATAGAAGTCGAGCACCTTCCGGCGGAAGATAAACTCGTACTTGGCCTGAATCATCGTGGACTCGGCGGCCGTCAGGTTGTTTTTGGCGATGTTAAACTCGGTGCCGTTGAGCAGGCCGTTGTTAAAGCGAATTTCGGCGTTGCGGTAGGCGGTGGTCAGCGCCTCCACCTGGCGGCGGGCAGAGAGGTAACGACGCTGGGCCGCAATGGCATCGGCGTAGGACTGCTGAATGCTCTGGCGCAGCTGCAGGCGCGTTTGCTCGGCGCGCAGCTCCTGCTGCTGAATATTGATTTGGGCCCGCTGCACGCCCGTACGAGTTTGCAGTCCGTTCAGAATGGGGATTTGCAGCGAGAACTGCAGGCTCTTACCCAGGTTGTCCTTCAGCTGACTGGTAAAGCCCGAGGGCAACAGCTCCGGAATGGCCTGCTTGGGCTGGAGCAGAAAGTACTGCGACGGCACCGGCTGCCCGCCCACGCCCGGCTGGAATACCGGCACGGCTACGGCCTCCGTAGAGTCGCCGTTAAACACCCGCGCCAGCCGCGAAGAAGAGAAACCAGTGAAAATTCCGGCCCCGAAGGCCAGGCGGGGGTAGTAGGCGCCGCGGGCAATGTCGAGGCTGCGTTGGGCGGAGCGCACGCGCAAGTCGGCGGCCTTAATTTCGGGTAGCAGGCTCTGGGCCGTCTGGTAGGTGCCGTCCGGGTCGGCGCTGAGCAGGGGCTCATCGTCGGGGTCGGCCAGGGGCGGCACTTCAATCTGGAAGCCCGTCGGCGAGGGTAGGTTCAGCAGCTGCGTCAGCGAGAGACGGGCCAGGTCGCGCTGGTTTTGGGCCGTAATAACGTTCAGCTCGTCGGAGGCTAGTTGGGCCTGAATATCAAGCAGATTGCTTTCCGGAATGGCGCCGGCTTTAAGCAGCTTCTGGGTGCGCTCCACCTGGGCCTGAGTGCTGCTCACGCGCACCTCATTGGTGCGCACCAGCTCCTCGGCCAGCACCAACTGCAGAAATGCCGAGGCCACGTTCAGGGCCAGGTCATTGCGCGACTTGTCAATATCGAGCAGGCTAGCCTCAGCGTCCAGGGCATTGCGCTTCACGGTGTTGCGCAGCTGAAAGCCCGCAAATAGCGTTACCTGGGTGTTGGCCGAGAAGTTGTTGGAGCGAATCGTTTGGCTGACGAAGTCGTTGGTCAGCGGGTCAAGGCTGGTGCCGTAGTTCCAGGCCTGGGTACCGGAAAGGTTGGCCGTGGGTAGCAAAGCCGCCTGGCTCTGGCGCAGGGTAGCGTTCTGCAGCGTAGAGGTAAGCTGCTGCTGGCGCACCGTAAGGTTGTTTTGCAGGGCGTAGTCGATGGACCGTTGCAGGGTCCAGGGGCCGGTAGGCACGGCGGGCGAAAGCGTGCCGGCCGGGGGTTGGGTCGGCGGCGTCTGGGCCAGTACCGGGCTCGTCAGCATACCCGCCGACATACTCATCAACAGCCAGTAAAAACGCTTCATAAAATCAGGAGTGTAGAGCTGATGGCCGGCTGATCGGCACCGAAGCCGGCCGCCCCAGTGGCCGGGGCCACTAAAGGTATTGATCTGCCCGCAGCAGTGCGCGGGGAAATCAACCAACCGGGCACCATAGGCGGTTAACCGGGCAGTTTGGGCCGTTAGTCGATGGTGGGAATATACGTGACACGGTGCACCCAGCGCAATTGCCGCAGGTAGTCTAGGGTAATGGGGCGCAGGCCGGAGTCTACTTCAATGAACTGCCGGGCCGCGTCGTTTTTGCCCTTACGCGAGACGAACATGGTGGCAATATTGCACTCATCGTGGGCAATGACGGAGGCAATAAAAGCAATGGAGCCCGGCACGTCGTCGGCATCAATGATGAGCGTGTGCAGAGAGGCCGAGAAGTCGGCCGGGAAGCCATCTACCTCCACAATGCGGATAACGCCCCCGCCCCGGCTCTGACCAATAACCTCGACGGCGTGGCCCGTGCGCTCATCGCGCAGCTGCAGCCGAATGGTGTTGGGGTGCATGGTGGAGGCATTGCCTACACCCTGAAAGGTGTACTGGAGCCCCGCTTCCTTGGCGTGGTCGAAAGCCTCCCGGATGCGCACGTCATCGGTGGGCATGCCCAGCAGGCCGGCCACAATGGCGCGGTCGGAGCCGTGGCCCTCGTAGGTGCGGGCAAAGGAGTTATAGAACGTAATGGTGGCGTGGGTGGGGCTGCTGCCTAGGATGCGGATGGCCGCCCGCGCTATGCGCACTACCCCGGCCGTGTGCGAGGAACTGGGCCCAATCATCACGGGCCCAATCATATCGAAAATACTGGATTTCTCTGCCATTGCGTAAAGGTAGAAGATGAAGGGAATAGTAAGTGGGCGAGTTGCGTCATGGGGGGCGGTATCAAAACTATCCGACCTCTCTTCTGTGACACACTCTCAAGTAGGACAAGACCTTGGTGTATGGTAGCATCAAAGGCCTGTCACGTTTCAAGGGGTAGCACTGCGTGAAGGACGGATGGACGCGCTCCGCTCGCCAGGACGCGGCTTACTACTTCACTCACCTCAGCGCCTTTTCCCATCTTTGCAGCGTAGCCCCCACTACTACCCCTTCCTTCCGCCCTTGCTCATGACCTCTCCGGAATCAGAATTTTCGCCGGCCGTGCTGGCCCAGCTACGCCGCCTGCAGGCGCGCTACGCCGCCGACGACCAGGATCTGGCCGCCTACCTCGAAGGCCTCTACTATACCCGCTACCTCGGTTACTGGGACTATATCCAGCTGGATGCCCTGTTGAGTTTGCAGCGCCCACTTACCAACATTCCCGACGAGCGGATTTTCATCATCTACCACCAGATTACGGAGCTGTACTTTCAGCTCTGCCTCTGCGAATATGAGCAGCTAGGCGACCTGCAGCAGCCCACCGTAGAGGAAATCGTGCTGCGCGTGGGCCGCATCAACCGCTACTTCGAAAACCTGATCGACTCGTTTGATGTGATGGTCGATGGCATGGACAAGCAGCAGTTCCTGGAGTTCCGGATGGCCCTGATGCCGGCCTCGGGCTTTCAGAGCGTGCAGTACCGCATGATTGAGCTGGCCAGCACTTCCCTCAGCAACCTGGTACCGGAGGAGCGCCGCCGCCTACTGGGCTCCGCCGCGGCCCACGACGAACTGATGGGCTGCATCTACTGGAAGTCGGGGGCTACGGTGGTAGAAACCGGAGCCAAGGCGCTTACGCTCATTGAGTTCGAGAAAAAGTACGCCGACAAGCTGCTGGAACATTCCCGCCACTTTGAGGGCCGCAACGTGTGGGCCGTGGTGCAGCGCCTCCCCCCCGGCCCCACCGGCCAGCAGCACCAGCGCCTGCTGCGCCAGCTCAAGCAGTTGGATGTGTGCGTAAACGTGAACTGGCCCCTGATGCACTACAAATCGGCGGTGCGCTACCTGGAGCGCCGCCCCGAGGCCATTGCTGCTACCGGCGGCACCAACTGGAAGCAGTATCTGCCGCCCAAGTTTCAGCGCCGCATCTTCTACCCCCAGCTCTGGACCGAGCAAGAGCTAGCCGACTGGGGCAAAGGCTGGGTGGAAAGTGTGCTAGGCAGCGAGTAACGAAAACCGCTACTCAGTTTTTTCTTATAGGAGGACTATTCGGCTAAGTTTTCCGCAGATTTCAATCAGGTAGCAATACCCCCAAAAAAAAGAGGCGTCACAACGTGTGGCGCCTCTTTTTTTGGGTGTTGCCGTCGTCAGGCGCTTACTTCACCGTGAAGCTGGCCTGGGCGTTTTCCCACGCCAGAGTTACTACTCCGGCGTTGCTGGAGGAAATGGTGAACTGCTCAACTGGGGCGGCCGTTTTGGTGGGCGTTATCTTCACCCGCAGCGCATCCTGGGCGGCATCATACTTAAAGGCGCCCCACTGGTTGGCGGTTTTATTGAAGATGATAGTCCACTCCTGCTCCCCAGGGATGGTGAACAAGGCGTATTTGCCGGCGGGCAAGGTTTGGCCGTTAATGGTTACGGCTTGCTTGGCTTCGAAGGTGGTGGCCTCGTTGGCGCCCGTGCGCCAGACCTGCCCGTAGGGCACCAATTGCCCCCCAAAGGCTTTGCGTCCCTTCAGCGAGGGGCGGCTGTAATCGATGGTAAAGGTGGGGCCGGTAACGGTAGCCGGCGGGCTCGGGCGCTTGGATTTGTCCTCGGCGGGCTTTTGGGCAAAGGCGGGAGCCGCGAGTAGCAGCAGACACAGCCAGCTCAGGGCTAGCAGCAAACGAGCATGCAGGTTTTTCATGGACAGGAAATAAAAGTGGCAGAGATACAAGAACAATCAGCCGGCTAAAATAGCAGCAGCCAGCAATTTATTATTAATATCCTCTTTGAAAATCAAGTACTTACCAAACCCAATTTCACTTACTGCCCGCCACGCACAGTGAAGCGCACCTGCGTGCTTTCCCAGGCCAAGGTTACCTGACCGGCCTTGTCGGCCGTAATGAGGAATTGCTCCACGGACTGGGCTGCGGGCTCGGGCCGGGCCTTCACCCGGAGCACGTCCTGGGCGGCGGCGTACTCATAGGCCCCCCACTGCGTAGCATCCTGATTGAAGATGATGGTCCACTCCTTTTCGCCGGGAATGGTGAACAGGGCATACTTGCCCGCTGGCAGGGGTTGGCCCTGCACCAATACCGGTTGGTTTACGCTAAATGTAGTAGCCTCATTGGCACCCGTGCGCCAAACCTGCCCGTAGGGAACCAGTCCGCCAAACACTTTGCGCTCCTTGGCGGAGGGGCGGCTGTAGCGAATTACAAACGTGGCCGTACCGGCAGTGGCCGTTACAGTGGCCGGAGGGCTAGGCCGCCGGGGTTTTTCTTCCGGATTTTTTTTGGGGGAACAAGCCGCAGCTCCTACCAGCAGTAGCAGCGTCAGCCGGGAATACAACCGCACGGGCGGATAAGCGTGGGACATGGAAAAGCGGAACAGAGTAGGGAAAACCAGCGCTGGCCCCTGCAGTGGAACAGGGAAAGGCCAGGCCGGGCGGTACAGAGCAATAATTATACCTCAACTTGTACTACCGGGTTACTCGGGTGTGCCAAATGGCTAGCACCGGGCCGGAGCGGGCCGCCCGCCGTGGGTTGGAAGGGTATTTTGCCAGCTCACGCCCCAGACAGACGGCGGGGAGCTGACCCGTAGGCTCTGGGGCTGGTAAGTTATTCCTCCCGCATGCGGGAGGTAGCGCGGGTGTCGGGCATGCGCAGGTATACTACCAGCGAAAAGGCGGCGCAGCCGGTCACGTACCAGTAAAACCAGTTTTCCACGCCGTGGTCTTTGGCCAGCAAGGCCACGTATTCGGCCGAACCACCGAAGATGGCCACGGTCAGGGCGTAGGGCAGCCCCACACCCAGGGCCCGAATTTCGGTGGGAAACAGCTCAGCTTTCACCACCGCGTTAATGGAAGTGTAGCCGCTCACGATGACCAGCGCCACGAGCAGCAGCCCAAAGGCCGCGCCGGGCCCGTTGGCGCGGCCTAGGGCCGTAAGCAGCGGCACAGTTAGCAGCGTGGCTCCTACCCCAAAAAACAACAGTACCGGCCGCCGCCCCACCCGGTCGGAGATGGCGCCCAGCAGGGGCTGCAGCAGCATGGCTACCCCCAGGGCCCCGAAGGAAACCAGCGTGGCCTGGCCCTTGGTAAAGCCGGTAGTATTCACCAGAAACTTCTGCACATAGGTGGTAAAGGTGTAGAAAACCACCGTTCCGCCCAGGGTTAGGCCCACTACGGTCAGAATTTCGCGGGGGTGCTGAAGTAATACCCGCAGCTGGCTGGGCCGCTGGGGCTGGCCGGTAGCCGGGGCGGTTTGCCGGGTGAAAGCATCGGTTTCTTCCATGCTGCGGCGCAGGTACAGGGCCACCAGGGCGGCTATGGCCCCCAGGGCAAACGGCACCCGCCAGCCCCAGGCGTACATTTCCGCCGTGGTAAGCCACTGCTGCAACCCTAGCTGTACCAGCAAGGCCAGCAGTTGCCCGGCAATCAGGGTTACGTACTGAAAACTGGAGAAAAAGCCCCGGTTGCGCTGGTCGGCCATTTCGCTTAGGTAGGTAGCCGAGGTACCGTATTCCCCGCCCACGCTCAGGCCTTGCAGCAGCCGCGCTACCACCAGCAGCACGGGCGCAGCTACCCCAATCTGGCTATAGGAGGGCGTAAGAGCAATCAGCAACGAGCCGCCGCACATGAGCAGCACCGAGGCCAGCAGGGCGGCTTTGCGGCCGGCGCGGTCAGCATACACCCCCATCAGCCAGCCCCCGAGCGGGCGCATCAGAAACCCCACCGCGAAAATGGCCGCCGAGTTAAGCAGCTGGGCCGTCAGGTTGCCTTTGGGGAAAAAGGCCGGGGCGAAATACAGAGCAAACGCGGAGTACACGTACCAATCGTACCACTCCACCAAGTTGCCCACCGAGCCGCTGAAAATGGAGCGGATGCGGGAAGCCATGGTGCGCGGAGCAGCGGGCGGAAGCTGAGGCATAGAAGCGGGGCAGAAAACCAGGAAGGCGCGCAAAATAGCGGAAGTGCCCGGAAGCCGGCGGTTCTGCTACCTTTGGCGCTTCGTTCTTTGGCGGTATTTTCCAGTCAGACGAGCGGCAGGTTGCCCGTTCCCGGTGGGGGTAGGCATGAAAGGGGAACCGGGTGCAACTCCCGGACAGACGCGCTACTGTAAGTGCCCGCCGCCACGCCCGGCGACAGATGCTTCCCTCGTAACCCATTGCCCACGCCTACGCGGCGGGTGAGAAGGGCGGGAAGCATGGCACAAGTCAGGAGACCTGCCCGCCGCTTTTGTTGATAAGGCTCCTTCGCGACTTGAGGACCCTTGTCGGGTGCTGCGGCGTGGGGTGAGTGGGCAGAAGGCGTGGGCTTTCTACCTGGGCGCGGGACGTAGTAATCCGATGAAGGCAGTAAGGTGAAACAAGGGCCAGGAAAAGCGGCCAGAACGCTGCTACACCCGTTTTTCCACCTACCCTTGCTTGCCATGCTACCGCTCGAAGAAAAAATCAGTCGCGCCGAAACGCGCATTTTCAAGGCTGTATTTCCCAACACCACCAACCACTACGACACCTTGTTCGGAGGCACTACCCTGCACCTCATGGACGAAGTAGCCTTTATTACGGCCACCCGGTTCAGTCGCCTCAAAATGGTGACCGTGTCGTCTGACAAAGTCGACTTTACCCACCCCATTCCCGGCGGCACGCTGGTGGAGCTGATCGGGCGCGTGGAGCACGTGGGCAACACCAGCCTGAAGGTGCGCGTGGAGCTGTTCGTGGAGCAGATGTACTCCGAGGAGCGCCACCGGGCCGTGTCGGGGCTGTTCACGTTTGTGGCCATCGATGAGCATAAACGACCCGTACGTATTCTGGGGCCCGCTGCTGCTGTCGTATAGATGAATAGCTATTTTCAGAGCTTTAACAAACTAACTATATGACGGTTACACTCTATGGCTGGATTTTTCCCAGAGCCGTCCGAACCTTTCTGCGCGCTTTTAAGGTTTAACAGGCCTCTCCTCCCTATCACGTTGATATGGCACCCGACCCCCACTACACTCCTGAAATGAATTCTCGCCTGGAACAGTCGTTTCGGGAAGCGGACCTGGCCCGCGAAGAACTAACTGACTCTATGGCAAACTCTGTGGCCGCGAACTGCGACCTACTCCACCACGGCCTGGTAAGCGCCAAAGGATTGGAAGTCACGACGGAAATGTACCGTCACCTGCTTGGCCAGTTGCTGCGCCACCCCTCCGGCGAAGTCCGCACCCAGGCCTTGACGCTGTTCAACGAGGCCATGGAAAAATTCTGGCCCCGCCTGCAGAATACTACCCCGCCCCCCGGCGGCGGGCACTAGGCGCACCCCGCCCCCCCGAACAGCCTCAGGCCTTGCGGAACCTAAAATGGATTCCGCAAGGCCTGAGGCTGTTTTTAGCTGCGTATCTTTGCGCTCCGTTACCCCTGTTACCGGTTCAAAGGCTAACTCCCTTTCACCCTTTTTATGACTGAGAAACAAGAAATTGAGCTACTGCTCCCGCCGGAGGTAGCCTACGACGAGCTGGCCCGCTACCGCGCCCTCCTCGATGCCGCAGGCCTGGTACCCGGCCAAGCCGATTTTGTGCATCTGCGCAAGCGCTCCATTGATGCGCGCGGCCGCCAGCCCCTGGTGCGCCTACGCGCCGACATCTACCAAACGCCCCCGCCCACGGACCTGTTCGGCCCCTGGTTTCAGTACCCGGACGTAAGCCGGGCCCGCCGCTCCGTCATCATCGTGGGGGCCGGGCCAGCCGGGCTATTTGCCGCTTTGCGGGCCATTGAGCTGGGTATCCGGCCGATTGTGGTGGAGCGGGGCAAAGATGTGCGCACCCGCCGCCGCGACCTGGCTGCCCTGAACAAGGAGCACGTAGTCAACCCTGATTCCAACTACTGCTTTGGCGAAGGCGGGGCCGGCACCTACTCCGATGGCAAGCTCTATACCCGCTCCACCAAGCGCGGCGACATCCAGCGCATCCTACGCCTGCTGGTGCAGCACGGCGCTACCCCCGATATTCTGGTGGATGCCCACCCCCACATTGGCACCAACAAGCTGCCCTACGTGGTGGCGGCCCTGCGCGAGAGTGTGCGTCAGGCCGGCGGGGAGGTTCACTTTGATACGCGGGTCGATGACCTCATCCTGGAAAATAACCGCCTGCGCGGGGTAGTAACGGCTACCGGCCAAGCCCTGGAAGCCGACGCAGTAATTCTGGCCACCGGCCACTCGGCCCGCGACATCTACGAGCTGCTGCACCGCCGGGGCGTGCTGATCGAAGCCAAGCCCTTTGCCCTGGGCGTGCGCGTGGAGCACCCCCAGGCCCTCATCGACCAGGCTCAGTACCGCCGCCAAGACCGGGGTGTGCTGCCCGCCGCCTCCTACGCGCTGGTGCACCAAACCCAGTGGAAAAACCAGCAGCGGGGCGTATTCTCGTTTTGTATGTGCCCCGGCGGCTTTATTGTGCCGGCCGCTACCTCGCCCGGCGAGGTGGTAGTAAACGGCATGAGCCCCAGCCGCCGCGACTCGCGCTTTGCCAACTCGGGCATTGTGGCGGCCGTGGAATTGGAGGATATGGACGTGCGCCAGCACGGGGCCCTGGCCGGCTTGCGGTTTCAGCAGGAAATTGAGCAACGCGCCTGCCGCCTAGCCGGCAACACCCAACTGGCCCCCGCCCAGCGCCTCGGCGACTTCCTGAAAAGCAAGGTGTCGCCGGAGCTGCTGGAAACCAGCTACCAGCCTGGCCTCGTGTCGGTGCCCATGGATCAGGTGGTGGGGCCAGCTTTGGCCGAACGCCTGCGCCAGGGTTTTCAGAACTTCGGCCGCAAGATTCCGGGCTACGCTACCAACCTGGCCCAGATTGTGGGGGTGGAAAGCCGCACCTCCTCGCCCGTGCGCATTCCCCGCGACCGAGACACGCTGGAACACCCCGAGGTGCGCGGCCTCTTCCCCTGCGGGGAAGGCGCGGGCTACGCCGGCGGCATCGTGTCGGCAGCCATGGATGGGGAACGGTGCGCGGAAGCAGCGTTTGCGGCCGTTAGCCGTTAGCCGTTAGCCGTTAGCCGTTAGCCGTTAGCCGTTAGCCGTTAGCCGTTGCCGACGGCAGCTTACGCACAAGGTTTTGCGTACACGCTTTTATTGTATTGTTTTCACTTCACACGCTAGCTAACAGCTACTAGCTGATGGCGTACTGCTTATGAAAAAGACCCTCGTTCTTGGGGCTACGGATAACCCCTCCCGCTACGCTTATCGCGCCGTTCACCAACTTAAAAACCATGGGCACGAGGTAGTACCCGTGGGGATTCGTAAGGGCCAGGTAGCCGGCCTTAACATCCAGACTGACCGCCCCGCTGCTACCGACGTGGACACGGTGACGCTTTACGTAGGCCCGCAAAACCAGCCCGGCTGGTACGACTATATCCTGGACCTCAACCCCAAACGCATCATTTTCAACCCCGGCACTGAAAACCCGGAGCTGGAAGAGCTGGCCCAGCAGCGCGGTATTCGCACGGAAGAAGCCTGCACTTTGGTGATGCTGAGCGTAGGCAATTATTAGGCGCATTATGGATGGCATAATGGCCATTTAGTCTCCTTCTTTATACCCTACATCCACGAGCCCTTACTTCCAGCCCGGAGGTAGGGGCTTGTTCTGTTTTAGGTCGGTAGCACTGCGGGAAAGACGGTTGAGGGTGTTATAGCTTCTCGCTAAGAATCCTCTCCATCTTACCCCATAAAAAATTCTTGCTTACCCAGGCAACCCCTACCTTCCGGCTTCCATCTAGCCCCTCAAACGCCTCGCTCTGATCTGAACTTTACGCCTCCTTCCGTGACTGACGCCGACCTCATTGCCGCCTGCCGCCAAGGTAGCAGTCGGGCCCAAAAGCAGCTCTATGAGCGGTTTTCGGGACTGATGCTGGGCGTGTGCCTGCGCTACCTACGGCGGCGCGAAGATGCCGAGGAGGCCCTGATTGTGGGGTTTACCAAGGTGTTCCGGGCCCTGGATCAGTACCGGCACGAGGGTTCGTTTGAAGGCTGGATTCGGCGCATCGTCGTGAATGAGGCCCTCGGGATGTTGCGGCGCAAAGAGCCCCTGCACCTAGCTATCGACGACCTGACCTACGACACGCCGACTACCCCCGCCGAAGCGGAAAGTCGCCTCAACGCCGACGATATGCTGGCCCTGCTAGCCGAGCTGCCCGCCGGCTACCGCACGGTTTTCAACTTGTACGCCCTGGAGGGCTACACCCACCCCGAAATCGGCGAGCTGCTCGGTATTTCGGAGGGCACCAGTAAATCGCAGCTCAGTAAGGCCCGGGCCATGCTCCAGCGCCGCCTCGCGGTAGCCAACGCGCAAGCCCAACCGGCCGCCTCCACCTCCTCACCGAAAGAATTGTATGCAGTCGGAAGATATTGATAAGCTGTTTCGCGACCGGCTTGCGGATCACGCTCCTACCCCACCCGCTTTTGTCTGGGCCGAAATTGAGGCCGAGATGCAGCCCCGCCGCAAGCGCCCCGTGTTGTGGCTGGCCGCCGCGGCCGTGGCCCTGCTCACCCTGCTGGGCGGGGCCTGGTGGGTACTGACGGGCGGCAATCCCAGTCGCCCCGGCACCCCGCAGATGGCTGCTGCCACGCCCCGTCCGGCGGCACCTGCTACCTCTAAACAAGCAGAGAATAATTCTTCCTCTCAGGCAACCGCTCCCCTGGTTTTCCCATCTAGCCCCTCAGAAGCCCAGGCCAATAAGCCAGCCGTTGTAGTGGCCACTGCAACTCCCTCCCAGCAAGCCCGGTCTCGGGGTGTACAACCAGACCCCGCTGCTGCGAGCCGCCGGCCCGCCCGGCCCCGCGCTTCTACCCCGGCCGCAGCGCGCCAGCTAGCCCTGGCTAACGCTCCGGCTCCCACCCCGAGCCGCCCGACGCTCCCTGAGCCAACGCCCGACCCGGAGCTGGACCGGCCTACTACCTTACCCGCGGCCACAGTGGCCCTTACCGGCCCCATTGAAGTAGAAGTGCGGCCCGCGGCACCTGCTTCAGCCGTTGCCGCTACGCCCACCCATCGCCCCCGCCTGACTTCCCTGCTCCGGCAGGCCCGCAATGCCGTGAAGGGCGAGCGGGTCAGCCTAACCGATGCTGGGCTGCCTGAAACGGTGACGGTGCAAGCCCGGGTAGCCGGCCACACGCTTACCAAGACCATCCAACTCTAACTCTCCCGCTTTTCGCGCCTTTTCTTATGAAACGCTTTTTTGCTCTCCTCGCCTTCTTGCTGCTGACGCTGACTACGGCCAGCACCGCCCGGGCCGCAGGCCACCCCAGCAACGACGACACCATCCTCGTTAAGCTGCCCAACCAAGCCACCATGACGCTCTACGTCAAGGACAAGGCCCAGCTCCGGCAAATGCGCCAGTACAAGCTCGACTCCCTGATTGTACTACTTGACGCTTACATCACCCAGGCCGAAGCGGCGGGCAAAAACTCCAAATCGGAGCAGGTAACCCTGGAGTTTTACCCGGCCAAGGAGCAGCCCGGCAAGCAGGTACCCGAACAAATCCGGATTACGGTACGCAACCAAGGGCCCGGCAGCAAAACCAAATCCGCGGACCACGTGGACGTTACCCTGGGCCGCGTGTTTGGCGTGACAGTGGACGAAAGCACGGATGGCGGCAATGACCACGTGTCGGTGCGGGTAGGCACTTCGCCTACCTCCGATTCCATCCGCAATGCCCAGCGCAAGGCCCGGCAGGAGGAGCGGCACAACCGCGCCGTACACAGCAACTTCAACATTGACCTGGGTCTGAACACGCTGGTAAACCGCGAAACCCCAGTAGGCGGCCAGGATTTCGACCTGCGCCCCATTGGCTCGCGCTACCTTAGCCTGAATTGGCACTACGACATCCGCGTGGGTAAGAAAGGCTCGCCCCTGCACCTGCTCACCGGTCCGGAGCTGGCTTTTAACAACTACATGCTCGACAAGAACTTGCAGTTTATAGAGTCCGGCAACCGCACGGTTGTGGCCCTAGATGCCACCAACCCCGACCGGGAACTGCAGAAAAGCAAGCTGGCCGTTTCCACCATCAATCTGCCGCTGATGGCCGTGCTGGACTTTAAGAACAAAAAGGGCCGCGACGCCTTCCGCATTGGGGCCGGCGGGTTCGTGGGCTACCGCCTGGGTTCCCATACCAAAATCAAGTACGAAGACAATGGCAACACCAAAAAGGACAAGGACCGCGGCTCCTACAACCTAGCCGACTTCCAATATGGCTTGCAAGGCACCATCGGCATCCGCGGCCTCGACCTCTTCGCCAAGTACAACCTCAACGAAACGTTCAAGAATAACCGCGGCCCCCAAGCCCAAACCCTCAGCTTCGGCGTATCGCTGCTGCAATAGTGAGGTGATGAATAAGTGAGGTGTCATGGTGAGCGAAGCGCAGCCATCCGTCCTCTTCTCAGTGAATAGCCTAGAAATGTAATAAGCCCTTGACGCTACCATACGTCAAGGGCTTATTACATTTCTAGGGGAAGCATTTTGGTCAGGAAGGATAGCTTCGGTACCCTCGCCATGACACCACTTCACTCACCCACCGTATGCCGGTAGAAATTATCCAGCAGGATGGCGGCGGACACGGCTACGTTGAGGCTTTCGGCTTGGCCGCGGCCGGGGATGTGCAGGCGCTGGGTCAGGCAGGCTTCTACGGGGGACGTGAGGCCGTGACTTTCGCTACCCATGACCAGCACGCCGGTGGGCTGCAAGGTCAGGCGGTGCACGTTGTCGCCGTGCAGGTCGGCGCCGTAAACGGGCAGCTCGGAGGGTAGGCTGCTGAGCCAAGCAGGCAGCTCGCGCTGCCAGACGGGTACGCGGGTAAACGAGCCCATGGTGGCCGACACGGTTTTAGGTGCCCAGGGGTCGGCGCAGGTTTCGGAGCAGATGACCCCGGCCAGCCCGTACCAGTCGGCCAGCCGGATGAGGGTGCCCACGTTGCCCGGGTCGCGCACTTCGTCCAGGGCCAGAAAAAGCTGTCCGGCAGTGGGTTGCAGGGGCTTTTCCTGGGGTAGCTGGGCCACGGCCAGGGCCGTGTTGTTGGTGCTGAGTGTGCCCAAGCGGGTGAGCTCCTCCTCCGACACTACATCGACGGGTAGGCCCGCCGGAATATCTGGCCGGATTTTCTCAGCGAATTCAGACGTAACCACGAGCCGTTCCGTTAGAATCCCGGAACTTAGCAGCTCCCGTACGCTTTTGCCCCCTTCCACCAGGAAGGCGCCGTGCCGGAGTCGGTACTTCTTCAGGTGCAGCGCGTGCACGTATTTCGCTACTGCTTTTGAAATCATATTCGCAGATTAACGGTAGGCCCTCCAGGTGGGGGCTCTGGTCAGGAAAAAACTTCACTCGTCTGGCGCTGAGCAGCTTGCTGGTAGCGGGCGGGGTGAGCGGCTGCTCGCCCCTGCGCCTGCTTAAGCCCGGCCAGCGCCTGCTGAGCCGCGTGAAGGTGGAAGGCACGGAAAAGGCCGATGCCGAGCGCTTGCAAACTTTGGTGCAGCAGAAGCCCAACAGTACGTTTCCGCTGCCAAAGGTAGCCATCTACCAGCTAGGCCGCTCGTTTTATAACGCCGAGCGCATCCAGCGCAAGCTCCAGGAAGACCGCACCCACTACGACCAGCTGATCAAGGCCGCCGGCACCGACTCGGCGGAAGTAGGCAAGCTGCTCACCAAGCGCGAGCGGCACACCCGCCGCCATCAGCTGGCCCTGGACAAGGGCAACGCCGTGATGCGCCTGGGCGAGCCCCCGGTTATCTACGATTCGTCGCTGACGGCTACTTCCGTAGACCAGCTCGGGATTTTTCTGAAGTCCAAGGGCTTCTTCCGCAGCTCGGTTTCGGCCACGGATACCGTGCCGACCCGGATGTTCTCGCCCCTGCGCATTTTTACTCTCCGCTCCCCCTTCCACGCTGACTCCCAGCGCGTGACGGTGACTTACCGCATTCAGGAGGGGCCGGTGTTTCGTTACTCCCAACTCGATTACGACATTGCCGACACGACCATTTCCCGGCGCGTGCTGCTGAGTCAGCCCCAGAGCCTGCTGCGGGTGGGTGACCAGTACGATGAGGAGCAAATCGGGGCTGAGCGCAGCCGGTTGGAAAACCTGCTCAAAAACCAGGGCTTCTACGATTTCCGCTCCCAGTATATTACCCTGGAAGCCGATACCAGCTTTGCCCCCACCACCGTGCGCCTGCGCACAATGGTAGCCAAACCTACCCGTGGGGAGCAGCACCGCCTGTACACGGTGCGGCGGGTAAACTTTATAGCCGATGCTGGCCTGGTGCGCTTCGGCCAGCAGCGCGATACCATCATTCGCGACTCGGTGTACTACCTGGCCTACCAGCACAAGTTCAGCACCAAGGCCCTGGACCTGAAACTGGCCGTGCGCCCCGGCGACGCCTACAGCCTGAGCAACACACAGCTGACCCAGCGCCAGCTCTCGGGCCTGGATATGTTCCGCTTCAGCACCGTAACCTACCGCCGGGTGCGCGGTCCGGAGGCCCCAGCCGACTCGGCCCGGGGCCTGCTCGATGCCACCGTCAATGCCTCGCCGGCCAAGAAATTTCAGGAAACCTCCGAGTTCGGGGCTACCTCCGTGGCCGAGCGGATTGGGCCATTTGGCAACGTGCGCCTCAAGGTGCGCAACGTGTTCGGCGGGGCCGAAATTCTGGAGTTTGGCCTGCGGGCGGGCTTCGAAGGCCAGTATAGCCTAACCGGCCCAATTGAGGACGTAACCGACCGGCAGAGCGTGCTCACTACCCAGCTGGGAGCCAACGTGAACCTGGTGCTGCCGCAGTTTCTGGTGCCGTGGCGGGCCAACCGCTTCCTCAGCCAGTACAACCCGCGCACCCGTTTCAACGCCACCTACACGTACGTATACCGCCCGGAATACACCCGCACCAACGCCGAGGGCACCTTTGACTACATCTGGCAGCGCTCCGCGTTTCACCAGTTTGTGCTGACGCCGGTGGACGTGAGCATCATCCGCACCGCTGATGTGAACGAGCAGTTTGCGACCATTCTGCAGAACCTGCTGATTCAGCAGGGCTCCCCGTTGTACCGCAGCTTCGATAACCTGTTTATTCCCAGCTTCAACGCTACCTCCATTTATAATTCCAACGATTTCAACCAAACTCGCGACGGATATTACCTACGCCTGTTCGGGGAGCTAGGCGGCCTCACGCGCAGCCTCTACCAAAAGGAGCCGCTGATTAATAACCAGGATAACCCCAAGGCCAACCGGCTGAAAACCTACGACTTCGCCAAGTTCACGGCTGATTACCGCCGCTATTATAAGCTGGGCCCCAACTCCTACTTTGTGTACCGGCTGGCGGCGGGCGCCGCTACGGCCCTCACCTCCACCCGCATCGTAACTAGAGACGAAACTGGGGCGACGGTAGGCGATGAAACCGCCTACCTGATTCCCTACGACAAGTACCTGTTTGCGGGCGGTAGCTCCAGCGTGCGGGCCTGGAAACCCCGCCGCTTGGGTCCGGGCTCCGCTACGCAATACAAATACGATCCTGCACAGCCAGATTCGCTTCTGAAAGTAAACGGGCGGCCCGTACGAGACTATAATCTAGAGCAACCGGGCGAACTGCTGCTGGAGGGCAACGTAGAGTTTCGCTTTCCTCTTTACAGCTTTATTAAAGGGGCGGTATTTACGGACTTTGGCAACGTTTGGACCCTGCGCAGCCAGCCTATTAACCCGAACCAGACGCCGGCACAACAAGAAGAGCAGCGTAAACGTCAGCAGCAATCCACTTTTCGTTTCAACAACTTCTACCGGCAGTTTGCGGTGGGTTCTGGCATCGGCTTCCGCTTTGATTTCACCTTCCTGATCCTACGTCTGGACGTGGCTACGAAAGTGTACGACCCGACCGCGCCCGGCAGCAAGTGGGCCATCCGCAAGTTCAGCTTGGCGGAGGATCAAACCGCCTTTAACCTTGGCATCGGCTACCCCTTCTAATGGTGAATGGATAAAGGAGTGACTAAGTGAGTTAAAAACTGAGCACCCACATAAAAAGCCCGTCATCCTGCGCGTTGCGCAGGATGACGGGCTTTTTAATTTACTAGTTTACCATTTTACCTAATACCCTAGCAGCTCAGCTAGCGTGGCGGCTACTTTGTCGGGGTTGGGCAGCATTTGCTTTTCCAGCTCCACGTTGAGGGCAATGGCGGGCAGGTTGGCGGCACCGAGGGTGAACACGGGAGCATCGAGCTGCTGGAAGCAATGGCGCTGAATGCGGCCGGCCAGGCTCTCGGCAAAGGAGTTCAGCAAGGGCTCCTCGGTGAGCATCAGGGCTTTGCCGTGGCGGCGCACGGCGGCCTGCACGGCCTCCCAATCCAGAGGGTTGAGGGTGCGCAGGTCCAGGATTTCAACTTGGCCCGGGAACTGCTTGCTGGCCGTTTTGGCCCAGTGCACGCCCATGCCGTAGGTAATGACCACGCAGGTTTCGCCCTGGCGCAGCTTGGTGGCGTCTGCTTCCTGGGCCACGGCGGCTTTGCCCAGGGGAATAACGTAGCCCGCTTCGGGCTCCACGGTTTTGGCGTCTTCGGTGCCAGGAACTTTGCTCCAGTACAGGCCTTTGTGCTCCAGCAGCACCACGGGGTTGGGGTCGAGGAAGGCGGCGCGCAACAGGCCCTTCATATCGGCGGCGTTGCTGGGGTATACCACCTTAATGCCCCGGATGGTGAGCAGGGTGCTTTCTACGGAGCCCGAGTGGTAGGGCCCCCCCCCACCGTAGGCGCCCACCGGCACCCGAATCAGGCTCTGCACCGGAAACTTGCCGTTGGAGAGGTAGCAGGATTTGCTTAATTCCTCCACCAGCTGGTTGAGGCCGGGCCAGATGTAGTCGGCAAACTGAATTTCGACAATGGCTTTAGCCCCCACGGCGCTCATGCCGGCGGTGCTACCCACTATGTAGGCCTCCTGAATGGGCGTGTTGAACACGCGGGCGTCGCCGTACTTTTTGGCTAGCAGGGCCGCCTCCCGGAACACGCCGCCCAGCTCGCCGCCCACGTCCTGACCATAGAACAAGGCCTCCGGAAATTCGCGCAGAATGTCATCTACCGCGTGCAGGGCCGCATCCACCATCAGGGCTTTGTCGGCGCCGGCGGGACTGCGCTGCCCGGTTTCCTTTGTCACGGCCGGCGGAGCAAACTCGTGGTCGGCGAAGGTAGCCGGGTCGGGATTGGGTGCGGCCAAGGCCCGTTCGTAGTCGGCCTGCACGGTAGCGCGGGCTTCGGCCCCCAGCTCCTGCAAGTCGGCTTCCTCAAAACCCAGTTCCAGGAGTTGTTGATGAAAGCGGGGCAGCGGGTCCTGGAGGGTATGCTGGGCGAGGTTGTCGCCGCGGTACCACTCCCGACGCACGCCGCTGGTGTGGTGGCCCAGTAGCGGGCACTTGGCGTGCACCAGCACCGGCCCGCGCCGCTGGCGCACGTAGTCAGTGGCCTGCTGCATACCGGCGTAGCTAGCCAGAAAATCGGCCCCATCGAACTGCAAGCGGTGCAGCCCTTTAAAGCCGGCGGCAAATTCATAGGCATCCATGGCGCGCATTTCCCGGCTAGTGGCCGAAATGCCCCAGTCGTTGTCTTGCACCAGATAGATAATGGGTAACTGGTGCAGCACGGCCATTTGCAGGGCCTCGGCTACCTCGCCCTCCGTCATGGCCCCGTCGCCGATGGAACATAGCACCACGGGCGGCATAGCGGGGGTAGCCACGGCCGAGCCCGAGCCCACTGGCGGCAGCCCCTGCCCTTCCAAGTACTTGATGCCGTGCGCCATACCGGTAGCCGGAATGGCCTGCATGCCGGTGGCGGAGCTTTGGTGCGGGATGGTGGCCACGCCCGCCCGGCGCAGGGAGGGGTGACTATAGTAGGTGCGGCCGCCCGAGAAAGGGTCGTCGCGCTTGGCCATGAGCTGGAGCATCAGCTCGTAAGGCTCCAGGCCCAGGCCCAGCAGCAAGGCGTCGTCGCGGTAGTAGGGCGCGGCGTAGTCGTGGGGCGTGAGGTGGAAGGCGGCGGCCAGCTGAATGGCCTCGTGGCCGCGGGCCGTGGCGTGCACGTAGCGGGCCGTAACGGCCTTGTTTTCTTCGTAGAGGCGGGCCAGCTCATCGGCCGTGCGCATCAGGCGGTAGGCCCGGCGCAGGGTGTTGCGGCCCGGGCGGGCAGTCGTGAAATCGGATTCCAGGGTCGGGGCGGGTTGCGAGAACATGGATGGGGGTGGGTTTACCGGCGAAATTACGCAATGAATAAGTGGCAGGAAGAATTCCCGGCGGGGTTTCACCACGTGGGCGCAGGCATTTTCCCTCTTGGCCTTCTACCTTCGCGGCATGCTTGCTTCTCTTACCCTCTCGGCCGCTACGGAAACCGATCTGCCCGACCTGCTCCTGCTGGTGAACCGCGCCTACCGCGGCGATGCCTCCCACCAGGGCTGGACCACGGAGGCCCACTTGCTGGATGGGCAGCGCACCGACGCCGAGGATGTGCGGGAGCTGCTGCAGGCGCCGGGCGCTACCTTTCTGCTGGCCCGCAGCCCCGAAGGCCAGTTGCTGGGCAGCGTATACCTAAAGGCCCAAATGCCCGACCTCTACCTGGGTATGCTCTCCGTGGAGCCGGCCCAGCAAGCCCGCGGCCTGGGCAAGTTTCTGCTGGCTGCCGCTGAAAACCACGCCCGGCAGCTGGGCTGCACCAGTATCCTGATTTCGGTGATTTCCGTGCGCGACGAGCTGCTGGCCTGGTACGAGCGCCACGGCTTCCAGCGCACCGGCGAAACCGCGGCTTTCCCCACCGATACCCGCTTCGGCATTCCGCGGCAGGAACTGGAGCTGCTCTTGCTGCGCAAGCCTCTAGGCGCAGAGTAAGGGCCGTTTTGCTGCACTATTACACGTTGTTCTATCAACTGTGTTCCCTTTGATGCATGTGAGAAATAATCATGTAGAAGTAAGCTTGGAGATTCGTGACTTCGATGATATTTCACTTGAAGAACTTAGCGCTATTTTGGGTATGCAACCGAGCAAGTTTTATCGAAAAGGAGAAAAAACAGGTTCGAGCGCTATCAAGTCTCCTATAAATCGATGGCTAGTCCACGCCTACACGGACCAAAAATCATTGCCTGACTTTGAAGAACAGATGGATACGTTACTAGCAATAGTAACAGCCCGGCAAGAAGCTTTCATTGCACTCTGCCACCGATATACCTGTGAAATTAAATGTGCAGTGAATATTTATTTCCGCAATGGAGAAAGTATTCCCAGCGTCCATTTGGAAAGTCGCCACCGCGACCTGCTGCATTTGCTGCGGGCTGAATTCGATGTAGACATATATTGCTTTTCGAAGCATCCGCCTAGGCTGAGAGGATAGCTTGTCTTCTTTCATTCCCAGTATCCTTCTAAAACGCGAGCTTTCCAAACGCGGCATAACTCCTACCTTTGCGGCCTAAAAATTGCAACGGTCCTACCTCCTATTTTAGGTTGGTTGGCCGTAATGGTCCGCGCCAGTTTCCTAAGCATGCACAGTTCCCCATTAGCCTTTCCTACCCCCACGTCCCAGCCGCGCTTCCGCGACACGGTGGAGCAGTGGATGCGTCAGTTTCAGGACTGGCTTTGCCAGCAACTCGAAGCCGCCGATGGCCTGGGCCGGTTCCGGGAAGATGCCTGGCAGCATCACAGCGGCGGGGGCGGCCGCTCCCGGGTGCTCACCGGGGGCCACATCATTGAGAAAGGCGGGGTGAATTTCTCGGCCGTGGAGGGCACCATGACCGAGCAGGCCGCTCGCGTGCTGCTCATGCCCGACCCCAGCTACTTTGCCACCGGCGTTTCAGTAGTGCAGCACCCGCGCAGCCCCCAAGTGCCTATTTCCCACATGAACGTGCGCTACTTCGAGTCGGCCACTGGCGAAGCCTGGTTTGGCGGTGGACTGGATTTGACCCCGATTTACGTGGATGAGGAGCAGGCCCGCTGGTTTCACCAGCAAATTGCCGCAGTCTGTGCCCAGCACCACCCCACCTATTACCCCCGCTTCAAGCAGTGGGCCGATGAATACTTCTTTATCCCGCATCGCCAGGAAACCCGCGGTATCGGAGGCATCTTCTTCGACCGGCTTATTGTGGGTAAAGAAGCGGAGGCCGAGGCCCTGTTTGCCTTCGTGCGGGCTGTGGGCGAAGTGTATGGTCGCACCTACGTGGAGCTGCTGCGCCGCAACGCGGCACTACCCTTCACCGAGCAGCAGAAGCAGTGGCAGCTGGTGCGCCGGGGCCGCTACGCCGAGTTTAACCTGGCCATTGACCGGGGCACGCGCTTTGGGCTAGAAACCGGGGGCCGCACCGAAAGCATCCTGATGAGCTTGCCGCCCCAATGTGAGTGGCACTACAACCTCCAACCCGAGCCCGGCTCGCCCGAGGCCGCTACCCAACAGTGGCTGCGCCAAGGCGTTGACTGGCTACCTCAGCCGCCCCCTGCCGCTTGATCGAACGCCTGCAAGCCCTGGACCGTTGGCTGCTACTAGGCGCCAACTCCCACCACACGCCCAAGCTGGATGCGTGGATGATTTTCTTCTCGGAGCGACTAGTGTGGTTTCCGGCCTACTTCGTGCTGCTAGTGGTGCTGAGCTACCTCTACCAGCGCCGCGCCCTGTTGCTACTGCCCCTGTTGGGTTTGAGTGTGGCCCTGGCCGACCTAATTTCCAGCCGCCTGTTCAAGCCCTATTTTGCCCGCCTGCGGCCCTGCCACGACTCGGCTCTTTCGGCCACGCTGAACCTGGTGAACGGCTGCGGAGGACAGTTTGGCTTCCTTTCTTCGCACGCGGCCAACGCTTTTGCCCTGGCCGTTTTTCTGGGCCTGTTGCTGCCTACTCGCTACCGGGCCGTTAAGGTGATGCTGGTGCTTTGGGCCGCCATCGTGAGCTACAGCCGCATGTACCTGGGTGCCCACTACCCCTCCGATGTCGCCGCGGGGGCTCTGCTGGGCTCCCTTACAGCCTGGGCCTGCGCCCGTGCCTACCAGCACCTGGCTCCGCGCTGGTGGCCAGCGGCCCACCCCGCCGACCGGGTGCGGGTACACTAATTCAGCACAAAGGCGTCTGTACCGGCTGGTACAGACGCCTTTGTATTATTACCTCAACTACTTTTTGCCAGCAGGCTTGCGGTTGCCCGTGTGGCCGTCGCCTTGGTCGCCCTGGCCGGGCTTACTGGTTACTTTGGAGTTGTGCCGATCGTCCTGGGACAGGGAGCGGTTCAAATCAACGGTGCTGGTGAACTCGCCTTTCTCGTTACGGCGCACGTAGCGCTTGTCGCCCGGGGTGGGCTCGATTAATTCGCGTTTCGACATGGTTTTCAGCGGATAGTACCTTTTCAGGTACGTAGCCTACGGCCCGCGGTTCTCTTATTTGCCCAGCAATTTGGCCACGTACTTGCCCACAATATCAAACTCCAGGTTTACCCGATGACCGGGGCGCAGGTCCTGGAAGGTGGTGTGCTCGTAGGTGTAGGGAATGATGGCCACGCTAAAGCCATCGTCGGTGCTGTTAAAGCAGGTTAGGCTGGTACCGTTGATGCAAATGGAGCCCTTCTCGACGGTTACGCGGCCCGGACCTGGCTCATGCCGGAACCGGAACAGCCAGGAGCCATTTTGGTCTTCTACCCTTTCGCACTCGGCCGTAAGGTCCACGTGGCCCTGCACAATGTGGCCGTCGAAGCGACCATTGGCCGAGAGGCAGCGCTCCAGGTTGACGCGCTTGCCGGGCGCCCACTGGCTGAGGTTGGTTTTCTGCAGGGTTTCATCGATGGCCGTTACCACGTGGGTGCCCGCCATGCCGTCCACGGCTACCACCGTCAGGCAGACGCCGTCGTGGGCCACGCTCTGGTCGATTTTCAGCTCGCCAGCAAAGCCCGAGGCCACGGTGAAATGAATATTAGTGCCTTCGCGCCGCACGGCCTGGATGGTGCCCAGGGTTTCGATGATGCCGGTGAACATATGACTGGAATGAAGAATTAAGAATGAGGAATGAAGAATCAGCGGAATGATGGAGCATCAACAACCTTTAGCCTAATTCTTCATTCCTCATTCCTCATTATTATTTATTACTTATTTCCCTCGTCCTTCAATGATGATTTTGAGGGTGTAGAGCAGGACGCGGAAATCCATGGCTAGGCTCATGTTCTCGATGTAGAGAATGTCAAATTTCAGCCGCTCTACCATTTGCGCTACCGTTTCGGCGTAGCCATATTTTACCTGGCCCAAGCTGGTAAGGCCGGGCCGTACCCGGTGCAAATGGCGGTAGTGGGGCGCTACCTGCATAATCTGGTCAATGAAAAACTGCCGCTCCGGACGAGGCCCCACAATGCTCATGTCGCCCCGGATAACGTTCCAAAACTGAGGCAGCTCATCTACCCGCATCTTGCGCATAAAGCGTCCCCAGGGCGTGATGCGCGGGTCGTGGTCGGAGCTCAGGGCCGGGCCGGCTTTCTCAGCATCCACGTACATGGAGCGGAATTTATAGATGCGAAACGGCTGCCCGTGCCGACCTATACGCTCCTGGGAGTAAAATACCGGCCCCGGCGAGGACAGCTTCACCATCACGGCCGTGAAGGCGTAACCCGGCCAGGCCAGCAGCAGAAACAACACCGACATTACCACATCGAGCAGGCGCTTGACCACGCGCTGCCAGGGCGGCAGCAAGTCCTGTTTGATTTCGATGAGCGGGGTGCCGAACACGTGGCTGACTTTCACTGAGCCCAGCAGCATCTGGTAGAGGTCGGGCAGGATGCTGATGCGGGTGGGCAGGCCCTCCAGCAAGGTCAGAATCTCCTCAATCACGCGGTGCTCCGAGGGCTCAATGGCAATAATAACCTGCTCTACCTGCAGAGTCCGGACCAGAGCGGGCAGACGGCGGTACGAGTTATAGGCCGTGAGCTCCGCGGCCAGTGTGGGGTCTACTACCTCACCCAGGGGCGTGAAGCCGACCAGCCGCAGGCCCAGGTGCCGGCCCGTGCGCTGCAGCTCATGAAACGTGTCGCGGGCCAGGGCGCCCGAACCCACCAGCAGGGTGTTAAACGTAATAACGCCCCCGCGCACCAAGCGCTGCACGCTGCTGATGGCCCACAGGCGCAGCACGGCCGTCAGGGTAAAGTGCAGCAGGAAGTAGGCCGAAATAGTTTTGTAGTAGCTGCGGTAGTTCTGCACGCCCTGGTCGTCGAGCAGCAGCACGAAGAAAATCAGGATGGCTCCCAGCACCGACACCTGCCCCAGCCGGATCAGCTCGGCCAGGCGGGACTTGCGAAAAATATCGTTGTACTCCCCCATCAGCGCGTACAGCCCGGTCCAGAAAGCAGCTATCATCAGGGCCGAGCCCGCCAGGAAAGGCGCATCGGCGGCGAAGCGGTAGTCGACGCTGATTTCCTGAAGCAGGTACTTGCGCAGCAGGAAAAAGCACATCCACGCCAGCAGGGCGGCCCCAAAGTCGGCGGCTATCAGCTTCAGTTTTTGGAGAGTACGAATCAAGAGTACGGAAACTAACCGGGCGAACCGGCAAACGGGGTAATTTTATGGGTCTAAAGCCGTAATTTCGCGTTCCACTACCACGCAGCCAGCCCGGGCTGCCCAGTTTTCCGGAGGCGCGCAAAGGTAGGAATTACCCGCAATCTGCGCGGGTAGCCCGGCAACTCCACCCCCACCAGTATCTCCTGCTCCCGCCTTCCGGTTCGTTTTGTTCTGTTCCTATGCCCGCTGATACCTACCGTCACCGTGGAATGCGCCGCGCTCTGGTGGAGGAACTGCGCCGCAAAGGTATCCGCGACGAGCAGGTGCTGCTGGCCCTGGGCACGGTGCCGCGCCACTTGTTTTTCGAAACGGCCTTCGAGCCCCACGCCTACCAGGACAAGGCCTTTCCCATTGGCGAGGGCCAGACGATTTCCCAGCCCTACACGGTAGCCTACCAGACGGAGCTGCTGCAGGTGCGGCCCGGCGAGCGGGTGCTGGAAATCGGGACGGGCTCGGGCTACCAGTGCTGCGTGCTGCTGGAGCTGACTCCGCACGTGTTCAGCATTGAGTACAACCAGGTGCTGTTTGAGCGCACGGCCCGTCGCCTGGCTGCTTTGCACCGGCCGGCCCACCTGTTCTGCGGCGACGGTTCCCTGGGCTTGCCTCAGCACGCCCCCTTCGATAAAATTTTGGTGACGGCCGGCTCGCCTACCTTGCCGCGCCCCCTGCTGCGGCAGCTGCGTGTGGGCGGGGCCCTGGTCATTCCCGTCGGCGACGAGCAAACCCAGCGCATGATGCGTGTGGTGCGCGAAAGTGAGGAAGAGTTTTCCCGGCAGGTACTGGAGGAGTTCCGATTTGTGCCTTTGCTGGGGCAGGCTGGGTGGGGCAAGTAAGCGCCTACAAGCAGGCCGGAGGTTATGCGGCTCCTCTTCCCGTGTGCTACCCCTTACCGAAGCAGGAAAGCTGCCCCTCCGAGGTGCCGGCATTAAGCAGGGCGTGTATCTTTGCGGCAGTTTATTTCTGAAGTTTCTTCTGCATGCTGCGCAAACAAAAGCCCGTCAAAGACTCGTTCGTTCGGATGACCGAACTTGTGCTTCCTAACGATACCAACACGCTTCACAACCTGATGGG
The DNA here is from genome assembly GCF_023101345.1 of Hymenobacter sublimis. Classification (NCBI taxonomy): domain Bacteria; kingdom Pseudomonadati; phylum Bacteroidota; class Cytophagia; order Cytophagales; family Hymenobacteraceae; genus Hymenobacter; species Hymenobacter sublimis. The sequence continues at coordinate 2,080,222 of NZ_CP095848.1, forward strand.
GGGCCGCATGATGCACCTGATGGACGTTGCCGCCGCTATTTCGGCCCAGCGTCACTCTAACCGCATCGTCGTAACGGCTTCTGTCGACAACGTTTCCTTCCGGGAAAGTATCAAGCTGGGCAACGTGGTAACCCTGGAGGCCCAGGTGACCCGTTCCTTCAGCTCCAGCATGGAAGTGCACATTAACGTGTGGGCTGAGGACATTCCCAGCGGCACCAAAATTAAGTCCAACGAAGCCTTTTTCACTTTTGTGGCAGTAGACCAGTCGGGCCGGCCGATTGATGTGCCGGAGGCAGTAGCCGAAACAAGCGAGGAAATTGCGCTCTACGATGGGGCCCTGCGCCGCCGTCAGCTCCGGCTGGTACTCGGAGGGCGCATGAGCCCACACGAGGCGACGGAGTTGAAAGCCCTTTTTGACCTGCAGTAAACCTGCCACTCAGGCCGCGCACCAGAATCTTAGCCCTGAGCAGGCCTCCCGTTGCCCGCCTTCCTTTTTCGTCTGCCGATGGACACTGCCTCTACCCTCGCCTTCTTCCAGAACTTCTACACGGATGCTCCGCTCTACGTGGTAACGGAGCCTGGCCCCAGCGCAGCACTACCCCCGGCGGCCAGTACCGTTGGCTCCACTGCGGGTACTAGCGCCGCTGCTTCAGGTGCTGCTACTGCTGCTACTACTACTGATGTGCCCGTGCTGGCTCCCGCAGCAGTAGCAGCACCAGCAGTGCTAGCAGCCGTAACGGCCGCTCCGGTAGCGGCGCCCGTACTCGGACCAACTAGCCCAGCCAAGCTACCATCCTTGGCAACGCTTACTGCGCCGGTGCCCACCAGCAGGGCTGCTACCCCGGCTAACCCGACAGTACCACCTACGCCGATTATGCCCCCACTACCACCCACGCCAGCTCCGGCGCCGGTAGCGACTCCCAAGCCTGCCGCCGCCGAGGCTGGCCGCCAGCCAACTACCTTGACCCTGGCGCAACTGCCGGCCGCAACGGCTGCCCCCGCTGGCCGCGTGCAACCCACGCCTACCCAGTCGCCGGTGGCGCACATTCCGTTTTCTACCCTGGGCAGCAACGCCAACGGCTTGGTGGTACTGGTGCGCCTCTCCCCGGAAGAATTCCGCAAGGTGCCGCGTAACGTGTTTCTGAACAACCTGCTCAAAGCGCTGCGCCTGATTGTGGAGGACGTGGTGCTGGTGAACGTGGAGCACCCTAGCTACCCAGTGGCCTTGTGCAGCTTGCGCCAGCACCTAGCGGCCAAGCAGTTTCTGGCTTTTGGCAAAAACCTGCTCGACGTAGCCGTGTACACTACCCAACCCTACGAGCCCGTGCTGCTGTTTGGCGACACGGCTTTTCTAGGCGCCAGTGAAATCAGCATGCTGGAATACGATGCCGGCCGCAAAAAACAGCTCTGGCAGGCCGTGCAACGCATGTTTATGGCGTAGTTAGGGTCTTAAAATGTATGTTCTGGCTGATGCCTGGTTACAAAAAAGCCTCGCCAATACATGGCGAGGCTTTTTAATGTATGCATCCAAGACCCTATTTCAGCACCGAAGCTAGGGTAGCGTCCAGGGCATCACCGCGGAGGTTTTTGGCGATGATGCGGCCCTGCGGGTCGAGCAGGTAGGACTGCGGAATGGACTTGATGCCGTAGGTCTGGCCGGCGGCGCTTTCCCAACCTTTCAAATCCGACACGTGCGTCCAGGTCAGCTTGTCATTCTGAATGGCCTTGAGCCACTTGCCCCGATCCTGGTCGAAGGACACGCTGTAAATTTCGAAGCCCTTGCCTTTGAATTTGTTGTAAGCCCTTACCACATTCGGGTTTTCCTGGCGGCAGGGGCCGCACCAGGAAGCCCAGAAGTCGATCAGCACGTACTTGCCGCGCAAGCTGCTCAGGGTTACGGCGTTGCCATCGGGGCTGGGTAGGCTGATTTCGGGCGCCTGCACGCCCACGGCCGTCGTGCGCAGGGGCTCCAGCCGGGCTACCAGGGCCTTGGTGTAGCGGGAGTCGGGCCGGTTTTTCTTGAGCACGTTGGCTACTGAATCGGCCAAGGCGAAATTATCGTCGGGGTTAAGGACGCTGGTTACCACGAAGGCTGACACTACCGAATTCGGGTTGCGGCGCACCAAACGGCCTAAATCGGCCGAGCCCTGCGTTTGCAAGGTCATGGCGCGCTGCTGCAATACCGCCAGCGAGTCGGTGCGACCCTGCTGGGCAGCTTGGGTGTAGCGCTGTTCCAGGCGTTGCATCTGCTGGCGCGAGGCCTGCATGCTGCGGCTAATCTGCTGGAGCATTTCCGAGTCGGGGGAGCCTTTCACCGTGTAGCTTTGGCCCAATTGCTGGGCGTCGCCGGTCAGCGTTACTGGCCGGCCGTTTTCCAGGGCGAGCAAAGCTTGGTTCTGCTCATTGAGCTTGACTTGGTAAATACCCGCCTCGGTCAGGGACCCGGTAAAGCGAAACTGACCTTTCTCGTCCACCGTAGCCGTATCCCGCGACACAAACTGCGTTTCGCCTAACTCCGCCAAGTACACTTTCGTGCCCGCCGGGGCGTTTTGCAGCTGGCCGCTAAGTTGGTAGCCGCTGGCATCGGGGCTGGTGGCGCTGGCCGTGGGCGGTGTGTTTTTATTGCAGGCGTTGGTCATGCCTAGCAGGGCACCCAGGTAAAGCAGGCTTTTCATCTTGGACATCTTTCGGGAAACAGACCGGTGGTAGCACCGTGTGGCAATGGACGTAGAAACGGGCCGCAAGTTGCCGATTTTGCCCGGAATTGCGGCCGTGCTTGCCCGCCTTCCTACACGCACGGGTGCCGCTTTGGTTCCGGGCTCCGGCCAGACTTGCGGCCCTAGCTTAATCCAGGGGCAAGTACTGGGCTATTTTCTGCCCTAGGGCCCGCCCCCGCAGGTTGCGCGCCAGCACCCGGCCCTCAGGGTCAAGCAGTACCGAGTACGGAATGGAGCGCACCCCGTAGGCCCGGGCCGCCACGCTTTGCCAGCCCCGCAAATCCGAGACGTGGTGCCAGGTTAAGGCGTCGGCGGCAATGGCTTGGTGCCACCGCGCCTGGTTCACGTCCAGCGATACGCTGTATATTTCCAGGCCGCGACCATGAAACTGGGCGTAGATTTTGCGCAGGTTGGGACTTTCCTGGCGACAGGGGCCGCACCAGGAGGCCCAGAAGTCAACCAGCACATACTTGCCGCGCAGGCTGCTCAGGGCCAGTTTGCTGCCATCAGGGCGGGGTAGGTTGATGTCCGGGGCAACGGCCGTAGTCGGGGCACTCGTAATGGAGGTAGCCGGCCGCTGACAACCGGCCAGCAATAGCAGCGTGGTCAGTCCACTTATGGCGTAACGCAACAGCATAGGAAAGCTATCAGAAGGCAGGTGATTTGTCGGACCGGACTGCGTTGAAACAAAAAACCACCGGCTGCCGGGCCAGTGGTTTTTGTCTTGGTAATGTCGTTTACGCCTCTAGCTTCTGGCGCAGCAGCTGGTTGGCTAGCTTGGGGTCCGCTTTGCCGCCGGTCAGCTTCATTAGCTCGCCCATGAACATGCCAGTCAACGACTTTTTGCCGGCCCGGTACTCGGCAACCTTGGCCGGATTGGCGTCCAGCACCTGCTGAATCATGGTTTCCAGGGCTCCGGCGTCGGACTGCTGGAGCAGGCCCTGGGCTTCCGCGGCGGCGGCGGCGGTTTGCGCGGGGTTCTCAAGCAGGTAGGGAAACAGCTGCTTGCTGGCCACTGAGTGCCCAACCTTGTTTTCATCGATGAGCCCGATGATGTCGGCCAGGTGCTGGGGCGTGAGCGGAAACTGAGCCAGGGTAAGCGCCCGCTCGTTGAGGTAGGCTTTCACCGGACCAGTTACCCAGTTGGCGGCGGCCTTGGCGTTGCTGGTCAGGCGGGTTAGCTCGTCGAAGTACAGGGCTACCTCCTTCTCGGCGGTCAGTACGTTGGCATCGTAATCGGAAAGGCCCAGCTCGCCGGTAAAGCGGGCGTACAGCTGCTGGGGCAGGGCTGGCAGGGCCGCCTGCACGCGGTGCAGCCACTCATCATCGATAATTACCGGGGGCAGATCGGGCTCCGGGAAGTACCGGTAGTCGTTCATGGTTTCCTTGCTGCGCTGCCCGTTGGTAGTGCCCGAAGCGGCATCGAAACCGCGGGTTTCGCTGTCGATTTCCTCGCCGGTTTCCACCAAGGCAATCTGCCGCTCAATTTCGTACTCAATGGCCCGCTGCACGTTGCGGAAGGAGTTCATGTTCTTCACCTCCACCTTGGTCCCGAACTGGTCGGCCCCGCGCAGCATCACCGAAATGTTGGCGTCGCACCGCAGGGAGCCTTCCTCCATGTTGCCGTCGCAGATGTCCAGGTACTGCACCAGCTTCTTGATTTCCGAGAGGTAGGCGTAGGCTTCCTCGGCGGTCCGAATGTCGGGCTCCGACACGATTTCAATCAGGGGTACGCCGGCGCGGTTCAAATCCACCAGGGTTTCTACCTCCCCGGCCAAGTGCATGGATTTACCCGCGTCCTCCTCCATATGGATGCGGGTAATGCCGATTTTCTTGGTTGAACCGTCGGAAAGGCGGATTTCTACGTGGCCGCCGGTGCAAATCGGGGTTTTGTCCTGGGTAATCTGGTAGCCCTTGGGTAGGTCGGGGTAGAAGTAGTTTTTGCGGGCAAACAGGTTGTCGCGCCGGATGTGGCAGTTGGTGGCCAACCCCATTTTCATGGCGTACTCCACGGCCGTGTAATTCACGCGCGGCAGCGTGCCGGGGTGGCCTAGAGTAATGACACTCAAGTTGTTATTGGGCAGGGCGCCGTACTCGTTTTCGTCGGAGGAGTACATTTTGCTGCGGGTGAGCAGCTGGGCGTGTACTTCCAAACCAATGACGGGCTGGTATTTGGCTTTGATGCTTTCGTCCATAGAACCGCTAATTCGCGCTGATTAGGCTGATTGCGCTTGTTTTTTTTTTGCAAAGTAAGCACTATTCCGGCGGAGCCATGAAGTTGTCATTCGGCGCGGGAGCAAGGAATCTAAGTTAGCCTCTGATGAGTAACTTAGATTTCTTGCTCCTGCGCGCAATGATACGTTTACCAAGAGCGCCAAGTCACAAACTAATCGTTAAATACCGGGATGTAGGTAGCCTGGAAGGCGTTGCCGGCTTGGTTGTAAGCAGCCGCCAGCTTCTGGTTTTGCGTGTTATACAGGTTGATGTGGGCGTTCATCTGGTCGGCCTCGGCCTTGGTCAGTTGGTTTTTGCGCTCCATCAGCGGTTTCATCTGGGCGGCCTGGGTGGCGGCAAACGAACCATAGAACTTCACTAGGTTGCGGGCCGCGTCGCGGTAGCGGGCGTCTTTGCCGCGGAAGGGGGTAATGGTCGCCAGTTCCGTAGTAGCCGTTTTCGAATCTTCCATTAGCTGCAGGCGCGCCACCTCGAAAGCGCCCGGATCTTGGGCACTCAGGGCATCCGTGAGGCGGGCCGTGGCCTTTTCAATTCGAAACTGAGCTAAATACACTTTATGCTGGTAGCTGTTCACCTCCGACACCTGCCGCATATACTCGGCCAGGCGCTTGCCCTCCGGATCTTCCGACAGAGTCATGCCGTGGCGCCGGGCAAAGCGGTGCTGGGCCGCATCCACCGAGTCGTTGACTACCTGCAGCTTGGCTTCGGCAATTTCCTGCAGCCGGAAGTACTGCTCCATATTCTCCACGGTGGCCGTGCGGGTAGCAGCCAGCATATCTACGGCCTTGTAGTCTTCGGAGTAGATTTTGAGCAGGGCCAGAATGGCATCCGTGGTTTGGTCCTTGAAGCCTTTGTCGTCCTGAAAAGCGGGCAGGCGGCCAATCTTATTCAACGACAGTTCCGTCTGCTTAATTAGGTCCTGGCGCTTGGCGTCCACCTTTTTCTCATTGTCGGAGTGGGCTGATTTGCTGATGTAGCGCAAGTTTTTCTTGAGCATGGCCCGCTGCTCGCTCACAATAAAGTTGTTGTAGGCGCCCGGGTCCGTAAAGGTCTGGGCGCGCGTGAGGGTAGGCAGGCCAACGAGCAGACCGGCCGTAAGTAAGAGGGTAGAAAAGCGCATAGAGAATGGGTAAGGTGAGTTTATTAATTTATGTTGAACGTGACGGGAACAGCACAGCGAACCGGTACGGGCAGGCCGGCTTTGCGGCCGGGCCCAAAGCGGGGCAAGCCCTTTACTACCCGAATGCTTTCCGCGCTTAAACTAGGAAATATCGAGTCCTTGACGTGTACATTACGCACTTGCCCGGTTTCGTCAATCACGAAGTATACCAGCACTTTTCCCTGCTTACGCCCGGACAGGGCATCAGCAGGATAGTGGAGGCGCTCCGCTATGTAGCGCAATATTCCTTCCTGCCCACCCGGGTACTGCGGCAGCGTGATTTCCACCTCCTGACATGTCCGGGAGGTACTAGCGACCGGCACGCACTCGGTGCTTCTGAGGGCGCCGGCAACGTACAGATGCCGGTGGCGGAGCTGCCCCGCTTCATTGTAATAGAGTTGGGGGCCGTGCAGGTGCTTTCCTCGCTTTTCTTCCTGCCACTGCAAGCGGCCGTTAGCCTGCCACTGGGTTGTGCGCACAAGAGTATCACCCTGCGATTGACGACTGGTTTGGACGACCTGGCGTAAGTCGCCGCCGGCGACGGTAAAGACACTATCGGTCCAGTGCACGGGGGCCGTTGCGTACCGATCCACGATGTAGGCCACGTCGTTATTGACGAAGATTTCTTGGAACGCGTAGTCGAGGTAGAAGGTCTTGGTAGGCTGCTGAGCGGCCACCGTTCCGGATAGTGTCAGTAGTGCCAGCGCAGAAAGGCACTTCATCCACATCGAGCCTAACTGGTTGCCTACCGGGTAATCCCCTCGGGAATCTCTGAACTTATAAAATGCTATTTTCACTATAATCCCCCTTGGCGAATGGCAAACGTGACGGGCAGCGTAAACCAGACATCAGCCAGTTCGCCGTCTAGGCGGCCTGGCGTCCAGCCGTGCAGGCTATTGACCACGCGCAAAGCTTCTGCGTCGAGGTCAGGGTGGAGACTTTTCCGCACATGGGCCTGTTGCACACGCCCTTGCGTATCGACTTTAAACTCCACCTGCACTTTGCCTGCTACCCCTTGCCGAATAAGTGGCCGGGGGTAGTTCGTGCGATGCTGAACAGTAGTCAACAAAGCCATAAGTCCGCCAGGGTACTCTGGAAACACCAGCAACTCAGGAGCGGGCAGAGCGGCTCTATCGGGCGTCAAACTACTGGCGGTTAGCTGCTTGCCCGACGTATACGTACTGCGTCGCTTTAAGGTCCCAGTCGGGTAATACGTAGTAAGCTCTCCGTTCAGCTCGTCGGCAGAATAGTGTTCATTAAGCTGCACCTGCCCATTTTCATACCAGCGGGTATGCTGGCCGTTCATGATACCTTTCTTCAGGTTGGCGTACACGAACTGCTCGTATAGCTGGCCCGAGGGAAAATACTTTTTCACCACGGCGCCTGGTCCGGTTTCTGCACGCACGGTATCGGCGCGGAACTGTACGCCCGGGCCAAAGCCCAACGTACTCAGAAAGGGCTGCTGATGATAGAAGTCGTTGAGGGTCTGGCCGGGCTGCTGGGCTTGAGCGGCGGTAGCAAGGGTTAACGCCAGTACGGTTGAGAGGCTGAAGCTAGAAAGACGCATGCGGCAGAGGTATATAACAGAATACCTGTACTTATCAGATTATAATAAAAGCAGGAAAGCCGTTTTTAGTCGGATATTCTGTCTGAACAATATCAGCCCGAATATCCGACTAAAAACGGCTTTCCTGCAACCATCTGCTAGCTTACCCCAGCGCCTTGGTTACCAGCTCCTCGGCTTTACCAATAGCCGCCGCTAAGCCGGCCACGTTCTTGCCGCCGGCCGTGGCGAAAAAGGGCTGACCGCCACCCCCACCCTGGATTTCTTTGGCTAGCTCCCGCACCAGTGTGCTGGCGTTGAGCTTACCGCCTTTGGCCAGCTCATCGTCGAGCATGACAGCTAGCTGGGGCTTGCCTTCTATTTCAGCGCCGAGCACGGCCACCAGGTTCGGCACCGACTGGCGCAGGTTGAAAGCCAGCGTCTTGAGGCCATCGGCGGAGGTAGCCTGCACCTGAGCGGCCAGGAAGCTGACGCCGTTGAGCGGTTTCACCTGGCCCACCAGCTGGTCTTTCTGCTGGTTGATGCTCTGCTGGGCAAACTGCTCGATTTGCTTGCGCAAGCCGGCAATTTCCTCGGTTTGCTTTTCGATGCTGGGGATGAGGTGCTGGGGGTTGCCCAGGGCCTCGCGCACCTGCGCCAGCAAGTCGAGCTGCTGGTTCACGAAGGCTTCGGCAGCCTCGGCTGTTACGGCCTCAATGCGGCGCACGCCAGCGCCCACGGCGCTTTCCGAGGTGATTTTGAAGAAGCCGATGTCACCGGTGGTGCGCACGTGGGTACCGCCGCAGAGCTCCACCGAGAAGTCCCGGTCGAAGGTGATGACGCGCACAAATTCCCCGTACTTTTCGCCGAACAAAGCGGTAGCGCCCAGGCTCTTGGCCTCGTCGATGGGCACGTTGCGACGCTCATCCAGCGGAATCTGCTGACGAATGCGGGCGTTGACCAGGGTTTCTACCTGGCGCAGCTGGTCGTCAGTTACCTTGGTGAAGTGCGAGAAGTCGAAGCGCAACAGCTTCTCGTTTACCAGGGAGCCTTTCTGGGCCACGTGCGCGCCCACTACTTCGCGCAACGCGGCTTGCAGCAAGTGGGTAGCCGTGTGGTTGCGCTGAATCTGGGCGCGGCGGGCATGGTCGTAGCGGGCGGTGAACTCGGCGTCCAGGTCCTGGGGCAGGTCCAGCACGGTGTGCACGATGAGGTCGTTTTCCTTTTTCGTGTCCAGCACGCGCACCTTGCTCAGGGCCGACTCGAGGTAGCCGGTGTCACCAATCTGCCCACCCGACTCGGCGTAGAACGGGGTCTGATCCAGCACCACTTGGTACTCGGTTTTGCCTTTGCGGTCGGTGCGGCGGTAGCGCAGAATGCGGGCCGGGGCCTGCTCCTGGTCGTAGCCCACGAAAGCCGGCTGCTCTTCGGATTCCGTCACGATGGTCCAGTCGCTCTGCTCGGCCTCCTGGGCGTTGCGGGAGCGGTTTTTCTGGGCCTCCAGCTCTTTTTTGAAGCCTTCCTCATCTACCGTCAGACCCTTTTCGCGGGCAATGAGGGCGGTTAGATCCAGGGGGAAACCGAAGGTATCGGACAGCTCGAAGGCGGTTTTGCCATCAATGCGGTTGCCGCCGGCCCGGAAGCCCTCCTCCAGGGTTTCGAGGCGACGCAGGCCGTTTTCCAAGGTTTTGAGGAAGGCAATTTCTTCTTCCTCGATTACGCGCTGCACAAACTGCTGCTGCTGCTTAAGCTCGGGGAAGATGCCCGCCATCTGCTCGGCCAGCACGGGCACCAGCTTGTAGAGGAAGGGCTGCTTCTGGTTTAGCGACGAGAAGGCGTAACGGACAGCCCGGCGCAGGATGCGGCGGATTACGTAGCCGGCCTTCACGTTGGAGGGCAGCTGACCGTCGGCAATGGTGAAGCTGATGGTGCGGATGTGGTCGGCAATAACGCGGATGGCAATGTCCGTTTTCTCGTTTTCCGTGGCCGGCTGGTCGTTCACGGTGGCCGGGGCGGTGCCGTGGTACTGCAGGCCTACCTCCTGGGCAATGAACTGAATCAGAGGCTGAAACACGTCGGTGTCGTAGTTCGACTTCACGCCCGACACGGCCATCATTAGGCGCTCGAAGCCCATGCCGGTATCCACGTGCTGGGCGGGCAGCTTCACCAGGCTTTTGTCGGCCAGGCGCTGAAATTCCATGAACACGTTGTTCCACACCTCCACTACCTGCGGATGGTCGGCGTTAACCAGCTCACGGCCCGATTTGGCGGCCACCTCGGCCTCGTCGCGCAGGTCGATGTGGATTTCGGTGCAGGGGCCGCAGGGGCCCGTGTCGCCCATCTCCCAGAAGTTGTCCTTCTTATTGCCGGGCAAAATCCGGTCGTCGGTGGTGTACTGGCGCCACAGCTCCTGGGTCTCGGTGTCAGCGCCCAGGCCGTCGCCCTGGTCACCCTCGAAATACGTCACGTAAAGGCGGTCTTTGGGCAGCTTGTATACCTGCGTGAGCAGCTCCCAGGCCCAGGCAATGGCGTCTTTCTTGAAGTAGTCCCCGAACGACCAGTTGCCCAGCATCTCGAACATGGTGTGGTGGTAGGTGTCGTAGCCTACCTCTTCCAGGTCGTTGTGCTTGCCCGACACGCGCAGGCACTTTTGGGTGTCGGCAATGCGCTTAAAGGGCGCGGGCTTGTTGCCCAGGAAGTAATCCTTGAACGGGGCCATGCCCGAGTTGATGAACAGCAGCGTGGGGTCGTCCTTCACCACAATGGGCGCCGAGGGCACGATGTGGTGGCCTTTGGAAGCAAAGAAATCCAGAAACTGCTGGCGGACGTGGCTGGCGGTGGGGAGTGACATAAGGCAGATAGTACGCCAACGGCGCGTTGGCACTCGTAAGGTTCGTTGAAATTGGCAGCGGCCGGTATTTTGGCTACTTTTCGGCTTCGAATGACAAGCCGGAGCGGGCAAAGTTAGCCCTCTTTACAGAAGTGAGAAACCCGAAATGAAAGCTGAGCTTTCCAGCACCGTTTTTCCGCTCCTTTTCTCACCCTCCTCGTCCTCACCGCTGAGTTCCCCTTCCCATGCCATACAAAGAGCGCGACATCGAAAAGCAGTACTTCACCATCGGGGAAGTAGCGGCCCAGTTCAACGTAGCCCCCTCGCTGATTCGTTTCTGGGAAACCGAGTTTGAGGAGTTGCGCCCGCGCAAAAGCAAGAAGGGCAACCGCCTCTACACACCCCAGGACATCGATATTTTCCGCACCATTTATCACCTGGTCAAGGAGCGCGGCTACACCATTCCCGGCGCCCGCGACATGCTCAAGCAGAAGGGTCCCCAGCTCAAGGAAAAAATCGACGTGATTCAGAGCCTGGAGAAAATCCGCAAGTTCATGGTGACGATGAAAAAGGAGCTAGACGCCATTGGCAAGGCGCAGCAGGGGTAGGATTAGGATAGGTATTGGAATAGACGCGAAATTAAATCAGAGTAAAATGTATTATACCTTACTTGATATATCTTTAATATTGTTGAAATATATCATTATGCTGTCATTATTAATTTATAATAGAAATAGAATAAGAGGCATCATAAATTTTGTTTCATTCTTTAGAAAAAAGGAGTTGACAGAATCTGAAGCCAACTTACTAGTACAGGAATATAACTCACTGCTAGGTTTCGTTAAATGGTTTCCAGACAAGCATAAATATGCAGTAATGTATACACATACTGATTTTTATGATTTTTACCGCAGTTCAAGATCGAGAATCAGATTTCTAATTTATTCGTTTATAGCAGTGATACTATTGTCATTTTTTGTTGATTTCCTAAAATTCATGGCTTACATATAAGCCATTCAGGACAATATTATCAGCTTCAGGCACACCTTCTCTGACTTTCAATTCATTATTCTTATTCTTGGTAGTAGGCGTCGACCGTATTTACTAAGTACTACTTTTTACTATGTCTATTACTACCCTCGACGATACCCTCCTCCACGAAGTCGCCCTCACGCTTTTTCCCAACGTCGGGCCGCAGCTGACGCGGCAGCTGATGAGTTACGGGGGCTCGGCCCGGAACGTGCTGCACCTGCCGCCGGGCAAGCTGCGCAAGATTCCGGGGGTAGGCCCGGCCACCGTGGCCATCCTGACCGGGGCCGGGCGCACGGCCGCCCTAAACCAGGCCGAAGCTACCCTGCGCAAAGCCGAGAAAGAAGGAGTACAGCTGCTGTTCTACACCAGCAAGCAATTCCCGAGCCGCCTAAAGCACCTACCCGACGCACCTACCCTGCTCTACTACCAGGGTACCGCGGACCTCAATCAACCCAAAACCGTGGCCATAGTGGGCACCCGCAAGGCCACCGACTACGGCCGGGAGCAGACGGAGCGGCTGGTTAAGGGCCTCGTTTCGCACAGGCCCCTGGTGGTAAGCGGACTGGCGTATGGCATCGACATTGCAGCTCACCGCGCGGCCCTGCAGGAAGGCTTGGAAACGGTAGGCGTGATGGCGACGGGCCTGGATAAGCTCTACCCGCCGGCTCACCGCAAAACGGCCGAGAAAATGCTTACCCAGGGCGGGCTACTCACGGAGTTTCCCTTCGGCACCCCACCCGACAAGTATAACTTCCCCGCGAGAAACCGAATCATTGCCGGCCTCGCTGATGGCACTGTAGTAGTGGAGGCTGCCCGCAAAGGCGGCGCCCTGATAACCGCCGAGCTAGCCCAGAGCTACGACCGAGACGTGCTGGCCGTACCGGGCCCCCTAGGCTCAGCCGCCTCCGAAGGTTGCCACGAGCTGATTAAAGCCAACAAAGCCGCGCTTTATTCCGAGCCGGAGGACCTGGAGCAACTGCTCAACTGGGATGCGGCCTTGCACCTGCAGGGCAAGTTTAAAGGCCCCGCTACCTACGACGCTGACGATTTTACCCCCGCCGAGTTCGGGGTGCTGACCGTGCTACAAGCGGCGCCTAATGGCGAAGAACACCTCGATACTCTGGCCTGGAAAGCGCAATTTCCGGTGCACCAGGTGGCCTCTTTACTGCTGGGGCTGGAGTTCAGAAGCGTCGTAAAAGCTCTACCTGGCAAGCGCTTTGCCCTTCTGTAACAGTCAGCAACTAAGCCCTACCCCTTACTTCTGCCTCTTACATGCTGCTGTATAATGGTCAGCTCGTTACGGAATCCGATGTGGCACTGTCGCTACCCAATCGGGGGCTGTACTATAATGACGGTTTTTTTGAGACGATGGTACGGGACCAGGCGGGCATCCGTTACCTGCCTCACCATCTAGCGCGTATGCAGCGGGCCGCGCAAGCACTGGGCCTCGCGCTACCACCCGAATTGCAGCCTGACCACCTCGCCGTGACCCTCGGGCAGTTGGTGGCAGCCAACGCCGAGCATGCAACGGCCGGGCCGCAGCGTATCCGGCTGCAGGTATGGCGGGCCGGGGCAGGACTCTATACCCCTACCACCACCGCCTGCCAGTGGCTGGCTACTACCCAGGATTTCGCCCCGCAGGATGCGCCCGTAGACCAAGCCGGTTTTTCCGCCCGCATTTTCTCCTCGTACTCCCCTTTTTCCTTCTGCAAGGGGCCCAACGCCCTAACCTACGTGCAAGCCGCCCGCGAGCGGGACCAGCGGGGCTTGGGCGAGTTAGTGTTACGTTCCGCCGATGGCTACGTGGCCGAAACCGTAGCGGCGGGTATTGGTTGGATCAAAGAAGGCACGGTCTATACGCCCACCGAAGCTACGGGCGCCGTGGCCGGTACTCGCCTGGCTTACTTGCGCACCGTGGCGCACCGCTTGGGAGTTGTGTGGCAGACCGGCCGCTTTCTGCCCGCCGAGGTGCTGGCGGCGGAGGCAGTGTTTACAGCTAACGTGGCCGGAATCCGGCTGATTCGGCGGTTGGAGACAGTGTCGTTTGGGGCGGCGGAGCATCCGTTGCTTCAGCGCTTACGCGCAGCAGAGTAGCCAGAAGCTCCTACCCCCGGCTGCCAGGCAGTTGGCAGCGCATCTGCAGCCAGCTTTCTTCGTACTCCAGTAAGTCGGCTTCCGTAATATCATTTTGAGCCAGTACCTCGGCCCGGTCGCGGTGGCCGGCATCCAGGGAGTACAAGGCTATCCAGGCCCGCTGACGGCGGGTTAACGTAGTGGCACACGTAGGTATAGCAGCAGGATAGAGTAAACTAGTGGTAGTCATAGTTCAGCCTACGACGCCGCCCTACAAGTTGGATTTTATCGGGGCGTTATAAATTTACTACCGCTTGTCTGTCAACCGACTATGTTCTGGCTAGAGCAACTGCCGCAGGGTCGCCCGTCGCCGCAGGCGCAGCCAACTATCGACGAACTCCGCCAAATCGGCTTCCGTGACGCTGTTCTGTTGGAGAACCGCGGTCCGGTCATGGCGGCCAGCTTCCAGGGAGTATAAAGCTATCCACGCCCGCTGCTGACGGGTTAGGGTTGAAGTGGCTGGTAGGATAAGCGGGGTAGAAGTTGAGGTCATGCCGCAACATACGGTAAGGCTTATGTAGCTGGATTTTTTTAGTTCCTTTTTGGCTTATTTTTATCAAGATATTTCACATTCTCCGTTATAGCTTACTCATAATCAATTATATCCAATTATTATTATCTGCAATCTAAGGCGCATTACTTGATTATTAAGCTTACCTCTAGTGGTGCTGGGCAGGTGTGCGGCTACCATGCATAGCACGTATTGCATATCATGCGCTGCAGCCTATTTTCCTTGTTGGTACAGTTCCCACACGCCAGCAGAGCGAGGCCTCATACGCAGCCAGCCCCGTAGCACTAGGTAAGGCGACAGGACATATAAGAACAGGTGTTTCAATATCGTTCCGATCAATCGGAACAGACTACCCCCTATTAATCCGGCGCAGATGTCGGCCAAAAAATTGTCTATTGTGCGGGCAACCTTATACCGCTACCGGGGCCTTGATGGCGGGCCAGGGGTTGTAGTTTTCCAGCTGGAAGTCCTCAAACTGGAAGCCGAAGATGTCCTGCACGGCGGGGTTCAGGTGCATTTGAGGCAGGGGGCGCGGTTCGCGGGTTAACTGCAGGCGGGCCTGCTCCAAGTGGTTGCTGTAGAGGTGGGTGTCGCCGCCGGTCCAGATGAACTCGCCGGGCTCCAGGCCTACTACCTGCGCCATCATGAGGGTAAGCAGGGCGTAGGAAGCAATGTTGAAGGGCACGCCCAGAAACACATCGGCGGAGCGCTGGTAGAGCTGGCAGCTGAGCCGGTTATCAGCCACGTAGAACTGCACCAGGGCGTGGCAGGGCTGCAGCTTCATCTGGGGCAAATCGGCCACGTTCCAGGCGGATAGCACGATGCGACGCGAGTCGGGCGTTTGGCGCAGCTGGCGCACAATGTCGCTGATCTGGTCGATGGTTTGGCCGTCGGGGCCAGTCCAGGCGCGCCACTGCTTGCCGTATACGGGGCCTAGCTCCCCGTTCTCATCGGCCCACTCATCCCAAATACTGACGCCGTGCTCCTTGAGGTAGGCAATGTTCGTGTCGCCGCGCAGAAACCAGAGCAGCTCGTAGATGATGCTTTTCAGATGCACTTTTTTGGTAGTGACCAGCGGAAAGCCTTCCTGCAAATTAAAGCGCATCTGGTAGCCAAACACAGAGAGCGTACCGGTGCCAGTGCGGTCGGTTTTGCGGGTGCCGTGGTCGAGGATGTGTTGGAGCAGGGTGTGGTACTGGCGCATAGGTAGAAAAGCGAGGCAACGTGACTCGTCAAAAGTACAGAAACCCGCCTTGCACCCTGCATCCACCGGACGAATTTCGGTGGCCGCGGGCGGCTAGCGAGCCGTAATACTGGTTAGCTCCAAGTAGAAATACTGTTGCCCGCCAAACTGCGGGTTGGCCGGCCCCGTGTAGGCGCGGTACTGGCCGCTGAACGTTACCAGCTGGCCTACCTGCCGCAACTCAGCCGGCAAGGCACACACGATGCCATCATATACTGAGTCAATAGAGCCCGGCACAAAGTAGCTCACTACGTACGCCTGAAGTACCGTGTCAAACACAACACGCCCCTTCCATTTATCGGCCCGCATCAGCACATCAGACTTTGCTTTACAAGCGGCCTGGGCCGTTTCGTCCTCCTTTTTGCAGCTGCCTCCACCCAGGCATATTGTTCCGGCAAGTAGGTAAGGTAGGATCTGTTTCATGTGGTCTAAGTGGCTGAGGTGTACTCACTGTAGAAGATGTACCCGCTGAAAAGGTTGCATCAGGTGGGGCCGCCCTCTTACCTCACTTCGTTAGGCTACCCATGAGTTGGACCAATAATGCCTGCAAAGCAGTTAGGCCATCGGAACCATAGAGAAAACCGTGGCCGCCCGTGGGGCGCGACGCAAAATGCCACTGCGGCGCTTGCGCGCTGTGCTGTTGATAAATAGCCGCTACCTCTTGATAGGGTGAGACATCATCATCTTCGGCATTTAGAGAATACAGCGGCGGACCGCTAGCCAGCGTTTGGAAGCGTAGAGGCCCTAGGCTGCTCACGGGCATGGCTGATAAGGCGTAAAAACCAGCAAAGCCCCGGGGCTGCTGGCAAGCGTACCAGAAGGCCGCTGTTCCACCGTTCGACATTCCGCCCAGATAGATACGCCGGGCATTCACGTGGTAGCGCGCCTGCACCTCAGCCACCATTTGGCGCACCGCCGCCAGCGCCACCTTGTGCTCCAACCATCCAAACGACTTACGTCCATACGGGTAGAGCACGAGGGCCCGCTGTTCCTCGGCCGCCCGGAAGATTGGTTCCTGAGCTACTCCTGGGTCATTGATGCGAAACTGCGTGGCACTGGCTACGCCGCCGTGCAAGTAAACCAACAGAGGCGCCGGCGTGGTGGGGTCGTAACTCTGCGGCACGTATACCAGGTAGGGGGCCCGTACGGTGTCAGCCGACACCGTGTAGCGGGCAAAACCGGGGACGGCGGACCCGTACTGCTTCCGGCGGGCGGGGGATGGCAGGGCGTTTTGTTGGGTACTTGTTAGCCACTGCTGAGCCGCCTGTTGAGCTGCTTTTTCACGCCGTTGGGCATGGGCCTGCATCTGCGCCAGAAAATAGCGCCATTGCGGCGTATCATACAGGCTGCGCAAGCCAGCCTCCTGGGCAATATTACGGACGTCTTGAGCGGTAACGGGCAGTTCGGCAAAACGAGGAATTCGAAGCAGCCACTGCAAAGCTTGGGTGCGGTAAGCCGGGCAGTTGGCCGCCGCTATGGTGCCGGCAAATACATCAAACGGACCAGCCTTCGTACTATCAGCGAAGGCAGCCTGAAATTCCTGCACGGCCCCGCAGTAGTCTTGCTGGCCCATTTTGGCAGATGCCCGCTGCAGCTGCTGGTCGTAGTTCTGGGCCTGACCTTTAGCGGCCCAAAGTCCGCAGCATAGGCCTACTAGGATGCTTATTCGACGCATAGAGAGATAGTAGTAGCATAAATAGAGGGCCACAAAAAAGCCACTTGAATAAAGTGGCTTTTTGGCGGAGGAGCTTACTTCTTACAGCGACTTCACGGCTGGTGCGGCAGCCGGAGCGGGCGTTACCGAAGCAGTTTTGGCGCCTTTCTTCATGCAGCAGGATGAGCCGGCGGCGGTGGCTTTGGCGCAGGTTTCTTTCTTGCCTTTCTTACCGTCTTTGCCCTCATGAGCGGAAGCGGTACCAACGAAAGCAAACAGGGCCAGGGCGAGCAGGGCGTTTTTCATGTCAGGGGAAGATGATGAGTGGAGAAACAAAAGCGGGAAAATAGCGGTTGGCTTCACACGTCTGCCAGACGGGCTACGGCCGCTTCTAAAGTACACAAAATAAGTACATACAGCAGCTCAAATCAACACCTTTCCCGCAGCTGGCCTTAGTTTCGGGTTGCCTTACCGGAACTACCCCGCGTAGCTACTTTACCTTTCGCCGCCCATACGGCGCAGTGGCGGAGCCCGGCCCCGGCCGGTTTTCACTGTTGCGCTACCCCTTATGCCGCTTCGCAAACTCGCTCATCTTACCCTGCTGGCCCTCGGACTGCTTACGGCGTTGGCCGTGTTTTTCGCGGCTCAGCTGCGCTTCAATTATAATTTCAACGACTTCTACCCCGCCGGCGACCCGGACCTGGACTACTACCTGCAGTACTCCGACCGCTTCGGCAACGACAACGACTACGTGCTGCTGGGCCTGGAAGCACCGGCCGGCCAGACCGTATTCGAGCCCCGTTTTCTGGTGAAAGTCGATTCCTTGACGCGCTTTATTCAGGGCCGCCGCCACGTCACGCAGGTGTCCTCGCCCACCAACGCCGTGAACCCGGTGGTGGAAGGACTGGGCGTGTTCAACGTGCCCTACCTCCACCCCCAGGACCCCAGTCGCCGCGCCCAGGACTCCGTGCTGGTGTACCGCACGCCGGGCCTAGTGGGCAACCTGATTTCCCGGGATGCCCGGGCCGCTACCATTCTCTTCCAAACTTCACCCAACCTGAGCAAGCCCCCCGGCGACTCCCTGCTGGCGGCTGTGCGTGCGGAGCTGCAGCGCCAGGGCTTCGCGGAAAACGAGTACCACCTGGCCGGCAAAATGGTGGCGCAGTCGGTGTTCGTGGACCGGCTGCAGGTGGAGCTGATGGTGTTTATGAGCCTCTCGGTGGTGCTCGTGACGGGGCTCTTGTGGCTCACATTTCGGACCTGGTGGGGCGTGGTGCTGCCCCTGGTGGTGGTGCTGGGCGCCATTGTGTGGGGCCTGGGGCTGATGTCGGCCTGCGGAATAAGCATTGACCTGATGACGGCCCTGCTGCCGGTGATGCTGTTTGTGGTGGGCATGTCCGATACTATTCACATCATCACGCGCTACGTCACGGAATTGGGCTACGGGGCCAGCAAGAAGGATTCCTTACGCATTGCCCTGAAGGAATCGGGCTTCGGCTCAGGACTCTCGGCCCTGACGACCAGCATCGGCTTCTTTACCCTGATGACCAGCACCATCCGGCCGATTTATAACTTCGGGCTGTTTACGGGCATTGCCGTGCTGCTCACCTTTGCCCTGAGCTTTACTTTGCTCCCGGCCATGCTGGTGCTCCTGGGCAAGCCCCAACTGCGGGTGCCCCGCCAAGACGGCCACAGCTGGGACGGAGTGCTGGGCCGCCTGTTCCGGGTGGTGCTGGCCCGGCGGCATTGGGTGGTGGCTATTAGTGGACTGGTGCTGGTTTTGTCGGTGGCCTCGGCCTCGCGCATCCGTATCAATTCCGCCCTGCTCGACGACCTATCGAAAAACGACCCGGTGAAGCTGGATTTCAAGTTTTTCGAGCGGCAGTTTGCCGGCGTGCGGCCCTTTGAGCTGGACTTGAAGCCTGCCCCGGGTCGCACGATCTACGACCTGGACGTGCTGCGCCAGACCGAAAAGATTGAGGGCTACCTGCAAACAACCTACGGGCTGAACTTCGTGGCCTCGCCGGTTACCATCATCAAATCGGTGCGCAAGGCCTTGAACGGTGGGCTGCTGGAAGAATACCGCCTCCCCGATTCCGAGGCTGAACTGCAGCGCCTGACGCGCAAGGTGAAGCTGTTTCGCAAGAAGCCGGAGTTCCGGGCCCTGGCCCTGCCCGATGGTTCCGAGGGCCGCCTGACCGGCCGCATGCCCGACGTGGGCAGCATCCGGGCCGACGCGCTGAATGCCGATTTGCGCCGCTACCTCCGCGCTTCCGTGGACAGCACCGTGCTGCAGACGCGCCTGACCGGCTCGGCCAACCTCATCGACAAAAACAACTCTACCCTCACCCTGAACATGATTACGGGCATGAGCATTGACATTGTGATGGTCACGCTCATTGTCCTGCTCCTGTTTCGCTCCCTGCGCATGACCCTGGTGGTGCTGGTGCCCAACCTGGTACCTATTCTGATTGTGGCGGGCGTAATGGGCGCGGCCGGCGTGAGCATGAAGGTGAGCACCAGCATCATCTTCACCATTGCTTTCGGTATTGCCGTCGATGATACCATCCACTTTATCAGCAAGCTTAAGCTGGTGCTGCTGGAGGAGGCCAGCTTGTTTAAGGCCGTGCGCAAAACCTACCTGATGGCTGGCAAAGCCGTTATCGTCACCTCCCTGATTCTGGTGGGCGGCTTCTCGACGCTAATCTTTTCCTCCTTCGACGGTACGTTTTACGTGGGCCTGCTCATTGGCTTGACCCTGCTGTTTGGGGTAGTAGCCGAGCTGACCTTGCTGCCCATCCTGATTCTGGCTTTCTACCGGCACCGGCCCAAAGAAATCCGTCAGCCGGTGCCGGCGCTGGGTGGCTGAAGCCCTTAAAAGCCGCTGCTAGCACCGGGCGTTACCGCTGGGCAGTTCAGCTGGCCCACTCGTGCTAGCCGAGGCAAAAAGCGCTTTGGGGCAAACTACGGGGCCACCTTCCCCGTTACTTTGCCCTATGATGAAACGCCTCCTCCCCTTGTTGTGTGCCTTTTCCTGCGCTGGCGCCCTGGCCCAAACGCCCCCAGCTACTTCCGCCCCGGCCAACGACCCGCTGCCCCGCCTCATTCAGGAGCGCGAAACACTGGTGCGCCAGTACGAGGAGGCTAACGCCCAGCGCAACAGCCTGTTCGGCAACAAGCGCAGCAAAAAGGACCTGGAGGAGGTGGCCGAGGCCCTGAAAGGCATTATCCGCAAAGACACGGAAATTGTGCGGGCCGTGCAGGCCGCGACCCTGCGTCGTACTGCCGCCGTAGTGGCTGAAAACCAGCAGGCCCGCCAGCAGATTACCGTGGCCCAAACAGACCAGAGCAGCACCCGCCAGCGCTTTTACGACCTGGAAAACCAGATTCAGAACCTACAGCTTCGCGACAAACAGCGCGAAAAAAAGCTCCTAGACCTGCAAGCCACCGCCGACGACGCTACCCAGGCCCGCACCACCCGCGAACTGCTGGCCGCCGGGCTGGCCGTGCTCTGCGCCGGCTTGCTTTGGTATGTACTGCGGCTGCGCAGCCGCCTAGCTACCCCGGTGCGCCGGCGCAAGTAAGGTGGAGTGGCAGGGCCATCCCGCTAGTCGACCTGCCAAACCAAGGCTGCCCACCAGCAAAACCTTTCCGTTACGGCGGGGTCTACCCTTAAAGAACCAGACGGCTGCGCGTGAAATGCTTCGTCTCCGGCTCTGCCGGACGGGCTTTTAGCCCTAACTCCGCGGCAAAACGGCGGTTATTCAATCAACTTAAAGTGACAGGATACTTTTTCGCTTCTCTGCTAAGGAAAACCACCGTTTCGTTGTGACTTGCTAGTGCTAGGGAAACGTGGCCTTCCAGTAGGGCTCCTGGAAAAAATTTCCCGGCTTATGGCTCTACAGTAGCTATAGCTCAGGGCTTTTTTCTTTGCAGAAACCTGCGCTTTTTCGATTCCGTTGTGCCCCTTCCTGCTGTAACTGCATGCTTATTTCCGCGGCCTACTATCTATCCTACGTGGAGGCGGTGGAGCTATACCACCAGCTGCAAGCAGTGGAGGTTCAGGCCCTGGTTAAAACCTGCGGGCCGCCTACCTTTCCTTTTGGTGACGGGATGTACTACCAGCTGCTGATTGAAGAGGTTGACGCGGAGAGGGCCCAGGAGGCAGTGGAGGCGTTTGAGTTGCAGCGCACTACCACCACGGGCCCTCGGTGCCCCATGTGCGGCACGCGCAACCCGCTTCCCGTTCCGGGCCTGCCGTGGTGGAAACGCCTTTTCTACGCCGGCACTACCTTGCACAAATGCCCCCACTGCGGCGCGGAATTTCCCCTCTGACCTGCTACTTTGCCACGGTATCCTGCCCGCTACCCCGCCGGCCTAACCCTGCGAAGAATTGACCTCCTGGACCGAAGCACAGGCCCGCGCCCTCATCACCGACCCCGGCACCCTCAAGCGGGGCCAGGAGCTAGCCGCCCCCGCCAAGTGGAGCAACCTGGGCCAGACCGACACCGCCGCCTGGGGCGAGTGCAAGGGCAGCGGCAGCACGCCCTACCAAACCGGCATCGACCTACAAGAGCCTGCTTTTAAGTGCTCGTGCCCCAGCCGGGTGTTTCCTTGCAAGCACGGCGCGGGCCTGCTGCTACTGCTGGCCCGCCAGCCTCAACTGCTGAGCAGCCCTACCCCGCCGCCCTGGCTACAGGAATGGCTAGCCAAGCGTCAGCAAACGGCCGGCAAACAACCAGCCCAGCGCACCATCCAGCAGGACGCCCACCTCTCTGGCTTACCGGCACCGGTTGAAAACAACGATTCTGGGGCGGCTTCCGAGGCGGAACTGGCCCGGCAGAAACGGGAAGCCCAGCGCCTAGTCCGCATGCAGCGCGGGGCCGAGGAGTTGGAAACCTGGCTGCTGGACCTGATTCGGGCGGGGTTGGCGGCGACGGAAAGCCAGCCCCCGAGCTTCTGGGAAAACCAGGCCGCCCGCCTCGTCGATAACCAACTGCCGGGGCTAGCCGCTAATATTCGGGAGCTGGCGGCCCTGCGCCACCAAGGCACCGACTGGCCTGAGCGCATGCTGGCCCGCCTCGGCGAGTTGTATTTGCTGGTGCGCACGGTGCCGCGGCTGGAGCAGCTGCCTGCTGCTACCCGCCAGGAAATACTGCAGCAGTTGGGCGTTTCCGTCAAGAAAGAAGAGGTAGTGGCCACCCAACCGGGGGTAGCAGACACGTGGTGGGCACTCAGCCAAACCACCACGGAAGAAGACCGCCTGACGGTGCGCCGCAGCTGGCTGCAAGGGCAGGAAACAGGTCGTTTTGCGCTGGTCGTGGAGTTTTCCTTCGGGGGCCAGGCCTTCGCTACGCCCCTGATGCCGGCCGGGTGCTACACCGGTAGCCTTTCGTTTTACCCGGGGCTGTTGCCGCTCCGAGCCGTGCCGGGCGAGCTAGCCTTTACCGGTACTTACTCGCTGGCCCCGCTGGGTAGCACGGGCCCCGCCCAACTGCTCAACGACTACGCTACGGCTCTGGCCCAGCAGCCCTGGCTGCGGGAGCTGCCGGTGCTGCTCGCCGGGGGCGTGCCGCATCAGACGGCTAGCGGAGACTGGGTGCTGCATTTCCCAACTCATGGCTACGTAACCGCCGACACCTCTACTACCTTACCCGGTAACCCTGCTACCCCAATCGAGCATCAGCCGGACCGTGAGGTGGCGCTTCCGCTGCGCTGCGACGAGCTGACCGGCTGGGAGTTGCGGGCCCTCAGCGGCGGGTACCCGCTCACGGTGTTCGGCGAGTGGACCGGCGCGGCACTACGCCCGCTTACCTGCTGGCCGGCACCTTCGCCCGTTTCCAATCCCGCCTGCTAATGTCAGAGACGCCAACCACTACCCCCGCGCCCGCGCTACAACCGGCCACCGACTGGCAGCGAATTCTGCGCGTGGCCCTGCTCGGTAGCCGCCAGGCACCTGATGCGCTGCCGGATGCGGGCCTCAAGCTCCCAGAGTCAAACACTCACCCTGATTACCGCGAAAAGCAGGTTTTGCTAACCGCCGGTACTTTATCCTTGATCCGCAAAGCCGGCTTCCGGCCCGCGCCCGTACCGGCCTTCGCTTCTGACGTTCCCGTAGTCGCCCCGCCGGATACGGCGCCGCCCTTGGGCCCGGCTGGCGCCCAGCTGCTTGCGCAACTACTGGAAGGCACGCACGCCGCCCTGCTGCGCGGTTTCCTGGAAGACCTGCCCCGCCACGGCCGCCGGGTGCCCCACCAATTGCTGGTGTCGCTGCTGGAGTACGCCCGCCCACGGCCCGACTTGCACGCGGCAACGGCCGCTGTGCTGGGCCAACGGGGCGTGTGGCTGGCCGCTCAGAACCCAGCTTGGCAGCCTATTGTAGCGGGTAGTCGGGCGGTTGAGGAAGCGGTGTGGGAAACTGGTACGATCCGGGAGCGGGTGAATTTCCTTACCCACCTTCGCGGCGCCAGCCCGGCTCAGGCCCGCGAATTGCTGGCCGCCACCCTACCCCAGGAGCCGGCTAAAAACCAAACGGCGCTGCTGGAAGCCCTCGGCACGGGGCTTAGCCCAGCGGACGAAGCCCTGCTGGAACAGTACCTAACGTCGAAAAGCAAGGAAGTCCGGCAGGCCGCCCGGTTGCTCCTGGCCCGCGTGCCGGGTAGCCAGTTGGTGGAGCGGCTGTGGCAGCGCGTCGAGCCCCTGTTGCAGCTCAAGCGGGGCCTGCTCAGCAAGAAGCTACTGCTGGAACTGCCCGCCCAAGCCTGGGATAAAACCTGGCTGACCGATGGCGTTGAGCAGCGCGACACCCGGTTTTCCGGCGACAAGGCGGCCCTGCTCGGCCAGATGGTGGCTCTACTTCCGCCCCACCGGTGGTCAGGGCACTGGAATATCGCACCAACCAAGCTCCTCGACTTGGCCGCGGGTACTGAATGGGCGGCTCTATTGCTCAGCGCCTGGGCCGAAGCCGCTATTCTTCATCACGATGCAGGCTGGGCCGTTGCCCTGTTGGAATGGTTTTTTGAGCAGCCCCGCAAGCTGGCAACCACCCTACCCGCCGCTGGGTTGGTTAAGCTTCTCTCAGCAACTCAGCTAACGGATTTGGTGCTGCCCCTGCTCAATGCTACCCCTCATCTTACCCCGGATGTTCGCTGGCTGCCCCTGTTACTGCTGGTGCCCGCGCCCTGGCCCGAGCGCCTGACGCGCCGAGTGGTAGAACTGCTGCGTGACGCCCTAAGCCGGCCAGAACAACTCCACCGGATTCACTACGCCGCTAGCCAGCTGCTGGAGCACATGGCCCAGGTGGTGCCTGCCGCGCAGCACGACCTCTGCGCCCAGCCCCTGCAGCCCCTGCTGCAAAACGTGCCCTACCTCCACAACAGCCTCGCCCGCCTGCTCAACGCCCTGCACTTTCGCCAGCAGTTAGAAGCCGCCCTGAACGAGCCGCCCGGTTAAGAGCGCATCACTTCTGCCGAATTCCCTACCCCTTCTTCCTTCGCTAACCCCTCGATTATGGCCCTGAACAACCCCGCCGCCGACATCCTGCGCCCCCACGCCGAGGTGCAATACGCCGAAGAACTCGCTGCTCTGATCGACATCGACGACCGGCCCAAGCCGCCGAACTGGAAACTCTCGCCCTGGGCTGTGGTGACCTACCTGCTGGGCGGCACCCTGGACAACGGATTCGAAATCGAGCCCAAATACATTGGACAGCGGCGGCTGATGGAAATTGCCGTAGCCACCCTAGCCACCGACCGCGCCCTGCTGCTGCTCGGCGTGCCCGGCACGGCCAAAAGTTGGGTGTCGGAGCACCTGACGGCGGCCATTAGTGGGCACTCCAACCTGCTGATTCAGGGCACGGCGGGCACTTCAGAGGACGCCATTCGCTACTCCTGGAACTACGCCCGTCTCATTGCCGAAGGGCCTTCCACGGCGGCGCTGGTACCTTCGCCCCTGCTCAAAGGCATGCAGGAAGGGGCTCTGGTGCGTGTGGAGGAGCTTACCCGCATTCCCTCCGACGTGCAGGACACGCTCATCACGGTGCTTTCCGAAAAGGTGCTGCCCGTGCCCGAGCTGGCCACCGAGGTGCAGGCCACCCGCGGCTTCAACGTTATTGCCACCGCCAACGACCGGGACAAGGGCGTGAACGAGCTGAGTAGCGCCCTGCGCCGCCGCTTCAACACCGTAGTGTTGCCCCTACCCACTTCCGTAGCGGAGGAAGTACAGATTGTGCACTCGCGGGTGGAGAAAACCGGCCGGGCCCTGCAACTACCGCCCACGACCACGGCCCTGGAGCAAATCAGCCGCCTCGTGACCATCTTCCGGGAGCTGCGCTCGGGCGTGACGGAGAACGGCAAAACCAAGCTCAAAAGCCCCAGCGGCACCCTTAGCACCGGCGAGGCTATTTCCGTGCTTAACAGCGGCCTGGCCCTGGCCGCCTACTTCGGCGACGGTACCCTGCAAGCCGCCGACCTAGCCGCCGGCCTCACTGGCGCCGTCATCAAAGACCCCGTTCAGGACCGCGTAGTGTGGCTAGAGTACCTGGAAACCGTTGTAAAGGAGCGCGACGGCTGGAAGGATTTGTATAGGGCTTGCCGGGAGGTAGTGGAGTAGATTATTGGTGTATGAGACTACTTCTAACGCTAAGTCTGCTCATTCTGAACCTGAGTACCGTGGGACAGACTAGCAGAAAAAAGCCAAAGCAGCCTACAACAACACTCTATGGCGGTTATAAAGACGTAGTTGCACTGGACAGTACCTTATGGGCCGTAGACGCAAGTGGGCACTTAGCGTCCTTTACTTCTGCGGGAGAAGAACGCCCTTTGAGCACCACTCTAAAAGTCCCTATCACCAGTATTCATGCTACCGGTAAAGATGAGTTGCTAGTTGTTTGCGGCCAGGACATCTATCTTCTCAATTCCAAAACCCAGGCCTGCACGTATGAAGCGAAACTGCCGCCTAAAACTGTTTTTCTCGCCCGCGACAACCGGAAGCAGGTTTGGGCAGCCACGGAAACCGGTTTGCTGAATGTGGCCACCAATCAGTCTTTCGTGCCTGACTCTACCCTGAATCATTATTACAAATGGCGCCCCCAACCATCAGCCGCGTTACTTGACTCTTATAATATTCTATGGATTGGCTTTGACATGGGAGAATGGGGCGGCAACCTCCAGGTATTTGATACGAATTTGCAGCGTTTCGTTCCGGTTGGTTTTGCTGATACGCTGGCCCGTTTATGCCCCGTGAATTCTTTCTGTGAAGCAGAAACCCAAATGTATCTATCTGGCGCAGTGACACATGGTTCAAATTCCAGTTGCATAACCCGTTTTGACAAACTTCAAGCGAAACGTGTTTTCAACAGCAGCTGGCGTGAGAATTATAGAACCATGGTATTTGGCGACCCAGGTGGGGAATACATCAGTACCATTGCTTACAGCCTAACAGAAAACCGCCTGTATTATAATTCACAGAACGGCATTTACAGAGCGCCGATTAATATGGAGTTGCATCAGCAAGATGCCTGGCAGCTTGTGTGTGCACCCATGTCATCGTGGCCAACAGATCGTCGCCAACATGTGAGTAAAATGGTCTTCACCTCAGATAACAAGCTGGTACTACTGGTTGAGAATAATGCTTTGGGTATTTGGGACGGTCGGATTTTAACTCTTATACCCTAAGTATGCCCACCGAACTGCGCCTTTACGGCATCCGCCACCATGGGCCCGGCAGCACGGCCTCCCTGCTGAAGGCCCTGGACGAGTTCCGGCCTGATATGGTGTTGCTGGAGTGCCCAGCCGATGGGGAAAAGGCCCTGGCGCTGGCGGCTAACCCGGCGCTGAAGCCCCCAGTGGCCCTGCTGATGTATAACCCCAAGCAGCACCAGCAAGCCTCGTTTCTGCCCTTCGCTTACTTCTCGCCGGAGTGGCAGGCTGCCCTTTGGTGCCAGCAGCACGGCGCCCACCTGCGCTGCTTTGACCTACCGATGACCCTACGGTTTGCCCTGCCGGATACCGTGGAGCACGAACTGGCCCCAGCAGCAGAAGCCCCAGCCGCTACCGAAGCCACAGCGGCAGAAGTAGTAGCACTCGCTACGAGCGGCGAGGCAACTGAAACGCTGGTTATCGAAGAAACCTCGCTCCGCTTCGACCCCATTGCCCACCTGGCCCGCCTCGATGGCTATACCGACGGGGAACGGTGGTGGGAAGCTCGCATTGAGCACTCGGCTGGCCACGCCGACACGTTCGGGGTAGTACTCCAGATGATGACGGCCCTGCGCGAGGAGCTGGCCCAACCCGAATCGGAAGAAACCCTGCTGCGCGAGGCCTACATGCGCGAAACGCTACGCGCCACCCTCAAGCAGGGCTACCAGCGCGTGGCCGTGGTGTGCGGGGCCTGGCACGCCCCGGTGCTGCGCGCGGAGCAGTTGCCCGACTACGCCAAAGCCGACAAGGTTCGCCTCAAGGGGCTGAAGAAAGTGCCCACCGAGGCCACCTGGGTGCCCTGGACCTACGAGCGCCTGGCCCGGCAGTCGGGCTACGGGGCGGGGGTGTTGTCGCCGGCCTGGTACGAGCTGCTGTTCCAGGAGCCCCACGAGCGGGTAGTCACGCACTGGATGGTGCGGGCGGCACACTTGCTGCGGGCTCAGCAAATCGATGCGTCTTCGGCCCATGCCATTGAGGGCGTGCGGCTGGCGGAGGCCCTGGCGGCCGTGCGCGGCTTGGCCTTGCCCGGTATTGAGGAGCTGGAAGAAGCGGCCGTGAGCATCTTCGGGGGCGGCTATGCCGAGGCCCTGGAGCTGGTGCACCAGCAGCTAGTCATTGGCGAGAAGCTAGGCGAAGTGCCCGAGGAGCTGCCGGCCTCGCCCCTGCAGCAGGACCTGGGCTTGCAGCAAAAAGCGCTCCGCCTCAAGCACGAAGCCCTGTCGAAAACCCTGGCCCTGGACCTGCGCAAGGACCTCGACCTGGGCCGCAGCCACCTGCTGCACCGCCTGCAGTTGCTGGGCATCCGCTGGGGTAAGCCGCAACGCGTACAGGGCAAAAGCGGCACCTTCCACGAGGTATGGGAACTGCAATGGCGCCTCGAAATGGTGCTGGGCGTGCTGGAAGCCGGGCGCTGGGGAAACACCGTTCTGGCCGCCGCCAGCGGCGCCGCCCACCACCGCGCCCAGCAGGCCACCGACCTCGGCCAGGTGAGTCAGCTGCTAGAAGAAGCCCTGCGCGCCGACCTGGCCCCGGCGCTACCTACCCTGGTCTCCCGCCTCGAAACCATCAGCGCCGGCACCCGCGACGTGGCCCACCTGCTCACGGCCCTGCCCCCGCTGGTAAATGTGCTGCGCTACGGCAATGTGCGGCGCACCGAAACCACCCAGGTAGCCCAAGTCGTCCATCATCTGGTGCCGCGCTTGTGCATCTCCCTGCCCCTAGCCTGCACCGGCCTCGACCGGGACGCGGCCAGTCAGCTTCTGGAGCGTATCGAGGCGGCCCACCAAGCTATTCGCCTGCTCCCCGACCCCGCCGAGCAAACCGATTGGCAGGCGGCCCTGCACGCCATTGCCCGGCAACCGGCCAGTAGTGGCCTGCTGGCCGGTGCAGCTACCCGCCTGCTCTTCGATACCCAGCAGCTCACCCCCAACGACACGGCCACCCTGCTTGGCCTGGCCCTGGCTCCCGCCCAACCCACCGACTACGCTACCGCCTGGATTGAAGGCTTCCTGCGGGGTAGCGGCCTGCTCCTGATTCATAATCGCACGCTGTTCGACCTGCTCGACGCGTGGCTTTCCGGCCTCGATGAAGCCGTTTTTCAGGGAACCGTACCTCTGCTGCGCCGCTCCTTCGCCGATTTCAGTCAGCCCGAACGCCAGCAGGTGCTGGCCTTGGCCGTAGGTGGCCCGGCCGTGCCAGCAGCCCAAGCTGCCGACATTGACCTGGAACGCGGACTGCGGGTGCTGCCGGTGCTGCGGGAGTTACTGGGGGTGTAGGGTACTCGGTAGGAACAACGCTCCCAGATCGTCCTGCTGAGCTTGCCGAAGCATCTCTCCTCTGACTACCTCTTAATACCTATTCAACGAAGCGGGAGAGATGCTTCGGCAAGCTCAGCAGGACGTTCCAGTGGTGTTTGCCTTGAGAAACGTTTCTAGAGCACCAGCTTTTCGGCCCGAAATACGTCATCGGCGGCCTGAAGCAGCTTGGCGCGGAGCTTGGGGTTATAGGTCGGGTGGGCGGCCAGGAAGTCGCGGACGGTGCGGGCGGCGCTGGGGGTTTGGTAGGAGCCGAGCGTGGCCTGGAGCCAGGAGTAGGGAAAGAAAATGTCGCCGGTTTGCTGAATTTCTTCCAGCAGGGCCAGGCTTTGGGGCAGATACTTTTCGGAGGTAGCGGCTCGCAGCGGGTGGTGCAGGTAAGCCAGGGCCGAGGTTACCCAGGCTTCCTTTTCACGGTTCTTTTCGTCGGCGAGCGAGGCAAAGAAGGCGTCGCGCGTTGGCACGTCGGGGGAAAGGGCGGGTAGTAGGAACTCCATGCGCTTGCGGCGGTCGGGGTTTTGGATGCGGGTCAGTTGCCGGAGCAGAATGGGGGTAGCGGCGGGGTAGTCGCGCACGGCTAAGGCCAGGGCCAGGGCCGTGTAGTCATCTTCCGTTAGCTTGACGCCGGCCGGAGCTTGCTGCTTATCCCAGATGTGGTAAAGGCGCGTTTGGGCTTCCTGGGTGAGAGCCACCGACTGATACGCCTTGAACAGCAGCTTCTTGGCATTCGGAGCTGGGTTTTGCTGCAGGACCTGCCACAGCTCCTTTTCCAGCGCCGGGGCCAGGGCAACCCGCTCGGCGGGCTTCAACAGCTTCCAGAAGATGTCGGTAAGCTGACCGGTGAGCAGCTTCACGTTTAATTCCTCCTTCTCCTTGGGTAGGGCTTGCCGGCACACCGCCAACAGTTGCTGCGGCGCGATGCTGCGGCCGTTGAGCATGTTCTCGTAGAGATTCACGTAGGCCGCGGCCCGCGCCACCGGGTTTTGCAGGGCGGTCAGGCCACTGGTCAGCTGCTTATCCACCGGAAAGACGCCGTAGCCCAGGCCTGTGGAGTTGAACAGGATGTAGGCGGGCGCGGGTTCTCCTGCGGCCTGGGGCACGCTCACCTGGCGCTGGTTCATGTTCACGGTCAGCTCTTTCGTACGGCCGCCAGGGTACACCAGCAGCACCTCAAACAGCTGGGGCCAGAGCCGCGCCGACTTGTCCTCGGCCTGCTGGGTGAGCTGCAGGCTGGTAATCTTGCCGTTGCTGGTTTGCAGGTCGTAGTCGAAGAGGGGGCGGCCGGGCTGGTTTACCCACACCTGGTTCCAGGCCTGCAGGTCGGCGGGGGTGCGGGCGTCGAGCAGTTGGATGAGGTCGGGCCAGGTGGCGTTGCCGAAGCTGTACGTGCGCAGGTACTCCTGCAGGCCCTGGCGGAAGGGCTCCTCCCCCATCAGGCGCTCCAGCTGGCGCATCATAATGGGCGCTTTGTGGTAGATGATGTTGCCGTAAAGCGAGCCGGCATCTTTCAGATTATCCAGCTCCTGGCGAATGGGGTTGGCCCCGCTGGTGCGGTCGACGCCGTAGGCCGCGGGGTAGTGGTCAATGACGAACTTGAGGTCGTAGTTGGAACCCGTGACGGCCACCTGGGTGATTTTATTGGCCATGAAGTTGGCAAACACCTCCTTCATCCACACGTCGTTAAACCACTGCATGGTCACCAAATCACCGAACCACATGTGGGCCGTTTCGTGGGCAATGAGGTTGGAGCGGGCTATTTTCTGGTCCTGGGTGGCGCCCTCGTCCAGAAACAGGGTGCTGGCTTTGTAATCGATGGCGCCCACGTGCTCCATACCGCCGTACTGAAAATCAGGCAGGGCCACGAAATCGAACTTGCGGAACGGGTACGGAATGCCCGTGTAGTCCTGCAGAAACGTCAGCGCATCGGCGTGAATCTGGAAGATGGGGTCCAGGCTCAGGCGCAGCTTACTCTGGTCGGTTTCCCGGTGCAAAAACTGCATTTCCCTACCCCCCAGCCTGCGGGAAAGGCGCGTGAACTTGCCCGCCGCAAACGAGAACAGGTAGGTACTGATGGTATCCGAAGGCGCAAACCGGTAGGTCTTATTTCCGGCCGCTACCGTGGAATCCAGCAGGGGGCCGTTGGCTAGGGCCTCCCAATCGGCAGGAACATCTAGCGTGAGCGTGAAGGAAGCCTTTAGGTTGGGCTGGTCGAAAACCGGAAACACCGTGCGGGCGCGGTCGGGCACGAGCAGGGTGTACAAGAAATCCTCGCTGCGGTTGAGGCTTTGGTTGCCGGCTGTAAACTGAATATTCACTTTATTCAGGCCGGTTTGCAGGCTAGCGGCGGGTAGCACCAGGTGCTCGTTGTGATGGTCAATGGCTACGGGCTGACCATTCACCGTTACGCTTTTCAAATTGGCGGTCTGCTCCTTGAAATCGAGCTGCACGGGCTGGCGGGCATCCGCGAGCTGGAAGCGGACTGTTTCGGTGGCGGCAATGGGGGCTGCTTTGCCCGCCGGAATGGTCAGGTGCAGGTCGTAGCCCAGGCGGGAAATGCGGCGGGCGCGGTCCTGGGCCAGCTCCAGGCTCACGCCGGGCACCACGGCCGGGCCGGCAGCTGCCGCAGTTCCCGGCCCGGCTTGCGGGGTTGCTGCCGCAGAAACCATCAGTTTTTTAGCGCAGGAGGCCAGGCCCAAATTTAGCAGCAGTGCAGTGGCACACGCACCAGTAGTATATTGAAACTTCATTCCGGAGGTATTCCATCAGGTCGAACACCCAAGGTAAAGCAAACCAACCGATGGACCAGCCTTTGCGCCGAAACTCAGAGCAGCCCCTGGCCCAGCTCTATCCCCTGGGCGACGCGGCCGTTGTGCTGCAGTTTGGCGAGGTCATCAACGAAGCCACGCACCGCACAATTCAGGCCGTGGGCGCCTACCTCAACCAGCACCCCTTTCCTGGTTTTCTGGAGTACGTGCCCGCCTTTACTACCCTCACCGTGTACTACGACCCGTGGCTGGCGAGTCAGGCCGGCCGCCAAAACCCGTATAAGCGCGTTGCGAAGCTGCTGCACCAGTTGCTGGAGCAAGTGCCCGCCATCGATGCCGAGGCCACCAGCGCGGTGGTGGAAATTCCGGTGTGCTACGGCGGGCCGTTTGGGCCGGATATGGAGTTTCTGACCCGCCACACCGGCCTCACGCCCGAAGAGGTAATTCGGCTGCACACCGAGCCGGACTACCTGGTGTACATGCTGGGCTTTGCCCCCGGCTTTCCGTACCTGGGCGGGATGAATGCAACGCTCACGGCGCCGCGTAAAACCCAGCCGCGGACCCTAGTACCAGCCGGCTCGGTGGGTATTGCCGGCGCGCAGACGGGCATTTATTCCCTGCCCACGCCCGGCGGCTGGCAACTGATTGGGCGCACTCCGCGGCGCTTGTTTACGCCGGAAGCGGCCTCGCCCAGCCTGCTGCGGGCGGGCCAGCGGCTGCGGTTTGTGCCCATTTCCCAGGACGAGTACGCGCACCTGCAAGAACATGAGCTGTAGCATTCTGCGGGCGGGTTTGCTGACCACCATCCAGGATGGGGGCCGCCGGGGCTACCGGCAGGCGGGCGTTATCGTGAGCGGGCCGATGGATGCGCTGGCCCTGCGCGTAGCCAACCTGCTGGTGGGCAACCGGCCAGGCGCGGCGGGGCTGGAAATCACCTTGCTTGGGCCGACAATCCGGTTTGAAGCCGACCACTTGCTTGCCCTAACTGGCGCCAACTTATCGGCTACTCTTGATGGGGAACCTCTACCCCTGAACCGGCCCGTGGCCGTCCGGCGCGGTTGTGAGCTGGCTTTTGGCCCCGCCCGCAGCGGGTGCCGGGCCTACCTGGCGCTGTCGGGCGGGCTGGCCGTACCCGCGGTGCTGGGCAGCCAGTCCACGTATTTGCGGGCTGGTATTGGGGGCTTTCAGGGCCGGGCGTTACGGGCCGGCGACGTGGTGCCAGCTGCCGGCCCCACCTCGGCTGGGCAGCGCCTGCACCGGCAACTGCTCGCCCACCGGCCCGGCCGAAGCTGGGCCGCCGCCACCTGGTTTCCCGCGCCGCCGCTCACGCCGCCGCTCTCCGCCACCCCACTTATCAGGGCCGTGCGGGGGCTGGAATACGGGCTGTTTTCGGAGGAAAGTCAGCGGGCTTTCTGGGAAGCCGCGTTTACCGTAACGCCCAGCTCCGACCGCATGGGCTACCGCCTGGCGGGGCCGGAACTACCGCGGCTGGCGGGGCCGGAAATTCTCTCCACGGCCGTTACCTTCGGCACGGTGCAGGTACCGGCGGCGGGTGGCCCCATTGTGCTGCTGGCCGACCACCAGACCACCGGGGGCTACCCACGCATTGCGCAGGTTATTACGGCCGATTTTTCCCAGCTGGCCCAGGTGCCGCCGGGCGGCCGTCTGCGCTTTCAGGAAATCAGCCTCTCTCAGGCTCATTACTGGTACCTGCGCCAGGAAAAAACCATCCAGCACTTCCAACGAGGCCTCGCCCTTTTTCACCATCTATGACCCACCCGTACGCCGTCGACCTGAATTGCGACCTGGGGGAAAGCTTCGGCGCCTACTCCCTGGGCCACGACGAAGCCATCCTACCCTTTGTTACCTCCGCTAACATTGCCTGCGGCTACCACGCCGGCGACCCAGCCGTGATGAAGCGCACCGTGCGCCTGGCCCTGCAACACCAGGTAGCCATCGGGGCCCACCCTGGCCTGCCCGACCTGGTGGGTTTCGGCCGCCGCGACATGGCCATTTCGGCGGAAGAAGCCTACGATATGACGGTGTACCAACTGGGCGCCCTGGCTGCTTTCGTGCGGGCCGAAGGCGGAACGCTACACCACGTCAAGCCCCACGGGGCCCTCTACAACATGGCCGCCCTGAACCCGGCCCTGGCCGAAGCCATTGCCGAAGCCGTGTACCGGGTGCAGCCCGAAGCCTGCCTCTACGGCTTGGCCGGCAGCGCCCTAATCAGCGCCGGCCGGAAGCTGGGCCTGGCCACGGCGCAGGAGGTTTTCGCCGACCGCACCTACCAGCCCAACGGCACGCTCACGCCCCGCCGGCAACCCGATGCCCTTATCACGGATTCGGCCACGGCCATAGCCCAGGTAGTGCGCATGGTAAAAGAAAGCCGGGTGCGCGCCCTCTCCGGCGAGGACGTTATCATGCAAGCGGATACCATCTGCCTGCACGGCGACGGGCCCCACGCCCTGGAGTTTGCCCAGCAGATTCGGGCCAGGCTCGAACAGGAAGGCATTGCGGTGCGCCCATACTCCCACCCCACTACCGCATGAGGCCGGCTCGCAACTGGGGCGTGCTGCTGGGCGCCGCCTTCCTGATGGCTACCTCGGCGGTAGGGCCGGGCTTCCTAACCCAAACTACCGTGTTTACGCAGTCCTTAGGCGCCAGCTTCGGCTTTGTTATTCTGACCTCCATTCTGATGGATATTGGGGTGCAGCTGAATATCTGGCGGGTAATTGCCGTGTCGGAGCTGCGGGCCCCGGACATTGCCAACCGGGTACTGCCGGGGCTGGGCGGCTTTATTTCCCTCCTGATTCTGCTGGGCGGGCTGGCCTTCAACATTGGCAACGTGGGCGGGGCCGGCCTGGGCCTGCAGGTACTCACGGGCCTACCCGTCACCCTCTGCGCCGTGCTGGCGGCGGCCCTGGCCCTGGCCATCTTTCTGGTGCGCGAGGCCGGCCCGCTCATGGACCGATTTGCCCAGCTCATGGGGCTGGTGATGATTCTGGTTATCATCTACGTGGCCTTCACCACCCAGCCGCCCGTGGCGGAAGCGGCGCTGCGCACTATCGTGCCTACTACCATTAACTACCAAGCCATTATCACGCTGGTAGGCGGCACGGTGGGCGGCTACATCACTTTCTCCGGCGGCCACCGCCTGCTCGATGCGGGCGTAAAGGGCGCGGCCGCCCTGCCGGAAGTGTCGCGCAGTGCCGTTATGGGCGTGTCGGTGGCTTCCCTGATCCGGGTGTTTCTGTTTCTGGCCACGCTGGGGGTAGTAAGCCGGGGCCTGGCCCTGGACGCCAGCAACCCCACAGCCTCGGTATTTGAGCTGGCGGCGGGCACCGTGGGCTACAAGCTATTCGGGGTGGTGATGTTTGCGGCGGCCATTACGTCCATTATCGGCTCGGCCTACACCTCTATTTCCTTTCTCAAATCGATGCTGCCCAGCGTAGCTACCCACGAAAACCGCTGGATCATCGGCTTTATCGTCCTGTCGACGCTTCTGTTTGTCACCATTGGCAAGCCCGTGAGCCTGCTGCTCTGGGCGGGCGCCCTGAACGGGTTCATCCTGCCCATTACCCTCGGTACCTTGCTCGTGGCCGCCTACCGCCGCAACATCATCGGCAGCTACCGCCATCCGTTGTGGCTAACCGTGTTTGGGGTATTGGTGGTAGGAATTATGACGTGGATGAGCGGCTCAGTGCTGGTAGAACAGGTGGCCAGTTTGTGGAAATAAACCAAAGTTAGCAAGCTAGTCGAGTGAATAGTCTCAGGGCTTATGAATTCCACAAAGCCGTCATGCAGGGGCGTAGCCGAAGCATCTCGCGTGCTGACTCAGGATTGGTAATCAGACATTAGCACGCGAGATGCTTCGCCTCCAACTCTGCATGACGAGTTTCGATTACCTGTTTACAGTTCCTACTCTCTTCAGAAATAGGAAGCTTGCAATAGTTGACCCTCGAAGAACGGTACTAAAACTAGTTCCCCTCTCCTTTTTAGGACAGGGGCTAGGGCTGAGGCGAATTACCGCTAGAAAACTTGTAAGCTATCCTACCGCTCAACGCTCCGATCAACCACCCCAACACTAGCTCTCGAACCTTCTAGTATACTAACCTGATGAAACTGCTACCCCGCCTGCTAACGGCAACCCTTCCCCTGCTCGCCGCGGGCTGCGCCGGCCGCCACACTTCCCCAACTTTTGACCTGGTGCTTACCCACGCCAACGTGGTGGACGTGGAAACCGGCCGGGTGCGGCCCAATCAAACGGTGGCCATTTCCGAGGGGCAGATTCGGCAGGTTACCGCCAGCGGCCCAGCACCAGCGGCCCGGCGCACGCTCGATGCCACCGGAAAATACCTCATTCCGGGCCTCTGGGACATGCACGTGCACTTTCGGGGCGGCGACTCGCTAGCCGCGGCCAACCGCAACTTGCTACCCCTCTACCTGGCGCACGGTATTACCACCGTGCGCGACGCGGGCGGCGACTTGACGCCGAGCATCTTCGCGTGGCGCCAGCAAATCCGGGCCGGCCAGTTGGCTGGACCTACTATCTACACGTCGGGGCCGAAAATTGACGGCCCGAAGGCTTTTTGGGCGGGCTCCCTGGAAGTGGAAACTCAGGCACAGATTGACAAGGCCCTAGATTCCTTGCAGCGGCTGAAGACGGATTACGTCAAGATCTACGAAAGCACCATCTCGCGGGAGGCCTTTCTCAGCACCATTACCGCCGCCGAAAAACGCGGGATGACTACCACGGGCCACATGCCCTACACGGCCACCCTGCGCGAGGCCTCGGAGCGCGGCCTGGATGCCACGGAGCACCTGTATTACGTGTTTAAGGCCTGCTCCAGCAAGGAAGACAGCATTACCCAGGCCGTGCAGCGCAGCCTGAGCACGCCCAAGCCGTTGGGCCTGTTTGCGGTGCTGCCCGCCATTTACCGCACCTACGACCCTGCCACTGCCGCCCGCATGTACCGGACGCTGGCGAAAAACCACACGGCCGTTGTGCCTACCCTCTACATTCAGAAGCTCCTAGCGGAGCTGCCCGAAACCGACCACTCCCGCGACTCGCTCCTGGCCTACATCGGCCCCAAGATTCAAGCTACCTACGCCCGCCGCCTGGCCGGAGCCCGGGCCCAATCGGCGGCCACCCGCGCGTTCAATAAGCAACTGAGCGCCAAGTTCATGAGCCTGGTTCCGGCCCTGCAGCAGGCCGGCGTTACGCTCCTAGCCGGCTCCGACAGCGGGGCTTCCAACTCGTATGTGTACCCCGGCGCCTCTCTGCTCGGCGAGCTGGAGCTGTTGGTGCAGGCTGGCCTCACGCCGGCTCAGGCCCTGCAAGCCGCCACCATCAACGGGGCGCGTTTCCTCAAAGCCGACCACCGCGCTGGCACCATCCGGGCGGGCAAGGACGCCGACCTGGTGCTGCTAGACCAGAATCCGCTGGCCGACATCCGCAACCTGCGCCAGATCAATGCGGTAGTCACGCGCGGCCGAGTGTACACCGCCCCGGAGCTGCGCCAGATGATGCGGGCCGTAAAGCACTAGTAGCGGCAACTGTGAACTATGTGCTCCTCTTTTCTTACCTGGCATAAGTCATCCTCGCCTTGGGCCTACCCCACGGGCAATGGCTGGACTGAAGGCCGGCTCTAGTAGCGCTTTTGGTTAGCACTTTCAATTGGGCTTGAAAACCAGAAAAGCGGTTGTCATTCCGAGCAGAGCGAGGAATCTGAGTTAGCTTCTTACGCTTAACTCAGATTCCTCGCTCTGCTCGGAATGACAACCGCTTGTACGAGTTCCACAAGCTGCCTAGCTGCTGCGTGAAACCGGTTTGCTAGGGGTAGTTCTGAATTCCGCTACGGGGTAGCAACCGGGCCGCGGGGGCTTTCTGGGGGGCCGAGGTAGCTGGGTTTTAGTCCACCCATGTCTACCACTAGCTTTTCCAGCACCACGCCGGGGTCTACGCGCCAGAACCGGAGCACATGCTCGCCGGGGGCAGCCAGCGTGTGCACGGAGGTTTTGATGATGATGTTTTCGGCTACAGCCCGCTCCCAGGGCCGGTTGCCGTTGTCGGCTACCAGGCCGGTGTGCAGGTTGATAATCTGGGGAGCTTCGTCGTCGAAGGACACGGCGTAGCGCAGGCCCTGGCTGTTGGTGAAGTCCAGGGTTGGGGCCAGGTAGGCGTGCACAGTTACGGGCCCGGGGCTAGTCAGCCGGACCCGGTACTCCAGGCAGGGGCTGCTGGCGGTGGGGTTCTGGGCCGGCGCGGTGGCCGGAAACGTCGTGACGCCCGAGAGCGTGCGGCCTAGGTCCGGTATCGTCTGCCAGCTTACCCCGCCCCCGTTCACGGCCTTGCTGTAGTGCTCCGCTTCCATGGACACGTAGCCATCCACTTCCATAAATACGGCCCCGGCAGCCGATGTTGTTGGTGATTTTTTCACGGGCGCCGGTTGGGCCGGAGTCACCGCGGAAGCTGCCGTGGTGGGCTGGGCAAGGGTTTGCACGGCCGGCATTACGTTCTTTTCCGGCTGCTGCCAGATGGTGTAGCCGATGTGGGTCTGGTCCATCATGTGGTTCCATTTGCCGCCCGCCAGCGCGTGGTAGCGGCGCGAGATGTCGGCGTCTTTGGCGAATAAAGCCTTGGCTTTTTCGGCCAGGGCATTGGTGTTGGCCTGCCCGTTCTTGGCTGCCTCGCGGTTCAGGGCCACGGTGTAGTACAGCTCGTTGAGGTTGGCGCAGGCGGCTACCGGGTGCAGCACCAGCTGAAAATACGCGTCCTGGTGCTGGGCGGGCAGCTGCCGACCAATTTGTTCGGCCTGGGTTAGCAGGGTCTGGTAGTCGGCTACTACCGTCTGGAACTCGTGGTAATTCGTGAGGCTGTAGGTCGTGGGGCTGAGCAGTTCCGGCTTGCGGCGGGCGTTGTACTTGGCGTACTTGGCCAGAATATCGGCAATGCCAGCCGCGTGTTTCTCCCCGAACTGCTGGGCGGCCCACTGCCGGGTGTAGTCATCTACTTGGTCGGCAGCTAAGCGGGCGGGGTTCCAGGCGTAGTCCAGGAAAAAGCTGATGGGCAGTTCCATGGGCTTCAGGTCGCCCACGTTGACAATCCAGATTTGGTTGGCGCCGTACGCGTGGGCCAGGTGCATCTGCTCCCAGATGCGCGGCAGTGGGTTCGTATTCAACCACTTGTAGTTGCGTGGGCCGCCCACGTAGTCGAAGTGGTAGTAGATACCGTAGCCGCCAGCGCGGGGCTTTTCCGCGAGC
Organism: Hymenobacter sublimis; assembly: GCF_023101345.1. NCBI lineage: Bacteria > Pseudomonadati > Bacteroidota > Cytophagia > Cytophagales > Hymenobacteraceae > Hymenobacter > Hymenobacter sublimis. The sequence continues at coordinate 2,119,323 of NZ_CP095848.1, forward strand.
TTGGGCAGCTTGCGCAGGTTGCCCCAGTTGTCGTCGCAGAGCAGCAGGGTCACGTCGTCGGGCACGCGCATGCCCTTGTCGTAGTAGTCCTGCACTTCCTTATAGAGGGCCCAGAGCTGGGGCGTTTGCTCGGCGGGCTTGCCAGTGGTTTCAGCAATAATGCGGCGCTGATCGGCCACGATGCGCTCCAGCAGGGCAATGTTGCTTTCCTGGCTCATGGGCTCGTCGCCGTCGCCGCGCATGCCAATGCTGACGATGTTTTCGCGGGTGCCCATGCGCTGCATGCCGCCGCGCCAGAACTCCTGGAGGGTAGCGGCGTTGGTTTGGTAGTTCCAGGGGCCCTTGCCGGCGTGCTTCCACTCCTCGTGGGCCCGCGTGAGGGGCTCGTGGTGGGAAGTGCCCATTACAATGCCGTACTCGTCGGCCAGTACGGGGTTTTGGGGGTCGTCCACGTTAAACATGTTGCCCCACATGGCCGGCCAGAGGTAGTTGCCCTTGAGCCGCAAAATCAGCTCGAACATGTGGCTGTACATCTTGGAATTGACGCCCCCGAACTTCTCCTTGGCCCAATTCTGCAGGGCCGGCGCTTCATCGTTGATGAAGATGCCGCGGTACTTCACCTGGGGCGTGCCCTGGGTGTGGCGGCCGGCCCCCACGTACAGGGCCGATTGGGGCTTGGTCGGCACATCGGCCCACCAGTACCAGGGCGAAACTCCCATCTGCAGGGACAGGTCGTAGATGCCGAAGATGGTGCCGCGCTTGTCGCTGCCGGCAATGACTAGGGCCTGCTCCACACCCGGCAGGGGCTTGTCGACGACTTCCACCACAAAGGTTTCCCACTTGCCGGCCACGCCCGCCACGTTCAGCTTGCCGGCCTGCACCAGCCCGTCAATCAGCGGGCTTTTGCCGATGGTACCAATTAGCACTACCTGCTGGCCGCTGGGCGCTTTGTCGGTGGTTAGCGTGGGCGTCAGGGTAGTCACGCGGTTGATGTCGGCCTGCAAATCCCGGGCGGCCCGCAACACGCCCGGCCAGTCGGCGGGGCTGGCGTACAGGGCTGCGGCGCGCCGGGCCGCTACCAGCGGGAAGCTGCCCTTGCTTTTTTTGCCAGATACGTAAGCCTCCGTCCCGGGTAGGGTGGTTTGAGCCCAGACGGCCGGGCAAGTCAGCAGTAGCAACGCCACCAGCACCCCCTTAAACCGGCGGGCAGAAAACGGGCGGCGGAAAGAACAAATGGACATGACGGGTAGGAAAGGGGTTGACTGATAGGGCAACTGCGGCTAGCGTTAGCTCCCCTCCTTATCCAAGGAGGGGAGCTAACGCTAGAACTTCACGACTTCCCAGTAGGCCTTCTTGGGCTGTTGGTTCTGGTCGAAGAGCAGGGGGTAGTTTTTGCGGCCGGCCACGGGGTAGGTATCCAGCCAGCTGTACTTGTCCGACACGTTCCAGAAAGTAACGCCGGTCAATACGTTCTTGTAGTCGCGGAACACCTTGAAGAACATCTTGTACTGGGCGGCCTGCTTTTGCTCCAGCTCGGGCGTGTAGGCGTCCGACTCGCCGGGGCGCTTGGCACGACGCTCCTTTTCCCAGGGGTAAATAGACACGTCCAGCTCGGTAATCTGCACTTTCAGGCCCAGGGAAGCATACTGGTCAAGGGCTTGGCGCAGCTCGGCCTCGGTGGGCTCCTGCAAGGACCAGTGCCCCTGCAGACCCACGGCGTCAATCGGCACCTTGGCATCCTTGAGCTTCTTAAGCAGCTTAAAGATTCGCTCCCGCTTTTCGGGCCGCTCGGTGTTGTAGTCGTTGTAAAACAGCTGGGCCTGGGGGTCGGCTTCGTGGGCGTACTCGAAGGCTTTGGCAATGAAATCCTCCCCGCAGATCTGGTACCACTCGGAGTTGCGCAGAAACTCCTGGGGGTTGTCCGCAATGGCTTCATTGACCACGTCCCAGGCGTAAATCTTGCCCTTGTACCGCTTCACTACCGTGAAAATGTGGTCGTGCAGGCGCTGGAGCAGCACTTCCTTGCTGACCTGCTTGCCCTGGGCATCCTTGAACAGCCACTTAGGCGTCTGCTCGTGCCAGAGCAAGTTGTGACCCCGCACGCGCAGTTTGTTTTTCTGAGCGAAGTCTACCAGGGCGTCAGCATCGGTCCAGAAGTAGCGGTTTTCCTCCGGATGAATGGGGCCCATCTTCATGGCATTTTCGGGCGTGATGCTGTTGAAGTGCTGCTTGATCAGCTCGCCCTCCGCCCCTTGTATGGACTGCCGGCCTACCGCCACGCCCACGGGGAAATAGTTTTTGTAGTAGTCTTTCAGGCCTTTATCGGCGGTCGGGCGCTGGCTGCTGACCAGCCCGGCGCTACCCACTAGCAAAGCCGCGAGAGTTAGTTTTCGGATGGAGAAGGAAGACGTTTTCATGAACTCAGAAAGAAGCGGAACAGATGAAAAATGCGGCGGCAGCAGGACGCACAATGGCCGTCCTCGTGCCAATGCGGCAAGGAAAAATGGGGCGTGTTACTCCGCCGGCTGCGGGGCAACACGCAGTGGAAAAACGTAGGCCGGGCGGTTCGTGCTGCGCTTGCAGCTGCTCCCGGAAAACAGGCGCGCAGCAGAGAAGCGCCCCTCGTTGCGCCTCCCTGCTGCGCGGCCCTTGTTGCCTACCGGTAGTGCTACCGGCGGGCCTGCCGCTCTATCCGCGGCTTACCAGTAAATGGTGTACAGCACCGTGAGCAGCACCATGATAACCATGGACCCGATGGCAAAGCTGCGGTTGGTTTTGAACATGCTCCGGTCTACCTCGAGGCCGTTGGTAACGGCTCCGCGGCTGGTTTGCACCAGGCTAATAATCACCATCATAATGATGCAAATCAGGAACACGAAGCCCATCCGGTCGAGGAAGGGGATTTCATAGACGCCGGCCGCGTTGGGCACGGCAAAGCCGAAGGGCGCCAGGAAGGACAGGTCGGCGAAGGTGGGTAGGAACTTGAACAGCACCGACAGCAGGAAGCCGCCAATGGTGGCGAACAGGGCCGCCGTGGAGGTCGTTTTCTTCCAGAAGAAACCCAGAATGAACATGGCAAAAATGCCCGGCGACACAAAGCCCGTGTACTCCTGAATGTACTGGAAACCGCCCTTTTTGTCGATGCCCAGGTGGGGGGCAATCAGCACGCCCAGAATCATGGCCACGATGACGGCAATCTTGCCTACGTTCACCAGCTTCTTTTCCGAAGCCTGGGGGTTGAGCACTTTCTGGTAGATGTCGAGGGTGAAGATGGTGGCAATGGAGTTGGCCTTACCGGCCAGCGAGGCCACCACGGCGGCCGTGAGGGCAGCGAAGGACAGGCCCTTCAACCCCACTGGCAGAATGTTGAGCAGCACGGGGTAAGCCCGGTCGGGGTTCAGATCGGCGCCCTGGCCAAACTCGGCTGCGCCAAACACGTCCTGCTTATACAGCACGTAGGCGGCAATGCCGGGCAGCACCACAATCACGGGCATGAGCAGCTTCAGGAAAGCGGCGAACAGCAAACCGCCGCGGGCCGTGGGCAAGTCGGCGCCCAGGGCGCGCTGGGTGATGTACTGGTTGCAGCCCCAGTAGTTCAGGTTCACAATCCACATGCCCCCGAGCAGCACCGTGAGACCGGGCAGGTCCATGTAGTTTTCGTTGTCGCGCTTGAAAATCATCTGGAAATGGTCCCCGGCCTGCTCGGTCATCAGGTTAAAGCCCGCCAGCACACCCGATTGGCCGTAGTGGTCGGCCACCATGTTCAGGGCCAGGTAGGTAGTCGCCAAGCCGCCCAGAATCAGGAAGAACACCTGAATTACGTCGGTAAAGCCGATTACCTTCATGCCACCCAGAGTGATGATGACAGCAAAGAACGCCAGGGCATAAAGACAGAACTCCAGGTTGAGGCCGGCAATGCTGCTGATGGCAATGGCTCCGAGGTAGAGAATTGAGGTCAGGTTCACCACCACGTACAGAGCCAGCCAGAAGATGGCCATAATCATGGCCACCGTGCCGTTGTAGCGCTGGTGCAGGAACTGCGGCATCGTGAAGATTTTATTCTTCAGATACACCGGAATAAAGAACACGGCCACGATGATGAGCGTCAGGGCCGCCATCCACTCGTAGGTAGCAATGGCCAGGCCCATCTTAAAGCCCGAGCCCGACATGCCCACGAACTGCTCGGCCGAGATGTTGGAGGCAATCAGCGAGGAGCCGATGGCCCACCAGGTCAGGGAGCCTTCGGCCAGGAAGTAGTCCTTGGAATCACCCTCGGCGGTGCCGTCGTGGCCGGTTTTGCGCCGGTAGATCCAGATGCCGTAGCCGGAAACTATCAGGAAGTAAATGAAAAAGACGACGTAGTCGAGGGTAGCAAGTTGATGTTGCATGTGGGAGATAAGCAAACCCCTCCGGCGGAGTGGTTAAGCGAGAAACAAGTGAAATACCGCCTCCAAGCTACCACCTAGGGCGGCTTCTGGCAACAGACCGGCAAACATTCCCGGCCGGCCCCTCCCCTTGGGTTCCCACACCCTTCAGTAGACCAGCCGGGTTTGTTTGGGTAGTTAATTACGGAACGTCAGGCAGGAACGCAACGCAGCACCTTGCGCGCTGACGGCTGCATGAGAAGCACAACGACACCGAGCAAGATGCTACGTGCGCTACGCTCGGCCTGACGCTCTACGAGCTACCTTAGATGTACTGATTGATGATGGCCTCCAGCCACTCCTGCTTGCCGCTGCGCAGTACCGGCTCGCCGGTTTCGTGGGCAATGCGGCGCAGGTCTTCCAGCGTGAGCTGGCCTTTCTCGAAGGCGGCGCCGTGACCCGCGTCGAAGGAGGCGTAGCGCTCCTGGCGGAACTTGCGGTAGGGCGACTTTTCCAGGATGTCGTTGGCTACCACCAGGGCCCGGGCGAAGGTGTCCATGCCGCTGATGTGGGCAATAAAGATGTCCTCCAGGTCGGTGGAGTTGCGGCGGGTTTTGGCGTCGAAGTTGATGCCGCCGGGCTGGATGCCGCCGTGCTCCAGAATGATGAGCATGCTCTCGGTCAGCTCGTTGAGGTTGTTGGGGAACTGGTCGGTGTCCCAGCCGTTCTGGTAGTCGCCGCGGTTGGCATCCATGGAGCCCAGCATGTTGGCGTCGGCGGCTACCTGCAGCTCGTGCTGGAAGGTGTGGCCGGCCAACGTGGCGTGGTTTACTTCCAGGTTCAGCATGAAATCTTTCTCCAAGCCGTACTCCTTCAGGAAGCCAATGACGGTGGCGGCGTCGAAATCGTACTGGTGCTTGGTGGGCTCAGCGGGCTTGGGCTCAATGAAGAACTTGCCCGTGAAGCCCTGCTTGCGAGCGTAGTCGCGGGCCATGGTCAGGAAGCGGCCCATGTGCTCCAACTCCCGCTTCATGTTGGTGTTGAGCAGGGTCATGTAGCCTTCGCGGCCACCCCAGAACACGTAGTTTTCGCCGTTCAGGGCAATGGTCGCGTCCAGAGCATTCAGGACTTGGGTGCCGGCGTGGGCCACTACCTGGAAGTCGGGGTTGGTACTGGCCCCATTCATGTAGCGCGGGTTGGAAAACACGTTGGCCGTGCCCCAGAGCAGCTTCACGCCGCTTTCCTGCTGGTGCTGCTTGGCATACTCCACAATAGCCTGCAGGTTGCGCTCGTACTCGCTCAGGGAGGAGCCCTCGTCCACCAAGTCAATGTCGTGAAAGCAGTAGTAAGGCGTGCCGAGCTTGGTGAAAAACTCGAAGGCGGCGTCCATCTTGTCCTGGGCCCGGCCGATGGCCTCGTGGTGGGCATCCCAGGCAAACTGCTTGGTGCCGGGGCCGAATGGGTCGCCGCCGGTACCGGTGAAGGTGTGCCAGTAGGAGACGGCAAAGCGCAGGTGCTCCTTCATGGTTTTGCCGGCCACCACGCGGTTCTCGTCGTACCATTTGAAGGCCAGCGGGTTATCTGATTCGCGCCCTTCGTACTTAATGGGGCTGATGCCCGTGAAGAATTCCGTTTTAGAAAGCGTGTTGAGTGACATGGTGGGTTGAGCTAGTGGGTGAAAGAATCTGTTGGGTGAGGGCCTGGTGCCAGCGGGCATAGGCCGAGTGGTACTGCTCCTGGAGCGCCGGGGTAGGCTCCAGAGTAAGGATGCGCTCCAGGCCAACAAAGGCTTCCGCGGGGCTGGCGTAGAGGCCAACCCCTACCCCGGCGCCGCGGGCCGCGCCCTGGGCAGCATCGGTGTTGTAGAGCTCCAGCTCTACGTTGCCACTGTTCACGAAGGCCTCGCGGAATACCGGACTCAGGAACATGTTGGCGTTGCCGGCGCGCACCTTGCGCACCTGCACCCCCGACTCGCGCATGATGTCCATGCCGTAGTTCAGGGCGAAAACGATGCCCTCCTGGGCGGCGCGCAGCACATGGCTCCGGCCGTGAATATTGAAGCTCAGGCCGCGCAGCTCGGCGGTGGTAGGGCGGTTTTCCAGCACCCGCTCGGCGCCGTTGCCGAAGGGCAGGAACTGCAGCCCCTCCGCTCCTACCGGGGCCTGCGCCGCCAGCTGGTTCATCTCATCGTAGGGGATTTCGCCTACCACTTTACGCAGCCAGCTGTTCAAAATGCCGGTGCCGTTTACGCACAGCAGCATGCCGTTGCGGGGCTGGGCCAGGGTGCTGTTCACGTGCACAAAGGCATTCACGCGGGAGCGGGCATCCACCACCGGCTGGTCGCTGATGCCGTAGACTACCCCCGAGGTGCCGGCCGTGGCGGCTATTTCGCCGGGCTGCAGCACGTTGAGGGAAAAGGCGTTATTGGGCTGGTCGCCGGCGCGGTAGGCAATGGGCGTCCCGGCGTGCAAGCCCAGCTCCTGGGCGGCGGCGGGCGTCAGGTGGCCCTGCTCGGCGAAGGTGTCCACTACCTCGGGCAGCAAGTCGCGGCTGATGCCGTAGTAGTCCAGCAGCTCCTGGGCCACGGCCTGCTCCCGGAAGTTCCAGAACACGCCTTCCGACAAGCCCGACACCGTGGTGCACAGGCGGCCCGTCATCTGGAAGGCAATAAAGTCGCCGGGCAGCTGAATTTTGTGGATTTGCTCGAAAATGGCGGGCTCGTTTTCCTTGACCCACCTGAGCTTGGAAGCCGTGAAGTTGCCGGGCGAGTTGAGCAGATTCTGCAGGCAGTACTCCTCCCCCAGCGCCTCAAAGGCCTGGTTGCCGTAGTCCACGGCCCGGCTGTCGCACCAGATAATGGCGGGGCGCAGCACGTGGCCGTTTTTATCCACCAGCACCAGGCCGTGCATCTGGTAGGTGATGCCGATGCCGGCTACCAGCGACGCATCGAAGCCGTAGTTCTGCTTCAGCTCGTGGGTAGCGTTGACGACTTCCTGCCACCACCGCTCCGGGCGCTGCTCGGCCCAGCTGGCCAGCGGCGCCGAAATTTCCATTTCCTTTTTAGGCGAAGTGACGCTGGCCAGGCAGCGGCCAGTATCCGCAGCCAGCAGCGCCACTTTGATGGAGGAGCTGCCAATATCGTACCCGAGGAGGTAATTCATGGTGGGAATGATGGGAAAGTTCGGGGAAGAATGCCAGGGTGTATGTTAAGTTGAACGACGGGCAGTCTGAAGAGGAATAGTTCTATTTATGCTTACTGGCTATGGTGCCGAAACTACTCATGCCCAACGATACGCAAGCATCCATTTTAAGCCACTATTTTCCGAATATACAGTGAGTGTCTACACACCTACTACCGTCAAATCGGCTCCTATTCATTGTTTTTCAAATAAACCTATCGAAACCGTTTTCGGAAACGGTTTCGATAGTCCGCAGCGCTTAATTTTATTTTCTTACTAATTATCTGAATAGTCAAATAGCCACTACCCCTGTCATTACAGTGCAGATAGGTGCTTTAGCTGAAAAAATTCTATTCGTCTACATGCAGCTAGCGTGTCGGGAGGTTTACTAGTACGTGGTAGGCTTCAGAAATTGTATGGTTCTGACGCGGGTCGATCTGGCAGGTGCCTCACCCCTAGCCCCTTTCCGGGGGAGAGAGGAACTAGTTTCTAGAAGAAAGAAGCTGGGAGTTAGGAGCTAGAAGACAGTAGAGGGCAGCTGTTAGAACAGTTTAGAACAGTTTTTAGAGCTAGTCCCCCTCTCCCTCGGAGAGGGGCTAGGGGTGAGGCAAGCTAGAGCTACCTACCGCACCGCCAGGGTAGCCGTGGCGGGTTGGCTGGCTCCTAGAGCCACGCTGCGGGCCGAGGGTAAGGAGCCACCCACCGCCACGGTCACGGGGCCGTTCGGGGCCACCGACTTGCCCTGAGCGTCAATTAGGGCCAACTGCTCGGGGGTAAGCGTGAAGCGCACGGTAGTGCTGGCGCCGGGCTGCAGTTGCACGCGGCGGAAGTTCTTGAGGGCGTAGCGCGGTACCTGCTGGCCCTGGCGCGGGGTGTGGGTCAGGTAGAGCTGCACCACTTCCTCCCCGGCCACTTTGCCCGTGTTGCGCACGGTGGCCTCCACTTCTACCGGCTTGTTTTTGGCCGCCCGCTTCGGCAGCTTCAGCCCCGAATACTCGAATTTGGCGTAGCTCAGGCCGTAGCCGAAGGGGTACATCGGCTCCTGGCTCATGTAGCGGTAGGTGCGGCCCAGCATGCCGTAGCTTTCGTACGCGGGCAGCTGGTCGAGGCTCTTGGGAAAGGTGATGGGCAGCTTGCCAGAGGGCGACACCTTGCCGAACACCACGTCGGCAATGGCGTTGCCGCCTTCCTCGCCGGGGTACCAGGCCAGCACCACGGCATCGGCCAGCTCGTGCACCTCGGCCAGGTTCATGGGCGAGCCGCCGGTAATGATGGCCACCAGGGGCTGGGTGTTGTTTTTGCGCAGGCCGCGCAGGAAATCAAGCTGGTTTTGGGGCAGGTTGTAGTCGAGCCGGTCGCCAAACGAAGGCGAGGCAATGGACTCGCCCTCCTCCCCTTCCAGCAGCCCGTTGATGCCCAGCACTACAAACGTCGCGTCGGAAGTGCGGGCCGTGCCGCTCACCCAGTCCACGCCGTTCTGATTGGGCCGATCGAGCAGGGCGCCGGGGCGGTACTGCATCTGGCTGGCCGGACTCACCCCGGCCACCAGGCCTTCCAGAATGGTTTTCATCTCCGGGTTCACGCCGTAGTAGTTGCCCAGCAGGGCATCAAGGTTGGCGGCGTTGGGCCCAGTCACGAAGTACTTGGCTAGGTCGTTGCGCAGGGGTAGTACGCCGTTGTTTTTGAGCAGCACGATGAACTTTTGGGCCGCCTCCCGGGCCAGGGCGCGGTGTTGGGGGCTGTTGATGACGCTAGCGGAAAGCTTATCGTAGGGGCTGCTGCCGGGCGCATCAAACAAGCCCAGCTTGAACTTGGTGCGCAGCAGAATGGCCAGGGAGCTGTCCATCTGGGCTTCGGTAGTCAGGCCTTTGCGCACGGCTTCGGGCAAGGACGGGTACACGCTGCCGCAGTTCAGGTTCACGCCGCGCTGCAAAGCCAGGGCGGCAGCCTCGGCAGGCGTTTTCACCACGTTGTGGCCCTTGTAGAAATCCACCAGCGCCCAGCAGTCCGACACAATGTGGCCCTTGAAGCCCCATTGCTTGCGCAGCACGTCTTGCAGCAGGTACTGGTTGCCGCAGCACGGCTCGCCGTTGGTGGCGTTGTAGGCGCACATCACGGCCTCCACGTTGGCATCTACCAGCTGCTTGAAGGCGGGCAGGTAGGTTTCCTGTAAATCCTGGGGCGAGGCCACGGCGTTGAACTCGTGGCGCAGCTTCTCGGGGCCGCTGTGCACGGCGAAGTGCTTGGCGCAGGCGGCCACTTTCAGGTGCTGGGAGTCGGGGCCTTGCAAGCCCTTCACGAAGGCCACCCCCAGGCGCCCCGTGAGGGTAGGATCCTCGCCGTAGGTTTCCTGGCCCCTACCCCAGCGCGGGTCGCGGAAGATGTTGATGTTGGGCGTCCAGAACGTGAGGCCGCTGTACTGCTGGCGGTAGCCCTTGGCCACGGCCGCGTTGTACATGGCCCGGGCCTCGTCGGAAATGGCGGTGGACACGCGCAGGGCCAGGTCGTCGTCGAAGGTGGCGCCCAGCCCGATGGCCTGGGGAAACACCGTGGCCGCGCCCGCCCGACCCACCCCGTGCAGGGCTTCGTTCCACCAGTTATAGGCCGGAATGTTCAGCCGCTCAATGGCCTTGCTGTTGTACATCATCTGGTCGGCCTTTTCCTCCAGGGTAAGGCGCGAAATCAGGTCCCGCACCCGCACGTTGACGGGCTTGCTGGGGTCGAGGTAGGCGACTGGGGCTTGCTGGGCTTGCGCCTGGGGCAGGCTGAGGCAGGCGAGCAGCCCGGAGAAGATCAGATGTTTCTTCATACAGTAGGAAGGGTGGAAAATATGAAGGAATAGGCCTGGAAGCCGCCTGAACACGGGTAGGCTGCTAGGCTGTAGAGACGCGAAGTGTCGCGTCTCAATCGTTGTTGGCGTTGTTTGTTTTGTCATTCCGACGCAGGAGGAATCTGGGTCAAGCCGTTGGATGGTAAACCCAGATTCCTCCTGCGTCGGAATGACAGGTAGTATTGGTTTTTCTCGACCAGTCGTTCTGGCGCCGAGACGCGAAGTGTCGCGTCTCTACAGCTGGTCTGCCGTTACTTCTGGCACCTCAATAGCCAGTAGAGTTGGGCTAGAATCAATTCAAGAACGTCATGCAGAGCGCAGCGAAGCATCTCGCCCGAATCGTTGAGTTACTACCTAACATCAGCACGCGAGATGCTTCGCCTCCGGCTCTGCATGACGTTCTTTTTACTTTCTATCCACCACCCTAAGGCAGCACCGGTGCTACGCTGGCTTGAAAGGAGGAAGCGGGTAGCCCTTCTTTGTTGTAAAGATTTGCCCCTTCCGGGTTGTCGGCCCAGGCGTAGCGCACGGCCACGGGCGACGGCACGGCATCACTCCAAACCACCACGGTGTTGCCGTCAATCCGGGCTTGGGCCCAGACGAATTTCTTGTCGGGGCCGGCCACGGCAAACTGCTTGAGCGGGCCGCCCCCTTTGACCTGCAGACCGGTACCCACGCTAGAAAAGCGCAGCGTGACCTTGTTGCCACTGACCTGCATGGACTGGTAGAGCGGCCCGGAGGCCACTACCTTTTTCTCGCCGTAGGCTACCTGCTGGGCTGCCAGCGCCAATCGGTGCCCCACGGTTTGCTTGTCCAGGGGGTGAATGTCGTTCCACTCGCCCGCGTCAAGGGCCACGGCCATACCGGTGCGCGGCACGGCCAGCGTCCGGCGCTGGGCCTCGCGCACTTCGGCCCAGCCACTCTCGCTGGGCTCCGACTTCACGGCCATGAAATTCGCCAGCTGCACGTAGAGAAACGGCAAATCGGGCCGCTGGAAGTGGGTACGCCAGTCGTTGATCAGGCTGGTCATCAGGGCTTGGTAATCCTGGGCCCTGCCGGCGTTCGACTCGCCCTGGTACCAGAGTACGCCCTTGAGGGCGTAAGGCAGCACGGGCGCAATCATGCCGTTAAACAGGGCCCCAGGCTGAAACTGAAACGGCGTGGTACCGGGTGTGGGCGGCAGGGTAGCGCCCAGCTTGTACTGCCACGGCCCGCGCAGATCCAGCGTCTGGCCGCCCGCCCGCAGCTGGTAGTTCTTGTCGAGGGTGAAGCCCCCGCGCCCGCCGTTGCTGATCAGGCGCACGACCACTACGTTTTTGCCGGCCTTCAGCACGCCGGGCTTCACCTCGTACTTGCGGGGTGGGTACTGGTAGCCCGTGGTGCCCACCAGTTGGCCGTTGATGTAGGTAGAATCGGCATCGACCAGGGTACCCAGTTCCAGGCGGGCCGGCTGACCCACCATGGCGGCGGGCACTTCTACCTCCTTCCGAAACCACACTACCCCGTTTACCGGGCCCAACGGGGTTTGGTCGGCCCAGTAGCCGGGCACGTTCATCGTGGCCCAGCCGCGGGCATCATACTCCGCAGCCGACCACTTTTGCTGGCCGCGGGCCTCGCCCTGATCGGCCTGGTAGAGGCGCTGGTACCAGCTGGTTACGGCCGCGCCTTCCCGCCGCCGCAGCTCGGCTACCTGGGCGCTGTCCCGGTACTTATCGGCCTGCTGCACATACTTCGGAAACTGGCGTAGCGCGTCGGCGCTCAGCCAGGCTTCGGCCGGCGAACCGCCCACGGCGTCCTTAATCAGGCCCACCGGAACCTGGTATTTGGCGTTGATTTCCTTGGCGAAGAAGTAGCCCACCGCCGAAAACTGCAGCACGGTTTGCGGGTCGGCCGCTATCCACTTGCCCCCGGCTACGTCGGTGCGTGGCTTTTGCAGGGTATAAGCCATCGGCACCTCGTACTGCCGGATGCGCGGGTTGGCAGCCTGGGCAATAACTTCCGGAAACTTGTCGCGCAGGCGCGACATGGGCGTCTCCATGTTCGACTGCCCCGACAACAGCCACACGTCGCCCACCAGCACATCCTTCAGCGTAATGCGGTTGCTGGCCGTAATATCCAGCTGGTAAGGCCCCCCGGCTTTCAGGGCCGGCAGACTGATTTGCCATTTGCCATCCTTGCCCGCGGCGGTTTGGTGGGTCTGGCCGTTGAACTTAAGGGCCACCTTCTCGCCGGGCGCGGCCCAGCCCCAGATGTTCACGTTGGTGTCGCGCTGCAGCACCATCCCGTCGCTGACCAGCTTCGGCAGGCGCACCTGCGCCTTGGTGTCGGTGGGTGCCAGCAAGTAGCTACCGAGTAAGGCAAGCACCAGGCCTTGCCGACCCAGGGTAACTGGCCTAGAAAGCAACGGGCTAGAAAAGAGGAAATGCATCATATGAGTGGTTTATTACTACATGTACCGTTCGATTTGCCGCGCATGTGACTTGCGTGCTCAGCCCTTGGGCGAGCCTTGCTCCTTTACCGGCCTAAAACAGCCCCTGGGCAAACAGGTATAGATCGTGGCGCCACACGGGCCAGGTGTGGCCGCCGGGGTACTCGCTGTACACATACTTGATGCCTAGCTCATCCATTTTGGCCCGCATCAGCTTGTTGTTGGCGTAGGCGATATCGGCGGGCCCGCCCATCGAGAGCCAGAGCTGCTTCAGGTTGGTATTGATGGTGCCGACATTGGCTTTCATAAACGCGTACTGCGGGTCCGACAAGGCCGTATTATTGGCAAAAAACCCCGAGCTGAATACGCCCAGGTGCGCAAACAACTCCGTGTTCTTGATGCCGGCGTAGAGCGTTTGCAGGCCACCCATCGATAGGCCTGCCAGCGCCCGGTTAGTGGCCCCCGCCGCCACCCGATAGTTGCTTTCCACCACCGGCAGCACGGTTTGCTTTAGCTCGTCTTCAAACCGTTTTAGGGTACTTTCGTTGAAACCCGCCAGACCACCGGGGCCACCCAGGTTGCCGTCCAGCATTACCACGAGCATGAGCTTGGCTTTTTTCTCGGCAAGCAGGTTGTCCAGAATCAAATCGGCTTTGCCTTGGCGGGCCCAACCGGTTTCGTCCTCGCCGCCGCCGTGCAGCAGGTACAGCACCGGGTACTTGGTGGCCGTATTGGCGTCGTAGCCCGCGGGCGTGTACACGTAGAACTGCCGCCACGAATTGGTGACTTTCGAATAATAGCGCCTCATCCGCACCTCACCGTGGGGCACGTCGCGCAGGGCGTAAAAGCTGGTGCCGCGGCCCGGAATTTCGATGCCGCTGGCCATGCGGCCCATGCCGTAGAAGGTGGCGCTGGCGGGGTCGGCTACGGGCAGGCCGTCGAGCACCAGGGAGTAGTAGTGCAGGCCCCGGCTCAGCGTATCGGTCGTGACGGTCCAGGTGCCGCTGCTGTCTTTCACCATGTCGTACTTGCGGCCTAGGTCTAGTTGGGCTTGCTGCACGCCGGGCGCTTTCAGGCGAAATACGGCGCGGTTATCGGGCAGAATCTGGGGGTACTTGGCGTTGCGCACGTTGGTGGCGGCGGGCGCGCCCAGCACCGTGTAGGTGGGCAGCGCCGCCACCTCGACGGGCTTGAACAGGAACTGCGAGAACATGTACAGCCCGTTTTTCCAGACCTTGAAATCGTGCCCGCCGGGCTCTAGGTAGTATACGTGCGACACCCGGTGCTCGTAGAGGTAGTCGTGGGTGCGCTGGCTGATGGGCAGCAGGCCATCCTGGTCGCCGCAGGAAATCCAGAGGAGCTTGAGCTGCTTGGTGGCTTTGGCGGGGTCGGGCACCAGTTGCTCGGGTAGTTTGGTGTTGGGCGCCGACGAAAAGCCGCCTACCCAGGCAAACGTATCCAGGTTGCCCAGCCCGAAATTCAACGACTGCCCCCCTCCCATCGACAGGCCAGCCACGGCCCGGTTCTCGCGGTTCTTAAGCGCCGGATACGTCTTTTCGATATAGGGAATAAGGTCGGTTAGCAGGTCTTTCTCGAAGTTGGCAAACGCGGCTACCTTATCTGGCCCGTAGATATTGCCAACGGGTCGGTCGTCTTGCATGGCCCGGCCGTTGGGCATCACCACCAGCATGGGCTTAAGCTTGCCCGCCGCGTACAGGTTATCCAGAATCACCTGCGGGCGCCCGCCCCGGAGCCACTCCTTTTCGTCGCCCCCAATGCCGTGTAGCAGGTAGAGCACCGGGTACTTCTTCCGTTTGGAATAGTCCGGCGGCATGTACACCAGGGCCTTACGCACCGTCCCTACCGTTTTCGAGGGGTAGCTGATGCTGTCCAGCTTACCAGCCGCAATGCCCGCGGTAGGTTGGTCGAAGCCCTTGGGCGCTTCCTTCACAGTCGGTTGGGCAAACGTGCTGCTTCCGCTCAGCAGAACCACGCCCAACATGATAAGCAATACGTTTCTCATGGCTTGAAAAAGGACTAGCAGGCGTAGGTAGCAAGCGGGTGGAATGTCAGACGGATGGCCAGTGGGAGCTTTTCGCCTCCTACTCGAATTTCACCCAGTCAATTTCAACGGGCGTGTTGGTTTTGGCGGAAACCACCAGCGTATGCGTGCCGGGCTTAAAGGCTGCTACCGGGGCTTTTACCTCCTGCCACTGGCTGCCCTTGGGCACGGTTACTTGGGCTAGCAGCGGGCCGGTGGCCCCGTCGGTGCGCAACTGCACCGTGGCGCCGGCAGCGGCCTGCACGCGCAGCGTCACCGTTTTAGGGGCCTGTTTACCAAAGGCGACGCCGTTGTACTGCACCCAGCCCTGGTTATCAGTAAACACGGTTTTCCAGCCTTGGAAGGTGTTGGCCGGGTCTAGAAAGGCAATGGAAGCGCCGCGGCTGCTCAGGCGGCTGTAGCGGTCCAGCTGGATTTTCTGACGGGCATCCGTCAGGCCCACGCCGCGCAGGGTGGGCACCACTTTTCGGATGGCTCCGTCGGGCTCGAAAAACAGGCTATCCAGCCGAACCGACCGGCTCTTGTCGAAGGCCGGCGACAAGTCGTTGTGGTGGTAGAACAGGTACCACTGGTTGTTGAACGGCAGTAGGGAGTGGTGATTGGTCCAGCAGCCGGTCGGCGACTCGTCCATGATGACGCCCTTCACCGTGAACGGGCCCAGCGGGCTGGTGCTGGTGGCGTATTCGAGGCGCTCCGTCTTGTTCTCCACGTGCGGATACGTGAGGTAGTAAATGCCCTTGCGCTCAAATACAAACGGTCCTTCTTTCAGGCCTTTGGTGGGTAACTCACCCAGCGTAACCGGCTCCGAGGCCAGCTCCAGCATGTTGGGCTTGAGTTTGGCGGCGTAAATGTTGCCCTGCGACCAGTAGAGGTAGGCCTGCCCGTCCTGGTCAATCAGCACGTTGGGGTCGATGCCGCGCACCCCCTTGATGGGTTGCGGCTCCGGCACGAAGGGGCCGGTGGGTTTATCGGCCACGGCCACCCCCACCGTAAAGCCCTTGTTGATAGTAGTATCCTTGGGGGTAGTGGGAAAGTAGAAGTAGTACTTGCCGTTGCGGGCAATGCAGTCGGGTGCCCACATGCTGTAGCTGTCGGGCTTCACCCAGGGCACCTTGTTTTGGGTTACGATGACGCCGTGGTCGGTCCAGTCGGTGAGGTTCGCGGAGGAAAACACGTGGTAGTCCTCCATGCAAAACCAGCCGACCTTCCCGCGCTCCGGGGTGGCCAGAATGTCGTGGGAAGGATACACGTACACCCGGCCGTTGAACACCCGCGCCGTGGGGTCGGCGGTAAACTGGTTGGCAATAAATGGGTTCTGGGCCTGCGCAGTGCCTCCCAGCAGCAGGGCCAGCCCGCTCAACAGATACGGCAGTTTACTAGGTAGCATGGGGCCAGGGGGTTACTTGGTTCCGGTAGTGGTGTCCGCAATGCGGAAGTAGTCGAAGTCGGCGTAGCCGCCAGCCGTCTTGGTGGCGTAGGTGAACAGCCCAAACCGGTAGCCCATAAAATGCGGCAGCGTGTAGGCCATCTTGAGCGGCGCCCCAATGGCTTTCCAAGCCTTTCCATCGAGGCTATAATAAAAAGTGGCCACGTCTTTGCGCTCCGTGAAGTCACACTCTGCTTTGAAATAGACGGTATTCTGCGTCAGGGGCAGGCGTTGCAGCTCCACAGGCTTCTCCATTTCGGCGCTAATCATGACGATGGATTTGGCGCCGTTGCGGTAGTCTACCCCCACTAGGCCGTACCGTTTTTGCAGCAGGGCTAGGCCAGCAACATCTCCCTCTTTCAGGTGCGACACATCCAGGGCGGTGGTGCCGGCGCAGGTCGGCCCGATGGTGCGCTGGGTGAGGGTATTGCGAGCCAGCAGGAAGGTAGTGTCTAGGCGGCCGGTTTTCAGGCGCAGGTAGCCCGCCCGGTCGGTAAGCGACCAGAGGGAGTTTTCGGGATTGTGGTTCCACTGCCACACCAGCGGCAGGGCAGGTTCACCCTTACGCCGGTTAAACTCATCCGACGCTACGATGCCCGGAATCAGGCCTTTGCTGGGCGGTAAGGGTAGCGTCTGGGGTACTTTGCCGGCCGGACTTCCCAGTACGGGCCAGCCATCAGTCCACGTCACAGGCACCAGGTACGGGATGCGGCCCACGGCCCCGTAGTCGCGGAACAGGTAGGAAAACCACCGGCCATCGGGCGTGTCGATGAGGCCGCCCTGCGCCACGCCCAGATCTTGCAGCGCCACCCGCCCTTCGTAGGGGCCGGTGAGCTTGTCGGCCCGGTGCACCACCACGGTGCGCATGCCGCCTTTGGGCCAGGTGATGTTGAAGAGGTAGTACTTTCCTTTGATTTTGAACAGTTGGGAGCCTTCGGCGGGCAGGCCTAGGTTGGGGCCGGCCGGGGCACTGGCGTTTTCAATCAGCACCTGCTCCGTGGCGCCGGGCTTCACGCCGGAGGCGTCGGCCGTTAGCTCAATCAGCCGCAGCTTGCCGGCGCCATACACCAGGTACACGCGGCCATCATCGTCAAAAAACAAGGAGTGGTCGTGGTAGCTGGGCTTAAACGACGCGACTTTCCAGGGACCCTTTTCAATATTCTTGGTGGAATACACGTAAGTTTTGCCGGTCGTTTGGGCGAAGGTCGAGACGTAGTAGGTGCCCTGGTGAAACCGCAGGCTACTCGCCCACGAGCCCCGACCGTAGGTGCTCTTGCCGTTTGTCAGCGTCAGCTCATCCAGGCTACCTAGCATGTCGGACGCGTAACTGACCAAGTGCCAGTTCACCAAGTCCGTCGACTTCATAATGGGCACGCCCGGACTCATGTGCATGGTCGTGCTGCTCATGTAGTAGGTCGTGCCCACCCGAATCATGGCCATATCCGGCACATCGGCGAAGATGACCGGGTTTTGCGCCTGCTGCACTTGCGCCGCGAGCGGCGAAACCGCAGCTGAGGCAAGGACTAGCCCGAAGACAAAAGCACTTTGCTTGATGGAGTAAGACATGGCAAAAACTACCGGGGCAAGTGGTTTAGTGGTGAGGCGCCGGTTTGATAGCCTGGTAGTTACCACTCAGATGCAGCAAGCTGAACAGGTACAGCAGGCCATCGTAGTACGGGTCGAAGTAGCCGTCTTCGTAGGGCGCTAGCTTGGCATTCCAGAGCGCGTGCACGAAGTCCAGCTTCTGCTTGTCCTGACTGGCCAGGGAGGCCGCGGCGGAGGTAGCTACCAGGCCCAGCGAATGCCGGAGCTTCTTGACGTCGCCGGCTTGCAGAATGAAATCGGGCCGGGAGCCATCCACGTTGAACTGGTCTTCGAAGGTGGTGAGGCCCTTGCTGCGCAGAAAACCCTGGAAACGTTGGGCGTACTGCTCCTGCCAGGCCTTATCCTTGCCAAACCACACGTAGTCCATGGCAATGTTCATGGGTACTCGCCAGGAATCGTAGCGGAAGGCCGGCGGGGCCCACTTGGTAGCGTGAAGTGCCCCGCTGAACTCGGTGTAGTCGTAATTGAGGCCGGTTACGGGGTTACAGGCGCGGTGCAGAAACGCCCGCGACGTATCGGCGCAGGCCCGGTAAAACTGCTCGTGCCCATCCTTGGCATACGCAGCCCACACCTCCAGAAAAGCTGGCAGGTGGTACGAGGGGTCGGTCCAGGTATACATGTCGCCCACCGGCACAAAAGATATTTGCTTGTGCTGGGTGTTGATGAGGTTATACACGTTGCCGGTGCCATCCTTTTGCCACATGGCATCCAGGATGTTGCGCGCCTCTTGGTAGTAGTTGATGCCGGTCGTATTTCCCCAGCGGTTGGCGGCGAATAACAGACTGGTCACGAAGTACAGCTCGCCATCGGAAGCCGGCCCCTCGGAGTTGCGCTTCATGGTGGCCGGGTTGATGCTCCAGGCGAAATAGCCCCTCAAGGGTCCCTCCTGGTGCTGCAGGTACTTCTTCGACCAGCGCCAGATGCGGTCAAACACCTCCTTCTTGTTCAGTTGCACCGCCACCATCAAGCCATACGAAACCCCTTCGGTCCGCACGTCGTGGTTCTTCAAATCCGACACGTAGGCCATGGAGTCGCCCACTTCGAAGTACACCCGGTTAGGCCCCTCGAACACGTCGTGGTAGGCCTGCGTCACTTTCTTGTCGATGTCGGCCTGGCTATAGCCCGCTTCCCGCAGCAGGTTGGGGTACTGCCCCGTGTAAAACGCTCCTTTCCGGGTTGGTTTCGCCGGTTTAGGTAGGCGCTGCGCCGTGCTGCTGCCTAGGCCTATATACAGCACACACAGCAGCAGACAAATACTCTTGGTCCGTTGAAGAAATGTGAGATATAGGTTCATCGACCAAGCTTCTGGATGTGACTGCGTGTGCTGTTCCGTGAGTAACCTACTGGCGGCAAGTAGGCCAGGGAGCCAGCCGCCGGTACAGGCCTAGGGCTGAACGACAAAGCCGCCCCGCGCCGGCAGCGTCACGCTGAGGGTGGAGCCCGCCACGGCCTGGGTGCTGAAGCTGCGGTTGGTATCGCCATCAGTGATGAGGGTGCCTTTTTGCAGGCCTAGTTGGCTGAGGTCGAGCTGGATGGTTTTGGGGGCGTCGGTGCCGTTGATGCCGGCCACGTACCAGGCGCCGCCGGGTGCTTGGCGGGCCAGCACGGCGTACTGACCAGGGTAGCCATCCAGAAACTTGACATCGGCCCAGCTTGGCGGCAGCTTTTGCACAAACTCCCGCACGTAGGCCGGCTGCGCAGCCATGCCCTCGGGCACCTCCGCGTAGTGCTGAATGCCCGACTGAAACAGCACCGACAGGGCCAATTCAAACGCATTGGAGGTGCGGCGCTCCTTGCCCCTGATTTCGGAAAACGCCATGGGCGTGAAGTCCATGGGCCCCACCGCGTTGCGGGTGAAGGGCAGCACGGCGCAGTGCGTGGGCTCCTGGTCGGTGTTGGCCTGGTCGAAGGTCAGGAACTCAAAGCCGCGCACGGCTTCCATCGTCACCAGGTTGGGGTAGGTGCGGTTCCAGCCCCTGGGAATGGTGGTGCCGTGAAAGTTCACCAGCAGTCCGGCCTGAGCAGCATCCACAAGCAGGTCCTGGTAGTAGTTCATAAACGACTGCCCATCCCCACCGAAAAAGTCAACCTTAATACCTGCAATGCCCATTTGCTTGATGCGGGCGAATTCCTGGCGGCGGCTTTCGGCCTCGAATAGGACATTGGTGGGAGTTTGCGGCGCCTCGTTCCAATGGCCATTGGAGTTATACCACACCAACAGGCCGACGTTTTTGCTACGGGCATACTGGGCCAGCTCCTGCGTTTTATCGTAGCCGATTTGCTTGTCCCAGAGGGCATCGACCAGGCAGTAGCCCCAGCCCATGCTAGCCGAATAGTCGATGAAGCGGCGCTGCACGTCGTAGGTGGTCTTATCGTCGCCAAGCAGTACCCACGACCACGACGACTTACCAGGTGCCGCAGGCAAAGCCGCCGATTGGGCAGGCGCACTCACATCGGTAGTCAGCGTCGATTCCACGATGGGCCGCAGCGAGTTGCCTACCACCAGCACCCGCCAGGGCGTGCGCCACGGCAACCGGCTTTCGGGCAGCAGCGCGGCCTCGGGGGTAGTGCGCTCCGGGGCCTGCGGGAAGGCTACACTGTACTCCGCATCGGGTGCGGAGTGGCCTAGGTGGGTGCCGCTATAGGTACGCCCCATGCCGGCTTCCGTGAGCAGTACCCAGTGCCCGCCTACTTCAAACAGCGCCGGAAACGACCACCCCTGCCCTAGCGTAGAGGGCGTGCCGGCCGCAATGCCCCGCTGGTAGTACTCCTCATACGAGGGCTGGGTGTTGGCAAAACCAGTCTGGGCTTTGGCGTGCGGGTGCAGCCAGCCTTTGGCAGTGGCCGGCAAGTGAAAAGTGGTGGCTTCCGCTGTTATGCGCTGCACTTCCTGGCTGTTGCCTTCCACCACGTACTGAAACGCTACCCCATCGTCGGACACCTGAAACACCACGCTCAACTGCGGCCCTTTGGCCCGGCTCTTGAAGTGCACCACACGCCGGTTGGCGCGGTAGCGGCAGTTGGCCCGCTTGTCGGTGGCGAGCTGGTAGTCGTCGGTTACGGTAGTTTGCTTGTCGGCTTTCCTCAGCTTGAGGCCCTGCGTGAGGTCGGCGCTGGCGAGTTGCAGCCCCAGGCGCGAGGGGCGCAGCAGCTCCGCCTGCCGGTAGCGCACGGCGTAGGTTGGCTGGCCCTGGGGGGTTACCTCTACGGTCACCTGCACCGCCCCATCGGGACTAGTAATGCGGATGGGCTTGGCGGCCTGAGCCGCGGCGAGGGGTAGCACGAGCAGGCAAATGAGTGGGTAGTAGCGCATAAAAGGAAGAAGGAAGCGTAGCCAGTGGGCCGGGGATTATTTCTTGTACACGGGGTCATTCCCCTCGTACTTCAGCCACGTAAAGGAGGCGGTGTTGGTGGTAGGCTGTCCGGCCGAGGTGCCGTACATGCCGTACAGGCAGCCGATAAAGCCTCCGGCTACCTGCGTGCTCAGGAAGCGCGCATCCACCTTGTCTTTCAGTACCGTATAGTTCTTGCCATCCTCCGAAAAGCGGAAGCTGTACGTGTCGCCGTCGGCATTGATGCGCAGTTGCACCTTGCCGGCCGCCGCCTTCAGGGGCGCTTTCGCTAGCAACTCCGGGTTCTTAGCGTCGGTAGTGCTCTTGAACAGCTGCACGACGGGCTTGCCATTCTCTACCGATTTGCAGAGGTAGTAGAAGTGCTTTTCATCTTGGAAAGCCACCAGGCCGGCCGTTTCATTCGGCGCCTTGGCCGCAAAGGTCAGTTCGGTTTCGGCACTGCCAACCATGTGCTGCTGGCGCTTGCCGATGAAGGCCGGGTTACCGAGTTCGGCGCACGTTTCGGGTTTGAGCTTCAGGGTGAGGCCTTTGGCCTTGCTCAGGGAGAAATTAGTGCTATCCACCGTGCGCAGGAACAGCAGCGCCGGGTCTAGCTGCTTCTCGAAGGTGAGCGTGTAGGCAAAGTTGCCGCTCTGCGGCCGGGCGCCGGGCTGCTTCACCTCGGGAAAGTTGGCTTTGTAGCTGTATTGTACGCCATTAGGCCCCGGGTCCATGACCGGCCACTCGTCTTTCCACACCACGGGCACAATAAAGGTCTCGCGCCCGGTATTGTAGAAATTCCCCTCGTAGGGCTGTACGGCCAGGAAAATGGCGTAGGTCTTGCCATCCGGTCCTTCCACAAACTGCGCGTGCCCCGCCGAGGTGATGGGGTCTTTGCGGTCTTTGGGCAACTCGCGCTGCGAGAGGATGGGATTTTTCTCGTAAGGCACAAACGGCCCTAGCGGCGCCTTGCTGCGGAATACCACCTCCGTATGGTTGACCGACGTGCCCCCTTCCGCGGCATAGAGGTAGTACCAGTCATTGCGCTTCATCAGGTGCGGGCCCTCAATCCAGACGGGCTTCTTGCTCAGGTCCACCCCACCGTTTACCACAATTTTGGCCTCGCCCACCGTTTGCAGTGTTTGCGGGTTTAGCTCCATCATCTTGATGGAGCGGTGACCGTCGTAGAGCGGCTTGTTGTCGGGCGGGTCGCTGTTGTAGATGACGTACGCCTTGTCGCCCTCAAAGTACAGCGAGGGGTCGATGCCCTTGACCTCGGGTAGGAAAATTGGGTTGCTCCAGGGCCCGGCGGGGTTCTTGGCCGTCACCACAAAGTTGCCCTTGTGGTCGATGAGCGTGCAGGTGACGTAGTAGGTGCCGTTGTGGTACTCAATGGCCGGCGCGAATAACCCACGGGTCATTCGGTCGCCCAGGAAGGTCATTTGCGAGGGCCGGTCAATCACATTGCCCACCTGCTTCCAGTTTTTTAGGTCTCTGCTGTGCATGACCGGGATGCCTGGAAAGTAGGAAAACGTGGAGTTCACTAGGTAATAATCCTTACCCACCTTGGTAATACTAGGGTCTGGGTAAAAACCCGTTAGGATGGGATTGACCAACTCAATCGATTGTGCAACTAGACCGAAGCTGTGCAGGAGTAAGGCAGCAGTAATACCCAGCCACGCTTTCATGTTGGTTTGTCTCATATGCTCTGGTGGGAAGTAATGGCCCCGGTCTTGGCGCCCGGGCCACTTTGACAGTACTGGGGCCACAAGCAGGCTGGAGTAAAACTACTACTTTCTTGGGCCTTGATAGGCAGGATAAACATATTGCCGACAGTACCCCTGAGCCGCATGAGTTCGGATTCGGTACTACTGCCGGCAATACATTACGTTAGCGTACTAGCTACTAACCAGACTATTGTGGATAGCCAGGGTTCTGCGTGATTTTACCCCCCGTGCGGTCAATTTCCTGCCGCGGAATGGGGCGCAATACGTGGTAGGGCTGGATGTTAGCGGCAGCGTTAGAGCCGTAGTTATCCGTTACCCCGGGGATGGGGGAAGGCTTGGAGTTGATCAAAGCAGGCACGTATTTCTTCACGCGCTCCACTAGCTTGCCCGTGCGCACCAGGTCGTACCACCGCAGCTGCTCACCGGCTAACTCCCGGCTGCGCTCATCCAGGATGAAATCAATGTTGAGCTGGCTTGCAGTGATTTCCATTTGAGCAGCTCTACCCGGAGCGGCAGCCCGGCGGCGCACTACGTTGATAAAGTCGCGGGCTTTGGTCAGATCACCCAGGTACATGTTAGCCTCGGCGGCAATCAGGTAGGTTTCCGACAGACGCATCAGAATCAGTGGCCGGTCGGAGCTTGTGTTGGTAGCCGGGCGGGTGGCGTCATCAAACTTGTTGATGTACGGCGAGAAGTTGGTGGTATAGGTGCTAGGAGTACCTACTACGTACGGGCCATTGGGACGGGCCGCGATGCGCGCACGCTCGGCGGCCGTCAGCTCACGGCCCGCATACCAGGCAGCGGTATCCCCTACTACTCTATTCGGATTGAAGTTCCGGCCACCGTTTATGAAGGTCGTATTATTAACCAACCACAACGTAGTGAACCACTTACTGTAGCGGGTGTCGGTTGTGCGCCACTGCCGGGGAGTAGTTTCCGAAGGCAGAATATACGACTCTAGCAGGTACGGGGTGGAGGTAAGACGCCCGAAGGGTCGACCGTAGATAATACTCCGCTCTACGTTGGGCAGCAAGTCGTAGCGGCCGCGAAACAAGTAGTTGGTTTGGTTCTGCCCGGCGCCACCGGCCCCGTTATCCGAGATACCCGTAAAAGTAGGGTCGGAGTTGAACTGTACGTTCATCAGAATCTCCCGGCCGTTTTCGTTGCCTTCTCTGAATACATCAGCGGGGTCAGCCTCCAATCCTTTCCCATACTTAGTGGCCGCGTCCCGGATGAGTTCTTCCGCAAACTGCGCCGCTTTGGCGTAATCGTCGGCTTGCTTGGCCGTGGACGTAGCTCGCGTGAGGTGCACCTGCGCCAGCATGTGCAGGGCCGTAGCCCGCGTTACGCGCCCTGGCTGCGCGGCCGTGTTAGCAATTTTGGTCAGTGCGTCGTTCAGATCCGCCACAATAGCACTGTACACATCGGCTATCGGAGCGCGGGTGTAGTCCTTGGTAGGCTGATCCACGAAAGAGAGCGTCAAGGGTACATCACCGAAGGAGCGTACGAGGCGGAAGTAGTACCAGGCGCGGAGCACTTTGGCTTCGGCTTCCGCCTGCGCAACAACAGCCGGTGAAACTCCCTGGGCCTGGGACGCATATTGGATAACGCCGTTAGCCGTATTGATGGAGCGGTAGTAGCTACTCCACGTATTCGCTATGTTTCCGTTGGTACCGTTAAGCTGGCCGGCGTTGTAATCCTCGAATCCTTCCGTGGCGGCAAAACCACGCATGAACTCATCGGTGCCCTGGGAGATAAAAATGGAGCCACCTTGGTCGGCGGTAGCATTCCGCAGGCCGGAGTACACGCCCGCTAAGCCGGCCTGAATGCCTTCAGGCGTACCGAGGAAGCCCGGCACCAAAATGGAACGCGGGGTTTCGTCCAAGGTGTCTTTGCTGCAGCTGCTGGCGGCTAACAGGAGCGCCAGTGCCGAACCAGTAAGCAGAATCTTTTTCATATAGTCGAGTACGCACGCGGCGTCGAGAAAAGTTTACGATTAGAAACCTACGTTTAGCCCCACAATGAAGGCACGGGTGGTAGGGTAGTTGGTACCCGCTAAGCCATCAAAAGAAACCCCGCCGTTAACAGAGGTATTGCCGCTGAATCGGGTCGAATAGGACAGGGCGTCCGGGTCGATAGCCTTGTTTTTCTTGTAGTACTCCACCGGGGACCAAATAAGTGGGTTCTGCACTTGCACGTAGATGCGCGCGTTGCTCATTTTCACTTTTTGGATGATGCCGGCGGGTAGCGTGTAGCCCAGATCAATGCTACGTACCTTAATAAAAGTGCCACTCAGGTACGACAACGTTTGCGAGTTAAGCACGAAGTCGTTGAAGTAGTTCTGGTTAGGCTGCGGGTAGCGGTTCTCCGGCGTAGCGGGCGTCCAGTACGGTAAGTTCAGCTGATTGCGGCGCCCGCTAAAGGTGGTGATGTAGTTGGAGGGAAACAGCAGCGGATCCACCACGGTAGCGCCCACGCGGGTAAGGCCCACCGCCGTCAGGTCGAAGCCTTTGAAGCGGAAGCGCTGGGTCATGCCGGCCTCAAATTTTGGCTGGCGCGTACCGATGATTTGCCGATCAGCCCCATCGACCACGCCGTTACCGTTCAGGTCTTCTATTTTGACTTGGCCTACCCGAGTACCCGCTTTGGCCGCCGCGGCTGCTTCATTCTGCTGATAGATGCCGGCGTACTTATAGTCGTAGAAAACGAAGAGGGGCTGGCCAATGAAGCGCTGGTTGCTGATGTCGCTCCGGGGGTTGCCGTTTTCGTCATCACCCAAGCCCAGATCAAGCACTTTCTCCCGGTTGATGGTGAAGTTCCAGTCAGTGCTCCACTCAAAGCCACTCGCAGAACGTACGTTAACCGTAGTTAAGCTAATCTCCAAGCCACGGTTTTGGGTTTGGCCGATGTTGCGCGTAAAGGAGCCGTAGCCACTCGTAGTGGGTAGGGCATCGGGCAAGAGCAAGTCGCTGGTGCGCTGCTGATACACTTCTACGGCACCGGTAAGGCGGTTGTTGAACAAGCCAAAATCAAGGCCGAAGTTGGTGGTGGCCGTGTACTCCCAGCCCAAGTTGGGGTTCGGAATAGTGGCCGGAATGGCACCAGCTACCCCGGTTCCCCCGAAGTTATAATAGCCATTGCCTAAGCTAGACTGCAGAGAACCCAGGGTCTGGTAGGGGTTTACAGCCGTGCTACCCGTACGGCCGTAGCTGGCGCGCAGCTTTAGGTTGTTTACCCACGCATTGTCCTGCAGAAACGACTCATTGGCAATGTTCCAGGCCACGGCAGCCGAAGGGAAAGGCTTGTACTTGTTGCCGGGAGCCAGGCGCGAGGAGCCATCCACCCGCATGGTTAGGGTGGCGGAGTAGCGGTTGTCGAAGGCGTAGTTTAGGCGGCCCATGTAGGAAATAATATCCCACTGGCTCTGGTTGCTACGCGAAAACGAAGGCGTACCGGCACCTAAGTTAAAGGCTTGCTGGTAGTTAGTAGGCAGGTTCTGGGCGCCGGTTTCAAACCCATCCGTACGGAACTGCTGCCAGCTATACAATCCGGTGAAGTTCACGTCGTGCTTCTCCGCGAACGTGCGGTTATAGGTCAGCAGGTTTTCAACCAGCAGGTTAAAGGCGATGCTGTTGTTACGCGTGGCCGCATTCTGGCCCCCCGCACGCGCTGGCGTGTTCGACGCAAAAAACGATTCGTTGTTTTCCGTACGACCGTCGAGGCCGAGATTCAGCCGGTAGTCCAGTCCTTTCAGAATGTTTACCTGCCCGTAGAGGCTGTTGAACGTGCGCAGACGCCGGCGCTGCTCAAAGTGCGCATCCTGCGTGTAATAACTGAGCGGGTTTGCCTGGGCGTTGTCGGCGTTCGGGAAGAGGATGGGAAGGCCGTTGGCATCATAGGGCGAGGCCAGTGGGCTGCTCGTGAGAATGTTGTACGAGATATTCAGGCCCGGATCATTCTGGCTGGTAAAGGAGTTGAGCGTGTTTAACCCCACTTTTATCCGCTTGCCAATCTGCTGATCCAGCGTGCCCCGCAAGGAGTAGCGCTTGATGCCTTGCACGGGCACAATGCCCGTTTCATCGTAGTAGCCCAACGAGGCCGAATATTGGGTTTGTTCACTGCCACCACTCACGCCCAGGGCGTGGTTTTGAATCCGACCGTTCTGGAACAGCAGGTCCTGGTAGTCGAAGCTTCTGCCAGCGGCGAAGTTGGCCTTCTCGTCATCGGTTAGGAAACCCGCGGCGCTGTTCGGGTCCTGGCCCGCTGCGCGAAATGCTTCTGCCCGGTAGTTGTAGTATTCCTGGCCGTTCTGCAAATCATAGAAGCCGTACGGTTTTTTCACGCCGTAATAGGCGCTGTAGGTTGCGCGCGGGGCGCCCGCCTTACCACGCTTGGTAGTAATCAGGATGACGCCGTTAGCGCCGCGGGCCCCGTAAATGGCCGTAGAGGAGGCATCTTTTAGTACTTCCAGGGACGTAATATCGTCGGGGTTCAGGTCATTCAGGTTACCATCAAACGGTACCCCATCTACCACCAGCAGCGGGTCGTTGCTGCCCGCAAACGAGCGGTTGCCGCGGATACGAATAACCGGCGCCTGCCCCGGAGCGGTGCTGGTGCTGGAGATGTTCACGCCCGCCGCCCGACCTTGCAGGGCCTGGCCGATGTTGGCCACCGGCACGTCGCGCAGGGACTGCTCATCCACGGAAGAAATAGCGCCCGTTACCTGGCTTTTCTTCTGCACGCCGTAGCCCACCACCACTACCTCGCTCAGGGCTTTGGTATCGGTGCTCAGGGGCACGTTGAAGGTGGTATTGTTGCCGATGGGCCGCTCGACGGAGGTGTAGCCGATGGCCGAGAAAACCAGCGTGGTTCCTCCGGCCGGAGCCTGCAGGGTAAAGGACCCATCGGTGCCGGTTGAAGCGCCGGCGGAGGTGCCCCGCACCAACACCGTGACGCCCGGAATGCCTTCGCCGGTGGCCTGGTCCGTTACCTTACCCGAGATGGTGCGGGCGGCTTGCGCCTGCGCCTGTGCGGGGGCCAACAACGCGCCCGCCACAGGCAGACCAGTAGCCAGGAGCAGCGGCCAACCCAGCCCAAAAGCCGATTTTCGTATAGTTGAGTGCATGGAGTGTGGGAACTTTAAAGTGTGGGATATTGCAGGTAACCCGGCCGAGGGCGGGCGCTAAAAGCCAATGGAATTGCCCCCATCCACGGGCAGCGAAGCCCCGGTGATGTAGCGGGCGGCCTCGGAGGCCAGGAATACGGCCGCGTGGCCGATGTCAGAGGGCTGCCCGAACTTGCCCATGGGCGTGCGGCGCATGGCCCGGTCGCGGCGGTCGGGGTCGGAGTTCATGGCCGTGCGGCTCATTTCGGTTTCGATGAAGCCGGGGGCAATGGCATTCACGCGCACATTGTGCTTGGAAAACTCCGAGGCCAGCACCTTCACCATGCCCTCCACCGCCGACTTCGAGGCGGCGTAAGCCACTACCCGATCGATACCGTAGTAGGCAGCCATCGAGGAAATCATCAGAATCACGCCGCTTTGGCGCTCCACCATGCGGCGGGCGCACACCCGCGTCAGGGCAAACACGGCGTTCAGGTTGGTGTGGATGATGCGGCTGAATTCCTCGTCGGTGACGTCCAGGGCCGGCTTTTTCATGTTGATGCCGGCGTTGTTCACGAGTACATCCAGCGGACCGTGGGTGGCCTCAATCTGCTCCACCAAGTCTTCCAGGGTGTCCAGCTCGCAGACGTCGTTGGTGAGGTAGTGCACCGAGGGGCCCAGGTCGGCCACGGCCTCTTGGAGCACGGCCTCGCGGCGGCCGGTAATGATGACGGTGGCGCCGGCCGTGGCCATGCAGCGGGCCATTTCCAGCCCAATGCCAGTGCCGCCACCGGTTATGAGGGCCAGCTTGCCTTCCAGGGAAAACGGGTTCGACTGGTGCTGCCCATTAGGCTGGGGGTGCGGGGAAACGAAGGACTCAATGTGTGCCATGCCAGAGAAGATGAGGCGGTGCGAAGAAGAGGTAGCGCATTAGCGCAGTTGATAGAGGTCGACCAGTTCCTTGACCTCGGCCAGGGGCCGGGTGGGCGGCGTAAGCGTGGGCGGAATAGGCCGCTTGGCGTAGGTCTGGAAGTAGAGCACGCAGGCGTCGCGCCACCACAGGGCCTCGCGGTGCTGAATGCGCAGGCGAGCGGCCACATCGGCGTGCAACTCAGCGTCCAGGGCGGGGCGGGCCTGCTCCCACTGCCGCTGCATCCAGAGCACCGAGTCGGCGCCGGTGTAGTAGCGGGTGGTTAGCTCGTCCCAGAGGGTGCGGCCGGTACTCAGCTGCTGCCCCCAGCCCACGTGGTGAAACCAAAGCAGGTAGTCGGGCGGGCAGGTGGCGGGGTTGCTCCACACCTGGCGGGCGCCGGGGGCGTAGAGGCTCAGGGCGTTAGAGCCGCGGGCAGTGCGGTCGAAGCCCAGGCCTTCGGCATCGGCCTTGTGGTAGTACACGGAGGTCCAGTCGGGGCGGGCGCTTTTTTCCAGCCAGGGCTCGGGGCCGTAGTGAATGCTCTGGCCCATGATGTGGTGCAGGCCCAGCGGCGTGGTGTAGCGCACGTACACGTCGCGCGACTGATTGAGCACCGGCAGGATGCTGGCCAAAGCCTGGGGCTCCCGCGTCAAGGTCATTTTGGTCCATTCCTCGGCAATGGCCGCGGAGCTGAGCGTGTGGTCCCAGGCCAGGCGGCCGTAGGCATACCAGTTGGCCTGGCCCACTGGGTGGCCGGTCCAGTTCCGGTCCGAGCCGATGTTAGCTACCCCCGCAATACCACTAATAGAGTGCTTTTCCAGAGTACCATCGACCACCTTGGCAACTGTGGAGCCCGGACCCTGGGAGTGGGTATCGGCGTCGAGGCACTCCTTGATAAGCGGCCCCAGGTATACGAGGTGGGTAGCGAAACCCAGGTATTCTTGCGTTAGTTGCACTTCCAGCACCAGCGGGGTGCGCGGCATGGCCCCGAACAGCGGGTGAAACGGCTCCCGGGCCTGGAAGTCAATCGGGCCGTTTTTCACCTGCACCAGCACCTTAGGCGAAAACTTACCGTCGAGGGGCTGAAACTCCTCGAAGGCCTCCTTGAACCGGTCGCCCTTGGAGTTGGCCTTGTACACGAAGGCTCGCCACATCACTACCCCATCGTGGGTGCCCAGGGCCGTAGCCAGCATGTTGGCGCCATCGGCGTGGTTGCGGCCGTAGTCCTGGGGGCCCGGCTCGCCCTCGGAGTTGGCCTTCACCAGAAAGCCCCCGAAGTCGGGAATGGCCTTGTAGATTTCGTCGGTTTTGGCTTTCCACCACTGCGCCACCTTGGGGTCCAGGGGGTCGGAAGTAGGCAGGCCGCCAATGACTTTGGGCGCGGCCCAAAACACCGAGAGGTACACCCGGATGCCGTAGGGCCGCATCACGCCGGCCAGGGCGGCTACTTTTTGCAGGTACTCCGCCGTGAGGTAGCGGGCACTAGCATTGACGTTATTAAGTACTACCCCGTTAATACCGATGGAAGCATTGGCGCGGGCGTAGTCCTGGTAGCGCGGGTCGAGGCGGTCGGGCAGTTCCAGCCACTTCCAGATGGAGGAACCGGCGTAGCCGCGCTCCACCGTGCCGTTGGGGTTGTCCCAGTGGTTGAGCAGGCGGTACTCGATGCGGGGCTGGCTGCTGAGGCTGAGCTGCTCGGGGCGCTGACCGGTTTGCACCTGGCGCAGCAGGGCAAAGCAGCCGTAGAGCACGGCCGCGTCGGTGGGGCCGGTAATTTCCAGTCCGTTTTTCTGGCTGCTGATGCGGTAGCCCTCCCGGCCCAGCGTGGGGTCCGGGGCCACGCGCAGCCGGATGCGGCCCTTGCCGCCCGGCGCCGCCCCTACCGGCACCGAGCGCCCCAGCAAGCCTTGCAGCCCGAGTTGCAGCTCGTGGGCGGCGGTTTGCAGGGTAGGAGTTGCGTTGCCTTCCACCACAATACCACGGGCCCGGTCCTGCCAGGCCTTGCGCAGGCTGGCCTCGGGCAGCTCATCATACTTCAGCCACAGGCGGTAGCCGTCATCGGCGCGGCAGCCGAGGCTGGCACCGAGGCAGAGGAAGGCAAGCAGCAACAAGCGGGGTAGCATAGGTGGGAAGGGGTAGAAAGAAGGTCGGGTGAGGCGGGGCGTGGTTACACGAAGCGGGTAGCGGGGGCTTCGGCGGCAAGCGGGGAGGTAGCCTCCTCGGTGGCCTGCAAGTTGCGGCGGATGCCGAGCTCCAGGCCCCGCAGCTCGGCCAGCCCGCGCAGGCGGCCGATGGCGGAGTAGCCGGGGTAGGTGCGCTTTTCCAGGTCGTCGAGCATTTGGTGGCCGTGGTCGGGGCG
Source organism: Hymenobacter sublimis (assembly GCF_023101345.1). Lineage (NCBI taxonomy): Bacteria > Pseudomonadati > Bacteroidota > Cytophagia > Cytophagales > Hymenobacteraceae > Hymenobacter > Hymenobacter sublimis. The sequence goes on from NZ_CP095848.1 coordinate 2,150,652, forward strand.
CATGGGCAGGCTGGGGTTGCCTTCGCCGGTGCGGGCCCGACGTAGCTCCTCGCGCACCAGCTCCTGCACCACGGCGTACATGTCCACGTCGCCGGTGAGGTGGTCGGCCTCGTGGAAGTTGCGCGGATTTTCCTCGCGCTTGGTAGCGCGCAGGTGCACAAAATGAATGCGGTTCCCGAGGCGCCGCACGATGCCGGGCAGATCATTATCGGGCCGCACGCCCAGAGAACCAGTACAGAAAGTCAGGCCATTGGCCGGCGAGTCGTAGGCCTGCAGCAACCCCACCAGGTCGGCTTCGGTGCTGACTACCCGGGGCAGGCCCAGCAGCGGAAACGGCGGGTCGTCGGGGTGAATGCAGAGGCCAATGCCCACTTCCTCGGCCACCGGCCCTACCTCTCGCAGGAAGTGGTACAGGTTTTCGCGCAGGGCGTCGGCATCAATAGCGGCGTACTCGTTGAGCAACTCCTGAAAGCCCGCCAGCTCAAAGGCCTCCTCGGAGCCGGGCAGCCCCAGCAACACAATATTGGTGAGCGTAGCCACTGCTTCCGCCGACATTTCCGCGAACTGGGCGCGGGCCGCGGCGGCTACCTCGGGCTCGTAGTCCAATTCGGCGCCGGGGCGGCGCAGAATGCAGAGGTCGAACACCGCAAAATCCTGCCACACGAAGCGCAGGGCGCGGGAGCCGTCGGGCATTTCGTAGTTCAGGTTGGTGCGCGACCAATCCAGCACCGGCATAAAGTTGTAGCACACCGTGCTGATACCGCAGGCGGCTAGGTTGCGCAGGCTTTGCTGGTAGTTGCGGATGTACTCGGCGCGGGCCGGGCGGCCTTTCTTAATGTCTTCGTGCACGGGCAGGCTCTCCACCACGGCCCAGTGCAGGGGCGCGTACCGGTCGTTGTCGGCCTCCACTAGCTGCTGACGGGCCCGGATATCTTCTTGGCTCCACACGGCTCCCACGGGTAACTGATGCAGGGCCGTAACGACGCCCGTGCAGCCGGCCTGCCGGAGTGCGAAAAGAGAAACCGGGTCCTGGGGCCCGAACCAGCGCATGGTGTGCAGCATGGAAAAACGCGGCGTTACAGATTAGTAAAATTCAATTTATCTACCATCCCCCCTCCTTTTAAGCCAGTAGTGAGGCTATTGTTGAAAGGAAGGGTTAGGGAGTACTTACTACCGAATATAAAGCACCAACTGGGATAGGCAGCAATCTAAAAACCCGCTTAAACGCCTGTATTTCAACAAAAAATACCGAAAACGTTTTCGAAAACGTTTTCGGTAGGTGAAATTATTTCCCGGAAGAGTAAAAAAAATACGTAGCTTAATCTCGTTGACCAAAAATCAGGTGCTGAGTTGGGTTTCTCAATGCACCTGCTCATCTTTGGAATAATTCAATTCACTGCCATGATCAAATGCACGAAGTGCCACCTGGCCGACGCCGTGATGCGGGCGGGCTTTATTCGGGGGCGGCAGCGCTACCACTGCAAGGCTTGCAACTACCACTTCACGGATGACAAGGGGGCCGTTGTGCCGGAGAAAAAACGGCGGCAAACCACCATCAGCGACGTGGCCCGGGAGTTGGGAGTGGCGCCCTCCACGGTATCAAGGGCCCTAAATGGCCACTCCGACATTAACATCAACACGCGGCGGGCCATTATGGAGGTAGCGCGCCAACTCGACTACCAGCCTAACCTACTGGCCCAGAGTCTAAAGAGCAGCGAAACCAAGACTATAGGAGTTGTTATCCCGGATATTGAGCGGCCATTTTTCGCTACCGCCGTCAGTGGCATTCAGCAGGTAGTGGCCGAGGCGGGCTATAGGGTGATGATCTGCCAGTCCAAGGAATCCTACGAAATGGAGGTCAGCAACGTGCAGGCTCTGATTGCCAGCCGCGTAGACGGCCTGCTGATCTGTCACTCCCGGGAAACCGAAAACTTCGACCACGTGAAGCAGTCCGCTACCCGGGGCATTCCCATCGTGCACTTCGATAGGGTGTGCAACGAAGTGGATACGGCCAAGGTAATTCTGGACGACTGGAACGGGGCCTTTCACGTGACGGAGCACCTGATTGAGCAGGGCGCGCGCCGCATTGCCATTCTGGCCGGGCCGGAGGGCCTGCTCATCAGCCGCAACCGACTGGCGGGCTACCTCAGCGCCTTGCTCAAGCACGGCCTGCCAGCTCACGACGAGTTGCGCACCCACATCCACTTCCGACCCGAGTCGGCGGTGGCCGCCCTGGACGCCTGGCTGGCCCTCCCCCAGCCCCCGGACGCCATTTTTGCCATTAACTACACCAACGCCTTCGACCTGCTGGTGGCCCTGAAAGCCCGCGGCATCCGGGTGCCCGAGGACATTGCCGTGGTGGGCTTCGGCGACGAGTTCATGGCCTCCATGATTGAGCCGGGCCTCACCACGGTCAACCTGCACCCCTACCGCATTGGGCAGCAGGCGGCCCGGCTGTTTCTGGAGCAAGTGCAGGAGAAAGAAGCCTTCCAGCCCCGCACCTTCGTCATCACCGGCGACCTAGTAATTCGCCAATCTTCGCTGAAAGCCAAGGGCGAAAAACGCAAGCCGGAGTTTTTCAAGCTCGATATTTGAGCTGGCTGTTAGCGGCTGGCAATTAGCTGTTAACTGTTAACAAAAAGGCACCGGCTGAGCCCTCATGTAGAGGGGTTCTGCCGGTGCCTTTCGTGATGAACATGCTGTAATAGCCAACAGCTAGAATGTGTTAGCAGTCAGGGTCTTCGAATACTCAAAGACGGTCATGCAGAGCGTAGCGAAGCATCTCGCGTGCTGATGTTGCCAAACTAATCAGGCGTCAGCACACGAAATGCCTCGACCAACTCGACATGACGTTCTGCGGGTTAGGTGTGAGCAGTTGCTAACAAGCAACCACTCTCAACCTTACGGGTTGATGGTTTCGATGCTGCCATCGGGGCGGCGTTTTAGCTCGGTGACTTTCACGTTGCGCAGCCACGTTTTGCCCGACAGCTCCGTGTCGTGGTAGAAGATGTACCACTTACCGTTTACTTCCACGATGGAGTGGTGGGTAGTCCAGCCTTCCACGGGGTTCATCAGGACGCCCTGGTAGGTGAAGGGGCCGTAGGGCGAGTCGCCGGTGGCGTACACCAGCAGGTGGGTGTCGCCGGTGGAATAGGAGAAGTAGTACTTGCCGTTGTACTTGTGCAGCCAGCCGCCCTCAAAAAAACGGTGCTTGTTGTCGCCCGACAGGAAGGGCTTGCCATCCTGGCCCAGAATCTGGACTTCTTTTACGGGCTCCGCGAAGGTGAGCATGTCGTCGGTTAAGCGCGCCATTTTGGGTCCGAGGGCCTTTTCTTGGGGGCCGGGTTCCTGCTCCTTGGGCTTGCTGGCGTCGTATTTGCCGGTGCGCCAGCGCTGGAGCTGCCCGCCCCAGATGCCGCCCATGTACATATAGGTCTTGCCGTCGGTGTCGGTAAACACGGCTGGGTCGATGCTCAGGCTGCCCGGAATGGGCTGGGGCTGGGCCTTGAACGGACCGGTAGGCGACGTGCTGGTAGCCACCCCAATCCGGAACACATCCTGCTTATCCTTCACCGGAAAATAGAGGTAGTAGGTTCCGTTCTTGTAGGCCGCGTCCGGGGCCCAGAGCTGGCGGCCCGCCCAGGAAATGTCCTTGGTATCCAGCGCCACGCCGTGGTCCGTTACCTTGCCGCCAATACTATCCATCGACAGGATGTGGTAGTCGCGCATGGCAAAATGGTCGCCGTTGTCGTTTTCCGGCATCCCCGTTTCAATGTCGTGGGAAGGGTAAATGTAGATTCTGCCGTTGAAAACGTGGGCCGACGGGTCGGCGGTGTAGATATCCTTAACCAGCGGCCGGGCCAGGTATTTCCGACTGCCGGAAGCAGCTGAATCCGTTGTTGCCGGGGCGGGCGCCTCGGCCGACGTGGCGGTGGTTTCGGCGGCGGGTTGCTTTTGCTGGCAGGAACTCAGCAGGGCTGCGGGCAGCAGCAGCGTCAGGGCCGATACGGTGGTGGTAGCGAGCAGGTGGGAATGGCGCTTAAACAGCACGGGCGGGAAGTTAGGAGGTGGACAAACCAGCTACGGGTCGCGCAGGCGCCCGCAGGTAAACAGCAAGTCGGGAGGAGCGGGCGGCAGCCGGCAGCATCGGAGCCGGCAAACCCAGGAACGAGGGGCAGGCCACTGGATGGGGCAACTGCACTGTTCGCCCCAAATATAGATTCCTGCTAGTTTGACTGACGCGCTTTGCCGCCACTATTGCTGAAAATAAACTCTGTAATCGATTGTGGTAGCAAGGGCCGCTACCGCCCCCTAATGAAACGTGTTATCTTCCTGTTTCTAAACGCTCCTACCTCTTATGCCCGTCCGCGACATCCTGCAACTTGGCCACCCACTACTCCGGGCCGTGGCCGAGCCCGTAGCCGACCCTAGCGCTCCCGCAATAGCCAACCTAGTCACGGACCTGACCGACACCGTGGCCCACTGGCGCGACACCACCGGCTACGGCCGGGCCATTGCCGCACCTCAGATTGGGGAGTTGCAGCGCGTGATTCTGCTGCGCCTGCCGGGCCGGCCGGTGTGGCCGCTCATCAATCCCAGCATCATCGCCCACAGCCCTGAGAAACTGGTTGTTTGGGATGCCTGCCTCTCCTTCCTCTCCATATTCATGCAGGTAGAGCGCTACGAGTGGATTCGGGTGCGCTACCAGGACCAGCAGGGCCAGTGGCACGAAGCCCACGCCGGCCGCGAAGACGACCTAGCCGAGCTACTCCAGCACGAAATCGACCACCTCGATGGCATCCTCTCCCTGGACCGCATGGTGGACGTGAAGTCCCTCTGCTCCCGCGAGGAGTTTGAGCGCCAGTTTAAAGCCAACAGCCCCTACGGGCGGTAGCCAAAGCGTACAAACCGGCTGTCATTCCGAGCAGAGCGAGGAATCTGGGGCAAGCCTTTCAACGATTTCACCCAGATTCCTCCTGCGTCGGAATGACAGCCGGTTTCTTTAGGCCAGCGCCGCTGCTTCGAGCCACTACCCCTACCTTGCGCCTCATGGTCAGCCCCTACTACCCCTTCCTCGTCTACGACCTGCAAGAAAATGCTACCCCGGAACGCCAGTACCGGATTGTGGTCGACTTGTCGGAAATGGATGATTACTACGCCGTGTTCGAGAAGCACGGCTTCAGCGGCAGCGGCGCATCCTGGGCCGAGCACATCGAAACCATCGTGGAAGAGCACGAACCGGAGCTACTGGACCATCTGGAGCTGGCCGGTGAAGGGGAAATATTCCGGGCCTACGCCGACAGCCGGGCCGCTACGCAGCAGTTTCTACGCCTCGTCCACCCCATCTTCGCCAACCTCGGCAGCCTGAATAAGTACCTCAGCCAAGCCGACCCCGGCGACTTTTTTGAGTAGGTTATTTAAGGTAGCAGAAGGCAGTTTCTTGTTAAACATGGTATTTAGGAAGGTCTTTATTTCCAGCAGTTGAACCTCCCGCGCGCGGGAGGTTTACTATACAGAAGGCAGATGAACTTGCTGGACATTGAATCGAGCAAATCCGTAGGCTACCTGCCACTTTAAAACCCAGCGCAGCCATCCTCGCTGCCAATGGGCGCCCCATCGGGCATGGGCAAGGAGGGGGCAGGCTGAAATTTTTCGGGGGTTTCTTCGAACTGCTGAATGGTGCGCAGGGCGGCAAGCTGGGTGGCTTTGTGGCGCTCGTCTCTGCCTGATTTCGCTTCTTTCTGCAGCCAGGTTTTCAGCTCGTCCACTTTCATCGTCGTTACCGCTTTCACGCCGGCGGGTGCCTGCGAGGTAGCGGCTAGAGTCAGCAGGCGGTGCAGGGTGAGCGTGTTTACTAAGCGCTGCAGCTCGCCGGGGTAGCCGGCTTCGGGCTTGGCCTGCCAGGTTTGTTTTACTAGTCTGTCGAGCACGGCGGCCAGGCCGGGCTGCTCCTGGTGGCGGGCGTGGTACTCTTCGAGGCGGGCAGCGCGCTGGGGGTTCAGCAGAAACTCCAGGGTAGTAGCCGCCGCTGATTCGGCCGCGCCGGTAGGGTCGAAAGTGAGGCCGGTGCGGGTGCTAAAGGTTTCGCGGGTGCGCGGGTAGTTCACGGGGCGGGGTGGAATCTTAGCCAGCAGTTCCTCCGAGAGAGCCAGTTCGCGGGGCGAAATGGTGCGTAGCAACGCATCGAAGGCTTTCCACTGCTCGGCGGGTTCTATCAGGCGCGTTACGGTCTGGCCGTCGCCTTTCACGGCGTAGGTGTAGTAAAGGCCGCCCAGCACCTTGGACGTGGCTTCTACTTGGTAGCGCTGCAGCAGGTACATGGGCACCAGCACTTCTTCCAGGGTAGCCATGGGCTGGCCGGGAGCAATGGCTTTTTCGGAAAAGCGGTCCAGCACGGCCCGGCGCACATCCATGACGTGGTGCAGCTCGTCGGCGGCGCTGGTGCCGTTGTCCCAGAGGTGGGCCAGCGGGTGCGCCCCGCCCTGGGCCCGGGCGTCGGCATCGGCCATGAACACGTAGCCGTCCCGGAGGGTCTGGGTGATGATGTTTTTGAGCGCGGCGGCCTCGTTGGCCTGAGGGCCAAAATCCTGGTAGCCATAGAGAATGGCGCGCTTGTCCCAGGTGCCAATTTCGGTGGTGTAGGCCTCGCTCAGGTCCACGGTGCCATCGGGACGGAGCGTGAGGCGGGGCACGGGGTAGTCCATCACCGATGACCGGTCCCGGGTGCTGGCGGCGTAGTTGTGGTAGAGGCCCAAGGTGTGGCCTACCTCGTGGGCGGCCAGCTGGCGCAGGCGGGCCATGCTCATACGCAGCATGTCGGGGCTGGTGGGCTTGCCGTCCTCGTAGGGCTGCAACAACCCCTCGGCAATCAGGTAGTCCTGCCGCTCGCGCAAGGAACCCAACGACACCTGCCCCTTGAGAATTTCGCCGGTGCGCGGGTCCACGATGGAGGAGCCGTACGACCAGCCACGGGAGGAGCGGTGAATCCACTGAATCAGGTTGTAGCGGATGTCCATGGGGTCCACGCCCTCGGGCAGCATCTTCACCTGGAAGGCATTGCGGTAGCCGGCTGCCTCAAAGGCCTGGTTCCACCACGCAGCGCCTTCCAGCAGGGCCGAGCGCACGGGCTCGGGCGTGCCCCGATCGAGGTAGTATACAATGGGTTCCACGGCTTCGCTCTGGGCCGCGGCGGGGTCTTTCTTCTGGAGGCGGTGCCGCACAATCTGCCGCTTCTGAATGGGCTGATCAATGGGCGCGGCGTAGTCCATGTACTCGTTGGCGAAGTAGCCGGCCCGCGGGTCGAAGGCGCGGGGCTTGTATTTATTGTCGGGCAGCTGAATAAAGGAGTGGTGCAGGTGCACCGTCACGGCGCTAGGGTCGGGCGTTACGGAGTTGATTTCGCGGCCTTTGCCCTTGCCCGTGAGCGTCACCACGGCTTCAAACTCGGTGTTCTGCGGAAATGATTTGGTGTTGGGCAGAAATACCGCCGAGCGGCTTTCCTCGGCCTTGTAGGTGCCTTGTTTCAAGTCCTCCAGCTTGTCGCCGAGCTGGTGGGAGTCGCGCAGCAGAAAGGGCGTCAGGTCAATCAGCACCCGGCCTCCCTCCTGGGCTTCGGCCTTGAAGCCCCACAGCACCGATTGGGCAAAGGAATTCTCCACCGACTGCCGCTCCTCGGCGTTCGGGCTCACGGCCCGGAAATCATAGTTAGGCTGCAACAGCAGAATCTTCGGGCCGCTCTTCACGAACTTCACGATGCGCGTCTGCCCGATCTGGCCGCGGTCCAGGCCCAGGTCGTTAGAGCCCACCCCGTTGGGTAGGGTGCTGACGTAGAGGATTTCCTGGTCGAGCTTGTCGATTTCCAGCAGCACCCGGCCCGTTTTCTCGTCCCAGTAAAACGGAAAAAAGCCCGAGGACTTTTGCATGCCCTTGGTTTTCTCGGCCAGGCTTTGGGCCGAAACCACGTGGGAGCTAACGAGCAGGGAGCCAACCAGGAGCGAGTACAGTTTTTTCATGCGGCGGAGAGGTAGTGAAGGTGGCGGAAGGTAGAAAGGGATGCCGAGGTTGCCAGCAGCTACGGCACAAGTTTAGCGCTTCTTCAATGCAGATTAGTGTGAGTACTAGCCTCATTCATTGGAAAGGGGGAAACTAGTACTCACGCCACGGGTAGTTTTCCACCAATCGGGGCTCACCCTCACCGCCGCCAATTGCAGATTATCTTGTTACTTGGAAACCGTTCCGTTCCTACTCTACCATCGTGTCCTCAACTTCTGCTGCCCGCTGGAAACTGGTGCTAGGCTCCCCGGCCGATGCCGCTAATGAAATCCCCTTCTCCCCCGACTATGGGCGCATGGATGAGGTGCTTACTCAACTCTACGACCAAGATGGCGAACGGAAAGCCGGTCTGGGCGGCTCGGCCCCCAAGGTCAGCCGCTGGCTGGGCGACATCCGCACCTATTTTCCTTCCTCCGTTGTGGCCGTAATGCAGCAGGACGCCATGGACCGCCTGGGCCTGCACCAACTGCTGCTGGAACCCGAAGTGCTGCGCACCGTGCAAGCCGATGTGCACCTGGTGGGCACCCTGCTGTCGTTAAGCCGGGTGATGCCCCAGAAAGTGAAGCACACGGCCCGCGAAGTGGTAGGCAAGGTAGTGCGCGAGCTGGAGCAGAAGCTAGCCAACCCGCTGCGCCAGGCCGTGCAGGGGGCCCTGAGCCGGGCCGTGCGCAACCCGCGCCCCCGCTACCACGAAATCAACTGGGCCGCTACCATCCGGGCCAACCTCAAGCACTACCAGCCCCAGTACAAAACGGTAGTGCCCGAAAAGCTCATCGGCTACGGGCGGCGCGGGCAGGCACTCAAGGAAATTGTGCTGTGCGTGGACCAGAGCGGATCCATGGCCTCCTCAGTAGTGTACGCGGGCGTGTTTGGAGCGGTGCTGGCCTCGTTGAAGGCGGTGAAAACCCACATGGTGGTCTTCGATACGGCCGTAGTCAACCTGAGCGAAAACCTGCAGGACCCGGTGGATTTGCTATTCGGGGTGCAGCTCGGGGGCGGCACCGACATCAACCTGGCCCTCACCTACTGCCAGCAGCTCATCACCCGCCCCACCGATACTATTCTAGTGCTCATCAGCGACTTGTACGAGGGTGGCAACGAGCGGGAAATGCTCAAGCGCGCCGCCGCCCTCAAAGCTGCCGGCGTGACGATGGTGGCCCTGCTGGCCCTCGCCGACGACGGTGCCCCCTCCTTCGACCGCCGCGTGGCCGAGCAGCTAGCCACTCTGGGCATTCCGAGCTTTGCCTGCACACCCGGCCAGTTCCCGCAACTGATGGCCGCCGCCATTCAGGGGCAGGAACTGAAGGTATAGCGTCCAAGGCAAGGCTCAGGGAAGGGGTAGGCCGGTGAAATGTACGAGGCACCGCCAGGATTTCTTATCATCGGCAAAGCAATTCAACTACGGTTCTGCTACTAGGAATTTATACCTGTTGACCTGGATTTTTACGAGGTCCGGATGTTACTTGTAGGCTGTCCTCGCTTCGTCGGTTTACGCCGGCTCGCGCACTACCGGCAAGTGCCTATCCTCACCCATTCTCCGTCAACTAATGGCTACCTCCACTACTCCTGACATTACCTTCCGCCTAGGTGGCGACCTGACCATCAACCGCATGGGCTACGGGGCCATGCGCATCACCGGCGACGGTATTTGGGGCCCGCCCCAGAACCACGACGAGGCCATCCGGGTGCTGCAGCGGGCCGTGGAGCTGGGCGTCAACTTTATTGACACGGCCGACAGCTACGGTCCGCACGTGTCAGAAGAACTTATTGCCGAGGCCCTCCACCCCTACAAGCCCGGACTGGTGATTGGCACCAAGGGCGGCCTGCTGCGCACCGGCCCCAACCAGTGGCCCATTGACGCCAGCCCCGCCCACCTGCGCGAAGCCCTGGAAGGCAGCCTGCAGCGCCTGAAACTAGATACGATTGACCTCTATCAGCTCCACCGCGTCGACCCGAACGTACCGTTTGAACAAACCCTGGAATTGTTGCAGCAGGTGCAGGAAGAAGGCTTGGTCAAGCACATCGGCCTGTCAGAGGTGACCGTAGAGCAGATTCAGCAGGCTCAGCAGTACGTCAAGGTTGTGTCGGTGCAGAACATGTACAGCGTGGACAACCGCAAGTGGGAGGCGGAGCTGGACTTCTGCGAGAAAAATGGTTTGGCTTTCATTCCGTGGTACCCACTAGCCGGCGGCAACGAGCAGGCCCTCAGCAAGCTGGCTACCATCGGGCAGAAGTATAACGCCAGCAAGCAGCAGGTAGCCCTGAGCTGGCTGCTGCACCGCTCGCCCAACATTCTCCTGATTCCGGGCACCTCCAAGGTCAAGCATCTGGAAGAAAACGTGCAAGCCGCCTCCCTGGCCCTTACCCTCGACGACATGGCCGAGCTAGAAAACCTGGGCGGCTCAGCGGGGGCGGAGTAAGTAGGCCGGCGGCTGGTTCCGAAACCTGGTTGAGGCAGCGCGCTACCTGCATGCTGCCCCAACCGGGTTTTCGTACGCTGCGGGGCTTGCGTAACTTGCGGCACCGTTCGGTTATCGTGCGGAAAAACGCTCGGGCCAAACGCAGCCCGTTCGACACCCCGCCGCGGGCAGCTGACCCCACTGAGTGGCACCCTTATGAGTAAAACTGTACAGATTGGCGAGCTGGCCGTGGAAGTAGTGCGCAAAGCCATCCGGACCATGCGCGTCACGGTGTATCCACCGGCGGGCCGGGTGCGCGTGGCCGTGCCCCTGCGCCTGCCCGAAGAAACCATCCATCAGTTCGTGCTTTCCCGCCAGGCCTGGATTCAAAAGCACCAGGCGCGGTTTGCGGCCCTACCCCAGCCCGTGGCCGTAACCTACCAAACGGGCGAAACCCACTACTACCAGGGCCGCCCCTACGAGCTGCGCGTGCACGCTACCACCAGCCGCGCCCGGGTGGTTCTTTCCGAAGAACACCTAAACCTGTACGCGGCAACCGGCAGCACCCCCGCCGAGCGTGCCGCCGTGCTCAATGCCTGGTACCGGGCCCGCCTAAAAGAACAAATTCCGGCTTTGTTAACTTACTGGGAACCTGTTGTAGGGGCCCGGGCCGAGGACTGGGGCGTGAAGCAAATGAAAACCCGCTGGGGCACCTGCAACATCCGAGCCCGGCGCATCTGGTTGAGCCTGGAGCTGGCCAAGAAGCCCGCAGGCTGCCTGGAATACGTGGTAGTACACGAACTGGTGCACCTGCACGAGCGTCTGCACAACGCCCGTTTTTGGGGCCTGATGGACCAGTTCATGCCCGATTGGCGCCAGCACAAAGCGGCCCTGCAAACCAACCCCACCGGCCAGGAATCCGGCGGTGGCGACGACGCGGATTAAGCACTTGGCAAGTCGCTTTGTAATAGGCCAACACAGGAACGTTAAACGGAAAACAACAGAACGTCATGTCGAGCCGGTCGAGATATCTCGTTCGTGAGTAATCAGATTACCAGTGCAACGTCAGCACGCGATATGTCTCGACTGGCTCGACATGACGTTCTTTCATCACCTATATTACTACTGTATTCCTACCCCTGCCGGCCCCCTAAAACCCTAGCTACCTACTTCGGCGCTGCTGACCACAGGCACGTACACTCTACCAAGTGTACTCTATAACCGCAAGGGCATGGCCTCAACAACCGATTTGCAACGCTTTCTGGACGCCCAGCGCACGGATTACCTGGTGGCGCTAGCTGAAATAAAAAATGGCCGCAAGCGCAGCCACTGGATGTGGTACATTTTCCCTCAGATTCAGGGCCTGGGCTTTAGCGAAACCTCGAAATTCTACGCTATCCGCAACCGCGCCGAGGCCGAGGACTTCTTCCGGCATCCTGTGCTCGGGCCGCGCCTGCTGGAAATATCCCGGGCGCTGCTCGCCTTGCCCGGCACCAACGCCACCGCCATCTTCGGCAGCCCCGACGACCTGAAGCTAAAGTCCTCCATGACGCTGTTTTCCTGCGTGCCCAACGCTGACCCCGTCTTTGAGCAAGTGCTGGACAAGTTCTTCGGTGGAGACCCCGACGGCAAAACCCTGCAGATTCTCAGCCGCTAAGCTGCTTCACTAGGCTGCGGCTACCTCAGCCCGACGACCGTTTCCAGACATTATTTTACTCCCTGCAAGATTCCTTCAATCCGCGCCAACTCTTCCTCACTGAATTGCAGGTTATCCAGGCAGCGCAGGGAGTTGGAAAGCTGGTCGGGTTTGCTGGCTCCGATGAGCACGGACGTTACCCGTTCGTCGCGCAGAATCCAGCTCAGGGCCATTTGGGCCAGGCTTTGGCCGCGTTCCTGGGCTAGCGTATTGAGTTGCTGCACCTGACTGAGGCGCTCCGGAGTAAGTTGATTTTCGGTGAGGAAGCCTACCCCTTTGGCCACGCGGGAGTCCTCGGGGATGCCGTGCAGGTACTTGTCCGTCAGCAGGCCCTGGGCCAGGGGCGAGAACGGGATGCACCCAACTCCTTCCTCGCCCAGCAAATCCAGCAGGCCGCCTTCTACCCACCGCTCAAACATGGAGTATTTCGGCTGGTGAATCAGGCAGGGCGTGCCCAGCTCCCGCAGAATACGGATGGCCTCGGCGGCCTCCTGGGGCTGGTAGTTGCTGATGCCCACGTACAGGGCCTTGCCCTGGCGCACTACCTGGTCGAGAGCACCCATGGTTTCTGCCAGGGGCGTGTCGGGGTCGGGACGGTGGGAGTAGAAGATGTCCACGTACTCCAGCTTCATCCGGCGCAGGCTCTGGTCGAGGCTGGAAATGAGGTATTTGCGCGAGCCCCACTCCCCGTAGGGACCTTCCCACATGTGGTAGCCGGCCTTGGTGGAGATGATGAGCTCGTCGCGGTAGCTGCGGAAGTCTTCCTTCAGGATGCGGCCGAAGTTGGTTTCTGCCGAGCCGGGGGGCGGGCCGTAGTTGTTGGCCAGGTCGAAGTGGGTCACGCCGCTGTCGAAGGCCCGGTGCAGGGTAGCGCGGAAGTTCTGGAGCACGTCCACGTCGCCGAAGTTGTGCCAGAGGCCCAAGGACACGGCTGGCAGTTTCAGGCCGCTACGGCCGCAGCGGCGGTACTGCATGGAAGAGGAATAGCGGGTAGGGCTGGGTTGGTAGGGCATGGCGTTGGTTGCAGTTAGCTGATGACGTTGGGGCGGCAAGTACGCAGGAACCTGGAAATAGTCCGTACGCGGCCCGCTCTTTGTTGCGCCGACCAGTCTACTTTTCCCGACCTTTTGCCGGGCAACCCGGCTTGCTCCGAGCCCCAGCTACTGCTTCCCTCTCCTCGCGCCCATGAGCCACCTGATTCCGACCTACCGGCTGCAGTACTTCTCCCGTCCTGATGATGAGGTAGCGGACGTGTTTTTCCTGGACGAGCATACTCACACCAGCGGTCCGCCCCTCCGAACTCCCTACCGGGGCAACTATTACAAGATTGGCATTTGCCTGCGCGGCACGGCGGAGCTGAAGGCCAACCTGGAAACCTACACTATCGAGCCCGGTAGCCTGATGCTGATTACGCCCCACATCATCAAGGAATGGACGTCCTTCTCCCCTGACCACGACAGCCTTTCCATTTTCTTTACCCCGGAGTTTATTACCACCCGCAACCACATTCCGGTTGATCATTTCCAATTTCTGGAAAATGCTACCCGGCCCGTGCTACCGCTTGCGGCCCCCGAGGCCCAAAGTATCACCGCTTCCTTGCGCCTGTTGCAGCAGAAGTTTCAGGCCCCGGCCCCCTACCGCAACCAGGTCATCAAAAGCCTCATCAACAGCCTACTCTATGAGGTAATAGGCCTCTATGACCAGCAGCACGCGGCGCTGCAGGCCACCCAAACGCGCAGCCAGCTGCTCACGGCTGAATTCAAACACCTGGTGAATGCCCACAGCACCACGGAGCGGAGCGTGAAATTCTACGCCGACCGCCTGTGCATCACGCCCAAACACCTCACGGAAACGGTGAAGCAGGTAACCGGCAAAACTGCCGGCGAGTGGATTGAGGAGGCGGTGATGCTAGAAGCTAAGGCGTTGCTGCAAAACCAGCAGCTCACCGTAGCCCAGGTCGCCGACCTGCTCCACTTCACCGACCAGTCGGCCTTCAGCCGGTTTTTCCGCAACAGCCTCGGCCTCTCGCCCACCGCTTACAAGCAGGCGGGATAGTTACTAGGTGTATGCCGGGCAGAGAATAGCGGCTTCTGAAAACAGTAATCGTGTCCTGCTGAGCTGGTCGAAGCATCTTTACCTCTGGCTAACGCAATCATGCAGGCGAAGCGGGAGAGATGCTTCGACCAGCTCAGCAGGACACGGCCTATTAAGAAAGACTTCACTGCTGCCTTCGCTTTCCGCCGTTTCGCCCAACTTTCCCGCCGTTTCGCTCTTTCCGGCGGCTTTGTTACGGACCACCTTTGCCGGGTATCCGTCACTCATTTCCATTTCTTATGATTCTGATAACCGGCGCTACCGGCCACATCGGCTCGGCCGTACTTGAACAACTCCTGCGCAAACTTCCCGCCAGCCAGCTTGCCGCTTTGGTGCGCGACGAAGCCAAAGCCACCCACCTGAAAGCACAAGGTGTGGACATTCGGGGAGGTGACTACCGCGACCCGGCCTCCCTGGAGCAGGCTATGCAGGGCATTAGCAAGGTGCTGCTAGTTTCCGGCGGGGGCGACGAGGATGGCCTCCAACAGCACTGCAACGTGGTAGATGCCGCCAAAAAGGCCGGCGTAGGGTGCATAGGCTATACCAGTCGCGCCCTCCGGGAGCCCGCTACCTTGGTCAACCAGCTCATGGAGCGCCACTTCCAGACGGAAGACTACATCCGGGCCAGCGGCCTACCCTACCTGCTGTTTCGCAACATTCTGTACATGGATACGCTGCCCCAGTTCGTGGGGCCGCAGGTGTTTGAAAAGGGCATCCAACTCCCGGCCGGCCAGGGCCGCGTGGCCTTCGCCCTCCGCCGCGACCAGGGTGAGGCCATTGCCAACGTGCTGGCCGACGACTCCTGCCAGAACCGCATCCTCACCTTCACCGGCGCCGCTACCTACTCCTTTGCCGATGTAGCCCAGGCCCTAACTGAGCTATCCGGCCGGCCCGTGGAGTATACCCCTGTTGAGGAGCCCGAGTTTATGGCCCGCCTACGTACCCAAGGCCTGCCTGAGGTAGCCGTGGAGCGCATCACCGGCTTCCTCACCGACATCAAAAACGGTCAGGAATCTACCGTCACCGCCGAGCTGGCCGACTGGCTGGGCCGCCCGCCTACCCCGCTGAAGGAGGGAGTGAAGGAGATCTTCAAGTTGTAAGTAGTGGTAGGAATAACTTTAAGACATCCCAATCAGAACCATTAGCAGCACGCAAAGCAATTGCGGGCAGAAAGATGCCTGCTGTTTCAGCCAATACAAATCGGTGTGCAGACGCAGTCTGCCTAGCCACCAAAGTTAAATTTCTCCCCGACCTTCGGCCACCTTATTGCCTGTTTCGTTGTTATCAACGAATCCCAAATTTCAATCTGTTGGCTGAACAACCTACCTATACTGACCCTTACGCGCTGGAAAAAGAGCTGCGCAAGGTACAGGCCCTCATGAAGCTCGAGCAGCAGGAGGACCTGGAGCAATTCAAAATCAAGAGCGCCCAGGCTACCATTGCCGAGCGCCAGAAGCGGGGCCTGACCTGGTACCCCGTCAAAATCACGAGCGAAGACATTGGCTTCGGCGGCAAGCTCGTTCTGGAGCTGGAACGGCCGGCCGGCGCGGGCGGGCTCCACTTGTTTCAGGTGGGCAAAAACGCGGCGCTGTTTGGCAACATCCCCGGCCGCTCCGGCTCCGACCGGCCTACCCTCTCGGGGGTTATTACCAGCGTCAAGCGCAACAAAATTCTGCTAGCCACCACCAAAGAAGACTTGCCCGATTGGGTGGAAGAGGGCAAGCTGGGCGTAGACCTGACCTTTGACGAGGTTAGCTACCGCGAAATGGAGTACGCCCTGGGCAAGGTCATGGGCGCCTTCGACTCGCGGCTGGCGGAGCTGCGCGACGTGCTGCTGGGCGCCAAACCGGCCCGCTATAAGCCCGAGTCGGAGGCCACGCTGTACTACCCCTCGCCCCTGAACGAAAGCCAGTTGGCGGCCGTGCGCCACGTGCTGGCGGCCCAGGATGTGGCCATTATTCACGGCCCGCCCGGCACCGGCAAAACCACCACCTTGGTGCAGGCCATTCTGGAAACCATCCGGCGGGAGCGGCGGGTGCTGGTGTGCGCCCCGAGCAACACGGCGGTGGATTTGCTTACCGAAAAGCTGGCCGAGCGCGGCGTCAACGTGATTCGCATGGGCAACCCCTCGCGCGTTTCGGATCTGCTGCTTCAGCACACACTCGACGCGCAGATTATGAACCACAAGAGCTACGCCGAGCTGCGCAGCATGCGCCAAACCGCCGAGCAGTACCGCGAGGAGGCAGGCAAGTTCAAGCGCCACTTCGGCTGGGAGGAGCGGGAGCAGCGTCGGCTACTCAAGCAACAGGCCCACGACTTGCTGCAGGAGTCGGATCAGTTGGAGCGTTACATCACGGAGGACCTGCTGGAGCAGGTGCAGGTAATTACGTGCACCTTGGTGGGAGCTAGCAACCGCGCTATTCGCCACCTCACCTACGAAACCGTGTTCATTGATGAGGCCGCCCAGGCCCTGGAGCCGGGCTGCTGGATTCCGATTACCAAGGCTAACCGCGTAGTGCTGGCCGGCGACCATCAGCAGCTGCCGCCCACCGTGAAAAGCGAGAAAGCGGCGGCCCAGGGCCTGCGCGAGACGTTGTTCGAGAAGTGCATCCGACGCCAGCCCGACACGGCCCGCATGCTGGAGGTGCAGTACCGCATGCACGAGCAGATCATGGAGTTCAGCTCGGAGCAGTTCTACGAAGGCCGGCTGAAAGCCGCGCCCAGCGTGGCTCACGCCGACCTGCCCGATTACGACCTGCGCTTCGCCCCCGACATGGCCGTGGAGTTTCTCGATACGGCCGGCTTTGGCTTTCAGGAGCTGACCATTGAGGAAAGCCGCTCCACGGCCAACCCCGAGGAAGCCGACCTGCTCCTGAAGCGCCTAGCCCAGTTGCTGGAACCCTACGATGCCGCCGACCACACCGAGGACCTGCTCACCATTGGGGTCATTGCTCCCTACCGCGCCCAAATCAACTACCTCAAGGATGCCGTAGAAGACAACGACGAGCTGGCCGGCTTGCTGGAGCACCGCATGCTCAGCATCGGCACCGTGGATGCCTTCCAGGGCCAGGAGCGCGACATCATTGCCATTAGCCTCACCCGCTCCAACCCTCAGGGAGAAATCGGTTTTCTAAGTGACATTCGCCGCATGAACGTGGGCATGACCCGGGCCCGCCGCAAGCTCTTACTCGTCGGCGACTCCAGCACCCTGGGCTCCCACCCCTTCTACAAAGCCTTCCTCGACTACGTGGAAAGCATCGGGGCCTACCGTACGGCCTGGGAGCTGCAATAAGCGGGAACTAGTGAGATGGTGAAATGGTGAGTTTGGCGTTCTAGCGGCGCGTATGGCGTGCAAGTGCCCCGCTGGGACTTTGGCTTGGCGGAGGGGGTAGTCCAGCTACTACTACATCGCCCCGCCAGAACGCTTGCGCCGGCCGAACAGCAAACTCACCATCTCACTAGTTCACCACTTCCTCCGTATTTATCCCGTCCTGTCGTACTAACACGGAAAAGCCTCTTCGCCATGAACGGGGCTTTTTTTTGCGCGTACCACGGCTACCATCCTGTTCCATTCTTCTATGAAAACCTACACTATTGTCCTGCACGGCGGCGCCGTGACCATGGACCCCGCCCAGATGACGCCGGAACTGGAAGCGGCCATCCGCCAAGGACTTCAAGAGGCGCTGCAGGCTGGCTGGGAAATCCTGCACCGGGGCGGCTCGGCCCTCGATGCGGTTGAGGCGGCCGTATGCAGCCTGGAAAACAACAAGCACTTCAATGCGGGCCGGGGCAGCAGCCTCAACAAGCAGGGTGAGGTAGAAATGGATGCCTCCATCATGGACGGACGCACGCTGAGAGCTGGGGCCGTGAATAGCGTCCGGTACGTGAAAAACCCCGTTAGCCTAGCCCGCACCGTAATGGAGCGGTGCCAGCACGTGCATATCTCCGACGAAGGCGCCCTGGAATTTGCCCTGCAGCACGGCTTGACCATGGAAGCCGTACACTACTTTCAGACGGAAAAAGCCCGCCAGGAGTGGCTGGAAATCATTCAGGACGAGGAAAAGCAGCCCCAGGGCCATGATACCGTGGGGGCCGTGGCCCTGGACCAGGAGGGCAACCTGGCCGTGGCCACCAGCACGGGCGGCATCGAGGGCCAGCTTAAGGGCCGCGTCGGCGACAGTCCCATCATCGGGGGTGGCTCTTACGCCGCCAATGAGGCCTGCGCCGTCTCGTGCACCGGTGATGGTGAAATAATTTTGCGCGGTGCCCTGGCCCATGAAGTCTACGCCTTGGTCAAATACAAAGGCCTTTCGGCCCCCGAGGCCTGCCGGGAAGCCGTCCAGCTGCGCGAGGAGGACCTAAAGGGTGATAAAGGCTTCATTGCCATTGATAAAGATGGCCAGATAGCCATTGAAAGCAACACCAATATCATGCGGTGCGCCTACCGCATTGGCGAGCAGGAACCCTTCGTGGCCGTGTGGCGCGAGGAGCTTTCCTGATGCCGTAGCTTCCATCGTATACTAGCTCACACCAGATTTGAGCCCGGCCCTGGAAGGACTGATAAGTGCAAGATCCGTTTTGGGGTAGGAATGCAGTTAAAAACGCAGCGTAAGAACTCGTTAGCTTACTACTTTAAGCTCTGAGTTGCCATCGATTTAGTTCATGACAAAATTTTACAAAAGCCATTTCTGCTGCCCAAGCGGCACTACCTGCCCAGTCAGCACCGACAAATCCGGGCTATTTCCGTAACTAGCCTAGCGAAACCCAATTCTCCATTTCCAGCCCCGGACGGCCCTCGTCCACCCCGCAGTATGGCCCAAATCAGCGAAAACAAAGTCGTTACCATCACCTACGACCTGAGTGTAACCGACGAAAATCAAGAGAAAGTTCTGGTCGAATCGGCCGAGGAAGACGCGCCGATGGTATTTCTGTTCGGCCAAAGCGGCCTTCCCGAAGAGTTTGAGCGCCAACTCGAAGGCAAGCAGTCCGGCGAGACGTTCACCTTTTCGCTCACGCCCGAGCAGGCTTACGGCGACTACGACCAGCAGGCCGTGGTAGAAATCCCGAAAAACGTATTTGAAATTGACGGGCAGATTGACGAGGAAATGCTGCAAGTAGGCAACTTCCTACCCATGGCCGACAACCAGGGCCACCACATGCAAGGCAAAGTGGTAGAAATCGGCACGGACGCCGTGAAGATGGACTTCAACCACCCGCTAGCCGGCATGGTCATGCACTTTGACGGTAAAGTAGCCGGCGTACGGGATGCCACCCGCGAAGAACTCGACCACGGCCACGTCCACGGCGAAGGCGGCCACCACCACTAGGCATTACGAACCTTCTGATAGTAAAAACGGGGCTGCTTGGCCCCGTTTTCATTTCTTTCAAGGCCTCTAAAAACAATGTTTTCCTTCTTATTCCTTAGTAGAACACCGTGTCTACTTAGTTAACATTCCCTCCACTGCCGCCCGCAGCTCCGGCCAGAATTCCTGAAAATCTTGCTCATACGCGGGCAGCTCCGCTAGAAACGCGGCGGCTCCGGTAGCCAGCACTGCCGCGGCGGGCACCCGGCGCGAAAGGCCCAGCAGGGCTCTTTGGAACCCCGCCGGCTGCGCGTATCCTGTCAGCCAATCGTGCAGGCGCATGTAGTGGAGCATTTCCTGCAGGCGCTCGGGCAGCTCGTGGCGGCGCTGGTGGAGCAGGGCGTACAGGCGCTGAGCGAAGACGGGTAGTGGTTCGGCCGCATCGGGGTGGTAGCGGGCGAAGTCGCGGGCTAGTAGGTGGTCGTAGCCCACGTCGGCCACTACCCCGGCCCACTTGCCCAGGCCCGCTGCACGCAGGCGGGCCGTGGTGCGGCGCACTACCGGGTGCGAATCGGTAAATGAATCGATGAAGCGGTGTAGCTGTATACCCTGCTGCACGGCGGCGGGGTAGGCCAGCAGACCAGCGCGGCCCCGCACGGCTTCGGCGGCAAAGTTGCCTACCACAATATCGGCGTAGTGAGGAGTGGTGGCGGGGGAACCGGAAAGCAGCAGGTGGGCCAGAAAGTTCATGGGCGCTTGTACGGGCAGCAACGACGGTCAACTGAACCTTCGGGCCAGCCGGCCGTATTTCCTGAACCATCCTATTACACCAAAACCCGAAGATAATGGCTGAGCATGTTGCCCAAAGTCACGATGTGACCAAGCTGATCGAAAGAATCGAGGATATCAAAATTGCCATGCTGACCACGGCCGATGCCGAAGGCGGCCTGCATAGTCGTCCGATGTATACCCACAAGCCGGAAGCCAATGGCACGCTGTGGTTTTTCACGGAAAAAGATTCGGCCAAGATTTACGAGGTGCGCAAAGACCAGCACGTTAACCTAGGCTACTCCAAGCCTGATGACAACCTGTACGTGTCGATTTCCGGCACGGCCTCGGTGCTGACTGACCAGGCTAAAATCAAGGAGCTGTGGAGCGAAGGCCTGCGCGCCTGGTTCCCGAAAGGCCCCGAGGACCCCAACATTGCCCTGCTGAAAATCACTATTGACCGGGGCGAGTATTGGGATCAGCCCAGCAGCGTGCTGGTGCGTGCCTTTGGCTACGTGAAAGCCGTGGCCACCGGCGAACGGTACCAGCCCACCGGCGATGAACACGCCAAAGTAAACCCTAACTAGGCTACCAAGTAAAGAATCAGGAACAGGGCTGGGAGCAAATCCGGCCCTTTTTTGTTGTTTCGTGCCAGCAGCTCTTACGTTTGCTGGCAGCGCTTGCCGTTGTTCGTTTCCACTACCCTATTTGCTTTGCCAGTCACCACCCTTTCCATCCTCACCCTACAGCCGGACCAGCAGCGTTGGGGGTTTGCGCAGATGGGCACGGCCCAGCGCCCCCTCCGGCAGGTAGCTGGCCTGCAGTTTCAGAAACTGCTGGGCAGTGGCGCGGGCGGCTTCGGGGCCCTGCCCAACCTCCGGCGCTACGGCCTGATGGCGGTGTGGGAATCAGCGGAAGCCGCGGCGGCTTTTTTTGCGCAGCATCCGCTGTGGCAGCAGTACCAACAGCGCACCTCGGAAATCTGGACTGCCGAATTGGCACCGCTCAAGTCGCACGGGCTTTGGGACGGCGTGAACCCCTTCACCTACCCCACTGAAGCCGCAGAAGGTGCCGGCCCGGTAGCCGTGCTGACCCGTGCCTCCATCCGCCTGCACAAAACGCCCCGCTTCTGGCGCTACGTGGCCCCCACCAGCGCCACGGTGGCCCAGGCGCCGGGCGTTCGGGCGGCCATTGGACTGGGTGAGCTGCCAGTGGTGCGTCAAGCCACGTTTAGCCTCTGGGAATCGCAGCAGGCGATGCAGGACTACGCCTACCGCAGCGAAAAACACAAGCAAGTCATTAAACTTACCCGCCAGGAAAACTGGTACGGCGAGGAGCTATTCGCCCGATTTCGGGTGGTACGCACTGAAGGCACCTGGGACGGACGGGCGCTGTAGGCAGTGCCTCACCTGGCTATTCAGGAACTAGCATCCTACGCTTGAAGACTCGGTTATGCTTGCTCGACCTTAGGCTGTCTGGATGGTAAGAAAGAAGGAGACGCCCTCCAGAGACGGTAGCCGCGGGACGATAACCTGCGACTCGCCACTGTTTTTCCGTAATTTCGCCCGTTCAGATTAACTGTACTACCGACTGCCCATGCCCGGCTACCATCCCCAGGATATCGAGAAGAAGTGGCAAGCCCACTGGAAAGAGCATAACACGTTTAAGGCTGAAAATCAGTCAGAAAAGCCTAAGTACTACGTGCTGGATATGTTTCCCTACCCCTCCGGGGCTGGGCTACACGTTGGCCATCCGCTGGGCTACATTGCCTCCGACATTGTGTCGCGCTACAAGCGCCTGCAGGGCTTTAACGTGCTGCATCCCATGGGCTTCGACTCGTTTGGTCTGCCCGCCGAGCAGTACGCCATCCAGACGGGCCAGCACCCGGCCATCACCACGGAGCAGAACATCGACACGTACATTCGGCAGCTTAACTCCTTGGGATTCAGCTACGACTGGAGCCGCGAGGTGCGCACTTCCGACCCCAGCTACTACAAATGGACCCAGTGGATTTTCCTCAAGCTGTTCAATAGCTGGTACAACCTTGATACCAACCGCGCCGAGCCGCTGAAAACCTTGCTCGACAAATTTGCCGAGAGTGGCAGCCAGGGCGTGCGCGCCGCCGGCGACGAGGAGGAGCTCCACGACTTCACGGCTGGCCAGTGGCAGATGATGAGCGAGAAGCAGCGCCTGCTGGCCGTGCACCCTTACCGACTCGCCTACCAATCAGATACTTACGTGAACTGGTGCGCGGGCTTGGGCACGGTGCTCTCCAACGATGAGGTCAAGGATGGCCTGTCGGAGCGCGGCGGGTTCCCCGTGGAACGTCGGTTGATGCCGCAGTGGAACCTACGCATCACAGCCTACGCCGACCGTCTGCTCCAGGGCCTCGATACCATCGACTGGCCTGAGGCGGTGAAAGAAATGCAGCGCAACTGGATTGGCAAAAGCATCGGGGCCGAAGTAACGTTTGCGGTGCAAGGCCACGAGCAGGCGCAAATCAAGGTATACACTACCCGCGTGGATACCATTTACGGTGCTACGTTTCTGGTATTGGCTCCTGAGCATGAGCTGGTTAAAGAGCTGACTACCCCCGAGCAGCAGGAAGCGGTACAGGAGTATATCGACGCTACCAAGCGCCGCTCGGAGCGCGACCGGATGGCCGATACCAAAACCGTATCGGGCGCTTTCACCGGCGCCTACGCCCTGAACCCCTTCACCAACGAACCCATTCAGATCTGGATTGCCGACTACGTGCTGGCCGGCTACGGCACCGGCGCCGTAATGGCTGTGCCCAGCGGCGACCAGCGCGACTACGTATTTGCCAAGCACTTCCACCTGCCCATTGTGCAGGTAGTAGATCAGCAGCAGATTGAAGAGCAGGCCGACCCGACCAAGGAAGGCACCTACCTGCACGGCCTCATTCAGGGCCAAGGCTACAAGGAAGCTACCCAAACTCTGATTCAGGAGCTCGAAGCCCGCGGCATCGGCAAAGGCAAGGTAAACTTCCGCCTCCGCGACGCCATTTTCGGTCGGCAGCGCTACTGGGGCGAGCCCATCCCGATTTACTACAAGGATGGCGTGGCCTACGGCGTAGCTGAAGCCGACCTGCCCTTGGTGCTCCCAGAAATCGACGAGTACAAGCCCACGGAAACCGGCGAGCCGCCCCTAGCCCGCGCCAAGGACTGGAAATACAAAGGCCAGTACGACTACGAACTGAGCACGATGCCGGGCTGGGCTGGCTCCTCCTGGTACTTCCTGCGCTACATGGACCCCGAAAACCAGGAGCGTTTCGTGGGCCAGGAACCCGAGCAATACTGGCAGCAGGTAGATTTATACCTCGGTGGCGCAGAGCACGCTACGGGCCACTTGCTTTACTCCCGCTTCTGGCACCTTTTCCTCAAGGACCTCGGCTTGGTAACGGCGAATGAGCCCTTCCAGAAGCTCATCAACCAAGGCATGATTCTGGGCCGCTCGAACTTCGTGTACCGGCTGAACGTGACGTGGTATGGCTCGAACTGGAGCGTTGGGGAAGATGGGAATGAAGTAACTACAGAGGCAACTATTGTAGCTCCACCCATATTCGTTTCGGATAGCTTGCGGAAAAAGTTTGAGGAAGCAGACTTCCTAAAAACGCTCAAAGATCCATCAAACCCAGTACAAATTGCATTAAGCAAGATCAGTAAGCAAGTCGGGGAGTTGAATGGTAACTCAGGTGGACTTGGTTTTCACCTTTCTTCACCCAATACTATAACACCACTCCACGTCGATGTAAACATTGTGGAAAACGATGTGCTGGACATCGAAGCCTTCAAGAACTGGCGTGAGGAGTACGCTACCGCGGAGTTCATCCTCGAGGACAACGGCACCTATGTGTGCGGCGTGGAAGTCGAGAAGATGTCGAAGTCGAAGTACAACGTGGTGAACCCGGACACGCTCATTGAGAAGTTTGGGGCGGATGCGCTGCGCTTGTATGAGATGTTCCTCGGGCCGCTGGAGCAGTTCAAGCCGTGGAACACCAACGGCATGAGCGGGGTAGCGGGCTTCCTGAAGAAGCTCTGGCGCCTCTACCATCCCCAGGATGGCGACTTCGCCGTAACGGACGAGGCGCCCAAACCCGCCGAGCTGAAAGCCCTGCACAAGGCTATCCGGAAGGTTGAAGAGGACATCGAGAAGTTCTCGTTCAATACCACGGTCAGCGCCCTGATGATTACGGTGAACGAGCTGACGGCCCTGAACACGCACAACCGCGCTATTCTAGAGCCGCTGGTTGTTCTACTTTCGCCCTACGCCCCCCACCTAGCGGAGGAGCTGTGGCAGAAGCTCGGCCACGAGGCCGGTTCCATCAGCTCGGCTTCCTACCCTGAGTTCAAGGAGGAATACTTGGTGGAAGACACCGTGAACTACCCGGTGGCCATCAACGGCAAGGTGCGCGAGCAGCTGCAGTTCCCAGCCACCGCTACCGCTCAGGAAATCGAGGCTGCCGTGCGTGCCACCGACATTCTGGCCCGTTACGCCGACGGCAAAGAAGCCAAGAAGGTAATTGTAGTGCTTGGCCGCATGGTGAACGTAGTTGTCTAGTCCTACCCCCATTATTAGCAAAAAGACCCGCTGGAGTTGTCCAGCGGGTCTTTTTTTATATCTGTCATGACGAGGACGAAGGACGAAACCATCCGTCCTTCCCGAAGTGCTACCCCTGGAAACGCGACAAGCCCTTGTCGTATGAATAGTAAGGGCTTGTCAGTTGATCAGGTTTATCACGAGCAGAGGAAGGATGACTTCGTCCTTCGTCCTCGCCATGACAGATAATACTTAATAGGCGGCCGTAAAGCGCTGACGGATGTGCTTGGGAGTTTCTATCTCGTCGAGGAGGACGATGGCCAGGTCTTCGGCGGAGAGCATGCTGCGGCCCTCCTCATTGAACACGGGGCTTTCGGTGCCGAGGCGGTAGTGGCCAGTGCGGCCCGTGGTGATGCCGGGGTGCATTTCAATGGCTGGGCTGAAAAAGGTCCAGTCGAGGGTGGTGTTCTGCTTGAGCTCCGTAAGGTAGTCGCGGGCGGCGGTGGCGCCGGGCTTGATGTTGGCGGGAAACTCCGGGCCGTCCACTAGCTGCTGACCGTTAAGGTAAAGGCTGCCAGCCCCGCCAATGGTAAGCAGGCGCATCACCCCCGACTTCACGGTAGCGGCTTCTATGTTGCGGGAGCCTTGCAGGAAATCGTGGTAGAGGTTGGGGTTGGTCCAGCCGGCATTAAAGGAGCTCAGCACCACGTCGTGGCCGGCTAACTGCTGGGCCAGCTCCTCTACCTTATTTACGTCGCCGACGACCACCGTCAGGTTTTCGTGTTGCTCCGTGAGCTTGGCGGGGTTGCGCACAATGGCCGTTACCTGATGGCCGCGGGTCAGAGCTTCGTGCAGCAGTTTCGGGCCAACAAAGCCGGTAGCACCAATGAGGGCAATTTTCATAAGGGTAAACATGAAGTGAGAAACACAAAATGGTTGTAACCGCAATTGTTACAATCCGAGGCAAAAAAATTTACGTTGTTTGTTTATCCTGCAACAGAATTTCGGTGGTTACCTGCTGCAGGGTTACGCCGGCTAGTACCTGCTCCAGGGCGGTTTGCGCCCGCTGCAGGGTAGCATCAAGCGCCGACTGAATGTTGCGGCCTACCAGGCAGGCGTGCAGGGGTTTGTCATGGACGCTAAACAGCTGCCCTTCTTCCACCACTTCCACCGCCCGGTACACATCAAGCAGGGAAATAGCCGCCGGTTGGCGCGTCAGGAAGGTGCCACCCGAAGCGGGGCGCACCTCCACCAGGCCAGCCTTCTTGAGCTGTCCTAGCAGCCGCCGTATCACAACCGGATTGGTATTGACGCTGCCCGCCATTCGCTCCGAGGTCAGCAATACATCATCAGCCTGCTGCAAAGCCAGCAGGGAAAGAACGTGTACGGCAACGGAAAAACGGCTACTGATCTGCATGCTTACTAACAAACGGGGCCGTCGCTCTAGCAACTGCCACAGCAAGGTAGGACAAATATACGGTTGTAACCACAATAGTTACACTAGGGTTTTAAGAGAATAAAGAATTTATGTTCCTTGCATTAGTAGGCTATCAATATAAATGCCCGTCATTCCGAGCGCAGTCGAAGAATCTTGCGCGCTGATGTGGGGATGGTATTTTAACGATTCGAGCGAGATTCCTCGACTGCGCTCGGAATGACGGCCTAGAATTGTACATAAGCACTATTCACACTCCCGGACCAGCTATTCCCCCTCCTGCTCAGCGGCGGCTAGCTCCTCGCGCTGCTTTCGGGGTAAGGAAGCGCGGACTAAGTCGTAGGAATGGTCGATTAGCTCGCGCAGCTGCCGGCCGGAAATGCCCGTACCAACTAGCACCGTGTTCCAGTGCTTTTTATTCATGTGAAAGCCCGGCAGCACGTAGTCGTGTTGCTCACGCAGCTCCTGGGCCCGCTCCGGGTCACACTTCAGGTTAATGCTGGCGAAAGTCTCTATATCGGTGAGGGCAAACACCTTACCTCCTACCTTAAACACCAGCGTTTCGGGGCCGAAGGGTGTTTCTTCGGTTACGCCAGCTTTCAACAGGCAGTAGTCGCGGAAGTCTTCAATGTTCATGGTCGCTAAGTAAACCATTACACGCACAAAGACCGCCGAGCTGGAGAGAGGAGCTCGGCGGTCTTTTATAACTGAGGCTGGAAACTAGCGCAGGAACCAGCGGTAGAGCAGAACAATAAACCCCACCAGAAACATGGCCATGCTCAGCTTATTGATGAAGTGCATGGTGCGCAGGTTGAAGTTGGTGTGGCGGGTAGGATCGGGCTTGCGGAAGAAGTAACCGAGAGCCGGACCGAAATTAAACAGGTCTTTGCGCATGATTGAAGTGCTGTCTGGTACGCTTTAATAACATCCGTCGGGACGGAAAGATTTACATTTTGCAAGATATTCATTCAGCTATATCCGGGGCCAGAAGTAGGTATTGTCATTCCGAGTGGGGCGAGAAATCTGGGTTTATCATCCAACGATTAATCCAGATTCCTCGCCCCGCTCGCAATGACCTGAATGGTTACCGAAACAGGGACTCGATGCGCTGCTGATTGTTCTGGCTGACGATTTTGCGCTTGACTTTCATGGTAGGAGTTAGCTCGCCCGACTCTACGCTCCACAGCGTGGGAAGCAAGGCCACTTTCTTGATTTGCTCCCACTGCGCGAAGGCGGCGTTGGCCTGTTGCACGAGCTGCTCGTAGAGTTGCTGCACCTGGGCGTGGGCGGCCAGGGCGGCGTCGGAGAGGTCGGTGGGCAGGTTGTGGCTTTTGGCCCAGGCCCGCAGCTCGGCGAAGGCCGGCACCAGCAGGGCCGCCGCGTACTTCTCCCCCTCGCCTACCACCATCACCTGCTCCACCAGTGGCGACTCCGAAATCTTCGATTCCAGAGGCTGCGGGGCTACGTACTTGCCGTTGGAGGTCTTGAACATCTCCTTTTTGCGGTCCGTGATTTTGAGGAATTTACCTTGCACAAACTCGCCGATGTCGCCGGTGTGCAGCCAGCCTTCCTGGTCGATGACCTCGGCCGTGAGGTCGGGGCGGTTGTAGTAGCCCTGCATCACGGAGGGCGAGCGGGTCAGGATTTCGCCATCAGGGGCAATTTTCACTTCCACGCCAGGAATAGCTGGCCCTACTGCCCCAATGAAGTTGCCCTCGGCCACGGGCTGGGATGCGGCAATTACGGGCGAGGTTTCCGTCATGCCGTAGCCTTCCATCACAGGAATGCCCGCGGCCCAGAACACCCGCGCCAAGCGCGGCTGCAGGGCCCCGCCCCCGCTCACGATGTAGCGCACCTGTCCGCCTAGTGCTTCGCGCCACTTACTGAAGACCAGTTTGTTAGCTAGGGCCAACTGGGTGTTGTACCAGAAGCCTTGGTTTTGCTGGGTGTCGTAGCGCAGGCCCAGGTTTAAAGCCCAGAAGAATAGTTTTTTCTTCGCGCCGGTCAGTTTCTGCCCCTGGGCCACAATCTTGTCGTAGATTTTTTCGAGCAGGCGGGGCACGGTGGTAAACACCTGGGGCTGTACCTCGCGCAAGTTGTCGGCAATGCGCTCTACGCTTTCGGCATACCACACGCTAAAACCCAACCGCAGATAGAGGTAGGTAGCCGTGCGCTCAAAAATATGACTGAGGGGTAGAAAGCTCAGCGCTTTTTGGCCCGCGGGCATGGGCAGGTGCCCCGTCAGGTTCTCGCAGTTATACAAGATGTTGCGGTGGCTGAGCATTACGCCCTTGGGCCGCCCGGTAGTGCCCGAAGTGTAAATCAGCGTCAGCAGATCCTCGGGCTGCACGGCGGCTTTCAGGGGTTCCAGGTCCGCTGGGTTTTCGCCCTGGCCTAAGGCAAGTAACTCCCCGAAATGGGCTACCCCCTCCAGCTTGTCGAAGGTGAAGATGTGCTCGGGGCCACGGGCCAGGCCCGCCACGGCCTGCTGCACCCGAGCCAGCAGCTTTTTGTCTTGCACCAGCACCACGCGCACCCCGGCATCCTGAAAAATATGGCGGTAGTCCTCCACCGTAATGGTAGGGTACATGGGCACGCTCACGGCCCCCAGCTGAGCAATGCCAAAATCAGCCACCACCCACTCGGGTCGGTTGGCGGAAATGATGGCCACTTTGTCGCCGCGCCCAATGCCGAGCTGGTGCAGGCCCAGGCTAACGTGGTTGCTCAGTTCCTGCACGCGGGTGGTGCTTAGGGGCTGCCAGGTGCCGGCCTTCTTTTCTACCAGACAATCGGCCTGGGGCGAGGTAGCAATAAGGTGGGGTAGCAGGTCGAAAGTGCGGCGGATTTCCATGAACAGGCAAACGAGCAAGAATGACGTTTGGGTTACTTGCACCCGCAAAAATAGCCTACCTCGCGTCGCTCGGCAGCGTTGTGTTACAGTTTATGGGTACTACTTAGCGTCACTAGCCCACACCCAACGGCTGTGGAGACGCGACACTTGGCTACGCTGACCTTTAGTTCGCGTCTTTACAGCCGTTCAGCTAGCACCTTTGCCCCCGCAACATCAGCGCCCAACCCGCGTCCTTACCCATACTCAATTCCCTACCCCATGAAGCACCTGCTACTCCCCTGCCTGCTGGCCGCCACTACCCCTGCCCTGGCCCAGCAACCGGCCAATGAAACGGAAGCCGTCAAGAAAACCATCCAGACCTTCTTCGAGGGCATGCGCAAGGGCGACAGTACCCTGCTGCGGACCACGCTGGCGCCCGGCGCGGTGTTCCACACCATCAGCACCCGCAACGGCCAAACCCAGCTGCGGCCCGAAAATCCGGCGGGTTTCGTGAAGATGGTGGGCACCCCGCACAAGGAGGTGTATGACGAGCGCATCACCTTCGATAAAATCCTGATTGATGCCAACCTGGCCAGCGTCTGGACGCCCTACGAGTTTTACGTGGGCAGCACCTTCAGTCACTGCGGCTACAACTCGTTTCAGCTGGTAAAGCTAACGGAGGGCTGGAAAATCGCCCACGTCATCGACACGCGCCGCAAGGAGAAGTGCAAGTAGCTACAGTGACTGAAGGTCCGTTGTCTTTCCGACCGGAGGGAGGAAGCTGAGTTAATCCGTTGAATGGTGAACCCAGCTTCCTCCCTCTGGTCGGAAGGATAATTTACAGAGTTAGAAAGCAGGAATGCGCTTTACAGGCGTGTCATCCACTTTCCAGCAGTCCAGCTCGTGGAGTTCCCCAGCCTGGTTCGCATACAACGACACGAGTACCAGCACGCCGTCTTCGTCGAGGAATTGGGTGGTGGCCAGTTGCTCGCCGAGACGCGGGTTCGGGGTAGCGCTGAGGAAGCGGAGGCTACCGGTTCCGCCGACTTGCAGTTCTGTAACCCGCGCCGTGTGCAATACCGCTAGCAGCCGTTCGGCCCCTGGTGTGCCTCGCAGCAGGTAAAGCAACAGGCCGAGTTCGGGTAAGTATAAGGGGCGCTGGTTCATGCTTCCGGACTTGCCTCTATTTCGCTTTGGCAGAAAGTCAGGCCTGGGAAGATATACGAACAGTCTTTTGCCGGGGTCCTACCCCTCCGAGGCCGGCAAAGGCTGGCGCTGCTGCATCTTGGCTATTGCCACGATGTCCGACACTTCCAGCACCTTCCGGAAGTACTCACGTTGCGCCACCCGAATCATGGCCTGCCCGACTTCCGATAAGGTGGATACGAACTTAGGCGTTACAGCTCGCAGCACCGGATACAGCCAGCTAAAATACTTGTAGTACGATAGGACGTGCCGCTGGCCCGGGGTGGCTTTCAGAAAGCCGGGCCGGAACATGTAGGCATCCTGAAAACCGAGCTGCCGCAGGGCGTTTTCGGTTTCTCCTTTCACGCGGGCCCACATCTGGCGGCTTTTCAAGCTGCCATCGGTGCCGGCCCCCGATACGTAGCAGAAGGTCAGGCCGGGGTTGTGGGGTAGCAGCGTCTGAGCGAAGTGCAGGGTTAGGTCGTAGGTGAGGCGGCGGTACTCCGGCTCCTTCATCCCCACCGACGACACGCCCAAACAGAAAAAGCAGGCGTTGTAGCCCGTCAGCTGATCCTGAATCGGCGTTAGGTCGTGGAAGTCAGCGTGCAGGATTTCCCGCAGCTTCGGGTGGCGCAGGCCGCTGGGCTTGCGGCTCACGGACAGCACCTGCTCCACCTCGGGGCTGTTCAGACATTCCAGCAGCACGCCCTCGCCTACCATGCCGGTTGCCCCGGTTACTATTGCGCGTAGTTTCATGGAGGGGCAGACGGATGAGCGGCGCGGATGTTTTAGGCGGTTTCAGAATCAGTAATTGTCTGAAGCAAGCCTGTGTTCAATCTACCTACTTCACTGTGAAAACATAGTAGAAGGCCGAAACGTCATGCTGAACTTGTCGAAGCATTTTTACCGCTTCGTCTTCATGTCAGAAGTCAGAGGTAGAGATGCTTCGACTACGCTTAGCGTGATAGGTGCGAAAAAGAATTACCCTACCACCGGCTCCTCCAGCCGCACGGGTTCAATCCACTTTCCATCTTCGCGCATAAGGTCGATGAGCTGGTCGACAGCTTGTTCTTCGGGCACGGATTTTTTGATGACTTCCTGGCCACGATAGAGGGCAATTTTGCCTTTGCCCACGCCCACGTAGCCGTAGTCGGCGTCGGCCATTTCGCCGGGGCCGTTCACGATGCAGCCCATGATGCCGATTTTCACGCCTTTCAGGTGGTCGGTGCGCTTGCGGATCATGGCGGTGGTTTCCTGCAGATCGAACAGGGTACGGCCGCAGCTGGGGCAGCTGATGTACTCCGTTTTGCTCATGCGGGTGCGCGCCGCCTGCAGAATGCCGAAGCTGAGGTGGTTGAGCTGATCGAGAGTCTGGAGCCACTCGGTTTTGGGGCGCTCCGGCAGCAGCTCGGTGCTCAGCACTACCCCGTCGCCGAGGCCGTCGAGCAGCAGACCGCCGACGTCGGTGGCGGCGTAGAGCTGGGTTTGCTCGAGCGTCAGGGCGGGGTACTGGCGGTTGATGATAACGGGGTTGGTGAGGCCGCTCTGAATCAGGCGGAAGAAGGCCCGCCGGATTTCCGGCATGGCGTGGGCGTTATCAGTGTACAGGATAATGACGGCCGTGGCGTCGTCGCGCAGTTGCTCTAGGGTTGGCGCGGTAAGCGAATCGAGGTTGTGGAACACGAAGTTCAACTCGGGGTGCCGGGCCGTGGCGGTGGCGTACTCAGCCTGCGTGAGTACGGGGTAGTGTTCCGGGCGCTGTCCCCCATCCAACCAAGCCGCGTAATCGACTACCTCCTTCAGGCCGTTGGGCAGCATGAACGGAATGGGGCGCTGGCCCGAGTACACGTAGTCAGCCCCGAGGTCGTTCATCTGGAACTTGTCGAGGAAGGCCGAGTAGAGGTGGCCGGCGGCGCGCAGGTCGGCGTACTCTAGGCCGGGCAGGCGCGAGAGGTCCACCAGCACGCGGGGCACGTTCTGCCCGCCCAGGTTCAGGACCTCGCACGTCGGGCGGCGGTGGTACTGGAACGGGTCTATCGGCGACAGATTCGCGTCATTGGTAATCAGTTCGGGCTTGAAGGCATGGGCATCCGAAACAGCTTCGGCCGCCGAAGCCGTAAAATCAGCGGTCAGTGGGGCAATGGGCTTGGCCTGCTGGGCGCGGTGAGTGTAGCGGTCAATGAGGGCGCGGGCCACGGGGGCTTCAGCTTCCGGCGCTTCGGTGAGGCTCACGCGCACGGTGTCGCCGAGGCCGTCTTCGAGCAGCGTGCCAATGCCCACGGCACTCTTGATGCGGCCGTCTTCGGCCTCGCCGGCTTCGGTTACGCCCAGGTGCAGGGGGTAGGGTTGCAGGCCTTCTTCATCAAGTTTCTGCACCAACAAGCGGTAGGCCTGCACCATCACCTGGGTGTTGCTAGCCTTCATGCTTAGCACCACGTTGTAGTAGTTCTCTTCCTCGCAGAGGCGCAGAAACTCCAGGGCCGACTCCACCATGCCCAGGGGCGTATCGCCGTAGCGCGACAGGATCCGGTCGGATAGGGAGCCGTGGTTGGTGCCGATGCGCATGGCTGTGCCGTACTGCTTGCAGATTTGCACCAGCGGCCGGAACCGCTCCCGGATGCGCTCCACCTCCGCCGCGTAGGTAGCATCGGTGTACTCAATGACGTCAAACTTCTTTTTGTCGGCGTAGTTGCCGGGGTTTACGCGCACTTTCTCCACGATGCGGGCGGCCAGCTCGGCGGCGTTCGGCGTGAAGTGGATGTCGGCAATGAGGGGCACCGAGCAGCCGCGCTTGCGCAGCTCCTTCTTGATTTCCAGCAGGTTCTGGGCCTCCTTTACGCTGGGCGCCGTGATGCGCACGTACTCGCAGCCGGCCTCTACCATGCGCAGGGTTTGCTCCACCGAGCCCAGCGTGTCCATGGTATCTACGGTGGTCATGCTCTGCACCCGAATGGGATTGAGCCCACCCATGGGCAGGTCGCCGAGCTGAACTTCGCGAGACAGGCGGCGCTGGTATTCGGTCAGGCTGGGGCAATAGATCTTATTCATAACCCAATGGGGAGGCGTTTTTCAGAGGAAGAACAAAGGTAAGCAAGGATTGTGCGCAACGTAGGGGTAGGAAATGGCGATGCAACTAGAGTGTGCGGACAGTAAGCGAAAAGGCGGATTATGCAGCGTACAGCGCTGCATCTCGTGGACTGATGTTGTATTTCTGTTCACACAACTTAGGAGAAGTAAATGTCT
Organism: Hymenobacter sublimis; assembly: GCF_023101345.1. Taxonomy (NCBI): domain Bacteria; kingdom Pseudomonadati; phylum Bacteroidota; class Cytophagia; order Cytophagales; family Hymenobacteraceae; genus Hymenobacter; species Hymenobacter sublimis. Next base: position 2,184,217 of record NZ_CP095848.1, read on the forward strand.
ACTATGTTGGCCAAACTGCCCCTCATAAAAGCCGCGCAGCCTAAACAGCTGTAGAGACGCGACACTTCGCGTCTCGGCACGTGCTGATGTTGTTTAAATCGGCATATAGGGTCGTTCTGACGCCGAGACGCGAAGTGTCGCGTCTCTACATCGTTTAAGAAGACTCAACCAGCGCTGAGTAGGACAACCTTTTCCAAGTTGCCAGCCCTTCGCAACCTCTGGCCGGCTCCTCTGTCTTTATTCCAACTCCTACCCCCTCCCACATGAACCAACTTAAATTTCTTGTTCTGGCCGCGACGTTCTTTCTGCTGGCTTTGCCGGGCCGGGCCCAGAAAGTAGAGGTCATTAAGCTGCCGGAGCTGCAGAAGCGCCTGAGTCGCTCCACGGACACTACCTACGTGGTGAACTTCTGGGCTACCTGGTGCGCGCCCTGCGTGAAGGAGCTACCCCACTTCGACCAGCTCACGACTACCTACGCCAAGCAAAAGGTGAAAGTGCTACTGGTGAGCATGGACTACGCCTCCCAGCTGGAAAAGAAAGTGAAGCCTTTCGTGCTGAAGCGCGCGTTGAAATCGGAAGTCGTGCTGCTCAATGAAACCGACCCAAATACCTACCTTGATAAGGTAGATACCAAGTGGAGCGGGGCGCTGCCGTTTACCATTATCCTGAACAACGCCCAGCGCAAACGAGTCACGTTTGAACAGGAGCTTTCGGCCGAGGAGCTACAAAAACAGCTGCAGGCTTTTGTAAAATAAGCTGTCATTCCGAGCTGGAAGCAAGAAATCTGAGTTAACCCCCTGATTGGCAAATCCAGATTCCTCGCCTCCGGCTCGGAATGACACGATTTTTCCATTTTTCACTTCATTCCCAGTCATCTTATGAAAAAGCTACTTCCTTTTCTGGCTGCGTGCCTGGTGCTGGCCCTGAGCAGTTTCATCGGGCTGCGGCCGGCGGCTGAAGGCTACCAGGTAGGCGACAAGGCCGCCGACTTTAAGCTCAAAAACGTGGACGGCAAGCTCATGTCCCTGGCCGATAACAAGGCGGCAAAGGGCTACATCGTGGTATTTACCTGCAACACCTGCCCTTACGCTAAGGCCTATGAGCAACGCATCATCGACCTGAATACCAAGTACGCCGCCAAGGGCTACCCCGTCGTGGCCATCAACCCCAACGACCCGGCCGTAGCTCCCGGCGACTCCTTCGCCGACATGCAGAAACGGGCCAAGGACAAGAAATACGCCTTCCCCTACCTCCAGGATGAAACCCAGCAAGTAGCCCGGCAGTACGGCGCTACCCGCACGCCCCACCTCTACGTGCTTACCCGCCAAGGCAACGACTTCGTGGTCAGCTACATCGGGGCCATCGATGATAACTCCGAGGACGCCAAGCTGGTGAAAACCAGATACCTGGAAAACGCCATGACCGACATCATGGCCGGCAAACCGGCATCCGTCAACTCCACGAAGGCCATCGGTTGCACCATCAAGTGGAAACGGGCCTAGCCTTGTTTGCTTCCAGCCACAAAAAAAGCCCGCTAGGTAGCGGGCTTTTTTTGTGGCTGGAAGAAAGTTACGCCGGTTGCCCGGCCCGCGTGAATACGCCTTCTAGCGTGTCAGTGCTGATGCCGGGGGTTTCGTCCAGGGCCGCGTTGATCATGGCTTGGGCCACTATGCGGGCATGAACGGGGCGGTAGGCGCGCAGGGCTGGCACCGCGCCTACCACCGAGGCCAGCACCAAACCTAGCTTTTCGCCCAGCCGCACCTGCGCGCGGCCCCCGGCCAGAACTCCGGGCTGCAGAATCCGGATGCGGTGGAACGGCAGCCGCTTGATGTCGCGCTCCAGCTCGCCCTTCATCCGATTATAAAACACGAAGGAATCGGCATCAGCGCCGGCCGATGACACCAGCACGAAGGTGGCAACCCCATTGGCGGCCGCCGCCTGGGCCGTGCGGTACTGGTAGGTATAGTCTACTTTGTACTGGGCCTCTTGGCTGCCCGCCTGCCGCAGGGTAGTGCCCAGGGTGGAAAACAGCACATCCCCGGTCAGCAGCTCGCGCCAGGTCTGGGGCTGGTCGAAGTCGACGAGGTGTTCCTCTAGCTTGGGGTTTTGGTAGCCGGTAGGCCGGCGGACAAATACTTTTAGTTGGTCGAAGCGGTTATCGAGCAGCAATTGACGGAGCAAATGGTCACCGACTAGGCCGGTAGCGCCAATGAGAAGAGCAGTACGCATACACAGGAGGAAAAGAAGGTTGGAAGAACATACGGAGGGTAGCCCGGCCCGCTGAAAAACACCCGTACACTGGCGCGGGCTAATGGCATAACGCAGGCTTAGTCACTCACCGTCAGTACTATTTTGCCAATGTGGGCGCTGCTTTCCAGCAGGCGGTGGGCATCGGTGGCGGCAGCCAGGGGCAGCGTGGAGTGCAGGACGGGCCGGAAGCGCCGGTCGGGCAACAAGGGCCAGACGTGGCGCTCAACGTCCGCGGCCAGGGCTGCCTTGAACTCGGCGGAGCGGGGCCGCAGGGTGCTGCCCGTAATGGTGAGGCGGCGGGCCATTACCTCCAGAGCGTTGAAGCTAGCCGCGCCGCCCTGCATGGCGTTGATGAACACCAAACGGCCATCGTCGCGCAGCAGGCGCAGATTTTTGGCCGTGTAGTCGCCCCCAATCATGTCCAGAACGACATCGACCCCGTCCGTTTCTGCGACTACCGCTTCAAAGTCTTGCTCCCGGTAGTTCACCACGAGGTCGGCGCCCAGGGCGCGCACGGCCGCACACTTCTCCTCGGAGCCGGCCGTAGCCACCACGCGGCTGCCCAGCAGGTGGGCCAGTTGCACGGCCGTGACCCCAATGCCGCTGCTTCCGCCGTGCACCGGCAGCGTTTCGCCGGGCTGCAGCTGCCCCCGCTGAAACACGTTGTGCCACACCGTAAACACCGTTTCTGGGAGGCTAGCTGCTTCCGCAAAGGTCCAGCTGACGGGCAAGGGCAGGCAGTGGCGGGCGTCTGCGGCGGCGTACTCAGCGTAGCCGCCCTGGGCTAGCAGGGCACACACGGCGTCGCCGGGGTGCCAGCGCGTAACCTCAGCGCCGCACGCTTCTATTACGCCCGCTACCTCCAGCCCCGGCACCAGGCCGCTCACGTCGCCGCTGCCGCGGTATTTGCCCTGGCGCAGCAGTATATCGGGGCGGTTGACGCCGGCCGCGTGCACCTTGATCAGGACTTCGTGGGCGGCGGGTACCGGCCGGGGTATCTCCCGGACTTCCAACACCTCCGGGCCGCCGGGGCGGGTAATAACCAGTGCTTGCATAGGGAAGAATAACGGACAGAGGTAGGCAAACAACTACGCAACGGGCCGGAAGTTCTGGCGGCTGCGCTTCAATAAGGCGCTAAAGGCTGTCCGCCAGCCGGCTTTTTCCGTTTCTTGCTTTATGAAAAACATTTCCCTGCTTCCTCACTTTTTGCGCACGGCCGGACAGCTCACGGGGCTGGCGGCGTGGCAAACCGGCCGCCTGTTTCGCAAAGCGGCTCAATCCGCGCTGGAATCGGTGCAGGATGTGCTGCGGGCTGAGGTGCAGAAGGGCAACGCCAAGCTCGTGCGCGACTTCCTCACCAACACCGCGTTGCCCGCCGCCCGCACCCTGCTGCTGGAGCGCATGACAGCTCGCTTGCTCGTACGCCTGGGGTTGCGGGGTGCCCTGGCCTCGAATGTAGTAGGCTGGATTCTGCCGGTGGTGCTGGAGCAGCTGGTGAAGGCCGGTCGGAAGTCGGGGTTCTTCGACAAGCTCCGCGAACAGGAAACGGTGCAAGACACCCTGCAGCGGCTGGACGAACTGAAGCGGGCTACCTGGAAGCGCCTCTCCCCCGACCACGGCAGCGGGGCTGAGGTACTACCCGACGACACCGAGCTGCCACGACAGCTGCCCGCCTGAGCCGGCCAAAAACGCAGGAGAATTTCAAAAAATTCCGCCCCTGATTTTTATTCATTTTTATTGATTTTATGGCTCTACAAGGCAATCCGGGCCGGATTGCGCGCCCGTACGTGGCGCCTATGACCCAGCATTCTGCCTTACCAGAGGATGGAACCACCCACCTCCCCATTGCTCCCAAAGTAGCCCTGCGCGACTTGTACCGGGTGGCCCGCCGCCTGCATTTCACTGACCCCTACGCCCCCGCCCGCCTAACCCGTATTGCCGATCAGGCCGAGTATTTTCTGCACGCATGGCCCGCCGAGGAGTGGCCCCAGGCCCTGCACTCGGGCCAGGCCTTGCCCTCCCGCTCCGTACTGCTGGCCTGGGTGGCCGCGGCCAAACGCGAGGCGGCGCTGGCCGCCGTGCCGTGGTCGTATGCCAGTTGGCAGCGGGTTGCCACCATGGTGCTGGCGGCGCTGGCACCTTTTACTTAGCCAGCAACATTTTATGGTTCAGCAGGTTATGTGTAGCGTCATCCGTACCGCGCGGGGCTGGTAGGGTAGCGGCGGCCCCGAAAGCAACCCTTCAGCTGTCAACCTGCGTAGGTGACTAGGAAGTGTTAACAGTCACGCAACCAGAGTACGGTTGCGGCCAAGTAAATGAACGCCAGAAAATGCGCATCCAGCTTTTCATACCGAGTGGCCAGCCGGCGAAACTGCTTGAGGCGGCTGAACAGTCGTTCGACAGGGTGGCGCTGGGCGTAGCGCACCGCGTCGTAGGGGCGCGGGTGGCGGCGCTTGCGCCGGGGCGGGATGACGGCTTGCGTGCCGCGGCGGGCAAGTTCGGCCACGAGCGGGTCGGAATCGTACCCGCGGTCGGCGATGAGCCAGTCCGGGGTGAGGCCCGCGAGCAACGGCAACGCCTGCGGGGCGTCGTGGCGCTGGCCGGCCGTGAGCCGGCACCGCCGCAAGCGGCCGCGCGCATCAGCCGCTACATGCATCTTGGTAGTGAGCCCGCCGCGACTGCGCCCGAGGGCTTGTGGTCCGTTTTTTTGCGCGCCCCCGACGCATGCTGGTGCGCCCGCACCGTCGTCGAGTCGACCAACAGCGTGTGCAGCGCGGCCTCGTCCTGCACCGCTTCGAACACGCGTTGCCACACGCCCGAACGGGCCCAACGCTGGAAACGTGTGTACGTCGTGTGCCAGTTGCCGCGCGCGGCCGGCAAGGCCCGCCAGCGCGCGCCGTTGCGGGCCAACCACAACACAGCCTCCACAAACTGTCGGTTGTCGCGTCCCCGGCCTCCGCTCGTGCCCGCACGGCCCGGCAACAGCGGCGCCAGCCGCCTCCACTGCGCATCCGTCAACATCTGCTCCATACTGCAAGGTAATCACTGTTAACACTTCCTAATTCCTTGCCTATCATATTATAGTCTCAGAAGGCACTGTTCTACCTAAATGCTACTGCTTGTATGGACTATTCTCTGCCTACTGCTCAGCTTCAACAGCTTCGCTCAGAGCTACCCTCTTTACAAAATGACCGGCCGGCCGATCAGCAGCAACTGCAACATGCCATGCAGTTTTTCATTGATGAGATTTTCTCCCTCCCGCACGGGCGTTTTTTGCACCTCGACGGGCCTGCCCTCCGACAGCAGTTTGCTCACCTGGACACCTTGCATCAGCAGTTAGAACAAGGCCACCTGCACTTAAATCAGCCCCACGATTGGCAATTGATCATGCAGCAGATGTTGCTGGTCCTGGATAAAGTACTGGCCGCTGAGGCAACGCATCAGCTGGGAAAAAGTCATTAATAAGCCCCTGCTTGTGTCGCCTAGGGGTCGCCCAGTATGGCTTTTAGTCTGGGAGAAAAACCTGCGAGCTATCCGGTTTTATGAGGAAAACGGCTTCGTTACACATGGTAAGCACGTGTTTGCGTTGGGTGATGGCGAGCAAACCGACTTCTTGATGAAGCATCCCCTGGTAAGCGCCTAACCCCTGAAATCCGTTTTCCAAAACAGGACTTTAGGAGTTAGGCTGTTGGCTTGCAAAGCTGATCCGTCGTTCCACCAAATGGTAGGCGCCTGATCAGCTTTCTTCCTTAATGCAATAGGGCCGCTTATCCCCTTTCCCATTGCTTACCGTTCATCACCCGTAGCATGCCCCGATTTCTATCCTTCCTACTACTGAATCTGACCTTACTCACGGCCGCTTGTCAGAAAGAGGATGCCAAGCCGGCCGAAGCACCGCTCGAAGGCCGCTGGACTCCAGACAGTTCCTTTGATTATAACTATTCCGCTACGGGTGCTTTCGTGAGCAAAACCAGCATCACGGTTACGCCGAACTTCTACCTGCGTATCACGCCCGATTCGCTCAGCTACCGCGCCACCGTGGGCAATTATTCACTCGGTCATTACAAGCTATTCCGCCAAGACAAAAACCTGACTTTTGGGCGGTTATCCTGCACCATTATGGAGTTAACGGACCATAAACTGGTGCTTCACTTCAAGGCTCTGGGCGTGCCACCGGGAGGTGCTTACACCGAGCAGGAAGACGTTTACACACGTTAAAACATCCAGCTCTCAACGGCTACCTCGTTTCTCCTACTGAGCCTTCCGTATTTGTTCTGCGAGTTGCAACCAAGGTTAGCAGGAACGGTCCAAGCCGACTTATCTTCCTCAAGCCCGAATCCAGAGCAAGTCTTCCCACCGGGTGGTGTAGGCAGATGTCTGGAACTGATGCTGTCCGGCCCAGGGCGCCGGGCCTCGCTCCCGGGGCACAGCCGCGGCAAAGCGCACGGCCCCCTTGCCAAAGCGCTGGTTGACTTTATCCAGTTCTGCCATGAGCGAGGCCCGGCGTTCGGCTTGCTCGTTAGGCTCAAACAGGAGAAGTTGCTGCTGGCCCGCTGTTTCTAGCCCGTCCAGCAGCACCCCGGCCTTCTTGTATACCCCACCCGGCTCCCAGATGCGCTTCAAGCCCACCCGGGCGTGGCGCAGCAGTTCTGTAGTGTCGCTAGTAGCTAAAGGTAGCGTCAGCACGGCCGAGCGCGTGTGCGGGGGCGGTTCCGTGCCATACCGGCTTTTGCTGATGAAGACCGTCAGCATGTTGACGGCCGAACCTTGCCGGCGCAGCTTCTCGGCTGCCTTGGAAGCAAAGTGCGCCACGGCGGCTTGCACAATATGAAAGTCTGAGAGCGGCTGGCCGAAGGTGCGGGTGTAGGCTATGCTCTTGCGGCTCGGGCCTCCGTCCTCGCTTGAAGCCAGCTGCTGGCACGGCGTGCCCTGCAGCTCGCGCACCAGGCGCGCGCCCACAACCCCACCCAACTGCTTGCGGGCCCAGCCCTCGCTCTGGCCCGCTAGCTGCGCAGCCGTAATAATGCCCTGATTCCAAAGCTTCTGGGTGTGCTGTTTCCCAATGCCCCACACCTCCTCCACCGGGGTCTGCTCTAGGGCCCACTGCCTGCACTGCTCCGTATTTAAATAGAGTAGTCCTTCTAGAGAGGGCGTTTTCTTAGCCAAACGGTTGGCCAGCTTGGCCAGGGTTTTGGTGGGGGCAATACCGATGCAAACGGGAATGTGGGTGCGCCGCTTGATTTCCTGCTTCCACGCCTGGGCCAATTTGCTCAAGTCGCCCTGGTACGCTTCCATACCGTGCAAGTCCAGAAAGCACTCGTCAATGGAGTACATCTCTACCTCCGGAACCACGGAACTCAGGTAGTGCAGCACGCGGGCCGACATGTCCCCATACAGGGCATAGTTGCTGGAAAATACGCGCACGTCGTGTTGCTGAATCAGGGGTTTTATCTTGAAGTAAGGCTCCCCCATTTTCAGGCCCAGGGCCTTGGCCTCGGCGCTACGGGAAATCAAGCAGCCATCATTGTTACTCAACACTACCACGGGTCTACCCTCCAGCTGGGGCTGAAAGGCCTGCTCACAGCTCACGTAGAAGTTATTGCAATCAACTAACGCGAACATGGGCGGAGAGCCGGCCGCGCCGGATTTCGGTTACTACGTGCGTGACCACACCCCACACGTCAAACAAATCGGGCTCCGTGATGGCGCGCTCCGGGTAAGAAGGATTATCCGGCACCAGAAACCAGGCCTCGCCCGCGCGTTTCACCAGGCGCTTGACCGTGAACTGGCCTTCCACCACGGCAATAACCACATCGCCGGACAGAGCCCGCAGTTGGCAGTCCACAGCCAGCAGAGCTCCGTCACGAATTCCGGACTCGCCACCCGTCATGGAGTCGCCCATCACGCGCACCAGGTAGGTGGAATCGGGATGGGGTAGCAGTAGGCGGTTCAAGTCGAGCTTCTCCCCGCGGTGGTCTTCGGCTGGGGAAGGAAAGCCCGCGGGCACCATCGAATCAAAGAACGTTAGCCACAGAGGCCGGCGAGTAACTGGGACAAAAAGCACTTCACACATACCAAACAACAAACTGGTTTGCTGCAAGTATACGACATACTAATAATTTTAGCTATTATTTTACTAATTCTGTTAGCCAAAGAAAAGAAAGTAAAAAATTTGAATTGACCTTTTCATTGAGAAAAACCAATGTAGATGACTAGCGAAAACGCAAAAAAAGCCGCCCCACCCGGAACGGCTTTTTCTAAAATCGGAGCGCGGAGAAAATTCCCACCCAACTCCGGCCCGATTCTGACCCTGGACTTAGTGCCGGAACAATAGTTCGCGGTACTTTACCAGGGGCCAGTCCTCATCGGCCACCATCAGCTCCAGCTTATCAACGGAGCGGCGAATGGTGTCGAAATGCGTCTTGACGGTGTCACAGTAGGCCACAGCCCGCTCGCGCGTATCGTCAATTTTGTTAGCCACTTTGCGCGCGTTGGTCATCTCATCTACCTGGGTTTTGATGGTAGAAATGTGCCGCGAAATGGCTTTGATAGTGTTTACGGTTACTTCCGAATTCTCGTCGTCGAGGCCTAGTTCCCGCAGACCGCGTACGTTAGTAATCAGTTTGGTCTGGTAAGCAACCGCCGTAGGGATGATATGGTTCACGGCTAGGTCACCCATTACGCGGCTTTCAATCTGGATTTTCTTGATGTAGTCCTCCAGCAGAATCTCGTGGCGGGCGTGTAGCTCCACGTGGGAGAAGATGCGGTGGCGCTCAAACAAGGAGGCGGCATCTTCCTGAATAATAGCGTCCAGAGCCTGGGGGGTAGTGGGCACGTTGGCCAAGCCGCGGGCGGCCGCCTCGTCCTTCCACTCGTCGGAGTAGCCGTTGCCCTCGAAGCGGATGTTCTTGGAGCTAATAACGTACTCGCGCAGCACGTCTACAATGGCTACCTCCTTTTTCTTGCCCTGCTCAATGAGCTTATCAACCGACTGTTTGAAGTCGATGAGCTGCTCGGCCACGATGGTGTTGAGCGTAGTCATGGCCGACGAAGAGTTGGCGGAGGAGCCCACGGCGCGGAACTCGAACTTGTTGCCGGTGAAGGCGAAGGGCGAGGTGCGGTTCCGGTCGGTGTTGTCGAGCAGAATGGCCGGAATCTTATCGATGCCGAGCTTGAGGTAAATGTTGTCGCCCTTGTCCAGGGGCACTTTGGCCGTGCGCTCCAATTCATCCAGCACCGAGTCGAGCATCGAACCCACGAACACCGACATGATGGCGGGCGGCGCTTCGTTAGCCCCGAGGCGGTGGTCGTTGCTGGCGGAGGCGATGCTGGCGCGCAGTAGCTCCCCGTAGCGGTGTACGGCCTTAATGGTAGTAATGAAGAAGGCGAGGAACTGGAGGTTTTCCTTGGGGCGGCGGCCGGGAGCCAGCAGGTTCACGCCCGTATCGGTGCTCATGGCCCAGTTGTTATGCTTGCCCGAGCCGTTAACGCCCGCAAACGGCTTCTCGTGCAGCAGCACCTTGAAGTTGTGCTTGTCGGCCACGCGCTCCATGATGTCCATGAGCAGCTGGTTGTGGTCGACGGCCAGGTTGGCGTCCTCAAAAGTCGGGGCGCACTCGAACTGGTGGGGTGCTACCTCGTTGTGGCGGGTGCGGAGCGGAATGCCGAGCTTGTTAGACTCTTCCTCGAAGTCCAGCATGTAGGCGTGCACGCGGGCCGGAATCGAGCCGAAATAGTGGTCTTCGAGCTGCTGCCCTTTGGCCGGCGCGTGGCCGAACAGGGTGCGGCCGGTCATCACCAGGTCGGGGCGGGCGTTGTACAAGGCGCGGTCTACCAGGAAGTATTCCTGCTCGATGCCTAGGGTCGTGTGCACGCGCTGTACGTCCTTGTCGAAGTACTGGCACACGTCCACGGCGGCCTTTTCCAGGGCAGCCAGCGACTTCAGCAACGGAGCTTTATAGTCGAGGGCTTCGCCGGTATACGCCACGAAGATGGTCGGGATGCACAAGGTTTTGGCCCCGGCGGTTTCAATAATGAAAGCGGGCGAAGTGGGGTCCCAGGCGGTGTACCCACGCGCCTCGAAGGTGTTGCGGATGCCGCCGTTTGGAAAGGAGGAAGCATCGGGCTCCTGCTGCACCAGGGCCGAGCCCTTAAAGTTCTCAATTGGCCGACCGTCGGAGTTCAGGTCGAAAAAGGAATCGTGCTTTTCGGCGGTAGCGCCGGTCAGGGGCTGAAACCAGTGCGTGTAGTGGGTAGCGCCCTTGGCCATGGCCCAGGTTTTCATGGCCGAAGCCACGGCGTCGGCTACGCTACGCTCCACGGGCGAGCCTTGCTTAATGGCAGCCTGCAACTTCTTGAAGTACTCGCCGGGCATGGTAGCCCGCATGGCATCCAGGTTGAAAACGTTTTTGCCAAACGTCTCGGAACGACGCTCGCCGGCAATGGTAACGGCCAGCGGCTCGCGCTGATCTACTAGTTCAAGAGCTTTAAAGCGAAGAATTGCCATGCTAGAGTTAGGCGTGAAGTAACTTTCAAGGATTATGAAGGCAAAGGTAGAAGGTAATACCAACCTTTCGCAATACCCCCTTCATTTTTTACCCCACTTTCGACAAAAGACCATATTTTACCTGTCACCCCATCTAATTTCTAGACCATTTCAGCAAAAATATGCTTGTCTTTAGAAAGTATGGCATTGGCTTTCGCACCGCCTAGTTCTATTACCGCTCACCTATCACGTAGGGCATCCGTTCAGGAGATGTTCAAATTTGCCTGACGGAATAAGGAGCTGGGGCGGGTCAACTACCTTTGCGGGGTGAAAAACCGCTTTGCGTTTCAGCCGCGCTACTTTTTGTTTTGGCTGCTCTATTTCGTTCTGGGAAAAGCCGTTTTTGTTGCCTACCACTGGCAGCAAACCAAGACGTTGTCGGGCGATACGGTGGCCGGCATTTTTGGCTACGGGTTGCGGCTGGACGGCGCGGCGGCGGCGTACTTGTGCGTAGTGCCGTTTCTGCTGTTCGTGGTGGGTAGCTTGGCCAGCTCCCGTTTTCCGCTGGAGCGCCTCATCCGCTTTTTCACGGCCGTATTCGGCCTGGTAGTCGCCGTACTCACCGTAGCCGATTTGGAACTGTACCGCGCCTGGGGGTTCCGGCTCGATGCTACCCCCCTGCAGTACCTGAGTACTCCTCGGGAAATGGCAGCCTCGGCGGGTAGCGCGCCCGTGCTGTTGTTGCTGAGTCTGTGGCTGGGGCTGCTGGGCGGCGGCTGGCTCCTGTATAAGCAGATAGTCGGTCGGTTGCCAGAACTCCCGACGGGCTTTGGCCGGGGGCGGGCCGCCCTGGCTAGCCTGCTGTACCTGGCGTTGCTGGTAGTGCCGCTGCGCGGGGGGCTGCAGCAAATTCCGGTCAACCAGAGCGACGTTTATTTCTCCAGCCGACCATTTGCCAACCACGCGGCCGTAAATGTGCCCTGGAACGTCGTTAACTCCCTGCGCTTGCAAAACGGCGGACCGAATCCGTACCAGTTTCTGCCCGACTCGACCGCGCGACGCCTGACCCAGCAGCTCTACGCTCCCACCGGCCCAGATACGGTTGCCCTGCTGCGGACCCGCCGGCCCAATGTGCTATTCATTATTCTGGAAAGCTTTACGGGCAAGCTGGTGGGCCACTTGGGCGGCGAAACTGGCGTAACGCCCACCCTGGACAGCCTGAGCCAGGTTGGAGTGTCGTTTCAGAACCTGTACGCGGCCGGCGACCGAAGCCAGAAAGGACTGGTGGCCTTGCTTTCGGGCTACCCCAACCAGCCCACAACCAGCATTATTAAGTCGCCGCGCAAAACCGAACGCCTCCCCCACCTGGCCCGCACCCTGCGCGACCAAGGGTACAGCACGGCATATTACCACGGGGGCGAGCTGGCGTTTGCCAACATGAAAAGCTACCTCGTGACGGCTGGCTATGAGCAATTTACGGAACGCAGCGACTTTACCCGCCGCGACCAGAACGCCAAGTGGGGAGCCCACGACCATGTGCTGCTAACGCGGCTACTGCAGGAGCTACCCCGGCAGCGCCCACCCTTCTTTGTTACCGCCTTTACGCTCAGCAGCCACGAGCCCTTTGACGTGCCCATGCGCCCGCGCTTCCCGGGCACCACGGAGGCGGCCCTGTTCCGCAACTCCGTGTATTACACCGACCACGTGCTTGGGCAGTTTCTGGCGCAGGCGCGCCGCCAGCCCTGGTGGGATTCCACGCTGGTAGTGCTGGTAGCCGACCACGGCCACCACCAGCCCGGCGACACGCCTAATCACGCACCAGCCAAATTCCGGGTTCCGCTGTTGCTGACGGGCGGGGCCCTACTACCCAGCGCCCAGGGCCGCCAGATCAGCACTTTCGGCAGCCAAACCGATGTAGCGGCGACCCTCTTGGCCCAGCTCAAGCTGCCTGCCACTACCTTTCCCTGGAGCCGCGACCTGCTGGCCCCGGCTCCGGTGGCCTGGCCCGGCGGTGTGGCCTTCTATTGTTTCACCGATGGTTTCGGGGTAGCGGCCCCGGGCGGCACAGTGACCTACGATAACGTGGCCCGCCGCGAGATTGAGCGCACCGGGTCAGTCTCGCCCCAGCAGCTGCGGTTCGGGCAAGCCTACGAGCAAACTTCCTTTGGGGACTTTCTGAAGAAGTGAGTGGCTTAGACAATGATTTAATTGCAACGGAAGCTTACAGCTATCTTTGCCTTCGAAAGACCACAAAAAACGACCCGTTGTGATGTACAACGGGTCGTTTTTTGTGGTCTGATTAGCTAAACGCCGCGAATAGTTCTGACAAGAACCTACTCTTGCTGTTCCGGAGGATTTTGTGGAAGGGGCTCTTGCTCGCCAGTACCAGTCCCAGTCCGTGTACCACCTCCACCAGTACCATCAGGATAACCACTGGTACCACCAGGATAACCACCACTACCACCATCAGTATCGTATGGTAGGTATCGTGGCGGTCGTCCATCACAGTACTCTATTACACCTATTCCAGTGTTTTCATAACGACAATTAGAACTGCGCTGTAACGAGACCTGCTTGGCTGTAAGGTGAGTAACAGCTTTGATTTTAGCGTTTGGAACGGCTACAATTTCCTCAGCGAACGGCAAGTGTATATTACTAGCAGCCAAGCTATTTGTAGGTAACACTACTGCCGAGAGGAATATTACGCTAATACCACTGATAAGGGGTCTGAGAAGAGTATTTAAGATTGATGACATGGTATTTAGGGAAAAATGTGAGGTATAGGTCATCGGCCAACGAACCTCAACAACAATACAGATTAGAAGCTGTGATTCCTACTACGGTTGAGGAGAAGGCCAAAATTTTATAATGCCTCATTTGCTTTTAGCTTGATGTAGGCCAGCGCACAAAGAAAAAATTAGTATATGGAATTCTCCATCAGGTAGGCTAACCAAGGATATACACTCCGGCGCTCGTCCTCCAGGTCTACCGCTGCGCTGCCGGAAACCTGCAACTTCCGCCGTATCTTTGTGGTCTTGCTTATGGAAACCAGAAAAGTTGCCTTTTATACGCTCGGCTGCAAGCTTAATTTCTCCGAAACCTCGGCCATTGGCCGGCAGTTCGAGGAGCACGGCTTCGTGAAAGCAGCCTTTGAAGATGCGGCCGACATTTACGTCATCAACACGTGCTCCGTTACCGACCACGCCGACCGCAAGTGCCGGAAGGTAGTAAAGGAAGCCCTAAAGCATAACCCCGAGGCTTTCGTGGCCATCGTGGGCTGTTACGCCCAGCTCAAGCCCCAGGAAATTGCCGAAATTCCGGGCGTGCACGCCGTGCTAGGCGCCGCCGAAAAGTTTCAGCTGGTAGAAACGCTAGCGGGCTTCCAGAAGCCGGCGGCTGGGCAGCCGGGCCAGGTGTTTGCCTCCCCCATTTCGGAAGCCACCGAGTTTCACGCCGCCCACAGCTACGGCGACCGAACGCGCACCTTCCTAAAGGTGCAGGACGGCTGCGACTACTCCTGCTCGTTTTGCACTATTCCGCTGGCGCGGGGTAAGAGCCGTTCCAACTCGGTGCAAAGCGTAGTGGAGCGGGTAGAAAAGCTGGCGGAAACCGGCGTCAAGGAAATTGTGCTGACTGGCGTAAACCTCGGCGACTTTGGCTTGCAGGGCCCGGAGCGGGAGCGAAAAGAGAATTTCTACGATTTAGTGCGGGCTCTTGATGAGGTAACAGGCATCGAGCGGTTCCGCATCAGCTCCTGCGAGCCTAACCTACTGTCCGACGAGATTATCCGCTTCGTGGCCCGATCGAAGCGGTTTATGCCCCACTTCCACATTCCGCTGCAGTCGGGCTCCAACAAAATTCTAGGCCTTATGCGCCGGCGCTACCGCCGGGAGCTGTACCAAGAGCGCGTGGCCCTGATCAAGGAAGTGATGCCGCACGCCTGCATTGGCGTCGACGTTATTGTGGGCTTTCCCGGCGAAACGGAAGCCGACTTCCTGGAAACCTACCAGTTTCTTAACGAGCTAGACGTGAGCTACCTGCACGTATTTCCGTATTCGGAGCGCGAGAACACGCTGGCGCCCACCCTGCCCGGCCGCGTCCAGGACCGCCACCGCCACGAGCGCACCACCCAGCTGCGCAGCCTGTCGGAAAAGAAGAAGCGGTATTTCTACGAGCAACACGTGGGCCTCGAAACCGCGGTGCTGTTCGAAGACGACGTGACCAATGGCCAGATGGAAGGGTTTACCCCCAACTACGTCCGGGTAACTGCCAAATATGATCCGCTGCTGGTGGGTGAGCTAAAGCGTTTGCGGCTGGTAACGGTTAATGCGCAAAACCTGATGGAGGCCGAGGAGCTTGGCGTTGAAGTGTTTCAGCACTAAGAAATAAATCCAGTATTTCTCAAAAGCAAACGGCCGCCGCGTACTACTACGCGGCGGCCGTTTGCTTTTGCAAGTTGGCTAGAAGCTAGCCTATCGAGCAAGCTGACGTTGCATCAGGTCCATCATTTGTTGCATCAGGCGCTGCTGGTCCTGTAAATGCTGGTTGCGCAACTCGGCCAGAGCCAGTTGGTGGGCCATTTGCTGGGTATACAGGGCCGTTTGCCAGCTGGTATCGGCTACCGGCGCCGCAGCTGATGCGTTAAGTGCGGGGCTAGCTACAGGTAATGGGCTAGTCGTCGCGGGCGCTTCGGGCAAAGCTTCGGTAGGACTGCTTATTGGTTCAGGTGTGGAAGGCGCGGGAGTTGGTGGCGCAACTGGTTCAGGAGCCGTTGTTGGCACTACCTCAGCTATAGCACCGGGTACGGCCGCAGCTGCTGAGGCTACTACCGAGGTGGCAACTGGGGCTGTAGCATGGGCCACCTTTTCATTCTGCCGGACGGGGGTACTGGGTAGCGAGTTCGGCTGCGCCTGAGAAGAAATTTCTTCCGTCAGCATTGGTCCAATACCCTGCAACAGCCACTCTTTTGAAACACTTGGGTAAACCTCAAATACTTTACATAAAAGGTCAAAGCCTGGTTTATTCCTCTCGTCAACAAGGTGCTGGATAACGGTAGCCGTCTTGTCCAGAGACGCGGCAAACGCATTTTTACTGATACCCAAATGAGAAATAAGTGCCGTGAAGCGCTGCCCGACAGTTGCTGGATTTGCCATATACCCAAATGCTATTTTACGCAAATGTATACAAAACAGACATATATCCTACCAACCGAATAATCAGCCGGCTACTTCTTGTCCTTCTTTGCCTGGGCTACCGGTTGCAACAGCGGCCGTAGCTGTAGGCGCGCGAAGGGAAATACGTACGTTTCGTCCGGTAAGAATTCGAATTCAGTACGATTCAGGCTTACGTGATGGAACAGCAGAAGCGCATCAGGGCGTAGGGCAAAGTGCGTGAGGCTGGCTTCGGCCCCATTGGCCGTATCAAGGCGCAGGCCGCGCTGTGGGGTGGCATTCCAGTCTTCCATCTCGTACAGCTCGCTCACGCGGGCAAGCTGAGCAGAATCTCCGTAGTCAGCAGCTACTTCAGCCATCTTGTCGCGTAGGCGGCGGCTGATGGCGGCTTGCAACCGGCGACCTAGCTGAGCGGGCGAGTCCGCCACTAGATCCGCTAGCGTGAGCAAGCGGCCAATTCGCAGATCGGATGTTAAATGCTCGGTATACGGGTGCACGAGGCCATGATACTCCAGTTGGTACCCGACCAAAAGCAGATAATTTTGGTTGAGAAGCACTTCGTACCTAATGCCGCTCGTGCCGTCGCCACTGGTTCGCCAGCTCCTCAGCTCCTCATCGTAGCAGCACTCCCGCGCCACCTGAGCTAGTTGCCGGCGCGGGCTGGCGGTTGAATCTACTGTGCCGGTACCAGCAGTAACAGGGTCCAGTAGGAGCCGGTTAATACGCCGGGCTACGGCGGCGTTAGGCAACCGAATTTGAAGTACCTGGAAGGACTCGCTTCCCGGACCAGCGGTGATTGTGTATACCTGCGCGTGCTCACCAGGGCGGGTTTGCGCCAGAGCTTCCAGTCCTGTACTTAGTAGGGCCCCTACCCCTAGCAGCCACCACGCCAGCTGTTTCACTTGCCAGATTGGTTTTGCGTAATAGTAGCCTCTTTACTCGAATCTACTCGAAGCGTAGGGACTCGATGGGGTCCAGGGCGGCGGCCTTACTGGCCGGGTAGTAGCCCGAGGCCAGGCCCACTGTCACGCAGATAACCAGCCCGACAATCATCCAGAGCCAAGGCACAATAAAGCCCCCGCTGCCCACCAGCAAGCTCACGCCGTTACCCATGCCTACCCCCAGCAGAATGCCCAGGGTGCCGCCCATCACGCAGATAACAATGGCCTCAATCAGGAACTGCTGGCGGATTTGCAGGGCCGTAGCGCCCAGGGCCTTGCGGATGCCGATTTCGCGGGTGCGCTCCGTTACCGACACCATCATAATATTCATCAGGGCAATACTGGCCCCCAGCAGCGTGATGAAGCCCACCAGAAAGCCGCCCATGCGTAGGTTGCCCGACAAGGAATCCAGCTTGCCGGCCAGCGAATCGCTGCGCTCCAGCTCGAAGCTGTCCTCCTGGCCCAGGGCATCGTGGCGCACGGCGCGCATGATGCCGCTGGCCTCGCCCGTGAGGTAGTTCAGGTAGTTGGCATCCAGCGTGGCCGTTTTGATGTCGAAGGTGAGGCCCCGCTGCCGAGGGAGCTGATTGCCGGTTTCCAGCGGAATAAGCACGAGCCGGTCGGCCCCGCCACCGCCCATGCTGCTGCCGCTTTTCTCCAGCTCGCCCACCACTAGAAAGCGCCGGCCCAGCAGGTACACGTACTGACCCAACAGGCTTTGGTTGGGGTAGAGCTTGTCCTTGATTTCCCCGCCCACAATGGCCACGTTCGCTCCGCTACCCAGCTCGGCCGGTGAGAACATCCGACCTCCCTTGAGGTTGTAGTTTTGGATCATGAGGTAGTTTTCGTCGCCGGCTACTACCTGCATGTTAGGGTTGGTTTTCTTGCCGTTGGCCTTGACTTCCACAGCACCCGCAATAAAGGCCGACACGCCCACCTTGGCCTCCTCCCCGATCTGGGCCTTGTACTGTCGGGCCTGCAAATACGTAATGGCCGGGTACGTTTTCTGCTGCACCCCGCCGCGGCGAGACCGGTTATTATAGCCTTTGGCTTTGATTTCAAAGGAGTTAGCTCCCAGGCTGGCAAACGTCGTGTTCAACGACGCCTTGATGGCGTCAATGGCCGTCAGGATGCCTACCAGCGACATAATGCCGATGCTTACAATCAGGGCCGTCAGGATGGTCCGCAGCAGATTGCTGTTGATGGAACGAAATGCCTCTTTGATGTTTTCCAGCAGATGCATAAGGACAGCAAGTAGACGCGGACGCGAAGAAGTTGACTCGGGCTAAACGTGCGCTTGGCAACGTATTGGCAGCAGCACCCGGCCGTGCAAGGTAGCGGGTTTCACGTAAACTCCCACTGGCATTTGCTACCTTTAGAAGGACAGATCTAGACGTTTTTTTCGGTTGACGCGGATTCCTTGTCTGCTTTGGCTCCCAGGCGTACTGGGAGCAGCGGATAAGGTCGAAAGCTTCCTGTTTCGCTTGTTTACTATGACAATTTCTCGTCTGATTGCGCTGGTGCTGCTCCTGGCAACGGCTCTGCTTCGGCCGGCCGCGGCCTGGGCCAACCACATCTTCATCCCGATGGATAACACCCAGAAGGAGCACCTGAAAGCCTACGGGGTAGCCTACTGGCTGCTGGGCAAGCAGGTGGAGGTTGACTGGCTGCTCAACTACCGGGGTGGGGCCTTTGCCTGCGACGTGGTGGCCGGGGCCGAAAACGAGTTGGCCGTGCGCGGGGTAACCTACCAGGTCATCAGCGAGGCCCAGTACACCAGCATCCTCTCCGAAATAGCCGACCCCAACGCCAACATGGACGTGATGAAGCTGGAGAAGGTGCCCAAAATTGCGGTGTACACCCCCAAGGGCAAGCAGCCTTGGGACGACGCCGTGACCCTGGTGCTGACCTACGCCGAAATCCCCTACACCCAGATTTACGACGACGAAGTGCTGCGCGGCGACCTGCCCAAGTACGACTGGCTGCACCTGCACCACGAGGACTTCACGGGCCAGTACGGCAAATTTTACCGCAACTACAGCAGCCGCCCCTGGTACCAGCAGCAGCAGCGCGAATCAGAAGCCACGGCCAAGCGCAACGGCTTCAGCAAGGTAAGCCTAATGAAGGCCGCCGTGGTGGTGAAAATGCAGGAGTTCATTGCCGGCGGGGGCTTTCAGTTTGCCATGTGCTCTGCCACCGACTCCTACGACATTGCCCTGGCCGGCCTGGGCGTGGACATGGTAGAGGGCATGTACGACGGGGACCCGGCCGACCCGGCCGCGCAAGCCAAACTCAATTTCAACCGCACGCTGGCCTTCCAGAACTTTCACCTGGTGCGCGACCCGCTGGAATACGAGTACTCCGACATTGACATGGACCCGCGGGAGCGGCGCGTGTACGAGGACAACGACTACTTCCAGCTGTTCACCTTCTCGGCCAAGTACGACCCCGTGCCTACCATGCTTACCCAGAACCATGAGCGCACCGTGCACGGCTTCATGGGCCAGACCACAGCTTTCCGAAAGTCGCTGATCAAGCCCGACGTAGTGGTAATGGGCGACAATAAGGCTTCTAATGAGGTCCGCTACATGCACGGCACGCTGGGCAAAGGCACCTGGACGTTCTACGGGGGCCACGATCCGGAGGACTACCAGCACTTTGTGGAGGAAGAGCCCACCGACCTGGCCCTGCACCCGAACTCGCCCGGCTACCGGCTTATTCTGAACAATATTCTGTTTCCGGCGGCGAAAAAGAAAAAGCAGAAAACCTAACCTTCTGCCTCCTTACGTACTTACACTCAAGCTGAAAGGCCTCGACGCGGAAAGCCTGCGCCGGGGTTTTTTCCCTTTAATCTACTGCTAAAAGTATCCGGCTACCTACTAAACTCGTTTGTAGCACTCACACCAAACTTGCTGTTATGCCATCCTCTGCCTCTAACTACGGTTTCTCAACTGCTCAAAAAGACGTGCGCTCGGCTAACCCGCTGCCGCGCGCAGTTCTTCGCTCGAATAATTACCTGTTACTGGATGGGGAATGGAATTTTGCCCTGGACTCGGAGGACATTGGCCTGCGGGATGGTTGGTACTTGGCGCATCCTTACGAGCAAATAGCCAATTGGCCCGGCTCGGTGGAGGAGCACATGGCTAAGTATCAGCCCCAGGCTCCGGCCTGGCAGGATAAAGTGGTAGTCTGGTACGAGCGAGAGTTTACCTTGCCCGAGCGCGGCGACGACGGCACCCACTCCCTGTTCCAGCTCACGTTTGGGGCCTGCGGCTACGAAACCCGGGTGTGGCTTAACGGCTTCCTGCTCAGCACTATTGAGGGCGAGGACGTGCACTACGGCGAGTACACCTCCTTCTCCTTTGAGCTGCGCGAGGAACACCTGCGGCCCGTCAACCGCCTGACCGTGCGCATCGTGGATACAATGGATGCCGAGACGCCCCGCGGGAAGCAGGAGTCGCACGTGTACAAGCGGGGCGGCATTTGGTACCAGACCTACACGGGCGCCGTACGCAGCGTGTGGCTGGAGATGGTAGAGCGTAACCGCCTCCGCTCCCGCGTGGGGGTTGATAGCGTCATTGAGGACCAGATGGTGCGCTTCAACATGACCACCCGCATCCACGACCCCGGCCTGTACACCCTGCGCCTGCAGGTATTCGACCGGGTAGCGCCTACCCCCCAGCCCCTGGCTACCGCTGATTTTCCGCTCCGACTAGAGGCTGGGCAGCGCCAGCAGCGGGTAGTGATGGAGCTGCCGGGCGCCAAGCTCTGGGCACCTGGCTCGCCTAACCTGTACCGCCTCGTGGCCCAGCTTATCGACAGCGAAGGGTATTCGGCGGAAATTGAAACTCACTTCGGCCTGCGCAAAATTGAGTCGCGCGGTACGTACGTGTACCTCAACAACGAACCGATTTATCTGGACGGCATCCTTTACCAGCCGGGCACGGCTACCTACGAGGAAATGCAGCGGCACATGCACGCCATGCAGGCCCTGGGCTGCAACTTAGTGCGAGTGCACATTGCCGGCGTCGATCCGCGCATTTACAACTTAGCCGATGAGCTAGGCTTGTTGCTGTGGATTGAAGTACCCAGCCCGCACTCCTCTACTAGTAAGAGCCGGGAAAATCACCGGGCCGAGCTGCTGCGGATGCTGGCCCTCACGGAGTCTCACCCGTCGGTGGTTATTTGGAGCCTATATAACGAGGACTGGGGCGCCCAGGACATTGCCACCAATGCCAGCACCCGCCGCTACATCGTGGACATGTATCACTACATGCACATCAACCACCCGCAGTTTTTGGTGGTAGATAACGATGGGTGGCAGCATATTTCCCAAGAAGGCCGTTTGAAATCCGACCTGCTGACGGCTCACGTGTACACGCCGGAGCTCACGCGCTGGTCGGAACTGCTGGACCGCATGGTGCAGGGCGACCTAAACAACGTGGCCGTGCTACCCCTTGTGATAGGTGACCCGTTCTTCTACGGGCGGCAGAAGCCGCTGATTGTCAGCGAGTGGGGCGGATTTGGTTTCGCTGATTACGGCGGACCGCAAAGCTCAGAAGAGCGGACGGAGCGTATCCGGCAGTTTAAGTTGGAACTGCGCAAGCGCCCCATTGCCGGCGACGTATACACCCAGGCTACTAACATCGAAGACGAGCGAAACGGCCTGTTGGACCCCCACACCGGAGAGCTGTCGGTGCCGGAGGGCCTGCTAGCCTCGCAAAGTCCTTCTCCCAACGAAACGAAAAGCGACAATAGCGCCTCGTAAGCTACTACCGCTGGCTAAAACCGCCGACTTGTCCGGGCTATTTCGACAGACGCACAATCTGCCGGGGTAGCTCGGGCAAGTCGGCGGTTTTATCTGGGTCCGTGGCCAGAGTCAGCTGAATCATAACCGGCTGGCCATTAGCTACTCCGTAGGCAATTAGCTCGTAGGCCATGCCGCCCGCTTCGGTTGGGTAACTCAGGCGAAACCCTTTGCTGGGCGAGTTCATAATAAAGCAGTCCAGGGGCTGCCGTTCGGTGTGCTTGTGCTTCTTCTGGATCTGCTGCGCGAATTGCTCCGGAAAGGTGCGCATCATGTTGTAATCCAGATACATCCACGTCATCTGGTAATCCTGGCAGCGCACGGAATATTTTGATTCAGGGGTGCAGCCAGGAGTTAAGGCCAAGTCGAGGCCACAGAAGTTGATGGTGGGCCCAGCAGTCGGCGCAGTTGTTTGGGCTATGACCCAGCCTGGGGCCAGCAGAAAAAAAAGCAGAAGAAGTTTTTTCATTCAGTCGCACGTACAATTCCAAGGCCAATATAGGCGGCGAGGAGTGCGAATGAATTAGAAGCGCACGTTAGGCTGCGTATTTTTAGGAAAGCTAGTGCATCCGGTCGTCGCGCACCGGTAGGCTCGTAACAATTTCGCCCTCAATCTTGAGCAGCTCCTGCAACCGGGCGTCTACCTCCTGCGGGTCGCAATACTTCTTAGCCAAGTCCACGTAGCTCACGAAGTGGCCAGCTTCGGAGGCCATCAGCTCGTAATAGAACTGGCTTAGCTCGGGGTCCGGGATATGCTTCCACAACAGCTTGAACCGCTCGCAGCTACGCGCCTCTATCAGAGCGCTTACCAGAAGCTGATCCATGAGCTGCCGCTCGCGGGGTCCACCCTTCCGCACATGGGTCATGAGCTGCACCACGTACTCATCGCGGCGGGGACGCCCAAGCTCGTGGCCCCGTTTGCGCAGCTCCTGCAACACCCGCGCAAAATGCTCCCACTCCTCAGCTACCAAGGCCGTAAGCTCTTCCACTAAGCGGGTTTTTTCGGGATATTTTACAATCAGGGAAATGCCGGTACTGGCCGCCTTCTGCTCGCAGTAGGCGTGGTCTACCAGTATATCCACAATGTTCTTGCTAGCAATGTCCACCCACCGGGGGTCAGAGTTCAGCTTCAGTTTCAGGATGGTTTTCTCTTTCATGGTTGTGGAGACTTGGGGCTTGAGGGGCTTGGGGATTAATTGACGTTCAATAAGTTGCGTTGTTTCTTATAGAAACATCGACTAAGCCCCCAAGTCCCTAAGACCCCGAGCCCTTATTAGTTAAAGAACTGCCAGCGGATGCCAAACTCGAAGCGACGGGGCAGGCCGACATAATATGGGGTAGTGTAGTAGCCTGACTGGGGCAGGAACTGATTGATGTAGGCCATCTTCAGAAATACGCCTACCGTTTTGATGTCCCCGCTCAGAAACACATCCACCAGGGGCGTGTTCCGAATGGTGAAATGGTCCTGAAGGTAGAACTGCTGGGTGCTGGGGCTGTAGTCGTAGGCCTTCCAGCGGGACTGGAAGTAGGCCTGCGCGCCAATCTGGCCCAGCAAAGCTTTTTTGAACACGTACCCCTGATAGTACAGCCGAGACGTACCCACGAGCTTCGGCACCCGAATGCCTTGCTTATCATCTTCAGCGCCCAGCGTGTAGGTAGCCTGATTATCAAAGAAAACATGCCCCACGTTGAGGCGGTAGCGGGCCATCAGGGTGGTGAGCTGTTGGGCCTGGCCCCGCTGGGTAGGCAAGGCCTGCTGGTTGTAGTACACCAGGTTGCTGATGTTGGCCACGGTCCCGACGGCCTCCAGGTAGTGGCGGCTCAGCTGCTGGGCAACTCGCACCCTCAACTGCTGCACCTGGGTGTTGCTGAAATCGTTGTTCCAGCGGTAGTGGTTGCCGAACAACTCTTGCTCCGTGAGTGTAGGGGCATAACTGGCCAGGAGCAGCTCTCCGCTCAGGGGCCCGAGCCGAGCAATGCCGCGGGCCCAGTACTCACTGTCCGTAATGTTGGTGACGGGTCGTAGCTCCCCGGCGGTTTCAATGGCGAATTGCCGGTAGCGAAAAGCCGCCGTACCACCTAGAAACAGCTGGGTCCCGTTACGTTCAGCCAAGGCTTGTCCTAGCACCGCTGGCTCACCGAAAGCGGCGCGGGTTACCAGCGAATACGTGCGCTGACGGCCGTACAGCCGGTATTCTACGGTATTGCTGTTGCCCATTACCCCTACCGTATTTTCCAGCTGCCGAAATTCGGCCCGGTCATCGGTGGCGGCGGTACTTAGCAGCAGGGCCGGGTAAAACTGTACGACGCCTGCCTGCTGCACCAGTCGGTCATCGGTGTATTTGTTGAGTTGACGGTTCCAGTCGAACACGTGAAATACGGTGAGGCCCCGGCCCAGCAAACGGTAGGTGTGGGCTAAGCGCACCCGGTCGCGGGAGTCACGGTTCACGGCGTTGGTCAGGCGCACCTGTTCCCGCTGGTAATCAAATAGCCGGGACAAATCAATCTTTCGGCCGTCAGAGCCCTCCAGCGTATCGGTGGGCAGGGGCTGAATGCCTCCCTGCTCCACGGCCCGGTGCCGGGCCGTACTGAAGTTGGCTAGGGCGTGGTACCGGTCGTCGGGCGACTGGTAGCGCACGAAGAACAGGAAGTTGCTGTGCTCCACTTGCCCAATTTGGGTGCTGGTAACGGCCAGGTACTTGTTGGAGCCGAACCGCTCGTAGGCGAATCCTACGTTGAAGGCCTTCTTGACACTGCGCGCGTAGGACAGCTCGAACACCTGCTCGTAGGGGTTGCCCTGGAAAAAGCGGAAGAAGGTGTAGGGCGAGCGGGTATCGTAGTAGGGCACCGTAGCGGCGTCGCGCACGTACCGGTCGAACACGTTGCGACCGAGGCGGGCGCCTAGCTGCAGGTTTGGCTCCCAGAGTAGGCGGCGCGAGGCCGTTCCGAAGTTGCCCAGGTCTTGCTGGTAGGTGCTGTCGTGCACCCAGTAGCGGTTTTGGGGTAGGCGCGTGAGCGTGGTATCCACCATGCGCCCCAGCGTATCGCCCCGGAAAATATCGGCCTCCCGCAGAATGAACGTGGTATGCGCCCCGTAGCGCACCTTCGTAGAATCGTCGATGACCTGGGCATGGGCCGTACCGGCTAGCAGGCCCGCACCCAGGAGCAGGGCCGCCGCCAAACCCGGCCGGTGCGACCGGCGCACCCGGCAGCTTACCGGGGCGGAATCAGAAAAACGGACGGCAGGTGCTTGTGACAACGAAAACAGCAGTGGTTCAGACAACAGCGTAGGGCTGAAAGTACGGGGTCAGCAGCTCGGCCAGCCGGGTTTCCCCGTCGGCCAGAAACCGCACTTCAATTGGAATGTAAAATACGGGCATAGCGGCCACAATTGCAGCTACGGCCGGTTCTAGCAGGCGGGCCGCATCTTTCTGCGTGGTCAGAACGCTTTGGCCCGGCCGTAATTGCGCGGCTAGTTGGTGGAGTTCCTCGGCCTGAAATACGTGGTGGTCGGGAAAACTGGCGTGATGCACCACCCGGTAGCCCGCCGCCCGCAAATGCTCTAGCAAGGGCCCGGGCTGGGCAATGCCCGTGAGCAGTACTACCTCAGCTCCGGGCAGCTGCAAGGGGCCCGCCGTCACGGGCACGGGCGCGCCGTACTCGTAGCAGGAAAACAGCACAGGCACGCTGGGGCGGGCGTAGCGCCGGATGCGCCGGGTTATTTCCTGCCGGATGGTGGCGGAAAGCTGGGGCGCACACTTGGTTACCACTACTACGTCGGCCCGCACGGCCCCGGCCCGGCTTTCGCGCAGCCGCCCGGCGGGTAGCACGTAGTCCTCGTAAAAAGGCCGGGCCTGCTCCGTGAGGAGCATGGTGAAAGCCGGCTGCACGCGCCGGTGCTGGTAGGCATCGTCCAGCACGATGGCCGTAACGGCGGGTTGCTGTGCCAGCAGTTGCCGAATGCCGGCTACCCGGTCCTCGCTTACGGCCACCGGTACCTGCTCCGCGAAATGCCGGAACTGCTGCAGGGGCTCGTCGCCGATGGTAGCGGCTGAGTCGGCGGCCGTGGCTAAGCGGTAGCCGCGGGTGGCGCGGCCGTAGCCCCTACTAAGCAGGGCTGGCCGCTGCTCCCGGCTCTGCAGCCAGGTTACCAGCCAGGCCACGTGGGGCGTTTTGCCCGTGCCCCCTACCCGCAGATTACCAACGTTCAGCACGGGCACCTGCGCAAAGCTAGTGCGCGGCTTCAGCCCGGTGCGGTACAGCCAGTTGCGCACGGCCATGACACCGGCATACAGCCAGCTGGCGGGAAGCAGCAACAGGGTAAGGAAAGAAGGCATGCGTGAAGAGTGGCGCGAATTGCAAAAGTAACGGGTTCGGCGGGGTGTAACCGCCCGGCCAGTAAGGAATGGGGCATTAGCACGCACTTCTCACCCTATACTTCTGATTACCAACATTAAATGCGTAAAAAACCAGTCTCCGCTCAAGCGCACGGATGATGTGGCCACCGCGTAGGTTCGGCTACCTCGGCTACTGGAGCCAATCATTGCTAACAGGTAAGGTCGGCGGCTGTCCTCCCTGGCGGGCAAACTTGTCGTAGAATATTCTGCCCCTACTCGTTTTCTATGTCCTTTTCCGACCGGCTGCTGCATTTTCTGACGAAGTTCCCTTCGCCGCCACCGCTACCCGATGGGGTAACGGCCTTTAGCCCCTACCAGGAGCCGACGCCGCGGGCCTTGTTTAGGCAGTTTGCTCAACAGTATTATACTGGCGACCAACCCCGAATAGCGCTGCTGGGCATCAACCCCGGTCGCTTAGGTAACGGCCGCACCGGGATAGCCTTCACCGATCCGGTGGCGCTGGCCGCCTGGGGCATTGCCAACGAGCTGCCCCGCCGCCGGGAACCCTCCAGCGAGTTTATTCAGGCCGTAGTGGAAGCCATGGGCGGACCCGCGGCCTTTTATCAGCATTTCTTCCTAGGCTCCCTGTATCCGCTGGTGCTACTGCGCAACGAGTTGAATTACAACTTCTATGATTCACCGGCTGTGACGGCCGCGCTCTGGCCCAGTATCCAGCACGGGCTGCAACAACAGGTGCACGAGGTAGGGCTGGCGCGGCACGCGGCCATTTGCCTGGGCCGGCGCAACGGACTGTATTTCAACCGTCTGAATGAGGAGTTGCAGCTCTTCGACCAGATTCATGTGCTGGATCATCCACGGTATTTGATGCAGTACAAGCGTAAGCACCTGGCCGAGAACGTCGCGCGCTACGTGCAGGTGTTAAGGTCAATTAGGAATGAAGAATTAGCTGATGCCGCGCCCCATATTTGCGCGTCACCAGCGGCGCCACCCGCCTGAGGTTGGGAGGCCGGATTATCATAGCCAGAGTGTTGTTTAGCACCGGGACACAGATAAGTGTCCCCTCGGCCTCCTTGCCCATTCCTCATTCTTGATTCCTAATTCCTTACTACTTCCATGCCTACCGTCCAAGACCTTGCCCGCGTGCTGGAGCGGGTCGCGCCCCTCGCCTACCAAGAATCCTACGACAATGCCGGCCTGCAGTGCGGCAACCCGCAGATGGAAGTTCGGGGCGTGCTGATTGCGTTGGACTGCACCCCAGCGGTAGTCGATGAGGCCCTACGCCGCGGCTGCAACGTGGTAGTGGCCCATCATCCGCTCATTTTTAAGCCTCTAAAACGCCTGACTGGGGCCAACGAGGTTGAGCAAACCCTGCTCAAGGCCATCCGGCACGACGTGGCCCTGTACGCGGCTCACACCAACCTCGACAACGTGCGCCAGGGTGTTAACCGCAAGCTGGCCGAAAAGCTGGGCCTGCAGAATCTGCGCATCCTCGACCCCAAGCCGGGGCTGCTGGCCAAGCTCATTACCTACGTGCCGCCTACCCACACCCAGGCCGTGCTCGACGCCCTGTATGAGGCCGGGGCTGGGCAGGTGGGCGACTACGCCGGATGCAGCTTCCGCACCGAGGGCATCGGCACCTTTACGCCCGGCGCCGACACCACTCCCTTTATTGGGCAGCCCCAGGAGCCCGAAACGGTACGCGAAAACCGGGTGGAAGTGCTCCTGCCCCTGCACCTGCAGGGCGCCGCGTTGCGGGCCTTGCGACAAGCCCACCCCTACGAGGAAGTAGCCTACGAAATTATCCGGCTCGAAAACGTAAACCAGGAAGTGGGTTCCGGCATGGTTGGGGAGCTGCCCGCGCCCCTGAACCCACAGGAGTTCCGCCAGCTGCTGAAAACGACCCTGGGTGTGCCCGTGGTTAAGCACACTGAGTTTGCTAGGCCCATTACCCGGGTAGCATTGTGCGGCGGGGCGGGCAGCTTTCTGCTGGGCAAAGCCCGCGCCGCCGGAGCTGATGCCTACGTTACCGGTGACCTGAAATACCACGAATATTTTGGGGCGGAAGGCCAGTTGCTGCTCTGCGACGTAGGTCATTTTGAGAGCGAGCAGTTTACCGGCGAAATTTTCCGGGATTTGCTTGCCGACAACTTTGGAAGTACTTTTGCGCTCTTAATTGCTGAGACCATCACCAACCCCGTCCGTTATGATTTCTAATCCCTCCGCGGAAACCCCCGTTGCCAGTAAGCTGGAAGCCCTTCTGAACCTGCAGCGCATCGACTCGCAACTGGACGAAATCCGGCGCGTACGCGGCGACCTGCCCGAAGAGGTTCGTGACCTGGAGGATGAAATTGCGGGCTACGAGGTGCGCGTGGGCAAATTCGACGAGGAAATTGCCGCCCTCAACGACCAGATCAAGCAGCGCAAGCAGAACGCCAAGGATGCTGATGGCCTGATCAAGCGCTACGAAGACCAGCAAACCAACGTGCGCAACAACCGCGAGTACGAGGCTATTGCCAAGGAAATCGAGCTGCAGAAGTTGGAAATTCAGATTTCAGAAAAGAAGATCAAAGAAGCCCAGTACCAGATCGAGCTGAAGAACACCGAAATCAGCGGTACCAAGCAGCGCCTGGAAGAGCGGAAGAAAGACCTAGACAACAAGAAGGCCGAGCTGGAAACCATTGTAGGGGAAAGCGAATCCGACGAGAAAAAGCTCATGGACGAGCGCGGCAACGCCGTGCAGCCCGTGGAGGACCGCCTGCTGATGGCCTACACCCGTATCCGCGGCAACGTGCGCAACGGGCTGGCCGTGGTAACGGTTAAGCGCGACGCCTGCGGCGGCTGCTTTAACACCGTACCGCCCCAGCGCCAGGCCGACATCATTGCCCACAAGAAAATCATCGTGTGCGAGCACTGCGGCCGCGTACTCGCCGACGTAGAAGCTCGCAACGCGTAAGCTTCGGCTTCGGCTTCAGCATGAACAGATGAATTGAAAAGGAACGGCCCGGTGCCGTTCCTTTTTTGCTTATGCCCCACCCCAACGCGGACTTTCACCGCCTCCTGCTTGTGTGCCCCGTAGTTTTCCGGCAGTTGCTGCCGGGGTTGCTGGCCGTGCTGTTACTGGTCGGCAGGGCCAGTGGTACCTCGTGGCCGCGTCAGCTTACGGCAGCGCAGCAGATGGAAGTGGCCCCGGAGGCTACCTCGCAAACCAGCCTGACCGCCGTGCAGGCGCGGGCTTACGTTGAGGTGCTAAAGATGCGGCCCACCGTAGCCCAACAGCTGCTGAGAGCCGCCGCGCCAACTGCCGCGGGCACTCTGCTAGTGCAGGATTGCCTGAGCATTACGGAATTGCTTGTTAGCCAGGATGCCAGCCGCTATCAGGTCACAATAGAAGCTCAGACTCAGCGGTTGAAAGTGTTGGAGAAAGCCGCGCCGGGCGCGCTGCCAGCCTACGCCCGCGCCGAAATTCGGCTGCACCAAGCGGCGGCGCAGGTAGTGTTTGGCCATGAGGTGCAGGGAGCCTGGAGCCTGCGCCAGAGTTACCAGCAGATGCAGCAGGTAGTACGCCAGTACCCCCGGTACCTACCGGCGCGTAAAACGCTGGGCATGATGCAATTCTTTATCGGTTCGCTGCCGGAGTCGTACCGGTGGTTTCTGAAGTTGCTAGGGCTGCCGGGCAGCGTGGAGGCGGGACTGCACAACCTGCGCCTGGCCGCTACCCAGCCCAACGATTTTCAGTTGGAGGCGCGGCTGATTCTGGGCCTGCTGGAGGAAACGTACTACAAGAAGCCGGATGCGGCCCTGGAATTAGTCGAGGGCCTGCACCGCCAGCAGCCTGATAACCTGCTCATCAGCTACCTGCTCATTAGCCAGCATAAAAAGCAGCACCACACCGATGCAGCCCTGGCCGCTTACCGGACCCGCCCCACCGGGCCCGACTACCTGGCCCTACCTTACCTGCAGCACATGGCCGCCGACTTACTGCTTTATCAGGGCCAGTATGCCGCCTCGCTGCGGGCCAACCAGCAGTTTTTGCAGCAGTACCGGGGGCAGCACTACCGCAAGGATGCCGCCTTTAAGCTATACTTGGCCGCTTGGCTTAGTGGCGATGCGGCCGCCGCTGAGCAGTACCGCCAGCAGATTGGCCGCAGTGGGCGCACGGTGCTGGAGGAAGACAACTACGCCCAGCGTTTTTTCGAGGACCAGCTCCCGCTCAATAAACTCCTTACCCGCGCCCGCCTCCAGATTGATGGGGGCTACTACCGGCCCGCCTTGCTCACCCTCAACAACTTCCGGCCCGGCGCCGCTACCCCCCTGCGCGACCGGCTAGAGGAGCCTTACCGCCGGGCCCGGGCCTGGCACCTGCTCGGCCGCCCCGACTCGGCCCGTCTGTTTTATGCCCGCACCATTGCGCTGGCCGGGAATGCTCCTTACTACTTCGCCCCGCAATCGGCCCTGCAGCTGGGCTACCTCTACCAAGTGGAAGGGCAGCGTAACACGGCCAAAGTGTATTTCCAGAAAGCCCTGGCCTACCCCCGTCACGAGTACAAAAACAGCACCGATACCAAGGCCAAGCTGGCCCTGAAAGAGGTAGAGTAGCGCCGCCCCTGGTATTACCTGTTTACTACCCCCACCGGCATCCCGTACCTTTGCGCCGTGCTTTCCGTCCCGCTTTCTGATCTGCCGATAGACTTTCGCGCCCGTGCCCTACGCTGGGCCGCCGGGTTTGCGCACTGTGCTTACTTCGAGTCGAACGAGTTACCCTACCCCGGCGGCGGCTTCCGCCGGCTGCTGGCCGTAGCCCGCCACGCGCCGACTACCCCAGCTACCTTGCCGGAGCTGAATGAGTGGCTGGCGGGGCCCGCTACTGTGGCCCCGCGTTGCGGCTTTATTACCTACGATGTCAAAAACGAAATAGAAGCCCTGCACAGCCGCAATGAGGCCGGTTTATCCTGGCCGCACCTGCATTTCTTCCAGCCCGATATCTGGCTGACCTGGCAGGAAGACGCCGTGGAGATTCACGCCCCGCAGCCGGCCGACCTCTACCAACAGATTCTCGCTACCCCTTTGCCTGCTTCCGTCGCCCCGCAGGTACCCGCGCTCCGCCCCCGCATGCTTCGGCCCGCGTATCTGGCGGCGGTGGAAGCTATCCGGGAGGACATTCTTAACGGGGAAGTGTACGAGCTGAACCTGTGTCAGGAGTTTTACGCCGAAAACGTGCCGCTGGACCCGGTGGATATGTTCTGGCGCCTTAATACCGCCTCGCCTACTCCCTTCGCCGGCTTCTATCGTCACCACGACCATTTTCTGCTGTGTGCCTCGCCCGAACGGTTTCTGCGGCGGCAGGGCAGCACGCTGCTTTCCCAGCCCATCAAAGGCACCATCCGGCGTGGGCCGACGGCGGCCCAGGACGAGCAGCAGCGCCAGACCTTGCTTCACGACGAAAAGGAGCGGGCTGAGAACCTGATGATTGTGGACCTAGTCCGCAACGACCTGGCCCGGGTGGCCCAGCCCGGCACCGTGCAGGTCCCTGAGTTATTCGGCCTCTACCCCTTCCGCCACGTCTGGCAGATGATTTCTACGGTGCAGGCCCAGGTCCGGGCAGACCTGGGCCTGGCGGAAGCCCTGCGCGCTACTTTTCCCATGGGCTCCATGACCGGGGCGCCTAAGGTCCGGGCCATGCAGCTTATCGAGGAGTACGAATACAGCCGCCGGGGCCTCTACAGCGGCAGCATCGGCTACGTACTACCCTCCGGCGACTTCGACCTGAACGTGGTAATCCGCAGCTTGCAGTACCGCGCCGACACTGGCTACCTCAGTTTCCAGGTCGGCTCCGCTATTACCTACGACTCGGTACCAGAGCGCGAATACGAAGAATGCCTGCTCAAAGCCCAAGCCCTGCTAGAAGTGCTACAGGTGAAGTTGTGAGTTGGTGAAACAGTGACTCTATCACTTAGTCGCTGCCTTATCCCTTTAATATTGCGCTAACTCTTAAACTCGCTAAATCACTCTCCACGTCCCTGCCATTCTGTCATTTTAGGGGTAAATCTGCTACCTTTGCCCTTCGTCTCTGAACTGTGAAGCTGACGCCCGCCAGGCCTTTCTCATGTCCCAACCGCTGATTACCCTCGATTTTCTCGATACCCCCGCCCTGCCCGTGCCTGCCGTAGACGCGGCTACTCATGCCCACGAGCCCTCGGGCGAAGTGCGCGTGAATCCGGCCACCCGCACGGGTCGCACCCGCAAGCTTTATATCGAAAGCTACGGCTGCCAGATGAACTTCTCCGATTCCGAAATTGTGTCTAGCATCCTGTTTGAGCAGGGCTTCGATACCACAGAGGAGTTGGAAGGGGCTGACTTGGTGCTGCTGAACACTTGCTCCATCCGGGAAAAAGCTGAGCAGACCGTGCGCATGCGCCTGTCCCAGATTAATGGCCATAAAAAGCGTAACCCCGGCCTGCTGGTAGGCGTGCTGGGCTGCATGGCGGAGCGGCTGAAAAGCAAGTTTTTGGAAGAGGAAAAGCTAGTGGACCTCGTTGTCGGTCCCGATGCCTACCGCGACCTGCCCCAGCTGATTCAGCAGGTGGACGGCGGCCAGAAAGCCGTGAACGTGCTGCTGAGTCGGGAAGAAACCTACGCCGACATTACCCCGGTGCGCCTGAACAGCAACGGCATTACGGCCTTTATCAGCATCATGCGCGGCTGCGACAACATGTGCTCCTTTTGCGTGGTGCCCTTCACCCGGGGCCGGGAGCGGAGCCGCGACGCCCACAGCATCGTGCAGGAAGCCCGCGACCTGGTGGCCCAGGGCTACAAGGAAGTTACCCTATTGGGTCAGAACGTAGACTCCTACAAGTGGGCTTCTGAGGATGGTCTGGAGCACGTGAACTTTGCTCAGCTACTGGAGCGCGTGGCCCTGGTAAGCCCCGAGCTGCGGGTGCGCTTCTCTACCTCCCACCCCAAGGACATTACCGACGAGGTGCTCTACACCATGGCCCGTCACGAGAACATCTGCAAGTACATTCACCTGCCGGCCCAGAGCGGTAACTCGCGGGTGCTCAAGCTGATGAACCGCACCTACGACCGGCCGTGGTACGAGGATCGGGTGCAGGCCATCCGCCGGATTCTGGGCGAGGACTGCGCCATCAGCACCGACATGATTTCGGGCTTCTGCTCCGAAACTGAAGCAGAGCACCAGGATACGCTGAGTTTAATGGAGTACGTGAAATATGACATGGCTTACATGTTCTTTTACTCCGAGCGCCCCGGTACCCTGGCCGCCCGCAAGCTGGAAGATGATGTGCCGCTGGAGGTGAAAAAGCGCCGCCTGGCCGAGGTCATTGCCCTGCAGCAGCAGCACAGCCGCCAGCGCAACCTGCGCGGGGTAGGCAAAGTGCACCAAGTGCTGGTCGAGAACTTCTCCAAGCGCAGCCAGGAGCACCTAAGCGGCCGCAACAGCCAGAACCAAGTGGTTATCTTCCCCAAGAAGCACTACAAGAAGGGCGACTACGTGAACGTGCTCGTGCACGAATCCACGACCAATACGCTGCTGGGCGAGGCGGTATAACATTCTGACGTCCTGGGCGTAACGCCGGGCCTTCCTTGCCGGCCTGCGGTTACTACGGTACGGCTGGCCGGCGAACCGAACTGTGCCCAGCCATGCTCAGGATGCTATTTGTTCTGCCCTCTCCAAAATAAACTGCGCCGCTTTTCGTCTTCCCCACGAACACCCCTCCTCGACCTTGACTCCTTCCGAAATACAATCCATCAAGCAGCGCTTTGGCATTATTGGTAATGCCCCTTCGCTGAATTACGCTATCCAGGTAGCCGCGCAGGTTGCTCCTACGGATATGACGGTGCTCATCACTGGGGAAAGCGGCTCGGGCAAGGAGTCCTTTTCAAAGATTATCCACGCCCTTTCCCCGCGCAAGCACGGGCAGTTCATTGCCATCAACTGCGGCGCTATTCCCGAGGGCACCATTGACTCTGAGCTGTTTGGCCACGAAAAGGGCTCATTTACGGGGGCGCAGGAAGCCCGCAAAGGCTACTTTGAGGTAACCAACGGTGGCACCATTTTCCTCGACGAAATTGGGGAAATGCCCCTGGGCACCCAGGCCCGCCTGCTACGGGTGCTAGAAAACGGGGAGTTTATTCGGGTGGGCTCCTCGAAAGTACAGAAGACCGATGTGCGGGTAGTGGCTGCTACCAACGTGAATTTGCTGGATGCCGTGCGCGAAGGCCGCTTCCGCGAGGACCTGTACTACCGCCTCAACACCGTGCCCATCACGGTTCCACCATTGCGTGAACGAGGCGATGATATCTATCTATTATTCAGAAAGTTTGCTACCGACTTTGCTGATCGTTACCGGGTAAAGCCGATCAATCTTACCCCGGATGCCGTGCAGGAATTGCAGCGCTTCCGCTTTCCCGGCAACATTCGCCAGCTTAAGAACGTGGCCGAGCAGATGTCGGTGCTAGAGACGGAGCGGGAAGTGGATGCGCGCCGCTTGCGCACCTACCTGCCCGCCGACCAAAGCAGCCGCCTGCCCATGCTAGTGCACGCGGCCGGCTCCGCCACCGACGGGGCCGGCAACGCCTACTCGGAGCGGGACCTGCTCTACAAGGTCCTCTTTGACATGCGCCGCGACATGACGGACCTGAAGAAGCTGGTCTTGGACCTGGCCGGCGGTGGCCGGCCCCACGAGGCCCAGGAGCTGCTGCGCCAAAACAGTCACCTGTTCTCGAGCGTGAACGTGGCGCCCTACGAGGGAGGCGCTGCGGCCCGCCCGTTGCGCCAGCCTTCCCCCGACACGGGAGGCAACGAATACATCCTCCACTCGCGCGACCTGACAGTGGACGACTCAGCTGACTATGAGGAAGAAGCGCAACGAGTAGAGGATATTCCGCATGAAACGGAGGAAGAAACGTTGAGTCTGGAGGCTAAGGAAAAGGAAATGATTATCAAGGCCCTGAAAAAGCACAACAACAAACGCAAATACGCCGCCCACGACTTGGGCATTTCCGAGCGCACACTCTACCGCAAACTCAAACAATATGATCTGGAACAAGCGTAATTGGGTAGCAGGAATGGTGATTCTGCTCCTGCTGCCCCTGCTGAGCGGCTGCGGGGTATACTCGTTCAATGGCACCTCTATCGACCCGAACGTCGAGACGATTTCCATTGCGACGTTCGCCAACAACTCGAACAACGGGCCGTCCTTCCTACCCCAGCGGTTCACTGAGGACTTCAAGGATTACTTTCAGCGGAACACCACGCTTAAGCTGGTGCCGCGCGACGGCGACTTGCAGTTTGAGGGTCAGATAATTGCCTATGATTTTGCCCCCGCTGCTATTCAGCAGCAGAACGGCCAAGACTTGGCAGGTGCCAACCAGCTCACCATTCAGGTGCGGGTGAAATTCACCAATACCAAGGACCCCAAGCAGGACTTCGAGGAAACCCTGCAAACAACGAACCCCTTCCCCGCCACCCGCGACATCACCAGCATCAACAACGACCCAGCGGCCCTGCGGCTCCTGTTCCGCAACATTATTACTGATGCCTTCAACAAATCGGTAGCCAACTGGTAAGCCCGCACCCGCAGGGTATCTTCCCCAGCCAGCGCCGAGGGCGGGAAGTAGGTTTCTGTTGAAATTGGCGCACCTTTGCAGCCCGGTTTACGGGCGACTTGGCCCCTGGCTACCCGTTAGCTGACGCCAAAAGAGCTTCGACTTTTCCGCCTGGCTTCACTCTTTAGTCTTTTTCCTGCTATGACCCGCGCGTCGCTACTGCACATTCTGGACCACGTTAACGGGATTTCGGATACCGAAGTCCGGGAGCTGGAGCAGTTGGCGGCCACGTTTCCGTACTGCCAAACGGCGCATGTGCTGCTGGCCAAGGCGGCCCACGACCGGGGCAGCATGCTGGCCAACCAGCGTTTGCGTCGGGCGGCTACCTACGCCGCCGACCGGGAACTGCTGCGGCAATTGCTGGAGCAGCCCGCCGCTGCAGCCCCGGCGCCCGTGCCGGATTCCGTGGCGCCCAGCGTCAGCACAACGGCCGTAGCCGCCGTAACGGCAGATATTCCCGCCGAGGTGCAGGCAGAGGCCTTGCTAGTTACTTCTCAGCTTACCCCTACCGAGGATAGCACCCAAGACAGGCCAACGCAGGATGACCCCGCCAGTATCAGTGCTGATATTTTGCCGAGCTCAGATGCTCAGAGCGGAGGCGAGGTAGCAGTTATTCAGACAGAGGAGCGGAGCGCGCCGGAGCAAAATGCTGAGTTAATTGACGAGCCAGAAACTCAAAGCGTCTACAGCGAAGTTTCTGGCGAAGAAGAACTTACTAAAGAATCCGATTCGCTAGTAGATGATGATTCTTATTTGGCGCCTACTCCAGTCCTATCGGAGGGAGAAAATTCAGCTTTCGTAGCAGACGCGCCTGTAACTACCCCCAAGGCACCTGCTGCAACGGACGAGGCTGAGAATTCTTCTGAGTCCAGAAGCATTGGTTTTGAGGCGGAACCGGAGCAAGAAGTTATAGCCGAAAACGATACACCTTCTCCCGACGGCTTACTACCGGCCGTGGCGCCTCCCATTCGGCCGCCGGTAGAAGCCGGGATTTCCCGCTTTGAGTTTGGCCTTATTGAGCCGGAGCTACCAGCCCCTTCTGGGTACCGCTTGCCCGAGCTGGATGAGGAAGCTGACGAAGAGCCGGAACTGCCAACCCTGGCGGCTTTTGCTGCGGCGCCCCCCGTGGTTACCGCGCCCTTCCGCGCCGACGAGGACCTGGGATATGCACTAGGCGCGGGGAGCCGCCTGGGCTACGACCTGCAAGCCCACGATGGCTATACGCTTGACTTACCGTTAGATGCGTTTTTTGAGCCTGATGCCTTATTGCTGGCTCATCTGAAGCAGCACCAGCCCAAACCCTCCGCTTCTTCCCTGGACCTGATTAATCGGTTCCTGAAAACGCAGCCCCGCATCAAAACCCCGGCGGGCGTCCCCCTACCGGCCGAGGAACAGATGGACTTATCCGTCCGCAGTACGAGTCCGGCGCCGGCGCTGGCTTCTGAAAGCCTGGCCAAAATCATGGTTCGGCAGGGCAAAAAGGATAAGGCCATTGAAATATATGAACGCCTGATGGAACGGCAGCCGGAAAAAAAGGCGTACTTTGCCGAGCAAATTCAACAACTGCAACAACCTTCGGAGTAGATGTACTACGCTCTTATTGCCCTGATTCTTCTTGTTTGCCTGCTGCTGGCCCTCGTGGTGCTGGCTCAAAACCCCAAAGGGGGCGGAATTTCCAGCCAGTTTGGAGCTGGTGGTGCTGCCCAACTCATGGGAGTAAAACGCACCGGTGACTTGCTGGAAAAGCTGACCTGGGGGTTTGCCATTGGATTGATGATTCTGAGCCTGGGCACCCACGTTATCGGCGGTGCTTCCGAAGCTGGTCCGGCCCGGAGCGTAAACCAGCAAAAAGCCCTGGAAACACGCATTCCAGCTACATCAGCACCGGTTGGTCCAGGTGCGGGCGCTCCTGGCACTCCTGGTGCTGCAGCCCCCGCTGGTGCCCCGACCGCGCCGGCCACTGCTCCCGCGACGCAGCCTACCCCAGCTCAGTAGCATAACCTGTCAGCAAACAAAAAGCCGGCGGCTCCTTCCAGAGTCGCCGGCTTTTTGTTTGCTGACAATTTCCTGAATGGAAGCACACTAGCCCCCATAGCCCCGAATTTTCTACCTGTCTATTTCCAACCCTGGCCCATGCGTAGCGTACAGCGGCGCGGGAGTGAACGAACAGGGAACTTTTTTGTCAGCTCTGACACCCTGTGCGTGCAAACCTGACCGAAACAAGGCCTAAATCGTTCATTCTGTCAGGTTACGACAGGCTGGCACAAGAAGTGCAGCACCGGGCTCACCGTCTTACTTCAAGTAAACCTTTTAACCAAAACGTACAATATGTCGCTTAGCATCAAACCGCTGGCTGACCGCGTTATCATCGCGCCCGCCGCTGCCGAGGAGAAAACCAAATCGGGTATTATCATCCCCGACACGGCCAAGGAGAAACCCCAGCGTGGCGAAGTAGTTGCCGTAGGCGAAGGCAAGGTGGCCGACAACGGAACCACTATCAAGCCTCAGGTACAAGCTGGTGACCAAGTGCTGTACGGCAAATACGCCGGCACCGAAATCACCGTGGATGGTCAGGACTACCTCATCATGAAGGAGTCGGACATCTTCGCCGTACTGTAAGCTTTTCCTTCCTCCCTGATTCCAAACATCCGAAACCAAGATGGCTAAGAACATCCAATTCGATACCGAAGGCCGCGACAAACTGAAGCGCGGCGTTGACAAACTAGCAAACGCAGTAAAGGTAACCCTGGGCCCTAAGGGCCGCAACGTGGTTATCGACAAGAAATTCGGTGCTCCCAGCATCACCAAAGACGGGGTGACGGTAGCCAAAGAAATCGAGCTGGCTGACCCCGTTGAAAACATGGGCGCCCAGCTGGTAAAGGAAGTAGCTTCCAAAACCGCTGACCAAGCCGGTGACGGCACGACTACTGCTACGGTACTGGCTCAGGCCATCTATGCCGCTGGCTCGAAGAACGTGGCTGCTGGTGCTAACCCCATGGACCTGAAGCGCGGCATCGACAAGGCCGTGCTGGCTGTGGTTGCCAACCTGAAAGCGCAATCCAAGAAGATTGAAAATTCGTCGGAAATTGCCCAAGTAGGCGCTATTTCGGCCAACAACGACATGGAAATCGGCAAAATGATTGCCGACGCCATGGACAAAGTAGGCAAGGAAGGCGTTATCACGGTGGAAGAAGCGCGTGGTACCGAAACCGAAGTGAAAACGGTAGAAGGCATGCAGTTCGACCGGGGCTACCTCTCCCCCTACTTCGTGACCAACCCGGAGAAAATGGAGGCGGAGTTCGACAACCCCTACATCCTCATCTACGACAAGAAGGTGAGCACTATGAAGGAGCTGCTGCCCGTACTGGAGCAGGTTGTGCAGACGGGTAAGCCCCTGGTTATCATCTCGGAAGATGTAGACGGCGAAGCCTTGGCTACCCTGGTAGTAAACAAACTGCGCGGCTCGCTGAAAATTGCTGCCGTGAAAGCTCCCGGCTTCGGTGACCGTCGGAAGGCCATGCTGGAAGACATTGCCGTGCTAACGGGCGGTACGGTTATTTCGGAGGAGCGCGGCTACAAGCTGGACAGCGCTACCCTGGAGTACCTCGGTCAGGCTGAGAAAGTTATCATCGACAAAGACAACACGACCATCGTGAACGGCCGTGGCGAGAAAGATGGTATCACTAGCCGCGTAAACGAAATCAAAGCCCAGATCGGCACGACAACTTCTGATTACGATAAGGAGAAGCTGCAGGAGCGTCTGGCTAAACTGTCGGGCGGTGTTGCCATCCTCTACATCGGTGCTTCCACTGAAGTAGAAATGAAGGAGAAGAAAGACCGTGTTGATGATGCTCTGCACGCTACCCGCGCCGCCGTTGAGGAAGGCGTAGTGCCCGGCGGTGGTGTAGCCCTGGTACGTGCCTTGGATGCTTTGGAAGGCGTAGATACCCTGAATGGCGATGAGCGCACTGGTGTAAACATCATTCGCACGGCCATTGAGGCTCCCCTGCGCACTATCGTGGCCAACGCCGGTGGCGAAGGCTCGGTAGTAGTACAGAAGGTACGCGAGGGTCAGGCCGACTTCGGCTACAACGCCCGCGAAGACCGTTACGAAAACCTGATGGCCGCTGGTATCCTCGACCCGACCAAGGTTACGCGCCTGGCCCTGGAGAATGCCGCTTCTATTGCCGGCCTGCTCCTGACCACGGAATGCGTGATTTCGGACGAGCCGGAAGATGACAAAGGTGGAGCCGGTGTTCCCGGTAACGCCATGGGTGGCATGGGCGGCATGATGTAATCAGCTCCCGGCCAGCTTCGCTGACCACGTAAAAACGCCCCGCTGGACTTAAATCCGGCGGGGCTTTCTATTTACCTAGGGATACCAGGCATAGACTCACTTCTCAAACAAGTCTTATCAAAGCCAATTCGATGCACGCTAAAGCCATCAAGCAGCGGACAGATGTGATGCGCAGAGTATTGATCAACACCCACGAGGTAGGAGCCTACTCACAAAAACGCCCCCGGCAAAAGCTGCCGGGGGCGTTTTTGAATTTAGTTACTGAGTGGCACTAAACTGTTGCCGGCTCCTGCATCATGGTGAAAAGACGCTTGTAGATAACAAACAGAATGAGGGAAGCTACGGCCGACAACCCCACGAAAATCATGAAGAAGTCGTAGAGGCTGGTAATCTGGAAGCCCAGGAACGTGGGCCAGTGAGCAGTTAGCTCCAGGGTATTGAGCTTGGTCAGTACATCGGCCGTGGCCTGGGTAGTACCGTTCAGGATGTTGGGCAGATTGATGCCTTCCTTGGCGGCCTTGGCAAACTCGCCGGGGCCGGGAGGATACAGGCCCGACAGTACGCCGGCCAGCTTGTTGCCAGCAGCCGTAGCCAGGAACCACACAGCCATGAGCAGGGAAGCAAAGCGGGCCGGAGCCAGCTTATTCACCAGTGCCAGCCCGATGGGCGAAAGGCACAGTTCGGCGAAGGTGTGCACCATATACATGGTAATCAGCCAGAACATGCTCACTTTAGTGCTGGCATCTACCCCGCGTACCCCAAAAGCAATAATGAGGTAGCCCACCGCCATCAGCATCAGGCTAATAGCCATTTTCAGGGGCGAAGAAGGCTCCAGGCGCCGCTTGCCCAGCCACGTCCAGAGCACGGCGAAAATGGGGGCAAAGATGATGATGAACAAGGCGTTAGCCGACTGGAAGTAGGAAGCTGGCACGACCGTAGAGCCAAAGGTCCGGTCGGTTTGCTCATCGGCGAAGAACGTGAGCGAGGCACCAGCCTGCTCAAACGTGCCCCAGAAGAAGATTACGAAGAAGCTAAGGATGAAAATCACGTAGATTTTCTGCTTTTCGCGGGCGGTAAGCGTGGGGTCAGTCAGGATGGTAACGGGAGCCACTATCATGGCTGAGAATACCAGAGCGCCAATCCAGTCACGGTCCATCAGCCAGGCAATGGCGGCGTACACCACGGCAAACAAGCCAATAAGCATGGGCAGCTTACTGGCGAAGCTTTTGGTAGGCTGAGCAATGGTTTCAGTGCGTACCGGGGCGTCGGTTTGGGTAGGCACCACGGGCGAGTGCTCCACGGTGCGCTCGGGCCGGGCGCCCAGGGGCGTACCCTCGGCCGTTACTACGTACTTATTTTTCAACAACTCAAACGTGAGGCTACCGATAAGCATGCCAATACCGGCCGCCAAAAAGCCCCACTTGAAGTCAGCCGGGTTGCCCGTGTCGCCGAGCGTACCGCACACTAAGGGCGAGAAGAACGCCCCCAGGTTAATGCCCATGTAGAAAATGGTGTAAGCCGCATCAATGCGCGAGTCGCCTTTGGGGTAGAGCGAGCCGACCATAGAGGAAATGT
Source organism: Hymenobacter sublimis (assembly GCF_023101345.1). NCBI lineage: Bacteria > Pseudomonadati > Bacteroidota > Cytophagia > Cytophagales > Hymenobacteraceae > Hymenobacter > Hymenobacter sublimis. Next base: position 2,225,725 of record NZ_CP095848.1, read on the forward strand.
TGGGCTTGAAGAAGCCGTTGCCGAAGATCAGGCACCCCAGTCCCAGAAAGAACAGCAGCAACTGCGCCGAAGGCACCTCCGTCTGGCCAGCGGAGTACAGCGAAGCCGAGAAAAACAAACTGAACTGCCCGGCCGCCATCAGCAAGCCTCCTACCAGAATGGAGCGGCGGTTGCCCCAGTAACGGTCGGCCATGTAGCCTCCTAGCAGCGGCGTCAGGTACACCAGCGAAGTATAGTTGCCGTAAATAAGCGACGACATCTCCTTGTTCATCAGGAGGGCCTTGAGCATGTACAGCGACAACAGGGCCCGCATACCGTAGTAGCTAAACCGCTCCCACATTTCGGTGGCGAAGAGCACGTAGAGGCCCTTCGGGTGGCTGGTTTGGGCAGCCTGCATGGGCTGGTCCTGCACAGCAGAGGTCGTTTGCATGAAAGGTGAAGGAAAAGAAGTGAGGAGGAAACACCCGCGGCTGCAACCGCAGGGCAGGTTGGTAAAGCTACAAAAGATTATTAACCCTGACGTACTAACGCTCGTTAGGCCAAAAGCAACGCCCGGCTAACCTGCGCCAGTAGCGAATTTTCGCTCTTTTTTCAGTAAAAACAGTGCTCCAGTCGGGTTTTTGTCTATTTTTGTTCTTTAATTCCCCCAATTTCCCACCCACCCAACCCCCGTTTTCGGCCCTATGATGGACTCCGCCGCCAACGCCCGCCTCACCCCCCTGGGCATTTCCCGCGCCACCCAGGTTCACCTCAATCTCACCCCCGCTGAACTGGTGGAGGAAGCCCTGCGCCGGGGCGAAGGCACCCTTACCGACACCGGCGCCCTGATGGCCGATACCGGCGCCTTCACAGGCCGCTCCCCCAAGGACCGGTTTGTAGTGCGCGATGCCAACACCCAGGACAGCGTATGGTGGGGCGACATCAACATCCCCTTCGAGGCCGACAAGTTCGATCAACTGCACCAGAAGATGGTGCAGTATCTGGAAGATAAGGAGATTTATGTGCGTGACGCCTACGCCGGCGCCAACCCAACCTACGAGCTGAAGCTGCGGGTAGTAAACGAGCTGGCTTGGCACAACCTGTTCTGCTACAACATGTTCCTGCGCCCTGCTGAGGGAGCTGACACTAGCTGGACCCCGGATTTCAGCATTATCTGTGCTCCTGGCTTCGAGGCCGACCCGGCAGTAGATGGTACCCGCCAGAAAAACTTCGCTATTCTGAACTTCACCAAGAAGATGATTCTGATTGGTGGTACCGGCTACGCTGGCGAAATGAAGAAGGGCATTTTTGGAGTACTCAACTACTTGCTGCCCCACGAGCGGGAAACCCTACCCATGCACTGCTCGGCCAACGTGGGCAAAGACGGTGATACGGCCATTTTCTTCGGCCTTTCGGGCACGGGCAAAACCACTCTTTCGGCCGATCCTAACCGCGGCCTCATCGGCGACGACGAGCACGGCTGGACTCCGGACGCGGGCATTTTCAACTTCGAAGGCGGTTGCTACGCCAAGGTTATTGACCTGAGCGCCGAGAAAGAGCCCGAAATTTGGAATGCCATTAAGTTCGGCTCCATTGTGGAGAATACGCGCTTTGTGCCCGGCACTCACACGGTAGACTACGCCAATAAATCGGTAACGGAAAATACCCGCACTGCCTACCCCATCAACTACATTCCGAATGCCATTGAGCCCTCCGTGGCCGATGCGCCCAAGAACATTTTCTTCCTGACGGCTGATGCCTTTGGGGTGTTGCCTCCCATCAGCAAGCTCGATAAGAGCCGCGCCATGTACCACTTCATGTCGGGTTACACGGCCAAAGTGGCGGGCACAGAAATGGGCGTTACCGAGCCGCAGACCACTTTCTCAGCCTGCTTTGGCGCCGTCTTCCTACCCTTGCACCCCACGAAATACGCCGAGATGCTGGGCAAGAAAATGGATGAGAATGAGGTGAACGTGTGGCTGGTGAACACCGGCTGGACGGGCGGCTCCTACGGGGTAGGCTCGCGCATGAAGCTGAGCTACACTCGCGCCATGATTACGGCTGCCCTCAACGGGGAGCTGGACGAGGTAGCCTTCCACAAGCATCCCGTTTTCGGGGTGGAAATGCCGGTTTCCGTACCCGGCGTACCCGCCGAAATCCTCGACCCGCGCGACACTTGGGCCGACAAGGAAGACTACGACCGCACGGCGGCTGATCTGGCCCTGAAGTTTGTAGCCAACTTCAAAAAGTACGCTGACTATGCCAATGAGGAAATTCTGGCCGGCGCACCTAAGGCTGAAGTTGCAGCAAGCGTATAGTAGGTAGCTATTAAACTCATTAGAAAGCCCGGTTAACAAAAGTTAGCCGGGCTTTTTACGTTGAACAAGTACGTTGATGACTAGCTGAGGTAGCCACTGAAGTTTGTAGAATCCGTCTCAACTCTCGTGCATAGCTAAGAATGTCTGGCAATTTGATGCTTTCTAACTTGAAGTAAGTTTACGCGGAATAGTACCAGATTCCTTTTCAAACGCCCTACTTTTGCATTTACACATCCTTCTTTCCTTCTACTTGTATGCGTAAGCGCCTTCTTCCGCTGCTGTTTTGCCTGTTGTCGCCGCTCACCCTGTGGGCGTGGGGCGTTGATGGTCATCGCGCCGTGGGCAAAATTGCCGAACATCATCTTAGCCGTAAAGCCCGCCGCGAAGTGCAACGTCTGCTGGGCACGGAAACGCTGACGCTGGTTAGCACCTGGCCCGACGAGATACGCTACTACCCCGAGTTCAAAGAAACTGCGCCCTGGCACTACGTGAATACGCCCTCGGGCTTACCTCACGATCAGTACGTACAAGCTATTAAGTCACAGACGACAGCTAATGCCTACAGTGCCCTGGAGGCGCAAATGCGCATTTTGGCGGATGTCAACAAGACCAAGGAAGAACGGGCTGCTGCACTCAAATTTGTTGTGCACATAGTGGGCGACGTGCACCAGCCCATGCACACGGGCCATGCCGAAGACAAGGGCGGCAATGATATTAAACTCAAGTACCGCGGCAAGGACACGAACCTGCACAGCCTGTGGGACAGTGGCCTGCTGGACTACCAGGGCCTGACGTACACCGAAATGGCCCAGCAATATGACCACAAGCTGCGCAATCGGCAGATCCGGCAGTTGCAAGCTTCTACGCCCGACCAGTGGCTGTGGGAGTCGTACCAGGAGTCGGAGAAGCTCTACCAGGAAACCCCCGCCGGCACCGATGTGGATTACAAGTACTACCCCGCCCACGCCGATCTAATGAAGAAGCGCATTGTGGAAGCGGGTGTCCGTCTGGCTGGACTCCTGAACGAGACGTTGGGCTAGCCGTTCCTCTTCTCATAACGCACAACACCCTGACTGCCAGCTGGCGGTCAGGGTGTTGTGCGTTATGAGAAGAGGAACGGCTAGTTGTCGTGGAAGGCAATACCTTTTATCTCGGCATTGCTCGAACTGGAGTTGCTTCCGTTTTTTTTGCCCTTAGTACCCAGCCAAGCAGCCAGAGCTACCCCCGCTCCTACCAGCACGGCCGTGCGTAGAGCCGGGCTGCCCGCCGTAGCGGCCTCGGTGTAGTAACTGGTTTCGCGGGTGTGGCCGGGGTAATTACCACGTTCCTCCAAGGCACCCATAGGCCGGTCGAGGGCATTTTGCTGAAGAGGCCGCGGGGCGTAGTCGGCCTTTTCCTGCTTGGAAAATGACTTTTCCATAAACTTATCGAGCAGGGCAGGTGTCCAGCGCTCCATGCCAATCATGGCCTTGCCGCCGCCACCTACTACCACGGAGCGCTCAGGGGTAGCGGCGCAGTGCAGAATGGCGCGGGCCACTGTTTCGGGCGCATAGGCAGGCGGCGCGTGTTTGGCTTCTCGCTCCATATAGTTTTTGGAGTGCACGGGGTAGGGAGTATCGATGGCGGCTGGCTGAATCAGGGTCACCGAAATCGGGGCTCCGTCCATTTCTAGCTCCATGCGCAGACCATCAGTGAAACCTTTTACGGCGTGTTTGCTGGCGCTGTAGATGGTTTGCAGAATGGCCGTAATGTCAGAGAGGATGCTGCCGACGTTAATAATTGCGCCGCCCTTAGCCTTCAGGTGTTTAGCTGCTTCCAAAGAGCCGTGCACGAGGCCCCAGAAGTTAACCTCGAACAGCTGCCGCATATCCTGAATGGGCACCTCCTCCAGCTTGCCATAAATAGAAACACCGGCGTTATTAATCCAGGTATCGAAGCCCCCGTAGGTGTAGGAGGCTTCGTAGGCCAGGCGCTGCACGTCCTCGGGCTTGCTCATATCCGTTACCACGTAGGTGGCATGGCCGCCCGCTTGGTTGATTTCCTCCGTCAGTTGGCGCAGGGCCGATTCGCTGCGGGCCGCCAGCACCAGCTTGGCTCCGGCTTTGGCCGCCATGCGGGCCGTAACCAGCCCAATGCCGCTGGAAGCCCCGGTAATAACGATGGTCTGGTCCTTGAGTTTTTTGAGTGTAACTGCCATCCTGGGTATCCGATTTTAGTGGTAAGTGACTAGCTACAGTACGCGGATAGTAAGCGCAGGATCAGGGCAGCTCGCTTAAAATTTTGGCCTTTCCTCCTGGGCTGACTAGCCTGCCGGGCGCCGCACAACAGCCGCGCCCCTCATGCCTCTACCCCACGGGCGCATGCCGGGCTGCTTGATTCGGCGTAGCTTTGCCGTATGCCGCACACGTTTTACGCCCCCGATGTAACCCTACCTACCTACACCTTGCCGGAAGACGAAAGCAAGCACGCGGTGCGCGTGCTTCGCCTCGGGGCCGGAGACGCAGTAACGCTCGTGAATGGACGCGGGGGCGTGTACGAGGCGCAGGTGGAAGCGGCCGATGCCAAGCGCTGCCGCCTGCGCGTAGTGCGGGAGCAGTTGGTGCCAGGCCGCCCTTACCAGGTGCACGTAGCGGTAGCGCCCACCAAAAACCTCGACCGAATGGAGTGGTTCGTGGAAAAGGCGGTGGAAATTGGGGTTGATACCCTGACCTTTCTGCGTTGCGCCCGCTCTGAGCGTCGGGAACTGAAGCTGGACCGGCTAGAGAAAATTGCCATCAGCGCCCTGAAACAGTCGGGCCAAGCCTGGCTGCCGACCCTGACGGAGCTAACGGATTTTGCCCGCTTCTTGCCTACCACACCACCTGAAACCACGTTTATTGCCCACCTCGAGGACGGGGAACGGACGCCCCTGGCCCGCGTGGCCGCTACCGGCAGCGCCTGCTGCATCCTCATAGGGCCCGAAGGCGACTTTACCCCGCAGGAAATAGCGGCTGCCTTTGCCCGCGGCATTCGGCCGGTTACGCTGGGCGCCTCCCGGTTGCGGACGGAAACCGCCGCGCTGGCAGCCCTGCACACCGCGCACGTCGTGCGGGAATTGCTGTAGCCTAATTTTTGTAGTCTCCGTGGCGAGGCTTTTTCCGCCTGAGCCGCAGGCGTTGCTGCCTGGTATTTCCTTCTGCGTCGATTTAACTACCTATTCCGCATGCGTATTCGCTCGTTCCTAGGACTTTTGTTGCTGCCCTTACTGCTGATGGCCACTGCGCCAGCTGCGCCTAGCTTTCGCATTGCCAAGCTGCACTACGGCGGGGGCGGCGACTGGTACGCCAACAAAACCAGCCTGCCCAACCTGATTCGCTTTTGTAATCAGGCCCTAAAAACCAACATCGACCCGGAGGAAGCTACCGTGGAACTAGACTCGCCGGAGCTGCTGACCTATCCTTTCATTCATATGACGGGCCACGGCAACGTATCCTTCACCGATGCCGAAGCCCGCAACCTGCGCCGCTACCTTACGGGCGGGGGCTTTTTGCACATCGATGATAACTACGGGCTTGATAAGTTTATCCGGCCGGAAATGAAGAAGGTGTTTCCCGAGCTAGAGTTTGTGGAGCTGCCGTTCACGCACCCCGTGTACCACCAGAAGTTTCAGTTTCCGCGCGGCCTGCCCAAGGTGCACGAGCACGACGGCAAGCGCCCCCAGGGCTTCGGGCTGCTCTACAAAGGCCGGCTGGTGTGCTACTACTCGTTTGAGTGCGACCTAGGCAACGGCTGGGAGGACCTGGGCACCTACCCCGAGGACACGCCCGCTACCCACGAAGCTGCCCTGAAAATGGGAGCCAACCTAGTAACCTACGCCCTGACCCAGGACTAACAGGTAGTCGCTAACAACCAGAACGAGGGTCCTGCCGCGGAATATATTCCGCGGCAGGACCCTCGTTCAGTTCAATTCTCACTCTCAAAACTTGCGCCTCAGGATTTCGCCCAGCACTAAGGCCGTGCGTAAGTCGGCGGGGTTACGTAACCGCTCCGCAAGCGAAGTGGGAGCTTCCCGGCGGCTTTGCTCCTGCTGCCAATAATCCTGCTGAGGTTGCTGCGCCCTGGCCCGGGGTAGCTCGGCTGCCCGGCGGATTTCCCGGCTCGGGGCTTCCAAGGAGCGGGCCGGAATGTTTCGCTCCAGCGAGCGAGCTGGACGATTTATTTCTTCGAGGCTACGGGCGGCTACCGTGGTTTCGCGGGGTAGTGCCCGGCCGGCTGGGGTGGTTTCATCGGTTTCTGAAACCGGCCCGGATGGGTCAGAGCGGTTCTGGTTTTGCATCTGCCGCAACAGTTCCTCAAATGAGGTGGCGGGCAGCCCCGGTGCCACCGGGCGAGGACGGCCGGCGGGGTCAGGGCGGGAATAGCGCCGTTCCCGCTGCTCCCGGGCTGTAGTTTCGCGCGCCTTTTGCACCATCCGCCAGATGAAGACAGCCAGCCCAATTAGAAACCAGGCTAGGGTTTGCAGCTTTTCCATGCGCCAAAGGTAAACTGGTGAAAACCGAAGTTGTGAAAATTTGGGTAACCAGAACTAGTTCACACCTTCTCCCCTCACAACTCTACTTTTAATTTACCGCACGCCCTGCTCAGGAAAGCGAGCCTGCTTGGTGCGGTAGAAAGCCTGAATTTCTTCCAGATCCTTTTCGTAGTCGCCAGTGGGCCAGAAGGCTGGTCCGACGCCGGCTTCTTTGTTTTTATAGTCGAGGTAGCCCAGCAAAATGGGCACGCCGGCGCCCACGGCGGCGTGGTAGAATCCCTTGCGCCATTTGGGCTGGTACTTGCGGGTGCCTTCGGGGGTAATGAGAATTACCAGTTCGTCGCGCTCCTTAAAGAGCTGCACCATGCCATCCACAAGGCTGTTGTTCTTGCTGCGGTCCACGGCCAGGCCCCCGAGGGAACGAACTAGGGCTCCCAGCACCGGAATGGTGGTCCACTCCTTCTTAATGGTGAGCTTCACATCCACATCCATCAGGAAAAACGCGGCCCGGGCAAACATAAAGTCCCAGTTGCTGGTGTGGGGCGCGGCAATCATCATGCTTTTTTTGGTGTCAGCCGGCACCTGAGGCCCCAGTCGCCAGCCGGTTATCTTGAACCAGAACTTCGAAAACAGGTACCAAAAAGTAGAGGTTTTGCGTGCAGTCATGCGGAAATAAACGGGTAGCCGGGTGAGAGGAAGCTACCATATGTCAAAGCTAGAGAAATGTACCGGAAGGCCGCATACCCCCACTTAGCGGGGTTGCAGCAAAGCCCGCAGCTCCGCGGCCCGGCCCAACGTGTAGCGGTAGCCTATATCGAATAGCTCCGGGGCGCGCTTGTACTGGGTCATGCGGTAGGCCCCCAGCTCCGGTGGCTCCAGCAATAGAGCGCAGTGCTGCTTGCTGGGTAAGGTGTTGGCGCCCACGGCCAGGTTCAGGGTCCGCTCAATCAGGCCGCGCAGGGTAGTAATGCGCGGCTCCCGGTGGGGCGGATTGGAGTGGACGCCCACTATCTGCAGGCCAGGTATTCCAAGTAAAGCGTCGGTAGGCAAATTGTTGAGTAGGCCACCGTCTACCAGGTGGCGGCCCTGGTATTCTACCGGCCGGTAGAGCACTGGCACGGCCGAAGAAGCCAGCAAGGGCGGAATTAGGGGCCCCTGGGAGAAACGAACACTGGTGCCCTCGGCAATATCCGTTGCTACCAGCGTCAGCGGAATACGCAGCTTTTCGAAGGTAGCATCGAGGCCTAAGTGCTGCTTGAAAAGCTCCCCTATTCCGTCAATGCGCAGCAGCCCATACCGGCTCAGCGAAATGCGCGTTAGCTGCCCCAGGCTCACTTCCTGAAACAGACGCAATATCTCGCGGGGGGCCACGCCGGCCGCATAGAAGGTGGCGGCAATGGCTCCCGAGGATACGCCCGCTAGGTGGCCGATGGGCAGCTGCAACTCATCTAGGGCAGCTAGCACGCCCAAATGGGCAATGCCGCGCGCCCCTCCCCCCGAAAACGCCAGCCCCAGCTGTTGTGGTTGGTTTATCTCATTCATGGTGGCCTTTAACGCCGTAAAGATGCCTACAGCTGTGCTAGACCCAACAAAACCGGTAGTCGCGCCGGCCCGCGGGCTATAAGTCCGTCAGCTTCAGTGTATCAGCTACGCGCACGCCTTTCTCAGTATGCTGCACCGTGATGCACTCGGTATGAGCGTCATGCTCCAGTACCAGCACCCAGTTTTCGTCGGCGGCGCGGCGCAGCACTCGCTCCTTCTCCTCCAGCGTTATGAGCGGGCGCATGTCGTAGCCCATCACGTAGGGCAAGGGCACGTGGCCGGCGCTAGGTAGTAGGTCGGCCATAAACGCCAGGGTGCGGCCTTTGTAGTGTAGCACGGGCACCATCATCTTCTCGGTGTGGCCATCAGCCAAGATAATTTCCCGGAAGCAGGACAGCTCCGTCGGCACAGCGCCTGCCGGGTCGATAAAGCGCAGGTGGCCACTTTCCTGAATGGGCAAAATATTCTCCTTCAGGAAACTAGCTTTTTCGCGGGCATTGGGCGTTACGGCCCAGTCCCAATGGTTTTGGTTGCTCCAGTAGGTAGCGTTGGGGAAAGCCAGGTGCAGCTTATCGTCCGGGGTGCGCACCACTGAGCCTCCGCAATGGTCAAAATGCAGGTGGGTCAGGAATACGTCGGTAATGTCGGGGGCGGTGAAGCCGAGCTTACGCAGGGATTTTTCCAGGGTGTCGTCGCCGTGCAAGTAAAAATGTCCCCGAAACTTCTGGTCCTGCTTGTCGCCGATGCCGTTATCCACCAAAATCAGTCGCTGACCGTCCTCAATCAGCAGGCAGCGCATGGCCCAGGTGCACATGTTGTTTTCGTCGGCCGGATTAAACTTTTGCCACATGCTTTTGGGCACTACCCCAAACATGGCGCCGCCATCGAGTTTAAACAAGCCGGTATCAAGGGTATGAACGGTCATCGGGTAGGATTGAGGGGTGGGATGTAGCGGTTATTCTGGTTTATAGAGGAAACAGAACGACATGCTCAGCGTGCCGAAGCATCTCTACGGCAGCTAACTTAATTGATTAGCCACCGGTAGGAATGCTTCGGCACGCTGAGCATGTCGTTCTGGTTTTGTTCTGACGGGCTTACTCTACTACCACGCCCATATTCGAGAACTTATCGATGCGCTGGCTAATGCGCTCATCCTGGGGTAAAGCCTCTAGCTCGTCGAGGGTTTTGAGGATGGTTTTCTTCAGGTTTTTGATCATGGTAGCGGCATCAGTATGCGCGCCCCCGAGCGGTTCCTTCACGATACCATCCACGAGGCCAGCTTTGAGCATGTCGGTCGCCGTGAGCTTGAGGGCCTCGGCAGCCTGCTCCTTATAGTCCCAGCTGCGCCACAGGATGCTGCTGCACGACTCAGGCGAAATCACGGAGTACCAGGTGTTTTCCAGCATCAGCACCCGGTCGCCGATGGCAATACCCAGGGCCCCGCCGGAAGCGCCTTCCCCGATGACAATGCAGATAACGGGCACCTTCAGCAGGAACATTTCCTTAAGGTTGCGAGCAATGGCCTCGCCTTGTCCCCGCTCCTCGGCCTCCAGGCCCGGAAACGCGCCAGGCGTATCAATCAGGGTGACAATGGGCTTGTTGAACTTCTCGGCCAGCTTCATCAGGCGCAAGGCCTTGCGGTAGCCCTCGGGGTTGGGCATGCCGAAATTACGAAACTGGCGCTGCTTAGTATTGCGCCCCTTCTGCTGCCCAATAAACATCACCGAGCGGCCATCAAGATCGGCAAATCCGCCCACCATAGCCTTATCGTCGGCCACAGTCCGGTCGCCGTGCAGCTCAATAAACTTCTCGGTCATGCCCTCAATGTAGTCAAGGGTATAGGGCCGGTCGGGGTGGCGCGAGAGTTGCACGCGCTGCCAGCGGGTGAGGTTGGCGTAGGTTTCCTTTTTGAGGGCTTTGATTTTGGCTTCGAGGGCCGTCACGGCATCCGACACATCCACCTGGCTATCGAGGGCCAGTTGTTGCATTTCACGGAGCTTGCCTTCGAGAGCGGCAATCGGTTGTTCGAAATCGAGGAGCATTGCCACGGCAGGGTACGTCTTGGAGGGTACGAGGGGGAATGAGAAGAAAGCAAAGGTAAGCGACGAGGCTGACACGGCGCACTGCCGGTTGCTGTCGATTTCTTTGATTTTTTTTCTGCCTGAGCAACAGCCATCAACGCGAGCGGAGCCGGTTTTTTTCAGCTTTTTTTACTTTCACTGTTGCGCAGTCCAATCCGGACCTCTACTTTTGCACCACTTCACCGCCACTCGGGCCGCGAAGTAGAACAACCTGGTTCGGTAGTTCAGTCGGTTAGAATGCCGCCCTGTCACGGCGGAGGTCGCGGGTTCGAGTCCCGTCCGGACCGCGAAGGCCCTTCAGATTCATCTGAAGGGCCTTTTGCTTTTTCAACTGCTCCAAGCTTCTATCCTACCCCCCAACACAGATTGGTGTTTGGTTCGGCTGTAGTTGATAGGCTAAATCTGTCGCGGGCTAAATACCTGCGGATATAGCCCTAGGTTTACATGATTAAGACAGAAGGTTGAAAAATATTTTTGTCTCCTATTTCATTTAGTAACAGTACACTACCCTCAAAAAAGGGCTTTAACAGACCGTTAATGCACTTTTTTATTTGCACAGCCCAAAACACCAGTCTATATTTGCATCACAATAACGGAAAGCACCCGGCTTTTTAGTTAAGGTAAACGGTTCGGTAGTTCAGTCGGTTAGAATGCCGCCCTGTCACGGCGGAGGTCGCGGGTTCGAGTCCCGTCCGGACCGCAAAAAGCTCCAGCATCATCTGATGCTGGGGCTTTTTCGATTTTACATCACCTCAAAGACGCGTTAGTTTGCATAACGCGGACCTTTATTACCTAGTGCTCCTTCCCTACAGGTTTGCCGCCATCCGGTGGGCCAGATCTTCAATGTCAAAGCGACGGGCCAGCACGTGCAGCCAATCAGGAGGAATAGCGGCTTCTCCGTAACAGAGGCCAGCCAGACCACCGGTTACGGCCCCGGTCGTATCCGCATCATCGCCGAGGTTAACGGCTGCCAACACCGTTTCGGTGAAGGTTTCGTAGCGCAGCAGGCACCACAGCGCTGCCTCCAAGGTGTGCAGCACGTAGCCGCCGCTGTTGATGGCCGACACGGGCGCATCAGGCAGCCGGCCGCTAAGAGTGCGCTCGAAGTAGCTGGTCTCCCGAGCCGGAATATTTAGCGCCAGCAATTGGGCCGGTGCTTCCTGACAGAGCCGCAGGTAGGCTGGGGCCGGCGTAAGCCCAGCGCGCAGGTAGCGGGCCATCTCCAAGTAGAGAAAGCAGGCCACGGCGGAACGGATATGGCCGTGAGTGACGGCCGAAACATCGAAAATGGCAGCGAAGCGGCTGGCCAGGGAGGTTTCCAGCTGATAAAAGGCCAGTGGCAGAATCCGCATCAGCGAGCCGTTGCCATTGCTGTACTCATCGGTGTCACCGGCTAGAATCAAGCCGGGAACAGATTGCAGGCGGTTGAGGGCCTCGCGGGTAGTAATGCCGATATCAAATACGGAGCCGTGGGGTGTCCAATAGCCATACTCATACCAGTTGATGAAGCGACGAGTTAGGTCGCCTAAATCGTAGCCGTGCGCTAAAGTCTCCGCCAAGCAAAAGGTCAAGGAGGCGTCGTCAGACCAGGTACCGGCGGGCTGGTTGTGGGTCCCATACGCACGCATGTGCACGACGGGGTCGAGGCGCCGGGCCGCGCGGCTCTGAAACTCCACCGGTACACCCAAGGCGTCGCCGACAGCCAGGCCCAGCAGAGCCGCCCGAATCTGGGTTTCTGTGGAAGATGAAGAAGGAGGTAGCATATCTATTTAAGTATTATTAAGCCACAAGGGGTAACAGCTCTGCTAAGCTGCCAATGCGGTGGGCGGGTTTAAAGGCGGCACAATCAGGGGCGTGGCCGAAGCCATAGGAAGCCCAGCAGGCCGCAATGCCGCAGTTTCGGGCGAACTGCAGATCCGTGGCCGTGTCGCCAATCATGAGGGTAGTGGCAAGAGTGAACTGCGGAAACCGGGGCTGAATCCGCTGAGTAAACAGGGCCGGGTCGGGCTTGAGTGGCAGCGGCGTGGCAGCCATGGGGTCGTCGCCTAGCACCAGGGCAGCGTACGCGCGCAAGCCTAGCCGCGCCAGCGAATTCTCTAGAATAGCTAATCCCTTGTTGCTGATAATGGCCACCGTACACCCGCGGGCAACGGCCGTAGCCAGTACCTGCTGGGCGCCGGGAAAAGGAGTAACCAGCGGCTCGGCCTCGGCGCTATAAATGCGGCGGTAGGTTTCAACCCAGGTAGCGGGTAGCGGGCTGGTACCAGCTGGGTGCAGTGCCAATAGGGTTTCGGCGAGGGGCAGCCCCTGTTGCACTACCGCCTGCAGGGCCGGCTCCACGGGCTCAACCAAGCCGAATTCCTGAAACGTACGCCGCAGAGAGTACTTGATGGCGTTGCGGGTATCGCAGAGCGTGCCATCATAATCAAACAATAACAGGGAGTAGCTCATTCGTCACGAAAGTACGGGAAGGCATCTTGTGGAAGGCTGCCAAGGGAAGAAACCGTCCTACTCTGGCAAAAAGGATCGTCATTCGGCTGCTCAGAACAAGGTTACTAGTAGCACATGGAGCACGATGGTTTCTAGATTTTGAGCAACTACGAAAGTGCTGCTCTAGAGGCTGGTCGCGCGCTGCTGGTTCAGCGGCAAGGCTCCGATGCGTAGGAGGAGCTTTGCCCCCACTCGCCCCGGGCCCACTCGGGCCAGCCTGTCAGGATGGGGGGTAACCGGCTGGGTGAGGAAGTTGGGTCGTGCTGCCTCATCCCCTTTTCATACAAGCGGCGGTTAGGGCGTCCGTTGACCGGAACACTTTGGTGAAGTGGCTGCGCTGCTGGGCCGTGGCTGAGAACGGTAGCAGGCCTATGCAAATGAGGAGTGCTCCGGCGCGCAAGAATTGGAACATAGATTAGGAATAATATAAATTCTACCAGTCAGGTGCTTTAATCGGGCACATTCCACAATCCACTGCTGACTTTTTTTGCGTACTGCCCGTATTCTGGCCGAATAGTTGCCGTCCGGAGTCCTACTTTTGCCTCCCCATTTGCGGCTTTACTTCTTTTGATATGCCTAGACTTTTCCTACTTCTCTGGCTGATGCTGATGGCATTGGTTGATGTGAGCCCAGCCCTGGGTCAGGGCGGCCCGGCAGCCCGCGCCAAAATGCGCGGCAAAACCTACGTGCACCGCCCCAATTACCGCACCTATAAAGGAGGAGGCCGCCGGGCCCGCAAGAAGCGCACGGCCCGCTACCGGCAGCGGTGGTACCAGATCTGGCGCAAACGGAAAAGAACTACAACTCCGGCCCCCAAGCAGCCCTCGCGCAACCAAACCATTGGTGGAGGCTAGCGGCAAGCTGCTATAAGTCATTAGTAACCGGCCTTTCTCATCTTCGTGATGGGAAAGGCCGATTTTTGTAACCTGGGGCCTAGAACACTAGTTCGGCCCGGGGGTCCGCACAATTTTTTGCCGATGCCTGAGTTAGTAGGCTGGACCTAACCTGTTTGGCCTATGACCCGGATCGTGCTTTTGTTGGTTGCGCTGTTGATGATTGGCGTGGCCGAACCCGTTGATGCCGCCCGCCCTACCCGGTACGCCCGGGCTAAGATGCGCGGCAAAACCTACACCCACCGCCCCTTCTACAAGCGCTATAAGGGCCGCAAAACCAGTAAGAAGCGTTTCTCGCTGCTGCGGCAGAAATCCCGCTCCCAATCCACTTATAAAGTAGGCCGGCACTCGACGCGGTAACTTTTTACTTCCAACGCCACGGCCCGTTTTCCGGCACTACTTCCCAATGCTTACCGCAACGGAGGTACCGGAAAACGGGCCGTGGCGTTAGGGCTAGCGGCCGGCCTGGGCATACCAGGTTCGCCGCACCTGGCGCAGCAGGTGCTCGGCCGCGGCCTGGTTGGGGGCGTCGGGCAGCGCAGAGGTGGCAAAGGCGGCCTCCACCCGATCTACCAGGGCCTCAGCTTCGGCTACCAACTCATCGTAGGCAAACTCGCCGCGGCGGATTTGCAGCAGAAACGCACGGTCGGGGCGGCGCACGTGCAGTTGGCTCGTGGTGGCAATTTCCTCGGCCATGCGTAGCAGCCTAAACACGTGGAGCATATTTTTAGCGTCGTAATTTTTGCCGTGCTGCACGGTATTCTGGTAGCGCTCCGGATTACGCTTCTGCTCCCATTCTTGGTAGTCGCGGTACACGCGGCAGTAGGTGCTGTAGCCGTTGCGGTTAAAGCTGAGGTAGGCGACTGGCATTTCCCCTTTCGGCACGGCCGAGAGCTGCACATCCTGGGAAGTTTCCGGGTCGCGCACCAGGCCCCGGTAGCCGTGGCGCTGGTCGGGCGTTTCATCCACGAACAGGGCGTATAAGTCACTGAGATGATTCACGTTGGCTAGTCCGCACTGGCTGGCAGCGTAGCCGCGCCGGCTAAGCCACGTAGCTACTAGTTGGGCCCCAGCGCCTACCGTTACGTAGCAAAAATCCAGCACCGACTTGCGCTGGGGCGGCTCGGGGTGGTTGATTTTTTTGTTCAGGCCCCGCGCCTTCCGGATCTGCGCCACGGCGTACTCGGCGAAGCTCTGGCGGCACAGCTTAGACAGGAAGTCCTCGGCCCGGAATGCCTCGAAAAGGGGGTGCCGGTACACTACGTAATCCGCAGGAGTACCCAGCAGCTCTAGTACTGTAGGGTTGCTTTTGAGCAGTAACTCCACGAAGCGGCGCAGCTCATAGAATACTTCGTCGTTGGTGTCATTGGCTACCTGAGGCACGTACGTGAGGCCGTAAAACTCCGCTTCGGGCAAAATAAATACGCCTTTCAGGTCAGTATCGGAGTGGGGCAGGTTGGTGCCATAGGCGCGGCTGCCACTGATGGCTTCAAATAAAATCAGGCCGCGTTGGCGCAGGTCGGCAATGGTCATAAATAGGCGGGGCGGGACTGGTGGTATTGAACGTCATATAGATGCGCCACTACTGCTTCTCTTGGTTGCGAAATTTGCGTAAGTAGCGCCCTTTTCTGATAAGCATCAATCTGATACCGAGACGTGAAATGTCGCGTTTCTACGGCCGTTTCAGGGTTCTACAGCCAGGCCCGAAACAGGTCGTTCAGGGCGGGCGTCGGGTTGGCCGGCCGACTAATGGGCAACTGTTCACGGGCCGCCAGGGCTACGGTGTACTCGGCTTGGAGGAAGGCGACCAGCGCGGCAGGCCGCTCCACGGTAGTTTTTTCGTTGGCGGTAGCTTTCCGAGCCAGCAGTTCCTCCACGGTGCTGTTTAGGGCGGAGGGCAGCAGTTGCCGCAGCTGCCCAAATTCCATCGGGGGCACTTCGGTGGGGCGCTGCTGAATCCAGCGGGCGGCCAGTGTGGAACGTAAGGCGTAAAATAACCGCTTCAGGCGTACGTCTTCCGCAGGTAGGTCTTCTTCCACCCCACGTCGCATCAGGCCGATGTAGTGGTTAAAGCCAGCGCGGGCATTCCAGCAGGACGGCAGCAGCGGCGCCAGCGCCGCTCGAAACCCGGTTGCCTCCCGGTACACCACCGGCGATTGAAGCCACTCGAACAGGGCCGCGTTGGAGCCGCGCAACAGCTTCAGGGTTTTGCGTAGCTCCCAGCCGGCTAGGTCCAACTCCTCATCCACTGGAAAGTTGAGCGTATCGGGTTCCTCATCCAAGGTTTGGTACCACTCGGCGGGGTGGCTGTAGATAAAGCGCACGTCGTAGTCAGAGTCTGGCGAGGGAAATCCCCAGGCCCGGCTACCCGACTCGCAGGCGTAGAGGACGCGAATACCGTGGGTGGTTTCGAGCTGGGTAATAGCTTTTTGGATGCGAGAGAGCATAATCGGAAGATAATTACCGGGGTGTAAGCAGGGTGCGCAAAGAACGGTGCTACCAGTGGAAGCTCGGCGCTGCTTCCGTTCTATTTTTGCCGACTCAACCCGTTTTAATCTTCCGGCTAACCTGAAAACCCATCACCAAATTCTCTGCTGCCATACAATGGGTCGGCCGTGTACAAGGGCCACCATTTGGTTCGGGTACCCGACTAATCGTTTGTGATGCTTCCCCGAACAATGTTTTATATTTCCCACTGCTGCCTTCCCAGTACCCTAAAGATGATGCCCTTCTCTACTTTTTCTCTCCTACCGGCTGGCCTGCTGTTTGGCCTCGTTCTGGCGGCCTGCCAGTCTCAGAACGCGTCTACCACTTCCTCAACGCCAGCAGTGGCTACGGCGGAAGTTGGCGCGACTACCCCCACTACTCCCGCTGAAGCCATCAGCGCCGCCACGATTGGCCGGTATTTGCAGGCCGTTTCCTCGGATGAGATGCTGGGCCGCAAGCCGTTCACCCTGGGTGAGCAGCGCAGCACCCAGTATCTGGCCGACGAATTCAAGCGCCTGGGGTTGCAGCCCGGCCCGGGTGGCTCCTACTTCCAGCCCGTACCCCTGGTCGAAATTACCGGTACGCCCGCGCCTACCCTCCACATTAAGGGCAAAGGTCAGCCCCTGAGCTTCCAGTACAAAACTGATTTCGTGACGTTTACCCAGCGCGAGCAGCCGCAGGTGAGCGTCAGCAACTCCGCGCTAGTGTTTGCCGGCTACGGCGTGGTGGCGCCCGAGTACGGCTGGGACGATTACGCCGGCCTCGACGTGAAGGGCAAAACGGTGGTGGTGCTGGTGAATGACCCCGGCAATGCGGGCAACGACACCACCTTGTTCAAGGGCAAGGCCATGACCTACTACGGCCGCTGGACCTACAAATACGAGGAAGCGGCCCGCCACGGCGCCGCCGGCGTGCTCATCGTGCACGACACCAAGCCGGCCGCCTACCCCTGGTCGGTGGTGCTGAGCGGGGCCGTCAGCCCTAAGCTGCGCGCCCAAACCGCTAACAACGGCGCCGACAAGTGCGCCCTGGAAGGCTGGCTGACCCTGGACGCGGCTAAGAAGCTGTTCCAGGCCGCCGGCCAGAGCTATGAGCAGCTCTATGCCGCCGCCAATACCAAAGGCTTCCGGCCCCGGCCGCTGGGCGGGCTCACCCTCACGGGCAGCATCCAGAACAAGCTCCGCCGCCAGACCTCGCGCAACGTGCTGGCTGTGCTACCGGGCACCACCCGCCCCGATGAGTACATCATCTACTCGGCCCACTGGGACCATTTTGGGGTAGGCAAAGCCATTGCCGGCGACTCCATCTACAACGGAGCGGTGGACGACGGCACTGGTTTGGCGGCCCTGCTCAGCATTGCCGAAGCGTTCCAGAAAGCGCCGCAGAAGCCGGAGCGCAGCATCGTGTTTCTGGCCGTCACGGCCGAGGAACAGGGCCTGCTGGGCTCGGCCTACTACGCCCAGCACCCGCCCTACCCCTTAAACAAAACCGTAGCCGACCTGAACATGGACATGCTCTGGCCCTACGGCCAGATGAAGGACCTCACGGTTATCGGCTACGGGCAGTCGGAGCTGGAGGACTACGCCCGCGCCGCGGCCCGGGAGCAGGACCGCTACATCCTACCCGATCAGCAGCCCGAAACCGGCATGTTCTACCGCTCCGACCACTTCAACTTTGCCCACGTGGGCGTGCCCTCCCTCTACGCCAGCGGCGGTTTCGAGAGCCGCACCCGCGGCAAGGACTACATTGCCCAGCAGCGCCAGAATTACACCACGAACATGTACCACAAGCCCGCCGACCAGTTTGACCCCAGCTGGGACCTCGCGGGTATTGCCCAGGACGCCCAGCTCTACTTCCGCGTGGGCCAGCGCCTGGCCGCCGAAACTACGTTCCCGCAGTGGCGGGCCGGCTCGGAGTTCAAAGGTGCGCGTGACAAGAGCATGGGCAAGTAAATAGTGCTTTCAAATAGTATATACTACCTGCTATAACACCGCACGTGATAAAGAGAAAGTTAATTGAGATGTTGAAAGAGCTAGAGCTTCTTCAGCATTGGGAGAAAATCAAATCAGTAAGTCAACCTTGTATACGGCTACACTTAGCGCCTGAAGAAGAGGAAGATATTCCTATTGGCAACTCTAAAATGGGTGGTATACCAGACCTACCGCCAGGCTGTCAGTGGCCGACCGAGCAGGACCCGGAAAAGCCTCTTTCCTTTATTGCCCAGATCAATCTTGCTGAAGTAAGTGTTTACGATGAGCAAGGATTACTGCCCCACCAAGGACTTCTATCCTTTTTTTATTCGGCCGATCAGGAGGCTTGGGGATACGATAGCAAACACAGAGACAAATTCAAGGTTCTGTATTACGAAGGCTCACCCAGTGAGCTTCACCGCGTCTCTTTTCCCGATACGCTGGAAGAAGACGCTCAATTCGAGGCTTGCACACTTATTCCGCAGTTGGAAATCAGTTTACCCTCCTGGGATAATAATCTACTCAATTTTCTAACCGAGAGTGAACAGGATAACCTGTTTGGATTGGAAGAAGGAAACACAAACAAGCTGTTTGGCCACGCTGACACCATTCAGGGCTCCATGGAACTGGAGTGCGAGTTGGTCACGAATGGCATCTATTGTGGTGACCCATCGGGGTATGCCTCGCCTCAAGCAAAAGCACTGGAGCCAAATGCAGGCAATTGGCGACTTTTATTGCAAGTTGATAGCAATGAGGACGAATGCGGTATGATGTGGGGCGACGCAGGCAGACTCTACTTCTGGATTAGAGAACAAGACTTAAAAACCCAGAATTTCGACGCCAGTTGGGTTATTCTACAATGTTATTGATAGAGGCAAACTAACAGCCCTGAAAGGTCTACAGAAAACAAAACCTCAGCGACTGTAGAGTTTGCTGAGGTTTTGTTTTCTGTGCAAACGAAAATTCTGGTAGTTGCTGCGGTTACAGCCCGCTACCTTACTCAAAGCCCCGAATACTGCGTGGGGCGCAGAAACACGATGTCGATGTGCGACACGTTGTTCTGGTACTCGGGCAGGCTGGAAAGTTTCTTCCACTCGGGGTCGTTGCCGAAGGCTTTCCAGTGCGCTTCCCGGGCTTGCAGGTTTGCAAAAGAGGTCATGTACAGCAGGTTCGGCATTTTGGAACCGAAAACCACTTCCCCGTAGAAAATAGCATTGAAGCCCAGCCGGGAAAACAGCTTGATTTCCCCGCCGGCGTTAAACATCCGCACTTTATTGCGGAATAGCTTCTCGCTGGCACCCTCGTAGCTCCGCAGTTCATACACCCGTTCGTTTTTGGGTCCGGTGAGCTGCGGGGGCGTTAGGATGGTCATTTGCTCGAAGGGCTTGATAAAAACTGTTTCCAAGCGGCTGTACGCCGGGGCAGTATGGGCCGCGTTACTGTAGGCGCCTCCGGTAGCCAGCAGTTTGGTGGTGGTTTCCTGGCTTACTTTCTCCCACTGCTTCAAGGACGAGTACGGGGTCAACACATAGATTTTTCTGTCAGCGGCCGTGTCGTTACCCAGTGGTTTAAACACGCCGATAGTAGTGATACCGGCGGCGCGCAGCACGGGTATATAGTGGTGCTGGAGGAAACTGTCAATTACCGCCTCCTGCCGGCTGGTTTTCAGGTGGTACACCTTGAGTTCCATGTAGGCGGGCCGCGTTGCTACGGCCGTAGCCGTAGCATTTTCCCTACCTACTCCGAAGCCCAAGAGAAGTGTAAAAATCAGGAAGTGAAGCTGTTTCATAGACTTGAGAAGGCTAATTAATCAGGAGGAAATAACACGGTATTAAGTAAGCGCCGGTCTACTTCTCACAGCCGTGGGTCTACGGCCTCACTTTCCAGGGCCAGTACCCCGAACACGCACTGGTGCACCTCCCGCAGCGGAGCCCCGGCCACGAAGCGCTCCAGGCCTTCTACACCGAGGGCAAACTCGCGCAGGGCCAGGTTGCGCTTGGCCTTGACGGCCCGCTCGCGCAGGCGCTCCAAGTTGCCGGGCAGCAGGTAGTCGGGGCCGTAGATGATGCGCAGGTACTCGCGGCCGCGGCACTTGAGGGCCGGCTGCACCAGGTGCTGGCGGCCACTCGGGATGAAGTCGTAGGGCTTGACCACCATGCCTTCGCCCCCGGCCCCGGTGAGGTCGGTCCACCATTGGGTAGCAGCTTCCACGTCGGCAATATTCTGAAGGTTCACCACGCGGTAGGGAGTGGCCCGGAGCAGCGCCTCGTCGGCGAGACAGATGCTGCGTAGGGTTTCCATGTGCCAGGCGTGGTCCTTGTCGAAATAGGTGCGGCCCTCGGTCGCCAGCAGATGGAAAGGCGCCAGGCGCAGATCAGAGAGGCTTTCCACGGGCCAGCAGTAGCGGCGGTAGGCCTGGGCGTAGTGCTCGGCGGCCGCTTGGCGGGACGTGGCGCGGGCCAACAAGGCTTCGACCCCGTCAAGGCCCCGGGAACTGGCCTGACTAAGCACGGCTACGGTTTCGGGTAGCGCAGCCGTAGCCGCGGCGGCCACGGCCGCGTACTGGCTCTTGATCAGCTCCTGAGCCTTGGCCGACCAGGGCAGTAGCTCCGCATCCAGGCAGAGCCAGTCGGTCTGAAACCGCTCCCAGAAACCGGCGGTAGTCAGCGCCTCTTGCAGGCGAGCAAGGAAAGCGGCTTCCAGGGCGGCATCGGTGAAGAAGTTGCGGCCAGTGCGGGTGTAGCACTTGCCCGGCCCCTCGCCCACCACCCCAAAACGGCGGCGAGCCGCGGCCTCGTCGCGGGCCAGCACCACTACCACGCGGCTGCCCATGTGCTTTTCCTCGCAGACTACCCGCTCCAGGCCCTGACGCCGGAAGTAGTCGAAGGCTTCGGCGGGGTGCTCTAGCAAGTCGGGCAGGGCCGAGGTTTCCGAAGGGCTCATGGTGGGCGGCAGGTAGAGCAGCCACTTGGGGTTCAGAGCAAAGCGCGACATCACCTCCAGGGCAGCCGCCGCGTTTTCCTCCCGAATAGTTACCGAGGGCAGCAGGCGGGTTTTAATAATTTGCTTGCCCGTCACGTCGCGGATGTCCAATAAATCGTCGTGCTGCTGCTGGGCGGTGAGCTGGGCCACGTCGGCAGCTACTTCGGCCGGGCGTAGCGGCCGCACCGGCTCGCAGTACACCTGGGCGGCGGGTACGGCTACCAGTTCCCGCTCGGGGTAGCGCAGGGCCGTGAGGCGGCCGCCGAACACGCAGCCGGTGTCAATGTCGATGGTGTTGTTGAGCCATTCGGGCTCCGGCACGGGCGTGTGGCCGTACACCACCATGGCGCGGCCGCGGTACTCCGAGGCCCAGTTGTAGCGCACGGGCAAACCAAACTCGTCGATTTCGCCGGTCGTCTCACCGAACAAAGCAAAGGCCCGCACGGCACCCGAGCCCCTACCCTGCATTTCCTCGCGCATGCCGGCGTGGGCGACGACCAGCTTGCCCCCATCGAGCACATAATGGCTCACGAGGCCATCTAGGAACTGTCGCACCTGGCTCTTAAATGCCTCCGACTCGGGAGCCAGCTGGGCCACCGTTTCGGCAAAACCGTGCTTTTCGGCTACCTGCTTGCCGTTTAGGTAGCGCAGCAGCTTGATGTCGTGGTTGCCGGGCACGCACAGGGCCTGGCTGCCCTGCACCATGCTCATGACCAGCCGCAACACCTGGGGCGAGGCGGGACCCCGGTCAACCAAATCGCCCAGGAACAGGGCGCGACGGCCGGCGGGGGCCGTTACACGCACACCCAAGTCGCGGGGGTCCTGGGCTGGCTCGGTCTGCACGACGTAACCCATTTGGGTAAGCAGCTGCACCAACTCCTCATAGCAGCCGTGCACGTCCCCAATGATGTCGAAGGGCCCCGTGTCTTGCTTGCGGTTGCTGTACAGCGGGTCGCGGACGATGGTTTGTACGGCGTCCACTTCTTCGGGACCATGCAGGTGGTAAACGTGGCGGAAGCCCTCCTGCTTGAGGGTTTTGAGGCTACGGCGTAGCTGCTGGCGCTGCTGGGGCACTACATGGCGGCCCAGGTGCCGACGTTCGGGGCGGGCCTGGTTGCGGTCCTCGGCCACGCGGTCGGGCACGTCGAGGATGATGGCCGTGGGCAGCACGTGGTAGTCGCGGGCAAGCTGCACGAGGGTTTTGCGGGCCTCGGGCTGCACGTTGGTGGCATCTACTACCGTTAAGAGGCCACGCTTTAGGCGCAGGCCCACTAGGTAGTGCAGCAGGGCAAAGGCCTCCGGCGTGGCCGACTGGTCGTTTTCATCATCGGCCACCAGGGCCCGGCAGTGGTCCGACGACACAATTTCGGTGGCCTGAAACAGGCGACGAGCAAACGTAGATTTGCCCGCGCCCGAGGTGCCAATGAGCAACACCAGGGAGAGTTCGGGAAGTTTAAGGGAGGTCAGGGGCATACGATGACGAAAACAGAATTATAGCTTACTAAATGCAGCCTAGACTGATATATCTGCGCATAGTAATCAATAGACGCCCGAATAAAGCAACTACGAACGATATACGAACTTGGAGCCAGCGCCCGAGAAGACTAGCAGCATATGGACTATCGAAGGCCTATTTAACAAAAGGATACATTCAAGCACAAGCACATTCACCATCAATCTGTTATTGGCATACTGAAACTATATCCAAATCGAACAAAAGGGTATAAACCGAGAAATAGCCTACGGGATTTCTAAACGAGAAGCCTAAACTAGCTTTTCGTGGGCACTAGTTGCTACCTCCCCGTTACCCGAAACTCCACGCGGCGGTTGAGTTGGCGGGTAGCTTCCCGCTCGTTGCTGGCCCGGGGCTCGGCCCCGCCCAGACCCTGGCCCGTAATACGGGTCGCCGCTATGCCGTGGCGCACGAGGTAGGCTTTTACGGTAGCTACCCGCCGCTCGCTGAGCTGCACGTTTTTCTCCGCAGAGCCTACGTTGTCGGTGTGGCCGCGCAGCTCAATGGTGAGGCTGGGGGTTTCCGTGAGCAGCTGCAGCAGCTTTTTCAGGGCCGGATATGAGGACGAGAGCAGCCGGGCACTCCCCTGCTCAAAGCGGACTTTATCTAGTCCCAGGGTGGTGCCAACAGTGAGTGGTTGCAGCAGTACATCCTGCCCGTAGGGGCCGGCGTAGGTGGCATAGGTGCTGTCGAGGGGTAGGTAGCCGGGCAGGCGCACCTGGGCCGCGGCCGGGCGGCCAGGCTCCACCAGATACGAAAATGCGCCCTGGGCCGTGAGCGGCACCGTCGTTTCGGCCCCGGCCGGCCCGAGGCGCAACCGGGCCTGGGGCAAGGGCTGATACGTAGTGGCATCCAACACCCGGCCCCGCCAGACGCCGGTAGCGGGCAAGCCAGCTGATGGCGGCGCTGCTCCGACTAGCGGGGGCTCCCGGCGAAACACGTTACAGCCGGCCAGGTCCGTGTAAATGCCCCGGCGCACTAACTCCGCCTCGCCCCGACTCATATTTACCCGGTACAGGGCTTTCGGGCCGGCCATATACAGCCAGCGCCGGCCCCGTTCGTCTTTCTGGAACAGCAGGTCGCTGTAGCCGCCCCGCTCCGGTAGCCCCGTGGGAACAATCAGCTGGGGGCCGGGCTGGCGGGTGGCAAGGTCAACGCTCATCAGGGAGCCGTCGGTGCTATACACTTGGTAAAGAACTTGGGCCTCGTCGAGGCAGAAATTACCGTGAGAGCCCGCCCCGGCAAAGCCTATTTTGGGGTAAAACGGCGCCTGCCGCTGCGGGTCCGCGGTCCAGAGCACCGTTACCAGCCCATCGGTGGGGTTTACCTTCACCAGCTTGCTGGCATCCGAAGTCATAAAGTAGAGGTGTCCCTGCTCGTCGGTGGCGGCCGAAATCCAGACGTTTTCGGGGCCCTGGGCCGGTAGTTGCCAGCGGGTGTACTCGCCCTGGCCGGTAGCGGGGTTGTAGCGGTACACCCGCTCAGGCGCGTTGGTAGGCGACTTGGTGACCGAGTAGAGGCAGTTATCGAAGCCCTTGGCCAGGGCGTACGACTGGAAAGGCAATACCCGCCGGTGCACCTTAGGCCGGGCGGAAAGATCGGCGCCCGCAAACTCGTGAATGGTCTGGCAGTCATCTTCCCAGATGTCGTTAGTATAGCGCAGGGCGGCAATACCGTACATTTTATCGTCGCAGGGCTGAGGGGTAGCGCCGGGGTGGCCGGGAGCATCGGCAGTGAAGCGAAACGACTTTAGCACCTGCTCGCCTTCCGCAAGGTGACGGGCATCCTGGGTAACTGGGGCCTGATATTCCAGCCGAAACTCAACATCGGCGCGCCTGATGCGGCGGCCCACCACGCGAATGCGCGGCGCCGGGGCCGGGGCCGCGGCGTAGGTATACTGGTACTGCACTTCCGGATACCCAGTGGCCGCGCGCCGGCGCAGCTGCTGAACGTGGCCCTGCGGCAGTTGTTGCAAGGCCTGCCACACCGAGTCTGGGGGGTTGGGGGCCGGGTGGCTACTCAGGCCGGGGTGCGCTTCAGCGGGTAGGGAATGGCGGGTAATTGTTACCCGGGCCAGCCCGGGCGCTCCGGGGGCAACGAACCGTATTTCAGCCGGGTGGCTGGCGGGTTGTAGCTGCCAGGATGCGGGGTAAGTGAGCTGGTAGCGGGCCACCGTATCAGTATAAAGCTGCCGCGCCGCCGGCTCCTGAGCGTAGAGCTGCAGCCAGCAGAGCACCAGGGCCAGCGTCAGCAAAACCTTCATAAGCCAGTTAGTAAGCGAAGAGCACCGCCCCAAAGGTAAAAAAGCCGCGGCTCATGGCCCCTATCCCAGCAGCCATGGGCCGCCCACAACCAGAACGCCCGCTCCCCGGGGCTTACCGCTCAAACACGGCCAGCTGTGAGGGCGCGCCCACCTCGGCCACCACGGGGCCCAGCGGCTCCACGCGCACCCGGTAGCCGTGGCGTTCTGCTACGCCGGCGGCCCACCCGGCAAACTGCGCCTGGGTCCACTCGAAGCGGTGGTCAAGGTGGCGGAATTGGCCGGCGGCCAGGGTGTCGTACTGCTGGTTGTAGTCGGCGTTGGGGGTAGTGATGAGCACGACGCCGGGCCGGGCGCGGGCAAACACAACCTGCTCAAAGGTAACCAGCCGACTTTCGTCCAGGTGTTCAATGACTTCCACCACGGCGGCCGCATCGTAGCCAGCCAGGCGGGGGTCGTGGTAGAGCACGGAACCCTGGGCCAGAGTCAGCCGCTCCCGCTGGCGCGGGGGCATTTCGGTCACGTGCAGGCGCTGCTGGGCCCGCTCCAACTCCCGCCACGATACATCCAGGGCCAGAATGTGCTCTACGTGCGGAATCTGCAGCAGCCGGCGTACTAGCTTGCCTTCCCCGCACCCCAGGTCGAGGACGCGCTTGGCCCCGAGGCGCCGGATTTCCTCAGCTACGCGGTCCAGGCGCAGATCGTGCAGGCTGTGCTTGTCGGCGGCTACCTTTTCCTCAAATTCAGTAGTCTGGGTGGCATTTTCTGCCAGTGGCATAGGCAGCTCGGCCGTATCGTCGGCCACATCTTCCTCACTCCGTAGTAAGCGCTCCAGCGTCGGGTTTACGTAGGCGCTAAACCGCAGGTAGCGCCGCGTAATAAACTCCCGCTCGGGGTGGCGGGGTAGCCACTCGCCGCCGCGGTGCAGGAGCTTCTCCGCTTCGGCCCTGCCAATCCAGTAGTGCTTGTTATTATCCAGCACCGGAATCAGCACGTAGAGGTGAGACAGCAGATCTTGTAGGCGCACGCCGGCGTGGCGCAAATGCAGCGTAAAGTAGCGGCTATTGCCCCATTCTGGCACTGTAGGGTCCAGGAGGTGGGCTTCCGTTTCTACCTCATAGCCTAGGGGAGCGAACAGGCGCTGCAACTGCTCGGCGCTAGCGGCGGGCATTACGGCAATGGTAGCAGCCAGGGGCAATAAGGCGTCGGGTAGCTCGGGGCGGTCCTTGCAAGTCCCGTTCATGGCCGTGTTGAAGGCCTTGGCCAGCGCCGCACTCAGGAAGGACGAGGCCACGTAGGGACGGTCGTTTACGTACTGCTCTAGGGCAAAGCCTTCCCCGGCCGGACCGCGGTGGTTGCGCACCAGGGCTACGGGGTCAATGCTAAGCAGCAGGGCCGCGGTGCAGCGTTCAGCGGTGGCTTCGGGATAGAAAACGTGGGCCTGACCAGCTGCTACATCCAGGGTTTGGAGGCGGGCCGGGTTCTTGTGCAGCAGGTAGCCTAGGTCAGTGGCGGGCTGATGAGTAGTCGTAATGGTTAGCAGCATGGGCGTATCGACTTAGGTAGTATGTATAGTACACTACACCTTTACAGGCGGCCAGCAAGATAAAGAGTCACAAAGAATCAGGGACAACACCACGAAGGGCAGTAAGAAGGGCGCGTTTGCTCAGGTTATAGATTCTGCTTCAGCGGGAGGTTGCAAAGCCATTCTGACCGCCCGCTTTGTGACCTTCTGATACTAGCATTACGCTGTTGTTTAACATTTGAGGAAATTAGGAGACTGGTTATTAAAACAATATGCATTATATACAAATGGTTAAAATTGTTTTAACACATCAAACGAGGCGCATTTATTCTTAACGAACCCGCTACCAACTATGTATAGCTGACATTTTTTAACATATGATAAATGAATAGAATAAAACAGTAATATTCATTTGTTAATACAATATTCAAGAGAATAAGTTCTTGCAACACCCATTTTTAAAGTGCTTCGAGTACCTAATATTCTGACTAGAAACGTTTCAACTGGCCTAGCTTTTCACCTTGGCGTGAGCGGGAGTTACTGGGAGAACTAGCGTTAGCCTGTTCGCGTGCGGGGTTTGCCGGGCCCTAGCCTCGGCTGGCCGAAATCATGTCCAAACGGGCCGGGCTATTCTCTATCTTTGTCTTGCCGAACTCCGGCCCCTCTTCTCACCCGCTTGCTACTCCTTCTATGAAGAAATTTTTCCTCCTCTCGGCTCTTCTACTTGGTACGCTGGCCGCCTCGGCGCAGTACATGCCCGGCAAGCCCCGCAAAAAATACGCCTTCCCCAAGAAAGACGAGGAAAGCCCTTACGTGCTCAACGTCACCAAGAACACCGACGAGGACGCCGAAGTAGATGCCTGCGTAACCCGCGTAGCCTACCGCCCCTACGCCGAAATGCTCACCGAAATCAATGAGCTTAAGCGCATGAACAACTGGGCCGACACCACGTATCAGCGTCGGTTTCAGCAGCTACCGGCTGGGGGCTTGCTTACCATCACCATGTACCGCCGGGGAGCCCAGAACGCTGATCCGGCTTACCTGAGCCTGGTAGCCAAAACCAAGGACGGCAAGGAAGTACTGAATCTGGCGGAGCTACCCGCCGGTCAGGGCCGATTCTGGAACCGCGACCTATATATGAGCAAGCGCGCCGTGCCTTTTACCAAAGCCGAGGCTCCGCAGGATGTTTTCCTCACGATTAACGATGCGAAAACCAAGCAGAACTTCGAGTACATCATCAAAGCCCAGTAACTGCGCCGGTTGCTGCCATTCTTAAAAAGCCTGCTCCGGGTGCCGGAGCAGGCTTTTTAATACGTTATACACGTTACTACTTTTTTCGTAGCTGGGCCCACTGCACGGCCACTAGCGTTTTGGCGTCCTCAAATGAGGTTTGCCACAGCTCCTCGGGCCGGAAGAACACAGGCTCAATCTGCTCGTTTTCTGCTGCCAGTCCGCCCCCCTGCCCGGTTTGCTGGCTTACCTCCGCGTAAAAGACGGTGATAACCTCGGCGCTGGTTCCGGGCGAGGGCAGCAGGCGGGCAATCTGCTCCAGATAGTCTACTTCGTAGCCCAGTTCCTCGTGAATTTCCCGGCGAATAGCGGCCGCAGGTTCTTCCTGCCCGTCTACCATGCCGGCGGCCACTTCTACTATGTCTTTTTCGGGGCCGATGCGGTACTGGCGGGTAAGGATGTACTGGTGGGTTTGGGTGTTGTACACCAGCGCGGCCACGGCGGTGCCGGGTTCGAACCGCTCCCGCCGTAACGTGTTGTCGCCATCCTGCACCTGCAGCAAGCTAAGCTTGTAGTGGCCGTCGTAAGCAATTTTGCGGTCGGTAATGTGCATGGGGCGCAAGGAAGTTTTTGAATGGATACGTGAAAAGTAAACGGTTTTACCCAGGCTCTGTGTTACTAGGCTAGTAAAGCGCCTCGCTGAGCCCTGGCAGCTACTTCCAGGCCCTCTGAGCCGCTCCTTTTACGCGCTGCACGCGCATCCGTATAAAAACCCGACCTTTACGGGCTCATTATCTCCCGTGCCATTTCCGCTGCCCGTTGGCAGCTGCTTTTTTTTCTTTGATGTCGTTCGACGAACTAAACCTGATTGACCCCATCCTGGGCGCTTTGCGCGAGGAAGGGTACACTACCCCTACCCCTATTCAGCAGCAGGCTATTCCGCAGGTGCTGGAAGGTCACGATCTGCTGGGCATTGCCCAAACCGGTACCGGCAAAACGGCCGCCTTCACCGTTCCCATTCTCCAGATTCTGCACCAAACGGCCCAGGTGGAGCGCCACGCGCCCGGCCGGATTCGTTGCTTGGTGCTGACCCCTACCCGGGAGCTGGCTATTCAGATTGGGGAAAGCTTTGCCGCGTATGGCCGCCACCTGCCTAAATTACGCTCTACGGTTATTTTTGGGGGCGTAGGCCAGCACCCGCAGGTTCAGGCCCTGAAGCGGGGCGTGGAGGTACTCATTGCTACCCCCGGTCGCCTGCTCGACCTGATGAACCAGGGCTTCATCGACCTGCGCAACATTGAAATATTCGTGCTTGATGAGGCGGACCGCATGCTCGACATGGGCTTCATCCATGACATCAAGCGCATCCTGCCCAAGCTGCCGGCCCGCCGCCAAACCCTGTTTTTCTCGGCAACCATGCCTGGCCAAATTCAGGAGCTGGCCAACAGCATCCTGCGGCCTAACCCAGTGAAAGTGACCGTAACGCCCGTTTCCAGCACGGCCGATACAGTAACTCAGGCTGTGTACATGGTCGAGAAGAACGACAAGCCCGCCCTGCTCGAGCATGTGCTATCCG
Source organism: Hymenobacter sublimis (assembly GCF_023101345.1). Taxonomy (NCBI): domain Bacteria; kingdom Pseudomonadati; phylum Bacteroidota; class Cytophagia; order Cytophagales; family Hymenobacteraceae; genus Hymenobacter; species Hymenobacter sublimis. The sequence goes on from NZ_CP095848.1 coordinate 2,255,081, forward strand.
ACAAGAACATTCGGCGCGTGCTGGTGTTTACCCGCACCAAGCATGGGGCCGACAAGGTAGTGCGCACGCTAGCCAAAGCCGAAATTCCGGCCGAAGCCATTCACGGTAACAAGTCGCAGAACCACCGCCAGCGGGCCTTGAGCAACTTTAAGGCCGGTACTACCCGCGTGCTGGTTGCCACCGACATTGCGGCCCGGGGCATTGATGTGGACGAGCTGACCCACGTTATCAACTACGAAATTCCGAACGAGCCCGAAACCTACGTGCACCGCATTGGCCGCACCGGCCGCGCCGGCGCCGACGGCACCGCCCTGTCGTTCTGCGACGATGAGGAGCGCGCGTACCTGCAGGATATTCAGAAGCTGATTCGTCGGCAGGTGCCCGTAGTTCAGTCGCACCCTTATACTTCCAGCCAAGTGGCACCGGTTCCGCTTTCCGGCGGTCCGGCCATCAAGCGGCCTAAAGGCCCGGCCGGGCGCCCCCCCCGCGCCCCCCAGGCGGGCGGCCAGAACCGCTCCGAAGGAGGTGGCCGGCAGCAGAACCGCGGCGGCGAGCAGCGCCCACGTGGTGGGAACCACGCAACGGGCCCGCGCCCTGAGGGCACCGCCAATGCTGGCGGTGCCGGCCGGAGCGGTAGCGGTCAGCGCCGCTTCCGGGGCAATGGCGGCGGTAGCCGCTAAGCTGGACACTGGCACCACCATAGGGCCCATTGATATTAAACGGGTTGTTTCCCCTCTGTTAAGCCGAGCCTACCCGCTTGGTTTAGCGGAGGGGTTTATCGTTACGGCTGAAGTAGGGCATGAGGCAAAACAAAATGACGTGGCGGCAACTTATCTGACAGCTAACGCCTTCTTGTAAAAACACCCTTTTTGTTTTGTTATGGCTCATCGCACCCTTCCCGTCATTCAGGCTTTGCGTGATACGGCGCAGCGCCTGGCCGCCCAAGCTCCGTACCAATGGGGCCACATGGGTAGCTGCAACTGCGGCCATCTGGCCCAAACCATCACTAAGCTTACCAAAGGCGAAATCCACGCCCGCGCTATGCAACGCTACGGCGACTGGGAGCGGCAGCTCATTGAGTACTGCCCAACCAGTGGCCTCCCCATTGACACCACGATTGATGAGATGCTAGCCCTCGGGTTCAGCCGCCAGGATTTAACCCACCTGGAACGGCTCTCCGATTCGGCTATTCTGGCGGCCATTCCGTTCGAGCGGCGCAATGCCATGCGTCATAATCAGCGCGATGATGTGGTACTTTACCTACGCACCTGGGCTGACCTATTGGAAAATGAGTTGCTGGCCGATATCCAGCTGCCGGAACTGGCACCTAGTCGTTCCGTAGTAGCCCTAAACTAACAACGCCCGCAAACCATATTGTCATCACACGCAGAAAGCCCCGCTGACGTATCAGCGGGGCTTTCTGTATAAGGGCTACCCAATAGGAAGAAGGCGCTATTCAAACGCCGAAATATATTCTCGGGTGCTCAGCTAACAAGTTGCGTTAGTAGTTAACGTCGCTGCGCTGGGCCTCGCGGTATTGTTCAGTCCGGTGGCTGCGCTTGTAGGCAGCATCCGCGTTCGGATCTTTCTCCGCATCGGGAGCTTGCGAGCAGGACGACAGGAATAGCGAAGCGCAGGCGGCGAACAAGAAGGGCAGACGGAAATTTTTCATACCCCAAAGGTAAGCACCACCCCGAAAACGGGCAAGTAACTTTCGGGCCACTTATTTCTGTAGCAGCTACACGGCTAACCACTTACTAGGCAACATATGTAACCGCCGCAAGGCTGCACTCAGCACAGTTAATGCGCTTAGTCTATACGTTACAATTGTACTTATCACAACGATAGTCTATCGATAAAAACCTATCAGTTATTACCCGCAAAAAAATGTAAACCACTCTTTATAGCCCTTTGCCCAAGCGTTCAGCAGGCTTACTCGGGCCATAAGCTGGACGACGTACAGTGCTACCTTAGAGCTAATCAGATTAGTGCGCTACACAAAATCTTGATTTTAACTTTATGGAGTTAGGTACGATGTAATCTATTTAGCATTCGCAGGAAGGAACCGCGCTTGTTTTCTAAGCAAGAATATATTAATCCATATTATAACGATACCGTTAATATTAATAGGCGCAGACTAAAAGTTATTACTTTATCACATAGTTCACTTTGCTATATTTATTCCTTTGAAAAACAGTCGTTTATAAAATCAACAATGGTGTAATTCACAATGTGTTTAGCAGCGTATAGCTTATAATAAATAAAAGCCATATGGCTGTATTTTTTGTCCATATAGGCCATGACTAGCTAATGGCTAGTGTTTGTTGGTTTACACACCTCAAACCGACCTGACAAATTGCATCTGTCCTATTTTGCTTCTCACAGTTTTATACTACCTGGCCCTTATGACTCATCGGGCTGGAGATTCGGGCTGAAAATCAGCGAAGGTGCCATCTTGATAAAAGATGACGATACGTCGAATGCTCTTCTCGTTCCCAACATTGCCGAACAGCATTTCACTGGCGTTACTGCTAGACGGTAAAGCAGATGGATTTTGCTCTCGTAAGCCAGGAGTCGTAACGGGCTGGGCCGACACTACGGGCGGTGACGGTGGCGTCTCCTCAGGGGCAGCGGGAACAGGCACGCTAACTACAGGTGCCGCATCAACTGGCTTTGTTGCTTTTACAGCATCTTCTGGCCGCGAAGCAGGTACTCGCTCCACTTGACCCTTAGCAGGCCTTACAAGGGGCGCTTCTGGAGCCGGGCTAGGTGCACTTGCAGTCATCGGTCCCGTACCACTCAGTAGCCAGGGCAAAGACAACTCGGGAAAGGCAGCAATAATCTTCTGTACTACCTCCAAGCTGGGTTTATTACGCCCACTTAAGATGTGGCTTACAATTGGGCGCGAAATTCCAATGGTATCCGCAAGTTGGGTAGGAGTTAGCTGCCGTGTCGCCAGTAATTCCCTAATTCGTTGTTCAATCATGAGTAGAATCAAGATGGTTTACAAATGTACTTGATACTACTTTCAGATTGGTAACTGCTCTACATACTATACAAAGGTAAACAAGGCTCACGGGTTTAATATAAATGTAAACACACATTGCAATCATACCTCATTGATAACATTTATAATTACTTTTGTTACTAACAACTACATAACGCGTGAGCTAGCGTTGTCTAGTTGTTAGTAATCGTTTTCCTAGCTGGGTGAATTGCCATTATTAATCAGGTGCGTTACTTTACAGGAATAACATCACTGGTAGAATGTGTAGCGCGTTGCTCTTGTATGAGTCCTTGGGAATGATCAACGATGGCTACTTCTACCCTATCATAGCTTTGCCTCATGATGTCTGCCTGCTGGTGAGTACGAGCGCTTAAGCTTACACGGGCCCTAACGCACGCGGGCCGTGCCATCAGCAAGATGACACGGCCCGGCCCGTTGAGGTTCTATGCAGGAAATGGCAGGCAGACGCTCAGCTACTCGCTGATGCTACCTCTGCCTAACTAATTGCTAATTTGAGTTAATCGAAGTACTCTCTGGCCAAGGCCTTATCATGCCCGTAGATGTCGTCGCGGAAATGCACCTTGCCAGCTTCGTCAACCCAGGTGGTGAAATATACTAGGTACACCGGTAGCTTCTCGGGAAGGGTAACATACTTTTCCCGACGATTGGCAATAGTATCCATAATAGCCGTTCTGTCCCAGCCGGCTTTGTCACGGAGGAGGTACTCCGCCAGCTTGATGGGCTCAGCTACCCGTACGCAGCCGTGGCTAAAGCCGCGCTTCGTTTGGCTGAACAGTTCGTCGTGGGGCGTATCATGCAGGTAAATATCCTGGGAGTTCGGGAAGATAAATTTCACATCTCCCAGGTCGTTCTTCGGGCCTGGACGACGGCGTAAGGTGTACTTCCAGGTCTTTTCCGTGAGGTTGCTCCAGTCGATGCTGCTTGGGTCAACGGGCGTAGCCTTAGCACCCCACCCTTTCACAACCTCCATATCGAGACGGTTGAGGGTGCCGTGCGGATCAGAAGCCAGCTTGTAGCGCAGCTCTTTGTCGATGATGCTGTAGGGTACATTCCAGTACGGCGCCAACACTACGAACTCCATCTTGTCGCTGAAGACCGGGGTAGCGTTAAGTGTCTTGCCCACAATCACGGGCATGCTGAAGGCTTCCTTACCTTCTTCTACCACGTGCAGGGTGTACTCAGGAATGTTTACCAACAGGTAATTGGGCTCAAACTTTTTAGGAATCCAACGCCACCGCTCCATGTTCAGCATGATCTGGTCGATGCGCTGAGAGACAGGAATATTGAGCAGGCGGAGGGTTTCCCCAGCCACTATACCGTCCGCTTTCAGGCCGTTCTGCTGCTGAAATTCCTTCACGGCAGCTACCAATTCCGGGCCGTATTGCTGGGCAGCTGGAGCCGGTGCAGCGGCGGGCTGACCGGGTTTATTGGCTACGACAACTGCCGGCGTAGCGGCCGGAGCCGGGGTTGCTTCCCGCCCGAGCAGACGGGTGCTCAGGGCTGCTACGGCCGGTGACGAAGCACCGGGCGTCAGGCGAGTACCCGCCGGAATAGTAGGCCAGCCACCGTTGCGTTGCATCTCCCGGTAGTCAGCTAGGGCTTTTTTAAGCCGGTCGTACTCGGGGTGCAAGGGCTCGAAATCGTAGTAACCGTAGATGCTTTCCCGCTCCCGGAGAATGGTCATCAGGGCCTTGTGCAGCTTGATTTTGTTCCGCTTTACCTTCCAGTCAATAGCCTTTACGGCGCGCGGGTCAACCGTACCCCGGTAGAAGTCGGACGCGTAATTGAAGTACGTCCCGGAAAGGGCTACATCAATTTCTTTTTCCAGCGCATTACGCTTGGTAGAATCAGACTGAGCCGCTTCCAGACTGGCAAAAAGCTTATCGAAGTCCTTGGTTTTGTAGTCTTTCGGATCGAGGCCCTCGTCGGCGGCTTTATTAATAACGGAAATCAGCGTCTTCGCCTGAGGCACGATTTCGTGGTTGCGGAACCACCCCAAGCGGAAATTCCGCTCCCGGTAGAACTTCTTAGCCCACTCAATTTGGTCCTTAAACTTAGGCTCGGCCGACATGTATTTCACAATGTACACGCTGTCGAGCGTGGGCTGAGCGCCCCCGGCCTTGGTTAGGCCGGCGGGTAACGCCTCCCGCAGCTGCGCCTTCTGGTCCTGGCTGCACGACACGGTAGACGTGAGCAGCAGCAGGCCCAGCAGCCAGCAGCAAACGGTAGTAAAAAAGGGACGATGCGTTTCGTTCATGCGAATAGTCAAGAGAAAAGAGAACAGCACTGAAACATATTTCGCGCCAAGTCCGGCAGAAATTTGATTCAGGACGTTGTACTGGTTTCGACAGCGTTGAGTTGTCGGAACTGTCATTCTCCTGCTGCTGCAAGTTAACGCATTTACCCTGACTCCCGAACACTACAAAACGTAGAAATAACGAGCCCGCTTCCCTCTTTAGTGGTAGGCGACTCCTCAAGCTAGAGCGGCCGCCTTACGCCACCCGCTTTTTTGGTTTGGCTACTTTTGTGTTCTTCTTTTCCGCTACCCCTGTCGGTAGTACCTCCTATTCTCTATGCATACTTCCTTGCCTGCTGCCTCCTTCGTTCCCGATCCGCACAGTTACGCCCGCCCCGCGGAAGTCAGCGTGCATCACTTGGCGCTTGAGCTAACCGTAGACTTTGCCTCCCGCACGCTGGTGGGCGTTGCCACCTGGCAGCTCAGCAACCACCACGGCGCAACGGAGCTGGTGCTAGATGCGCGCGCCCTCCTTGTCGAAGCCGTGCTGCTGGACGGCCCTACTGGCTCCCCAACTGCCTTTGCGCTCGGACCGGAAGACGCCGTGCTGGGCCAGGCCCTGCGCATTACGGTTACCCCCGCTACAGCCGCCGTTACCATTCGCTACCGCACTACACCTGGGGCCGCGGCGCTGCAGTGGCTGACGCCAGAGCAGACCGCCGGCCGGCAGCAACCGTTCCTGTTTACCCAATCACAGGCCATCCTGGCTCGCACTTGGATTCCGTGCCAGGACTCGCCGGGGGTGCGCTTTACGTATGAAGCCCAGGTGCGGGTACCGGCCCACTTGCTTCCGCTGATGAGCGCCGAGAACCCCCAGCAGCGTGAGGCTAGTGGGGAATACAGCTTCCGAATGAGCCAGCCCATTCCGGCCTACCTCATGGCCTTGGCCGTCGGTGACGTGGAATTCCGGGCCCTGAGTCCGCGCACGGGCGTGTACGCGGAGCCAGCTACCCTGCCCGGAGCAGCCGAAGAGTTTGCCGATCTGGAAAACATGGTAGCCGCGGCCGAGGACCTGTACGGGCCCTACCGCTGGGACCGGTATGATTTGCTGGTACTGCCGCCCTCCTTTCCGTTCGGCGGCATGGAAAATCCGCGTCTAACATTTGTTACCCCCACCATTCTGGCAGGCGACCGAAGCCTGACCAGCTTGGTGGCCCACGAGTTGGCTCACTCCTGGAGCGGCAACCTCGTGACCAACGCCACCTGGAACGACTTCTGGCTGAACGAAGGCTTCACCGTTTACTTTGAGCGGCGCATCATGGAGAAGCTCTACGGCCGCCCCTACGCCGACATGCTGCAGGTGCTTGGCCACACGGCCCTGCTCCAGACCGTGCAGGAGCTGGGTGCCACCAGCCCCGACACCCACCTGCACCTAAACCTAGCCGGCCGGGACCCCGACGAAGGGCTCAATGAAATTGCCTACGAAAAAGGCGACTACCTCCTACTTACCCTCGAACAGCTGGTAGGCCGCGAAATTCTGGACTCCTTTATTAAGGACTACTTTGCCCGCCATAGCTTCCGCAGCATGGACACGGCTTCCTTTGTGAGCTACCTGCGCCAGGAGCTGCTAGACCGACATCCGGGGCTCGAAGAACAGATGCAGCTCGATGCTTGGATTAACGGCCCGGGCATTCCGGCGGTAGCTCCGCCGGTTTCAGCCAGCCGCTTCGAGGCTGTGGATGTGGCCCTCCGGCAGTGGCAAGCCGGCACGCCGGCCGCGGCTCTTACTACCTCCGCCTGGACCAGCCACGAGTGGGTACACTTCCTGCACGGCTTGCCAGCAAAGCTAACACCGGAGCAACTAACCGAGCTAGACGGCGCTTTTGGGTTTACGCACTCGGGCAATGCCGAAATTTTGGCGGCCTGGTTTCCGCTAACCATTGCGGCCGGATACGCGCCGGCTGAGGCGGCCCTGCATCAGTTCCTGACGCGGGTAGGCCGGCGTAAGTTTCTGGTGCCGCTGTACCGAGCCCTACTGGCCACGCCCGGCGGCGCGGAGCGGGCCCGCCGCATCTACGCCGAAGCACGCGGCAACTACCACGCCGTAGCGACCAGCACATTTGACGCCTTGCTGGGTAAGCCCGCCGAGTAACTACTGCGCTTTGGCCAGAACTACCTCAGTGTTATGCAGCCCTACCGTTATTTCGGGCGCGTAAATACTGGCCGTACCGGAACAAGCTGGGGGCACCCCGGCGTTAGGGACCGTGGCCTGGTAGAGGTGGCTTGAACCTTGCTTGTAGTAGCTGGTTCTTTCCTAGTTGTGTTGATTAAGCTGATTTTCTGCATTGAAAAATTCCATACCGCTCGGTAAGCTGATTGCCATTGGAGGCAACGAAGACAAAGGCACGTACCCAAACCCGCGCACGAAAAAGAAATACTACCTCAACTTCTTCGAGTTGGGTATTCTCAAACGAGTAATCCTGGAATCGGGCAAGGAAGACCCGCGCATCGAGGTCATAACTACCGCTTCCATGATTCCGGAGGAGGTAGCGCGCATTTACGTTTCCTCGTTTACTATGCTTAACTGCAACAACGTGGGCATTCTGGATATTCGCGTGCCGGAAGACGCGCTGTACCCGGAGTATGTAGAGCGGCTTAAGCAGGCGGATATTGTGATGTTTTCGGGGGGCAACCAGTCGCGCCTGACGGATATTTTTGGGGGCACGGAATTTCTGGAAACCCTGCGGGAGCGGTATTACAACCAGCCCAACTTTGTTATAGCCGGTACTTCGGCCGGGGCCATGGCCATGTCGAAAACCATGATTAAGGGCGGCAGCGTGCCAGATGCCCTTATGAAAGGTGCCGTGAAGATGGGCACGGGCCTGGGCCTGATCAACAACGTCGTCATTGACTCGCACTTTGTGAAGCGCGGCCGCTTTGGCCGCCTCATCGAGGCCGTGGCCCTCCACCCCAAATTAATCGGCATTGGGTTGGGCGAGGATACGGGCGTGCTCATTACGGAAGGCAGCCAGATTGAAACCATCGGTTCCAACCTGGTCATCATCATGGATGGGCACAAGCTGGAGCACAACAACGCGGCGGCCGCCAAAAAGGGCGAGGCCATTTCTATTGAAAGCATGCTGCTGCACGTGTTGGTTAAGGGCAACGTCTATGACATCAGCCAACGCGAATTTTATCCTAATCTGAAGCTGCGCCAGCAAGCGGCTGAGTCGGTGCTTCTGACGGCGGGCCAGGATGCCAACGAGCCCGCCCCGGCGTTATAGGCTTTCTAGCTGCTACCTAAAATCAAAGAGGCTTCCCCCAGGGGAAGCCTCTTTGATTTTATTACCTCGGTATGTCGGCGAGCTACGCTACTCTAACACCCTAAAATTCGACTATGCCCGGCGGATTTCGTTTTTATTGGCTTACCGCCTGTGCATCAAGCTGATCTGAGGCAAAATCGACCGTGAATAGCGCGCCTACCTACTCCTTATATATATATAGGTACAAAACGACTATATATAGGTACAAAACGACGGCCGTTGCTTACTTGTAAATAGCGACGAAAGGAGCGGTGTCAGCAGACGTTTGGCTGGCTCGGTACATGCCTTCCGAATTGAAAGGCAGGGCCACGTTGCCGGCCGCATCTACGGCCACCAGTCCACCTTCGCCCCCAATAGGCGCCAGCTTGTCGTGCACGACTATGCGGCAGGCTTCGGCCAGGCTCAAGCCGCGGTACTCCATCAGGCAGCTGATATCGTGGGCCACTACGGCGCGCAGAAAATACTCGCCATGCCCGGTGCAGCTGATGGCGCAGGTGCGGTTATCAGCAAAGGTGCCGGCCCCGATGATGGGCGAGTCGCCGATGCGGGAATGCTGCTTGTTGGTCATGCCCCCGGTGCTGGTGGCGGCGGCCAGGTTGCCGTGCACGTCGCGGGCTACCGCCCCTACGGTGCCCATCTTCTTTTTGGGGTCTTCGTTCGGAAAGGCACTCGGCTCGGCTAACGGGGCGGCAGTTTCCAGGGCTTGGCTGTGGTCGAGGCGCATGCGGCCTTCGGCCAGGGCTTCCTGCAGCTGGTCGTAGCGTTGCTGGGTGAAAAAGTATTCGGCGGGTTGGGTGGGTAGGCCATATTGGCGGGCCAACTCGTCGGCGCCGGGGTAGCCCAGCAGCACGTGCTCGGTTTTCTCCATCACTAGGCGCGCCGCCCGAATGGGGTTCTGGACGGTGCGCACGCCCGTTACGGCTCCGGCTGCGCGGGTGCGCCCATCCATAATAGCGGCGTCCATTTCGTGGTGGCCTTCGTGCGTGAACACCGCGCCGCGGCCGGCATTAAACAAGGGGCAGTCTTCGAGGCTGCGCACGGTTAGCTCCACGGCTTCCAGGGCCGAGCCACCCTGCCGGAGCACGGCATAGCCAATGGCCAGGGCCTCGCCGAGGGCTTCACGGTAGGCCTGCTCCTTTTCCGGGGTCATGGACAGGGGCGAAATGGTGCCGGCACCACCATGCAGGGCCAAGGCGAAGGAAGTTGTCATAAAGCGAAAAAAATTAGCAGGTAGGCAAAAACGCAAGACAAAGGTAGGCAAGCATATGAGCTCAACCGGCCGGTAGTGACCCGAACGAACCGCGTTTTTTTTCGTAGGTTTGGTTTACTGTTTTCAACTCCCCAAACATATTCTTCTTATGGCTTACGAAGCTACCGGCCGCCTGCACGAGATTTTCGACGAACAGCAGGTGAGCGAGAAATTCCGCAAGCGCGAGTTCGTGCTGGAGGTCGTAGACGGCCAGTATCCCGAGCATATCAAGTTCCAGCTGGTACAGGACAAGACGGCTCTCATCGACTCCTACAAAGTAGGTGACGAGGTGAAAATTTCCTTTAACCTGCGGGGCCGTGGGTTCAACAAGAACGGCCAGATGCTGTACTTCACCAACCTCGAAGCCTGGCGCATTGAGGCGGGTGCCGGTGGCGGCGCTGCTCCCCAGGGCGGTGGCAACTACCAGCAGGCTGCTCCCCGCGCAGCGGCTCCGGCCCAAAACCAAAACCCGAACCTGCGCGCCTCGGCCGCCCCAATTGCCTCGGATGACGACAACGACCTACCCTTCTAGTTTGCTTGGAAGGCCCTGAGCTGCCTGGCAGTGTACGCAAAGCCGCTTCCGTAATCCGGAAGCGGCTTTTTGCTGGGCAATGGCGAGGATTTTGTGGATAGCAGTTAAAGTAATCCGGGTGGCTCCGTCAGGAGGTAGCCAGATAAGGCACCATTGCCGCCCGTTTTCTCGTACGTCTTTCCGGCGTCGCTTATCTTGTTCGTAGTTTGGTGATGCATCGGCTCCGGCCGCATCCGTTTTTTCGCTGTATGATTTCTTCTCTCCCGCTTTCTGGAAAAACGGCCCTTGTTACGGGCGCTACCAGCGGCATCGGCTTGGTAACGGCTCGGGAGCTGGCCCGGCAGGGTGCCCGCGTAATTCTGGTGGGCCGCGACGCCGACAAGGCCGCGCGGGCCGTGGCTTCCATTCAGCTGGCGGCGGGCCCAGAAGTACCGGTGCACATGAAGTGCTACGACCTGTCGTTACTGCGCAATGTGCGCGCCCTGGCCGAGGAACTGCAGCAGGAGCTAAGCCAATTGGATATACTGGTGAATAACGCGGGCATTATGCCCGGGCGGTTTGTTCTCACTGAGGAAGGCCACGAGCTAAGTTGGGCCACCAACCACCTCGCTCCGTATGCCCTGACTAACCTACTACTCCCACTGCTGGATGCCGCCGGCCAGGCCCGGGTAGTTACGGTATCGTCGGTAGCGCACTGGGTAGGCGAGATTGAGCCCGACCGCGCCGTGCGCAACTCGCCTGACAAATACAGCTGGCTCACGGCCTACGCCGACTCCAAGCTGGCCAATATTTTATTCACCAACGAGCTGGCTCACCGCCTCGACCTGACGGGCATTACCGCTAACTGCCTACACCCGGGCATGGTAGATACCGGCCTGATCCGGCCGGGTACTTCCCCCGTCATGAAGGCGCTCTGGTGGACGGCCAAACCCCTGATGATTTCGCCGGAGCGCGGCGCGCAAACGACGCTATACTTGGCCACTTCTCCGGAGGTAGCGCGGGTAAGCGGGCGTTACTTCTCCGGCAGCCGGCTGGCCCGCACCTCGGAACGGGCTCAGAGCCGGGCCGAAGCCAGCCGCCTCTGGCGCATATCGGCGGAAGAAACCGGCATCGAGTGAAAACTGGAGGACCGCTACTTTTCTCCTGATTCAGCGTTCTAAGCTAGTACCGCCGTTGCCGCTCCGGCCCGGCGCTAATAGGCACCATACATGACTGACTTACGGGAACTGATCCGGCAGGGCGAGGGCGAGCGGTTGGAATTTAAGAAGCGCACTACCCACCCCACCCGCATTGCCCGCACGCTGGCCTCACTGGCCAATACCCACGGCGGCCGGGTGCTGGTAGGCGTAGACGATGATGGCCGCATTGTGGGCGTGCGCGACGCGGAAGAGGAAATCTATCAGCTGCGCCAAGCTGCCCAGCATTACATTGATCCGCCGCTGGAGCTTCGGTTTAAGGAAGTTGAGGAGGACGACCGGGTGGTGCTAGTAGTTATGGTAGCTGAAAGCTCCCACAAACCCCACCGCGCCCAGGTAGCCGACGGCGACTGGCGGGCCTACGTGCGCGTGCGCGACGAAAGCGTACAAACCAGTCAGCTTACTGAAAAAGCGCTGGAGCGTACCGATACCGGACCGCGCTTTGAGCGCATTCCGCTGAACAAAGAAGAACTAGCCGTATTGGACTACCTGCAGAAAAACCCGCGCATCACGCTGGCGCAATACATGAAGCTGCTCAACATTGGGCAGCGCCGCGCCTACCGGACACTCATCAAACTAACCCTGCACGGCTACATCAAGCACCACGACAAGCAGAAAGAGGTGTATTACACGCTGTAAGCCGGGGCAGGCTCCAGCAAATCTCAGAGGTTGCCGTATAAGTCGGCGAATACCAGCACGTGCCCGTAAGCCTCCGTTGTCGGGGGGCGCACAATGGTTACGCCCGCGGACAGCAGCTGCTGATAATCCCGCGCTAGGTTATCGGTATAAAGAAACAGCGCCACGCGGCCGCCCGTCTGGTTGCCCACCCGAGCGGCTTGTTCGGGGCTAGTGGCACGAGCTAGCAGCAGTTCGGCGCCACCAGCAGCACCGCGGGGCGCTACCCGCACCCAGCGTTTCCCGGACCCGAGGTCAGTATCCTCCAGAAGTCGAAAATTCAGCTTTTGGGTGTAGAAAGCAATGGCCTCATCATAGTCGGCTACTACCAGGGTAAGTAGCGCAATTTGCTGGTGTATACTCATCTCGGGGGCCGGTGCCCTACCTAAAAACAGCCTGAGCAGTACACTACTCAGGCTGCTTGGCACTACTCCTGCTGACGCGCTTTCAAGGCTTTTTTTTCTTCCTTGGCGGCCTTTTTTTCCTTGGTGGTTTTAGCAGGCTCTTTCTTTTTCTCTTTGCGGGGTTCCTGGGCTTTGGCCATGATAGTAGGGATTTTGAAGAGGAAGGATTCTGGTACTCTAACGCGCCAGACCGAGCGGGTGTTGTAGCCGGCTAAAAGTACGTATTACTTCAGTAGCGGCAGGTAGCGCTTCTGCAGCAGGTGCAGATGGTGGGCTTCGTGGCCGGCCAGCATAAAGGCCAGGGCGCGCACGCTCACTGGGGAAGCGCTGGCCGTACCCGTGCGCTCGTAGGCCTCAGCCGGAAACGACTCCAGCAAGCTCAGGGTAGCGGCGCGCACGGCATCGTATTCCCGCAGAATATCCTCCAGCGGCCTCTCGTCGGCACCGGAGGCGGGCACGTAGGCGTCCTGGTCGAAGCCCGGCAGGGGCTGTTGGTCGCCGCGGGCAATGCGCAGGGCCCGGTAGGCGAAAATGCGCTCCGTGTCCAGCACGTGCACTAGGCTTTCCTTAATGCTCCACTTGCCGGGTGCGTAGCGCAGGCGGGCCTGCTCGTCGGTGAGGCCGTGGAGTAGCTGCTGCAGGGTTGCGGGCTGCTCCCGCAGCTGCTGCAGCGGGCTGTGGCCTTCCGGAACGAGGCGGATATACGTGGCGTAGTACGGCGCGTACTGGTCGGCACTGGGGCGGGTAGTAAGGTGGCTCATGAGGCGAAACTACGGGAATAGCGTCATTTTCAAGCCTCTGATTTCTCTAGCTCTTTACTAAACATGGCGCAACGACCAGGCCATCACGGGGCTATTTCTGGGGCACGGCAGCTAGTTACAGGCTCCAAACAACCACAACCGACAACGCGCAACAACCCCGTAGCGTAGAGTAGGCATTTGCTTCATCACTCCCATTCTATGGCCTCTCTCCTAGACAAAGGTTTTTCCATTTCCAAAAACGCCCTGTTCAGTGTCTTTCTGAACCGCGCCGGCAAGCTCCTGGGCCGCCCGTTCAAAGTAGTTATGGTACTGAACGAGGTAGCCAACAAGCTGGCCAGCAAAGAAAGCAAGGACAGCAAATTCAAGCAGCTTTTTGACGTAGGCTACACCGTGGTGCGCTTGGTGCGTAACTACGTAAGCGGCAGCTACCGCCAAATCGAAACTGGCACCATTGTGTCGGCCTTGGGCGTACTGCTCTACACCCTGTCCCCCGTTGATCTGGTGCCTGATTTCGTACCCGTGGTAGGTTTCCTCGACGACTTGGCTTTGCTGAGCTGGTTCGTGGAGAAGTTCCAGGGTGAAATTGTCCGGTTCCGGGAGTGGGAGCAAACCAATGCTGCCGAAGAAACCGATGACATTCCGGCTGCTTCGGCCAAGCCCGTGTACGCCGCGTCCAATACCAACGCCGAAAATGCACCGGCCGTAGCCGAAATGGGTCACTCCTAGCCTGAGTTTCCTACCGCGCCGTACTTCTAATAGCACTACTACCGCTTCTTGGGCGGTGGTAGTGCTTTTTTGCGTGTGCAGGGGCAGGCAGGCTGGCCTCGACACGCCGTGCCTGCCGCCGGTTCGCTATTTTTGCTTCATCTTTTCCGCTGACCACCCACCAGCACAACTCTTTTTTGTATGCGCGTACGTTCCCGGCTGGCTCTGCTGGCCCTCACGCTCCTTTCCTGCCTGCCCCAGGCCCGCGCCGACGAAGGCATGTGGCTGCCCTTGCTGCTCAAGCAGCTCAACGAGGCCGATATGCAGAAAAAAGGCCTCAAGCTCACGGCTGAGCAGATTTATTCCATCAACCAAGGCAGCCTCAAGGACGCCGTAGTCCAGTTTGGTGGCGGCTGCACCGGCGAAATCATCAGCGACCAAGGCCTGCTGCTCACCAACCACCACTGCGGTTACGGCCAGATTCAGAGCCACTCTTCCGTAGAGAAGGACTACCTCACGAAGGGCTATTGGGCCATGAGCCGCGACCAGGAGCTGCCCAACCCTGGCCTCACGGCTACCTTCATTGTGCGCATGGAAGACGTGACCAGCCAGGTGCTGGCCGGCGTGCCCACCACCGGTATTGTGGAGGCCGAGCGCGAGAAGCTAGTGCAGGTAAATAGCCAGCGCGTGGCCCAGGCTGCCGTGCAAGGCACCGGCTACCAGGCCTTTGTGCGCCCCATGTTCAACGGCAACGAGTACTACCTCTTCCTGACGGAAGTATTCCAGGACATCCGGCTGGTGGGCGCGCCGCCGAGCAGCATCGGCAAGTTCGGGGGCGACACCGACAACTGGGCCTGGCCCCGCCACACCGGCGACTTCAGCATCTTCCGCATCTATGCCGGCCCCGACAACAAACCCGCGCCCTACTCCCCCGACAACAAGCCCTTCAAACCCCGCCACCACCTGCCCATTTCCCTGGGCGGCGTGCAGCCCGGCGACTTTACCCTGGTGTTCGGCTTTCCCGGTCGCACCAACGAGTACCTGACCTCCTGGGGCGTGGATGAGGTGTACTCGCTGTCGAACCCCGCCAAAATTAAGGTGCGCGACGCCAAGCTGCGGGTGCTGGACGCCGACATGAAAGCTTCCGATAAGGTGCGCATTCAGTACGCCGCCAAGTACGCCAGCATTGCCAACTACTGGAAAAAGTGGATTGGCGAAACCCGCGGCCTCAAAAAGCTCGACGCCGTGCGCGTGAAGCAGCAGCAAGAAGCCCAGTTCCAGAAGTGGGCCGAAAGCGGCGACGCTGCCCGCCGCGCGGCCTTTGCCGGATTGCTCCCGGAGCTGCAAAAGAACTACACCACCGCCCGCGACTATACCCTGGCCCGCGACTACGTCACGGAAGCTGCCCTGGGCGTGGAGCTGGTGAGCTACGCCAACAGCCTGCTACCCCTGCTGGAGCTGGCCGACAAGAAAGCCTCCGCCGAGGAGCTGGCCGCCGCCGCCGAGAAAGCCAAGAAAGGCTCCGTCGGCTTCTTCCGCAACTACAGCGCCCCCACCGACCAGAAGGTGGCCGCGGCCCTGCTACCCCTCTACGCCAACGGCACGCCAGCCGCGCTGCTACCCGCCCACGTGAAGAATCTGCAGAAGCAGTACGCTACCACCGGCTGGCCGGCTTACGCGGCCCAACTCTACGGCAAGTCGCGCCTGATTTCCCAGGAATCGGCCTACGTGGTGCTGGATGAGGTAGCGAAAGGCAACGTAACCAATTTGCGCCAGGACCCGGCCGTGCAGCTGGCCCAAGCCATTGTGAGCACCTACCGCCAGCAGGTGCTGCCTACCTACACCGCCGCCACCGACAATATTGCCCTGCTGCAGCGCACCTACGTGGCCGGCCTACGCCTGCAGCAGCCGGAGCGCAAGTTCTACCCCGATGCCAACTCCACTCTGCGCGTGGCCTACGGTCAGGTAGCTGGCTACCAGCCCGCCGATGGTACGAAGTACGACTTCTACACCACCCTCGACGGCATCATGGAAAAAGCCGACCCCACCAACCCTGACTTTGAAGTGCCCGCTCGCCTTGCCGAGCTGTACAAAAACAAGGATTTTGGCCCCTATGCATACAAAGGCACCGTGCCCGTGGCCTTCATTGCCACCAACCACACCACCGGCGGCAACTCCGGCTCGCCCGTCATCAACGGCCGCGGGGAGCTAATCGGCACCAACTTCGACCGCAACTGGGAAGGCACCATGTCCGACATCATGTTCGACCCCGACCGGGTGCGTAACATCACTCTCGACGTGCGCTACATGCTCTTCGTAGTCGATAAATACGCCGGCGCCGGCCACCTCGTCAAGGAAATGACCCTGGTTGGCGGCCTTGGCAGCGAAGCCGCTACCCCCGAGAATGGCAAGAAGCTGGAGAAGATCAAAGTGAAGCGTAAGCCGGCCAAGGAGAGGGCTTAAGATGCTGTTGCCATACAAGAATGCCCGCCGAGAAACCTATCTTCCGGCGGGCATTCCTGTTTTTATACGGCTATATGAGCCTCATCTCATCTTACTCAGACTTAAAGCAAATCAGTCGGAGGCTTTCAGAGTCAAATAGCTCTATAACCTGTCTATATTCTCATTCCCAGCTACATCTTCGCTGGACACCTCCCACACCGGAGCAAGAAAGGATGACTAGGTTAATGAGCAGACTACTTGTTGGTATATGGGTAGCAGTAGGCGTTTATCAAGCATACTATATACTATTAATTGCGCTAACCTTAATAGGGTTGGTGTGGTGGCTTAGAAAGCGTCGTGGTACTGTTGATATGTATGAACTACGCTTACAAAATGATATACAGGTTGATACTACAACTAAACAGATCCTGCTTCAAAACATTAACATGATATATCGTGAACGGGTCGCTCAGGAGAAGCGAGTATTGTTTAGCGAAGTAGAGGGAGTACATGTCCAATCTTCAGGATACGCTGGCATTTTATACCTGAACTTAACTGATAAGACGAAGCTGTTCCTGCTTGAAATAGAAGCAGAAAATATAGCTCAGCACATAGCCCAGGTCTTACGGAAAGTACTTGGGTTACCACAGCCGGCGCGGAAATCTTGGTGGCCCTTTTAGGAAGGCAGCAATAGCTTGAGCTATACCATTATTGCAATTTCTTCTATTAACGATGAAGACAATCTCCGCTGCTCTATTCCTCCTTGCCTTCTTAACATTTCCTGGTTTTGGGCAGAAACTAATTGGAGCCGGCGGCTATACCCGCGTCGGCGAGAAGTCATTTACTGGCGCTCCTGCCGCAGGGATGCACGTTGTACTACCGCTGGGCCGCCGGTTAGTAGTTGGTATCGGGTCCACTGTTGCCCGCAACCGCCAACCCTATCAGGAGTTTGTTCCCGATTTTGACTTTACGGGCGGCGGGCGCACCATCACAGAGTATCATAATTTCCTGTACTCCATTCAGGTTGTTGTGGCCCCCCGATTGAAGCTGGTACCACGGCTTGAAGCCGTGCTAGGACCAAGTGCTGGCCTATACGTGGTGGGCTCCCGCGAGCGGACCGATGAAATACGGGCAGGCTTTGGGCTATGGTCAGGGCTGACGTACCAGCAGCTATGGGGCAGCCGATTTAACTTAGAAGCTCTGTTTCATCCTCGAATTTTGCGGCCAAACCTGCCGGTTGAAGACGCCAATTTTCGATTTGACGGTCAGCATCTGTTTGTCTGGGATGCTCAAATAGGTATTTCCTATAATCTGCGGAAGCAACCGTAGCTTTAAACGCCTCTCGCTTCTTTCCCCGCCCATCCCGTGCGCCTACCTCTCTTCACCAGCCTGTTCTTATTGGGCCTGACCTCCCTAGCCCAAACCGTAGCGCCTCCTACTCCCGCGCTGCTAATTCGCCCTGCGGCCGTTTTCGACGGAGAAACGTTGCACCCCGGCTGGGCCGTACTGACGGAAGGTTCCACCATTAAAGCCGTAGGGCCGGCCGCCCAGCTCACGGCCCCGGCTGGCGCCCGCATTCTGGAGTTGCCGGGCCTGACCTTACTGCCGGGCCTCATTGAGGGCCACAGTCACCTGCTGCTCCACCCCTACAACGAAACTAGTTGGAACGACCAGGTGCTTCAAGAATCGGAGGCGCTACGGGTGGCCCGCGCTACGGCCCATGCCCACCGGACGCTGGAAGCCGGCTTTACTACCGTCCGAGACCTGGGCAGCGAGGGCGCCGGCTACGCCGATGTGGGCCTCAAGCAAGCCATTGACCGGGGCCTGATTCCGGGGCCGCGCATGGTGGTGGCCACCCGGGCGCTGGTAGCAACGGGCTCCTACGGCCCCAAGCTGCTCTCAGGCTTCGACGTACCCCAGGGCGCCCAAGAGGCCGACGGCGTGGATGGCATCATCCGGGCGGTGCGCGAGCAGATCGGCAAAGGAGCCGATGTAATTAAGGTGTACGCCGACTACCGCTGGGGCCCCAACGAGCCCAGCCGCCCCACTTTCTCCCAAGACGAGCTAAACCTGATTGTGCAGACGGCCCGCAGCGCCGGCCGCCCCGTAGTAGCTCACGCCAGTACGCCCGAGGGCATGCGCCGCGCCACCCTGGCCGGGGTGCAAACCATTGAGCACGGCGACGCCGGCACACCCGAAATCTTCAAGCTGATGAAGCAACGCGGGGTAGCGCTATGCCCCACCGTAGCCGCCGGCGACGCTACCTCCCAGTACCGCGGCTGGCGCAAAGGCCAGGACCCTGAGCCCGAGCGCATTCAGCAGAAAAAGCAGTCGGTGAAGGCGGCCCTACAAAGCGGCGTGGCACTGGCCTACGGCGGCGATGTAGGCGTTTTCGCGCACGGCGACAACCTGCGCGAAGCCGAGCTGCTGGTGCAGGAATACGGCTTTACCAGTCTGCAAGCCCTGCGCGGCTTCACCAGTGCCAATGCCCGCATCTTCCAGCTCTCCGACCGGGGTAGCATCCGGCCCGGCCTGCTCGCCGACCTCGTGGCCGTAGCCGGCGACCCCACCAAAGACATCAAAGCCCTGCGGCAGGTGCGGCTGATAGTGAAAGGCGGGGTAGTGGTAAAAGAACAAGAATAGACGGATTTGAGGATTGTCCGGGTTATTAGTGGCGACTTTGCACGTCATGCAGAGGCGGAGCCGAAGCATCTCGCGTGCTGAGGTTGCAGTGCTAATCAGATGTCAGCACACGAGATGTTTCGGCTTCGCCTCTGCATGAGGTTCTTAATAAGAAGCGTGAACAGGAGCCGAAATCGTGACCAAAATCCGCGAAATCCTTTAATCCGCTTAATCTACGATTCACGGTCGCTCAATTCCCAATTTCTGCAGTTGCTGAGCGTATTTATCGTAAATCACCCGCAGGTCCTGGCCGTGCTTGTCGGCATCGACGCCGATGCTGACGTTGCTGGTGTGGAAGCGGTGCAAGTGGCTGAGGTGGGGGCAGATAACGGGCTGGTGGCCCGCCAGCAGGAAGCGCACGTAGAGGTCCAGGTCTTCGGCCATTTCAATCTGCTCGTCGTAGCCGCCTACCTCCTCGAAGAGCGCGCGACTGTAGCACACGTTGCCCTGAATGAAGTGTTCGGCCCGAAAAATGGCGCGCAGCATATCCATTGGCGAGTCGAACTTCCAAGCGTAGTAATCTTCATTGGGCAGGTAGCGCCGGTCCTGGTCTACCCGTAGGAAGTCGGCTACCAGCCAGGGGCGGCCGGGGTGCTGCTGAATCTGGTCGGCGTAGTGGAACAGCGTGCGTTGCAGCAGAATATCGTCGTCGTCGAGGGGTACAATCCAGCTGTCGGCGGGGGCATCATGGCGGATCAGCAGGTTGCGGGCCGGGCCGGGTAGTAGCTTGTGGGGCTGGCTACGGACCCGAAGCGCGATGCCATCCTGCGTGGCCGCCTGGCGCAGCCACTCGGCCGAGTCGTCGGTGGAGGCGTTTTCGCAGATGAGGTGGTCATACGAGAAATCCAGGGGCGCCGAAACGGAGGCCCGCACGCTGGCTACCGCCTCGGGCAGCAAGTCGCGGCGGTTGTGGGTCGGGGTAATTACGGAAAAATGCATGCTCCCTATTCTGGCTGAAGCTCAAAAAAGTTACAGCCGCCCCGCCGCCGTCAACCTTCGCTGAGCGAGTGGCGTTATGGTCGTGTCCGCTGCATGTCTCATGGCCAAGTTTGTTGTTACGCTCCGTTTACCCGATTTTTTCGATGAGGATTTTATCGCTCTCATCCCGCGTCACCGCGCCTTTATTAATCAGCTGATCGAGGAAAATATCGTGGAGTCGTACGCCATCAGCGCCGACCGCACCCGCGGTTGGGTAACCATGAACGGCCAAAACGCGGCTACCGTCCGGGCCGTGGTGGAGCGCTTTCCCCTGTACCGGTTTCTGCGCGAAATCGAAATCGACGAGCTATTTGTCTTCGATAGCACCGCCAGCCGCTTCCCCCGCATCAGCCTCAATTAGTTGAGATGGTGAGTTTGACGTTCTGTTAGCTCCAACGCTAGCCCCAGCGGGGTGGCTGGCACCTACCGCGCAACGACCGGTGTTGCCCCACTGGGGCTGTTTGAGACGCTTGATGTGCGTTTCTCTACCGATAGCCGCTCCTCCGGGGCTACCGCGCCGTCGGAACGTCAAACTCACCATTTCACCACTCACCATCTCACCTCTTCTTCCGGCTTGATTTCTGCTAACCGGCTTGTACCTTTCTACCTGACTACATCCTACCCTTCTGCATGATTCGCTATTTTCGACTTCTCACGGTGGCAGTGCTGGCTATCAGCAGCATGGCCGCCGCGCCAGCCGACCCGAAACCCACTACCGAGCAGCTTATTTCCCGCCTCACAGCGGCCATTGAAAACCTGAAGACCCTGCGCTGCAATGTGCGGGCCCAGGAGCGAATTGACGGGAACTACCAACAGGCTCGCACGAGCATGAAAATGGCCTTTAAACCCTATAAGGTCTATTTGCGCAACCAGAAGGGCATTGAGGTTTTGTACGTGACGGGTCAAAACGATGGTGACGCCTGGGTCTACCCCAACAGCTTCCCCTACGTCACTGTCAGCCTCGATCCGCTGGGCAGCATGATGCGTAAAACGCAGCACCACAGCGTACTGGATGCGGGCTACGGCACTATTGCCGAGCTACTACGCGGCTCCAGTCAGCGCACCGACCACAGCTTCGAGAAAAGCTTCCGCTACGCCGGCGACACGACCGTGCAAGGCCGCCCGGCCCACATCCTGCGCGCCGACTACCCCCAGTTTCGCTACGTAACCTACAAACCCAGCAAGGCCGAAACCGTGGCTTCCATTGCCGACCGCTTCGGCTGCGGCGAATACCGGATTCTGGAGCGCAACGGCCTTACTGCGGGCGCTACGGTAGCCGCGGGCCGCGCCCTGCAAGTACCGAATGCCTACGGGCGCCGCGTCATTATTGCCGTGGATCAGAAGCTGACGCTACCGCTCGTCATTCAAGTAAACGACGACAAAGGCCTATTTGAAAAGTTCGAGTTCAGCGACATTGTAGCCAACCAGCCCATTCCGGCCCAGGAGTTCACCAAGGATTTCAAGGGATACAAACTTTAATCACGGATTTAGGCGGATTTTTCGAATTACACGGATTCGTTCGGACTGTTTGTGAGGAAGTGACTGATACAAAAAAGCTCCTGAAATTATTCAGGAGCTTTTTCGTGATAGTGTATTACGAAGAAGAGCGTAGGAATCGTTTATACTTCAGGCTGGCTTCACCAAAATTGAGTAAGAGTCCTACTTCAAGGCGGTATGCTTTTAGGTAGTCTATAATTTGAGCGTAATGAGGAGGCGTTATTTCAACTAACACTTTTAACTCAACCACTACTTGTTTTTCGACCAAGAAATCTACGCGTCGTGCTCCTATTTCACTGTCCAAATAATAGACTGGCAAATGAATTTCTTGTTCGAACACTATATTATTTTTCTCAAACTCAATAGCTAGACTGCGCTGATAAATAATTCCAGGAAACCCATTTACCAAGTGCCGTATGTACGCGCTAGCGCAGCCAATAATTGTTTTGGTTAAGTCACTCTGCGCATTTCCAATCAGAATAACTAGTATTTAGTAAACCGGCCGTAAAAAATCCGTGTAAGCCAAAAAATCCGTCTTAATCCGTGATTTAGCGGCGCATGGTTTTTTCGATATGGTCCCACATGTCGGGTGTCAGCAGTTCCAGTTTGTTGAACTCGCCGGCTCCGTTCAGCCACTCGCCCCCGTCGAGGGTTACTACTTCGCCATTCATGTAAGCGGAAAAATCGGACACCATGTAGGCGGCTAGGTTGGCTAGCTCCTGGTGGTTGCCCACACGCTTGAGGGGCACGGAAGCCGCTGGGTCGAGCTTGGAGGCCAGGGGTTCGGGAAACAGGCGGCTCCAGGCGCCTTCCGTCGGAAAGGGGCCGGGGGCAATAGCGTTGGAGCGGATGCCGTACTTGGCCCACTCCACGGCCAGGGAGCGGGTCAGGGCCAGCACGCCCGCCTTGGCCGCCGCCGACGGCACCACAAAGGCCGAGCCGACGGAAGCGTAGGTAGTTACGATGTTAAGGATGGTGCCGGGCTTTTTCTCCGCAATCCAGTGCTTCCCGAAGGCCAGAGTGCAGTTGTAGGAACCCTTCAGCACGATGTCCACAATCACATCGAAAGCCTTGTGACTCAGGCGCTCCGTGGGACTGATGAAGTTGCCGGCGGCATTATTCAGCAGCACGTCTACCCCGCCAAACGTATCAATGGTTTTCTGCAGCAAGGCCTCAACCTCGTCGTACTTGCGCACGTCGCACTGCACGGCCAGCACGCCCTGGTTGCCGGTTTGCTCGCGCAGTTCCGCGGCGGTTTTCTCCAGCACGTCCAGCTTGCGGGAGCTAATTACTACGTTGGCGCCGAGCTGCAGGAAGTAAGTGGTCATGGCGCGGCCGAGGCCGGTGCCGCCGCCCGTCACGACGATGGTTTTGCCCTGCAGGGCGTTGTCGCGGAGCATGGGCTGGGCGTAAGGGTGCGTAGCAGACATGAGAATGGAAACTGGTGGGAATGATGAGTAAAAAGTAATAGATAAGCCCGCAGGCTACCGGGCGCAAGAACGGTAATTCTGCAGTGGCTTCGTGCCGTTACGGTTGTGGCGGCCCGGCGTGCTCTCCCGGAACCTGGCGCCGCCAGGGCCCAAACTGGTGCTGTCCTCGTCCCGAAATAGCCCTTTACTCAGACTTGCCCACGAAAGATTTTTTGCCACCTTTACCCCGCATGACCAACACTATTCCTTCCGTTTCGCCTCCCACCGTGGCCGTTCTGGGCTGTGGCTGGCTGGGTTTACCCCTGGCGCAGGCCCTGGTGGCGTTGGGTTACCGTGTGCATGGCTCTACTACTACCCCGGGCCAGCTGCTTACCCTGCGCGACGCCGGAATCCGGCCGTTTCTGCTCCGGCTGGCGCCCATTCTCTCCGCTACCGACGCCGATACGCTACGGGCCCAACTGCAGGACGCCGATGTGCTAGTGCTAAACGTGCCGCCGACCCGCGGAGCAGGCTCTGCGGAGGCCTATCCGGCCCTGCTGCGCCCCGTAGCCGAAGCGGCTGCCCAGGCTGGCGTCCGTCACGTGCTGCTGGTAAGCTCCACGGGCGTGTATGCCGACGAACCCCGCCTGATGCGGGAGCCCGACGCCCAGGCTGCCCCCACGGCCACGGCCCCTCTGCTCCAGGCTGAAGCCCTGTTCCAAGGGCCCCACCACACGGTAGTGCGCCTGGCTGGCTTAATGGGGCCGGGACGCGCGCCGGGCCGGTTTCTGGCGGGCCGGGCGGGTGTGCCCCACGGCGAAGCGCCCGTTAATCTGATTCACTTGCAGGATTGCATTAGCCTACTTAGCCGCATCATTGAGCAAGAGCTGTGGGGGTACACGTTTAATGCCAGCGCGGCTACCCATCCTACGCGCCGCACGTTTTACACGGCCGCCGCTACCCGCCTTGGGTTGCAGCCGCCCACATTTCTGGAAGAATCTTCGGGAGGTAAACAAATCGATTCTTCCCTGATTCGGGAGCTGACCGGTTACCAGTTCCGCCACGAAGATGTGGTAGCTGCTCTGGAATATTGCTGATGTTGATGGAGCCTGGGCCTTCGCTCCCAACTGCCTAGGCCGTATCTTTGCACCGTGAATGTAGCGAAGCGTACAGTGGCCGTGCTAGGGGGCGGAGCAGCCGGTTTTTTTGGTGCTATTGCCTGTGCCGAGGCCAACCCCAGCCTGCGGGTAGTGCTGATTGAAAAAACCTCCAAACTGCTCAGTAAGGTCCGAATTTCGGGTGGGGGGCGCTGCAACGTGACCCACGCCGCCGACACGGCTGCCCAACTGGTGCAGCACTATCCCCGCGGGGCCAAACAACTTAAAGAGGCCTTTAAGCAGTTCGGAGCCCTGGATACGGTCCGCTGGTTTGAACGGCGCGGCGTGCGTCTCAAAACCGAGCCCGATGGCCGCATGTTTCCCGCCACCGACTCATCGGAAACCATTGCCCAGTGCCTGCTGGAAGCGGCCCGGCGGGCCGGGGTCGAAATACTCCTGCAAACTACCGCCGAGCGTATTACGCAGTTGTCCGCGGGCGGCTTCGAGTTAACGCTAACTGGGGCTTATGCCCAAACGCTTCCCGTGATGCGGCTGCTAGTTGCTACTGGCGGCGCTCCCAAAGCTGAGCAGTATGAGTGGCTGCGGCAACTGGGCCACACGGTGCAGGAACCGGTGCCCAGCTTGTTTACCTTCAACGTGCCCAACTCCCCGCTGCGCGAGCTGCCGGGCGTGAGCGTGCCCCGGGCCCGGGTGCGCGTGAGCGGCGAAAAGCTGGAATATGAAGGCCCGGTGCTGGTTACGCACTGGGGCGTGAGCGGGCCGGCTGTACTTAAGCTTTCGGCCTGGGGCGCCCGCCGCCTGCACGAGCTGCAGTACCAAAGTACCACCCTTATCAACTGGATTCCCGACCACACGGAGGATACGCTGCGCCAGTACTTGGTAGAGTTTCGGGAGCTGCACGGCAAGAAGGTAGTAGCGAGCAACCCCTTGTTCGGCCTACCCCAACGCTTGTGGCGCACACTCACGGAGCAGGCTGGTGTGGGCCTGGAAACCCGCTGGAACGAGCTGCCCGCCAAACTCCAGAACCGCCTCATTGAGGGCCTGCTCCGCACGGCCCTACCCGTGCGCGGCAAAACCACCTACAAAGACGAGTTCGTCACCTGCGGAGGCATCACGCTGGGCGAAATCAACATGCAAACCATGGAAAGTCGCCGCGTACCTGGGCTGCACTTTGCCGGCGAAGTACTTGACATTGACGGCATTACCGGCGGCTTCAATTTTCAGGCGGCTTGGACTACCGGCTACCTGGCCGGGCGGGCTATGAGCACCCTGTAGTCAGCACACACTTAGTACTGACATTCACCTAGATTGTGCTTTTACTAGCGAAGCAAAGGGGGTGAGCTACTTCCTAGTGGCACGCTCATGCTACCAGAACAGCTATACTAGCTGTTGTTAGCTACTAAAGGGGTGTGCTTTGCTGACCGCCGTATTGCTGGTTGCGCTTGGCCCCTACCTACTTATTTGGCAGCGTAAGGTTGGAGGCTGCGCGGCTCATTTTAGTACTTATTGCAACTTGATTTGGGTTCTATCAGTAAAGAAAGGCACAACTATCTTTCCCAACACCCAAATCTACTCTCCTCATGGACGCTAAAACCCTTCAAGCCGGACTCAACGAACTTCTGGAAACCCTAAAAGATGGTCAGCGCGGTTATGCTGAAGCTATGACCGACGTGGAGGACGCTGATCTGAAGCAGATTTTCAAGAAATATGCTGCTCAGCGCTCCGAGTACATCACGGAGTTAGAAGATCAGATGCACAAGCTGAACCTGCATCCGGAAGAGGAATCCTCTATTACGGGTACCGTACACCGGGCCTTCATTAACCTGAAGGGCTTGATAACCGGCAAAGACCGCCACAGCATTCTGGCTGAGTGTGAGCGGGGCGAAGACTACGCCAAGAAGGCCTACGAAACAGCCCAGAAGCTGCAGGGCATCCCCAGTGAATTGCAGGCCCTTATTGCCAAGCAAGCAGCTGGCGTAACCCAAGGCCACGATGAAATGCGCGCCCTTCGCGACTCGTCAAAATAGTACAAGCATAGGCTCGGGTAGCGTATAGCACGCTGCTACACAGTCTACCTAATCGTCTAACCAAGCACCAACCAAAAAGGCCACTCTACTGAGTGGCCTTTTTGGTTATCATAGTTTCGCTACTAGTGTGTAACTGCTAGCTAAGCTCGACTATTCGTCGAAGCCGCCGTTGTCGCGCTTGCCCTTGTAGCCGCCGCCGTAGCTGCCGCCACCCCGGTTGCCACCGTAAGAGCCACCCTCCCGACGGTCGCCGCCGTAAGAGCCGCCGCCCCGGTTGCCCCCGTAGGAACCACCGCTCCGGTTGCCGCCGAAACCGCCTTCCCGACGCTCGCCGCCCCCGTAGGAGCCGCCGCCGCGGTTGCCGCCATAGCTGCCGCCGCCCCGGTTACCACCGAAGCCGCCCTCCCGACGCTCACCGCCGCCGAAGCCACCCGGGCCCCGACGAGGACGCTCGCCGCCGAAGCCGCCGCGGTTGCCGCCCTCTTGCTGGGCATCACCTTCCTGACGGGGGGTAGCAATGTTGAAGGCTACCGGCCGGCCCTGAATGGTGCTGCGACCCAACTGGGTTACAACTTCTTCCACGAACTCATTCGGTACTTCCACGAAGCTGAACTTATCGTACAGCGCAATGTCGCCTACCTTACCGGCCGTGAGGCTAGTATTTTCAGCAATCAGGTCTACGATGTCGCGGGGGTGCAGGCGGTCCTTTTTGCCCATCGTGACGAACAGGCGCGTGAAGCCGGGGCGGGCTGCACCCTGGGTGCGGCTAGCGTCGAGGCTTTCCTGAGCGCGCTTGTCCTCTTTCATCGTCATTTTCAGCAGGGCCGCGGCCACGCCCAAAGACGTTACGCCATCCTCCTGATCCTGGTCGATCAGGCGCTGCACGCGGGCAATGTACTTATCCAGGTTACCCTTGTCAATGACCTCCTTAATGGAGTTGAGCATCAGGGTAGTTTTCACCTCCGATACATCTTCAAACGAAGGCACACGCTCCTGCTTGATGGTGGCCTTGGTGAAGCGCATGATGTCGCGCAGCTTGTAGATGTCGCGGCCGCTCACGAAGGTGAAAGCCTTGCCTTGCTTACCAGCGCGGCCTGTGCGGCCGATGCGGTGCACGTAGTATTCCTCGTCGGCGGGCAGGTCGTAGTTTACCACTACCTCCACGTTGTCCACGTCGATGCCGCGGGCGGCTACGTCGGTGGCCACGAGGATTTCCAGGGTGCCTTTGCGGAATTTGTCCAGGGTGTTCTGGCGCTGCTGCTGGCCCATGTCGCCGTGCAAACCTTCGGCAAAGTAGCCTTTAGCTTGCAAGTCGCCCACAATCTCGTCAACCATGCGCTTCGTGTTCGCGAAGACGATGCCCGACTTGATGTTGTACATGTCGATCAGACGGGTCAGTACGTCCTTTTTCTGAGGGCCGCGCACTTCAAAGTAGCTCTGCTCAATGTTGGTAACCGTCATTTCCTGATGGTTTACCTTCACGATCTGCGGCTCCGTTTGGTAGCGCTTGGTCATCTCCATGATGGGCTTGCTCATGGTAGCCGAGAAAAACACCGTCTGGCGCTGCTCGGGCATCTTCTTGAGCACCGTCTCGATGTCGTCGCGGAAGCCCATGTCGAGCATTTCGTCGGCCTCATCGAGGATGATCATCTTGCAGTTGTCCAATTTCAGGGTACCGCGCTCAATGTGGTCCATGACGCGGCCGGGCGTACCAATGACGATCTGCACGCCGCGCTCCAGGGCGCGGAACTGCCGGTCGTAGCTGGAGCCACCGTAAATTGGTACTACGGCCAGACCCCGCTTATACTTGCCCAGCTTCTGGATTTCGCCGGAAACCTGCACGGCCAGCTCGCGGGTAGGGCACAGCACCAGGGCCTGCACTTCGCGGGAGTCCGTGTCAATCAGCTCAATGGCGGGGATGGAGAAGGCGGCGGTTTTACCGGTACCGGTCTGGGCCTGCCCAATTACGTCGCGGCCAGCGAGCAGCACGGGAATAGCGCCCGCCTGAATCGGCGAAGCTTCCTCGTACCCTACCTCGGTAATGGCACGCTGCATTTCTTCAGAGAGGGTCAGCTCACTGAATTTCATTTTTTCCTTTTCGTTTTCCATGTCTGTGTTGATGGAGTGGAGACTGTAGCTCTGAAAACAGCGGATTCAGC
The DNA here is from genome assembly GCF_023101345.1 of Hymenobacter sublimis. Lineage (NCBI taxonomy): Bacteria > Pseudomonadati > Bacteroidota > Cytophagia > Cytophagales > Hymenobacteraceae > Hymenobacter > Hymenobacter sublimis. The sequence continues at coordinate 2,283,502 of NZ_CP095848.1, forward strand.
GACGCTCTTCTCTCCCACTCAACACAACGACAAGTGACGGAAGCAACGGACGGAAGACAAAGCCGGCCCAACAGGTTTCTTAAAGGCAGCTCACAAGCTGCGCGGAACGTGGCCGTTCTCAAATGCGGGTGCAAAGATACGCAGAAATAATGAAAATAGCATTCTTGCTCTAGCTATTGTCTGTAGGCTTGTTCCCTCACGGCAACCCACATGGGGCAGGGCTTGGAGCTGCGGCGGGTAGGCACAAAAAAAGCAGGCTCGTCAGGAGCCTGCTTTTTTAAAGCTATCCGAGAAGGATAAAGGACTACGCCAGTTTCACTTTCACGGCGTTCGGGCCTTTGCGGCCTTGAGCAATTTCAAATTCCACTTTGTCTTTGTCGCGGATTTCGTCGATGCACTCGGTTACGTGCACGAATACGTCCTCGCCGGTTTCGTCAACTTTGATAAAGCCGAAACCTTTGGTTTCGTTGAAGAATTTTACAGTTCCTGTCTGCATGGTACTGGTGATGATGGATGTTTTTTTCGGAAAGCGCACTCAACTCTGCTTTCCCTCCCGGATGGAAGTACTCAACAGGACGGTGAAACCGCGTTTTCTTAATGTGCTCAAATATACACGGATATTTTAGATGTGGAATACCTCATATGCATACACTACAAAGAATCTGCGCTAAGCTCAACCACTACTTATTCTTAATAACGTTCTGTTTTTCAGATAATTAATACTAATTACTACCCCAAATTCTCTTGTTGAATTTATTGCAACCTTCTGCCAGCGCGGGGTTGATTGCTCCCTGCGGTGGTACCTTTACGCTCATGGAAACACCCGAGACGCCCGCTTTTCGCTTCTCCCGCCTCCTGACGGTTCAGCCCGCGGACATCGACGAGCTAAACCACGCTAACAATGTGCAGTACGTGCGCTGGGTGCAGGATACGGCCGGGGCGCACTGGCTCACGGCCTACCCACCCGGCGAGCGGGAACACTACATCTGGGTGGTACGGGAACACCGTATTCAGTACCGCCACCCGGCCCTGCTGGGCGAGCAGTTGCGCTGCACCACCTGGATTGGAGAAGTACGCGGGGCCCAGTGCCAGCGCTTCGTGCGCATTGAGCGGGCCGCGGATAGCAAGCTACTCTGCGAGGCGGAAACCCAGTGGGTACTGCTGGACCCCGCCACCAAGCGGCCCGTACGGATAGAGCCAGACGTGGTGGCGCGGCTGTGGGGGCCGGTGTAAGAGTTGGTGTTGTAGATTTTAACACCGCCAGCAGCACCTTTAGTACTTTAATGAACAGGCGTACCCATTTAACTGCTGTGCAGTAGCATATCCGCTTTTCCTCTTCCCAATGCCCGCCACTTTCCGCATTTACTCCTCTTCTGCCGGCTCCGGCAAAACCTACCAGCTTACTAAGGAATACCTGAAGCTGGCTCTGGGTACCGATGAGGCCGCCTACTTCAAGCGGATTCTGGCCATTACGTTTACCAACGACGCGGCCGGCGAAATGAAGGAGCGCATCATTGGGGCCCTGCGACGGTTTGCTCAGCTACCGGAGGGCGAAACCGATTCGCTGCTAACCGAAATTGCCGAGGAGTTGGCTGCTGAAGGAGCGCTGGCTTACCTGCCTACCCCCGAGGAGCGGCAGCGGGTGCTGCGGGAACGGGCTGGCCGCACGTTTCGGCTGGTGCTCTACCACTACGCCGATTTTGCCGTCAGCACCATTGACTCCTTTGTGCAGCGCATCGTCACGGCCTTTACCCGGGAGCTGGGACTGCCCGCTACGTTTGAGGTGGAGTTGGACAGCGCGACCGTGCTGCAAAGCGCCGTAGCCTTGCTGCTGGACCGCGTCAATCGGGACCCGAACGCAGCCTTGCTCTCCCGCACCATCTCTGACTTTGCCCTCAGCAAGGCCGACGAGGGCCGCAGCTGGAACAACCTACCCGCCGAGCTGGTGGACTTCGGGCAGTTTTTGCTCAGCGAGCCGGTGCATGAGGCCGTGGAGCAGCTCCAGAAGCTGAGCATGCAGGACTACCGTCGCTTACACGAAGCCCTGCGCCAGCGCAAAGCCGAAATTGAGGACGCCTTCCGGCAGGTAGCTCAGGTAGCCCAGGAGGCCGTGGATACGGCCGGGGTGGCCGACTCCGACCTGTACCAGGGGCGGAGCGGGCTGCTGGGCTACCTCACCAAGTGGGAGGAGCGTTTGCAAGCTGATAAAGAGGCCAATACCTACGTACGGGCCACCGTGGAGCAGGACAAATGGTACAGCAGTAAAGTCAAAACCGCCCCGGACAAGGCCCGCGTGGACGCCGTGAAACCGGCCCTGCTGGCCGCCTACGAGCTGGTGGAAAAGCTGCGCGCTACCCTGCTGCCCGACTACCTACTGGTAACCGGCATGCTGCCCTACCTCTTCCAGGTAAGCCTGCTGAGCGAGTTGAGCAAGTCGGTGGACCAGTTGAGCCGCGACCGGGGCGTGGTGCTCATTGCCGAGTTCAACCGCCGCATTGCCCAGATTGTGCTGCGCGAGCCGGTGCCTTTCCTGTACGAACGCATGGGCGAGCGGTACCTGCACCTACTCATTGATGAGTTCCAGGACACCTCGGTGCTGCAGTGGAACAACCTGCTGCCCCTGGTGGAAAACGCCGTGGCCGGGGGCAACCTCAGCCTGGCCGTGGGCGACGCCAAGCAGGCCATTTACCGCTGGCGCGGGGGCGAAATGGAGCAGATTCTGCGCCTCTACCAAAACCAGACGCAGCACCTCTATAATAAGGCCACCGATGAAGAGCTGCGTGAGTTGCTGGCCGACCGCTACCTAACCCTAGACCAGAGTCTGGAAGCGGCCAACCTGAACACCAACTTCCGCTCGGCTCCGGCCATCATCGACTTCAACAACCGCTTCTTCACCCACATCAGCGCAACCCACGCCTCCCTGCCACTGGTGCAAGACATTTACGACGCAGATTTTGTGCAACGGGGACCTCACCCCCCGGCCCCTTCTCCCAGGGAGAAGGGGAGCCTGACGCAGGGTCGTTCTGCAGCCCCGTCGGCTTTCGCCTCAGGAACTGCTTTCGACTCAAGTGAGCCAGCAGGAGTAGAAACTCCGGGAGAAGGCACGGTGGGAGAGTTCGTGTTCACGGCGGATGCCCAGGCGGGGGACAAAACGGTGGCGCACTCGCGGGAAATGCGCTCTAACCCGACGGCGGCCGAAGATGCGCTGTGGCAGGCGTTAGGCAATAACCAGTTGGGCGTGAAGTTTCGGCGGCAACACGTCATCGGTACGTTCATCGTGGATTTTGTTTGCGTAGAGGCGCAGCTGATTATAGAGGTAGACGGCGACGTGCACCGAGAAACCGGCCAGGCCGAACATGACGCCGGCCGCACCCACGAGCTTACCGAGCTAGGCTACCATGTGCTACGCTTCCACAACGATGAGGTGCTTCACCACCTACCCCACGTGCTTCTGACCATCCAGCAGCACGTATCATCCCTAACCTCTACCTCACGCTCCCCGGTAGCAGCTGTTGAGGCGGAAGCCGAAACGGCTGCGCTGCCGAACTTGTCAGGCTCCCCCCTCTCCACGGGAGAGGGGGGCCGGGGGGGTGAGGCCGGCCACGTCGAGCTGCTGTTTACCGAGGACGAAGCCCCCGCCTGCCGCTATGATGCAGCCCTGGGCACCTACACGCCGGAGCTGCTGCCGGGCTACCTGACGGGGCACACCCTGGACTACACCGAAAGCACCCTTTACCTGACCCTGCAGCTAGTTGAGAAAGCCGTGGCCGATGGCTTCCGCCTCCAGGAGGTAGCTGTGCTCTGCCGCCGCCGCGACCAAAGCCGCCGAGTAGCCAAGTTTCTGAAGGAGCGGGGCTACGATATTATTTCGGCCGACTCCCTTTCCCTGGAGTTTGCGGAGGTAGTAAACCTGCTGGTGGCCTTGTTTCGGGTGCTGAACCAGCCCGCCGACACCCTGGCCCGGGCCGAAGCCCTGCTGCTCATGGACCGGGTAGTGCGTGGCCAGGACCCAACCCCCGAGCGGGCCCGCCGCTGGGCCGAGCTGGCCAATGGCGAGTCAGCGCAGCCCTTCTTTGATGAGCTGCGGGAGCTGGGCTACGATGTGCAAGAGCGGGAAACCGGCAACTTAGGCCTGTATGAGCTAACGGAGCGGCTGATTGGCCTGTTTGGGCTGCTGCACCGGGTAGCGGAGCAGGAGTACCTGTTTCGGTTCCTGGATCTTACCCTGGAGTACAGCTTGCGCTTTGGCAACAACCTCAACAACTTCCTCACTTACTGGGACCAGCGCAAAAGCAGCCTGAGCATCAACGCCCCCGCCGGCCGCGACGCCATTACCATTACTACCGTGCACAAGGCCAAGGGGCTAGCCTACGGCGTAGTTATTGTGCCGTTCGCCGACTGGTCGTTGCGGCCGTACATGGGCACCCTACTCTGGGGCCGGCTAACCGATACGGACCGTAAGCCGCTGGCCAGCATGCCCGCCGTGGCGGTGCTGCCCCAAACCCAAGCCCTCTTGCACACGCCCCTGGCCGAGCAGTACACCGAAGAAGTCGAGAAAACCTTTCTAGAAGGGTTGAATATGCTGTACGTGGCCTTCACCCGGCCGCGCCACCGCCTGTACGCCATCAGCCGCAAGCCCCGGCCGGTGAAGGCTGCCAAGGACGGCGAAGCACCCGCCTCCCTGGAGCCGGCTAAAACCGTGGCGGAGCTGTTGCACCGCTACCTCACCAGCACCATGCAGTGGGACGATGAGCAAATGGCCTACGTGCTAGCCGATGCCCACGGCTACGTGCCTACCCAACGCCACGCCCCTCGCGCCACCGCCCACGACCTCCCCTTGCACAACCTAACCAGCACGCCCTGGGAAGAGCGCCTGCGCCTGAAGCGCCACGCCAACACGGTTTTTGATTTCGATGCGCAGCAAACCCAGCGGGAATGGAACCGCAAGCTGCACTACGCCCTGCGCCGGGTGAAGCGAGCCGCGGAAGTAGACCGAGTAGCGGCCCAGTTGGTAGCCGAAGGACTCGTGAGCACGCGGGAGCGGGCGGAATTGCTGCGCCGCCTGCACGAGGTAACCGAGCACCCGCAGATGGCTCACTATTTCAGCCCCCAGGTAGAGGCCGAAGCCGAGCGCGAAATTCTCGTGGGCGGCACCCGCAAACAGGATTACAAGCCCGACCGTATCGTGTTCGAAGCGACCGGCCGGCGCGTTACGCTCATCGACTTTAAGCTTCCTCCGCCCGAGCCCCGCCACCGCCTACCCCTGCAGCGCTACGCCGGCCTATTCCGGCAGTTGGGCTACGAGGAGGTGCAGTGCGTGCTGTACTACTTTGACACGCAGGAGGTCGTTGTTTTCTAGGTAGGGTGGCTGGCACTACCCTAGGCTTCGCGTGGAGTTAGGGTTTGGTGCCCGAAGTTGGGAGTATTGAGCCTAAGCCGCGTATTTTCAGCGTTGAGATATCCGGATGCTTCTACCTTTACGGTTGCCACTACCTACCTCTCCCCTCTTATGGCTGCTCCCCGCAAGGCCGCGCTTGGCTTTATTTTCCTGACGCTGCTGCTGGATGTCATCGGCATTGGCATTATTGTGCCGGTAATTCCGGCGCTTATCCGCAACCTGACGGGTGGCACCATCAGCGACGCGGCCCGGGTAGGCGGCTGGCTGGTGTTTGCTTTTGCCGTCATGCAGTTCCTGTTCTCGCCGGTGATGGGTAACCTCAGCGACCGGTTTGGCCGCCGACCCGTGCTGCTACTTTCCCTGCTCGGGTTTGGGCTCGATTACCTGCTGGTGGCCTTTGCACCCAGCATCGGCTGGCTGTTTGCCGGCCGCCTGATTGCCGGTGTAATGGGAGCCAGCTTCACCACGGCCTCCGCATATATTGCCGATATATCAGCCCCCGAGGAGCGGGCCCAGAATTTTGGCATGATTGGGGCGGCCTTCGGGCTGGGTTTCATCATCGGGCCGGCGCTGGGGGGTATTCTGGGTAAGTACGGCCATCAGGTGCCGTTTTTGGCGGCGGCCGGTATTACCCTGCTGAATGTGGTGTACGGCTACTTTGTCCTGCCCGAGTCGCTACCCCTGGAGAAGCGCCGGCCGTTCGAATGGGCCCGGGCCAACCCCATCGGCTCTTTGCAGCTCTTGCGGCGCTACCCCGTTATTACCGGGCTAGTGGCCTCCTTGCTGCTGCTTTACGTGGCAGCCCACGCCACGCAGTCTACTTGGTCGTACTACGTAATCGAGAAGTTTCAGTGGACTGAAGCCTGGGTTGGGTACTCGTTGGGGGCACTGGGGGCGCTGGTTGCTCTTGTGCAGGGCGTACTAATTCGGCGGATCAACCCGGTGCTGGGGCCAAAGCGCTCCGTATTTCTAGGAATGCTGCTGTATGCCGTGGGCTTTGTGCTGTTTGCCTTTGCCTCCAAGGGCTGGATGATGTTTGCCTTTCTGGTGCCCTACTGCCTCGGGGGTATTGCCGGGCCGGCCTTGCAGGGCATTATTTCCGGTCAGGTGCCGCCCAACCAACAGGGGGAGCTGCAAGGGGCGCTTACCAGCCTGATGAGCCTGACTTCCATTGTGGGCCCGCCCCTGATGACCAATCTGTTTTCATACTACACCGGCGCCAGCGCCCCGGTTTACTTCCCGGGTGCCCCCTTCCTGCTAGGAGCGGCCCTGATTTTGGTGAGCCTGCTGCTGTTAGCCCGCTCCCTGGCCACCTACGTAGCGCCCGGCCCCCAGCAACAGGAAGCAGCTGAGCCACTAGTAAACGCCGGACACTGAGCATCAACGTACTACCATACCTTCCACAAAAAAAGCCCACACTATAGCAGCGTGGGCTTTTTCGTGGAAGGTATGCGAGCGGCTACCGCCGACCCAGCAGCTTTTTGGCGCCTTTGATAGCTTCAGGCAAGGCCAGAGCCAACGAGGCGAAAGATGCGACGGTGGCTACCTGGCAGTAGAAGCACAAGGCCTTGTTCTCCTGCCACTCTTCGCGGCCCAGCTTCACGGTCGTCAGCGAGTCGAATAAGGTTTTTACCCCCATGGCTACCGGCAGCAGGGGCTGCTGGCTGGCCCGGTGCAGGCCCCCGGCTCCGGCCAGACTGGCCGTAATGCCATAGGTAACAATCATGGGTAGCGCGTCGGGCGTGTCCATACGCTTGTAGGCGTAGTCTGAGGCGTCCACTTTGTCGGAGTCAAATACGTCCAGCGGTGGGTCGGGCAGGTGCTTGATGATGCCGGTTTGGTAAAGGCTCACCATCTGGCCGGCGGCCACACCGAGCATGGAGAGGCCAATAATCCAGCGGCGGCGTTTAAGGTCGGGGCTCTGGCCGTGCCGGAGTTCAAGGCTGAGTTGGGTAGGATCCATTGGAAAGAAGTAGCAGGTAGTGAAGGTTTGCTACGGGGTACGTGCTCAGCAGGGGTTTGGGTTAAGGAGGAGCTTGCCTTCCCACGCCTACCCCGGCAGGGGCCGCCGGCGGTACCGGATGCGGCTCGGCTGGCTTTTATCAACGTAAAACTCGTAGCGGCTCTCCTCCGCGTCCAGCACCAGGCGCGCTTCCGCCGGCTTGCGCGGCGGCCGGAAGGGGCTCATCTGCCCGAATTTTACTTCCCGCGTGGCCGCCGGACTTGCCTGCTCCAGCAGCCGGAGGGCGCGCTGCTCCTCGTCCAGCAGGTAGTAGGTGCGGGTGGCGGGCAGGTAGGCGCGCGGTACGGTGTAGCCCAGGGCGCTGGCAAAGCCGGTGTAGCGAAACCGGGCCACAGGCTGCCCGCGCAGGTTCAGCACGAAGGCGTTGGGCTGGTTACGCAGGCGCGGCGGCACCTGCCACTCCATGCTCTCGGGGTGGCCCAGGCTGTCGGTGGTTACCTTATACTCGCCGTACTGGTAGATGGTCAACACGGTAGTATCGGAGAGGAAGCGGGCCAGCACTAGGTCGGCGTGGGGCTTTTGCAGGGGCAGCGGCGGCTGGCCCGCCCGCAGCAGCTGGCCGCAGGTAAGCAGGGCGCCGCCGCGGGGGGCGGGCAGCGGGTCGCAGTCGGCGCGACCCTCCCCGAACTCATTGCCGGCGGACATCCCCCGCACCCTACCCTGCAAGTCTAGCAGGTAAAACACGTACGTGCCCACGTCGCTGCCCGGAATCCCGATTTCCTGCCAGAAGGCCAGCCCGCCTACCTCCGGGTAGTAGCCCAGAAACCGGGGCGGGGTTGGCTCGCTCACCACCACAATATCGGCCCCGACGACCGGGTAAAAATCTGGCTTCTGAAACTCCTTGCGCATAATCGGCTGGCCCGCGGCCGTGGTCAGCACAATCTGGTAGCGGCCCGCGGGCCCGGTTACCAGCCGGTTGCGGGCAAAGTTGCTGTCGGCGGCCAGGGCTTCCCCCACAATGCCACCAGTGGCAATGCGCAGCATGCGGGCCGAGTCGGTGGTGGCGCTCAAGCGCAGGCGGTAGAGTTGCCCGTTGAGGCGGAAGGTAGTGTCGGTGGTGGCCTTACCGGGCAGACTTCTATTTAACCAGTCCACCGTATCAGGCGCCGTCGGGACCGGAATTACCGCTAGTTGTACGGAGTCCAGTACGGGAGGTGGAGTGGCAACTTGCTCGGCGGGCGATGAGGGCTGGCAACCAATCAGGAGGCTAGTAACCAGAGAAACCAGATAGCAGCGACGAGCTACGAAAAGCTGCGGAAAATCAGGCAACATTGGGCAAGAGTAACTAGCGAGAATGCCTTGCGAAGGTAGCATCTGGAATCACACAGAAAGCAGTTTCCACCCTCGCTAGCGTTATCTTTACTACCATATGGTTACTGCCTCCGCCCCTGCTTCCCTCGCCCCCGTCACGGCCCACCCCGATACCACGCCCTTTCTCACGCGCATGGCTCGGGAGTTGGTGGCGAAATATGGCCCCTCGGGCGACCTGTCGGATTTGGTGGTGGTGGTGCCCACCCGCCGGGCCGTGGTGTACCTGCAGAACGAGCTGAGCCTGGCCGCCGAGGCGGGGCAGGCCGTCTGGAGCCCGCGCATTGCGGCCATGGAGGACTACATGGTGGAGCTGGCCGGCGTGCAGGTTGAGGAGCCCATTGCCCTGCAGCTCTTGCTGTTCGAAATTCTGCGCGACATTGACCCCAAGTTGGACTTCGACCAGTTCGTGGGCTGGTCGGGGTTGCTGCTGCAGGACTTCTCTAGCCTCGACCAAAACCTGGCCTCGCCCAAAAAGGTGTTCGAATATCTGAGTCAGGCCAAGGCCCTGGAACGTTGGGAGCTGGGGGCCGAGCCAGCCGCGCAAAGCACCACGGCCGCTTATTTCCGCTTCTGGGACGATCTGGAAAAGGTGTACCGCCGCCTGCGCCGCCGCATGGAGCAGACCCATTTGGCCTACCCCGGCCTTTCCTACCGCCTGGCCGTGAACCGGGTGCAAGATCGGCTGGAAAAGGAGGAAACCCTGCCCCAGCACGTGTTCATTGGCCTGGGCTTGCTCTCGAAGGCCGAGGAAAAGTTAATTCGGTTGCTGCGCAAGGCCCGGCGGGCGGAAGTGTTTTTCGATGCCGATGCCTTTTACCTGGAACGCAACTCGCCCAACCGGGCCGGCCAGCACCTGCGCGAGTACCAGGAGCTGTTCGATTTGCCTTGGGAGAACTTCGGCGGCCCGGCCGAGCTACTGCGCGGACTGCCCCGGGAGGTACGCTTCGTGGGCGTGGCCAATGCCTCCATGCAGGGCAAGGTGGCGGGGCAATTACTGGCCGAGTCCCGGAGGCTGAACCCCACCGCCAAAGTAGCCGTGGTGCTGCCCGACGAAACCCTGCTGCTGCCGGTCCTGCACGGCCTACCCCTGGATGCCGTGCCGGAATATAACGTTACCATGGGCCTTAATTTCCAGAGCACGCCCCTGTTTAACCTAGTGGATTTGCTGTTTGAGGTGCACCTGACGGGCGTGCGGGAAGGCTCCCCGGAAACTGGCTACGGCATCCCGCGCTACCACCATCTGGCCGTGAGCAAACTGCTGCAGCACCCGTTTCTGCGCCGCTACCAGCACTGGCTCGATAAGCAAGAGGATGCCCGGTATCATGGCCTGCTCGACCAGGTGTGCCGGGCCATTGTAAAGCGCCACGCCGTGCTGCTGCCCGCCGAAGAACTGGTGGAGTTAGGCCGCGGCCACGAGCTGATTGAGGCCCTATTTGCTACCTGGAACAACTGCGACGATATTATTGCGGCCTGCTACACCCTCATCAACCTGCTCAAACAGGCGTATCAGGACCAGCATTCGGCCATTGAGGCGGAGTACCTCTACCTATTTTTCACCCTGGTGAAGCGCCTGGATTCGGTGTTCGACTGCCGGGAACAGCGGCTGTCGGTGCGCTCCTTCCGGCGGTTTTTGTACGAGCAGATGAAGGCCACGCGCCTGCCTTTCAGCGGCGAGCCCATTGCCGACGTGCAGGTAATGGGCTTGCTGGAAACCCGGGCCCTCGACTTCGACCACATCATCATTCTGAGCTGCAACGAGAATGTGCTGCCGGCCCCCAAGCGCCACAGTTCTTTGTTTCCCTACGACGTGCTGACCACGTTCCAGCTCCCTACCTACGCCGACCACGAAGCCGCCACGGCCCACCAGTTCTGGCGCCTCCTGCAGCGGGCCCGCCAAGTAGATCTGCTCCACATTCTGCCCGGGGCCGAGGGCACCCGCACCGGGGAGCGAAGCCGCTTTCTGCTCCAGATTGAAAACGACCTAGCCGTGCAAAACCCCGGCCTGGTCCTGCGCGACTTGACCGTCACGTCGGAGGCAGCGGCTAGCGACAGTTCAGGAAAATCCGTTGCTGCGTCAACGCAGGCTACCCGCCAACCGCCAATAGCTACCAGCTCCAAAGATGCGCCCGACCTAGTGCTGGAGAAAGATACCGGCATGCTGCTGGCCCTGCGCGACGTGCTAACCAAAGGCCTCTCGCCCACCGGCCTGAACCAGTATCTAAACTGTTCCCTGCAGTTTTACTTCCAACGGGTAGCCCATTTCCGCGAAAACGACGAGGTAGAAGAAGCCCTGGGTCCCGACGGGTTTGGTACGGTAGTGCACGAGGCGCTGGAGGAGTTGTTCGGTCCGTTTCAGCAGAACAAGCAACCCGTTACGGCTCAAGATATTACGGGTCTCGTGAAGCTGGCGCCCATCATGGTAGCCAAGGCGTTGCGCCGCGAGGAAGACGGCCGCCACGCCCGCGCCGACGAAGGCCTAAACCACGTGCTGGGGCAGGTAGCCAGCCAGCTAGTGCGCCGCTACCTGGAAAGCCTGCTCGAACAACCCGACGCCTTGCCGCTGCTCATCCAGAGCCAGGAAGAAGCCCTGCAAACCACCGTGTACGTGCCCCTGCCTACCGGCGAAAAACTGCCCGTGAGTTTGGTCGGTTTTGCTGACCGCGTAGACCAACTCCCCGACGGCCGCCTGCGGGTGGTTGACTACAAAACCGGCATGGTAGAGAAGTACCACCTGCAACTGCTCAAGCGCGGCGAAGGCCCCGCCGACGCTGTGCAGCGCCTGCTCACCGACGCCACGCCCGCCGCCGACAAGGTGCGTCAGCTCTGGCTTTACCGCTTCCTGCTGGCCCAGGGCGGCCGCCCCGCCGCCGATGCCGCCATCATTTCCCTGCGCAACCTCGGGGCCGGCCCCATGTCCGCGGATATGAGCTTTCTGACGGCTGATAACCAAGATTTCGTGCAGCACAGCGAGCAGCTCCTGAGCCAGCTCGTCAACCGCATCCTCGACCCCGAGGAGCCCATCCGCAAAACCGACGACCTGGAGAAGTGCCAGTACTGCCCCTACCGCGGCATCTGCGCCCGGTAACGACCCATTGTTGCGTACTAGGGCTAAAGTCTAGTTCCCCTCCTCCGCGGAGGAGGGGTTAGGGGTGGTTGATGATACCAGAACAATAACTGGCAACTCACCTTAGAAACTGTTCAACGAGTCAACCACTCCTAGCCCCTCCTTTCCAAGGAGGGGAACTAGCGCTAGTACGCAACTTGGGGCAATTACGCCCTACCTTGCGGCCTCATACCTATGATTATTCAACCCATGGACAAATTCATGCAGGCGGCCATCGAGGAGGCGCTTCAGGGCCGGAAAGAAGGCGGTATTCCCATTGGCTCGGTGCTGCGCCGGGGCGAGGAAATTGTGAGCCGCGGGCACAACAAGCGCGTGCAGGAGCTGGACCCCATTGCCCACGGCGAAATGGACGCCCTACGCAACGCCGGCCGCCAGCGCACCTACCGCGACACGGTCCTCTATACCACCCTGATGCCCTGCTACATGTGCGCCGGCACCATTGTGCAGTTCAAGATTCCGAAGGTAGTAGTGGGCGAGGCCCAGACCTTCGGCGAGTCCCAGGCGTTTCTGGAGTCGCACGGCGTGGAGGTGGAGATTCTGAACCTGCCCGAGTGCGTGCAGATGATGCAGGACTTTATCCGCGACGAGCCTACGCTCTGGAACGAGGATATCATGGAGCTGTAACTCGCTTTGGCATGACGACGGCCACCAAAAAATGCCCGCACTGCGGCCGCTGGACCGAGTGGCAGCAACAGCCCACCGACCAGTGCCAGCACTGCGGGCAGGCCTTGGAGCCCTACCGCGTGGCCAGTGACGAAGCGCGGCAGCGCCTGTCGGAGCAGCCGGTTTCCTCCCTGATGCTCATAGAAATAAAGCCGGAGGATGGCGCCCTAGTGCGGGGGCTGAAATACCTGATTCGGGGTGGGCAGCTAGCCTTTGCTGCCCTCATGGCCTTTATGATTTGGCTGGTAACGGCGCTGGCCGGATGAGGCTGCCCGCCGAACTGCGTCACCCCTTATTTGTGCTCGGGACGGGCCTGTACGTCTTTGCGTGCATTAACCGCTACTGGCCCTTCTGGCACCTGCCTGCCTTCGTCAACTCCCACCTGGCTGACTTGCTAGACTTGCCGCTGCAACTGACCATGGTGTTGTGGCTGATGCGCCGGTTTTACTTTCGCCGCCCAAGCTTTGTGCTGCCCCTTTCCTGGATTGTGGCCAGTTGGGTGGTGGTTGCGGTGTGGTTTGAGGTAGTCATGCCTCGGTTTAACCGGAACATGGTGGCCGATCCGCTCGATGTGGTGGCCTACACCCTGGGCGGACTGGTGTTCTGGCGCTGGATGAACCGCCCCGACACCACGCCGGCCTAACCTCAGCTCTACTTCTGCTCGTATAATAACTTCCTAGCCCCGACGGCCTTTTGGTCGCGGGGCTTCTGTTTTAGCCCGCAGGGCGTAGCTTTTCTTACCCATATGATTCAGGATCTTCACCGCGTTTTGTCGGCCTACTGGCAGCAGTTTTTGTTTCTACTGCCCAAACTGCTGATAGCCATTGTGCTGCTGGTAGCGGCCGTGTCCATTGCCAACCGGGTCAGTACCTTGCTCGGTGGGCGCCTGCGCCGCCGCTCCCACGACCCGCTGCTGCCCAACTTCCTGGCCCAGCTCAGCAAGTGGGCCATGGTGCTGCTGGGCCTGATGATAGCCCTGAACATTCTCGGGTTCACGGGGGTAGTCGGGAGCCTGATTGGGGCGGCGGGCGTGTCGGCGTTTATTGTGGGCTTTGCCTTCAAGGACATTGCCGAGAACTTCCTGGCCGGCGTCATCCTAGCCTTCAACCGTCCTTTTCATATCAACGACACCGTTCAAATTAAGGACCTGATTGGGCACGTGGAGGGCCTGAACCTGCGCACTACCCTTATGCGCACCTTCGATGGCAAGCACATTTTCCTGCCCAACTCCATGGTGCTCAAGGAGCCGCTGATCAACTACACCCGCGACGGTAACCTGCGCCAGGATTTTCTGGTGAGCGTGGAGCTGGGCCCCGATGTCACGCCCGATGTGGCCATCAACTTGATTCTGCAGTACCTGCGCACCATCTCCGACATTCAGCAGGCCCCGCGGGAGCCCTACATCAACCTAGAAAAGGCGACCCCCACTACCGCCGACCTGCGCGTGTACTTCTGGGCCGACTCCGAGGATTACCGCCGCGGGGTGTTGCAGCTCAAAAGCCGCATCATGCAGGAAGTCAAGCAAGAGCTGCTCGGGGCTGGGCTGGGCGTGCCTGGGCTAGGGCAGTAAGTGGCGAGATAGTGAGATGGTGAAATGGTGAGTGGGCTTAAAAAACACCTGTCATCCTGAGCCTTGCGAAGGACCTTATCACACCCGAACGAGAATCGTCACAACGAATCCTTCTAATGCGAGAAGGTCTTCGCTACGCTCAGGATGACGGGCCTTTTAACTTACTCACTCACTACTCACCATTTCACTATCTCACTACTCACTAACTCACAATTTCACCATCTTTGCCTATGCCTAAAAGCACCGTCCATCGGCTGTTACGCCCTTTGCTGTTATGGCGCCTGCGCCACATCAGCGACCGGGTGTACCTGATTCTGGTCAGCATGGTGGTGGGGTTGCTAGCAGGCATGGCGGCGGTAGTGCTCAAAACCCTGGTTCACGACTCCCAAAAGGTGCTGAATGCCTGGGTGCCGGCGCAGTATCAGGTATTTTCCAGCTCCCTCTACCCCATTATTGGCATTGCCCTCACGGTGCTGTTTACCCGGTATTTCCTCGATGGCAACCTGGGGCGAGGCATTGGGCCCATCATTTATAACATTGCCCGGCAGGGTAGTGTGGTGCCCCGCAGTAAGCTGTATTCCCAACTCGTATCGTCGTTTCTGACGGTCACGTTTGGGGGCTCGGCGGGGTTGGAGGCACCTATTTCCGTGACGGGCTCGGCCATTGGCTCCAACACCTCCCGGGTGCTGCGTATTGGTCGGCGGGAGCGGCGCCTGCTCACGGGGTGCGGGGCCGCCGCGGGGGTAGCGGCCATCTTTAACTCCCCCATTGCCGGGGTGTTGTTCGCCGTTGAAGTGATCCTCTCGGAGCTGTCGGCGGCGTATTTCGTACCCTTGCTTATTTCTTCAGCCACGGCCACGGTGGTTTCCAAAGCCCTGTACGCGGGTCAGCCCTTCGTGCTCATTACCACCTCCTGGCCCGTGGATGCGGTGCCCCTCTACCTGATGCTGGCCGTGTTTACGGCCCTGCTGTCGGTATACATGATTCGGGTGTATTTCTGGGCCGATAAGTACTTCGAGCAGCTGCCGGGCACGTTCCGCAAGGTAGTGCTGGGCGGGCTGGCGTTGGGCGGACTGGTGTTTCTGTTTCCGCCCCTGTACGGTGAGGGCTACAACATTGTGCAGCTGCTGCTGGGCGGGCACTCCGACCAACTGGTGGACGGCTCCCTGTTCGATGTTTTTCACGACCAAAGTGTGTGGCTGGTGCTGCTGGTAGCGGCCGGCAGTATGCTGCTGAAAGTGGTGGCGACCAGCATTACTATTGGCTCCGGGGGCAACGGGGGCATGTTCGGTTCCTCGCTGTTTGCGGGGGCGCTGTGCGGCTTCGTGTTTGCACGCCTGATTAATATGAGCGGCCTCTACCCTATTTCCGAAGTGCACTTTATTGTGCTGGGCATGGCCGGCACGCTGGCCGGCGTGGTGCACGCGCCCCTGACTGGTATCTTCCTTATTGCCGAAATTACGGGCGGCTACGCCTTGTTCGTGCCCCTGATGGTGGTGACGTCCGGTTCCTACCTCATTACCCGCTACTTTGAGCCCTACTCAGTGTACACGCGCAAGCTGGTGCAGAAGGGCGTGTACGTGAACCAGGACCGGGACCGGGGCCTGCTGGCCCAGCTCGACGTGGCCTCCCAGGTGCAAACCGATTTCCTGCCCGTGCACCCCGAGGACACCCTGGGCGAGCTGGTGCAGACCTTCCGCCACGCCACGCGCAACCTGTTTCCGGTCGTCGATTCCGCGGGGCATTTGCACGGCATCATCAGCCTGGATACGGTGCGCGACGCCCTCTTCGACGATGAGCACTACAATACAACCCGCGTCCGGGACCTGATGAGCGACCCGCCCGCCATCGTCCGCCCCGATGATACCTTGCTGGACACGTTGCGGTGCATGGAGCAGCTAGGGGCCTGGGCCCTGCCCGTCCTCAGCCCCGAAGACCGGTACATGGGTTTTCTGCTGAAGTCTACCATCCTGGCCAATTACCGCCGCCAGCTCATCAAGGAAAGCGAGAACTAACCCGCCAGCGGCGTACCGGCACTGCCCGGCAACCCAGAACTGCATACCGATGCTTTAGTCGTTTCGATAAACCGATAGTTTGGTGTAGAGCGGTAGGGCGCGGGCCAAACCAGTCCGGCCGCACCGCTGGAGTTTTGGGTAGCAACCGCCTACTGCAAGTTGCGCTCTACCTTTGCCGCATGGCTAGTACTTCTGATTCCGGGGCGACGTGGGTGGCAGTGGTTGGTGGGGGCCCGGCCGGGCTGCTGGCCGCCCAGCACCTGGCCGAAGCCGGCCACCGCGTAACGGTGTACGAGGCTCAGGCTACCATGGGGCGCAAGTTTCTAGTGGCCGGCCACGGCGGCTTCAACCTCACCAACGGAGAGCCGGCCGCCCCCTTTGCGGCCCGCTACGCCGCTCGTCAGCCCGAATTTGCACGTTACTTTCAGCACTTTTCCGCCGCGGAGCTGCGCGCTTGGGCCCACAGCCTGGGCATTGGCACCTTTGTGGGCACCAGTGGCCGGGTGTTTCCGCTGGAAGAGCACAAGCCCGCCCACCTGCTGCGCGCCTGGCTGGAGCATCTGCGCACGCTCGGCGTCGAGCTGAAAACCCGTCACCGCTGGTTGGGCTTTGCCGCACAAACGGGGCTGCGAGTGCTCGATGAGGCCGCAGCCCAGGAAACGGTAGTGTACCCCGCTGCTACCCTGCTGGCCCTGGGCGGAGCCAGCTGGACCAAAACCGGCTCCGACGGCCGCTGGACCGCCGCTTTCGAGGAAATTGGGGTGCAAACCGTGCCCTTCGAACCCAGCAACTGCGGGGCGGAGGTAGCATGGTCGGCTTTTTTCCGGGAGAAGGTGGGCCGGCAACCGCTCAAGAACATTGCCCTGCGCTGCGCCGATCACACGGTACGCGGGGAGCTCATGCTCACGGAGTACGGCCTGGAAGGCACGCCGGTATACGCCCTCACGCCGGCCCTGCGGGCGGCGCTGGCAGCAGACGGACAGGCTACCCTTCAGCTTAACCTCAAGCCCGAGCTGCCCACAGCCCAGCTCCTGAGCAAGTTAGCGGGCCGGCGACCGGGCAAGTCCCTGGCGTCTTTCCTGGCCGATGCCCTGAAGCTCAAGCCCCCCATCCCAACTTTGCTCCGGGAGGTAGGCCCGCCAGAACTGCCTGTTGCACCCTCCGAACTGGCCCGGCTGCTCACCAGCCTCCCCATCCCCGTCAGCGGCTTGCGCCCCCTGGATGAGGCCATTAGTACCGCGGGCGGCGTGGCGTGGCCCGAAGTAGATGAGCACCTGATGCTGCGTCGCCGGCCCGGCACCTTCGTGGCCGGCGAAATGCTGGATTGGGAAGCGCCTACGGGTGGCTATCTGCTGCAGGGTTGCTTTAGCACCGGGGCCTGGGCAGCCCGCGGCCTGGCCCAGTGGCTAGGTGCCCCGGTGAGTTTATAAAATTGTGGTATGCAAGGAAGCCGGACGATGCCAGCCGGCCTGGCCAGATGATACCCCCGAAAACGTAACAAGCCCTTCCCTCCAGCGCGGAGAGAAGGGCTTATGTTTTGTTTGTTACGTGTGGCTTGGGCGGGCAGCTAGATCTGCTACGCTGCTTCCGCCGCTTTATCGTTCTTCCCGCTGCACCCGCTCGGCCTCTTCGGCTTCGGCCAGAATGGCTTTGGCCTCGGTGAGCAGGCGCTGGCCGTGGTCGAGCTGCTGGCGCAGGATTAGGGCAAACAGGATGAAGTAGGAGACAATGGGTAGAAAGACCCCCAGGGCAAACCACAGCCAGAACGACCGGCCATAGCTATAGGCGCAGTAGCCGGTAGTGAGCGGCAGCAGCGACATGGCGAAAATACCGCCTATCAGTAGATCTACGAACATAGCACAGCGGAGCGAAGGCGTGGAACTTCTGGAAGATACACCGCTTTCCGCTGGCTGACAAGTCCGGCTGATACTGCGGGCAGTAAGGCAACCACCGGCGGGGCCAGAAAGTTGTGAAAATGTGCCGGTATTTGGCCAGTGAGTCCATCCTTCGTCGGAATTTCTCGTACTTCCACCTTTGCGCTTTCTTTCGCCCACTCCTCGCCCTCCCTATGTGGGAAAACCAAAGTCTGTTCCGCGTTTCGGCCCAGCTCTCGGCCGATGGTATCTTTAATCTGCTCGACCGTAGTCTTAAGCCAGAAGTATTTCTGTTAGGAATTGCCTCGGCGCGCGAAACCTCTGAGCCGGAGGCTATTGTAGTGGAGCCTTCCTCGCACCGCTACCGCCCCCACGACTTTGCCGCCATCAAGGCCCGGGCTGCTGCCCTGGAGCCCGATGGCCCCCGGGAGGTAGTGTACCACCTGCACCCCCTGGACCACGACCGGTTTGAAAAGCACCGCTGGTACGAGCTGTTGCGGCGAGCCACGGAACACTCCCTCAACGACTTAGTAGGCCTGCGGGAGGAAGACCGGGTAAACTTCTGCTCCTTACCGGTGAGCGTGGGCGGCTACCTTGTGATTGTGGTGCTCCAGCTTTCGGCGGAGGTATACACCAGCTACTACGCCTTACCCGGCCCGGCGGGCCCTACCCGGCCGGCCTCGCTGCTGGCCGCTACCGTGCTGGAGTTTCTGCAGGATGCCTCCCGGGCCCTGCGCGAGTCAGACACGGACGACGACCGGCCCGTGCTCGACCGGGACTATAACGAAGTGCTGCGCGCGGCCGGTCGCCGGTTTATGCTGCGGGCCGCGGCCGGCTCACACGGCCTCTATGATGCCTGCAACGGTATTGCGGCCCTGCGCCACGAAGGCGACGAAGGCGTGGGCACCATGCTGATTTCCCGGCGTAACCACCCTTCCGTAGTACCCATCATGACCCTGGAGTCGCCGATACCGCTGCGCGACTACCGCCGGGTGCGCAAGCTACTGGAACTGAGCGAGGACCGCAACGCCCTGCTCACCGATGCCTCCGACGTGTTCGGGCTGGGCTACCTAGTGGAGCCCACCGACCCGCAGTATGAGCCCTTGTTCACGGTGCACTTTACCAAGCACTACAGCTGGGAGCTTAGCCACGACGAGCACGTGATGATGAAAGTTGTGTCGAACACGCCCCGCCTACCCCAGGGCACAGTTGATGAAATCAACTTTGGGGTAGCCCTGCGGCGCGTGTTTCCCGGGGTTGATGCGGCCGGCGCGGCCTACCTCTGGGAGCTGACTCTCAGGGCAACCGCCCAGGCCAATGGCACCATTCTGGTGATTTCGGAGGGAGCAGCCCAGGAAGCGGCCCGCCTCACGCGGCAGTGCTTTCGAGTGTCGCCCCGCCTGATGACGCCTTCGGTTTTGCGCCTAGTCACTAACATCGACGGGGCCGTGCTCATTGATCCGGCGGGCACCTGCTACGCCATTGGCGTCATTCTGGACGGGCTAGCCACGGAAAAGGGCGACTCTTCCCGCGGCTCGCGCTACAACTCGGCGCTCCGCTACGTGGAAAGCAGCCGCTACCCCGTGCTGGTTGTTGTCGTTAGTGAGGACGGCTGGATTGACTTGCTACCCCCCATGCGCCGCTGATTGGCAGACAGTTAGCGGCTAAAGCTAGTAGGTATGGGAGGTGCTACCGAGCTAAAAGCTATGCTACCTTCTCCAGCAAATTGCTGGGGCACAGGCAGGGGCTGCTCGCCACCAGGTGCAGCAGCAAGTGCAGGCCACTCTCCCTGAGCTGGGCCACCACCGCCGACGATAAGTCGCACCAATGCAGGGTAATGCCCGCCTGCCACGCTAGGCGGTCAGCCCGCAACAGGGCCCGTTGGGCCTGGCAGGTTAGCGGCCCCAGCTGCTGGCAGTCAATCCAGATGTGCTTGGCGCCGGCGGCCGGCAAGGCTTGCACCACGGCGTGCTCCAGCCGAACAGCATCGGTAACGCTAACAATCTGCCCGCGCAGGTGTAGGCCTACGCATCCTTTACTGGATACATTATAAATGAGAAACTGGTCGGAGGCCATTAACTGGAAAGAGAGAGGAGTGCGGCTTTTCAAAACTAGATTTTCCGCTTCCTCCCCCTCTCCGCCCAAATACTCTATTTTTCTACGGTTTATGCTGATTCTATCCTCCGTATTTTTCGCAGTGCCACTACGCTTTACGCCCCTACCGGGTGACTATAACAACCCCTGAGTTACGGCAAATTTGATGAGAGCCGCCGTGTTGCGCACTTGCGTTTTATCGATGATGTTCTGGCGGTGCGTTTCAATGGTGCGCTTGCTGGTAAACAGCTTTTCCGCTATTTCACTGGTAGTAAAGCCCTCTCCGATTAGTCGGAGCACTTCCGTTTCCCGCCGCGACAAGGTACAGGTAGCCTTTTTCTCGCCCTCCACAGGAGCTTTCTCTCCCCGGCTACACAGCTTGTGCAGCAACTCAATTCCTAGCTCCGTGCACAAAAACTGTCGCCCCTCCGCCACCGTGCGAATGGCAAAGTGCATTTCCGCCTTCCCAACATTTTTGAGTACGTACCCCATGGCGCCGGCTTCCAGCATGCGGTTAATGTACTCTTCGTGGCTCAGCATGGACAACATGAGCACGTGCACCTGGGGGTAGTCGTTGCGCAGTCGTTGCAGGGTTTCGTACCCGTCCATGTCGGGCATGTTGATATCGAGCAGCACCACATCTACTGCCACAGTAGGAAGCAGGGCCAGGAGCTGGCGGCCGTTGCTGGCCTCTGCTACCACCTGCAGGTCATCCTCGCCCGACAGTAATGCCCGAATTCCGTCCCGGATAATGGCATGGTCATCTGCCAGTGCAATGCGGATCATTTTAGTGGTATCGTAGGTGTCAGTAGGGGTAGGTAAGTTGGCGCGCGGAACTTGGCCCGAAGTTCTGTCAATATAAAGGAAATCAGATTACGGACCCAGCTAGTGGCAAGCCCCAGCCAACTGTTCCGGCTGCCGCTACCCTGGTGTGGGGCCGCAGCCGGAACGGTCGGCCGCAGCCATCAGCCGTTTACTGATTGCATCATTTGCTCCGGGTAGCGCTGCCCCGCCGCTATGTGCGGCGGAACTAGCTGATTGATGCGGGACAGATCTTCCAAGGAAAGTAGAATATCAGCCGCGCCTACGTTTTCTTCCAGGTAAGGCACGCGCTTGGTACCCGGAATCGGCACAATATCCTCGCCCTGGGCCAGCACCCACGCCAGCGCCAGCTGCCCCGGCGTGCAGCTTTTCTCGGCCGCCATTTCTTTGATACGGGCTACTAAGTCCAGGTTTTTCTGAAAATTTTCGCCCTGGAAGCGCGGGGTAAACCGGCGGTAGTCGTCCTCGGCTAGGTCCTCGAAGCGCTGAATCTGGCCGGTCAGGAAACCGCGGCCCAGGGGCGAGTAGGGCACGAAGCCAATGCCCAACTCCCGGCAGGTAGGCAGAATGTTGTCCTCCGGCTCCCGGCTCCAAAGCGAGTATTCCGTTTGCAGGGCCGTGATGGGGTGCACTTGGTGGGCCCGGCGCAGGGTGTCGGGGGCAGCTTCGGAGAGGCCCAGGTAGCGCACTTTTCCTTCTTGCACTAGCTCCGCCATGGCCCCTACGGTTTCCTCAATGGGCGTGGCGGGGTCTACGCGGTGCTGGTAGTACAGGTCGATGTAGTCGGTGCCTAGGCGCTTGAGGCTGGCTTCGCAAGCGGCTTTCACGTACTCGGGGCGGCCACTGATACCGCGCTTGGCCGGGTCCGTGGGGTCGCGCTGAATCCCGAATTTGGTGGCGACTACCACGCCCGCCCGGCGGCCCTGCAGGGCCCGGCCCAGCAGCTCCTCATTCAGGAAGGGGCCGTACATGTCGGCCGTGTCAAAGAAAGTCACGCCCAGGTCGAGGGCGCGGTGAATGGTACGCTGGCTTTCGGCGTCGTCGCGCTGCCCGTAAAAGTCGGACATGCCCATGCAGCCAAGGCCCAAGGCGGAAACGTGCAGGCCAGCGCGGCCCAGAGTGCGGGTTTTCATAGGAAGGAACGTGTGGTAGGTGAGCAGGCAGCTTGGTAAGGTTGTACGCAGCCACAACCGCATTTGTCGCCGGATGTTAGCTGGGCGGGCACCCACGGCGGCCTTCCCGCCGTATGACTACCGCCGCTCTAGTCCTTCCCACTGGCCCCGCTCCTGCCTGATGCCTACTCCCACCTCCTTCGACCAAGATGACCGCCTGCGCTGGGTAGAGCGCATTTCCTACCTGCTCGACAGCCAGTTCCGAGTGCCCGGCACTACCTGGCGCTTCGGCCTCGACCCCATTATGGGCCTGATTCCGGTGGTTGGGGGCCTGCCTTCCCTGGCTATTTCAGGGGTGCTGATTCTGACCATGATGCGCCACGGGGCCAGCGGCAGCCTCGTTATCCGGATGGCCCTAAACGTGCTGCTGGACACCGTCATCGGGGCCATTCCGGTGCTGGGCAACATTTTCGACTTCGCCTATAAAGCCAACGACCGGAACGTGCGCCTGCTGCGCGCCCACTACGCCGAGGGGCGGTACCAGGGTAGCGGCAAAGGGCTGCTGGCGGGCGTGCTGCTCGTGCTACTGGTAGTGGGCGGGCTGCTGGTGTGGGGAGCTTGGGCGCTGGGCAGCGCCCTCTGGCACTGGGCGGAGCAGTTGAACTGGTAAGTGACTGGCCGGGTAAGCCGGTAGTCAACATGCCCCAGCAATTGCGGAAGCCAGCATTCCGGGTGCATGAATCTGGTTGTACCTTTGCGGCGTGAAAACGCTCCGATTAGCTCCTTTGCTGCTGGTTGTATCGGCCTGCCTCTCGCTGCACAGCGAGGAACAGCAGGCCGAAGACGCCGAAAAGGCCCTACTAGCCCGCCACGACGAGCTGATGGCCCAGATGGATCAGCTCTACTCCTTGCGCCAACAGCTGCAAACAGCCCCCATTCCTGATACTGCAGCTGCCGGCCGGCAGCGCCGGGCCCTGCTAGCCGCCGAAGCGGGCATGATGTTCTGGATGCACCACTACCGCCGCCCCCAGGACACGGTAGCCGTTGCGCGGCGCCTGACTTATTATTCTGGTCAGCAACAACGAATTGATTCGGTCGGCCGCTTGTTCCGTACGAGTGTCGACTCGGCCCGCCTGCTGCTGCAGGCCCCGGCCGCTAACCATCCTACCCCATGAATACCTCTTTTCTGCGCGCGGCGGGGCAATTGCTCCTAGCCGGCGTGCTTTTCAGCGCCAGCGTTGCCCTGCCAGCCTGCACCACCACGCCCGAAGCTCAGGAGTCAGACCGCCTGTCGATTTTCGGTATCAAGCATGCCGCTCCCCGCACCCCCGCCGACACCCTGCCCGACCCGGTGCCTACTTTCCGGCTCACCAATCAGGAAGGCAAAGTCATTACCAATCAGACGTTTGCCGGCAAGGTCTACATCACGGATTTCTTTTTTGCGACCTGCCCCAGCATCTGCCCCAAAATGCAGAGCGAAATGCTGCGCGTGTACAAGCAGTTTGAAGGCAACCCCAACGTGCTGTTCCTGAGCCATACCATCGACCCGGCCCACGACTCGATTCCAGTGCTGCGTGACTACGCCGAGCGCCTAGGCATCAAGGACGCCTCGCGCTGGCACTTCGCCACCGCCCCCCACGACACCGTGTTTGCCCTGGCCCACGCCTACATGGCTTCGGCTGAAGTAGATAAGAAAGTGGCGGGCGGCTTTGCGCACAGCGGCGCCTTTGCCCTTATCGACTCTAAGCGCCGCATCCGGGGCGTGTACGACGGCATGGAAAAGTCGGAGGTGGACCGCCTAATTCAGGAGCTGCCGTTACTGCTAAAAGAGGAGCAGGAAGAGCAAAAAGTGGCTACCCGATGAGCTGGACTAGGCTTTTCGGCCGGGCAGGGCTGGCAGTGGCGGCTAGCGCCACGCTGCTGCTGGGCCTCAACGGCTGTTTTACCGAACGCCAGAACGAGGGCGCCAAGCTCTACGCCGCTCACTGCGCCAGCTGCCACGGCGACCAGGGCCAGGGCTTGGAACGACTAATTCCGGCCGTGGCCAAGACGGACTACATTGCCCGTCACCGCGCCGAGCTGCCGTGCATTATCCGCAAGGGTATGAAAGGACCTGTCACGGTGAACGGTATTGCCTACAACCAAGTGATGCCCGGCCACGAGGACCTGACCGACTCCCAGATTACCAACCTGCTCAACTTCCTGCAAACCAACTGGGGCAACACCAACCAGCCCTACACCATTCGGGAAGCCTCGGAGCTGCTGGGCCGCTGCAACGGCTCCGATGGGCAGTAGCCCGCCCAGCTTTCAACTCTACTCTTTGTCGGCAAGCATGCAATTGCGCGGGGCAGGCGCAGCACGGCCGGGGCCACTACCTGCTAAATCAAGGCCTAGCAGGTGGGTTCTGGCCCAGTTACCGCGCCAGAATATTTTCGGCTCGGGCCGACAAACCGCCCGTTTTGACGCGTGCATCTTCCCCCAAACCTGCTTAGCTTGCAGCTTCATCTGTCTGTTTTGTTATGGGTCTGTTTGACTTCCTGAAAAAGAAACCCGAGGACGCTGCGGCGCCCGCTTCTGCTCCTACCCCTTCCCCTGCCGCTGCTACTCCCGGCGCGGATAGCCCCGCCACGCCTGCCTCAACCGAGCAGAACAAGCCGGCCGGCCCGCGCTATAAAGGCTCTAACTATCAGATGCCGGCCGCTCCCGCCGCGCCGCCCATGCCCCATATTCCGCCGGCGCCGCCCATTCCGCTGCCCGGAGCTTTCGGGGAGGAAGCGCCCCAGCTACCCGACTTCCAACCCCTCAACATTCTGGAGCAGCTGCTGATGCAAGCTGCCGTGGAGCCCCAATTCCGCAGCCCCTTCTACCAAGCCCTGCTGGGCGAGGAAGTGGTGGTGGTAATGGCGGGTAAGGAAGGCCAGGAGCCCGGCGAAATCACGCCCACTGAGGGCATGGAAATTCAGCTGCAAGCCCTGCACGACGGCAAAATTGCCGTTTTCACGGCCGTAGAACGTATTTTCGATAACGGCGCCGTACCCGAAGGCAGCGTAGCCTACATGCGCCTGCGCGGCCACGATTTCTTCACCATGGTGCAAGGAGCTGACTGTGCCCTGAACCCCTTCTCGGCCGTGGGCAAGCTGCTGGCCGCCGATGAGGTGCAGGCCCTGCTCAGCGGCCAGCTTTTTGAGGCTCCGAACCCGCAGGACATGCAAGTGTCGTTGCACCAACCGGAGCCCGAGCCCACTGAGCTGCTGGAAGGCCTGCGCGAGTATAGCGCCACTCAGCCCCACATCCGCACCGTGTACCTGACGGAGATGCGCATGCAGCACAACCCCCAGGAAGCCCGCCTGCTGGTGGCCTTCGACACGGAGCAGCAGGACCCCGCCTTCCTGCAGGACCTAGGCCCCGTCATCCAAGGCAAAATTGGGGATGCTCAGTTCGTGGACCTCATGCTGATTGACCCCAACTCAGAGGAGCCCCTGATTCAGTACCTGCTCACTACCACGCCGGTTTACCAGCGCGCGTAACACACAACGAGCCCCCAAAAGTCAGCCTCCCCGATGATGCGTAGCAGGTGCTACCCACCGTTGGGGAGGCTGACTTTTAGGAGTTATTAGGCAAACCCAGAAGCAGAAAGCTTTAGAGACGCTTTTTACTTGACAATCATCATGCAGAGGTGCCGCCGAAGCATTCTGCCTGCTGATGACAGCGTTACTACCTCAATAACGCCACACCAGATGCTTCGTTGCGCTCTGCATGACGTTCCTTTTTTAGGCTCATTCAGCCTGATTTCTTTCGGTCGGGGTGAGCACCTGCTACGGAACCGGAACGGGCTTTATGGTTCGGCGCAAAATGGGTAGCAGGATAAAGTATAGCACCGGACCTAGTACCACGCAGGCTACCGCCCACAGGGCCAGGCCACCCAAAATGGCGTGCCACAGCAGCTGCAGAGCCCCTACCCAATCGTGAGAAAACAGGTATTGCAACTTTGCCAGGGTTAGCTCGGGGCCGTGACTTCCCCAGAGTTTGGCTCCGCGGCTCATAAACGGGATGATGAGCAGCAACTGCACCGGGCTCCAGAGGTGAGCAATGAGCAGAATGGCCGCCACGTTGAGCCGCAGCCGCACGGCCGCAAACGTGGCCAGCAAGGTAGTCACGCCCAGCATGGGTACCAGCCCGAACGCAGTGCCTAGCGTGGCCATCAGCGCCAGCTGTCGGGGCGTCAGGCCCTGGCGCAAAATGCCCAGTAGCGGCTGCACCACGCGCCGCCGAAACCAGCCCTGGGCCGGCGGCGCGGAGGGCGGGGTGGTAGGCGGCGGGACCAAGGGCTGATTCACGGGCAACACAAGTTAGCGGCGGCTGAGCTGGCTGATACGGCAGCGGGGCGTTACCTTCGCAACCCGTCACTGTTCCGGCTGCGCGTCGCCGGTTATTTACGCGCCTCCGATGACAAAAGTACGTGAGTCTGGCCACGGCCGGCGCAACCTCTGGCTTGATTTCCTGATTCTGCTGCGGCGGGCAGCCCGGGAGTTTGGGGCCAACGACCCGCTACGGCTGGGCGCAGCCACGGCGTTTTTTACCACTTTCGCCCTACCCCCCATCCTGATTATCCTGATTCAGGTGCTGGGTTCCCTGTATTCCACGTCCCAGGTGCGGGTGCTGCTGCTCACCAAGCTGTCCAATTTGCTGGGCTACTCGGCTGCCGGCTTAGTGGAGCAAATTCTGCAAAACGTCAGCAACATTGAGCGCAGCCGCCTGGTAACCTGGCTGGGGTTTGGCTTCCTACTCTTCATTGCCACTACCCTGTTCGGCGTTATCCAAAGCTCCCTGAACCAGCTCTGGCAAATCCGGCCCAGCCGGCGCACCGACCGTTTCCATAAGGTGCTGAAAGAGCGGGCCCGTTCCCTGGGGCTGCTGCTGGCCACTGGCGTACTGTCCATGCTGGCCTTTCTGGTCGACGCGGGCCTAGCTTTCCTGGCCGACTACGTGCGCGACTTCGACGCGACTTTTGGGTTCGTGCTGTTTAAAATCGGCAACCAACTGGCTTCTTTGCTGATTCTGACGGCTTGGTTTGCCGTTACGTTTCGCAATCTGAGCAGCGCCAAGGTGCCGCCCCAGGCCGTGCTGCGCGGGGCCCTGCTCACGGCCGTGCTCATTGACTTGGGCGAAACCGCTCTGGGCTACCTGCTGGTCCCGCGCAACTTGGGCCCCATCTACGGGCCGGCCTCCAGCATTGTGCTGGTGCTGCTGTTCGTGTTCTACTCAGCCATGATTTTCTACTTCGGCGCCTGCTTCACCAAAGCCTACGCCCACTACGTCGGGATGGACATCCGGCCCAAAAAATCCGCCGTGCGCTACAAGCTGGTGGATATTGTGGAGGAGAAGTGAGCTGGCGAGTAAAACGTCTGTCATTCTGAGCGCAGCGAAGGACCTTGTCACCTGAGAACGGATAATCTCTGCATCGGCTCGTTCACGTCTAGGTCCTTCGCTGCGCTCAGAATGACAGACGTTTTTACTCGTCAGTTCACTAGCTCACTAGCTCACCGCCTCGCCATTTCCAATCCGCTACCTTTGCAGGACGAAATACCCGTTTATGACTTCAACTACCCCGTCCTTCGCCGACCTGGGCCTTGCCCCCGAACTAATACAAGCCCTGGAAGAACTTCAGTTTCAGGCTCCTACCCCCGTGCAGGAGCAGGTAGTTCCCATGGCCCTGGCCGGGCAGGATGTGGCCGGGCAGGCTCCCACGGGCTCGGGTAAAACGGCGGCCTATGGTCTTTCCGTGCTGCAGCTCCTTGATTTAAAGCAAGATGCGGTGCAGGTGATTGTGCTAGTGCCCGCCCGCGAGCTGGCCCTGCAGGTGCGCGACGCCCTCAAGAAGCTGGGTAAGTTTCTGCCTAATTTGCGGGTAGCGGCCTTTTACGGGGGGCACGCCTTTCGGGAGGAAACGGCCTCCCTTACCCAGGCGCCCCACATTGTGGTAGCCACCCCCGGCCGCCTGCTCGACCACTTCGAGCGCCGCAGCATTATTCCTAACCAACTCAAAACCTTAATTCTGGACGAGGCCGACAAGCTGTTGGAGCTGGGCTTTCAGGATGAGCTGGTGGAGATTATCAAGCGCCTGCCCCGCCGCCGGCAAACCTTGCTATTCTCGGCTACGATGTCGGACAAGGTGCTGGACCTGATCCGGAAGAACCTGACGCGTCCTCGGGTGGTAAATGCGGGCCAGGACACCGACGAACTGCCCGAAAACCTGACCCTCATCGGCCACGTGGGCACGGTGGAGAAGAAACCCGCGGCCCTGCTCCACTTGCTGCACCAGCCTGAAACGGGCCGCGCCCTGGTGTTCTGCAACACCCGGGAGCGGTGCATGGAGCTGACCCGCTTCTTGGTGGGGCGCGGGGTAGCGGCCGAAGTACTCCACGGCAAAATGCCCCAGCCGGAGCGCGACAAGGCCCTGCTAAAGCTGCGCAACGGCTCGAGCCAAGTGCTAGTCGCTACCGACGTGGCGGCTCGCGGCATCGACGTGACGTTGCTGGACACGGTAGTGCAGTACGACGCCCCCGACAAGGCCGATGGCTTCCAGCACCGGGCTGGCCGCACGGCCCGCGCCGGCGCCGAGGGCACGGCCCACATCCTGGCCACCGATAAGGAACAGGCTCACGTGAACAAGTGGCCGGTAGCGGCTTCCATCAAGTGGAAGGCCATGCACGCACCGAAGCTGCCGCCAGCGGCACCCAAGGCCCCCCGTCCCGAGAATGTAACCCTGCACGTTTCGGCCGGCAAAAAAGACAAGGTGAGTGCCCACGATTTAGTAGGCGCCTTCGTGAACGTAGGCGGCGTGTCGCGGGAGCAGGTTGGCCACATTGAAGTATTCGACTACTACAGCTACGTAGCCGTGCCCCGCCAGCAGGCCCAGCAGGTAGCCGAGCGCCTGGCCGGGGCTAAGGTGAAAGGCAAGAAAGTGCGGGTGTCCGTAGTAGAATAACGGAGCCGTGCCTGGGAGCCGCCCGTGGCGGGCAATGAGTAGAGTAGCACCTGAGAAACGCTTCTTCCGACTCGGAAGACGAACTTTTCTGAGTGCTGCTTTCTTGTTTATATATTGCTGCCAGCAGCTATGGGCAGCCCGTTTCAGCAACGCAACACGCCCGCGGCCAAAAGTGTCTTTGACACATACTGGCTGGGCAGCCCAGCAGGCAAAGGTAAATTTTAAAAGACTGTTCCTCGTTGGAAGTGGATCACCCAGATTCGGAATTGGCTTGGTTGCGGCGGCTGCGACACGACGACCAACGGGCCTTCGATGCGCTGTTTCAGCAGTACAGCGCCCGGGTGTATCGATTTGCTTACAGCTACCTCAAGGCCCGTCCTGCGGCGGAGGAAATTGTGCAGGACTGTTTTCTTAAGATCTGGGAGCGGCGCCACGAGCTGCGCGACGATGTTCCGCTGAAAGGCTACCTGTTCACGGTGGCTCATCATGCCATTCTCAATCAGCTTCGCCAGAACCGCTACCACCTCGCCTACCAGGATTACGCCCTGCTGGCCGGCTACCCTTCCACCCCGGGCACTGATACCGACGTAGCATTTGCCGAACTGGAAATGCTGTATCTAGCGGCTCTGGATAAACTACCGCCCAAGCGACGCCGAATTTTTACACTGAGTCGCCAGCAGGGGCTTTCCTACGCTGAAATTGCGCAGGAGCTGGGTATTTCGGTGAAGACTGTGGAAACCCAGATGGCTCAGGCCTTGCACTTTCTGCGCCAGTACTTCCAGGCCCACGGCACGGCGCTGGTAGTAATTCCGCTGCTCCTGGTACTTCTTTAATTGAAGGCTCCAAAAACTGGGGTGAGTGAGCCGTTACCTGCCGGCAACTTAAACTTTTTTCAAGAGACACTTGCTGTAAGCAATAGATTATCAGGCGCTTTTGAAAAAGGTTACAAAATCTGCATAAAAAATCATGTTGTGAGTCAGGGTAGCGGCCAGTTGGAGTGTATTACACTTTAGAACTCCATCCGTCCTGCTCTGCATGCCCGCCCACCCTGATAAAAGCGCTTTTCTCCAGTATATAAACGGCACCGCTACGGCCGCCGAAGCTACCGCCATGCGTACCTGGCTCGGCCAGCCCAGCAACCAGCTGCTGGCCCGCCATTGGATGAAGGAGCATTGGCACTCCTTCGATGCCAGCCCCCATGCGGTTCCCGCCTACCCCGAACCAGATTATGAGGCTCTGCTCCTAACCCTGCATCAGCGGCTAAGGTTTGATGTAGCGGAGCCGGTTGACATTGCGGACGACTCTGCTGGCGGCTGGCCCGGGCGCTGGCGATACTGGGCCGCAGCCGCCGCTACCGTGGCCATGGTCGCCGGAGGGAGTATTTTGTGGCAGCAACACGCACGCCCGGCTCCGCAGAGCTACGCTACCACCTTCGGCCAAACCCGCACCCTGCACCTACCCGACGGTTCCACTGTTACGCTCAACGGCAACTCCCGGCTCCGCTATGCTCCGAATCCGGCGGCCGGGCAGCCCCGGGAGGTGTGGCTGGACGGCGAAGCCTTCTTCTCGGTGCGCCATACCCCTAGCAATCAACGGTTTATTGTGCATACTACTGCCGGGTTTAATGTGGAAGTACTGGGCACCCAGTTTACCGTATTCCGTCGCCGTCAGGAGGCGCGGGTAGTGCTGCTCTCGGGCAAGGTGCGCGTAGACTTCGAGGACAGCACTCGTGCCGACCTGCTCATGAAGCCCGGCGAACTGGTGCAAACCCAGGACGACCAACCCCGCGCCCTGGTACACAAGCCCGTGCATACGGATGCCTACGCCAGCTGGAAAGACGAAAAGCTGGTGCTCGACAACACGTCTATGAGCGAGCTAGCTACCCGCCTGCATGACACCTACGGTTTGGACGTAGAGGTAGCCACCCCGGCGCTCCGCACCCGCCGTATGACCGGCACGGTGCCCGTGCAGGACCTGGAACTGCTACTCAAGGCCCTGGAAGAAACCTTCCACCTGAAGGCCGAGCGCCAGCAAAACCGCCTGATTTTCTCTGACTCAATTGCCCCGTAGCCGGACTCCCCTCTAGTGTCCGGAGCCACGGCTCATTCATTTCCATTTCCCACCGTTCCCACAATGAACCACACCCCTACCCGTTTAGGTGGCAGCCTGGCGTCTACGGCCCTTTCGGCCTGTGCATTGCTGCTACCCGCTCCGGGGGCCACGGCCTCCGCTCAACTTCTGGCCTCAAACCACTTGCCTACGCAACGGACGGAGACACCCGCCGAAACAGTGCTGCTCAAGGACCTGCTGGGCCGCTGGGAATCACAGTACAGCGTAACCATCTTCTACGAAAGCAACTTGGTGCGTAACAAGCGGGTAACCGCCCGCCCCGAGGTGGCCTCGCCCCTGGAAGAAAAGCTTACGGAAGTGCTGCCCCAGGCGGAGCTGACGTTTAAAAAGCTGCGCTCCGACTATTACGTGGTAGTGGCCCCCACCGCTGGTCCGGTTACCACGGCAGCGGGCAAAACGATTCAGGCCGACGTGCCGGTTTCGGGGCGGGTAACACAGTCCAACGGTGAAGGGCTGCCGGGTGTAACGGTGGTAGTGAAAGGCACCAGCATCGGTACTTCCACTAGTTCCGACGGCAGCTTTTCGCTGAACGTGCCGGAGGGCAGCACGCTGGTATTCAGCTCCATCGGCTTCCTGAGCCGCGAGGTACCCGTGACGGGCGCTAACCCGGCCCTGAACATCAGCCTGAGCACCGATGCCAAGGCCCTCGACGAGGTTGTGGTAGTGGGCTACGGCACACAGAGTCGCCAGGAATTGACCACCTCCGTCACTTCGGTAAGCGCTGAGGAGCTGACCCGCCAGCCGGTGGCCGGCTTCGACCAAGCTTTGCAGGGCAAGGCGCCCGGGGTGCAGGTTACCAGCCCTTCCGGCGCTCCTGGCGCGGGTATTAACGTACGGATTCGCGGCAACAGCTCCATTAGCCTGACGGGCTCCCCGCTATACGTAATCGACGGGGTACCCATTCTGCCCACCTATGAGCAGGAACTGGCCGTGGGCGGGCAGCGCCCCAACCCCCTGAACGCCCTGAACCCTCAGGATATCGAGAGCATCGACGTGCTCAAGGACGGCGCCGCCGCCGCCATTTATGGCCTGCGCGCTTCCAACGGGGTAGTCGTAATTACCACCAAGAAGGGCAGGCTGGGCAAGCCCCAAGTGGGCCTGAGCGTGTACTACGGGCAGCAGCAGCTGCGCAAGAAGCTGGACGTGCTCAACTCCCGCCAGTTTGCCGAGTACTACAATGAAGCCTTGGTCAACGCCGGCAGACCCGCGGCCTTCACTGACCTCAACAACCTGCCTACTGCTACCGACTGGCAGGAGGAAATCTACCGGCCGGCTGGCATTCAGAGCTACCAGCTCAACATCAGCGGGGCCACGGAGCAGACGCGCTACTACGTTTCGGGCGGCTATTTCAAGCAGGATGGCATCAGCCTGAACTCGGGCTTTGACCGCTACAACTTCAAGATCAACGTGGATCAGAAGCTGGGTCAGCGGTTCCGGATGGGCACTAACCTGAACCTGAGCCGCACCTTCACCAACGGCTCGGTGCGATCCGAGCTAGGCATCGGCAACTCCGGCACGGTGCTGGGCGCGCTGGCCCAGATTCCGACCATTCCGGTACGTACGGCCGATGGCCGCTACGGCACCAACCCCTTCCAAGCCTTCGACAACCCGGTGGGCAACTTGTTGGAAACGAATAACAAGGCTGTTATCTACCAAGCTATTGGTAACGCCTATGGCGAGCTGGACATTCTCAAGAACCTGACCCTGCGCAGCTCCCTAGGCCTGGACTTCCGCACACAGAACGAAAACCAGTTCATTACCCGCGACTACCCCGGCACCTCCAACGCCGACCCGGCCACGCGCGGCAGCGGGGCTACCTCGCTCAACCAGCAGGTTATCTGGCTGCTGGAAAACACCCTGACCTACAACCCCAACCTCGGCGACCGGCACAACCTGACCTTACTGGCGGGCCAGTCGGTGCAGGAGTCAGACCGTTTTACTTCGTCGGCGAGCGGCAAGGGCTACCCTGCCAACTCGGTGCCCTATCTCTCAGCGGTGTCGCAGTTCGATAAGCCCAGCAGCTACCAGGACCAGTGGGGTCTGATGAGCTTCTTCGGCCGGGCCATCTACAACTACGATGAGCGCTACCTGGCCACGCTGAGCATGCGCGCCGATGGCAGCAGCAAGTTCCGCGAGGGCAACAAGTTTGGATATTTCCCGGCTTTGGGTTTGGGCTGGCGCGTGTCGAAAGAGGCTTTCTTCCCGCAGAACACGGCCGTTTCCGAGCTGAAGCTACGCGGTAGCATTGGTGCCACCGGTAACCAAGAGTTTTACACCTATCAGCGCTTCTCGCGCTACGGCACGGGCTTCAACTATCAGAACGGGGGTAGCATCCTGGGTGGCATTGCCCCCACCAACATCGGCAACAACGATGTAAAGTGGGAAAGCACCACCCAATACGACGCGGGCATTGACCTGGGTCTGTTCAGCGACCGGCTGACCCTGACCCTGGATGGCTACCTGAAGAAAACTAGCGACCTACTCACGCTGGTGAGTATTCCGCTCAGCACTGGGGCCCAAGATCTGAGCATCATTCAGAATGTAGGCAAGATAGAAAACAAGGGCTTTGAGTTTGGCCTGAACTCGACTAACCTGCAGGGCGCCAACGGGGGCTTCTCCTGGACTACTAACTTCAACTTTACCATTAACCGCAACAAGGTGCTCGATTTGGGTACCATTCGTAACGAGCAGGGCGAAGTAGAAGACCGCCGCCTGCCGAGCGGCAACGGTTTCACACTGGTAGGTCAGCCCCTAGGGGTGTTCTACGGCTGGCAAGTGCAGGGCATTTTCCAGAACCAGGATGAGATTAGCTCCGCTGCCAAGCAGGACAACGCCGCCCCCGGCGACATTCGGTTCCGCGACCTAAACAACGACGGCATCATCAACGACAAGGACCGTACGGTTATCGGTAACCCTAACCCTAAGGCCATTGCAGGCGTCACGAACAACTTTGGCTACAAAGGTCTGGAGTTGAGCGTGTTTTTCCAGGGTAGCTTCGGCAACGACATCTACAACCAGAACCGCGAGACGCTGGAGGGCATGGCGGATCCGCTCAACCAGAGTACCCGGATTCTGAACCGCTGGACCCCAACTAATACCAATACCGACGTGCCCCGGGCCGTGCGCAACGACCCGAACAACAACCGCCGCATGTCGGACCGCTTTATTGAGGATGGCTCCTACGTGCGCCTGAAAAACCTGACGCTGGCCTACAACCTCCCCTCGACCCTGACCCGCAAGGCCGCTGTTAGCAACCTACGCGTGTACGTGACCGGCCAGAACCTGATTACCTGGACTGACTACTCCGGCTACGACCCCGAAGTCAGCTCCGACCCGCAGTCGAATACGGGCTTTGGCCGCGACTTCGGTGTGTACCCGCAGGCGCGCACTTACACTGTGGGCTTGAACGCCACTTTCTAACCGCTGCCAGCCGTTTGCTGCTGATGTGGCGGCAAACGGCTTCGCGGCCCGGCGTTCTCGGTTTTCTTCCAGCTTTTCTTGAAATTCCCAATGAAAAAGATATTCATCCCTATTCTCGCCCTGACGCTGCTCTCCACGGGTTGCGACGTACTGGACAAAAATCCGCTGCCGAGCATTACGCCGGAAAACTTCTTTACCTCGGCCGATGACGCCGAGGCAGGCCTGACGGCCGCCTACGACGCCCTGCAGGGCGCCGGCCTCTACGGTCAGGACATGATTGTGGTGGGCGAGATGCCTTCCGACAACTGCACCAGTGCCAACGGCGACGTTGCCGCGCTGGAAAACATTACCTGGAACTCTACCACGGGCCAGGTAAGAAGCATTTACCGCGACTCCTACATCGGTATCAACCGCGCTAACTCCATTCTGAAGTACGTGCCGGCTATCGACATGCCCGAGGCCCGCAAAAACCAGATTCTGGGCGAAGCCCGCTTCTTGCGTGCCCTGCACTTCTTTAACCTAGTGAAACTGTACGGCGGCGTGCCCCTGCGCCTGGAGCCCACGGAAACGGGAACGACGGAAGTGCTGAATCTGTCCCGCGCTACTGTCGAAGCGGTGTACGCCCAGGTTATTCAAGACCTAACCACGGCCGAGCCCCTGGTAGCTGCCTCCAATGCAACTCGGGTTACGCAAAACGCTGTCAATGCACTTCTGGCCCGCGTATACTTGACCCAGCGCCAGTGGGCTCCGGCCCAGGCCGCGGCAGGGAAGGTGCTGAGCGGCGGGGCCCTGGCAACTAGCTTCAAAACGCTGTTCCCGGCCGATAACAAGTCGGAATCCATCTTTGAGGTGCAGTTTGCAGGTAGCAACGACGGGGGCAATATCCTGCCTGACCTGCTGCTACCCAGCCCGCCCGCCACGTACTCATTCCCTAAGTTCAGCATCCCAACGCTGTACCGGCCCCAGGCCAGCGCCCAGCCGACGGACCTAACCTTTGTGGTGGATACGTTGAGCGACAAACGCTGGAGTTTCCAGGGCGTAACCAACGCCGGCCGTGACCACGCCAGCTACGTTGACGGCGGCCGCGGCACAGGCAACGACGACGGCCCCTTCGTCTACAAATGGCCGGGCAACCCCAACGGCTTCAACTCCCCCGACAACACGTACGTGTTGCGCTACGCTGATGTCGTGCTAATGTATGCCGAGGCAACCAACGAGTTGTCGGGCCCTACCGCCGACGCCATAGCCAAGCTCAACCTGATCCGGCAGCGGGCTGGCCTGGCTGAGTTGACCAGCGCTTCGCCGCAAGCCGCCGGCAAGCAGGCCTTGCGCACGGAGATTGACCGACAGCGCCGTCTGGAGCTAGCCTTCGAAGGGGAGCGGTGGTTTGACTTGCTGCGCTATGCCCGCCACGAGCAGGCTGACCCCTCGGCCAACCACGCCGTAACGGCCTTGGACGTTATTAAGGCGCAACGCAAAACGGCCACCGCCGACGTTAACTACCTGCTGTTCCCTATTCCGCTGGACGAGTTGAACACCAACCTGAACGTGCAGCAGAACCCGGGGTATTAATCCGCCGCAAAGGCCAGTCCAGCAAAGCCAAAACGTTGGGCTGGCCTTATCCGGAACCAGACGGATAACCCACCCTTTTTTCGTTGTTTCTTATCTGTAGAGGCCTACAACGGGTTAAGTCTCCCATAGCAACAACACCCCGAAAAAGCCGACCGGCACGTGTGCAGTAGGTGTATAAAGCCAGCAAACAGCGGCGAAAATGAGGTTTTGCGCGTTTGTTTTCTCCGCTAACGAGCCAATATATTTGGTTTATTACCCCTGCTGCCGTCGGCGTCTTTTTCCTTCCTGAGGCCTGTGTGCTTTATCCTCTTCAAGCACCGTGCCCCACCTCATCTTCGTTCTTTCCCGCACCTGACTTTTGCCCGAGCTGCTTGCCAGCAGCCTTGGGTTGCCCTACCCCAGCGGCTTCGCTAGACTGCTGGGTTACCTGGGGCCGGTTTGCTAAAGGGGAGCAAGCCGGCCCTCCCGGGGCTTTGGTAATGGCAGCCTTCCCATAGGAACCGGCTACCTTACCCTCCAAAGCCACTGCTAGGCTTTGCTCTTAATCCTCAACCTCCCTTTCCCTTCCTTCCCACCATGGCTGCCCCTATTTCCGCCTCACCTCTTGCTCCGGCCACCGCTACCCCACCCGGCACCGAAGTGCCCCGTTACACCTCGGCCCTGGCTTCGCTGACAGTTTTGTTTTTCATGATGGGTTTTATTACCTGCCTGAACGACATTCTGATTCCGTATCTAAAAGCCATTTTCCAGCTCAGCTACACCCAGGCCAACCTGATTAACCTATGCTTTTTTGGGGCCTACTTCGTGATGGGCATTCCGGCCGGTAAGCTGGTGCAGCGCATCGGCTACAAGGGTGGCATGCTGGCGGGCTTTCTGATTGCGGCCCTGGGCGCCTTCCTGTTCTACCCCGCCGCCGACAGCCGCAGCTACGAATTGTTTCTGGGCGCCTTATTCGTGTTGGCCACGGGCGTAGTGCTGCTGCAAGTAGCCGGTAACCCCTACGTAGCCATCCTGGGTCCGGCCAAATCGGCCCCGGCTCGCCTCACGCTCACCCAGGCTTTTAACTCCCTGGGTACTACCGTAGCCCCGCTGCTGGGCTCGGCCCTGATTCTCTCGAACCTGCCGGACCTGGAGTCAGCGGCTTCCGCCGCGGCCATCGATGTGAAGGCCGTCCAGATTCCCTACCTCTGTATTGGGGCGGTACTGATTGTGATAAGCGTGCTGCTAGGGATGTTAAAGCTGCCCACCATTGTGCATGCCCACACCGAAGAAGACTCCACCCGTCGGGCCTACCACTACCGCCACCTCATCTTCGGCGTCATTGGCATCTTTGCCTATGTAGGCGGCGAAGTGGCCATTGGCTCGCACATTGTTTCCTACTTGCACCTACCTGACGTGATGAACCTCACGCCCAAAGTAGCCGGCGACAAAGTAGCCTACTACTGGGGTGGAGCCATGGTGGGCCGCTTCCTGGGCGCTTACCTGCTGGGCAAGTTTAATCCGGGCCGTCTGCTGGCCTTCAACTCGCTGGGAGCCGTGGTGCTGGTGCTTATTTCGGTTATGACGACCGGCGAAATTGCCATGTGGAGCTTGCTGGCCGTGGGTCTGATGAACTCCATCATGTTCGCCACAATTTTCACGCTGGCGATGGCGGGCCTGGGCCGCAATACTGAGGAAGCGTCTGGGTTGCTTAACGTAGGCATTGTGGGCGGCGCCATCATCCCGCTGCTCTTCGGTTTGGTGGCCGATGCCAGCACCCTGCGCTGGGCCTTCGTGCTGCCTGTCCTGTGCTACCTCTACATTATGTGGTACGGCCTGAAAGGCCATAAGCCCGCGGCGGTATAACCAGCGGCCGCGCCGTTGGAATAAGCTAACCGCTTGATCTATACTTTCTCACGCCCGACGTTTGTCGTGCGACGGCTACTCTTTTGCCTTTCTCACCCCTGCGTTCTGTATGTCCATTCGCTCTTTTACCGGCCTTTCGCTGGCGTTGCTCCTGGCGTTGGGCCTGGGTAGCGCCTGCCAGCGCCTGCCACAGGCTAGCCCGAAGCCAGCCAAAGGCACGGCTGCCTTTTGGCTGACCAACCCCGATAAATCGGTGCTATTTCAGGCCCAAACGGCCCCGACCTGGAGCACTGTTGCGCCGGCGGCCGGTACGCCGGTTATTGACATCGACGATCAGCAGACCTTCCAGACCATTGACGGCTTCGGATACTGCCTGACGGGCGGCAGCGCCCAACTGCTGCACGCCATGAGCCCCGAAGCGCGCAAGGCTATTTTGCAGGAGCTGTTTGCTACCGATGGCACCAACATTGGCGTGAGCTACCTGCGCCTGAGCATCGGGGCTTCGGACCTAGACGCTACCGTGTTCAGCTACGACGACCTGCCCGAGGGCCAAACCGACCCGACGCTGGCCCGGTTCAGTCTTGCCCCCGACCAGGCCCACCTAATTCCGGTGCTCAAGGAAATCCTGGCCATTAACCCGCGCATCAAGCTTCTGGGCTCGCCCTGGTCGCCACCGACGTGGATGAAAACCAACGGCAACTCCAAGGGCGGCTCCCTGAAGCCGGAATTTTACGATGCCTACGCCCGCTATTTCGCCAAGTACGTGCTGGGCATGAAGGCCCAAGGCATTCGTATTGATGCCATTACGGTCCAGAATGAGCCCCTGCACCCGGGCAATAATCCCAGTCTGCTCATGCTGCCGGAGCAGCAGGCCGAGTTCGTGAAAAAGCACCTGGGACCTGTCTTTCAACAGGAGAAAATCGACACGAAAATCATTGTGTACGACCACAACGCCGACCGGCCCGACTACCCCCTCACCATTCTCAATGACCCTGAGGCCAAGAAGTACGTCGATGGCTCGGCCTTTCACCTCTACGCCGGCCCCATTGAGGCCCTGAGCCAGGTGCACGACGTCCACCCCGACAAGCACGTGTACTTCACGGAGCAGTGGGTGGGCTCCAAAAGCAAGTTCGAGGAAAACTTTCCCTGGCACATCCGCACCCTCATGATTGGGGCGACTCGCAACTGGGCCCGCACCGTGCTAGAGTGGAACCTAGCTGCCGACCCCCAACAGAATCCGCACACGCCTGGGGGCTGCACCGAGTGCCGCGGCGCCCTCACCATTGATGGCAACACCGTAACCCGCGAGGATGCTTACTACATCATTGCCCACGCCGCCAAGTTTGCCCGGCCCGGCTCGGTGCGCATCGGCTCCACTACCTCCGAAAGCCTGCCTAGCGTTGCCTTCAAAAGCCCTAGTGGGCAGCGGGTAGTGCTGGTGCAAAACAACACGAAAGCGCCCCAGACTTTCAGTCTCCGCTACCAGGGCAAAACCCTGACTTCCAGCCTGAATGCCGGCGCGGCCGGCACGTACGTCTGGTAACGCTCCGCTTACTCCGCCTGCTACCTAGCCTCCGAGCCCCTGGGTAGCGGGCGGCGCTTTTTCCGACCTGAATACCGCTTTCCTTCCTGCGTTCCGCAGTGGGGAGGCACCGCGCGCTACGTGGCGGCACCTGCTCCACTTACCCTGACTTGCTGGCCTTCCCAGGGCCTGTTAGTGCTTTTTCCACAACCAAACCCCACCACTATGAACACAACTACTTTTTGGACCACCAGGGTACCCCGCGCCGTGCGCTACCTGCCGCTGCTGTTAGCCGGCCTTGGGCTGAGCGAGGTGGCCGACGCGCAGAGCTTTCTGCGCGCCGATGGGCAACGCATTGTCAATGCCAGCAACCAGGAGGTTATTCTCAACGGCATGAACCTGGGCAACTGGGCTGTGCAGGAAGGCTACATGATGAAAGTGGGTTGGCCCGGCCTTGATGGCAAGCAAACCCAGGGCAAGGTCAAGAAGACGCTCTATAACGCCGGCATGAGCGACGCGGCGGTAGAAACCTTCTACCAGAACTACCGCGACGCCTTCATCACCAAGCCCGATATCGACTACATTGCCAGCAAAGGGTTTAACTGCATCCGCCTGCCCTTGCATTACGAGCTGTTTCTGACGCCCAGCCAGCGGGCGGTGCGCAACAGCGTGATGCGCGGCACGGTGTCGTACGACTCCTACGTGAGCCAGCTTACGGGCTGGTACAACGCCAATCAGCTCTTCACCGACCCGGCCAATATGGCGGCGCTGCGCATGATTGACAACACCCTGGCCTGGGCTCAGGCCAACAACATGTACGTGGTGCTGGACATGCACGCCGTGCCGGGCTCCCAGGGCACCGATGCCAACATTGCCGACCAGATTGTAGCCAACGACCTCTGGAACCGCCAAATCAACCAGGACGTGCTCAACCGGCTGTGGTCGTTCATCTCGAACCGCTACAAGAACGACGCCCGGGTGGCCATGTACGACCTAATTAACGAGCCGAACAACTACCCCAGCAACCAGAAGATTCACGACGTATTTCAGCGCCTGATTACGACCATCCGGAATCAGGGCGACAACCACCTGATTCTGGTGGAGGGCAACGGCTGGGGCAACGACTATAACTACCTGGAGCCTTTTACCTTCCCCAACCGCGCCAACCTGGTGTACAACTCGCACCGCTACAGCGGCACGGGCTACGAGATGGATAATGGCGTGAACTCCACCGGCGGCGGGCCCAACGACCTGCGCTTCATCGGCAACCTGCGCAACTTCCGCACTACCCACAACGTGCCCATCTGGATTGGGGAAACCGGCGAAAACACCGATACCTGGATGCGCGACGCGGCCAAGAACCTTAACTCCGTGGGCATTGGCTGGTGCCACTGGACCTACAAGCGCTTCGAGGACCGTAGCAACCCGGCCTTCATGCACATCAACCCGCCCTACGTGGTGGATGGGCCCGCGGGCCTGAATCAGGTGCTCACCAACATTCGGTTTGCGAACTGCGTGCCCAACACGACGGTAGCGGCCGTATCGCCCAACCAGAACGGCATCGTAAACTACCCCGGCGGCGGCAATTACAACGGCACCGCCGCTACGCCCAGCGGCCCGGCCATCGGGCGCATCTACGAAATCAGCTCCAAAAACGGCGGCAAAGCTCTGGAAGTGTCGAACAACTCCCAGGTGAACGGCGGCCGGGTGCAGCAGTGGACCTGGGCCAGCGTGGCCAGCCAGAAGTGGAAGCTGGTGGATGCTGGCGGGGGCTACGTGCGCATTGTGAACCTGAACAGCAACAAGAGCCTCGATATAGCCGGTCCCAGCACCGCCGACGGCGCCCTCACCCACCAGTGGGATTGGCTGAGCCAAGACAGCCAGTATTGGCAGATCATTGGTAACGGCGACGGTACCTACCGCATCATCAGCAAGTTCAGCGGCAAGGCCCTGGACGTGCAGAATAACTCTACCGCCGACGGAGCTGCCGTGCAGCAATGGACCTGGGGCGGCGGCGACAACCAGCGCTGGTGGTTCTCAGACCAGGGTGCGGCCCGGCCGGCCGCGGTGCTGGCCGCTACCCCCGGCTCGGCCGCCGACCTGCGCCTGCAAGTCTACCCCACGGTAGCGAATACGGAGCTGAGCCTGCACTACACCGCAGCGGCGCGGCAGCAGCTAACCCTGCGCCTGCTGGACCTAACGGGCCGCGTGGCCGTTAGCCAGGTAGGGCGGGCCGTTACGCCGGGCGACAATCAGCTGACGGTGCCCGTAGCCAGCGTATCGGCCGGGATGTACTTGCTGCAGGTAGATACCCCCGATGGGCAGCTCGTCCGCCGGGTGGTGGTGGCCCATTAAGCTTTGTCTAGAACCAGCCGGCCCCGGATGCTCGGGGCCGGCTTTTCTTACTGCCTATTGACAACACACGTACTTCCCTGACTAGTAACTCGTTCAGAAATGCCACGACCTGGCGTCCCGCCTCGTAGATAAGGCCAGATAAGACTGAGCCAAGGGTTGGTTGCACCAAACTCAGCTCAGCAGTGTCTTTCCTTCGATTCTCGTCCCCTTCCTTTGCCATGCGCTTTTTTTCTTGTCTTTGCTTTAGCACGACCCTGCTGCTGGCGGCTTCGCCTGCTGCGTGGGCCACGGTGCGCCTACCCCGCCTGGTGAACTCCCACATGGTGCTTCAGCGCCGCGTGCCGCTGCCGCTCTGGGGCTGGGCCGCGCCTGGCGAGACGGTGCGCGTTACGTTCCGGGGCGCCACGGCCCAGGCCACAGCTGGCTCCGATGGGCGCTGGCAGCTCAAGCTTCCGGCCCAGGCGGCGGGTGGCCCCTTCGAATTGGAAGTGAGAGGCCAGAACGTAATTCGGCTGACGGATGTGCTGGTAGGCGACGTGTGGCTGGCCTCCGGGCAGTCGAACATGGAGTGGCCCCTGCGCGAGACGACCGGCGGGCCGGCGGCCGTAACGGCCGCCAATCACCCTACCATCCGGTTGTTTACCGTGCCGAACCGCGCCGAGTCGCGGCCCCAGCCCGAGCTGGCCGGCGGCGAGTGGCAGGTATGCACGCCGCAGTCGGTGGCCAACTTTTCGGCCGTGGCCTACCACTTTGGGCGCGACTTGCAGCAGCGCTACCAAGTACCCGTTGGATTGATTGCAGCTGAGTGGGGCGGCACTGCCGCCGAAGCCTGGACCAGCGCCGAGGCCCTGCTGAAACTACCGGATTTCCGGGGGCCAGTGGCCGTCTTGCAAGGCCAGACCGGCTCATTTGCTGAGCAGGATGCCGCTTACGCAACTCGCTTGCGGGCCTGGCAGCAAAGCCCGGCCGGCCAGGACCAGGGCCTGCTGCCAGGCCAGCCCACTTGGGCCGACCCTACCCTGACGACGACCACCTGGAAGTCCATGCAACTGCCGGGCATTTGGGAAGGCCAGAGCCCGGAGCTGCGTGACTTTGACGGCATTGTGTGGCTGCGGCGGGAACTTACGCTGCCCCCTACTGCCGCCAATCAGCCCCTTACCCTGAGCTTAGCCCAGGTTGATGATCAGGACAGCACCTTTTTCAACGGAGTAGCCATTGGTGGTACCCGCGGCTACGACCAACTTCGGCGCTACTCGGTACCAGCCAGCCTTGTGCGCGCCGGCCGCAACATCATAACTGTGCGGGTTACGGATACGGGTAGCGGCGGAGGCATTTGGGGCAAGCCCACGGACATGACAGCCACGGTGGGCGGCCTCACCGTGCCGCTGGCTGGGGCCTGGCAGTACCGCCCGGCTTTCGACCCCAGCACCCGGCCCCGCAGCCCGTTCCCGGGCGGAACCCAGAACGAGCCAACGGCCCTGTTTAACGGCATGATTGCCCCCTTGCTACCTTATGCGCTGAAGGGCATAATCTGGTACCAGGGCGAAAGCAACGCTGGCCGCGACGCCCAGTACCGCACCCTGTTTCCGGCTCTGATTCAGGACTGGCGCACGCGCTGGCAACAAGGTCCCCTGCCCTTCCTGTTCGTGCAGCTGGCCGGCTACATGCACGACGGCCCGGAACCCGCCGACACAGACTGGGCCCGCCTGCGGGAAGCGCAGCGCTTTACCAGCCTCACAGTACCCAGAACCGGTATGGCAGTGGCCCTGGACCTGGGCAACCCCGACGACATCCACCCCCGCAACAAGCAAGACGTGGGCCGCCGCCTGGCCCTGCTGGCCCGGCAGGTGGCCTACGGCGAAACCGACGTGGTTGCCTCCGGGCCTACCTTCGAGAAGCTCTCCACGGCGGGCAACCAGCTGCTGCTTCGCTTCCGCAACGTGGGCAGCGGCCTGGTGCTCAAGCCTGGCGCCGCGGGTACGCCCGGCAGCTTTGCCGTAGCCGGACCCGATGGGCGCTTTGTGTGGGCGCGGGCGCAGGTCCAGGGCAACACCGTGGTGCTGCAGGCCGATGGGGTGACTAATCCGGTGGCCGTGCGCTACGCCTGGGGCAACAACCGCCCGGCTACCCTCTACAATCAGGAAGGGTTGCCGGCTTCCCCTTTTCGCTCCGATAACTAACCCCGCCACTACCCTCTTCCGCGGCCGCTACCCTCGCTACGGCATTCTTCTTCCTGCATGAAACTATTCCCCGGATTTCGCCTCGGATTGGCCTGTGTTCTGCTGCTTGGCTCGGCCGGCTGCGGCGGCAGCACCGACGACAGCACCCCTACGCCCAGCCCGGCCCCACCCGTGCCGCCCCAGCCGGCCGGCCCGTCTCAGGTTGCGCAGTGGCTAACGGCACCCGATAAATCGGCTCTGTTCTATAAAAGCACGTCGCCGCTGAACTTTCAGGCGACCAGCAGCCAGAACCCGACCATCATCGTGGACACAACCCAATCCTACCAGTCCATTGACGGCTTTGGCTACACGCTTACGGGTAGTAGCGCCATGCTACTCAAGCAGATGAGCGCCACAGCCCGGGCGGCCCTGCTCAAGGAACTGTTTGCCACCGACGGCGCCAGCATCGGCACCAGCTACCTGCGCGTTAGCATCGGGGCCTCCGACCTCGACGTGGGCGTGTTTACCTACGATGATGCCGCCCAACCCGACCCTACACTGGCCCAGTTCAGCCTCGCCCCGGATAAAGTCAATCTAGTTCCGGTGCTCAAGGAAATTCTGGCTATCAACCCCAGTATCAAGATTCTGGGCTCGCCCTGGACGGCTCCGCGGTGGATGAAAACCAACAACAGCTACATCGGGGGGGCGCTGAAACCGGAGTATTACGCGGCCTATGCCCAATATTTTGTGAAGTACCTGCAAGCCATGCAGGCTGAAGGCATCCGGCTGGACGCCATTACGTTGCAAAACGAGCCCCTGCACGACGGCAACAACCCCAGCATGCTCATGTCGGCGCTGGAGCAGGCCACCTTCATCCGCGA
This sequence comes from Hymenobacter sublimis, assembly GCF_023101345.1. Lineage (NCBI taxonomy): Bacteria > Pseudomonadati > Bacteroidota > Cytophagia > Cytophagales > Hymenobacteraceae > Hymenobacter > Hymenobacter sublimis. The sequence continues at coordinate 2,328,380 of NZ_CP095848.1, forward strand.
CCATGTGGGCCCGGCCCTGCGCGCGGCTGGTCTCACCACCAAAATCATTACCTACGACCACAACCTGGACAAGCCGGAGTATCCGCTCACCATTCTGCGCGACCCGGGAGCCAGCCAGTACGTGGATGGCTCAGCCTTCCACCTCTACGCCGGCGACATCACGGCCATGACTACCGTGCGCAATGCCTTTCCGAGCAAGAACGTGTACTTCACGGAGCAGTGGGTAGGCGGCCCCGGCGACTTTGCCGGCGACCTGAAGTGGCACGTGAGCAACCTCATCATTGGGGCTACCCGCAACTGGAGCCGCAACGTGCTAGAGTGGAACCTGGCCGCCGACCCCAACTATGGCCCCTACACTCCCGGAGGCTGCAGCACCTGCCTGGGCGCCCTGACCATCAGCGGAGACAACGTGACCCGCAACACGGCCTACTACACGGTGGCTCACGCCGCGAAGTTTGTTCGCCCCGGCTCGGTGCGCATCAGCACCAACGAGCTTGGCAACCTACCAAACGTGGCTTTTAAGAACCCCGATGGCAAGAAGGTACTCATTGTACTGAACGCAGGCAACGCTACCCAACGCTTTGCTATTCAGTACCGTGGCAACGTTGCAACTACCTCGCTTGACAAGGGCGCAGTGGGCACCTACGTGTGGTAGGCCCGCTCCGCCTGACGGTCATTTCCTCTCCTGATTTCTCGCACCAGATTTTTTTACGCATGCAAAAATCCTTATTGGCCGTTCTAGTGGCGGCCGGCATTGGCACTACTGCTTCCGCTCAAAAACCTACGGCCACCGCGCCCAAATCGTACTCGGCGGCGGGCAAGCAGGTGCAGGTGTACACCACTGCCGACAACTCCCAGCTCCGCTTAAGTGCCACTGACAAGCTCAGTTTCAAGGAAGTAGGCCAACCCCTGGAAACCCAGCCCACGGTGTTCGTGGACCCGACCCACACCTTCCAGACCCTGGTAGGCATTGGCGCGGCCCTCACCGATGCCTCGGCTGAAACCTTTGCCAAGCTGCCCAAAGCCCAGCAGCAGGAGTTTCTGCAGGCCTACTTCAGCCCCAGCCAGGGCATTGGCTATACGCTGGGCCGCACCAACATCAACAGCTGCGACTTTTCCAGCGACACCTACACCTACGTGCAGGACGGCGATAAGGAGCTGAAAACCTTCAGTCTCAAGCACGACGAGAAGTACAAGATGCCCTTTATTAAGCAGGCTACGGCCGCGGCCGGGGGCAAGCTGACCTTGTACGTAAGTCCCTGGAGCCCACCGGCTTGGATGAAGGACACCAAGAACATGCTGCAGGGCGGCAAGCTCCTGCCCGAGTTCCGCCAGAGCTGGGCCGATTACTACGTGAAGTTCATTAAGGCCTACGAGAAGGCTGGTATTCCGGTCTGGGGGCTCACGGTGCAGAATGAGCCCATGGCCAAGCAGAAGTGGGAATCCTGCATTTTCACGGCCGAAGAGGAGCGCGACTTCGTGAAGGGCTTCCTCGGGCCGACCCTGAAAAAAGGCGGCCTCTCGGACAAGAAGCTCATCGGCTGGGACCATAACCGCGACCTGGCGTTTCAGCGCGCCGCTACCCTCTTCGACGACCCCGAAGCCAGCAAGTACTTCTGGGGCCTGGGCTACCACTGGTACGAAACCTGGACCGGCTCGGGCATGCAATTCGACAACCTGCGCCGCGTGCACGAAACCTACCCCGACAAACACCTAGTGTTCACGGAAGGCTGCGTAGAAAACTTCAAGTTCGATAACGTGCAGGACTGGAAGCTGGGCGAGCGGTACGGCAATTCGATGATCAACGATTTCAACGCCGGCACCGTCGCCTGGACCGACTGGAACATCCTGCTCGATGAAACCGGCGGCCCCAACCACGTCGGCAACTTCTGCTACGCCCCCGTCATCGGCGACACCCGCAGCGGCAAGCTCATCTACACCAACGCCTACTACTACATCGGCCACTTCAGCAAGTTCGTGCGGCCCGGCGCCCGGCGCATTGCCACCGCCTCCAGCCGCGACGTGCTGCAAACCACCGCCTTCCTCAATCCCGATGGCAAAGTGGCCGTGGTGGTGATGAACCAAACTGATAAGGAGCAGCCCTTCCAGCTCTGGCTGAAAGGTCAGGCCGCCCAGGCCACCAGCCGCCCCCACTCCATTATGACGATGGTAGTAAATTAAGCTGCATTTTCTGGCTGATTATAGCTGACGAACCCTTCATTGAACGTCCTGCTGAGCGCAGTCGAAGCCTCTCTACCGCTGGCTATACTCCTGACGTGAGGACAAAGCGGTAGAGAGGTTTCGACTGCGCTCAGCAGGACGTTCTTTGTTTTCAGTAATCCTCTGTTTTTCCTTCTGATGCGCTTCTTCACGTTGATTCTGCTGCTGGGGGTACTCTGGCAGCGGCCCGTAGCCGCTCAGTCGCCGGCCAGAGGCCGCGTGGTCGTCACCTACCTCGATTCCAAGCTGCTGAAGGGCAACCCGGGCGGCGAAAACCCGCGGCGCCGCGTAAGCGTGTACCTGCCGGCTGGCTACGAGGCCACTGCCGCCAAGCGCTACCCCGTGCTCTACTACCTGCACGGCTTCACCTGGAACGACAGCCTCCTTTTCCATGCTGATGGGCTGGGCGAGCTGCTGGATCAGGCCATTGCCGACGGCAAGATTCGCCCCCTGATTGTGGTGGCTCCCAACGAGCAGACCCTGTTTCAGGGTAGCTTCTACACCAACTCGGCCACCAACGGTCCCTGGGCCGACTTTACCGCCCGGGAGCTGGTGAGCTTTATCGACAAGAACTACCGCACGCTGGCCAAACCCGCCAGCCGGGGCTTGGGGGGCCACTCCATGGGCGGCAACGGTACGTTGCGCCTTGCCATGCTGTACCCCGGCACGTACGCGGCAGCCTATGCTCTGAGCCCGGCCTTTGTGGCGCCGCATCCGGAGTGGATGGCGGCGCGGCCGAGCCAAGCCGCGGCCAGCCGGGCTACCTCCCGGGCGGTCATCCAGCAGGACTTCAATGCTATCCGGCTGGTAGCCTGCGCCCGGGCCTTTTCGCCTACGCCGGGCAAAGGAGCTTTTGGAGCCGCCCTACCCTACTCCGTCAGTTCCGACAGCCTCATCCACCGCGACGCCGTGCTGGCCCGGTGGGGCGCCGCTTCACCGGTAGCGCTGCTGCCTACCCACCTCGCCAGCCTGCGCCAGTTGCGCGGCCTGGCCTTCGACTGGGGCGAACAGGATCAGTTCCAGCACATTCCAGTAACCTGCCGCCTGCTGGACACCCAGCTTTCGGCCTACGGCATCCCGCACGCCGCTGAGAGCTACGAGGGCAACCACGGCAACCGCATCATGGGCCGCGAGGGCCGACTGTACCAGAAGCTGCTGCCGTTCTTCAACCAATTGCTACAGTTCGAGTAACCCAAGCCCCCAGTGTCATTCCGAGCAGAGCGAGGAATCTGGGTTAACCTGAAGCCGCTATAGACAATCCACACCAACTTCGTTTGTCATCCTGCCCATTCTCTCCGCTACTCCCCGCACACGTTAAAAGGCCCGCCGGAATCCAAGGATTCCGGCGGGCCTTTTTTGTTGTAGGCTACCTAGTAGCTTGGGTTACTTAGCTTCCATCACGCTGATGGCGTAGCCGCCGCCGGGGGCGCAGTACTGGCTCAGCTTGGTTTTGCTAGTGACGTTCTGCTTGCGAATCTCGTAGGCCTGCGGGTTCTTCTCGTAGTGGGCGTCCTTCTTATCGGCGTAGATGGTAGCCACGTACTTCTTACCGGGCTCCAGGAAGCTCAGGTTGATTTTCGAGGTGCGGCCCTGCTCGTCGCAGGTGCTGCCGATAAACCAGCTGCTCTTGCCCTTGGCCTTGCGGGCGTAGGTGATGTAGTCGCCGGGCTCGGCTTCCAGCACGCGCGTGTCGTCCCAGTCCACGGCCACGTCCTTGATGAACTGGAAGGCGTCGAGGTGCTTATTGTAGGTTTCGGGCAGGTCGGCGGCCATTTGCAGGGGGCTGTACATGGTCACGTACAGGGCCAGCTGCCGGGCCAGGGTGCTATGCACGAAGGAGTTATTCTGCGGATTGTAGGCGCTGATTTTCGTTTGGAAGATGCCGGGCGTATAGTCCATGGGGCCGCCGATGAGGCGGGTGAAGGGCAGAATGGTGGTGTGGTCGGCGTTGTTGCCCCCGAACGATTCGTACTCGGTGCCGCGGGCGGCCTCGTTGCCAATCAGGTTGGGGAAGGTGCGCGAGAGGCCGGTGGGGCGCACGGCTTCGTGGCCGTTTACCATGATTTTATACTTGGCCGCCTTTTCCAGCACGTAGTTGTAGTGGTTGATCATCCACTGGTCGTAGTGCTTGTGGCCCAGGGGCACGATGTCGCCCACGTAGCCGGTTTTCACGGCGTTGTAGCCGTACTTGTTCATGAACTGGAAGGCCGAGTCGAGGTGGCGCTCATAGTTGCGCACCGAGCCCGAGGTTTCGTGGTGCATGATGATCTTCACGTTCTTGCTCTGAGCGTAGCGGCTCAGCTCCTGCACGTCGAAGTCGGGGTAGGGCGTCACGAAGTCGAACACGTAGTCTTTGTGCTTGCCGAACCAGTCTTCCCAGCCGGTGTTCCAGCCTTCTACCAGCACGCCATCCAGCCCGTGCTTGGCCGCAAAGTCAATGTATTCCTTCACGTGGGCCGTGTTGGCGGCGTGGGTGCCGTTGGGCTTCACTGTGCGGTAGTCCACCGAGTCGAGCTTGATGTTCTCCAGGTTGGTGTACGACCAGGTGCTCTTGCCCGTAATCATCTCCCACCACACGCCCACGTACTTCACCGGCTTAATCCAGGATACGTCCTTGAACTTGGTGGGCTCGTTGAGGTTGAGCACCAGCTTGGAGAGCAGAATGTCGCCGGCTTTGTCGCTGACTATCACCGTGCGCCAGGGCGAGTTGGCTGGGGTCTGGAGCAGGCCCTTGTCCCCTACCGCGTCGGGCGTGAGGTGACTTTCCAAGACCATGTTCTTGTCGTCCAGCTCCAGGTGCATGGCTGAGTAGTCGATCAGGGCCGCCTCATGGATGTTGATGTAGAGGCCGTCCTGGCTCTTGAGCATCAGGGGCGTTTGCACGCCGGTGGCCGAGAACGGGGTTTGAGAGGCATTGGGAGTAGTCGCCGCCTTCATCAGCCCGCGCACTTCCGAGAGCTTGGACGTGACGGTGCTGTACTCCTGAGTGTCGTAGTCGCCGGGCAGCCAAAAGGCTTTGTGGTCGCCGGCCAGGGCAAACTGCGTGCGCTCCTCCTTCACGGTGAAGTAGTCGAGGCCTTTCTGCTGGGGAAACTCGTAGCGGAAGCCCAGCCCATCATCAAACACCCGAAAGCGCACCCGCATGACGCGGTTGGTTTGGGCCTGGGTGAGCGTCACGGCCAGCTCGTTGTAGTGGTTACGGATGTTCTTGCTTTCGCCCCACACCGGCTGCCAGGTTTCGTCGAAGGAGCGGCGCTCGGCGCTGGTTTGGGTGAAGCCGCTGGTAAGGGCAGTCGTATTTTTCAGATCAAGGCCCAGCTTGCTGGTTTTCAGCACGGGCCGGCCTTTGTAGGTGAGGCTGTAGGTAGGCACGCCGCCTGCCTGTACGTTCACACTGAGCGTGAACTGTTTGTTGGGCGACTGAATATCCTCGGCCTCAGCCGCGCTACCCAGCAGCAGGCCGCAGAGCAGCAGCACGCCGCGGCTGAAACGGCGAAAAGGTTGAGGCAAGGCAGAAGGTAGTACCTGGGCGCCAGTCTGCTTCCGGGAGGAAACGGGCCAGCTTATGCGGTCAATGCACATGGTGGGAAGGAAAAGAGAAGGTTCGACGCAGCTTGCTCCGCGAAGGAAATATGGGAAGATACGCAGCAGCAAGTTGACGCTCTTCGCTGCGGCCTGCTACTTCCGCGTTGTCTGCTTTCCGTGCGCTATTGACTAAATGACGGTCGGGTTACCTGATTACGTCAGCAGCAAACAGAACATCATGCAGAGGCGGAGCCGAAGCATCTCGCTCGAATCGTCGGGTAGTAAACCAGACATCAGCACGCGAGATGCTTCGGCTCCGCCTCTGCAGGACGTTCCTATGGCAAAGGACACAGAATGATACGGTCTTCACCTGCCCCGTCGAGCTAAAAAACAGAAGCGCGAAGCCCCCTGAAGAAGCTTCGCGCTAGCGGTGTAATCGGCTTCCGGAGCACTAACCCGCTCCCCTATTAGCGGATCAGTTTCCGGAAGCCCCCGCGCGCTCGTCCCACAACAAGGCGCAGGTAGTAACGGAGGTGACTTTATTGGGCAGCGAGCTTGAAAGTTGCCGTCTGCACGTCGCGGGAGTTGCCGCCCACGAACACCTGGAAGTCGCCGGGCTCGGCCACGAACTTGAGGTCGGCGTTGTAGAACTTCAGGTCCTCGGGCGTGAGGCGGAAAGTGAGCGTGCGGCTCTCGCCTTTTTTCAGCATCACTTTTTGGAAGCCTTTCAGCTCCTTCACAGGGCGCGAGATGGAGCCGACCATGTCGCGGATGTAGAGCTGGGCTACCTCCTCGCCGTCGTAGTTACCGGTGTTTTTCAGGGTCACCTTCACGTCCAGCGTGCCGTTCATGGGCAGCGTGGTCGTGCTTAGCTCGGGCTTGCCGTACTCGAAGGTGGTGTAGCTCAGGCCATACCCGAAGGGATAGAGCGGGTCGTTGCTCACGTCCATGTAGCGCGACTTGTACTTGTCCAGCGCCACGCCCTGGTAGGGCCGACCGGTCATTTTGTGGTTGTAGTAGAGTGGAATCTGTCCCACGTGCTGGGGGAAGGTGGCCGTGAGCTTGCCCGAGGGGTTGTAGGCCCCGAACAGCACGTCGGCAATTGCGTTGCCGGCCTGGGTGCCCGCAAACCAGGTTTCCAGGATGGCGTCGGCGTTCTGGTTTTCCCAGGGCAGCGTCATCGGGCGGCCGTTCATGAGCACGATGACCAGGGGCTTGCCGGTTTTCTTCAGGGCCTTGAGCAGCTCCAGCTGCTGGCCGGGCAGGCCAATGTCGGCACGGCTGGCGGCTTCGCCCGTCATGCCTTGGCTCTCGCCTACGGCGGCCACAATGACGTCGGCGCCCTGGGCTACCTGCACCGCCTCGCGGATCATTTCCTCCGCGCTGCGCTTGTCCACGTTCAGCTCGCCGCCGTGGGCGTTGAGGCGGTCAATCATCTGCTGGTCGTCGGTGAAGTTGGCGCCTTGGGCCGTGACAATCTTCACGCCGTTACCGGCCACGTTCCGGATGCCCTGCTCCAAGGACACGGCCTGCTTCCAGTCGCCGGCTCCGCTCCAGCTACCAATCATGTCGCGCTGACGGGTAGCCAGCGGGCCGATGAGGGCAATGGTGCCCTGCTTTTTCAGGGGTAGGGCGTTATTGCTGTTTTTGAGCAGCACCAGGCTTTTGCGGGAAATGTCGCGGGCATCGGTGATGAACTCCTTCTTCATCATCGTGGCCTTGGCGCGCTTCTCGTTGGTGTAGAGGTAGGGGTCTTTGAAGAGGCCCAGCTTCCACTTAGCTTCCAAGATGCGGCGGCAGGCCACATCAATCTGCTCCTGCTTCACGGTGCCGTCCTTGAGATTCTGGGCCAGGTTGCGCAGAAAAATCTCGCCCACCATGTCCTGGTCGATGCCCGCGTTCAGGGCCAGGGCCGACACTTGGGCGTCGTCGCCCATGCCGTGGGCGGTCATTTCGTTGATGGCCGTGTAGTCGGTCGCCACGAAGCCCTTAAAGCCCCACTGGTTGCGCAGCAGCTCCGTCATCAGCCACTTATTGCCGGTGGCGGGCACGCCGTTGATATCGTTGAAGGAGGACATCATGGAGCCGGCGCCGGCTTCCACGGCCGCTTTGTAGGGTGGCAGGTACTCGTTGTACATGCGCACCAGGCTCATGTCGGTGGTGTTGTAGTCGCGGCCGGCTTCGGCGGCCCCGTACAGGGCAAAGTGCTTCACACAGGCCATGACGGTGTTGTTCTTGCTCAAGTCGTCGCCCTGGTAGCCGCGCACCATCACGCGGGCAATCTGGGAGCCGAGGTAGGGGTCCTCGCCCGAGCCCTCACTGATGCGGCCCCAGCGCGGGTCGCGGGCAATGTCCACCATGGGCGAGTACACCCAGTTCAGGCCATCGGCGGAGGCTTCTTCGGCGGCAATGCGGGCACTGCGCTCAATGGCCGTGAGGTCCCAGCTGGAAGCCAAACCCAGGGCAATCGGGAAGATGGTGCGGTGGCCGTGGATGACGTCGTAGCCGAAGATGAGCGGAATTTTCAGGCGAGTATCCTTCACGGCCATTTCCTGGAGCTTGCGCGCGGCCTGGGGCGTAAACGTGTTCAGCACCGAGCCCACGTTGCCCTTGCGGATGCTGGCGTCCACGTCCTTGCTCACGACTGGGCCGGTCACGTCGAAACCCACGGTAATCATATTGAGTTGACCGATTTTCTCCTCCAGGGTCATCTTCTGCATCAAGTCGGAGATGAACTTGTTCATCTTCTCCTCATCGGCCGCGGCCACCGTAGCAGCGGAAGGCCCCGCCGACATATGGGCTTGCAGTTGCGGCGTGAGCAGCCCCAGCGACATGAGCAGGGCAGTACGAAAAACTCGTTTCATGTGGGAATGGAATTATGGAACAGGCAATATTCAGGAAGGCAGGTAATGACCTAGGTAGCACTATCAGAACGTCATGCTGAGCTTGTCGAAGCATCTCTACCGCTTCGTTCTGGTGGGGCGCCTCACCCCCCGGCCTCCTCTCCGGCAGAGAGGGGGAGCCGAACGATTATAGAGTAGCCCGCACGCGAGATACTTCAGCTGCGCCGCTGCATGACATCTACTGTCACCAGACGAAACTCATAATGCTACTTTGCTTCCGCGACGGGAATGCGCGCGGAAACGCCGTTTTCGTTGAGGGCCTCGATGGTAAAGTAGTAGGGCAGGTCCTTGTCCATGCCTTTGAAGTAGTATTCAGCGGCTCCGTGCACCATGATGCAGCTGTAGAGCTTGTCGGGCGCTACCCCTACGTGGATGTTGTAGGCGTAGGCATCGTCGGAAGGAGCCCATTTCAGCCAGGCGCTGCGCTTGTCCTTCTCGGTGCGCAATACTACAAAACCTTTGACTTGGTTGGGTGCTGAACCCGTGCCCTTGCCAAAAATTCGTAAGCCGCTCAGCGCAAACTTACCCGTCGGCATGTGGATATTTTCAAGTTTGAGGTAGCGCGTCTGCGCGGGCTTGGCCAGCTCAATGTAGTCGTGGGGCACGTCGGTTTTGTTCTGGCTTTTATCGACCAGTAACTTCCATTTCTTGCCGTCTTTCGACTCCCACAGCTTGTACTGATGGTACGTTCCCTGCTGCTTCCCCAAGAACTCTGCGTCCTGATCGGCATAGTTGATCTGGATGGCGTGGACGGTGCTTACGGTACCTAAATCCGTCTGAAAATATTCACCTTTATTGCCAGTAGTAGCACTCCAATAAGTTTTTATGCTTTCATCGACGGCGTAGTTGGGTAGGTTGCCGCCGAGCGTAGAGGAGGCTTGTACGGGCTTCTGGTAGTTGAGCAGCATCCAGCCGGTGAACCGGCTCTTGAGGTGGTCCGCCGGGCCTCGGGGCAGGTAATGGGGGTAGTCACCGAAGGTAGTATTGGCGTACAGCACCCCGTCTTTATCGAAGCCCGCGGGCCATAGCCCCAAGCGCCGCTCAAAATTGTTTTTTACCGCGACAACCATGGTCGACAAATGCCACCAGTTGCCCCAGGTATCCTGAAAGGTGTTGCCGTGGCCGGCCCCGCGGGCAAAACCACCGGGTTTGTAGGCGAAAGGGTTGTGTTTTTGGGGCGTGAACGGGCCCAGGGGCTTGTCACTTATCTGCACGCCATCGGCGTAGCCGCTGAATTCGGTACCGGGGGCACCGTATTGTAAGTAATACTTACCCTGATACTTAGTCATCCAGGCACCTTCCATGAAGGGGTCGAGGAACGTGTTATCTAAGTATTCGCCAAAACGCTGCCAGCCAAACTTTTCGTCGTTGAGCTTGAACAGCTCCCGGCGCTGCCCCATGGGCTGAAACGTCTTGCGGCTGATTTGTTGCCCGTAGAGCGGGTACACGTTGGAACTACCCCAGTAGAGGTACAACTTGCCGTCGTCATCCAGAAAAAACGCCGGGTCCCAGGCGCCTACCTGGAACGGGTCCACGGCTTCCTTCCACTCCCCGGTCTTGGGGTTCGTGCTCATCCAGATGGGAAAATTCTTCTCCTGCGTGGAGCCGTACACGAGTAGTGTATCACCCAGCACGAACACGGCGGAGGCGCAGAGGTCATCGTACACCTTGTGCTCAGGCTTGAGAAAATGGCGGGGCACAAACTTCCAACTGTATAAGTCCGGGCTCCACCAGTAGCCCCATTGGTTGGTGCTGAACAGGTAGTAGTCGCCTTTGTACAAGGTGATGACCGGGTCGGCGGTGGCGCGGTGCTTGCCGGCCTCGGCGAAGTTGGGAATGGGCGTGTAGCCGTAGTCCAGGTTCAGCGGGTTGCAGTACGTGCGCTGCCCGCCCGGGCTAGGCGTCGGCTGGGACCGAGCCGTCAAGCTCAGCAGTACGGCCAGGCACAGGAGAATGGTTTGGCGCATGGGTGGGGGTAGGTAATCGAGTTGCCTGAACAGTTGTAGAGACGCGACACTTCGCGTCTCGGCGTCAGAACGAGCGGTACCGTGCCATCATAACAACCTCAGCACGCGCCGAGATGCGAAGTGTCACTTCTCTACAACTGTTCTAACTTGGGATTTATACTTCAGCAAGGCAGCTTACTTCTTCACCGGCGCGCCTTCAAAGCCTAGCTTCCCGAGGCCGCGCTGCACGTCAGGGCTGCTCATGAACAGGCGCCAAAGCAGGCCGGTGCGGTGATTTTCAATCATGCCCACGATGGGGCCCTGGTCGATGGCTAGGTGCGACTTGGCGTACCAGTTGTGGTGCTCACTGAAGCCATCCACGAAGCCGTACTCACTCCAGATTTGGTCGCCCAAATCGAAGTAAAAGTGCTTGAGGGCCGCCATCGACTCCTTAGGGGCGTAAGGCATGGCCGAGAGGGCCGCGGTGGGTGAAATCACGCCCAGGTCCTCGGTGGGCGAGTGGGCGGCGTAGCCCTGGTAGCTGTCGGAGGCGGTAAGGCCCCAGCTGTTGGGGCCGTAACCTTTGTACTGCTTGGGGTTAGCCACGCAGTAGGCGTAGTTGATGCGGGTGTGGGCCTGGTTTTGCTGCCAGTAGTCGGCGTACTGGTCTTTGAGGCCGCGCGGGTCCAGGCCCAGGAAGGTATAGTGCGAGAAGAAAAGTGGCCCGCCGTAGTCGAAACCCAGGGGCAGCTTGGTTTGGTAGAACTCCTTGCCGTTTTTGAAGTAGTCGCCGGTGGCCCAGCCCTGGTCGTACACCTTTTTGTCGATGGCGTATTTGGGTGAGGAGGCGGCCAGCACGTAGGTGATTAGGCACTCGTTCCAACCGTGAATCTGGTGGTTCATGCTCCAGCCGTTGTTGGGGCTCCAGTGCCAGTACAGCACGTTCTGCCCGCCTTGGGTATGCCAGTTCCACTCCACTCCTTCCCACATCCAGAGGATGTGGTTGCGCAGATCCCGCTCCGTGGCGCTTTCACCGGTAAAGTACTGGCGGGCGCAGATCAGGCCCTCAAACAGAAAGGAAGTCTCCACCAAGTCGCCGCCATCGTCCTTTTGGCTGAAGCGAATGACCTTGCCCGTCGCCCCATTTAGCCAGTGCGGATACACGCCGTGAAAGGAGTCGGACTTCTCCAGAAACCGCACGATTTTGTAGATGCGGGCCGCCGCTTCTTCCCGCGGAATCCACTTGCGCTCGGCCGCCACAATGATGGCCATGATGCCGAAGCCCGTGCCGCCGGTGGTTACTACCTCGCTGCCGTAGTCATAGGCCACGTTGCTCCGCTCCCGCGCCATACCCGACACGGGGTGCCCAAAGTCCCAGAAGTACCGAAACGTTTGGCGCTGCACCAAGTCCAGGAGCTGCTCGTCGGTGAGGTTTTTGGGGCGTTGCTTTGGGTCGAATTTGACAGTAGTAGCAGGGGCTTTTTTGGCGGCTGGCTTCTGCTGGGCCCGGAGCAAGCCGGGCCAGAGCAGGCACAGGAGAAGTGCGAGAAGGGTTGTTTTCATAGAGTGTTTTTACCTCTGGTCTTCGACTTCGATAACGGGACGACGTCAGCAGAACTAGCTCCCCTTCTTACCTGAGGAGGGGAGCTAGTTTTAAAAGGTCGGTATCTACCAACGAAACAGCTTAGTAGCCGGGGTTCTGGGTGAGTTGGCCGCCGCTGAGGTCAATTTGCTGCTGTGGAATGGGGAACAGCTCATGTTTACCCTTTACAAAGGTTTTGCCCTGAGCCGCGAACAGGGGCACAATGCGGCCGGGCTGCACGCTTTCCTGGCGCACGAGGTCAAAGAACCGGTCGTGCTCCAGGGCCAGTTCCACCCGGCGCTCCTGCCAGATCTGCGGCAGCGTGATGCTGGTGCGGGGCGCGAGGCCGGCGCGGGTACGTACAAGGTTCACGTTGGTCAGGGCCGCGCCGGCGTTGCCAGTCTGCAGGGCGGCTTCGGCGTTAATGAGCAGCACCTCGGCGTAGCGCATCACCCGGATGTTTTTGGGCAGGTAGTCATTATTGCCGCAATTGCGCTCCTGGGTGCGGCTGTGGTAGGCCTTATAGCTGTAGCGGAAATTTTCCACCGAGTCCTTGCTCGGAATCCGGAATCCGTCCCAGAGTACCGTGCCGGTGCGGGCCGTGGTAATAAAGATGATGCTACCGGCTCGGCGCCGGTCGCCGGGCTCGTAGGCGTCGGCCAGCTGCTGGGTAGGCGAGTTGAACCCGAAGCCTAAGTCGGCCCAGCCGCCGCGCCCCCCGGAGCGCGGGCCCTGGCTGACGGTGTACAGGTTTACGGCCGAGTTGTTACAAGCTGAATTGACGCCCGTTTGCACCTCGAAAATAGACTCTTGGCTGTTGGCCCCTACCTCCCGCCAGATTTCCTCGTAGCGCGGGTACAGCCCGTAGGCCCCCGAGGTGCCCTGGATGATTTCGTTGGTGAGGGCAAAGGCCTGCTGGTAGTTTTTCTGGTAGAGGTACACCTTGGCCAGCATGGCCTGAGCAGCGGCTTTGGTAGCCCGGCCGGTTTCGGTGGCACCCTTCAGGGGCAGGTTGGTGGCTGCAAACTGCAGATCATCAATAATGAGCTGGTAAATTTCTTGGGCCGTGGCCCGCCTCTGCAACTCGGGGTTATTGATTTCTGAGGCAGCCGGCACCCGGTCTAGTTTGGGCAAGCCCCCAAACAGGCGCACCATGTTAAAGTAGAAGTAGCCGCGCAGGAAGCGCACCTCCCCGATCAGGCGGTTGCGCGTGGCCTCCGGGGCGGGGCTCAGGGGAATTTTATCGAGGGCCTGGTTGGCGCGGTTGATGCCCTGGAAATAGCCCTTCCAGGCATTGTTCACGATGTCGTTGGTGGAGTTGAGCGTGAAGTTGTCCACCTCGGCGGCCGGCGAGTAGTCCTGGGGCGAGCTGCCCTTGTCGGAGTCATCGGAGGCAATATCGGTCAGCACCACGAACTGCAGGCCGTGAATGTCGGGGCCGAATCCGCCCAGGTACATGGTGTTGTACACCCCATCCACGAGCTTCTGGGCGGCGGCGGGGTCGGTGCGGATCTGGTCTTCGGTGAGTTGGCCCTGGGGCGCTACCTCCAAGAAATCTTTGCAGCCCACGGCACCGGCCGTAAGGGCTAGGCCCAGCGCCGCCAGGTACACGCGCCGGGAAAGGATAGTTGCTATGGCTTTCATCAGACGACGAGCTTAGAAATTAACATTGAGACCCAGGGCCAGGGTGCGGCTGGTGGGATAGGTAGTGGCTTCGATGCCCGCATCCAAGGGGCCACCGGGCAGCTCCGGCGTAAAGCCTGAGTAGTTGGTGACCGTGAACAGATTCTGGCCCGTGGCAAACACCCGCAACGAGGAAACATGCGCCCGCTTGGTGAGGTCAGCGGGAAAAGTGTAACCCAGTACCAGATTGTTCAGGCGCAGGTAGGAGCCTGACTCAATGAAATAGGTGGAGTTTGGGGTGTTGCTCCGGATGGCGTAGGGGTTGGTCTGGGAGGGGTTGGCCTCCGTCCAGCGGTTGCGGGCAAACTCGGCCTCCACGTTGTCGGTCACGGCCCCGCTCGCCTGCTTCTTGGCATTGTACACGTCGTTGTTGACGTTGCCGGAGAAGACGAAGGAGAAGTCCAGCCCCCGGAAGTTGAGCCCCCCGTTGATGCCGAAGTACATGGGCGGCTGGTAAGAACCGGCGTACACCCGGTCGTTGGGGTCAATGGTGCCGTCGCCGTTGGTGTCGGCGTACTTCAGGTCGCCGGGGCGCGGAGTCAGGAAGGTATACTTGGGATATGCATCGATTTCGGCCTGGTTCTGGAACACGCCCACCGCCCGCAGCACGTAGAAAGAGCCGGCTGCTACCCCGTTGTCGGAGCGCGTGACGTCGCGGGGGCCGCCAAACAGAGCCTGCCCGCCGTTCAGGTTCTCAATGCGGTTTTTATTGAAGGTGGCATTCACCCCGAAGTTGTAGGAGAAGTTCTCCCCGATGTCGGCGCGCCAGTTCAGAGCCGCTTCTACCCCGCGGTTGCTGATGTCGGCGGCGTTGGTAATGTACTGGTTGTCCGGGTCGCCAAACAGAGCCGGAATATTGACCGGAATCAGGGCATCGGAGGTTTTCTTGCGGTAGTAAGTCAGCTCGCCGCTCAGGTGGTTGTCGAGGGTAGCAAACTCCACGGCCGCGTCGTACTCCGTAGTAACCTCCCAGCGCACGTTCCGGTCCTTGATTTGGCTGATGACGGCCCCGAGCACCGGCGTATTGTTGAACACGTAGGGAATGTTGGTTTCGGCCGTAGTAATGTAGGAGTTGGCGTCAATTTGGTCGTTGCCAAGTTGGCCGTAGCTGGCGCGCAGCTTCAGGAAGTTGAGTACGTTCTGGTCCTTCAGGAAGCCTTCTTCGGTGAGTACCCAGCCCAGACCCAGGGACGGGAATAGGCCCCAGCGCTGCTCTGAGTTAAACCGGGAAGTTCCGTCGTAGCGCAGGTTGGTAGTAAGTAGGTACTTGTCGGCGAAGGCGTAATTGATGCGGCCCAGGAAAGACAGACGGCGGTCTTTGCCTAATTCGGGGGCGCCGTTCACGCTCGTGTTCGGGTCGCCGGTAGTCAGGTACCACTGATTGGGGTCTTCGGGCACGTTGCGGCGGCTGCCGGAAATGGAATTGACATTGCCTTCTTCCACCACCGTACCGGCTAGCAACGTCAGGTTGTGCTTTTCGGCGAAGACGCGCTGGTAGGTTGCCGTGTTTTCCCAGAGGTAGCGCGAACGAGTGCGCTGCTCCACGTTGAGCGTGCTTTGGGGGTTGCGCTGGTTGCCGCCCGAAGCCAGGAAGGTAGCCTCGTCGTTTAGGTACTGGTAATCGTAGATGCGGCGGTTGGTGAAGTTCAGGTCCACGTTGATGGCCGAACGAAGCGTCAGGCCTTCCACGGGCAGGAAGTTCAGCCCCACGTTGCCCTGCAGGCGGTTTTCGTAGGAACGGTTGTTGTTCTTCTCGATGTCGAGCAGAGGGTTGCCTACGTTGCCGAAGGCCGAGGTATTGCCGTAGCGCCCCCCTTCCTTGGCGGTAATAATGGGCGCGGCGCGGTAGGCGTTCTGGAAGGCCGTGCCAAAGTTCACGTCGCGGGTGTTGGCCCGGCTGAACGAGGCCTGGGAATTGACGCTAAACTTGGGCGAGATGGTGAAGTCGGTGTTGGAGCGCACTGTCAGGCGGGAAAACTTATTCTGAATGGCAATGCCATCATCCTGCAAGAGGTTGCCGCTGAAGTAGTAGCGCACGCTCTCATTGGCCCCCGACACGGCCAGGTTGTGGTTCTGGTACATAGCCCGCCGCAGAATCTGGTCGTACCAGTCGGTGCTGCCGGTGCTGGCGGGCAGGGTCACGTCGGGCGAGGTGCTGCGCAGGTAGTCCGTGTACTGGCCGGCGTCGGCCATTTCTACCTTGCGCGCGGCTTGCTTAAAGCCCACGGTGGTATTGTAGCTCAGCACCGGCTTGCCCTGCTTGCCTTTCTTGGTGGTGACAATGATAACCCCGTTGGCCCCGCGCACCCCGTAAATGGCCGCGGCTGAGGCGTCTTTAAGCACGTCAATCGTCTCAATATCCGCGTTGCTTAGGTTGCGGATGTCGGTGGTTTGCACCCCATCCACCACGTAGAGCGGGTTGGCCCCGGCCAGCAGCGTGCCCGTACCCCGGATGCGCACCGTGGGTTGGGCGTTGGGGGTGCCATCGGTGGTAATCTGCACGCCGGCGGTTTTGCCCTGCAGGGCCTGGGTGGGCGTCTGCACCGGCTGGTTGACAATTTCGGCGGCTTCAATGCGGGCCACGGCCCCGGTCACGTCCTGCTTGCGTTGGGTGCCGTAGCCCACCACCACTACCTCGCTCAGGGCCTGAGAGTCGGAGCCCAGGGCCACGTCCACGGTAGTGCGGCCGCTAACGGGTACTTCCTGGGAGGTGAAGCCCACGAAGGAAAATATCAGGGTGGCGTTATCGGGGGCCGTGAGGGTGTAGCGGCCGTCAGCATCGGTTTGGGTGCCGGTGCTGGAGCCCTTCACCACCACGTTCACCCCGGGCAGGGCGGCGCCTTTTTCATCTACCACGCGGCCACTTACCGTAATGTCGGCGGCCGCGGCGGGCTTGAGCACAATACCGCCGGGCAGGGGCTCATAGGCAATACGCAACGGGTCGAAGAGCAGGTGCAGCACTTGGCCCAGGGGTTGGCCAGTAGCCTGAATTGATACCCGGCGGCCGGCCCCAATCAGCTGGCGGCTGTACTGAAACCGAACGTTGGTTTGGCTTTCAATTTTGGTCAGGACCGCGTGCATGGTCTCGTCCTGGGCCTGCAGGGTGATGGGCTGCTCCAGGTACTGCTGGGCGGCGGAGGGTAGGGCCGCGGCGGTGGCCAGGCTGCTGAGCGCCGCAATGCACAAGGGCTGCAACAGCGCCGCCCGCTTCAGCAGATGCGGGGAAGGAAAGTGTAGGGGATTTTTCATGCGGAAGGTGGGAATGGATGGAAAGCTCACGGCTGGTAAGGCAGTTCGCGCGGGGCGAGAGGCGCGGCAGACCGGTTTTTCGCTAGAGCAACCGGATGGGACTTGCCGCACCCGCGGAGAGCAGGGGCAAGAGAAGCGCTAGTAACTCATAGGCAGCAGGTAGGGTGACGAAGTGAGGTTCTAAAAAAAGCTAGTGACCGGAGCAGCCGGGGCTGCGAAATACCAGATGGGTTGCCGATTTCTCGTAGCTGGCGCCCAGGGTTTTGCAGAGCACATCCAGCTTGCCGTACAGGGATTCGTTCTGCAGGTTCAGGGTGACGGTGCAGGCTGCCAGGGCCTGAGCATCGTACTCGATGTCAACACCATAGGCTTTTTCCAGGGCCGCCAATACCTCCGGCACCGGCCGGTCGTCGAAGGCAAACGACTGGGCCGCCAGCTGCACGGGTTGGGCGACTAACTCGCGCTGCAACTCGTGGCGGGCCGGCGAGTACACGGCCTGCTGATTGGGCAGCACCACAACCCCCACCGGCTCCGTGGCCGCGGCGTTGGCCGGGCTCAGGGGGCGCACCTGCACCCGGCCCGTGCGCACTTTCACGACTACTGGCCCCCGGCCGGCCGGGGCCTTAACCAGAAAGCTGGTACCCAGCACGGTAGTCACTACCTCGTTGGTGTACACGCGGAATGGGTGCGCCTTATCGTGGGCAATACGGAAGAAGGCCTCTCCTACCAAGTATACGGTGCGGTGCTGGCTGGCAAAGCGGCGCGGATACTTCAGCTGCCCTCCTGCTGACACCCGCACGCGGCTACCATCGGAGAGCTGCACAAGCTGGGGCTGCGCCGTGGTGTTGCGGTAGGTTTGCCAGCCGGTAGCGGGGCGCGGTGTGATGGTAGCTACGCTCACCTCGGCCGGGGCAGTGGCCGGCTGCCGGAGCTGCTGGGCCCCTACCCCCAGCCCCAAGGCCAGGGCGGCCGCCGCAGCCCAGCGCCACCGGCCCGCGTACCAGGGCCCAGCCGCCGGCGGACTTACATCTTCCGCGTCGAGGGTTTGGTTTTCAATGCGTTGCCACAGCGAGGCCCGCAGCGCCTGGCGCTCAGTGGGCGTGAGCGTAAGTGGGGGCTGCTCGTGGCCCAACAGGTCATACCAGTGTTCTACTACCCGTTTTTCTTCGGGCGTGCACTCGCCTTGCTGGTACCGCTGTAAGAGGTTGAGTAAGTCGGGGTGTTTCATGGCCTTGCAGCGAAAGACAGGAGGGCGGGCTATTGGTACAGTCGATTAACTGGCCTAACACCCTAGCCGCCCTCCAGAAAAAAATTCATAAAAAAACCGGCAGCCACCCTGGCACCGGAATAGCATCAGCTATAACTATCTGAAATTAAGGTAATTAACCTACCACAACCACACGAGCACCAGGGCCAGAAAATCGCGCAGGCTTACGCGTAGCACCCGGAGGGCGCGGGTTAGGTGGTACTCCACAGTTTTGCGCGAGAGGTTCAGGTGTTCCGCAATTTCCGGCACCGATTGGTGCTCCAGCCGGCTTAGGCGGAACACCTCGCGGGTGTGCTCCGGCAGGCGCGTCAGGCTGGAGAGCAGGGCCAGGGACAGGTCGTCGGCGGCCACGGTTTCTTCGGTACTGTGGTCCTCGGTGGTTACGTGCTGGCGGGAGTGGGTCAGGTAGCTGGCCTGGGTCAGGCGGGCTTTCAGTAGGTCGATTACCCGATATTTCACGGCCCGCAGTAGGTAGCTTTTCAGGGTCTGGATTTGCTGGGTACTGCGCCGCTGCCAGAGGGTAGTGAACAAGTCCTGCACCAGTTCCTCGGCCGCTTCCCGGGAGTGCAGCTTGCGGTAAGCCACGCCTAGCAGCAGCTCCCAGTACCGCTCGTATATCTCGGCAAAGGCCCGGCTGTCGTCGTTGCCCAGAGCCCGCACCAAGGCCTCGTCGGACCAAGCGGCGTACAGGTGGTGGCGCTGGGGAGAGGATGACGGCAACGACGGCATGGACAGGGCAGAAAGCCTAACTTATCATTCTTACCAAGAACCTCCAAGCGGAACCTCTCGCCTGGAAGTGCAGAGTGCGCCCCTACCCAGGCCGAGGGCCCTAAGCTGAAAGCTGCTCCGTAGCATACGCAGAAGCGCACTAATTGGGGCTAGGTTCGCGGCCTTGCCGGCGCTACTTTGCGGCTGTTCGACCTACGTAGTATTGCCTTGGATCTTTCTTCCGCCGCTTCCGCGCCCCAAAAGCTTCTGTTCGTCTGCAGCCAGAACCGCTGGCGCAGCCTTACCGCCGAGCGACTTTTTGACCACCACCCGCACTACGAGGCCCGCTCAGCCGGCACGGAGCCGGGAGCCCGGGTGCGCGTTACGGCCGGGCACCTGGGCTGGGCCGATGTGGTGCTGGTGATGGAGCGCAAGCACACCGAAATTCTGCAGCAGAAGTTCGGTGAGGAGCTGGCGGGCAAGCGCATCATCAACCTGCGCATCCCCGATAAATTTCAGTTCATGGACCATATTCTGCTGGATTTGCTGCGGGAGCGGCTGCGCGAGCAGCTGGGCCCGGAGGTACCGTAGCCTTCCGAGGCCCGCGGGCACAACCTGGCCGCCAGCCGCTCGTTTAGCGGCTCATGCAGTATTTCATTTTTGCCGCCCTGGTAGCGGGCGTAGCCTTCCTCTTCTACCGGTACCTGACCCGCGAGTCGCGCCTGAAACAAGCCGCGGTAGCCGCTGAATTTCCGGCCGAGTGGCGGCAGATTCTCGCTGAGCGGGTGGCCTTTTACCTCTCGCTCACGGCCAAGGACAAGCAGCGCTTCGAGAAAAAGGTGCAGGTGTTTCTGGCCCAAACGCCCATTACGGGCATTCAAACCGACATCGACGAAACGACCCGGGTGCTGGTAGCCGCCTCGGCCGTCATTCCCGTCTTCGGCTTTCCCGACTGGGAATACGCCAACCTGAGCGAGGTGCTGGTAGTGCCCGACGCCTGGACCCAACAGCGTGACCCCAACAAGGAATTCGTAGGTCTGGAAGGCACCCTGCTGGGTAGCGTGCAAGGCTTTCAGACGTCCCACTACATGCGCCTGTCGAAAACCTCCCTGGAGCAGGGCTTCAAGGATGCCCTAGACAAGCAGAACGTGGGTATTCATGAGTTTGCGCACTTGCTGGACGAGGCCGATGGCGTGATTGACGGCGTGCCGGCCCTGGCCCTACCCGCCGAGCTGCGCCCCGAGTGGGAAGCCGTGATGCAACGCGAAATAGCCGCCATCCGGGCCGGCAGCTCCGAAATCAACGATTACGCGGGCACCAACGAGGCCGAGTTCTTTGCCGTGGTAACGGAGTATTTCTTCGAGAAGCCCGAAAAGCTGCAGGAACACCACCCCGAGCTGTACCAGCTCCTAAGCCGAGCCCTGCGCCAGAACCCCAAAAAGCGCTTCCTGCGCCTGGCCGTGGACCCGCGCGAGTGGATCCGGAGCCTGCGCACCCGACGTAAGTTCGGCCGCAACTCGCCCTGTCCCTGCGGCAGCGGCAAGAAGTACAAAGACTGCCACTTGCTGCAGCAGGAGCAGGCCGCATAAGACCTCGACTGTCCTGGCGAGGAAGCACGACGACGCCATCCTTCCTCTCTGCTGTGACAATCCTAGAAATGTGACAAGCCCTTGACGTATGCCAGCGTTGAGGGCTTGTCACGTTTCGAGGGGTAATATGTTGGTCAGGACGGATGGCGTCGTACTTCCTCGCCAGGACAATGTGCAACGCGGTAAGGCGCTGATATAGGTGCCCCGCCCCCCTTCTTGCCGCGCTCTGACAGCTGGTACGCACTTCCGGTTGCGGCTTAAACCGATGGGCTATGTACCTTCGTCTACCCTGACGTTGTTCTGAAGCTTTCCACTTCCCAATGAAAAAGTACCTCCTTCCCACCCTTACCGCCGCGGTGCTGACCGCTTGCGCCCCCACGGCCAAGACGCCCACGGCTGCCACTACCCCACCCACTACCGCCCCCGAAGCTGCTACCCAGCCCGTTGCCCCAAACTGGCAGGAGCAGGCGGAGGCATTCTTGAAGGACTATTCCGCTCAATACCAGCGCCTGTACGCCCAATCGTCGGAGGCGGAGTGGCGCTCCAATACGCGCATTGTGACCGGCGACACGGCCAACTCTGGAGCCACGGCCCGGGCCAATGAGCGTATGGCGGCCTTCACTGGCTCGGCCCAGAACATTCAGCGCCTCCGCGAGCTGCTGGAACACAAGCAGGAGCTAACGGAACTGCAGGTAAAGCAGCTGCAAACCGCCCTCTACAACGCCGCCAACTCGCCCCAAACCATTGCCGACGTAGTAAAGCGCCGCATCAAAGCCGAAACCCAGCAGACGGAAAAGCTCTACGGCTTCGACTACAAGTACCAGGGCAAATCGGTGACGACCAACGACTTGGACGAGCTGCTGCGCAAGGAGAACAACCCCCTGAAGCGTCAGCAGATTTGGGAGGCCAGCAAGGCCATCGGCCCTACCCTCAAGGATGGCCTGCTGAACCTGCGCGACCTGCGCAATCAAACCGTGCAGGCCCTGGGCTACCCCGACTACTTCACCTACCAGGCCTCCGACTACGGCATGAGCCGGGAGGAAATGATGACGCTGGTGCGCCGCATCAATGAGGAGCTACGCCCCCTCTACCGGGAACTGCACACCTACGCCCGCTACGAGCTGGCCAAGAAATACGGCGTGAAACAAGTACCTGACTACCTGCCCGCCTCCTGGCTGCCCAACCGCTGGGGCCAGGACTGGAGCGCCATGGTGGAAGTAAAGGGCCTGAACATCGACCCCGTGCTGGCCAAGAAAGGCGCCGAGTGGCAAGTAAAGCAGGCCGAGCGCTTCTACCAAAGCCTTGGTTTTCAAGCCCTGCCGGCCGTGTTCTGGGAGAAGTCGAGCCTCTACCCCCTGCCCAAGGATGCCACCTATAAGAAGAACAACCACGCCTCGGCCTGGCACATGGACCTGAACCAGGACGTGCGCAGCCTGATGAGCGTGGAAGGCAACACCGAGTGGTACGAAACCACCCACCACGAGCTGGGCCACATCTACTACTACCTCACCTACACCAACCCCGACGTGCCGCCGCTGCTGCGCCAGGGAGCCAACCGCGGCTACCACGAAGCCATGGGTTCCCTGATGGGCCTGGCCGCTACTCAAAAGCCTTTCCTAGCCGGCCTGGGCCTGATCGACCCGAAGGCGAAAACGGATGAAACGCAGACGCTGCTCAAGGAAGCCCTGAACTACGCTGTGTTCATTCCTTTTGCCTCGGGCGTAATGAGTGAGTGGGAAAACAGCTTCTACGCCGACAAATTATCCGCTGACCAGCTGAACGCCCGCTGGTGGCAGTTGGCCAAGCAGTACCAGGGCATTGTGCCGCCCACCACGCGCGGCGAAAATTACCTTGACCCGGCCACCAAAACCCACATTAACGACGACCCGGCCCAGTACTACGACTACGCCCTGTCCTACGTCATCCTGTTCCAGCTCCACGACCACATTGCCAAGAAAATCCTGAAGCAGGATCCGCACGCCACTAACTACTACGGCAGCAAGGAGGTAGGCCAATTCCTGGCCGACATCATGCGCCCCGGCTCCAGCAAAGACTGGCGCGCCGTACTCAAGGAAAAAACCGGTGAAGACCTTTCGGCCCGGGCCATGGTCGAGTACTTCCAGCCCTTGATGACCTACCTCAAGCAGCAGAACAAAGGCCGCAAGTACACGATGTAGCTCTTTCGTTTGAACTAACGCTTGCGGTAAAGCACGAAAAAGCCGGCCCAGATGGGCCGGCTTTTTCGTGCGTGGTATTTGCTACTTATGCGGCGGTGGGCGCTTCCCGTAGGCGCCGATCCAGCACCTTTTCTACCCCCGTGAGGCGGCGCAGCACCAGATCCTGCACCTCCGTATCGTCGAGGTTGATGCCGTGGTTGCGGGTGCTGAGGTAGCGGGTAAGGGTAGCGTTGTCGTCGAGCGTTTCGGCGAGTTCCTGCTGGGCCTCCTGCCACAGGTCGTCCTGCTGGGCCTGCAAGTACTGAAACCGCAGCTCCACCGTCTGGCTTACCAGGTGGGCTAAGCGAGTCAGCACCTCTTCCTCGGCGCCCGAGAGCGTGCGGTGCTCCCGGCCAATTACGGCCATCATCCCAATGCGGGCTCCATCGGGCATGCGCAGGGCGGAGCCGGCGTAAAAGTTTAACCCTAGAGTCTGTGCCACATCCGGGCTGATCAGGCGGCAGCCCTCGGCCGAGTAGTCAGTGGTTACAACCGGCATGTCGGGCAGAATGGCGGCCGAGCACATGCTTTCCGTGCGAGGCAGTCCCGGTACGCCTTCGGCCCCGGTTACGGCCTTAAAGTGCACGTAGTCATCATCCACAAAGGAAATCAGGGAGATGGGCGTATTAAATAGCTGCGCCGCCCAGGCCACATAGTCATCGAAAATTTTCTCCGGCGTGGTGTTTACAATTTGGTACAGATGAAGCGTGCGCAGGCGCGCCGTTTCATTTTCGGGTACCAGGCGGTCGGGAAAAATATTCGTCATAACGGACTTATAAGCAAAACGGCGGGTTGGCAGTTAGCTTCTAACTGCCAACCCGCCGGAAGGTTGGAAGGTTGCAGGAAAGCAAGGCTTAGTAGTTCGCCTCGCTGCCGGGCAGATCGATAAGGATGAACTGCGCGTCTTTGCTGGCCTGGATTTCCAGCACATTCTCATCCGTTGACCGAACCTGGTCATTGGGTCCGATATCTACGCCGTTGATGTACAGCGTGCCTTCTTTCACGTAAATGAAGGTATTACGAATGGGAAACGTTTTGAAGGTCACCGTTTTACCTTCCGCCAGGTTGCACCAGTAAATGGTAGTATTGGAATTCATGTACACCACGTCTTCCAGCACTTTTTGGCCCGATACCAGGGGCACCAACTCATTCTTTTTGTCCAGGAAATCTACGTCCTTCTGCTCGTAGCTGGGCGAGAGGCCCTTCTGGTTCGGAATAAACCACAGCTGGTAGATGTGGGCGGGCTTGTCGGTGGCATTCTGCTCGGAGTGAGCCAGACCAGTACCGGCCGTCATGCGCTGCACCTCCCCTTTTTTTATGGTTGACTTGTTGCCCATGGTGTCCGCGTGCGTCAACTCCCCATCCAGCACCAGGGTCACAATCTCCATTTCGGAGTGCGGATGCTGCGGAAAGCCCGCATTGCCCTGAATAGTATCATCATTAAACACGCGCAGGGGCCCGAAATGCAGGTTTTGCGGGTCGTAATAATCGGCGAAGCTGAAGAGAAAGTAGCTGCTGAGCCAGTTCACGGGAGCAGCATGATGGCGGTCGGTAGCGGGAAGGAGCTTAAGCATCGGGGAGTATTCGTTCGTTGGTGGTTGCGTTGCGCTTACGCGGCGCAGGCATGGTTAGTTAAACGATGAATCGGATTGAATAGATATTCCCCGGTCAGTGACGGAAATTTCAGGCCACTCATGGGCCCCGATAAACGCAAAATACCCGCTCAGCCAAGGCTGAGCGGGTATTCCAAACGAGGCAGCCTCACTTATACTTTCTTCATGGTGCTTACCTGCTGCTGCAGATCCAACACAATGCTGGCGAGGCGGTTCAGCGACAGGTCAGCAATGGGGAAGGTGCTGCTGATGTAGGCCTTGGCTTCCCAGATTTCTACTACGTCCTCCACATCAATCTGGTAGGGCGAATACAGCGGGTTATCGGAGTGCAGGGCCAGCATGGCGGCGTCCTTCAGGCGGTTGAACACGCGCTTAAACACGATGCCCTCCTTGGAACTCACCACAATGCACGGAGTCCCGTCCTTAATGCTCATCCAGTCATCCACGTAACGGCCTACGATGACGGTGCCGCTGGCAATGGGTAGCATAGAGTCGCCGGCAATTTCGAAGGCGCGGTAGGTGCCCGTATTGCCCAACATAGGCAGACGGAACTTGGGCAGCTCTTCTAAGTATTCTGGATCGGCGTAGCCGTTGAGGTAGCCGGCCGCAGCCTTCTGGGGCACCAGTTCGATATTTTCGTTCTGTTCCCGGTCAACAGTGAGGGCCAGAATGCGCAGGTTATTGCTAGTGCGCGCGGTAGCGGCTTCCGTGGTAGCAGCGGCCGTCTGGGCCTGCAGTTGGAGCACGGCTTTAGCATTCTTTTTCTTGCTAAAGTCAGTGGTTACCAGGGCGTCGAGGGAGATGCCGAATAGGCGGGCCATGTTCACGAGGGTCGCGAGCTTAGGCTCCGCGCGGCCTTCTTCGTAAGCGCCCACCAAGGAGCGTTTAATTCCTAGTTTTTCGGCCATCTGCGCCTGCGTAAGGCTCAGTTCGCGCCGCCAGAATTTGAGGTTAGTGTTAATCATAACGCAGGGGGAGCCGGGAGAAATGGCTGCAACGGCAAACAGGTACCGGCTCACGAAGGTACAAACCGTACTACGCGAATACTAATTCAATTAGCTTGAATTTTTGCTAATTTTTTTTGGCGCGCTTACTATTCTACTACGACTGTCTGGTCCCAGCAAGCGACGCGTGTTACTTTCCACACTCCTAGTGATTAGCCTAGCCTTTTTCGCTGCTACAATAGCCCGCTTACGCCACCGCCTACCTAGTGCTTGACTGAGCGCGAGTTGTGAGGGCCACGAGGCCACCTCCTACTCTCCGCGCAGCTTCTTAAAGTACATCAGGGCCAGGCGCAGGCGGAAGTAGTCGTACTGCTCGCGCAAGTGGTCGAACAGGTCGCGGAGCATGGGACTACCGCCGAGCTGGGCCTGGGCCGTTTGGATTTCGGCCAGCTCCTGGGGTTTCAGGAAGTCCTCGATGCGCAGCTCCAGGCCTTTGGCGTAGCAAGTGGTCAGGTGGGTTTGCACCGTAGATACGGCCAAGTCCCGGCGCTGGGCAATGGCCTCCACGCTCAGCCCCATACGGTGGAGCTGGTGGGTAGTTTCCATAGTGCCATTTACCTCGGTAGCAGCTTCTTTGGGCTCTTTAGCTTCCTTTTTACGGGTAGCAGTCTTGGCGGCCGTGCTGTAGTCATCCGGGTCGAGGCTAACCGCATCGTCGTCGAAGTCCAGCTCGGCCGCGGCGGCCGCTGGGTTGCCGCCGTGGGCCAGCACCTCCCGGATAAAGGCGTCCCCGTAGGTTTCGAACTTCTTCATGCCTACCCCCGAAATGCTGAGCATGGCCACCCGGTTGATAGGCCGCTCCGTTGCCATTTCCTGCAGGGTAGAGTCGGTGAAGATAACGTAGGGCGGCACGCCTTGCTCGTCGGCAATGCGCTTGCGCAGGGTGCGCAGGGCCTCGAACAGCTGGGCCTCGCGGCTAACGGGTGCTGCCTTGGTGGGAGCCGCGGCTTTGCGGCCGCGCGGCGCTTTTTCAGCCTTCTCGGCAGGCTGAAACTTCTTCATGGGTAGGGTGCGCTGGCCTTGCAGCACCTCTCGGCCCAACTCCGTGATTTTCAGTGCGTAGCCTTCCTCGTAGGCAATGTAAAGCAACCCATCGTTGAGCATCTGATGGATGTAGCTATACCAGTCGAGGTAGGCCAGGTCGCGGCCGGCGCCGTAGGTTTTGATTTGGTCGAGGCCCTGGCTGAGCACGGCTTGGTTGCGCATGCCGCGCAGCACGTCAATGAGCAGGTTGATGCTCATCCGCTCCCGCCCGCGCACCACCGCCGACAAAGCCTTCTGGGCCAGTTCTGTACCGTCGAAGGTGGTAGGCGGGTTGCGGCAGATGTCGCAGTTGCCGCAGTCGGTGGCCAGGGTTTCACCGAAGTAATTGAGCAAAATTTTGCGGCGGCAGGAGGCCGCTTCGGCAAACTGCTGCATGCGCTCCAGCTTGGTGAGGTTGAGCTGGGTAAGGTTGGGGTTTTCCTTCGTGAGCATGTCGCGCAGGCTCATCACGTCGCCGAAGGAGTAGAACAGCACGGCCGTGGCGGGGGCGCCGTCGCGGCCGGCGCGGCCTATTTCCTGGTAGTAGCCCTCGATGTTTTTGGGCAGGTTGTAATGAATCACCCAGCGCACGTTGCTCTTGTCGATGCCCATGCCAAAGGCAATAGTGGCCACAATTACCTGCAAGTCGTCTTTGAGGAAGGCTTCCTGCACGGCCCCGCGCTGGTTGGGCGTCATGCCGGCGTGATAGTAACCAGCCTTAATACCCTTGGCCTGGATTTTCTGGGCCAGGGTTTCGCACTGCTTGCGCGAGAGGCAGTAAATGATGCCCGCCTCGCCCTGGTGGCGCTCCAGAAACTCCAGAATGCCACCTACCCGATCCTGGCCGGGGCGCACAATCAGGTTGAGGTTGGGCCGGTCGAAGGAAGAGAGAAACACCCGCGGATTACTCAGGCGCAACTGCTGCTGAATATCGCGCTGGGTGAGACGGTCGGCGGTGGCGGTAAGGGCAATGATGGGCGTGGCGGGAAACTGCTCGCGCAACACCCGCAGCTGGGTGTACTCGGGCCGGAAGTCGTGGCCCCAGGAGCTGATGCAGTGGGCCTCATCAATGGCAAACATGCTGATGCGCAGGCGCCGCAGGAAGGTCAGAAAGCCTTCCGAAAGGAGCTTTTCGGGCGAGACGTAGAGCAGCTTGAGGTAGCCGTTCAGGCAGTCGGCGGCAATGTTGTTCTGCTCGCTCTGGCCCACGCTGCTGTTGATATAGGCGGCCGAAATACCGTTGGCTTTCAGGGCTTCCACCTGGTCCTTCATCAGGGCAATCAGGGGCGAAACGACCACGCACACGCCCTCCTGCACCACGGCCGGTACCTGAAAACAGATGCTTTTGCCGCCCCCAGTAGGCATGAGCACCACCGTATCCTGCCCGCCCATGATGTTGCCGATGATGTCTTCCTGCATGGGCCGGAAGGAGTCGTAGCCGTAGTATTTTTTTAATACCCGGCGGGCAGATTCAAGGGTAGGAGCGAGTGGTTCGGCAGCAAATAACATGGGGTAAAGATAGGGCTAAACGCGGCGGGGTGAAAGAATGAAAATAACCAATGGTCCGCGGAAAAGGTGCACTCTGGCGGCAGAATCGTGCACACCCGGCCCGAGCCTGCTGTCGTACAAGCAGGTAGTCTTTTTCTTTCATGTAGCTCCTCGTTGCCATGCCTACCTCCCCTGCTGCCCCGGCCCAGCGTGTTGTTATTCTGGATGCCTTGAACCGTTGCGTGGCTACCTGCGAGTACTGCGCTACCGCCTGCCTGAGCGAAGAACATGTGCACATGATGGCCGCCTGCATCCGCCTCGACCGGGACTGCGCCGACATCTGCGCCCTCACGGCCCGCCTTGTTGCCCGCGACTCAGAGCACGCCAAGCATCTGATGCGGGAGTGCATGGAGGTGTGCCAAAAGTGCGCCGAAGAATGCAGCCAGCACCAAGACCAACACTGCCAAGACTGCGCCACCGCCTGCCGCGCCTGCGTGGAAGCCTGCCAACAGTACCTGGGGTAACTAGGAGGTAGTACAAAACATCCATCCATTTGCTTGTCATCCTGAGCAGAGTGCAGGACCTTATCACGTTAGAACGGCTGTCGTACTGACGTGATAAGGTCCTGCGCGCTGCTCAGGCTGGCAGACGTATATAAATTCCCAAAATCACCCTCCTACCCTTAAACACTCATACCCTCAAATCCGCCTACCCTCCTACCCTACTTTATCTTACGGGTACCCTGGTAGAGTTCATACTTGAGCAGGCGGCAGTCGATGGGGCCGTTGTAGAGGGGAATGCGGCGGGAGGCTTTCAGGCCGATGCGCTTGGCGGCCTCCAGGTTGCCAGTGAAGATGTAGGCGTCGTAGCCCTGGAAGCCGGATTTCAAGGTGTCGCCGATGGTTTTGTAGAGGGCATCCATTTCGGCTTCCTCCCCAATTCGCTCCCCGTAGGGCGGATTCATGATGACGATGCCGGGCTCTTCCTTGGCGGGCGCCTTGGCCTCACGCACGTCGCGCACGCCCAGCCGGATAAAGTCTTCCAAATCGGCGGCGGCCACGTTTTCGCGGGCCAGTTCGATGAATTCGCGGGATAAATCGGAACCGGCAAGGTAGGCCTGGGGCTCCTCCAGGCGGGCCTGGCGAGCGTCGAGCTGCACTGATTCCCAGAGGGCGGCGTCGAAATCGGCCCAGTTTTCAAAACCGAATTTGCCCTGGTGGTAAAGGCCGGGGGCAATGCGCTGGGCAATCAGGGCAGCCTCGGTGAGCAGGGTACCGGAGCCGCACATGGGGTCGATGAGGGGCTTGCGGCCGTCCCAGCCGGTGAGCAGCAGCAGGCCCGCGGCTAGGGCTTCGTTGAGCGGGGCCACGTTGGTTTGCTGGCGGTAGCCGCGCTTGTGCAACGACTCCCCGGAGGCGTCGAGGCTCAGGGTCACCTCGTTCTCAATCATGTGCAGGTGCAGCCGGATGTCGGGGTTTTTCACGTCCACGCTGGGGCGCGAGCCGGTGCGGTTGCGGAACTGGTCCACGATGGCATCCTTGGTGAGCTGGGCCACGAACAGGGAATGCTCGAACGTGGACTTGTTCACGACGGCCGTGATGGCAAAGGTTTGGTCGGGCCGGATAAAGCGCTGCCAGTCGATGCGGCTTACTTCGCGGTAGAGGGCTTTTTCGTCGCGGGCGTAGAAACCGGCGAAGGGCCGCAGGATGCGCATGGCCGTGCGGCACCACAGGCAGGCCTCGTAGAGCAGCTGGGTGTCGCCAGTAAACTCAATGGCTCGCTGGCCTACCTTTTCAATTTTCGCCCCAAGCTGACGCAGCTCCTCGGCTAGCACTTCTTCCAGCCCAAACTGGGTAGTGGCAGTCATGTAAAATGGGGCGGAGCGGCGGTTATCGGCCATAGGAAAGCAGGTAGCAAAATTCGGGGTAAGGCTGCAAAGGTCGGGAAAGAAGCGGGTGATACGGCGCAGCAGGCGCAACTTTGCTTTCGGGCTAGTGTCTAGCTCCCGTTGCTTGGTTAGGGCGGAGTGTCAAGGCAGCCTAGCATTGGTTGCCTCATTCCTCGCCCCTACCCTCGCTTGCTGCGCGACATGGGGAGAGGGGAACTAGTTATTTAGAAGCTAGGAGGAAAGATTTAGGAGGTAGAAGACAACTGAGCAAATGTTACAAAGGCCGTCATGCAGAGCGTAGCGAAGCATCTCGCTTGAATCGTTGAGGTAGTATAGTAACGTCAGCACGCGAGATGCTTCGCTGCGCTCTGCATGACAACCTTGTGAAATTGACGAGTTCTAACTATTCACACGACCTAGTTCCCCTCTCCCCATGTCGCGCAGCAAGCGAGGGTAGGGGCGAGGAATGAGGCAACTAGGTACCAGTATCAACCACCTTTGCCCTGCCAAGCCGCGAAGCTTTAGCAGTAGTACTTATTAATCCGCATTTTTACCGCCTATGCGGCCTTCCTTTCTCTTCAACCCCAGCAAAAGCTCGGCGTTTTACTTGGCGTTGTTTCTGGCCTTGTCGGTGCTGGGCCTCACGGCCTTTGAGGCCGTGAATGGGCACTACTCCATTGTGGGCAGCGTGGCCTCTTTCCTGGGGCTGTTTGTGGCGTTTCACAGCTGGAAGGCGGCCGATGATGCTTCGCGCAATACCGATGAAGCCCTCAGGCAGATGCAAGCCCTAGCCCACGAAACTCGGCAATTAGTGCAAAGCAGCAATGCGGTAGAGGAACAGATCAAAAACGCCGTAGTAACTATCAGCGACGCCACCCGGGAGCTGCACAAGGGCTTCGAGCCGATTATGCAGGAAGTAGCGAAGTTTCTGGCCGAAGCGGAAGGTAGTGAGTACTTGGCCATCATGACCGACTCGGCAGCCATTGGTACTTTCTACGCTCGCCATCACCATCCGGCCCTCAACCAGCGGGAGATGCGCGCCCTCACCGACCGTATTCATGACCTACTGCTGGAGCGGGCCCGCGACGCGCGCGAGTTTTACCTGGCTACGCTGGCCGCCGACGAAACACCCGATGCCCTACCACCCACCCGCGACCAGCACGGCCGGCTGCACCATTTCGTGGAGGGCGTGTGGCAGCAGTTTCACCCGGAGGCACCCGTAGCCGACGAGCACTGGCAGGAGCACCGGGAGCAGCACTGCGCCACGCTGCGCCAGATTCAGGACACGTTTACTACCCTTGCCGAGCACCCGGAACAGCGGGCCGCCGGCGTGGAGCCGCACCAGCAGCTGCCAGTGCTGCCCTTCCAGCTCTTGCTGCGCTTCAACGCCGAAGCCAAGGAGCCTTTCCGGGCCCTAGTGATATTTCTGGGCCAGTACAACCTGGATCGGGTAGCCGAAACCCGCGCCATGCAGTCGACGGATCCGGAGCTGGTGCGCACCTTTATCAGCATGTTCGAGAGCCTCACCAGCCTCGATGACCACCCCGGCTACCAGCAGCTGCGGCGGCAGTTTCCGCTCTAACGGCTGGCGCCGCTGTTCTGCCCGGTATTTCTATCTTTAAGCCTCTTCACTTTCTCCCTTTCTGCCTGCATGGCCGCACCCATTACCTCCTCTCCCACCGCCACTTCCGGCACCACGCGCAGCTACGCCCTGCCCATGGCGGCCATGACGAGCCTGTTCTTTTTGTTCGGGGCCGTTACCAACTTCAACGACGTGCTCATGCCCTACCTCAAGGACGTGTGCCAGCTCACGGATTTGCAGTCGTCGTTGGTGCAGTTTGCCTTCTTTGGGGCCTATTTTCTGATGTCGCTGCCGGCGGGCTACGTGCTCAAGCGCCTGGGCTACCAGCGCGGTATTGTGCTGGGGTTGCTGGTGATGGCGTCGGGGGCTTTACTGTTTATTCCGGCGGCCAATTCGCGCACGTTTGGAGTGTTCTTGCTGGGGCTAAGCGTGTTGGGCGCGGGCGTAACGCTGTTGCAAGTGGCCGCCAACCCCTACGTGTCTATTCTGGGGCCGGCCAACCGGGCGGCTAGTCGGGTAAGCATTGTGGGGGTAGCTAATAACTTCGGAGGCACCTTGTCGCCGCTGCTGGGCGGGATTTTGCTGTTCGGCGGCTCGGCGGCCCTGAAGGCACGGTTGGCGGCGCTACCGGTAGCCCAGCGCCTAGCCGAGGAATCTACCCTCGTAAAGGGCCCCTATATTGGACTAGCGGTGTTTTTGGTTATTCTGGCCGGCACCTTCTTCCTACTGAAACTGCCCGAACTGGAAACTTTCGCCGATGAGGAAGCGGAGGTAGTACCGGCTACGGCGGGCCGCACTTCGGCCCTGCAGTTTCCGCACCTGGCCCTGGGAGTCGTTGCCATCTTCGTATACGTGGGCGTGGAGGTAGGCCTGGGCTCCTTCCTGATCCGCTACGGTGAGGCTCAAGGCATTACGCAGCTCAGCGGCTTTACCCAGGCCTTAGTTCGGGGCTTGAACGTAGCCGTAAACTTTATTGCGGTGCTAGTAGGTCAGGCTCCGGCCCCCATTGATACCACGGCCGGCTTCACCAAAGCGGTAGGCGCGGTGCTGGTGTCGTCGTACTGGTTTGGCTCGCTGGTGGGTCGGGTAGTGGGCATCCCGCTGCTAGCCCGCATCAACGACCGTAAAGCACTGGTAGTAGTATGTGCCGCTGGCGTACTGCTGGTGCTGGCCTCCATCCTAAACGCGGGAGAAACGGCTCTGTGGCTGATTGTGCTCTGCGGCCTGATGAACTCGATTATGTGGCCGGTCATTTTTCCGCTGGCTATTAAAGGGTTAGGCGGCTTTACCAAACAGGGTTCTTCCTACCTTATTATGGCCATCGTAGGTGGGGCCATTATTCCGCTGCTTATGGGCTGGGTAGCCACCAACGGCGGCGGGCTGCGCGTGGCCTTTATTATTCCGGCCCTGTGTTACGCGTATTTACTGTTCTACGCTCTGCGCGGCTACCGCGTGCGGTAGGTAGGCCAGCAACCGAACTTACGGCCCGTTACCCTTGGCAGGGTAGCGGGCTTTGCTTTTGTAGGCCTCGGGCACTGTCGCGCAATAGCCAAACGGCTACCTTTACCGGCGCATCATTTCCTTTTGCTTCTATGGCTTCGGCTCCCGTCCTTGAACACCACGTTTCCCTGCGCCCCTACAACACCTTCGGCCTGGAGGTGAAGGCCCGGTTGTTTGCTCGCTTTACTTCGGTTGAGGAGCTGCGGGCACTGCTGGCCCTCCCTGAGGTGCAAGCGGCCACCAAGCTGGTGCTGGGCGGCGGCTCCAACCTGCTCTTCACCCAGGATTTCGATGGTGTGGTGCTGAAAAATGAAATCCGGGGCCTCGACATCATCAGCCAAGATGCTGAAACGGCCCTGGTGCGGGCCGGCGCGGGCGAGTCGTGGCACGGTTTGGTGCAGTACACGCTGGACCAGGAGTTGAGCGGCATCGAAAATCTTTCCCTGATTCCGGGCACGGTAGGCGCGGCGCCGCTGCAGAACATTGGGGCCTACGGCTCCGAGCTGAAAGATACCTTTGAGCAACTCGAAGCTTTGGAAATCAGCACCGGGCAGGTGCGCACGTTTTCGGCCGCCGAGTGCGGCTTCGGCTACCGGGAAAGTGTGTTCAAAGGCCCCCTAAAAAACCAGTTTATCGTGACGGGCGTGGTCTTGCGCCTGCAGCGGCAGGCCCGGCCCAACCTCAGCTACGGCGCCATCAAAACCACCCTCGAAGACCTAGGCATTGGGGGCGAGCCTACCCCCCGCGAGGTCAGCGAAGCCGTCATGCACATTCGGCGCAGCAAGCTCCCCGACCCCACCCAGATTGGCAATGCCGGCTCTTTTTTCAAAAACCCCGAAGTATCTCAGCTTAAATATGACGAGCTGAAGGCCCACTTCCCCGAGCTGCCCGGCTACCCCGTGCCCGGCGGAGTAAAAGTGCCGGCCGCCTGGCTGATTGAGCAATGCGGCTGGAAGGGCCAGCGCCGCGGCGCCCACGGCGTGCACGACAAACAGGCCTTGGTGCTGGTAAACCACGGCGGCGCGCTAGGACACGACATCCGCGAGCTAGCCCACGACATTATTGCGTCGGTGCGGGAAAAGTTTGGTATCGAGCTGCACCCCGAGGTGAACATCCTCTGAGCACTCCACTACGGAGCAACGAAGCCCGCCTGTTTTGCTACCAGGCGGGCTTCGTTGTTTTAGGACTTTTTTACGGCAACAGGAATTTTCCTGCTCATTTTGGGAAAGAAATCGTGTAGTTTTACCCCTTCTTGCTTGCCTACGGTTCTGCTTAATTTTTGCCTGTTTACTTGCCTCTTGCGGCTTACAACCACCGCTTGCTTAATGAAAACACGTTTTCTCACCTGCCTTTTTGTTTCATTTGCCCTCCTTGCGCAGGCCCAGCAAGGCTCCCGGTCGCGGGCCGGCCAAGGCGCCGCCCGTCAGGTGCGCAGCAGCGCCCCGGCTACCCCGCCGGAGCCCACCATTGCCGCCGCCCGGCAGGCCGGCCCCGGTAGCACCGTTACGGTGCGGGGCGTGGTGGAAAACGGGCCGGAGTTGGGGCAGTTGCGCTTTATTCAGGACCGCACCCACGGCCTAGCGCTATTCTCGACTACCAATGCCGAGCTGCAAGCCCTCGTGCCCGGCGACAGTGTGCTGGCAACGGGCACGCTCAAAAATTACAACGGCCTGCTGGAAATGGACCCCGTTACGAGCGTGCAGAAGCTGGCCAGCAACCGGCGCGTAGTAGCCACGGAAATAGCCGCCGCCGATGTGGCCAAGGCCTTTGAGGAAGGTTATGAGGGCCGCCTGCTCCGGATTACCGGGGTTACCAGCCTGACGACTTCTGCCAGCACCCCCGCCGAAGCCCTGAAGGGCAATACGAACTACCTAATCAACGGCCAGCGCAGTACGCCCATTCGGGTGCATGTGGCCTCCACCGGCCCCGCCGGCCTGGTGGACAAAACGCCACCAACTGGGCCGTTTGACCTGATTGGGACTCTAAGCCAGTTTTCTCCGAGCGGCACTGGTGGCTACCAGTTGCTACCGCGCCTGTACGCCGATATTCTCGGTAGCTGGCGGCTTGCCTGTCATCCAGGGCGAGCCCGTACCCACGGCCATCCACCGCACCGGCTTCACGGTTACTTTCCAGACCATCAACCCCGGCACCACCATCGTTGAGTACGGCAAAACCACGGCCCTGGGCACTACGGTTAACTTGCCCGCCGCCACTACCGCCCACAGCGTCGAACTCACCAATCTGGAGCCAGGCACGGTGTACTACGTGCGGGTATCGGCTACCAATGCCGCGGGTACGTCGCGCTCCGCCGCCGTGCCAATGATAACGGACACGAAAAAGCGCCTGACCGCCCGGCCCTAGCCTAGCTTCCGCTACTACCTACCCCTTCTGCTCCGGCCGAAACGCTTGCCGTGGCTGCTTCCCGTTTGGGGGCGCCACGCGGCAAGCGCTTCGGCCGGAGCCGTTTGTTGGCAAGCTGAACCTTAGGTCGTTTCACCAATCTGTAAATCAGATATTTACCTATAATATTTCCTGGCCTTTCGACTCCGGAAATCTTCTAATCTGGGGCTTATTCTTTGGGGGAAGATGAAGATATTTGTCGCACTTTTCGCTTACCACCTCATTCCCATTCCATTCATTTGATGAAAAAATTTACTCTGTTAGCTCTGCTAGGTAGCGGGGCCGCATTGCAGCCTGTAGCGGCCCAAACGGTACAATCGGTGGCCGATGCCCGCGCCGCCGGGGTTGGCGCCGTTGTAACGGTGCGGGGCGTAGTTACCAACGGTACGGAGCTGGGCGTCATTCGCTACTTGCAGGATGGCACCGGTGGTCTGGCCGCCTATTCTACTAGCGCGGCCGGCTTTTCGGCCCTGGTACCCGGCGACAGTATCGAAATCAGCGGGACGCTGAAAAACTTTAATGGCCTGCTGGAAATTGACCCAGTAGCCAGCGTGGCCGTGCTGGCCCAGAACCGGGTTATCCGGCCCGCAGCCACCGTAGAGGCTTCCGCCCTGACGTCGGTTTTTGCCGAGCAGTACGAGTCGCGGGTGGTGCGCATCAACAAGAACACCTCCATTACCACCAGCGCCGGCGCCGCAGTCGGCACTTTCGGGGGCAACACCAACTACCTGCTCAACGGCACTACCGGGGCTACTGTGCGCACGGCCGCCGCGGGCAATACCGGCAACGACAT
This sequence comes from Hymenobacter sublimis, assembly GCF_023101345.1. Classification (NCBI taxonomy): domain Bacteria; kingdom Pseudomonadati; phylum Bacteroidota; class Cytophagia; order Cytophagales; family Hymenobacteraceae; genus Hymenobacter; species Hymenobacter sublimis. The sequence goes on from NZ_CP095848.1 coordinate 2,364,559, forward strand.
TGTAGGGAAAGCCGCCCCCAGCGGTCAGTTCGACGTGCTGGGAATTATGAGCCAGTTTTCCAACAGCGGCACGGGCGGTTACCAGCTGCTTCCCCGCCGCTACCAGGATTTCGTGTTGGGTGGCACTCCCAACCTGCTCAGCTCGCCGGTGCCTACGGCCATTAGCACCACGGGCTTCACGGTGAATTTCACCACCGAAAACACGGGTACGGCCAAGCTGGAGTACGGTACTTCCCCGGCCGGTCCCTTCACTGCGGTAACCGGGCCTACCACGGCCGCCAAGCAGCACAGCATCGCCCTGACGGGTTTGCAGCCGGGCATTATTTATTACGTGAAAGCCTCGGTTACGAACAGCATTGGCACTTCGGAGTCCAGGGCCGTGCCCATGGTAACGGCCTCGCTTTCCAGCGGTAAAATGCGTTCCTACTTCACTGGCACGGTAAACACGGCTCTGGCCCTGCCCAGCAACGCGGCTACGTACCTGGCCAACGGCGCTATTGCCGACACGCTGGCTCGCTACATCAATCGGGCCACCAAAACCCTGGACATTGCCATTTATAACTGGAACAGTCCAGTTATTCTGGCGGCCGTAAATGCGGCCCACGCTCGAAATGTAGCCGTGCGCGTCATCTTCGAAAATGATAACACCAACGCCAGCATTCCCGGCCTGAACACCAACATACCGCGCCTCGGCCGCCAGACCCAGCAGAACATCATGCACAACAAGTTTGTGGTGATTGACGCCGAGGATGCCAACGTGAATGTGCCGTGGGTATGGTCGGGCTCCACAAACTGGACGCCAGCCCAGCTTTCCACGGACCGTAACAATGCCATTGCCATTCAGGACCAGGCCCTGGCCCGCACCTACACCCTGGAGTTCAATGAAATGTGGGGCAGCGGCACCCTGGCTACGGCCCGTTTCGGCTCGGCCAAAACCGACAACACGCCCCACTACCTCATGATCGGGGGCAAGCAGGTGGAGTCGTGGTTCTCGCCCACGGACCAAGTGAACGGCCGCTTGATTCAGGCCATTCAGTCGGCCGACAACGACCTGCACATTGCCACCATGTTGATTACCCGCGCCGAGTTGGGCCGCGCCATCGTGGACCAGGTACGGGCCCGCAACATCGTGGGCTGCTCCGAGGTGCTGGTGAATGATACCAGCAACACCGGCACCGGCACCATTCTGCGCACCATCCGCACCGCGCTGGGCGAGCGGGCCCTAGTAAAAAATACCAGCGGCATCATGCACCACAAATACGCCATCGTGGATGCCGGCGCCTCGCAGTCGGACCCGCTGGTGTTTGTGGGTTCCCACAACTGGTCGCTCTCGGCCGATACGGAGAATGACGAAAACACGCTCATCGTGCACGATGCCCGCATCGTAAACCAGTACTACCAGGAGTTTGCCGCCCGCATTGCCGAGCAAAACCGGGGCGTACAGCTGTGCAGCTTGGTGCTGAGCAACAAGAAAACCGTGCAGCAAAGCGCCGTGCAGGTGTACCCCAATCCCACCAGCGGCAAGTTCCAGCTGCGCGTGCAAGCCAGCGCCGCCCGCACCGCCCGCGTGGTGCTGCGCGACGCCACCGGCCGCGTAGTGCTCGACCAGACCAAAACCCTGAATGGCCAGGAAGTAAGCGTAGATGCCTCGGCCCTACGCGCCGGCCTGTACCTGGTACAGATTGAAACGGCCGAATCGACGCAGGTTAGCCGGGTAGTAGTGGAGTAAGCCTTCTATTCTTCTGTATAATAAAAAAGGCCGTTCCCGGGTGGGAACGACCTTTTTTTGTCCGACTTTGCTGTAGCCCTATACGCCAGAATCATCTGGTCTGAGCCAATACAGGTGGTTATACAGATACGCTCCTATAGAACTCAACCCTCGCTATTCCTTTTGAGTCCACGCACTACGCTTTCCTCTTACGTCTCTTTTTTACTTGTAAACGGAAGTTTTCTGGTAGGAATGCTCCTACTTGGAGCTGTAGCGTACGGATACCTGCCATTGGTCGAAGTGTCTGAAAAGATAGTTCCGTATGCCGTATGTGTTTGCTACCTCTTGGGCATAGCTACAAACCTGGTACTACTGGTTAGAATGCTTCTCAGTACTCGCTATTCTATGGCTATTGCCTACGGGGTAGTGGTTATCCTTTACCTGCTCGTTGCATTGCTAGCAGTTCTTGTTGTAACAGGAAGCTACAAAGGACCTCATGCTATATAATCTACCCTGGTTAAAAGCCAGTACAGCAACCCAGCCCTACCCTTACTTCCAGCGCCGCTCGGCCCAGGTGTGGCGCTGGGCTTCGTCCTGGAACGTCCAGGCAACTACCCGGCTAACCTTCTGGCCCTGAGACATGTCGAGCACTTTTACCTCGGTGGCGCCGTCCTGGCCCAGCAGGTAGTGGGCGCTACGCAGGGTTTCCTTTTTGGAAATAAGCGACGAAAACCAGAGCACTCGGGCAGACAGCGGCACACTTTGCGTAATCATGCGCTTCAGGAAGCCTTCTTCGCCGCCTTCGCACCACAGCTCCGTGTTTTGGCCTCCAAAGTTGAGCAGGGGCTCCGCCGACTTGGTTTTGGCATACCCCAAATTACGGCCCTTTTTGCGGCTGCCGGCCGCCGCATCGGCGGCCGAAGTATGGAACGGCGGGTTGCAGATGACCACGTCGAACTCTTCCCGCGGCTTCACAATGCCCTCGAAAATGTAGTCAGTATGGGTTTGCAAGCGTAGGTCGATGCGCCCGGCGAGGCTCGGGTTGGCCGCTACCATGCTACGGGCGGCTTTCAGCGCCACGCCGTCTATCTCCGAGCCCACGAAGCGCCACCCGTAGGCCTGCGTGCCGATGATGGGATACACGCAATTAGCCCCTACCCCCACGTCCAGCACGTGTACTGACTTGTCCCGCGGTACTACGCCGCCGTGGTCGGCGGCCAGCAAATCGGCCACGTTGTGGATGTAGTCGGCGCGGCCCGGAATGGGCGGGCACAGGTAGCCGGCGGGTACATCCCAGTGCGCTACCCCGTAAAATTGCTTCAGCAGCGCCCGGTTCAGGGCCTTTACGGCGGCCGGATTGGCAAAGTCGATGCTGTCGTCGCCGGTAGGATTCGGGATGACGAAGGCGGCCAGCTCGGGGCTGGTGTCGGTCAGTTGGGCGAAGTCGTAGCGGGCGGCATGGGGGTTACGGGGGTGCATAGCGGAGCGTTGTGATGTTACTGGAATAAAGAGCCCGTTACGCGGAACGCAACGGGCTCTTTGGGTGCATTAGGAATGCAAAGGTACGCTGAAAGTGCGGCCGGCTACTTCAGCACGGCAATGGTCACGCCGTCGCCGCCCCGGTCGGCGTGCTCGTCGGCTACGCTGGCCACTTCGCGCACCTTATGCAGGTAGTCGCGGGCAATCTGGCGCAGAATGCCGTTGCCGCGTCCGTGCAGGATTTTGATTTCCGGCACGCCCAGCATCACGGCATCATCCACGTAGGCCATAATACGGTTGAGGGCATCCTCGGCCCGCTCCCCGCGCAAGTCCAGCGTGGTGTTGAAGCCCGACATGCGGCCCGTAATATCCAGGGTAGCGTGCTGGGCCGGCGCCCGGCGGGCCGACTCCTTCTCCCGCTCCCGAATTTCGGAACGGGTGAGCTTTTCCAGCTGATTCACCTTGACGATGGTTTTCATACCCCCGAAGGAAACCTCTGCCGTTTTGCCCTTCACCGCCATGATTTCGCCGTGCCCTTCCTGGCCCAGCAGCGCTACCTTGTCGCCGGGTTTGAGGGTAGTAGCGTCGGCCATTTCGCGGGTGGCTTTGGGCTTGGGCGGCTCAATCTGCAGCTTTTCTCGCACGAAGGTATCGAGCTTGCCGCGGGCCTCCTTGGTGCGCTCCTTCTCGGCCTGACCCAGCCGGATTTCCTGAATGGTGGCCTCAATCTGCTGGTTGGTGTCGCGCAGCAGCATTTTGGCCTTGGCCTTGGCCTCGCGCAGCACGTCCAAGGTCGTATCGTCGAGGTATTTTTTGAGGTCCTGATATTCCTGGGCGGCTTTTTTCAGGCGCCGCTCGGCTTTGGCGGCTTCGGCGGTACGCTGCTCCAGCTCGGTTTTCTCTTTTTCTAGGCCTTCCAGCAGTCGGTCGTAGCGAATTTTATCTTTGCCCACGAGCTGGGTAGCCCGCTCCACAATCTGCTTGGGCAAGCCAATTTTGCGGGCAATTTCGATGGCGAAGCTGGAGCCGGGCTTGCCGGTTTCGAGGCGGTAAAGGGGCTGCAGCTGGTCGGGGTCGTAGCGCATGGCCCCGTTGATGATGCCGGGCGTGCGCTCGGCATAGTTCTTCAGGTTGGTGTAGTGCGTCGTGATGACGCCAAACGCCCGGGCCCGATTGAGCTGCTCCAGCACGGCTTCGGCAATGGCCCCGCCCAAGCTGGGCTCCGTGCCGGTGCCAAACTCGTCAATCAGCACCAGGCTGCGCTTGTTGGCTAGGGTCACGAACTGCTTCATGCTCAGCAGGTGGGAGGAATACGTACTCAGGTCGTTTTCCAGGCTCTGCTCGTCGCCGATGTCTAGGAAAATATCATCGAATACGCCGGCCTCCGATTCTTCGCCGGCCGGAATCAACAGGCCGCACTGTAGCATGTACTGCACTAGGCCTACCGTCTTCATGCTCACCGATTTACCTCCGGCGTTGGGCCCCGAAATCAGCAGAATGCGTTGCTCCGGGGTCAGCTCAATATCCAGAGGAACCACCTCGCGCGGGTCATCTTTAGCGTGGCCTTGGAAGGTGAGGAACAGCAGCGGGTGCCGCACCCGGTGCCACCGGATCAGGGGCCGCGGGTCCAGGGCGGGCAGCGTGGCTTCCAAGCGGCGAGCCAGCTGGGCTTTGGCCCGAATAAAGTCGAGCAGGCCCAGGTACTGGTAGGCCTTACGCAGGTCCGGGATGTGGGGACGCAGCTGGCCTGTGAGCTGGGTTAGGATGCGCACCAACTCGCGCTGGTAGGCATTTTCTAAGTCCTTGATATCGTTGTTGAGCTCGAAGACGGCTTCCGGCTCAATGAACACCGTTTGGCCCGTCGCCGACTCGTCATGAATCAGGCCTTTCACCCGGCGCTTGTGCTCCACAATCACCGGCAGCACCAGCCGGCCACCCCGGATGGTAGGCTCGGCCCCTTCGGGCACCCAGCCCTCGTTGCGGGCGTGACGCAGGATGCCAGCAATCTGCTTGCGCAGCTGGCCCTGGCGGTTAATTAGCTCCTGCCGGATCTGGCGCAGCAGCGGCGAGGCATCCTCACGGACCTGACCCTCATCGTCCACTACCTTATCGAGGTTGGCTATTAGGTTGCGGTCAACCTGCACGCCAATGCCTAGCAGGCGGAGCGTAGGGTACAAGTTTTCTTCGGCCCGGGTAAAGAAGGTCAGCGCCTCCCGGATGGTGCGCAAGCTCATTTTCACGGCGAAAAAAGCCGCTACGTCCAGGTAAGAACCGGGCAGATTGGCGCGCACCAAGTGCTGGTGTACGTCGTGGTAGTGCTGGCTGGGAAAATCGGCCCCGCTGTTCAGGAGCTGGCGAAACTCGTCGGTTTGCAGCAGCAGCTTCTGGAGCTGCTCAGCATTGGTTTGAAAGGACATTTTGGCCACGAAATGCCGGCCCAACGAGCTCAGACACAACGTATCCAACATTTCACGCAACTGCGTGAAACCTATTTTCTGCTCAAAGTTCTGAGGAAGAATCAAATCGGGTAGGTACTTGGAGATTCAGATGAGAATGCGAAGATAAACACTCGCTGAGGCCGGAAAGATTCACAAATGCTAATAAATGCGCCGCTTACTACCCGTCGGCAGTGGCCGGTCAGAATTTCTACATCTCCCCTTCCACGCCTAGCCCGAACAAGGCAAAATCGTACTTCACGGGGTCCAGCGGGTCGAAGGTGCGCAGGTGGGCCGTCAGCTCCTCGGCCGCCAGCCAATCGACTTGCTTGCGCTCCAGCAGACCCAGGCGGCGGGCCACGCGCTCCACGTGCACGTCGCAGGGGCAGATGAGGTCGGCGGCGGGTAGGCGGCGCCAGAGGCCGAAGTCGACGCCGCGCGAATCGGGGCGGACCATCCAGCGCAGGTACATGTTCACGCGCTTGCAGGCTGAGCCCCGGGCCGGGGTAGCCACGTGCTTGCGGGTGCGTTGGGGCGCATCCTCTAGGCTAAAGAATAGGGTATGGAAGTTTTCGAGGCGCTCCTTTTGGGTGCTACCCACCAGAAAGGCATCTTCCAGGGTCTCGTGGCGGGCATAAAACCAGCGCAACCAGTGCACGAAATACAGCAGGTCAGTGTCACAAAACGTGCGGTGGCAAAAGCCCAGCAGCTTTTTCAGGTCCTCGTCGTGGTGCTGGGTAATGAACTGGTAGGGCGCATCGTCCATGCGGCGCAGCAGTTCCGTGCACTTGCTGATAATAGTGGGGCGGCGGCCCCAGGCCAGCAAGGCCGCAAACAACCCGCTAATTTCAATATCCTGCAACTGGCTGAAGCGGTGCGGAATGCTGATTGGATCGGCCAGGATGAAGGCTGGCTGGTCGTAATGCCGGTATTTTTCGTCGAGCAAGGCCCGAACCTGAGCGTGGTTCATACAGGTGAGATGGTGAAATAATGAGCTGGTGAGTTTTCCGTTCAGGCAGTCCTACCTGCCCAAGCGGCGCCTCCAGGCCAGCCGAACATAAAAACTCACCATTGCACAAATTCACCATCTCACTGCTACGGTACGTAGCTGGTTTCTACCCGGAAGCGCTGGTCAGGGGTAGCCAAGCGCTGCACCGCTTTCTTAGACAGACGCACCAGAATATTGGTATTCTCGCCCGTGTCGGGCAGGGGACCAATTACGCGCACGTACACCGATTGCCCGTTCATGATGTTGCGCACCTGCATAATAGTGCCTACGGGCGCGGTTTTGTGCAGGGCCAGGTATTTATCCGAGGCATCCGTCTGAATGGCAGTGGCGAGGCCGCTTTCCGATACGCGCCGCACAATTTCGCTGGCGCGGGAGGGGCCCCGGTCGGTGTCGGGAGCTTCCGTGGCCGGGCTGGCGGGCGTCACGGCAGGAGCCGTGGCGGAGTCGCGGGCTCGTTCCCGAGCCGCCCGTTCGCGCGCTTCCCGCTCCCGGGTTTCCCTGGCCTCGCGCTCGGCAGTGTCGTCGCGCTCCGGCCGGGCCGTGGGCGCCGGGCGAGTTGGAGCGGCTGCCACTGGGGCTGCGGCCGGGCGGGCAGCGCTTGGTGCGCTACCCGTACCAGCGGCCACAATCACGGTTTCTCCCACGCGCACGTTGTAGTTGGCCGGAAAGCCATTCAGCCGAGACAGCTCGGCGGGGGTAGTCTGGAAGCGGCGGGCAATGGCAAACAGCGTGACGCCCGGCTCAACTCGGTAAATGCGGTTGCCACGGCTGTCGGTAGGCAGCGTGCGGGCCGGGGCCGAGGTGGTAGCGGCCGTAGCGCGGGGTGTAGCGGGCTGGTTCAACACTACCCGGTTGCGGGGCACCAGCACAATTTGCCCGGTTACCAGGGCACCTTTCTGACCCGAGTTGGCCTCCACAATCTGCTCCACGGGTACTTTATAGCGCCGAGCCAGCCCGTAAAGGGTTTCGCCGGGTCCTACCCGGTGCTTAATTAGCATCATGTTGTTGCGGTACTCAACCCCAATGGAATCGGGCGGCGCTACCGGCCGGGGGGCGGCCGCAGCCGTAAAACCAGTCAGGGCAAGCGCAGTGGTCAGCAACGAAAATCGGAACATACAACGGGGTGGCAAAAAGCAAGTAGCAGGCCCCTCAAGGCGAAGAATGACCCTCTTGCATAAAGTTTGCCGAAAGTTACGGATTCAAGCCGAAGCATCCGCTACAATATGACAGCAGGGGTTTTTTGTTGGTTGATTTCGGGACGCCAACATCCCGAGCCCCGCGTCTTCTCGGCACCAGAAGTTGCCCCCTATTTCCGGGTCAGTTCGATAAAAAGTGTACGCTGATGTTCTTGCTTTAAGGCGGGGTAGGAAACCGTGGCGGTTTTTGCCGTTTTTTGTGGCTCGCTCATCATCCTGCTCCTATATGCACGCCATTGGTATTATTCCCGCCCGCTACGCCTCCACCCGCCTACCCGGCAAGCCTCTTGTAGACCTGGGCGGCCAATCCATGATTCAGCGGGTGGTGGCGCAGGCCCGGCAGGCTGGCCTGCGCCGGGTAGTGGTAGCCACCGACGACGAGCGGATTCTAAAGCATGTGCGCGAGTTTGGGGGCGAGGCCGTCCTGACGTCCGCCGAGCACCCCAGCGGCACCGACCGGATCTGGGATGCTTACCAACAGCTAGGCATTACCGCCGACTGCATCATCAACATCCAGGGCGACGAGCCCTTTATTCACCCCGCGCAAATTGATGCGTTGGTGAAGCTGTTTGCCCGACCCGAGCCGCCCCAACTGGCTACCCTAGTTAAGCCGGTGGTGAGTGAGGAGGAGCTTTTCAGTCCTCACCTGCCCAAAGTAGTGCTTGACGCGGCCGGGCATGCCCTCTATTTCAGCCGCCACCCCCTGCCCTACCAACGCCAGCACGCCCCGGCCGATTGGCTCCGGCACCACCGCTACCTGCGCCACATTGGCCTGTACGCCTACCGCCCCGATGTGCTAGCCGAAATCACCCGCCTCCCTCCCTCTGCCCTGGAGCTGGCCGAAAGCCTGGAACAGTTACGCTGGCTGGAAAACGGCTACCGCATCCTGACGGCCGAAACGACGCTGGAAACCATCGGCATTGACACGCCGGAGGATGTGGAGCGCGCCCGGGCCTACTTGACTCGCCGGTAAGGCAACCACCCTCTATTCAGTGGCCCTTTTGGTGATGTGATGTTCGGCGGCACTCCGATGCTCGTCCTTCATTTCCTTGGAAAGGAAGAAGTTGAGCGTAGTCCGAATGACAGCAATGGCCCCCAGCTTGCCGATCTGCTCCCAGCTGGGGGCAATAGCGGTGGAAAGAATATCAGCGCCCAGTTGAAACTCCAGGGCCAGGGCCAGGTAGCGGGCTAAGGTCAGGCGAATGGCCGTAAAATCGGCTGTTTGACGCGTCAGCAGGGCCTTCAAAAACAGGCCACCAGCTACGATAATACCCAGCGCAATAATAAAGGCCCCCACGGTTTCTACCCCCAGCTTCAGCCACTGTACAGCTTCAATAACCCAGTTTTCAGCCAGGGAATGCACAGTAGCAACTTCGGGAGCAGGCATAGTGAAGGGAATACGGTGAAGGGCAAGCGGCCGAGCGCTGGGAGTTATTTACGGGGGTAGAAGACAGGCAGAAAACGACTTCCGTTAGCCGCCAGCCTTTTTGACCTTATAGCCTTTTTCAAGGAGCACGGCCAGTACTTTGTCGCGGAAGTCGCCCTGAATGATGATTTCACCGTCTTTGGCGTTGCCGCCGACAGCACATTTGGTTTTCAGCAGCTTACCCAGGGTTTGCAGGTCGGCATCCTGGCCCACGAAGCCAGTGACGAGGGTAACCTGCTTGCCGCCCCGGGCTTTTTTGTCGAGCTGCACCCGCAGGTTTTGCTGCTGGGGCGGCAGCGTGGCGGCCTGCTCGTCGCCGGTTTGCTGGTACTCAAAATCGGGGTTAGTCGAGTATACGACTCCCTCCCGGCGGTTTTTATCGGCTTTCATGAATGCAAGTTGTGAAATTGTGAAACGCAAAATTGTGAAATGCGTGCTTTGCCTACCGAATAAGTCCCGCTAGATTATTATTCGCCTTCATTTCGCCTTTTCACCATTTCATAACTTCACTCTGGTTACACGGCTACTTCCAGGGCCAAATGTTCCAGGGCTACCTCAAATTCCGCGGCGTCGGCCACGTAGTCGCCATCCACGTGAAAACCTAGGGTGTGCTCGGTCCGGACGCGGATGTGGTGACTGGTGTGATAAACGGCGGCCCCGGAGGTTGCCAGCGTACCCAGGGCCAGCCCCACCCCCACCCGCACGGCGCGGGTAAGCGGCAGGGCATCAATTAGGCACACGTCGAGCAGGCCATCCTGAATATCGGCCCGGGGCGCGATGTAGGCGTTGTTGCCGTACTGGGCGGCGTTGGCAAAGGCCAGCACGTAGCAGTTAGTTGCCAGCACCTGGTTATTCAGCTCAAGTTGCACCGGTACGGGCTGGTAGCGGCGGTATTCGCGCAACGATACCTTGATATAGGTACTCAGCCCGCGGGTGCCGGCCCGCGCAAACATTTTGCTCACGTGGGCATCAAAGCCCAGACCTGCGGTGCAGAAAAACGGGCGGCCGTTAATACGCCCCACATCAATGCGCTGGAAGGTGGGCCGGCACACTCGCTGCACGGCTCCCGGCAAATCTAACGGGAGGCGCAGGTGGCGGGCCAAGCCGTTGCCGGAGCCCCGGGGGATGATGCCCAGAGCCGCTGCGGTGCCGAGCAGGCCGCGCGCTACCTCATTTACGGTGCCGTCGCCGCCGACCGCTACTACCACCCGGCAACCTTGCCGTGCCGCCCGCCTGGCCAGCTCCTCGGCGTGACCTGCGTACTGGGTGGCCTGCACCTCGAAGTCGGCGCCGGCAGCCGTGGCGTAGCGCGTGAGCAGCGCTGGCACGTCTTGGGTGCGGTTAGTGCCAGAAGTCGGGTTCAGAATAAAGCAGATGCGCACAGGTGGTGAGATGGTGAAATCGTGAAATGGTAAGTTAAAGATAGAGCCAGCCGGCAGAGCGGCATCACTAGACAATACGATGAAGTGACATCACTGCGGCCGCCCACGTGATGTCGAGGAAATAGAAACCTACCGACTTCAGCTGGATGCATTGTTTCCGGCCGTGTGGGTACTGGTTCTTTCAGGCACCATCTACCCCAACGCGTAAAGAAAAGCCGCCTGCCCGGTTTCCCGAACAGGCGGCTTCTTACGTCAGCAAAACCCGGAGGCTTAGCCGTTCATTTTCTCGCCCAGCTTCTGAATCAGGTCGGCGGTGCGGGTTGAGTAGCCGGTTTCGTTGTCGTACCAGCCTACTACTTTCACCAGCGAGCCATTGGCCGAGGTCAGCTCCGAGTCGAAGATGCACGAGTGGGGGTTGCCCACGATGTCGATGCTCACCAGCGGATCGGTGCTGTATTCGAGGATGCCTTTCAACGGACCTTCAGCGGCTGCCTTCACGGCGTCGTTGATTTCCTGCTTGGTTACCTCACGCTTCAGGATTACGGTCAGGTCCGTCGTCGAACCATCTGGAATAGGCACGCGCATGGCAATACCGTCTAGCTTGCCTTTCAGCTGGGGCAGCACCAGGCCTACGGCCTTAGCAGCACCGGTGCTGGTAGGAATGATGCTGTAGGCAGCCGCGCGGGCACGACGCAGGTCTTTGTGGGGCGCGTCCTGCAGGTTCTGGTCGGAGGTATAGGCGTGCACCGTGGTGATGTAGCCCTTCTCGATGCCGAAAGCATCATCGAGCACCTTGGCCATGGGGGCCAGGCAGTTGGTAGTGCAGGAAGCGTTGGAGAGGATGGTTTCCTCGCCGGTCAGGATGTCTTCGTTTACGCCCAGCACAACCGTCGGGATGTTGCCGGTAGCGGGAGCCGAAATAACTACCTTTTTGCAGCCGGCCGTCAGGTGCTGACCAGCGCCAGCTTCGTCTACGAAGCGGCCCGTGGATTCCAATACCACGTCAACGCCCATCTGGCCCCAGGGCAGCAGCTTGGGGTCACGCTCGGCGAGGGCAGCAATACGCTGGCCATTTACGGTCAGGCTCTGCTCATCGTAAGCTACGGTACCATCGAAACGACCGTGTACGGAATCGTACTTCAGCAGGTGCGCCAGGGTCTTGTTATCGGTGAGGTCGTTGATAGCCACGACTTCCACGTTCTCGCGCTGGAGCAGCGCCTTGAACGTGAGGCGGCCAATGCGGCCGAAGCCGTTAATGGCAACTTTGATTTTAGCCATAGTATGGGGAAATGGGAGGGTTGTCGGTCCCGAGGGGCCGGGTGAAAACGCGGAGCGAAGGTAACGGGCTAGGGGTATTCCGCCAAATCAAACCGCAATACGGTGGTAGGGGCCGCCAGGATGCCTCTGTACAGCGCAAACCGGGGGCTGCTAAACCGTTTACTTGAAAAATTTCGGCTTGAAAATCAGTCTATTCATAGTACTGCCCGACTTTTTTTCAAATGCAGCTATTGCGCTGAAAGCTGCGTTACCTATCTTTGCATCACCAAAACGGAACAAGGCCGCGTTACCTGGTCCGTTCGTCTAGGGGTTAGGACAGTAGATTTTCATTCTACCAACAGGGGTTCGATTCCCCTACGGACTACTCGCCTACCGTTTTGGCTCTCTTCCTAAAAGCCCGCTTGCCTTCCCGGTAAGCGGGCTTTTCTTTTGCTTATACCCCAGAGCCCGCCGCTACCTTCGCCCGCAGCAACCGGCACCGCTCCTACTCACTCCGGCGGGCCTGCCTAGGCTCAGGGAAGGAAAACTACTGCTCCAGCACATGCTTTTCCTGCGCCCGCGGTGGCGGGCTACTGCACGCTGATGCTAACTACCTGATTCTGCTGTTTTAAGCCTTTCTGAGGCCTTTTTTCTACCGTTCAGGCAAGCTCGGCACTAAGCGCGCCGTAAGGATAAGCAGGTGAAAAAATAATGGCTACCCCCGGTTTTCTCCCGTAAGCAGGGGTATTCATCATTTTGTCACGGCGTATGTCCCGCACAATTATCGTCTCCAACCGACTGCCTACAAAAGTCCAGCGCACTGCCGAGAGCCTCACGTTTCAGCCCAGCGAAGGCGGGCTGGCCACGGGTTTGGGCTCCATTTACCGGCAGGAAGGTAACGTGTGGGTGGGCTGGCCTGGGCTCTTTGTAGAGGATGAGGCGGAAGAGCAGCACATTGAGCAGGAGCTTAGTGCCGACAGCATGGCTCCGGTGTTTCTCACGGAGGCGGAAATTCGCGACTTCTACGAAGGATTCAGCAACTCCACGCTCTGGCCTACCTTTCACTACTTCCCCCAGTACGCCACCTACGAGCAGGCCCACTGGGATGCCTACGTGGCCGTAAACGAGAAATTCTGCCGGGCCGTGCTGGAGCTGGCCGGCCCGGAGGACACCATTTGGGTGCACGACTACCAATTGCTGCTGTTGCCGGAAATGCTGCGCAATGCCCGCCCGGAGTGCACTATTGGCTTTTTCCTGCACATTCCTTTTCCTTCCTATGAGCTGATCCGGGCCCTGCCCTGGCGTTCGGAGCTGCTGCGCGGCATGCTGGGCGCCGACCTGATTGGCTTCCACACCTTTGGGTATATGCGTCATTTCCTGAGTGCTACCTCGCAGTTGCTGGGACACTCCTCACAGAATGGGCAAATTGAAACCCCGAACCGGACTGTTCTCGTGGATGCCTTTCCCATGGGCATTGACTATGGGCGCTTTGTGGCCGCCGCCGCCTCGGAGCAGGCCCAGCAGCACGAGGCCGAGTACCGCGAGGCCCTACGCGATACCCGCATCATTCTTTCCATTGATAGGCTAGATTACTCCAAAGGCATTGCCGAGCGACTTCGCGCCTTTGAGGTCCTGATTCAGCGCTACCCCGAGTGGCGCGAGCAAGTCAGCCTGATTATGGTGGTGGTGCCCTCCCGCGACCAGGTGGCGCAGTACGCGGCCCTGAAGGAGGAAATCGACGAAATAGTGGGCCGCATCAACGCCCAGTACCGCACCATCAGCTGGACGCCCATTCATTACTTCTACCGCTCCTTCCCGCTAGAAGAGTTGGCCTCCCTCTACCGCCTGGCCGAGGTAGCGCTGGTTACGCCCATGCGCGACGGGATGAACTTGGTAGCCAAGGAGTTTGTAGCCAGCAAGGCCGATGGTAAAGGGGTACTAATCTTGAGCGAGCGGGCCGGTGCCGCCCGGGAGCTGTCCGATGCCCTCATCATCAACCCTACCGATACGGCTCAGCTGGCCGAGGCCATGCACGATGCCCTAGTGATGCCCGAGGAAGAACAGGTGCACCGTATGACGGCCATGCAGGCGCTGGTCCGGCAGTACGACGTGTTTGCCTGGACCAAGCTGTTCATGGACCGGCTAGCGTACAGCAAAATCAAGCAGCTGACCTTGGCCACGGAAATGCTGACTACCGATGCTACCGCGCAGCTGCTCAATGACTTTACTACCGCCGAACAGCGCCTGCTCCTGCTCGACTACGACGGTACCCTGGCCCCGTTCCACAACCTACCCCAGCGTGCTAAGCCCGACCAGGAGCTGCTGCTGCTGCTGCAAGCGCTAACGGCCGATCCGCGCAACCACGTGGTCATCATCAGTGGCCGCGACCGGACGACGCTGCAGAGCTGGCTGGGGCAGTTGCCGCTTGATTTCATTGCCGAACATGGCGTGTGGCTGCGGCCGGCTAGCGAGGACTGGCAGCTGTTTCAGCCCCTGAATAACAGCTGGAAGCAGGACATCCGCCCCATTATGGAAATGTACGTGACCCGAACGGCTGGTTCTTTCATTGAAGACAAGGACTACTCCCTGGTGTGGCACTACCGCCGCGCCGACGTGGAGTTGGGCGAGGTGCGCGCCCGGGAGTTGCTGAACCATCTATCCTTTATGACCTCAAACACAGAGCTGCAAGTGATGGAAGGCAATAAGGTCATTGAAGTGAAAACCTCGGGCATTAACAAAGGAACGGCGGCCGCCCGCTGGCTGGCAGCCTACAACCCGCAGTTTATCCTCGCCATCGGCGACGACCGCACGGATGAGGACACGTTCCGGGCCCTACCGGAAGATGCCTACACCATCAAAGTTGGCACCGGAACTCGCTCCCTAGCCCGCTTTCACCTCAGCTCCACCACCGACGTCCGCAATCTGCTGCGCACGCTGCTGTAAGTTGTAGTCTTGGTGTATGTTCTGCCTGATGTCAGATTACAAAAAAGCCTCGCCAGTACATGGCGAGGCTTTTTGATGTATATATCCAAGACCCTAAGTTCCTAATACCCCACGACCCAATCAAATGAAGTTGGGTTTGGCTAGCTTCTGGGCAATGCGGTAGGCGGCGTTTACCAGCCCAACGTGGCTGTAGGCCTGGGGAAAATTGCCCCATTGCGAGCCGGTTTTGGCGTCTACGTCCTCGGAAAGCAGGCCCAGGTGGTTGGTATAGGTAGTTAGCTTTTCGAACTCGGTCATGGCTTCCTCTACCCGGCCCACGGCGGCCAGGGCCTCTACGTACCAGAAGGAGCAGATGAGGAAGGTGGTTTCGGGAGTTCCGAAGTCGTCGGCATGGCGGTAGCGGTAGAACAGACCTTCGGGCGTCATCAGCTCCTTTTCCAAGGCGGCTAGGTGGGTGCGGGCCCGCTCCGAGGCGGGGTCCAGGTAACCCATCAGAATGAGCTGCATGGCGCTAGCATCGAGGTGGGGCGAGCCGATGGCGTTGGTGTAGGCCCCCAACTCAGGGCTGTAGCACTGCTCAATGTGGTCGGCGGCGGCCTGCATCAGTCGCTCAGCCCGAGCTTCCATTTCCTTGTTGCCCAGGGAGCGGGCCACCTTGCGCGCGGCGTGGCTGCCAGCCCAATGAAACAAGTAGGTGTAGCAATGATACTGCGCCAGGTTACGGAACTCCCAGAGGCCAGCATCAGGCTGATCCATGGTGGCTTCAATCAGATTCAAGGCCTCGAACACCAGCTGCGAGGGGTTGGGCCATTCGGGGTCGATGAAGCGGCAGTCCACATAGAGCGGCAGCAGAGCCACCAGCACCTGCCCGTACACGTCGTTCTGAATGTGGGTGTAGGCATCGTTACCGATGCGCACGGGCTGGTTGCCGAGGTAGCCGGCTAGGGGCAATTCCTGCTCCACCAACTCCGATTTGCCGCTGATGCCATACAAGGGCTGGTAGCGGCCTTTTATCTTGGTTGAGATGTTGGCAATGTAGTGGAAGTAGCGCTCCATCTCCTCAAAATGGCCAATGTTATTGAAGGCCGTGAGGATGTAGTAGGTGTCGCGCATCCAGCAGTAGCGGTAGTCCCAGTTGCGGGTGCTGCCGGGGGCCTCGGGCAGAGAGGTGGTGCTGGCCGCAATGATGGCCCCGGTGTCTTCGTACTGGTGAATCTTGAGGGCCAGGGCCGAGCGGATTACCTGATCCTGGCGGAAGTTGCTGATGCTGGTGCTCTTGACCCAGGTGCGCCAGTAGTCGATGGTAGCGCGCAGAAACCGCTCGGCCGTGCTTTCCAACGGAGCCTCTAGCGGGGCCCCATAGGTGAGCACTAGGTATTTGGTTTCGTTGAGCACGAAGTCCTCCTCATCCAGCACGTAGGTTAGCGAGATGTTGGTAGTGAGCCGGATTTCTTCTTCCAGCCCTAGAAAGGCAATGTGGTTGGAGCTGCGGCGGCGCTTTAGCTCTAATTCCCCGTACTGGCCCACCGGCCGGCAGGCTACCCGCACCCGGGGTGTCCCTTCCAGCGGCTCCACCTTTCGGATAAACATCAGGGGCTTGTAGTAGCGCTCATACTGCAGGAAGCGGGGGGCAAAATCCGTGACGCGGTAGCTGCTGCCGTCGTCAGTGGTGATTTCCGTGCAGAGCACGTTGGTATTGGTGCGGTAGTACTGGCGAGCAGTAACGGTAGTGCCCGGCTCCGCGGGCCGAATGCTGTACTCGCCGCCCTTGTTGTCATCGAGCAGGGAGCCAAACACGAAGCTGCTGTCGAAGCGGGGCCAGCAGAGCCAGCGCACGGCGGTATCGGTACCAATCAGGCCCAGAAAGGCGCAGTTGCCAACCAGACCGAGGTCATAGGTATGTTTTGTCATCGGGAGAGAGTTTGCCGGTCCGCAGCCAACGAGCGGCCGGATGGCGGTTTCTATGGGTAGTACCGCTCTGGTGCCGCTGGGGTTGCCGCAGCTTTTTGGGCGCGGCCTGCGTACGTACCCGTTCTGCCCCCGGGAAAACTCCCGCACTCTACCTTGTCTGCCCGTGCCACCTACCACTGCTTCCACTGCCGCCGCGCCGGCCAAACGCGCTAATCACACTCCCCTATACGTTACGCTGGCCGTGCTGCTGGGCCTACTGGGCTGCTGGTTTTTTTGGCCCGATTTCCAGACCACCGCCCGCGAAGGCTGGACGGTGCTGCGCAGCGGCGAGCAGCCCCGCATTGCCGCCTGGATGCAGCAATTCGGCTACTGGGGCCCGGTGGTAATTGTGGCCGCTATGGTGGCGCAAATGTTTCTTTTTGTTGTCAACGTGGTGCTGCTCATACTGGTAGCTATCCTGGCCTACGGACCGTGGTGGGGCTCGGCCCTGGCCTTGGGTGGCATTCTGGTGGCCTCCTCTGTGGGCTACGGCCTGGGCCGGGCCATGGGCGAGTCGTTCGTGACGCGGGTGCTGGGCCAGAAAAACGAGCAGAAAGTGTTGGAAGTAGTGGACCGCTACGGCGTGTGGGCTGTTATCATCGCCCGCCTCTCCCCTGCCCTCTCCGATGATGCCATCAGCTTCGTAGCGGGCCTGGCGCGCATGGGTTACCTGAAGTTTATGGCTGCCACTACCGCTGGGGTAGTACCTCTGATTGCGTTGCTGGCGTATTTAGGCGAAAACAGCGACCGGCTGAAATCGGGCCTGCTGTGGGTAACGGGCGTAAGTGTGGTGCTGTTTGGGGCGTATATTTGGTGGGACCGGAACCGAATGCACAAAAAAACCTCCTGATTCTCTCCGATTTACGACCCAATCAGAAAAATTTTCAGCGCAGACTATTGCAGTGCTTAAAGCGCCTCTTATCTTTGCACCACCAAAACGGAAAACACTCCGCTGGTAACCTGGTCCGTTCGTCTAGGGGTTAGGACAGTAGATTTTCATTCTACCAACAGGGGTTCGATTCCCCTACGGACTACAGCTCATCTAAAACCTCCCAGTAAGCCTTAGCTTGCTGGGAGGTTTTGCTTTTACGCTGGTGCTAGTATCAAACGCCGCTGCTGTTCGCACTTCCCACCCGCGCAACTAATCCCCTGCTCGTCACTAGAATTAGCCGGAGCTTACCTCAATTACTCGCGCACGGGTACCGGCCGCGGGGCGGCAAGAAGCAGAGAGCGTAGAATGGGTGCGAAGGCCGGCCTGGGTACGAACGGCGACCTGACTGCCTTTTCCTCACAGCTCATTCTTCATCGAGAACCGGCGGAGGCGCAAGGAATTCATCAGCACCGACACGGAGCTTAGGGCCATGGCGGCGGCGGCCAGCATGGGGGAAAGCAACACGCCGAACACGGGGTACAACAGCCCGGCGGCCACGGGAATACCCAGCGTATTGTAAACGAAAGCGAAAAACAAGTTCTGCCGGATGGTGCGGATGGTCTGGCGGGATAGTTCAAGGGCGGTTACTACCCCCAGCAAATCCGAGCGCATGAGCGTGATGCCGGCGGCTTCCATAGCGACATCCGTGCCCCCACCCATGGCCACACCAATATCGGCCTGGGCCAAGGCTGGCGCGTCGTTAATTCCGTCGCCGACCATAGCCACGGTGCGGCCCTCCTGCTGCAACTCCTTTACCTTGGCGGCTTTGTCCTGGGGTAGTACCTCGGCAAAGTACCGCCCAATACCCACTTGGCTGGCCACCTGCGCCGCTGTTTGGGGGTTGTCGCCGGTCATCATAACCACTTCCAGGCCCAGGCGCTGCAGGCGCTTTATGGCGGCGGCCGACGTATCGCGCACGGTGTCAGCTACCCCCACCAACCCGGCCGCCTGCCCCGCTACGGCCACGTAGAGCACCGTTTTGGCCTGGGCAAGTAGGGCAGCGGCGTGTTCGTGCAAGGCGGGCGGCAGGCTGATGCCGGCGGCTTCCAACAGGGGCAAGTTGCCAATGAGCACCGCCTGCCCCCTAACCGTGGCCGTGGCGCCCCTACCCTCCAGCGCCCGGAAAGCAGTGGCCGGCAGCACGGCCGCTTGCTGGGCTTGCGCATAGCGAACCACTGCCTCGGCCAGCGGGTGCTCTGACTGGCGCTCCACGGCCGCAACCACTGCCAGCAGCTCCGCAGCATTCGGCCCCGGAACCGGCACAAAATCGGTGACGGTGGGCTGGCCCCGGGTGATGGTACCGGTTTTATCCAGGAGCACGGTGTCTACTTGATAAGCTTTTTCCAGCGCCTCAGCGTTACGAATCAGAATGCCGTGCTCCGCGCCTTTGCCAGTGCCTACCATGATGGCCGTGGGCGTAGCCAGGCCCAGGGCGCAGGGACAGGCAATGATAAGCACGGCCACAAAGTTGACCAGGGCCAGCGGCAGGCGGCTTTCCGTTGGCGCCAGGGCAAACCAGACCCCGAACGTCAGGAGGGCAATGCCAATAACCGCGGGCACGAAGATGGCGCTGACTTTGTCGGCTAGCCGCTGGATGGGGGCGCGGCTGCCTTGCGCATCTTCTACCAGCTTAACGATCTGGGCGAGCATGGTTTCGGCGCCTACTTTCGTTACCCGGAAGCGAAAGGAGCCGGTTTTGTTTAGGGTGGCCCCGAACACCAAGTCGCCTACCCTTTTCTCTACCGGCAAACTTTCCCCCGTGAGCATGGCCTCATCCACGGCGGAGTGGCCTTCTTCCAGAATTCCATCGGTGGCAATTTTCTCGCCGGGGCGCACCACCACCACGTCGCCGGGCAGCACCTGCTCCAGGGGCACGTCAACTTCCTGGCCGCCGGGGCGCACCACCCGGGCCGTTTTCGCCTGCAGCCCCATTAGGGCTTTAAGGGCGGCCGAAGTCTGCGTTTTGGCGCGCAGCTCCAACACCTTACCCAGCAGAATCAGGGCAATGATGGTAGCTGTGGTGTCATAATACACTTCGGGCACGATGCCCTGGCTTGTAAACCAGCCCGGGGCCACGGTAGCAGCCAGACTGTACAGAAAAGCAGCGCCCGTACCTACCGCAATCAGAGTGTCCATGGTGGCGGTCCGGTGCCGAAAGCTGCTCCAGGCCGAGGTATAGAACTCGCGCCCACTATAAAGCAGCACGGGTAGGGTGAGCACCAGCAGGCCGTAGTTAAGCCACTGCATGTCAACGTGCTGCATCATGGCGGGCCAGAGCATGAGCATGCTCAGGGGCATAATAAGCGCGGCCAACCCGGCGGCCACCCAAAAGCGGCGCTTGAGCTTGTCATAGGCCAGGGCTTTTTGCTGGTCGATTGCGGCCTGCTGGTCGGCGACGCTGGTAGCGGGGGCCTGCTCGGTTACGCCGTAACCTGCCTGTAAAACGGCCGCTTTCAGGCTGGCCGGGCTGGCCTGAGTTGGTACATACTCGATGGTCGCTTTTTCGGTGGCGAAATTCACCACCGCCCGCTGCACGCCCGGCGTACGACTAAGCGACTTTTCCACAAAGGACGCGCACGAGGCGCACGTCATGCCTTCTATAGCAAGGGTTTCGGTTTTAGTAGCTGATTCCATAGTAGTAAGCAACATGGCCCGGCTAGGCAGGCTGCTCGCGAGTAAAACGGCAGCCTGCCCAGCCGATACAAAGAAACAGCCCGACCAAGCCGGAGTTCGTACGGAATTCTTCCGAAATCTTGCATGATTTGCACGCGGCGGTAGCGCCGAAGCAAACGACTCAGCCTATTGCAACAACTTCGAGGAAACGCTAGGCGCGCAGGTGGGCCGGCCAGCAGCTATTTCGCGGCTGTTTTGGCAGTTTGCAGCTGAATTATGCCGTCTTTCAGGCCTTTGCTAGTGGCTTTCAACTGCACGGCGCCGGCCTGGTTGGTGGTTTGCACCAGAGCCACTAGCTGGCCCTGGAAGGCTTTCATGCGGGGTTGGTGGAACAGCTCCAGGTTGGTAGCGTCGCCGTTGGCCACGGCCCGGAAGCGGCCCGCGCCGCCCACGCGGAACTGCAGCTGGTTGGTGGCTTCGGGACAGAGGTTGCCCTGGGCGTCTTCCACCCGGGCCGTCACGTAGGCTAGGTCCTGCCCGTCGGCGGTGAGGCTGGTGCGGTCGGCAACGAGCTTGATGTGGTGGGGCTGGCCGGCGGTGCGCACCTCTTCCTCGGCTACGGCCTTGCCCTGGGCGTCGTAGGCTATTACCTTGATGGCGCCGGGCTCATACTTCACCTCGTTCCACATCAGGCGGTAGCGGGCTTGGGGCATGCCGGTGGTGGTTTTGGTTTGGCGGCCCTGGCTTTTACCGTTCACGAACAGCTCGGCGGAGGGGTAGCTGGTGTAGCAGAACACGGGCGTGGTCTGGCCTTCGCGGCCGGGCCAAGTCCAGTGGGGTAGCAGGTGCAGGGTGGGCGCGGTGGTGTTCCAGCGGGCGCGGTAGAGGTAGAACCGGTCTTTGGGCAGGCCAGCCAGGTCCAAGATGCCAAAGTAGGAACTGTGCGAAGGCCACCGCTCGTCGTACGGGGTTGGCTCGCCGAGGTAGTCGAAGCCGGTCCACACGAACTCGCCTAGGGTGTAGGGCAATTCGTCTTGGGCCACAAACTCATCATCCGGCACCTGCGACCAGCTGCAGGCCTCCAGGTCGTAGGAGGACGACTGGTTGTCGGGGTAGCGCTGTTCCTTGGCTTGCACCACCGGAAACTTATACACGCCGCGGGAGCTGACCGTGGAGGCCGTTTCGGAACCCAGCAGGAAGCCCTGGGGCAGCTTGGCGTAGGCCTCGGGGTAGCGGTGGGGCTTGTAGTTGAAGCCGGGCACATCGAGCACCGAGGCAAAGTTATTCTTGATGTCATCGTCGAACCGGTCCATGCCCATGGTGACGGGCCGGCTGGGGTCCTCGCGGTGCACGATGTCCTGGAGGCGCTTGGCGATTTTACCGCCGCCGGCCGTGCTCTGGTCGGGCACCTCGTTGCCGATGCTCCACATAATGACGCTGGGGTGGTTTCGGTCGCGGTGCACCATGTTCACCAGGTCCTTTTCGGCCCACTCATCGAAGTACTGGCTGTAGCCGTTCTTAACCTTGGGTGCCTTCCACTCATCAAAGGACTCTACCATTAGCATAAAGCCCATTTCGTCGCAGAGTTCCACCAGTTCCGGCGTGGGCATGTTGTGGGAGGTGCGAATGGCGTCGCAGCCCATGTCCTTGAGCAGCGTCAGCTGCCGGCGCAGGGCGGCCATATTGATGGCCGCGCCCAGGGGCCCCAGGTCGTGGTGGTTGCAGACGCCCTTGAACTTGCGCGGCCGCCCGTTCAGGGAAAAGCCCTTATCGGCCTCGAACGTAAAGGAGCGAATGCCAAAGCGCGTTTCGTACTCATCCTGGAGCTGGTCGCCGGCGAAGAGCTTGGAGGAAGCTGTGTAGAGCACCGGCGTTTCCGGCGACCATAGCCGCGGTTTGGGCACCACCAGGTTTTGCTCAAACGTGTGCCCATCGGTAGTAGCCAGCGGCGTGGTGAGGGTAGCCACTACCCGCCCGGCCGCGTCCCGGATTTCGGTTTGCAGGCGTAGCGCCGGGGCCGCTCCGGCGGGCATTTCTACCTGGGTGCGCAGCTTTACCTTGGCGTAGTCGGCGTTGATTTCGGGGGTAGTGAGGTAGGTGCCCCACACCGGAATGTGCACGTCGTTGGTGACGATGAGGTGCACGTTGCGGTAGAGGCCGGCCCCGGGGTACCAGCGCGAGGCCTCGGGCTGGTTGTGCAAGCGCACGGCCAGCGTATTCGGGCCAGAGGCCTGAAGGGCAGCCGTCACATCCACGAAAAACGAGTTGTAGCCGTAGGGCCACACCACTACCTGCTGCCCGTTCACGAAGACGTGGGCGTCGCTCATGGCTCCATCAAAGAGGAGTACGGCCCGCTTGCCCGGCCCGAAACCCGGCACCGTCAGCTGCCGCCGGTACCAGCCCGTCCCGATGAAGGGCAGCCCGCCGGTGCGGCCGGCTTTGGTGGTAGCCTGCTTCTCATTGTTCTGCTCGATTTTAACCTTTTGCAGGTCGTTGGTGCTGCTGAACGGACCGTAAATGGCCCAGTCGTGGGGCACGCTGACAGTCTGCCACTTGGCGTCCTTGAAGTTAGGCTGCTGGGCGGCGGGCTGGTCGCCTTTGGCAAATTTCCAGTCAGAAGTCAGCAGGTATTCCTGGCGGGCCTGGGCCGCGGCCATGAGGGAAGGCGCTAAGAGCAAGCCGGTTACCACGCCTCGCAGGAGGCCGCTCCGCACTAAAATATCTTTCATATGTAAACGGTAAGCAGGAAGCCCACAGGCTTTTACTGGAAGGAAATTAGTAGAGCTAAAGAAGCGTAGGAAAACCGACAACCCGCAGGATAAAACAAGCGCCAGACCTCGTATTCGGCACTCAGCCCATGCTTTTCAAAAAATACGGGTGGGCCGGTAAATACGAGGTTCCTACTTCAGCTCCAGCACCAGCACCGACTGGGGTGGCACTTCCACGCTCAGCTTGTCGCCGCGCTTGCGGGCCCCGTTGAAGCTAGCCAGCTGCACGGTATTGGGCTTGTCGAAGGTGTTGTAGTCGCTCACGTTGCGCGAGGTCAGGATGCGGCCCGACACGGTTTTCCAGCTGACGCCGAGCAGCGCGGTTTCCAGCTTCTGGGTCTTTTTGGTATCGAGGTTGACCAGGGAAATGTGCACCGTACCGTTGGCTGCCCGCGAGGCCGAGGCGTTCAGAGCCGGGATTTTCTCACTGCCCATCACGTAGTCGGGGCTCTGGAACTGCAGGGGTAGCAACTGGGCATCTTGGTGTACCTGGTAGAGGTCGAACACGTGGTAGGTGGGCGTGAGCAGCATCCGCTCCTTGTCAGTCAGCACCAGGGCTTGGAGCACGTTTACGGCCTGGGCCAGGTTGGCCCCGCGTACCCGGTCCGCGTGGTTGTTGAAGATGTTGAGGGTAGTGCCAGCTACCAGGGCGTCGCGCAGGGAGTTTTGCTGGTACAGAAAGCCCGGGTTGGTGCCGGGTTCCACGTCGGTCCACACGCCCCACTCGTCCACCAGCAGGGCCACCTTCTTGTCCTTGTCGTACTTGTCCATGATGGCCGCGTGCTTAGTTACTACGGCGTCCATTTTCAGGCAGTTGCGCAGGGTATTGAAGTATTCCTGCTCCGTGAAACCGGTGGCCTTGCCCTTGCTGCCGGTCCAGCTACCCGTGGGCAAGGTGTACTGGTGCAGGGTCAGGCCCCACATCTGGTTGAGCGGAATGTTCTTCATGCACGTTTCCGTCCAGTGGGCATCGTCGCCGTTGGCCCCGCTCACAATTTTCTTGAGCGGTGGGGAGGCCGGGTAGTTGTGGGCGAAGGTGGCGTAGCGTTTGTACACGTCGGTGTAGTACTCGGCCGTCATGTTGCCCCCGCAGCCCCAGCTTTCGTTGCCAATGCCCCACCAGCTTACTTTATACGGCTCGGGATGGCCGTTTTTGCGCCGCTCCAGCACCAGCGGGGTGTCGTCGTTGGAGTTGAGGTACTCCATCCAGCCGGCCATTTCCTGCACCGTGCCACTGCCCACGTTGGCCGCTAGGTAGGGCTCCGTATTCAGCAGCTTGCACAACTCCAGAAACTCGTGGGTACCGAAGGAGTTGTCTTCTAGGTTATTGCCCCACCACATGTTGAGCATTTTAGGGCGCTGAGCCGTGGGTCCTACCCCGTCGCGCCAGTGGTAGGTATCGGCGAAGCAGCCGCCGGGCCAGCGCAGGTTGGGCACCTTAATCTTGCGTAGGGCCTCCACAATGTCCATCCGGATGCGGCCCTGCTTGGGCACGTTCAGCTTCTCGTCCACCCAAAATCCGTCGTAGATGCAGCGGCCCAAGTGCTCGGCAAAGTGTCCGTAGATGTGCTTGCTAATCATCACTTTCGGGTCGCCGGGTTGCACGGTTACGGTGGTAGTGCCCTGGGCCGTAGCAGCCAGCGGAGAAGCCAAGGCCACTGCCAAAGCTAGCTGGCACAAACGATTGTGTAGATTTTCTGTCGTCATTGGTTGAAAGGTGGGGAAGGATACGTGGGTTGGTGTGCCCGGCTAGCAGAAGCTGAGCTAGGCTGGAAAAGAAACGTGCGTGCAACGTACGCTGTTTTCCAGAGAGGAAGGCAACTTCCGCCCAGAAAAAAGGCCGAGGTGGCTGCCGCCAGGCTGGCTTGCGCTAACCTGCAGGAGTTCAGGTGCCCAACGGTGGGCAGTCAACCGCTTCCGTAAACCTAGTCAGCTGCTCCCACCCGCGCCAGGTTGTTCTCGTTGAAACCAGGAAACGTCTCGGCAGAACAATTTTGGTACGGCTCTCAGTTAAGAATAAACTGCTGGCAAGCTGGCACCGGCCACCAGGCTGCCTATCCCGCAAACCCTCTCATCTCTCTCCCATGAAAAATTCCCCTATTTATCTTACCGCTCTCCTTGTGGCTACCCTGCTGCTAAGCAGCTGCACCAACGACCACACCGCCGATTCAGCGGCTACCACTGCTGGGGCGGACGCCAATGCCTCCACTACCCACGATATGGCTGGCGCAACCCACTCGGCTATGGACCACGCGGCCATGGGGCACGCGGCCATGGGGCACGGAGCAGCCGGCGCCAGTGAGCCTTCGCCCCAGCTGACGGCCATGAACGAGATGATGCAGCAGATGCACGCCACCACACCCACCGGAAACACCGACTACGACTTTGCCCGCCACATGCTGGAACACCACAAGGGCGCCGTGGTAATGGCCGATATTGAGCTGCGCGACGGCCAGGACGCTACCATGCGCCGCATGGCGGAGCAAATTAAGGCCGATCAGCAACAGGAAATCCGTGAGCTGACTGCCGCTGCCGCCCGCTTGAAAAGTGCCCCGGCCAACTACCAGCCCGAGAACCCCGCCGACCCGTTCAGCAGCAAAATGAAGGCCTCAATGGACGGCATGATGCAGGACCTGCCCCAGCCAGCTACCGACCCAGACCTGAGCTTCAACCAACTCATGACGGTGCACCACCAAAGCGCCGTGGATATGGCCCAGGCTCAGCTTGCGCACGGCCGTGACCCCCAGCTCAAGAAAATGGCCCAGCAAATGATTACGGCCCAGCAGCAGGAGATTCAGCAGTTCAAAGCCTGGCACGCCGCCAACGCCAACAAGCAGTAGCCCATCTTCCCTACCCTTTCGCGCCCTTCCGAGCCGCGGCCCGGGCCGCCCGGCCGGTCCTGCTGCGGCACCCTGGGCCCGGTGAAATCTGCTAATACCACGGCTGGTTCAGCGGCCGAGCGGCGGCAGCGTGTTGCGCTTTTACGGGAGCGGCCAGCCGTTTTTGTTTTCACAGGCAGCAGTACCTCACTTCCTTCCTGCTGAAAAAAAGGCCCGCAGTAGTGCAACTGGCCTACCCGGCGTCCTACCTTTGCGCGGCGCCCGGTGGGTCGGGGGCTACTTTTCCTTTTGATTGCCGTGTTGAACTTCTCCGGGTTCCGCAGGCTGCCGGGCGCCTGGGGCCTGGCCCTGCTGCTGCTCCTCTGTGGCCTGACTGCTCAGGCCCAGCAATTTCCCCTGGTGCGCGACCTGAGTGTGCGCACCGACACCACCCGCTACAGCCTAAGCCGCAACACCGTAGCGGTGCAGGGCGAGCCTCACCTCTACTTCACCTACCGCCAAGACGACGAAACTGCGGAGCTGCTGGTGTACCCTGAGGCTGCTCCCCGGCCGGGCGCGCCGCTTCGCCTGCAGCGCTCCGCCGATTTTGTGTTGCTGGATTCGCTGACGGCCGTGGAGGGCGGGCAGTACTACCGGGCCAAGGTGCGCTTCCGCGACCTGACTGGCACCCGCTACCTGCGCCTGACCTTTCAGCAAAGCGCCGATACGGTGGGCCGGCCGGTACGAACCCAAACCATCAATCTGCTGCCTACCACCCGCACCACCCTGGAGTTTCGGCCCGCCGATACGGAGCTGTTCGTGGGCGAGGAAAAGGTATTTGACCTGATCAGCAACAACCCCAAGAACATTCGGGTGAGCCCGGAGTGGACGCGCGGCCAGGATATTGACTACCGGGTGGAGCAGGAAAAAGGCGTGTTACGCCTGCACGTGCTGCCCAATGCCCTGGGCACCCGCCAGCTGACCCTGCGCCCCCAAACCGAGCGGCCCTTCCTGACCGACAACAACCGCCGCGTGACCTACAGCCTGCCGCCGGTGCGTCAGGAGTTTACCGTAAAGGCCTCGCGCCTGCGCTTTCTCAGCGTCGATAAAAAGGAAATTACCCTCGATGATGCCTCCCGCCGCCGCGGCGTAGAGCTGATTCTGGACAACGGCCGCACCTTTGATCTGAAGCGCACCTACCGCATTGAGGACCAGGAAGAAGCCGGCGGCACCCTGATTGCCGAGCTGTTTACGCGCCAGTATCTGACCAACGACCGGGTGCTGTGCTGGCTGCGCGTGTACAATACCCACCGCCAGACGGAAAGCTACCTCTACATCAAAGAAAACGACCAGGCCAAGTACGTCACCAACTTCAACATCTCACCCAAGACCGCCATCAGCGCCGTGAGCGTGCGCCACCGCGGCGGCGACTGGACCACCAACACCAACGTGAACCCCGGCGAAACCGTGGACGTGCGCCTAGAGGGCGAATCTCTCTCCCGGGCCCGGTTTCACTTCGAGGACGTGCAGGTGATTCCCTCCGACTCCAGCATCCGCTCCGATGCGGCCGTGGTGTACCGGGTGCAGGTGCCGGTTACGATCGACAAGAAGCGCATTACCATTTTCAACTCTGGGCAGCCTACCGGCTACGGCCTTTCGGTGCGGGAGTTCCAGCGGCCCCACCCCCTGGATTTTGTGGGCGTTACGTTTGGGGAGGCCCCGCGGCCCCTTACCCGCCTCAACGGGCCCGTGCTCTACAACCGCACCATCAGCGACGTGGTGTTCAGCTTTAATGCCGGAGCCATCGACTCAGAGCGGCAGCTCTACGGCAAGCAGTACCTGACCTTCGACATCCGGACCCAAAACGCCAAGGGCGAGCTGATTGAGATGCGCACCATCGACAACGTAGTAGTCTGCCCCGATGGCAATTCCGTGCGCGCCTCCTTCTACCAGGACAAGCAGTGCCAGGTAGGCAACATCAGCCTAAACAGCCTGCTGAGCTACCGCAAAACCTACGACCTCGACGACTGGAGCACGATTATCATCACCATCCGGCACACCCAAAGCCAGTACCAGGAGCCTGGCTTTTCCCAGAAGCTGGAGCTGGTGTTGCAGCGCCGCGTCAAGTTCGACATTGATATCAGCTTTCCGGGCGGCCTGCTAACCAAGTACAAGGGCGAGTCGAGCTTTACCTCATTCGGGGGCATTTCACTGGCCACGCTGGCTCAGCTCAGCTTCTACCACCCCACCAAAATCAATAAGCTGCGGCCTTATAAGGTAGGCGCCGGTTTTGTAGCTCTAAATGCCTTTAACCTCAGCCAGGAATCCAACGTGAACCGTGACCTGGGCATTGTGGTGCTGGGCTCGGTGTATCCTACCCGCTCCGATGCCAAACTAACGTTTCCGCTGTATTTGGGCGGGGGCTACTTAATGAACAAACGCTCCTTGTTTTTCCTATTCGGGCCGGGCATCGGGATTCGGCTCTAGCGCCCACGGCAAGCGCACTGGCGCCACCTGTCCCCTACTACCGCATTTGCCCAAGGCCCGGAACTGTCGTTCCGGGCCTTGGGCGTATTAGAAAAAGCGGCGGCCTCAGATAGGTTTTCACTACGTGTATATCCTGCGGAGAATTACCGGGTAAAGCTAGCCCCCGCGCCCTGCTGAAGCCACTACCCAGTAGCCTGACGGATAGCAGCTACTGGAAAGCGCCTGGCCTATTTCCTTGCATCAACTGGCAAAGCGGCTTGACCACGTGGGGAGTGGCCTGTCCTCTAGCTCTAGGAGGCCTTTTGGCATGTGAAAACTACCCTACCAGCGCAAAGCACGGACGGGTTTTTACTGTTCGGGTAGGAAGCGCCGCGGTAAATACGGATTAGCACAATTGGTAGTTTATCTGGACTTATTTCTGGTTTTAGTCCGCGACCTTTGAGTCTCCTTACCACCTTTATCCAACCAGCGGCCAGGCGCCTTTCACGCCTCTCCCCCGCCGGTCCTCCTGTTTACTGCTCTGCCCGGTATGCTTCTTTCCCAAGCCACCACCTTCCACCGCTTTGCGCTCCGTCAGTCCTTGGCCGCTGATGGGTTGCAACACCTGGCCCTATTCAGCCCAGAGGGGCTGGTAGCGCACTGGTTGCTGGTGCCCACGCCCGCCTGCCACGGGGAAGCGCCCCAGCCCCACCTGCTGCTCACGGAGGCCCCCGCCGGCCTGGCCCTGCCTACCACCGAGCTCGACGCCGGTAGTTGCCGGGCCGTGGTTCCCGTGGCCGAGCACTGGCCGCTCCACTACCTGTGCTTGCACATTGGGGGGGCGCACTTACGGGGCCAGTTTGCGGTAGTGCGCCTACAGCCCGGTAGTGCTACCTGGCTGTTCGGGCCCGTGCCCCAGGCGCCTGCCCAGCGCCGGCCGGGCCGAACAATAGCTTCCTCTCGCTCGGCGGCGCGGCGCGTGTAGCCTGCCCGCCGGCTACTTCTGTTTTCGGTATTCTCTTTATCGTCTGCCTTAGTATGTTGCGCGCTTCAAATAAACCTGCCTCCTCGTTGATTTTGTATAACGTCGACTTGAACACAACCGACCCCGTGGCCCTGGCCCGCCGCCTGGTTCGTACGCTGCCCGGCTCCCAGCCCCGGCTGCGCATCGACTGCAGCCGGCTTAAGTGCCTACACACGCTGGGCGTCAGCTACCTGGCGTCGCAGCTGCTGCTCACGCGCCAGGCCGGCGCTACTGTTGTGCTTTATAACGTGGGCCCGGTGCTGGAACACTCCCTGCGCCTGCTCCGCCTCGACCAGCTGTTTGAGCTGCGAGCCGCGGAGGCCGGCAACAAGGCCCGGCCCGCTTAACATGTTCCTCGACCTTTTTTCACTTCTTTTCCAACCTTCTCTTACGCTATGAAAAACGACCAAAATCAGTCTCGACCGAACCCAAACTCCGACAAAGCCAAGCGCCCCCGGGGCTTCGCCGCCATGGACCCCGCCACCCAGCGCCGCATTGCCAGTGAGGGCGGCAAAGCCTCGCACGAAAGCGGCCGGGGCCACCGCTTCACCTCGGAAGAGGCCCGAGCGGCCGGCCGCAAAGGGGGGCAAGCCAGCCGCACTACCCGCACTAGCGCCGCGTAACTGCAGCTAGCCCGGGCAGCAACTGCCCACCTTTCTCACCTCACAAAGCCCCGAAGCGCACCTTCGGGGCTTTGTGGCGCTTTGGGGTAGCCCGGTCTTCGGCCCTAATGAGGGGGTAGTCCGGGCACTAGCCGCGGCCAGCCCGCAGGTTCCTGCGTACAAGCAAGCGGTTTTGCTCCTTTGTCTTCGCCGCTTTGCCTCGCATGTCTGCTCCCATCACGGCTCCGGCCGCTTCGCCCGCTTCCTCCACATCCCCGTTCACGCCCCTGCGGATTCCGTTTTTTCGGATGCTGTGGATTGCCTCCTTTGTGTCGAACATTGGCACTTGGATGCAGAACGTGGGGGCCGTGGGGCTGATGACGGAGCTGACGACCTCGCCGGTGCTGGTGGCCCTGCTCCAGACCGCCTCGGCCCTGCCCGTGTTCCTGCTGAGTTTGCCCGCTGGTGCCCTCGCCGACTTGGTGGACCGCCGCAAGATGCTGCTGCTCACCCAAACCTGGATGGCCACGGTGGCCCTGCTGCTGGCCGCCGTAACGCTGCTGGGCTTTACTACCCCGTGGCTGCTGCTTACGCTCACGTTTCTGCTGGGCCTGGGCGGGGCCCTGAACAACCCCGTGTGGCAAACCGTGACGCCGGAGCTGGTGCCCCGCCCGGAGCTTCCCCAGGCCATTGCCCTGAACAGCGTCAGCTTTAACCTGGCCCGCGCCTTTGGGCCCGCTTTGGGCGGACTGGTTATCGGGTACTTCTCGGCGGGCGCGGCATTTCTGCTAAATGGGCTGTCGTTTCTGGCTACTATTTACATGGTGTATAGCTGGAAACGGGAACCCCAGGCCACGTCTACGCTGGCTACGGAGCGGGTAGTGGCCGCCATCCGGGGCGGCATCCGCTACGCCCGGTTTGCCCCGCCGGTTCAGCATATTCTGCTGCGGGGCGTGTGCTTTACCTTCGGGGCCAGCGCCTTGTTTGCCCTGATGCCCGCCGTGGTAGCCCGCCGCCTGCACGAACCGACCTCGTTTTACTCCCTGCTGCTTTCCTGCATGGGCCTGGGTGCGGTGCTGGCGGCTTTCCTGCTGCCCCGCCTCAACCAACGCCTGAGCATTGACTGGCGCGTGACCCTGGCTACGGCGGCTTTTGCCGTGAGCTTGCTGGGCCTGGGCTACGCCGACAGTCACTGGCTGCTGTATGCCCTGCTGACGTTGGTGGGCATGGCCTGGATGCTGGTACTGAACTCGTTTAGCGTGGGCGTGCAAACGGTGGTGCCGCGCTGGGTACAAGCCCGCACTATCAGCCTCTATTTGCTTACCATTCAGGGCGGTATGGCCCTGGGCAGTGTGGTGTGGGGTACCGTAGCTGAGCGGGCGGGCCTACCCCTGGCACTGACCGGAGCTGCCATCTGGCTGGGCCTGACTACCCTGCTAGCCCTGCGCTTTTCCCTGCGCACCTCCCCCGAAACCCTGGACCACACCCCCGCCCGCCCCCGCCCCGAACCAGTGCTGGCCGAGGCGCCCGACCCCGAGGATGGCCCGGTTATTATCACGACTACCTACCGGGTAGCCCCCACCGACCGCCCCACGTTCACCTACCTCATGGAGCAGCTGGCGCGCATTCGGCGCCGCGAGGGCGCCATCGGCTGGGGTCTTTATGCCGACCTGGCTGACCCCACCCGGCTGGTGGAATACTTCATGACCGAGTCGTGGGAGGAGCACGCCCAGCAACACGACCGGGGCGTCAGTCGCGACGAGGCGGAGCTGAAAAACCAGATCCGGGCCCTGCACCAGGGCCCCGAGCCGCCCGCCGTGAGCCACCTGCTAGCCCAGCACTACAACGCTACCGCCCCGCCGCCCCCAATGGTACCCGGCAGCACCCGCCTAGTAGCCAGCACCGCCGGCGAGGCCACGGCGTAGGTTTTCAGGGCAGGAGGGTGTGAGGTTAAGAGTTGATGAGGGGCAGCTCTGTACTTTAGTGCTTGAAGAAAACTCTCTCTGGTCTGAGCAAAACCTCTACGACTTGACTAACGGAGCATTCGGGACTGGATAACTCAAGAATAATGAATTTCCTCCCCCTTAACTCCTACCCGCCTACCCGCCTACCCGCTTACCCTAATAAAACTTTCGAGCGCCTGTTCGGCTTACTATAGCTCCCCTCTTTCTCCTCAATGAAACTCCTCTACAGTTACTTACGCAACTACTGGGGCCTGCTGGCCCTGGCTTTGTTGCTGGCGGCCATCAACCAGGTTTTCTCCCTGCTAGATCCCTACATTCTGCGGCAGATAATTGACCGCTACGTTACGCCTTCCCTGGACAGTGCCCAGCGTCCCACCTTCTGGGTTTTCCTAACTGGAGGTGCAGGCCTGCTGATTCTTAAGGCCCTAGGTGTGGCCATGGTGTCGCGCATTGCCAAAAACTTCCAGGACTACTACACCAACGTGATTACCCAGCGGCTGGGGGCCCAGCTCTACTCCGATGGGCTGCGGCACTCCCTGGAGCTACCCTACCAAGTGTTCGAGGATCAGCGCTCCGGCGAAACCCTGGGCAAGCTCCAGAAGGTGCGCACCGACGTGGAAAAGCTGATTCAAAGCTTTGTCAACGTGCTGTTTATTTCCTTGGTAGCCATCCTGTTTGTGACCTGGTACGCCATCAGCGTGTACTGGCCCATTGCGGTAGTCTACTTCCTTACTATTCCGCTGCTGGCCACGCTGAGCCTGTTTTTGAGCAAGCGCATCAAGGTGATTCAGAAAACCATTGTGGCCGAAACCACGGCCCTGGCCGGCTCTACTACGGAAAGCCTGCGCAACATTGAACTAGTGAAAAGTCTGGGGCTGGCCCAGCAGGAAACCCAGCGGCTGAACGCTACCACCGATAAAATTCTGAAGCTGGAGCTGAAAAAGGTGCGCTACCTGCGCTCCTTGTCCTTTGTGCAGGGCACCTTCGTGAACCTGATGCGTAACGTGATTCTGCTGATGCTGCTGTTTCTGGTGGTGCAGAAGGTTATTTCCGTGGGCGAGTTTTTCTCCTTCTTTATTTACTCCTTCGCCATCTTCGGGCCCTTGCAGGAAATGGGCACCATTATCAACGTATACCGCGAAACGGAGGCCTCCCTGGCCAACTACCAGCAGATTCTCGACACGCCCAAGGAGGTGAAGCCCGCCCATCCTAAGGTGATTGAGAAAATCGAGACGCTGGCCTTCAACGACGTGCACTTCCAGCACCTAACCGCCAGCACGGCGGCATTGTCGGGCATTTCATTTACTACCAAATTAGGCGAAACCATTGCTTTCGTGGGGCCTTCGGGCTCGGGCAAAACTACCTTGGTTAAGCTGCTGGTAGGCCTCTACCCTCCGGCCGAGGGCCAGATTCTTTATAACGGCATTCCTGGTCCCGAGCTAGATTTGGACGCCTTGCGGGAGCAAATTGGCTTCGTGACCCAGGATGCTCAGCTCTTTGCCGGCACCATCCGGGAAAATCTGCGCTTTGTGGCGCCCCAGGCCACCGACGAGCAGTGCCTGCGCGCCCTGCACCAAGCCGCTGCCGACTCATTGCTGGCCCGCGCCCCCCTGGGCCTGGATACGGTGATTGGCGAGGGCGGCGTGAAGGTTTCGGGTGGAGAAAAGCAGCGCCTGAGCATTGCCCGGGCCCTGCTGCGCCACCCTACCCTGCTGGTGTTCGATGAGGCTACCTCGGCCCTGGACTCGCTCACGGAAGAGGAAATCAGCCAAACGGTGCGGGAGCTTTCGGGCTCGCGCCAGCACATCACCATCCTCATTGCCCACCGCCTGAGCACCATTCTGCACGCCGACCGCATCTTCGTGCTGGAGCGCGGCCACGTTGCCGAAGCCGGCCGCCACGATGAATTGCTGGCCCAGCGCGGCCTTTACTACGCCATGTGGCGCCAGCAAATCGGCGAGCGGCCCCAAGCAGCCATCCAGCCCGGCCGCCAGCGCGCCGCCGTGTAGCCCGGTCAAACTGTCTCCGATTAGAAACTCGCTTAAGCTGTCATTCCGAGCGAAGGGAGGAATCTAGGGTAGCCTTTTACAGTCTGACCCAGATTCCTCCCTTCACTCGGAATGACAGTTTTGGAAGGATTTCTACACCTAGTTACTAGTTGGCTATAGGCTAACTTACTGTTTCACCAACCGGGTGCGCTGCACCTGGTTACCACTGCGCCACTCTAACAAGTACACACCAGGGCGCAAATCGGGCGGGGTAAGGGTCAGAAAGGTTTGGGCGGCGGGCACAGGCGCGGAGTACACGCTGCGGCCCGTGAGGTCGAGTAGGCGCAGGATAGCCGCCGGCGCGGCTGGTAGCTGCACCTGTAACTCCGTGGTAAAGGGGTTGGGGTAGGCGGTTAGGGTGGCGCTGGCGCCGGGCGCTACCGTTACCACGGCCGAATACTGCACGGTTCCGTCCAGATCCTGCTGACGCAAGCGGTAGTAACGTAGGCCCGATAGGGGCTGGGAATCCAGGTAGGCATAGTCGCGAGGTGTGGTGCTGGTACCAGCGGCCGGCAGCTGGGTAAGCTCGGTCCAACTGCTGGCCGCTGGGTCGTCGGCAGCTTCCACGGCAAAGTAGCGGCTGTTCAACTCCACCGACGTGCGCCACCGTAGCTGTACGCCGGCTGGGCCCGCTTCCGCCCCGAAACTTACCAGCGTGACGGGCAGCGGCGCCGGGGCCTGGCGCGCGTACGTGGCGTAGTTACAGCTTACCGCGGAGAGGCTAAAATTGGTTTCGGCCGTGCCCCCGGCTATGTCGCTGGCCGCGCTGAGTACACGGTTTTTGGTGTTGGGAGCAATGGCGTAGTGCATAACCGCTCCTGGCCTGATGATGTGTCCAAGCTGGATGCCGTGGCCCTGCTCGTGCAGGGCTACCGTTTCAAAGTCGAACTGTCCGTTGGTGGGGTTGGCGGAGGTGAATTGCCAGTTGCGCTCCTCGTCATAGAGGTAGTCGGTTTCGGCCAACACCCAGTTGATACTCCCCCCGTTCGTGCTACAGCCAGCGTAGTAGGAATAAGTGACGCCCAGCACCCCGGCTGCTAGCTCCCCGGCATCATCAAAGCTGACAATGTTCACATTGTCCCGGGCATTGGCATTGGTAGTAGTAGTGGTGGTAGCCATGCGGCGGTTGGCCCCTACCCCGTTGCGCCAGGTCAGCAAGGCCCGCTCGAAAGCTTCTTTGGCAGCGGTGTTGGCCGCGAAACGCTCGTTGTAGTGCAAGGTGTAGCCGCCCTGCCCGTCGCGGCCAACCAGGGCTACACGGTAGGGGCTCAGGGGCGCCGTAGCGCTGGTCTGGTAGCTCAGGTTAGTCAGGGCGTAATCAATCGTCACGTTATCAACGCTAAGGGCGCTTTCTGCGGTGCCATTGGTTACCAGCACGGCCCCGGAGCCGGCTGTGCCTGCGTCGCCGATGGTAGTGGAAGGCACCCGCACCTTAATTTCCGTGTCCGACCAGCTCACGTAGTCAGCAGCCAGCGGGGAAACGAAGGACTGCCCGCCGTTGTCGGAGTTCCGAAAGCCCACGGTACCCGTGCCCTGGGTGGCCCCGAACCCCGAGCCAGTGATGGTGAGCACGCTGGTGGTGCCGGCCGTAATGGTGCTGGGGCTCAGCCCACTGATGAGCGGCGCGGCGTCAGGCCGAGCCGCCCGTTTCAGGCGGGCCAGCAGCGGAGCATTGGGTTGCACGGGGCGAAAAGCCTGGCCGGTCTGCGCTTCGAGGGCCGGATACAGGTCGTTTTCAATGGAAGCGTAGCGGGCAAAGGGCTCCGCGGCGGCGGCCGTGTTCAGGTCGTAGCTGATAAGCCCCTGGGGCCCGGCGTAGAGGCGGAAGCGCCCCGGCTGCTGCGGATCGGGCTCCAGCAAAAACACGGCCTGCCGACCTACAGCTAGTTGAGGTGAGTTAGTTACTTCTTCCCGCCGTAGCCCTACCGTGCCGCCAGCCGTTACCACCGTTAACTTTCCGGCTGGCAGCGTGCCGCGGAATACTTTATATACCTCGAGTTCGTTAAGAGTTACGATG
Organism: Hymenobacter sublimis; assembly: GCF_023101345.1. NCBI lineage: Bacteria > Pseudomonadati > Bacteroidota > Cytophagia > Cytophagales > Hymenobacteraceae > Hymenobacter > Hymenobacter sublimis. The sequence continues at coordinate 2,400,596 of NZ_CP095848.1, forward strand.
TGCGGCCCTTCGTCTTGGCTGCGGGTAGCAGCTACGCGGGCTTCCACAATTACGGTGGCGGCGGCAATGCGCTGGCGCAAAGATACGGGCTCCAGCAGGCAGGCATCCTGGGCTACAGATGAGCCGGCGCTGACAGCCAGTAGTCCTAGTACAGTAGCACCCACCCGGATGAACCTATTCCACCTCAATTGTGTTTTTTCCATGTAGCTCAGTATCAATTCTGTAGTTTTCACCCGCTTTTCAGCTCCGCATCGCGCGGTTTTAATTAGCGGTGCTCACAGATAAATATGGGCTTCAAACTTTACTTGCCCACTTTTAGTTCCTTGCCCTGGGCCGATAATTTTCGGCAAGGTTCTTGTTCTTAAACCATTACACTTAACTGGATTTTTTCATGAACCACCCTCGCTTCTTCCGCCGCTTCGCAGGCTTGGTGCTTGCCGGGTGGCTCCTACTTACCGGCTCGCTGCAAGCGCAATCCACTACCGGGCAGCGCGACGTTCTGCGCGAAATCACGGATGTAGTGGGCCTCAAGCCCCGCTTTGAGCTGCGGGCAACTACCGAAGTACAAAACGCCGCCGCCGTAGTATATGGTGGCAAACGCTACCTCCTATATAACCCGCAGTTTGTGGCCGCCGTGAACCGCGCTGGTCGCACTGACTGGGCTGGCATCAGCATTCTGGCCCACGAAATGGGTCACCACCTCAACGGGCACACCCTGCGTGCTGGCGGCTCCAACCCCGCCGACGAGCTGGAAGCCGACGAGTTTTCGGGCTTTGTTCTGCGCAAGATGGGCGCTAGCTTAGCGCAGGCCCAGGCCGGTATGGCCGTTGTTTCCGACGATGAGGCGTCGCCTACCCACCCGGGCCGCCGCACCCGCCTCACCTCCATTGGGGAAGGCTGGCAGCGAGCCAACCAGCAGATTGTAGCCAGCACCCGCGTGGCCGCTCCTTCCGCTGCGCCCGCCGTACTAGCCGACCGCGCTACGGCCCCGGTGCGCACGGTAGCCACCGCGGCTAGTCCGGTGAGCGTGCTGGGCAAAATTACCTTCCGCGACAATCCCGACCAGTTCTTCTACCTCACCAACCGCCTGAGCGTGGTCCGCGTAGACCCCGATGACCGTACGGCGCAGGTAGTGGGCCGCCTAACCCGCTCGGAAAGCACCAACTACCCCTACGTGCTAGTTGATGGGCAGCAGCGCCGACTTTACATCAGCCGCAGCGGCGGTATTTTTGATACCACCGGCCGGCAGGTAGCCATGCTCTCCGATCCTTCGTAACGCACTTGTGCACGCACGCTTGTGATAAAAGCAAAGGCCAGCTTCCGCGGAAGCTGGCCTTTGCTTTTGTTGCTCCTACTATAGGAGTACTGAACAGTGCTCCAGCGTACATAGAGCGCCTACCTATCGTAACAGCAGGAACTGCGCTGTGCTCAGGTACGCTGGTAACTAGGCCAGGCTTTGCGCGTGTCGGCTACCTTTGGCCTCACACCTACTCTTTTGCAATGCCTTCCTATCCTTTTCTGCTGGTAGACGCCTTCACCCAAACGGCCCTGGGCGGCAACCCCTGTGCCGTCGTGCTTGATGCCGATGATTTGACCGATCAGCAGATGCAGCGCTTGGCCCAGGAGTTTAATCAGTCCGAAACGGCCTTTGTGCGCTCCTCACGCGTGGCGGCTTTTGGCGTCCGCTACTTTACTCCCAGTGAGGAAATTCCTCTGGCTGGCCACCCCACTATTGCTACTATCACGGCGCTGCTGCACACGGGGCGGCTAGCGCGACCTACTACCGAGCCACTGGCTCTGGAGTTGGAACTGCTGCACGGCCCCATTGCCATTTCGGTGCTGCCTCCCGCGGCTTCTGCTGCGCCGGCCCAGGTACTCATGACCCAGCGCCGGCCCGTCTTTGGGCAGGTGCATGAGCCAGCTCAGGTGCTGGCTCTTTTTGGCCTTGAGCCCGAGGACTTAGTGCCGGGCTCGGTTATTCAAACGGTGAGTACGGGCACGCCCCAGCTGATGGTGTTCTTGCGCGATGCCGCTACCCTCCGGCGGGCGCACTTACCCAACCCCGCTGCCCTGGAAGCATACCGCCGCCGCACTGATTTCTTCAGTTCCCACCTGTTTTGTCTGGAAGGTGCTACCCCCGCTGGCACCACCTTCGCCCGTCACCTCTGCACCCCTCCCGATGTGCTGGAAGACCCCGTTACGGGCTCCGCTACCGGCGGCATGGCGGCCTACCTCTGGCACTACGGCTACCTGGCCTCCCCCGATTTTATAGCCGAGCAGGGGCATTGGCTGGGCCGACCGGGCACGGTGCAGGTACGCGTGCTGGGACCCCGTCAAGCCATTGACGCCGTGCAGATTGGCGGCACCGGCGTAGTTGTAGTAGAAGGCCAACTGCAACTCTGAAAGCAATGAAACGGCCAAGGGCCCGTTAGAGCTTAGCCGCTGGGTTGGGAACGAAGGCTAGTGTGGAGCTTGTTTTCTACTAGTTGCCGCCACTTTAAGGCCGCAGCCCTTCTTTCCTGAACCCTACCCTGACCCTACAGCCAGATGCCCGAATTACCAGAGGTTGAAACGTACCGCCGTTTTCTGGAAGAGATGATGCTGCAGCAGCCCATTGTGGCCGTTGAAGTGCAAGACCCGCACGTACTGGCAGTTGACGAAGACACGTTGCGCCAGGCGCTGGTGGGCCGTACGGTTAGTGGTACGAGTCGACTCGGCAAAAACTGTTTTCTGCTGCTAGACAGCGGCCCGGCCCTGGTGCTACACTTCGGCATGACTGGCGACGTGGGTGCCTACCGCGACGAAACCGACGCGCCCCGCTTCACCCGCGTCGCCTTCCACTTAGCTTCCGGCCTGCGGGTTGCTTTCATTGACCCGCGTAAGTTTGGACGCATCCGGCTGGCAGAGAGCGTGGCTCATTACCAGCAGGCCAAAAAGCTGGGGCCCGATGCCCTTGCTATTACCGTGGAGGAATTGGAGCACAAGCTGCAGCGCCGCAAAACCATCCTAAAACCGCTGCTGCTAGACCAAAGCATCACGGCCGGCCTTGGCAATTGGATTGTAGATGAAGTGCTGTTTCAGGCCCGGATTCATCCCGAGCGTACGGCCTACACGCTGTCGACTGCAGAATTTAAAGATCTGCACCAAGCCATTCAGCTGGTATTACGCACCGCAATCGGGCACGAGGCTACCTACCGGGATTTTCCGGCTGGTTTTCTCATCCATGCCCGGGAATGGGATGATTCCGCGACGCCAGGTACCGACAAGCACTTGTACTGCCCTCGTCACCCCGAGACTAAAATAGAAAAATTTTATGTTAGTGGGCGAGCTACGTACGTATGCCCACAGTGCCAGCCGGCGACTAGTTAACCCATAAAATACTATTGCACCTATATATTAGCCAGCTACTACCCAGCTGGCTATTTTCATTTTTAAAGGATAATGATATGAACCTGCTAATAAAATGCACTATATATTGTACCAGATGAGGAGAACGTGGTACAAATCTGCCAAAATAGATAACTACCTGAACCAGCATTAATTATAATTACTTAGCTTTGCATCAACGGTATCCACCAGGGAGCCGAGTAGTAGAGAAGTTGGACGTAAAAAGTCAGGCATATGTCGCAGATATACTACGCCTCGAAGCGTGTTGTTGCACAATCACCAAAACCCGTTTTCATGAAGAAACTGCCCGTGTTCCTGAGCCTGCTGGCTAGCACCCTCGTGTTTGCCTCCTGTGAGAAAGAGATTGAGGAGATTAAAGACCCCGCCCAGGAAGTGGCAGACGCCGCTACTACCGTCCAATCGAAACCGGCACTGTTGGCCGCTGGTCCCTGGCACCTAACCAGCCTGACGCTGGCTACGGTCGCTCCGGGTGCTACAGCTGCCCCCGCCGTGGACATTTTCCCCCGCATGAAACCCGCCCAGCGCGACAATCTGCACAGCTTTGCTACCAGCGGCGCTTACACCCTGGATGAGGCAGCCGTAAAAGCCTACCCCGAGGCTCCTCAGCAAAGCACCGGCACCTGGAAACTGACCGGCGATTCGCTGACTATTTCCCAGCCTGACGTGACCCGTCACTTCGCCGTGGAGGAACTCACCAGCACCACCCTCCGCATCAAGCTGACTCAAACCAGCGAGCAGGGAACCAACACCTACACCTCCGTATTCGCACGCTAAGCGCAGCGCTTTACTACAGCCCGCACCAAGCAAAAGCGCCCGGTCATGATGACCGGGCGCTTTTGCTTGGTGCGGGCTTAAGCTCTTTTCAATGGCGAATAGTACGGCTCCCTCGTGAGGGCTAGAAGAAGCGTAAGGGGGCTTACCGTTCGTTGTTTTGCTTTTCGGCTTTGCGGGTGAGGGTAGTAAGCCAGGAGCGGCTCAGTTCCGACTCACTTTCGTAACCCCGGCGCCGCTCGTCGCCGAGGGGGCCGCCGGACTTGGGCAAGCTGCGGTTCACCCAGCTTAGCACATCGGCAGTAGTACCCGGAAACAGGCCGTGCAGGGTAGAAAGCACTTTGGCCGGCACGCTCAGGATTACCTCGGCGTCGCCGCGGCGGCAGGCATTCCAGATTTGCCGTCCGGCCGCATCCGCATTCATTGAGAGCATGGGCAGGGAGTCGGCAATGATGAAAGCGGCGTACTCCTTTTTATGCTGGCCCTTCACGATGGCGTGGCGGGCGCTGCCGGTGCGCAGCAACCCGGGACACACGGTCGTGACCTGAACGCCATATTGCAGCAACTCAGCACGGTAGCTTTCCGAAAGACCCACCAAGGCAAACTTGCTGGCGCAGTAGGGCGCCAGATGCGGCACTGGTACTTTACCGCCTACGGAGGCTATGTTCACAATGCGTCCCTCGCCGCGGCGGCGCATGCTGGGTAGCACGGCCTGCATGGCGTGGAGCGGGGCCCAGAAGTGGGTGTCCATGGAATCTTGGTAGTCGCGCAGCTCAATGTTATCGAGGGGGCCAGCCGTGATGATGCCGGCGTTATTGACCAGCACATCAATAGGGCCGAGTTGGTGCTGCACCTCCGCCACCAGGGTCTGCACTTCCTCGGCGTTGGTGAGGTCCCGGACCAGGGCCAGCACTTCGGCTCCGCTCTGGGTTAGCTCCTGGCGGGCGCGCTCCAGTTCCTCGGCGTCGCGGGCACAGATGGCTACTTTGGCGCCTTCGGCCACGGCTTGGCGGGCCAGAATCAGGCCTAGCCCGCGCGAGCCGCCGGTAATAAGCACCACCCGACCAGCCAGCTCGTAGCTGCCCCGACGATTGGAGTAAAGGGTAGCGGCCAGTAGGCCCACAGCGCCAGCCGCGGCGGCCAGCAGAGTATTTCGGGTATCAGGTTTCATAGGCTTGGGCAAAGTGGTGCCGCCGGGCAGCAGCATAATCTGTGTATGGAAACCCCGGGGAAAGGTTGCGCGCCGGCCCGTCCAGATTTTGTTCTTGCCGTGGAATACAACCAGCCGTTTGTGCGTTGTGAGTGGCAGATTACACTTCTGGCATCATCTTTACAGGTGGAAAGCGCAGGTAGCAGTTCTCGTCTGTTTCGCTGCCCCGACTTTTCGCTACTTCCCCGCATGAAAACTACCCTGCTCGCTTCGCTGCTGCTGTTCAGCGCCCCCGCTACCCTGCTGGCCCAAACCGCCACCAAGCCCAAACCGAAACCCGCAGCTTCGGCCGCTACCCAGCCCGCCGCGCCCAACCCGGCCCAAGTGGAGGCCCGCGCCAATGCTCTCACCGACAACATGCAGAAGGCTCTGGCCTTGACCCCGCAGCAGGTAGAGAAGGTGCGGCAGATCAACCTAATCAGCGTACGAGGCGTGGAATCCGCCCGCCAGAAGTACGGCCGCGACGTGCGCAAAATGGCCGGCGTAGTTGACGATATTGGCCAGGCCCGCCTAGCCATGCTCAAGGAGACACTTTCTCCCCAGCAGTTCGACAAATACCAGCGCAAGCGCGAGGAGAAAATGGGAGTTCCCAGCAGCCAGGGCGTCCAGGGCAACGCTGCCCCCGGCCTCCCCAGCCGCTACGAGGAGTAACCGGAAAATGAGTACCTGAGTGAAGTACTGTCATGGCGAGGGCACTGAAGCTATCCGTCCTGACTGCGTGCTACTCTTCTAAAATGTGACAAGCCCATACCGCCGCGCTGGCAGTAAGGGCTTGTCAGTTTATTCGCCTTGTCGCAGAAGAGAAAACAGACGGCGCCACCTACTCGCCATGACAGTACTTCACTCAGGTGCTCAGGTGCTCATTCCCTGTTTCACCACAAGCTCACTTCGAACACTTGTAGGCTGAGCTTGAGGATGAAGGCACTGACTACTACCAGGAATAAAATACGGACAAAGCCGGTGCCGTGGCGCAGGGCCAGGTGGGCGCCCAGGGTGGAGCCGATGATGTTGCTAATGGCCATGGGCACGGCCACGGCCCACAGAATCTGGCCGGTGTAGGCGAAGTAGGCCAGAGCCGCCAGGTTGGTAGCCACGTTGACCAGCTTGGCCGAAGCAGAGGCCGTAATGAAGTCGTAGCCAAACAGGCCCACGAAGGCAAACAACAGGAAAGAGCCGGTGCCGGGACCAAAAAACCCATCATAGAATCCGATAACCAGGCCAATCAGCGCCCCGTAGAGCGGCTCCCGATTTTCGGGCAGGCGTGGGGCGTGAATCGAGCCGAAATCTTTGCGCCAGAAGGTGTAAATGGCAATAACCACCAGCAGGCCCAGCACCAACGGAGGCAGTAGCTCCTGGGGCAACATGCTCACCACCCGCGCCCCCAGAAACGAGAAGATGCCCGCTACACCAGCCGCCACGCCCACCGCCCGCCACCGGATGGGTACCTGCCCGGCGTAGCGCCGCAGGGCCGCTGCCGTGCCCATAAGGGAGGAAACTTTGCCCGTCCCGAAAATGGTAGGCACCGGCGTGCCTTTGAGCAATACCAGCATGGCGGGCAGCTGAATCAGGCCGCCGCCACCCACAACGGCGTCAACCAATCCAGCCAAAAAGGCAAACGTGCACAGCAGAGCGAGGGTAAGCGTAGGTATCATGTGGCCGCGAAGGTACAGCCCGGTACACCGAAGTTGCTAGCGTTGCAGGGTACTGTTTCCGGGGCCTCGCGGGAAGCCGAATAACGGTAGTGCCGCTGTGCTATGCTGGTTAACTAAGAGGCCCTGAAAACCTGTGCCGAAGCATCTTCGGGCGGCGGGGGCCGTAGAGGCAGGTTCATTCCTTCGCCTCCATGACCGAAAACCTGACCCACCGGCAGAAGATGCTCACGTTTGCGGGCGTACTGCTGGCCATGTTCCTGGGCTCCCTCGACCAAACCATTGTCAGCACGGCCCTGCCCCGCATTGCGGCCGATTTGCACGGGCTGGACCGCTTTACTTGGGTGGCTACCGCGTACCTGGTGGCCAGCACGGCGCTGGTGCCCCTCTACGGCAAGCTAGCCGACACCTACTCGCGGCGCAAAATTGAAATTGGGGCCGTGAGCATATTTCTGGTGGGTTCCATGCTGTGCGGTCTGGCTGGGGAATTTGGTCCCCTACCCCTGCTCGGTGATGGGATGAACCAGCTCGTGGTTTTTCGGGCCGTGCAGGGCTTTGGGGGTGCGGGGCTGTTTGCCATGGCTTTCATCATTATTGCCGACCTGTTTCCGCCCGCCGAGCGGGGCCGCTACCAGGGCTATACGGGGGCCGTGTTTGGCACTTCCTCGGTGCTGGGGCCTTTCCTGGGCGGCTTCCTGACCGACCAGGGCTCCGACCTGATTCCGGGGGTAGCGGGCTGGCGGCTGGTGTTCTACGTGAATCTGCCGCTGGGTTTGCTGGCCCTTTGGTTTATCCTGACCCAGATGCCCGCCCTCCGCCCCGCCGGCAAACCCAGGCCCATTGACTACTTGGCCGCCCTGCTCCTGCTAACCGGGCTGGTGCCGCTGGTAGTAGCCTTGCAACTCAACCGGGCGGAGTACGGCTGGACATCCCCGGTTACGCTCGGGCTTTTTGCGGTGGCAGTGGCCTCTCTGACTCTGTTTGTGAGGCGCAGCCTGCGGCACGACAACCCAATTCTGGACTTCGGGCTGTTTCGTAACCACGTTTTCCGGACGGCCAACGCGGCCTTGTTTCTGCTAGGCGGCGCGTTTCTGGGCATCATCATTTTCGAGCCCTTGTTTATGGTGAACGTGCTGGGTGTGTCGGCTACCCGGGCGGGCGTTAGCCTGATTCCGCTGTCGATGGGAGTGGTGCTGGGCTCCTTGCTGGCCGGGCAGATGGTCTCTCGCTTCGGCCACTACAAGCGCTGGATGCTGGGGGGCTTGGTAGTGCTGCTCGGGGGGTTGTCCTTGTTGGCCACCATGCCCGTCACGGTCAGCTACCGGCAGGTGCTGGGCTACCTGTTGCTGTGTGGCATCGGGCTGGGGCCTACCATGCCCCTGTACACACTAGCCATTCAGAACGCCATTGAGCCCCAGCTGATGGGCCAGGCCACGTCGGCCAGCCAGTTTTTTCGGCAGATTGGCGGGGCCATTACGGCCTCGGTGCTGGGGGCCATTCTCACCTTTACGCTCACGCATAGCCTGCCCGCTACGGGGGCACCGGCGCCGCCGGTGGTAGCGGTTTCGGAAGGGCCAGTAGTGCCGGGGCCGGGAGCGGCGCAGGTATCACCGGCGCTGAAGGCAGCCTTCTCCCAGGCTATTTCGCGGGTGTACCTGTTCAACATTTTCCTGGTAGCTGGCGGCCTGCTGATGACGTTGTTCGTGCCGGAGCTACCCCTGCGCAAAAGCAACGACAGCGCCCCGCCCGTCCCGGCTGAGTAGCGCCTGCGTTGGCCGGCTCCCCTACCGCCCCTACCCCAGCGGTGGCTATCCATTAGCATATAACTTGGCTTCGGCACAAGAAGAGAGGTGCTGCGCAAACTTCTGGGGTGGCGCGGCGGTTATTCGGGTTGATCATTGTTCTGCCATGGAAACGCCTTTCTCCCTTCACCTGAGCGTGCTGGACCAGTCGCCGGTGCCGGTGGGCCGCACCCCGCGCGAGGCCCTGCACCATACCCTGGAGCTGGCTCGCCTCACCGACCGGCTCGGCTTCCGCCGCTTCTGGGTGTCGGAGCACCACAACACCAACACCCTGGCCGGCTCGGCCCCGGAGGTGCTGCTGGCCCGGCTGGGGGCCGAAACCTCCCGCATCCGCCTGGGCTCGGGCGGGGTGATGCTACCCCACTACTCTTCCCTGAAAGTAGCCGAGAACTTCCGCCTGCTCGAAACCCTGTACCCCGGCCGCATTGACCTGGGCATCGGCCGCGCCCCCGGCTCCGACCGGATTACGGCCCACGCCCTCAACCCCCACAACACCTTCAGCGACGAGGATTTCGCCGAGCAGCTCATGGATTTGCGTGCCTACCTGCGCGACGAGGTAGTGCCCGACACCATACATGCTCGGGTGAAAGCCTCACCTTTTACGGACACTATCCCGGAACTGTGGCTGCTGAGCTCCAGCGGGCAAAGCGGCCTGTTCGCGGCCGAAGCGGGTGCGGCCTTCTCGTTTGCCCACTTCATCAATCCCAACAGCGGCCCCAAGCTCATGAAGCTGTATCGGGACCGGTTTAAGCCTTCCCCGGAGTTGGCTGCGCCCCAGGCCAACGTGGCCATTTTCGTGGTGTGCGCCGATACCGCCGGCCATGCCCAGGCCCTGGCCGACAACCTGGCCCTGCAAATGCTCAAGCTCGAAACTGGCCAATATTCCCCCATCGATGCCGTCGAGAAAGCCAACGTGGCGGGCCTGTCGGCTGATTTGCGCCACCGCCTGGCCTACCATCACCAGCGCATTATTAGCGGCACCCCCGATAAGGTGAAAGCCGACTTGCAGGAACTGGCCGCCGCTTACCAGGTCGATGAAGTCGTGGCCGTCACCATCACCCATGATTTCGACGACCGGCTCCGCTCCTACGAATTGCTGGCCTATGCTTTCGCCTTGCCTGCTACGGGTGCTACCGCCCACACCCAGGCCGCTGTGTTGCACTGAGAAGTGAGGTGAATCAGCCAATAACCCAGTAGAATAAGATAGAGGCGCAATACTTGGAGACTCGTCATTGAACGACTAAATCAAAACGATGTGGTTATTACAATGTCCGCAACGACGAGACGCAAAATATGCACCTCCACAATGCGTAAAACATTAGCGGCTGACTTAGAGCATATTTGAATGAATCTAGAACGTCATGCAGAGGCGCAGCCGAAGCATCTGGCGTGCAGTCGGCTGGTTTATTACCCCAACGTCAGCCCGCCAGATGCTTCGGCTGCGCCTCTGCATGACGCACGACTTAAGCTAACTGATAACAGTTGCTACTCACACCTACCTAACAACTAAAAAAGCCCGGCCTATGGTCGGGCTTTTTTAGTTATCCATCCTGGACTTGGGCTAGCTGACAACAGGCAACCTTATTGATATTCAAGGACATTCTTGTAAGTATAGAATTTTTCTAAAGAACTGTTTTGAATCTATCTAAATAGACCTGAGCTTTGCATTGTTTTAAATCAGTCTAAACAAGCTGCCCGCCGTTGGCTGCCTTCCATATGTCCCGACCTCTCCCTCTGCTCCTGCTTCTTTCTCTGCCGCTGTCTGGTGTTGCCGCCCCCCTACTGAACGGTCCGGATGCTCCGGTTGCTTCTGTAAAGCACGGTGAGGACGATACAGCGCAGCGGGGCCGCTTGGCGGGGGTAGTGAAGGACGAGAAAGGGCAGCCCGTAGAAGGCGTGACGGTGGCCCTGAAAGGCACCTCTTTTGGCACGACCACCGGCACCGATGGCAGCTACCGCCTCTCGGCCCCAGCTGGCTCCTACCAGCTAGTAGTAAGCAGCCTGGGGTACACCTCCCAGGAGCTGACGGTTACCATTACGGCTGGCGAAACCAACACGCTGCCGGCCTTTTCCCTGGCTCAGAGCAACCAGCAGCTGAGCGAAGTAACCGTAACCGGCAACCGCAGCCTGAATGAGCGCCCCACCAGCATCAGCAAGCTGCCGGTAGCCTCCCTAGACCTGCCCCAGAGCGCCGTAACCGTGGAACGCCAGGTGCTGGAGCAGCAGCAGGTGCTGCGCCTCTCCGACGCACTGGTCAACGTGAGCGGCCTCTACGTAACCAGCACCACCGGCGGTACCCAAGAAGAACTGGGTAGCCGCGGCTTTGCCTACGGTTCCAACAACACCTTTAAGAACGGGGTGCGCTTTAATAACGGGGTGATGCCCGAGGCTAGCTCCCTGGAGCGCATGGAAGTGCTGAAGGGCAGCGCCGCCATCCTGTACGGCAACGTGGCCGCGGGTGGGGTGCTGAACCTGGTAACCAAGAAGCCCCAGTTCGAGCGCGGCGGCTCGGTAGGTCTGCGCGTGGGCAGCTTCGGGTTCTGGAAGCCGCTGGTAGATGTGTACGGGGCCGTGGGCAAGAGCGAGAAAGTGGCCTTCCGCCTCAACGGGACCTACGAGCAGGGCAACAGCTACCGCGACGAGGTGAAATCAAACCGGGTGTATGTGAACCCCTCCCTGCTGTTTGAGCTGAGCCCCAAGACTACCCTGGTACTGGAGGGCGACTACCTGCGCGACAACCGCACGCCCGACTACGGCGTCGGTGCCATCGACTACAACATTTTGGAGTCGCGCAGCCGCTTTTTGAACACGCCGGGCGCCAAAAACTCGACCCAGCAGACCAGCACCACCGCTACCCTCACCAGCCGCCTGAGCGACAAGTGGCAGATTCGGAGCGTAGCTGGCTTCCAGCGCTACGACAACGAGCTGCGCACTGGTAACCGTCCGGTGGGCATTAATGCGGGCATTATGCCAGAAGTGCGGCGCGGCACTACCGTGGTTGCCAAAGCCCACCCCAAAGCCAGCCTCTACGGCGACTGGCAGCGGACTGTGGCGCGCACGGAAAACACGGAGAACTACTACCTGGCTCAGCTAGATCTGACGGGCCAGTTTCGGACCGGCTTCCTGGGCCATACCGTGCTTATCGGGGCCGACGCCGACCAGTACCAGACCAACACCCTGACTTACGCGGCTCAGCCCTACGACTCCATCAACGTGCTCGACCGGAGTAAGGTGCTGAACCTACCTGCCAACCGCGTTAGCGGCTACAACGACCTCACGCGCAGCGCCCGTACCCTGGGCAACACCCGCCGGGCCGGCTTCTATGTGCAGGACCTGCTCAGCCTCAGCGAGAAAGTGAAAGTGTTGGCCGGTGTGCGCTGGAGCTACCAGGAAACCCCCACTACTACCTACGCCTACGCCAAACCCGACGCAAAGGGTCAGCAGGTAATTACTGCTACTGAGAACCCCACCCGCTACGACGATGCCTTCTCGCCCCGCCTGGGCTTGGTGTATCAGCCCATCAAAACGATGTCGCTGTTTGCCTCTTATGCAAACTCGTTTGTACCGAACACGGGCGTTAATGCCCTGGATGTAAGCGGCAAGCCGCTAGCCCCTTCCATTATAGACCAGTACGAGGTGGGCATCAAGAACGAGCTGTTCAAGGGGGCCCTGTCGGCGAACGTAACGGCTTACCGGATTGTGAATAGCAACTTGGTCCAAACCATCCTGCCTACCGCTGCCAACTTCAACCCCGACCGCCCTACAGCTCAGGAAATGGCCGGGGAGGTAACCAGCAAAGGCGTGGAAGTAGATATCCAGAGCCGGCCGGTGTATGGTTTCTCCTTTATTGCCGGGTATAGCTACAACAACACCGCTTATACCAAGAGCAACATCTATAAGGAAGGCAGCCGCCTGCGCTATAACCCCGCCCACACCGCCAACCTGAGCTTGTTCTACAACTTCAGCAGCGCGTTTGGCAGCAACACGTTCCTGCGCGGCCTGAGTGCCGGCATTACGAGCTACTACGTGGGCGATAAGCTGGCTGGCCGTAACCCACGCGACACTGGCAGCGACGGAAAGCCCCTCAACACGGACTCCAACAAGTTTATTTCCATCCCGAACTATCTGCTGTTCGACGCCTCCCTGGGCTACACCTACAACCGGTTCTCGGTGCGCGTGAAGGTGGCCAACATCCTAGACGAGCTGAGCTACAACCTCCACGACGACAACAGCGTGAACCCCATTGCCCCGCGCAACTTCGCGGCTACTCTCGGCTACCGCCTGTAGCGCGCACAGCAGCCGAAGGCTAGTTCGCTAGCTGGCACAGAAAAGTAAGTGAATGAAAACCCGGGAGGTGCTAGCTGCAACTAGCCACCTTTCGGGTTTTCGCCCGACGTTCCGCCTTGTATTTTAGCCCCATGAAAACCTTCTTCCGCAACATTCACCTCTACCTCAGCCTGGTTTCGGGGCTGATTATTGCCGTGGTCTGCCTGACCGGCGGCATCCTCGTCTTCGAGAAAGAGCTGGAGCAGGCCTGGCACCCGGAGCGCTACTTTGTGGCGCCGGTTGCTACCCCTGCCCTGCCCCTAGAGCGCCTCACGGCCGCCGTAAAAGCCTACAAAGCCGACGCTAAAATCACGGGCATGAAGGTGTACGCTGACCCCGCGCGCACCGTGGAGTTCAACTTGGCCGGCGCGCCCGGTGGCCCTGGCGGTGAGCACAAAGGGGAAGGCAAGGAGCAGAAAGCAGAAGGCCGCCAAGGCCATGAGGGCCGCGCCGAAGCCGGAAAAGGCCCGCAAGCGGCAGGCCAGCGCGCCGAGGGCGGCCGCGGGGAAGACCAGGGCGGCAAAGGCGGCGCGGAAGGCAAAGGTGGCAAAGGCGGAGGCGGCGAAGGTGGCCGCGGCCCGGTGGTGTTCGTGAATCCCTACACGGCTACTGTAACCGGCGAGTTGAATTACCGCGAAACGTTCTTTTTCACGATGATGGCCCTGCACCGCGGTATGGTGGGCGGCCCCATCGGCAAGCTGATTGTGGGCGTGAGCACCGTGATGTTCCTGTTCATCATCCTGACCGGCCTGGTGCTTTGGTGGCCCGCTACCCGCAAGGCTGTAAAGCAGCGCCTGCAAGTGAAATGGACTGGCGGCTGGAAGCGCCTCAACCACGATTTGCACATTGTGCTCGGGTTTTACTCGGCGCTGTTCCTGTTTGTGTTTGCCTTTACGGGGCTGGCCTGGTCATTTGAGTGGTTTAACAAAGGCATCTACGCCGTGACGAACTCGCCCATGCAACGCCCCGAGCCGCCAACTTCGGTAGTGCCGGGTGCTGCTACGGCTACCCCTGCTGTAACCCCAGAAGCTGGCGCCACCCCGGCTCCGGCAGTGCCCGGCCTCACGGCAGATGCGGCCCTAGCCCGGGCTCGGGAGCTGGCTCCTTCATCGGTGTATTACTCGTTGCAACTACCGAAGGACCCTACCGGCAGCATTCGGGTAGCTACGCTGCGGCCTAACGCTACCTACGAAAACGCCACCGACGAAGCCTACCTCGACCAGTACTCGGGCCAGGTGCTAAGCCAGCAGACTTACGAGCAGCGCAACCTGGGGCAGCGCGTTCGGGGCATGTTTAAGCCCGTGCACACGGGTTCTATTTGGGGCTGGCCCTCTAAAATTATCAGCCTGGTGGTGTGCGTGCTGGGCTTCACCTTCCCCATCACGGGCACTATCCTGTGGTTGAACCGCCTGCGCAAACAGCGGCGCAAGCAGGCCAAGCTAGAGTGTGTGGACAGCAAGGATAGTATTTTTACGCCATGCGCCGTCATGAACTAACCGAACGCGAATGGAAAATGGTCGAACCACACGCCCTCGGCCGGCTGGGCACGGGGCGCGACAACCGCTTGTTTGTCAACGCCGTGCTCTACCGGGTGCGCACAGGCGTGGCCTGGCGCGACTTGCCCGAGCGGTTTGGCCCGTGGAATACGGTGGCGCGGCGTTTCCGCCGCTGGGCACAAGCGGGCGTGTGGGAAGCGCTGTTTCAGGCCGTGCAGGAACCGGACTATGCCTGGGTGCTGGTCGACTCGACTACGGCCAAGGCCCACAAAGCGGCGGCCGGGCAAAAAAAAGCACGCCCGCAGCCGAAGCTCTAGGCCGCTCGCGCGGCGGTTTCTGCACCAAAGTGCATGCCGTCGTGGACGCGTTGGGCAACTGCCTGCACGTGGCTCTAACGCCGGGCGAAGCAGCCGACAGCCCGCAATTGCCCGGTTTGCTGGCGGCCTTGTCAGAACAACCCGGCGCAGTAGTCGCCGACAAGGCATATGACACGAACCACGTACTCAGTACGTTGGCCCAAGACGAAGTCGAAGCCGTCATCCCGCCCAAAGCCAACCGCCTCGACCAGCGCGACTACGATGAAAACCTGTATGCCGACCGCAACAAGGTGGAGCGCTTCTTCGGCCGTCTCAAAGAGGCCCGTGGCTTTGCGACCCGATACGAGAAAACTGCTACCTCCTTTTTAGCCGTGGCCCACCTGCTCGCTGCCCTCGATTGGATGCGCTAGCTGTCCACACAGCCTAGTAGCCGCGTAGCGGCCGGCGAATAACCCCGGCGCGTTGCGCGCGTATTTTTAAAAGCGTCGGGCTACTTCAGCCTGACGCTTTTATTTTACCGCTCCATGAGTCAGCCAACTTCCCCTCCTACCCTACCTGCTCCCACTGAAAACCGCTTTGTGGCCCTGCTCCGGCGGGCGGGCCTACTCGATTGGTTTTTGCTGGGCTTGATGGGGGCGGTAGTGCTGGCTTACCTAATTCCGGGGGTAGGTAGCAAGGCTAGCCCCATTCCGTGGAAAGCTATTACCACGGCGGGCGTGGCGCTCATCTTCTTCTTTTACGGCCTGCGCTTGAGCCTAGACAAGCTGAAGGCTGGCCTGCGCAACTGGCGCCTACACGTGGTAGTGCAACTAATTACATTCGTAGCATTTCCGGTGCTGGCCCTGGTGGTGCGGCCGCTGTTTGCGGGGTTAAAGGGTGAGCAGCTCTGGCAAAGCATTTTCTTTCTGTGCACCCTGCCTAGCACGGTTTCCACTTCCGTGGTGATGGTGAGTATTGCGCGGGGCAACCTACCGGCGGCCATCTTCAACGCCAGCATCAGCAGCCTGCTCGGCATCCTGCTTACCCCACTCTGGACCAGCTTGTTCCTGCACACCTCTGCCGATGGCGGCCACCTCTGGGGGCTGGCTACCAGCCTCATATGGCAGGTGATTCTGCCCGTAGTGGCGGGCGTGCTGCTCAACCGCCGCTTCGGCGCGTTTGCCGAACAGCACAAGGGCACCTTACGCATTTCGGATCAAGTAGTAATCCTACTGATTGTATTCACAGCTTTTTGCGAGTCGTTTGCCGAAGGCGTTTTCCGCAGCTTCGCGGCCCGCGACATTGTGCTGCTGGGCTTGGGCATGGTGGGACTGTACCTGGCTATTTTCGGGCTGGTGTGGGGGCTGAGCCGCCTGCTGGGCTTCTCCCGCGAGGACCGGATTACGGCCCTGTTCTGCGGCTCCAAAAAGTCTCTGGTACACGGCAGCGTCATGGCCAGCCTGCTGTTTCCGGCCACTGCCGCCACGGGCCTGCTCCTGCTGCCACTCATGCTCTACCATGCCCTGCAAATCATGCTGGCCAGCATGATGGCCCAGCGCATGGGCCGGGAAGCAGCTGTTTCTGTTGCGGTTTAGCCCTTGATTGGTGCAAAGTGTAGCCTAAAAGAAAAGATTCGACTAGCTAACTTACGCCGATACGTCTTGGAAAAAGAGGTGCAAAGAATTGTCATTCAAGAAAGACCTGACAATTCTCTGCACCTCTGTATGGTACCTTTAAACCAAGTATTCTATTTACCCTATATTATTACTCGGTATGGCACGTTACCTGTTGCTCATTTTCTTACTGCTGACTACGAGCACTTTCGCACAAAACAGCTTTTCTACTCTTGTTACGACAGAGCACGAAGCTGGTCGTTTCAACGGTGCGCTATTGGTTGTAAAAGACGGCCAGATTATCTCCCAGATAAATAAGGGGTATGCAAATTTCCAATTTGCCGTTCCTATCACCAGTACGACCCGGTTTCCCATTGCCTCCATGACCAAGCTTTTTACGGCAATTCTAATCCTTCAACTTGTCGAAAAATCATTGCTGAAGCTGGACGATAAAGCGTCTCTCTACCTTCCTGATCTACCTGCGGCTTGTCAAACCATTACACTCGCTGAGCTATTAACGCATTGCTCTGGCCTACAGAACGAACCCTCGACGCAGGTATATCAAACTAGGTATTCTACTGCGGAGTTTGTGAAGAAATTCATCGTTAAGAACGAAAGCAGAAAAGCGCCGGCTTTCAATTACAACAACCTTGATTACATCCTGCTGACGCGTATTCTGGAGGTTGTGTCAAAGCAATCGTTTCCTAATTTGGTACGTCACAATATTCTTATCCCGCTACGCATGCATGATACTGGGGTAGTGCAGGAGTCGCGGATAATCCCCAACCTAGCGTATGGATACCATAACTATACGTTTGGAGCTGGTAGCAGCAAGGATACTCTGCGCAACGATGCCCCTAAATACCTATCGAACTATGCTGGGGCCGGGGCAATGTACTCTACCGTTACCGACCTCTACAAGCTGCTGCTAGCTCTGCAAACCAATACTCTATTGACAGCCAAAACTACCGCAAAGCTACTGCTCAAGCCTCAACAGGCCGTTTTCGTAGACCAAGCCCGCGGCTACCCTACCGCGGGATTTTATTACAACGACCAAACCTTTACGAAACCCGTTCTGGAACGCCGAGGCAGTATTGATGGATTCAATTCTGTTTTGCTGACAGACCCAGCATTCCGCAAGGCAGTACTTATTTTGAGCAATACCGACACAGGAGATTTAGAACAACTAGCCGATAAACTTTACACCGAAATCCACTGACCCCGGCCACCTGCAGCCACTGAATAGCTTACAGCCGCCAAGCTCGTCCGTGGGCACTAGGCTTGGCAGTTGACAAAACACCAAAGTGCTTAAGCCGTTTGCAGCTTCCGGGGTTTCTTGGCCTTGTTGCGGCGGCCCCACCAGATGATGGTGCCCGTGACGGGTAGGCTGGCCGAAATCAGACTGGCCAGGAAGGCCACGATTTTACCACCCAAACCCAGAATCTGGCCGGTATGGATGTCGTAGTTCATGTCGGTGAGTTGGGTGCCGGCGCTTTTGGTAGCGTGAAAGCTGGCCTGCAACTCCTGGCCCGACACGGGGTGAAAGGCGTAGTCGTCGCGGTTATAGTAATGCAGCGCCTTGCGGTAGGCCCAGCAGTAGGCGGGCTCTTTGCCATTACCCGCGGGCCCCAGCAGAATCATTTCCGCCTGGGGTGAGCGGCGGCGCACCGCTTGGTACACCACGTCGGAGAGCGGCGCTGGGGCAGCGGCTACGGGGCGCAGGGTATCTACTTTGGCCGTTATTAGGTCCTGGGGGTAGGTTCGTCCGCCGTTGGTTACGTACGCAATGGCGGTGAGCACCGAGGGGAAAATCATGAACAAGCCCGTCAGGGCCAGCACCAGCCCGATGCTGGCGGCGTAGAAGCCCAGCACGTTGTGCAAATCGTAGTTGATGCGGCGCCAGCGGGCACCCCACTTAATGGTAAAGCGCTGCTTGCGCTCTTGCCGGCGCTTGGGCCACCACAGCACCAGGCCGGTCAGCAGCATTACCACAAAAATCAGCACCGCGCCGCCTACCACCCATTTCGCTACCGCCTCCGGCAGCAGCAAGGTCATGTGAATTTCCTGCACAATGCTGAAAAAGTAGGTGCGCAGGTTCTGCTCGCGCAAGACCTGGCCGGTGTACGGATTCAGGTAGACCTGAATGGGGTTGCCGGCTTTGTCGGTGAAAAAGACCGTGGCCGAGCGCTCGGCGCCGAAGTAGGTCACCCACGTGGTAGAGGCCGCAATGCCCGGGTGCGAAGCCAGCGCGGCGGCCTGGAGCCGGGAAGGCAACACCGGCGCCGTGGCCTGTACCGGCACCTTGCGCCACGGCTCCGTAAGGTCCCGAATTTCGTCTTGAAAGACGAAAATGGCCCCGGTCAGGCTTACAATAAAGACCACTAGCCCGGACGTGAGTCCGAGCCAGAGGTGTAGCTTGCCGACAAGCTTTTTAGCCTTCATGGGCGAAGAAGGTTGGGTTAGAACTTGTACGCCACGCTGCCAATGATGCTGCGCAGCTTTTGGGCGTTGAAGGTGGTATAGCCAATCCAGTAGCGCTCATTGGTCAGGTTATCTACTTTCACCGCGAAGCGGTAGTGCGGCAGGTCGTAGAAAGCACTGGCGTTCAGCACCGTGTAGCTGGGCAGCGTGAAGACACCCTGCGAGACACTGTTCAGAATCTTATTGTCACTGGCGTAGTTCCCGCCAAAGCCCAGGCCCAGGCCTTTCAGCGGGCCTTCGGGCTGGCGGTAGCTTACCCAGAAGTTAGCCAGGTAGGGCGACGAAGCCGTGTTCGGGCGGCGGCCGTTCACGTTTTCGTTGGTGTTCACAAACTTCGAGTAGTTGTAAGCAAAGCCGCCTATCAGGTTCAGGCCCGGCAGCGGGTTGGCCGTCAGGCTTAGCTCCGTCCCGCGGCTCCACTGGGTGCCGTCCTGGGCGCTGATCGTCAGCGTAGCGCTGTCGGCGGTAGTAACCGTGTAGAGCGTACGCAGGACGTTCTGCACCCGAATGTCGTAGTAGCTTACCGTGGCGCTTAACCGGCCCCCGGCCGCATCCAGCTTCACGCCGCCTTCCAGTTGGTTAGCGCGCTCGGGCTTGGTCACGAACGGTTGTAGTTCGGTGTTCAGGTAGGAGCTGTTTTGGTTGTTAAAGCTGTTTTGGTAGTTGGCAAACAACGATACCCGATCCTTCACCGGCTGGTACACCAAACCAAACTTCGGCGAAACGGCCGTCTGCTTGTAAGCCGGCACGGGGAAGTACAGGATGCCGCCCTTGTTATCGTAGCGGTCCACGCGCACGGCAGCCAGCACGCTGAGCTTATCGGTCAGGTTCAGCACATCCGACACGAAAGCACTGTAGGTGTTGATTTTAGTGGTTACCGGGTAGCGCCCCGGCGCCTGAGCAGCGTACGTGGCGTCAACGGTGCTCTTGTTGAAAGTGCGGTAATTATAGCCCGGCACGTTGAGCGGCGCGGTATCGATGGTACCGCCGAAGAACTCAATATCGGAGTCAAGACGGAGGAAGTCCAGGCCCAGCACCACGCGGTTACGTAGGCCCCCAATCTGAAAGTCGCCGTTGAAGAGCTGCTGCACCTGATAGGTCTGGCGGCGGCTGTCCTGGGTTGATTGATCGGCCCGAATCAGGCTGCTGACGCCGGGCGTGGTGCCCTTGCCGAGCGCAATGTCGGAGGCCAGGTAGAAGTACGGCCCGTTGCCCTCGGAGTAGCTGCGGCTGGAGGTGAGGTAGGTAGTGGAAGTGAAGCTGGGCGAAATGCGGTAGCGCACCTGCCCAAACAGGTTGGTGCTGCGCGAATCCTGGGTCAGGCCTGGCCCTTGGTAGGACTGGCGGTAATCGAGCGGGGCCTGATCGGCCCGCGAGAAACCGAAGTTATCGACCTTATCGAGGAAGTACAAGTAAATGAGCTGCTTGCCCACGTTGGTGCTCCGGTACACCTCGGCATCGAGGTTGATGGTGAGCCGGTCGGTGGGCTGGAACTGCAGGCTTGGGGCAAGGGCTACGTCTTTCGCAAAGCCGGTGTAGCCCGCATTCTGGAAATTGTCTTCGTAGGTGTAGGCCCCGTTCAGGCGGAAGGCCAGCGTTTTGGCGGCGTTGAGCGGGGTATTCACATCCACACTCGCCCGGTGGAAGCCGTAGCTGCCAGCCGCCACGGCGGCCTCGCCCCCGAACCGGTCGTAGGGCTTCTTGGTCACGCGGTTCAGCAGGCCGCCGTACGAGGTCAGGGCCGAGCCGTAGAGCGTAGCCGAAGGGCCTTTGATAACCTCCAGCTTCTCCAGATTAACGGCATCAATGGTGCTGGTGACCCCGCCGGCCACACCGTTGCGCAACTGGCTTGATACCACAAAGCCCCGCGAGGCGTAGAACGAGCCCCCGTCGCCGGAGCGGCCGGTGGCCTCCCACATTTTTTGCACGCCCGGGGCGTTGCGCGTGGCCTCATCCACCGAAAAAACCAGCTGCTCCGTCAGTAGCTCCTTGCCCACGGTGGCGTACACCTGCGGATTTTCCAAGTTGCTGAGCGGCATCTTGTTGACGTCTATGGACTCTTTGCGGGCGAAGCGGTTCACGCGGGCCCCGTTCACCACTACCTCACGCAGCTGCTCGGCATTTTCCGTGAGGGTAAAGTCCAGGGATACACTTTGCCCGCCACTGACCGTTACGGCCCGCTCCTCCGATTTCAGCCCAACGGCCGTTACGACTACCGTGTACTGCCCGTCGCGCACCCGCTCAATCACAAACTGCCCTTGGTTGTTGGTAATAGCCCCCTGGCCTCGGCCCTTGAGCCCTACCGTAACGGCTTCGGCCGGCCGGCCGTCGGCCGTTGTGATGGTACCTCTAATAGAACCGGTTTGCTGAGCGGAAGCCGATAAAGCGCAAACTGATAACGTGGAAATCAGTCCCAGGTGGTGCAGTGTGTTCATGCTGAATTCTGTATTTAGAATGATTCTAAAGCGCTGCAAAGTAAGCCCACAGAATGTCGAAAATGAAATTTATTTAGAATAATTCTACACAACTAACCCCCAACTGGCCTTCCCTACCCTGGCTAATCACTTCGTAACTGTACCAGCTGCAAGTGGAAAAACCACGAAGCTCAACCGTATGTTTACGGCCCTATTGTTTATGCTGAAATAGGGCTATTCCAGTAGCATACCGTATATTTGAGTTTCTTTTCCCTATTCAATTGGATTTCCTGGCATGAAAAAACTTCTTCTTGCTATTACGCTATTTCTCGCTGCCACTACCTTTAGCCAGGCCCAAACTCCTACCCAAAAGGTATACGCGGCCGTTATAAAGAATAAGCCCGCCGACGTAGACGCCCTGCTCAGTGCCGGAGCCGATGCCAACGCTACCGTAGAAATGATGCCGGGCTTTCCCACCACCTTCCTCATTATTGCTGCTGGCAACGGCCATCTGGAGGTAGTGAAGGCGCTAGTGAAGAACAAGGCCCAGGTTGACAAGCCCGACTCGTTTAATGCTACGGCCCTGATGGCCGCCGCCGCCAACGGCAGCCTTGCGGTAGTGGAGTTTCTGCTAGCCAGCGGGGCCAACCCTAAGGCCAAGGATAAGGATGGCAAAGACGTACTAGCCAGCGCCAAAGAAGGTGGCAACGCCGAGGTACTCAAGCTGATTCAGGCCAAAGCCAAATAAGGCTCACGGCCCGCTACCCTTCTGGCACGCCCGAAGCTCCCGCTGGAGTTTCGGGCGTTTCGTTGCTCGGGGGCTGGTAGTAGGCATTTTAGGTTTCCCTTAAGCCTACTTTGACATTGCCCCAACAAGGGCAAAAGCTACCTCGCTCACTGACTCCGGCAACCGTACCCGCGGCGACTGACGTTAGGCCAGGCGCAGTTTCTGCTCGAAAAAGGCCAGGGTAAGGGCCCACGCTTCGGCGGCGGCCTGGGGGTGGTAGCTGGGCCGCTCGTCGCAGTGGAAACCGTGGTCGGCGTAGGAAATAACGGTGTTGATGTAGGGCTTGCCGGCCGCTTCTAGGGCTTCCGCAACTTGGGCTATGTGCGCGGAACTGATGTGCTGGTCCTGGCCGCCCCAGAAGAACAGGTGGGGTGCGTGCAGGTCCTTGGCGCGGTCGGTGAGCAAGTGAGTGCCTCCGCCGTAGTATGATACACCCGCCGCCAGGGGCAGCACGGCATTCGTCAGAAACGACACCCGGCCACCCAAGCAGAACCCAATGCTGCCTATTTTATCCGTCACGTTTGGCTGGCCCCGCAGCCAGTGGTAGCAGGCCTGCACGTCGGCCGTTAGGCCCTCGTTGGTAATGGCCTGGTAGTGAGGCATGGCGGCCGCAAAGTTGGAGTAGGGAAGTTCCAGGCCCGCTGCCGCCGTGCGGTGAAACAGCTCCGGGGCAATAACGACGTAGCCCGCCTGGGCCAGCCGGTCGGCCACGTTGCGGATGTGGCCATTCACGCCGAAAGCTTCCTGCAACAGAATAATACCCGGCTGCGGACCCGCACCATCGGTTGGAAAGGCAGTGTAGGCGTTCAGTTGGGTATTGTCGGAAGCGGTAAGTGTAACGGCGTTGGGGTAGCTCATAGGAAAGGCGAGGTTGAAGAACTGGCTATTTAAAGCAGCTAGCCGGTTTTTTGTTTGCGTCTGCTTGCTAAGGACGCCAGCACCCAAAGTGACATCAGCTGCCCATCGTCCGCTTTTGCCTACCCAGTACCCACCTCTACTAAGGCATCATCTACTCCTACTTCCATACGCCATCCTGCGCTGGCGAAGGACCTTGTCACGGCAGTATGATACTCGGTGTATCGACTCGTTCAAATATGATTAGGTCCTTCGCCAGCGCAGCATGACGTGCTTTTGTTAGCTAGGCGAGCCGCTTGGGCTCACGCACACTTCACCATCTCACGATGCTACTCCTTGCTCCCGCAGTTGGAGCAGCCGCACAATTAGGCCAGTCCAGCCGGTTTGGTGATTGGCCCCGAGGCCGTGACCGGTGTCGCCGTGGAAGTACTCGTGGAAAAGCAGGTTGTCGCGGAAGTGCGGGTCGGTTTGCAGCAGCTCATTGTTGCCGAGGGCGGGGCGGCGGCCGGTTTCGTCCTTGAGCAGGAGCTTGGTAAGCCGGCCAGCCAGGGCCGCCGCTACTTGCTGCAGGTTGAGCAGGTTGCCCGAGCCGGTGGGATACTCAATCTTGAACTTGTCGTCGTAGTAGAAGTGAAACCGCTGCAACGACTCGATGATGAGGTAGTTGATGGGAAACCAGATGGGGCCGCGCCAGTTGCTATTGCCCCCGAACATGCTGCTTTCCGCCTCGCCCGGCACGTACTGCACCGCAAAGTCGTCTTCCTCGGTGCTGAACACGTAGGGGTGCTCCAGGTGGTAGCGCGACATGGCCCGGATACCGTAATCGGCGAGGAACTCCGTTTCGTCGAGCATGCGGGTCAGCAGCTTTTTGAGGCGGGAGCGGCGCAATAGGCTCAGCAGGTGGCGGGCCCCCTTGCCCGGCTCCTCCCAACGCGAAACCAGCTGGGCCAGGTGGGGGCGGTTTTCCATCAGCCAGCGGGCCCGCTCCGTGAACTCAGGCATGGCGTCCAGCAGGCTCTGGTCGATGACTTCCACGGCAAACAGCGGAATCAGCCCCACAATGGAGCGGACTTTGAGCTTGGTGCGCTCCTCGTCGGGGGTGTGCAGCACGTCGTAGTAGAAACCGTCTTCCTCGTCCCAGAGGTTGAACAGGCCGTCACCCCCGCGGGTCATGGCATCGGCAATGTAGAGGAAGTGCTCGAAGAACTTGCCGGCCAGCTCCTGATACACCGGGTTGGTTTTGGCCAGCTCCAGGGCCATGCGCATCATGTTCAACGCAAACATGGCCATCCAACTCGTGCCATCCGACTGCTCAATGAAGCCCCCGGTGGGTAGCGGGGCCGAGCGGTCGAACACGCCAATATTGTCCAGGCCCAGAAAGCCGCCCTCAAAGATGTTCCGCTCACTTTTATCCTTGCGGTTCACCCACCAGGCAAAGTTCAGGGCCAGCTTATGGAATACGCTTTCCAAGAAGGTGGCGTCGCCTTGCCCATTGCGGAGCTTTTTGTCCATTTGGTACACGCGCCAGGTGGCCCAGGCATGCACGGGCGGGTTCACATCGGAGAAGTTCCACTCGTAGGCCGGCAGCTGGCCGTTGGGGTGCATGTACCAGTCCTTGGTGAGCAAGCGCAACTGGCTTTTGGCAAACTCGGCATCGACCATGGCCAGCGGAATGCAGTGAAAGGCCAGGTCCCAGGCCGCGTACCACGGATACTCCCACTTGTCCGGCATTGAGATGATGTCGGCGTTGTGCAGGTGGCCCCAGTGGCGGTTGCGGCCCTTGTGGCGCTCGGGCGGGGGCATGAGCACGGCCGGGTCGCCCTGCAGCCACTGCGTGACGTCGTAGTAGTAAAACTGCTTGCTCCAGAGCATGCCGGCAAATGCCTGGCGCTGCACGTTGCGCGCATCGGGGTCGGTAATATTTTCGTGGATGCAGTCGTAGAACTCGTCGGCGTCGTGGCGGCGAGCCGCGAAGATGTGGTCGAAATCCAGGAAAGGCTCTTCGCAGCCAGGTTGGCGCAACCGCAGGCGCACTACCTGCGACTGGCCGGGCTGCAATTTCAGGAAATACTGGGCCGCTACTTTGGTGCCTCGTTGCTCCGCGTTAATGGCCTCAGCGTCGCCGTCCACCACGTAGTCGTTGATACCATCTTTGAAGTGGCGGCCTTCGGCGGGCAGGTTGTAGAGGCGGGCCCCGTTGGTGTCGTTTTCGCAGAACAGCAGCTGGGGTGCCTGGTCGTAGTAGAGGTGGTAGCGGCCCAGGGCGGGGTGCTCGGCCAGCACGGTACCGGAGGCCGTTTCGCGCAGCACGGGGCGGGTAGCGTCGTAGCCCCAGGCCCAGGTGTTGCGAAACCAGAACTGGGGTAGCACCTGCACCGAGGCTACTTTGGGCCCGCGGTTGTGCACCGTTACCTGCATCAGGAGGTCCTCGGGGCCGGCTTTAGCGTACTCGATGTACACGTCGAAGTAGCGGTTTTTGCTGAAAATGCCCGTGTCCGTCAGTTCATATTCCGGCTGCTGGCGGTTGCGGCGGCCATTTTCCCTGATCAGCTTACGGTAGGGAAACGCCCGCTGCGGGTACTTATAGAGCATTTTCATGTAGGAGTGCGTGGGCGTACTATCGAGGTAGTAGTACAGCTCCTTCACATCCTCGCCGTGGTTGCCCTGGCCGTTGGTCAGGCCGAACAGGCGCTCCTTCAGGATTTCGTCCTTGCCATTCCACAATCCCAACCCGAAGCAGAGCAGCTGCTGGTCGTCACTGAGGCCGCCGAGGCCTTCCTCGCCCCAGCGGTAGGCCTTGCTGCGGGCCATGTCGTGGGTAATGTAGTCCCAGGCGTTGCCTTCGGCGCTGTAATCTTCGCGCACCGTGCCCCACTGGCGCTCCGTGAGGTAGGGGCCAAACTTTTTCCAGGGGGCAGTGCGGGCGGTAGTTTCTGCGAGGCGTAGTTGTTCCTGCGTCATAGAGTGGTGCTCAGGGCTCCTGAATATACACGTAAGCCAACGGGAGCCGGGATGCGGCGGGCAGCAGGGCCCGCGCCGGTTTCCCTGGCTAGGCTTTATCTGGCCGAATGAAGTTCTGCCCTACTCCGTTTTGCGCCGCATGGTTGCTACAGTGGAGGTAGGCAGGGTAGCAAGCAGGCCGGTTCTGCGCCTTATCCTACTTCCGGGCGCTACTTCCATGATCTTAAGCCGTAAGCCCTTACTTCTTCTTGCCACTGGCCTTGCCAGTGAAAATCTTCTTGGGAATCATGCTGTGCACGCCTTTGGTGCCGTCCACTAGCTGGGTGATTTCCATATCAGCGGCCACGCTGGCCAGCATGTAGGCATCGTCGTGGCTGAGGCCTTTTTCCTTCATCAAGAAGTCCAGCATTTCGCGCAGGGCAATTTTGGTGGCTTTCGTGAGGTCCTCATCGATGCCCATGGTAATGTAGGCGGTGGGCGTCTCGGCCCGGGGCCAGGTCAGGTGCATATCCTTGCGCACGATAAACTCCAGGGTACCGGTGAGGGAGGTTTCCAGGGCGGTAATGTCCACCTCCCCGTTGCCCTGGCCGGCGTGCCCATCACCAACTTCGAACAGGGCCCCGGCCACGTGCACCGGAATAAAGAGGGTAGTGCCGGCCACCAGCTCTTTGTTATCGAGGTTGCCGGCGTGGATGCCGGGCGGGGCGCTGTTGACGCGCCCCGCGGCGAGCGGCGGGGCCACCCCCATGCTCCCGAAGAAGGGCCGTAGGGGCACCTCAATACCCGGCGCGAAGTGGGCCACCATGCGTTTTTTGTCGAGCGGGATGATGCGCATTTTGGCGTAGCCGAAGTCCTCGGGCAGAAAGCCGCTGGTGGGTCCGAAAGCGTTGTAGGCGTAGGGAATGGCCAGCTCCACCTTGCGAATGCGCACCTCCAGCACGTCGCCGGGCTCGGCACCTTCCACGTAAATCGGGCCGGTGAGAATGTGGCCGCCGGGCCCTTTGTTGGTCACGCTCTGGTGGATGTCGCGCAAGGACTGCTCCACTTGGCTGGCGGGTAGGCCGGCCCCTTCCAGGCGGGTGGGGCTGGAGGTAATGAGCGTTTGCACCTCCACTTTGTCGCCGGACTTGATGCGCAGCACGGGCCTCGCGGCGGCATCGTAAAAGCCCCAGGCCACGGTGGCCGGCGTAGGCTTGAGCTGGTGGGTGGTGGATTTGCCCGTGGCGGCGGCGGATGCCGCCTGCTGGGCCCGGGCGTTAGTGCAGAGCAGGAGCGCCAAAGCCGTGGCGGCGGCGTAGCGGTTCAAACGAGGAGTCATCGAGAAAAAGCTAGACAGGAGTACGCCCCAAGCTACATCCCAGAACCCGAACGCCCACCGAGGGCCTCCCCTAAAAAGCCTCAAATCACAACCAAGCCCACCTCCCGCCCCAACTCACCGCCGTTGCCCTGGCAGAACCGCTTCCAAGGATGGCGCCGGCCCAAACGCGGCGGCAGAGCAGCGAACTTGAGGCTACCGCGCAGCCTCCCGAGCAGCTGCGAAAGGGTAGCCTTCGGTTGAAGTACTGGCTGTTACATGCGCATTTGGGCCGTACGCCTACCCTGCGGCAACCAGTAGAACTTGGGCTTCGCTCCTCGGGGGCCTAGCGGTGCGGCGGCCAGCTTGCAGGGAAGGAAATGGCTTTTCGGGTGGTCGGGCGCTTTTCTTGCCGGGCAAATGGTTTACTTGCCTTTTCATCGATTTATCTGCTGAACTGACCCATCGTCTTCTTCTTATGAAACGCTCCTTTACCCGTTCCCTACTGCTGGCGCCGGCCCTGCTCGGCAGCCTGGCGCTGCTGGCGCTCCGGCACGCCAGCACCGTTGTGCCCGACCCCGACAATGCCGGCCTGAAGCTGCCCGCCGGCTTTAGTGCCCTGAAAGTGGCCGAAACCGGGGGCCGGGCCCGCCACATCACCATCACGCCCCAGGGCACCATCTTCGTGAAGCTGAACCGGCCCAACGCGGCCGGTAAGGGTCTGCTGATGCTGCGCGAAACCAGCGGCGGCAAGGCCGAGGTGGCCAGCGCCTTCGGTAACTACGGCGGCACGGGTGTGTACAGCACCCCGGAGTACCTCTACGCCTCCTCCGACCAGGACGTGTTCCGCTACAAGCTCAACGGCAAGGGCGAGGTAGTAAACCCCGAGCAGCCCGAGAAAATTGTGACGGGCCTGCTCAACCGCCGCCAGCACGAGAGCAAGTCCATCACCCTAGACCGGGAAGGCAACCTGTACGTGAACGTGGGCGCCTACTCCAATACCTGCCAGGTGAAGGACCGCCAGAAAGGCTCCCTGGGCCGGCCCAACTGCCCCATTCTGGACTCGGCGGGCGGCATCTGGCAGTTCCGGGCCGACAAGCTCAACCAGACCTACGGCAACGGAATTCGCTACGCCACGGGCCTGCGCAACGTGGTGGGACTCGACTGGAACGCCCAGGCCAACCAGCTTTTCGTGATGCAGCACGGCCGCGACCAGCTCTACGACAACTTTCCGGCCCTCTACGACAGCAAGCAGTCGGCGGAGCTACCGGCCGAGTGCATGTACGCCCTGAAAAAAGGCGATAACGCCGGCTGGCCTTACCTCTATTATGATGGGCAGCAGCGCAAGAAAATGCTGAACCCCGAGTACGGCGGCGACGGCAAGAAGGAAGCAACGGGCAACTACCTGGAGCCGGCCGCGGCCTACCCCGCCCACACCGCCCCCGATGCCCTGCTGTTCTATACTGGCACGATGTTCCCGGAGCGCTACCGCAACGGCGCCTTCATTGCCTTCCACGGCTCCTGGAACCGCGCCCCCGAGCCCCAGAAAGGCTACTACGTGGTGTTTCAGCCCTTCAAAAACGGCAAGCCAAGCGGTGATTGGGAAGTATTTGCGGATAACTTTGCTGGCTCTGAGGCCAATGCTGCTGCCGGCCGCCCGGAGCACAAGCCCTGCGGCCTGGCCCAGGGTCCCGATGGCTCGCTCTACGTCACCGACGACAAGAAAGGCACCATCTACCGCATCGTCTACGCTAAAAAATAACCCCTTTAATGAAGCAGATTCTTGCCTTGCTGTGCATGCTGGCCTGGTTTAGCCACTCGGCAGCAGCCCAGAAAACCAACGCAAAAACTAAATCGCGCCCCGCGGCCGCCGTGGGCGTAGTAGCCGGGAAAACCATTTATGCGCGCAACTGCCTTACCTGCCACCAGGCCGATGGCGGCGGCGTAGATGGCATGAACCCGCCCCTCACCAACACCACCTACGTGCTCGGCGACAAAACCCGCCTGGTGAAAGTCATCCTCAATGGCCTCCAAGACGAGGACATTGACGGGGAACCCTACAACAACGTCATGCCCGCCTTTGACATCCTCACGGATCAGGAAATTGCCGACGTACTGACCTTCGTCCGTAGCAACTTCGGCAACAAAGCCAGTGAGGTAACCGCAGCGGAAGTGAAAACCATCCGGGCTACCAACAGGAAGTAAACCAAGGCATACCAAGCTAGAAAGCCACCGCTGCTAAGTGCAACGGTGGCTTTTTAGCTTGAGAGGCAAGGGTAGGGTGACAATACAGACGTACAATACGTGCTTCTGCAGCCCGTCATCCTTCGCCACGCTCAGGACAATGGGCTAGAGAGTAGGCAATAAAGATTTTAAAGAAGGAAATTGTCATGCAGAGCGGAGCGAAGCATCTCGCTCGAATCGTTAGGTAGTAAACCAGACATCAGCACGCGAGATGCTTCGCTCCGCCTCTGCATGACGTGCCTTTTACTGAATGTTTACTTACCCCAGAGTATAAGGGGTAATTGTAGGACGCGGAAAAAATAGGTGATCTACAACTCAACAGGAAGCACCTAAAACACTTACTAACATACACTTACTTCACCAGCAAGGCTCACTACCTACCCTATCACAAACGTGCGCATGCTCATGCCGCCGAAGCTTACCTCCTCGTAGGCGTGGCGGATGTTGTCGGTGGGTTCGGCCAGGGCCAGGCTGTAGAGCATGGGGATGTAGTGGTCGGGGGTGGGTACGGAGAGCGGGCCGCTGGCGCCGGCCTGCTGGTAGTGGGCCAGAGCTGCTAGGTCGCGCTGGTTTATCTTGGTTTTGGCCCAGGCGTCGAACTCCACGGCCCAGGCGTGGGGCGTAGCATCGTTCTGCATGAAGCGGGGCATGCTCTGGCGCAGGTTGTGCACGATGTTGCCGCTGCCCAGAATGAGCACGCCGCGGCGGCGCAGAAACTGTAGTTGCCGGGCCAGCTTGGCGTGGTAGGTAATGGGCTTGTAGTAATCGATGCTGAGCTGGAACACCGGAATATCGGCCTCGGGAAAGATGTGGTGCAGCACCGTCCAGGTGCCGTGGTCCAGGCCCCACTCGTCGGTGGGGTGGGCGTCGGGCAAGGCTTGCAGTACCTCGCGGGCCACATCGGGGGCACCGGGCGCGGGGTACTGCATGTCGAACAGCTCCTGGGGAAAGCCGCCGAAGTCGTGGATGGTTTCGGGTCGCTCATTGACGGCTACAAAAGTGCCGCGCGTGAGCCAGTGCGCCGACACCACCAGCACCGCCCGCGGCGGCTGCAAGTTGCGAATGTCCTGGCCCAGTTGGTGCAGGGTTTGGGTGAACGGGTTATCGGCCAGCGCGTTCATCGGGGAGCCATGCCCCACGAAAAGCACGGGCATTTTGGCGGTTTGCTGGAAGGAGCTGGCGGTTTTATGAAGGTCTTGCAGGGAGTTCATAAGGGAGGCAAAGGGTAGCACCGCTAGGGCTTGCAGGAAGTCGTGGCGGTGCATGGGGTTTGTAGTTTCTACAGAACAAAAGTACCCCGGCTTAGGTGGCGGGACCTTGATGTAGGGTAAGAAATGGGGCGCAGCACGGCTCGGGGTTACTGCTATGCTGTAAATAGCAACTCACCAGAACGTCATGCTGAGCGAAGGCGTAGCATCTCTGCCGCTTCGTCCTCCCATTAAAAGTGAGTCAGAGGTAGAGATGCTTCGACTGCGGCTACGCCTTCGCTCAGCATGACAACGAATTAGTAGCTTGTGCTTCTTGACCATGTTTCCCCTACCCCCTACTATGGAGTTGGAATTCAAACTTGCTAGTCTAGAAGATATTGACGGCGTGCTGGCGCTACACCGGAAATACCAGCTGGCCACCATTGCCGAGGAAGACAAGCCGGATGGGTTCGTGACTACCGCTTTCACTCGGGAGCAGCTCACGCAGCTTATTGAGCAAGAGCAGGGCCTGACTGTTGCCACGCACGAGGGGCAGGTGGTAGCGTACGTCATGGCGGCCTCGTGGCAGTTCTGGTCGGGGTGGCCGATTTTCGCCTACATGATAGCGCAGCTGCCGACGCTGACTTACGCGGGCCGGCAGCTCAGCACCACGAACAGCTACCAGTACGGCCCCATCTGCATTGATAAGCCCCACCGGGGTAGCGGGGTGCTGGAAAGAATATTTG
Source organism: Hymenobacter sublimis (assembly GCF_023101345.1). Lineage (NCBI taxonomy): Bacteria > Pseudomonadati > Bacteroidota > Cytophagia > Cytophagales > Hymenobacteraceae > Hymenobacter > Hymenobacter sublimis. The sequence continues at coordinate 2,432,136 of NZ_CP095848.1, forward strand.
ATTTCTCCAGGGCACAGATGGCGGTGCGCTACCCCGTGCTGGTCACGTTTATCAACCGCATCAATACCCGCTCGTATGCCGCGCATACTCAAAAACTCGGCCTTGAAGTTATCCGGGAGTTTGAGCTCAACGGCAACCAGTACTACGAGCTTGCCTACGACACTTCCAAGTAAGGGGAGCGGCAACATCTCACCTGTCGCTCCGCACAGCGCGAGGAATCTGGGCTACCCTCTCGCAGTAACTCCAGCTTCCTCGCGCTGCTCAGAATAACAGGTGGTAGTTAACAGCCCTTTAAAACGTCCTGCTTTCTGCTCAAGGTTACGGGCCACCGCGTCAGAACTTTCGGCAACTTGCTGACTGGTTCCGCTCCTACCCCACCCGTTCTGCTCACCCTTCATGCCCCGTATTCTACCAACCCTGGTGGTGGCGCAGTTTTTCTGCACCTCCCTGTGGTTTGCCGGCAACGCCGTTGCCCCGGACATAGCCGCCCAGCTGCACCTACCACCCAGTTTTGTGGCTACGCTTACCAGCGCCGTGCAGCTGGGTTTCATTACCGGCACGCTCACCTTCGCCCTGCTGGCCCTAGCCGACCGATTCTCGCCCTCACGGGTGTTCTTCGGGAGTGCCCTGCTGGCAGCGCTGTGCAACCTGGGCGTTAACGGCAATGGCATCGGGGCCGGGGAGCTGCTGGCCCTGCGGTTCCTGACGGGGTTTTTCCTGGCGGGCATTTACCCGGTGGGTATGAAAATAGCCGCCGATTACTACCAGGCTGGCCTGGGTAAGTCCTTGGGGTTTCTGGTGGGGGCGCTGGTATTGGGCACGGCCTTTCCCCACCTGTTGAAGGCCGCTACCGCCCGGCTGCCGTGGCAGTACGTAACGGGGGCTACCTCTGCCCTGGCCCTGCTGGGCGGCCTGGCGTTGGTGCTGCTGGTGCCCGATGGGCCCTACCGCCGCGCCGGGCAGCAACTGAAGTTCACGGCGTTTCTGGCGGGGTTCCGGGAGCGGCCGTTTCGGGCGGCGGCCTTTGGCTACTTCGGACACATGTGGGAACTGTACACGTTCTGGGCCTTTGTACCGGTGCTGCTGGCGGCCTACAACCGCGCCCACCCTGGCGCGGAGCTGCCCGTGCCGCTGCTCTCGTTTCTGATTATTGGGGTAGGCAGCCTGGCCTGCGTGGGTAGCGGGCTGCTTTCCCAGCGGCTGGGGCCGCGCCCGGTGGCCACGGCGGCGCTGGCGTTGTCGGGGGTGTGCTGCGTGGTGTCGCCGCTGATGCTGGGCAGCGGCTCCGTGGCGTTGCTGCTGGGGTTTCTGTTTTTCTGGGGGGTAGTAGTAGTGGCCGATTCGCCGCTGTTTTCCACGCTGGTGGCGCAGCACGCGCTGGCCGCTTCGCGGGGCACTTCGCTCACCATCGTCAACTGCCTGGGCTTTGCCCTCACCATTGCCAGCATCCAGCTCACCGGCCTGCTCTCCCGCAGCCTCAACCCGCGTTATCTGCTGCTGCCGCTAGCCATCGGGCCGGCCCTGGGGCTACTGGCCTTGTGGCGGGGCAGGACTGCGCCAGCGGATAGTGCGTAGCCAAGGACTGAGTATGGTTTGTCATTCCGAGCCCAAGCGAGGAATCTGGGTCTGGCTCCCGATGGTCAATCCAGATTCCTCGCTTGAGCTCGGAATGACAGGTGAAAATGCCTTTTTTGCACAGCCTTTCAGCACTGAATAGGCCCAAGTAGAACGTCATGCAGAGCGCAGCGAAGCATCTCGCGTGCTGACGTTGCCAAACTAACCCAACGATTCGAGCGAGATGCTTCGGCGGTGCCTCTGCATGACATTCTACTTGGGCCTTTATAACCTGTAACTCGAAGCAACTTCCCACCGCCGAATCACCTCCCTATCCTATACCCACTTTTCTATCCTTACCCTGATGAAGCTTTATTTGGCCGCTCTCCTGCTTTGCCTGTTGCCGCTAGTCCCCCAGCGCGGGCATGCCCAGACCGTTGATACGCTGGTGGACGTAGGCGGCTACCGCCTCCACTTCCACATCATCAAAGGCAAAGGCACACCGATTCTCTTCGAAGCCGGGGGCGGCGACGATGCCCGCGTGTGGGAGCAGCTGCTGACACCCCTAGCCCAGGTAACCGGCACTACCCTAATAACCTACGACCGGGCCGGGTTCGGGAAAAGCGAAGTATCCCGGGAAGCCGACGACACCCAGCACGGCATCCTGAGCGGCATGCAGGGGCTGGAAACCGGCCTTAAAAAGCTTGGCTACGGCAAGGAAATTATGCTGGTAGCCCACTCCTATGGCGGCTTGTACAGCTCGCTCTACGCTGCCCGCCACCCCAAGCAGGTAAAGGCCGTGGTGCTCCTGGATGCCATGCTACCCTGCTTCGCCACCGATGACTTCCTCGCGGGCATGATGCGCGACATGCAGGCCGACATTGCCAAAAACAAAACCGAGCACCGGGGCCGCTACTACCAAACCCTCAACTACCCCGCCACCGTGCAGGCCGTGCGCAACGCGCCGTTTCCGGCCAGCATCCCGGTTATGGACGTGGTAGCGGAGCAATTTTTCATACCCAACCCCACCGAAGCCGCCCGCTGGAAAGCCTGCCACCAGCAGTTCGTGTCGGCCCAGCCCAACCGGGAGAGCCTCACGGCCTATGGCTGCGGCCACTACCTCTTCCACGAGAACCCCGCCTTGGCGGTTAGTGTCATTGCCAAAGCCTACGCCCCCACCCGCGGCCCCCAGCAACGCGCCGACTTGCTCCAGCGCAGCCTCCGCTACTCCGTGGAGGCCACCAACGAACTCAAAAAGCGCGAAACCGATTACCGCCACTCCGAAAGCGACCTGAACAGCTGGGGCTACACCCTGCTGCGCCAGGGCGAAACTCAGAAAGCCCTAGAAATCTTCAAGCTCAACACCGTGCTCCACCCCCAAAGCGGCAACGCCTTCGACAGCCTCGCCGAAGCCTACCTCACCTCCGGCAACAAAGAGCTGGCAAAAGCCAACTACAAGAAATCCATAGAGCTTAACCCGAAGAATATGAACGCGGTGGAGGTGTTGAAGACATTGTAAAATCGGTAGTTATATAAAAAGATGGTTGGATAAAATGGCATCATCTCAATTATGGCAGTAACATAAATATTGCTGATTGAAAGTAGCTAGAATGTATTTTGAAATTATATTTCACTGAACGAAGTTTAAAAACTGCAATTAATTTCATCAAATGAAAAAAAGTAATTCAATTGACAAGAAAAATATCCTAATTTATATAGTATTTCTCGTGAGTTACTTCTTATATATGCAAACATCTAACCGAATAATAAACTCCCCAAAATTTATATATCCATTAACATTTTTCATAATTTTAATCATAATATTTTCAATTGAGTTCATTAAAAATAGAAAATTAATATCATTGTTTAATGCTTTATTAAAAAATATGATCAGATCATGTTTTATCACCGGACTATTACTAACAACATTCAATTATTTCAATATTTCTTATTCCAATAGAAAAAGTGAGATTGTTGCATCAGTTGAAATAGAAGGTTTAGTTGCTAGAGCTAGAAATAATAAGATTTTCTTTGGCTATGACAACAGAAGCAATGTCATATATGGACACAAAAACGTAATGAATAGTATATACGAAAATAAAAATCCTCAAAATTATAAATTAATTTTGAGGATGAATCAAGGCTTATTCGGATCCTATGTTTTGAACGACTGGAATATTATATCCAAATGAATATGATTTTTTATTTCCTAGCAGTTCAAATTACATGAACACAAGACATACGGAAACAAGATACCATCGATATATCCTGCCACGCAGCGATTAACGCTTATCACATACAAGACCGAAAGACCATGAATTATCTATAATTCGACTTACTATCCCACCAAAAAGCCCCGGCACCTTACGGCACCGGGGCTTTTCCATGTTACGGCAAGCCGGATTACAGCAGCTTGTCCAGGTAAATGGGCAGGTCGCGGACGCGCTTGCCGGTGGCGTGGTACACGGCGTTGGTGATGGCGGCGGCTACGCCTAGCAGGCCGATTTCGCCTACCCCCTTCACCCCGAGCGGGTTTACTACGTCGTCTTCCTCCTCCACGAACAGCACCTCGATATCGTGGATATCGGCCTGCACTGGTATGTGGTACTCCGAGTAGTTGTGGTTCATGTAGCGCCCAAACTGGTGGTCCATGATGGTTTCCTCCATTAGGGCCATGCTGATGCCCCACACAATGGAGCCCAGCACCTGCGAGCGGGCCGTTTTAGGGTTGAGGATGCGGCCGGCGGCCACGGCGTTGAGCACGCGCGTAACGTGCACGGTGCCAAATTCCTCATCTACCTCCACCTCCACAAACACCGCGTTGTGCGAGTGCATGGAGTGAGTGCCCTGCTTGAGCATGTTGGGCGTGGCCGAGGTATCGGTTTCCAGCTTGGTTTCGCCGCTAGCTTGCAGCACGTCGCGGATAACCACGGCGTTGTCGGGGTCCTGGCGCAGGCGAATCTGGCCGTTCACGAACTCTACCTCATCCATGCTGGCGCCTTTCAGGGGCGAGCCTTCCATCTTTTGGGCCAGTTTGAGGAGCTTCTCCCCGATGGCTTCGCACACGTTTTTCACGGCCGAGCCTACCGAGGCGGCGGTCCAGGAGCCACCTTGCACGGGGGCTTCGGGCATGTCGGTGTCGCCGAGCTTGAAGCTTACGGCCTCTAAGGGCAGGCCCAGGGTTTCGGCCGCAATCTGGGTCATGATGGTGTAGGTGCCCGTCCCGATGTCGGCGGTAGCGCTGCTCACCTGCAGCTTGCCGTCGGCGGTAAGGGTGGCCTTAGCGGCGGCTTTCTTCTGAGTAGCATCCCACACGCCCCCGGCCATGCCGTAACCGACCAGGCGGTTGCCGTTGCGCATGGAGCGGGGCTGGGGGTTGCGCTTCTCCCACCCAAATTTGGCCGCGCCCTGGTGGTAGCAGTCGCGCAGGCGCTTGCTGGAGAAGGGCTTACCGGCGTTCTGGTCCTCCTGGGCGTAGTTGCGGATGCGGAAGTCGATGGGGTCGATGCCGGCGGCGGCGGCCAGTTCGTCCATGGCTACTTCCAGGGCGAAGGAGCCGGTAGCGGCGCCGGGGGCGCGCATGTCCTGGGGCGTGAATACATCGAGCTTGGCCAGCTGGTAGCCCAGCTTCACGTTTTCGCACTGGTAGAGCATGCCGCTCCAGTTCACCACGTTTTCAGTGTACTCCTCAAACTGCGAGGTTTCGTGGAGGGCGTGGTGCTGAATGGCGGCCAGGGTACCATCGGGGTTGGTGCCCAGCTTCACGTATTGCAGGGTGTGGGGGCGGTGGCCGAAGCTGAACATCTGCTGGCGCGTGAGCGTGACGCGCACCGAGCGTTTCAGCTCCAGGGAAGCCAGCACGGCCAGAAACACCGAGTACTGGGGCCGCAGCCCCGAGCCAAAGCCGCCGCCCATGTACTGGTTTATCACCCGGCAGTCGTCCTTGCTCAGCCCGAAGATTTTGGTGAGGTAGTTCTGCACGTTTACTACCCCTTGGGTCTTGTCATAGACCGTCAGCTTTTTGTCGCCGCGCCACTCCACCGTTGCCCCGAACATTTCCATGGGGTTGTGGTGCTGGGTGCCGTGCACGTACTCGTGCTCGATGCGGTGCTCGGCTTCCGCCCAGGCTTTGTCGGGGTTGCCCCGGGGCGGGGGCGGCGGCATCCAGCCCGATTTACCATTGCCGGGCTCGAAGCCCTCATCGCGCTTGGTTTCCAGGTCGGTGTCGTGGGCCGTTTCCTCGTAGTCGATGCGCAGGGCGGAGGAGGCATAGCGGGCCAGCTCCAGGGTTTCGGCCACTACCAGGGCAATGGGCTGCTGGCTGAACTTGATTTCGTTGTCGTGCAGGGGCCGGAAGGGCGAGCCGCCGGGGGCCACGTCGTCCTTGTAGTTGCGGTCAAACCAAGCCAGGCTAGGCACGTTTTCGTGCGAAAACACCTCCAATACGCCCGGAATGGCCAGCACCTCGTCGGAGTGTACCTTGGTAATTTTGCCCTTGGCAATGGGGCTGCTCACTACCCACCCATAGGCCATGTTGGGCACATGAAACTCGGCGGCGTAGGTAGCGGCGCCCGTCACCTTGGCCGGGCCGTCAACCCGACTCGTGGGCTTGCCGATATAGTTGGTCGTGCTCATGGATTCGAGTTTAAAAAGACGTCGGATGCGTGCTGGCTGCCTTCGGCGGCCTGTTTGAGGGCCCGCACGATGGCGCGACGGGCCAGCTCAATCTTGAAGTTGTTGGAACCTTGCCCTACGGCGCTTTCTACCACTTTGGCCGCGGCACGGGCAAAGGTTTCGGGGGTAGCGGGTTGGCCTTTGAGTAGGTTTTCGGCCTCCTGGTCGCGCCAGGGCTTGTGGGCCACGCCGCCCAGGGCCAGGCGAGCATCCGTAATAGTGCCACCGTCCAGCTCCAAGGCCGCCGCCACCGATACCAGGGCGAAGGCGTAGGAGTTTCGGTCGCGGAGCTTGAGGTAGCTGAAGTTCTTCTCGAAGCCCTTGGCGGGTAAGTCGAGGCTGATAATCAGCTCCCCCGGCTGCAGGTTGTTGTCGCGCTCCGGGGTGTTGCCGGGCAGGCGGTGGAAGTCCTCGAACGGAATGGTCCGCTCGCCGTTCGGCCCGCTCACGCGCACCGTTGGAGCCAGGGCAGCCAGGGCAATGCACATATCCGAGGGGTGGGTAGCAATGCACTGTTCACTAGCCCCCAGAATGGCATGAATACGGTTGAGGCCGCCTATGGCCCCACAACCCGAGCCCGGCTCGCGCTTGTTGCAGGGGGTAGCCGTGTCGTAGAAGTAGTAGCAACGGGTGCGCTGCATGAGGTTGCCGCCGTTGGTGGCCATGTTGCGCAACTGGGGCGAGGCCCCGGCCAGAATAGCCTGGTTGAGCAGCGGGTAGCGGCGCTTTACCTCCTCGTTCCAGGCTGTATCGGCGTTGGTGGCCAGAGCGCCCAGGCGCAGGCCGCCTTCGGGGGTAGGCTCAATAGCCGTGAGCGGCAGCTTGTTCAGACCGACGAGGTGGGTGGGGCGCGCCACGTTTTCCTTCATCAAATCCAGAATATTGGTGCCGCCTCCGATGTAAGATGCGCCCGGGTGGCCGGCATTGTCGCGCACGGCGTCCTCGACGGCCGTAGGGCTGGTGTAAGTGAAAGGGTTCATGCGGATTCAATTAAAAATTGAGAATTAAAAATTAAGAATTGCAGGCCCTGCAGAGAGGCATTAGCAATTCTGCGCGAGTCATTTTTAATTCTTAATTTTTCATTTTTAATTCTTTCTCCACTACCTCCTTCACCGCATTGAGAATGCCGGCGTAGGCCCCGCAGCGGCAGAGGTTGCCGCTCATGTGCTCCTTAATTTCGGCTTCGGTGTGGGCGCGGCCTTCGTTGAGCAGGCCCTGGGCCGAGCAGATTTGGCCCGGGGTGCAGTAGCCGCACTGGAAGGCGTCGTGGTCGATGAAGGCTTGCTGCAGGGGGTGCAAATTCTCCTCGCTGCCCAGGCCTTCGATGGTGGTGATGTCGTGGTCTTCGTGCATGACGGCTAGCGAGAGGCAGCTGTTGATGCGCTTGCCGTTCACGAGCACCGTGCAGGCGCCGCACTGGCCATGGTCGCAGCCTTTTTTAGTGCCCGTGAGGTGGGCGTATTCGCGCAGGGCGTCGAGCAGGGTGGTCCAGGGAGCGAGTTGCAGCGTGTGCTGCTGGCCGTTGATGGTGAGGCGCACCGTGCCGGTAGGCGGTGGGGCAGCAACCCCGCCATCCGCCGCCGCGGAGGTAGTGGATTGGTGTAGCATAGAAAGAAGCCGAAGATGTTGAGGTGGTGAGAAGCCGCAGAAAGTCTGGCCTACGCAGCCCGACGGCTTGTTTCCTTACGCCACTCCTAGCGGCCGCGTTCTGCTTTGCGGCGCATTTATCCTGCTTATAATCCTATGCCCGAATACACTCAACAATGAAAGGCTAACATTCAGCCAGTTAACGATATATACATAATGATTCTAAATTTTAAATCAATGCAGCGGAAGTAGTGCAAGGCTCAGCGCCGCTGGCCTTCGCCTAGGGCCAGAATGCTCTGTATAGTCATAGGTACCACTTGTGGAGCCGCAGCATGTTGCGCGTGATGGCCCGGCCGCCAGAGACGTAAAAATCCCCCGTACTGCTTGTAGAGATGCAGCATGTTGCGGCTTGCGGTTAGCTCCGCTGTACTTCGGCTGCTGAGGTTGTTTGACCTGCGCGGTGCCGGCTGTTCGCACGACGGACGAGGCGCAGGATGTGGCGTCTCGTCGGTCTAGCGCTGTGTTTGCAGGCTTTCTACCCCTCTCCCCTAGCCCGCTCACCCCGAATGCGGCTCAGGGATTCGGGTGTGATGCCGAGGTAGGCTGCAATGTGGCGCTGGGGTAGCCGCCGGGCCAGCGTGGGGTAGAGCAGCAAAAACTCCTGGTAGCGCGCCTCGGCAGGGGCGCTCAACACCCCGATCAGGCGGCGCTGCAGGGCCACCAGGCTGTTTTGCAGGAGTTGGTAGAAAAACGTCTGGAACTCTGGCCCGAAGGAGTGGAGCCGGGTGTAGAAGGCCGGCCCGAACACCAACACCTCGGAGTTTTCCAAGGCGTCAATGGAAAAGAGCGCCGGCTGCTGCCGCGCTAAGCTGTGCTGGTCGGAAATCCACCAATTCTCGGGCGCGAACTGCAGGATGTGCTCCTTCTGCCGCTCGTCCGTCACGAAGCTGCGCAGGCAGCCCTTCAGCACGAACGCCCCGTAGCGCCCTACCTCTCCCTGGCGCACCAGTACCTCGTGCCGGGCCAGGTGGCGCAGGGTAAGCAACCCGGCCAAGTCTGCAAACTGAGCTTCGGTGAGCGGGAGCTTACCCGAGAAGTAGGTACGCAGGGCGTCGAGCATGTATTCAAAGAGAAAATCAGAAGGCAGGTTGTCAGTTGACGACGGTAAGGGTTGCGCCGCAACTTATCAGAATGACAAGACATACAGGCTGCTCTGCAGAGGCAAAGCCAACGCATTCCGCCCGGATTGCGGGGTTGCAAGCTAGCTTCAGCACGCCAAATGCCCCGGCTCCACCTCTGCAGAACCGCCTAGAAAGGTAGGCAAAGCCATACTACTGCTAGGGCTCGGCTTTAGCGCGGACTGATGGGGCGGGCGCGCAGCAGGCCAAAGCCCAGACCGTACACCAGCGCCACGCTCAGCAGCAGTTTGCCCAGGCCACGCAGGGCGGTGCTCAGTTCGGGCTGGCTGGTGAACGTGTGGGTAGGTTCCAGGGCGTAATCGTGGTGGGAGAATTCGGCTTGGCGGAACAGGTAGGGGTAGTAAAAGGCCCGGAGCGCGTCGTGGTAGGCGGTGGCGCTGCGCTGAAACTGCAGGTGGGTTGGCAGGTCGGTGCCAGCTAGGGCATTGAGGCTACCTTGGGCGTTGATGGCCGGGGAGAGTAGGTTCAACTGCTCGACCAGGTCGTAGCGCTGCTGCAGGCCGGTGGCGTAGGCGGCAGCTTGCGGCGCCACGGCCACGTCGCCGAGGTGCTGGAAGGCATAGTACCAGCGCCACACAAACCGCTCCCGGATGGTAGCCGTGTCGCGCCACTGGGGGTACAGGGCAAAGAACCGGTTCATGGTCTGGGCCTTGGGCCGGTCCCAGCCGGCATGGATTTCCTCGCGCTGCTTGATGGTCAGCTCGATGCCCTGCGGCACCGGATGCGCGGCCGCCACGCCCAGGTTCAGTAGGCTGGGCACCAACACTACCAGCAGCAGCCACACGCCCAGCAGGGTTACCGCGTTGAAAGCCGAGGTGCGCTGCAGGGCCGTGACGACCAGCGCCACCCCAAACCAGAACAGGCAATATAGCGTGCTCAGGCCCAACCAAGTAACCACCCGACTGTCCAGCGGCACCTGCGCCCAAAGCATGCCCACTACCGAAAGCAGCCAGGCCAGCCCTAGCACCACGGCCAGCCGGAAAGCGAGCTTGGCGCCTACTACCACGCTGGAACGTACAGGCTGGGCCAGCAGCAAGGTCAGGATGCCTTCTTCCCGCTCACTGGACAGCAGGTTGAAGCTCAGGGCAATGATGAGCAGCGGGAATAGGTACACCAGCACAAACGCCAAATCAAAGTTGCCGCTCAGCACCTTCATGGGGTTGGTGTTGTCGGTGGCGTAGAGCTGGTTTTGCAGGCCTAGCAGGCGCAGCTTCACGTAGTAGGGGTTCACGTCGCGCTGGCCCAAAGAGAGGGACGCCCAGGCGTTGGGGTGGTGCACGGCGTAGGTGGAGTGGTAGTAACCGATTTCGCCGGCGTCGGCGGGGCCAGGAAATTTTACTTTGAGTTCTTCCACGTTGCGGCGCGTCAGCTCGGGTAAGGCGGCCAGGTGCTGGCGCTGGCGCTCAATTTCGGTGGTGCCGTAGTAAATGCCATAGAGGCCCGTGAGTAGCAGCAAAGCACAGAGCAGCACCAGTCCTTTCGCAGCGCGAAAGTGTCGCCACTCAGCGGAAAACAGAAGCCAGAATGTATTCATCATCAGATCAGACAAGTGGGGTGGTAGAAATCAGCCGCAGCCCCAGCCAACTCAGGCCCACGGCCCAAAGCAACAGGGCCACCACGGGCAGCAGCAGGTGGGGCCAGGCCCAGCCCAACGTGGGCGACTGGTAGGCAAAAACCGGCAGCTGCCGCCAGGTGCTGGCCTCCAGCTTGCGCTCCTTATCGCCGTGGCCCATGCTGGTTTGCAGGGCATTGAGGCGCTGCACCAGCCGGTAGCGGTAAGCCTCGGCGGCCTGCTGGAAGTGCACGTAGTGGGCAAAGTCGGAGCCGGCCAAGCCCATCGACAGGGGGCGAATGGCCTGGTAGGGGTTTAGCAGCCCCACCCAGTCGGAAATGCGGTTTTGGCGCCGGTAGGTGTCGTTCAGGGCCGCGAAGTGCTCCTGGTAAACCTGGGCCGAGTACGCTTCGCTTTCGGTCATGAGTACCCCGCCCACGCTCACGGGCAGCTTTTCCTCGGAATCGACGCCGTACTTTTTGAGCAGCCCTGCCTTCAGGGCGGCCGAGCGTTGGTCCTGCGGGTCGTGGCCGTTGATGCCGTGCTGGGCTTCTTCGTGCACCGCGGCATCCATCTGCGCCTTGGTAACCGTGGGGTAGAGGGTAGCGCCCAGGTTGGCGGTGGCTTTGGGCAGAATAATGCAGCCCAGAATCCAGAGGCCCAGCAGCGTTACTAGGGCCGCGCGGGAGCTAGCCTGCCGCGCCGACACCACCACGGCCCCCACAATAAACAGGAAGAAGTACACGGCGTAGCTGAGCACAAACAGCCCGAGCCGCGCTACCAGGTCGGGACCAGAGGCAAACTCCTCGCCCGAGAACAGCAGTAGCGCCGCCAGGGCCAGGGCCGGGGCTACCACCAGCGCCACGGCGCGGCTATACCCCAAAATCTTGCCCCAGGCCACTTGCCACAACGATATGCCTTGGCTTAGCAACAGCTGTAGGGTGCCGGTTTCGCGCTCCTGGGTGAAGGCCCCGAAGCACAGGAAGATAATGAGCAGCGGCACCAGCATCTGCAGCACAAAGGCCACCGTCATTTCCCCAAACCGAATCAGAGAACCCGACTGCTGGGCCTGGCTAAAGTTGACGCTGTTCTGCTGGTGGGCCTCCAGGTACACCGCCGTGCCCGTGTACGAATCAATGCCCGCATCCAGCAAGCTCAGCCCCGACTTGGGCCGAAACGCGAAGGAGCCGTAGTGGGCCACGCGGTGTGGGTGGCGCGCCGGCTGCCGCCGAAACTGGTCGTTGACGGTATGTTGGGCCAGTTGCCGCTCGCGCTGCTGGGTTTGGTAGCTGGCCCGCCCCACCAGGGTAGCGGCCAGCAGCAAGGCCAGCACCAGCACGCTCAGCACCAAAAAGCGCTTGTCGCGCAGGGTACTCACGAATTCTTTTTGCGCAATACTATGCATCATCAGGAGTGGGCTAGTTAGTGCATGTAGGTGAGGTAGAGCTGCTCCAACTCCTGGGCGTTCAGGGCCGCCGTGGGGCGCACGTCCACCAGCTCGCCTTCGCGCATGATGCCCACGCGGGTACCTACCTCCTTGGCCCGGAAGATGTCGTGGGTGGCCATGAGCACGGCCGTGCCCTCCTGGCTGAGCTGGGTGAGCAGCTGCGAAAACTCGTTGGAGGCTTTGGGGTCGAGGCCGGAGGTAGGCTCGTCGAGCAGCAGCACCTGGGCGTGTTTGGCTACGGCAATGGCAATGCCCACCTTCTGGCGCATGCCCTTGGAGTAGGTGCCCACGCGCCGCCGCACGGCCTCGGCGGGCAGCCCGGCGTGGTGCAGGTAGTCAAGCAACTCCGCCTCTTTGTATTTGAAACCCGCCAGGCTGCTGAACAAGGCCAGGTTTTCCAGGCCCGTTAGGTGCGGGTAGAGCATCACGTTCTCGGGAATGTAGGCCAGGTGCTCCTTGATCTTGAGCGGGTTGGCGGCTACCTCCAGCCCGTTCACGAAGGCCGCCCCCGAAGTCGGTGCAATGAAGCCCAGGAACAGGTTGATGGTTGTGGACTTCCCCGCCCCGTTCTGGCCCAGCAGGCAAAACACTTCACCGGGCTCAATCTGCAAATTCAGCCCCTGCAGGGCCAGCTTACTTGGGTACTCTTTGCGCAAGTCGCGCGCTTCCAGAATGTAGGTCATATGCAAACAGGTAGTGTATCGTGGCATTCGCCCCTTCTGAACTGTCATGCTGAGCGGAGTCGAAGCATCTCTACCGCTTCGTCCTCACGACAGGAATTAGCCCGCAGTAGAGGTGCTTCGCTTCGGCTCGGCATGACACGGTTTTTGAATGAGCCTCTTGTTTAAGAAACCCTTAGAAGGTGTAGCCCACCGTGGCCATGAGGTTGCGCGGGGCGCCGGGGCTCGTGCGGAAGTAGTCGTAGCCACCCAGGAAGTAGTACTTGTCGAGCAGGTTGTTCACATTCAGGTGGAAGTTGAACTTGTCCACGGTGTAGAACAAGGCCGCATCGAGCACCGTGTAGGCAGGCCACTGCCCCCAGTACTCCTCCCCCGTTGTCGTGTTGACTACCCGGTTTTCGGTGCGGCGCGCGGCCACGTAGTTGCCGCCCACAGCCACCCCGAAACCCCGCAACGCCGGCTTCGTGAACGTGTACTTGGTCCAGAGGCCCGCCGAGTGCTTGGGGGCGTTGGCCAGGGGCTGCCCGTTTTCGGCCGCCAGCTGGGCATTCCGCACCTCGGAGTGGTTGAAGGCGTAGCTGGCGTTCAGGCTCAAGTTGGAAACGATGTTGCCGGTCAGCTCCAGCTCGGCTCCGCGCGAACGGGCCTCGCCGTTCTGGCGGTACACGGGCGCGCCGTCGGGCGTAAGCGAGCCGGTGCTCACCAGCTGGTTGCGCTTCACAATCTGGTACACAGCCACGGTGCCAAACAAGGCTTTCTTGAAGAACTCGCCCTTTAGGCCAGTCTCCAGTTGGTAGCTGGTTTCGGGGTCGAAGGCGGAGCTGCGGCCGTAGCGCGCCGGAAACCGGACGTACTCGGGTTTGAGCGGGCGGAAACCGGCGCTATAAGAGGCAAAGTAGTTCAGATTATCGCGCAGGGCGAAGGTGAGGCCGGCGCGGGGCAGCAGCTTGCGCTGCCTGATGTTCTCGGAGCCGTCGCCGTAGTCCCGCTCATCGGCAAACAGCTCGTAGCGGGCTCCCAGCAGCAAACCTAGGCGCGGCGTCACGGCTATCTGATCCTGCACGTAGAGGCCGGTGGTATGGTACACCGAGTTGAGGTAGTCGATGAAAAACTGGGGTAGCGGCCGGCGGATGTACTTGGTTGGGTCCTGGATTTCGTACACCGGATTCTTCAGGTCGAAGGTCAGCGGCGTGGCTACCCCATTCACCAGCTTCTGCCGGGCCTCAAACATGGTGCTCTGCTTATCCGTGTTGAAGCGGATGTAGTCCAGGCCCAGCACCACTTTGTGGGCAACGGAGCCCGTAGAGCGGTTTAGGGCAAAGTAGGCGGCTAGGTTTTTGGTGTACTCCTCGGCGCGCCGGTCAAAGTAGCGCAGGTTCATCACCGTGTTGGCTGGGGCGTCGGCGTAGGTGTTCAGGGTGCGGTGCTCACTCAGGTTTTCGTGGTAGGTAAAGTCGAGGTAGGAAGCATTCAGCGACAGCCAATCGGTGAATTGGTGGTTGAGCGAGGCGTTGAGGTAGTAGGAGTTGGTGCGGAAATAGTCGCTGGGTTGGCTGAGGGTAAACGAGCGGGGCAGGGCGTACAAATCACCGCCCCGAATGGGCAGGCCGCGGTCCAGAAACCCATCCACGTGGGTATACACCAGCTCGGCGTTGAGGGTGGTCTTGTCGGTGGGCAGGAAGGTGACGGTGGGCGCTACCATCACGGAGCGGGTATCGTTCACGTCGCGGAAGGTGTTCGACTTCTCGAAGCCAGCATTCAAGCGGTAGAGCACGTTTTTACGCTCATTCAGCGGGCCCGTAAAGTCGGCCGTGGCGCGGGTGGTGTTGAAGCTGCCGCTGGAAAAGCTCACCGCTTTGCGGGCCACATCGAGGGGCTTTTTGGTCACCATGTTCACGGTGCCGCCGGGGTTGATGTCGCCGTACAGAGCCGCGCCGGGGCCTTTCAGCACCTCCACGCGCTCCAGGTTCACCGTCAGCGGGGCCTGGGTAAAGGAGTTGCCGTAGCTGAAGCCCGAACGCAGCCCGTTGAGCAAGCGGAAGCCGCTCTCGTAGCCATTGCGGAAGCCCCGGATAGTCAAGTCGTCGTAGTGCGAATACTGCGTGACGCCGGCTATGTTTTTCACCACGTCGGGTAGGCGCAGGGCCTGGCGGTCCTCCATCAGCTCCTTGGTTACCGTGGATATCGACTGCGGCACATCCTTCAAGGCGGTAGCCGTTTTGGTGCCCACAAAGCTGTAGTCGCTCTTATAGGTGGTTTCCTTGCGGCCCAATACTTCCACTTCTTGCAGGGCATTGGTGCTGGGGCGCAGGGTAAAATCGACCACCAGGGCGGGTGTTTCGGCGCTAAGAATAACCGTGCGCTGCGCTTCCTGGTAGCCCAAACTGCGCGTGACAAGCGTGTATTCGGCCAACGGCAGCTGATTCAGGGAGAAGTGCCCTTCGGCGTCGGAGAGGGCCGAAAACCGGCCGGATTTTTCCACTACTGTAATGCCTTCGAGGGCTTGACCCGTGGGGCTGATGAGGTGGCCGCTGATACGGCCGGTTACTTGGCCAAAGGTTAGGTGGGGAAGAAACAGTAGCAGAAACAGGAAAATACGTGGCATAGGAAAAGGCCGCACGGACCCGTGAGCTGAAAGGTCAGCTCCTGATAATGAACCAGAAAAACGAAGGAAGAAGAGGTAGGCAGTTACATGCCTAGCGCGCCGGATGACCCGCTGCAAAGCAGCAGGGCCCCCTTAGCCTGCTTGCAGGCCGCCAGAAAAAGGGCGTAGGCCACTACGGACGCGGAAATATCAGCGCAGCCGGCTAGACCCGGCAGGTTGCCCGGCCCCGAGGGGTAGCAAAAGCCCGTAAAGAATTAGGCGTGGGCCGGCGGACCGCGCAGAGAAGCCCCATCCAGCAGGTGGGAGGCTCGGCACACCGGGGCCTGGGGCCGGTACAGTGCATAGGCCAGCAGGCGCACGGGTTCCGGCAGCTTAATGGGCACCGCCGGCTGGAAAGGGGCATTGTACAACTGCTCCGCAAAGCAGTGCTGATGCTTGGCCGAAAGCAGGGCCTTGTGCTTGCCCAACGTAACCGTACTGCTGGTCAGGGGCACATCTTCGGTGTGCTGGTGGAAGTGCAGGCGCAGGACAGCGGCCTCGGGTGCCAACACCCGAAGTAGCAGGCTTAATAGCCACCACGCTATGACTCTACGCCCTGTACGCACTACCCTTGTTTCCACATAATGAGATGCAAGGTAGAATAAAAATTACATATGCATCAATGATGCATTTAATAAAAACAGGTTAAAATGCGGCTTACTAAAGCAGTGCCCCAGACCCTACCCTTCTACTACACGGCAACCCGACAAGCGCAGTAGGTCCGTGCTTACAGTCCGTAGGTTACCTGCAGGTAGTAGAGGCCGCCCACGCTGGGGCCGCCCAGGTAGCTCACGTAGTACTGGTTGAGCAGGTTGCTGGCGCCAAGTTTAAAGCGCAGGTTAGGGGTCGGCACCGTGTAGCTAACCTGGGCATCGAGGGTGCTGTAGGCGGGCACGTAACCCGTTACCAGGAAGGTTTGGGAGTAGTAGCGGGTCTGCCAGCGGTAGTTAAGCCCGAAGCCAAAGCGCTTATAAACATCTTCATTGCCCAGGCTGAGGTTGTAGGCCCAGCGTGGAGTGTTGAAGCCGTCTTCCAGCCCGTCGGCCGATTCGGTGCGGTCGAGGCGGGTGTAGGTGACGTTGGCCCCGGCCAGGTAACCGCCAGCTACGTCGTAGCGCAGGCCCAGGGAGCCACCGTAGTTGTAGACTTGGCTCTGGGAGTTGGTCCAGAGGCGGTACCGGGCCTGACCGGCGCGGGCACTCAGGGCGGTGGCAATGGTACTGAGGTCGGTGCCGGTGGGTAGGGGCTGGCCGGCCGCGTTAACGGGCACGTAGGCTTCTACCTGGGCAATAAAGTCGCGGTAGGTGTTGTAGTAGAAATCCACATCGGCCAGCAGGCGCCCGTCGGGTAGCAGGGCCGCCTTGTAGCCCAGCTCCAAGGACTTGATGTGCTCAGGTTTCAGGTAGGTGTAGGGGTTCTTTACCAAGGTGCCCTGGTTTTTGGCAATAGCCTGGCTGCGGGTGAGGCCGCCCGTATTCACGTCGCGCGTGATGGCCGCGCTGAACGCATCGATGGAGCTGCGCAGGTAGCTATTCTCAAACACCCCATCCGACATTACCCTTAGCCCTCCAATGCGCTTTACCTGCCCGCTGTTCACGTTGGAAAAGCCCTCGAACAAGCTCGGAAAACGGTAGCCGCTCTGGTAGCTTACCCGGAAGTTATGGCGCTGGGTGGGCGAGTACACGGCCGTCAGGCGCGGGTTGAAGCGGGTAGTGAAGTAGTCGTTTTTGTCGGCGCGTAGGGTAGCCGTGAGGCGGAGTTTCTCCTGGAACACCCGCGCCCCGGCCTGCACAAAGCCGCCAGTTTTGCCGTACGTGAGCGTGCTGTACGGGTCCTCCCCGCGTTCGGGGTTGATGAAGTAGTTGCCGTCGGGCTGAATAAAATAGGTGCGGTGGTCGAGGCCCACCAACACGTCGGCCCAGGCCGGCAGAAGCTTGCCGTTCCGCCGCAACGCCTCGCCTACGTTCACTTGCCCTTCGGCGTGGAGCAGGTCGGCTTGCACGCGCAGGGCCGCGCCCTGGTCCCAGTTGTTAATGTCGGCTAGCTCCCGCAGGCGCTGCTGAAACGCGGGCGTACCGGGCTGCAGGCGGCCGGCATCGGCGGCGGTGCGGGCCGCGGCGTGGGCCTGGGCTACCGTCTGGCCGGCCTGGGTGGCGGCGTTCCAGGCGGCGGTGTAGTCCTGGTTCCAGCGGGCATCGGGCTTGAAGCTACGGTCCAGGTTTTCGGCCATGGAGCGCAGGTTATAGCTCCGGCCGGTGTTTTCCTGGGTGAAGTAGGCGCGGGCCTGCACCACGGGCGTGGTCAATTGCAGGGCGTGCTGCTGGAGGTGGTAGTTGGTGAGCTGAAAACGGTTGCTGCGCTGGTACACGTTATCGAAGTTGCTACCCCGGTAGGTATAGACTAGCTCGGCCGTGGGCGTCAGCTTGTAGTGCAGCGCGGCGTCGTAGCGCACAGTTTGCAGGCGGTAGTCTACCACGTCCTGCTCCTGGTAGCCGGTGCGGGCCACCTGGTAGGTTTTGCCGCCCAGCGTGAGGTTCGAGCGGTTGGAGGATTCGTTGCCATAGCTGCTTACCGGGTCGCGGGCGGGATTATCGGGCCCAAACAGGCCGGTGGTGGCGTTGCCATTGGGGTTGATGTCGGTCTGATCCGTAGCCATCCAGTCGTAGCCGCGCAGGTAGGTACCATTTACTTTGAAGGCCAACTTGGGGCTCAGGGCTTTGGCGTAGCGCACGCTGGTTTCGGCAAAGGCGTGGGCCCCGGTGTGTGGGTCGCTGATGTGGTTCACGCCCACCTTCTGCTGCAGACTCAGCCCCTCGCTGCGGAAGGGGTTTTTGGTGCTGAAATTTGCCAACCCGTTAATGGCGTTCAGCCCGTAAAGCGCGGCGGCCGTACCGGGTACTATTTCTACCGCTTGAATGTCCAGGTCGCTCGGCCCCAGCACGTTGCCAATGGGTCCGCCGATGTGGGGCGCTTGGTTGTCGATGCCATCCACGAGCTGCACGAAGCGCACGTTGGTGGTATTGCTGAAGCCTCGGGCATTTATCACCTTGAAGCCCAGGCTCGGCGTAATCACCTGCACGCCCTTTACGTGCTCAATGGCCTCGAAAAACGACGGAGCCGGCGTGAGCCGCAGCTGCCGCGCCGTGAGCTTCTCCACCGTCACCGGCGACTGTAAGATGCTCTCCTCCACCTTCGAAGCGGCCACCACTACCTCCCCCAGCCGCGTCGTGTCCGTTAGCGCTGGCTGCCGGAGCGGCCGCGAATTCTGCTGAGCCACACTCACGAGCGGCAAGCTGCCAAGCAGCAGTAACGGGAATTTCGCAGAATGCAGGAGAGGAAGCGTAGCGTTGGACATGCGTTATATTTTGCCAAACATAACGCTAGAAATCGGAAATGGTTAGAGGTGCCAAAAGAATCTTGGCAACAAGAAAAGACCGTCATGCGGAGCGTAGTCGAAGCCTCTCTACCGCTCCGCCCCCACGATTGAGTTAGTCAGCGGTAGAGAGGCTTCGGCAAGCTCAGCATGACCAATGCTTTGGCACTAGCAGCACGCGAGATGCTTCGGCTGCGCCTCTGCATGACGTTCTGTGGGGCAGTACCTTCTTATAATAGTAACCTCTTTTCTTCTGCTGCCAGAAACTCCTGGAACCTATCCTGCAAGGCCCGGAACTCCTGGATGAGTTGCTGGCCTTCGGGGGTAACTTCGGCGCCGCCGCCGCGCTTGCCGCCGGTTTGGGTGTGCACCAAAGGGGTAGTACTCTGGGCGTTGAAGGAGGAAACTAAGTCCCAGGCCCGCTTATACGACATGCCCATTTGCTGGGCCGCCTTCGAGATAGAGCCGTGCTCCTGAATGAGGGTGAGCAGCTCCAGCCTACCAATTCCCATGAACCGGTCGTCGGGAGTTTCTACCCAAAGGCGGCCGTTGAGGCGGAACGTTAGGTCGTTACGGAGCAGGTTTTTCATGCCGTAAAGATGTGCGGGCGCAGAGTTTGAAATTGCAGCCGCAGCAAGAAAATGACAGCCTACATGAGGCGCACAGCCTAGTGCAGTAGCATCTAAATCAGAAAAAACATAACCTCATCTGCAACCTACAGGCCGTTTTTTGCGCATAGGGTAGCAAGCAGTCAGACTGGCTGTTGCTATCCGTTTACCCCTTAACGCAATTCAACTGCATGGAACCTACTAAATCTGCCACTCCTACCAACGAGGCGGCCGGCTCGTCCGCAGCTGATCAGCCCCAGAACGCGCAACAAAACGCTGGCACCCAGCAAAAGTCAGGCGCTGAATCTACTAGCAATGCCTCCAATCAGCAGCAATCTGGCGGAGCCAAGAACTGGATGGAACAAGCTGGCTTGCAAAAAATTGTTGACCAACTGCCCCAGGGCGTCCGTGAGTTTCTGCCCAACTCTTGGGAGCAAATCACCAAACTGACCACCACCCAAAAAGTAGCCGGCGCAGTAGCGCTGGCCGGCCTAAGCTACCTGGCTGTGCGCTCCGGCAAGTCGTCGGACAAGCCTTCTGGCAAATCGGGCAACAAGTATGGCAGCAAATACGCTGGCAGCACCGAGTCGCAGCGGCCCAACCAGAACTACCGTTCCGGTAGCCGGGTGCATCCTTCCGACTATTCTACCTCTTCCCAAGTCGACGAGAGCCGCCGCATGGATAAGGGCCCGAACCGTAACGCCGGAGCCAGTTCCGACCGGCAAAATGAAAACCGGGTTGGCAGCTACAACTCTGATGGCTCTACCTATTCCTCCGGCTCCGACTACAACGACCACTCCGCCTCCAGCAGCCGGAGCACAGGTTACCGCGGCACGTCCGGCAGCAGCTCCGATTTCGGGAGCGGGGTCTAGCCGCTTCCGGCGGTACTAGCCCAACCAGTTACTTGATTCCCTAGAAAGGGCCGCGGAAATAGTTTCCGCGGCCCTTTTTGCTTCCGCTATTGGGCATTTCTAGCTGGTGCGGGCGGCTGCACGTTTAGCTGTTGCGCTGAACGTGGAGTGAGCGGGTACGCTCACTCCACGTTCAGCGCAACAGCTAAACGTGGAGTGAGCGGGTACGCTCATTACGTCGGCTAGTTAGCTTACCGTCACTAGGGCAAGGTCACGGATGCTTAGCTCAACTCCTTCTTGCAGTTCCTCCACAGTGGGCGGCTTGGGTAGGCAACGATAGTTCAACAACTGCGAGGGTAGCATCTGTGGCTCCCCACCGGGCCGGTGGTCCTGGAGTACCAGCACCGGAATCAGGCTTGCGTACTGCTGCTGAATCAGCCGGACTGTTTCCAGACCGCCCGGAGTTCCTTTCAGGCTTGCGCTAACAAGGATAAGGTCTGGCCGCTGCCGGGCAGCCGCTCGCACGGCTTCTTGGCTCGTTGACGCCACTACCACATGCTGGAAGCCCCAGGCTGCGAGTTGCCAGCTCAGTCCGTACTGAAAAATACAGGCGTCTTCTATCAGGAGTACGTGAAAGGGAAGCATAACCAGAGCTGAAAGCAATAACGCCAGGCCAAAAGTCGCCTTTATACTATATTCCTATATCAGCGTAAACACGGATTTACAGGGTACTTTTCACGTAATTATTGCGCCTGATGTAGCCTAACATTACGTAGCGCCGTGGCACTGCGCCGAGGGTACCAACGAAAAGCGCCAGCCGGAAACCAGCTGGCGCTTGCAGAAAGAGGAGTTAAAAGGGCGGCGGCCCATCATCAAAGGTGCTGCGCGGGAAGGGCTGCGCGGGCGGTGGCCCATCGTTATTGATGCGGGAGCCCAGTCGGATGGTGTTCGGGGCAAAGCCGGTTTGGTCGTCGTCGAAGGTGCTGCTGGGGAAGGCCCCGGGGTTGAAGCCCGCATCGCCAAAGCCGCCGGCCCCGTCCAGGTCAGCAAACTTGGTGAAGCGGCCAATGAACTTCAGCTGCACGGTTTCCAAGGAGCCGTTTCGGTGCTTGGCAATGATTACCTCACCAGTGCCCTGGGTAGGGTTGCCCATTTCATCCTCCGTAATCTTATAGTACTCAGGTCGGTATAGGAAGATTACCATGTCGGCGTCCTGCTCAATAGAACCTGATTCACGCAGGTCACTGAGTTGGGGCTTCTTGTCGCCGCCGCGCGTTTCCACGGAGCGGGAAAGCTGGGAAAGGGCCAGCACCGGCACGTTCAGCTCCTTGGCAATGCCCTTGAGCGCCCGCGAAATCGAGGCAATTTCCTGTTCACGGTTGCCCCCACCCTTGCCATCCGTGTTACCCGTCATCAGCTGCAGGTAGTCGATGATGATCATCTGGATGTCGTGGTGGGCCTTGAGGCGGCGGCACTTGGTGCGCAGCTCCCGGATGCTCAGGCCCGGCGTATCGTCAATGTAAATCGGGGCCGAGGATAGGGCCGAAATCTTGTGGTTCAGCTGGGCCCACTCGTAGTCGGCTAGGTTGCCCTTCTTAATCTTTTCCGAGTCCAGTTCCGCTTCCGCCGAAATCAAACGATTCACGAGCTGCAACGAGGACATTTCCAGCGAGAAGATGGCCACTGGCTTCTTGAACTCCACCGCCGCATTGCGCATGGCCGATACGACGAAGGCCGTATTGTGGGTCACGGTCATGTCTTGAAGCAGAAACAGGCGGTTACCATCAATGCTAAACCCGTAGTAATCATCCTCGCCGTCCGCCTCCACCGAAATGCCGGTCAGGCGCCAATCAACCTTGCTGGCCCACGGCTGGGCCTGCTTGCGCGCCACCCGTACCGGTACCCGGTTGATGTCGCCGTAGATGCGCACGCGGTACACTTCACTCTCGTAGCCACGGGCACTGATAGCGGCCCTCTTCTTTTTTAGCGACGTACGGAAGCCCAGCGAATCAGCTAAAAACTTAATTTGGCGGGCCAGTCGGTGGTTTTTTTGCGTGATTTCGTAGCCGTTGGATACTGGGTCCAGGTGCCCATCGGAATCAATCAGGCCGGCCAGCAGGCGCAGGCGGCTTTCGGTGCTGTTGCTGAGGTAGGCTTGTGGAATGTGCTTGTCGCCAAGTACACCCAGCTGACGCAACTCGTCTTGCAAGGAATACTGCGCCAGACTACCTCCCTGCCGGCCGCGGGTGATGCCGTAGCTGTTGCAACGGTTTTCTACTACCCCTACTGTCACTTGCATGTCCAGCTCGGCGGCGTACTCATGCAGGTACTCAATGATTTCCGCATCCTGACCCGTGATGCGGCAGTTGTGTGAGGAGCCGTCGCCGAGCCATAGCCCTAGGAAATACGGGTCAACCGGCACGGGCTGGGCGGCAAACTCCACGGCTACTTTATAGCCTTTGTAATTAGAGCGAAACTTCTCGGATTTTGTCAGCCACTCTTTTACCGTGATGTTGAGCACGTCGCCGTGGCGGTGCGGTCCTTCGGTGCGGCTCCGCTTCAGGGACAGAATGTGGCTTTCGTTGACGCGGTAGTTTTCGCCTTTGTTCTGGCGCACCCAGTACATCTGCTCCCGGCCGCGGGCAATGCTCAGCACCCGGCGCGGAGTCGAGTCGTCGCCCATCAGCAGTTCGCCGGCCCGCACGTCTTCCACGTTGCGCAGCGTGCCATCAAACATCAGCACCTTGGTGCCTTTGCCGAGGCACTTGCCCATGCCAGGCCGGGCCGCAATAATCACCAAGTCAGAGGGTTGCCAGCCGCTGGTTACCCGGTCCAGAGCCGAGAAGCCCGAGGGCACGCCGGTCAGGCCATCCTTTTGGTCCTTCTTTTCCTCCAGCTCCTTAATGGCCTTGCCCATCAGGCTGCGCATGTCGTCGAAGTTCTTCCGAATGTTCGATTCGGACACTTCAAATAAGGACTGTTCAGTGCTGTCGAGCAGGTTGAAAACGTCGGTCGTGTCCTCGAAGGCGTCGCGCTGAATGTCGCTGGCAATGCGAATTAGCTCGCGCTTAATGGCGTTTTCGGTGATGATGCGGGCGTGGTACTCAATGTTGGCCGCCGAGTTGACCTTGAACGTTAGGTTGGCCACGTAGTGCGCCCCTCCGGCCGCTTCCAGCTCCCCCATTTCCCGCAGCTCGTGCGTGACAGTCAGAATATCAATGGGTTCCGACTTGTCAAATAGGTTCAGAATGCCCTTGAAGATGCGCTGGTGCCCATCTTTGTAGAAGCTCTGGGGCTTGAGAATATCAATTACGGTGGTGAGGGCATCCTTCTCCAACATCAGGGCCCCAAGTACGGCGGCTTCCAGCTCCAGGGCCTGGGGCGGCAGCTTGCCGGCCGGCCCTCCCATGGGTACCGCGGCGGGGCGGCTGCTCCAGGCGGCTTTGGCCCGCGAGGCCGATAGTTTCAGGCGGTCATCCATCCGGTCGTTCATCACTAGGTAAGCACTACAAGGTAAGCAGGTTGGGCGGTTTGTAGCTGAGCACCGGGATATTTCCTCCCACTCACCGCCCATTTTTGCAAAGGGGTACAAAGCTAACGGCTGAGTCCTACAATCTGGAAGGGGTGGGAAAGGTTTCTTTTTGTTGTGTGGTGGCTGGCAACAAGTGACCAGGGGTAGGTGATAGGGTGTGGTGACAAAAGCAGTTTACCTACTATACCTGTCACTTGTCACGATTCACCCCGTCACCCATCACTTCACCCGAAACCTTACCTTTGCCGCCTGCTTACCTATATATTGAATGACTGCTACTCCTTCTTCGCTCCAACGTCTGCACCTGATTGCCGTCGGGGGCAGTATTATGCATAATCTGGCCCTGGCCTTGCACCAGCGCGGGGCCCAGGTAACGGGCTCCGACGATGAAATTTTTGAGCCCGCTAAAAGCCGCCTGGCCACGGCTGGACTGCTACCGGTGACGGAAGGGTGGTTTCCGGAAAAGATAACCCAAGACCTCGACGCCGTGATTGTGGGCATGCACGCCCGCCCGGACAACCCGGAGCTGCTGCGGGCTCAGGAACTGGGACTCCGGGTGTACTCATTCCCGGAGTTTATTTATGAAGCTTCCCGCAACAAGCAGCGGGTCGTGATTGGGGGCTCCCACGGCAAAACCAGCATTACCTCCCTGATTCTGCACGTGTTGCGCTACCACCAGCGGCAGTTCGACTACGCCGTAGGCGCCCAGTTGGAGGGCTTTGAGCTGATGGTGCAGCTCACCGACGACGCGCCCATTATCATCATTGAGGGCGACGAGTACCTTTCCTCCCCCATCGACCGGCGGCCTAAGTTCCACCTGTATCAGCACCACATTGGCGTGATTTCCGGCATCAGCTGGGACCATATCAACGTGTTCCCGACCGAGGAAATTTACCGCGAGCAGTTCAAGATTTTCGCCGAGATGACGCCCAAAGCGGGTACCCTCATCTACGACCAAGACGACGAGCAGGTCCAGCTCGTGACCGTGCCCAGCAACCCCGATGTTACCTACATCGGCTACGGCCCGCATGAGCACGTGATCCGCGAGGGCAAGACCTTCCTCATCACCAAAAAGGACGATGAGGTGCCCGTGAAGGTGTTCGGGGAGCACAACCTGCGCAACATTTCGGCGGCCAAGGAAGTGTGCAAGCAACTGGGCATCAAGGGCAAGGACTTCTACGAGGCTCTAGGTTCCTTCAAGGGCGCGGCCCGCCGCCTGGAACTCGTGCGCGAAGGCGAGGACTCGGTGGTGTACAAGGACTTCGCCCACGCGCCCAGCAAACTGAAAGCCACGGCCACGGCCTTCAAGAAACAGTACCCGAAGCGCAAGCTGGTGGCCTGCTTGGAGCTGCACACGTTTAGTTCGCTTAACCCGGCCTTCCTGCCCCAGTACGCCCATACCTTTGACACGCCCGACGTGGCCGTGGTGTATTTTAACCCCCACGTGCTGGAGCACAAGCGCCTGCCGCCCCTCCCCCCCGAAGCCGTGCAGCAAGCCTTTCAGCGCCCCGACCTGCACGTGTTTACCGACAGCCGGCAGCTAGCCGAGTTCTTGCACGCCCAGAACTGGCAGAACGCGAACCTGTTGATGATGACCTCGGGCACGTTTGACGGGCTAGACCTGACCCAACTGGCCACCGAAGTGACAAAGTAGCACCAGGCAACGGGTACCCGCTCATCTCCCTTGTGGGGGCGGATCAGGCACCCGTTACCGCTGTCGGAATCAAGACATGCAACACACTATTTTGCTTCTGCATGGGGCCTTGGCTTCAGAAGCGCAGCTGAAATTCTTAACCCGGGAGCTGCCGCCTTTCTACGCGGTGCACTCCTTTTCCTTTACCGGGCACGCCGGCCGCCCCCTGGCGGCGGCCGACTTCACGATGAAGTGCTTTGCCCAGGAAGTAACGGAATTTATCCAGCGCCAAAGCTTGCCACCGGTACATGTATTTGGCTATAGCATGGGCGGTTACGCCGCCCTGAGCGCCGCCGTAACCGCGCCCGAGCTGTTTCGGAGCATCACTACCCTGGGCACCAAGTTCGACTGGTCGCCGGCCACGGCCCTGGGGGAGATGCGCCGGCTCGATGCCGAGGCCATGCGCGAAAAAGCGCCGCAAGTTGTGGAGCAGCTTACGCGCCTGCATGCCCCTACCCCCCTGCCCGAGTTACTAACCGCCACCAGCGCCATGCTGCGTAACCTCGGGG
The DNA here is from genome assembly GCF_023101345.1 of Hymenobacter sublimis. NCBI lineage: Bacteria > Pseudomonadati > Bacteroidota > Cytophagia > Cytophagales > Hymenobacteraceae > Hymenobacter > Hymenobacter sublimis. The sequence goes on from NZ_CP095848.1 coordinate 2,458,039, forward strand.
AAGCACCTCTGCTGACCCCCGCCAAGCTCTCTGAGCTGGAGGTACCAGTACAGGTACTGGTGGGGGAGCTGGACAAAACGGCCGGCGTAGATGCCTCCCGCCACTTCGCCGACCACATGCCCCGCGCTACCTTCGAAATCATCATGAACACGCCCCACGCCCTGGAAAAGGTAAACCCTGACTTACTGGTTAACCGCATTGCCCGCTTCGTGGAAACGGTACAGGAAGGTATGATTTGATAAGTAGCACTACTGCTCACGCACGAAAAAGCCCGCCAGTTGGCGGGCTTTTCTCTTATTCAGTTTGCTTGTCCTGGTCGTCGGGGCGGGGTGCTGGGGGCACGGGTTTCGGTTTGCGCCGGTCGGTAGTAACCAGCAGGGCCAGGGCCGTAAGGGAGAGGCGCAGAATCCATTTCCGACTGAGCATGGCTAGCGACGCTGAAAAAAGCCGTTGGTTTCTTCCACGCGCAGGTCGCAGCGGCTGCCGCCGGTGTTTTCCTCGCAGGTGGTGCCCACAATTTCGTTTTTCTCGAAGTTGAAAAAGCAAAACGTGCAGCCTACCCCCGTGATGATGTAGCGGGCCGCATTCGAGCTTAGGTACAGGCTGTTATCAGAAGAAGTTTGCAGGGGCAGGGCCATGGCCCGAAACATGCCGTTGCGCAAGCCCATGCCTACCAGGTAGTACACAGCCTTGTCCTTGGCCGTTTCCTGTACTTTGCGAATAACCGTTTTGTCGATGGCCGTGCCGTCGCCGAACTGCCGGGTGAAGGCCGCAGAAAGCTGCTCCCGAGGCACGATGTAGCGGATTTTTCCTTCCGCTACTTCCGCCACCTGCTTGCTGCTGGCTTCCAGCTTCCGACGGTTCACGGCATCGGGGTCGGTGGAGGGCGAGCTTACTTCGGGAAAGCCCCGCTTGGTGGTTTCGCAGGCGCTCAGCCCGCCTACCAGCAGTGCTCCTCCCGCCAAGCCGGAAAATAATAAACGCAGAAAACGATTCATTCGAGCTAGATAAACGGGCCGTGCTTAACGGCCTTTATAGTACGTGCGAGCCTCGGGCAGCTGCTTCTGGATGTCAGCGATGCGCGTGCCATTTGAGGGGTGAGTGGAAAGGAATTCGGGTGGGGAAGCGCTGTTTTCCCGGGCGTCCATGCGCTGCCAGAACGCCACGGCACCGTCGGGGTTGTAGCCAGCCATGGCCATAAAGATAAGCCCCAAGTGGTCAGCTTCCGACTCCTGGCTGCGCCCGTGCTTGAGCATGCCCAGCGAGGAGCCTACGCCCACAGCCTGCAGGAACACATTCTGGGTGACCGTGGGACTCTGGCCCACAGCCGCTGACAAGACCCCACCCAACCCCTGGGCGGCCATCTGCTGGCTCATTCGCTCGGAGCTATGGCGGGCTACGGCGTGGGCAATTTCATGGCCCATTACCACGGCTAGGCCGGTTTCATCCTGAGTGATAGGCAGAATACCGGTGTACACTGCCACCTTGCCCCCGGGCATGCACCAGGCGTTTTCCTGCTTATCATTCAGCAAGTTAAACTCCCAGGCGTAGCCTTCCAGTTGGGCTTGGGCATTCTGCTGGCGGAAGTACATTTCCACGGCCTGCTGAATGCGCTGGCCCACTCGCTTCACCATGGCCGCCTCGTTGCCGCTGTTTACTACCTGGCTGGAAGCCAATACCTTCTGGTATTCCGTGGCGGCCATGGTGTTCATTTCGGTGTCGGAAACGAGGCTGAGCTGCCGGCGGCCGGTGATAGGTACGGTGGCGCAGGCACTAGCCAGAAACAGGCAGCTAGCCAGAGCAATTTGAGGGAGTTTCATGTGGTAAAGGTGCTGAAGACAGAGACAAGAGCGGGGCTACCGCTCCGCTTGGGTTTTGGGCGGGGGTAGCAGGCAGTAGATGGAATGCTATACGTGAGGCGGCGGGCAAAATGTTTGCAGCACCACCGACAGCCGGAGCGCAGGGACGAATTTTGCTTTTTTGGCGCCGCGAATTAAGGCTACTTTTGAGGACTTTGCCCTGAATGAATCCGGGTTAGCCAGGCTGCTTTGCTACGCCACAGCACGCTTTTCTGCCCGCTCAGTTTCCTTCCGACCCCTACCCCTACTTACTACGCAAGCCTTTCTACCTCATGAAAATCCTCTGCATCGGCCGTAACTACGCGGAACATATCGCTGAGCTTCAGAACGAAACACCCGACGCGCCCGTCATCTTCGCCAAGCCCGATACGGCCCTGCTCCAGCGCAACCAGCCGTTTTTCATGCCCGATTTTTCCCAGGACATCCACCACGAGATTGAGTTGGTGCTGCGCGTGTGCAAAAACGGCAAAAACATCGAGGAGAAATTTGCTCCTACCTATTTCGATGCCATTGGGCTGGGCATCGACTTCACGGCCCGCGACCTGCAAAGCAAACTCAAAAGCAAGGGCCTACCCTGGGAACTGGCCAAGGGCTTCGACGGCTCGGCCCCTATCTCGCAGGAATTCAAATCCGTAGCTGATTTCCCAGACCTCAAGAACATCGATTTCCGGCTGGAAGTAAATGGCGAGGTGCGCCAGCAGGGCAACTCCAGCCTCATGCTCCACGATTTCAATAAAATCATCAGCTACATCTCCCAGTTCATCACCCTGAAAATGGGCGACCTTATTTTCACGGGCACGCCCAGCGGCGTGGGTCCGGTAAAAATTGGGGACCAGCTGACCGGCTACCTGGCCAGCGAGAAGCTGCTGGACCTGGCCGTAAAGTAAGGTTTACCGCGTTTGCCGAACTCGAGAGGCGCCCCGGGTGGCTAGGCCAATCGTCAGTTTACATCTCGTTGGTGCTGAGGTTGTGTGGCGTGCTCTGCCGAGCAACGTGAGGAATCTGGTTTTGGCAAAGCAGGTAAGCCAAATTCTTCGCGCTGCTCGGCAGGGCCAGCAGTGGGCTGTTAAGCTCCCAATTGCTGTACTACCGAAGCGCGAATCGAAGGGTGATGTAGCTACCTGTCGCGTCTCAATAGCCCGTACTTGTGTAACCCTATTCGGTGGCTGTCCGTCCGGGGAAGGCACGATAATGGCTAGCACGTGCCCGGTCGCCGAGGGCGGCCACCCCTTTTCCGTTGCTGAATTCCTTTTCTGTTGAATGCCTGTTTTGTTGACTAACCGGTCGCGCCGCCTGCTGAGCGTGGCCCTTCCTTTTCTGCTGCTGGGGCTGCAGCCCGCTTCTTGTGGGGGCCAGGAGCCCGACTCAACGGAGAAACCCCAGGTTGCCCAGCCGTCTGCTACCCCCGCTGCCGTGCCTCCGGTTGCTCCCGGCTACTTCCTTTTCCCCATCAAGCCGGGCCAGCAGAATTTCCTGGCTGCCAGCATGGGCGAGCTGCGGCCCAACCACTTCCACGGCGGCCTCGATATCAAGACCGATGGCCGGGTTGACTTGCCGGTATACGCCGCGGCCGAGGGCTACATCTCGCGCATGAAGCAGAGCAGCTTCGGCTACGGCAACGTGCTCTACATCACCCACCCCAACGGCCTGACGACGGTGTACGGCCACCTTAACCACTTTAAGGGGCCCGTGGCCGAAGAAATGCGCCGCCAGCAGTACCAGAAGCAAACCTACGAGCTGGAGCTGTTCTTTAAGCCCGAGCAGTTTCCGGTGAAGCGCGGCGAGGTAGTGGCGCTGTCGGGCAATACGGGCGGCTCAGCGGGCCCCCACTTGCACTGGGAGGTGCGCACGGCCGAAGGCGGGCAGCTGAACCCGCTGCAGTGGGGCGGCTTCCAGGAAGTCCAGGACCACGTAGCTCCTAGCCTGCAAGCCTTTGCGGTGGAGGCGTTAGGCATTGATGCGCGCGTGCAGGGCCGCTTTGGCAAAGCCGTGTTCGTGCCCAAGGCCCCGCCGTTGCCGGGCGGGGGTGGCTACGTGTGGGCCGACACGATTCCTGCTTATGGCACGGTAGGCCTACTGGTGCAGGGCTTCGACCGATTCGACCAGGCCTGGAATAAGAATGGGTTTCAGAAGGTAGAAGTGCAGGTGAACGGCCAGCCTCTGTACAGTCACGTCGTCGATAATATTCCGTTTCCACTCGGCTCCCGGCAGGTTAATCAGCACATGGACTACGAGTGGCGCGCTACCCAGGGCCGGCAGCTGGAAAAGCTATTTGTGGATGATGGCAACGAGCTGAGCATCTACAAAACCGGACCCAGCAAGGGCAAGCTGCGGGTAGAAGCCGGCAAGCTCTACAGCGTGGAAATCCGGATGAGTGATTCGTACGGCAACAGCACACCCCTGCGCTTTGTGCTGCGCGGCACGGAGCCGGCCTACCGCAAAACCCGCTCGGCGGCCGTGAAAACGCCGGGCCTGCGCTACGATGTTAGCCGCAACCTGCTGGTGGCCGTAGCGGCCGACCCCGATACGGCCGCCGTGGGCGGCAACCTGACTCTGTTCAGGGGCAACCGCCGCCTCACCCTCAAACCCAGCTACACCGAGCAGAGCCAGAACGTGTACCTCTACGACCTGCGTGCCGGCCGCCCCGATTCCCTGCAGTTTGGCCGCATCACGAAGCGGTTTGAGCGCCAGGCTCAGATTCCGGCGGGGCAGGAATATGGCTTCTCCACGGCCAACCTCAGCCTGGGCTTTAGCCCCCACACGCTGTTCGACACGCTGTATGTGCAAACCAGCTATAAGGCGGGCCTCTGGACGGTGCAACAACCCCGCACTCCCCTGTTCGAAACCCTGGCCCTCACCCTGAAGCCCGAAACACCCGTAGCGGACCCGCGCCGCACCGCTATTTACGCCGTTACGGCCAAGGGCGGCAAGGCCTATGTGGGCGGCAAGTGGCAGGGCAACACCATCACGGCTCCCATCAAAACCTTCGGGCAGTTCCGACTATTTACGGATACCATTCCGCCTTCCGGCCGCCTGATTAGCCGGGGCGCGGCAGGGGTAGTGTTCAAGGTTGGCGACGACCTCTCGGGTCTGGCTAGCTACAAGCTGGAAGTCAACGGGCAGTTTCATCTGCTGCGTTTTGAGCACAAGAACTCCACCCTGTTCACGGAGCGCGACGATAAGCTGGGCCCTGCCCTGCGTGGTCCGGCTACCCTTTACCTCACCGACCAGGCTGGCAATGAAAAGGCTATTCACGTAACACTATAAACTGGCTTGTCAGCCACTTAAAAGGGCGGCTTTCCTTAGCAGGAAAGCCGCCCTTTGTTTTGCTCGATTTCAAAGCTGCTTCTGTCATCCGGAGCCCCGCGAAGGACCTCATTACAGTAACACGATTGTCAGTTGCTACGACTCGTACAAGCGTGATAAGGTCCTTCGCGGGGCTCCGGAGGACAGTTCCTAAATAAACGTCAAACTGTTCTTTGTCATTCCGAGCGGGAGCGAGGAATCTGGGTTTCGATAGTGAGGCTAACTCAGGTTTCTTCCTTCGTTCGGAATGACAGGGGTGAGAAACGCAGGTGTGAGGGATGACAGTTAATCGACGGTTTGTTGGCGGACGAATTCTTCGCCCACTTTGTCGCCGGGCTGCACGTAGGGCTGGATGATGATGCGGGTGCCGCGCTGGTAGGTGAAGAGACGGTAGAGCCAGTTGGTCATGACAATCAGCTTGCTACGGAAGCCGATGAGGTAGTAAATGTGCACGAACAGCCAGGCTACCCAGGCAATAAAGCCTTTCAGACTCCTGTTACCCGGTAAATCGGCCACGGCGCGGGCGCGACCCACAATGGCCAGGGAGCCTTTGTCGAAGTACTCAAACGCCTCCCAGGCTTGGTTGCGAAGCTGGCGCGTCAGGTTTTTGCCCAGCAGCCGGCCTTGCTGCAAGGCCGGCTGAGCCACTTGGGGGTGACCCTTCGGCCACTTTTCCGACTTCATCAGGGCAATGTCGCCGATGGCGAAAATATCCTCGAAGCCCAGCACTTGGTTGAAGTGGTTGACCAGGTAACGGCCTCGCTCCAGAGACTCTGGAGGCAGCCCCTCCACGGTGGCGCCAGCTACCCCGGCGGCCCACACCAAGGTGTGGGTCTGAATTTGCTCCCCATCCTTGAACGTCACGGTTTCGCCGTCGTACGATGACACCAGCTTGTTGAGCTTGATGCTGACGCCTAGTTCCTCTAAGTACTTGTGCGTGTTTTTGCTTGATTCGGGGGAGAGGGGCGGCAGCACCCGGTCGAGGCCATCAACGAGGTAGATGTTCATCAGCCGGAAGTCGAGGCCAGGATAGTCGCGGGGCAGCACATGACGCCGCATTTCGGCCAGGGAGCCGGCCAGCTCCACGCCCGTGGGCCCGGCCCCGGCAATAACAATGTTGAGCAGGCTCTGGCGCTGAGCCGGGTCCTTGGTAATATTGGCCTGCTCGAAGCTTTGCAGCAGCTGGCTGCGCAGGTTCACGGCGTCGGTCAGGTTTTTAAGACCGAAGGAGTTGTGCTTGATTTGCTCGTTGCCAAAGTAATTCGACTTGGTGCCGGTAGCAATAACCAGGTAGTCGTACCGCACGTCACCGATAAGGGTAGTAACGGTTTTGGCGGCGGGGTTGATGGCCGTGACCCGCACGAAGCGGAAGTGAAAATCATTCCGGTCGTCGAAGAGCTTGCGGATGGGCTCGGCAATGGACTCGGGTTCCAGGCCGGCGGTAGCCACTTGGTAAAGCAGGGGCCAGAAGCCGTAGTAATGCTGCTTGCTGAGCATTACTACCTGAAACTGGTCGTCGGGCAGGTACTTGGTCAGGTTTACGGCCCCAAAACCACCACCAATTACCACCACGCGGGGCTTGGTCGTGTCCGGAATATTGAGCGAGAGTTGTTCCAGGTGCAGCATAAGCGGAAAGGAAGAATAGCTACCAACTATACGGTCGGGCGCACAAACCGGCTGCTACTGTCGACTCTGCCCCGGGTTTCGCCCGTCCATAACCATCTGGCCCAGGGTCCTATTTCCTGATTTAGAGGTAATATCCGGCCCCAACACTCCGGGACCGGGCCGCGCGGGCATCCCCCGTGCCAGCTGGCCCGTACTGGAGGCATCTTCCTACCTATTTCTTATTATGGCTAACCTGCTCAAACGCCGTCGTCCGGTGTTGTTTGCCGCCGCGGCCGCCGTGGTTACAACCGGCGTGGCCGCGTACACCTACGCCCGCCGCAAACTGCACGCCCCCCTACCCACCGTGCCGCACGTAGACCTGCACAAGTACATGGGCCTGTGGTACGAGGTGGCCCGCCTGCCCACCCGCTTCGAGAAAGGCTGCCAGCACGTTACGGCCGAGTATAAGCTGCAACCCGGTGGCAAAGTGAGGGTAGTGAATACTTGCCATAAGGAAAGTCTCAACGGCCCCGTAGAAACGGCCACCGCCACGGCCCGCGCCGTGGACAGCACCAACAGCAAGCTGAAAGTGCAGTTCTTCTGGCCCTTCGAGGGCGACTACTGGATTCTGGACCTGGACCTTTCCGATTACCGCTACGCCCTGGTAGGCGAGCCTGGCCGCAAGAGCCTGTGGCTACTAAGCCGCACCCCGCACCTGGAGCGCAGCATCCGCGACCGGCTGGTAGCCCACGCCCAGGACCTGGGCTTCCCCGTCGAAAACCTCCTGTTCACGCCCCAGCCGGTAGGTGAGTAGTGAGTTGGTGATATAGTGAGTTTTCTGTTCAAACCGCACCAGTTGCGCCTACAGAATGGCAAACTCACCATGTCACAACTCACTATTTCGCTACTCCTCTTACCTTCGCGCCATGGCACTACCTCAAGTGGGCGAACAGGCTCCGGCCTTTGAAGCGCCCGACCAAAACGGCACCATCCACCGCCTCCAGGACTACGCGGGCCGCAAAGTAGCTCTCTACTTCTACCCCAAGGACGACACTTCGGGCTGCACGGCCCAGGCCTGCAACCTGCGCGACAACTACCAGAGCCTGCTCGGGGCCGGCATTCAGGTGCTGGGCGTGAGCATCGATTCGGAAAAGTCGCACCAGAAGTTCGCCGCCAAGTACGAGCTACCGTTCCCGCTGTTGGTAGATGCCGACAAGAAGCTAGCGGAAGCGTACGGGGTGTGGCAGGAAAAATCGATGTACGGCCGCAAGTACATGGGCACCATGCGCTACACCTTCCTGATTGACGAGCAGGGCCGTATTGAAAAAGTCATTACCAAAGTCGATACCAAGAACCACGCGGCCCAGCTGCTGTAACAAACGTAGAAGCCTCGCCTGTTTCGGCGGGGCTTTTTTGTGGGCTACGGCGGTAGTAATTCCTTTACTAGGTTTTCCTGTGAACCACCTCTCCGGTTGGCTGCCGTCAGTCGTCGGGCTCCTGCCTCTCCGCCGAAGAAGGGCCGTGAGGTGGGGTGCCCCGCCCGAACAAGCCCACGGCATATCACCTCTCCCCTTCGCCCAACTTCCTACCTTTGCTTTCCCATTAACTCCTAACTGAACTCATGGCTCAGGACACTTCATTTGCCGCATCTTCCGAAACCCACGCTCCCGATGCTACCGCTTCCGTAGCCGAGCTCAAGCAAATTGCCTCGCAAGTGCGGCGCGACATCGTGCGCATGGTGCACGCCGTGAACTCCGGTCACCCCGGCGGCTCACTGGGCTGCACCGATCTGCTGGTGGCGCTTTACTTCAAAGTGATGAAGCACACGCCCGAGCCCTTCGACATGAACGGCGTTGGGCAGGACCTGTTTTTCCTTTCCAACGGTCATATTTCGCCGGTATTCTACTCGGTGCTGGCCCGCTCGGGCTACTTCCCCGTGGGCGAACTGGCTACCTTCCGTAAGCTGAACTCCCGGTTGCAGGGCCACCCTGCTACCCACGAGCACCTGCCCGGCGTACGCGTGGCTTCCGGCTCCCTGGGTCAGGGCCTGAGCGTAGCCATTGGGGCCGCCCAAGCTAAAAAACTCAACAACGACGACCGGAAGGTATTTGTGCTGATGGGCGACGGGGAACTGGAAGAAGGCCAGATTTGGGAAGCGGCCATGTACGCCCCCCACCACAAAGTCGACAACCTAATTGCCTTCGTGGACCGCAACGGTCAGCAGATTGACGGCCCCACCGACAAAATCGGCGGCCTCGGCGACCTGCGTGCCAAGTTCGAAGCCTTCAACTGGCGCGTGCTCGAAACTGACGGCAACGACCTCGAAAAACTGCTACCCACCATCGAAGAAGCTGTGCAGCTCAGCGGCCAGGGCCAGCCCATTATGGTGCTGATGGACACGCAGATGGGCTACGGGGTCGACTTCATGATGGGCTCACACAAGTGGCACGGCGTGGCCCCGAACGACGAGCAACTCGAGAAGGCCCTGCAGCAGCTAGCAGTGGAAAAGGCAGGCGACTACTAATATCTTACGCGTCTGTCCTGCTTGATCTGGCGGCCGTAAAGTCGAAGCATCTCTACCTCTGGCTAACTCCAATCATCCAACGAAGCGGTAGAGATGGTTCGACTGCGCCTCCGGCTCCGCTCAGCATAGCCGCTCTTTTACTCCTCGCCTGAAATGCGCTACTTGGTTTTGGTTGCGTGCTTGCTCATGAGCCTGCTGGCTCCCTGGCATAGCCGTGCCCAAAACGTAGCCCCTACTCAGCCCCGGACTACCCGTATCTTGTTCGTGCTCGACGCGTCGGGTTCGATGCGGGCACCCTGGGAAGGGCAGCAGCGCTGGGACGTGGCCAAGAACCTGCTCTCGAAGATGGTGGACTCGCTCAATGCCTACCCCAACCTGGAGCTAGCCTTGCGCGCCTACGGGCATCAGCACGAGAACAAGGAAAACAACTGCGAGGACTCGAAGCTAGAGGTGGCCTTCGCGCCCAAAAACGCGGGGGCCATTAAAGCGCGGCTGAAAACCATTGAGCCCAAAGGCAACACGCCCATTACGTACTCGCTTTTGCAGTCGGCCCAGGACTTTCCAGTTGACCGTACGGCGCGTAACGTATTGATTCTGATTACCGACGGCCTGGAATCCTGCAAGGGCGACCCGTGTGCCACGGCCCTAGCGTTGCAGCGCAAGCACGTATTTCTAAAGCCGTTCGTAATTGGCATTGGGGCCGAGCGGGAGTTTGGCAAGCAGCTGGAATGCCTGGGGCAGTACTACAACGCGGCCGATGTGAAGACCTTTCGCACCATCCTCAACGATGTAGTGGCCCAGACTCTGGCCAAAACCACAGTGGCCGTCAACCTGACCGATGAGGCCGGCCGGCCAGTAGAGTCGAATGTGAACATGACCTTCCTGAACAACGTCACGGAGCAGCCGGAGTACAACTACGTGCACTACCGCGACGCCCAGGGCAAACCCGACGTGCTCGACATCGACGCCCTGCAGAGCTACGATTTGGTCATTAACACGGTGCCGCCGGTACGCCAGCAGAACCTGCCCATTCGGCCCGGCAAGGCCAATGTGCTCACGTACAAAACGCCTCAGGGCACCCTCTGGCTCCAAAATCCCGGCCTCTCGCCCAACCCCTACGGTACGGTGCAGGCGGTAGTGCGGGCCCAGGGCAACCCGGCTACAGTGGTGGCCCTACCATTCGGGAGCCGGCAAAAGCTGCTGGCCGGCAATTACGAGGTGGAGCTGCTGACCCTACCCCGCCAGATCCGGCGCATCTCGGTGAAGCAGGGCCAGGAAACGCCCGTAACCTACGAAGCGCCCGGCATCCTGAACATCGTGTCGGACCTGAAGGGCTACGGCAGCATCTACCGGCTCAATAACGACGAGTCGCAGACGTGGGTGTACAACCTGCCCGACGGGGGTAGCAGCAAGATTAACCTCCCGATGCAGCCGGGGGCGTACCGCTTGGTGTTTCGCACCAAAACTGCCACCGGCAGCAAGTTCACCGATGTCCGCAACTTCACCATCCGGCCGGGCCAAACCAGCTCGGTCAGCATTTTCGGGAGATGAGAAATACTGCACCAGTGAAGAAGATAAACGAGAACGGTCATGCAGAGCGCAGCGAAGCATCTCGCGTGCTGACGCCTGCAACGACGCCATGCGAGATGCTTCGCTGCGCTCTGCATGACGTTATGCCAGGGGCAGTTCAACACTTACGGAAAAAAGGCTACGCAACCTTACCCGACATCTACTCCCCGGTAGAGGTAGCAGCTCTGCTCGAAACCATCGAGGCAGCAGAAGCCACTTCATCCAACTTCCGGCGTAGCCAGGACGTGTTTGCCATTCGCAACCTGCTGGGCGAGATTCCGCAGCTACGGGAGCAACTCCTGACGCCCCGGCTGCGGGAAGTGCTGGCGGCGCTGTTTCCGAATGCTACTCCCCACCTCACCAAAGCTATTTACTTTGATAAGCCAGCCGGCTCTAACTGGCTGGTGGCCTGGCACCAAGACGTGATGATTAGCGTGGACCGACGGCTGAATTTGCTCGGCTACGGCCCCTGGAGCAGCAAAGGCGACGAGGTAACGGTACGGCCTCCCCACGCCATTCTGGAAAGCATTATCACCCTACGCCTTCACCTCGACGACTGCGACGAAACCAACGGCGCCCTGCGCGTGGTGCCCGGCTCCCACCGCCACGGCGTCATCTTGAATGAGGAGCATTCTAGCTATACGCCCCAGGCGGTTACCTGCCCTGTGCCAGCCGGCGGCCTGATGCTCATGCAGCCCCTTACCCTGCACGCTTCCAACCGCAGCACCAGCCCCCACCCGCGCCGTGTGATTCATCTGGAATTCAGCACCGCTGAACTACCCAATGGATTGCAGTGGCGGGAGCGGCTGGAATTGCACCCCACTAAAGAACGTCATTCCGAGCCTGCGAGGAATCTCGCGTGCTGATGTTGAATCACTACCACAACGTCAACACGCGAGATGCTTCGGCTGCGCCTCTGCATGACGTTCTTCTAAACCAAAAATAAGACCCTAAGTCCCTAAGACCCCAAGTTCCTACCTTATGAAAGACTTTCCCTACACCGAATCCAAGGATACCCGCAGCGGCTTTGGCGCGGGCCTGCAAGAGTTGGGCAAAACCAACCCCAACGTGGTAGCGCTCTGCGCCGACCTCATTGGCTCGCTCAAGATGGATGCCTTCATCAAGGACAACCCCGACCGGTTCTTCCAGGTGGGCATTGCCGAAGCCAACATGATGGGCCTGGCCGCCGGCCTTACCATCGGGGGCAAAATTCCCTTCACGGGCACTTTCGCCAACTTCAGCACCGGCCGCGTCTACGACCAGATTCGGCAGAGCATTGCCTACTCGGGCAAGAACGTGAAGATCTGCGCTTCGCATGCGGGCCTGACGTTGGGCGAAGACGGGGCGACTCACCAGATTCTGGAGGACATCGGCATGATGAAGATGCTGCCCCACATGACCGTCATCAACCCCTGCGACTACAACCAGACCAAAGCCGCTACCATCGCCATTGCCGACTACGAAGGCCCGGTGTACCTGCGCTTTGGCCGCCCGGTAGTGCCCAACTTCACCCCCGCCGACCAGCAGTTTGAGGTAGGCAAAGGCATTGTGCTCAATGAAGGCACCGACGTAAGCATTTTCGCAACCGGCCACTTGGTGTGGAAGGCCATCCTGGCGGGTAAGCTCCTGGCCGAGAAAGGCATCAATGCCGAAATCATTAACATCCACACCATCAAGCCGCTAGACGCTGAGCTGGTGCTGCAATCGGCGCGCAAGACGCGCTGCGTGGTAACGGCTGAGGAGCACCAGATGAACGGCGGCCTCGGCGACTCCATCGCCCAGCTGCTCATCCGCGAGGAGCCCCTGCCCCTGGAAATGGTAGCCGTCAACGACTCCTTCGGCGAGTCGGGCACGCCAGACCAGCTGATGGAGAAATACGGCCTCAACGAGCAGGCCATTGTGGCCGCCGTGGAGAAAGTAATGGCCCGCCGGAAGTAAGCTTCCAGCCCCAGCTAAAGAACCCCGCCCCGGTTGCTCTGGTAGCAGCCGGGGCGGTGGCGTGTTGGGCAGCCTATCATTTGCTTTAGAAGTGAGCTGCGCTTAACAGTTGTCATTCCGAACGCAGTGAGGAATCTGGGTTAGCCCCTGGAGTTCGACCTAGATTCCTTCTTCGTCGGAATGACAAGAAACCTTTACCGAATTGCCAAACGTAGCCTAGGGGCTGTGAATAGGGAGTGTGCACACATTAACATAATAGCACTTCATGCTGAGCGGAGTCGAAGCATCTCTACTGCTTCGCCCTCACGATAGAGTTAGCCAGAGGTAGAGATGCTTCGACTCCGCTCAGCATGACGACCTAACTGGTGTGAGCATTCATTTAGCAGAACTCTCCACACGGCCTAGAACACCTGTCCGATACCAAAGAACAGCAGCTGGTCTTCTTAGGAGCGGCCGTAGTCCAGGAACACGATGGTGGACAGGTTCCAGGCGACGCGGGCACCCATGCCGTAGGAGGTCTTGATGTCGCGGAAGCTCAGGTCCTGCCAGCGGTTGCGCACGGTGCCGGCATCAAAGAAGGGCGCCACGCCCAGCCCGAAGTTCTGCTTGCCCAGCTTCACATCGGCCAGGCGCACGCGCAGCTCGGCGTTGGTAAAGGCCACCGTGCGGGCCAGAAAGCGGTTTTGGCGGTACCCGCGCAAGGACTGCCGCCCGCCCAGCGCGTTGATGCTACCATCGGGGCTCCACTGGTCCTGGAACTCAAAAAACGGCGCTTCGCGGCCGAAAATAGTGCCCGCCGCCGCCCGGCCCGCCAGCACGGTACGTTTGCCAAAGGGTAGCTTCTGGTAGGCCCGCCCTTGCAGGAACACCTTGTTGAAGTTGAACTGCGAGCCAATAAGCTTATTTGAAAACTCGTTGGCCGCTTCAAAATACCGGCCTCTCGTAGGATCGGGGTCAAAGTCGCGGGTGTCGTAAATAAGGGCGGTTTGCATCAAGGACACCCACCCTCCGTTGAGGCCGAAAATTCGCCCCTGCTCGAAGTCCCGCTCTAGCAGCGACTTGCCGTTGGGCGCCTTCTCGGCGTTGCCGGTGGCCGGATTGGTGGCTTCGGTGCGCGTGCCGGTAAAGGTTTTGTACTGCAGATTCTGCAACTCGTAGCCGCCCATTACCCGCCACCGGCCTTTGCCCAGGGCGTAGTCGGCTTTGAGGTTGAGCATAAACTCGGTTTCGCGGAAGCGGTTCGACAGCGCGTCGCTGACGAAGGAGGCCTCCCCGGCCTGGCCGGGCCGCAGTTGCTTGCGGGCCGCGTTGTAGGCAGCGTAGGTAGCAAATGTTCTGGCCGGTTCCGAGGGTAGCCGCAGCTGGCCCAGCGTGGCTTCATCAAGGCCGAAATACAGGTTGGCGGGGTTTTGCTGGGCCTTGAAGTCGACCCGAAACCGCCAGCGCGAGCCCCGGTAGTAGGGCACATCAGCCGACAAAGACAGCTCGCGGGCATTGGTGGTGTAATAGGCTACGTTGGCCTTGAGGTGAGCCAGGTAGGGCGTGTAGGCGAACAGGGGATTGGCACGAGTGCCGTTCCAGTACACATTGGATTTGATGCCCACCCCGAAGCCCGTCACGGGGTCCGAGGAGAGGTCGGGCAGGCCGGTGACGAACCTACCCTCCCGCTTCTTGGCCAAGTCGGCGTCCGACATGCGCTTGGAGCGGATAAAGGACAGGCTGTCGGGCTGTTGGGCCCAGGCAGTAAGGCCCAGGCCCTGCAACAGTAGCACCAGAACTATGTGGCGGGGTGGTTTCATTTTGTAAAGTGTAGTCAGACAGCTCAACGCTAAGGCAACGGGCTGCTACAACGCACTCCAGCCCGCAGTTGTTACCCAGCGTAACCATGGCCGCTTGCAACTCATGTCCAGCCTTCCCACGACAAGCACCACCTCGGCTAATGAAAGGCAAGGCTGTTTCCTTACGTAGGCCATCCTACAGCGGCGGAGCCGAAGCAGGCCACTTTTTGCTACCTAGTAACAGCTCCAGGTAATTCGGACGTCTAGTGTCGCAGGTGGGCCCACCGCTGGGGTAGTATGGCATCCAGGTACAGCCATTGATGCCGGTTAGGGAAGGTGTACTCCTGGTAGCAAGCCAGAAAGGCCTCCGTTTCGTGGTAAACCTCCCGCAGCCCTTCGGCCGGGCCGTCGGCAGCCCGCTCGTAGTCGGCGGCCAGGCCGTAAATCCAGCCTACTTCCCGGTCCGACTCTACAAGCGTGCGTAAGCGGTAGACCGCTCGAATAGCCCGGCCCAACGGCCAGGCGCCCGTTGCCAGCCGCTGCTGCAGCCACCCCAACACCGGGCGCACCGAAAACGACTCGCCCTGACAAGCCCGCGCCAAGTAGGGAGCCACTTGCGCCCTGCCCGTGCGCAGGTGGCGGTATAATTCCAGAAAGAACTTATCCAGAGCACCCTCGCCCAACAGAACTTCATCAACCCACTCGCTTAAATCAGCCAGCGTTAGCAGCTCCAGCTGCAGGCCCAGCTGGGCGTAGAAGGCTGCTTCGGGCACGGCCACTCCTTGAAATTCGGCGTCCAGGTGCATAACGATAGGGCGCCTCAGCAGAAGTAGCGCATCCTACTCCTACGCACCAAAAGCGGTTGGGTAGCTTGACGACGGCCAGTTTTTAGCCTGCTACTACTCTAGAATCAGACCAGCAAGCTAAGCCGTTGCTACTCCAGAACCAGACCAGCAGGCTAAGCCGCTACGTGTTTTGCTCCGGCGCCCGGGCAGGAATGTCGGCGCTCAGAATTTCATGCTTGAAGATGGAGCTTTTTATCAGGCGGGCCTGCTGGCCCGCCTGATCAGCCTGCGTGAAAAACGTATCGGCAGTGGGTTGCTCCCCATTTTTGGCGAAGTATTTACCCAGGTGCTGCAACAACATCTTGCTTTCTTCTAGCCCGCGCATGGACTGGTAGAGCATACTTTCCACCGACTCCGACAGCTCCGAGAGTAAGGCGCTGATGGTGTAGGCGTGGCCAGTGTGGCAGCGGTACCGAATCAGGTTGCCTTCAATCAGCTGGGTGAGGGCACCGTGGCAGTCTGGACAAGTAAAGGGGGTTAGCTCGCCCTGCTGAATGATGCCGAGCTCAAAAGCATTGTCATTTTTGGCAATGGAAAATTCTATTTCTAGCAGGTCCCGCGTGGCTTTGGCTACGCGGGGGCTAGCACTTGCGGGCTCCGCAGTCAGGCGCACCAGCAGGGCCGAAAGCTCGGCTAGCGGCACCACATGGTCAGCCGTTACAAACTCCAGCGCATTCAGGGGCATGAAGGGAGCGGCGGCATCTTCCGGGGCCTGCACCACCGTCACTCCCCCCAGGCGCTGAATGCTCCACAGCCCGGAGGTGCCATCGTCGAGGTAGCCTGTGAGCACCACCCCAATCACGCGCGGACCGTAGCCGTAAGCCGCCGAGCGAAACAGGGCATCAATGGAGGGCCGAAACCGGTTTTCTTTTGGGCCGCTTTTTACCAGCACTTTGTCTTGCTCTATGAGGAGGTGCTGGTCGGGTGGGGCCACGTAAATAACTCCGGGGCGCATCTGCTCCCCGTCGCGGGGGTGTTTGGCGGGCAGGGCCGACTCTCGGCTGAGCAGCTCCGGCAACAGGCTGGGGGCGTAGGGCGCAACGTGCTGCACCACAAAAATGGACGCCGGAAAGTCGTGGGGCAGGGTGCGTACCAGCTCAAGTAGCGCCTGGATGCCACCGGTGGAAGCCCCAATTACTACAATATCTCGAACCGGCGAAGTGGCGGAGTCGGCTTTTTTGGCAGAAGGCATTCAGTATGAACTATTTCTGGGCGAGAACTGAACCTCTATCTACCATCACCTACCAACTGCGTGCTTGAGGAGCCTTACTAAGCGGGAGAAGTTCCGGACAGGTTCTAACGTTTTACTACGCGAAATCTGCTGCTCAGTTTATGTTGAGCCCTTTCGGCGGGGGGCAAGGGCCTACCCCACGGCCCGGCCCCGGGTGCCAAGAGTGCCCCAACTCCGCGGGCCAGGCTACCGCCCAAAAACCTAGCTGCTGCGGAAAGCCGCCCCAGTTATCTGCGTAGCACGCCTAGAAGCTGAGCCAGCGCCGTGTATACTTGCGGACACTTTGAGGAAACCATTTTCCTCCCTGAGTATGCGTCCTTCTTTTCTGCTGTTTTCTGCGGGCCTACTGCTGACCCTTAGTGCTTCCGCGGCCCACGCCCAGCAACCCGACACCACCCTGATTCGCTACTCCGGGCAACTGGCCGGCCAGTACACTTCCGGCGGGGTCAACCGAACGCTCTTTTCTACTAATCACTCGGTTACGTTTCTGCGGGGGCTGCACTTTGGGGCTCCGGTTACGGGAAGCTTTATTTTCGGCAAGCAGGACCGGCTACTAAAGGAGCGGGAATGGCTGCTGAACACAACCCCTTACTACTGGAAAGGCCGGTTCCGCTTCTACGGCATCGGGGGCTACGAGCGGAGCAACCTGCGCGGCATTGATAACCGCTTTCAGGTGGGGGCCGGACCCGGCTGGGCCTTCTACTCCGATTCCCTGGGCCGGGAGGTAGCCGTCAGCAACCTGCTCATTCGGGAATCGACGTACTTTCAGGATGGCTCTACGCGCTTTGTTTCGCGCAATTCCACGCGCCTAAAAGCGGCGTATTCCTACCGCGTCTTCAGCCTGAACTCCATTACCTTCTACCAACCCAACCTCCAGAACTTTCAGGATTACCGCGTTACGCAACAGTCAACGCTGGCGCTACGCTTCACGCCCCGCTTCGCCATCAGCAGCACCTACTCCTACACCTTTGAGCGGCGCGTGCTGGAAGGCAAACCCACCGACAACACCAACGTGACGGTGGGCGTGACCTACAGCACCAAGTAGCGCGGCTACGGGCTACTTCTTACGCGGCTGAAATTGCCCTAAGTAAGCCAGGGCCGCCTGTTCCGTTCTGATTTCAGTGGCGGAGAGGTAGCTTAGGAAAGGATACAACTGCTGTTTGAACACGACCAAATCGGGGTGGCGACCGTGCAGGATTTCGAGTTGGGTAATGGCCCCCTTTGTGAGTAGCTGGCGGGCGTACGTGCGCGGCACCTGCTGCTCGGTTAGCCAAGTAGCCAGGCCGGTGGCCACTATTGGGTCGGGGGTAGTGAGCCCCACCACTAGTTCAGGCATGAGGCGGGCCCACTCTGCAGTGGTAGGCGGGTGGTAGCGGTAGTAGCCGCGCAGCAGTTGCATCACTTGAACGCCGGCGCTAGCATCGCGCAGAAACGGGAGTAGCTGCTGGGCCTGAACCGCGGATTGCAGCCGGCTGGCAGCCTGGGCCACGGCTTTTTTGCGCACGGTGTCAGCAGTAGCATAACAGAGGGCAGCCACGGCCTGCTCAAAGGTGGGGCCGACTTGGCGCTGCAGTTGCTGCAGGGCGGCCTCATAGCGGGCCTGGTTTAGCCGGGGCGCTTTCCGGCGCAGGGCGCGCACCGCGGCGGTGTCTGGCATCCGGACCGCCGGTAGGCTTTTGAAAGCCACCTGAAACTCTGGCGTATGAAGCTGGCGCATTTGCCAAGCGGCATTCAACTGACTGATAACTTGGGCATCAGCTTGCGTCTGGGCCCGGCACGGCGGCGTTGGTTGCGAGCGGAGTGTAACCAACATAATGGTCGGCAAAACGATAACCTTAGCATCGGGGTAGCCCAGGGGTCTGATGGCCGCCATGCAAACTGTTTCTTTGCGGCGGTTTAGCTCAGCCACGAAATCTGTCGTGGATGTGCCGGCCGGCAAGCCCCATATCTCAACTTCCTCTGGCTTTATTTGCCCAACGGCGCGGGTAGTACACGCGACAATACAACACAGTAACAGTACAACATGACGTTTCATAGTCTTTATCTATCTAATCTACCTATTTGAAAAACAGCTTCCTACCTCTTCTATCCACCGCCCGGCAGCAATATATTCCTTTCCTGCGTTAAACCTGCCGGCGCCTACTGCCTCTAACCTAGCAACTACCCCGCCCTAACCCGCTCCCCTGCGCCCCTTGGAAGACCAGGAGATACTACTCAAGTTTCGTGACCCGGCCTCCCGCAACGTGGCCTTTAACCAGCTGGTGCGCAAGTATCAGCAAAAGGTGTACTGGCACGTGCGCAAGATGGTAGTCGACCATGATGATGCCGATGATTTAACCCAGGATGTATTCATCAAAGTGTGGAACCACCTGGAGAATTTCCGACAGGACGCCTCGCTCTATACCTGGATTTACCGCATTGCAACCAATGAGTGCCTTAGCTGGCTGCAAAGCAAACGCCGCCGGTTTTTCCTGCCCCTCCACGACGTAGGCGCCGAGCTAACCGCCAAGCTGGAGGCCGATGAGAGCCTGGCCGGCGACGAAGTGGAGCGCAGGCTCCAGAAAGCCATTCTGCGCCTACCCGACAAACAGCGGCTGGTGTTTAACCTGCGCTACTACGATGAAATGCCCTACGAGCAGATGGCCGAGGTAACTGGCACATCCGTAGGCGCCCTGAAGGCCTCGTACCACCACGCGGCCAAGAAAATTGAGCAGTACGTTAACCAGCAGTCACCTAACGATTAAACCCGCTGCCCCCCGGGGCCTCTAACCGATATGAACACTCCTTTTCGTCTGGACGAACACCGGCGCCGGCCCCAGCCCCCGCTTTCGGCGCCCCCGGACCGCTACTTTGAGCAACTGCCGCTACGGGTGATGCAGCGCGTGCAAGCGGCCGATCCGGCGGGCCCGCTTGCCTGGGGCTGGCTGGCCGCCCTAACCGGGCCCGTGCGCACCGCCCTGGCCTCTGGGGTAGTGCTGGGAGGCTTTGCAGCCTGCTTCTGGCTGAGTTCCGCGCCCTCTGCGCCCGTATCCGCCACTGATTCTCTGGCCCGGGTGCCGCGCCACGAAATGGTGCAGTACCTACTGGCCAGCGACCAGCGCCTGTCCCTGACAGACTTGGCCGAGCTGCCCGCCGCTACCCCGGAGGTGCCCGCCGAGGAGTACTTGCACGCTTCCCCCGCCGAGGTGCAGGACGTGCTGGACGCGCAGCCCACCGAGGACATTTACCTCTAAGTCTTACCTTTTGCGCCTACTTCGCTTTTCTCCCATGAAATATTTTCTGCGTAGCGTTCTGGTGGTGCTGGTACTGGCCGTGGCCTCTGCCACGGCCTTTGCCCAGGCCGGCCGGCCGGACCGGCTAAGCCAACTGGAAAACGCCAAGATTGCCTACATCACCGATAAGATTGCCCTGACCCAAGACCAGGCCCAGAAGTTCTGGCCCGTCTATAACGACTTCAGCGACAAGCGCCGGGAGCTGAACCGCCGGCTGCGCCAACTGCGCATTACGGCCCCCGATGCCCTCACCGACCAGCAAATCAAGGACAACCTAACCCAGGCCATGGACCTGCGCGAGCAGGAAGTAAAGCTGGAGAAAGACTACTTCACCAAGTTTCAGAAGCTGCTCAGCATCCGGCAGGTAGGCAAGCTCTACATGGCCGAGCGCGACTTTACTCGCGAGGTCATTAAGCGCGTAGCCGACCGGCGCGGGGCCCGTACCCTCTCCCCCGCCTCCCGCTCCGACGAGTAAGGCCCCTTTCCTTTCCTTCCTTTCCTTCGCGCGAAAAGCGGCTGCCCTGGCAGTCGCTTTTTTTGTGGCCACCGGCAGGGTTCAGTGAAGTTCACCCCAACACGTGGGGTAGTTCGTTGGCGAGGGGCTCCCTTGGCCCGGTCGGCAAACTTCGGCCTCCGCCGTACCTTTGCGGCCCGCAGCTGTTTTCCTCGTATGCTTACTCCCCGCCAGCTATTCCTGCGCCACCAGGCCCAGACTTCCGATTTTCCTTTGCTGCTCGAAATTGAGCGTGCCGAAGGTGTGTACATGTACGATGCCGCAGGCCAGCGCTACCTCGATTTAATTTCCGGTATTGGCGTCAGCAACGTGGGCCACCGCCACCCGCGCGTACTCCAGGCCATTCAGAATCAGCTCGATAAGTACCTGCACCTGATGGTGTACGGAGAGGTAGTACAGGCCCCGCCGGCCCAGCTCGCCGAAGCCCTGCACCACACCCTGCCGGCCCACCTCGACAATGTGTACTTCACCAACTCCGGCACTGAGGCCGTAGAAGGCGCCCTAAAACTGGCCAAGCGCCATACCGGCCGCACGGGCTTGCTGTCCAGCTACAGCGCCTACCACGGCTCTACCCACGGGGCCCTGAGCATCACCGGCTCCGAAGGCTTCAAAAACGCCTTCCGTCCTTTGCTACCCGATGTGCGCCACTTCCGCCACAACAACTTCGAGGACCTCCAGCTAATCGACGAGCACACGGCCGCCGTGGTCATTGAAACGGTGCAGGGTGAGGCCGGCGTGCGGGTGCCCGCCCCCGGCTACCTGCCGGCCCTGCGCCAACGCTGCACTGAGGTTGGTGCCCTGCTTATTCTTGACGAGATTCAGTGCGGCTTCGGGCGTACCGGCACGTTCTGGGCCTTTGAGCAGTTCGGCATTGAGCCCGATATTTTGCTCACGGCCAAGGGCATGGGCGGCGGCATGCCCATTGGGGCCTTTATTTCTTCCCAAGAAATTATGGCCGGTTTTAAAACCAATCCTATTCTGGGGCACTGCACTACGTTTGGGGGCCATCCGGTGTCGTGCGCGGCCTCCTTGGCTACGCTGCGGGTGATTCAGGAGGAGAATTTGCTGGCCGGCGTGGCCGAAAAGGCGGCCCGTTTCCGCCGGCAGTTGGTTCATCCGGCCATTCGGGAGGTGCGGGGCTGGGGGCTACTGATGGCGGTGGAATTTGACTCTTTCGAAGTGCTTAAGCCCATCATCGACCACGCCCTCTGGCAGGAGCGCATCCTCACCGACTGGTTCCTGTTCTGCGACAATTCCCTGCGCATCGCCCCACCGCTAACCATCACCGACGCCCAAATTGACGAGGCTTGCGCCGCGCTGCTACGCGCCATTGATACAGTAGTGCAGTAACCCGCCGGCCAAACAAGGCACCATACGCATCTGGACAAATGCCGCAGATGCTAGCCCGAACAGAACCTCACCCCGGTTAAGCAGCGCAGCCCTTGGTGTCATCACGGATACCAAGGGCTGCGCTGCTTAACCGGGGTAGCAAATGACCAGAACAACTGGCGCCTCGCTAGCTTTCCTTTCTGCTCCTATTTAGTTCTCCAAAAACGCCTGTGTATCCTCCTTGATCTGCTCGCGGGGGAAGCCGTCTTTCACGCCCTGGGAGATTTTGCGCACCAGCACGGCCACTATATCCTTGCGGAAGCCGAGTTTCTCAGCCATATCCACGCAGAAGTCCATTTCGGTATCGTCTACTACCCCATCGGCGAGCATCATGTCGACCAAGTCGAAAATCTGGTCGAACCGTTCGGAGTCATTCTCCGGAATAATGAGCCGCACGGCGCTGGCATTGCCCACAATGGAGCGTACCTCGTCGGCGCGCATGCCGTTTTTCTTGCCTACGGCTACAATGAAGCTCATTTCCCGCTCGTCAATATGCCCATCGGCCTTGGCCAGTGCCACCAGGTTCATGATGTGGCTTTTGACTTTCTTGGTCTGTTCATTTTCAAAAAAACCAAACATACGAACGGGGCATTAGGTAGAATGGGTGGGACAGGGCAGCCGAAAGCACAACGGCCCCGTAATCGGGGCCGGGCCATTGTACTAGTCAAGATAGCCAGTTGCGGCCCGTTGTGCAATAGCTCGCATACGCAGCCCGAGAAAAAATAGCCGTCCGTGGGACCTATTTTATCTTTTACGGGGCTACAAGCTGTACATTCCCCGCGGATTTACCACCTTTGCCCGGCCCGGCTTTGTCGGGCTTTTGTTTGAGTACCGAACAGATTTATGATGAAACGCATTGCAGTTTTCACCAGCGGAGGCGACGCGCCCGGCATGAATGCGGCTATCCGCGCGGTGGTACGCACGGCCGTTTACCACGGCATTGAAGTTTACGGCATCATGCGCGGTTACAGCGGCATGATCAAGGGTGAGTTTGTTAAACTGGATTCCGCGTCCGTAGCCAACACCATCCAAAAGGGGGGCACGATTTTAAAATCGGCGCGCAGCCAGAAATTTCTGACCAAGGAAGGCCGCCAGCAGGCCTTCGACCAGTTGGTTAACCATGGTATCGACGGCCTAGTAGCCATCGGGGGCAACGGCACCTTCACCGGTGCTATGATTTTTGAGCAGGAGTTTGGCATTCCGACGGTGGGGGTT
The DNA here is from genome assembly GCF_023101345.1 of Hymenobacter sublimis. Classification (NCBI taxonomy): domain Bacteria; kingdom Pseudomonadati; phylum Bacteroidota; class Cytophagia; order Cytophagales; family Hymenobacteraceae; genus Hymenobacter; species Hymenobacter sublimis. Next base: position 2,481,084 of record NZ_CP095848.1, read on the forward strand.
CCCGGCACCATCGATAACGACCTGTACGGCACCGACTATACCATTGGCTACGATACGGCCGTGAATACGGCCCTAGAGGCCATCGACAAAATCCGCGACACGGCCGACTCGCACGACCGCTGCTTTTTTGTGGAAGTGATGGGCCGCGACTCCGGCTACATTGCTATTCCGTGCGCCATCGGCGGTGGGGCCGAAATTGTAATGGTCCCGGAAACGCAAATGTCTACCGAAGCCGTAATTGATAGTCTTAAATCCAGCTGGCAGCGCTCGAAAACTTCCTTTCTGGTGGTAGTAGCTGAAGGGGAGGAAGAAGGCAACGTGCACAACGTGGCCCAGCAGGTGAAAGCAGCCATTCCGGAACTAGACACGCGCGTAACTATTATCGGCCACATCCAGCGCGGCGGCGCCCCGTCTGCCTCTGACCGCATGCTGGCCTCCCAAATTGGCATTGCGGCCGTAGAGGGCCTAACGAACGGTATGCGTAACGTCATGGCCGGCATCGTAGACCGCAAGCTCGTGTACACCCCCTTCGTAGATACCATCCACAAAAAGAAGATGATCAACCAGAGCTTCATGCGCATGGTAGAAATATTGAGCGTGTAGGGTTAAGTAACTCCCCTTCCTGTTACTAAGCTAAAAGCGGCGTCCTTGTGCAACAGGGGCGCCGCTTTTAGCTTAATTTATTTCCTATATATTCACTCAATATTCACTCCTCTGGTATTCTTAACTCACTAAGCAAGTTGAACATGCATTACACCGCTATTCTCAGTGCGCTCGTACTTTCCACCACACTTCCGGCTTACTCTCAGGCGCCACTTGCGCCCGCACCGCATCGCGCCGGTTTACACCTAGCGGTGGGCTCGGCTGGCATGGGTACCGGCGATTATATGGCTCTAAAGGGACACATCGAGTACGCGCCCTTTTTTGGCCGGTATTTGGGTACCGGCACGCGCCTAGCTTTTGTCGGTGGCAGCCGCGAATCGTACGCGACGGTGTATGCACCGTATAATCTGAATGATCCGCGTACGGCTGGCAGCAGGGGTGTCACCGTTCCGTATGCCATGAGCTATGAAGCTGTGAACCTTGAGCAGGAAGTGTACCTCTACCCCTTTGGCAACAACAAACAGGTATTATTTGCCTTAGGCGGGGGCGGCTACGTTGGCTACTCCAACCGCTACGGCGCCCCGGCTACCCGTATTGTCGATTGGAATTCAGGAGCTCAGACGCTCACGCTCGACCACGAGCAGGGCTTGCATGCCGGCTACATGTTTTCCCTCAACCTGGATGTAAGCCTAGGTTCCACTTCACAATGGCTGGTCGGAGGCAAAACATCCTTTCAAAACGACACATTTGGCAACTCCCTTGCCACCCTACAACTAAAGGTAGGCCGGCAGTTCTAAAGCAGACGGCGCTGTTGCACAATGGCGCACCTGTTGCTTCAGTAACAAGCCCTTACTTCCAGCGCGGAGGTAAGGGCTCGTCACATTAGAAGGGGTAGCCATGCTGGTCAGCACGGATAGCCGCGCTCCGCTCCTCATGGCACAACTCACCATCTCACAAGTTCACCTCATCCGGATGAAACCACTGGTACTGCGGGTCGCGGCGGAGCCAGGTGAGCTGGCGTTTGGCATAGCGGCGGGAGTTGCGCTTGAGTAGGCGCACGGCCTCGGCATACTCGTAGTGCCCCTCGAAGTATTGGAATAGCTCTTGGTAGCCCACCGTTTGGAGGGCGTTGTGGTGGCGGTGGGGGTAGAGACTTCTCGCCTCTTCTTCCAAGCCAGCGGCCAGCATCTGATCCATGCGCTGGTCGATGCGCTGGTAAAGCTCGTCCCGCTCCCGGGTGAGGGCCACTTTCACTACCCGAAATGGCCGGGAAGCGGCCGTGGCTCCGTGAAAAGAGCTAAAGGGCTGGCCCGTGGCCCGGCTAATTTCCAGGGCCCGCAGCACCCGTTGCGGATTCTGGCGGTCGATGCGGGCGTGGGTTACGGGGTCGAGGCGCTCAAGCTCCGCTACTAAGGGCTCCAAGCCGTGGGCACCCAACTCAGCCCGCAACTGCTCCCGGACGGCGGGCGGCGCGGCGGGCAGCTCATCCAGGCCCTCGGTTACGGCGTGCAAATACAAGCCCGAGCCGCCCGTCAGGATAACTACCCGGTGCCGCTGAAATAACTGCGCCAGCAGGGCCAGCGCATCCTGCTCGAACCGGCCGGCGTTGTACTCCTCCGTAATGCTGTGGGAGTTGATGAAGTGATGCGGCACGCCCTGCATCTCCTCGGGGGTAGGCTTGGCCGTGCCAATGTTCAGCTCCCGAAAAAACTGCCGCGAATCAGCCGACACGATTTCCGTTTGCAGCTGCTGGGCCAAGCGTACGCACAAGGCCGTTTTGCCGACGGCCGTTGGCCCCGTAACAACCAAAAGCGTGGGTTCAGTGGCAGCAGTAAGTTCGGCAAGCATGGCGAGGGTAGCAGGAAGGTGAGCCGGCAAAGATACGGGCGTACAGAGCTTGCGCGGGCCCTGCGCGCTGACTAAGCCAACAACACTACCGCAGCCAATACTAGGCTCTGCTACCGCCCCTACCCTACTACTTCCCGGTACAAGGCCAGCAGCCGCGCTTCTTCGTGCTGCCAGCTAAGCTGAGCCCGCGCCTGCCGGCAATTGAGGGCTAGTTGGTGGTAGTGGGCGGCATCACCGCCCGGCAGCAGGCGGTTAAGCGCCGCCGCCACCGTAGCCGGTTCCAGATCGGCAATTAGGTCGGCTACCTCGTACTGCTCGTTGAGGGCCCGGTACTCGGGAAAGTCAATAACCACCTGCGGGATGCCGGCGTGCAGGTAGTCAAAGAACTTGTTGGCCAGGGAGTAGTAGTAGCTCAGGCCCTGATTTTCGAGCAGCATCACGCCTACCGTGGCCTGCCGGGTTAGCTCCCGCAGCTGGGCTGGCAGCACGTAGCCCCGGAACTCTACCTGCCCACTTGCCAGCAGGCCCAAGTGGGCCGCCTGGGCCCGGAGAGCAGCCGATAAGTCACCTTCGCCGCACACCACCAGCCGGCCGTGTACTTGCGGCATAGCAGTCAGCAGTTGTTCCAGGCCGCGGCCGGCATTCAGGGCGCCCTGGTACAGGATAAAGCCGCCAGCCGGCGCGGCAACCGGGGCTGGGGGCAACTCTTCGTCGGTGAGGCGGCTAATGTTGCGGATTACCTCGAAGCGCCGACCGTAGCGCTGCTCCAGCAGGGCCGCCAGGGCCGGGCCCACGGTGTAAGCCCGCGTGGCGCGCGGCACAATAAAGCACTCTACCCACCGCCACAACCGCTGCACTTGGGGGCGGGCTACTACCTCCGGCACCTCCGTAAACAGCTCGTGGGCATCGTAGATGAAGGGCTGGCGAGCCAGCCGGGCCCGCAGCCACACGGGCAGGGCTGTATCTAGGTCGATGGCGCACCAGGCGGCAGCCCGTTGGCCCAGCAGAAACAGCAGCAGCCGCACAGTAAACTCCAGGTAAAACAGCTTGCCCCGCGTAGCCCAGCAGCGCAGGCGGTGCTGCTGGTAGGGCTGCGGGGTAAGGGGCAAGGAACTTGGCCACTGCCGCCCTACCAGTAGCACGTGGTAGCCAGCCCGGGCCAGGGAACCACAGATGCGCTGCATCCGTTGGTCGTAATTTAAATCTGTGGTAACGGTGAAAACCAGGCGAAGCGGCGCAGGAGAGGGCAAGTTCCTAGTCGAGAAAGGGCGGTAGTTTCAGGAATTGTCGCCAATTTAAGAACTTCATCCGGTGCCTGGCCTTGCGCCAAGCCTGCTCCCGTGCATCCTCCTTCTTCCATGAACACACTTCAGAGTACATCGGCGGCAGCCTACCCCCAGGGCTCCGGCTTGTCAGCCGACGTGTATCGGGCTTTGTTTGAAGAGTCATTCGACAGCCTGCTGCTCTACGACTCAACGGGAACTTTGCTTGACTGCAACCAGCGGGCGGTCCAGTACCTGGGCACCACCCGGCCCATGCTGTTAGGCGCTGGCCCCATGGCATTTGCCCTCAGCCCGGAGTCCGCCGCCGACAACCATCTCACCTCGGAACTGCAGCTGCGGGAACTGGTGCTAAAGGTTATCCAAACGGGCCAAAAGACCTCCTCCCGCTGGAGCGGCCACCGGCCCGACGGCCAGCGGCTGGAAGCCTGGGCCACACTCAGCCGCTTGAGTGCCGGCGAAACCCTGCTGGTGTTGCTGACCCTGCGCGACATTGCGGCCTACGTGAACCCAACGGTGCAGGCCGCTACCGGCCTCAAGGACTCCGTAGTTTCGCAGCTGGCCGACTTTTCTCGCGGCCAGTTTCGGGACGTGCTCAGCCGGGCCGGCATGTGCTATTTGCTGCTCGATAAAGAAGCCCGCATCCAGGACGTTAACGAGTATTTCTGCGAGCTGACGGGCCGCCCGGCCCCTACCCTCTACGGCAAGGACTACTTTACTTTGTTTGCGCCGGTGGCCGAACAGGCCCCGCGCCGCTACGCCTTCCACCGGGCCATTGATGAAGAGGAGCTGCAGGATTTCACGGAACGCTCCTTGCTGACGATTTCCGGCCAGGGCCGCACCTTTTTCTGGCACTCTGAATTTGAGCGGGACGAACAGGGCGTTATTACCGGAATTCTGTTTGTAGGGCGGGATATTACCGACAAGCAGGTGGCCGTGCGCGCCCTCACCGACAACCGCAACCGCCTCCAGGACTTCCTCGACAATGCCCACGACCTGATTCAGAACCTGAGCATCGACAACCGGTTTCTGTTCGTGAATAAGGCCTGGAAGGAAAAGCTGGGCTACGAAGACGAGGACCTACCCCACCTGACCCTCTCGGATGTGGTGCACCCCTACTACAAGGCCAAGCTGCTTTACCAGCTGCGCAACCTGTACAAGGGCGAAAAGGTGAACAAGCTCGAAACGGTGTTCCTGACCAAATCGGGCAAGCCGATTCACCTGATCGGCTCCATCAGCTGCTCCTGGCAGGACAACGAGCCGGTAAGCACCCGCGCCATTCTGCACGACATCACGGACCGCATCAAGGCCGAGCGCCTGCAGAAGGTGTACTATAGCATTGCTAATCTGGCCATTAGCTCCAAGGATCTGCACTCTCTTTACGGGGCCATTCACCGGGAGCTAAGCAAGATCATTGAAACCAATAACTTCTACATTGCCCTCTGCGACGAGGCCCGCACCCAGCTGCAGTTCGCCTATTTCGTGGATCAGAACGCCCAGGGCGGCGACCAAAGCATGATGGCCCGGCCCTTCTCCTCGGGCGTGTCGGAGTACATCATCCGGACGGGGCGGCCCCAGTACCTGCTGCGCCAGGAGCTGCAGGACCTAATTCAGACCGGCACCATTACGGCCTACGGACTGATGCCCGAGGTCATGCTCTGCTCCCCCCTAAGCATTGGGGAGCGAATCATTGGCGTCATCGCCGTGCAGGACTACCAGAAGGCCGATGCCTACGCGGCGGCCGATATTGAGATTCTGCACTTTATTTCCAACCAGGTGGCCCTGGCCATTGAACGCAAGCGCAATGAGGTTCAGATTCAGAAGCAGAACGCCCGCCTGAACGCCATTTTTGAGAGCGGTTCCCACCTGATGTGGTCCGTGGATACGCACTCCCGCCTGGCTTCCTTTAACCGCAACTACGCCGCCTACTTCTTGCGCCGCAACGGCGTGTACCCGGCCCTGAACGTGAACCTCTGGCAGGCCGATGTGGCCCTGATGGAGGAAGACGCTCGCAAGGCCTTCATTGAGAATTACCGCAAGGCCTTCCAGGGTCATCCGCAGCGGTTTGAGGTACGCCTGCGCGATGCCCGGGGCCACGACACTTGGCGCGAAATCTACCTCAACCCTATCTACCTCGACGACGGCTCCTTTGAGGAAATATCGGGCATTGCCCACGACATTACCGAGACGAAACGCTCCCAGCTGGAGCTGGCCGCGCAAGAAGAGAAGTTCCGGGCCATTTTCGAGTCGTTCCAGGACGTGTACTACCGCACGGATGCCGACGGCATGCTCACGCTGCTCAGCCCCTCGGTGATGGACATGCTGGGCTATACCCCGGAGGAGGCCCTGGGTCACTACATCGGCGACTATTACACGTATCCGCAGCAGCGCGCTTCCCTGCTGGAAAGCGTGCGCCAGAATGGCGAGGCCCGCAACTTCGAAATTGCCATGCGCCACAAAGATGGCCATGCAGTGAGCGTGCTGGTAAATGCCCGTCAGGTAGGCAACGGAGAAGCAGCCGGCACGGAAGGCATTGCCCGCGACATCACGGAGATGAAGCAGATGCAGGACGACTTGCGCCGTGCCAAGGAGGCCGCCGAGCAGGCCCTGGAGGCCAAAACGCTGTTCCTGGCCAACATGAGCCACGAGCTACGCACGCCCATGAACGGCATCATTGGCATGATTGATTTGCTCCACCAGACCGTGTCATCGGAGGAGCAGGAGGAGTACGTGGATACCCTGCGTAAATCCTCCGATGCCCTGCTGGCTATTCTGAATGATATTCTGGACTTGTCGAAAATTCAGGCGGGCAAGCTGCAACTCAGCGAGTCCGGCATCGACTTGCACTACACCCTGGATAAGATTCACTCCTTGTTTGCCAACCGGGCCAACCAAAAGAATCTGAATTTCACGTACCACATCACGCCGCACACGCCGCGCTTTATTATCACGGACGAAACGCGGCTGCTGCAAATCCTGAGCAACCTTACCTCCAACGCCATCAAGTTTACGGCCGCCGGTACGGTGAGCATTATCGTGTCCTCGACCGTGACGGATGGGGAGGAGCATACCCTGCGCTTTGCCGTGCAGGACTCGGGCATTGGCATTTCGGAGGAAAACGAGAAGCTGCTGTTTACCAACTTCACCCAGCTCGACACGACCCCGACCAAAGCCTTTGGCGGCACGGGGCTGGGCCTGGCCATCAGCAAGCAGCTCGCCAGCCTGCTGGGCGGCGAAATCGGCATTTACTCCAATGTGGGCGACGGCTCGACTTTCTGGTTCACAATTCGCTGCCAGGTAGCCCACAACGAGGAGGAAATTGTGCAGGAGCGGCTCACGGCGCGGGAACGGCCCCAGGAAGTGGTGCGCTTTGAATCAGCCCCGCGGGTGCTGCTAGTCGATGATAACCCCATCAACCAGAAGGTAGCCACGCGCCTACTCGACAAGCTGGGCTGCGACATTGTGGTGGCCTCCGACGGTTTCGAGGCCATCAGTCAGGCCACGGCGCCTAAGGCTACCTACGATTTAATTTTCATGGACATCCAGATGCCGGAAATGGATGGGGTTACTGCCATGCAGGAAATCCGGCAGCGCCTGGGCAGTGCCTGCCCGCCCATTGTGGCCATGACGGCCTACTCCATGAAGGAAGACGCTGAGCGGTTTGTGCAGCAGGGCATGGACGACTACGTCTCGAAGCCAGTGAAAAGCCAGGACCTGTACGCCGTGTTGCGGCGCTGGACCACGGGCCGCGCCACGGCTACGGCCGTGCTGCCAGCCGAGGCGGACGCAACGACCACCGAGCCAGCCACTATTCCACCCATCGACCTGGAAATTGTGGAGCAGTTGCGGCAATTGGGCGGCGGCGAGTTTGCGGCTGAGCTCTACCAAGACTTCGAGCAGGAAGCCGAGCAGGTGCTCAGCGAAGCGGCTGAATTAGTAGGTGCCGGGCAGTACGAGCAGATTTTGCCACATTTGCACCAATTAAAAGGCACGGGTTTCACGTTGGGTATTCAGGAGATGGCAGAATGTGCCAAAGCATTAGAACATGAGTTGAAAAATGGCCGTACGGAAAATACACCGGCGGATTTTCAACGTCTGCTTGATTACTTTGCACAATTCAAGGCCGCCTACCCTGCACTTACCCGGGCCTTGTAGCCAGCCACCTCGCTTTTCGCGCCTGGCGTTTGACAACATCCTCACAACCCCTCACCGAAGTATCCACTCTTTCTCCCTCTCATGGCCGACTCTAAAACTATCTTGATTGCCGAGGACAGTTCCGTTATCCTGAACCTGACCAAGAAAATTCTGGAACTCCAGAAGTATCGCATTGTCTCGGCCAAAAATGGCGGCGAAGTCATTAAGCAGGTGGAAAGTCAGCCCATTGACTGCGTGCTGATGGACATCAACATTCCCGTGAAGGACGGCATGGAATGCACCCGCGAAATCCGCCGCCACTCCGACCCGCGCATTGCCAAAATTCCGGTTATTGCCATTACCGGCAACGCCAACAACTACTCTATGGAGCAGTTCCGGGAAGCCGGTGTCACCGACTACCTGCCTAAGCCCCTGGACTTTGATGCCCTCGTGCGTGTGGTGAAGCAGTACATCGGTTAATTAGTTGGGTCTTGGGGTCCTGGGGTCTTAGGGTCTTGGATGGCGGTTTTACTTACACTCACTTCTGTGTAGTGGCACATCATCCAAGACCCTAAGACCCCAGGACCCCAAGACCCTATTTCTCATGGAAATCACCTTCCTTGGTACGGGCACGTCGCAGGGCGTGCCCGTCATTGGCTGCTCCTGCCTAGTGTGCCGATCTGTGGACTACCGCGACAAGCGGCTGCGGGTGTCGGTGCATCTGCAGGTACAAGGCAAAAGCATCATCATCGATTCGGGCCCTGATTTCCGGCAGCAGGCCCTGCGGGAGCACATCAACCACCTGGATGCGCTGGTGTTCACCCATGAGCACAAGGACCACACGGGCGGCCTCGACGATATCCGGGCCTATAATTTCCGCCAGCAGCAGGACATGCCCCTGCACGCCGAGCCGCGGGTACTGGACCAGCTCCGGCGCGAGTATGCCTACATCTTCTCCGAGCACAAGTACCCCGGTATTCCGCAGGTCCAGATGCACCCCATCCTCAGCGACACGGAAAGCTTCTGGGTAGAAGGCGTAGAATTTCAACCAATTCGGGCGTTGCACTATAAGCTACCGGTGCTAGGGTTCCGGGTAGGCAGTTTCACCTACGTCACCGACGCCAACCACCTCGGGCCGGAGGCCCTGGAACGCATGCGTGGCTCCGAAGTCATTGTGCTGAATGCCCTGCGCCACGAGCAGCACATATCCCACTTCACCCTGCGGGAAGCCGTGGCTATTCTGGAAGACTTGGCTCCCAGCCGCGCCTACCTCACCCACATTAGCCACCAGTTGGGTCGTCACCGCGAAATTGAGGCCGAATTACCCAGCTTCATCAAGCTGGCGTATGATGGCCTGCGCGTGACAGTGCAGGTTTAGTTTATTATGTGGTGGATACCATCAACAGAAGACATCCTCGTATCGAAACTCGCGCCTGAGGATGTGCTACGCATTGTCGAAGCAAACACAGCCTGCTCTTCTACTTTTATCCCTCAAAAAGAGCTTTTTCGAGGTACAATTCAGGCCAATAGGTTTGCTATCTGGCGGCTCTCTATGTTCACTAATTGGGCAACGTGGCCGCAAGTTACCGGCTGGATCGAACCGAATCCATATGGTTCTGGCACTGTGTTACTGCTTCGGCAGCGCGCAAGTCTGATAGCTTTTGGGTTTGGTAGTATTTCTTCCTTTCTGATAGCAATGGGCGTTTCTGCCTTGTTATGGGAGCCAATGCTTGACGGTAAACTTCACTTACCACAGCTATTACTTCCGTTTCTATTTCCACTCTGCATCATCCTGTTTACACTGCTGCCGTTCCGGCTTGCGGCAGCTGAAAATAGGCGTATTCTCACTCGCTTACTTTTTCTGTAGCAAGTGGTTGAATCGTAGCTTCCTACCTATTTCATGCACACCAACTATTACTTTCTGCGCCAACTTGCGCCGGCTCTTGCTCAACAATTGGCCGGTTACACGGTAGCAACGTGCTTTTCGCAGGAGAAGGATGAATTGGTGATTGGCCTGACAAATGGTGCGCAGGAATTCTGGCTAAAGGCACACCTGGCCGCGGCTGGCCCCATGCTGGCGATGCCCGAATCGTTTCACCGGGCCCGGCAGAACTCTGTGGACCTGCTACCAGAACTGCTAGGCCAGCAAGTAGCAGCGGTGGCCGCTTGGCCTAACGACCGGGTGCTACAGCTAAGCTTTCAGAGTGGGGCCACTCTTTTGTTCAAGTTATACAGCACCCGACCCAACGCGGTATTCCGCCCTACCCCCGAGGCGCCCGCCGAATTATTTCATCAGCGTTACACCGCCGATGCGGAGTTACTACCGGTGGTCGATGCTGCGGCCCCTACCCCTCTCAGGCCTACTGAGCTGCCCGCCAATCCGCTTAAGGCCTACCCCAGCCTCAACGATGTGGCTTTGGCTTACTTGCGCACTCGCGGCTATGACCCCGCCCCGCTAGAAACCAAGTGGCAGCTTGTACGCGAAACCGTGCTGGAGCTGGAAAACCCGGCGGCTTTCTACATCATTCGCCTGGACGGCCGCACGCGCCTGAGTTTGTTGCCCGTGGGCGAGGTAGAGTACACCCTGCCAGCAACTGACCCCATTGGGGCGCTGCGTCGCTTCGTGCCGCTGCTGCTCAACCGCCGCGCCTACGAAGCCGAGTTACGGCAGTTGCGCCAGCAACTAGAAAAGCGCGCCGATGAAGCCGCTACCAGCGCCCAGCACGCCCGACGCCGCCTACACGCCCTGGAAAATACCGTGGGCTACCGCCAAACCGCCGACCTGATTATGGCCCACCTCACCCAGATTCCGGCCGGCGCCAAGCAGGTAGAAGTCGTTGATTTCTACCAGGATAACCAGCCGCGCACGATCAAGCTTAAGCCTACCGAAACGCCCCAGCGCACGGCCCAGAACCTCTACCGCAAAGCCAAAAATCAGCAGCTGGAAACCCGGGAGCTCAACGCCCGCGCCGAGCGCCGTGAAACGGAAGCCTTCTGGTGCTTGGAGCGTCTGGAAGAGTTAGCAGCCCTACCCGCTGGCGAGCTACGCACCTTGCGGCAGTGGCGCAAACAGCACGGCCTCGATCCAGCTTCGGCGGCCAAAGCAGCTCAAGAGCTGCCGTTTAAGGTATTCGAAGACAGCGGCTTTACCATTCTGGTAGGCCGCAATGCGCAAAACAATGACCTACTCACTCAGCGCTACGCCCACAAAGACGACCTATGGCTGCACGCCAAGGACGTCACGGGTTCCCACGTGGTAGTGCGGCAGCGGCCTGGCCACGCGGTGCCGGCGCCGGTGCTGGAACGTGCCGCTCAGCTGGCTGCCTGGTACTCGCGCCGCAAAAACGACTCCCTCTGCCCGGTCACGTACACGCCCAAGAAATTTGTACGCAAGCCCAAGGGCGCCATTGCCGGCCAAGTAGTAGTGGAACGCGAAAACGTACTGCTAGTAGTACCCGCCAATCCGTTTGAACGGGCAGAGTAAGTATGCAGGCAGATTTTTGGGTAGCAGCTTTTATGTATGCCAGCAACTGAAAGTACCTGACCTATTGCTAGGGTAGCGCGGGGTGGCAAGCAGGAAGATCATTTCAAGTCAAGGGTTCTACGGGACCTATCAGTAGTAAAACTCTCGGCTACGATGGCCGCCGCGTAAAAACCAACAGCCCCACTCCGGAAACCGAAGCGGGGCTGTTGTAGAGTGCGCGCGGGGAGATTCGAACTCCCACACCCGAAGGCACCACCCCCTCAAGATGGCGTGTCTACCAGTTTCACCACGTGCGCAGATAATGGTAAGTACTCTTTCACTGGCAAAAGCCGAGGCTTTCGGATTCACTGAGGCGGCGAATCGAGGACAAAAGTAGAGGGCTGAAGGCTAGGCTCCAAATCCGGTAGGCTATTTTTTCGGAAGCAAGCCTTGATTTAGCTTCTATTCTAAGGTTTCAGCCTCAGCGTCAGCCGGAAACAATTGCTATGTTTTTCCAACTGATTTCAGCTGTTCCGTTTCACAGCTTGCTTCAACTCCCTACTCCTACTATTGCGTCTATCTTCACAGTGCATAAGCCTTCCCAGGCTATAGTGCGCAAAAAAGGCTCCCGCGCGGGAGCCTTTTTTGGTGCAATAGGAAGTGTAAGCAGCTACTCAGCGCGGGCCAGGGGCGTGTCTACTACGTGCTCCGAGACGAACCATACCTGCATTTCATTGGTGCGCATCACATTGCTCACAATCAGGTCGTTGGTGCCGTCGTCGCCAGATTCGTCGGCGCGCTTAGCGAAGTCATGGCAGTTCTTGAGAATAATTTGGTGAGCCTCCAGCAGGCGCGAAACCTGCACGGGAGCTTCTTCCCGGTCGCGCGGGGGGCGCGGGATGCTCGTCACCTCGGCAATGTCAGCGGCCATGGCCACGGCTACGCCACCCAGAATCTGGATGCGCTCGGCAATCATGTCAATTAGAGCGTCTTGCTCCTCGTAATGCTTGTCAAACAGCAGGTGCAACTGGTAGAAAGTAGGGCCTACTACCTGCCAATGGTGCTTTTTGTACATGTCGCGGATGCTGCAAGTGTCGGCTAGCATCTGGTTCAGCATCTCCACGCTCTCCTGGCGAATGTTGGCATCCAGGCCAATAGGTAGGCGCTGCGACACCGTGCCATACTTCTGCAGAGGAGCAGGCGCGTTGAACTGCTGGTTCAGGATGGGCTGCACACTTGGGCCAGTCTGGCCGTTGGCAGCGCCATTATCTTTCGAGGAAGCAGCCTTTTTAGTAGCCGAAGCAGTAGGGGCAGCCGATGCGGCCGCAGCATTTTTGGCGGTGGTTTTGGCCATGATAGTTGCAGGAAAATAAAGTACGGAGAAGGGCGGGCAGCCAGTAGCGCACCGCCGTGTTACCATACGCATAAGTGCGGCGCAGGTTAGCGCGGCGGCTATATTTACCCCGAAGGCAGCACGTTTCTTACCCCGGGCTAGCTAGGCTCAGCGGTCAGCCCTCGGGCCTAGTTGATCGAGTGGGCGGACGGTTGCGGTTGCCAGCGCCGGCGCAGAGAGTAACTTCGTAGTTGCGCTGAGCCCCGCCCGGCCCGTCCTTTCCAGGTAGGCTTCCGCTACCGTGTTCCATTAACGGCAACATGACCTGATGGGCCGTTCTTGACTGCTACTTGTAAACTAGCCTTGTTATGCCTTTTCCTTTTTTCGGCGACGATAAATCAACAATTGCGCAGATGCTGAACACCTTACCCCAAGTTGGGCGTCTGGAGTGGATTGGACTGCGGCCCGTGCGGCGCGAGCCAATGCTAGCGGTGGCCGAAGCTACGGCCGAAACCGACCGCCATTTGCACGGCGACCATGCCCGCCCCAAGCCCGGCGGCAAGCGCCAGGTAACCCTGATTCAGCATGAGCACCTAGCGGCGGTAGCGGGCTACCTGAGTCTGCCTGAGCCTGTTGACCCGGGCCGCCTGCGGCGCAACCTGGCCGTGAGCGGGCTGAACCTGCTGGCCCTGAAAAACCGGCGAATCCGCATCGGAGAAGAGGTAGTGCTGGAAATTACGGGCGAGTGTCACCCTTGCTCCCGCATGGAGGAAGAACTGGGTCCGGGCGGCTATAATGCCATGCGCGGCCACGGTGGTCTTACGGCCCGCATTGTGCAGGGAGGCCTCATGCGCGCCGGCGACTTAGTGCGGATAGAGCCCACACCGCCAGCGGAGCCAGGCAGCTAATGGCATAGCTTCCTGGCGCTAACTGGTGGTTGTCTGCTGCACCTCGCGCAGCTGAGCGGTGCAGCGGGTATCAACGCGCAGCACCTGCGAAACTGGGCAGTTTTGCCGGGCATCGTCCACTAGTTCTTGAAACCGGGCGGCAGGTAGGCGCGGCACCGATGCCTCTACCGTTATGTTCGATTCGCGGATGCACCCCTCTTGCAGCACTATTTCGCAGCGGGCATCAATGTATTCGACGCTAAAGCCGGCCGCTTGCAAGCCGAAAGCCAGCTTCATGGCGAAGCAGCCCGCATGAGCCGCAGCAATCAACTCCTCCGGGTTCGTGCCAATGCCCTCTTCAAAACGAGTATGGTAGCTGTAGCGACAGTTGTCAAGAATAGTGCTGCCGGTGGTAAGATGGCCCGTGCCATCGGTACCACGGCCGTGCCAGCGAGCAGTAGCTGTACGCTTAATGGGGGAAACAGCCATGATTATCTACTGAAAAAGCTAACTAATCAAATAATAATTGTGGGAACCTGACTTCGCTGCCATAGCGAATTGCAACAAGCAAAACAGTTGTCCGCTAATATAAATCCAAAATTCCCGGCATAATCTAAAAAAGGTAGCCCATTGCTCCCGAGTGCCTACCCTTGGTTGTTTAGGCCAACAAGCACACCAGCCGGAACCAATGGATACCCCTGAGCTGCCCTAGATGCCTAGCTTTTTACTTCAAGCAAATCCTGACAAGAAAATTCTTTACCAGACAGCTGCTTTACTATTTTTGCACGTTTTTCAGTAGTAAAGCAATCCTTGTTATGCGTGATGAACCGATTAGCCCGTTGCCGCGGCTACGGGCGTGGTTTGGTCTGAGCCAAGCTGGTTTGGGCCGGTGTATGGAACTCAGCAAAGCCATGGTGTCGCAGGTGGAGCGCGGGGTGCGGAAGCTGCCCATGGCCGCCTCGTTGCCCCAGGCCGCGCTTACGCTGGCCCAGCAGGCCACTCCCGCCGAGCCAACGCCCGAGGCGGCTGATACCGTAGCTCTGCGCGAACACCTGCGCGCCTGTCAGCACCGCGCCGAGCAGATGGCTTTGGAACTGAGCCGGATGCCAGAACGCGCCGCCTGGGCCCGCCGCCGACTAGCCTCTCTACCAACCCTGACGGCCGTACTAGCTCCTGGTCGGGCCACTCCCCCGGTGTGGCTCAGCGAGTTTGCCGAGGAGGCCCGCATGGAGTTGGTCCGGAGCGGCAGCACGGCCCAGGCGTTGTTACAGGCCCGGCATGCGGCCTTTACGGCCGAGGCGGCTGAGGTAGCCCGGCTGCTTACTGCTCTTGAATCGAGCCAGCCAGCCAAAAGCACGTCGGCCCGGGGAAACTCCGCGGCTAGCTAATACGGACCATAAGTTCTTACTAACTCAGCAACGGGTCAACATACCCCTGCCCCACCACGGGCAAGCTGCTGACGTCTTTCTGGCTTAACAAGTGTCGCATTACATAGCCAGGCGCGTATAAATTTGTGTTCTTTTTAGAAGGCTGTATTATTGATTTATAGGCCATAAAGCCTAGTTCGTCGAGCATACACCCAGTTTAAACCCGGAAAATCCGCTGATTAGTAAATCCACTTCTATCTTTGTCAACGTATATAGGGCAGCCTTATGTTCTCTGGCTTTCTAAGCCAGGTACTGTTCGGCGTCCGTCCTATACTTTAGTGCCTTGCGCCCACACATCGGTAGCAGGCCATTTCCAGTGTTGCGTATGTCTTACTTCATTGAGCATGAACTCGTGTGCCTCCACTCCCAACCTGGCGGCTACTGCTGTAGCGCTGTTATTG
Organism: Hymenobacter sublimis; assembly: GCF_023101345.1. Lineage (NCBI taxonomy): Bacteria > Pseudomonadati > Bacteroidota > Cytophagia > Cytophagales > Hymenobacteraceae > Hymenobacter > Hymenobacter sublimis. The sequence goes on from NZ_CP095848.1 coordinate 2,496,460, forward strand.
CTAGCTGATTTGCTACCAGCTCTGCCGGTTCGATCCCACGGCCCGGGCGTATTTTCCACTTCTACCTACCATGTCACGGCGGTGTACCGTCACCGGCGTCACCGACCTTAGCTGCATCGAAATAGAAAAAGGCCCCGATGATAATGCATCGGGGCCTTTTTCATGTGTAACAAAACCCTACACCCCGCCTTCCATGCGCACGATGCGCGGGCTAAAGGAGCCCAGCACATCCACCAGCTCAGTCTGGCTTTGCATCACGGCGTGAATGTCTTTGTAGGCCTGGGGCGCCTCATCGACGCCCCCGCCCAGCAGCTCAATACCGTGCTGTTGGAGGTAGCGGCGCACTTCGGCCTCGCCCAGCTCCTGCTTGGCCCGGGTGCGCGACATTTGCCGACCCGCGCCGTGGGAAGCCGACGACAAGGACGCCGCCTCGCCCCGCCCCCGCACGATAAAGCCGGGGGCCGTCATGGAGCCCGGAATGATGCCGAGCACCCCTTTGCCGGCCGGCGTGGCTCCTTTGCGGTGGACCACTACCTCCCGGCCGTCCATCAGGCGCTCTTTCCAGGCGAAGTTGTGGTGGTTTTCCACTTTGGCCAGGGGCCGCTCGCCGAGGGCTTTGGCCAGGCGCTGGTGAATCTGGTGGTGACAGGCCGAGGCGTAGTCGCCGGCTAAGTTCATGGCCGCCCAATACTCCTGTCCGGCTTCCGTGTCGAGGCCGAGCCAGGCGAGGTGGCGGGCTTCGGCGGGTAGCTGGCAGGTATCCTGGGCCAGTTTGGTGTAGTGGTTGGCGATGCTGGCCCCTAGCCCCCGGGAGCCGGAGTGCGAAAGCAACCCCAGGTACTGACCTACCGGCACGCCCAGCTCATTGGCGGGGTCGGTGATGTCGACCACGCCCCACTCCACGAAGTGGTTGCCGCCCCCGGAGGAGCCGATTTGCGCGGCGGCCGTGTCGAGCTTGTTGCGCAGAAAGGGAATTTCCTGGAACTCCGGGCGGTCGAGGACGGCGTGCCCCAGCTTCTGGCCGTGGCGGAATACGTCGCGGTTGCCGAATTTGGTGTGGTCCAGCAGCAGCTTACGCAGCTCCTGTACCCGTTGCTCCAGAAACTTAGGCGGCAAGGCAAACACCGACAGGGCCATCCGGCAGCCAATGTCCACACCCACGGCGTAGGGAATTACGGCGTTATCCGTAGCCAGCACCCCGCCAATGGGCAGACCGTAGCCGTGGTGAGCGTCGGGCATGAGGGCCCCAGCCACGGTTACGGGCAGCTTCATGGCCGTTTCCATCTGATGGATGGCACCCTGCTCAATGTACTCGGCGCCAAATACAGCGTATTCCTTGCGCTCCGTAAGGGCAATGTGCCGGCTGGGCGGGGGTAGCAAAGCGGCGGCCGTGTGGCTCCAGTCGAGGTGGGTGAGGTAGGTAGAAGGGTCAGCCAGCAGGCTTTTGAGCAGGGTTAGCTGGTCGGTTTGGGAAAGTTTTTTGAGGTGCTTGCGCTGCAGTTGAGCCAGCGCGAGTCCAATGGCCCGACCTTCCGGGAAGCCAAGCTGCCGAAGGTCGTTGCCGCGTAGTTGTGAGGCCATGCGAATAAGAATGTACTAGAAGAAATTTTCGGCTGCGGAGCAACGGGCGAGTCGCGTATCCTGAGGGGTGGGTGTGCACCCGCAGTCAGGCCGAAGTAACGCGACCCTACGGCATCCGAAAGCCAGAGAAAAAGAGCGGTTAGAAGGGTAATAAGGCGGACAGGCCCTTAGGTTTTCAGACGAAGTATGCCTGCTCCACGACACCTTCCGGCCGCTCAAGAGTATTCAAAAAAATCTGTTCGGGGCAACAGGTGGGCGGCCCCTATATCCTGCTCTACCTTCTGAGCTACAGCCACCACCCAAGGGTAGCAACTGGTGGGACTCGAACCCACGACCCGGGCAACCACAGTGCGAAGTATGGTCGCCCTACGGCACCCGAACAGATAGTACCAGCGGTGAGGTAATCAGCGAAAAGCGTTCTGTAAACTGGGTGCTTTTGACCACTCAGCCACTTGCCCGCAGTCGGACAAGACGGGATTCGAACCCGCGGGCTACAGAAGGCCAACCAACGAAGTAGCGCTTTCTTCCGACACTCACCTTTTTATTTTCCGTGGGGGTGGGGCTAACAAGCACCAGGCCTTTTATCCTGCTCTACCTGACTGAGCTACAGCGGCCACCGAAGCAGCCACCAGCGGGATTCGAACCCGCGACCTGGGCGTTAAGAGCGCGAAGTATGGCCTGGCTACGGCACCCACTCCCGCGGAAAAAACAAAACCTACCGGGGCAACAAACGAGCAGCGAAATGACCGGCCCGAAGGCCGTTCTGCTCTACCTAGCTGAGCTACAGTCCAAGAGAAACAACCTGATTGGACTGGCCCGAATCGAACGGGCGACCCGAAGTAACGCTGCCCTACGACACCCGGCAGGGTGATAATGCGGCTGACCCTCTGCGTTGGGGCAACAAGCGGCTGGCGAGTACCCCGCAGCCGGAACTGCGGGATGGGAATCGAACCCTACACCGGGGATGCCGGTGTATTCAACCAAGACGAAGTAACGCCTGCCTACGGCACCCAAACGGGCGGAAGTCAGCCGGTTTGGAGCGGGCCGCCGAAGCACAGCGCTTCGGCGGTAAGCCGCCCCGGCCGGCGGCAGCCATCAGGTGGTCAGCCGCCGTCCCAAGCAGTAGAAGCCATAGCTTCTGGGAGTACTTATGTTACCATACGAGGAGTTTGGTAAGAGAACTTCATGGCTATGAACGTTACAAAAGATGATTATGATATACTGAAAAACGTAAAAAACTACGCTCCAGCTATATTTTAGCCATTTTACGGGGTAACGGCGTTTCGAACTTCTGGCACGGTTCTGTTTGGACTTCTACCAGTTTGCCGTTTTTCAGCGGGCCACCGGGTTTTCGTAGTTGCCTCGTGCCAGGGCGTCGAGGGTGCTATGGGCTATTTATTGTTGTAGTTCTCGGTTCATTAGAGTAGGTATTGTCGGGCCGTAACCCGGGAGTGGCACCGCTTTTCGGGTTGCCGCAAGCCACTCCCGGGGCCGCGTGGTTTAGGTAGAAATAATGGGATAGGAATGCTGGAGAACTATGCAACACGGAGGATAATTAGTTGACAGACATGTTTCTATGATGCCTGATTACTTGATCTGATGTCAGTACTACCGCAGCATCTGGCGCTTCTTTGCCCGGCTGTAGAGACGCGACACTTCGCGTCTTGTCATTGCTGACGTTATTTAGACTGCGCGGTTCCTGGTCGTTCTGACGCCGAGACGCGAAGTGTCACGTCTCTACAGCTGTTCTATTGTTAGCCGGGCGAGATGCTTCGCAGGGCGCCGTGTGACAGTTAAATGGGATATTCTAGTTGCCCATTACAACACTATCTGTTCGATTTCGGTAAGAGCGAATCCGCCATTGTCGAGGGCGGCCAGCACGTCGAAAATCTTATCCGACCAGCCGGCAATCAGGGCTGCACCTTGTTCGGGGTGTACTTGCAGGGGCGCGGTGCCATGACCGGCTAGGTCGAAGAGGTATAGCTGGGCCTGTGGAGCAACGGTGCGCCGGTACTCCGCCCATTCTTTGGCCATGTTGGTGCCGTTGAAGTGAGAGTTCCAGAGCTGGCAGTCGGTGAAGAGCATTACCTTATCTACTACCTCCCGGCGGCGGCGCAAGTCCTCGATAACCAGGTAGCCGTTAGTGCTGTAGCCTACCTCGCCTTCGCGGCGGTAAAACTCCTGCACGTTGCGCAAAATGGGGCCACGGGGCAGCGTCAGCCGCTTCCAGGTGTCGCCGAACATGCCGGTTACCACGTTCTGGCAGCGGCTCTGCAGGAGCATGCCCAGCACCAGGCCCACGTCGTAGTACAGCACTTTGCTGCGCTGAGAAATAGGCTGTTGCATGGAGCCCGACACGTCACAAGCTACCACTACCCGAGTTTCCGAGCCGAAGCCGCGCAGGTTGGCGGCGCTGTGGCCGATGGCCGCTTCCAGGGCTTCCAGCACCTGCGGCACCGGGCTCTGGCGCAACCCCACTGCCATCAGCACCGACTGCAGCGTGCCTGCTTCCAAAGCCTTTACCTCACGGTAAGCGGCCAGAAAGCGGAAGGGCAGCTGCTTGCTGCGGGCTACGGCCCGCGCATCGGCGAGGGTGGCACACACTTGCGCTACTGCCTCGGCTGGTACACCAGCCTGCAGGATGTTGCGCAGGTTGCGTAGCAGGGCCATGTAGCCCAACTTGCCGCTACCAATTAGCTCCGTCCACTTCTGGCGGAAAGCGGCCGCCCGCTCTGCCTCCGACGTAAATCCTACCTGTCCCAGAGCCGACAATTCAGTCTCCCAGGTGTAGGGCGTAGGGAGGGTGCCGGCCACCAGCTGGTTAAATAAGGCTTGCTGGCCTTCGTCGGCGGGGCGCGGGTGCACCAGGAACAGGGCGTCGCGGAGGCGCACGGTGCCGGCCCGGTCGTACTTGGCCAGTTGGTAGCCGTCGAAGCGGTTGAAGGCTTGGGCCAACCCTTTCTGCACCTGCTTGGAGAGACGGTTGAGGGTTTTGAGGCCGGTGCGGCCGTTGGCTTGGGCGTAATAGGCCAGCAGCTCCGTGATTTCGTCGGGGCGCTGTACCACACGAGCTACCAGGCGGCTGACCAGGTTGGTACCCTGGTGCAAGCGGGCCAGCTCTACGGCCAATACCAGCGGCACGGAGCGCAAATACAGCCTTTCGCGGGCATACACAGCTAGGCGGGCCACGAACTCCGCATCGTTGCGAGCCACTAATTCGCGCAGACGCACTAAGCGGGTATCGGCGGTTTCGTAGAACTGGTCGCTGAGGGCGGCAGTAGCCACGGCGGCGTACAGCTCCAGCGCGGGAGTGAGCATAGTAGCCGGTGCACCCTCGTGGTTGAGCACCGGAGCCGGAGTAGGCGGGCGGAAGGGGAAGTTGAAACGCATCGGATAGAAAAATCAGGCAGTGAGTACTAATGAATGACGGCTATAACCAGAATAAATAACTCGTACTTTTTACCTAGGAAAGCACACACTTTTTCCAGCATAATTCACGCACGAATTATTAAATAAAACTTTAGAAAATCAAAGACAATACTTTCCCTTTACACCCCAAAAATAGGATGATCTTATTTTAAATAACCAGATAAATTAATTTGACTAAGCCAAGTTTACACCGTGTTTGCTTACGCAGAGGTGCTAGCCTTTAGCCATTGCTGCTACTCCGGTTTACTACCGTTTTGCCAAGTCGCAACGACTGATAGTCGCGGGCAATTGAGGGTAATACGGATGGAGTGCGAGGGGTAAAGAGAATAACATCATGGGAAGTAGGATAGATAGAAGATGAAAACAAAAACGCCCGAATCTGATATGATTCGGGCGTTTGCGGAGGATGGTTCTAGAGTAGAAACCTTACCTGTCTGCTGGCGCGCCGAACCCCGGCTGAATCTCCCGATCCAGCTTGCTGAGTGATGGCATATCTTGATTAAAGTGGCGGCACATGACAGGAAAGGTGTAAAAGTCGTTAGCGTTTGGGCTGTTGAACGCGACAAAGGTAGAAAAGTTATTTTCTTACCAACAAGTTTGGTTCATAAATTTTTAAAATATTTTTCACACATAAATTAAATGCCCTTTCAAAGGTTTATTTCAAGGTTTTTATTAATTATTTAGAAAGAATAAAACTAAATTTTTACCCTTTTGCTTTACCAGACAAACGATATTTCATTCTGATTAAGGAGTTTTTGCATAGTGTGTAACGGTGTAGCAGCAGACGCGCATTTCGCGTCTGCTACCAGAACAACCTGCTTAGCGCCACATGCGGTACAGACCGTTCAACGAAGAGACGCGAAGTGTCGCGTCTCTGCATATCAGTCCTGTTCACCTCAGCTCTAACCTTGTGCAGCTGCTGTTGCAGCTAAAGCGGGGGTAGCGTCGAGGAAATGACGGGGTTAGTAGATGTTTTTAGCGCCCCGGAAAGGCCAGGAGTAGGTTTGAGCACTGATCTACTAAACCAGGTCAGCGTTTACTTCTTCTTTCTTCCTTTACTACCCTATGAAAAAGTTTCTGGCAACTTCCCTCCTGCTCGGTCTGCTGGCCGGCGCTACCGCTCCCGCCGCTCTGGCCCAGACCACTCCCGCTAAAACCAAAGTCAAAGCCAAGAAAGACAAGGTGAAAGCCAAAGGCACTGCCACTGACGCCACGGCTCCCACAGAAGGCCGTGGTGGTGCGGGTGGCCGGGGCGGACGCGGCAACATGCTGGCGGAAATGACCAAGGAGCTCAACCTCACGGCCGACCAGCAAACTAAGGTGGCCGCTATTCAGCAAGAGCAAATGCAACAGATGCAGACCCTGCGCGCCAGCGGCGAAACTACCGACCGTCAGGCTCGCATGCAGCAAATGCGCAGCCTCGATGAAAGCACCAATGCTAAATTGCAAGGAGTGCTCACGCCCGAGCAATTTCAGCAGTACCAGGCCAAAAAGCAGGAGCGGATGCGCCGCCCCGGCCCGCCAGCCGGCGGCACCCGCTAAGCGGCGCAACCAGATAGTGTCTGAAAAATGCTAGACCATCGTGCTTGATCCGGCGGCCGAATAGTCGAAGCAGGACATGTTCATGAGAGGCGCTGCTTAATTCCTGACCCGTACCCGTGCTGCTGAGCCGCACGAAAGACCTGCTCCAGTTTAAACGGCCCGCTACTGGGGGCCTACTCTGACGGAAGTAGGTCCTTCGTGCGGCTCAGCGGCACGGGTTTCCAAGGCCCTTCGTATTCTTACCGATTGTAAGCACAGCCAGCCACTTGATGTTAAGCAAGAACAAAACCACTCGTCAGCGGGTGCTGCGCGTGGTTGTGCACGTCGCGGCCTGGGTGGGGGTAGCCTTTATTCCGCGTCTGCTGTCGGATAACCCGCCGCCATTTCAGCTACGACACCTGACGCTGCCGCTGCAGCTGGCGGGCTACTTCTACCTGAATTACTACGTGCTGATTCCGCGCCTTTTTGCCCGGAAGAAGTTTGCGCTTTATTTCCTGGTAGCCTTGGGTTTGCTGGGGTTGATGTACATGCCCATGCTACTGCGGATGGCGGGCATTATCCAGCCCATGCACCACCGGCCGCCGGGCGCCATGCACTACTCGCGGCCGCCCCAGGGTCTGTGGGTGATGGGCATTCTGGTCTGGATTATTAGTAGCGGCCTGCGCATTACCAGCGAATGGTTTGACGCCGATAGCGCCCGGCGCGACCTGGAAAACAAGCAACTCACGGCCGAGCTGGCCTTTCTTAAGTCGCAGGTAAGCCCGCACTTCCTGTTCAACACGCTCAACAACATCTACTCCCTGGCTCAGTTGAAATCAGACGACACGCCGGAGGCCATCATGCAACTGTCCCAACTCATGCGCTACATGCTATATGAGTCGGCCGCCGCTAGGGTGCCGCTGGCCCGCGAGACGGAGTACCTGCGCACCTACATTGACTTGCAGCGCCTGCGCCTCGACCCCGAGGAAGTAGACATTCGGTTTACCGTGGATGGGCCTCTGGATGGGCATTTAATTGAGCCTATGCTGTTGATTCCGTTCGTGGAAAATGCCTTTAAGCACGGCATCAGCGCCCAGAACTTTTCGCGCATTGCCGTGAATTTGATTGTGCGCGAAGACCAATTGCTATTCACGGTGCAGAACTCGCGCTTTCCCCGCACCGGCGGCCACGACCCCAACTCCGGCATCGGGCTACCCAACGTGCGCCAGCGCCTGCACCTGCTCTACCCCGACGGCCGCCACCAGCTGCACGTAGAGGAAACCGACGATGAATTTATGGTAGAACTCACTCTGACTTTAGCGTATGCTCCGGTGCCTGCTCGTTGATGATGAACCCCTGGCCCTGCGCCTGCTCACCAGCTACGTGGAGCGCGTACCGTTTCTGGAGCTGGTGGGCACCTGCCGCAGCGCCCTCGAAGCCATGACGGTGCTCCAACAGGAACAAGTAGATGTGCTGTTTCTCGATATTCAAATGCCCGACCTCACGGGCATCGAGTTTGTGCGCAGCATGCAGCCCCAGGCCCTCGTAATTTTCACCACCGCCTACGAGGGCTTTGCCCTGGAAGGCTTCAACCTGAATGCCCTAGACTACCTGGTCAAGCCCATTGCCTTTGAGCGGTTCGTGAAAGCCGCCCAGAAAGCCCAAGAACGCCTGGCGCCCCACCAGCCCGAGCCGGCTGCCGCCCCGGCCCCTACCCCGCCGGCCGCGCCCAGTGCTACCCCCCACGACGACTACATCTTCGTGAAGGCCGACTACCACACCCAGCGCCTCAACCTGCGCGACATCCGCTACCTGGAGGGCCTGAAGGACTACATCAAGATTTACGCCGGGGCCAAACCCATTCTTACTCTCAACTCCCTGAAGGCCTTCGAGGACCGCCTGCCGCCCCAGGATTTCGTGCGCGTGCACCGCTCCTACATCGTGGCCGTGGCCCACATTGACTCCATCCGCAAAAACCGCATCTATATGGGCGAGGCCATTATCCCCATCGGCGAATCATACGCGGAGGCCTTCTTCAAACTGATTGAGGAGCGCAACATGCACTAGGGGGTGAAATGGTGACATGGTGAAATGGTGATTGAGCGAATAAAAAGGCCCGTCGTCCTTCGTCGCCGCTTGATGCACGGAATGCCCAGGATGACGGGCTTATAGGAAAGGCGTAAGCAGAAAAGCCAGCCCCACGATGACGGGCGGATAGTGCCAGAAACGCTACTCCGTTTCTGGTAAGCGCAGAACCGAAAGTCAGCGGAACCAGGAGAAACGTACGTAGCGCTGAGTTACGCGGCTTTCGTCCGACGCCACAGCTTTTCCGCTCGTCAGCCGTACAAATCGGCACCCCGATTCCTCTCGCCTAATGCCCTGCCTTGCAACCTCCGACCGTTACAGCATTCAACTGCCCGCCGGCCACCGCTTCCCTATTGCCAAATATGCCCTGATTCGGGAGCAGTTGCTGTGGCAGGGCATTGCCCCACCGGAAGATTTCTACGACCCGGGGTTGTGCGCCGAGGAGGATATTTTGCGGGTACATTCCATGGAGTACTGGCAGCGCGTGCGGGACTTGCAGCTCTCGGCGGCGGAGGTGCGGCGGCTGGGGTTGCCCCAGAGTCCGGAGCTGGTGCGCCGCTCCCTGAGCAGCTCGGCCGGCACGGTGCAGTCGGCGCGCAAGGCCCTGGAGCACGGCATTGGCCTGAGTCTGGCCGGGGGCACCCACCACGCGTTCCGCGACCGGGGCGAGGGGTTTTGCGTGCTCAACGACATAGCCATTGCCGCCGCCCACCTGCTCCACCACGGCTTGGTGCGCCAAGTGCTGGTAGTGGACCTAGATGTGCACCAGGGCGACGGCACGGCCAGCATTTTCCGGGAGGAGCCGCGCGTATTTACCTTTTCCATGCACGCCGGCGCCAATTACCCCCTGCGCAAGGAGCAGTCGGACCTGGACGTGGCCCTGGACCTGGGCACCGACGACGAAACTTACCTCCGCATGCTGCACGACACCCTACCTCGCCTACTCGCCCAAGTTCAGCCCGATTTCATCTTCTTTCAAGCCGGCGTTGATGTGCTGGCTACCGACAAGCTCGGCAAGCTGGCCCTAACCCAAGCCGGTTGCCGCCGCCGCGACGAATACGTTTTGCGCCTCTGCCAGCAGCACCAGCTGCCCGTAGCCGTGAGCATGGGCGGCGGCTACTCTGAGCAGCTCCGCGACATTGTGGATGCCCACTGTACCACCTTCCGGGTGGCCTACGAAGTGTTTGGGTAGCCTACTCCGGGCGCAGGCTCGCCAGCGTAAAAATGAACAAAGGAGGCGGCCGGAGTTACACCGGAAACGAAACCGTAAAGGTTGAGCCTACCCCTACCTCGCTCTGCACCCTGATAGTGCCGCCCCCATTTTCTATCAAGCGCTTCACAATATAGAGGCCTACACCCGTACCCTCCACGTGGGTGTGCAGGCGCTGAAACAGGCCAAACAGCTGGCGTTGTTGCAGTTCGTTCAGCCCCAAGCCATTGTCCTGCACGGTAAGTAGCACGTATTGCGGTGTGCTTTCGGCGCGCAGCTGCACCCTGGACGAACGGTTCGGGTCGCGGTACTTCACGGCGTTGCTGAGCAGGTTGTACACGATACTGCGCAGGTTTTGCGGGGCAAAGGAAATCAGCAAATCCGGGGCTACTTCCACCATGAGCTGGGTAGCGGCGGCCTGCAGGTCGGGGGCCAGGTCCAGGCGTACATCTTCCACCACCGCCGCGAGTAGCACCGGCTCGGCAGGGGCGGCGTGGGCCAATTGCAGCTTGGAGAGGTCGGTAAGCTGGGCAATGGTAGTTTGAAAGCGCGCCACCGTGTGGTCGAGCAGGTCCAGCAAATGACTAATCAGCTCGTGCTGCTGAACTTCCCTGGGCAGATGCTCCCGCAAGGCCAGCATGATGCTTTCGATGTTGGTGATGGGCGCCTTGAGGTCGTGGGAGGCCGTGTACACGAAGGTGTCCAGGTCGATGTTGGTGCGCGTGAGCTGGGCGTTGGTTTTGCTGAGCTCGTCGTTGGAAGCCGCCAGTTCCTGGTTTAGGTCCTGCACGCGTTGGCGGGCCAGCACCTGCTCGGTTACCTCGGTAGCCACCACCGTCACGGCCGTAATTTGGTCGCCCCCATCATGCAAGGGCTGGTACACAAAGTTCCAGTACACCAAGTCGCGGCGGCCGTGCCGATCAATGTGGGAAGGCAGCTCGTTGGCGACGTAGGGCACGCCGGTAGCCATTACCCCATCGAGCAACTGCTCGAAGCCTTGGCCCGCCGCTTCGGGCAGCAGCTCGAATAAGGGAGTGCCCAGGGCCTGCTCCGGCGTGCGGCCCCAAATGGCGCACACGGCCGGGTTGGCCAGCTCAATGACGTATTGCGGCCCCCGGAAAATAGCAATGGCTACTGGCGCCTGCTCAAACAGTTCATGTAACCGGCGTTGCTGAACCTCGTGCTGCTGCCGGGCCAGCACCTGATCCGCTACGTTGTAGGCAAAGGTGGAAATACCCACAATCTCCCCGTTTTCGTGGAAGGCTTGGTAGGTGAAGGTGAAGTACATCAGCTTCGGCGGGCCCTCAGGCTGAGCAATCAGCAGGGGCAGCTCCTCGCCGTAGTACGTTTCGCCGGTTTGATACACGTGGTCGAGCAGGGCTAGCACTCCGCTGTCCACGGTTTCGGGAATGGCCTCCGCAACGGTGTTGCCCAGAATCTGGCGTCCCGGAAAAAACTGCAGGTACGCGGCGTTAGCGTATTCGTACCGGTGGTCTGGGCCGCGCTGTATGCAGATGGCGGCCGGCGTTTGCGCGAATACCTGAAACAAGGTGTTGCGTTCCTGCACCTGGTGCCGGGTAGCTGCCACCAAATCGGCCTGTAGCGCCTCCGCCTGCTGCCGAGCCTTTACCTGCTGGGTTATGTCGGTAGCCACCACAATGACGCCCGATACGGTGCCCTGCTCAGTTCGCCACGGCAGGTACACAAAATCAAAATACACCAGCTCCTGCTGGCCGTGGCGCTTCAGGTTGGCCGACAGCTCTTTGGCGACAAAGGGCTTTTCGGTTTCCATGACTCCGGCCAGCAACTCCTCGTAGCCCGCTCCCTTTGCTTCGGGAATGGCTTCAAACAAGGGCTTATGCAATACTTCCGCGGCCGTTTTTCCCCAAAGCTCCAGGTGGGCCGCGTTTACCAGTTTGATGACATGGTCGGGCCCCTCGAAGATGGCAATAGCCACGGGCGCCTGCTCAAATATGTTCGTCAGCTCTGCTCGTTGCCGCTCGGCTTCCGCCCGGGCGGCCTGCTCGCGGGCCTGGCTCTGGCGGAGGGCCTGTTCAGCGGCGCGCTCGTTGTGCTCCTGGCTAAAGGAAAAACTCACCAGCAGGTGCTGGCCCAGGCGGCGGCCCACTACCCGGCAGTAGGTGTCATACTGTTCATCCTGGTAGAGCTCCTCATAGTGCCGGGGCTCATCGGAGCCGAATGCCGCGACGTGGAAGGCAAAGGCCCCGCTGCTCCTCGCCTGCGGAAACTGCTGCAGATACGTAGTGGTAGGCTGCGCCGGCATCCCCAGCAGGCGTTGAGCCGCTGGATTGACGTAGGAAAAGACGAAGTCCAGTATTTGCCCCGTGGCATCCAGCACTGGCGTGTAACACACGATGCCACTAATTGATAGATCCAGCAATGCGGGCAACAACTCGTCGGCAGGAGCCAGACTCAGCGGAAGTGAAAGCACGGAGAGATAAGAGAGTTACGCGAAATCAGCAGCCTAGAAAAGCTACCATAGATACACCGTACAACAATAAGCGAAAGTAGCACACCAGCCCCAGTTGAAGCGCTACACTAACACCTGCGTCACCAAGAGGCCCTGCTCAGCACCTATAAGCGGGAAAAGTTCTAATTACCTGGGAGCTATTACCCAGAATATACGGGTACAAACGGGGCTGGTTTTAGGTAGTGGCCCTGCGCCTGCTACCCCGCCGGCTTCACGTAACTCCTGCCTTACCTTTGCCCCATGAATCTGCATAACCCCGCCACCGACCTGCCCGCCGCCAACGCCCTACCCGTTTCAGCCCCGAGAGAAGCGCCCGGCACCCCGGCCCAGCAGGCGTTTCGGGCGGCCGTGGAGCAGGTAGAAGGCCTGCGCCAGCGCCTGCGGGAAGTGCGCCAGGAGCAGGCCGAAGCGCGCCGCCGCTATTGGCAGCAGGTGGGCCCCGCGGCGGCTACCGTGGTGGAAGCCCGCCGCGCCCTGTTCGGGCCCCTGGAAGAAGCCTTGCTGCTCGACTACTTCAGCCGCCTGGAGCACCGCCAGATTCAGGAGGTGATAGTCGGCAATGCGCGGGCCCTGCAGGATAGGTTTGGGGAAGATGCCGAGGATATTCTGCGTAAATACGCCCCGCGCCGCCGGGTGGAGGAAGCGGATGATGCTCCTGCCTCCGAGGCCCCTACCCCTACCATCGACCCCAACTTGCCGCCCCACGAGCAAGCGGCGGCCCACGCCCGCACCCGCCGCAAATCCAAGGCCCAGAAAGCCGAGGAAGCGGCCGCCCAGCAGGCCCGGGAAGAGCAGCAGCGCCTGCTGTCGAACACCAAAACCCTTTACCGCCAGCTGGCCCGCCTGCATCACCCCGACCTGGCCCGCGACCCAGCCGCCCAGCAGCAGAAAACGGCTCTGATGCAGCGCATTACCGAGGCCTACGAAACCAACGACCTGTACACCCTGCTGCAGCTACTCTCGGAAGCCGGCCCCACCGAGGCCACCGACGACGACGTGCTGGCGCGCTACACCCAGGCCCTGCATCAACAAACAACGGAGCTTAAACAGCAGCTGAACGCCCTGAAATTCGGTGAAAACGGCTTTTTCGGGAGTACCGGCAAGAAACGGGAGCAGGAAATCCGCCAGCTCAAGCGCCACCTGCGCGCCGAGGCGGAGTACCTAGCCCACGTTCGTCAGCGTATGCTGGAGCCGGAGGGCCTGCGCGAAGTGCTGCGCCAACTTGCTGCCGAGGGTCACGAAACGGTGTAAATCAACTCCTTCACTTCTTTTCCCAGCCTACATCCAGGCGTACCTCGCGCGCTGTGCTTGGTTCGCTCCCCACGCTGTCATTCCGACGCAGGAGGAATCTGGGGTGGAGCGCGTGAACAGCAATTCTCAGCTTGTCATGCCGAGGCATAGCCGAAGCATCTCGCGGGCTGACACTTGGTTTACTACCTCAATGTCAGCCCGCGAGATGCTTCGGCCATGCCTCGGCATGACGTTTTTTAGCTCTAAATTCGTTGCAAAACGGCTGCTCTTCGCCTCATAGCCTTCAGGAAGTGATATTTGGTTCATTCTGCGCCGGGAGGATGGCCGGAGTGCTTGCTTACCGTAGAAACTCGGCTACCTGTTCCAGCACTGCAGGGTCGCGCATGATTTTGTTGTGGCCCAGGCCAGTGGTGGGCCGGAAGTCGAGGCCGGGCCAGCTGGCGGCTATTTCCTGGGCCTCGGCGAAGGGAATACTAGCATCGTCGTGGTCGTGAAAGAGCATGGCACGGCCCACGGGCAAGCGGTGGCCGGTGCGGACGAGGCTGAAGCTTTCCGCGTCGCGGCCGTGCTGCTCGCGTACGTAGCGGGCCATGCGGGCCACCACTGCCGGGGGCAGCTGGAGCAGCTCAGCGAAGCGCTGGGCCACGGCGCTGGTGCTCCCCGGAACGGCCAGCAATACCAAGCGGGGCAACTGGCCGCCCTTGGTCTGGTTAAAGCGCACGGGCACACCAGCCGTGGCAGCCCCACCCAAGGAATGCGCCACCACGGCGTACACCTCGCCCAGCTCGTCGGCTACGGCCTGCACGGCGCGGGCGTAGGCGGGCAGCGTTACGCGCGTACCGGCGGATGCCCCGTGGGCGGGCGCATCCAGGGCTACTACCCGAAAGCCCGCTGCGGCCAGGTGGCGGGCCATGGCCCCCCAGAAGCTGGCCCGATGCTCCCAGCCGTGCACCAGCAGCACCGTGCGCTGGCCCGCCGGGTTCCACTCGTAGGCGGCCACTTGGCCCCGATTGATGGTTACCTCGAAGCGGCGCGCCCCGGCCAGGGCGGCAGGCTCCCACTTCTTTTCGGGCAGCCGGCGCGGGGTAGTAAACAGCTTCCAGGCGGCACCAAAAGCCAATTCTGTAGAAAGCGCCGCTAGCAGCCGAAATTTCAACTGCAACAAACGAATAGCGGACGGCAGGGCGGCCGGGACAGGGGCCGAAGCCGGAGAAGTAGAAGTACTCATGTGGGGGCAAATATCCGCTTCCTTCCGCACTCTGCGGGCAAGAGCTGGGGCAAGCTCAACTGTTTGCCCCATTTCCCGTATCGGCACCCAGCCCATTTACCCCGCCGATTTTCGCCTGTTTTCTGCGCAGGCAGCTACGATGTTATTGAATCTATCCGACTTACAAGTACAATACCGCTCTGATGTATCACTCCTGCGCGTGCAATGGCGCGCGCCCCACCAGCGCATGACCCGGTTTCAGGAAGGCATGAACGCTGTGGTCTACCTGCTGGAGCTCGGCGTAGTTCACACTGCCATTCTCGACCTGCACTACCTGCCCAATATTAGCCTCGACGATCAGTATTGGCTGGCAACCAACTGGCTCCCCCGGATTTCAGTGCCCGCCCTGCAGCAGGTAGGCGTGGTGCTACCCTCTTCTAACCTCTATAACCAGCTGGTAGTAGAAAGCCTTATTCATATAAGCCGGCACTTCATGCACTACGATATCCAGTTCTTTGGTGCTGCCGCGGAGGCGCTGGACTGGTCCGTGGGCAGCCAGCAACCAGACCTGCAGCTAGCCCTGGAAAGCGAATGGGCGGCCTATACGCCGGGCCCACTGCCGCACTAGGTTGCGCGGGCGAAGATGGGTAGGCCAGCCGGCATGGTGCTTTCCGTCGTCATTGCCCTGGGGGCGCAGCTTCTGATCGGCCGTTGTTTGGGTTACGGGACCTGACGGACGAGGACGACAGGCTTGCGGATGGCCGGCAAACCGGTTTTTTCTGATTCCAACTTCCCCCTATTTTCTACCTCCCCGGTTAGGTAGCCTAGCCTAGCCGGGCCAGCAGCTCCTCCACTTGCCGCTCCAGGCGCGTTACCCGCTCCTCTACCAAGGCCGGTGGGCGCAAGTAGGTACTGAACACACCTTGCACTTCCCATACTTCCAGGGCATCTGTAAAAGGCACGTCCTGCACCGGATAGTCGGGGTTATCGGCCCGCAGGCGTAGCACGTTGTCGGAACGGTGCTCCAGCAGCCGGCGCACCAACAGTTGATTTTGCAGCACGAAGGCGTACAGGCGGCCCGCCCGCAGGCGCAGCGTGGCCTTGTCTACCCGGCAGGTTAGCAGCACATCCTGGTGCCGAACGGTGGGCTGCATATCCGCGCCCTGCATCTCAAAGGCCCGGGTGGCGCCCCCTAGCTCGGGCGGAAACGTTAGGGTAGCCAGGCCCTGCACAAAAGCGGCGTCGTGGTGCCGCACAATGTACTCCATGAGCCGGGCCGTGGGCACGTAGGGAGTAGCTCCCGAAGTTCCCTCCGAAGCGGCGTCGGCCGCTGGGGTATCTGGTTGCTGGTACCGCTCAAAACCATAGAGGTCGTTTACGGTCAGTTCTTTCGTTAGTAGCAGGTCAACGGAAAGGCCAAAATGATGAGCAATCTGAATTAGCGTCTCCATTTTGGGCTCCGAGCGGCCCTCTTCGTAAGCCCCTACGCTGGGACGGGCCAGCCCGAATAATTCGGCAAAAGCCGCCTGACTCAGCTTTTTAACCGTTCTTATCTTGCGGATGTTCTTTCCGACGTGTGACATCGTAGCAAAAATATTTTCGCTCAAACTTTGAGCATATACTGAAACTTCAGTACCATTGCATCGTAAAACTACCAGAATACAGTGAACTGCTTTGCTGAATTCAGCTATTTTTTTGAGCCAAACTTAGTCGCTGGCTCTACCTGGCCAAGGCAGGTAGCACTCGGTTCGCTTTTTCTTCTACCCTTATATCCACTGTATGGTCAACCGCTACTTTACAACTATCAAGGGCTTTTTGCTGGAATTGGGCTTTGATATCCGCCACGAAGAGGCGGCCGCCAACGTTCTGGTTGTCAATAAGCTCGACCAGGGTATCCGGCATCTGGTGCTTAGCTGCGGAGAACCGCTTTTGATTCTGGAGCAGCACCTGCTGGATTTGCCGGGCCCTTCCTGCGAGGTGTACCAGCAGTTGCTCCAGAAAAACCGCGACATCATCCACGGCGCCTTCGTGCTGGATGAGTCGGGCCGCAAGGTCATCTTCCGCGACACCCTGCAGCTAGAGCACCTCGACCGGCCCGAGCTGGAAGCGGTATTCAACTCCCTGGCCCTGCTGCTCAGCGAATTCAGCGACGAGCTGATTGCCTTTTCCAAGGCTTGATCTTCGAGGCGGCGAAGCTCCAGCTTTGTCCGATGTGGCCCGCGCCAAGGCCCCGTACTGCCCACCGGCGTTCTACCTAGGATGCGAAGCTGGAGCTTCGCGCTACCCCTCATTCATCCTACACTGCTATGAACCTTTTCACGCGTCTCTTTAAAATCGGCCAGGCCGAAGCGCATTCGGCCGTTAATCAGCTCGAAGACCCAATTAAGCTCACGGAGCAAGCCTTGCGCGACCTGCGCCAGGACCTAGACAAAGCCCTGCACGCGCTGGCCGAGGTGAAAGCACTGGCCATCCGCAGCCGTAATGAGGCCGAAACCGGGCGGGCGCAGGCGCTCGAATACGAGGGCAAAGCAGTGCAGCTACTCCAGAAGTCGGGCCGCCAGGAGTTGGCTCCGGCCGAAGCTGACCGCCTCGCCACGGAAGCCTTAACCAAAAAGGCCCAGCACGAGGCCCACGCCATCCGCGCCGCCCAGGAGCAGGAGAAGTTCGAGGCCTCGGCCCGGCAGCTCGACGAGAATGTGCAGCAGCTTAAGCAAACCATTTCGCAGTGGGACAATGAGTTGCGCACCCTCAAAGCCCGCGTTACGGTTAGCGCCGCCACCAAAACCATCAACCAACAGCTAGCCCAGCTCGACTCATCGGGCACGGTGGCCCTGCTGGAACGTATGAAGGAAAAGGTAGCTACCGAGGAAGCCCTGGCCGAATCGTACGGGCAGATTGCCCAGGAAAGCAAATCCATTGACCAGGAAATTGACAGGGCGCTGGGCAAAGATGGCAGCAGCCAGGCCGCTACGGAGTTGCAAGCTCTCAAGGCGAAGCTGGGGCTGTAGGCAATGCTGTCAATAGCTCAGATATATCATGAACCCAGGCTAGATTCAATGCACATGAATACCCGTGAAAAAATTCTCCTGTATGCAGGCAGCGCCACGATAGTTCTCATTGCCCTAGCCCGCATTCTGCACTATCTCGAGGCAAAAGAAATGGGTTCTATGATGGTACTTGGCTGGGTGCTCATTCTTAACGCCTACCGGAACTATGCCAAGCGCCTGCAGCGCCGCAACGCCGAGCTGGAACTCCTGGTAACTCCGCCATCAGCCCCGGCAGCGTAACGTTTCCCTGGCCCTCTTCCCTACCTCAACCCATGAAACTACTCCATTGGATTGGCGTGGTTTTTTGACCACGGCCAGTCTGCTGAACCTGTTTGAGCAGCTACCACCTTCGTCGGTGGTCAGAATACCGGTTGCTGGCATTGGCCTGTACGGCGCGAGGGTAAGCCGCTACCTGTGCCGGCCGGAGCACGAAAAACGCGCGCTGCGGTAGCTGCCGGTGGGGGTAGTAACCTGCTAATATGGTGGAGCTTTGCTGGCTTTTTCGGTTCTTTCCGACCTAGATGCGCGCTAATGCGGCGCGGCTTGCTTTTTTGGTACGATGACTGACCTGTTTCACGCGGCGCTTTTGCCAGCCAATCTGCTGCCCACGGCCCTACTGGTATTTGTGCTGCTCTACTGGCTGACCGTAATTACCGGCCTGCTCGATTTCAAGTCCCTGGATTTGGACGTGCATCATCACCCGGAGCTGCACCACACCCACTTTCACGCCCCTGAGGGCATGGGCGTAAGTTGGTTAAATCACGCTTTGGCTTTTTTCAACCTGGGTCGGGTGCCGCTGATGGTGTTTGTGGCTTTTGTGGCCCTACCGCTGTGGGTAGGCAGCATTCTGCTTAACTATTACCTGGGTAACAGCTCTTGGCAGCTGGGGTTGCTGCTACTGCTGCCGTTGCTGCTGGTGGCGCTGCTGGTTGCCAAGGTCCTGACCACGCCGTTCGTGCATGTGTTTGCCGCCTTCGAGAAAGACCACCACGATGGTACCCGGCCCCTGGGCAAGGTTTGCACCATTCTGCTACCCGCCAGCCAGCAGCACCTGGGCCAGGCCAGCGTGGCAGTGCCCAACGGCGCCCCCCTGATGCTCAACGTGCGAGCCGCCGACGCCACCACGGAGCTGCGCAAGGGCGACTCGGCCCTGGTGATTGATTATGATGAGCAGCGCCGCTGCTACGTAATTGAACCCTACGAGGTGTCCTGAGTGCTAAATTCTGCTACCTTTAGTGCACGCTTTACTCGCCATGAATCAGGTGTTTAAGTCCAATATAAGCTGGTGGCTTTTCGGGCCGATTCTGGGCGGCCTGGGCTTCTTTTTGCTGCTGGCCGTAGCCCAGCAACGCTGGGTAGCAGGCCTGGTGGTGCTCGTACCGGTCTGCTTTATTATCTATCTACTCTTGTCCACTGCCTACACCATTACGCCGCAGAAACTCATTATTACATCCGGGCCGCTGCGCCTGCGCCTGGCAGGACAGGACATTACCAGCATCTATCCTACCCATACCCCCATTAGCTCCCCGGCCCTTTCGCTCGACGACCGATTGGCAATACGCTACGGCAAGTTTGATTCCGTGCTGGTATCACCCGCCGCCAAGGCTGGTTTTCTGGCTGGGTTGTTACAGCTTAATCCTGCTATCCGTCATGATTGACTTGCTGGGTACTCTAAAAACGTTCTGGCACTGGCTGGGCAGTCTGCTGCTGGATGGCCTACTGGCCGATTTCTTCGCTTGGCTGGCCGAGTGGCTGTTTCCGTGAGCTACCCGCTGGCGCTGAGCCTACCCCAACCTTTTCTTTCCTAACCTTCTGCCGGCGGCTCCTGCCCTGCGCGGACAGGAACCGGCATCCCTAGTCTCTACCAACCCGCGCCCTAGCTAGGGCGCCCTACCTCTGAATCTATTTCTTTACCCCTACCCCCTACTTCCATGTTGGAACAACTCTCCCTGGCGGTGATACTCATCGTTGCCGTCCTCTTATTGGGCTTTCTAGCCATCATTGCCCGCATGTACCAGAAGGCGGTGCAGGGCGAAGCCCTCGTCCGGACCGGCATGGGCGAAACCAAGGTTTCCTTTAGCGGCATCTTCATCGTGCCCATCCTGCACAAGATGGAGGTGATGGACATCAAGCTCAAAACCATTGTTATTGCCCGGGCTGGCTCCGAAGGGCTGGTCTGCAAAGACAATCTGCGGGCCGATGTGAAGGTGAACTTCTTCGTGCGCGTCAACAAAACCCACGATGACGTGCTGAACGTGGCTCAGAGCATCGGGGCCCACCGCGCCTCCGACCCCGCGGCCCTGGAAAACCTCTTCGACGCCAAGTTTTCAGAAGCGTTAAAGACGGTAGGCAAGCACTTCGATTTCATCGAGTTGTATAATTCCCGCGAGCAGTTTAAGCAGGAAATCCTGCGCATTATCGGCACCGACCTGAACGGCTACGTGCTCGACGACTGCGCCATCGACTACCTGGAGCAAACCCCGCTGACCGCGCTCAACCAAGACAATATTCTGGACGCCGAGGGCATCAAGAAAATCATTGCCCTGACCTCGGAGCAGAAGATTCAGGCCAACTCCATCCAGCGGGAGCAGCAGAAAACCATCAAGAAGCAGGACGTTGAGGCCCAGGAAACCATCCTGCAGCTGGAAAAGCAGCTGATTGAAAACCAGGAAAAGCAGAAGCGCGAGGTAGCCAATATCAAGGCTCGTGAAGCCGCGGAGGCCGAAAAAGTACAGCAGGAAGAGCGTCTGAAATCAGAGCGGGCCCGCATTGCCACCGAAGAAGAAGTGCGCGTGGCTGAGCAGAACCGCGACCGGCAGGTGCTGGTGGCCGAGCGCAACAAGCAGCGCACCGACGCCGTGGAAACCGAGCGCGTCGCGCAGGCCCAAGCCCTGGAGGCCAACGAGCGGGAGCGGATTGTGGCCCTGGCCCAGATTGAAAAGGAAAAGGCTCTGGAAGAAGAGAAAAAGAACATCCAAACCATCATTCGGGAGCGAATCACGGTAGAAAAAGCCACGGTTCAGGAAGAAGAAAAGATAAAGGACACCCGCGCCCAGGCCCAGGCCGACCGCGAAAAGCTGGTGGCCCTGACCGCCGCCAAGCAGCAGGCCGAAGCCGCCACGGTGGCTCTGGTAGGCAATGCCGACATGGAAAAACAAGCCGCCGAGTTCCGCGCCAAGCAGGCCCTAATTGACGCCGAAGCCGAGAAAGCCGCCGCTGAGTTCAAGGGTCAAGCCATTCGTACCCTGGCCGAAGCCGAAGCCAGCAAAGCCACCGCCGTGGGCCTAGCCGAAGCCCAGGTGATGCAAGCCAAAGCCACCGCCCGCCAGAAAGAAGGCGAAACCGAGGCCACGGTGCTGCAGCTTACCGCCGCCGCCGAAGCCCAGGCCATTCAAGCCAAAGCCGGTGCCCAGGCCGAAGCCGACGAAAAACTAGGCCTGGTAGCCGCCAAAATCAACCGTGAAAAAGGCCTCGCCGACGCCGACATCATTCAGGCCAAAGCCGACGCCGACCAGAAGAAGGGCCTGGCCGAAGCCGCCGTATCGGAGCAGAAGTTTGCGGTGGAAGCCAAGGGCATCGAGGCCAAGGCCGACGCCATGAAAAAGCTCGATGGCGTGGGCAAAGACCACGAGGAGTTCAAACTGCGCCTCGACAAGGAAAAGTCGGTGGAGCTGGCCCAGATTAGCATTCAGAAGGACATTGCCGCCTCCCAGGCCGATGTTATCGGCGAGGCCCTCAAGGCCGCCAAAATCGACATTGTGGGCGGGGAAACGATGTTCTTCGACCAGATTATTGGCTCTATCACGAAGGGTAAGATGGTGGACCGCGCCGTGCACAACTCCGAAGTGCTGGGCACCGTGAAAGACGCCTTCTTCTCCCTGGACGGGGGCGGCGACTTCAAAACCAACCTGCGTCGCTTTGTGGATCAGTTCGGCCTGAGCAGTGAAGACATGAAGAACCTCAGCGTCTCGGCCCTACTGCTAAAGATGATGAACCAAGCCGGCGACGACGCCACGCGTGCCACCATCACCCAGCTGGCCAGCACCGCGCAGGTGATGGGCATCGGCGACAAGCCGGCCAAGATGCTAGAGCTGAAGTAAAGATTGACTACCCCAGCTAGAAACTAAAACTAAAAACTAGCTCCCCTCCTCAGATGAGGAGGGGTTGGGGGTGGTTGACCCGCACGTCTGAACAACCTACTAGTTTTAGTTTTCTAAATCTAGTGTTTCAACCACCCCTACCCACTCCTTGGATAAGGAGGGGAACTAGCCTCTAGACTTCTATAGCTATGCCTGATACAAATCACATTCATAATCTAGGCTATCAAAAAGCTATCCGCCGCACACTTCGCAGCAACCTCACACCTGCCGAAGCTCTGCTCTGGAAAGCACTTCAGCGCAGCCAACTAGCCGGCCGCAAGTTTCGTCGCCAGCATGGCATCGGTCCGTACATCGTGGACTTCTACTGCTCAAGCAAAAAGCTGGTGGTAGAGCTGGATGGCGCCGGACATTTCACGGCTAATGGTGAGGCGCAGGATGCCGAACGGGACGCTTATCTGGGCAGCTTAGGCCTGAAAGTGCTGCGCTTTGAGAACGAGCTATGCTTGCAACATATCGAGAGTGTATTAGCGACTATTGAGGCTGCTTTTCAGACCATCGTTCTATCATCGTCAACCACCCCTAGCCCCTCCTCAACTGAGGAGGGGAACTAGTTTCTAGTCTTAGCCCTAGCTGATGTTCGGGCTGCTTTTATGGAACAAACTACCCAACTCGAAACCGGCACCTACGAAATTCTGCGCAACCGCCTGCTCAAGAGCAGCACCGACCTGCGCCAGCGCCTGGACCTGCTCAATACCGAGCGCAAGCAGGTGTTTGGGGCCGTGGATACGCGCCTGCTAGGCACCGGCCGCATTACCACTGAAAATAACTGCGTGCCCTGGGACATGGTGCCGGTGGGGCAGCGGTTCATCTTCGGGTACAACGTGGTGCTGGGGCTGAAAGCGGAGCCGGACTTGGCCGATGTATTTGGGGTGTACGAATATGCCGAGCACGATTTCCGGCCGCTGGGCCTGGAGCTGCTGCAGAACCCGCAGTTTCTGGAGGAGTTCCGCAACCTGTACCGCTACTACAAGAACACCCAGTTCGTGAAGTTCGCGGTGATTGGGGCGCACTTGTTTATGGTGTTTCGGGTGGGCAAGAGTGCTTCCGACGTAAAGACGTTTAAGTGGCTAATGCAGGGCGAGACGCTTACCTACCTCGACAACCGCTCCGACCACGAGTACACCTTTCCGCCCCAGCACGAGTTCCAATGGAAGCGCGCCACCCGTGACATGCAGCGCGGCGGCAAGCACCCCCACATCAGTATCGAGGACAAGGTGTTCGTGGAAACCGTGGGCGGCGACCTGACCATTAAGGTGGAGGACAACACCAGCACCGGGCAGGGCATTTTGAGCGAGCCGGTCGACGATAAGGATCAGACCCTGGACGACTCGGAAATCTACTATGCGGTAGTGGGCAATCTGATTCTGCTCAAGATCCGGCCCTACCAGGAGCAGCAGTACCGCTACTTCATCTTCAACCACAAGCTCAAAACTGCTCAGCGCCTCGATGCCCTGGCCGATGCCTGCGTGCTGCTGCCCGACGGGCAGGGCCTGATCTTTCCGCACGGCTTCTACCTGCAAACCGGCGACAACAAGCTCTTCGATAACGGCCTGCGCGAGATGCTGTTCGAGAAGCGCGTCGTGTCGCCCAACGGGGAGGATTCCCTGTATGTGTTCTTCAACAAGGACCACGGCACCTACCTGCTGCTGAGCTACAACCGCATTGCCCAGCGCGTCGATAACCCCATCGTGTGCCACGGCTATGCTCTGTTCGAGAATGGGGAGCTGTGCTACTTCCGGGCCGACGATGAGCCCAAGAAGCACCACGCCGTGCAGATCTGGCAGACGCCCTACACCGCCCCGGATTTCCAGCTGCCCGTCACCTCCGATTCTTACCTCTACAAGCTGGGTAACAAGGAGATTGTGCGGGCCATGAGCGAGGTGCAGGAAATCCTGACGCTGACCAGTAAGGACGACTCCTACGCTGGCCTCTACCTCGACCTGATTCGCCAAACGACCAGCCTCACCGACGCCTACCACTGGCTGCGCGAGCCCGCCGCCCAGGCCCTGGCCAAGCCCTTGGGTGAAATCCGCCAGACGGCCACGGCCGCCGTGGAGGAGTTTGAGAAGGTGCAGAGCATCCGCAAAAACGCCGCCCAGCAAACCCAAACTATTTTCCAGAAAGCCGACGAGCTAATAGGCCGCATCCGCCGCTCTGCGCCCGATACCGTCACGGAGTTTGTGCAGCTGCTGGGCGAGTTGCGCGGGGTGCGGGGCGAGGTAATTTCCCTGAAGGAGCTGCGCTACGTGGAGCTGCCGGCCGTGGAAAAGCATGCCACCGACTTGGAAGCCCTGAGCAAAGAAGTGGCCCTGCAAACTGTGGACTTTCTGCTCAAGCCCGATGCCCTGGCCCCTTACTCCCAGCGCGTGCAGGCCATAGCTGAAGGCGTAGAGCAGGTGCAGAAAACCGTAGAGGCCGATCAGCGCGAGCAGGAAACGGCCGCCGTGGCCCAGGAGCTGGAGCTGCTGATTGAGGTAGTGAGCAACCTGCCCATCCCCGACCCGACCCAGACCACGGCCATCATCGACAACATCTCGACCGTGTACGCCCGCTTCAACCAGATTCGGGCGGCGCTGAAGCGGCGGCGGCAAGCCCTGGCCGGCACCGAGGCCCAGGCCGAGTTTACCGCCCAGCTCAAACTGCTGGAGCAGGCCCTGACCAACTACCTCGACCTGGCCGATACGCCCGCCAAGTGCGACGAGTACCTGACCAAGCTCATGGTGCAGCTCGAAGAGTTGGAAGGCAAGTTTCCCGACTTCGACCAGTTCATTGAGCAGCTCACCACCCGGCGCGAGCAGGTAGTAGAAGCTTTCGAGTCGAAGAAAACGGCCCTGGTAGCGGCCCGCAACCAGCGCGCCACGGCTTTGCTGCAAAGCGCCGAGCGGCTGCTAAAGGCCGTGCAAAGCCGCCTCACCCGCCTGGAATCGGTGGCGGATATCAACGGGTACTTTGCTGCCGACGTGATGGTGGAAAAGGTGCGCCAAACGGCCCAGGAGCTCATCAACCTCGGCGACTCGGTGAAGTCGGACGACGTACAGAGCCGGCTGAAAACCCTGCGCGAGGATGCCGTGCGCCAGCTCCGCGACCGGGCCGACCTCTACGCCGACGGCGGCCAGACCCTTAAGTTCGGCCCCCATGCCTTTACCGTCAACACCCAGCCTCTGGAGCTGACCGTGGTGCTGCGCGACGGCGACCTGCACTACCACCTCACCGGCACCAACTTCTTCCAGAAGATAACCGACCCGACCCTGCTGGCCTCCAAGCCCGTCTGGGAACAAACCGTGCTGTCGGAAAACCAGGACGTGTACCGGGCCGAGTTCCTGGCCTGGCGCATTCTGCAGGCGGCCCAGCACCCCACGCCCGCCGATGCGGAAGCGGGCCACCCCGCTGTGCTGTCCGTACCCGAGCTAGGCCACCTCAGCGCCGCCGAGCTACTGGCCTACGTGCAGCAGTTTATGGCCGCGCGCTACCAGGAAGGCTACCTTAAAGGCGTGCACGACCACGACGCCGCCCTGCTGCTCACGGCCCTGGTGCGCCTCACGCGCACGGCAGACTTACTCCGCTACCCGGCCGACACCCGCGCCGCCGCGGCCCTCTACTGGCTGCGCTTCGCCAACCCCGACCAGCGGGCCCACTGGGAGCGGCAGCTCCAGGGCATCGGGGTGCTGCTCCAGGTCTTCCCCGATTCCCAGGAGTTCGACGAGCTCAAAACCGAGCTGCAAATGGCCGTAAACCGTTTCGCGGAGCAAACCGGCCTGTTCACCCCCGCCCAGGTGGCGGATGCCGGCGACTACCTCTTCCACGAGCTGACCCACACCGGCACTTTCATCATTGCCGCCGAAGCCGCCGAGCTCTACCAGCAGTTACAGAAGCAGCTGCAGGAGCGCCAGGCCACGGAGCTGTTTCAGCAGTCGGTGATGGGCCTCCAGGACCAGCCGGTAGCGCAGTTTAACTTGGTGCGACAGTGGGTGCAGGCGGCGCAGTTCCGTGGACCCCACCCCCCAACCCCCTCCCCGGTGGGGAGGGGGAGCCAGACGGCTATGCAAGCAAAGCAAGTGCCCTCACTCCAGAACGCACCCCTCCCCACCGGGGAGGGGCTGGGGGTGGGGTCCGCTGGGCTAGCCCTCGAAACTGCCGTGCTCCTGCTCACTGGCACCTACGACCCGGCCCGCGTGGTGCACACCCCTACCCTCGAAATACTCGAAAACCTCCAGGGCAGCCACCCACGCATCCCCGAAAACCGGACCTACCAGCTCAACTTCCCCGATTTCCGCCGCCGACTGCTGCACTACGACCGCGCCACGGTAGTCCAGTACGAGGCGTTTCAGGAGGTGAAAAAGCAGCTGCTGGCCCGGGCCGCCGAGGACATGCGCCTGGAAGATTTCCGGCCCCGCGTGCTCACCTCCTTCGTGCGCAACCGTCTCATCGACCAGGTGTATCTGCCCATCATCGGGGCCAACTTGGCTAAGCAGATCGGGACGGCGGGGGAAGGTAAGCGCACCGACCTGATGGGCTTGCTCCTGCTCATCTCGCCGCCCGGCTACGGCAAAACCACGCTCATGGAGTACGTGGCCAACCGGCTGGGCCTCATCTTCATGAAGATCAACGGGCCCGCAATCGGACACGCCGTGACGAGTGTAGACCCCGCCCAGGCCCCCAACGCCGGGGCGCGGCAGGAGCTGGAGAAGCTGAACCTGGCCTTCGAGATGGGCGACAACGTGATGATTTACGTGGACGACATCCAGCACTGCAACCCCGAGTTTCTGCAGAAGTTTATCTCCCTCTGCGACGCCCAGCGCAAGATTGAGGGCGTGTACCAGGGCCGCCCCCGCACCTACGACTTCCGCGGCCGCAAGGTGGCAGTGGTGATGGCCGGCAACCCCTACACCGAAAGCGGCGACGTGTTCCAGCTGCCCGACATGCTAGCCAACCGCGCCGACATCTATAACCTCGGCGACATTCTCACGGCGGGCTCTGAAGACGCCTTCCGCCTCTCCTACCTCGAAAACGCCCTCACCAGCAACGCGGCCCTGGCCCGCCTCGCCACCCAAAGCCCCCAGGACGTGCCCGCCCTCATCCGCCTGGCCGAAACCGGGCAGCAGGACGGCCTCAGCTTCGAGGGCAACCAGACGCCCGAGGAGTTGAACGAATATGTGGCGGTGCTGCAAAAGCTGCTGCGCCTGCGCGACGTGGTGGCCCGCGTGAATGTGGCCTACATTGCCAGCGCCGCCCAGGCCGACGCCTACCGCACCGAGCCGCCGTTCAAGCTCCAGGGCTCCTACCGCAACATGAACAAGCTGGCCGAGAAAGTGCGCCCCGTCATGAACGACCAGGAAATTGAGCAGCTCCTGGCCGCCCACTACGAAAGCGAAGCCCAAACCCTGACCAGCGCCACCGAAGCCAACCTGCTCAAACTGCGCGAGCTGCTCGGCTGGCTCACCCCCGAGCAAGCCGCCCGCTGGCAGCAAATCAAGCAAACCTACCTCGACAACCTGCGCAACTCCGGCGCCGGCCAACTCCTACAGATGCTCGATAAGCTGGAAAACATTGCCGGTGGCCTGAGCGGAATTCGGGAGGCGTTGAAACGGGAGTAAGCATCAATCCAGAACGCCAGAGGTGCAACCGAAGCATCTCGCGTGCTGACGTTGCCAAATTAACTCAGCCTTTTCGCCTGACATTCACTGCTATTGTAAGGGCCAAGATGTTCACGCACAATTCGCTTACCGAGTTCCTACTAACAATCCTTGCGGGTTGTGCCCTGCCGGTTGCTGGTCAACATAGCAGGCGACGCTTCTTGCGGCTGCATCACCGCGGACTCCGCACGCAAGGCACTGTTATCAGCTTCCGGAAAACCGATGATGATCGGTACGCCACGATTTGCTTTCTTACTGAGGACAACCGCCAGATAATTCAGGAAGTCAATGACCACGGCTATTCCAAAGAATCCTCACTTTCTATTTGGTATGATCCTCTTTTACCAACTCATTTTGTCATTGGCTCTCCCTCGAAACTAGGCTTCTACTTAACTACCCTTCTTGGAACCGTCCTGATCGTCTATGCTGTCTGGCAGCTTATCTCCTAGCAACTCCGGCATCGGTTAGCTCTTTCAGCAGATGCTGGATAGCGGGAAAGCATTGCTGGTAGATTGAGCGCGGAGGACATACAGTAAATTCTAGAAGCTACCTCTGTATGACCACTTCCCGCGCTGTGGAGAAGAGTACATTTAGATGCGGCAGGCCTGGTATAGCCAAAATCCGTTTTCGTAGGTCAGCATGAATTCTAGATGACAGGATAACAGGCTCAGCTTGTTTTATATAAGGACCACTATAATGAAGCCAGTCATATACAAACAAGCCATACCAAGCGTAGTCTTTCCAGACAGCTGAGGTACCAAGCCTCGGTAATATGAAGCCAGAAGTAATCGTATCGTAAGCCTGAAAGTTACGTCTTACTTCAAGTGGTATTTCTCCATATCCACTCGACGCAAACAAGCCTATCTCTCCTGAAGTGTCAACTGCAAACCAGTCAAAATCCATTCCATCAAAATGCTCTCCGTAACCTGATTCTTCCACATGTATCCTTTTTCATTTAGCTAACCCAGCTGGCGCCAATGTAGCACAGCGTGAAGATTGTATTCCACTGTCGCGCTAGAGTTCAGTGCCGCGTGACTTGAACCTTAGTATCTCTGATAGCCAGAGCTTTGGTACCTCCACCCATCAGCCCTCCCTTGCTACCCACTTAATTTACCTTCTTATGGGCAAGCAATACCTCACCACCAGCGCTGACAACCAGCTCTTTATCGAGCATCAGCACATATTCTTCGTAAGTACGGCGGCCGCGGTTGGCCGTCAAGCACGCCCAAGGGCTAAGACACTCTGCGCGTGCTTGACGGCCAACCGCATGGCCTAGCTGAACCTGACCAGCAGCGGCAGCGAAACCGCCGCCCACCTGCGGGAGGTAAACCAGTATCTGAATAGCGGGTTTCCTACCCATACCATGCCCAAAGCAGCTAGGGCTAGCTTGGGATGTAGACTGAAAATGTAGAGCCTACGCCTAGCTCACTGTGCACTTCTACGCGGCCGCCTAGGTTTTCCACTATTTTTTTAACGGTGTAGAGGCCCAGGCCAGAGCCCTCCACATGGTTATGAAAGCGGCGAAAGAGGGCAAACAGCGAAGCTTGCTGGGTGGCGGTTAGGCCCAGGCCGTTGTCCTGTACGGTCAGGTGCCAGAACCCGTGCTGGGTGCCGCAGTTCATGCGCACATGGGGCGGCCGGTCGGGGTGGCGGTACTTAATGGCATTGCTGAGCAGGTTATACAGCAAGGAGCGCAGGCTCTTGGCCGGCATAGCCACCTGAGGGCAAGCGTCGGCATCGACCTCCAAGACACCGCCGGTTTGCTGCAGGGCTGGCAGCAAGTCCTGGCGCAGGTCGTCCACAATGGTAGCAAGCTCCACGGGGGGCGCCACGGGGTCGTGGGCTTGGTGCAGCTGCAGTACATCGCTGAGTTGCACCAGCGTCCGTTGGAAGCGTAGCACCGCATCCTGCATCATGTTCAGCAGCATCCTTGCTTCGGCTGGGGGCGGATCGGGTAGCGTCTCACTGAGCGCCTGCACCAGCCCTTCCAGGTTGTTAATGGGGCCTCGCAGGTCGTGGGCGGCCATATACACGAAGCCGTCGAGGTCGTCATTGACGCGGGTGAGCTGCTGGTTGGCCTGGTTTAGCTCCTGATTCAGGGCCAATACCTGCTGGCGGGCCCGCACCTGCTCCGTCACCTCAAAGGCAAACACGTACACTCCATCTACCTGCTGATGCTCAGTGTAGCGGGCCTGAAACGTGTAGTTGAAATACGCATCGGCGGGCTCGGCCTGGGCGGGGCGCGTCAGCGGAATGCACACCTCATGCTCCTGCCGGCTCCGGCCGGTCCGGTACACTTCCTGCAGCTGATGCCACATAAACGAATCCCGCAGCTCGGGCACAGCATCCAGCATAGGTTTTCCTACCAGCTCTTGGCCCGGAAACAGCTGCTGGTAGTAGGGATTAACGAATTCGTACACCAGCTCGGGTCCGTGGTGAAGGCAGATGGCGGCCGGGGCCTGCATCACCAAGTGGCTCAGGCGTAGCCGCTCCCGTTCCGCCTCAGCCAAAGCGTCGTGTTCCCGGTGCTGACTTACGCGTAGGGCCCGGCGCGAGAGTACCTCCTCCGTCACGTTGACGCTGCTGTGAATGATGTAGCGCAGCTTTCCTTGCGCGTCAAACACGGGGGTATTCAGCGGTTTCCAGTGACGCTCCACAAAATGGCCCGGCCGGTCAGGGTCAAGCACATCGTAGTGCTGCAAGGCCATTTGGTGGGGCTGGCCGGTGGCAATTACTCGCTCCAGCGAGGCCCGCCAGTTACGCACGGCATTGGCCTCGGGCGCGGCGGGGTTGTCGGGGAAGGCATCGAAGAGGTAGCGGCCCACCAGCTCCTCCCGCCGTTTCAGGGTGTTTAGAAGATAAGCGTTACTGGCCGTGAGAATAATCAGCTCAGGCGAGACAACTATGTACGAATCAGGTACTGTTTCCAGGGCCTGCAACTGCTGAGCAAGGGACACGCCAGAGTCCATAACAACAAAATCGAAAGCTAAAAGTGGCCTTTAACGTAGCCAACACAAAAACGAACGGCGGCGGGCGCAAGGCCTTCTCGGGCCACTCATCGGTTCCTGGTTGTGCTGAAAAAACGCCCCGGTGGCGGCCGGGGCGTGGTGCATGTTTGCGAAGGGGTACTGCGGCGGCGGGCTATGGCATGCCGGCACCGCCGCTGGCCCCGTACACCTGCCCGGTGGCGTAGCTTGCCTGCGGGTCAGCGAGCTGCACATAAATGGAGGCTAGCTCCACGGGCTGCCCGGGGCGCTTCATGGGGGTGTCGCCGCCGAATTTCTGGAGCTTCTCCTGGGTGGCGCCGCCGCTAACTTGCAGGGGCGTCCAGATGGGACCGGGGGCCACACCATTCACCCGGATACCTTTCGGGGCCAGCTGTTTGGCCAGGGAGCGGACGAAATTAGTGGTGGCCGCTTTGGTTTGGGCGTAGTCGTACAGGTCGGCCGAAGGGTCGGTGGCCTGCTCGGAGGTAGTACCGATAATGGCCGAGCCGGGCTTCAGGTGGGGCAAGGCCGCCTTAATAATCCAGAACGGGGCGTAGATGTTGGTTTTCATCGTCGCGTCGAAGTCCTCCGTGGTGAGGTCCATAATGGACTGGCGCTGCTGCTGCCGCGCCGCGTTGCTAACCACAATATCCAGCCCGCCCAGTTGGCGCACGGTATCCTCAACCAGCTTTTTGCAGAAGGCTTCGTCGCGCAGGTCGCCGGGAATGGCTACGGCTTTCTGACCGGCGGCCTTAATCAGGGCCACTACCTCCTTGGCGTCGGCTTCTTCGGCGGGCAGGTAGTTGATGGCTACATCGGCGCCTTCGCGGGCGTAGGCAATGGCGGCAGCCCGGCCCATGCCGGAGTCGCCGCCCGTAATCAGGGCCTTGCGCCCCTTGAGGCGGCCGGAGCCCTTGTAGCTTTTCTCGCCGTGGTCGGGCACGGGGTCCATTTTGGAGGCCAGCCCCGGCCAGGGCTGGGTCTGGCTTTTAAATGGGGGCCGGGGGTAGGCAGTGGTCGGGTCTTTCAGGGGTTCGGGGGCCGCTTCGGGCGAGAGGGCGGCTCCTTCCACGGGTAACACGGATCCTACAGTGGCAACGGCCAAGCTGGCACTTAACCCACTGATTATCTGACGGCGGCTGAGTTTGTTTTCATCTTTCATAGTTCTATGCAACGAGCCATTCCGAGATTAGTTATCCATTTTCTTGCCTAAAGCCCATTCTTACCTGTCGCCGGCGGGTAGTACTCCCGCTGGCGTACTAGCGCTGTTTTGCCCTTTACCTCAACGCTAGCTAACCCTGCTTCCGGTTGGTGCGGCGCAGCCTGGTCAGCCTCGCCCAACCCAATCTGGCCCCTACTACCCGGGCAAATACACGGGGCTTGGTTAGCGGCTGGCCCGTTCGCCCCGAATGCGCTGACCCAACCGCTGAAACCACAGTTTCTTTCTGGCTCGGTGTTGTTTTTTGGCTCGGAGCCGGCGCAACCGGGCTGCGCGCCGGGCCCTAGCTTGCGCGCTTTTGGAAGTGTGCAGGCGTGCTGCCGCGCGGGAAGCAGCGCTCGAGCGTGGTTTGCCGGCAAGGGCCGCGCTTGCCGGGTTCCGGACGATGACGCCCGCCGGCAGGTTGCCCACGAATTGCAGGCTCAGGTAGGGGTGATAATAGTTGCCCGCCTCGTCGGTGGCCGGGGAAGCGTAGTCGTTGGGGCCGGCGCTGGCGCGCGCTTGCAGGCGGTTGGCCCCAATGCCGAACCCGCGCAGGGCGCGCACGGCTGCCCGGGCCCGTTCCTCACTCAGGGCCTGGGTTGAGTGCTGCCCATCGAGGCTGTCGCTGTAGCCGCTTACTTGAATACGGGCCCGCGGAAACGCCCGTAGGATGTTGGCCAGGTTACGCAGCTGCTGTTGCGCCGCCGCCGGCAGCGTCGTCTGCCCGGCTTGGAAATAGGCCTGATCAACTGGAATCCAGTTTGCCTCTTGGCGCAGGGGGCCGGAGGGCTGGGCGGCGCCGGCCAGCAGGCGGTACAGTTGGTATTCAGTGGAGCGGGCGGCCACGCGCTGGCTGGTACCATCCCCGAGCAGCAACAGCACCGGTTGGCCGGGGTAATCCAGGTACATTTCTGGGCCAACGGCGTAATGTGCGGGGGCCGCCTCGGGCGGAGCAGGTTCGGTCGTCGTTGTCAGGTTAGCTGCTAGGTAGGCCGCGGCATCGGGGCTAGGCTGGGCCTCAACGGGTGGGGAAGCTTCCTCGCGCGCGGATGGTGGTGAGGCCAGGGCCACCTGCTGGCGGGCAGCCGAAGAAGGAGAGTTCCAGCGCCCAATACCAAACCCAAACGCCAGGGCAGGTAGTAGCAACAGCACGGGCCAGTAGCGCCGCGGTAGCCGCACGTGCAAGAAAGTGCGCAGGGCTGTACCCAGGCGGTTGGCCTTGCGGGCGGGGCGCGTGGCAGACCGGGGAGGAGCCGGACGGGCTGCCTGGGTGGGCTCCGGGCGGGGCGGCGGAGTTGCCGCTGCTTCTGCCGGTGGCACATGGGGTAGCGCCCCGGGTTGCTGCTGCAGCCAGCGGCTAATACCGGTGGCATCTAGTTGCTGGGCGGCCGCATGGTGGCGCAGGGCCCCCAGGGTTGCGGCCACCACCACGTCCACTAGCAGGGGCATGGCCTCCGCGGGCACGCCGCCAGCCTGGCTAATCTGCCGGGTGCGGCTGGCATAAATTGGGCCCAACAGCGCCTCTAGCAAAGCTACGCCCCGCCCGCGCCAGGAGTGAGCCTCTGTAGTGTTAAGCAGGCCCGTCCAGTCAGGAGCGGGGGCCCGTTCCATCCAGCTCCACAGGGCCTCCTCGCCGGCAGGTTGCTGGCTGCGGCTGGCAAAAGCCGGAATTACCAGCGCCAGCATGTGGCTTACTGCCTGTTGAACGGCCGGTGCCGTAGCCTGCACGGCAGCGCTCAAAGGCGCCAATGCCTCACCCGTTAGGCTGGCTTGTACCGTGTTTGCTAACGTTTGCTCCTGACTCATACTGGTTTGCGCAGGGAATTCGCTTAGTTACTCCAATAACTAATTTACATAAATATCATAATATAATGCCATAGAAAACATGGTAGCCAAAATCTTCACTCTTTTCGGTGCTGCCACAGGCCCTAATCTGAATGATAGGAAGAAGTAAACACAGAGACTACTTCAACGACAAAAAGCACGTTGCGTCGGGCATACAAACCAACTCGCAGGCTATTGCAGAGGTAGTAATACCATGATGGCCAAGTAGAAGCGTCTATTCCACCGACCTATTCAGCACGTGTGGTAGCAAACCGACAAAAGAGCCTCACCTCCAGCGACATGAGGGCAAGCAGTATGCTACTGCATATGCCAACACCCCATGTGCTTCGGCGGCGCGTGGTGTAAGGTTTACCCAGTTAGCACGGTTTTCCAGCTACCTGACAATCCGGCTCTGGCTTACTGCTAACGTGCCCGCCCGGTGTTGTTGCGCAAGCTCAACCGTTGCAAGTAAGTTGCTGGTATCTCGCTCCTGCTATTACACTTTATTGTACATGATTTTACGCTAATTATTTACTGATAAAAACATAATCCGCAGGTGTATTCAGCACCTCTTCGCCGTTTTTTCGTATGCATTCACTGCTGAGTAACTACCGCTCAGTTAACAGATTGCGAACTTCTGTAGCCAACTAGTAGGCCGCAGGGCTTCCAACCTGAACCATACCGTCACCAAAAAATGGGGGCGTCTGCCAGCTCAACCGTACGAACGTACTGTCGACTTTCCGCGTAAAGCACAACGAGGGAAGTTTAATTTTTCCTGGCTTCTCGCCGAAAACAGACAGTACACATGGTTGATATTCAAAATAATATATACACTGACGAGTATCTTTCTTTTATACAAAAGAAAGATTTCCCGTGCGTGGCCGCCAAAACGGCCCTTACCTGGCAGCAGCTGCAGTGCTTAGTGGTTGACCACTTGGCCTGCCCCAAAGACGACGCGGCTATCCTGGAGTTTCTGTACGAGTTTGTGGACACGTACCGGCAGTCGGAGAAGCTCTACCACAGCGCCGCCATCATCTTCAAGGGCCCTGACGTACCAAACGAGGCTTTGTTTGAGGAGCTGTTCTGGCAACGCCTACAAGCGCTGTCTAACCTGGACGCCCAGCGCTACGGCTACGACCGGCGGGTGGTGGCCGACCCTACCTCTCCTGATTTCAGCTTTAGCCTCAAGGAGGAAGCGTTTTTTGTGATTGGGTTGCACCCGGGCAGCTCCCGGCCGGCGCGGCGGTTCACCTACCCTACCCTGGTGTTCAACGCCCATGCCCAGTTCGAGCAGATCCGGGCCAACGGCCGCTACGAGAACCTGCGCGACACCATCCGTACCCGCGACGTGGCCTATTCCGGCTCCATCAACCCCATGCTCCAGGATTTTGGCACCGCCTCAGAAGCCTACCAGTACACTGGCAAAGCCTACGACCAAGCATGGAAATGTCCTTTTTTAAGCCAACATGACTCAGTTAACCATCATTCCGCCGCGTAGTGGCACGGCCTTCATCCTGCGCAAAGGCCAACAGCTTAAAGTAGTTGACATTGAAGGCGAGCAGGTTTCCGACTTTATCTGCTATAACCTCGCTGACCGCGCCGAATACTTGTCCTCGGGCCGTACCATCGATTACGCCGAAACTATTTTTCTGACCAAAGGGCACCCCTTCTACTCTAACCGGAGCAACGTGATGTTTGAGCTAGTGGAAGACACCGTGGGCCGCCACGACTTCCTGCTCACGCCCTGCAGCGCCGATACGTTTCGCATCATTTACGGGCATCAGCATCCGCACCGGGGCTGCTTTGGCAACCTCTGCGAGGCTCTGCAGCAGTATGGCATCAGCCCCGATGCCATACCTATATGCTTCAATATCTTCATGCACGTAACCGTGGACGGCACCACGGGCAAGGTGGATGTGCTGCCTCCCAAAAGCAAAGCCGGCGACTACGTTATTCTGGAGGCCAAAACCGACCTGCTGATTGGCATGACGGCCTGCTCAGCTGAAATGTCGAATAATTACGCCTTTAAACCCATCGGTTACCAGATTCTGGATCCGGCAACTCCGGCGGCAGAAACGGCTGACCCTGCTACCGCCTAGCACAGAAAGCCAGCTAACGACCCTTTGGCGTATTGTTCTTAGGAGAGTTGGCAGGTAGTGTGCTGGGGCAGGTACACCCGAAAGGTGGTGCCTTGCCCCACAGTGCTGTCCACCTCCACCCGCCCGCCGGCTTGGTGGGCTAAGCGGTTGACTAGGTAAAGCCCCATGCCGGAACCTACTACCTCGGGGTGGAAGCGACGAAACAGCTGAAACAGCTGGCGGCCGTAGCGGGTTAGGTCGATGCCCCGGCCGTTGTCCTGGACGCTGAGCACGGTTGCGTCGTCGGAGGCTGCGGTGCTGACTCGGATGTGCGGGCGGCGGCCGGGCTCGGCGTATTTCAGGCCATTGCTGAGCAGGTTGTATAGCATGCTATGCAAGCCGGGCCGGGCCATGCACACGGTAGGAGCGGCCGCAAAGTCGAGAGTGAACGTGGCGTTCTGGCCGTTTACCTGCTGCAGGCTCCTAATAATTTCTTCCGTGAAAGGCTGCAGGACCACTAGTTCCAGGGGTACTTGCTCCAACTGGCGCTGCAGCTGCACTACCTCCGTCAGCCCCTTGATAGTTGTGAGGATTTGTTGCAGGGCCTGGGTAAACATGCCCATCATGTCGGCCGCCTCGGGGTCGTGGAAGGTGACGGTGCGCCGTAGCTCCTGAAACAGGCCCGCCATGTTTTCAATGGGCTGCTTTAAATCGTGGGAGGCGGTGTACACGAAGCTGTCCAGATCGGAGTTGATACGGGTAAGCTGCTCGTTTTTGCTGGTGAGCAACTCATTGGCCTGAGCAAGCTGCTCGCGCTGCTCCTCGGCCTGGGCCTTGGCCCGCAACAGCTCCTGCTCGTACTTGCGGCGCTCCGTAATGTCGAACAAGGTCACGCGCACGAGCAAGGGCTGCTCGTCGGAGTCGCGCAACAACTGGGCGTTCATTAGCACGGGCAGGGTAGAGCCGTCTTTGCGCCGGAGTGAGTAGCTCAATTCCCGCACTTGGTTGCGGACTAGCAGCAGCGGGGCGCAGTGCGTTTCGTAGTGCAGGCGGCCACCCACGGTAAACAGCTGCTGCAAACACTGGCGCGCCACCAACTCAGACCGCTCGTAGCCCAGCCAGCTCAGCAGGGTATGGTTTAGCTTTACCAGGGTGCCATCGGGGAGGCAGGAGCAGTACCCGCAGGGTGCGTGTTCGTAGAGGTCATCCAGATTTTCCTGCGTCAGGCGTAGGTCCAGCTCCGGGAGCAGCTCATCATTGGGTGTGCTCATGACTCCGGTGTAGGGGTTTTCCCCAGCAAAAAGTGGTCAATGGCCCTGATTGTGGCGGCCGGGGCGCTCAGGTGCGGGCAGTGGCCGGAGGTGTCCAGGACAACCAGCTCATTCACGGGCAAGTGCTGGTGGAGGTAGGCGCCCACGGCCAGGGGCGCCAGCGCGTCGTGGGCGCACTGCAAAACCAGGGTTGGAGTTGGCACCCGGGCCAGATCCGCCCGGTTGTCTGAGAGGAAGGTGACGCGGGCGAAGTGCCGGGCAATAGTCGGATTGGTCTGGCAGAAGCTGGCGTTCAGCTCCGCCGCCAAGTCGGGCCGGTCGGGGTGGCCCATAATCACCGGCGTAACAGCCCCCGACCACCCCAAGTAGTTGTCGTCCATGGCCTCGAGTAGCTCCTCAATGTCGGCCTGCTCGAAGCCTCCGAGGTAGTCGGTATCATTAAGAAAGCGCGGGGAAGGCGCCACCAGCACCAGCCGGCCAATGCGGGCCGGCTCCTGAATGGCGGCCAGCACCCCAATCATGGCGCTAACGGAGTGCCCCACAAACACAACCTCGTGCAGGTGCAGGGCCGCAAGCACGGCCAGCACATCCTCGGCGTGGGCCAGCAGGGTACCGTAGCGGCCCGGCTCGTAGGCGGTTAGGTCGGAGTTGCCGGCGCCCACCAAGTCAAGCAGAACCACCCGGTAGCGCGCCTCGAAAGCTGGGGCTACCAGCCGCCACATGCGCTGGTCGCAGCCGAAGCCGTGCACCAATACCATGGCCTGCGCCCCTACCCCGGAAATGCTGACGTTGTTGCGAGTGAGAACATCCATACCGTGGAACCGACAGCCAGCGCCCGCGGTAACGCGGTTTTGCTAGGGCTACGTGCGCTGTCTTCTGCTCCTAAGGTAGTGGTTTATAAGAATTGAGGAGTATGAGCAGGCAAGTAAACTACTCTTGCTTACAGCCGCTTCACACTAGCAAACCCTACCGCACCTCAGCAAGTAGTGGAGGGCAGTAGGGTTTACCCTATTTGCGAGGGCAGAGCTGCTGACCGCCGTGGCAGAGAAAAACGGCTAAGCCATTAGCGAATCGAGCAAGGCCTGATCAGGAATTATGCATGGCGGCGTAGTGCTCATCTATGGCCTGGTCCATAGCCTTCTTAAAGGTTGATAGGAGCTTAATGCGCTCCGTGTCCGGCATGTTCTGCAGCGTCTGCTCAAATGTAGTCCGGTACACGTGCGCCATAAAGTCGGCGCCGTAGGTAGTAAAGAATCCGTCGTGGATTTTACTGAAGGCTACTTTTTCGGCTGAGGAAATGGAAAGTGATAAAGCCAACCATTCTTTTGCGTTGTTAGCCAGGCTGAGTTGCAGGTCTTGGTCCACGGAGTAAGGAAAAAATGAAGAAGCGGACCTTACTGCTGGCGGCGGTAAGGCAAGTAGGCGCTGGTAGCAACCGGCGCGGCCACGGCTCCGCGGCCCCCGTGCGCAGCATAGAAATTTTCTATGGCTGCTTCCAGGCCCGATTCATCGTGCAGGGCTACTGTGGCAAACACATCCTGCCTCGCGAGCGGGGCGGCCAAGCTGCTTAACCGGCAGCCTTCAATGCCCAGCGGATGCTCAATGAACAGACGGGCGCCGTCCTGGGTGGCGACTTCGTGCTGATAGCGCCAAGCCTGGCGAAACGTGGGTTGGTTGGCACCGCGTGTGGTGGAAACCGCGGCAAAGCCGAGGCTTCGCAAGTAAGAATCAGTCATGCAGAATAGAAAAATTATGTAACAGGGGAAAGCTCGGCGGCCCAGTTCACCTGGCGCAGTAGCACGCGAAATTCAGCCTCCGAGGCCACCCGGCCCTGAAAGTTGTAAAGCATTTGCCCATTCACCACTTCCAGCAAGGTCAGCTCCCTATCCTCATATACTACTATAGTTTCCTGCCCGCAGGCGCTGTTGCGGCTGTAGCGCAACTGACCGGGCGGAGAAGCAAATACAACGAAGCCAAGAGCGCGCAGCAGCTCGGCGGAGGGCTGATAAAAAGCAGACATGAGCAGATGGGAAAAAAGCGCGTGGCAGAAGTGCTGCGCAAGGGGCCGACAGGTGCCGAAAATGGCAAAGGCGCTGGCTAGAAGCGGTGCTTATACCGGTAGCAAGCCCGCCCGCCGCAGTTAAGTTCAGTATTCCCTAGCCAACTTCCTAGTTAGTAGCCCAAAGGAATCTTACGTAGCGCGCCACCTCTTGCCCCAGACTCGCGTTTGCGGCCCGCCCATTACGGGTTTACTCCGCAGCTTCAGCCTTAATAAGCTCGATTTCCGACTTATCCAAGGGCTTATGAATCAGGCGGGTAACCAGGGGATTTTGGTCGGCCCGGGCCAGGTCAGTTTGGGCCAACGACGAGGTGAGGATATAGATGCGGGTGTGGTCCAGCACGTGGGGAGCCACGGGCCGGAGCGCCTCCAGAAACTCCCAGCCGTTCATTACGGGCATGTTCAAATCCAGCAGGATAACCTGGGGCAGCTCCGGCACCGGGGCCTGCTGCAAATAGCACAGGGCCTCCTGCGCCGACTGAAAAGAGGTAATGGAATCGGCAAACTCCTCGCGCTGCAGCAGCAGCCGCATCAGGAAGATGCTCGTCATGTCGTCGTCGATTAACACGGTATGCATGCTTGCTCTTTAGGATAAATGTACAAGGAACCGGGTGCCGACATTCACGGTGCTGTGCACCGTAATGCGTCCGCCCATTGCCTCAACATGCGTTTTTACTAGGTATAAGCCCAATCCGCGCCCCTCCGGCTGGGTATGAAATCGTTTGTAAAGCTTAAAGACATCCGCGCCGGCTTTTTGCGTGTCGAAACCCGAGCCGTTGTCGGCTACTTCTACCTGCGTGCCGGGCCCCGGCTGGCTGGGCGTGGCAGTAATGGTAATGCGCAGCGGCCTTTGCTCCGAGCGGTACTTAATGGCGTTGGAGAGCAGGTTAAAGAAAACGCTGTAGAGGTAGGCCCGGATGCCGCGCACGCACAGCTTGGCGGGTATTTCGGCGTGGATTTCGCCCCCGCACTCGTCCAAAGAATCCCGGAGGCTGTCAACTACTTGCCGCACTACCTCGGCTAGGGGCACCTGCTCCGGCTCCGACACCCCTTGCTTGTCGCGCACCGTTAGGATGGTGTTCATGTCGTGCAGGACGGTGTCGAGCTGGCGGGTGTTGAGCAGCAAGTGGTGTAGCAGCTGCTCGTACTCCGGGGTCTGCCGCTGCTCCCGCTCCTGGCCAACCAGCAAGTCAACTAGGCCCAGCATATTGGCCAGGGGCGCGCGCAGGTTATGCGACACGATGTAGGCGAACTGCTGCAGGTCGGTGTTCTGGCGGTACAGCTCCTGGTGGGCCTTTACCTTGTCTGTTACGTCCGTGAAGTACACCGAGAGGCCTTCTTCGGAAGGAAACGCCTTTACCTCCAGCCACAGCTGCCGGGGCTCAAAGAAGGCCTGAAAGTGCACAGCGTTTCCTGAGGCCATAGCCAGCCGGCACTGCTGATAAAACTCGTCGAGATTTTGGCCCGTGAATACCTGCCAGGCCGTGTTGCCCAGGAGCTGCTGCCGGCTCATCCCCAATAGGCGCTCCACCTCACTGTTGACAAAGTTGAACGTCCAGCGCCGGTCGAGCAGGAAAAACGCATCCGTAATGCTCTCGAAGATGGTATTGAGCCGCCGGGCCTGCTGGGCAATGATGGATCGGGAGGCTGCCTCCACGGTAATATCCTTGGCCACCATGTGCACGCCCGCTACCTTCTCCTCAACCCGTAGCGGCACCTTGGTTACGTTCAGCACCCGGGGCTCGGAGCCGTTAATCTTCACCTCCACCTCAAATTCTACCTTATGACCCCGGAAGGCTTCGGCCAGTTTCTCGGCAAACAGCGGGGCTTTGTCGGGAGGTAGGAAGTCGGAAAAGGGCCGGTGCAGCACCGCTTCCTTTGGCCGGTGTACCACCTCCAGAAAAGCCTGATTCGCATCCAGAATAACACCGGTTTGGTTCTGAAACAGCACCAGGTCGGGGTTATTTTCGAACAACGAGCGAAACCGTTGCTCATTTTCTACCAGCTGCATGTCTATGTTCATGAGCAGACGAGCATATGAGTTTAGTTATCCTATTCGGCTGAAAGGGCCCGTTAGAATAAAGTAGCAGCGCTCCGTTTTTTTGAGCTCTTAGCTGTTTGTACCTCCACAACCGATCATGCGCCACTACAGCGCTCCAGCCGAATTTACACTTTCACACGCAGCCGTATCGTCTGGCCTAGAAAATATTTTCTAGAAATATTCCCACCCCGCGCTACCCCTGCAACCGGGTGCTGCCGCTACCCAGCCAGCGCGTGGGCGGTTATTGCTCATAGGCAAGGTGTTAGAGTGGGCCTGCCGCCGCTGGCCTAGCCCCTACCTCCGGCCCTTACACCAAGGCCTCTGGTTGGAAATACTTTGCTTACGCAAGCCCGTACCAACGCGCGGTAGGCACCAGTCGCTTTCTGCAAGGCAGCTATTCGTCTGCCGGTTGGTACACCAGCACGTAGGCCGGCGGTAGGTTCTGCAGCACGTGGGTCTCGGTTAGGGCACGGAAAAACCGGGCAAACAGCTTCTTATTTTGGAGCGAGTATTGAAAGAGAATCAGCTTGCCGGCCGGAGCTAGCAGCTGCCGGGTATGCTCCAGAATACGCCACCCCAGCCGCCGGGGCAACGACGAAAAGGGCAAGCCGCACACCACATAGTCCGGTTGGGGTAGCCCCAGCCGGCGGAGGTAGTCCCCGGTTTGGTCGGCTGAGCCATGCAGCACGTGCACGTCGGCGTGGCTGGCGTAGCGCTGCTGCAGCAACTGGCAGAACCGCCGGTTTACCTCCACGAGCACCAGGGCAGTGCCGGCTTTGCGCCGCTTCATCAGGACCTCAGTGAAAACTCCCGTTCCGGGTCCGTACTCCACAATACAGGTAGCCGTATCGAAATCGATAGGCTCCATTACCTTGTCGGTTAGGGCTTGTGAGCTGGGTACCAAAGACCCCACCGTGGCCGGATTTCGAAAGAACTCTTCGACAAAGGAAGAAAGCATAAGCCGCACCGGCTGGAAAAGGAAATAACGCGCGAACCGGTTGCTGGTTGTACGGAGGCAACTCGATTCAGGCTACCACATAAGGCCGTTTCTCTCCGGTATAAGCAGGGCAAACAGCAAAAGCGGAAACGAGGAACTGTCATTCCCAGCGAGGCGAAGAAGCTGGGGCAAGCCCTTGCATGGCGAGGCCAGCCGCTGTTTTTAATACTGCCTCGTGAAAATACAGGCGGAACAGAGCCCTCATACCGAGAGCTGACACTTCCCCGACTGACGTTGCCAATCTACCCTCGTGGTTCAAGCGAGGCGGCTCGGTACTGCTCTATATGAGTGGGCCGTATTACGCTGGAAATCAGTTTACTTCAGTCACTTGTTTAGCCTATTGCGAAAGTACCTACCTACGGCGGTAACCCTAAGCCTGTACCATGTAAATACCCGGGAAGAACATATAGGCCTTCGGAGTTATTTATAATTATTTCACTTTTAAATATTACTTTTATAATTACTATTTACACGACAACTCGTCCCGCCCCATGCGCCACAGCCATTCTGCCTTGATTTTCTTGCTGCTTTCCTGCTGGCTTCACGCCCCCGCCTCGGCTACTAGCGGGGGCCAGCCGCCGCGCAAGGAGCCTGCCATTACGCGCATCGGCAGTATTCAGGGTAGTGCGGGGGCGGCCAAGCCGGGCAGCTACACCATTCAGGCCATCGTGACGGGGATATATCCGGGCCTGACGCCAGGAGGATTTTACGTGCAGGAAGCCGCCGCTGCTTCCGATGGCAACCCCGCCACCTCCGATGCCCTGTTTGTGGTGCAGCCGGAAACCAAAGTAGCCCTGGGCGACAAAGTGCAGCTAACCGGAACCGTGCAGGAAGCTGGGGCCGCGCCCTCCTTCGATCAGGCCGTGCTCACCGAGGCTACCGTTACGGTACTCTCCAGCGGCAATGCGCTGCCCGCCTTCACTACCCTGCCGCTGCCCCCCTACTCCGGGGCGGCCTTGGAGCGCTACGAGGGCATGCGGGTGCAGTTTCCGGTACCACTCACCGTTTCCGACGTGTACACCCTGCGCCAGCGCGGCGAGCTGACCCTCACTACCGGCGGGCCCGTGTATCAACCCACCCAGTTTATTGACCCAAACGACGACCCCGCCACCGGCACCCGGAGCACCGGCACCAGCAACCTGGCGGCCATCAATGCCTACCAAGCTGCCAACCTCGACCGCTCCATTCTGCTGGACGATGGCAGCGCGGCCACCAACCCTACCCCCGTTCCCTTCCTCGACCCCACCCTGCGCACCGTTCGGGTGGGTAGCACCGTGGCCCAGCTGCGCGGCATTCTGGGGTATGGCTTCGGGAAGTGGCGGGTGCAGCCCCTGCCCGGCCCCGACGCCCCGGCCCTGGTGGTTACGCGCCCACCCGTGCCCGTATTTGGGCCCCTCGATGTGAAAGTAGCCAGCTACAACGTGCTCAACTACTTCAACGGCGACGGGGCCG
This sequence comes from Hymenobacter sublimis, assembly GCF_023101345.1. Lineage (NCBI taxonomy): Bacteria > Pseudomonadati > Bacteroidota > Cytophagia > Cytophagales > Hymenobacteraceae > Hymenobacter > Hymenobacter sublimis. The sequence continues at coordinate 2,539,985 of NZ_CP095848.1, forward strand.
GCGGCGGGTTCCCGACCCCACGCGGAGCCAAAACGCCCGCCGACTTCGTCCGTCAGCGCAGCAAAATCATTCAGGGGCTGGTTCAGATGAACCCGGACATCATTGGCCTCACGGAAATTGAAAACGATGGCACGGGCCCGGCTTCCGCCATTCAGGACCTGGTGAACGGCCTCAACCAAGCCCAGGGCCCCGGCACGTACGCTTTCGTGAACGACGGTGGAACTACCCAGCAGCCGAACAATACGGATGTCATTCGGTGCGCTATTATTTACAAGCCGGCCGTGGTGGCGCCGCTTGGGGAGGCGCGGGTAGCTACGGTAACGGGCGTATTTGAGCGGCCACCCCTGGCCCAGGTGTTTACCACCCGCCGCAAGGCCCGCCCCGATACGCTGGCCGTTGTCATCAACCATTTCAAGTCCAAGGGCAGCGGCACGGGCGTCAATGCTGACCAAAACGACGGCCAGGGCGGCTCCAACGACCGGCGCCGGAATCAGGCCAATGCCCTGGTGCAGTTCGTGAATACCACCGTGGTACCGGCCGGCACTAAGCGGGTCGTCTGCATTGGCGACTACAACGCCAACTACGAGGAAGACCCCATTGACATCATGCGGGCTGCGGGGCTGGTCGTTGTGACGCCGCCCACCAGCGCCTCCTACGTCTTCAAGGGCCTCACCGGCTCCCTCGACCACTGCATCGTTACGTCCAATATGGTGGGGTTTATCGACGTGCACAAGTGGAACATCAACTCCGGGGAGCCGCTTTTTCTGCAGTTCGATGTGGCCGGCGCGGCCACCGACGTAAGCACCCCCTTCCGCTCCTCTGACCACGACCCGGTGCTCATTGGCGTAAACTTCGCCGGCATTACCCCCGCCAATATGAACACGCCCCGTTTGTTTGTGTACCCCAAGCCCGCCGCGGGCGGCCGCACCTTTACCCTGGCTGACCTGCCTAAAAACATTGGCCCACTCACGCTGGAAGTGCTTCTGCCCCAGGGCATACCCATGCTTCGCCTGCACGGCTCCGGTAGCCTGCTTCAGGCCGAGCTCAACCGCTACACCGGCCACTTGGCCCCCGGCATTTACGAGGTGCGCCTGCAAGGCCGCAACCTCAACCGCACCCAGCGGGTGATGAAAGAGTAAGCTGCGAGCAGGATTGTTAGTGAGCCTCTGGCTAGTGGTGATAATAACTGTCTTATCAGGCTGCGTAGACAGTAACGGAAAGAACGTCATGCTTCGCTGCGCTCGGCATGACGTTCTTTTTGCCTAAACATTCTTACTATCTATACAGCCTAGGTGCATAGCAATCAGCAGGCTTCTGCCAACTTATTTAGAAAGCTGTATTATTAATGCGCAGCTTGAAATACTTATTTTTTTAGTATTCCCATTTGTTTACCTAAAATATTCTCCATCTTGGGAGCTCTTCATTCTATTATAGTTAGCGAGCTTCTATGCGCTTGAGCCTATACCTCACAGCCGGTAAACCATTGCCTTTTGACCACTTGCCTACGCTTAAGGGCGCGTTTCACCGGTGGCTAGGTCATAATGACGAACTGCACAATGGCCTCTCCCTTTATTCCCTGTCGTGGCTGCGCGGTGGCCAAGCCGGGCGCAACGGCTTACAGTATCGAAACGGTGCCCATTGGTCTATTTCCGCCCACGACCCGCAGCTGATTCATCAACTTGTCGGCGGTGTCATCCGGGAGCCGGACTTGGGCCTGGGCCTCACCGTCCGCGACGCGCGCCTCATTACGCCACCCCAGTTCCAAGATGGCGAGCAGTGGTTGCGGGTGCTGAGTCCCGTGTTTGTAAAGTGGGAGGTTGAAGCCGGCAAACCCGCTGACCACCTCACGTACGAAGACCCGCGCGCCGACGAGTTGCTCACGGCCACCCTGCGCCACAAGCTCCGTCAAGCCGGCCTCGACGACACCGGTGCCGCCGTCCGCTTCGACCGGCACTATGCTGGGGCTAAAACCAAGCTTTTCCGTTATAAGGCCGTGCAGTGCCGCGCCAGTCAGTGCCCCGTCATCGTAACCGGCACCGCTGAGCAAATCCGCTTTGCCTGGTGCGTGGGCGTAGGCCATAGCACGGGGCTGGGGTGCGGGGCGCTGGAATAGATTTTACACGATTTATTGATTTTGTGATATGCTTTACGCGGTAAAGTACACTGGCCCTTTTGGCTACCTCAAGCCTTGGACGGCGGTAAGAGATGGAGAGACCTATTCCCAACAGTTTCTCACCCCTTCTGTAATTGAAGGAATGCGCCAGAAGTTAGGGGTGGCGCAGATTCTACGGCACCGGCTGAGCTATGATACCTTGAGCCAACAGCAAGAGGTAGTTCATGCGCGGGCTTTCAAAGAAGAAAAGCGTACGGGTCGGATTCTGGGGCGTGACCGGGGGATCCTACTACGTAATGTGCTGCTAAATCCGGTGCTGCACCTGGCTTTCTCGACGCGAGAAGATGCTGAACGAGCAGCGCGACAACACTTGTGCCTTTGTCGTAACGAGGACCTTGTACTGCCCACGGGGCCAATACAAGAGCTTTCCCAGGAAGGGTTTGAGGCCCTGGACGGATTCGAGCTGCACTTTACTGAAGACGGCACCAGTGAAGGAAGCTTTCTAGTTGGCTTCAACCGCTTCACTGGCAACGCGCCAATGTACGGGCAGCTTTCCATCACGGGCCGCGCGGTTCGTTATCTGCCGCAGTCATGAGTGCATCTGTTACTGCGCTGCGGGCTAAAAGTCCCGAAAATGGCGGTTTGCTGCTCGCCGACCATCTGCTTCACGTAGCCGAAGCCGCCGAAGCCATTGCACATGGCCGAAATCTTAATCCGGAACTGGCTCGGCTTGGGGGCTTGCTACATGACATTGGCAAAGCTCATCCTGAGTTTCAGCGCCGCCTAACTGCTAAGCGTACCCCGGCCGACAAACCTTTTCGGCACGAGTTGGCGTCGTTATTCTTCCTGCCCCTATTGCCTCAGATACAATGGGAGCCGCTATTTGACATGTTGGTAGCGCACCATAAATCATTGGCTCGCGACTCATCAGGCTATGGCTTGTATGATTTCGACCAGATGGGCGAGAACTTTGAGAAAACGCATCTGGACGCGCCAGCCCAGCGGTGGGAAGAATGGTCGGGGCCGGCGTTGGCGGTCCTGACGGAAGTAGGAATAGCCACAAAACCCATCAGCCGAGCAGAAGCCTTAACAGCATTTGAATGGTGTACGGAGCGCGCCTACGCGCTGATTGAAGGCCGGGTACTGGGCTGGTCGCCGTGGAAAGGACTACTGGTGGCAGCTGACCATCTGGCCTCAGCCCTGCAGCAGCGCACCACACTGGCTCTGCCACGCTTATTCCGCTCGCCCGATTTGGCGCCCTTTGCTGGGACGCATCCGCTTTATCCCTTATCAACCAAGCAAACTACCGACGAGGGCAAGCCACACACGCTGGTAACGGCGCCTACCGGCGCAGGCAAGACAAACTACCTGCTGCGCCGTTGCCGGGGACGGGTGTTTTATACGTTGCCGTTTCAGGCTTCTATCAATGCCATGTGGCGCCGCATTGGGGAAGCGTTGCAGGAGCAGGAAGTAGATGTGCGGCTACTACACGGCTCGTCGCGGGTAGTAGCATACCAAGCTAAAGAGGAAGAAAAAGCCCTGCAGGACAAAGTAGGGGCAGCTGTGAAGGTGCTTACGCCGCACCAGCTGATGGGCATCGTGTTTGCCACGCGAGGCTATGAGAGTTTACTGCTTGACTTGCAAGGCGCTGATGTTATCCTGGACGAGATTCACACTTACGGCGCCCTTACCCAAGCCATTCTGTTCCGGTTGGTGGAGGCGCTACACGGTATCGGCTGCCGGGTCCACGTAGGCACGGCTACCATGCCCACAGCTCTTTACGACCAGGTACTAGCGCTGCTTGGTGGGCCGGAGGCCACGCGCATCACCACCCTTACCGAAGAAGAGCTGGACACCTATGACCGCCACACTGTGCACAAGCTACCCGATTGGGACGCAACTCGCGCCGTGCTGGCGGAGCAGTTGCAGGCCGGCGCTAAGGTGCTAATTGTGCGTAACCGGGTAAAGGACGCCCAACAGCTTTACCACGACTTGCAGGAGCTATACCCGGACACGCCCAAGATGCTGCTCCACAGTCGGTATCGTCGGATGGACCGGGCCGAGCTTGAAAATCAATTAAAAAAGGAGTTTGACGAGCAGCCGGGCCCTTGTATCGTGGTAGCCACGCAGGTAGTGGAAGTAAGCCTGGATATCAGCTTTGATTGCATGCTGACCGATACGGCCCCTGTTGATGCCTTGGTCCAGCGTTTCGGGCGCGTAAACCGCCGTCGGCTGGAGCCGGCGCAACGTAAGCTGCAACCTGTGTACGTAGTGGCCCCACCCACGACCAAAACGGCTGCCCGACCCTATGACGTGGACGTACTGCAACGCACCTACGACCTGCTACCCGACCAAGGCATTGTATTGCGCGAGCGGGACTTGGCCGGCTTGATTGATGCCGTGTACCCCACAGTAGAACTGACCTCGCTGGACGGCTTCGCCCGCTTTCGTAATGGCCAGTTTTTGTTGCCGCTGCTCACCCACGAACCGAAGTCGGTGCTGCTGGATTTGCTGGAAATTGATTCAGTTACGGGCGTGTGGCTGCGAGACTACGAAGCTTATTCACAGGCCTCGCCCGACGAGCGGCCCCGCTTTGAAATTCCGCTGAACTACCGGGATGCTCAACGAGCCAAACTGCGCCAGCACCCGCACGGCAACAATCCCTATCTGATTGATGAGCAAGCCTACTCACCCGAAACAGGCCTGCACATGGAGCGGCTGCTAGCCGAAACCGGCTATGAATTCCTTTAATCCACTTCGCCGATGATTACTGCCGTTATCGGCCGCCAGTTTCTGGCCGCCTACAATGCCGCCCACGGACTCAGCCTAAGTGTGGCTGAATATTTCGAGGAACGGTTTATCCCGCTGTTTTTCGACCACCCAAAGTATATCATGCATGGCGGTAATTCCCGGCTCAGTAATCCACCCTTCAAAAAAGGCCAATATCCTGATGCTACCGACCGCAACAAACGCATTGGTGAGTTGCTGAAATTTATTCGGGAAGACCCGGCAGGCTCAAGCCCGGTAGGTTTTCCGAGTACTGACGTGCTGGCTACTACATCGGGGCAAGTAAGTGGAGCCACCATGCCTATTTCGGCTGATGAGGTAATGCTTTCGTGGGTGGGAGGCGCATTAGGCGTGGGTGTACAGGGCGCTTTGTCGCTGCTGATACCCGTGCCGGAAGTGCTGCTGGCTTTGGAGCAAGGCTGGCACGTATATCGTCGCTTGCTCACGGACCGCCACGAACTGCGTCCTAACCAAGTGAACACTTGGAATGGCCAGTGGCTACGCAGTTATAATGCAAGCTTAGGAGCCCAGAATGGAGAACTGTTGCCTGCTGATGCTTTTTCGGTTGACAAAGGCATCATGAGCGCCGAAACTGCGCCCTGGACGGATGTGCTGCTGTCCTTGGTGAAACTGCTGCCGCCCACGGCTCGCACCCAAACCGTGTACGTGTACAACCTTGGCCAAACCAACACGACCGTGGGCTTCGTGCCCGTGGATTTGATGGGCATTCGTAAGCCGTTCGACTTATACCGGAAGTTATTTGGGGAGGGTGAATACACCAGCAACCGCAGCTTTATTCAGAATCTGTTTGGGTCGGGCTTCGGCTTCCGCAAAGCCTGTCAAGCCGGCGCCATCGGTACCTACGCTCTGCTGCCGAAGGGCCTGCGCGGCTTGATGCCCGCCACCAAGCCCGGCGAAAAAACCAAACTTCCCGATTACAGCAAAAACGACAATTCGCTCTTAGTTACTTACCACGTTTACATTTCCTGGTTACTCGCCATGCTCAATGATGAAACCCTTTGGTCGCGCGCGGAAGAAGCTGCCGACCTGCTGGTGCTGCACAGAAGTGCCGGCAAAAAACTCAGCCGCGGCAATGCTAATGCGGTAGATGACGTGTTGCAGGCGGGCAACCGCCGCAATTTCATTGCTGCCCTCACTACGGTGGTAGAAAATGCCCCAACCGACACGCTCGACAAGTTCAAGAGTCTGGCGCAGCGTGTGGATACCATGCCGCCCGACAACTTTCCCTATTTCCTGACGCTGGTGCGGTTCTGCTACGCGCTGGCTGACCGTCAACAGGCGGCTACTCCCGCGTAATCAACTCTTGGTCTTTAGTCTTTACTTTTTTCTATATGAATTCTTTTCTCTACCTCCGGGGCCTCAAGTCTGCTTCGCACACTGTGTTTGGCGTCAGCCAGGGACAGAAATATTACTACGACCCGCAATTTTCTACCCGAATGCCTTATTCCAGCGGCCAACAGGTGAAACGCTCGGTGCTGGAAGTATTTTTAGCGGAATTAGGCCTGTCGCCCGCACCCGTTACGTTCGTGTCCAACCTCGATAAGAACGGCAAGCTTGGCGAAGGTGAACCGTGGTCGGCATGCGACCCGCGGCACCCTGACCAACTCGTTGGCGGCTGGATGCGAGCCCAAAAAGGTGGTGACAACCGCACGTTGAAAAGGCGTAGCCCACTTTCTATCTCGGCCATGCGCCCCCTGCATCCTTTGCTAGCCGGCATGAGCAGCGAGAACATCACGTTTGACCGCAGCGACCGGCCTACTCTACACAAGGTCATTGTGCGGGACGCCGATAATAAGGAGTTAAGCGAGGAAGAACTAGCTGCTTTGTTAAAAGGTACCGACCGGAGCGTGTTGCGGAAGTGGATTCCTGAAAATACCCGCGCCAGTGGCCTATTCGTGTATGATGTAGCCGTGGACATGCGCACCCTGTTTTGCGTGTCGACCAACGACACGGAGCCGGAAGTGACGCCCGCCATTCGCGAAGCCCTGCAAGCTACTGGGTGGCAACCGGGCGTGAATTCCTTCGGACCGTGCCTAGTGTGCCCGCCGGAGCAGCGCGAGAAGCTAATTCCCGCTCTGGCTAAAGCCCTGCTCGACTGGCGCATTCTCACCAACCAAAGTCGCACGTTTGATTTGATGAAGACGTTGGCCGTTGCCGTTTCCGACAACGCCAACGCCATCGGGGCCGCCATCCGGGCGAAGCTGGTACCCGAATCAGAAGGCAGCGAGCGGCCGAAAGCTCGCCCTGTGCTCGAACAAGTAAATGGCGTGGACTTGTTTATTACGCCTAGCGCCGCCGAATACGTCTTTACGGAAGAAGAACGCGCCGATGCGCTATCTGACGCCGAGCAAGAAATAGCACGCCGGCTGCGGGCATTCAGCTACGAGCAGCAAGTATAAACCCCATCAGCTATCCTGGCTCTGCTTCGCGTGGAGCCAGGATTCTTTTTTGCTTCTATGCGCACCATCACCGCCACCCACGTCAAGTACTACCACGTCTGCCACCGCAAACTGTGGCTGTTCGACCGTGATTTGTGGATGGAGCATACCTCCGAGGCCGTAGCGGGCGGCGAGCTATTACACCAGACAGCTTACCCACAGCGGGCTGAGCGGTATAAGGAAGTCAGTATTGGCGGCAGCAAGATTGATTTCTATGATCCGCATCGGCGTGTTATTCACGAAATCAAAACATCGCAGAAGCTAGAAGAATCACACATTGCTCAACTCAAGTACTATCTCTGGCTGCTGGAGGAAGCCGGCGTGGAAGGCCCTACGGCCCTATTGGAATACCCGAAGCTTCGTCAAACGCTGGCCGTTGCTCTCACCCCTGCTGACCGGGCAGATATTCCGCAATGGCTAACTCGTATTCAGCAGCTGCAATCCGATAACACGCCTTGTCCGCCTACTATCAATAAGCCTTTCTGCCGACAGTGTAGTTACTACGAGTTTTGCTATGTGGGCGAGTGAGTGGTACAATAGGGCTAGGTGTCTGGTTTTATGTGAAATGAGATTTGTGCCGCCTTTCTAAAAGGAATCAGCTTAATTAATGATATGAGGAAGACATACTATCTGTTCAATCCTGGCCGGTTGAGCCGGAAGGACAATACTTTACAATACACCGCTTACGATGAGCAAGGCTTACCCGGACAAGTGAAGTATTTGCCCATAATGGATGTGGCAGATCTCTACGTGTTCGGTTCACTCGATGCTAACTCCAGCCTCTACAACTTCCTAGGTAAGAACGGCGTCTCAGTGCACTTTTTCGACTACTACGAGCACTATACCGGTTCGTTCATGGCCAAGGAGTACCTGCTGGCAGGCAAGCTTCAGGTGCAGCAAACTCAACATTACACGTCTAAAACCAAGCGCATTGCTCTCGCCCGCAAGTTTGTGGAGGGTTCCGCGTTCAATCTACTCAAGAACCTACGTTATTACCAGAGCCGCGGCCGGGACGTAGCCGCTCACATCGATCAGATAGAGGGCTACGTGGCTGCCCTACCGTTCGCCAATGCCGTACCTGAGCTCATGGGGCTGGAAGGCAACATTCGTCAGACCTACTACAGCGGCTTCGACCGGCTGGTACCTACCGATTACGCTTTCGGCACGCGTACCACTCAACCGCCTCAAAACGAACTTAACGCACTTATGTCGTTTGGCAACATGCTCTGCTACTCGGCCTGTCTTTCGCAGATCTATCATACGCAGCTCAACCCTACCATTAGCTTTTTGCACGAGCCTGGTACTCGCCGGTTCTCGCTGGCCTTAGATCTTGCTGAGATTTTCAAGCCCCTGCTAGTAGATCGTCTGATTTTCCGGGTACTCAACAAGCGAGAAATTCGCCCCAATGATTTTGTGCAGGACCTAGGCCGCTGCGTACTGAAAGAACCCGCGAAGAAAACTGTGGTACGCGTTTTTGAAGAGCGCCTGAAGGAAACAATTCAACACCGTAGCCTCAAGCGTAGCGTCAGTTACCAGCACTTAATCAAGCTTGAGTGCTACAAGCTCACTAAGCACTTAATGCAGATGGAAGAATACAAACCCTTTAAAGCGTGGTGGTAAGATGTATGTATTGCTGGTATATGATATCCGCGAGAAGCGCGTGGGCAAAATGCTCAAACTCTGTCGTCGCTACCTAAATTGGATTCAAAACTCGGTTTTCGAGGGCGAAATAACCGAAGTAAAACTTAAGGAGTTACTGGCCAAAGCCCATAACTTCCTAGATACTGACGAAGACAGCGTATTAATTTTCAAAAGTCGTAGTCAGCAGTGGCTGGAAAAGCAGGTAGTGGGCCAGGAAAAGAACAAGTTGGACACGTTTTTATAAGTGAAATAGGTCGTCGGTGCACTGGTTGATCGTATTATTTGAGCATTAATCACACAGTACAAAGTATAAGTCTTTGATTTCCAGTAGTCGTCGCTAACCCAGGAAAATCATAGGATTGCCATGCGACGACTTTACGTTACCATTTGATGAGTAAAGTATTAGCTTTGAATTTCACCAGCGGCCTTTTTGCCACGGCTTTCAATCGGACTGTGTGGAATTGAAATAGCCAACCGATGCAGCCGAGTAGCGAGGTCGAATCCCTTTCAATCGGACTGTGTGGAATTGAAATACATCAATTTCGAGGACGCCTCGGCTGATGCTCCCATCTTTCAATCGGACTGTGTGGAATTGAAATGCGAAATACAAGGCCGAGAAATTCAGCGCCGTGCGCCTTTCAATCGGACTGTGTGGAATTGAAATCGTGTGCGCTGGGTGTGGTATCTCGTTTCACCAGGCTTTCAATCGGACTGTGTGGAATTGAAATTGCAGGTTAGCTGGCAGTTGATGGGTGTAGGCTTCGACTTTCAATCGGACTGTGTGGAATTGAAATCTCCAACCGCGTAGTAGCTGGCACGGGCACCCGCGGCTTTCAATCGGACTGTGTGGAATTGAAATACGATCTGGAAGATGTGGACGCGGGCACGGGTAGCTCTTTCAATCGGACTGTGTGGAATTGAAATACAGCCGCGGGGTGCTGCACGAGCTGTACTACGACGCTTTCAATCGGACTGTGTGGAATTGAAATTTTGCAGGGCCGTTTCTAAGGCTCTCAAGCGCGTTTCTTTCAATCGGACTGTGTGGAATTGAAATTGCATTGTTTGGGGCTGGGGCTAGAACGCCGCGCCGCTTTCAATCGGACTGTGTGGAATTGAAATCCGCGTACCATTGAAAGGCAGGCGACTTCATACCGCCTTTCAATCGGACTGTGTGGAATTGAAATGACTACGATTGCAGCTACCACCCACCAACGCCACGGCTTTCAATCGGACTGTGTGGAATTGAAATGGTCTGGGTCCGGATCGGTCACTACAGGACACGCAGCTTTCAATCGGACTGTGTGGAATTGAAATATACCCCGGCTGATGGAGTTAACCCTTTTGCCGAAAACTTTCAATCGGACTGTGTGGAATTGAAATGTGGAACTGCCCGCAGGTACGGCGGATGTCGAGGTGTACTTTCAATCGGACTGTGTGGAATTGAAATACCCCATCGGGTGGGACAGCTTGCGCTACGTGTTTCCTTTCAATCGGACTGTGTGGAATTGAAATCCGAGCAAGCCTTGCCAGACCGCCGGTTCAAACCACTTTCAATCGGACTGTGTGGAATTGAAATGGGTGTACGTACACGTGCCGTCGTCCTGGGTGGCGTCTTTCAATCGGACTGTGTGGAATTGAAATACTTTGAAAATCAATAGAGGTAGCAAGTCGCGCTGCTTTCAATCGGACTGTGTGGAATTGAAATGTACTACATTCGTGCCGCCGAGTTGCTCGCTGGTGACTTTCAATCGGACTGTGTGGAATTGAAATGGCTTTACGGTGGTCAATGGTTTGTCGCGCCGGTACCTTTCAATCGGACTGTGTGGAATTGAAATTGCACCGGGAGTTATCGGGTGTGCTACGCGGGCTGGCTTTCAATCGGACTGTGTGGAATTGAAATAGGTAGGTGAGCAGCGGTAGGTGCACGAGTTGCTGGCTTTCAATCGGACTGTGTGGAATTGAAATGAGCACGGCACCTGAGAATACTGCCCTGAGATGTCCCTTTCAATCGGACTGTGTGGAATTGAAATAATATATGGAAGGTAAAAATGAACATCATGCAGGCACTTTCAATCGGACTGTGTGGAATTGAAATAGCTAAAGGCTTCTGGGATGTAACGCCACCAAAAGGCTTTCAATCGGACTGTGTGGAATTGAAATGAAGTAGGCGGGGAACTGTTCGGTGTGTAGCCCCGCTTTCAATCGGACTGTGTGGAATTGAAATTCGAGGCAATGCGGCTCGGCGTGCCCGGACCGGTGTCTTTCAATCGGACTGTGTGGAATTGAAATTGCTGGCTGCCGGCCTGATCCAGCAGCCCAGCAAGCCTTTCAATCGGACTGTGTGGAATTGAAATTAAGAGTAGCCCTAAGGATGGAGGTGTAACCACCATACTTTCAATCGGACTGTGTGGAATTGAAATGGGTAAAGCCGAACTCGGCGATGGTTTTTGCAACAGCCTTTCAATCGGACTGTGTGGAATTGAAATTCACGGAAATGAGTAGATTTTCCAGAACAGGAACTACTTTCAATCGGACTGTGTGGAATTGAAATAGGGGGAGAAATTAGCCGATTGGTTTACGCGCATCACCTTTCAATCGGACTGTGTGGAATTGAAATTCGATTCCATGGGCGCGATGTGCTTTTTCGAGCGCACTTTCAATCGGACTGTGTGGAATTGAAATAAGACAGCCAGGGCACGCGCTCAGAAACGACAGCTACTTTCAATCGGACTGTGTGGAATTGAAATGCCTGCTCGCCGGAGCGGAAGCTGAACCGTCAACTCCTTTCAATCGGACTGTGTGGAATTGAAATCTTTTACCGGCATTTCTGCTGCGGTTACGCTTCTCCTTTCAATCGGACTGTGTGGAATTGAAATTAGAGAATCGTGCTCATAGCTTAGGCGCCCTTGCGCCTTTCAATCGGACTGTGTGGAATTGAAATAATGACCCACGCCGAAATCGTCGCCTACCTCGAAGCCTTTCAATCGGACTGTGTGGAATTGAAATCGTGTTGGCAGTCGGCAATGATACTACGACGCTCAATCTTTCAATCGGACTGTGTGGAATTGAAATGTAGGAGTTCTCATTGAGGTACTCCAAGTACTCAACTCTTTCAATCGGACTGTGTGGAATTGAAATTGCTGCGCCATGTCGTGCCCGAGGGGGAGAAGCTGGCTTTCAATCGGACTGTGTGGAATTGAAATAGCAGCATCTTCGACGGGGAAAGCCAATTTCAGACCTCTTTCAATCGGACTGTGTGGAATTGAAATTATAACTGGTGCCTACTGGTACTGTCATGGAACTACTTTCAATCGGACTGTGTGGAATTGAAATAACCGCCCCGACTGCTACAACGGTCGGGGCGGTTTACTTTCAATCGGACTGTGTGGAATTGAAATTAATGGTTTCATCTAGGGTGATGCGCGTAAACCAACTTTCAATCGGACTGTGTGGAATTGAAATTCGCAAAGCCTCTTCGCTCGGAGGGCTGATTAGCGACTTTCAATCGGACTGTGTGGAATTGAAATTAGTTGCAAGCTCGGCAGCTTGAGTTTCGGCCACACCTTTCAATCGGACTGTGTGGAATTGAAATTCGGCAAGCGTATTGCTGTGCCCCAGCAAGAAGGCCTTTCAATCGGACTGTGTGGAATTGAAATGTGGTAGGTGCGGACGTCGTGGGTACCGTCAGGATCTTTCAATCGGACTGTGTGGAATTGAAATGTGGTCTTGGTTTCCTCGTTTCCAACCAGAGCACTGCTTTCAATCGGACTGTGTGGAATTGAAATAGGTAGCGGCCGAGCCAGTTGTGGGTTGATTTAGCCTTTCAATCGGACTGTGTGGAATTGAAATGCTGATGCTGAGCCTAAAGCAAGCCGTAACGGATGCTTTCAATCGGACTGTGTGGAATTGAAATTAGCGTGTACCAGGTGTTCAGCACCGTGTCCACTGGCTTTCAATCGGACTGTGTGGAATTGAAATGCGCTGGTTCAGCCAGAGGTCGAAGCAAAACCCAAACTTTCAATCGGACTGTGTGGAATTGAAATACCTGCTCGAAGCCCTGGCCCTGCGCCTCGACCACCCTTTCAATCGGACTGTGTGGAATTGAAATTAGGTGGTGGTGGTAAACTCGTCGCCCGCCTCGGAGCCTTTCAATCGGACTGTGTGGAATTGAAATAAGCAGTGCCCGCCACCCGTAACCAACCCCACACCACTTTCAATCGGACTGTGTGGAATTGAAATTATTACTATTGGCGGCGTTCGCGCGACGTATTCCACCTTTCAATCGGACTGTGTGGAATTGAAATAGGTGTAGCCCTTGTAGTGGCCGCACTCACTGGAGACGCTTTCAATCGGACTGTGTGGAATTGAAATGTCTATTGTCTCTAGCGGCTTGTGGTGGTGGTTCTTCTTTCAATCGGACTGTGTGGAATTGAAATTGATGGTAATGCGGTCGGTGCCTTCGCGCTGTTGCACTTTCAATCGGACTGTGTGGAATTGAAATGATTAAACACGGGCAGCTTATTGCGTTGGCGGTCAACTTTCAATCGGACTGTGTGGAATTGAAATGCGGGCTTCCGCCAGGTAGCGTAACAGGTCGCTAGTGCTTTCAATCGGACTGTGTGGAATTGAAATTCGCAACGGCCTCTGCCTTTGCAGCATCGGCTAATTCTTTCAATCGGACTGTGTGGAATTGAAATGTGGTAGCAGCTAGGTTGCCGGTGCCGCTTAACGCACTTTCAATCGGACTGTGTGGAATTGAAATAGGTGACAGTAGCCGAAGCCGCCGCGGGTGCGCAAGCTTTCAATCGGACTGTGTGGAATTGAAATTAGAATGGCCGCTACCTCACTAGGTTTTCCTTGGTCGCTTTCAATCGGACTGTGTGGAATTGAAATTGGTAGGGCTATTGTCGGAGGCATCGTACTCGCGCTACTTTCAATCGGACTGTGTGGAATTGAAATGTTAGTAGCCGCGAGGTAGGCAAGTAAAGTACTTGCCTTTCAATCGGACTGTGTGGAATTGAAATTAATCAAGGAACTGCGGGGTACCCTTAAGACCGTCGCTTTCAATCGGACTGTGTGGAATTGAAATATGCCGGCCCCCTTCCGAAGCACCGGCACCCGGTCCTCTTTCAATCGGACTGTGTGGAATTGAAATATTTACAGCGTCTAGCCGAACAACTTTCAATGGGTACTTTCAATCGGACTGTGTGGAATTGAAATAGGGGTAAGATACGAGAAAACGCCCACCGACGTACCTTTCAATCGGACTGTGTGGAATTGAAATGCAAGACGGTGGGGTATGAGCCCCACGCAGTAGTGCCTTTCAATCGGACTGTGTGGAATTGAAATTCAGGCTCCAGCACTTGGTACACATCCCGCTTGTAGACTTTCAATCGGACTGTGTGGAATTGAAATCTCTGCCTCTAGCGCGTCTTCAATCATCCCTGCCGTCTTTCAATCGGACTGTGTGGAATTGAAATTAAGCCCCAGCTTCAGGCTTTCGGCGCCGGCTTTGGCTTTCAATCGGACTGTGTGGAATTGAAATCCCTTGACGGGGGCCGTGCCGACCAGCACGCTCGACTTTCAATCGGACTGTGTGGAATTGAAATTGGTCTTGGAGTTCAAGTACCGCACGGAGAAGGAGGCTTTCAATCGGACTGTGTGGAATTGAAATCCATAAACAGGAAGGCCAGCACGGCGAACAGAGAACCTTTCAATCGGACTGTGTGGAATTGAAATATTGTCGCCAATAAACTCATGGGCGCGATGAGCCGCCTTTCAATCGGACTGTGTGGAATTGAAATTGAATTCTGACAACAGCCCACCCCTTGAAAATATACGCTTTCAATCGGACTGTGTGGAATTGAAATTGCGGGTACGTTGCACCCGCTGGCGCAAGCTCTGGGCTTTCAATCGGACTGTGTGGAATTGAAATACGACTCTATCAACCTCACCACCCTAGTCGAACACCACTTTCAATCGGACTGTGTGGAATTGAAATGCTAGCACAGCCAGTAGGATTAGCGCCGCGCCCATCTTTCAATCGGACTGTGTGGAATTGAAATTCGGAACTTCTTGCTTGGAGCGCCAGAGCTTGCCGTCTTTCAATCGGACTGTGTGGAATTGAAATTAGTTGAACTCCGGCGCGCAGGTGTCGGCCGTCAGCACTTTCAATCGGACTGTGTGGAATTGAAATAGCAGCATTTTCGACGGGGAAAGTCAATTCCAGACCCTTTCAATCGGACTGTGTGGAATTGAAATAAGGTCAACGACAAGGAACTAGGGGCGTCCTACGACTTTCAATCGGACTGTGTGGAATTGAAATCCATCAGGGAAGCTGTAGGTAGAATTCAGCTCGTTTCTTTCAATCGGACTGTGTGGAATTGAAATGTAAGCCAGCATCTTCTTGACTGCCGCTGTTTGTTCTTTCAATCGGACTGTGTGGAATTGAAATCACCGTGGAACGACTGCCCGAACGTAGCGACCCGCCTTTCAATCGGACTGTGTGGAATTGAAATGATACGACGAAAGCCCCGACTAGAACAATCGGGGCTCTTTCAATCGGACTGTGTGGAATTGAAATTGGCGGCGGTGGCTTTCTTGCCAACCGTGCTGACACCTTTCAATCGGACTGTGTGGAATTGAAATATATGTAGTCTTACATCACCCACTCCCATACCCATACTTTCAATCGGACTGTGTGGAATTGAAATGGCACGGTACCCGCCTGGCACATCCTGCCGCCCGGACTTTCAATCGGACTGTGTGGAATTGAAATCGGGTACGGCGGATGTGGAAGTGTACTTCTGCTCTGCTTTCAATCGGACTGTGTGGAATTGAAATATTCGGGTCTTGCCCTACCACAAACATACCCCGCAGCTTTCAATCGGACTGCGTGGAATTGAAATAAGGGTAGTTGGGAACATGAGTAGACCGTCGAACGAATTAACATCGATTGAAGGAAAAACAGATATATGCAGCTTCTACTCAAGTAAAATGCAAGTACGCCGTTAACAGAGAATCCGAGGTCACCTAAGTCCGACCCTGGATAAAACGAGCCAGATGCGGCGCAGTACGGTTTTGCTTGGACGTAATAACATCAGTGGGCGTACCGGCGGCTACTACCTGACCGCCCTCGTCACCGGCGCCGGGGCCGATGTCCAGGACCCAGTCGGAGGCGGCAACCACGCGCATGTCGTGCTCCACCACGATGACGGTATTGCCGGCTTCCACCAAGCCATCCAGTTGGGTGAGCAGCTTTTCCACGTCGGAGGGGTGCAGGCCGGTAGTGGGCTCGTCGAGGATGTAGAGGGAGTTGCCGCGCTGGGCTCGTTGCAGTTCGGTGGCCAGCTTGATGCGCTGGGCCTCGCCGCCCGACAGCTCCGTGGCGGGCTGGCCCAGGCGCAAGTAGCCCAGCCCTACCTCGCGCAACACCGTGAGGGCGCGCTGCACGGTGGGCTCTTCCTCGAAAAATGCCCAGGCGTCGTCCACGGTTAGGCCCAGCACCTCGGCAATGTTCTTGTCGCGGTACGTTATTTCCAGGGTTTTGGCGTTGTAGCGCGCCCCGTGGCAGACGGGGCAGGGCGCGTACACGCTGGGCAGGAACAGCAGCTCCACCATCACGAAGCCTTCACCCTGGCAGTTTTCGCAGCGGCCTTTTGCCACGTTGAAGGAGAAACGGCCGGCGTCGTAGCGGCGCTTACGGGCGGCGGGTGTAGCGGCAAACAGCTTGCGCACGTGGTCGAAGAGGCCGGTGTAGGTAGCCATGTTGGAGCGCGGAGTGCGGCCAATGGGCTTCTGGTCCACGCGCACCAGCCGCTTAATCTGCTCCATGCCGCCTACAATCTTACCTTCGGTTACTGAAGAGAGGGAAGTGAGGAATGAAGAATATTCATCGGAATCTTCATTTTCAACGCCTGATTCAGGATTCTTCATTCCTAATTCCTCCGCTACCAGCTCTACCAGCACCTGGCTTACCAAGCTGGACTTGCCCGAGCCCGACACGCCCGTAACGGTGGTAAATACGCCCAGTGGAAACGCTACCTCAAGCTGCTGCAGGTTGTTGCGCGTGACGCCTTGCAGCCGCAGCCACCCGGCCGGACTGCGGGGTTCCCGCGTCACCGCCTTGGCACCAGCTTCAAACAGAAAGCGCCGGGTCTGGGAGGCAGCAACATCAGCCAAACCAGCCGGCGCACCGCTGTATAGGATTTCCCCGCCCTGCTCCCCGGCGGCGGGGCCCACGTCTACCAGCCAGTCGGCCTGGCGGATAACGTCTAGGTTGTGCTCTACCACGAACAGGGAATTGCCGGCCTGCTTTAAGCTTTTCAGGGCTTTGAGCAGGGCTTCCGTGTCAGAGGGGTGCAGGCCCGCCGAGGGCTCATCGAGCACGTACACTACCCCAAACAAGTTGGAATACAGCTGGGTAGCTAGCCGCAGGCGCTGCAGCTCCCCCGGCGACAGGGTGGGCGTGCTCCGCTCCAGGGCCAGGTAGCCCAGGCCCAGGTCCAGCAGCACCGTCAGGCGGGCGCACAGGTCGGCGGCAATGCGTTGGGCCACGATAACCTGCTCCGGATGGGCCGCATCGTGGGGCTGGCGCGCGGCCTTGCCCTCAGCGAAGGGCCGCAGCAGCTCGGCCACCCGCTTCAGCGGCAACCCTGACATGTCGGCAATATCCAGACCCGCGAATTTTACGGCCAGAGACTCGGGCCGCAGGCGCTTGCCCTGGCAGGTGGGGCATTCGGTGCTGAGCATGTACTGCAGGGCCCGCTTTTTCATGAGGGGGCTCTGGGTGGTGGCGAAGGTGTGCAGCACGTGGCGTTTGGCACTGCTAAAAGTGCCCATGTAGTTCGGGGGCTCCCGGCGCTTGAGGGCCCGTTGGGTTTCCTGGGGCGAATAGCCGGGGTAAACCGGCACCACGGGCTGCTCCTCGGTGAACAGAATCCAGTCGCGCTGCTCCTGGGGCAGCTCCTGCCAAGGCCGGTCCACGTCGTAGCCCAAAGTCACGAGGATGTCGCGCTGGTTTTGGCCGCCCCAGGCCTGGGGCCAGGCCGCAATGGCCCGCTCCCGGATGGTGAGGGAAGGGTCGGGCACCATGCTTTGTTCCGTTACCTCATAGATGCGACCCAGGCCGTGGCAGGTAGGGCAGGCGCCCTCGGGAGTATTGGGCGAAAAGCCTTCGGCGTACACAATGGGCTGCCCGGCGGGGTAGTCGCCGGCCCGGGAGTAGAGCATGCGCACTAGGTTAGAAAGCGTGGTGACGCTACCCACCGAGGAGCGGGTGGTAGGCGTGCCGCGCTGCTGCTGCAGGGCCACGGCCGGGGGCAGGCCTTCAATGGCATCTACCTCGGGCACCGCCATCTGGTGAAACAGCCGGCGCGCGTACGGCGACACCGACTCCAGGTAGCGGCGCTGGGCCTCGGCGTAGAGCGTCCCGAAGGCCAGGGAAGACTTACCCGAGCCCGACACGCCAGTAAACACCACCAGCGCATCGCGCGGAATCTGGACGTCGACGTTTTTGAGGTTGTGTTCCCGCGCCCCGCGCACCTGCACGTAGCCAGTAAAGGTTGGAGGGGTAGGCAAAGAATCCTGTTTGGGCATAGAGAAGGCAGCAGAGGGGTCGTTCTGAAGAGTAAGAAAGAAGCTGAGCGTTCCTGACTAGGCAACGCCTACTTCTCCCCTACCCCCGGAGTGACAATACTACTTCCCGGCCGGCAGGGTTATTCCAGGGGCGGCTCAGCAGCTGGCAGCCGCTCCAGACTCTCCGAGTTCAGGCAGTAGCGCAGCCCGCTTGGCTCGGGCCCATCCGGAAAGACGTGGCCCAGGTGAGCCTGGCAGATGTTGCACAGGGCCTCGATGCGCTGCATGTGGTGGCTTTCGTCGAAGGCGTAGCGGATAAGGTTGCGGGCCACAGGCTGGGTGAAGCTGGGCCAGCCCGACATAGCGTGGTACTTGGTGCTGGAGTCGAAGAGTAGGGTGCCGCAGCCCCGGCAGGCGTACACGCCGGGCTCGTAGGAGCGGCAGTAGGCGTTGCGGTAGGGCGGCTCGGTAGCTTTCTGGCGCATTACCCGGAATTGGGCGAAACTAAGTCGGGCCTGCCACTGGTCCTCCGACAGCTCCAAGCGGCGCGGGGGCTCGGGGTTGCTGTATTTGGCAAATTTAAGCACGTCTATCCAGCGGAGCATACTACCTTTGAGGTCAGGTGTAGAAAGGGAAGTGTTGAGTTTTGTAGGACTTGGACGAAGTTGAACGCGGTGGCTAGCCGTATGTGGCATGGAGTATCTATACGACACCTCTTCACTTTCTATTGGCTACGACCCCGACCACCAGTGGCTGTACGTGGAGTGGAAAGGCACGCACGACGCTACCTCGGCGCAGACGGGCGGCGAGTTGGTGCTGCAGTACCTGAAACAGCGCCCGTGCCACAAAATGCTCAACGACAACAGCCAGGTAACCAGCGGCTGGGAACAGGGCGCCCGGTGGGTAGGCGGCCAGTACTACCGCATGCTGGCCGAAGAAGGCATGCAGTTCGTGGCCTGGGTGTGCCCGCCCCACTGGTCGGCGCGCAAATCCATGGATACGGCCATGCAGTTCGTTACCCAGCCCGTAGTGGTGCTCTTCGATGACGTGGCCACCGCCTACGCCTGGCTGGTGCGGCAGGCCTGAGCACCCATTGCGCCCACACTAGATGGGCCTGACTACCGGGTCCATTTTCTGCGGATTTCCCCTCCGCAACTTCCTACAGGTGCGCCAACCGCTCCTGAATTTCGGTGAGCAAAGGCCGGGCTGCTACCTCGGGCTGCAAGCACTGCTGCTGCAAAGCCAGCAAGTGCTGGAAAGTGCCGGCCGCCGCCGCGGGCACCTCGGTTCGGGCCAACAGCTCTTCCAGCAAGCACCCAAACGCCCGGGTTTCCAGGCGCTGTAATGCTGGGGCGGTGCTGGTTTCGGCGGGGTCGAAGAAGCAGGCCGCTCCAAAGTCGCTCAGCAAGGAGTCGCCGGCCGGAGTGTATAGGATGTTGTGGGCGTACAGGTCGCCGTGCAGGATGCCGCGGGCGTGCAGGTGGGCCGTGGCCCCGGCAATACCGCGGACCAGGCGAAGGGTAGCCTCCAGGCTAAAGTGCAGGTTGGGGGCGTACACGTCGCGGGTGCAGGTGGCAAAACTGGGCGGGCCGGCCAGGTTCCGGAACGCCGGGTCAATCAGCTCCAGCACCAGCCCTTCCCTGTCGACATGATGGGCCACTTTGCCTTTTACCGCCACCAGGTTGGGATGCACGCCCGCACTCATGCAGGCTACCATCTCGCTGCCGGGCAGTCCGTCGCTGGTGAGGGCGCCTTTGAACAGCTTTACCGCTACTGCCTCGGCGGGAGCGGCCGCCGGCTGCCACTGGGCCCGGTAAATCCAGCCGGAAGCGCCTTCGCCCAATTGCTGCTCAATCTGCAGGTTTTCCCAATCGATGCCCTGCATAGGATTCCGGGCTTCGGCGGCAGCCTCAGCCGGCTCGCTGAACGGGTTGCCGGCAAAGGCCAGCCAGGTCAGGCGGGGCATGGTCAGCAGCCACTGCGGTAGGCTGGTAAAGCGGTTGGCTGCTAAGCGTAGTAACTCTAGATTGGTGCAGTTGGCCAGGGTTTTGGGCAGGTGCGTGAGCTGATTGCCGGCCAGCATCAGCTTCTGCAGGTAGTGGCAGCGGCCAATTTCCGGGGGCAGCTCGCCGAGCCGATTGTCGGTTAGAATCAGCCAGCGCAGCTTGGGCGGCAGGGCCGCGGCTGGCAGCACCTGAATCTGGTTGGCCTTGAAACCGACCATGCTCAGCTCCGGGCACTGGCCCAGCACCTCGGGCACGACGGTAAACTGGTTTTCGGAGCAAAACAGAATGCGCAGCTGAGTTAACCGGGCAAAATCCGCCGGCAGCTCCGAGAGGCGGTTGCTGGTTAGGTTCAGAATTTCCAGCGTGTCGGCGAGGTCAAAAATCTCCCGAGGAAACTCCGTTAAGTCTTCCGACAAATCGAGGCGGGTAGTACCCGCCAGCTTTCCGGCGCGCAGTTGTTCAAGCGTGTGCATGCGGCAAAGGTCGGCAAGGAAGCCCGGACGGGCATCATGCCCACTTTCAGCTCTCAGATAAGTGAATAAACGCACGCGCCATCTGTCCTTCCGACGTAAGAGGAATCGGGGTTGATCATGGGATACTATACCTAGATTTCTCCTGCGTCGGAAGGACAACCGGTTTGTGAAGCCGCTTGGGGCATGTGGAGAGGTGAAGATTTCTGACCTAGCGAAGGCGTCATGCCGAGGCGCAGCCGAAGCATCTCGCGTGCTGAGGTTGGAGTAGTAAACCAGCTTACTGCACGCCAGATGCTTCGGCTGCGCCTCGGCATGACGGCCTTTTTACTTTTGCGTACACAGCTCGGCCCTACCCTAGTCCAGCCTTACGAACTGCACGAGAGGGTAGCGCAGCCGGGCTTTTCGCGGGCCCAGTCGGGGCGCTTGGCGGCCAGCTCTTCGTGCTCGGGCTGCTCATCGAAGGGCTTTTTCAATACCTCCATCAAGCGGTTCAGCACCGACAGGTCGCCGGCTTCGGCGGCTTCAATGGCCTGCTGGGCCAGGTAGTTACGCAGCACGTATTTGGGGTTGGCGGCCAGCATCTTTTCCCGGATAGCCTCCGGACTGGCCTGCTCCTGCTGCAGGCGCAGGAAGTACCGATGGAGCCATTGCAGCAGGCTTTGCTCCTCGTTGGGGGCCATGGAGTACGCAGTGGC
This sequence comes from Hymenobacter sublimis, assembly GCF_023101345.1. Taxonomy (NCBI): domain Bacteria; kingdom Pseudomonadati; phylum Bacteroidota; class Cytophagia; order Cytophagales; family Hymenobacteraceae; genus Hymenobacter; species Hymenobacter sublimis. The sequence goes on from NZ_CP095848.1 coordinate 2,561,735, forward strand.
GGCCAGCAGTTCCCGCCACTGGGCCTCCCCGTTTTCGGGGGCCTTTAGCATGGCGGGCGCCGCGTGCGAGAGGCGACGGAAAAACAGGGTCATATCAACCTCCGATTCCGCCAGAGTTTGCTCCAGGGCTTCAAACAGGGCCTGATCTTCTTCCCGATTCAAGGAAGTGAGGCCAAGCTTGCGCAGCATCATCTCGTGGCGGGTGGTTTCCAGGGTGTTGATGTACACGTCGAGGGCGGGGTTGAGTTGCTCCACGTCATGCACCAGCGGCAGCAGTGCTTGGCCGAGCTGCATCAGATTCCAGAGGGCTACCCGGGGCTGCTGCCCGAAGGCGTAGCGCCGCCCGCCAAAATCGGTGGTGTTGGGCGTCCAGTCGGGGTCGTAGGGCTCCAGCCAGCCGTAGGGGCCGTAGTCGATGGTTAGGCCCAGAATGCTCATGTTGTCGGTGTTCATCACCCCGTGCACAAAGCCCACCGACTGCCAGTGCGCAATCATGACAGCCGTGCGGCGGCAGATTTCCTTAAACCAACTCACGTACACTTCCGGGGAAGGCTCGCCCAGCTCGGGGTAGTAGCGCCGAATGACGTAGTCGGCCAGGGCGCGCAGGTTGTCCATTTCGCCGGTGGCCAGGAAAATCTGGAAGCTGCCGAAGCGCACGAAGGTAGGCGCCACCCGGGCCACAATGGCGCCGGGCTCGGGCCGCGGATTGCCATTGTAGAACATGTCGCGCACCACTGTGTCGCCGGTGGCTACTAGGCTCAGGGCCCGGGTGGTAGGCACGCCCAGGTAGTGCATGGCCTCGGAGCACAGAAACTCCCGCACGGAGGAGCGCAGCACAGCCCGCCCGTCGGCGCGGCGGGAGTAGGGCGTGGGGCCGGCGCCTTTCAGCTGCACTTCCCAGGTGGTGCCATCGGTAGCCGTCAGCTCACCCAAGGACATGGCCCGACCGTCGCCGAGCTGCCCGGCCCAGTTGCCGAACTGGTGGCCGCCGTAGCGGGCGGCAAAGGGTTTCATACTGGGAGCCAGCCGGTTGCCGGCCAGCACGTCCACGGCCGGGCCGCGCTCCGGGGGGCGCACCAGCCCCAGGAAGGCGGCTAGCTCCTCGGACCAGGCCAGCAGGTGCGGATCGGGTACGGCGGTAGGCTCCACGCGGGAGTAGTGGTAGCCGGGCACCTGCCGGGGCCGTCTGTCTAGGGAAGTCTCGCCACGCAACTCATCCACAAAGGAATTTTGAAACGGGGCTTGATCTATGGAATGGGTGGTAGTAGACATAGAAATGCGAGCTAAGGGCGCCTTGCGTAGGCGGCACCTGCCCCTCGAAAACGCGAATCGGGCCCGTAAGTTTCCGCAGCACCGGCAGGTAAAACCGGTAGCTGAACGGTATGGCGGGCCTCACCCCCCGGCCCCCTCTCCCGTGGAGAGGGGGAGCCAAACGACTGACGTTCTGCACGGCCCCGTCGGCGCCCGCCTCCGGAACAGCTACGGTTTCTATATGGGAGAAGCTTATGCTATAGTAACGCGAAGTTCTACTTCGCGCTATATCGTTTAAACGAGGTAGCAGTGCTTGAGTCGGGAGCCGAAAGTGCTGCGCTGCCGGAATCGTCAGGCTCCCCCTCTCCACGGGATACTGCGCATGAAGCAGTTGCGGGGCCGGGGGGTGAGGCCAACCTCGACCATAACCTCTGGGCCTCAATCAGCGCTACACCTGCTACCACCTACCCTCCTCTCCCCATGGCAACGCAAAAGCTGCGCGGCAACGACCTGCGCAAAATTGGCTACCCCGAAGGCCGGGCCACCACTCTGGCCCTGGATATTCTGGAAGACCGCCAGCTCAAGAATCTCGACAAAGGCAGCGCCCTGGCTCTGCTCCAAAAAATAAAGGCCGACCCCTACGCCTACCTCCGCGACTCGCTGTGGCGGGAGCTGGCCAAGGAGTTTGTGCCTGACCCCAGCCGCGACGTCAGCCTCAGCCCCGACGTGAAAGACTACCGCCGCTACGGCGAGGCCTTTATTGAAGACGGCGCCCGCAAGCAGATGGACACCGCCATGAAGCTGCCCGTAACCCTGGACGGGGCCCTCATGCCCGATGCCCACCAGGGCTACGGCCTGCCCATTGGCGGGGTGCTGGCCGTGGATAACGCCGTGATTCCCTACGGCGTGGGCATGGACATTGGCTGCCGCATGGCCCTGTCGGTGTTTCCCCTCCCGCCGCGCTACCTGGACCAGCGCACCCAGGAGTTGAAAAAGCTGCTGCACAACCACACCCGTTTCGGGGCCAAGGAAGTGTTCAAGAACCCCACCCACGACCCCATTCTGGACCGGCCGGAGTTCCGGGAAATTCCGGTGGTCAAGGGCAAGCGCGAGGCGGCCATCAACCAGCTCGGTTCCTCGGGCTCGGGCAACCACTTCGTGGAGTGGGGCGTGGTGGATATTACCTCGGAAGACAACGAGTTGGGCGTACCCATCGGGCAGTATTTGGGGCTACTCTCACACAGCGGCTCCCGGGGGCTGGGTGCGGCCATTGCCCAGCACTACACCAAGGTAGCCATGCAGAAGTGTCCCCTCCCCCCGGAAGCGCGCTACCTAGCCTGGCTCGACCTAGACTCGCAGGAGGGCCAGGAGTACTGGCGGGCCATGAACCTGGCCGGCGACTATGCCTCGGCCTGCCACCACGACATTCACCGCCGCCTCAGCCTAGCTTTGGGCGAGAAGCCCCTGGCCAAAGTGGAAAACCACCACAACTTCGCCTGGAAGGAAACCCTGCCCGACGGGCGCGAGGCCATTGTGCACCGCAAGGGGGCTACCCCCGCCGGCCAGGGCGTACTCGGGGTGATTCCGGGCTCGATGACGGCCCCCGGCTTTATCGTGCGCGGCCGCGGCGAGCGGGACTCCATTCAGTCGGCCTCGCACGGGGCGGGGCGGCGCCTTTCGCGTACCCAGGCCAAGCAGCAGGTCACGGAAGGTGAGCTGCGCCGCCTGCTGCGCGACCAGGGCATTGAGCTGATTGGGGGCGGCCTCGACGAAGCGCCCCAAGCCTACAAGGACATTCACCAGGTAATGGCCCACCAGCAGGACCTAGTGGATGTGCTGGGCTCCTTCCGCCCGCGCATTGTGCGCATGGATGCCGGCGGCGGGGGCAAAAGCAAGTACGGCGGCGAGTAACGCCAGCTAGTCGGAAGCAGCTCGTGGGGTGAGCTAGGGCCTAGCCAACGAGCTGCGCTTCCCGCACCGGAGTTAAGGCTTCGGCCTTCAGATGATCGGCCAGGAGCAGGGCGTGGGCCACGATGGTAAGGGTAGGATTGGCGTGCCCGCCCGTGGGAAATACGGAGGAGCCCGCCACGTACAGATTGTCCAGCCCGTGCACCTTGGCGTGCTTATCGACTACGCCCGTACGCGGATCCTCCGACATGCGGGTGGTGCCGATGTGGTGAGCCGAGGAGTTAAACGAGGCAATATGCTTGCGGATATGGTCGCGCAAATCGGCTTCCTCGCAGTTGATTTCGCCCAGGTCCAGGGCCTTGAACCGCTCCACGAACAGCTTGTGGGCCTGCACCACCGATTCCACATCCGACTCCAAAAACGCCAGCTTCACCTCGGCCCGGGGCATGCCAAAGGCATCCTTTTCCGTTTCCGAGAGGCAGATGCGGCTTTCCCGGTTGGGGGCTTGCTCGGCCTGAATGTAGAGCCCCCAGTATGGGTTGCGGCGCGAGGGTAACAGGTAGGGCACCCGGCGCTTGGCCATGCGCTTGAGCCCCAGCCTCACCAAGTCCGGAATTTCGGTGAGGCCGTTGCTGAGGATGTTGGCTAGGTGCTCCCGCAGGGCGGGCAGTTGCTGCCGGGCCTGCTGCACGCCCCGGCTCATGGACTTGCGCCCCTGGCTCAGGATAAAGAGCAGGGACTTAGCTACGAACCTAGACGAGAATAGCACGTCGCGGTGGCCGTTCTCGTTTTTGGCGTGGTAGAGGAAGAAGATGGTGTTAAGTAACTGGTGATTTTCCTGGGCGGGCTCCGGAATCCACCAGCGACGGCGGCAGTACACGCCGCCCGCGTCCCGCTCAAAATCGGCCTGCAGCTTTTTGTTGTCGTGTAGCCGGATGTCGGTGTACACCCCGCAGATATGGGCCATGTAGTAGCGGCCCACGTTGTCGTGCTGGTTGCCCAGGCCGGTAGGAAACCGCGCGCTAGTAGAGGCCAGCAGTAACCGGGCGTTTTCTATGCCGCCGGTAGCCAGCACAAACTGCCGGGCCTTCACCCGCAATTCGCGGCCTTCCATGCGCACCCTCACGTGGCCGACGGTGGTGCTGTGGTCGTCTTCGGTTTCCAGGGACAGGACGTGGGCATCGAGCAGCACCTGAATGTTGCGGCTGTTTTCCAGAATACCCTGGTAGGTTTTGGCGAAATGCACCGGCGGGCTCCAGCGCTCCAACGGCCCGGAAGTCAGCTCCTCGGAATCCATGCCGGCCAGAATTTCGCGCTGTCCGCTGGGGAAGGCCTGGTGCCCATCAAACTCAAACCGCCCGATCTGGCACACGTCGGCGGCTTTGTGGTAGTAGGGCAGCAGCTCCTCGTACGTAATCGGCCAGCCACTGTCGGGCACCCAGGCCCGGGGCTTAAAGTCGAGGGGCTCAAAGGGAATGCAGCGCCCCCCCCAGGCGGCGGAGCTACCCCCAAACTGCCGACGCCGGTTCTCCTCCAGGGGCTCGTGGGTGCCGGCCTGGGGCACCACGCCCCGGTATAAATCCTGGTTGGCTAGGGTTTCCGTCCAGCCCCCGCCCGTGAGCACCAGCACCCGCAACGGCGTGTTTTCCAGGCTCAACGCAATGGAAATGGCGGCCGGACCGCTCCCAATCAGGCATAAGTCCGCCGTCAGCGTCTGCCCCTCCTCAAACGTGTTCTTCGAGATAATCATGCGAGTAGCTGGTGTAAGTGGGGTAAGGCGGCGGGCAAACTGGGCAGGTAGCGCAAGGCCTCCATATTGTGCTGTAAGTGCCCGAGGCTACTGGTACCGAATAGCACGATGTCGGCTTGTTTTTCGGCCAGCACCGCCCCAATCAGCAGTTGGGCCAAGCTCAGGCCCGTGAGGCCCGGCAGTTGCTGCACGGCGGTGGCCTGCCGGGCAAAGGTGGGTTGCAGGGCGCTGAAGGGCTGCAACACCATATTGGCTAGCACTGGCACGCCCTGCGCCTGGCACAAAGCCACAATGGGGTTGGGGCGGCGCCAGCTTACGGTGGTTTGCACTAGCTGCACCTGTCCGCTCGCTAGGCCGGCCTCTACCACCCGGTAGTCGTTGCTGGAAACGCCCGTGTAGCGCGCCAGGCCCTGCTTTCGGATGGTGGCTAGCCCTTCCCAGGGGTCGGCGTGGGCAATGTCGTGCCAGGTGGGCTCGTGCAGCAGCAGGGCATCGGCGGCTTCCACGCCGAGGCGCTGGTTGCTTTTCTGCACGCTACGGATCAGGTAGGCCGAGGTGTAGTTGTTTTTGGCCCCGCTGCGCTGCTTTACCTTTTTGGCCAGTTGGTTCAGGGGCGAAAGCCAGCCGGGCGTATGCACGTAGGGCTGACCCGCTTTCGTAACCACGAAGAAGGGCTTGCCTGTGGCTTTGATTCCTTTCCGAATTAGCCGCTCAGCGTCGCCGGAGCCGTAAAAGTCGGCCGTGTCAATCAGGTTTACCTCGCGCTCGGCGGCTACCTGCAGCATTTCGGCGAAGGCCGCCGGGGCCAGGCGGCTGCCCAGGGAAGCGACTCGGCTGGTTCCTATGCCTAGGGGCGACAACTGCTCCAGTGAAATCATGCCTTTTGCGCTTGCGGTTGATTATACGATTGATAGACACCCTACTTGCCACCGCTACCAACCGGCAGCTCCCTTGCTGCCGGCTAGGCGCAGTTGACCGGAGTGACGCCGGTGGAAGGTGCCCGTTCCTGTTACAGGCCCTCACCGCGCGGTACCCAGCAACAATTGCTACAAGTCCTTTTGGTAGTACCTGAAAAGAGCACCATGAGGGGTGAAAGGGAAAACAAGAGGTTTCCACCAGGGTAAATATTGATACATTTTTTGATTTTGTATAATAATTTAAATAAATATTTTAAAACGTGAGTATATCCTGCCTTTGCAAGGTGCCATTTGTGGTTTCCTGCCCAAGCAGGACTGGTGCAGGCAGCAGGCAGCTATTTCGGTAGTAAACGTTGTCAGATAGGCAGGTTCCGCTCCGCCATTTCAGCCCACACGCGCCCGTAGCAGCGCATTAGAACCTGCCCAACGGCTCCCCTACCTTCTCGCCGCTACCTCAACCGCTAACCTCTTACCTAGGGGGCGGGCCAAAACCAAGCTTGCCTGTTGTTCAGGCAATGAAGTACATTTAGTTTCCACGAATACCTTTTCCGGCGGCCCGCTTCCAGCTCAGCTGGGGCGCACCAGCCTACCCAGAACTACCTTTTTGCCTTTCCATTTTTTGTAAGCCTATGCGTTTTACTACCCTACTAGCGGGCCTGGGCCTGACGACGACTCTGTTATCGGCCTGCACCCGCAGCAGTGCGCCCGCCGCTTCCCGTGCGCCGGGCGAGCCGCTCCTGAGTGCCATTCAGGAGGCGGAGGTGCGCCGCGACTTGTTTGCCCTGGCCGACGACAAGTTCCGGGGCCGCCGGGCCGGCACCGCCGACGAGCTGCGGGCCGCCATTTGGGTGGCCGAGCGCGCCCGCGAAGCCGGCCTGGAGCCCGCCGGCGACGAGGGCACGTATTTTCAGTTTTACCCCTTGCGGCGGGTTACGGTGGCCGCTTCCACCCGTCTTACCGTCGGCGGCAAGCCCTTGAGCTTGTGGAAAGATGCCTGGGTAACTACCCCGCTCAACGCCCGCCTCGATGGCCCGGTGGTTTGGCTTAACTCTCTGGCTGACACCGTGCGCCAGAACCTGCGCGGCAAAATTGTGGCCATGCCCTTGCTGCCACCTACCCCCCTGCCGGCCCCGAAGATGAGCTTGTGGGCCATGCGCTATACCCTGGCCGGCATCGGGCAGCAAAGCGCCGCCCTGCGCACGCGCGGAGTAGCCGGCATTATTCTGGCGGCCAATGCCACCGCTGAGCCCAGCCTGGAGTTTGTGGGCCACCGCTACCAGGATGGCCTCTACCTGCTGCCTTCCATGCCCCTGCCCACCTCCCCGGTGCCGGTGCTGCTGGTGCGCCAGGCCGTGGCCGCCCAACTGCAAGCCCGCGGGGCCCGGCTCCAGGCGGAGCTGGTTGCCAACGACTACGAGTACCCTTCCATGAATGTGGTGGCCCGCGCCCCCGGCACCGACCCTACCCGCCGCACGGAGCACGTACTTTTCAGCGGCCACCACGACCACGACGGCATCGGAGCGCCCGTAGCTGGCGACTCCATCTGGAACGGGGCCGACGACAATGCCACGGTGAGCGTGGCGTTGCTGGCCATTGGCCGGGCCTGGAAGCAGCGGCCAGGCGCCCGCTCGGCCTTGTTTGTCTGGCACGGGGCCGAGGAGCGGGGGCTGCTGGGCTCGCGCTGGTACGCCGAGCACCCCACGGTGGCCAAGGCCTCCATTGTGGCCGTGCTGAACGGCGACATGATGGGCCGCAACGCCCCCGACTCGGCGGCCTTGCTGGGCTCCACCCCGCCCCACCGCAACTCCAAAGCCCTGGTAGACATGGCGCTAAAGGCCAACGAGAACCACACCAAATTCGCCCTCGATAACTCCTGGGACGACGCCAAGCACCCCGAGGGCTGGTATTTCCGCTCCGACCACCTACCCTACGCCCGGGCGGGCATTCCGGCCCTGTTCTTCACCACCCTGCTTCACCCCGACTACCACACGCCCCGCGACGAAGCCTCGCGCATTGACGTAGCCAAGCTGACTCGCATGACCCGCTGGATGTACGCCACCGGCTGGGCCGTTTCGGCTGCGCCCGAGCGCGTAACCGTAGACCCCGACTTCAAGCTGGAGCGGTAGTTCGCTTAACCCTAGTATTCGTCAGTCCTCAAAGCCCGGCTTCCTGATTCAGGGAGTCGGGCTTTGTGCATGAGTCAGTTGCCAACCACGGCGCTGGTGCCTGCGCCCCAGCTGCTGCACCTAGCTATTAATACCTTGTACTTCCGATGCGCCGCCGCTTACACGCGCGACCTAAACCCTTCAGCCACTTGCATTAAGGAAAATTACTCTATATATTATTCCTGAAATAAACCGCCTAACCTCACTGCCTTCGACTTATACTTTTCCACCTTCATTTCCCCGCTTTATGAAGAATCTACTGGTACCCACAGATTTTTCACCCACTGCTCACAACGCCTTTGAGCTTGCCCTGCAGGTAGCCCGGCGCACCGGCGGCCAGGTTACCCTGCTGCACGTAGTGGACCTACCAGAAACGGCGCGGTATGCCACCACGGGCGGGCTGGCGGGCGGAGGCGGCCTCAATGATGTGTACACCCTCAAGCTCCTGCAGGTGGTGAAGCGCCGCATGCACGAGCTGATGGCCGAGGCTCAGCGCACCTTTCCCGGCGTGCAGGTGCAGGACCTGATGCATACGGCGGCCTTTGACGACGCAGTGCTCGATACCATACGGGACCGGAAGATTGATTTAGTGGTGATGGGCACCAAGGACCATCACGCCTGGCAGCACGTGTTTACCGGTTCGCGCACGGAGCACGTGGTACGGTTGGCTTCCTGCCCCGTTCTGACGGTAAAGCACCCGGCCCCAAATTTCGAAGTGCGGCATATTGTCTTTGCCTCTGATTTTTCGGCCGAAGCGGACCTGGCCATTTCAAGCCTGCGGCAGGTGCAGGAGGTGTTTCCGGAGGCTCTGCTCCACCTGCTCGACGTCGTCTCGGACCCGGGCCAGCACGACAAGGCCATGCTGCGCATTCACCACTTCGCCGACCGCCACCAACTAACTCATTATGAGCCCGACGTATTTGCCGCTCCCAACGCCAGCGCCGGCATTCCGCGCTTTGCCGAGCAGGCCCACGCCGACTTGGTGGTGATGCTGACCCACGGTCGGGCCGGGCTGAGCCACTTTTTTCAGGGTAGCATTTCCGAGAGTGTTTCCTTGCACGCGGCTTCCCCAGTTCTCACTTTTCACGCCCAGGCGTAGGCCGGCGCTGGGGGCGGCCAAGCAAGGATCGGGAGTTTTCGGCTCGTAAAAGCTGGAGGTGCACATGGTTGATAACCGAAATACGCATTTATCCCGCGCTAAATCAGTAGAAACCCGGGAGCTAGAACGGTCAATTTGGTGTCTATCTTTCAGAACGAAATAAGCCAACTTTTTCTTCCGCTCCTCCTATACAACCATGACTGTTCCGACTGCTACTATTGATCTGCAACTGCACCTTGTGCCGGCTGGCTGCCGCCTTGATTTTCCTCGGCAAGCGGGCCGCTTTGCTTACGTGTACCGCCGCCAGGCCAACCAGGAATGGAAGTGCATTGCTCATAATGCCTGTAGCCCCCACATTGACCGCACCGTTCCCACCGGCAGCGGCCGCATCGACTACCTGGTTTGCTACTGCGACGCGGCCGGTACCATCACGGAAGCTACTCCCGTGGTGCAGACCTACCCCGCCCCCCTGCTGCATCATAACTCGGCGGCTACCGCCGGCGCTCGGCCGGCTTAGCAGGCTCCGCACCGCAACAAAAAGCCCCGGTAACTTGCGTTGCCGGGGCTTTTTGTCTGATTAGCTGAACCCCGTCTTACAGGTTCTTTAGCCACACTTGGCGCAGGGCCAGTTGGGCGGGCGTGGCGGCGGGGTCCTGGGTGAAGACGTAACGCTTCACGTCCTCGGTGCTACCCAACTTCACCCGTATCGTCTGCTCTTGGCCGTTGCGGCTGATGGTCAGGGGCAGCTCGGAGCCGGGGGGACGGGTGGCTACCCGGCGCAGGGCCGTGAAGTCGTTGCGCACGCCATCCACGGCCAGCAGCTGGTCGCCCACCTGCACCCCGGCGGCCTGTAGTGGGCCACCTACCCGGGTGAAATACACGTTGTTGTCGCGCGGGGCCAGGCCAACCTGCCCTAGAGTTGCCACCTGCTTGCCGGTGTGCACAATGGGCTCGTAGCGCACCCCCACTTTGCTGTAGTACTCCTGCAAGGGCAAGGGCTCGGCGTTCTGCACGTAGCGCTTAAAGAAGTCTCCAATTTCCGGGTAGGTCATCTTGGTGAAGTCCTGGAAGAAGTTTTTCTCGCTGATGGGCTTGTTGGGGCCGTACTGCTTGGCCAGCTCCAGCAGCACGTCGCGCAGGCCGCGCTTGCCCCCGCTCAGCTCCAGCAAGCGCAGATCCAGCAGGCCAGCTGTGAGGGCCCCGCGCTGGTAGATGTTGCCGTACTGGCGCTGCCCCTCGTCGCTGAACGAGTTCAGGCCCAGGCGGCTAAGGCTATACGTGGTATCGGTGCGGGTGCGGTCGTACTGCACCTTGTCGTGCAGCATGCTCAGGTAATCATCCAGGGGAACCAGGCCGCCACGCAGCTGCATCATGTGCGAGGCCCACTCGGTGGTGCCTTCGTACAGCCAGAGGTGCTCCGAGCCAGTAGGCTGCACAAAGTTGAACTGCTCAATTACCTCGGAGTGGATGTTGAGCGGGGTCATGACGTGGAAGAATTCGTGGGCCGCAATGTCCACCACCCCCTGCGCCGACTCAGGCGTGAGCGGCTGCTCGGGCAGCACGTATTCTGAGCTGTAAGAGTGTTCCCAAGCCCCGGCCGAGCGGTCGGCGAAGTGATAGAGGAAGGCGTAGCGGTTCACCGGCAGCTGCCCCCCGAAGAAGCTCTGAGCGGCGTTGAGCATTTTCTGCATGTAGCCCAGCAGGGGTTCAGCCTGCACCTTATCGGTAGCGGAGTAGCAGTATAGGGCCACGTCGGCGTTGCCAAGCTTGGTGGAGGCTTCCGTCAGGCGGCCCAGCAGAATGGGCGAGTCCACGGCGTGGTCGTAGTCCTGCAGGTGGTAGTAACCGTCCTTGTCAGCTTGCAGCACCGAGCCGGCTTTCCAGCCGCTGGGGTACTCCAGTTTCAGGCGCAGGGGCTTATTCTGCATGCCCTGGGGGTAGCCCAGCAGGGTTTGGCCGTTGAGCAGGGCGTGGTCGGTTTCCAGCGAAGAGCCGCACATGCGGTAGATAGGATGCTCCTTTACCGGGGTATCCCAGGTTTCGGCAATGGTGTAGCGGATTTCGCGGGTTTTCTCGGGCTGGCTGAGCTGCCACTGGTTGGTAGAAACCTGCTTGGCTTCCAGAGGCTTGCCCTTGTCGTCGAAGGCCTGAAAGTTGCTCACGAAGCGGCCCATGTCCATGACCTGGTAGGTGCCGGGCGCAGTGGCAGCAAACTGGTAGGTAGCCTGGTCTTTCTTGAGCTTGGGCAGCAGCAACTTTACCTGAAAGGCGTTGCTGTTGGCGGCTGGGTCCATGCTCACGGTGTACGTTAGCTCGCGGGGGGCTTTGGCCAGCACCGGCGCGGCCAGGGCCAGCAGGGCGGCCACGGCAGCCGGACGAAAAATGGATGTCATGCGGAGAAAATGGAGAATTAAAAAGGGAACGTGGGCTACTGACGCGCAACGGAGCGGGCGGTTGCGCTCAGCCCCACGAAGCTACTGGTTTGCGACCGACTACCCCAGCCGCGCCACCTCAACATAACCTCCCGAGCCCATAGCAGTACACAAGAGTAAGCTCAGGCTGCATTTCTCGCTTCTTTCCCTTTCTGCCATGTCCTCCACTCCCACCCCCGATACCAACCCCACCCAGCTGCTGCGCTACCGCCTGCAGATTCCTACCCTCACCGACGCCGACAGCATTGGCCGGGCGCGTCAGCTCCTTATGGGTCTGGGCCTGATTGTAGACCGCATCGAAGATGGCGAAGCGGAAGTAGCCGTGGTAGCCGCCGCCGAAAACCCCGGTCCGGAAGGCATCCGGCAGGCCCTAACCAAAGGCGGGTTTGCGGTGCAAGATATTACGGCTGAGGGCAGCTAAGCTGGTTCTTTGGTAGGGGCCGCTCTATGTAGCCAGCTGAGTTCTGACCCTGTAGCAACCGGGTTAGGCAACGTACTTGCCGCATAACCGCTACTGCACGCTTTTTGGTTTGCTCACGCGGCGCCGTGTAGGCCAAAAAACTTTCTGACCGAGCGGTATTTTATCAGTATTGTTGTAGCTGGCCGTGGTAGTGCATACCGAGGTTCTATAGGTTTTACTGTCAATTTTCCCTGTGCCTGACTTCTCCGACTCTGCGTTTCCCTCACCTGAAATAGGGGCTACGTTCCCGCTTGATGAGTTGGTGCAGGGGCTGTTTGATGTTTCCCTGACGGGTATTGCGCTTTACAAGCCCGTGTACGACCAGGCTGGCAGCGGCGAAATCGTGGATTTTACTATTGAGCTGCTCAGCCCCAAGGCCCAGCAAATTCTGGGGCTGCCGGCCCGGCCCCCGGAAACCTACCTGCAGCTGTACCCTCATACCCGGCCCACGGGCGTTTTCGACTTTCACTGCCGGGCGTATACCTCTGGGCAGCCGGAGCGCTTCAGCGTTAACTACCAGGGCGACGGGCTCGACAACTATTTCCACCTCTCGGCCCGGCGGGTAGGAACGGGCCTGCTCGTCAGCTTTACCGATACGGCCGACCAGTCGCGGACCGCCGTGGAGCAGGCCCTGCGCGCTAGCCAGGCCCGGGAGCAAGCTGCCCGTACCGAGGCTGAAACCCAGCGCAACCGCCTGCACCACCTGTTCATGCAGGCGCCGGCCATGATTACCATTTTCGAAGGCCCGGAGCACGTTTTCAAGCTCGTCAACCCCCTGTATCAGGCGCTGGTGGGGGAGCGGCCCCTTCTGGGCAAGCCCATCCGGGAAGCCATGCCGGAGCTGGCCGGACAGCCGATATTTGACCTGCTGGACGCGGTGTACCACACCGGCGAATCGTTTTACGCCACCGAAATGCAGGTGCAGCTCGACCACGACAATACGGGCGGGCTGGGCCAGCGCTACTACAACTTTATCTACCAAGCCACCCGCAACTTAGTCGGTGCTGTGGATGGCATTCTGGTGTTTGCTTACGAGGTAACGGAGCAGGTCACGGCCCGCCGCCGGGTGGAGCTCAGCGAGGAACGGCTGGCCGAGGCCAATGAGGAGCTGGCCTCCATTAATGAGGAGCTAATGGCGACCAACGAGGAGCTGCAGGCGGCTAACCTGGAGATTCTGACCACCAACAACGAGCTGGAGCACCGCGTGGCCGCCCGCACCCAAGAAGCGCACCTGGCGCAGGCCGAGGCCGAGCGCCAACGCGCCCGTCTGGAGCGGTTTTTTATGCAGGCGCCGGCGGCTATTTGCGTGCTAGATGGGCCTCAGCTGGTGTTCGAGCTGGTAAACCCTGGGTACCAGGAGCTGTTTCCGGGGCGCAGCTTGCTGGGCAAGCCCATTCTGGAGGCCCTGCCCGAAATTGAAGACCATACGGTGTACCGTACCTTCCGGCAGGTGTACGAAACAGGCGTTACCCACCAGGAAGTCGGCATTCATATCCCGCTGATTCGGGCCGAGGATGGGCAGTTGGAGGATCGGTACTTTACTTACATTCAACAGCCCCGCTACGATGAGCACGGGCGCATTGATGGGGTGCTGGCGTTTGCCTACGAGGTAACAGACCTGGTGCGGACCCGCCGCCAAGTGGAGCACAGCGAGCTGGCCTTCCGAACCCTGACCAACGCCATTTCCAACCTGGTCTGGACGACTACCTCCGCCGGGGATGCGGAGTACCACAACGAGCAGTGGTACGCCTACACCGGCAGCACCCCGGCCCAAACGAACGGCCAAGGCTGGATGACCTTCTTCCACCCCCACGACCTGCCCCTGATGCAACAGCACTGGCAGACGGCCCTGGCCACCGGCAACCCCTACCAGGTGGAGGCGCGCCTGCGCCGGGCCGACGGGACTTACCGCTGGTTTCTGGTGCGGGCCCTGGCCCTGCGCGACGAAAACGGGCAGCCCATCCGGTGGTTCGGGACCAACACGGATATTCACCAGCAGAAAGAGCTGACCGAAGCCCTGGCCCTGGCCAGTAAAAAACTCGCTACCACCAACAAAGAGCTGCGGGAAGCCAATGCCAAAGCCCTGGCCGCCAACCTGCAACTTGGCCACACCAACGAGCAGCTCACCCGCATCAATCAGGACCTGGACAACTTCGTGTACACGGCCTCCCACGACTTGCAGCAGCCGGTGCACAACATGGCCGGAGTATTTGAGGAGCTCAAGCGCACGGCCACCTTCCACGACCCCGACGCCGAGCGCCTCATGCAGATGTTTGAGGACGCCCTGGGACAGATTCAGGCCACGATTCAGGGTCTGGCCCAGGTGGTACAGGCCGAGCGGCTGGCCCAGCGCTTTCCAACCGAAACCGTGGAGCTGCTCCCCCTGGCCCAGAGCGTTATTCAGAGTTTGCGCAACCAGGTGGAGGCCCAGCAGGCGCAGTTTGAGCTAGATTTCAGCTCCGTGCCGCGGGTAGTGTTTGCCCGTCTCAACCTGCAAAGCATCCTGTATAACCTGCTCAGCAACGCCCTCAAGTACGCCTACCCCGGCCGCCCGCCGGTGGTGCGGGCATTCACCAGCAAAACGGGCGCGGGCAACCCCTTGCTGGTGGTGCAAGACAACGGCCTGGGCCTGGACCTGGCACGGTTCGGCCCCGATTTGTTTACCATGTTCCGGCGCTTCCACGACCATGTGCCGGGCTCAGGGCTGGGGCTTTACCTCGTGAACCGCATTGCCCAGCAGGCCGGGGGCCACGTGGAAGTCAGTAGTACCGTGGGCCAGGGCACCACGTTCCGGATTCATTTGCCCGCCTCGGCCCTGCCCTCTGAATAGCAGCGGCAAACTGCCCTACCTCCGCTGCAGGTCAGGAACTAGCACTAGGTTCTCTGGACAAGTACAGCAACAGGTGGTAGGCAGAGCGCAATGAAGTGGTTGGCTGTTGCTGCCTATAAAATCGTTGCCGGGCGCACTGCCTGGGGCGAATCGCAAATAGTTAAACGACTGTTTATTAACACAAAAGGAGCGTCATACCGAGGTGTAACCGGGGTATGACGCTCCTTTGTATAGTTGTTCGCACCACCTCTGTACAAGCTCACAGCTTGATGAGTGGGTAGGGCGAGCGTATTTGTATTCTGTTACTTGTCCTTGAGCGGATCGTGGCCCCAGTTCATGAGGGAGTAGCGCCACCGCGACGTTTCTACGTCTTCCTTGGCGTGGGGGCCCTGGGCCAGGTGCCGGCTTACGTAGCTGTGTACCTTGTGCATGTGCTGCTCGTCGGCGTCCGTTAGGTCGGCTTTTTTCTTGCGCAGAATTTCTACGATTCGCTCCCCGGAGTGGTGGCCGATGCTGGTCCCGTCGCCGCTGTCCTGGCCTACGGACCGGGATTCCTCGGTTTTCAGCCACTTCTCGATTTCGGCGGCAGTCATGTTTACGTTGCGCTTGAACTCCGCGTATACGTCGGCACTGGGGGTGGATTTGGTGGTCATGGCGGGGGATGAAGGGTGAAAGCAGGAATACGCAGGCCGGAGTGGCCGGGCTACCTGTGTCTCAACGGCAACCGGAGTTCAACAGTTACTTTGGGGGCCCGTACCGTGCTAGCTAATGGCCTGATCTTCACTGCCGTTTTCGTTGGGGTAGCCTTCCTGCCGCTGGCCGTTGATCAGAAACTCACGCAGGCGGTTGATGTGGCGCTTGATTTCTTCGAGCTTTTCCTCCTGCTGCACGCTCCAGAGGCCTTCCCCACGCACGGCCATGCTGGTTAGCAGGTTTTTGCGCTCCTCCATCATGCGCAGGGCCACCCACAGAGTTTCCTCCATGGCCTGCTGGGTTTTGTCCAGTAGCCCGTCGGCGGTGAAGGCGTGGCCGGTGTGGCAGCGGTAACGCAGCATTTTGCCGTGCTTCAGCTCCCAGAGGGCTCCGCCGCACTCGGGGCAGGTGAGCGGCACTTGGCGGCCCAGCTGGTTTACTTCATCTGTAGTTCCCACAACCCGTTCAGCTATAGAGGCCTCTAACTTCAAATCGTCCGGCACGGAGGCCTCGTTAAGGGGTTTGCTGGGCATACCTACCAGCTCCTGCAACAGGCGGCCCATCAAATGCAGGGGCACGGCGTAGTCGATGTCGGTTCCGCGCAGGGCGCTTTCCGGCATGCTCGGAAACTCGGCGTCGTTGGGGTCTTGCACCACGGCCGTACCGCCGCAGCGCTTAATAAAGTCGAGGCCAGCGGTGCCGTCGTGCAGCATACCCGTCAGCACCACCCCAATTACGTTGGGGCCGTAGGCCACGGCTGCCGAGCGAAACAGGGCGTCGGCGGCCGGGCGGTAGTTGTTTTCGCGCGGGCCCTTGGTTACCAGCATACGGTCGTTTTTGACCAGCAAATGCCGGTCGGGCGGGGCCAAGTAGAGCGCGCCGGCCTGCAGCGGGGCGTTGTGCACGGCCAGTTGGCAGTGCAGGCCCGTATGGCGGCGGAGGCGGGTTATCAGGGGCTCCCCCGACGATTCGGGGGACAGGTGCTGCACCACCAGCACGGCGGCCGGCAAGGTAGCGGGCAGCTGTTCTACCAGTTGGGTAAGTGCCGGCATGCCGCCCGCCGAGGTTCCAATTACAATCAGGTGAGCAGAAAAACTAGTCACGGGCCAGAAAGTGGAGGAGGGATTAAACGGAGAAGGAAGGGCCCGCCAAGGAGCAGTAGTAGCCGCTTTCTTTACGCAACAACTGGCTTTTTGGCTCTGGTTGAGCTATAATCTGCGCAAGAATAGTCGGGCAGGAAGTCCGCTTGAGCGGGCTACATTGGCTAAATTTACCTCCTGCTAGCTTCCGCGGCCGCGCACTGCCTGCGAGCTGACCCGCTCCACCCGCTTTCTTTTCTGCTTTCCATGACGTCAGAATCTCACCTGAACCCGGCGGCCGGCTCGTCGTCTGTGCCGGTTCCTGCCGAAGCCGCGCAGCCCGCGCCGGCCGTTCAGCCCAGCCTGCCTACCCCTACCCTAGGAACCAAAGCGGCAAAACTCCCTATTGTAGCCCTGGGCGGCTCGGCTGGCTCCTTGGAGGCCTTTGAGCGGTTTTTCGCGGCCATGCCCGCTACCAGTGGCATGGCGTTCGTGGTGGTGATGCACCTGCTGCCCAACCACCACGGCGACCTGGCGGGCGTGTTGCAGCGCTATACTTCCATGCCGGTGGTGGAGGTAACCGATGGCCTGAAGGTGCAGCCCAATAGGGTGTTCGTCATTCCGCCCGACCGGGACCTGAGCCTGCTGCACGGCACCTTTCTGCTGCTGCCGCCTACCCAAACCCCGGCCCTGCGCCAGCCCATCGATTTTTTTCTGCAAAGCCTGGCCAAGGACGCGCGCGAGCAAGCCATCTGCCTGATTTTTTCGGGCATGGGCTCCGATGGCAGCACCGGCCTGAAGCTGGTGATGGAAAACTACGGCATGGTGATGGTGCAAGACCCCAAAACGGCCCTCTACGATTCCATGCCCCGGGCCGCGCTGGCCACGGAGTTCGTGGATTTTGTGCTACCTCCGGAGCTGATGCCGGCCAAGCTGCTCGACTACGTGGAGCGCCCCCTGCTGGCCCGCCCCACCCGAGATGTGTACGACGAGCCCACCACCATGCCGGCTCACGCCCTCCAGAAAATCTTTCTGCTGATTCGGGCCCAAACCGGCCACGACTTCAGCTTTTACAAGCGCAACACGGTGTTTCGGCGCATTGAGCGGCGCATGAACGCCCACCAAATCAAGGAGTTTACCCACTACGTGCGCTACCTCCAGGAGAACCCCCAGGAAGTAGACAGCCTGTTCAAGGAACTGCTGATTGGCGTAACCAAGTTTTTCCGTGACCCGGAGGCCTTCGAAAGCCTGAAAAACCACCTCCGCACCCTGATTCAGGAACGGGAGGCGGGCCACACCATTCGGGTGTGGGCCCCGGGCTGCTCTACCGGCGAGGAGGCCTACTCCTTGGTCATGACCCTGCTGGAGTGCCTGGACGAGGTAGCGCCTACCCGCTACCTCAAGATTCAGCTGTTTGCCACCGACATTTCGCCCGAAGGCGTGAGCTTCGCCCGCCTCGGCCTCTACCCCGACAACATCACGGCCGACGTGAGCCCGGAGCGGCTGCAACGGTTCTTTTACAAGGAAGATGGCCACTACCAGATCCGGAAGGAAGTGCGCGACTTGGTGGTGTTTGCCCTGCACAACATTCACAAGGATGCGCCCTTTACCAAGCTGGATTTGCTGTGCTGCCGCAACCTGCTGATTTACCTGAGCGCGGAGCTGCAAAAATCCCTGCTGCCCGTGTTCCATTACTCCCTGAACCCCGGCGGACTGCTGTTTCTGGGGCCCAGTGAAAACATTACCGGCTCCCAGGACCTGTTCCGGCCCCTGGACCTGAAGTGGAAGATTTCGCTCCGCAACGATACGCCTACCTCGTTTCCCCGGCTAACAGGCCTGCCGTTTGCCCTGGCCCAGCACCCCACCCTGGCTCCGCCCCCAACCGCTCCTATGTCTACTGCCGCTTCTACCCGCCGCGAGGGCGGCGCCTTTTCCTCTTTGGTGCAGAATGTGCTGCTGCGCACCTATGCTCCGCCGGCCGTGGTAATTAATCCCAAGGGCGAAATTCTGTACGTGCACGGCCGCACGGGCCGCTACCTGGAGCCGGCCCCCGGCCTGAGCGGCATGAACCTGTTTGAAATGGCCCGCGAAGACCTCACCTACGAGCTGAGCGCGGCCGTGCACCGCGCCTCCGAAACCCGCGAGGATGTGATGGTCGACAACGTGCGCCTGCGCACCGACACGGGCCAGCAGCTGCTGCGCCTCACCGTGAAAGTGCTGGAGGAGCCCAACAGCCTGGCTGGCTTGCTGCTGGTGGTGTTCGAGGAGCAGCCTACCCCCCGCCACGTGCGTAAAGGCAGCCGCCCCGCCCCCGACCTCAGCCGCGACGAGGTGGTAGCCAACCTGGAAAAGGAGCTGCAATACACCAAGTACCGCCTGCAAACTTCCCTGGAGGAAATGGAAAGCTCCCTGGAAGAAATGAAAAGCATCAACGAGGAGCTGCAGTCGGCCAATGAGGAGCTGCAAAGCACCAACGAGGAGGCCATGACCAACAAGGAGGAAATGCAGAGCCTGAACGAGGAGCTGATGACCCTGAACATGCAGTACATGGTGAAAACCGAGGAGCTTTCGGAGTCGGCCAACGACATGAAGAACCTGCTGGACGCCACCGAAATTGCCATTATCTTCCTCGATAACAACATGACCATCAAGCGCTTCACCCCGCCCGTGGAGCGCATCATTCCGCTGGTAGCTACCGATGTGGGGCGCCCGCTCGTGCACTTTGCCTCCAACCTGCGCTACGAGCACCTGCTGCGCGACGTGCGCCAGGTACTGGAGCGCCTTACCAGCATCTCTACCAACATCCAGACCACCGCGGGCGAGTGGTACAGCATGCGCATCCTCCCCTACCGCACCCTAGACAACTACATCAGCGGGGCCGTTATCACTTTCACCGACGTGACGGGCATGAAGGTGCTGGAAAGCCAGTTGCAGGAGGCCGCCCGCTTCGCGGAAAGCGTGGTAGAAACCGTGCGGGAGCCCCTGCTGGTACTCGACGGGGACCTGCGCATTCTTACGGCCAGCCGGCCCTTCCTGCAGTCGTTCCGGCTGACGGCCGCCGAAGCTCAGGGCCAGCTGCTACCCTCCCTCAGCAACGGAGCCTGGGACAACCCAAGCCTGCTGCGCCACCTGCAGGAGCTGCTGGCCCCAGCTACCCTCACGGAAACTGCCACCGAGGCCGCCTTCGACTCCTACGTGCTAGAAAGCCATTTCCCGGAGCTGGGCCGGTACCGGCTGGTGCTCTACGGGCGGGCTATCCTGCGCGGCGGCCACCAAACCAACCGCCTCCTGCTAGGCGTAGAAACCATGGAGAAAATTATCTGAACCTCAGCCTGATAGCTCCGTGCAGCCCCTTGCTTTCGGTGCCGGGGGCTGCAGAACGTTCTACTTTGATTTGCGTAGCTCCTCCGGGGGTACCTGCCTTATGCCCCGTTAGTGTGATGAATGAACTTGAGCCAGAGGCCTATCACCAGCCCATTGATGTGCACGCTGCCCTGCGCGACCTCCGGGCCCAGGCTGAGCGGCGCCAGCTGGTAACCCACAGCCTCGGGCCAGATGCCCCCCCCGAAGTGCAGCGGCTGGTTCAGGACCTGCAAACCCACCAGATGGAGCTGGAAATGCAGTACGAAGAGCTGCTGCTGGCCCAAGCCGAGGCCGAGGCCTCCCGGGCCCAGTACATGGACCTCTACGACTTTGCGCCGGTGGGCTACTGCACCCTGGCCCCCGATGGCACCCTGGCCCAGCTAAACCTACAAGCCTGCCAGCTGCTGGGGTTGCTACGCCAGCAGTTGCTGGGCCGGCGCCTGGCCCTGTTTGTGACCCTGGCCTACCGCCACCAGTTTGCGGAGTTTGTGGAGCGCATCCGGCAGCGGCAGGAGCGCCAGGTGCTGGCCGTGGAAATGCGCCGCCACGATGGCCAGGTGCTGTACGTGCGGCTGGAAGGGGTAGCCGTTTCCGCTGCCGAGGGTACCCCGCTCTGCCGCCTAGCCCTCATTGATATTACCGAGCAGCGCCGGGCCCGCCGGGAGCTGGAGCTGAGCGAGCGGCGCTTCCGCATTCTCTTCGACCAGAGCCAGGATGGCATGCTGCTCCTGCGCGACAACCGCTTCGTGGACTGCAACCCCGCCACGTTGCGCCTGCTGGGCCTCACAGATAAAAGCCAGCTCCTGGGCCAGCACGCCTCCGCCTTCTCGCCCGAGCGGCAACCCGACGGCCGGCTCTCCTTTACCCTGGCCCAGCAGTACTGGGAGCAGGCGGTGCGCCAGGGCCACTGCCGCTTTGAGTGGTGCCGCCACCGCACCGACGGCAAGGAGTTTTGGGAAGATATTCTGCTCACGGCCATTCCCGAAACCGATGGGCATGTGATGCACGCCTCCTGGCGCGATATTACGGCGGAAAAGGAAACCACCCGGCGCGTCAGGGAAAGCGAGGAACGGTTGCAGATGGCCCTGGCCGCCTCCGAAGCCGGCGTCTGGACCATTGAATACGCCACCAACGAAATAACCTGGAACCAGCGGGCCCGCAGCATTTGCGGCTTGCCCGAGGCGCCCAGCCCGGCCCCGCTTCAGCTCCTGCAAGAAATCATTCATCCGGATGACCGCGCCCTGGTAGCGACGTGCCTCGGCCGGGCCGCCGCCGAGGAGGCCCCGCTGGACCTAGAGCACCGCCTCCTCTGGCCCGATGGCAGCACCCGCTACGTGTCGGCGTTTGGCAAAGTCCTGCGCGAGCAGGGCCAGCCGGTGCGGTTTGTTGGCCTCATGCGCGACATTACACTGCGCCGGGAGGCTGAGGAAGAGCTGGGCTACAAAAACCGCCTGCTCTCCCACATCCTGCAAAACCTGCCCGTCATTCTAAGCCAGCTAACAACCGAGGGGCATTTCCTGAGCGTGGAAGGGGAAGGCCTGCGCCGCATTGGCCTGCAGAACAATGAGCTGGTAGGCGGCCCCACCCTGGCCCAGGCCTTCCCCTCGTTGGCCGAGTCGGCCCGCCGGCTGCTGGCCGGCCAAACCGTGACGTTCCTGGACCGCACCGAGTACGAGGGCAAGCCGGTCGTCTTCCTGAACTACGGCTTCTTTGACGCCCAGCGCCAGCAGGCCGTGCTGTTCGCCATCGACGTGACGGAATCAGAGGAGCGCCGCGAGAAGCTCCGGGCCGAGAAGGAATTCACCAAAAGCCTCCTCGATAACACCATCGACTGCGTTATAGCCCTGGATACCGACCTGCGGGTAACGGCCTGGAACAACAAGGTAGCCGCCGTGCTGGGCCGGCCGGAAGCCGAGATGCTGGGCCTGCCGTTTGAAGAAGCCCTGCCCGGAATAGCCCAGGACCCTACCACCAAACGCCTTGTGTACCAGGCGCTGGCCGGTGAGCCGGCAGCCCACGCCAACTGGGCCGAGCACCACCTACCCATGATCATGGACCTGAACTTTATTCCCTTGAACCAGCAGGGAGTATGGGCCGGGGTGCTCATTCTGGCCCGCGACGTAACGGAGCGCAACGCCCTGCAAGCTGAGGCCACCCGCCTGAAGCTGCGCCAGCAGCAAGAGGTGCTGTCGGCCATCCTGACTACCCAGGAGGAGGAGCGCCGCCGGATTTCCGAGAGCCTGCACAACGGGGTAGGCCAGCTGCTGTACGCTACCCGCCTGAACCTGGACAACCTGCCCCCTAGCGAGCAAACCCGCACCAGCCAGCACCTGCTCAGCGAGGCTATTCGGGCCACCCGGGACATTTCCTTTGAGCTGACGCCCAGCATTCTGGAAGACTTCGGGCTGGAGCTGGCCCTGCGCGAACTGGTGAAGCGGATTCCGGCCCAATCCCTGACCGTGGACCTGAACCTCTCGGGCCTACACCACCCCCTGCCCCGCTCCCTGGAAACCACCATTTACCGCAGCGTGCAGGAGCTGCTCAACAACGTGATGAAGCACGCTGGCGCCCAGGAGGTGTTTGTGCAGGTAGCCCGCGAAGATGGCCAGGTGTACGTGAGCGTGGAAGATGACGGCCGCGGCTTCGAGACGGAAGGCCTGGACCCGGCCACGGGCATCGGCTTGGCTGGCATCCGGACGCGGGTGGGGCTACTGGGCGGTACTTTCGCGGTGCAATCGAGGCCGGGGCAGGGAGCCAGCATCACGCTCACGTTCCCGGTCAGCTAAGCCGGGCCTGAAAAGCTGCAGGCAAGCCAAAGACAAGCAAGTGCTTTCTGAGAGGAGGCGAGGAAGCTGGTACAGGCCCTTGAAAGGGAACCCAGCCTTCTCGCCTCCTCTCACATACTGGCGCCTCCTACTAGTCCTCATCTTACCCTAGAGTTCCGGAGGGTAGTACCGGCAGCCGGCGGCGCCGTCCGGCTGAGTGGTAGCGCGCCGGCGGCTGTGTGGGGTGCTGCCACGGTAGCACTGGCTTTCCGAGGCTTCTGCCCTGTCTATTAGCGCATTACCCAGAAATCAGTAGAATACGGAGGTGAAAAATCGGGGTTTTTCGGGGAGGGAAATCCGTAGAAACCCGGGACCCAAAGGGGGCAGCGCCCCGTTTAGGCAGCTAGTTTATCACCGCTCCTTGCTCACCCCAGCGCTATGACTGCACGTACTTCTACTTTCCCTCTGCACTTGCACCTAGTACCCGCCGGCCGCCGGCTAGATTTTACCATCAAGGCGGGCAGCTTTGCCTACGTGTACCGCCGCCAGGCCAACCAGGAGTGGAAATGCGTAGCCCGCAATGCCTGCAGCCCCTTCCTCGATACCAGTGTCTTGGAGCCGGAAGCAGCTCCTGAATACCTTATTCGCTACCGCGACGCGAGCGGGGCTACCCTGGGCGTTACGTCGGTTGTGCAGGCCCACCCGGTAGGCTTCCCCGCCCGCCCCAACTGGGTAAGCCTGCGTTAGCTCTGAGGATCCGGCAGGTGTAGCTAAGCGCTACTAGTTAAGAGTAGCGCATTAAGTTGATTTGTATACTGGGTACGCTCCTACTTCTTCACTGAGTAGTGTCGGGTTGGCACTAAATAGCCGTCAGACTTTCCCTAACATTTGAGGGCTTGGGGCGTTAGGAAAGGGATTGTTTTCCTTATGCAAACCGACATACTGATTATTGGGGCCGGAGCTGCCGGGCTGCTGGCGGCCCGGAACCTAGCCCGGGCCGGACGTTCAGTCAGGCTGCTGGAGGGTCGTAACCGCCCCGGCGGCCGCGTGTACAGCTCCGACGCCGGTGGGTTTTCCCGGCCGGTGGAAAGCGGGGCCGAGTTCTTGCACGGCGACGTTCCCCTGACCCGACAGCTCCTCCAGGAAGCGGGTATTGCCTACCTCGACACCGCCGGCATCAACTATGAAGTAGCCCAGGGCCAGACCCAGCCCGCCGAAAGCTTCTTCGACGACTTGCCCCTGCTGCTGGAAAAGCTACACGCCCTTCCCCACGACATGGCGCTGGCCGAGTTTCTGGAGCAGTATTTTCCGGGCGAGGAGTACTACCTGATGCGCGAGCAGGTAACCCGGTTTGCAGAAGGCTACGACGCCGCCGATGCCCACCGTGCCAGTGCCTTCGCCCTGCGCGAGGAATGGAGCGGCAACGGGGCCGAAGACTCTCCGCGGCCGGAGGGCGGGTATAGCCGCTTGATAGCCTGGCTGGTACAGCAAGCCCAGGCGGCCGGGGTGCACCTGGAGTTGAGCTGCCCCGTAACTGCGTTGCACTGGCAGCCGAGCCAGGTTCGGGCTACTAGCGCGGAGGGGCGGCACTTTACCGCCGCGCGGGCGCTGCTCACCGTTCCGCTGGGCATCTGGCAGGCCGAGGCGGGCCAGCCGGGCTACCTCCGTCTGGAGCCTGAACTGCCGGCGCACCGGGCTGCGGCCCGCGCCCTGGGCTTTGGCCCCGTTATCAAGGTGCTGCTGGAGTTCACTACGCCACTTTGGGAGCACGCCTCGGCGCAAGTAAGCCGCCCGCTTCCTGACCTGGGTTTTCTTTTTTCCGACGCCTCCCTCCCTACTTGGTGGAGCCAGTTGCCCGACCCGAGTCCGGTGCTTACCGGCTGGCTGGCCGGTCCGGCGGCGCACCAGCGTCGCTTAACTTCTGACGATGATTTGCTGGCTGAAGCTCTGGCCTCGTTGGCTTACCTGCTGGGCACTACCCCCGCCTTCCTGCAAGAACATGTGCGGGCCCACCGCATTGTCAACTGGGCAGCCGATCCACTGGCGTTGGGGGCCTATGCTTACGCTACGCTAGGAGCTCCGGAAGCCCGCGCTACCCTAGCCACGCCACTTGCTGATACTCTGTTTATTGCGGGTGAAGGCGTGTACGATGGTCCGTACATCGGAACTGTGGAGGCAGCACTGGTTAGCGGGGCGAAAGCCGCCGAGCAGCTGTTACAGCGGCCGTAGCTTTCTGCTACCTCTTTGCTCACCACGCTCAGCAGTCCCTTATTCCAGGATTCCAGAAATTGCGCTGAAGGGCCATTTAGCTTGACTGATAGAGGACTGTTGCTACCGGTAGTGGTTGCGGTGGGCAGGTTCCTGGCGGGCTTTGCTGGGGGAAGCAAGGCGCTGTTTTTACAGTAGTTACCACTCCGCCTTTCTGCTACCCCGGCGGCTGGTGTGCAACCCACAAAAAGGCGGGAGAGCTACGGCCGCCAAACCTGCTCCCCCGCCTACGCTGCCTTTGGGGCAGCTAGCTTGTGGCTGCTTACAGCAGCCCGACACCCGCTCCGGCCAGCTCGGTGCGTACGGCCTCCGGCCAGATGCTTACCTGTACTTCTCCAATGTGGCCTTTCCGCAGCATAAACATGCACACCCGGCTCTGCCCAATGCCCCCGCCTATGCTCTGGGGCAGCTCATCTTTCAGCAGCCGCGCATGAAAGGCCAATTCCTGCCGGTCCTCACAGCCGCGCAGGGCCAGTTGCCGCACCAGCGCGTGCTTATCCACCCGAATCCCCATCGATGATACCTCGAAGGACGTTTGCAGGACGGGGTGCCAGAGCAGAATGTCGCCGTTGAGGCCGCGGTAGCCTTCTTCGGTTTCGGTGCTCCAATCGTCGTAGTCGGGGGCGCGGCCGTCGTGGGGCTCACCGTGGCTTAGCTCGTGGCCAATGCCCACCAGGAACACGGCGCCATATTGTTTTACAACCTCATGCTCCCGCTGCTTAGGCGTGAGGGTAGGGTATTGCCGAAGCAGGTCCTCGGCGTGCAGGAAGGTGATTTTGCCCGGTAGCACGGGCGTAATTTCCGGGTATTCGGCCGCTACGCGCGCTTCTGTGGTTTTCAGGGCTTCGTAAATGCGCTCCACGGTGGCCTTCAGGAAGGCCGGCGTGCGCTGCTCAGGGCTGATGTGCTTTTCCCAGTCCCACTGATCCACGTAAATAGAGTGAATGGGCGAGTAGTCCTCATCGGGGCGTAGGGCGCGCATGTCGGTGAGCAGGCCCCGGCCGGCCTCAATGCCCAACTCCTGCAGGCGCACCCGCTTCCACTTGGCCAAGGAATGCACCACTACCGCCCGGCGCTCGTCCAGGGCTTTGATGGGAAAACCTACGGGGCGCTCAATGCCGTTCAGGTCGTCGTTGATACCCGTACCGTCCAGCACAGCAATCGGCGACGATACCTTGCTGAGCTGCAGTTGGGCGCTGAGTTCTTTAGCGAAGGTTTCCTTTACAAAGGAAATTGCCTCTTCGGTTTTCAATAAATCCTGGGCGCTCATACCTATTTATTTTAGGAGTTTAAGAATGTTTTTTCATTTCGAAAAGGCACACGAATTTCCCTCTCCCAGCCGGAAGTTTTTTCGGGAATTCAGAAATTATCTGTGCGCAAAAAAACGGGTTGCTACCGGCTACCTTATATGTGAAGCCGACCCGCAGGCACAAAAAAAAGCCTTCCGGTTAGTGGAAGGCTTTAAAAGAAAATCAGCAACTGATTTTTCAGTTCTCCAAGGGAGCAATAGCCTTCCAGTCTCGAATAAGATTATTCGAGTTATTATTCTGGAGATTATTGCGGAAATGACGCATGTAAAAGGGTTGTTTTTTCGTCAGGTGTTGTACAAGTATAAAGGAGCGTAAGTATTTATCCTAATTAGAGCCAATAATTATTTTTTTATAGCATATATAATCAAATAAAATAGCGCAATACGCCAGCTACCAGACTGACTACTGCTTGAGCAGTGGCCTTACTCTGTGCCGTTCAAGGCATTGCGTACATCACGCACGGCTTGCACTACGGAAACCGGCACCGGAGCCTCGGGTTGCAATAGCTTGAGCAGGCGCAGGTACTTGGCCCGGCCTTCATTGCGCATCAGTGGGGGCACTTCGTACACAAACACCTTGAACGGCTCCACCTTCTGCACCCCAATCAGCAGAAACCGGTCGGCGTGCAGGGCGTCGGCGTAAAACGCGGCCTGGCGGTCGTAGTCATACTGGGTGCACTGCTCCACGAAGTGGTTATGGTCGCGGGCCATGGTAGTCTTAAAGTCCACGATGGTGTAGGGCTGACCCGGCTGGTCCACAACTAGGTCGGCGCGCAGCTTGCACAGGGTGTCAGTCAGGGGCTCGGTGAAAATGCAGCTGGGCTCCGGAATTCCTTGCTCGAGCAGGGCATTCACCTCGGGGTTAAGCTTCACCCCATCCACCATCCACCAGATCAGGGTGTCATTGATACCGGGCTGACCAGGCTGGTACAGGTCGGGCTCCAGAATGGCGGTGTGGAAGGCCGTACCTAAGCCAAGGGCCCCGCCCACCGAATCGTGGGGGCGCGGGGGGCGACCATTGAGGGCATCACGCAGGCGCGAAAGGTCGGAGTTGGCAATAGCCGGCAGGGCGCGGTAGTCGTCGTAGGGAATGCGCAGTAGGTCGGGGCGGGCGGCGGTAGTAGTGGAATCAGTCACGCAAGAAGAACAGCGAAGCCGGCAAAAAGGCTCCGAAAAATGACAAAGCAGGGTTTGAATGAGGGAGTATAGGCATTTTTCTTTACTTCCCTTACTGCCTCCCCTATTCCGCTACCCCTGCTCCCGCCTTACTTACTTGAGTGTGCCTGCCGCCCCATCCGAGCGAGGGAGCCAAAGGCGGGGCCAGAAACCCAAAACCTTCGCCGGAAAACCAGCGGCTACTGCTGGCCGGTGGGTTGCTGGTCAGCTCGCTCACCGGTTTCTTCGGGCATTTCGTATTCCCCTACCCGGCCGTACTGCCGCTCCCGCTGCAGGCCCTTGTCTTCGCCGTACGGGTGCCCGCCGAAGCCGTGGCGCATCATGGCAATGGCTTTGGCCCAGGTTGGTTCTTTGTCGCGGGAAGTGAACAGCTGCATCACCGACTGGGAGATGACGGGAATGGGCACTTCCATGTGCAGGGCGTCGGCCACCAGCCAGTTCACCTCGCCGGTGTCCTCAATGTAGCTGGGCACGTTGAAGCCAGCCTCTTCATCGTAGGTCTTTTTCATGAGTTCCACCAGCCAGGAGCGCACCACTGAGCCGTTGTTCCATAAGCCCAAAATAGCGCTGATGTCGAGCTTTTCGCGGAAGTGAGTAAGCAGGCCCATACCTTCCCCAATGGCCTGTAGCATGCCGAATTCGATGCCGTTGTGCACCAGCTTTACGTAGTGGCCCGTGCCGGCCACGCCCGTGTGCAGAAAGCCGCCCGGCACCGAGGTATCCACGAAAAACTCGCGCAGCTGCTCCACGGCTTCCGGCGCGCCGCCCACCATGTAGCAGGCTCCCGTGCGGGCTCCACCGGGGCCGCCGCTGGTGCCGCAGTCCAGGAAATGCAGGCCCTGCTCGCGCAGGCGCGCTGCCCGCCGGATGGAGTCGCCCCAGTAGGAATTGCCTCCGTCCACGATGATGTCGCCGGGTTCCAGGTGGGGTAGCAACTGCTGAATCAGGCCGTCGACGGCCGCGCCGGCCGGGATGTAGAGAAATACTTTGCGTGGGCGCTTCAGCTTGTTCACTAGCTCCTCGATGCTGCCAACTACCCGCAGGTTTTCGGTTTTCAGATCGGGCCGGGGATGAATATCGAGGCCCACGATGGGGTAGCCTTTTTCAGCGGCCTGGCGGGCCAGCCCCGCGCCCATTTTGCCGAGGCCAATGACCCCAATTTGCGTTTTGCTCATGCGTTGGGAGGTAATGAAAGGAAGAGAATAACCTAAGGCAGGTAAGAAGTAGGCAGCGCGGGTAGCGCACCAAAAACGAGAATGGCCCAATGGCCCTACTGGCTCAGCGGCGGTTTATTCGGGCGGGCGGGGCTGCAGGAGCTTGGCAATGAGGCCAGTCCAGCCGGTTTGGTGGCTGGCGCCCAGGCCCTGGCCGGTGTCGCCGTGGAAATATTCGTGAAAGAGCAGGTAGTCTTTGAAGTTGGGGTCGGTCTGAAATTGCTGGTCTGGCCCGAAGCAGGGACGGCGGCCGTTGGCATCGCGCAGGAACAGGCGGGTGAGCCGCTCCGTGAGGGCCTGCGAAATTTCCAGCAGGGTGCTAAACTGGCCGGAGCCCGTTGGGTACTCCACCTTGAAATCGGGGCCGTAGTAGTGGTAGAAGCGCTGCAAGGACTCCACCAGCAGGAAGTTCATGGGCATCCAGACCGGGCCGCGCCAGTTGCTGTTACCCCCGAATACGGAAGTGCTGGATTCGCCGGGCTCGTACTGTACCATTTCCTTCCGCCCGTCGGCGTGCTCAAACACGTAAGGACGCGCCAAGTGGTAGCGCGAAAGGGCGCGCACGCCATAGTCAGACAGGAATTCGGCCTCATCCAGAGCCAGGCGCAGGAGCAGCTTCATGCGGTGGCCGCGCAGCAGGGAAAGGAGGTGGCTTTGGCCGCGGCCCGGCTCCTGCCACCGCGACACCATGGCTGCCAGCTCGGGCCGGTGGTTAAGAAACCAGTTTAGGCGGTACACGAAGCGGGGCATCTGCTGCAGGGTATCCTCGTCGAGCACCTCCACGGCAAACAGCGGAATCAGCCCCACCATGGACCGGATACGCAGGGGTAGGCGGGCGTGCTCGGGCGTGTTGAGTACATCGTAGTAAAAGCCGTCGTCCTCGTCCCACATGTCAATCTTCTCATCGGCTAGGTTGGTCATGGCCTGGGCGATGTAGAGGAAGTGCTCGAAGAACTTGCTGGCCATGTCCTGATACACCGGGTTGGTTTTGGCCAGCTCCAGGGCCATGCGCATCATGTTCAATGCAAACATGGCCATCCAGGCCGTGCCATCAGCCTGCTCGATGTAGCCGCCGGTGGGCAGTGGAGCCGAGCGGTCGAACACGCCAATATTATCTAGTCCCAAAAAACCACCCTCGAACACGTTGCGGTTGTTGCGGTCCTTGCGGTTTACCCACCAAGTAAAGTTGAGCAGCAGGCGGTGAAATACGCTTTCCAAGAATGGCGTGTCGCCCTGGCCGCCCCGCAGTTTGCGGTCCATCTTATACACCCGCCACGTGGCCCAGGCGTGCACGGGCGGGTTCACGTCGGAGAAGTTCCACTCGTAGGCCGGCAGCTGGCCGTTGGGGTGCATGTACCAGTCCTTGGTGAGCAAGCGGAGCTGGCTTTTGGCAAACTCGGCATCGACCATAGCCAGCGGAATGCAGTGAAAGGCCAGGTCCCAGGCCGCGTACCACGGGTATTCCCACTTGTCCGGCATCGAGATGATGTCGGCGTTGTTTAGATGAGGCCAGGTGTGGTTGCGGTTATGGCGCCGGGCCTCGGGTGGCGGTGACGAGGCCGGGTCGCCTTTTAGCCACTGGGCCACATCGTAGTAATAGAATTGCTTGCTCCAGAGCATGCCAGCCAAAGCCTGGCGTTGCACGTTGCGCGCATCAGGGCTGCTGAGGTCGGTTTGCAGATGTTGGTAAAACTCGTCGGCCTCGGCTTGGCGCTGCCGCACAATGGCGGCAAAGTCCGCGAAAGGCTCGGCCAGCTCGGGAGCGGCCAGGCGCACGCGCACTACCTGGTGTTGGCCGGCCGGTATGGTTAGCGTGTAGTGGGCTGCCGCGCGGGTACCCTGCCGAGCCGGGTTTACGGCAGCGTGGTTGCCCTGGAGCAGGTAGTCGTTGATGCCATCCTTGCAGTAGGCACCGCCGTTGGGGGTGCCGTAGAGGCGCTGGCGGTTCGTTTCGTTGTCGCAGAACAGCAGTTCCGGGGCGGATTCCGGCCCCTGGGGTGCGTCGCAGTAGAGCTGTAGGGCCGGTAGTTTGGCGTGCTCCACCCGGATGTGGCCCTGCTTTGGAGCGCTGAGCTGGGGTCGGTAGTCATCGTAGCCCCAGGCCCAGGTGTTGCGGAACCAGAGGTGGGGTAGCACATGAAGCACCGCCGTTTCGCTGGCCCGGTTATGCACCGTTATTTGCAGCAGCAGGTCGTCGGGGCCCGCTTTGGCGTACTCTAGAAAGATGTCGAAGTAGCGGTTTTCGCGGAAAATACTGGTATCCAGCAGCTCAAATTCGGGCTTGTGCCGGCCGCGGCGGGCGTTTTCCTGTACCAACCACTCGTAGGGGTAGGCGTGCTGCGGATACTTGTACAGCATCCGCATGTAGGAATGGGTAGGCGTATTGTCGAGGTAGTAATACAGCTCCTTCACGTCCTCGCCGTGGTTGCCCTCGGGTCCGCTCAAGCCAAACAGCCGCTCCTTTAGGATAGGATCCTGCCCGTTCCAGAAGGCCGGGGCCAGGCACAAGAGCTGCTGGTCGTCGGAGACACCCCCAATGCCCTCCTCGCCCCAGCGGTAGGCCCGGCTGCGGGCCGCGTCGTGGGTGGTATAGGTCCAGGGCTGGCTGTCGGCGGAGTAGTCTTCGCGCACCGTGCCCCACTGCCGCTCCGATACGTAGGGCCCGAAGCGGTGCCAGGCGGCCTCGCCTGCTTGGGCCTGCTGCTGGCGTTGTTGTTCCTGAGTCATATACACTGTGCCCGCGAGTAACCACCTGTTTTTCGCCGGATCTTAAGGGTAGCACGTAGGTACGCCCGGCGGCAGACCACTCATAACACGGCTGCTGGCCGCAACTCAACCGTTGTCGGCGAAACCGGGGTAGAGAGTCATGCCGCCGTCGGCGAAGATGGTAGTACCCGTCACATAATCGGCCTCGTCGGAAGCCAGCCACACGGCCACCATGCCAATGTCGGCGGGGTCACCGATACGGCCGTAGGGAATCAGGGTCAGCAGGTTACGCTCTTCCTCGGGCGTGTCGCGGGCTGAGAGATTGATGGGGGTAGCAATGGCGCCCGGCCCGATGCTGTTGACCCGGATGCGCTGGGGCGCCAGCTCCTGGGCCATGCTTTTCATTAGCTGCATAATGCCGCCCTTGCTAGTGGCGTAGTTTACGTGGCCCGCCCACGGAATCACCTCGTGCACAGAGCTCATGCAGATGATTTTACCCGTGGCCTTCGATACTTCTGGCTGCGGACCGCGCCGCACGAACTCCCGGGCGGCCTCGCGGGCGCACAGAAACTGCCCGGTCAGGTTCACGTCAATTACTTTTTGCCACTTCTCCAGGCTCATTTCCAGAAAGGGCGAATCCTGCTGAATGCCGGAGTTATTGACCAGAATGTGCAGAGTCTGAAACTGCTCCCGAATTTGGTCGAACATATGGAGCACCTCGTCTTCCTTGCTTACATCAGCCTGGATGGCTACGGCCCGACCGCCCGCCTTTTTAATGTCGGCCACCACGGCCGCAGCTTCCTCGGCACTGTGGGCGTAGTTGACGATGACGGTAGCGCCTTCCGCGGCCATAGCCTTGGCCACACCCGCCCCAATGCCGGAGCTGCCGCCCGTCACGAGGGCAATTTGGTTTTGCAGACGCTGCGAGTTTGAGGAGTTTGCCATATAGCTCAGTAGAGAAGATCAGAAGAATACTCATCTGCTAGACTGGCAAACCCTGGCTTTAGTTACATGAATGTCTGGTGAAGCAAGTGTGAATCAAGCACTACTGCCTCATGCTCTACCCCTTGCTAGCGCGTCTAACGCCTGAAAACCAATCCATAGCCACCGCGCTGATGGTATGAGGTTGTGTTACTAGTCACTGCCTTACAAATAAGAATAGCCTATAGACTGTCATGCCGAGGCGCCGCCGAAGCATCTCGCATGCTGATGTTGTGCTAGTAACTCAAACGACTGCACGCGAGATGCTTCGGCGGCGCCTCGGCATGACGGTATTTTTGTCTGGCTAAATACCCAGACTAGTAGGCCCTACTCTGGGTTATCGTTTTGAAGACTCTACTACGCTTGCACGGCTGAGATGCGCTCGGCTACTTATAAGTGAGCGGGAGGACAGTGCTGAAAGATATCTTGCATTGCGCACTAACAAACATTCGTTTGTGATAATTAACTACTACCTTGGGACAGGTTGGCGGCTAACAGCGTGTAGCGGCACGTTGAAGCCGCCGCGGGACGCGTTTGTCTAGCATATAAAGGCCAAACCACGTTCGGTGGGCAGGCCTGCATGTCGGGTCTGCGCGAGCTTCCCCGTCGCGAGGGCGAAAAGTTGAGCGGCGCCACGGATTTGCGTAATCTTTAACAGGCCGTTGGCGTACGGCTACTGACCTTCCCTTCCTTCCCACCCATGATTACGACCCGCAAAACCAATAAGCGCCAGCTAATTCTGGAAGAAGCCGCTAAACTGTTCAAACAGAAAGGCTTCGGCGGCACTTCCATGCGCGACCTGGCCGGCGAAGTCGGCATTGAAGCGGCCAGCATGTACAACCACATCAAGTCCAAGGACGAGATTCTGGAGCTGATCTGCTTTCGGGTGTCGAGCACTTACATTTCCCAGCTGGCCGAAATTGAGGCCACGCAGGCCCCTTATGTCGAGAAGATTAAGGCGCTGATTTGCCTGCACATCCGCCTCATGATTGAGGACGGAGCGGCCGTATCCGTGGCTAACCACGACTGGAAGTACCTCCCCGAGCCGGCCCTCAAGGCGTTCAAAGACGCCCGCAAGCAGTACGAAAAAGGCTTTGCGGCCCTGATTGAGCAAGGCATTGCCGCCGGCGAGTTTCAGCCCGTCAACGTGTCGGTGGCCTTGTTCACGATTCTCTCGGCCGTGCGCTGGGTGGAACTCTGGTACCGCCCCGGCCGCGAGCTGTCAGCCGAGGAGCTAGAGGCCAATATTGTTACCATGCTCCTAACGGGGCTGGAAAGAAAATAAGCTACTGGCTGTGAGCCATTAGCAGTTAGCCTACCAGGCCAACGAAAGCTAACAGCCAACAGCCCGCAGCGAATAGCAAAGTATCATGAGCCGTTTTCATAAAGTCAAAATCAAGAGCATCGTTCGGGAAACCCCGGACTGCGTGAGCGTGTCTCTGGACGTGCCCGCCGACCTGCGCGAGACGTTCAAATTCACCCAAGGCCAGTACCTAACGTTCCGGCGGGAGCACAACGGGGAGGAGTTGCGCCGCTCCTATTCCATTTGTAGCAGCCCCCTGGAAAACGAGTGGCGCGTGGCCATCAAGAAAGTGCCGGAAGGTCGGTTTTCCTCCCTGGCCGTGGAGCAGCTGCGGGTAGGCGAAGAACTGGAAGTAATGCCGCCGATGGGTCATTTCTACACCGAAGTGCACCCAGAGCAGCAGAAACTCTACGTACTATTTGCGGCGGGTTCGGGCATTACCCCGGTCATGTCCATTATCAAAACGGTGCTCTTGACCGAGCCCAACAGCCGGGTGTACCTGATTTATGGCAACCGGGGCCGCAACTCCATCATCTTCAAGGAGGAAATTGAGGCCCTGAAAAACCGCTTCCTGAACCGCCTCAGCGTCTACCACATCCTCAGCCGCGAGCAGGGCGACACCGACCTGCTGTTCGGCCGCATCAACGCCGAGAAGGCCCGCCTGTTCCTTGACAAAATTGTACCCGCCCGCGCAATTGACGAGTGCTTTATCTGCGGCCCGGAGGAGATGATCAACGATGTGAAGGACGTGCTGGCCGAAGCCGGGGTAGCACTGGAAAAAGTACACTTCGAAATGTTCGCCTCCGCCGGCAGCGCCCAGCGGGCCGCCCGCCAGGCCCAGCGCCCCGCCGGCGAGGACGACAAGCACAGCCAGGTAACCGTGCAGTTGGAAGGTACCAAGCGCATCCTGGAAATGTCGTACTACGGCGACACGATTCTGGATGCCCTGCTCGAAACCGGCGCCGATGCGCCCTATTCCTGCAAAAACGGCATGTGCAGCACCTGTCGCTGCCGTATCACGGAAGGCACCGTAGAAATGGACGTGAACTACTCCCTTTCCGACACCGAAGTAGCGAAAGGCTACGTCCTTTCCTGCCAGGCCCGCCCCACCTCCGAAAAGGTTACGGTGGATTTCGACCAATAGAACACACTAGAACTGTCATTCCGATGCAGGAGGAATTTGGGTCAGTTCCTTGTAAATAACCCAGATTCCTCCTGCGTCGGAATGATAACTCAACTTTTTCCTTACATTTAACTAACGAATGTTAGTTAAGCTTTGTTAAGAAGGCATGGAAACGCTAGAACTCACCCAGGAAGAACAGTTTCAGGCCCGCATTGACGCGGATGTGCGTATTGAGCCCAAGGATTGGATGCCCGATGCCTACCGCAAAACCCTGATCCGGCAGATTTCCCAGCACGCGCACTCCGAGCTGGTGGGCATGCTGCCGGAAGGCAACTGGATTACGCGGGCTCCTTCACTTAAGCGCAAGTCCATTCTGCTGGCCAAGGTGCAGGACGAAGCCGGCCACGGCCTCTACCTCTACTCCGCCGCCGAAACCCTGGGTGCTTCCCGCGACCAAATGCTGGCCGACCTGCACTCCGGCAAAGCCAAGTATTCGAGCATTTTCAACTACCCTACCCTCAGCTGGGCCGACATGGGCTGCGTGGGCTGGCTCGTAGATGGGGCCGCCATCCTGAACCAGGTGCCGCTCTGCCGCACCTCTTACGGTCCATACGCCCGCGCCATGGTGCGCGTGTGCAAGGAGGAAAGCTTCCACCAGCGCCAGGGCTTTGAAATCATGCAGACCCTGTGCGAAGGCTCGCCGGAGCAGAAGGCCATGGCTCAGGAAGGCCTCAACCGCTGGTGGTGGCCCACGCTGATGATGTTCGGCCCCAAGGATTCGGAGTCGCCGAACACGGCCCAGTCGATGAACTGGCGCATTAAGCGCTTCACCAACGACGAGCTGCGCCAGAAGTTCGTGGACATGATGGTGCCCCAGGCCGAGTTTCTGGGCCTCACGGTGCCCGACCCCAACCTGAAGTGGAACGAGGCCAAGCAGGGCTACGACTTCGGCGACGTGGACTGGGAAGAGTTCTGGAACGTGGTGAAGGGCAACGGCCTGTGCAACCAGGAGCGCCTG
This sequence comes from Hymenobacter sublimis, assembly GCF_023101345.1. Lineage (NCBI taxonomy): Bacteria > Pseudomonadati > Bacteroidota > Cytophagia > Cytophagales > Hymenobacteraceae > Hymenobacter > Hymenobacter sublimis. The sequence continues at coordinate 2,597,545 of NZ_CP095848.1, forward strand.
CAGGCCCGCGTACAGGCCCACGAGGAAGGCGCCTGGGTGCGGGAAGCCGCCCTGGCCCACGCCGAGAAACGCAAGCAGCGCGAAGCCGCCACCGCCGTAGCCGCCTAACGCACCCTCGCATCACCCGTCCTGCTGGGCTTGTCGGGGCATTTTGCTTGAATGCTGATGTTCCCACCCAGCGTCAGCCCGCGAAATGCTTCGGCAAACTCAGCAGGACGGATAATTTCTGGGGCATCTATTCCCTACCTCCTTTCCCCTCCTCAACTCTTACCCTCCTACCCTCACGCCCTCCCAATTTATGTCCCAAAAAGAATGGCCGCTGTGGGAAGTTTTCATCCGCAGCAAGCAGGGCCTCGACCATAAGCACGTGGGTAGTCTCCACGCCGCCGACGCCGAAATGGCCATCCAAAACGCCCGCGACGTGTACACGCGCCGGCTCGAAGGCGTCAGCATCTGGGTGGTGGAGAGCCAGCACGTGCACGCCTCCAACCCCGACGATTCGGCCGCTTTCTACGAGCCGGCCAACGACAAAATCTACCGCCATCCGACCTTCTACCAGGTGCCGGATTCCATCAAGCACATGTAACCGATGACGGACTCTCCGATGCCCGCGCCAACCCCGACTGCTGCTTCCCCCGAAACCCAAACCCAGCTGTTTGCCTACGTGCTGCAGCTAGCCGATACCAGCCTGATTCTGGCTCACCGCCTTTCCGAGTGGTGCGGGCACGGCCCCATTCTGGAGCAGGACCTGGCCATGGCCAACATTGCCCTGGACTTGCTGGGCGAGGCCCGCAGTTACTACCAATACGCCGCCGAGCTGGAAGGCAAGGGCCGCACCGAGGACGATTTGGCCTACCTGCGCAGCGCCGTGGAGTACCGCAACCCCTTGCTGGTGGAGCAACCCAACGGGGATTTCGCCAGCACCATCGTACGGCAGTTCATCTACGACTGCTTCCACTACCACTTGCTACTTCAGCTGAAATCGGGGCCGGACGCGCAACTGGCGGCCATTGCCGAGAAGTCGGTGAAGGAAGCCGCCTACCATATCAAGTGGAGCTCGGAGTGGGTGATTCGTCTGGGTGACGGCACCGAGGAAAGCCGCCGCCGGGTGGAAAAAGCTATTAGCAACCTCTGGCGCTACGCCGGGGAGCTGACGACTCCTTCAGCCACCGAAAAAGCCCTGCAAGCCGCCGGCCTCCTACCCGACTACGCCCCCATCCAGCAGCAGATAGACACCCACGTAACTCGCGTGTTCGAGGAAGCTACTTTGCCGGTACCCCAAGGCGTGTTCATGCAGAAAGGCGGCAAAGATGGCCGCCACTCCGAGCACCTGGGCTACCTGCTGGCCGAGCTGCAGTACCTACAGCGCACTTACCCCGGCCTGCAGTGGTAGCCGAACAGCTGTAGAGACGCGACACTTCGCGTCTCCTCGTTGAATGACTCAATTAGAACAGTACTGACTAAACAACGTCAGCAACGATTGAGACGCGAAGTGTCGCGTCTCTACAGCTGTTTTGCGAAGCAACCTATTCACTTCATCATTACACTACTTATGCCCACCGAAGAGCACATCTGGCAGCTGCTGGAAGACGTTTCCGACCCGGAAGTGCCCGTGCTCAGCATCCTGGACTTGGGTATTGTGCGCGCGGTGCGGATGGAAAATGAAGAAGTTCACGTCACCATTACGCCGACCTACTCCGGCTGCCCGGCCATGAACACCATTGCCACTGAAATCCGGCTGCGGCTGCTGGCCGAGGGCATCACCAAGCTGCACATCCACAACCAGCTCAGCCCCGCCTGGACCACCGATTGGATGAGCGCCGCCGGCCGCCACAAGTTAGAAGAATACGGCATTGCTCCGCCCGTAGATGGCACCGCCACTGGCCACATGCTCAACCTGTTCGGGGCCGATACGGCCGTGCGCTGCCCGCTCTGCAAGTCGGAGCGCACCCACTTGGTTAGCCAATTCGGGTCTACCGCCTGCAAAGCCCACTACCAGTGCGACGACTGCCTGGAGCCCTTCGACTACTTCAAATGCCACGCCTAAGCTGGCCTCACCCCCTAGCCCTCTCTCCGGGGGAGAGGGAGAACTAGCCTTTTAGTTTTTCTAACCTTAAACCTACTCACCTCGCTCATTCCAGAAACTAGCCTAGAAAACTAGCAGCTAGTTCTCCCTCACCCCCGGAGAGGGGGCTAGGGGGTGAGGCAACCGTGAGGCTCTACATGAACGACTCCCTGCTCTTTTCCCTCGATGGCGGCGTTGCCACTATCTGCTTTAACCGGCCCCAGGTTTTCAATAGCGTTAACAAAGAGGTAGCGCTGGCCTTGCAGCAGCACTTGCGCGAATGCCAGCAGAACCCGGCGGTGCGCGCCGTGCTGCTCACGGGCACCGGCAAAGCCTTCTGCGCGGGCCAGGATCTGGCGGAAATCACCGGTCCGGATAGCCCGGAGGTAGCGGAAATTGTGGAGAAGCTTTATAACCCGATTGTGGAGCTGATTCGGGCCCTGGATAAGCCGGTAGTGGCGGCCGTGAATGGCGTAGCGGCCGGGGCGGGCGCCAACCTGGCCCTGGCCTGCGACATTGTGGTGGCCAAGGAATCGGCTTCGTTTATTCAGGCGTTCAGCAAGATTGGCTTGATTCCAGACAGCGCCGGCACCTTTTTCCTGCCCCGCCTCATCGGGCTGCAGCGGGCATCTGCGCTAATGATGACCGGCGACAAGGTTTCGGCGCCGGAAGCAGTGCAGATGGGTATGATTTACAAAACCTTCCCCGACGAGTCGTTTGAGCAGGAAGCGCGGGCGCTGGTGCAGAAGCTGGCCGCCATGCCCACCAAAGGCCTGGCCTACACCAAGCAGCTCCTGAACGTGTCGTTCAGCAACGACCTAACCCAGCAATTGCGCTACGAAGCCGACTTCCAACTCCGGGCCGGCAGCACCTCTGACTACCGCGAAGGGGTAGCCGCCTTCCTGGAAAAACGTCAACCTAGCTTCACGGGCCAATGATTATCGGCATTATCGGGAGTGGGGCCATGGGCGCGGGCATTGCCCAAGTAGTAGCCACCGCGGGCCACACCGTGCGCCTCCTCGACCAGAACACCCAGGCCCTGCAACGCGCCGGCAAATCCATTCAGGGTGGCCTCGACAAGCTGGCGGAAAAGGGCAAGCTGACCATTGAAATGGCGGCGGCCATCTTCGCGCGCCTGCACCTAACGGAAGACATCGGCACTTTTCAGGACTGTGAGTTGGTGCTGGAGGCCGTGGTAGAGGACCTGGGCGTGAAGCAGCAACTGTTCAAGGAAGTGGAATTGCTCGTGTCGGAAACGTGCATTCTGGCCAGCAACACCTCTTCGCTGTCCATTGCCTCCATTGCCGCCGCCTGCCAGAGGCCTGAGCGTTTCATCGGCATTCACTTCTTCAACCCGGCCCCCCTTATGCAGCTGGTGGAAGTAATTCCGGCCGTGCAAACGCGCACCGGGTTGGCCGAACAGGTGCGCGACTTGGTGCGAAGCTGGGGCAAACTGCCGGTACTAACCAAGGATACGCCAGGCTTTATTGTGAACCGCGTGGCGCGACCTTTCTACGGGGAGGCCATCCGAATTCTGGAAGAAGGCCTGGCCGATATGGCGACCATCGATTGGGCCATGACCGAGCTGGGCGGCTTCCGCATGGGCCCGTTTGCCCTCATGGACTTTATCGGCCACGACGTGAACTACCGCGTCACGGAGTCGGTGTTCACGTCCTTTTTCTTCGATCCGCGCTACAAACCTTCTTTTTCCCAGAAGCGCTTGTTCGAGGCCGGTTACTACGGCCGGAAGTCGGGCCGGGGTTTCTACAGCTACGCGGCCGATGCCGTGCAGCCGGAACCCACCCGCGACGAAGCGCTGGGCCGCCAGGTACTTAACCGCATTCTGGCCATGCTCATCAATGAAGCAGCGGATGCGCTGGCCCTGAACGTGGCCTCGAAGGACGACCTGGAACTGGCCATGACCAAGGGCGTGAACTACCCCAAAGGTCTGCTAGCCTGGGCCGATGAACTCGGCCCCGCTACCGTGCTGGCTACCCTCGATGGCCTGTATGAGGAGTACCACGAGGACCGTTACCGGGCCAGTCCGCTCCTGCGCCGCATGGTAAAGGCTGGCCAAACCTTCTTTCAGCATGAAGCAGCCGGAAACCACCGCTAGTACTACCGCCGAAGCCGTGCAGGAACGGATGCTCCGGCACGACGCGTTCAGCCAGCTGCTGGGACTGGCGGTAGAACAAGTTGGGCCCGGCTACTGCCGCCTGCACTTCACGGTGCGCCCCGACATGCTCAACGGCTTTGCGGTCTTGCACGGGGGCGTCACCTTCGCGGCCGCCGATGCGGCCTTCGCCTGCAACAGCCACGGCCGCCAGAGCGTGGGCCTCACCGTCACGATTGACTACCTGGAGGCCGGCAAACTCGGCGACGTGATTACCGTGGATGCCCGCGAGGAAAGTCTCAAGCACAAAGTAGGCGTGTACCAAGTCCGCGCCACTAACCAGCACGGCGTGGTCCTGGCCCTGTTCAAAGGCACGGCCTACCGCACCAGCACGGAAATATTGTGACATGGTGAGGTGGTGAAATGGTGAGTTTGACAGCCATATGCTGCCAGATTCACACACGCCACCAGAACATTAAACTCGCCATTTCACCACCTCACTAGTTCACCATCTCATGACCCAAGCCTATATTATTGACGGTATCCGGACTCCCATCGGCAATTTCGGCGGCACCCTGGCCGCCGTCCGGCCCGATGACTTGGCGGCGCTCGTCATACAAGAACTCCTGAAACGCAATTCCTCGGTTGATCCGGCCGCTATTGCCGATGTCATTCTGGGGTGCGCCAACCAAGCCGGCGAAGACAACCGCAACGTGGCCCGCATGGCCCTGCTGCTGGCGGGCCTACCAACCTCCGTGCCCGGCGAAACCGTGAACCGCCTGTGCGCCTCGGGCCTCTCAGCCAGCATTGCCGCCGCCCGCGCCATCCAGAGCGGCGACGGGAACTTGTTCGTTTCGGGTGGGGTCGAGAGCATGACCCGCGCGCCCTACGTCATGTCGAAGCCGAGTAAAGCGTTCGGTACCGACTCTCAAATGTACGATTCCAGCTTCGGCTGGCGCTTTGTGAATGCCAAGCTGGAAGAACTCTACGGCACCGACGCCATGGGTGAAACGGCCGAAAACCTGGTAGACCAGTACCACATCAGCCGCCAGGACCAAGACCAGTTTGCGTACGAGTCGCACCAGCGCGCCGGCCGGGCCCGCGACTCCGGCCGCTTCGCCGAGGAAATCGTGCCCGTGCCCATTCCCCAGCGTAAGGGCGAGCCGGTGCTGTTTGCTCAGGACGAGTTTATTAAGTCAAACACTACCCTGGAGGGGCTGGCCCAACTCCGGCCGGCCTTTCGCAAGAACGGCTCCGTAACGGCTGGCAACTCCTCGGGCCTGAATGACGGGGCGGCGGCCTTGTTGCTGGCTTCGGAAGAAGGAATCAAGCAGCATAACCTCACGCCCCGGGCCCGTATCGTGAGCATGGGGGTAGCGGGCGTGGAGCCGCGCACCATGGGCATTGGGCCGGTACCGGCCTCGCAGCAGGCCCTGAAAAAGGCGGGCCTCACCCTCGACCAAATCGACCTGATTGAGTTCAACGAGGCCTTTGCGGCCCAAACCCTGGCCTGCGTGCGGGGCCTGGGGCTGGAAGGCTCCGACCCGCGCATTAACCCCAACGGTGGCGCCATTGCCCTGGGCCACCCGCTGGGCATGAGTGGGGCCCGCATCCTGAACACGGCCGCCCTGGAGCTGCACAAGCAGAACAAGCGCTACGCCCTCGTAACCATGTGCGTGGGCGTGGGGCAGGGCTACGCGGCCATCATCGAAAAGGTATGATCTACTCGTTCAACGGCATTGTTCCGGTAGTGCACGAGTCGGCGTATGTGCACCCGCAGGCCGCCGTGACAGGCAACGTCATCATCGGCCGCAATGTGTACATCGGGCCCGGCGCGGCCATTCGCGGCGACTGGGGCCAAATCATCATCGAGGATAACTGCAACGTGCAGGAAAATTGCACCGTGCACATGTTTCCCGGCACTACCACCTGGCTCAAGGAAATGGCCCACATCGGCCACGGCGCCATTATTCACGGCGCCACGGTGGGCCGCAACGTGCTGGTGGGCATGAACGCCGTGCTCATGGACCGGGTGGAAATCGGCGACGAAAGCATCATCGGGGCCCTGAGCTTTATCAAGGCCGATGAAGTTATTCCGCCGCGCAGCCTGGTAGTCGGCAACCCGCACAAGATCATCCGGCAAGTAAGCGACGACATGCTGGCCTGGAAAACCGAAGGCACCCGTATCTACATGCAGCTTCCCGCCGACTTGCACGCCACCCTGCAGCCCTGCGAACCCCTGCGCGAAGTCCCCGCCGACCGCGCGGTGCAGCAAGCCAGCTACCAGACCTGGGCCGAACGCAAAGCGGACGGGTAGTTTTGCAAATAGAACGTCATGCTGAGCCCCGCGAAGCATCTCTACCGCTTCATTTGGTATTTTAAAGCACTATTAATACTTATGAGCAAAACAGAAAGTCCAGCCATCAGCCGGATAGTCAATGCTGAAATCGTGCGTGAGCACTTTGGCTACTGGCCCGACTTTCATGACGCTGAAATCACTAAGGTGACCTTTGAAGCTCATCCTGGTTATCGGACCTCAATAACGTTTGTAATTGCTGCTTTCGAGATAACTAACGAAGTGGATAAAAGTGGCCACTACAAACTCACAAAGCATTGTGATATAGAAATTCAACTTACTGGCATACAAGAAATGACCTTCGGCTACTTCAGCCAGCAAAACGTCATTTTTGAACTCACATTCGAAGAAGTTGGAAGCAACATCGAATGCACGTTCGATTCCTCTGCTGGATTAGATGCATCTATCGTCGCTGAGGAAGTACTGGTACTGAGCTTAACCCCAACGCAGCAGTAAAGATGCTTCGGCACCGTAGCCACCAATAGCTTCCCTCTCCTACCCCTCACTGCCTCCCAACCCTCACTGCCTCCCAACCCTCCTACCTTCCTACCCTAGTTATATGACTCCTACCCTCGAAAACTACGTGATGGGCCGCTGGACGGCTGGCTCGGGCGAGCAGCACGAGCTGCACGACGCCTCCACTGGCGAAGTCATTGCCATTGCCAATGGCGAAGGCCTCGACTACGCCGGCATGCTCGACTACGCCCGCCGCACCGGCAACCCGGCCCTGCGCAAGATGACCTTCCATGAGCGGGGCCGCATGATTAAGGCCCTGGCCCTGCACCTCGACAGCAAGAAGGAAGACTTTTACACCCTCAGCTACCGCAGCGGTGCCACCCGCGCCGACTCCTGGATTGACATTGAAGGTGGCATCGGCAACCTATTTGCCAATGCCTCCCTGCGCCGCAAATTCCCCGATAAGCCGTTCTACGTGGAGTCGGACCCGATTGCACTGTCTAAGGCCGGCAACTTCATGGGCCACCACATCATGGTGCCCAAAGAAGGGGTAGCGGTGCACATCAACGCCTATAACTTCCCCATTTGGGGCATGCTGGAGAAGATTGCCGTGAACCTGCTGGCCGGCATGCCGGCCATCATCAAGCCAGCCGTGCCTACCGCCTACCTCACCGAAGCCGTAGTACGCGAAATCATTGCTTCCAAAATACTGCCGGAAGGCGCACTGCAACTGGTGTGCGGCACGGGCCAGGGCATTCTGGACCACGTCACCTACCAGGATGTCGTGACCTTTACCGGCTCAGCCGAAACTGGCCGTAAGCTGCGGGCCCACCCGCGCATTATCACCGAGGCCGTGCCCTTCACCATGGAAGCCGACTCGCTGAACGCGGCCGTGCTGGGACCCGATGCCGTGCCGGGCACCGTGGAGTTTGACTTGTTTATCAAGGAAATTCGCAAGGAAATAACGGCCAAAGCGGGGCAGAAATGCACGGCTATCCGCCGGGCCATTGTGCCCGAAAACCTGCTGGAGGACGTGCAGATTGCCCTCGGCAAGGCCTTGGCCCAGACCACCGTCGGCCACCCGCAGGCGGAGGGCGTGCGCATGGGCGCGCTGGTGAACATGACCCAGGCCAACCGCGTGCGGCAGCAAGTGCGCGAGCTAGCCAAGAACACACCCATCGTGTACGGCGACCTGGACAACGTGCAGGTGATTGGCGGTGACTGCAAAACCGGCGCCTTCATGTCGCCGATTGTGCTGCTGAACCCGGAGCCCTTCAAGTTCACCGACTCCCACGAGGTAGAGGCCTTCGGGCCCGTGGCAACCCTCATGCCCTACAAAAACCTCGACGAGGCCATTACTCTCGCCAACATGGGCAAGGGCTCCTTGGTGTGCTCCGTGGCCACCAACGACCCGCGCACGGCCCAGGAGTTTGTGCTGGGCGCAGCCACCCACCACGGCCGCATTCTGGTTATCAACGAAGAGGTAGCTAAAGAAAGCACCGGCCACGGCTCGCCCCTCCCCCTGCTCATTCACGGCGGCCCCGGCCGCGCGGGCGGCGGGCAGGAAATGGGCGGCATGCGCGGCGTAGAGCACTTCATGCAGCGCGTGGCCATCCAAGGCTCTCCCAGCATGATTACGGCCATTACGGAGGTGTATCAGCCTAAAGCCCGGCAGACGGAGCGCGATAAACACCCTTTCCAGCATTACTTCGAGGAGCTGGAAATCGGGCAGACCTACACCACCCACCGCCACACCGTCACGGAGTCGGACATTACCAGCTTCGCCCAGGTTTCCGGCGACAATTTCTACGCCCACGTCGATGCTACCTCCCTGGAAGGTACGCTGTTTACGGGCCGGGTAGCCCACGGCTACTACATCCTGAGCAAGGCCGCCGGCATGTTCGTGGACCCGCGCAAGGGCCCGGTACTACTCAACTACGGCCTCGATGAGTGCCGCTTCACCAAGCCCGTGTACCCCGGCATGACCATCGGGGTGAAGCTGACGGTAAAGGAGAAAATCGGCCAGGAGAAGCGCGACGAGCAGGACGTGGCCAAAGGCATCGTGCGCTGGCTCGTGGACGTCTCGGACGAAACCGGCGAAACCGTAGCCGTAGCCACCATCCTGACGATGGTAAAGAAAAAGGAGCAAGCATAAGCATTTCGTTGCCCGTCATCCTGAGCCTTGCGCAGGGCCTTGTCACGCACGAACGAGTCGTTGGACAGATTCGTGCTGAGATGATAAGGTCCTGCGCAGGGCTCAGGATGACGGGCTATAGTACTACCGTTTACATATTCCCATGAGCACTACTACTCTCACTGCCGGCCACGTAACTACTCACACTACTCCGGAAGGCATTGCCACCATCAGCTTCTTTCACCCCAGCCACAACTCCCTGCCCGGCGCACTGCTCACCAAGCTAGCCGACACTATCACACAGATTGGCCAGCAGACTGATACGAAGGTCATCATTCTAAAAAGCGAAGGTGCCAAGACCTTCTGCGCCGGCGCCTCTTTCGATGAGCTGATTGCTATTGAAAACGAAGCCCAGGGGCTGGAATTTTTCTCGGGCTTTGCGAAGGTGATTAACGCCTGCCGCACCTCCCCCAAAATCATTATTGGCCGGGTGCAGGGCAAGGCCATTGGCGGCGGCGTGGGCGTAGCGGCTGCTACCGACTACTGCTTTGCTACCTCCCAAGCCTCGGTTAAGCTCAGTGAGCTGGTGGTGGGCATCGGGCCGTTTGTGGTAGGCCCAGCCGTGGAGCGCAAGATTGGCGTGGCGGCCTACGCCCAGCTAGCCCTAGATGCCGCAGAGTTTCGCTCGGCCACTTGGGCCCAGGAACGCGGCCTCTACGCCGAAGTGCTGGACTCAGAAGAAGCCCTGGATGCCGCCGTGCAGGCCTTTGCCCGTAAGCTAGCCGCCTACAACCCCGAGGCCCTGACGGACCTGAAGCGCGTTATCTGGGCGGGCACCGAGCACTGGGACCAGCTACTGGTAGAGCGGGCCGCCATCAGCGGTCGGCTGGTACTCTCGGAGTTCACCCGGCAGGCTATCCAGCAGTTCAAGGCTAAGTAGCTTCACTAGCTTGTCCGCTGCTGAGGTAGTATTCGGACCTAACCGCTAACAAAGAAAAACCCCTCACTGCAGTGCGTAGTGAGGGGTTTTGGTGATCCCGCTGGGATTCGAACCCAGGACCCATACATTAAAAGTGTATTGCTCTACCAGCTGAGCTACAGAATCATTTCCCTACCGTTGGCCGATGCTTTTCGGAAGGGAGTGCAAAATTACACGACAAGAATCTTACCTGCAACTTGGCACCTTAGATTCAGCTGAAAATATTCAGCGGTAGCTATTAACTACCTCATAGTCAAGCAAACATTTTTTGCATTGTGTTAGCCAAATGACTTTAGATAGGTTAACAGAACATACCGTAGCTCGGCGCTCAGCTGCTTAATAATACGCTAAACGCCTCCCCCTGCTTGTGTCCATGCTTCTTGGAAGCCAGACAAATAAGTCAGGAGGAGGCGAATTAGCATACGGTTTGTCTTACACAAACAGCGTAGTAGTGCTCTTTACAAAGTTGCGGGCAATGCTCTTCACCGTGGTAGGGTCCAAGGGCTCATCGAAGGCCTCAGACGCGGCAGCCGCCGTGATACCGGCAGCAGCATTGACGATGTTAGCGCCCGCCTGGGTGGTGTTGCTTTCCGCCGGGTAGGTGGCTTCGGGGTTGCCTTTGTCGTAGACGGGGCGCGTAGAGGGCGTAGTGTCGGGGGAAGCGCCACCGTTATCAATTCCCGAAATCCAGCTTTTGGGGATTTTATTAAGGTTGGCCAGGTTACCCGCTACGCTGGTGCCGTTGCTAGGATTACCACCTTCCACGGCCCGCCGAACGGTGCGCACGTGGGAGGAGTGGCGCGCCTCCACTGAGTGAATGTTGAGGGCCGACTCCAGAATATCCTTGTTCGGCATCAAAACCGGAGCGCCGCCTTTGTAGGCCCGTACGCCGGTGTCCACGAAGGATTGGGCTACCCCCAGGAAAATCTTGTAATCGGTGAATACCGTAGCAAACGGGCCGGCAATAAGGCCGCGGCCGCCCGTATAATCAAAGGCACCAACGGTTGGGTCTGGAATAGCAGCTGAGCCTAGGGCCTCGCGCAGCACCTTGATGTGGCCCGATTCATCATTACGGATAGTTTCAAACGCCGGACGGTCGGTGGCCGGAATGAGGGTACCAGCCTTCAGACCACTGTCATAGAAGTAAAACTCCAGGTACTCCAGGCTCAGGGCTAGGTTCAGAACACCCTGTATTTCGGGAGTTAAGGCGCTTGTCTGACCGTAGGCTCGCTGGAAAATACCGCTTACCAAACCAGGTAGTACGGCCGCTGTCACGGCCTTACCTGCAAGGCCGAAGTGACGAAAAACGCGCCGACGTGGGTCTAGACGTTCGTATACTTCGGGGTCAACCTTTTCAATATCAGAAATCAGTTTTAATAGATCCATGGTGGAATGTCAATTGGGGAGTGGGGAACTGATGGGTGAAAGCCAGGCAAGTGCAAGCCCTAGCTGAAATTGGTAGCGCTGAGCCGGGAGCCTGCCTTCAGGAACTGGTTGGCAGTAGCCAGAACCTCCTGGGGTCGCTTCGACCTTTCCTTGCCCGTACCAGCACCAACGCCCGGTGCCGAGGTAGCGGAGGTGGGGGTGAATACATCCACCACATCGGAAGCCACGAACGAATTGTACTGCCGTAGGTCGCGGATAAGCGCGGCGTGACGGGCCTCCACGGATACGATTTTGCCGGCTAGCGTGAGGTTCGTGGCGCTCTGAATAAAGCGGCCCGCGCCGTTGTAAGCCGCTACTCCTAAGTCTTCAAACGCTTGGGCGTTGGTCAGCACGCTGCCCCGGTCATCGAAATTGATTTTGCTGAAATCAGGCTCCAGGGCCTTAATGGCATTGCCAGCGAGGGCTGCTTTGAAGAAGTCGGCGTGGGCCTGTTCGTGCAGGGACAAATCGTCCAAAATCTGTTTTTCGGCGCTGCTAGCGGCCAGGCCTTTGTAGTAGGAACCGTTTTTGATCTGGGCGTAGAAAGCGGCTTCCAGTTGCTCCAGGGCGTAGGCGTAATTCAGGATGCCGGTGTCGCCGGTGCCTACGTCTAGCAGGGCAGCGTCACCTACTTCATCGGTGTCGTCGTCGCAGCCCGCCAGGAACAAGCCGGCGAGGGCGGCACCCGCTCCGGTATAGCGTAAAAAATCTCGGCGCGCCACTCCTGCTGGCGCAGACGGAGTAGCCAATGGTTCAGTGGACTGGGATGCAGAATTTGTCATCATAGAAGGGTGAGGTAACTTGGTGGAACACGCCCCGTTGTACGCCACTATCTTGGAAACCACCTCCGTAGCAAGCCAAAATCCGTATTTATCTGCCAGAAATACGTATTTGTTTATAGTAACAAACCGCACAAAATATATACAGCTTAGCATATATTTTGTGCGGTTTGTCTTGCTGCCTTTCACTTAGGTGAAGTATGGCCTCCGACTATTCTACGGTTGCCAGCCGCAGCTTGCCTTCAGGTAGTAGTTACTACTGCTACCGGCCTCGCGGAGCACCCAGTTACCGGGTTGGCCCAGCCACTCCAACCGCCCTTCCTCATTGAACCGGTTGGCAAAATCCAGGGAGCAAACGTCCAGCATATCAACCCCTACGTGCTTGACGCGCAGGTGCTCCACATATTGCAGCGTTAGCTTGCCGGCATCTAGGCAGGTAGGGTGCAACGCCAGGTTGTGGGCCGGCGAGGTCATGGCCGCAGAGGGGTATAGCAAGCCATCAAAGGCGGCTCCGAGTTCACAGGCTTCAGCCAACGCAATGGACAGGCGGTAGTGGTGGGAGTTGTGCTCCGAAACAGGCTTGATAAGCACCCGAGTCAGGAAGGCTGCTACTAGGCGGGCCGGCTCGGGTAAAGTGGCCCGGGCCTGCCCGAGCACCTGATTACGGTCGGCGTGCGGGTCATCGGAACAGTGGTCCGGTTCATGAAAGCTAACCAGGCGCAAGGGCTGGCGACTAATCCAGCGGCTGATAACGATGTGGTCCTCAGGCTGAACTCCGGCCTCAAAAAAAGGCGGATGCCAGGTAGCGCTGGCGTAGAACATAGGCTGCCCCGCCCGATTGGCTCGTTGGTTATTGGCTACCCGCTCGGGAGGTGGATAGGATACTTCCGACCAATAAACGGGTAGCTCCTGCCGGGGCACTCCCCGGTACAGCAGCACTCCCGCGGGCAGCTCAATACAGCGTACTGGATGACTAGTCAATAGCCGCCGGATGCGCTTGCTTAGCTCCGCAATAGAGTGACGACGCAGGCTCAGGTGCCGCAGCGCGGATAACTGCCGGCGGACAGCAGCCACTTCCGGCAGGGAAGACGAGGAGACCATAGGCAGGAAAAGAAGCGCACGAGAACTACGCCAGCCTTATCAGGGGCGGTGCAACAGGTCTCAGGCAGTGCCAGAGGAAGAATCCGGACGCAGACCCCAGCGCGAGATCCGCGTCGGATTTAGGCAAATTGGCTTATCGGTACCGGTCCTGGGAGGTATAGGTAGAAGTCTGCCCAGGGGACGGACGGTTGCGGCTGCGCAGCCAGACCAAACCAGCCACGGCCGCCGCTACCCCCGCTCCTACAGCCCACAGGGGCACCTGGCGTTCAGGAGCTGGGGGCACGTAGGTAACCCCCGTTTCATTGGCCGTAGCTGGGTGACCGACGTAGCGGCCCTGGGCGGGCACGGCCAGTTCCTCAAACTGCCGGGCCAGCCGCTGTAGTTCCTGGTGCAGCACCTCCCCACGCATGGGAATGCCGTGCCCGGTGGCTGCCACTGCGGGCTGCAACTCGGCTAGCAAAACCACGGATTGGTGCGCCTCGGGCCAGTCGGGAGTAAAATAGGCGGGCGGGCCATTCACCTCCTGGCGCTGCTGCCACACGGCCGTAGCCGATTCCTGCTTGGTAGTCACGAAGGCGTCGCCGGCCAGCAGCGTGCGGTCTTGCTCCCGGAAGAAGGACACGTGGCCCGGGGTGTGACCCGGCGTGGGCAGCCAGCGCCACCCTGGCAAATGCGGCACCGAGCCGTCGGTAGGCAGGGGCTGTACCCGGCTGCCTAAATCAAGTGGGGCCTTGGGATAAAGAAACGACATGGCTGCCATGGCTCCGCCCCCAACTGAGGGGTCGGGCGGGGGGTAGGCCGACAGGCCGCGGAGGTAGGGCAGCTCCAATGGGTGGGCGTACACCGTTACGTTGGGCCAGGTTTTGAGCAGGTGAGGCAGGGCCCCTACGTGGTCGAAGTGGCCGTGGGTGAGCAGGATGGCCGCGGGCGGATTACCTGGCCCAAACAGATACTCGGCCGTGTGCTGAACCTTGGAGCCGGACCCCGGCAGACCAGCATCTACGAGTACCCACGAGGCCACGGGTTGCTCCTGAGTCCGGACGTAGTAGAGATTCACGAACACATTGCGCTGGCCCCATAACCCCGGCACCACGGGGTGCAGGGCGGGCGTGTTGGCGCGGGTATCGGTGGCTTTGGGGGTTGAAGCAGACATAAGCAGAACGAAAAAGTGAACAAAGAGAGAGTACTTCTCTACTGCCGTTAGCGGGCAGACGGAGCGGGTAGGGCGCAGCTGCACAACACTTCCCGGGTAGGAGCGGCCACTTTGTAATCAGGCAGTGACACCTCCTTCATGTAAATGACATCGAGTTGCCGCAGGGGCGGATGAGTAGGGTTTTCGTGCCAGATGCGCAGCAGGTAGTTGCAGTAATAGGGCCGCATAAAGGAGTTATCCACGAACAGGTAGTTCTCCGAGTACTTGCGCCACCGGTCGTTGCGGAACAGGGAAACCACGGAGGCAGGCTTTTCTAGGGTCGTGCCCCTACCCTCCTGGTTCAGATCGACGTGACGGCCATCCTGGGTGGTACCATCGAGAATGTACCAGCCGTCGTCTTTGAATACGGAGGGCGCAAACATGCCCCAATGCTGATCGGTGCGTACTAGGTAGCCCAACCAACGCATGGGCTGGCGCATGGTCCACTCGGGCCGAACGATGCTGTCTAGGTTCCACCAGCACACGTAGGCCAGCAGTCCCAGCACCGCCCCTTCGCGCACGGCCCGCAGCAGATTCCGAAAGCCCTCAGAAAGCTCCAACGACGTTTCTACCCGCAGCCGCACGCCGCTACGCCACTGGGCCAGGCGCGTGTTCCAGGGCTGCACCAGCCGCGCCGCCACCTGGGGGCCGAGGCGCTGGTAAGCCGGCACCAGCTTGCGCTCCAACCAATCCATGGCGCTGCCGGGCAGCAGCCCTAGCACCGAGGCCCAGTTAATCAGGAAAAACAGACCCACGAAGAGCGTCAGGCTGATTCCAAGGTGAAAGCCGTATATTACTCCCACAAAAAGCAGCCGCCACCACGGTACCCGCCACGGAATGAACAGCACGCAGGGCAGTAGCATTTCCAGGTAAAAGGTCATCCAGGTAAAGGCCTGGAGCAGGCCCGGGTACGGATACAGCAGCCGGCCGCCGGGCAGCACTACCTGGTCGAGGCTGAAGGCATAGTACAGGGCGGTACCTTCTTGGTGCCACTCCGGGCTGCTTTTAAGTAAGGCGGTGCACCAGTACACCAGCGCCAACTGCACCACGTAGGCCAGCGTGGCTGCACTGGCGTACGTCATGCTGGCGGGCAGGGGCTTACGGCGGGCATCCAGGGAGTACACCCGTCCCCAGGGCAAAAAGAAGCCCCAGAACAAAAGCATCCGCAGCAAATCGTCGCCGCCCTGCAGAATCAGGGGGTTACGGTTCTGCACCGACACCAGCAGCACCCAGGACAAAAACGTCATTAGGCGCGTTTGGTAGCCGAGCAGCAAGGCTACGGCGGCGGCGGCGGCCAGCAGAAACAGTACAGCCTGCACCTGCCACAAGCCACTGCTAGCATGCAAGGAAAACTCATACGGATTCCAGCTGTGCTCCAACAGCACGGACAGGGGCAGCACGCCTATGTTGGAGTAAAACGCTTCTAAATCGGTGCTGCGGACACCAATATCAATGAGCAGAACAATAGCCACGGCCGCTCGCAACAGGGCCAGGGCACGTAAGTCAACCTCAAAAAAACGCCGCAACACCGTATATAGAGCTGGCATGCCGTATCCGGACAGAAGAGAAAAGAGCAGACAGAACCCACCCGGCCGCGCAGCTGCGGCGGCTTGGCGGGCCTATACCATTCCGAGCCCGACAAGAACCCCGAATGCGCCAGCCAGTGCGTAGCAGGCCGCTTCAGGGTTCTTATCAGGCTCGGAAAAAAGGCAGCCTAGGCAGCCTTAGTAGGTGGTGCTACCGCTAGTAGAGCCCGAAGTGCTGCCCCCGCTAGTGGTGCGGCCGGAGGTAGTACGGCCCGAAGTGGTGCGGCCCGAAGAAGTCTTTTTGGTTGCCTTAGTAGAACCCGAGCGGCTAGAACGGCCGGAGGTGCTGGAGCCAGAGGTCATTGAACCGGAGCCCGAGGTAGAGCCACTGGTGCTGCCGCCCGAGGTCATGGAGCCCGAACCGGAGGTGCTGCCACCCGAAGTAGTGCTGCCCGAGGTAGAACCCGAGGTCATGGAGCCGGAAGTAGTACCGCTGGTAGTACCACCCGAAGTCATGGAACCGGAAGTGGAGCCGCTAGTAGTTCCGCCCGAAGTGGTGGAGCCGCTAGTAGTAGTGCCCGATGTGCTGCCGCCGCCCGTGCCACCGGTAGTGGTGCCTTGCTCCAGCGTGGCAGTGGGGGTAGCAGACGATACTTCAATGCCAGCCGCGGCAACAAAGGCGGCGATAAAGGCGGAACCGAGGAAAACAGATGCTTTTTTCATAGCGCAGAAAGAGTATGGTTGAGGAAAAGAAAGTTGAAAAAGTAGCGTACAGAGCTAGTACAACAGGGCTTACTGGCCCCCCGTGGTAGAGCCAGTCGAGCCGTTACCGCTGCCCGAAGTAGAGCCGCCCCCACTAGTGGTATTACCGCCCACGCCGCCCACTGGGGCCGTCGTTTCCGGGGAACCGGCGCCCTTCGTCTCGTCGGGCAATGATTGAGCGGTAGTGGAGCCGCCCTGCGACTCCGGGGCAGCGCTGATAGAATCGGAGGTAGCATCGGGGTAGCCGTTGATGTCGGCGCTGCCGTTGCTGTCCATGTCGCCGCTGGCATCAGGGCTGGTGGCGGTGTTGGCGTCGCGGCCTTTGTCGCCGTTGCAGGCGCCTAGGCTTAAAGCGCCACTAACCAAAAGAGTTGCTAACCAGGGCATTCGTGCTCTATACATAGGAAGAATATCAACGTGAGGTACTAAGCTTTTCTGGCCTTGGCACCCCGCATAGAGAGTGCCCAAGCGCAGGCAGCCACAAAATTTCCTTCGGCTATACGGACAATCTCTTCAGAGAATTGAAAATATGTAAAAAGAATAAATACTGGTTTTTCTTGGAATAAAAACGGAGGTGATTAATACGTAGACGGTACCAGCGGGCTAGCTACCCCCTTTAAACCGCACATAGCGGCCACCAAATGCCGGTAATAGCCACCGCCGCTGCAACCGTTTTAATCTTCCCACCCCAGACTCGTATACTGGTGAGGCTGGATGCAACTATTGCCTTTTTAGCTGATGTTGCGGCAAAAACAGCGAAGCGTTATTCTTGCCCCATTGGTATACTCCGGGGTTCGAGGCGCCTCACCTCCCTTCTAATCCGCCGCCAGCTGACCTCCTACCCGGTTTGGTTGGCCCTTACTCTTCTCTGGCATGATTCGAATTTTTTTAGTTGATGACCACGCCATTGTGCGGGAAGGTTTACGCGCCGCCTTAGCCACGGAGCCTACCCTCTCTATTGTTGCGGAAGCAGGCAACGGGCAGGAACTGCTAGAGCGCCTCCCCACCACTCCGGTCGATGTGGTGATGCTGGACATGAATATGCCCGTGCTCGATGGTCTGGCTACTACCAAGCGCTTGCGCGAAGAGTTTCCGGACACGCGCATTCTCATTCTTTCCATGCTGAACCACGAGCGGAACATTGGTCAGGTGCTCGATGCCGGCGCCCACGGCTACGTGCTAAAAAACGCTGACAAGTCGGAAATAGTAGTAGCCTTGCACACCGTGGCGGCGGGCAAGCCCTACTTGTGCAGTGAGCTGGGACTGGTTATGCTACGGAAGGTATTGAACCTGACGGGCAGCTACGGCGAGGAGCAGCTCAAGAAATCTAGCGACTTGTCGAACCGGGAGCGGGAGGTGCTGCATCTGATTGCGGAAGGACTGACTACCAATGAAATAGCCGACAAGCTTTTCACCAGCAAGCGCACCATCGAAACGCACCGCCAGAACATCATCGAAAAAACGCAGGTGAAAAACACGGCCGCTCTCATTAAATACGCCATGGAAAAAGGCCTGATTAAAGAGGCATAGCTGGCAGCATTAGCAAACCTGTAGCCAATAAGAGAATGGCCCGTCGTGCAAAGCATTTGCACGACGGGCCATTCTCTTATTGTCCAAAACAGGCAGCTGGCGCAAAGCCTCGCGGATTCAGTGAGCCAAGACAGCTACTAAGAGTTGTTAGCAGTTGATCCACGACTACCATACAGGGTGCAACAGTTCTAGTCTGCTCACACCACCTAACTCTCCGGCGGCAGCTTGGCCTTATTGGGTAAAGACCGTAAGGCTCGATTAGGCGTACAGCCGGGGCTGAATAGGTAGGGTGTACTGCTCGCCGCTGGCCAGCAAGTGAAGGTCGATGCCGCGCATGGTGAAAGGCGTATTCGGGGCTATTTCGTGGATGTTAGTGGAGCTGCAGGACCGCGCATCCAGGATGATAACCAGCCCGCTGCCCAGCACTTCCAGTTCCCGGCCCTCCGTTACGAGTACGGCCGTGTCTTCTTCCAGGCCCATGCCCACGCAGGCTGGGTTGGTAGCCAGAATCTGGGCCATGCGCACAATGCGGCCGCGCGCTACGAAGTGCGTATCCACGGCTACGTCGTGCATCAACTCCAGACCAGTTGTGATGTGAATTTCGCCTTTTAGAAAGCCCGCATCGTTGCGGCCCTGGTAAATCATGGGCGTGCTCATGGCCGTGGCTCCCGCGCTGGTGCCGGCAATAATAAACTCCTCATTGGAATACCGCTCGTGCAGGCACCGCTGCATAAGCGTGCCGCCCAATAAGGCCGTAAGCCGCAACTGGTCGCCACCGGTAAAGAGCACGCCGCCGGCCGTATCCAGCACCCGAATGAATTCCTCGTTGTTGGCCTCAGTGCGGGTTTTAATGTTCAGGACCTCCACCGTAGGCCCCCCAATGCGGTGAAATGCCCGCACGTAATCCTGGGCCGCCTCGTGGGGTTCTTCGGAAGCAGTGGGTATTACCACCAGCGGCCCCCGGTTGCCAATTTCGTCGGCCAGGCGGCGCAAAATGGCTTCTGGCGCAAAGTTTACGTTGCGGGCCGCCTGTTCATCATCTTCCGGCGCATCGCCCTTGTGCTCATGGCCGCCAATCAGTAATAGTTTACCCTTGGGAACGGGGCAAGAAGCTGCGAGAGTACGTTTTTTGGTAGGCATGGGAGTAGTCAGTTGAAAGAAATATGCCTCAGGCTGCACTCGTTGCAACGAGTACAGCCTGAGGCATCACAGGAGAACGGGTACTTAAACGGCTTTGGCGTTGATGTAATTCTTAGCCAGTTCGTTCAGCTTGGTATCGGTGTGCTGCTCCTCGCTGAGGGTTTGCTGCAGCAGGCTAGCTACTTGCTGCTGCCCCAGGCGCTCGGCGTAGTGAGCAGCGGTGCCGTAGCCCGAAATTTCGTAGTGCTCAATGCGCTGTGCGGCGGCAATCAGGGCGGCGTCCATCACTTCATCAGTGGCCCGCTCCGACATGGTTTCCTGGCCTTCCGCGATCAGGCCTTCCATGGCTTTGCAGGTGTGGCCGTCCAGATCAATGCCCAGGGTCTGGCCAATTTGCTCCAAACGCTCTACTTGCTTTTCAGTTTCGCGCAAATGCATTTCGAAACCCTGGCGCAGGCGGGCGTCTTTGGCTTTGCTAGCCATTTTGGGCAGGGCTTTCACCAGTTGATTTTCGGCGCTGTACAGGTCTTTGAGCTGCATTTCTAGCAGGTCATCTAAGGTTTCCAGTTTGTCGAACATAGTAGTGGGATAAGAGAACAGAAAACGCAGCCCAAGCAGGCTGACTGCTCTTCATACGGTGCTCCGGAGTTGGCGTTAAGGTTGAGCTCGAGAACAGCCGGCGCAGGCACCCTGTACAACTTACTACATATCAGCTATTTGCCTACCAATAACCAGGTCTTGAAAGATTATGCTGGTTGGCTTTGAGGTTAATACGGAGATTAAAATCAGTATTAACCGGTACCCGGTTTTTATTGGCTTGCCTGGCCCCGACGCTTCTTGGCGCGAGCCGCTGGGGCGTCGCCTACGCTTTGTGCTGCCGCTGCTATTGCCGCCACTAGCAGCAGGTAAAAAGCAGGTTCGAAAAATAATTTCTGCTGAAGCTGTAACCTTCGGGAAAAGGCGAAGTTTCCACCGCCGAATTCGCTCCCACCTCTTACCGACCCTCGGCTTGAACTCGCTTACGGACAACTCGCTCATGCTGCAGGTAAAGGCCGGCCAGGTCGATAAGATGGGGCTGCTGTTTGAGCGGTACCACCGGGCGCTGTTCGCGTTTTTCTACCACTCCAATGGCAACAGCACCGCCAGCGAAGACTTGGTGCAGAACGTGTTCTACCGGATGCTGAAGTACCGTCACACCTTTAACGGGGAGGGCGAGTTTCGGACCTGGATGTACCATTTGGCGCGCAACGTGCTAGCTGATGCCGCCAAGAAAAACAAGGCCTCCCTCCACCACCAGGACGTGGCCGACTGGGCCGAAAAAATTGCTGGCGGCCCCACCGCCGATGCCGGTCTGCAACGGACCCAGGAGGTAGCGCTTCTGCACCGGGCCATGGCCAAACTCAGCGCCGACCAACGGGAAGTGCTCGTATTGAGCCGCTTCCAGGAGCTGAAATACGAGCAGATAGCGCAACTGCTCGACACTACGGTAGGAGCCGTGAAGGTGCGCGCGCACCGGGCCCTCTGCCAATTGAAGGATATCTACTTGAAACTGGAAAATGGAAGCAAAGTCCGTGAACTGTGAGGGCGTACAAGAGGAGCTGATGGACTGGCTGGCGGGCACCCTGCCAGCTGACCAGCACCAGGCCGTGCAAGCCCACTTAACCCAGTGCCCCGGCTGCCAGCAGGAGCTGGCAACGGTGCAGGCGCTGTGGAATAACCTAGGCCACTTGCCCGTGCCGGAGCCCAGCGAGCAGCTGCGCCCCAACTTTTACTCCCTGCTCGCTGAGTTCCAACGCGCAGAGCAACGGCGGCAGCGCTGGTCGTTGGGCGCGTTGCTGGCCCGCCTGCGGGCCTGGTGGCAGCCGGCCTACGCCGTGCGGCTGGCTACTAGCCTAGCCCTGCTACTAGTAGGACTGGTGGCCGGCTACGGCCTGAAAGGTACCGCGGAGACGTCCGAGGTAGCCGTTCGGTCTCAACCGGCCGAAGCCCCCGCCCTGGCTGCTACTACGAAGCAGCAAACCCAGGTGCTGGCTTTGCTCAATAACCCCTCGGCCGTGCAGCGCCTGCGGGCCGTGAGCTACGCCGAGGAAGTTGCGCCCACCAACGAACGGGTAGTGGCGGCCCTGCTCAGCACCCTCAATCAGGACCCGAACGTGAACGTGCGGCTAGCCTCGCTGGAAGTGCTGGCGGGCCTGAGCCAGGACCCCATGGTGCGGCAGGGGCTGGTTCGCTCCCTCACCCTCCAGGACTCGCCCTTGGTGCAGTCGGCGCTGGCCGATGTGATGGTGCAACTGCAGGAGCGCGGCTCGGTGCGCCCCTTGCGCAAGCTGCTTCAGCAGGAAAACCTGAACGAGCAGGTGAAAGACAAAATCGAGCAAAGCATTGAAACCCTGTCTACTGACCGGGCGCCTCATCCCTCTACCTCATCTACCCACCATGAAACTCCTCCCCCTACTCAGCCTAACCTGCCTGCTGCTGTGGTTGCCTAGCTGCTCCCTGCAGGCTCAGAACCGCGAAGCCACCGAGAAAATCACCCGCGAGTTCACCATTGCCGGCGACGCCAGCCGCGCTACCCTGGCCCTCTACAACATCTTCGGCTCCGTGACGGTGCAGGGCTACAGCGGCAAAACGGTAGTCGTTGAAATCACCAAAACCATTAAGGCCCCCAGCGCGGAGCTGCTGGCCCAGGGGCAGAAAGAGGCCCAACCCGGTTTCGAGCAGCACGCCGACAGTGTGCTACTCTACGTGGCCGGCCCCCAAGACTCGCGGCCGAGGCGCCAAAACCAGCCGGACCGCTTCCGCGACAACTGGAAAAACGACGAGCGGCCGCGCTACTCCTACCAGTTCGACTACACCCTGAAAGTACCGGCCGGCATGGAAGTGCGCGTTTCAACGGTGAACGGGGGCAAAGTACAAGTTCAGGACGTAACCGGGCCGCTGCAGGCCCGCAACGTGAACGGGGCCGTCAGCATCAAAAACGCCCAGCAGGCCACGCTGGCCCACACCGTAAACGGCGACGTGGAGGTCAGCTACGCCGCCGCTCCTACCCAGGCCTCCTCCTACCATACTATCAACGGGAACATTCTGGTGAGCTACCCTGCCTCCGTATCCGCGGACCTCTACTTTAAGAGCATGCACGGCGAGATGTACACCGATTTTCCGAAGGCCGAAGTACTGCCCGCCCGCGTGACGCAAAATCAGCAGCGCGACGGCCAGAGCATTAAATACAAAATCAGCAAGGAGACGGCCGTGCGGCTGGGCAAAGGCGGACCTGATTTCCGCTTTGAAACCATCAACGGCAACGTCACCATCAAACAGCAAACCCGATGAACCAGATCCTTTTTCGTACCCTTCTGACCCTACTAGTACTGGCGGGGGCCCGGCCGCTCATGGCCCAGCAAGCAGGCAAAGAACAACTTACCGTAGCCCTCAGCTCGCCGGGTAAGCCCGGAGTGCTCCACCTGAAACTTGTCGGTGGCTCGATTCGGGTGGAAGGTACCAGCGGCCGCGACGTGGTGATTGACGTGGCCAACCGCGCCAGCCGCCGCGAGTCCAGCTCCTCCGAGGAGGTTGCCCCCAACGGCATGCGCCGCCTGTCGCGGGTTAATGGCCTCGATGTTACGGCCCAGGAAAAAGACAACCACGTGTACCTGAAAACCCAGTCGTGGCAGAACCCAGTGGACTTTGTGATTAAAGTGCCCCGGCAGTTTTCCCTGCAGCTGGCTACCGTCAACGAAGGCAATATTTCGGTGCAGAATGTGGCCGGGGAGCTGGAAATTTCTAACGTCAATGGCTCCATTCGTTTGGAAGACGTAGCGGGCTCGGCCGTGCTCAACACCGTAAACGGCGACATTGTATCGACCTTCAAGGACATTACCGGCGGCGTGCCCATGGCCTTTTCCAGCGTCAATGGCAAGATTGACGTGAGTTTGCCCGCCCGGGCCAAGGCTGATCTGAAGCTCAAGTCGGACCGGGGCGAAATTTACAGCGACTTTGATTTGACCGTTGATAATAGTGCGCCCAAAGTGACTCGCACGACCAAGGACGGCACCTACCGCGTGAGCCAGGAAAGCTGGACGAGCGGCAAGCTCAACGGCGGCGGCGCCGAGTTCATGATGAAAACTCTGAACGGAAATATCTACATCCGCAAGGCGAAGTGAGTGGCCTCGCCGCGGGGCTTCTGGCTGCAACCAGGGCCCCGCACTAGCGCCCGCCGCCGGAGCACCCGGCCTTTCGCCCCTCCTACCCTACCCCTTCCGTTGGGCTTTAGCCAAGCGCGGTTTTAACCGCTGCCAGCCCCCGCTATGCCCCGCCTTTTTCAATCCTTACGTCCTCCCATTAGCCCTCCAAAATTCCCCTCTTCGGCTATGAAAGCACTTTTTACTTTGCGTTTTTTCCTGCTGCTGTTGGGGTGCTGGGCAAGCGCCCACCTTTCGGCTCTGGCCCAGGCGGCGGCCCCGGTAGCGGGCGCGGCTACCACGCCGGCTCCCAAGCGCCAGCTGCAGGCCGTACGCATTACGCAGGCTATCAAGCTTGATGGCGTGTTGGATGAGGCGGTGTGGCAGCAGGCCCCCGTGGCTTCTGATTTTGTGCAGCAGCGCCCCAATCCCGGCGTGCCGGAAAAGCAGAAAACGGAAGTGCGCATCCTCTACGATGACGCCAACCTCTACATCGGGGCCGTGATGCACGATGTGGCCCAGGACTCCATTCTGCGCGAAATGACCCAGCGGGACCATTTCGGCAACACCGACCTATTCTCAGTATTCCTGGACACTTACCAGGATCAGTTAAACGGTTACAACTTCACTGTTACTACCTCCGGCGTGCAGCTGGATGCGCGCTACTCCCCGGCCGGGGGCGAGGATTTCAACTGGAATGCCGTGTGGGACGCGCGCACCAGCATGCGCGGCACCGACTGGATTGCCGAACTGCGCATTCCCTACTCCGCACTCCGGTTTAGTAATGCGCCCGAGCAGCTTTGGGGCCTCAACTTTGCCCGCCAGCGCAAGCGCGACAACGCCCAGTTTTTCTGGAATGAGGTAAAACCGGCCGTCAATGGTTTTGTGAACCAGTGGGGGGAGTTGCGCGGGGTGCGCGACATCAAGCCCCCGCTGCGCCTCTCGCTCACGCCTTACGTCTCGGCCTACGTCAACCACAATCCGCTGAACGCGGAGGCCACCCGGCGCACTACGACCAACTTCAACGGCGGAGCCGACGTGAAGTGGGGCATCAACGAAAGCTTCACTCTGGACGCCACGCTGGTGCCCGACTTTGGGCAGGTGCAGAGCGACAATCAAGTGCTGAACCTCTCGCCCTTCGAGGTACAGTTCAACGAAAACCGCCAGTTTTTCACCGAAGGCACGGAGCTGTTCAACAAGGGCAACCTGTTTTATTCTCGCCGCGTGGGCGCTACCCCCATCGGGTTTTACGGCGTGCCGCTGGGTAGCAAGGAGAAGCTAGTGCGCAACCCGGCCGAAACGCGCCTGCTCAACGCCACCAAAGTATCGGGCCGCACGAAAAACGGCCTGGGGGTGGGTTTTTTCAATGCCCTGAGCAACGACGTGTATGCCACCGTGCGCAACGACGAAACCAGCCAGCAGCGGGAGGTGCTCACCCAGCCGTTCAGCAACTACAACATCATGGTGCTGGACCAGAGCCTGAAGAACAACTCCTACGTTTCGCTCATCAATACCAACGTTACGCGCTGGGGTAGCACCTACGACGCCAATGTAACCGGCGGCTTGTTCCGCTTCGCCAACAAGAAAAACGCCTACGCCGTGGATGGCAGCCTGGTGTACTCGCGGCGGCGCGGCACCGTGTTCGGCTCCGAGCAGCAGATTGACGACCAGGACGGCTACAAGTACCAGCTGGGCGTCGGCAAAATCAGCGGCAGCTTTACCTGGGGGCTCCACCACGGCATCGAGTCAGCCTCCTACAACCCCAACGACCTGGGCATTCTGTTCGGCAACAACAACATCCGGCAGTCGGTGCACGCAGCCTACCGCAAGTTTAAGCCCTTCTGGAAGGTGAACAACATGGCCTTTTTCGGGCAGGTGAGTCATTCGCTGCTTTACAAGCCTACCCGCTACCAGAACATGAACTTCTACACCGGGTTCAACACCACCTTTACCAAAAGCTTTCTGCAGGTGGGCTACGATTTCGACGCCAGCCCCGTCACCCACGACTTTTACGAGCCTCGCACCTTCCCGCTGGGCGAGTACTTTGTGCGCGTGCCCGGCAACGCCGGCATCGTGCTGTTTGTCAACTCCGACTCCCGCCGCAAATTCGCGTACGGCGTGAATGCCGGCGGCCGCCTCTACGGCCTAGATGAGCGCCTGGCCCGGGCGCGGCGCCTGCGCTACAGTGCCGGTTTCTACCCCCGCTACCGCGTCAATGACCACCTTACTTTCCGCTACAGCTTGGATTGGAGCTTGGCCGATAACCAGATTGGCTACGTGAACGGCGGCCTGAGTGCCCAGGAGGTGCTGGACCAGCCCTTCCTCGGCCAACTTATGCTGGGCCGCCGCGACGTGGCCACCGTTTCCAACGT
The DNA here is from genome assembly GCF_023101345.1 of Hymenobacter sublimis. NCBI lineage: Bacteria > Pseudomonadati > Bacteroidota > Cytophagia > Cytophagales > Hymenobacteraceae > Hymenobacter > Hymenobacter sublimis. The sequence continues at coordinate 2,623,653 of NZ_CP095848.1, forward strand.
CGTATCCGTGGCGTACACCTTTACCAACCGCATGTCGTTTACCCTGCGTACGCGCCACTACACCAGCAACGTGCGCTACGCCGATTTCGCCGCCCTCGGCCCCGGAGGCCAGGAAACGCTGGTAGACTACCGCCGCAACCGCGACAATACCTACAATGCCTTCAACGTGGACGCGGTGTACTCCTGGTGGTTTGCGCCCGGCTCCCAAGTCAGCATCGTTTGGAAGAATGCGGGCTCCACCTTTTTGCTGGCCGAGGAGGCTACTCCGCAGTATTTCAACAACTTCAACAACACCATCAATACACCCCACAACAACTCCCTTTCGGTGAAAGTCCTTTACTACCTCGACTACCTCACGTTCCGGCGCAATAACTAAAGGGCAAGCCCGGCCGCTGGCGTAGCCCGTTGTCCTACCTCTCACACGAGCTCAGAGGGTGCTCTTGCGGGCATGTCAGGGCCCCGGGAGGTAGGGAAGCGGGGCAGCTGGTCACCTGGTAGAGGGGGCCGTTCATCGAAAAACTGCTGCCCACGATGCGCGGCTGCGTACTTTCGCCTCTCTACCGGGCGCGAGTACGCGGCCGCGCTTTTACGGCGTCGGCCGCTTTGCTGCCCGGGCCCACCCTGTTCCCGCCCTGAGTTAGTATGTCCTCTATTCTGCAGTACTACCGCAATCCGCTGGGTAGCATTACCTACGACCTCGCGGGGTTTGTACAGCTCACCTGGTCTGATGCTCCCATTAGCTCCCCCGAGTTGCAGTCCATCTACGCACACACGTTGCAGGCGCTGCGGCATCATGCGGCGCGTAAGCTACTCACCGACCAGCGGCAGCGGCAGCCCCTACCCCTAGCTGAGCAACGCTGGATTGTGGAGCATTGGATTCCGCGGGCCGTGCAGGAATGCGCTTACAACCGCTGCGCCATTGTAGAAAGCCAAGACACAGTGCGCCGGCAGGCCGCACGGGCCGTGGGGCAGGCCCTGGGCACTAATCCGCCTTTGTTTCAATATTTTACGGAGGAAGACGTAGCTCGAACCTGGCTTCAGCAGGACAACTAGCCCCCATGCAACAACTCCGGGGCTACCAGCCCCGGAGTCGTTGGGTTTGTAATACAATGAATTCGGGCAGGGAAAATTCGCCCGTTACGTAGCGCTGTAGTAGCTGCATCGTGGCAGCCGTCACCAGCGTTGTGCCTTCCTGACTGATGCCAGAAATGTACTCTGCCTGCAGCAACCGTTTCGCCCAGGCATGTTGTTCTGCAACGGGCATGGAGGCAGGAGGCGCCTGAAAATGCATAAGCAAGTTAGGATGGTGCTCTTTTACGTACGCTAGCATTACCCTAACCAGATTGCCCTACCCGAATAAATCAGTTCTGCGCCACCCGGCGCCTGCCACCCGCATACGCCCAGCACCCCACGGTTGGCGGGCAAAACGTACCCCGCAGAAGGCCCGCTGTTTTCTGGCTTGTTTAACACTCAAACACGGTTGCCTTGCCCTGCCGCACGTGTTCCGGACCCTGGTAGCGGGTAGCGGGCAGGCTGCGCAACAGCAGGTATAAGCCCGTAGCCGAGAGTTCCTGAATTAGGGCGCTGGACATGCCACACCAGTAAATAATGAGGTGGGCCAGCCGGGCCTGCTGCTCGGCCTGAAATATAGCCTGCTGCCCCTCATAAGAAACGCTACGTAGCTGTTGGCAATCAACCCAGAGCGTGTCGCTGCCGCGGGCAATGGCCTTGTTCAGAGCCTCTTGCAGACATTGTGCCTCTTCCGCGGTGCTGCAGGTGCCGCGCACACTTACCCCCTGGTTAGTAGGAGGCCCCCCGAACTGAATAGTTAACGTCTGAGCTGGCACTTACAGTAGATTTGGTATATACTATTCCAAGAAACACTGCAAAGCTAGAAGCCAGGCTCCTCATTTAAGCCCGTCAAAACCCGTATTTACCCTGCGGATTTTACGCAAATTTACCACCTGCCAAGCGGGCCAGATCTAGGCAAACAAGTCGGCGTTATCAGCGGAATACCCTACCCTAGTTGGTATATAGCCACTGCTGGGCGGTGGTCATTTCGTCAAATTCGAAGAGCTGCACCGTGGGCTGCTGGGTGTGGCGCAGCATGGCCTGGATGCACAGCCGCCCGGGCCAGTCCATGGCGTTTAGCACGGCCATGGATGTAATTCCTTCCTCAACCAACCGGGGGTAGAAAGTCTGCCCCAACCACGGCGTGGTAGGCGCCCAGCCATCCAGCAGTTCAGTGGAGTCGTTCAGAACTTTCTGGCTGTGGGTGCTGCGCACAGCGGCCAGTAGCAGGCTGCAGTTTTCCTCCACCAAACGTGGCGTGTGGGTTCCGCGCAACTCTACGTGGAGCCAGTTCTGCTCCTGCTTGTGAAATATTGTAAAAGACGGCGAATCAAATAAGAGCATAAACCTGGAGGCACCTTAATAGAGAGCTTCCGTGCGGAAGCTCGTACTCAACGCACAACCAAGGCTAGATAATTCCCTGGTTTCCAGCTCCATTTTACGCCTTCTCCTATTCGAGCCCCGGCAGCCGCCCACCAGAAAAACACCTACAATGACTTCGTGAAACTGACCTTGATTTTGAGTTGAAAGTCACTGATGACTTTGAATATTTCCTTAAGCGTGACTTGTTCGACCTGGGTAAGAGAGGTCGGGTCCAGGTAGTTGGTGGGGGTAGTGCGGTCATTGATGATCTGGCGGGCCTGTTTCTGCAGGCGCATGCCCATCAGGTAGTAGTAGGCCTGCAGCAGTTCCTGGGTTTCCTTGGCATTGAACACGCCCTGCTCCCGCAGTCCGGCCAGCCGCTCACCGGTGTTGGTGGGTAGCAGCTGGTGCTGCAGCGCGTACACCCGCACTAGGTCCACAATTGGGGTCATGGCCTTTTTCAGGTCAAACACCTGCTGGCCCTCCTGGGCGAAGGTGCGAATGTTGCGGAAGAACGTCAGCGGGGGCTCGTACTGCAGGGCGTTTTTGGCCATGAAGAACAGGAAGCGCTCCAGGGGCTGGGCCAGTTCCTGGCGCAGAAACTCCTGCAGCTCCCGCATCAGGCTGGCCTCGCCGTAGAGGTAGCGGCAGTCGAAGAAGGTAGCAAACTGCATCACCGTTTCGGGGTTCGATTCGCTCATCCACTGGTGGTAGTTGCGCTTCCAGTGCGAGAGGGAATGGGTCCACTTGGGGTTCTTGGCCATGAAGCCCCCGCTGCAGTAGTGCAGCCCAATGTGATTAAGCTGGTCGGAAACGGCCGTGGCAAAGCGCAGGAAGTACTCCCGCACCAGCTCGCGTTGCTCGTTGGCCTTGTCCTCGTAGATGATGGCGTTGTCCTGGTCCGTGAGCAGAGTTTGCTCCTGGCGGCCTTCGCTACCCAGCACCATGAACACGAACTTGGCCGGGGCCGGCCCTAGCTCGGCCAGCACGTTTTCAATCACCTTCAGGGCAATGGTATCGGCCACGGTGGAAATCACCTGGTTCACGATGTCGGCCTTCACGCCCCGGCTCAGGAGCTGGTTGACGATGTCGGGTACCATTTGCCAGCGCCGCTTCAGCTCCCGGGTGCCCTGGGCTAGCTTCACGGCCTGAATGAACATGAATGGCGACTGGGCCAGGTCGCTGAGCAGCTTATTGCGGCTCAGGAAACCCACGTACTCGCCGGCCCGCTCCACCAGCAGGTAGCGGGTTTTGGTCTGAAACATCAGCAGAATGGCCTCATACACGAAGGCATCCTGCGAAATAGACACCAGCGGGGTGGCCGCCACGTCCGCCACCGGCCGGGCCGCATCCAACTGGCGGGCAATTACGGAGTCGCGCAGGGTAATGTCGGTGCAGTAGCCGCTGATGGCCCCCGTGTCGGTATCGGTCACGAATAGGCAGCTGACCTTGGCGGCAGCCATGCGCCGGGCCACTTCGTAAATCGGCTCACTGCCGGGGCAGGTCACCAGCTCGCGCACCTCCACGGTGCTGATGCGGCGGGAGAACAGCTGATCGGCCACCAGAAAGTTCTGCTCCGGCGGGTTAACGGGCTTCACGAAGTGGGCAAACTCCTCGTTGAGCATCCGCTCCCCGTAGCGGGCCGTGAAGTAGTGAAAGAACGGTCCGTAGGCCTGGCACAGGGCTCGAAAGTCGCGGCGGGCTAGCTGGAGCACGCGCGTGCCCTTGTGCACGATTACCGTGCGCAAGGAGCGTTTCTTGTTGAGCAGAATGGACATGCCGCCGTAGCAGGTGCCGGGGCCATACACCTCGGGCAGGCGCTTGTGCTGCTGACTGTCATAGAAGAACGTTTCGTACTTGCCCTCCACAATAATATCGAGGCTGCGCACCTTGGACGTATCCTGCTGGTAGAGCAGCGTTTCGCGCGGGTGGCGCACTTCCTGCAGCAGGTCTACTACTCCCAGCAGCACCTCCTCGGGCAGGAGGTTGAAGGGCGCAACGGTACGAAGAAAAGCAAGGCGATTATCCATAGAGCAGCCAATATACAAGCAGAAGCAACCCCGCCACCAGCAGGCCCAGCCACCACCCCCCGGGCTCCAGCCAGCCTAGCGGCCTACCCTCCGGCACGGTCAGGAGCTGCTGGCCCTCCAGGATTTCTTCGGGAAGCAAGCCGCGGCGGCGCAGCTCGAAAAAGCAGCGGGCTGTGGCTACGGCGTCCACGTAGGCGTCGTGGTGGTGCGCCAGGGGTTCAGCGAACAGCAGTTCGTGCAGCTCATGCAGGCGAAGGCGGCGCGCCGGGCCGCCCGGCAGTGGGGGCCAGGTGGCCGCCATTGTGCAGAACTGCGGCAGGCCGGGCAGTGGGTTAGGTAGCCCTACCCGGGCGAAGGCTGCTCCCAACACGTGAAAATCAAGGCGCAGAAAATGCCCAACCACGCGGGGCCGGTACGTGGTCAAATCCTGGAGCAGGCGGCGCAAGACGGGTTCCGGGGGCTGCCCCTGCGCCTGCAAGAACTCCGGGGTCAGGCCGTGAATGGCAATGGCGGCGGCCGGCATACTCCCAGCTGGAATCTGGAGGTAGGCCTGATCGGCCTTCACGAACTCGCCCTGCCCGGTGTAGACCACCCACCCTACCTGCGCCACGCTGGGCCAGGCATTTTCCTGGCTGTGGGGCCGGTCCCAGCGGGTAGGCAGGCCGGTGGTTTCCGTGTCTAGGAAGAGCAGGTAGTCCGTCATGAAGGGTAGCAGCGGCCGGCGGGGTTACTAGGCAACCGTCCCGATAAACTTAGCCGAGGGGTCGCGCAGGGGGCCAGCCGGGGCCGGGGGCAGGCGGTCGGAGGAGCCGCGCACCAGCAGTTCCGGCCGCAGGGCCACTTGGCGGGGGGTAAACGGGCGGCCGTCGGCCTCAATCAACTCCAGCAGCAGCCGCACGGCGGCCTGGCCCATTTCCTCACAGCGCTGGTCGATGGTGGTGATGGGAGGCTGGGTGATGACGGTGAAGGTTTCGTTGCTGAAACCAGAAATAGCCACGTCCTCGGGCACGCGCAGGCCCTGGCGGTGCGCTTCCTGCAGGGCCCCAAGGGCGCAGTAGTCACCGGCGGCAAACACGCCATCCGGGGGAGTAGGTAGGGCCAGCAGCTGGCGCATGCCCTCGGCGCCCTGGTCCTGGGCCATATCCGAGTACAGAATCAGGCTTTCGTCTTCGGGCAAACCGGCTTCCCGCAGCGCATCGAGGTAGCCCTGGCGGCGGTTTTTGTAAATGTTCAGGTGTTGGGGACCGGCTAGGTGGGCAATGCGGCGGCAGCCCTGGTTGAGCAGGTGGCGGGTAGAAACGTAGCCACCCTCCTGGTCGTCGAGCACCACGGCATTTACGTTGTCACCCTCCACAATCCGGTCGAAAAACACCAACGGCAGGCCCCGGCCGCGCACTTTCTCGAAATGGCGGAAGTCAAGGGTAGTGCGCGAGAGCGACACCAGAATACCCGCCACCTGGGCGCTGAGCAGGATGTCGAGGTTGCGCCGCTCCTGGGCCACGTCCTCGTTCGACTGGCAGATAATAACGTTGTAGCCCGCCCGGCTGGCGGCCGTTTCAATGCCATGCACCACCGACGGGAAAAACCGCCCCTCAATGTAGGGCACCACAATGCCAAGCAGCTGGCTTTTGCCCTTGCGCAGGGCCGAGGCCAGGCGGTTGGGCTGGTAGTTGTACTTCTTAGCCAGCTTGAGCACCTTCTGCTTCATGGCCGGCCCAATGCTGTGGTGGTCACTGAGCGCCCGCGAAATGGTGGTCATGGACACGCCTAGCTCCCGGGCCAGATCGGCCATGGAAACGGGACTGGTTGTAGTTGAATCCGGGGCTTGCTTTTTTCGGGGAGCCATACTATAAGGCGCTACACAATGCTTTGTGTAAAGATAGTAGAATTTGTAATCTTATGGGCAGCGTTGCAGGAAGAACCCGCTGCTGATTCTGCTAGTGAAGTAGGAGGCAGAGCCTAAATATAACTCTTCTGCGCTTGATTATCCGGCCGCAAGCTGATTTGCGAAATAAACTGCCGGCATGTTGAGTTTTTCTTATTACTTTACACAATCGATTGTGCCATTTCCAATTCGGTATTCCTTCTACCGGCCAGGGTGCCACCGAAAGTTTTAACTCCGCCGCTTTGCCCGCGGCCGAGGTCAACCCACCAGCTTACCCGCACTTCGCTCATTTCCCTTTCTCCTATGCCCACATCTTCCCCCACCCGTATTGCGCAGTTGGCTACGGGCCTGGCTTTGTGCAGCGCCCTTGGTTTACCTGCTGCCCTAGCCCAAACCAAACCCACGGCGGCCAACACCCTGACGGTCCAGGTTAATAAGCCCGGCGCACCCATCGCCAAAACCATGTACGGCCTCTTCTTCGAGGACATCAACTTCGCGGCTGATGGCGGCTTGTACCCAGAGCTGGTCAAAAACAAATCGTTTGAGATTCAGGGTCAGCACTTTATTGGCTGGAACGCCATTCGGGGCGGGGCCGGCCTGCAGACGTACACCGTGGTAAGCGAGCGGCCCATCAGCGCCACCAACAACCACTTTGCGCGCCTAACGGCCCGCACGGCCAATCCCGACGCGGGCCTGGTAAACGAAGGCTTCCGGGGCATGGGCGTCAAGCAGGGCGCCGAGTATACGTTTTCGGTGTATCTGCGGCGCGGGCCGGGTAGCGTGAGTGGCCTGCGGGTGGCTCTGGAAGAGCAAGGGCGCCCGGGGTCGGGGCCCGAAGCGGCTACCTCGGGCCGCGTACTGGCCGAAACCCAGGTTACGGGCCTCACCGACCAATGGAAGAAGTACACCGTTGTGTTAAAACCCTCCGCCACGGCGGCCCGGGCCCAGCTTAAGCTGACGCTGGAAGGCGCCGGAACCTTGGATATTGATGTAGTGTCGCTGTTTCCGAAAGACACCTATAACCAGCGGGAGAACGGCATGCGCACTGATCTGGTGCAGCTGCTCAAGGATATGAACCCCGGCTTCCTGCGCTTTCCCGGCGGCTGCATCGTGGAGGGCCGGACCCTGTCGGAGCGCTACCAGTGGAAGGAATCCATCGGCGACCTGGCCTCCCGCGTGCCCTTGATTAACCGCTGGAACATGGAGTTCCGGCACCGCTCCACCCCCGATTACTACCAGTCGTTCGGGCTGGGCTTCTTTGAATATTTCCAGCTTTCCGAGGACATCGGGGCTGAGCCCGTGCCCATTCTGAACGTGGGCATGGCCTGCCAGTTTAACTCCTCGGAGCTGGCTCCCATCAGCAGCGCGGCCACGGGCGGCGGCAGCGGCCCCAGCGCCTCAGCCAGCACCGGCCACAACCACGCCGACGATGATCCGTCCCTGGAAACGTTTATTCAGGACGCGCTGGATTTGATTGAGTTTGCCAACGGTCCAGCCAGCTCCACCTGGGGCGCTAAGCGCGTGGCTATGGGGCACGCCGCTCCGTTCAACCTCAAGTTTATCGGTATTGGCAACGAGCAGTGGGGCCCCCAGTATCTGGAGCGCTACGAGCCGTTCATGAAAGCCGTGAAGGCCAAGTACCCCAGCATCAACATTGTATCCAGCGCCGGTCCGAGCCCCGACGGGGAGCTGTTCACTAAGGCCACGGAGCGTCTGCGCGAGCTGAAGGCCGAGGTTATTGACGAGCATTACTACGCCAAGCCCGAGTGGTTCCGCCAGAACGTGGGCCGCTACGACAACTACCCCACCACCGGCAGTAAGATTTTCGCCGGCGAGTACGCCGCCCAGAGCGTGGCCATCGGGAGCCCCGACAACAAGAATAGCTGGGACTGTGCCATTTCGGAAGCCGCCTTCATGACCGGCCTGGAGCGCAACGCCGATAAGGTTATCATGGCCTCCTACGCCCCGCTGTTCGCCCACGTGGATGCCTGGCAGTGGACGCCGGACCTAATCTGGTTTGACAACCTGAAGGCCTACGGCACGCCCAACTACTACGTGCAAAAGATGTACAGTACCAACCCCGGCACTACCATGCTACCGGTGCAGCGCGGGGCGGGTGCCAAGAACGGGGCCGAAAACCTGTTCAGCAGCGCCACCGCCGACGATAAAACCGGGGAAATCATTGTGAAGCTGGTGAACTACTCGCCCGAGGCCCGGCCCGTTACGGTTAGCCTGCAAGGCGTGAAAAAGCTGGGCAAAACCGGCAAAGCCACGGTGCTGGCCAGCAACGACCTCAACGCCGTGAACAGCCTAAACCAGCCCATGAACGTTGCCCCCAAGGACGAGTCGTTTAAGATTTCCTCCTCGAACGTAACCTACACGCTGGCCCCTAACTCGTTCACGGTGCTGCGCATTCCCGGCAAGCGCTAAGCAATGGCCCCCCAACCCATGAAAAACGCCCTGCTTCCCGCCGCTTTACCCCTGCTGGCCAGCTTGCTGCTGGCGGCCCCTACCCTAGCGCCCACCGCGGCGCTGGGGCAGGCGGCCCCGGTGCCCGTGGCTAGCAACCCAGTTATTAAAGACAAGTACACCGCCGACCCGGCTGCTCTGGTACACAACGGTACCGTGTACCTCTACACCGGCCACGACGAGGCCCCGCCCCGCCGCGACGGTTACGTGATGCACGAGTGGCTATGCTACTCCTCCCAGGACATGGTGCACTGGAAAGAGCATGCTTCGCCCCTGAACGTCAAGGCCTTTGCCTGGGCCAAGGATGATGCCTGGGCTTCCCAGGTAATTGAGCGAGGCGGCAAGTTCTACTGGTACGCGGCCGTAGAGCACGGCTCCGTGCCGGGCAAGGCCATTGGGGTAGCCGTGGCTGATAGCCCGACGGGCCCGTTCCGGGACGCCCGGGGCTCGGCCCTGATTACCAACAACCTGACCGAAAGCCCCATCATGTGGGACGACATCGACCCCACTGTATTCGTGGACGACAAAGGCCAGGCCTACCTCTACTGGGGCAATACGAACTGCTACTGGGCCAAGCTCAAGTCCAATATGACGGAGTTGGACGGGCCCATTAATAAGGTGACGACCCTGCCCAACTTCACGGAGGCACCCTGGGTGCACAAGCGCGGTGGCTGGTACTATCTAAGCTACGCCTACCAGTTTCCTGAGAAGATTGCCTATGCCATGAGCCGCAGCCCGGAAGGCCCCTGGGAATTCAAGGGCCTGCTCAATGAGGTAGCCGGCAACTCCAACACCAACCACCAGGCCATCATCGACTTCAAGGGCCAGTCTTACTTCATCTACCACAACGGTAGCATTCCAACTGACGGGGGCTCATTCCGCCGCTCTGTTTGCATTGACTACCTCTACTATAATAAGGATGGGACGATGAAGCGGGTGGTTATGACGACGGAAGGCGTGAAGCCCGCGAAGTAATTCGTTGGCCGGCACAGTCAATGCCTCTTCCACTCAACACAATCGTTTATGTATTCAGCCCTACGAAAGTGCCTGCTACCCCTAGCTTTGCTGCTGACTGTGGTGGAGGCCCGGGCCCAAACCGCTCCGACGCTTATTCCGGCCCACGACCCAGTAATGGCCCAGCAGAATGGCACGTACTACATGTTCTGCACGGGGCCCGGCATTGCGGTGTGGTCGTCGAAGGACCGTAAGACCTGGACTCGGGAAAAGCCTGTTTTTGCTGAAGCCCCCGCCTGGGCCACCCAGGCCGTGCCAGGGTTTAAGAACAACCACATTTGGGCACCCGATATTTCGTTTCACAACGGCGTGTATTCGTTATTCTACTCGATTTCGGCCTTTGGTAAGAATACGTCCTGCATTGGGCTGGCTACCAACAAAACCCTAGACCCTACCTCCAAAGACTACAAGTGGGTAGACCAGGGCCGGGTAGTGCAGTCGGTGCCGGGGCGCGACATGTGGAACGCCATCGACCCTAACCTGATCCGCGACGAGGCGGGTGCGCCCTGGCTGTCGTTTGGCTCTTTTTGGGAAGGCATCAAGCTGGTTAAGCTCCGCCCCGACCTTACGGCCCCGGCCCAGCCTGAGCAGTGGCGCACTATTGCCAAGCGCCCCCGCACCCCTCAACTCAACGATTCCTTGCCCGGCGACGGGGCCATTGAAGCGCCTTTCATCTTCCGTCGGAACGGCTACTACTACCTCTTTACGTCCTTCGATTACTGCTGCCGAGGCCCGCAAAGCACGTATAAGATTATGGTGGGTCGCGCCAAAGCCGTTACCGGTCCTTACCTGGACAAGGCCGGCACTCCCCTGGAGCAGGGCGGCGGTACCCAGGTGCTGGCCGGCGACAAGAACTGGTTTGGCCTGGGCCATAACTCGGTGTACACCTTCGACCAGACCGATTATCTGGTTTTCCACGGCTACGACGCGGCTGACAAGGGCCGCTCCAAGCTTCGGCTGGAAAAGCTTAGCTGGGATGCAGCGGGCTGGCCGGTAGTACAACCTTAGGACAAAGCCGTTGTTTCAGCGCACAATCGTTTGTGCATATTGCCAACAAACCCTACTTTTCAACTTACTTGCCAGACTGCCAGCTACCGGCACCGATTACGGTATCGATTCCGGTCCTTTTTCTCTTATTCCGCTTCACTTGAGCCTAGCCCAAGGCCCCGCGAAGCCGTAGCTTGGCATTTGTCCTACCCTTTTCTGACTTCCCGTGACTAACTCTGCTACTTCCCCCGCTGAACTAAGCGTGAACACCATCCGGCTGCTGTCGGTCGACATGGTACAGGCGGCCAACTCTGGGCACCCGGGCCTGCCGCTTGGGGCTGCGCCCATGGCCTACGTGCTGTTTTCCCGCTTTCTGCGCTTCAACCCCCAGGACCCTAAGTGGCCCAACCGCGACCGGTTTGTGCTGTCGGCCGGCCACGGCTCGGCCCTGCTCTACAGCCTGCTGCACCTCTACGGCTACGACTTGTCCATGGACGACTTGAAGGCCTTCCGGCAGCTGCACTCCAAAACGCCGGGCCACCCGGAGTCCAACATCACGCCGGGCGTGGAAGTCACTACTGGCCCCCTGGGTCAGGGCTTCGCCAACGGGGTGGGCATGGCCATGGCCGAGGCGCACCTGGCGGCCGTGTACAACCAGCCCGGCTACCCCCTGATGGACCACTATACCTACGCCATCGTTTCGGATGGGGACCTGATGGAGGGTATTGCGGCCGAGGCAGCCTCCCTAGCCGGCCACTTGAAGCTGGGTAAGCTCATCTACCTCTACGACGACAACGATATCTGCCTGGACGGGCCCACCAACCTTTCCTACACCGAGGATGCCCTGGCCCGCTTCGCGGCCTACGGCTGGCATACCCAGCGCGTGACCGACGGCAACGACCTGGATGCCATTGAGGCGGCCATTCGGGCGGCCCAGCAGGATACGGAGCGGCCCTCTATCATCTCGGTGAAAACCATCATTGGCTACGGCAGCCCCCAAGAAGGCACCAGCAAAGTGCACGGCTCGCCGCTGGGCCCCGACAATTTGAAAAAAGCCAAGCAGTTTTTCGGCTTCGACCCCGAAGCCACCTTTATCGTACCCGAGGAAGTACGCACGCACCTGGCCGAGGCCGGGCAGCACGGCGCACAACTTCAGGCAGAATGGCAGCAGAAAACAGAGGCGTTCCGGCAGGAGTACCCAACAGCGTGGGAACTGTTCCGAACTTCGTTTGCGGGTGAGCTGCCCGCAGGCTGGGATGCCTCGCTGCCCGTTTTTACCGCCGCCGATGGCGCCCTGGCTACCCGCCAGGCCTCGGGCAAAGCCCTGAACGCCCTGAAGCAGTCGGTACCTTTCCTGTTCGGGGGCTCCGCCGACCTGGCCAGTTCCAACGAAATGCCCACCAGCGGGGCCGTGAGCTTTCAGCCCGGCTCCTATGAGCACAACAACATTTGGTTTGGGGTGCGGGAGCACGCCATGGGCGGGGCCATGAACGGCATGGCCCACCACGGCGGTGTGCGCACTTACGGTGGCACCTTCCTGACCTTCTCCGACTACATGCGCGGCGCCATCCGCCTCACGGCCCTGGCCGAGTCGGCCGCGACGTTCGTCTTCACCCACGACAGCATCGGGCTGGGCGAGGACGGGCCCACCCACCAGCCCGTGGAGCAGGTGGCGGCCCTGCGCACCATCCCGAACATTGTGGTGCTGCGCCCCGCCGATGCCAACGAAACCGTGGAATCCTGGCGCGTGGCCCTGACTACCCCCAAGTCGCCGGTGGTACTTATTCTCTCGCGCCAGAAGCTGCCGGTGCTCGACCCAAGCCAGTTCGGCTCGGCTCGGGAGGGCGTGGCCCGCGGCGCCTACATCCTGCGCGAAGCCGAAGGCGGCCAGCCCCAGCTGCTGCTGCTGGCTACGGGCTCGGAAGTAGCGTTGGCCTTGCAAGCCCAGGAAGCGCTACAGGAACAAGGCGTGGCCGCCCGCGTAATAAGCATGCCGTCGTGGGAGCTATTTGAGAAGCAGGACAAGGTCTATCAGCAGCAGGTGCTGCCTCCCACGGTTCGCAAGCGCGTGGCTATTGAGGCCGGCTCGCCCATGGGCTGGCACAAGTACGTAACCGATGAGGGCACCGTCATTGCCATGAACCGCTTCGGCGAATCGGGGCCCGGCGAGGCGGTTTTGGAGCTGTTCGGCTTCTCGGTGGAGAATGTAGTCAAGCAGGCCCACCACGTACTGCAGGGGCAGCCCGCCGAAATTGAAAAGAAGGAAGTTCTGTCGTAATACTTGTTGGCTTTAACAGAACGGCATGCTGAACGGCATGAAGCATCTTGTGTGCTGAGGTTGTGAAGTAACGGTCATGCAGAGGCGTAGCCGAAGCATCTCGCGGGCCGATGTAGGGCAGTCATTCAGAGTCAGCCCGCGAGATACTTCGACAAGCTCAACATGACGTCCTTTTTACCTCTTTACTACGGAGTATACTGCCCACCTTCCACTTACTTTCTCACATTTCTACTACTTCAACACCACCCACACATATGAACCCACTTGTTGCCATTCACGACTTCGGCCAGAGCATTTGGCTGGATTATATCCGTCGTAACATCCTGCACAACGGGGAGTTACAGCGCCTGATTACCGAAGATGGACTGCGGGGCGTAACCTCTAACCCCGCCATTTTCGAGAAAGCCATTGCCGGCTCCGACGACTACGCCGACGATATCCGCCGGCTGGCCCAGCAGGGCCTCTCGGCCGACCAGATTTACGCCGAGCTGGCCATGGCCGACGTGCAGCAGGCCTGCGACCTGCTGCGCCCCCTCTACGACCACCCCGAAAACGGCGGCGATGGGTACGTGAGCCTGGAAGTATCGCCGGAGCTGGTAAACGACACCGAGGGCACGGTAGCGGAAGGGCTGCACTTCTGGCAAACGGTAAACCGCCCCAACGTAATGATTAAGGTGCCTGCTACCCCGGCGGGCTTACCAGCTATTCGGCAGCTGATTGCCGCGGGCGTGAACGTCAACGTGACCCTGATTTTCAGCGTGGAGCGCTACCGTTTGGTGGCCGAAGCCTTCCTGGCGGGCCTCGAAGACCGGGCAGCGGCCGGCAAGCCCATTCGCCGGATTGATTCGGTGGCTAGCTTTTTCCTGAGCCGGATTGACGTGCTGATTGACCCCCAGCTGGAAAAGCTGGCCGCGGAAGGTGGCGAGAAAGGGGCCTTGGCGCAGAGCCTGGTGGGGCAAGTAGCTATTGCCAGCGCCAAGCGCGCCTATGAGGTATTCCAGGAAATTTTTGCTGGTCCGCGCTGGGAGGCGTTGCGGGCTCAAGGTGCCCAGCCCCAGCGCCTGCTCTGGGCCAGCACCGGCAACAAGAACCCCAATTACGACGATTTGAAGTACGTGGAAGCCCTCATCGGCCCCAACACGGTCAACACTATTCCAGTGGAAACCCTGGACTTCTACCGTGCCAAAGGTCAGCCGGCCAACCGCCTAGCCGATAAGCAGGAAGTAGCCGTGCTCGACCGGCTGCCGGAATTGGGCCTCGACCTGGAAGCCCTGAGTAACCAGTTGGAGCAGGAAGGTGCCCAGAAGTTCACGGAGCCCTTCGGCAAGCTGATGCGCGTGCTGGAGCAGAAGCGCCAAGAAGCCTTGGCCAGCACCCCGGCCTAACGGGCCCTGTGCTTGCCTGGCCGGAGTAGCGCACGGCCGTTGTTGTCTTGGTGAAGCAAGTGCCCTGCCCCTGTTTCGGGGCTGATGGGTACTGCTAGTAGTACTGTGAAGCGGGGAAAGCCTTGGGCTCTCCCCGCTTTTTCTTACCATATTTTTCTATGGCGGAGCGTACTCCCGTCCAGCACCGGGTAGCGGTTAGCGCCCTATTTTTTGTGGCCGGTCTGTGTTTCGCCTCCTGGGCCTCCCGTATTCCCGACATCGGGCTGCGGCTGAAGCTCAGTGAGGGCGAGCTGGGCCAATTGCTGCTAGCCCTGCCCGTAGGTTCCATGCTGGCCTTGCCGGTAGCAGGCTGGTTGGTGCACACGTACGGCAGCCGACTGGTAGTGCTGGCGGCTACTTGCCTGTACGCGGGCTTTCTGCCCCTGCTGGGCTGGGCGGGCAGCTTTTGGAGTTTGGCAAGCAGTCTGGTATTGTTTGGTTTTGCAGGCAACCTGCTTAATATTTCCGTGAATACTCAGGCCATAGGCGTGCAGGCGGCCTACGGCAAACCCATCATGGCCTCCTTTCATGGGCTATGGAGTTTGGCTGGCTTTCTGGGCGGGGCCGTGGGCACCCTCCTGCTCCAGTGGCGCTACACCCCGCTCGAACACTTCCTGCTCATAACGGGTAGCGGGCTACTGCTCACCCTGCTAGCCCACCAGCGCACCCTATCTCTGGATACGGGCCCTGATGCCGGCGGCTCCAGCCTGCGCCGACCAGAGCCCTACCTGCTGCGCATCGGCCTGATTGCCTTTTGCGGGATGCTGTGCGAGGGCTGCATGTTTGACTGGAGCGGGGTGTACTTTCAGAAGGTAGTGCAGCCTGATGCTTCATTGGTTACGGCCGGGTACGTGGCGTGCATGAGCACCATGGCCCTGGGTCGCTTTATCTCCGATTATTTCACCCACCGTTTCGGTACCCAACGCATGCTGCAACTCAGCAGCGCCCTGATTACGCTCGGGTTGCTGTTAGCAGTGGCCTGGCCCGCGGTAGTGCCCGCAGGGGTAGGGTTTTTACTGGTAGGTTTTGGCATTGCCTCCGTTACGCCGCTGGCCTACAGCGCGGCCGGCCAATCCACTACGGTGTCGCCGGGTGTGGCGCTAGCTACGGTTTCTTCCATTGGCTACTTGGGATTTCTGCTGGGTCCGCCGCTGATCGGGCTAGTGGCGGAAGTCCTGAGCTTGCGCGTGTCCTTTGCTCTGGTTGCTGGGCTGGGAGCCGCTATTGGACTGTTGGCCGCTCGCCTGAAACTGCAGCCCACCTCCCTAAAGGTTGCGGTTCTGCCCTGAAGGTTGCTGCCAGCTGCGTTGTGTAGAGCTTGCTTCTCAAGCAGTTAGTGTCTAACAACCCAACACGCCAGGAAAGCACTTACCGTCATGGTGTAGGAACAGCAGCAAACTAGCCGCGGCTACTTAGTAATACTACTCAGGTACTTGCCCGCGACAACTCCTGGCAAGTAGTGCCGGTCTGCGTACAATGCCGTTTCATGCACTACAGTATACGTATTGAAGCGTTGCTTTTTAGCAGTGAATAGGCTTTCCATAAAAAGACCTGTAATAATTTGTTGGTAATTTGTTACGATTTCGCTAATCTTACTCACCCAAGTTATTGCTGCTGCTCAAGGGTAGATTTTCACCCCACTACCCTTCTCAGAACCTCCTAGGTCCGTATTTTCCATCGAGCCTTTTTTTGTACTCCTGTACACAATCGTTTGTGAAGAATAAAAACACAAACGATTGTGTTAGTCTTTCCATAATTCCCACACCCTCTTACATGAAAAAGCCTATACCCAAGATGCGCCGGGCTACCATTCCAGCCCTGCTCTGCTGCCTACCCCTGCAGCCTGCGCTTGCCCACACCGTTGGTATTGCCAATGAATCTTCCTCTCATCAAGTTGCCGCTTCTCGCGCTGACATTACCGTGTCTGGCCGCGTGGTAGATGAAAAAGGCAGTGGGCTGCCGGGCGTGAACGTCATCGTCAAGGGCTCCACCGTAGGTACCCAAACCGATGCCGACGGCCGCTTCACGCTAACCGCCCCCGACAATGGCACGCTGCAGTTTTCCTTTGTCGGCTACACCGCTCAGGAAGTACCCATCAGCGGCCGCACTTCCGTCAATGTGGCCCTTGCTCCCGACAGCCGCAGCCTCTCGGAGGTAGTAGTGGTAGGTTACCTAGCCCAAGACCGGCAAAACCTGACCAGCGCTACTAGCAGCCTCGATGTAAAGGAAGCCAATAAAACACCCGTACCAACGGTAGCCCAGCAGTTGCAGGGCCGTACCCCTGGAGTGAACGTGCAAGGCACTGGTGGCCCCGGCGACGCGCCAGTAGTAACGATTCGCGGCATTGGTTCGCTTGGCCTAGCCAATACGGGTCCGCTCTACGTCATTGATGGTGTCTGGACTACGGATCCGCGTAGCTTGAACCCCAATGATATTGAAACCTTAACTGTACTGAAGGATGCCTCTTCAACGGCCGTTTATGGCTCTAGCGGCGCTAATGGAGTAATTCAGATTACAACTAAAAAGGGCCGGGCAGGTACACCAACCATCAGCTTTAATGGGTACGTTGGTGTAGATCAGGCGCGCAAAAAGTATAATCTCACCAACGCCAGTGAGTGGGCGCAACGCGCGCGGGTTGCTTATAGCAATGCGGGCCTCGACATTCTCAACGCAGGCCAGAACAGCTTATCGGGCGCCGTACCAGTATCGGAGGGTGGCACTTTCGACCCCAGTGTCGATACCGATTGGCAGGATGCCTTCCTTCAGGTTGGCCGCCGTGAAAACTACAATCTGACTATTGGCGGCGGTAGCGTCGGCGACAAAAGTTCTAGCAACTTTTTGGTTTCAGGAGATTATTTCCACCAGGAAGGCATTGTAAAAGGCCCTGACTTTAAGCGCTACAGTCTGCGTTTGAACTCAGGCATAAGCCGCGGCCGGTTCCGGTTTCAGGAAAATTTGCAGTTTTTGCATACCGATGCCACGCTCCTGAACGGTGTGCCGTTCATTGACGTGCTATTGATGATTCCGAGCATTCCGGTGTACGACCCTACCAACCTTAAGGGTGGCTTTGGGGTAGGCTCTACCCGCCTCAATACCTTTGCCACCAACCCGGTGGGTGCCCAGGAACTGTTGCGTCGTACTCAATCTGAAAACAGACTGGTTGGTAATGCCAGCGCCGATGTATCGATTTTCGATTTCTTGACTTACCGTTTGAACGTAGGCCTGAACCTGCACACCTATGCCAACGTGGATGCCCAGAAAACCGGCATCATCCGGCAGAACACAGAAATTACCTCGGCTTCGCTGAATGAGTTTTTAGGTTATGACACGTACCTAATGGCCGAGAATACGCTGAATTTCACCAAGACATTAGGCGAAAACCACATCAACGCGCTGGTGGGTTATGGTGTGCAGAGCTACCGCCAGCATAACGTGCAGGCAGGAGCTCAAAACTTCACCTCGTCTCCCCGGTACTACTTTGAGTTGAGTGCCGGTACCCAAAAGGGCGCAATCCTTGGCGGATCAACGGAATACGGCATCCGCTCGTTTTTCACGCAGGCTACGTACGACTATAAAAACCGCTACCTGCTCTCGCTGAGCGGACGCCGCGACGCGTCGTCGCGCTTTGCCAAGCAAAACCAGCAGGCCGATTTTGGGGCCGTCTCGCTGGGCTGGCGCATTAGCGAGGAAGATTTCTTTAAGTCGGCATTACCCCAAATCAATAACCTGAAGCTGCGGGCCAGCTACGGCGTTATCGGTAATGAAGCTCTGTATGACAACTATCTGCCCTACGCATTTGTGGGTCAGAATATTAACTACGTCATTGGCACAAACCAGCAGATCGTAAACGGAGCTTCGCAGATTCGGTTGAACAGCCCTGATGTGCAGTGGGAGGAGCGCGCTACCAAAAACATCGGCTTCGACTTGGTTACACTAGATAACCGGCTCAACTTCTCCGTTGACTACTACGTTGCCGAAACTCGCAAAGCGCTTGTCGAAGTGCAAGTGCCCACGTACCTGGGTAACTTCGGCGGTAATCCGCTGCAAAATGCAGGCAGCCTCGAGAACCGCGGTTTGGAATTGGCCCTTGGCTACCACGAGAACAAAGAATCCTTCACCTATGGCGCCGACTTTACCTTAACTACGGTGAAGAATAAGGTTACTAAGGTGGCGGTTGAAGGCCAGACGATTGGGGGCGGTGAGGGCCCTACTCGCACGCAACTTGGGCGTGGGGTAGGTGAATTCTTTCTAATTCCATTCGATGGTATTTTCCAAACGCAGGAAGAGGTAAACAACCATAAATCGTCGAACGGCACCGTTATTCAAGCGTATGCCTCGCCCGGCGACGTGCGCTATAAGGACACTAATGACGACGGTAAAATTGACCTTGCAGACCGCGTATTTGTAGGTAGTGCCATTCCTAAGATTCAATTGGGGCTAAATCTGAATGCAGGTTACAAGAACTTTGACCTGTCGCTGTTCCTGCAGTCCTCGCTTGGCAACAAAGTATATAATGTAGCCAAGCGGGCTTTGGAAAGCTACAATGGGCCTAACAACTACGATGCTGACGTAACTCCTTGGTCGCCCGATAACCCTTCGACAACGACGCCCCGACTCCTACAAGGTGGCGGAGCAGGTAACTTAGGCATTGCCGCCGGTCAAAACTCCCTAGCTAACACCACGCGGTGGCTTGAAAGCGGTAATTACTTGCGTCTCAAGAACATTCAGCTTGGCTACACCATTCCGAAAAGCCTAACCAGTATGGTACCCAGCCTAGGCTCTGTGCGCTTTTACGTGACAGGCACCAACATACTGACCTTCACCAAGTACACCGGCTTCGACCCTGAAACGCCTGGTACCGGCTTCTTTAGCCGTGGCATTGATGACGGCTCGTACCCCAACGTGCGCACGGTCATTGGTGGCGTGCAACTCAATTTCTAGTAGTGTGTGGCGAGGCTCAGGGAACTGAGCTGCGCTGGCCTAACCGATTTTACCTCCCAAGAATATGAAAACCAATAAGCTGGTTGCGCTGCTGTGCGCTGGCGGTCTTTTTCTCACTACCACGGGCTGCGAGAAGGATTTGCTGGATAAAACTAACCCGAACGCTCCAACTACGGCTGAGTTCTGGAAAACCTCCGATGACGCCGTAAAGGGCGTGTACGCCTGTTATTCGGGCTTACAACAGTTTGCTGTTTACTACCGGAGCTGGCACTTTATGGCCCACCGCTCCGATGAATCTTACAGCCAAAGCCCATTCGTGGAGCTAGCCAATTTCACGCGCTTCCTTACTCCTGATAATAACTTTTTCATTTCGTCCTTCGCCTGGAACGACTACTATCGCACCATTTTCCGCACCAATCAGGTGCTGACCAATGTACCAGGCATTACTATGGATGAGACGTTGAAAAAACGTCTGCTGGCAGAAACGCAGTTTATTCGGGCGCTATCCTACTTCGACCTGGCTTACTTCTTCGGCAATATCCCCTTGATAACGGTCGAGTCTACGATTACTACTCGTGTTAAACAAGGAACACAAGCCGAAGCAGAAGCTCTGATTATTGCCGATCTATTAGCCGCCATTCCAAATCTACCTCTCGAATACAGCGCAGCTGAAAAAGGCCGCGTTACGAAGGGAGCAGCGCAGGCGTTACTGGCTCGCGTGTACATGCACCAGCGCAAGTACTCAGAAGCGTCCGCCTTATTTACGGAAATCATTAATTCCGGCAAATACTCACTGGTACCGAACTATCTCGACAACTTCACGGACGCCAATGAAAACAACTCTGAATCGTTGTTTGAGGTACAGTTCACAAGTGCCGTGTTAGAACTGGGCCAGGGGCAGGACAACGCCGCCGCCTCGGAAAGCCACGACCGGCCTAACTTCTTCGGCCCTCCCGGCCCTACGTTTGCCGACGTGCAGCCCCGGCGCTGGCTACTAGATGAGTACCGAGATTCGACGGTAAACTTTGCGCCCGGTAGCACCACCCGGCATCTGATTGACCCGCGCCGCGACGTAAGCATCATTAGCAACAGAAATCCGGAGCGCTTCTATGGTAAAACCTTTGCAGAATGGGGCTGGAATCCTTCTCAACAATACTGGCGCAAGTACCTTAACGACCGAACCCGCACGAACGAAAATTTCACCTCTGGCATCAACCATCGTGTAATTCGCTACGCCGATGTGCTGCTGATGCAAGCCGAAGCACTGACGGAGCTTGGCCGCACTGCCGATGCGGTGCAGCTAGTAAATATGGTGCGGCAGCGGCCTTCCGTGAATTTGGCCCCGCTTACCGGCACCTACACGGCAGCTACGTTGCGCCCACTCATCCGTAGTGAGCGGGCCAAAGAACTAGCTGGCGAAGGCACCCGCTGGTACGACATTTTACGCTGGGGCCTGATGGATACGCAGGCCGGCATTGACGAGTTAAAAAACCGCGATGCCGATTTTAACAATTTCCGCCTCGGCATCTCCAAACTGCTACCCATTCCGCAGCGCGATATTGACATTGACCCAGGTGTAAAGCAAAACCCTGGCTACTAGCATAGGTCTGTAACCTGCGCACGCATCGCCTGCCAACAGCCGCTCCGGTCCAGTACCGGAGCGGCTTTTTGGGTGCCAAGCCTCTTGCTTGGCTCCATCATCTGCTTCCCTGACTTGTGCAATATTCTTCGTCCAGTCTCTTGTATGGTGGCCTACTTAGTCTGCTGCTGGCCGTGGGTGGCTGCGGCAAAGATCAAGCAGCCCGGCCAGTAACTCCTTCACCACCCGCGCCAGCTCCATCCAGCACCACGTTTACTAATCCGCTGCTGCCTACCGGGGCCGATCCGTTTGTGGCGCAGAAAGATGGCTATTACTACTACTTACATACTACTTATAACGACCTGCGCATCTGGAAAACGGCCAAGATGTCTGATCTGCCTCTGGCCACTGCAACTATTGTGTGGCGGCCACCTACTACGGGCGCGGCGGCGGGCAACCTTTGGGCGCCTGAGCTCTACTTCTTTGATGGCAAATGGTACCTCTACTACTCAGCCGGCCCGGCTGGCCCCGACTTAGGCCAGCAGCGCACCTGGGTGCTCGAAAATGCAAGTGCTGATCCGACTACCGGCACATGGGTTGACAAGGGTCGCATCTTTAACCCTACAGAAGACTTCTGGGCTATCGACGGCACCGTGCTGGAGCAGAACGGTAACCGCTATTTTATCTGGTCGGGCCATAATGGGCGCGACGGTATCCAGCGCCTTTATATCTCAAAAATGAGCAACCCCTGGACCCTAACCGGACCACGCGTAGAGCTTAGCCATCCGGAATACCCTTGGGAAAATGTGGGCCCACCCTATGTGAATGAGGGGCCAGAGATTCTGCAACGCAACGGCCAGACTTTCCTTGTTTACTCCGCCAGCTTCTGCGGCACCGACGACTATACCCTGGGCATGCTTCGCACCACTACTACAGCCGACCCTATGTTGCCAACGTCGTGGCGTAAGTCGGCGCAGCCGGTGTTTACGAAAAACCCGAGCGGTAACGTGTATGCTCCGGGCCATAATGGCTTCTTCGTATCCAAGGATGGAAGCGAAAATTGGCTGGTTTACCACGCAAATAACAACCCGGGGGAAGGCTGCTTCGACAAGCGTAGCCCTCGCATGCAAAAGTTCAGCTGGAACAGTGATGGAACGCCAAATTTTGGCTCTCCAGTGGCCCCCAACATGCCCATTCGTAAGCCAGCGGGCGAGTAGACCTACAAGGGGCTCACCCGTCTTTTATCACCCTCATCTCCACCCATGATGTCTATTTCTCTACCCTCTCCTTCCCGGATAATACGCCTGCTGTTGGTCGTAATGCTGCTGCTTGGCGGTCACGTCTTTCGGGCGACGGCATTGCAGGGGCAGCCTGGCTTACACGATCCTTCCACTATTATTAAGCACGGCAACACGTACTGGACGTTCGCAACTGGTGACGGCATATATAGCCTGTATTCTACTGACTTGGTGCACTGGAGGCCGGGGCCGCGTCCGGTGTTTCCAAACAATGGCTACCCAAGTTGGATCAACAGTAAGGTGCCTGGTTTTGCAGGCTTATTTTGGGCTCCTGAGTGCTTCTTTATGAATGGGAAGTACTACCTGTATTACTCGTGTTCCACGTTTGGATCGGGCTTCTCAGCAATAGGCCTGGTTACAAACCCCACGCTGGACCCCAACAGCCCTGATTATCGTTGGACTGATCAGGGCGAAGTGATTTCCAGCACGGCTATTAACTCATCGCAACCTAACGCCATTGATCCCGCCATTTTTCGCGACGCCAACAACCGCGTGTGGCTAACCTATGGGTCTTACTTCGGTGGTATTCGGGTAGTAGAGCTTAACCCTACTAGCGGCAAATTACTTAACACCAATCAGTTCGCTGTAGGAAATAATGGTGCGGAAGCTGCCTACATTAAGGAGCACGATGGGTACTACTATCTGTTTCTTAATCGTGGTACGTGCTGTCAGGGCGCGCTCAGTACGTACCATATCCTAGTAGGACGCTCCCTTTCCCCCACCGGGCCTTTTCTCGACCAGCAGGGTGTTGACCTTAACAATGGCGGCGGTACGACTCTGTTAAGCGGGTCAGGCCGTTACCGAGGGCCAGGGCACGCCGGAATTCTGGAAGAAGGAGGTGTCAACTATTTTTCCTACCACTACTACGACTCGTATGATGGTGGTGTCCCTAAACTAGGCTTGGCTCAGCTCATCTGGACAACTGCTGGTTGGCCTAGCATCAGTCGCGACTGGGTGACAGCGGGCCGCTATGTCATCAGTACAGCGCAGACTAGTGGCCTTGTGTGGGAAGCGGGTTGCGCCAGTGGTAGCACTCCTATCACCCAAAATACCTTCAGTAATCAACCTTGTCAGCAATGGAATTTCGCCGCCCTTGGTAATGGTGACTACCGTGTTACCAATCAGCAAGGGGGGTTAACGGCTAGCGTGGCCGGATGCTCTGATGCCGCTGGTGCTAAACTCCAACTCGGGGCTTACACTGACGACGACTGCCAGCGCTTTCACATTGACCGGGCGGCGAATGGAACACTCGTATTCGCTTCACTAAATGGCAACCGGGTGGTGGAAGTACCGAATGCCTCTACTGCCGCCGGGCAGCAACTGGGGCTGTGGGATTATAATGGTTGCAGTTGTCAGCGCTGGTCGCTTACGCCTACTAACACACCACTGGCGGTGAAGGGTGCGCAGCTACAGGACATCAGTATATATCCGGTTCCGGCCGGGCAGCAAGGGTTTACCGTTGAGTTAGGCACCCAACCAATCAGGGAGATTACGCAGGTGGAAGTCCGCAATTTGCTGGGGGCGGTGGTGTACCAACACGTTTTTGGCAAGCAGCAGACCACTTTGTCGGTAGCGGCTGGTTTGCAGCCAGGGGTCTACGTAGTGTGCGTACGCCGACCTAGTGGCTCTTTAACACAAAAGATAACCGTTCTATAAACTCGACTTAGCCGGTGGAGAGGCCGTATTCTCGACCTTTCTACCGGCTTTTTTTCTTTGACAAACACAAACGATTGTGTAGAATCAAAAGGATTTTCTACTTTACACGCACATTAGCCATTTCTTCACCATCAGGAAGGATGTAACTCGAACAGAGCTTTTGCATAACTAAGTGTATATCAATTATTTGTGCTATCTACTTTCTTACACAATCCATTGTTATACTATCTATATAATCTGCTTATCAAGTTTACTTCCTTGCGTTTTTACCTCCCTCACAAAAATTCCCACTTCCTCCGCTCATGACAAAACGTAACCGTGTCGGTGCATGGACCAGCCGTGTGGCTGGGCTCCTGCTGGTAGCCAGCTGCAACCAGTCAGCTCCCAATGAACACTCGGCCGCCGGTGCTTCCCAAACCATGACTGATTCCACTCAAACTGCTACGACCACAGCGGCGTCGGCCCCTACCTCGGCCTCGTTCGGCAAGACTTTGGATGGCACCGAAGTGCAGCTCTATACGCTCACCAATACCCACGGCCTGCAGGTAAGCATCACGAATTACGGCGGCACCGTCACGAGCCTGCTGGTGCCCGACAAAGCGGGTAAGCTCGGCAACATAGTACTCGGCTTTGACAACGTGAGCGGCTACCAGAGCCCAGAATTTCTAAAATCGGGGCCCTACTTTGGAGCCCTGATTGGGCGCTACGGCAACCGCATTGCCAAGGGCAAGTTCACCCTCGATGGCAAGGAATATACGTTGGCCAAGAACAACGGCGTAAACACCCTGCACGGGGGCAAAAAGGGTTTTGATAAGGTAATATGGCAGGCTCAGCCCGGTACGTCCGCCGACGGGCAGACGCTGACGCTCACCTATCTGAGCAAAGATGGCGAAGAGGGCTACCCCGGCAACCTCACCGTGAAGGTGGTGTACACGCTCACCAACGACGACGCTCTAAAGATCGACTACTCAGCCACCACCGATAAGGCTACCCCCGTCAACCTGACTAACCACGCCTACTTCAACCTGGGCCTGGGTCAGAGTAAGGATATTCTGGGCCATGTGGTAACTATTGACGCCGACCGTTACAACGTGGTCGACGCGGGACTCATCCCGACCGGCGAGTTGCGCCCCGTCAAAGGCACGCCCTTTGACTTCACTACGCCCCACGCCATTGGGGAGCGGATTGGGCAGGTGCCCGGCGGTTACGACCATAACTGGGCGCTGAACCAGGCCAGCGGCATGCACCCAGCCGCTACCGTGTACGAGCCTACCTCGGGCCGCACCATGACGGTGCAGACCACCGAGCCCGGCCTGCAGTTCTACACCGGCAACTTCCTCGATGGTACCCTGCGCGGGAAAGGCGGCACGGTGTACGGCAAGCACGCGGGCTTCTGCATGGAAACCCAGCACTTCCCCGATTCGCCCAACCAGCCCAAGTTCCCGAGCACCATTCTCCAGCCGGGCCAGACGTTGCAATCCACGACTACCTACACGTTTGGCGTGCGGCGGTAAGTGAACTGGTGAGATGGTGGACTAGCGCGTTTGCTGTGCTAGCGGCTCCAATAGCGCCCATAGAACAGCAACCTTACCTGTTCACCATCTCACGCCTCACTAATTCACTGAATCACTAACTCACCTTTCCCGTGCAAACTCCTACCTCAACAGATGCCTACGTTATTGGCATCGACTACGGCTCCGACTCGGTGCGGGCCGTGCTGGTGAATGCTCATACCGGCGTTGAAATTGCCCAGGCCGTGCATCTGTACGCCCGCTGGAAGGAGCAGCGCTACTGCAATGCCACCAAAAACCAGTTTCGCCAGCACCCCTTAGACCACATTGAAGGCCTAGAGGCTACCGTGCGCCGCGTGGCCCAAAAGGTGCCAGCCGAGCAGATTGTAGGTCTGGCCGTCGACACCACCGGCTCCACGCCCGGTCCCGTGGATGAGCACGGGGTAGCCCTGGCGCTAAAGCCGGGCTTCGAAGAAAACCCGAACGCCATGTTCGTGCTCTGGAAAGACCACACGGCCCTGCCCGAAGCCGCCGAAATCAACCGGAAAGCCCGCACCTGGGGTGGCGAAGATTTCACCCAGTTTGAAGGTGGTATTTACTCCTCGGAGTGGTTCTGGGCCAAAATTGCCCACGTAGTACGCGAGGACGAAGCCGTGGCCCAGGCCGCCTACTCCTGGATGGAGCACTGCGACTGGCTGACCCTGTTGCTCACCGGCGGCGAGCTGAAAACCTTTAAGCGCAGCCGCTGCGCCGCTGGCCACAAAGCCATGTGGCACGAGAGCTGGGGTGGCCTCCCCTCCGAAGAATTCTTGACCCTGCTGGAGCCCAAACTAGTCGGCCTGCGCGAGCGGCTGTTCGAAGAAACCTACACCGCCGATGAAGTAGCCGGCAACCTGTCGGAAGAGTGGGCCCAGCGCCTGGGTTTGACCACCAACACCGTGGTAGCCGTGGGCTCCTTTGACGCCCACGCCGGCGCGGTGGCGGGCGAAATTGAGGCGTACTCCATGGTGAAGGTGATGGGTACTTCCACCTGCGACATTGTGGTGGCCCCCATGGACGAGGTAGGCGGCAAGCTAGTGCCCGGCATCTGCGGGCAGGTCGATGGCTCGGTGATTCCGGGCATGCTGGGCCTGGAGGCTGGGCAGTCGGCCGTGGGCGACTTGCTGGCTTGGTTCCGTGGGGTGATTGAGTGGCCCTTGCGCACCTTGCTACCCCAATCCTCGGTGCTAACCCCGGAGCAGCAGGCAGCGCTGCGCGAGGAGCTGAGCGACAAGATGATGGCCGAGCTGAACGTAGCCGCCGCGGCCGTAAACCCCGAAGAATCGCAGGTATTGGCCCTGGACTGGGTGAACGGCCGCCGTACGCCCGACGCCAACCAGGCCCTGAAAGGCGCTATCATGAACCTGACCATGGGCACCTCAGCCCCGCAGATTTTCCGGGCCCTGGTGGAGTCCATCTGCTACGGTTCCAAGCAAATTGTGGAGCGCTTCGAGCAGGAAGGCATTCCGATTAAGCAGGTCATTGGCCTAGGTGGCGTGGCCAAGAAGTCGGGCTTTATGATGCAGACCCTGGCCGACGTGCTGAACCGCCCCATCAAGGTAGCCGAATCGGACCAGGCGCCCGCCCTGGGCTCGGCCATGTACGCGGCCGTAGCGGCCGGCATCCACCCCGATGTAGTAACCGCCCAGAAGGCTATGGGCAACGGCTTCGCCGAAACCTATACCCCCAACCCTGCCCGCGTAGCCGACTATCAGCGCCGCTACGAGCAGTACCAGGCCTTCGGGCAGTATGTAGAACACGCTACCCAACTGCAGCCCGGCGAAGTGGCCGAAACGGAGTTAGTCGACCAAGCATGAGCCAGTATCAAGACTTAAAGCAGGCCTGCTACGAGGCCAACATGCAGCTGCCCCAACTGGGGTTGGTGCTGTTCACCTTCGGCAATGCCAGCGTAGTGGATCGGGAGAAGCGGGTGTTTGCCATCAAGCCCAGCGGCGTGCCCTACGCTACCCTCCGGCCCGAAGACATTGTCATCGTGAGCTTTGCCAATGAGATAGTGGAAGGCACTAAGCGGCCTTCTTCCGATACCAAAACCCACGCGGTGCTCTACAGCCACTGGGAGCACATTGGCGGCATCGTGCATACGCACTCCACCTACGCCACGGCCTGGGCACAGGCGCAGCTCGACATCCCCATCCTGGGCACCACCCACGCCGACCACCTCACGGCCGATATTCCCTGCGCCCCGCCCATGGAAGACGCCATGATTGCCGGCGACTACGAGCATCAAACCGGCTGGCAGATCATCAACGAATTCCAGCGCCGCGGCCTCTCCCCCGAGGAAGTGGAAATGGTGCTCCTGAGCAACCACGCGCCCTTCACTTGGGGCAAAACCGTGGAAAAAGCCGTGTATCACAGCGCCGTGCTGGAAGAAGTAGCCCGCATAGCCTACCTCAGCTGCACCCTCCGCCCCGACGTGCCCCGCCTCAAAGACGCCCTGATTCAAAAGCACTACGAGCGCAAACACGGCGTGCATTCTTATTACGGGCAGTCGTAAGGAAGCTGTTTACCAAGAACGATAAAACGTCCGTCATGCAGAGCGCAGCGAAGCATCTCGCGCGCTGATGTTGCAGTAGTAATTAGGTGTCAGCCCGCGAGATGCTTCGCCTCCGGCTCTGCATGACAATAGCACTACAACATCAGCGTGCGGAATACTTCAGCTTCGCCTCCTTCTGTCTGATAACTCTCTGACATCTCCACCCCAAGCATATGATTGACATTTCCCACTACGAAGCCTGGTTTATCACCGGTAGCCAGCACCTCTATGGCCCCGAAACCCTGGAGCAGGTAGCCCAGCACTCCCAGCAGATTGCCGAGGCTCTGGGTACTGCCCTACCCATCAAAATCGTGTATAAGCCGGTGCTGACGGGTCCGGATGAGATTTACCAACTGGTGCAGCAGGCCAACACCACCAAGAACTGCGTGGGGTTGATTGCATGGATGCACACCTTCTCGCCGGCCAAAATGTGGATCAACGGCCTGAAGATTCTGCAAAAGCCCCTGGCCCACCTGCACACTCAGTTCAACCGCGACATTCCGTGGGGCGACATTGATATGGACTTCATGAACACCAACCAATCGGCGCACGGCGACCGGGAGTTTGGCTTCATTGGGGCCCGTCTGCGCCTCAAGCGCAAGGTGGTAGTGGGCCACTGGCAGAGCGCTGATGTGCACGAGCGCCTCAGCATCTGGGCCCGCGCGGCCTCGGCCTGGGCCGACTGGCAGGGCGCCCGCATCGTGCGCTTCGGCGACAACATGCGCTACGTAGCCGTAACCGAAGGCGACAAGGTAGAAGCCGAGCTGAAGTTTGGCTACTCGGTGAACACCTACGGCATCGGCGACTTGGTAGCCGTCATCAACCAGGCCACCGACGAGCAGGTGAACGCGCTGTTGGCTACCTACGAGCAGGAATATGAGCTGGGCGACTCGCTCCGTGAAGGCGGCGCGCAGCGTGAAAGCCTGCGCGAGGCGGCCCGCATTGAGGTGGGCATGCGCCAGTTCCTGCAGGACACCAAGGCCATCGGCTTCACCGATACCTTCGAGGATTTGCATGGCATGGCCCAGCTGCCCGGCATTGCTACCCAGCGCCTGATGGCCGAGGGCTACGGCTTCGGCGGCGAGGGCGACTGGAAAACCTCAGCTCTGGTGCGCGCCATGAAAGTAATGGGTGCGGGCTTGCCCGGCGGTAACTCCTTCATGGAAGACTACACCTACCACTTCCAGCCCGGCAACGAGCAGGTACTCGGCTCCCACATGCTGGAAATCTGCCCCACCATTGCGGAAGGCAAAGCCAAGGTAGAAGTACATCCGCTGGGCATCGGGGGCAAGGCTGATCCGGCCCGTCTGGTGTTCAACTGCCCCGCCGGCCCGGCTCTGAATGCTACCATCGTGGACCTCGGCCACCGCTTCCGCTTGGTAGTGAATGAGGTAGAAGCCGTAGCCCCGGAGCAGGACTTGCCCAAGCTGCCCGTAGCCCGCGTGCTCTGGCAGGTGAAGCCCAGCCTGAGCGTAGGCGCGGCCGCCTGGATTTACGCCGGCGGTGCCCACCACACCGGCTACAGCCAGAACCTGACGGCCGAGTACCTCGAGGACTTCGCCGAAATGGCCGGCATCGAGTACGTCATCATCGACGACGAAACCAAGCTGCGCACCTTCAAAAACGAGCTGCGCTACAACGACGTGGCCTTCAGCCAGCGGTAAGCCGCTACGCTAACTAGAACGTCATTCCGAGCTTACCGAGGAATCTCGCGGGCTGACGTTGCCAAGGTAACTGTCCTGCCAGATCAGGCAGGACGGTCATTTCAGCCTACTGTCTAGTTCCCCTTTCCCACACTTCAACAGCCCGCCTTCCCATATTCCATGCGTAATAACCTTACTACGCTTGACCTGCTCGTCTTCTTTGTGTACCTGATTGGGGTTTCGGCCTACGGGTTTTACATCTACAAGAGCAAGCAGAAAGCCGAGCAGAGTACCAAAGACTACTTCCTGGCCGAAGGCTCCCTGACGTGGTGGGCCATCGGAGCCTCCATGATTGCCTCCAATATTTCGGCCGAGCAGTTCATCGGCATGTCGGGCTCGGGCTTTAAGGTAGGGGTAGCCGTGGCCGCCTACGAGTGGGTGGCGGCCGTGGTGCTCATTATTGTGGCCGTGTTCTTTATGCCGGTGTATTTGAAGAATAAAATCTTCACGATGCCGCAGTTTCTGGAGCAGCGCTACAACTCCACCCTGAGCCTGATTATGAGCATTTTCTGGCTCTTTCTCTACGTGCTCGTTAACCTGACTTCCATTCTCTACCTCGGGGCCCTGGCCCTGAGCAACCTGATTGGGGGCGACAGTTTTCACGTCATCATTGTGCTACTGGCCTTGTTCTCGCTCTTCATCTCCATTGGGGGTATGAAGGTAGTGGGCTACACCGACGTGATTCAGGTGGTGGTGCTGGTGGTAGGCGGCCTGGTAACCACCTACATTGCCCTGACGCTGGTAAGCAACCAGTTTGGCCTGGACGGCGGGGCCATTTCCGGCTTCACGGCCCTCATGGACCGCGCCCCTGACCACTTCCGCATGATTTTCGACAAGCCCACCCAGGCCACGCCCCAGGTGGAAATCGACAAGTACCTGGCCCTGCCCGGCATTGCCATGTACTTCGCCGGCCAGTGGATTGTGAACCTGAACTACTGGGGTTGCAACCAGTACATCACCCAGCGCGCTCTGGGCGCCGACCTGCACACGGCCCGCACCGGCATTCTGTTCGCCGGTATCCTGAAGCTGATGATGCCCGTGATTGTGATGCTGCCCGGCATTGCCGCCTACGTGCTGTACCAAAACGGCGGCTTGCAGGCCGAAATGTCCTCTACCGGTTCTTTCAACTCCGATAACGCCTACTCCGCCATTCTCACCTTCCTGCCCAACGGCCTGAAAGGCCTGAGCATGGCGGCCCTGACGGCGGCCATCGTGGCCTCCCTGGCGGGCAAGGTCAACTCTATTTCCACCATCTTCACCCTCGACATCTACAAGCGCTACCTCAACAAGGACGCCACGGAGAAAAAGCAGGTGTGGGTAGGCCGGGTGACCATTCTGGCGGCTATTGTGCTGAGCGTGGCCATGACCTGGCAAGATTTGCTGGGCATTGGGGGCGAAGGCGGCTTCCAGTTTATTCAGAAGTACACGGGCTTTATCTCGCCCGGTATTCTGGCCGTGTTCCTGCTGGGCATGTTCTGGAAGCGCACCACTGCTACGGCGGGCATCGTGGGCATTCTGGCCGGCTTTGCCTTATCGGTGTTCTTCAACAACTACGCTCCCACGGTGCTAGGCCCGGAAACCATTCTGTACACAGCCTTCCCGAACGGGCGCGGGGCCTACGAAATCCCCTTCCTGATCTGCATGGGCCTTTCGTTTGCCTTCACCTTCGTGCTGATGGTGGGCGTGAGTTTGGCCGGGCCGGTGGTGAACCCACGGGCCATTCAGCTCAGTCCCAGCATGTTCCGCGTGAGTACCCAGACCATGTCGCTCATCGTCATCACCATGCTGATGCTCACGGCGCTCTACGTCAAGTTCTGGTAGCGGCTACTAGGTAGCCTTTATCACGCGGCTTCTGCCAAGGGCCGCTAGTACCACCACAACGGGGGCGTGACTATCGTGTTCATGCCCCCGTTGTGCTTTCTGAAAACTCGCTCTGTGTTCTTCCAATCCAAAACCCACTACCATGAACACCACGTCTACCCTACTCCTGGCTCGCGTGCGGGCTGGCCGCCACCTTACTTGGCGGGCCCTGCGCCTGCTGGCCTTGCTGCTGGCTCTCACGGCTGGGCTTAGCTTCCGGGCCTCGGCCCTCCAAGGCAACGACAACTGCCACGACCCCTCTACCATTGTCAAGGATGGC
Organism: Hymenobacter sublimis; assembly: GCF_023101345.1. Classification (NCBI taxonomy): domain Bacteria; kingdom Pseudomonadati; phylum Bacteroidota; class Cytophagia; order Cytophagales; family Hymenobacteraceae; genus Hymenobacter; species Hymenobacter sublimis. The sequence goes on from NZ_CP095848.1 coordinate 2,655,594, forward strand.
AATACGTACTGGATTTTCACGACTGGCACGGGCATCTATGCCATGTACTCTACTGACCTGGTAACCTGGCAATCGGGGCCCCGGCCGGTGTTTGCGGCCGGCTCCTACCCTAGCTGGATTCAAAGTAAAGTACCCGGCTTTACCGGCGACTTTTGGGCCCCCGAGTGCGTGTACCGCAACGGCAAGTTTTACTTGTACTACTCGGTTTCTACGTTCGGCTCCAACACTTCCACCATCGGGCTGGCCACCAACGTAACCCTGGACCCGGCTAACCCTAACTACCAGTGGATAGACCAGGGCGAGGTTATTTCGACCACGGGCAGCAGCGCCTCCAACGCCATCGACCCGGCCGTGGTGACCGACGCCAGCGGCGGGTTGTGGATGAGTTACGGCTCGTTTTTCAAAGGTATTGGCCTGATTAAGCTCGATGGCCTGACCGGCAAACGCTCGGGCACCAGCTTCAGCTGGCTGGCCGGCAACGTAGCCGCCGACGGTGTGACGCGCAACAACAGCGGCAGCGAAGCGCCCTACATCGTGCGCAACGGCAGCTATTACTACCTGTTCATCAACAAAGGAGCCTGCTGCCAGGGCTCCAGCAGCACCTACTACATTCAGGTTGGCCGCTCCACCAGCATCACGGGGCCTTACCTAGATAAAAACGGGGTGGACTTAAACAAGAACGGTGGCACTACCCTTATTGCTACCAAGGGCAATTATGTGGGCCCGGGCCACGTGGGCTTGTTCCAGGAAAACGGCGCCAACTACCTCACCCACCATTATTACGACAGCAACCAGAACGGTCGCGCCCGCCTGAGTGTGGGCAACATGGGCTGGGATGCCGCGGCCTGGCCCTTCATCACCCGCGACTGGCTGGCGGCCGGCCGCTATACGCTTGCCAACGCAAACAGCGGGCTGGTGTGGGATGCTTGGGGCTGCACCGGCGTGCAAGGCCAGGCCATTGCCCAGGGCACCAGCACCCCCGGCCTAGCCTGCCAGCAGTGGAACCTCACGCCCGACGGCAACGGGGAGTACAAAATCACCTCGGCCGTGGGGGCCGGCTTGGCCGCCGATGTCCTTGCCAATAACCCCAACAACGGCGCCAAGCTCCAGCTGTATCCATACAACGGGGCCGCCAATCAGCGCTTCAAGGTGGAGCGGGCCAGCACCGGCCAGTACGTGCTGTCGTCGGTGAATGGGGGACGCGCTGTGGAAGTGCCGGCCTGCTCCAGCACCGCCGGCGTGCAGCTGGCCCTCTATGACTACCTCGGTAACAACTGCCAGAAATGGGCCATTGCCCCGGCCACCAGCGCCCGGGTGTTGGCAACCCAGAGTGCCAACACCGCGCAGTTCAGCGTGTACCCCAACCCCACCGAACGGGGCCGCTTCACGGTGGCGCTCGGGCAGGAGCTGGCCGCTTCGGGCGTTACCATCACGCTGGCCGACGTGCACGGCCGTCAGGTGTACGCCCGCACCAGCACCGGCCAGCCATCGGTGGTGGTGGAGGCCAACCTCAAGGCCGGGCTGTACCTACTGCACGTGAGCGGGGGGCAAGGCACTTACACCCAGAAACTAGTTGTGCAATAAACAGTGGCCCCTCGGCTTTCCTAGGAGAAGAGCTGAGGGGCCCGCTGGCAAACTTCAACGCCTGATGAGAGGACGCACCCTGACGCAGCTTACAGCCGGTTTTCTGTTAACCAGCGTAGTGGCTGCTACCCCCGCAACAGCGCAGAAGGCTGCTGCCAAAACCGATTTCCACCAGTGGGCCCCTACCCCGCCCCTGGGCTGGAATAGCTGGGACTGCTACGGACCTACTGTGACCGAAGCCGAGGTGAAAGCCAACGCCGACTACATGGCCCGCTACCTGAAAAGCAGCGGCTGGGAGTACGTGGTAGTAGATATCCGCTGGTACGTGGGCAACGACACGGCCCACGGCTACAACGAGAAAAACCCCGACTGGAACATCGACTCGTACGGCCGCTTCGTGCCGGCCCCGAACCGGTTTCCCTCGGCGGCGGGTGGCAAGGGCTTCAAACCTCTAGCCGACTACCTGCACGCCCGGGGGCTCAAATTCGGCATTCACATCATGCGCGGGGTGCCGGTGGTAGCGGTGCAGCGGCAGTTGCCCATCCTCGGCAGCAAGGCCACGGCCGCCGACATTTATTCCAAGGAAGGCCAAGCGGGCTGGCTCCACGACATGTACACGGTGGTGGCCGGGCGGCCCGGGGCCCAGGAGTACTACAACTCCCTGTTCCAGCTGTACGCCAGCTGGGGAGTTGATTTTGTGAAGGTTGACGACTTGTCCTCGCCCTACCACAAGCCGGAGGTAGAAATGATCCGGCGGGCTATTGACTTATCGGGCCGCCGAATTGTGCTCAGCACCTCACCCGGCGAAACGCCCATTACAGAGGCCAAGCACGTGCAGCAGCACGCCAACATGTGGCGCACCGTCGGCGACTTTTGGGACTCCTGGGAGCAACTCAAGGAGCACTTCGAGGTGTGCAACCGCTGGGCGCCCTACATCCGCCCCGGCGCCTACCCCGATGCCGACATGCTCCCGCTGGGCCGCATCGGCATTCGGGCCGAGCGCGGCGACGACCGGATGTCGCGCTTCACCCGCGACGAGCAGTACACGCTCATGAGCCTGTGGAGCATCTTCCGCTCCCCGCTCATGTTCGGCGGCGATTTGCCCAGCAACGACGCTTTCACGCTGTCTTTGCTCACGAACAAGGACGTGCTAGCCATGCACCGCACCAGCACCAACAACCGCCAGCTGTTTCGGAAAGACAACCTGATTGCCTGGACCGCCGACGACCCTAACACCGGCGACAAGTTCCTGGCCCTCTTCAACGCCCAGGATCAGGAACTAGCACCCGCCTCGGAAGCTGCCTGGGCCAGCGCCGTTATTACTCGCCAAACGCCCGGCCAGAGCCAGCCCGTAGACGTGGACATCAGCGGCGCATCCAAGCTCTACCTCAACGTGCGCGACGGGGGCGACGATATTGCCTGGGACCACGCCAATTGGCTGAACCCGGTGCTTCGCAACGGCTCCAACTCCGTGCTACTTACTTCTCTGCCTTGGAAAACGGCTTCCGCTGGCTGGGGCAAAGCAGCTGCGAACAAGAGCGTATCGGGTGCCGACTTGCTGGTGGCGGGCAAGAAATACGACCAGGGCATTGGTACTCACTCCAACTCGATGATTGAGTACGACCTGCCCACTGGCTTCACCCGCTTCCAAGCCACCGCTGGCCTCGACAATGCGGGCGCCGCGCAGAATACCGGCGGCACGCTGCAGTTTTTGGTCTTTACCAAAAACCCCTTCCGACCCATGCCCGCCGACTCCGCCCGCGTCTCCGTAGCACTGGCGCAACTAGGCCTAATGGGCCCCTGCACCGTCCGGGACTTGTGGACCGGCAAGACTACCACCGCCGCTACGGGAGAGTTTGCGCCCTACGTGCGCCGACACGGCGCCAAGCTGTACCGGATTTCAAAAACCAAGAAATAGAGCTGGCAACTACTCTCCTCTCCCTTCGGAGAGGGGTTTGGGGTGAGGCAAACTAGCGCTAAAAACTAAAGCCAGTAATCGTTCTGCTGTCCCTCAACCACCCCTGGCTCACCTTGCTTGATGCGCGACATTTTCAAGGAGGGGAACTAGCTGCCTAATTCTAGCTTCTTACCTCTACATCCTACCTTCCTATGAAACGCTTCCTTCCTTCCCTGGCCCTGCTCGGTTTGCTAAGCTCACCCGGCTTTGCCCAATCAATAAAACGGTCTGACTACCCCATCCAGGCGGTTTCGTTTACCAAGGTGAAGCTGGCCGATAACTTCTGGCTGCCCCGCCTCAAAACCAACACCGACGTGACCATTCCGGCCTCGTTTCAGCGGTGCGAGGCCACCAGTCGGGTCAAGAACTTTGAAATGGCCGCGGCCAAGTCGGGCAAGTTTGCTACCATCTTTCCCTTCGACGATACCGACATCTACAAGACCATTGAAGGCGCCTCGTACTCGCTTAAGCTCTACCCCGACGAGAAGCTGGACGAGTACATGGACGAGCTGATCAAGAAAGTGGCCGCCGCTCAGGAGCCCGATGGTTACCTCTATACCGCCCGCACCATCGACCCGGCTCACCCCCACGAGTGGGCCGGGCCGGAGCGCTGGGTAAAGGAGCGGGAACTAAGCCACGAGCTGTATAACTCGGGCCACCTATACGAAGCCGCCGTAGCGCACTACGAGGCCACGGACAAGAAAAGCCTGCTGAATATTGCCCTCAAAAACGCCGACCTGGTATGCTCCGTATTTGGGCCAGGCAAGCGCGGGGTAGCACCCGGCCACGAGATTGTGGAAATGGGCCTGGTGAAGCTCTACCGCGTTACGGGCAAGCCCGAGTACTTAAGCACAGCTAAGTTTTTTCTGGAGGAACGTGGCAAGTACAAAGGCTACGACCCCAAAAGCCCCGATGCGTGGCGCAACGGCTCGTACTGGCAGGACCACAAGCCCGTAGTAGACCAGCGCGAAGCCGAAGGACACGCCGTGCGCGCCGAATACCTGTACTCCGCCATGGCCGACGTAGCCGCCCTCACCGGCGACCAGAAGCTGCTAGCCGCCGTGGACAGCATCTGGCAGAACATGGTCAGCAAGAAGCTCTACGTGACGGGCGGCACCGGCGCCGTGCCCGGCGGCGAGCGGTTCGGGGGCAATTACGAGCTGCCCAACACCACGGCCTACAACGAAACCTGCGCCGCCGTGGCCAACGTGTACTGGAACCAGCGCATGTTCCAGCTCCACGGCGACGCGAAGTACGTGGACGTGCTGGAGAAAGTACTCTACAACGGGCTGATTTCGGGGGTAGGGCTCGATGGTAAGTCCTTTTTCTACTCCAACGCCATGCAGATCAAAAACAGCACGAGCTTCCCCCAGACCGAGCCCCAGCGCGCCGGCTGGTTTGACTGTTCCTGCTGCCCCACCAACATGGCCCGCCTGATGCCTTCCTTGCCGGGCTACGTGTACGCCCAGAAGGGCCATGACGTGTACGCCAACCTGTTCATCAGCGGCACTACCGATTTGAAAGTGAACAACAAGGCCGTGCGCATCACCCAGCAACACAACTACCCCTGGCAGGGCGACTTGAAGTTCACCATCAGCCCCGCCGCTACCACCGACTTCAACCTGCTGGTGCGCCTGCCCGGTTGGGCCCGCAACGAGGCCGTCCCCTCTGATCTGTACCGCTTCGCCACGACATCAGACCAGAAGGTAAGCATCACGGTAAACGGCAAGCCCGTGCAGTACACCACCCGCCAGGGCTATGCCGTGCTACCCCGCAAGTGGCGCCGGGGCGACGTGGTAGAAGTAAAACTACCCATGGACGTGCGCCAGGTAGTGGCCAACCCCAAAGTGCAGGACAACCTAGGCCGGGTGGCCCTGCAGCGCGGCCCCGTGGTGTACTGCGCTGAGTGGAAGGACAATAATGGCAAGGCTAGCAACCTCATCGTGCCGGCTGCTACCTCCTTCACTACCAATTACCAGCCCGAAGTACTTAACGGCATCATGCAGCTCCAGGCCACCGTGCCTGCCGTGCAAATTGATGCCGCTAACAACTCCATCAGCACCACCCGCCAGACCCTAACGGCCATTCCCTACTACGCCTGGGCCAACCGCGGCAAGGGCGAAATGGTGGTCTGGTTCCCCCAGCAAATCACCGACGTGGACCTGGTGTCGCGCCAGCCCAAGGAAGTAACCGTAGGAAAGTAACAGCCCGTTGTCATGCCGAGCAGCGCGAGGAATCTGGGTTTAGCTTCTGATGAGTAACTCAGATTCCTCGCGCTGCTCGGCATGACAATTATAGCTAGTATAGTCAATGCCCGAAGCTGGAATAGCGGCGGTTCCTACAGCTACTGTCCAGGAGCTAGTATAGTAGCTTGAAATCTGAGGGAGCAGGTTTTGCGTTAGCGTACGACCTCCTACCCCACAGCTTCCCGATGAACCCTCCCCCGCCTTGCCACTGGATGCAGCAGAACGAGCTGCTCCAAAGCTTCCATGACCACGAGTGGGGCGAGCCGGTTGCAGACCCGGACATTCTGTTTGAGTACCTGGTGCTCCACACCTTTCAACTAGGCTTCGACTTCCCGGTGGTGCTGCGGCGGCGCGAGGCGTTCCGGGAGTTGCTGGCGGGTTTCGACCCAGAGAAGCTGGCCCGGTTTAGAGAGGCGGAAGTAGAGGAGCTGCTACTGAACCCGCGCATCATCCGGAACCGCCGCAAGCTAGAAGCTACCATTCAGAACGCCCGCGCCTGGTTGCAACTCCGCCGGGAGGTAGGCGGCCAAGCGCAGCTTCTGCCCTTCTTTTACGCCTTTGTCGGGGGCAAGCCGCTTGATGTCCAGCGTAGCTCCGACAATCCACCGCCGGTTTCTACGCCGGCCAGCTTGGCCCTGAGCCAGGAGCTAAAGCGGCGCGGATTCGTCATGACCGGGCCGGTGACGTGTTACAACCTAATGCAAACCGCCGGCCTCGTCAACGACCACCTGACAAGCTGCCCGCGCCACGCTGAGTGTCGGCAGCTAGCCGCGGGGTAGCGCCCTTGTTTACAGCCTGATATGCCCCGGCTTTTGTTCTGCTTGCCGTAGCCTAGCCGATGCGGTGGCTGGTTGAAACGGTTGTGCTTGGCCGCGGACAGCAGGCTTTTTTCGGGTTTTTATAGGATGAATTTCCTGGACTTGTGCTTAACTTAAGTCTGGAACGCTGGTTACTGATCCATGCCCGCCGCAACTGCGGCGGCTGTGCCGCGTCTTTGTCCGCGTCTGGACTTTCCCCTGACCCTTTCCACTAGCTAGAGCTATGAACCCTGAACACGACACGCCCGGCAGCGGCCACGACGAGGCCCGCCGGAGCTTCCTGAAACAATCGTCGGTGCTGACGGCTATGGCCCTGGTGCCGGGGCCGTTGGTGCAGGCCGCCGCCCACGAGCTGGACGAGAAAGTGGCCGCCGTTTTTGAGAAGATTCCGCTGAAGCTGGAAGTAAACGGCGTTAAGCACAAGGCATCGGTGGAGCCCCGCACCACGCTGCTGGACTTCCTGCGCGAAAACCTCAACCTAACCGGCACCAAAAAAGGCTGCGACTACGGGCAGTGCGGGGCCTGCACGGTGCACGTGGACGGGCAACGGGTGAACAGTTGCCTAAGCTTCGCCGTGATGCACGAGGGTAAGAAAATTACCACCATTGAGGGCCTGGCCGACGGCGACAAGCTCCATCCCATGCAGGAGGCCTTCGTGAAGCACGACGGCTTCCAGTGCGGCTACTGCACCCCCGGCCAGATTATGTCGGCCGTGGCCTGCATCCGGGAGGGCAAAGCCGATTCGGAGGGCGAAATCCGGGAGTACATGAGCGGGAACATCTGCCGCTGCGGCGCTTACTCCAACATTGTGGCCGCCATTCAGGAGGTCAAAGGCGGCGGGCAAAAAGTATAACGACTCAGCATGAATCAGTTCCAATACGTCCGCCCTACCAAGCAACAGGCTGCCATTGATGCGGTAGCCAAGGATGCTACGGCCACCTTCATTGCTGGCGGCACCAACCTCGTTGACCTGATGAAGCGCGGAGTGATGACGCCCCAGAAGCTGGTGGACATCAACCGCCTACCCCTGACCCGCATTGACCACGACCCCGGCAAGCTGCGCATCGGAGCCCTGGCCCTAAACTCCACGGTAGCCGACGACAAGCAGGTGCGCGAACGGCAGCCGTTGCTGGCCCTGGCTCTGAACGCCGGCGCTTCAGCCCAGCTGCGCAACATGGCTACCATCGGGGGCAACATGCTCCAGCGCACCCGCTGCTCCTACTTTTATGACACGGCCATGCCCTGCAACAAGCGGGAGCCGGGCACGGGCTGCGGGGCCCTGGAAGGCATCAACCGCATGCACGCCATCTTCGGTTTTTCCGATAAGTGCATTGCCGTGCACCCCTCCGACATGAGCGTGGCCCTGGTGGCCCTCGATGCTACGGTGCAGGTGAGCGGCCCCAAGGGCAACCGCAGCATCCCCTTTGCCGAGCTGCACCGCCTGCCCGGCGACACGCCCCAGAAAGACACTACCCTGGAGCCCGGCGAGCTAATTACCGCTGTGGATATTCCGGATGGGCCTTTTACCAAGCACGTGCACTACCAGAAAGTGCGCGAGCGGGCCTCCTACGCGTTTGCCCTGCTCTCCGTAGCCGCGGCTCTGGACTTAGACAGCAACAACACCATTAAGGCCGCCCGCCTGGCCATGGGCGGGGTGGCCCACAAGCCCTGGCGCCTCACGGCTGCCGAGCAGGCCCTGGTAGGCAAGCCCGCCACCGAGGAAACCTTCCGGCAGGCGGCCACCGTGGCCATGCAAGGTGCCAAAGCCTTCAAGCACAACGCCTACAAGCTCACGCTGGGCCCCAACACCATCATTCAGGCGTTGAAAACCGCCGCTAGCGCCGCCTAACGCCCCGAACTCATGAACGAACAACCCAAGCCGAAAAAGCAGATCGGGGCGCCGATGAACCGGGTCGACGGCCACCAGAAAGTAACGGGCGCGGCTACCTACTCGGCCGAATACCAGTTGCCCAACATCACCTACGCCGTGCTGGTGGGTAGCACCGTCACGAAAGGTCGCCTCTCTGGCCTTGACACCAAAGCGGCCGAGCGGGCCCCGGGCGTGCTGGCCGTTATCAGCCACCTCAACGCTCCAAAGCCCCCGGGCCCCAAGCCCGAAGGCAAGGACCCCTCGCAGCCGCAAACCCAGGGCAACCCCCTGCAGGTGTTCAACGACGACAAGATTCGCTTCAACGACCAGCCCATTGCTGTGGTGGTGGCCGACAGCTGGGAGCGGGCCCGCTACGCCGCTGGGCTCGTGAAGGCGCAGTATGCTAAGGAAGCGCACCAAACCAACCTGGAGGCCAACGCCGACAAAGCCTTCTTGCCCACCGCAGCCAAGAAGAACCCCAAGAACCCGATGAACGACTACCAGCGCGGCCAGGTAGATGCCTACAAAACGGGCGCCGTGAAGCTGGAAAGCGAGTACGTGATTCCCACCGAAGTGCATCACCCCATGGAGCTGCAAGCCATTACGGCTCATTGGGAAGCGCCCGATCGGCTCACGCTTTACGATAAGACCCAGGGCACTATGGCTACCCGCCGCGACTTTGCCAAGCAGTGGGGCCTGCCCGAGGAAAACGTAAAAGTCATTGCTACCTACGTAGGCGGCGCTTTCGGCAACGCCCTGCACAGCTGGCCCCACGAGGCGGCGGCCATTTTGGCGGCCAAGGTGGTAAACCGACCCGTGAAGCTGATGCTGACCCGGGAGCAGATGTTCACGATGGTAGGCTACCGGCCTTACACCTGGCAAAAGCTGGGCATGAGCGCCACGCCCGATGGTAAAATCACGGCCATCACCCACGAGAGCATTGGTCAAACTTCTAGCTATGAGGAGTTTACTGAATCGACCTTGGCTCAGACGCGCATGATGTATCAGTCGCCGAACGTGACGACGCGCTACCGTCTGGCGGCCCTGGACATTGGTTCGCCCATCTGGATGCGCGGCCCCGGCGAGGCCACCGGCGCGTTTGCTCTGGAGTCGGCCATGGATGAAATGGCCTATATGCTGAACCTGGACCCGCTGGAGTTCCGCCTGCGCAATTACACCGACGAGGACCCGGAGAAGAACAAGCCCTGGAGCACCAAATTTCTGAAAGAATGCTACCAGCTAGGGGCGGACCGCATTGGCTGGAATAAGCGCCAGCTCAAGCCCGGCTCCCTGCGCGACGGGGACTGGCTGATTGGCTACGGCATGGGGGTAGGCACCTTCGGGGCGCACCGCGGCGCGGCCACCGTAGGCGCCCAGTTACTGCCCAACGGCACCGTACTGCTCCAATGCGCCACCACCGATATTGGCCCCGGCACCGGCACCGCCATGACCCAGATTGCGGCCGATACTTTGGGTATTTCACCCGATAATATTCGCTTTGAGCTGGGCAACTCGTCCTTCCCCAAGGCCGGCACTCAGGGCGGCTCCTCCACCGTAAACAGCGTGGGTCCGGCCACCCAGGAAGCCTGCCTGGCCCTGAAAGACAAGCTGCGCACCCTGGCTGGAGCGGCTTTCAGCACTGCCAAAGCGGAAGATATTACGTTCGAAGGCGGCCAAACGGTGATGCGCAATGATGCCAATGGCAAGCTGCCCTTGCAGATTAGTCTCCGCAACAACCCTAGCGTTAAAATATCCTACAGCGACATTCTACGGCAGAATGGACAGCAAAACGTTTCTGCAACGGTAGAAGCCAAGCCCGGCGGCGAGGGCCAGAAGTACTCCATGTACTCCTTTTCGGTGCATTTTGCGGAGGTGCGGGTACACCAGCTTACAGGTGAGGTGCGGGTTAGCAAACTGGTTTCCTGCGCCGATGCCGGCACCATTGTTAATGAGAAAACCGCCGGCAACCAGATGAAAGGCGGCGCCGTGGGCGGCATCGGCATGGCCCTGATGGAGCACGCCCGCATCGACGACCGATTCGGCCGCTACGTCACCAAAGACTTCGCCGACTACCACGTGCCCGTACACGCCGATTCGCCGGATGTGCAGGTGGCTTTCGTCAACCAACCCGACCCGCACGTGAATGCCTTGGGTACCAAAGGCATTGGCGAAATTGCCATTATTGGGGTAGCCCCCGCCATTGCCAACGCCGTGTTTAACGCCACCGGCAAGCGAATTCGGGAGCTGCCAATTACCCCTGATAAGTTGATTTAAGTTGTAGCAAGCGGCATTCTTACGAGAGTGCCGCTTGTTTTTTCAGCCTATGCAAATAATGGGGCTGGTGGAAGTTTGCGGGGCAGCTTTCCGGCTTACCAACGGAAACCAAGGACGAGCTAGCCGCCAGCGAAAACTTGGCAAGTTGAAAAACAGGTTAACGAACTGTGAGGAACAACCGTAAGGGGTAGCTGATCAACCTTAGCTACTACCTGTATGAACCAACCACAAACAAACTCCGCAGCCGGCTCCGATACGAATTCGAATGGCTCCCTGCTGGATCAGGCCCAGCAACTCATTGGCAAAGACAACTTAGGCGGCCTGCTCAACCAGCTGGGCCCCTCGCTAAAGAAAGCCAGCTCCAGCATCGGTAAGCTCAGCACTACTCAAAAAGTGGTAGGCGGAGCCCTTATCCTGATTGGAGCCGCCGTGCTCACCAACCGCAGCAAGAAAGGCGCCGCTAGTGAGGGCGACGAAACCAGCACCCTGCGCGAGCTGCTCTATTTTGTAAATGACCGGATTGAGGGCTACCAGCGGGCCGTAGACGAAAGCCAGGATGCCCAGCAGCGTGGCTACTACAAGCAGCTCGTCAGCCAGAGCCAGCGCTTTGCCAACCAGCTAAACGACCACCTGCGCGAGCTAGGCGGCGGCCGCGAAACCAGCACCACCCTCAAGGGCAAGCTCTACCGCCGCTGGATGGATGCCAAAGCCGCACTGACCGGCGCCGACGAAAAAGCCATTCTCGGGTCTAACATCTACGGCGAAGAGTGGGCTCTGAAAGCCTACGAGGACGCCCTCAGCAGCCAGACCCTAACCGGCTCCCTGCGCCTGGAAGTAGAACGCCAGTACGCTCAGTCGCAGAAAACGTACGAGGAACTGAAGAAGCGCCAGGCTCAGCAATAGAGCACCACTTCCCCAACTAAGCCCCTTGATGAACGGTAGCAGCTACCATTCATCAAGGGGCTTTTGCGTGCCCAAACCCAAGGCTATTGAACACATTATGATTTTTATATATAGTACATTACACCCAACCCAACAGGGTAGGTAAGCATACACTCACCGGGCAGATTTTAGCTTTATCCTGGGTAAGTAACTGCTGGTTTGTTAATAAAAAGCAAACCAACGTATTAAGATTACGGGTGTGCTGTAAGTGTATGCTCCTACGCGGGAAAATTGCGTTGCAGGCTGCAACGGACCCATATGTAAGGCCCGCGTGTGTAGTAAGTGTATAAGCCTTGGCTTACAGCCCTTTATTATGCTTTGCAAGGGGTTAATAATGCTTGGATTCTCGACAGAAGGAATAATACATTGGCGGTAGCTAGACGGGTAGAATCCCTGTGGTGTGGCATTTTTCACACGATACGCGGGCTTTGTTTTTTGCTGCTGTCTACGTTTCGCGCCTTCTTATTCCTTTCTTCTATGAGTACATCCCGCCGTGCTTTTGTAAAGTCTGCCGGCCTGCTTTCGGCAGGTGCTTTTCTGGCTCCTTCCCTAGTAGCTGCCGCTGCTTCCGCCCCCAAGTCTTACATCGGTCTGCAGCTATACACCGTCCGCGACGCCATGCAGAAGGACCCGGCGGGTACGCTGGCTCAGGTGGCGCAGTTAGGCTATACTTCCGTGGAGGGCGCTACCTACACGGGCAGCCAGAACTTTTACGGCATGACGGCGGCCGCCTTTGCCAAGCAGCTTAAGCAGGCAGGCCTGATCATGCCCAGCAGCCACTACCGCCTCGGCGAGGAGCAATACCAAAACCAACCGGTACAGGGCACCATGCTCTACGGTTGGGACAAAGCCGTGGACGATGCGGCCCAGGCCGGGGTAAAGTACATGGTGTGCGCCTACCTCTCGGAGGCGGAGCGCGGCAACCTCGACCACTACAAGTTGCTAGCCGACCGCCTGAACAAGGCCGGAGAACGGTGCAAGAAGGCCGGTCTGCAGATGTGCTACCACAACCACGACTTCGAGTTTATGCCCCTGGAGGGCCAGGTGCCCTACGACGTGCTGCTCCGCGCCACCGACAAGGACTTGGTGAAGATGGAGCTGGACCTGTACTGGGCCACCAAAGCCGGCAAGGACCCCGTGGCCCTGTTCCAGCAGCACCCTGGCCGCTTCCCGCTCTGGCACGTGAAGGACATGGACAAGACGCCCAAGCGCGACTTTACGGAGGTAGGCAGCGGGGTCATCGACTTCAAGCGCATCTTCGCCCAGGCCGGCAAATCGGGCATGAAGTACTTTTTCGTGGAGCAAGACCAGACGCCCGGCTCCCCCTTCGACAGCATCAAGAAAAGCATCACCCACATCAAGCGCACCCTGGTATAAAGCAGGTGCTGCTTGTTGGTTTATTCCACCTGAAAATCAGCCACTAACAAGCCGCACCTACCCGCCGGAAACTGCGCTACCTTAATTCCCACAAGTACATGGCAAATAACACGTACGATGCAATTGTCATCGGCTCCGGCATTTCGGGCGGCATGGCCGCCAAGGAGCTGACGGAGAAGGGCCTGAAAACCATCATGCTGGAGCGGGGCCGCAACGTAGAGCACATCAAAGACTACGTGAATGCCAACGCAGCGCCCTGGGAGCTACCCCACCGCGGGGGCAAAACCCAGCAGATGATCAAGGACTACCCCGTCCTGGGTCGGGACTACACCCTGAACGAGAGTAACCTCGATTTCTGGGTAAATGAGAAGGAAAGCCCCTACGTGGAGGTCAAGCCCTTCGACTGGTTTCGGGGCTACCAGGTGGGCGGCCGCTCCCTGATGTGGGGGCGGCAGTCGTACCGCTGGAGCGACTATGACTTTGAGGCCAACGCCAAGGATGGGGTAGCCGTCGACTGGCCCATCCGCTACAAGGACCTGGCGCCCTGGTACAGCCACGCCGAGCGGTTCGCGGGCATCAGCGGCAACCGGGACGGCCTACCCCAGCTCCCCGATGGCGACTTTATGCCGCCCATGGAAATGAACTGCGTGGAAAAAGACGTAGCGGCCCGCATCAAGAAAAACTACAAGGACCGCCACATGGTGATTGGGCGCACGGCCAACATCACCAAGCCCCATAACAACCGCACCAACTGCCAGTACCGCAATAAGTGCTGGCTGGGCTGCCCCTTCGGAGCCTATTTCAGCACCCAGTCGGCCAGCTTGCCAGCGGCGGTGGCCACGGGCAACCTCACGCTGCGGCCCCATTCCATTGTCACGCGCATCCTCTACGACAAGGACACCAAGCGGGCCAAGGGCGTGGAAGTGCTCGACGCGGAAACCAACCAGACCTACGAGTACTTCGCCAAAATCGTCTTCCTCAACGCTTCGGCCCTGAACTCGGCCTGGGTGCTGATGAACTCCGCCACCGACGTGTGGCCCGAAGGCCTGGGTAGCAGCAGCGGGGAGCTGGGCCACAACGTAATGGACCACCACTTCCGGGTGGGGGCCCACGGCGAGATGCCCGGCTACGAGGACAAATACGTGTACGGGCGGCGGGCCAACGGCATTTACGTGCCGCGCTTCCGCAACTTGTTCGGCGACAAGCGCGACTACATCCGGGGCTTTGGCTACCAGGGCGGAGCCGGCCGGGAAGGCTGGAGCCGGGAAATTGCCGAAATGAGCTTCGGCGGCGACTTCAAGGACGCCCTCACCGAGCCGGGCCAGTGGACCATGGGCCTGGGAGCCTTCGGTGAAACCCTCCCCTACCACGACAACCGCATCTTCCTCGACAAAACCAAGAAGGACAAGTGGGGCCTGCCGGTGCTGGCCATGGACGCTACCATCCGCGACAACGAGCAGAAAATGCGCATCGACATGATGCAGGATGCCCAGGAAATGCTGGAAAAGGCGGGCCTCAAAAACGTAAAAACCTACAACAACGGCTACAACATGGGCGGCGGCATCCACGAGATGGGCACCGCCCGCATGGGCCGCGACCCGAAAACCTCGGTGCTCAACCAGTACAACCAGGTCTGGGATGCGCCCAACGTGTACGTCACGGACGGGGCCTGCATGACCTCCGCGGCCTGCCAAAACCCCTCCCTCACCTACATGGCCCTCACGGCCCGCGCCGTCGACCACGCGGTGGGGGAATTGAAAAAGCAAAACGTCTAATATCAGCCTGTTATGAACAGAAGAGACGCAGTAGCCCGGGTGGCCCTCATCATGGGTGGCACCCTCATCGGGGGCGACTATTTCCTGACCAGCTGCTCCTCGCCCGAGGCGGAGAAAGAGAAAAAGGCCACGGTTAAGAAGCAGGAAAAGCCCTTTCTCAGCCAAGAGCAGGTAGCCTACCTCAACGAAGTGGGCGAAACCATTCTGCCTACCACCAAAACGCCCGGCGCCAAAGCTGCCGACGTGGGCTCCTTTATGGCCGTAATGGTGAAAGACTGCTACAAGCCGGAAGACCAACAGATTTTCCTGAAAGGCTTGACCCAGCTGGAGCAGGCCAGCCAAAAGAAAAACGGCAAGGGTTTTATGGAGCTGGACCCGGCCCAGCGCACGGCCCTACTCACGGCCCTCGACGCGGAGCAGAAAAACTATAGCAAAACCAAAACCCGGGAGGCGCCCAACCACTACTTCCGCATGATCAAGGAACTGACCTTGTTGGGTTACTTTACCTCCGAGACAGGCAGCACCAAGGCCCTACGCTACCTGCCCGTGCCAGGCAAATACGATGGCTGCGTGCCGTATAAAAAAGGCGACCGGGCCTGGGCTACCACCTAGGGGCCGGGTAGCATCGCGTGCCCTCGCTCCAGCCTTGAAAAGCAGCATTTATCTGTCATTCCGAGCAGCGCGAGGAATCTGGATTACTCACAAGAAGCTGACCCAGATTCCTCGCGCTGCTCGGAATGACAGCCTAAACATCGTCAGCAACAATTGAGACGCGAAGTGTTGCGTCTCTACTATCAGCAGATACAAAGAATGATCTGCGTACTTGAATAGCATGAAATTACGATTAGGCATGATTGGCGGCGGACAAGGCGCATTTATTGGCGCGGTTCATCGTCATGCCGCCGCCCTGGATGGCCTCTACGACTTGGTAGCCGGCGCCTTTAGCAGCAACCCCGAAACCTCCCGGGCCAGCGGGCAGCTGCTGGGCCTGGCGCCGGAACGCGTCTACGGCTCGTTTGAGGAGCTGATTTATGGGGAAAAGCAACGGCCGGAAACGGAGCGGGTGCAGGTGCTGTCCATCGTGACGCCCAACCATTTGCACTTTGCCCCCGCCAAGCTAGCCCTGGAAAACGGCTTCCACGTCATCCTGGATAAGCCTATGACATTTTCCCTGGCCGAGGCCAAGGAGTTGCAAGCCGTGGCGGAAGCCAGCAACTGCCGCTTCTGCCTGACGCATACCTACACCGGCTACCCCATGGTAAAGGAAGCGCGGCAGCTGGTAGCCTCCGGCGAGCTGGGCACCATCCGCAAGGCCTACGTGGAGTACCCCCAGGGCTGGCTTAGCACCTTTGAGGAAGGCGGCAGTAACAAGCAGGCCGCCTGGCGCACCGACCCCGCCCGGAGCGGCGTGGCCGGGGCCATGGGCGACATTGGCACTCACGCCTTCAACCTGCTAGAATATGTGACTGGCCTACAGGTTAGCCAGCTGTGCGCCGACATTAACACGGTAGTACCCGGCCGCCAGCTCGATGACGACGGGGCCGTGCTGCTTCGCCTCTCGGGCGGAGCCAGTGGGGTGCTGGTAGCTACCCAGGTAGCGGCCGGCGAGGAAAACAACGTGCGCCTGCGCGTGTACGGCGAAAAAGGCGGGCTGGAATGGCAGCAGGTTGATGCCAACACCCTGCTGGTGAAGTGGCTGGACCGGCCCACGGAAATCCGCCGGGCGGGCACGGGTTACGTCAGCTCCTACGCCCAGCACAACACCCGCACCCCGGCCGGCCACCCCGAGGGCTACCTCGAAGCCTTCGCCAACCTCTACCGCAACTTCGCCCTGAGTTTGCAAGCCGACCTAAGTGGCACTACCGCCCCGCCCGAAGCCCTGGACTACCCTAGCATTGCGGAGGGAGTGCGCGGCATGGCCTTCATTGAAAACGTCATTGCCTCGGGCCGCTCCGAGCAAAAGTGGACTCCGTTTAGCTGTTAGCTGATAGTTGCTGGCTGTTAGCTCTTATGACAAAACAGCCCGTAGCCATCAGCTAACAGCCATCAGCTAACAGCTAAACCATGAAAACCATCAAGGGACCTGCTATTTTCCTGGCGCAGTTCATTTCCGATCAGCCCCCATTCAACAGCTTGGAGTCCATCTGCCAGTGGGCTAGTAGCCTGGGCTTTAAAGGAGTACAACTCCCAACCCTAGACAGCCGCTTTATCGACCTGCAGCTGGCCGCCGAGAGCAAAACCTACGCCGACGAGCTAAAGGGCAAAGTGCAGGCGGCGGGGCTGGAAATCACCGAGCTTTCTACCCACCTGCAAGGCCAGTTGGTGGCCGTGAACCCCGCCTACGACCAGCTGTTCGATGGCTTCGCGCCGGAAGCGGTGCGGGGCAACCCCCAAGCCCGCCAGGAGTGGGCCGTGCAACAGCTCAAATACGCCGCCAAAGCTTCCCAAAACCTGGGACTGACGGCTCACGCCACCTTCAGCGGGGCCCTGCTCTGGCCCATGGTCTACCCCTGGCCCCAGCGCCCGGCCGGCATCGTCGAAACTGGTTTCACGGAGTTAGCCCGGCGCTGGCTACCCATCCTGAACACTTTCGATGCGTGCGGCGTGGACGTGTGCTACGAGGTGCACGCCGGCGAGGACCTGCACGACGGCATCAGCTACGAAATGTTTCTCGACAAAGTGCAGCAGCACCCGCGCGCCTGCCTACTCTACGACCCCTCCCACTTCGTGCTCCAGTGCCTGGACTACCTCGAGTACATTGACATTTACCACGAGCGGATTCGGGCCTTCCACGTCAAGGACGCCGAGTTTAACCCCACGGGCCGCCAGGGCGTGTACGGGGGCTACCAGAGTTGGCTCGACCGGGCCGGCCGCTTCCGCTCCCTCGGCGACGGGCAGGTCGATTTCAAAGCCGTTTTCAGCAAAATGGCCGCCTACGACTTTCCCGGCTGGGCCGTGCTGGAGTGGGAATGCGCCCTGAAACATCCCGAAGATGGGGCCCGCGAAGGGGCCACCTTCATCCAGAACCACATTATCCGCGTCACGGACAAAGCCTTTGACGATTTTGCGGCGGCTGGCACCGATGAAGCCCGCAACAAAACCCTGCTTGGTCTTTAACTACCCTGATTCCTTTCCATGAAAAACGCCATCCTACTCCTCAGCTTCTGCGCTAGCCTGGCCGCCTGCGGCTCTGGTTCCGAAAAGCCTGCTGCCAAGGAAGACTATACCCTGGCCGATACCGAAGAAACGTTGGACACCGACAGCACCACCGGCTCCAACGTAACGGCCGTGGCCCACCAGCCCCAGATAGATACCAACTCCACCAAAATCGGCACGGCCCCAACCGGGGGCGCGGTAGCCAAGGGTGCCAAGCTAATTGAGGGCGCCGACTGCACGGGTTGCCACCGCGAAAACGAGAAGCTGCTCGGGCCCGCCTACAAGGCCGTAGCCGAAAAATATCCTGCCACGGCCGCCAACGTCAGCATGCTGGCCGGCAAGGTCATAACCGGCGGCAAAGGCAACTGGGGCGACATCGCCATGACCCCGCACCCCGGCTTGTCCAAAGCCGACGCCGAGGAAATGGTGCGTTATATCCTGACTCTGAAGTAGTTTCAGAATACACGTAACATACCACGCCCAAAGGCTTGCCACGCCTAAAAGGCCATAAAGCAAGCAAATCGTGGCATGCTGAGCTTGTCGAAGTATCTCTGCCGCTTCGGCCTCACGATAGGAGTTAGCCAGAGGTAGAGATGCTTCGACAAGCTCAGCATGACAAGACCACGTGCTTTTCAAATACTACTGTTCTAGATAGTCAGCCTTTTCCTTCCCCTATTCCTACCGCTTATGAATACCACTACCCGGATTAAGCTGTCCATCATGATGTTCCTGGAGTTTTTCATCTGGGGCGCGTGGTTCGTGACGCTGGGGACCTATTTGCTGCGCAACCTGAGCGCCTCCGGCACGCAGGTAGGGGTAGCGTTTCTGACCCAGTCCATTGGGGCCATTGTGGCGCCGTTTATCATCGGGCTAATTGCCGACCGGTTTTTCTCGGCCCAGAAGATTCTCGGGGTACTGCACCTGGCCGGGGCGCTGCTGCTCTGGCGCGCCTCCACGGCCCCCGACTTCAGCTCCTTCTACCCGAGCATCCTGACCTACATGATTTTGTACATGCCCACGCTGGCCCTGGTCAACTCCATTGCGTTTCGGCAGATGCAGAATCCGCAGAAGGAGTTTGCCACCATCCGGGTGCTGGGTACATTGGGCTGGATTGTGGCCGGCCTAACTATTGGGTGGCTGAATTGGGAGCAGAGCGGTAGCCTGCAGGCTACCTTCCTGATGGCGGCCGGCGCTTCGGCCCTGTTGGGGTTGTTCAGCTTTACGCTGCCCGCTACCCCGCCCGTGAAGCGCGGTCAGGCCAGCTCCCTGGGCGATATGCTGGGCCTAGATGCCATCGGCTTGCTGAAGAACCGCTCCTACCTTATCTTCTTTCTGGCCTCCATTGCCATCTGCATTCCGCTGGCCTTTTACTACGGCTTCACCAACCCCTTCCTGAACGAAGTAGGCATGAAAGCCGCCGCCGGCGTGCAGAGCTTGGGGCAAGTATCGGAACTGCTGTTTATGCTCTTGATTCCGGTGTTTTTCAGCCGCCTGGGCGTGAAGAAAATGCTGGCCATTGGCATGCTGGCCTGGGTGCTGCGTTACGTGTTCTTTGCCTACGGCAATGCCGAAAGCAACTACTGGATGTTGATTGTGGGCATTGTGCTGCACGGTATCTGCTACGACTTCTTCTTCGTAACGGGCCAGATTTACACTGATAACCTAGCCGGGGAACGGTTCAAAAGCTCGGCCCAGGGCTTTATTACCCTGGCTACCTACGGGGTAGGCATGCTCATCGGCACCCTGCTTTCGGGCCGCATCTTCGACAACTACCAGACCCCCGGCGGCACCCACGACTGGCGCATGATCTGGCTGATTCCGGCCGCCATTGCGGGAGGTGTAGTGCTGCTGTTCCTGCTCATGTTCAAGGACCGCGCCCAGCCCCAGGCCACTGAACAGGCCTCCGTTGATGCGGCTCCCACGTTGGCAACCCAAGCTACCTAGTCCCATGAGCACCTGGAACCGCCGCTCTGCACTTAAAGGTCTGCTCACTACTACGGCCGCCGTCGGAACCCTGGGTATTGGCAGTGCCTGCGCCCCCGATGACAAACGAGCACAAGCGCTTACTACCTTGAAAAACAGCTTCAAGCACTCTGTGTGCCGCTGGTGCTTCCAGGACCTGCCCTTGGAGCAGCTTTGCGCAGCCGCCAAGGAAATGGGCATCCAGGGGATTGACCTGGTGGGGCCCAAGGACTGGCCGACGCTGAAGAAATACGGCCTCGATTCGCCCATGTGCAACGGCGCCGAAATCAACCTCACCGACGGCTTCAACGACCCACGGTTTCACGCCCAGCTACAGAAGCAGTACGCCGAGATGATTCCGCGGGTAGCCCAGGCCGGCTACACTAACCTGATTTGCTTTAGCGGCAGCCGCCGGGGCCTTTCGGATGAAGCCGGTTGGGCTAACTGCGTGCGGGGCCTGCAGCCCCTGGTGAAGCTGGCCGCCCAGCACAAGGTAGTGCTGGTCATGGAGCTGCTCAACAGCAAAATCGACCACAAAGACTACCAGTGCGACCGAACCGCTTGGGGCGTGGAGCTGGCCAAGCGCCTGGGCTCCGAAAACTTCAAGCTGCTCTACGACATCTACCACATGCAAATCAATGAGGGCGACGTGATTCGCACCCTCACGGAGTACCACCCCTACATTGCCCACTACCACACGGCCGGCGTACCGGGCCGCCACGAAATCGGGGACAGCCAGGAGCTGAACTACCCGGCCATTATGCGCGCCATCAAAGCCACCGGCTTCCAAGGGTACGTGGCCCAGGAGTTCATGCCCCAGCAAGCCGATAAGCTGGCCTCCCTGCGCCAAGCCATTCAGCTGTGTGATGTATAATGTCATTCCGAGCGTAGCGAGGAATCTGGGTTCATATTTCAGGAGATAAATCCAGATTCCTCGCTCTGCTCGGAATAACCCGTTCAACTGACTTCCATCGACTTCCTACCTGCCCTGCTTTCTATGAAGCCTGCTGTCCTCGTTTCTGCGTTTCTGCTTAGCACTCCCCTCATGACTCAGGCCCAACAAACCGGCAAACCCGAAGCCACCGAAGTGTGGGAGCCCGTGCCAAAAAGCGTAGCGGCTACTCCCAGTTTCCCACCGCCACCCGCTGACGCCCTGGTGCTATTTAATGGCAAAGACCTAAGCCAGTGGGTGTCAACGGAAAACCGCGCTGCGCCGGCCAAATGGAAGGTAGCGGGCGGGTTGCTGACGGTGGACAAGGCCAACGGCAACATCGAAACCAAACAGACTTTCACTAATTACCAGCTGCACCTGGAATGGCGCATTCCGGCTACCATTGAAGGCACTGGCCAAGTGCGCGGCAACAGCGGCGTGTTTCTGGCTTCCCTGGGCAAGGGCGACCTAGGCTACGAGCTGCAGATTCTGGACTCCTACCAGAACAAAACCTACGTGAACGGCATGGCCGGTAGCATCTACAAGCAGCACGTGCCCCTGGCCAACCCCGCCCGCAAGCCCGGCGAGTGGCAGAGCTACGACGTACTTTGGACAGCTCCCGTTTTTAAGGCCGATGGCTCGGTGCAGGCGCCAGCCCGCGTGACGGTGCTTTTCAACGGGGTAGTGGTGCAGCATAACGTGGCGCTTTCGGGGCCAACGCTTTACATCGGGCAGCCCAGCTACCAACAAGCCCACGGTCCCACTCCCATCAAGCTCCAGGCGCATGGCGATAAAAGTGAGCCCATCAGCTACCGCAACATTTGGGTGCGAAAACTGTAATAGTACCCGGTTAGGTAGCCTCCCATTACTGGCTATACGTAAGCGCTGCCCGCCGTAAGGTTATCCTTATGGCGGGCAGGCGCGTAAAAGCCCGGGTAGTTTCGTTGCGGAGCGCCAAAGGGATAAGCCACCTTTTGCAGGTTTTCGGGGCTGGCTTCCTGAGCCGTACTCTCTTTGGCTGTATTTGTTAGCGTGCGTCTTGTATATGGTACCTTTCCCTGTTTCTGCCGGACAAGACCTTCCCTTGGTTGAATTGGAATACGAGTTGCACCTGTTTGTAGTGGGTAGCACCGCCAAGTCCTTGCGCGCCCTAGCCAATATTCAGCGTATATGCGCGCAGTATCTCTCGGGCCGACATACCCTGGATGTGGTTGACCTGAATGAACATCCCGAGCGTGCCGGCCAGGAAAGCCTGCTTGGTATTCCCTGCCTGGTGAAAAAACGGCCGGGCTTGGTTCGTCAGCTGGTGGGTGATTTATCGGATCAGGAGCGGGTGCTGAAGGCCTTAAGTTTAGAGTAACGCGCGCAATTACCTGGGGTGTGCGTGCTGCTGCGCTACCCAGGCTACGGAGCAACGAGGGGCGGGCTCGGCCGGAGCTTTTTGCGGGTTTACAAGTTTTTTGTGGCTCACTTGCCGTCTGGGTTGTTACTTGCCACGGGAGCACCGCCTGTTCTCTGTGAAGGCACCACTTTATGGCCGTTAAAAAGCAGCAAACTTCCCTTCGAGACTTAGCCCAACAGCTGAACCTGTCCACATCCACCGTCTCAAGGGCCCTGGCCGACCACCGGGATATTGGGGAAGCCACCAAAGAGCGAGTGCGGCGCCTGGCCCAGGAGCTGAACTACCGCCCCAACCAACTGGCCGCGGCCCTGCGCAAAGGCCACAGCAAAACTCTCGGCGTCATTGTGCCCCACATCAAGGGCTACTTTTTTCCGGCCGTTATGAATGGCATTGAGAAGGTAGCCACCCGCGAAGGCTTCAACGTGCTGCTGTGCCAGTCCAACGAAGACGTCCGGCGCGAGCAGCGCAACATTGAAACCCTGCTGGCGGCCCAGGTAGAAGGCATTCTGATGTCGGTGTCGGCTACTACCCTCGACCAGGTGCAGCACTTTGAGCAGGTCCGGCGGCAAGGCACGCCGCTGGTATTCTTCGACCGGGCCCCGGATTTGCCTCGCAGCATGGCTGTGGTGCTCGATGACTTCCAGGGGGCTTACCAGGCCGTACGCCACCTGATTGAGCAGGGCTGCACCCGCATTGCCCACCTGGCCGGCCCCCAGCACCTGAACACCAGCCGCAACCGTTTTTTAGGCTATAAAGCTGCCCTGGAGGCTCACGGCCTACCCTTCGACGAGCAGCACGTGTATTCCCTGCCGGCTTTAACCCACGACGCCGGCCGGCTGGCCATGCAACACCTGCTGGCCCTGGTGCCGAACCTGGACGGGGTGTTTGCCGCCTACGCCATTCCCTCCGTTGGGGCCCTGGAAGTGTTGCGGGAGAAACCCGTGCGCGTACCCCAGGACATTGCCCTGGCCTGCTTCAGCAACGAGCCCTTCACTACCATGACGGAGCCCCACCTGACGGTAGTAGACCAGCGGGCGGAGCAAATGGGCGAAACGGCCGTGCGCCTGTTTCTACAGCTGCTCAAGCGCGGCCCAGCCTACGAACCGCCCCACCTCATTCTAAAGCCCGAGCTTATTATCCGCACTTCCTCCCTGCACCGTTCGCGGGAGCCGCAGCCGGCACATTAAGCCGCCGCTGCCGAGTCCTTTTTACTTTCACTTTCTTATTTCTTTTACTCTGCGTATGAGTTCTGAACTGTCCAAACCACAGGTATTTCAGCAGATTGAAGCGCAGCTCCAGCAGCAGGGCTTTGGCATTACCCAACGAGACCAGACGCGCCCCTGGGGCGGCTTCTTCGTTATCGATGAGAACCAGGCCCAGCAATTCGCCGACACGTATTTCGACGGCCTGTCGGTGGATGACCTACGCATTTCGGGCAAGCTTAGTCCCAAGGTGTTACTGGTAGCTCCGCACCAGCGCCTCTCGTGGCAGTATCATTACCGCCGCGCCGAAATCTGGCGGGTAGTAGAAGGCACGGTGGGCATCATCACCAGCCCGACTGATGAGGAAGGCGAGTTGAAAACTTACGGCCCGGGCGAGCAAATTACCCTGCAGCAAGGCGAGCGGCACCGCCTCATTGGCCTCGATGGCTGGGGCACCATTGCCGAGATATGGCAGCACACCGATGCCAGCCAGCCTTCCGACGAAAACGATATTGTGCGCGTTCAGGACGATTTCGGCCGCTAAGCTGTTCAACGCCTTTGTGCTCAGGGCCGCCTACCCCGCGGCCGGGTAGGCAGGTTAGGCTCTTTCGGTTTTCGTTTCGCACGCATTGCCTTCCTTGTTAGCGTTGGGCCTGCTGCTCGCGCTTTCGACGAAACGCCAGCCGCAGGCCCAACTTCCAGGCGGACCGCTTCTGAACTGGGGGCGTTGGCAGCATTTTTCACCTGTTTGTGGCTCCTTTTCAATCCCGCTTCTCGTTTGTGAGGGCTGCCCTACCCCAGGAGCCGCTGCAGCAACTGCTGTTTCTGGGCCGGTGGGGGCTGATCTGCGCTGTCGTGGGCCTGTTGGTGGGTTCGGCTTCGGCCTTCTTCCTGCTGGCTCTTGATTACGTTACGGCATGGCGAGAGGCGCACCCCGCTGTTATCTGGCTGCTTCCCGCCGGGGGCTTCCTGGTGGGGGCTACCTACCACTACTGGGGGCAGCAGGTAGGTAGCGGCAACAACCTGCTTCTGGAGGAAATTCATAACCCACGGCGGGTGATACCGCTGCGCATGGCGCCGCTCGTGCTATTCGGGACGCTGGCCACGCACTTGTTCGGCGGCTCGGCCGGGCGCGAAGGCACCGCGGTTCAGCTAGGCGGTACCCTGGCCGACCAACTCACGCGCCTGCTCGGCTTGCGCCCCCGCGACCGTAAAATTCTGCTGATTGCGGGTATCAGTGCCGGGTTTGCCTCGGTGTTCGGCACGCCCCTGGCGGGGGCCTTGTTCGGGCTGGAGGTTTTTCTGATTGGCGCCATCCGGTATGAGGCCATTGGGCCGAGCTTTCTGGCCGCCATCCTTGCCGACCTGGTTACGCGCGCTTGGGGCGTGGGTCACACCCCGTACCCGCAGTTGGAAACCGGGGGGGTCACCGCCCTAAATCTCCTGCTGACTGCCGGCTGCGGGCTACTGTTTGGCCTTGTGGCCCGCAGCTTCGCCGCCCTCACGCATCTGGTTAGCCGCTGGTTTGCCCAGATTTCCTACCCTCCGCTACGGCCCGCTCTGGGCGGCTTGCTGGTGGCGCTGGCCGTGGCTGCGCTTGGTACAACCAAATATATCGGCCTGGGCATTCCTACCCTTGTGGCTGCTTTCCAGACCCCGCTTCCACCCCAAGACTTCCTGCTCAAACTGGCGCTGACGGCCCTTACTTTGGGGTGCGGCTTCAAGGGCGGAGAGGTTACGCCGTTGTTTTTTATTGGAGCAACCCTGGGCTCAGCCCTGGCGGTGGTGTTGCCGCTGCCCGTGGCCCTGCTGGCCGCCATGGGTTTTGTGGCCGTGTTTGCGGGAGCAGCTAACACGCCGCTGGCCTGTACCTTCATGGGGCTAGAGCTGTTTGGCGCCCAGGCCGGGGTGTACCTGGGCCTGACCTGCGTGGTAGCGTATTTATTCTCGGGGCACACCGGCATCTATGGGGCGCAGGTGGTGGGGCAAGCCAAGCACCGACGCTTGGTCCGGGAGCAAAATCAGCGGCTACGTGACCTTGCCTCCGCGCGCCAACGGGGCCTACCCAAGCCTCCTGCGTAGTACTTGCCCCCGTAGGGCGGGCGTAGTTTATGCGCGCTCCTACCCCTCTACTGCTCCCGCTGCTAGTTGCGGTGTAGCGCACTTAGTAACCTCAACAACAGCTTTATGCAAGTAGGAATCGACAGTTTCGCGGCCGCCCTTCTAGATAATGGGACCGGCACTACCCTTACTCGCTCCGAAGCAATGGGGCAGCTGCTCGACCGGATTGAGCGGGCCGATCAGGTGGGTCTGGACGTATTTGGTATTGGGGAGCATCACCGGCCGGAGTACCTTGACTCGGCAACGGCGGTTATTCTGGCCGCGGCCGCCGCCCGCACCCGGCGCATTCGCCTGACCAGCGCCGTTACGGTGCTCAGCGCGGCAGACCCGGTGCGGGTGTTCCAACAGTTTGCTACCCTCGACCTTCTTTCCCAGGGACGGGCCGAGCTGGTGGTGGGCCGGGGCTCTTCCATTGAAGCCTTCCCGCTCTTTGGCTTCGACCTCGACGACTACGACGCCTTATTTACCGAAAAGCTTGATCTGTTGCTCGCCATCCGGGCCCAGGAGCGCGTGCACTGGTCCGGCCGGTTTCGGCCCGCCCTGACGGGGCAGGGCATCTATCCGCGCCCCCTGCAACAGCCGCTGCCCGTGTGGGTGGGCGTGGGAGGTACGCCCCAATCCTTTGCGCGCGCCGGTACGCTGGGCCTGCCCCTGATGGTGGCCGTTATTGGGGGTGAAACGCACCGCTTCCGCCCCCTGGTTGATTTGTATCGGGAAGCAGGAAGGCGGGCTGGCCACTCGGCTGAGCAGTTGCAGGTGGGCCTGCACTCCCTGGGTTACGTGGCTCCCACAACCGAACAAGCTCAGCAAGAGTTTTATCCGGGCTATGCCCGCACGTTTACCAGTCGGGCCCGGGAGCGGGGCGGCTCCCCCGTAACGCAGGCGCAGTTTATGGCCCAGGCGGGCCCGCTGGGAGCCTTGCTGGTTGGTAGCCCCGAGGAAGTAGTGGCCAAGATTCTGCGCCACAGTGAAGCGCTGGGCGGCATTTCGCGGGTCACCTTCCAGATGGACGTGGCTACCTTGCCCCACGACAGCCTGCTGCGCGCCATTGAGTTGCTTGGTACGCGCGTGGCCCCCCTGCTGCGGGCTGCTGCTCCGGCCGGGCCGGAAAGCTAGAACTAGGCAAATCAAGCGAAGCGCTAGGTAATGGTTGCTGCCGCCACAGGCCCGGCAGCCGCTATGAGAGGGGCGTGAAAAAGACCGTAACAGTCGCTGATTTGAATATCTTGGTAGCTTGCCTCCCTACCCCTCACTTATGCACGATACAAGTCTGATCCAGCTTATCAGTTTACTGGCTGTCTTTATTTCGTGTTTGCTGGCCGTGTTTCTACTGACTGTCAGCACGAAAAACCGCCTGAGCAATGTGCTGTTCAGTGCGTTTATCCTGCTGAATGCAGCCGATATCAGCTCCTGGTTTCTGAACGATTTTTTGCAGCGCTACCCGGCAGTGCTCCTGTTTAAAATCACCCTGAACACGCTAATCAACCCCGCCTACTACCTATATGTGTTGGCGGTTTGTTACGCTGATTTCCGGTTCCGGGCCAAGCACTGGTGGCACCTGCTGCCCTTCGGCCTCCTTACCCTTGTACTGCTGCCGCGGTTTTATCTGACCGATTTCGAGGCCCAAACAGCGTTTCTGCACCAGTTTGGGGCAATGCCCGAAATTATCTTTAGTCGGGTACTAGGGCATTTGCAATTCGGGTTCTATACCGTTGCCGCCTTTCGCACCCTGCGGCGCTACCGGCGCACCTACGCGGAGAATTACGCTAACCCCTCCAGCATCACCTACCACTGGTTGTTTCGCTTAACCCTGATCCTGACGTTTTTGCACGTTCTGGTACTGGTAAAACAAGCTTTGCGCTTTACCTCCTACCAGGAGCTGTTCACCGGCATGGAAGTGTGGGTGGGGCTCAATGCCACAGCCATGATGTGCTGGTGCGTACTCAAGGCCCTGCACCACCCCGAGCTTTTTCGCAGCATCGATTCAACCATCAAGCCCTTGGCAGAGGCCCCGTGCCCAACCCCAGCTACTGGGCCAGCCGCCCGAAGCCCAGAAATCGAGGCCCAGATTACCCGACTCCGGGCTTACATGGAGCAGGCAGAGCCCTACCTCAATGCGGAGCTAACCGTGCAAGAGTTGGCCCGGCAGGTCAACATGCCCGTGCGCGAACTGTCCTGGTTAATTAATCACCATTTAAATCAGCACTTCTTCGACTTTGTGAATGAGTACCGCATCACCAAGGCCCGGCACCTGCTGAAAGACCCGGCCCAGGGCAAAGTGACAGTTCTGGAGGTGCTCTACGCGGTTGGCTTCAACTCGAAATCCTCCTTTAACACCTCCTTCAAAAAGCACACTGGCCTAACTCCAACCCAGTACCGCACGGCCTAGGTGCAGCCTCCGCAGGCCACGTAACCGAGGCTGGCTCAGCGCCGCACTCGATTTTAAACATCTGATTAAAAACCAGTTGCAAAAAGTCGAACGCCTCTTCGCTAAAGCCGAACGGTGTAGGTAGAAGAATAAATAGTTCGACTTTTTTAGTCCGTCGCGGCGGCGGATGTGGCTTCTCACTTTTGCTGGGCCTGGCGCCACTACCAGGTCATGTAAACGTAAGGAGCCATGTGCCATTCCCCGCTGAGCCAACTAACGACCCCGTTTTTTTTACTACCCCTGCCCGCCCGCGCCAACCAAACCGTTGCCTGCCGCAGCTGGCAGCCCCGGTACCGAGCAGTACTACTCGGGCTGCTCTGCACGCTGGCCCTGTTCGCCTCTCCAACCCAAGCGGCGGAAATAGGATGGCCTGAACCGAGCCCAGGCCGAGCGGGGGCTCGGTTGCCGGCTGGCAAAACTGTGGAGCAAAAGCTAGCTTACTTCCTGAAGCTAACCGATTCGCTTCGGCAGCAAGCGCACAACCCCGGCATGGCCATTGCCATTCTGCACGACAAAAAACTGGTGTACAAGGGCGGCCTGGGCTACCGCGACGTGGCCAAACAGTTGCCGGTCACCAACAACACGCTATTTGAAATCGGCTCCTGTACCAAGGCCTTTGCCGGGGTGATTACCGCTCAGCTGGTGCAGGAAGGCGTATTGAGTTGGGATGATAAAGTCCGCCGGCACTTGCCCGAATTCACGCTGGCAGATGCCTACGCCACCCAAAACGCTACCCTCCAAGATATCTTCACTCACCGAGTTGGGCTCGACCAACATTACTACCTGCTCTATGGGCCGGCATTTACCGGAAAGGAAGTACTAACGAAACTTCCCTTTCTGAGCTTTAATGGCACTTTCCGGGAGAAGTTTCTTTACAATAACCTGCTGTACATGGTGGCCGGCATTTTGGCAGAGCGAGCCACCGCTACCCCCTGGGAAGAGCTAGTCCGGCGCCGAATCTTTCAGCCCCTGGGCATGCACGCGTCGTTTGCTACCTCCCGGGAGTTCCTGCAGTATGCGGAGCATACCCTCAGCTACCGCAACGACGGCAAAACTATAGTGCCCCACACCAACCTAGATGCCAGCGGCGCGGCCGGCAGCATCAGCTCCACCATTACCGACATGGCCACTTGGCTAAGTATGTTGGTGAACAAGGGCGCGCTCGGCTCCCAGCCCTTCCTCTCGCCTCAGCAGTTTGCCTACCTGACCAGCCCCCTAACCGTGCGCAATGCCGCCGAGGAAATATTCTACGGCATTGGCTGGGACGTTGACACCAAGCGAAACATCATTTACCACGATGGCCGAACGGCCGGCCAAAGCAGCCGCATTTTATTGATGCCACTAAACGGGTTCGGCATCGTCATCATGTGCAACCAGCAGACGGAGCTGCAAAACCTGCTAATCCGTTATGCCACAAATATTTTCGTGGATGATAACTATGCAAGAATGACTGATTTCGAGCAGTTTGTTATTGCCAAGGCTAATAAGGCCACTGATAAAGAACTGCTCACTCCCCTACCCATCCAGGACAAAACGGCTTTGGCCCTGCTCCCGGCCTGCATCAGGGAATATGTGCATCCGGCTTACGGCACTATCACGCTTACCCAACCCGCTGCTAATCAGCTACATTTTCAGTATTACGGCTTTCAGGGATTTGCCCAGCACCACCACAACCAGCACTTCACGGCGCTAACTACCCACGATACCGGCCGCGACAAATTCGACTTCACAGTGCTGCAAGATGCCCAGCACCGGGTAACCGGCTTGGAGGTTGTACTTCCATTTACCAAACCCTTGCGCTTCGAAAAAGTACCCGCAAACAAGGCGTTACCCAAAGCTCGGAAGCCCTTAGGCAGGTAGTAAGCTTAGTCGGTGTCGGAGGTGAGGGCAGCGGCCAGCCGTTCTCTTATCTTGCAGCCTACCTACTACCCTTGTCTACCAACCTGATGCTGCCTTTCTCTATCCGTTTGCGCTGTTTGCTAGGCGCGTGGCTGCTTCTTGCGGCCACTATGCCCGGCCGGGCCCAGCAGTTTACCCCGCAGGTCCGGGAGTTTATCAAGGTAAGTAGCCCTTCCATTGCCTTGGTTGATGCCAAGGTGATTGATGGTACCGGTAGCCCGGCGCGGCTGCACCAAACCGTGCTAGTGCAAGGCGGGCGCATTGTGCAGGTAGGTCCGGTGAAGAAGGTGAAGGTTCCCGTTGATGCTCAGGTAATCAATTGCGCGGGCAAAACCCTGATTCCAGGCCTGGTAATGCTGCATGAGCACCTGTATTACACCATGCCGGCGGGCGGCTACTTCAACATTGCCCAGATGCCCTACTCCTTTCCTCGGCTATATTTGGCTGGCGGGGCTACTACCATTCGCACGGCGGGCAGCATTGAGCCGCAAACCGACCTAGCCATTCAGCGCATGATTCGGGAGGGCAAGCTCATTGGTCCCGAAATGGACGTAACGGCTCCTTACATGGAAGAGCCGGGCTTGGATATTCCGGCCCTGAACACCATCAACGGCCCCGACGATGCGGCCGCGTCCACGGTTTTCTGGGCCAATAAAGGCTGTACCTCCTTTAAGATGTACATGCACGCCACGCGCGCCGACCTGGCCGCCGTGGTGCGCGAGGCCCATGCCCGCCACCTCAAGGTAACCGGGCACCTGTGCTCCATTACGTATCGGGAGGCCGCGGAGCTTGGCATTGATAACCTGGAGCACGGGTTTATGGCCAGCACGGATTTTGTACCCAACAAGGCAGTTGATGTGGCAGATTATCCCGCCGGGCGTCAGTCGTTGCTGCAGCTACCGGTGAACAGCCTGGCCATGCAGGACCTGATTCGGCTGCTGGTCAGCAAAAAAGTCACGCTTACCTCCACCCTGCCCGTTTTCGAGCCCTACACCAACCGCGAGGTAGTGCTGGGCGGTGGTTTGGAGGCACTGATTCCGCAGCTGCAGGAGCGCGAAACGGCTACCTGGCAGCAGAACCAGCGGCGCGATACGGCCAGCGTACGCCTGTTTAAAAAGGAAATGGCCTGGGAAAAGCAGTTCTATGATGCCGGCGGCTTGCTGGTGGCGGGCACCGACCCCACCGGGGCCGGACGTACCATTGCCGGGTACGCCAACCGGCGGCAGCTGGAGCTACTGGTAGAAGCTGGTTTCACGGCGGTTGAAGCCATTAAAATCAGCACCCTGAATGGAGCCCGCTACCTAAACCGGGACAAGGAAATAGGCACGATTGAGGCGGGTAAGCAGGCGGATCTGGTGCTGCTCAGTGGCGACCCGGAGCAGGACATCCAGCAGGTTCGGCGCATGGAAATCGTGTTCAAAAAAGGCGTCGGCTTTGACTCGGGCAAACTACTTGAGTCTATGAAAGGCAAGGTTGGATTAAACTAGACTAGCGTGCCGGTGGGGAGCAGTGCACCACGTTGCAAGCTACTTGATCAAAGCGGCACGCACGACTCTCAGTTCACAACTCACTTTCTATCAACACAATATACCCAAGCTGCGGTACCTACACAGCTTACTGGGCCGAGAAGCGGAAGGCGGCCGGGCTCAGGCCGGTTTTGCTTTTGAACAGCCGACTGAAATAGTACGGATACTCGAAGCCCAGCCGAAAGGCAGTTTCGTTCACGGTCAGGGAGGTGGTGAGCAGCAGCTGTTTGGCTTTCTCAATCAGGCTGTGATGGATGTGCTGCTGGGTAGTCTGCCCGGTCAGGGTCCGCAGCATGTCGCCCAGGTAAGCGGGCGACACGTGCAGGGCCTCGGCGAAGTAGTGCACCGTAGGCAGGGGTAGTTGGTTGCCGGGCGCAAAGTAGGCCCCTAGCAGGGCTTCGAAACGGGTCAGCAAATCGTGCGCCGGGGTGCGCCGGGTCAGAAACTGGCGGTGGTAGTAGCGGTTGGCGTAGTTGAGCAGCACTTCCAGCTGCGAAACCAGCACATCTTGACTAAAGGCGTCAATGGGCCGCTCGTGCTCTAGCTTGAGGCTGTGCAGCAGGCTGTCGAGGCTTTGTTCTTCCTGAGCTGACAGGTGCAGGGCCTCGTGTACATCGTAGGAAAAGAAAGTATAGTCGGCTATGCGCTGGCCCAGGGGGTAGCGGGCCAGCAGGTCCGGGTGAAACAGCAGCATCCACCCGCTAACCCCCGAAATATCCAGGCTCTCATCTACGCGAAACACTTGGCCGGGAGCCGAAAAGCCCAGCACACCCTCGCTGAAATCGTAGGGTTGGTGCCCGTAGTACAGCGGCCCGTTCAGGCCCCGTTTCAGGAAAACGGAGTAGAACTGCAGAATAACGGGTGCCGTTACGGGCGGCGCGCCAGCCGCTTGCCCCAGCTCCCGACTCCGCCGCAAGTCAATGAGCGTGAGCAGCGGATGCGCCGGCGCCGGCAAGCCGTACAACCGGGTGTAGTCCGTAACCGTGGCTAGCACCTGAAACGCTTGGGAGGATGGCTTCATGCGGAAGTACACAGAAACGAATGATACAAAAGTCGCACAAGGACACGGCCGGCCCGCTGCCCCAATTTACATGCCTTCGGGGTAAGCTCCGCCAACGACGCTACCCACGGGTAGCACCGCATCCAGCTCGGCCAGCTCGGCGGGGCTGAGCTGGATGCTGGTGGCGGCTACATTCGCTTCCAGATACGGGCGGCGCTTGGTACCAGGAATGGCCACTACCCCTTGGGCTAGCACCCACGCCAGGGCCAGCTGCGCTGCACTCACGCCCTTGGCCGCCGCCAGGGTGTGGAGGGTGTTTACCAGCTCCAGGTTTTTGTGGAAGTTCTCGCCCTGGTAGCGCGGAAAAAATCGGCGCGAGTCGGTGGGTTCGAAGTCGTCCGGAGTCTTGATGGTACCCGACAGAAAGCCCCGGCCCAGCGGCGAATAGCCTACGAAGCCAATGCCCATTTCCTGGGTAGCGCGTAGCACCCCGTTTTCTTCCACGCCCCTATCAAAGAGGGAATATTCGGTTTCCAGGGCTGTGATGGGGTGCACGGCGTGTGCCCGCCGCAGGATGTCTGCGGATACTTCGGAGAGGCCCAGGTAGCGGACTTTGCCCTCCTCCACGAGGCGGCTCATGGCGCCTACGGTTTCTTCAATGGGCGTTTCTGGGTCGAGGCGGTGCAGGTAGTAGAGGTCCACGTACTCGGTTCCCAGGTTGCGCAAGGAGCGCTCAATGGAGGTGCGCACGTACTCAGGCCGGCCATTGTAGCGCCCGTTCCAGTTTCCATCGGCGCCAATGGCAAACCCAAACTTGGTGGCCACTGTGTACTGCGCCCGGCGGCCGGCAATGGCCTGGCCCACCAGCCGCTCGTTGGCGAACGGGCCGTACACATCGGCCGTGTCGAGCATGGTGACGCCCAATTCCTGGGCGCGGTGAATAGTAGCAATGCTTTCCGCATCGTTGGGGGTGCCGTAGATAGTGCCGCCCGCAAAGTTTGACATGCCCATGCAGCCCAGCCCCTGGACTGAAACGTGCAGGCCTTGACGGCCCAGAGCAACTTGTGCAACGCTGTTCATTAGTAAGAAGGTTAGTAGGAGTATGTGGTTTGTTTGCCTGGCAAAGGTCGGGCGGGCTACTGCCGGGCGGCCTACACAAACCGCTGCTTCTAGCACACAAACTGCCGCCACACTTAAGCGCACCGGCAGAAACCAGAGGGTAGAGTAATTGGGCGGGGCACATTGCTGCATAGTTCACCTCACCTTCCATACCTTAACCCGGCGGTAGTGCGTTACTCGCCCACTATTCACTTCGCTACCATGCCCGGGCGAAGGTGACATTGGCCCATTTCACTCGTTAGTCGTTCCCCTATTCCCTCCCCAGTCCCATGAAAAAAGTATCCCGGCGCAGGTTTGTTGAGCAGCTTGGTGTAGGGGTAGGCGCCGCGGCGTTCTTGCCTTCCGTTGCGTTTTCTGCGGAGAAGCAGGCTCCGCTGTATGCCGGCAAAAAGCTCCAAGTGGCCCTCTGCGGGCTGGGTCGGTACGCAAACCTGGTGCGGGAGGGCTTGGCGGCGTCACAGTATTGCCAGCTGGCCGGAATCGTTACGGGTACCCCGGCCAAGGCCGCCGCGTGGCGCACCGACCACCGCATCCCCGAGAAGAATGTATACTCCTACCAGAACTTTGATAAGATTCTGACCAACAAAGCTATTGATGCCGTGTACATTACCCTACCCAACGCCCTGCACAAGGAGTTTACGTTGCGGGCAGCCCGGGCCGGTAAGCACGTGATTGTCGAGAAGCCCATGGCCCTGACCGAACAGGATTGTCAGGAAATGATAGCGGCCTGCAAGAAGGCCGGAGTGCAACTAGCGGTGGGCTACCGCCTGCACTACGAGCCCCACCACCAGGAAATCAAACGGCTGGGTCAGGAAAAGTTGTTTGGGCAAGTCCGCCTGATTGAGTCCTCCCTGGGGTACCGGCTGGCCGGTATCAGCCCCGACGACTGGCACCTAAAGAAAGCCTTGGCCGGCGGCGGCCCGCTCATGAACCTGGGGGTGTACTGCGTGCAAAGCAGCCGCTACGTGCTTGGGGAGGAGCCGGTGGCCGTTACGGCGCAATTCGGGCCCGTTACCATGCCGGAGCTATTCAAGGAGGTAGAGGAGTCCATCAGCTGGCAGCTAACGTTTCCCAGCGGGGCCGTGTGTACTTCTACTACCACTTCTACGTGCAACATCGACCGGTTTTTTGCCTCGGCCGATAACGGCTCCTTTGAGTTGAGCCCGGGCCTGAGCTACGGCCCATTCCAGGGCAAGAGCAGCCAGGGCGCATTCAACTTTCCCGTGCTTAATCAACAAGCTGCCCAGCTCGATGGAATTGCTCCTTACCTACTGGAAGACAAGCCCTTGCCGGCTCACATTTCTGGGGAAGAAGGACGAAAAGACCTGCGCGTGCTGGACGCCATTTACAAAGCCGCCAGAAGCGGAGAAAAAGTCACGCTACGGTAATACTTCCGCCAGCCGTTACAGTTTATAAGCTATTATCTTATAAGCAGTTAAATAAAACAAATTAACACTAACTACCAGCGCAGCCACCTGCCAAGGCCGAGCCGCAGGCAACTGGCAGGTTTTCGGGGCCAGGCTGGGGTAGCTTAGGGCTGGCCCGGCTTGCGCTTAGCTCGCCAGCGCAACCAGCGCTGACGCAGAGGGTTTGGCAGGGGCTGATTGCCGGTCCACTGCTGCCCATCTGATGCCAGGTACTGTTGGTAGCGCTCGGGCTCAACGCGCCGCCGGTCCACAAAGTAAAGTCCGCCACGAAAGCCCCGGCGTCGTACCCACTGATTGATCAGGTAGGCGTGCAGGCGCTCCAGGGAATGGAAGTCGCGAGTGGGCACGCCGTAGTCGCCCTGAAAGTAGCAGCCCGCCTCCACGGGCGGGCGCACGATGCCTAGCGCATCTCCGTGGCGCAAGCGGCTAATGTCGGCTACCCAAGCCCCATTGATGATGTTCACGGCCGGGTACGGGGAAGGATTGCCCCACATGACCTTGCGCCCCGCCCCGTTGACGTTGGCAAACCAGGGCAAGTGCGACATGACGAAGGCCGAGAAGTAGGCAAACTCCTGCGGGTCATAGTTTCGCTCGCGAAACACCAGTGTGACTTCGCGCCCTTCCTGACGAATCAGCCGGCGCAGCTCCTGACGAAAACGCGTATCGGCTAGGTACTGCATGGCCTCGGCGAAGGTGTTGAAAAGCAAGGACAGGCCGTTGTAGTGCACCGCGCCGTGCAGGTAGTTGATGGCGTGGGGCATGCGCCGCTGCGGGCCGTGCGGGATTTCCGGCGTAGCCACCGACTTGCGCACCATGGCTGCCAAGAAGCGCCCCACTTTCCCGACGATGGCTTCATCCGGCTCCGGTACGTAGTCGGCTTTGGCCCACTGCGTACCCACTGGGGTACGAAACACGAGGTTGCGCGGCCAGATGGGTTCTTCCGAGTTAGGCAGCAGTCCCGTCACCCAAGGATGCTCAGGAGCCAACAGGCCGGCGGGCATCTTGTGAATGGACAGCAGCCGCATGACGTGAAAGGCCCCTCCCGTGTTATGCAGTACGTTACCGCGCACGACATTCTGAGTCAGGAAAAACGCTTCCTTCACCCGGTCACGCTTGCGCGCTTTTTCCAGGCGGGCAGCGGAAGGACGAACAGGTGGCACGGAGGGTTCTGAAGCAGCCATAAGGACGTGGAAAGCGAGAAGAACGTGGACGTTACGCAAGGTACAACGATGTTCCCCGGTTGGCATTGCTTCTACCCCAGGATGCCACCACACCACCAGCTACCACTTCTGCCGGCATCCTTGCTCCGCCTCAGCTACCTAGCACCAACCTAGCCAACTCGCGGCATGCTTCCGGCACGGCAGCCTCCTACCCCGTGGCGCGGATAGCATAGTAGACCGGCCGATTCCTGCGGGAGCAGATGCTACTAGAGAGCTACTACCGGAGCCGGAGCGCCAAAAGCGGGGGCATAGTCGCGGGCGAAGCTGGCAAAGGAACGCGGGGCGCGGCCGGTGGCCTGTTGCACGCCCGGCGCCACGGTGGCCGCTTCTCCGCGGTGGTAGTGGGCGTAATCTTCCACCAACCCCTCCGCCATCCAGGGATCCATGCCCAGGCCCAGCAGCGCCCCGCGCATGGCCGCCGGGGGCACATCAAGGAAAGTTACGGGGCGGTCGGTGGCCAGGGCCAGTGCACACGCCATGTCGGCGTGGGTGAGGGCCTGGGGACCGGTCAGGTCGTAGGTGCGGTTTTCGTGGCCGGTTTCGGTGAGGGCAGCCGCGGCGGCAGCGGCAATGTCGCGCACGTCTACCACGCTGATTCGCGCCTCCCCGACAGGGGCGAAAAACTGGCCTTGCGCCGCAATGGTACCCTGAAATGCCAGCAAGCCTTGCATAAATAGGTTGGGGCGTAAAAACGTGTACGCGAGGCCGCTGGCCCGGATGGCGGCCTCCACCACGGCGTGGTAGCGCAGAAACCGCACCGGCGACTCAGCCTCGGCCGCCCATTGTGAAAGCTTGACCACATGCTGCACCCCTGCTAGTTGGGCCTGCTCTACGAAAGCCACCTGCTGGGCTTCGGCCTGGGCCGAGGAGGGCGTGAGTAGGAAGGCCCGCTTCATGCCCACCAGCGCCCGCCCCACGCTAGCGGGGTCGTTTAGGTCGCCGGTCACCAGTTCGGCTCCCGGCAGCTGCTGCAAGGCCATTGCCGGCGCGCTATTTACGTCGCGGACCAGGGCCCGGAATGGTACGCCCTGGGCCGCCAACCGCCGGGCAAGTTGGGTGCCAACCGTGCCAGTAGCACCGGAAATAAGCAGAGTTGGGGCAACACCGGTAGCCGGCAGGGCGGAGACAGAAGAATGCTTCATGAGCGTAAGAATGTAGAAAAGTGAACAGTGGGGTAGCGTCTGCTCGTGAGGGTTCCGCTCGTGAGAGTAAAGCGAGTACTACCTTAGGGGAAGAAGCTGTGACAAAGCTATCTGGCCCTTGCCGCGTAAACTTGTAAGAAAACGAAGCTGCCCGTGTCTGCCCTGCCCTCTTCCCTGCAAGAGCACTTCATGCTACCGCCGCCCGTTCTGCGGGAGGTTATCCAGCACCTAGTACTCTTCACCACTGAGCCGGGGGCGGCGCCCGTGGTGCGCACGTTGCTACCCGCTTTTCAGGTAGTGCTGCTCTTTGACCTCGGGCCGGGCCGCGCCGAAGTATGGCCCATCACCAGCGCGGCCCTGGCCCCGGTGTATCCGCTGGTAGGCAGCGGCCTACTTGGGCCAGTGAAAACGGCTTGGCAGTACCGGCTAGCGGGCGGCGCGCGGGTGCTGGCCGTTACCTTCACCCTGGCAGGCTTCTACCGTTTGTTTCAGATTCCCGTCGTTGCTCTGGGCCCTGGCCTGACTGACCCGGATGCCTTGGTTGGCCACCGGTGCTTTACCGAGCTTTGGGAGCAACTGCGGTCTTGCTCCGGCCCGGCTCAGCTTGGGTCGATGCTCACTGCTTTTTGCCTACCCTACCTGCGAGCGACCGACGCCTCCCAGGCTGAGTTACTGGCGCACTTGCCTCTGCTGGCGCCGGGCTCCCACCTAAATCCGCTCAAGGTGCTGGCTGCGGCTAGTCACCGCTCGGAGCGCGCCGTGCAGTTGCGCTTCCAGAAATACTTGGGCTTTTCAGCCAAGGAAGCAGCTCGTTTTCTGCGTTTCCGATTGGTGTTGGCCGACTTGCCGCACCCGGGCCGCCACGGTGCTACCCCAGACTGGGGCTCCCTACTGGAACACTACGGCTACTACGACCAAAGCCACTTGGTGCATGACTTTCGCCACTTTCTGCAGCAGCCCCCTTCTAAAGTAGCGGGGCAGTTGCGGCTTGGTGAAGCCATCTGCGTAACCCAACCGGAATTGCTCGGACCCCACAGCTAATATTTCCACCGGTAGAGTTGCTAAGCAAGGCAAGCGCTGAAGCAAGGAATAGGCTACCCTGGTTGCACCCGTAAAAACCCAGGTTACCAAGTGGTTACTTCTGCCATTTTACTACGTAGGTCTGATTATACTTTCACCTGCGCGGTAATCACCCACAGCAACCAACCCGCTTGTGGTGGCAGCTACGTAGGTTTGCTGATCCTCTCCTTTTCCTGTTTATGCTGCGTTGGTTGCTGGGTGTACTCGTGCTGCTGGTAGTTCCTGCTGCGGGCTATGCCCAGGACCGCGCGGACAGCACGCGCACCAGCCCCGACCGACTGCTGGCCTACTCCTTTGCCAACGACGCCTTCCTGCGTACGGACTACTACTTCACCCAGGGCATGACCTTGCTGCTGGTAAGCCCGGCGCTACAGCACTCACCGGTAAACCGAATCCTGGGGCCCGTTCCGCACGGCAGTATCTTGTATCACGGCATCCGGCTGCACTACGATGGGTTTACGCCCCTGCGAATTCAGGACCCTTTCATTCGGGTAGGCGACCGGCCCTACGCCTCCTACATCTACGCTGATTTGCTGCGCGTGGCCCGGCACCCGGCCCGCCGCTTGCTCATAACTACCGCCCTGAATGTGGGCTTTATAGGGCCGGCCGCGGGAGCCAAAGGCTTTCAAACCAAACTGCACGAATGGCTGGGGGCCCCCACCCCGCGCGGCTGGGACTACCAAGTGCGAACTGACCTGGTGCTGGGCTACGAAGGCCGGCTAGAAAAGCAACTGCTGGCCCTGGGGCACTTCTTGGAGCTAACCGGGCAGGCTAGCGCATCGGTAGGCACGCTGCACACCTACGCCGGAACGGGTGCCACTGTGCGGTTAGGGCAGCGGCCCTCGGCTTTTGAGTCGTTGGGTGTTGCCTCGCGGGGTAATCGCGCGGGGCAGCCACTGGTGCAAGCCTACGCCCAGGCGCAGCTAGAAGGTCGGCTGGTGGGATACAATGCCACCTTGCAAGGGGGGCTACTGAACCGCCGCTCACCGTACGTGCTGCCCACATCCGCCGTTAGCCGGGCCGTGGCGCGCGGCACGGGCACGGTAGGCGTAGGCTACGCGGGCGTGCGGCTGGAAGGTGCGCTAACGTGGATTTCGCCCGAGTTTCAGGGTGGCCGCACCCACCGCTGGACCACCCTTGGCGTGCAGCTTGCCTTCTAATACGGTGGCTCTTGCTGCGTATTCTTGGGCGCTCTTGCCCGCCGCTTGGCTTCCTAGCTGGGGCCTGGCATACTACTTGCAACCTGACAACCGTTCAGGTTCTGATTGGGCTTTTTTGCTAACAGAACGGCGGACAAATGGCTGGCTGTCAGCGGGCTGCTCAGCTGCTGGCTCCGGTCCTTCTGGCCCCCTTATCTTCTTTCTTTAATACCTCATGAATTACGTTTATGTGCTGCTGCTGACGTGTTTCACGTCGCTCAGTAACGTCGTCGGGTCCGGGCATCGGGAAACTGCTGCTCCCGTTCAGCAGTGGGCCGATGTGGACACCGCCCGGGAGTTGCTCCGGCAGTGCAATGCCTACCGTCAGCGGGCTGGCTTGCCACCCCTGGTACTCAGTGAAACGGCCTGTCGAGCGGCCCGCCTGCAAGCCATCTATAACCTTACCCACCGCACCCACGGCCATTACCACCCCCTCTACCCCACGCCGCGGGAGCGGCTGGCGGCCGTGGGGCACCGATTTGAGAAAGCCAGCGGCTTTATAAGCTACGGCTACGAGAACTGCGTGCGGTTTCGGGGCATGCGGCCCGGTAACCTTCGCAGCATTGAGGGCCAGATTTTGCGCGCCTATCAGAACTCGCCCAAGCACAACGCAACCCTACTCGACCCCCACCCCACCAAAGTGGGCATTGCTACCATCTACGACGGCGACGAGCTGCAGAACTCCATGGTTTTCTGCATTTAGCTTTCCGCCGCTTGGGGTAGTGGCGCGGCTCTCTACTCCAGCAATTGCACCATTTCATCAACCAAGTGGGCATCCATGGGCTTGATAAAGTAGCCCTGCACGGCGGTGTAGGAGGTGGCCCTTTTGATGTCGTCGGGGTTAATGGAGGAGGTGAGCACGCACACGGGCACGGGCTTGGGCCAGTGCTCGGCCGAAAGGGCGTCTAGAAACTCCCAGCCATCCATGACGGGCATGTTCAGGTCTAGCAAAATCAAATCTGGGAGTTTGGCGGGCTGGTCGGAGGCGCGGTGAAGCGCGTCCAGGGCGGGCTGCCCGTTCTTGTACTTTTGCACGCGCTTGAACGCCCCGTGCTGCTGCAGATACAACTCCGTGATTTTGGACGTAATGAAGTCGTCCTCAATGACATATACTAACTCAAACAATTTCACTAAAGTACACTTTGAAGGTAGTACCCACGCCAACTTCGCTGGCGACTTCAATTTTGCCGTTCATGGCTTCAATCTGGTTCTTCACAATAAAAAGGCCCAGCCCGCGCGCGTCTTCATTGTCATGGAAGGTTTTGTACATCCCAAAAATCTTGTTGTGGTTGCGGGCCATGTCAATGCCCCGCCCGTTATCGGCCACACTTAGCACGGTGTAGTCGCCCTCGCGGTAGCTATCCAGGGTTAGTTGCGGCGAAGCACTTGCCGAGCGGTACTTGATGGCGTTACTGAGCAGGTTAAGCAAAATGCTGTCTAGGTAGGCGGGTACTACCTGTACTGTTACTTCCTCCGGAATGTTCAGGGTAACAGTTAATTGGCTTTCGTGAATCAGAACATTCATGGCCTCCAGAGTGCGGCTTACCTCCTGGCGCAGGCCGCGCATCTCCTTGGGCTGCAAACCCATGTTATTAACCGTGACAATCTCATTCAGGTTGATGATGGTCTCGGCCAGCTTGTCGGTGCTGGTTTTGAGCATCTCCAGAAACATGGTGGCCTGGGCTTCATCCGTGGCGTTCTGCAGGAATTTTACCAGGGCCGTCAGGTTGGCGGAGTGCGAGCGGATGTTGTGGGAAATGATGTAGGCGAAGTTCTGAAGCCGGGCGTTTTGCTGGTTGGTAAGGGCCAGCAGCTGCTTGGACCGCTCCAAATTGTCTACCAGCAGCGTCACGTCGTAGCCCACGCACTGAATTTCCACTACCTCCCCGTTGCTGCCCACAATCCCTTTGAACTCCCAGTGGTTGGACTTCACCGCATTGTCGTGGTAGGGCTTGCGCAAAATTACCTGGTGGGGCACGTTGGGCTCTTCAAAGCACAGGCCCACCGTAACCAGGCACTTGGCGCGGTCCTCCTCAATAATGCTCATCAGGGATGAGGTGCCGATGATTTTGCTGTCCAGCCCGAAACGCTCGTAGAAGAAATCGTTCACGTAGGTGTAGTTGCCCCGCGCGTCGGTCCGGATAATGTACACCGACTGGTTGCCCAGAATTGCCCCGTAGTGGCCGGCTACTTCCTGGGCGCTGATTTCCTCGTTGCGCTGCCGGGTAATGTCTACCAGCACCCCGAGCAGGCGGTGGGGCTGCCCCAGGTTGTTGCGCAGCACCAGCCCCCAGCAGTGCAGCCACATCGTCGAGCCATCGTGGCAGGTAGCCTGTACCACTTGGTCGAAGGAGTAGGTATGATCGGCAATACTGGTGGCTATGTACTCAGCCGTAGCGGTTTCCTCCTCGGGGCTAATGGCTGCCTTCCAAGCCGCCGCCTGGTTGAACTGAGCATCGGGCTCATAATCCAGACTACGCCAGAATTTGGCAGTAGCCCACTTCTCCTGGTCCCCCGTCAGGTTCCAGTACCACAGCCCAGCCAGCGTTGATTCCTGGATAAAGTCAAAAACGGTTTCGTCTGAGGCTTGTAATGCGCGCAGCTCTTGCTCTAAATAACTCATTGTATTACAACTGCTTGTAAAGCTGAACAAAGAATGGTCGCAGGGGCATGGGGTAGGAGCTAGTGGTGAAAGGGTAACAAATAGGCGGAAGCAGCTACGTAGTTCGGTACGCCAGTAGCTTTTCTTGCGAAAAGAATACTTCTACTTGGCGTTAAACAGAGCCGTGTGGTTCTTTGTATTGTGTAGTAAACTCAAAATAACCTCATTGTTTCAAACAAATAACGAACTATCAAATTTTTAATCCTGAATCGAGAATTTTTCCCAGCTTGGGTTACGCAGTTATCTTTTTCCAATAGGCCCTTGGTCTGCATAAGCGGGTCACTATCTTATTGGCGGTAGAAACCCTACGTCCGTCTTAGGCTCGGAATTTGTTGCCGTCCTTATTATGTCTCACCCGCCCGTGGCAAAAGCGCCAAAATTAGTATACGTCATTGAAAATGACCGAATTAGCTCCGTCATTTCAGAGTTAATCGTGAAAAAGAACTTGCTCAGCAGTGAGGTGCAAACCTACACCAACGGACAGCAGGCCTTTGACCAACTGCAAGGGTGCCTGCAGCAGCAAGCGCCCCTCCCAGACCTTATCCTGCTAGATTTGGACATGCCCCTGATGGATGGCTGGGAATTTCTGGATGCCTGCGCTACGCTAGCCCTCCCCCACCCCGTGAATATTTTTATTCTTACTTCCTCCATCAACCCCGAGGACTCCAGCAAGCTGCTGGCTCACCGTGAGGTAAAAGGATTTTTCACCAAACCCCTGAACGAGGAAGGCATCCGCCGCATGCAGCTGCTGTTGCAGGAAGTGTAGCGGCAGCGGCCCATATACTGCTTTCTACCCGTAGCTGGCTGGGTTACGCGCGGTCCGGTTGCGCTTCGGGCTAAGAAATCTGGTTAGCGGCTCTTTTATAGTATGCGTTTTCTATCACTACCTCCCCTACCCGGCGGCAGCCTATTTACTTGCCTAAGCTGGGGGCAGGCTTGCTCCTATGCGCTGGTAGCCGCTTGCTGCCTGCTCGTCCGGTTTCCGGCCTATGCCACCACCGTGTTGGGGCCGGTGCTGCTCGTGGGCCTGCTGGGCTTGGGAGTTGCCCACGGCGCCTGCGACCAGCTGGTGTGGCCCGTGTATCGTCCGGTCCGGGGTTCCCGCTGGGTGTACCAGGTGCGGTTTGGGCTCGGCTACCTCGGCTTGGCCGGGGGTGTTGGGTTGGTGTGGTGGCAGTGGCCAGGCGTGGCGGCGGTTTTCTTTTTTGGCCTGACTGCCTGGCACTGGGGTTCGGCTGATGCGCCGGCCTACCCGCAGCGTGGCATTTGGTTGGCGCACAGCCTACTTCGTGGAGTCTTGCTATTGGCGCTGCCGGCGTACTTCTGGCCCGCTGAAACGGTAGGGCACGTGAATGGGCTGTTGCTGCTGACCGGCGCCCCGCCCGCTCAGCTTGATTCCTACGCACCCGGAGGGCTGCTAGGGCTGGTACTAGCCGGACACCTGGGGTTGTGGGCGTACTTGGGCTGGCAGCGCCTACCTGGCCGCTGGCTGCGCGATGTGGGGGAAGTGTGCTTGCTAGCGTGCTTGTTCAGCAGTTGGCCGCCCTTGCTGGCCCTGGGCGTGTATTTCGTGTTTTGGCACAGCTTACAGCACATTTTGCGGCTTGCGCCCCTGCTTGGCTACGCGGCGGGGCCGAGCCGGTTGGGCGCACGGGGGCGGCGGAAGCTGCTATTTTTCGCCCGT
Source organism: Hymenobacter sublimis (assembly GCF_023101345.1). Lineage (NCBI taxonomy): Bacteria > Pseudomonadati > Bacteroidota > Cytophagia > Cytophagales > Hymenobacteraceae > Hymenobacter > Hymenobacter sublimis. Next base: position 2,699,597 of record NZ_CP095848.1, read on the forward strand.
CGCGCCTGGCCCATGCTGGCCGCGAGTTTGGTGTTGCTAGCCGGCGCGCATGCCCTAGGTGGCACTTGGCTTCCGGCCCAGAATGCCTGGCTGGGACTGGTAGTACTAGCGGCTTCCGTCGTGACTGTGCCCCACGCCTTGCTGGTTACCCTGGTGATGGATGCCCCCAAGTGGCGGGCGCGCCCATATTTGGCCGCTGGCAATCCCTTGGTCTTGCCAGCAGGGCAGCCACCGGAAAGCGGCACAGCGTTGCAAGCCTACGGCGGCAGGTAGGCCGGCTATTGCTCATAGGCGTCCAGCAGTTCGTCCAGGGTTTTGGCCCGCTGCTGATGAAAGCGCGGGTAATGATACGCGTCCAATTTCAGCAGCAGATACAGAAGCTGCTGGCGCTCAGGCGTGTTCAGGTTGCCGGCCAGCACACGCGCTACCTGCTCCATGCGCTCAAAAAGCTGGAACAATACCTCCCGACCACTATCTGAAAGCATGAGTACACGGCTGCGCCGATCATGCGAGTGCATCTGCTCCGTAACCAGTCCTTGCTTGTGTAAGCGCCGGATAACCTCCATGCCCCCTGATTTTTCGTGGATGTTCCGTCCTATCAGATCCGTCTTGCTCAGGGGCTGGTAGGCGTTCAGGGTAGCCAGGTAAGTGAAGTCTTCCAGGGTAGTCAGGGGAGAATCGCGCAGGGCCAGGCGCGAATACGAGCGGGCGTAGCGGGATAGAAAGGTGATGAGCTTGCTGATGCGTGACTCATCAAACTCCCGGACGTGTACTTGCTCCCGACTAACGGTAGTTGTGTCTGGGGGGGCGCTGGTATGGGCTTGTAGCCAGTGAGAAAAGTCTGCCAGTTGGTTGGGCTGATCGGGTAAAGACTGCGCCTCATATTTTTCAACGGCGGCCAGCAACTGCTGCAAGAAGGCGTAGTTCATCGGGCAAAGGTAGCACTCTAGTCTTCTACTACTGTTGAGGTTACCTCAAACTGCGTCCTAACCCGCTGATACGGCCCGACAACAGGCTTCTTCTACCCCAAGAGGAGCGGCTATGATTTGCACTTCACCGGCCACCGCCAGGTTCGGTTCACACAACAGTAGTCCAGGCGAAAAGGAAAGGGTAGAGCCTTTGCCCTAAAAATCAGGTAGGCTTTTACGGCTTTCACCGAGAAATGCAAAGCAACAAACGCTCCATTGGACTTGAATTGGGAAAGACCAAACGATAAAACAAGAGCATGAATATCCAGTTTCTTCTATGTTTTCTTGATTAAAGTAAGATATAATATAATTATTACATCAAAATAACTACATGCTATGGAAATAGTGAAAGTCGTCTTGCGAATCGAGTCAAATTGATACGATCTTACACTATTATTCCTAAAATTAGAATTTGAATGAACCCAACTTTTACCCGCGTGTGGCTGGTGTTAACCTGCCTTGTTTTTTGTACTATTCATACAACCTGGGGGCAAACAGCTACGGCAGCCCTGGGTGGCACTGTAGTGTCCGTAACGGGTAGCCCTGTTGCCGGAGCGGCCGTTACGGCCATTCACTTGCCCACGGGACTGCGCCGCGCCGCGGCCACCGATTCGGCGGGCATCTTTAGCATTCCGGATGCACTTGTTGGCGGGCCCTTTGCCGTCCAGGTAACGCAGCCTAGCTTCCGTACTCAGGTGATTACCAACGTGTTCCTGTCTGCTGATAAAGCGGTGCAGCTCAGCATTGCGCTAGCCCCCGACGTGGTGCAAGTGGGTACGCGCCGGATTGACCGCACGGTGCTGGAGTCCGCGGTACCGGTAGACGTAATTGACATGCGTGAGCTGCTGGCCACCGGGCCCCAGACTGATCTGACCCAGATTCTGAACTACTCGGTGCCTTCCTTTAACTCGACCCGCCAAACCTCCGCCGACGGGGCCGACCACGTCGATCCGTCGTCGCTACGGGGCCTGAGCCCGGACCAGATGCTGGTGCTAGTGAACGGCAAGCGCCGCCACACCACGGCCCTGATTAACCTACTCGGTAGCCGTGGCGTGGGCAACGTAGGCTATGACCTGAACACGGTTTCCTCCAATGCCATTGACCGGATTGAGGTGCTGCGCGACGGCGCCGCGGCCCAGTACGGCTCCGATGCCATTGCCGGGGTTATGAACATCAACCTGCGCGCCGACAACAAAGGTGGCAACGTGCTGCTGAGCACGGGCATTACCAGCGCCGGCGACGGTCTGAGCACCCTGTTTAGCCTAAACAAAGGCTTTAAACTGGGCCAGAAAGGCTTCCTGAACCTGACCGGCGACGTGGATTACCGCGGCGCCACTACCCGCCAGTACTCGCGCAGCCTCAATTCCTGGCCAGTATTTTCCAGCAACCGCGCCTCCGAAGATTCCGCGCTAGCCGCGAACGGCAAAACTTACCGGGACTTCGAGCAGGTAAACGGCGACGCCAAAATCCGCAATTACCGGCTGCTCTATAACCTGGGCGCTCCGCTCAGCAACAAGGTATCGTTCTACTCCTTTGGGGGCTTTAACTACCGCCGCGGCCGAGCCGTTGCGCCTTGGGTGCTACCCTCGGCCCAACCCGCCGACATTGTGGATAGCATCTTCCCCCTGGGCTACCAGCCCAACATCAACACGCGCATTCATGATGCGTCCGGGGCGGCCGGCATTACGGCTAGCCTAGGTCAGTGGAAGCTGGATGTCAGCCACGTAGTGGGCCTCAACCGCATGCACTACGATGTCAGCAACACGCTTAACAGCACCCTAGGTACGGCCTCGCCTACCCAGTTTGATGCCGGCGGCCTGCAGTTCCGCCAGAACGTAACCAACGCCACCCTGAGCCGGCTGTTTCCGCAGGTACTGGCCGGCACCAACGTAGCCTTCGGCACGGAGTACCGCACCGAGAACTACCTAATTTTTGCTGGTGAAGAGGCTTCCTGGAAGGATTACGGAAGGGGTGCCGCCGGGGCCTCGGGTGGCGCTCAGGGCTTTATCGGCTTTGACCCCGCGGCAGCCATCGAGGGCAACCGCAACAACATCGGGGGCTTCGTGGACGTGGAAGCTGACATCACCAAAAAGTGGACGATTGGCACGGCCGTACGCTTTGAGAATTACTCAGACTTTGGCTCGGCCTTCATTTACAAGCTGAACACCCGCCTGCAGCTGGCCAAGTTTCTTTCGGTGCGGGCTGGCTACAACACGGGCTTCCGGGCTCCATCCTTGCAGCAGGCGCTGTACCGTCAGCTCACGCTACTACCCGTCAATAACGGGGTAGTGTACACGGGTATCTTCAACAACCAGAGCGAGGTAACCCGCGCGGCCGGTATTCCGGCCCTGCAGCCCGAAAAGTCGCGCAACTTTAGCGCCGGCCTGATCCTGACGCCTTCGCCCGCCCTGACCTTCACGGTGGACGCCTATCAGATTGCCATTGATGACCGGATTATCCTGTCGGGTTTGCTGGGCCAGGGCATCACGCCGGCCCTGGATGCGGCCCTCACCCAAGCCAACGCCACCAACGCCCAGTTCTTTACTAACGCGGTAAACACGCGCACCCAGGGCCTGGACCTGGTAGCCAGCTACCGCCGCCCCGTGGGTCGCGGCAACTTCCTGGCCAGCCTGGCGGCTAACTTCAACCGCAACACCATCCGTAGCATTGACGTGCCAACAGCTTTTGCCAAGCTGCAGAGCGACGACGACCTGGGTAATAACTATGTGGATCAGCGCCAGCTTTCGCTGATTGAGACGGGTAACCCCAAGAGCAAGCTCATTCTAAACACGAGCTACGAGGTAGGCAAGTTTAACCTACTGGTGCGCAACGTCCGCTACGGGCAGGTTAGCAGCTACGATTTCAACTTTGACCCCTTGGCTGAAGGCAGCTACTATCTGGTGTTCAAGCCCCGGCTGACCACGGATCTGCAGCTGAGCTACAAGCCCAAGCAGGCCCTGCAGCTCACGGCCGGCGTGAACAACTTGTTCAATGTGCAGCCTAACACCATTGCCGAAGCTGCCCGCAACGGTAATCCCCCAATCGGCTTCAAAACCCAGGCTGAGTTCGACGCCTACTTCCAAAACAAGTACGGCCAGCCTTCCTACCTGCCCTACGACTTCGACATTCTGCCTTACCACTCCCACCAGATGAACTTCAACGGGACGTTCTTCTACCTAAAGGCAGTGTATAACTTCGGCCTGTAAGCTGCGGGCTACCAGTTTCCCGGGCCGGCGGCCTACCTTCCCTGCCGGGGAGAAGCGGCCGGTCCGGGAGCCGTTTTCTTTTGCTTAGCTCTACTACCTCCTGTATGAAGAAGCACTACGCTATTTCGTATGTTATTATCCTGTTGCTGCTGCACAGCGTGCTGGCGGCCGCTGCCCCTCTGCGAGCTCCTGCTTCTCCCCTCGATGGGCTCTGGAAAGGCCCGTTGAAAGTACCTGGTGGTCAGTGGGAAGTGGTTTTCCGGGTAGTGCCGCTGACCGGTGGCAGCTACTTTGCGACCCTGGATGTGCCCATTCAACGGGTGAGCGGTATTTCAGTGGCCGTGGAAGTGCAGGGCGATTCGGTAAGCTTCGTGGCTGAGCAGGTAGGTAGCCGCTTTACCGGGCAGCTTTCCGCCAGCGGGCAACAAGTACAGGGCACCTGGCGCCAAAATGGCTTCAAAACGCCCCTGACCCTGCAGCTGGTGCCGGCCTCGGCCGTGGCGGGCGCCAAAACCCGACTGACGCCCCCTTACCAGGAAGAAGAAGTGACGTTTACCAGCAGCCAGGAGGCACTCCGCCTAGCCGGCCTGTTGTCCTTACCCCCGGGCACAGGGCCGTTCCCGACCGCCGTGTTGGTTTCCGACGCCGGAGCCCAGGACCGGGACGGCACCGTAGGCGACTACCGCCCTATGGGCGCGCTGGCCGACTACCTAACCCGCCGTGGCATTGCCGTTCTGCGCTTTGATGACCGGGGTGTGGGCGGCTCCAGCGGCTCGGCGGCTCCAGCTACCATTTCCGACGTGGTAACGGACGTGCAGGCGGCGCTAAACTTCCTGCGTACTCGCCCCGAGGTAGATTTAACCCGCCTGGGTATTATTGGGCACGGTGAGGGTGGCAACGTGGCCCTGCTGGCGGCGGCTCAACCCCTCCCCCCCGCCTTTGTAGTGGCCCTGGCCGCGCACGGGCTGCCTGGCAGCGACATTGTTATTCAGCAACAAACCAATGTGCTGCGCTCCTTGGGTACGGATCAAGCACAGGTTGAACAAGCTGTGAAGCGCCAGCAGGCCATGCTCGAAATCATTCGGCAAACTCCCGATGACGCCCAAGCACAGGCCATTGTGGCCAACATGCTGCGCCAAAACAATTCCTCCATGGATCCGGCGGCAGCTAAAGCCAGCGCCGCCGAGCTTACCTCGGCCCGCTACCGGCAATTCCTGTCGTTTAACCCCATTGCTAAGCTTCCCGACGTGAAGTGCCCCGTGCTGCTGCTCAACGGAACGGCCGACCTGTACGTGGCCGCCGACGCTAACATGGCTCCCCTGGCGAAAGGCCTGAAAAATAACAAAAGCGTGGTCAGCCGCAAGCTACCCGGCGTCAACCATTTGTTTCAGCCTGACCCCAAGGAGTGGCCCCTGGTGAACGGGCAAGCCAAGGAAATATTCTCACCCCAGGCCCAGGAAGCAATCCGGGAGTGGATTGTTGAGCCGGTTAAAAAGTAAGTCGACTCGGGCAGTGGAAGCAGCGGATGTTGCTACCACTGCCCAGGCCGCGCTCCATCATTAGTATCCTTCATACTTTCATTAGTATCCTTCATACTTTCCACTCATACGCCTACCCACATGAAGCTACCGTTTACTTCTTCTATTCCCCAGGCCCGCACGCAGTTGCTGCGCTCCTTACAGCAAGCTTTCCGACTGGCCGTAGTCGCTAACGAGCCGGGGGCTCCCTCGGCCGATGAGCTTGCCGAAATGGCTACCAGCCAGACGCGACGCGACTTTCTCACTAACACAGCCAAAATGGGCCTGTTAGTTAGCGCCGGCGGGCTGCTATCTGCCTGCGACACGGAGGTAGTGGAGCCTGCGTTGGAGCCGCAAAGGCAGCAAAGCCTGGGCTCGCTTACGGGGGTAGCCCCGCGGGTAGTGGTAGTGGGGGCAGGCATGGCCGGTTTGAACTGCGCCTATCAGCTCAAGAAAGCTGGCGTGCCGGCCCGCGTGTACGAAGCCAGCAACCGGGCCGGGGGCCGCATTTTCACCGCCCGCGGCCTAATGGGTCCTGGGCTCACCACGGAGCTGGGAGGCGAGTTTATTGACAGCGGCCACGCCGACATGCTGCAGCTAGCCCAGGAGTTTGGCTTGCCTCTCTACGATGTAGAGTCGCCCAGCGAAACCGTGCTGCAAAAGGACGCCTATTTCTTCGGGGGCAAGCAGTACACCGTAGCGCAGGTAATTGCCGCTTTCCAGCCGTACGCGCGGCAAATGCAGGCTGATATTCGCTCGCTGCCGGGCACTATCACCTTCGAGAAGATGAACGCGGCCGCAGCCCGCTTTGATCAGATGTCGATTGCCGCCTATTTCGACTCGATTCACATGACAGGCTGGATCCGGACGTTGCTGGAAGTGGCCTACCTGACCGAGTACGGACGGGAAGTAAATGACCAGACCTCGATTAACTTCCTGTGGCTGTTCTCGGCCGACACCAGCAAGGGCACTTTTGACATTTTTGGTGTTAGCGATGAACGCTACAAAATTAAGGGTGGCAACCAGCAGCTCACCGATGCCCTGCACGAGCAGTTAGCCGGTCAGGTAACGCTGCAGCACAAGCTCGTGGCCCTGAGCCAGCAGGGTAGCGAATACCACCTAACGTTCGAGCAAGCCAGCGGCACTCGCCTCACCGTGGTAGCCGATTACGTGGTACTGACCATTCCTTTTACCATTCTGCGGACGGTAGATTTGCAGGTAGCCTTGCCCGCTTGGAAGCTGAACGCCATCCAGAACCTGGGCTACGGTACCAATGCCAAGCTATTTTTGGGCTTTAATGGCCGGCCCTGGCGCAACAATGGCTACACTGGCTACCTGTTCTCCGACCAGACGGCTCAGAGTGGTTGGGACAGCGGCCAATTGCAGCCCACCACCCAGACGGCGTTTACCGTCTATCTGGGCGGACAAGCGGGCGTAGCTGTGGGCTCCGGTTCGGCCCAGTCGCAGGCCGGCAAGTTTCTGCCCGTACTGGAAAAGGCCTGGCCGGGTACGCAGGCCGCCTTCAACGGCCAGGTTGAGCGCTTCCACTGGCCTACGCACCCGCACACGCTGGCTAGCTACGCCTGCTACCGGGTAGGACAGTTCAGCACTATTGCCGGGGCCGAAGGCAAACCCGTGGGCAACCTATTTTTCGCCGGTGAGCATTGCAGCGCCTGGTACCAGGGCTTCATGAATGGCGCCGCCGAAACTGGCCGCATGGCGGCCTCGGACGTGCAAGCGGCCCTGCGCACCAAAAACACGGCCCTTCACCAGCGGATGCGGCAGCGGGAAAAAAGCCTGGCTTAGCGCAACGAGGCTGATGGCATAAAAGCTGTTATGCCGCCTTGCGGCCATAATCTTAACCGCTCTCCGGCGCTTATGCTGCGCACAGCCAAGCATTGGCTACCGCACTACTCGTGTTACTAAACAAACAGCTCCGGCCAGTTGGCCGGAGCTGTTTGTTTTTAGAACTCTGCGTGGCGCAACTATAAGCCGCCGGCCAGCCCAGAAGTATGTAGAGGATTCACTCGTATTGACGGCTAACAGCCCAGGCAATAACGGCGTGACCTATCACCTCATCGGTAACCGAAGCAGGCTTCGGACCTAATCTCTGGTAAAGCAAACGCCCTGGCTGCCAGTGGCAACCAGGGCGGTGGTGATCCCGCTGGGATTCGAACCCAGGACCCATACATTAAAAGTGTATTGCTCTACCAGCTGAGCTACAGAATCATTTGTTTTCTTTGCAAACGGCGAATGTTTTTCGCTGATTGTGGCACAAAAGTAGAGGCCCAAGTTTAACCGTGCAACTGTTTTGCTAAAAAAAGTCCTCCTTTTTTTCCTTTTTGGAGCCCTGATTTTTCAAGCGGCTCAGGCCCAAAAAGTTACTCCACGCCTTCTGCATGCTGATTCCCTGTTTGAAACGGGTCGTCCAGAGCAGGCCTACCCGCTCTACCGCCGCGTACGGGAGCAGGACGGTGTACAGTCGGCGCAGCAGCTGTTGCGCATGGCCTATACTCAGGAGGGTCTCGGGCATTATCCGGCGGCGCTTTATTACCTGAGCTTGGCCCAGGCCTGGCAGCCCCGGCATACTACCTGGGAAAAAATGGTGGACATCGCCCAGCAGCACCGCCTAACGGGCTACCCCAATACCTGGCGGCAAAACCTGGCCATTACCGTCCAGCGCTACTACTACCGCCTGCTGCAGGTGCTGCTAGCACTAGCCGTGGCTGGCGGTACGCTGCTGCTGGTGCGCCGCCGCACCGCCGACCGCGCTTGGTGGGCCATGTATGCTACCTACCTGCTCGTGCTGGGCTTGTTCCTGAACCTGCTGGGGCCGGGCCGGGTAGGGCTGGTGTCGCGGCCGCGGGCACCGCTCATGGCTGGCCCTAGCGCGGGTTCAGCTTGGCTTACAACAGCCGCCGCCGGCGACCGTTTCGAGGTGCAAGGCCAGCACGACATTTGGTACCGCGTGCAGTGGCAGGGCCGCGACGCCTACATCCGCCGCCCCGATTTACTGCTGGTTGAATGAGATAAAATTATCAGGCAGTAACGCCGAAGCCGGCCGTTCTAGAAAAAACGGCCGGCTTCGGTGCGGTTGGGGCAAGATGCTTAGAGGGTAAAGTCGGGCTCTTCCTTCCGAAAATGGTTTAACACCAGCTTATCGGCTAGGCCCGGCAGCCATTTGTTCAGGAACACCGTGAGCTTGCCCTGACCGGTCAGCACCAAGTCGCGGCGGCGCTGCTGCACGGCGCGGAGCAGGTGCTGGGCCACTTCTTCGCTGCTCATCATCTGTTGCTCATTCCGCGGCGACTCACCCTGGGCCGAACCGTCGGCGGCCAGGGCCACGTTGCGGATGTTGGAGGCCGTAAAACCGGGGCAAGCCAGCAGCACGTGCACGCCCTGGGGCAGTAACTCGGTGCGAAGGGCCTCTAGAAAGCCGTGCATGGCGAATTTCGAAGCCGAGTAACCCGTTCGGCCCGGCAGGCCGCGGTAGCCGGCAATGCTGCTGACGCCCACGATGGAGCCTTTGGCCTGGGTAATGTGGGGTAGAGCAAACTTGGTGGTGTACACCGTCCCAAAAAAATTGGTTTGCATCAGGCGCCGGATAACGTCCAAGTCGGCGTCGCGGAACAGGGCCCGCATGCTGATGCCCGCATTGTTGATGAGCACGTCCAGGCGGCCAAAAGCGGCCACGGTTTCTTGTACGGCCCGCTCCGAATCAGCCTCTACCCCCACATCGGCACGGATGGCTAGGTGACTGATTCCGAGGCTGGCCAGCTCCCGGGCCGTATCCTGCAAACGGGCTTCGTCGCGGCCGGTAATGGCTACGCGGGCCCCGGCCCGCCCAAATGCCAGAGCAGTAGCCCGGCCAATGCCGGAGGTACCGCCCGTAATGAGCACTACGTTGTCTTTCATGAAAAGGAAATAACCAGATGCCCTCCGGCTGGAAAGCGCGCAAAACTACGGGTAATTCTGCCAGCATAATGCCACTAACGAGCCTCAACTAGCCTTATAGCACTACGCCGCTGACAGGACATGGAGCGCGTGGTCGAAGCACAAATTGTATTTTATCACGCTATTGTCACTATCTTCGAGCTACGCCGTACCGGTGTTTCCTTTGCTTTGTATGCCCCAGCCTTTTCGTGTGATTCAGAGCAAAAAAACACGCTGTATAAATGGGCGTTTGGCGCAGCTAGCTGAACTCGTTTCTTTCTGCTGTCCAAACCGCCTTACCCTGCAGAAAGGCAGTCAGGCTTGCCGTACAGTGCTACTAACCCGCGGCGGCTTTCTGAAAACGGGGGATGCAGACCGGAAATTTACCATTGGGAGGATTGGAACGCAGAAGGTACTTTTGCTATCAACACGCTACAATGCACTATCGTGAGTGGACAAGCAATAGCCGTTAACATCCTGATTATTATCCGTTCATGTGCCCATAGCCTTAAGTAAACGCGCCTGTTTGTGCGACTTGCTTCCGCTGGTAGCGACGCCCTTACTATTACTACCCGTGCTGAGGTGCTAAAGCACCCGCTACTACCTGCGCTGGCGGCCGCGGTGCGCTGGGCCGGCTATGCTGAGGCCTAGCTTCGGTTAGCCGACAGCCTTGCCTGAATTTGACTTTTTAGCCATACGGCGCCAGCCGGGCTTCTTTCCTTGCATCTTCTTTTTTATTCTATGCCAACACGTTTACTACGCACCTGTTTCCTGCTGTTGATTTGGCTTACGGTGGGGGCACTGCCCGCCGCGGCTACCCACTTGCTGGGTGGTGAAATGAATTATAAATACCTGGATGCCAACGGGCCAACTACGGCTCCCTTCCGCTACCAGGTTACGGTGCTGGTATACCTGAACAAGGAGTCGGGCTCAGTGGCGCCCGATGGCCGCCTGAGCGTAGACATCAGCTTTTATAATAAGTCGCAGAATGGGGCGCGAATTATGTCGGTTACTGTGCCGCGCACCAGCTTTGTGGAAATTACCCCGCCCTCGCCGGGTACTTGCACCCTGCCTAATAGCCGGCCGCCCCGCGTTACGCTGGCCAAGTACGTAACGGTAGTGAACCTGCCGAACTCGTTTGAGGGCTATTACGCCGTGTACACCGATGCCGCGCGCAACGTGGACGTGACCAACCTGCTGAACCCAGGGGGTACCAACATGACGCTTTACGCCGACATTGCCCCGCCCCTACTGCCCAACACCTCCCCGGTCTTTTCGGATACGGCCGTGGCTGTTATTTGCCAGGGCGACACCAGCCTCATTCTCAACAACGCCTACGACGCCGATGGCGACCGGCTGACCTACACGTTTGGCACGCCCTACCAGGGCAGCCCGCCCTTCGGCAACTTCACCCCGCCGCCTCTACCCGTAGATTACGCTACGGGTTACAGCCAAACCCAGCCGTTCGGGCCGGGTACCGGCAGCTTCGCCTCTCTAAATGCCAGCACCGGCCTGAGCCGGTACGCAACCCGCATTCAGGGCAAGTTTGTTGTGGCTGTGGACGTGAAAGAGTACCGCACCGTGAATGGCCGAGAGGTGCTAGTGGGCACTACTCGGCGCGATATTCAGCTGGTTTCCAGGGTGTGCCAGCCCAACCAGGCGCCGGTGTTTAGTCCGCCCTCCGTGTCCATCCGCGACTACACCATTGAGGAAGGCCAGACCGTGAACTTCAACATTGTGGCCTCGGACCCGGAAAACCAGTCGTTGGTGATGCGGGTGAACAGCGTGCTGCTCGATGGTAACGGGCCTTTCAACGCCAGCCTCAACAACAACCAGGGCACGCTGCCCAGCGGTACTCCCATTGGGGGGGCCTCCGTGAGCGGAACCAGCCCCGTAACCGGCGCATTCCGGTTTGCTTCGCGCTGCGGCGATGCCCGCGCTACCCCTTACGACGTGGTCGTGACTGTGTCGGACAACACGTGTAGCAGCAAGAGCATTGCCGAGATTTTTCGCATTACCGTGACGCGCGCCAGCGGCCCCAACCGCATTGCCGGCGACTCCGTGGTGTGCGACCGGGGCCAGGCCCGCACCTACACCGCGCAGGGCCCCGTTACGGGGGCCTACCGCTGGGTAGTGCGCGGCGGCACGATTCAGGGCTCCGCAACGGGCCGCACCATTCAGGTGCTGTGGGGCGCGGCCTCAGCGGGCTCCCTGCGGGTGCAGGGCCTGTCGGTGCTAAGCTGCCCTACTGATTCGGCGTTTAAGGCGGTGAATCTGCGCGCCGCGGGCACCCTAACGGCCAGCCCCAACGTGAGCATCTGCCTGGGCGGCTCCACTACCCTAACGGCCAGCGGTGGCCAGACTTACACCTGGACCGGGGGTGGACAAACCTTCACCGGGGCCAGCATTACAGTTACTCCCACCCAAACGACTACCTACACCGTGCAAAGCACCGACGGCACCTGCACGTACTCGCGGCAGGTGACGGTAACGGTCACGGCCACGGCCGTGGCTAATGCCGGTTCCGATTTGGCGACCTGCTCCGGCGCGCCAGTCACGCTCGGCACGGCGGCGCTGACGGGTTACACCTACCAGTGGAGCCCGGCCACCGGGCTGAGCAGCGCTACGGCGGCCCAACCTACCCTCACCTTATCGAACACAACGGGGGCCGCACAAACCTTTACCTACACGCTGCGGGCTACTACCGCCAACGGCTGCTTTGCTACCAGCACCGTGCAGGTAGTGGTGAATCCGGTGGCGGTAGCGGATGCCGGCCCCAGCCGCACCACCTGCTCGGGGGTGCCAGTTACGCTCGGTACGGCGGCGCTGGCCGGCTCTACCTACCAGTGGAGCCCGGCCACGGGCCTAAGCAGTGCTACTGTCGCTCAACCAGTGCTGACGCCCAGCAATACCACCGGCGCACCCCAGACGCTTTCTTACTTGGTTACGGTAACGACGGCCGCCGGCTGCACGGCCACCAGCACCGTGCAAGTAACGGTAAACCCGGCCGCCGTAGCGGATGCCGGTTCCGACCGGGCCGTATGCTCCGCGGAAACCACTACCCTTGGAACTGCACCAGTAGCCGGCACCACCTACGCCTGGAGCCCGGCCGCGGGCCTGAGTAGCACGACGGCCGCTCAGCCTACCTTCAACCTGCCGAATACTGGCTCCGCCCCCCAGGTGCACACCTATACCCTCACGGCCACCACCGCTCAGGGCTGCACGGCTACTAGCACCGTGCGGGTAACGGTGAATCCGGCGGCCGTAGCCAATGCCGGCCCCGACCGGGCCGTGTGCTCAAGTGAGCCAACGACTCTGGGCAGTACGCCTGTTGCTGGTACTACCTATCAGTGGAGCCCCGCGGCTGGCCTCAGCAGCAGCACGGCCGCCCAACCCGTGTTTAGCCTAGCAAATACCGGCACTGCCCCGCAAGAGTACACTTTCACACTTACTGCTACCACGGCCAATGGCTGCACGGCTACTAGCACCGTGCGGGTGACGGTAAACCCAGCCGTCGTGGCTGCGGCTGGCCCTGACCGCGCCTTGTGCTCCGGGGAAAGTACGACCCTGGGCGCCGCGGCCGTAACGGGCACTACGTATCAGTGGAGTCCTGCTACGGGCTTAAGCAGCGCCACCGCCGCCCAGCCTGTCTTCAGCCTGACGAACACCACTACTACCCCGCAGCTCTACACGTTTACCCTCACGGCTACTACGGCCAACGGTTGCGTAGCCACCAGCACCGTACGGGTAACGGTGAACCCCGCCGCCGTGGCTAACGCGGGCCCCAATACAACCCTCTGCGACGGCCAGCAAGTGACGCTGGGCACTGCGGCCCTGCCAGGCTACTCCTACCAGTGGAGCCCGGCCACCGGCCTGAGCAATGCCACCACGGCCCGGCCTGTGCTGATGGCGGTGAACCGCACTGGCGCGCCCCTGACCCTGACCTACACTCTCACTGCCACCACGGCGCAGAACTGTACTGCTACCTCCACCGTGCGCGTGACCGTCAACCCGCGTCCGGCGGCTGACAGCATTCAGGGCAGCGTTTCGGTGTGTCCCACGGTGCAGGGCGTGGCTTATAGCATTCGGAATCCGCGCGGCACGGCTTACCAGTGGCGAGTGCAGGGCGGCACCGTAGCCAGCGGCCAAGGCACCAGCGCCATTACCGTGAACTGGGGCACGGCCTCCACCACGGCCAGCGTGCAAGTCTTCCAGCTCAACGCCTTCGGGTGCTCCTCCGATACGGTGGTACTGCCCGTGCGCGTTAATCAGCAACTGGCTACGGCCCGGCCCACGGGCCCGGTGCAAGTCTGCCAGACGGGCGGGCCCTTCACCTACCAAACCCAGTACACCAACGGCTCGGTGTACGCCTGGCAGGTTGTGGGCGGTACCCAGGTATCGACCTCGCAGGCCAGCATTCAGGTAAACTTCACCCAGCCCGGCCTGGCCAAGCTGGTCGTGACGGAATCCAGCAACCCAGCCGGCGGCATTTGCCGGGGCGTGAGCGACACGCTGTACGTGAACGTGCTGCCTGGTCCGGCTACCAACCTAGCCATTACCGGCCCGAGCCGGGTGTGCGCTAGTACCACTTCCCTGAGCTTCGCGCTGCCGGGCGCGGCCACTTCTACCTACGCCTTTACGCTGAACGGCACTACCCTGACGGGCACCGGCAACACGGTTTCGCTGCCTACGCCGGCTGCCAGTGCTACGCCGTACACCCTCACCATTCGGGAAACCAACGCTAACGGCTGCGTGGGGCAGGTATACACCAAAGCCTTTGAGGTAGTGGCGCCGCTAACTATTGCCGGCCCGCCGAGCTACTGCCCCGAGGCCCGCACGGGTCTAACCTATTCCGTGGCTAACTTCCCGGGCGGCCTATACCAGTGGACGGTTACCGGGGCTACCCTCGTAAGCGGGCAGGGCACCAATGCGGTGCGGCTTGACGTGCCCGCGGGCAGCGGTAACGTGACGCTGAGCGTGACGGAAACGACCAGCCAGAGTTGCGCGGCTACCTTCACTATCCGGCCCGATAACGCCACGGTAAGCCTGACGGCGGCTTCCGTAGACGCCGCGGCCAACGACCGAAGCGTAACCTTGGCCCTGGCCGTACCCAATAATACCGGTAATACCAACCAAGTGCGCATTATGCGCCGCGACGCCGGCAGCACGGCCACCTTCACGGCGGTAGGCACGGCGGCCAACACCGCTACCAGCTTCACGGATAAAACCGCCGACGCCGACGCCAATGCCTACGAGTACCGGGTGGATTTGACTAATGCCTGTGGTACGCTGCTGAGCAGCACCCAGCACACCACCATTCTGACCAAAGCCACCGCCGCTGAGGCCACTGATACCCGCCAGCAGGGCACGGTGCAGGTTACCTGGACGGCCTACCAGGGCTTTACGGTGCAGGAGTACCGGGTAAGCCGCGTGGCCGACAACGGCATGGCCGAGCAGATAGCCGTGGTCAACGGCGCCACGCTCACGTACGCGCTGCCCTCCAGCCGGTCGGGCTTTAGCCAGTGCTTCCGGGTGCAGGCCATCAGCACCGATGCCGTAGCCCGCACGGCCAGCTCCAACGATGCCTGCGTGACGTTCGAAAACAAGCTGGGCTTCTACAACATCATCACGCCCAACGCCGACGGTAAAAATGACGTGCTGGTAATTGACAACGTGCAGCTCTACCCCAGCAACACCCTCTCGGTGTACAACCGCTACGGCAAGCAGGTGTACGAAACCCGTAACTACCGCAACAACTTCGGGGGCGAGGGCTGCGGCAACGGAGTGTACTACTACCTGTTCAAGCTCGACAACGGCACTAGTTACAAGGGCTGGTTTGAAATTGCCCGCTAACTAGCAATACTCCACTGAAAAGCGCCGTTCGGAAAATCCGGGCGGCGCTTTTTTTCGGCCCTGCCTGCTACTGGCTGGCGTTGTTGCTGCAACTGGTGGGGCTGCTGGCCCGGACGTTGCCTACGCCCAGGCCCACCGCAACCTTGGCTTTACTGAAAGGTAACCGGCGGCCCTGGCTGGCTCTGACCTACCCGTTGCTACCCGGCACGCAGCCGCACTACCTCACCCGCCCCAACTCAACCTCTCTGACTTACCACAGCCGCCGGAGGTGGCAGCTAGGAGAGCATGCCCGCGCCCTTTCATGCCCGCCACCTGGCGTTCCAGTGGCCCCGCTACCCTACGAAATCCGCGTCATCCTCAACATCCGTCTGAATCCGTGATTACCTTTGCTCTTGTGAGGAAATCAGTAAAAAACATTCCGGCGGAACTGCTCCGCGAGGTCGAAATTACCGACATGGTAGCGGAGGGCAAATGCCTGGTGCGCCGCGAGAACCTGGTCATTTTTGTAACGCAAGTGGCACCCGGCGACGTGGTGGACCTGCGCGTAACCAAGGCTAAAAAGAACTTTCTGGAAGCCGTGCCCACGCACTTCCACAAGTACTCCGACCTGCGCGTAACGCCGTTCTGTGAGCATTTTGGCACCTGCGGGGGCTGTAAGTGGCAGCACTTGGCCTACGAAACTCAACTCAAGTTCAAGCATCAGCAGGTGGCCGACACCTTGCAGCGCATTGGCAAAGTAGCCCTGCCAGAAATCCTACCCATCCAACCCTCCCCCGACCAGACGTACTACCGCAACAAGCTCGAATACACCTTCAGCCACAACGGCTGGCTGACTAACGAGCAAATCAACAGCGGCCACGATTACGAGCGGCGCGTGCTGGGCTTTCACACGCCGGCCCGCTTCGATAAGATCCTGGACGTGAACCACTGCTGGCTGCAACCCGACCCCAGCAACCAGATTCGGCTGGCCATCCGCGACTACGCCCTGGAGCACGACCTACCCTTTAACAACCTGGTAACCCAGCAGGGCTTTTTGCGCAACCTCATCATCCGAACGGCCAACAGCGGCGACCTGATGGTGATTCTGCAGTGCTACTACGCCCATGATGCCCTGCTGCCTTTGCTAGATTTCATCTATGAGCGGTTCCCGCAGATAACCTCCCTGAACTACGTGCTCAACGATAAGGGCAACGAAACCTTCCACGACCTGGAGGTGGTGTGCTACAAGGGCGAGCCGTTTATTCACGAGGAAATGGAAGGGTTGCGCTTCCGCGTGGGGCCGAAATCGTTCTACCAAACCAACTCGGAAGGCGCCTACAACCTTTACAAAATCACCCGCGAGTTTGCCCAGCTCACCGGCTCAGAACTGGTGTATGACCTTTACACGGGCGCTGGTACCATTGCCAACTTTGTGGCCCGGCAGGCCAAGCACGTAGTGGGTGTGGAGTACGTGGAGTCGGCGGTGAAAGACGCCTACATTAACTCCGAGATTAACAGCACGACCAACACGGAGTTTTACGCCGGCGACATGAAGGACGTGCTCAACGCCGAGTTCATTGCCCGGCACGGCCGCCCCGACGTGGTCATCACCGACCCGCCCCGCGCCGGCATGCACCCCGACGTAGTAGCTCGCCTACTGGAAATGCGCGCCCCCCGCATCGTGTACGTCAGCTGCAACCCCGGCACCCAGGCCCGCGACCTAGAGCTGCTAGATGAGGCTTATAAAGTGGTGAAAGTGCAGCCCGTAGATATGTTCCCGCACACCCACCACGTGGAGAATGTGGTGCTGCTGGAGTTGAAGTAGACTACATGTTATGAATAGCTATTCCCTTGCTTCGTTCTCAGCCTTTATTGCAGGCTGGACAGCTATGCAAGTATCTATTTTAGCAGGATTATACTATTTCTGGGATTATTCCCTAGGGAAAGATATGCTATGGTTTTCTTGCTTCTCTTGGTTTGTGAGTTTAGCCTATAATGTCCTTTTTATTCAATTACCCAGAAAATACATTAAGCGTCTGCACAGTAGGCTAAACCTCGTTCAGTTTGCTTTAACTATGTGCATGTATGGATTAATGATATTCATCGTATCGTCTTTGACTTTCGTTTTTCGAAAGAGTACAGAAGTCGACATGCAGCATTTAAATTTCATATTGATATCTGCAGCAGCAACTAATGGACTCGCTTATGGCATAGCTTTCTACTTGTTGTGGAAACCTATCAGACTTGCATAAAACCCCAACATGGATTACACCAACGACCCCGAACTGAACGGCAAATACCTCGGCACCATCACCAAGGATTTCGCTGCCGTTTCTGATACGCTCAGCGAGGCTTCTTCTCAAATCCGCAAGCGGGATATTTCGAAGTATCCCATCTTTGTATTTGCCCGTCAAGAAGTGCCGCTGGGTGGCCTGCTGATCAACGCCGACGAAGCCAACCTGGAGTGGCATGTTTTCGCCAGCTACCTAGAGCTGTTTGTGCAGCAGGGCATTGTGGGCCAGGAGGGCATCGAAGCCTTCCAGAGCACCTACCGCGACGCCGATGAGTATTGCTGCCTGTTCGTGCTGGACGAGGAGTTTACCAACTTCGTCTACATCCCCTACCCCGAGGATTAGCCAAAACGTTGGTCATGGCGAGAGCACCGAAGCCATCCTTCCTGTCTTTCGCCACACACCTAATAAGTTGACAAGCCCTTACTTCCGTGGTGGAGGTAAGGGCTTGTCGCGTTTTCAAGGGTAGCACTTTGTACAGGACGGATTGCTTCGCCTCCGGCTCGCAATGACGGGTGTGTTACTCGAAATGCTGGAAACCCTGGGCGCGGAGCGGCACGGGCTGGCCGGCTTTGGTAATGAGGTTGGCGCCCTCGCTCTTGTCGACCATGTGGCCGATGATGGTGATATCGGGGTGGTTTTTGAGTTTATCGTGGGCTGAGAGGGGCACGGTAAACAGGAGTTCGTAGTCCTCGCCGCCGTTGAGCATGCACATGATGGGGTCGAGGTTGAATTCCTCGGCTACCTCCAGGGTAGGGTTGGCAATGGGCAGGTTTTCGGTGAAGATGCGGGCTCCGGTGCCGCTGGCCTGGCACAGGTGCAGCACCTCGGAAGCCAGCCCGTCCGACACGTCAATCATGCTGGTGGGCGCCACGCCCAAATCGCGCAGTTCGTGCACTACGTCCATGCGGGCCTCGGGGCGCAGTTGGCGCTGGAGCACGTAGGGGTACTTCTCTAGCTCAGGCTGGGTTTCGGGGTCGGCTTGCCAGGCTTGCTTTTCGCGTTCCAGCACCTGCAGGCCTAGGAAAGCGCCGCCTAAGTCGCCGGTTACGCAAATCAGGTCGTTGGGACCGGCTCCGCTGCGGCGCACGGCCTCGCCGGCAGCTACCTGCCCCAGGGCCGTAATACCAATGGTCAGGCCCGAGCGGCTGGCGGTAGTGTCGCCGCCCACCAAATCCACGTTGTAGGCCTCGCAGGCCAGGCGCATGCCTTGGTACAGCTCGTCGATGGCTTCTACGGAAAAGCGCGAAGGCACGCTTAGGGCTACTACCAGCTGGGTGGGCAGGGCATTCATGGCGGCAATATCCGAGACGTTCACGGCCACGGCTTTGTACCCTAGGTGCTTGAGCGGGCAGAACGTGAGGTCGAAATGGACGCCTTCCACCAACAGGTCCGTGCTGATAACGACCTCCTGCCCGGCAGGCGGGGCCAGAATAGCGGCGTCGTCGCCGATGCCCAGAATGGTGCTAGGCTGGGTAAGCTGAATGTTTTCCTGAATTCGGCGGATCAGACCAAATTCGCCGACTTTATCGAGGGGCGTCATAGAGGCAATAAGGATACGAAGGAGAAGCCTGGTGCTGCTACCCCGGCGGGGCAACAGGAAGTGGGCGCAAAGGTACGCTGCCGGACGACTAGTACGAACACGGGCTACGCGGCGTTAAGGCCAGCGGCTTAGCTTGGCGCTACCTCCGGGTCCCGCGGCCGGGCATTCTGGCCCTGCTTTTTCGCGCGGCTAGCAGCTAATACAGTAGTATAATTTCAAGTAGTTGCGCTTGTTTAATGAGCGTTTTTTGGGGAATATTCGTTGGCCTACTGCTACTCTCTTTTGTCCTTCTATGAAGCGTCTTACTTCCCTGTTTCTGGCCCTGGCCACCCTTACTACGATTAGCTGCAACCGCACCCCCAAGAGCATTGATCCGGCCTCGGCCCAGGCCGTCAAAGTACAGCTCGATATTTTACAGGATTCAGTGGACTCGCGTTGGAGCGAAATGGTGGCCTCCGACGATGGCAAGCTGCGCGACACCCGCCAGCTGCTGCGGGAACTAAGCGCCCAACCCGGCATCGACCGGACGCAGCTGGCTCAGTTGCAGTACGCCAACGACCGGCTAGTGCGCCGCCGCTACGACCAGCAAACCATGGCCGAATCGGCGCGGATTGATGCCTACGACGCGGCCCAGGATTCCTTGCTACGCGTGGTGTACGCCGTGGCCCTGCCCGCTGACCGGGAGCCATCGGCACCCGTCAAAACCCTCACTGACCAGATTCAGTCCGCCGATGCGGAGTTGGTTAGCTTCCGCGTCCGTTATGACCAGGCCGCGAGTCGCTTCAACAACTACCTGCAAGTGCATACTGCTGAGCTAGAGCAGCTAGGTGGCAAGTACATCAAGCTCAAGCCCCTACCCCTGTTCACGCTGCAGAACTAGTCGGTTGCAGCGAACCTCACGCCGTTTGTCATCCCGACGCAGGAGGAATCTAGGTTAAGCCCTTGGAGTCTAACCCAGATTCCTCTTACGTCGGAAGGACAAACGGCAGCTTAGACTTCTTACCCCTGAGCGTTTCAGGTGTACTTTATGGGGTAGCGAAGCATTTGCCTTGCGTGACATACAGTATATAACCAAACAGGGGCAGCCGAAGTGTTCGGCTGCCCCTGTTTGGTTAAAGCAAATTCTTGCTTACAACTTGGCCATTTCGTCGCGCACGAAGTCGGCGAGAGTACGCAGGTACTCCGTGCTGAAGTCGAAACGAATACCGGCGGCGGCGTAGATTTCGCTAATGGGGGCGGTGTAGCCCAGGGCCAAAGCGCGCTGATAGCCCTGCAGAGCCGCCTGCGGATTCTGGCGGAAGTTGCGCCACACGGCAATGGCCCCGAGCTGGGCCATGGCGTACTCGATGTAGTAGAACGGAACCTCGTACAGGTGAAGCTGCTTCTGCCAGAGGTAGGGCTTGGCGTGCTCCAGTCCCTGCCAGCTCACGGTGCGCTGGTTGAACTCATCGAAAATGCGCGTCCAGTGCTGGTGGCGCTCGGCCAGCGTGTGGTTCGGGTTTTCGTACACCCAGTGCTGAAACTTATCGATGGTAGCTACCCAAGGAAAGGTTTCGAGCACGCTTTCGAGGTGGGTTTTCTTGGCTCGGCGCAGCTCATCCTCATCCGTGAAGAACACGTTCCAGTGGTCCATGCTGATCAGCTCCATGCTCATGGATGCCAACTCCGCTACCTCAGATGGGGGGTGCTTGTCGGCCCCGAGGGGTAGGCGGCGGGTCAGGAAGGAGTGCACGGCATGGCCGCCCTCGTGCAGCATGGTTACCACGTCGCGCAGGGAACTGGTGGCATTCATGAAAATGAACGGCACGCCGGTTTCATCCAGGGGGTAGTTGTAGCCGCCGGGCGCCTTGCCCTTGCGAGATTCCAGGTCGAGGTTGCCCATGTCGCGCATGGTGCGCAGGCACTGGCCCAGGAAGGGGTCGAGGCGGTCGAACACCGTGACGGTTTTCTCCAGCAACTCCTCGCCCGTTTCAAACGGCCGTAGCGGCGCCTTGCCCGATACGTCCACGTCTAGGTCCCAGGGGCGCAGCTCAGGCAGGGCCAAGTCCTGGCGGCGTTCCAGGTCCAGGTCGTCAATCAGGGGCACCACCGTTTCGCGGATGGCCTGGTGGAAGTTAAAGGTGTCCTGCGGGGTATAATCGAAGCGGCCCAGGGCCGCAAACATGTAGTCGCGGAAGTTAGAAAAACCCGCGTTGCGCGCTACCTGATGGCGTAGCTGAATGAGTTCGGTATAGAGCACGTCCAGAGGCTGAGCATCCCGCAGGCGGCGCTCCTGAATGGCCCGCCAAGCCTGCTCACGCACGGTACGGTCGGGACTTTTGAGGCGGTCGGCGGCCCGGGGCAGGGTTAGCTCTTCCCCATCCAGCGTTACCGTCATGGCACCGGCAATGGCGGCGTACTGCTGCTGCTTGGTGCTGATTTCAGTTTTGAGCGAAATGTTTTCGGCCCGGTAGATTTCCAGGGCCTGGCGCACTGAGCGCACGAACACCCGGTAGCGGGCCGGGTCTAGCTCGTCCAGGAACGGAGAAGCCATCATCTTCTCGTTCAGGGCGTGGTCGTAGGGCGCCACGTTGGGCTCAATTTCGCTCACGAAGTACTGGAACGCCTCCGCCTGGGGCTGGTCTTGGGTGTCGCAGGTCATGCGGATGTAGCGCCAAGCCAAATCCTCGCTCAGTACCGCTTCCAGCTCTGAGCGGTTTAAGAGCCACTGCTCCAGTTCCTGAGCCGAGTGAATGGCCCGGTCGCGCAGTTCAATAAAGAAGGGTTCAATGGCCTCCCAATCCGTAACAGTAAACGACTCAGGAAGGTAGTGCCGGGGCGGCCGCTGGGTTTCAGTTGCCAGCTCGGCCGCGGGAGCGGAGTATGTCATAATCGAATCAGAAAGTAGAAGCAGACCGCACTGGTTGCCGGAGAAGGTACTACCAGAAACGGGCTTCGTAAGTTTGAACAATGTAGCAACATAATGTTGCTTGTTCATAGATCAGTTTTGCCGCCTTGGGTTTACTGGGATATGTATTTAATCCCGAGCCAGCAGTACCGCCCGCACCAGACTGGAAGGGCCCTATCCACGTACGCGCCGCCGCTGAAGGAAGCTCAAGAATACCGAATTATTTTTCTCGGGCTCACAACCGGCGGCAGCTGGCTAGTCGATTTCAATTACTACGTCGCTGGTCAGCGGGTGACCAACGCAAGTCAGCACGTAGCCCTGTTTTATTTCCGCATCCGATAAGCCTTCCCGCTCATCAAGATGCACCTTGCCCGAAAGGCACTTGCCGCGGCAGGCCGTGCACAGCCCCGCCTGGCAGGAGTAGGGCAAATCGATGTCCTGATCGAGGGCGGCCTCCAGAATCGTTTGGTTGGGCGCCACGGGGAATTGGTATTCTGACCCCTCATAGTTGATGGTGACAGTATAGGCCCCGGGCGTATCGTCGGGTGCCGTCGATACGTCGCCGTGGCCGCTGGGCTGGGCAGCCGCCGTTTCGGAAGCGTCGGCGGCGGCTACGAAACTCTCGCGGCGGACGCGGCTGGCGGGCACTCCAAGCAGCTCCAGGGCCGCCTGCGCTTCTACCATCAGGCCATCGGGCCCGCAGAGGAAGTACTCGGCCTGAGCAGCCGGAAACTGGTGGCGCTGCTCCAGAATGCGCAGGAGCATGGTGCGGTTGAGGCGGCCGGTGTGCAGGTGCCCACTAGTAGGATTCTTGGGCTGGCTATACACGTGCTCCACCTGAAAACGACCGGCGTACTGCTGCTCCAGCTGGCGGAGCTGGGTAGCAAAAATCACCGCTTCCTCGTTGCGGTTGCCGTACACGAGCAGCACATGGCTTTGGGGCTCCTCGCGCAGCACCGCCTTGAGCATGCTCATCAGGGGCGTAATGCCCGAGCCGGCCCCTATTAGCACAATGGAGCGGGCCGACTTGGGCTGGGGCACCAGCGTGAAGTTGCCCAGTGGGGCCATCACTTCCAGCTGCTGCCCTACTCGCACCGTATCAAGCAGATAGTTGCTGACCAGACCGCCCGCTACCCGCTT
Organism: Hymenobacter sublimis; assembly: GCF_023101345.1. Lineage (NCBI taxonomy): Bacteria > Pseudomonadati > Bacteroidota > Cytophagia > Cytophagales > Hymenobacteraceae > Hymenobacter > Hymenobacter sublimis. The sequence goes on from NZ_CP095848.1 coordinate 2,722,914, forward strand.
CACTGTTACGGCCAGGCGCGGCGCTTCATTGGGGGTGCTGCTCAGGGAGTAAGCCCGGCGCTCCTTTTTTCCGCCGGGGCCACAAGGTAAAATCAACGTCAGAAACTGGCCGGGCTGGCAGGCAATTGCCTGACGGTCGGGACGTTCGAAGTGAATGGTAACTGCATCGGGCGTTTCCTGGGTTAGCTCAACGACAGTAAGCGTTAGGTAGGCACTGCTCATGGAAGAGGACTTGGGACTGAAAGTCTGGGCTGAATAAAGGGCGAAAATACGGGATAATGTGGCGTACGCTGTAGCTTGCGCCGCGTTGATGCTACGTACAAAATCTTGCGGCTACTTGGGGCGGCGGCTTCGTACCGCCACCTACTCGCCTGGGCAGCCAAAGGTTTAATACGTAGTCGCGCAACGGTTTCCTCCTGACTTCCCTCTAGGTACCTCGCTTCGCGTGCTGCCACTCCTGACTTTTTTTCCATGCTCGCTTCCCTACTCGAACGCCATCAGCACGAATTCGGCCCGGTTCTACCCGTAGACCTCAGCGCCCCCGATGTAGCCCGCCTCGATTTTACGGCCGCCAATCCGCTGCTTCAGAACGCCGATCTGCGCGACACGCCCGCCTTTGAGGAGTTGGTGGCGCGGCTCCTGGCGGCTCAAGATGCGCATATTGGGGTAGGCGGCTACCTGGAAAACCGGGTGATTTACCGCCGCAGCCCCGGCCTGTTCGGCGACCCCACCGTGCCCGCCCGCTCCCTGCACCTAGGCGTGGATGTGTGGCTGCGGGCCGGTACGCCCGTGCTGGCCCCCCTCGACGCGGTAGTGCACAGCGTGCAGGACAACGACAACTTCGGCGACTATGGCCCTACCGTCATTTTGCAGCACCAACTCGAAGACACCGTTTTCTACACCCTCTACGGCCACCTCACCCGCCGCGAAACCTTGCTGCTTCGCCCCGGCATGCGCATCGAAAAAGGCGACACCTTCACGGAGGTAGGCCCCGCCCCCGAAAACGGCGACTGGCCGCCCCACCTGCACTTCCAAGTAATTGCCGACTTGGAAGGCCGCTCCGGCGACTTTCCGGGGGTAGGACTGGTGGAGGAGCGCGAGAAGTGGGCTGCCCTCTGCCCCGATCCTAACCTGATTTTGCAGAGCCAGTGGCTGTAGTGGGCCACTTTCCCTAACGGATGCGTCCGGCCAAGTTCTGTAAAAAAGCCTGTCATCCTGAGCGGAGCGAAGGACTTTCTCATGTTGAAACGACAAGCGTTCTGACGTGAGAAGGTCCTTCGCTCCGCTCAGGATGACAGGCTTTATACTATCTGAAGTTATAAGCTTCTGTCTCGACTACTCTCCGCATGCTTTTGTGGGTCGCCGCAAAAAACCAGGCTAAGCCTTAGTCGAATTTGATGGCTACTACGGGCTTAATGCGCGAAATCAGGTAGGTCGGAATTAGGACGGCCAGCAGGGAGGTGAGGAAGGTAGCGGCGTTGAGCACCACTATCATCAGCGGGTCCCAGTGAATCGGCACCCGATCCATGTAGTAGTTTTCGGGGTCCAGCGGGATGGGGTGGAAAAAGTACTGAACGGCGCAGAAGCCCAGCCCAATCAGGTTGCCATAGAACATGCCCCGCACCGTCAGGCTCAGGCCCCGGAAAAAGAACATGCTCCGAATTTGGTTATCCGTAGCTCCGATGGCCTTGAGCACCCCAATCATGTTGGTGCGCTCCAGAATCATAATGAAGATGGTGGCTACCATGTTGAACGTGGCCACGAAGATGATCAGCACCAGGAAGATAACCACGTTGCGGTTCAGCAGCTTCAGCCAGTCGAAGAGCTGGGCGTACTGGTCCGTGATTTTGTCCAGTTTTAAGTCGTAGCGCAGGTTCTCGTAAAGGTTGTCAGCTACGGGGTCCAGGCGGTTGAAGTCCTTGAGCGTGATTTCCAGCCCACCCACCAGCGAGTCGGGCCAACTGGTTAGGTCGCGCACCTGCTGAATGTCGCCGATGACGTAGGCTTCGTCGAACTCGTCGAGGCCGGTTTGGTAGATGCCGCGCACCGTGAACTGGCGCACCCGGGGCGGGTTCTGGATGAAGTAGAACAGGGCCTTGTCGCCGGGCTTAAGGCGGAGCTTATCGGCCACCTTGCGCGAGAGCAGCACGTCGTTGCTGGCGGCCGTGTCCGAGAACGTCAGAAACTTGCCGCTGACCAGATTTTGGCGCATGGGCGAGCGGCCGCTTTTCTCGTCAATGCCTTTCAGCACTACCCCTAGCACTTCCTCCTTGGTTTTAATGATGGCCGTTTTGCGGGCAAACGGCTGGATGGAAGATACCTGTGGGTTGTGTTGCAGCTGCTTTACCAGCCGTGGCCCCCCAATGGGCTCTACTTCCAGGGAGTTATTGGTATCGTACTTGCTGATTTGCAAGTGGGAGCCGAAGGAGAAGATTTTGTTCTGGATTTCGTTGCGGAAGCCCTCCAGAATAGCAAACGACACCACCATCACGGCCAATCCCATGGCAATGCTGATGATGGCTATCTTTGTCACCGACGAGGTAAATGAACCTGCATCGGCCCCATCGATCTTATTAGATATGTACTGCGAGACGTTCACCGGCGTAAAGCTAGACGAATCCCGGCAGTTTTCCACTTTCCCGCCCCGCCTATGCCTTCCATCCTGTCTGCGAGCCTACTAGGCCTTTCTCTTTTCCTTTCTGACTGCGCCCGCGCGCCCCAAGCAGCCTCAGCCGCCAAGCAGCCTGCACCGGATACCAGTAATGCTCCCCTGCGGCAAACGCTGGCCTCTCCGCCCCAAGTGCTACTGCCGGCCGCCGAGCCTTTGCGCGTGGGAGCCGAGCAGTTCAGCCGGTACCTGCCGCTTCTGAAAGGCAAGCGGGTAGGCGTGGTGGTTAACCAGTCGGCCAAGGTAGGAAGGGCCTTTTTGGTTGATACGCTGCTGGCCCAAGGCGCGAATGTGCGAGTGATTTTCGGGCCGGAGCACGGCTTCCGGGGCGAAGCTGCCGATGGCGCCACCATCAAGGACGGCAAGGATGCCCGTAGTGGTTTGCCCGCTCTCAGCTTGTACGGGGCCACTAAAAAGCCTACCACGGAAATGCTGCGCGACGTGGATGTGCTGATTTTCGACATTCAGGATGTGGGCACGCGCTTCTACACGTTCATTAGCACTATGCACTACGTGATGGAAGCGGCGGCGGAGCAAAACAAGGAGATACTGGTGCTGGACCGCCCCAATCCTAACGGCTGGTACGTGGATGGGCCCGTGCTAGAGCCCGAGTTTAAAACCTTCGTGGGCATGCACCCCATTCCCATTGTGCACGGCCTGACGGTAGGCGAGCTGGCCCAGATGATTAACGGGGAAAAGTGGCTGGAGGGCAAACGCCAGTGCCGCCTAACCGTCATTCCCATGCAGGGCTACACCCACGAGACGCGCTACGAACTGCCGGTGCGCCCCTCCCCCAACCTGCCCACGGCCCACTCCGTGGCGCTTTACGCCAGCCTATGCCTGTTTGAAGGCACCGACGTGAGCGTGGGTCGGGGCACGGCTACACCTTTTGAGGTGATTGGCGCGCCCACCCAGCCCAAAACCCGCCCGTTCAGCTTTACCCCGACCCCCAACACCGCCTCCACCTCCCCACCCCAAAACGGCAAGCTTTGCTACGGCCTAGATTTGCGCCAAACTGGTAACGAGGTGGGTTTTACGCTGAAATACCTGCTCGATTTCTACCAGCAGAGCACCGACAAAGCCAATTTCTTTAACAAAGGCTTTGAGCGGTTGGCGGGCACCGCCGCCCTGCGCCAGCAAATCATAGCCGGCAAAACTGAGCAGGAAATCCGCCAGTCCTGGGAGCCGAAGCTGGGCCAGTACAAGGCGCTCCGCCAGAAGTATCTGCTCTACCCTGATTTCAAGTAGAAATCCTGGCCTCCTAACCTACGCGGCTCAGGAGGCCAGGATTTCTACCTTTGCCCCTATGACTTCACTGGCCGCATCAACTCCCCTCCGTCTCATTTTTATGGGCACGCCCGAATTCGCGGTGCCTACCCTCGAAGCCTTACTAGCTTGGCCCGGTGGCCAGGTAGTGGCTGTGGTAACGGCTCCCGACAAGCCCGCCGGCCGGGGGCGGCAGCTCCAGGAGTCAGCGGTGAAGCAGGCCGCTGGGCGCCACGGTGTACCGGTGCTGCAGCCGACCAACCTGAAGGCTCCCGAGTTTCAGCAGGAGCTGCAAAGCTACGCTGCCGATTTGCAGGTAGTTGTGGCCTTCCGCATGCTGCCCGAAGCCGTTTGGAACATGCCGCGGTTGGGCTCCATTAACATTCACGCTTCCTTGCTGCCCCAGTACCGCGGGGCAGCACCCATCAACTGGGCCCTCATTCACGGCGATACGCGCACGGGCGTCACCAGCTTTTTCCTGCGTCACGAAATCGACACTGGTAACCTGATTTACCAGGATGCTGTGGATATTGACCCCGAAGATGACTTTGGCACCTTATATGAAAAGCTGAAAACAGCCGGTGCCCAGCTGGCCTTGCGCTCCGTGCAGGCCATTGCGGCGGGCACGGCGCCTAGCATCCCGCAACCCGAGCTGCCTGAGTTGCGACCGGCGCCCAAGCTCCAAAAGGAAACTGGCCGCCTAGATTTTCACCAATCGGCGCCGGCCTTGGCCAACCTGGTCCGCGGCCTCTCCCCCCTTCCCACGGCCTTTACCCAGCTACCCGATGGCCGCACGCTCAAGGTGTTCAAGGCTCAGCCCCTCGACGATGAGGAAGCCAGTGGACCCGACGTTTCCACCCCCGGCCGCTGGTTTACCGACGGCCGCCACTACCTGCGCGTGCAAACTGCCAACGGCCTGCTGGATTTGCTGGCCGTGCAGCTGGAAGGCAAAAAGCGGATGCCCGTGGTTGAGTTTCTGCGGGGCTTCAATGTCGCCTCGCTGGCCGGCTAACCGTATAACGAAGCACCCCAGCAGCGGGGCTCCAGCACGTATTTTTGTCATTCCGAGCAAAGCGAGGAATCTGGCTTCCAGCAAAAAAAGGTAACCCAGATTCCTCGCTTTGCTCGGAATGACACTGTTCTGATAGTCCGGAGCAGTACGACGGGACGCTTGTCTCCGGCCTCATGCACCTAACCTATTTTCACTCTGTACCTACCTACTATCACATATGACTGCACTCGTAGTAGCTGTAGCTGAAAACGGCGTTATTGGGGGAGAAAACCGGCTGCTCTGGCACTTGCCCCTGGATTTAAAACACTTCAAGCAGCTCACCCAGGGCCATCCCATCGTCATGGGTCGGCGCACCTTCGAGAGCATCGGCCGCCCTCTCCCTAATCGGATCAACCTAGTGGTAACCCGCCAGACCGACTGGCAGGCAGAAGGCTGTCAGACGGCCTTTGGTGTGCTACAAGCCCTGGAAGCAGCTCGTGCCCTGGATGAGGAAGTATTCATTATCGGGGGTGGAGAAATATACCGCCAAGCCCTACCCGCCGCCGACGTGGTGTACCTGACTGAAGTACACCATTCATTTGAGGGTGATGTGACCTTCCCGCCGCTGAGCCCAGCAGAATGGCGCGAAGAATCCCGGGAGCGGCACGAACCTGACGAGAAGCACGCCTACGCCTTCAGCTTCGTGACCCTGCGGCGCCGGTAGCGGCGAGGTAATAATTCAGTGCTTTAGTAGATTTGACAGCTTGGCAGCTTAAGCTTAGATATTTCCTTGGTTCAAGTACAACAAAAAGCCCCGACAGTATTTCTGCCGGGGCTTTTTACGTGGTGAATTGTGGCCTTTGAAAGAACAACAACTCACCGAATTAGTAACTCGCTACAACACCGCTAGCGGAGCAGTACCAGCTTGCCCCAACCTTTCTTGAAGGCCTTATCGGCGCTGGTTTGCCGCTGCTTGAACTGGCCTTCGGGGTCGTCTAGGACCACCCGGTAGAGGTAGGTGCCATTAGCCAGCCGGTCGCCGTAGTCGTCGGTGCCGTCCCAGGCATACTCCGATACGTTGTTACCGATGCGCAGCGGCCCCAGGTCGGCCATCATAATTTCCTTAACTACCCGGCCCGTCAGGCTCACAATCTGAATTTTCATATTGCGCGGCACGGTACTACCCGTGAGCGTGAACACAAACTTCGTTTTGCTGATTACGGGGTTTGGGTACGGGAAAACGTTGGTGATGCTCGTGTTGCTGATTACCTCAAACGTAATGCGGTAGGGCTCCGAGGCAGCTAAGTTACCCGAGCCGTCGCGGCCCTGCACTTCCAGCGTGTATACCCCATCGGGCAGAGGGGTAGCCTTGCCAGGCTGATACTCCAGCCGAGCCGTACCCTGGGCCGAGTCGGCCACGAAGGTGATGCCCGCCGCATTCAGATCAACCGGCACGGAGGCCGTAGCGTTAGGGCGGGTCAGCGTCACGATAAAGGCCGAACGGTCCTTCATAGGGCGCAGCCGGTCCGCGTCGCGCAGCTGAATGCTGATGATGGGCTGAGTCGAAACGATGTCACCGTTGAGCAGGTGGCGACCATCAAAGGCCACATCCAGCACCGGCGGCGTGTCCCGGTTTTCCACCTCGAAGCTCGGCAGCGGCAACTCGTTATTAAAGTAATACTGCTCGGGTTGGCGGCGAGGGTTCAGGACCACCTGTCCGCTGAGCGTGCCCGTCAGACCTACAATGTTCAACTTCACCTCGTAGGTGCGCTGGGAGTGCGCCAACAGTGGGCTACCCCGGAACACCACGTTTTTCTGTACGATGTGGTTGGCATTGTCGCGCACCAGAATGTAGGCTACCAAAGGGTCGGTGAAGTCGAAGTCGGCCACATTCTGGAAGCTTACCGGAATGGTCAGCGTGCCTGTGCGGGCCTGTTGGGCCAGCGTGGCGGCATCATAGGCCGCTGGCGCAGAGGCCAGCACCACATCCCGCCGAACCACGCCCTCAGGAATGCCCTGGTACGTTACCAGCCACTGCTCTAGCTGCGGAGCCGGACCGCTACCGGTTTGGCGCAGCACCGCTTGCAGCTGCAGGTAAGGGTACTTCTGGGCCGAAATGCCGGTTAAGGCCAGTGTGCGGCTGGTAATGTTGGGGTTGAGTACTGTCACTACCCCCAGCGAGTCAACGCCCAACAGCCGAAGCGTGTAGTTGCTGTTAGTGCTGGTTCGGATGGTGTGGAAGACTGATTGCCACTCCCGGGCCGGGCCGATGCGGGTAGAGGTTACGGTAGCTTCCTGCGTGCCAGCATTGAAGCTCCACTGCCCACCGGGCACGGCTACCTCAATGCCACTGCGCTCGTCGCGGCGGAACTGGCCCGGGTGACTCTGCGACCAGCCGCCGTTGCGGCCGTTTATTACGCGGAAGGAGCTTACCACCCAATCCGGGCTTTCGTCGCCCTGCGGAGCGTGCAGGCGCAGGCGCCAGTACCACACCACACTGTCGCGGCCGGCGAAGCTAGGGAGGGTTTCGCTCCACTCCGGTACCATCACGGCGGCCACACGCTTGGTTTTGAGCTGAGCGCTGTTGAAGGTCTGGACCGTGTCCAGTTCCATGTCGTACTCGCGGCTGGTCACGGTAAGTACGCTGCTTTGGCCTACTAGCCGCACCGACCGGCTACCCACAATCCCGAATTCGGGCGGGCTCAGCGCCGTTACGCCGCCCGTCAGGAAGGTATAGGTAAGTGTGCCTTGGTTGTTGGTCTCGTCCGATTCGTCAATTTTATTGGCGGGGTCAACTTCTACCAAGAATGTATTGAGGCCAGCAATACTACCCGTGCTGGGGTTGGTGATGCTGAGCGTGTAGGTGGTGTCGCGGCGGGCTTGGCGCAGGTTCTCGAACAGCAACACCTCGTTGGCCCGACCGTTGCCGTAGCTCCGGGTTACCCGAATATCGAGCGTGCCGGTGGCACTGCGGCCGGGGTTGCTGACCGTCACTTTCAAGTCAAAGCGGGCAGCCGTAATCGGGATGATGCTCGGCGAAACCTGTAACTGGCTATTAGCGGTCTGGAAGTCGGGCTTCAGGGGAGAAAACAGCTTGAGGGCCGGGTCGCCTTGCCAGACGGTATTCATCAGGCCGGCGATGCTGGAGGCGCTACCATTGGTTTGCAGGCGCCGCACGGCTTCCTGCTGCACCTCCGCCACGGGCTTGCCGTACCAGGTGGGGTCCGAGAACAGCAGCTTCACAATTTCGGTGTGCAGGGCGTCCAGGTCCGGGTCAAAGCCCAGGTCCGACTCACTTAGAAAGCCAACTACCCCTTTGTTCTCAGCCAGCATGTAGTCCTCACCGAAGGAGCCGTAGGAGGTAAACGCGTTGCCCGCCGAGCAGCCGCTGATATACCACACTGGGTACTTGCCCTGGTTGGCGAAGCCGTTAGCGGCATCATTAATTCGGGCAATCTGCCAGGCCAAGGTCTGGGGGCCACCGTGCCCGAAATAAGAAATAAACGATAGACCCGCGTTGAAATCAGCGGCCAGGTTCAAGGGCGGGGTAGCGCCGGGAATCGTACCCGGGTAATCGGCGCGGCGGTAGGTTTTTACCACGTTGCCAGCGAAGGGTGGGCGCCGCACGTAGGTGCCGTACTTGTTGAGGTAGTTTTCAAAGACCACCGCCTCGGTAGCATTAATGCTGCCAACCATGTGCAACACGTTGCGCCGCCAGGGGGCGTAGCCCAGGGCCTCGTGCTCCTTGAGCTTGTTGAGGTAGTTGAGTACGTGCTGGGGCGTCTGGGCGGCAATGCGCCCGGTGCTCATGCGCGGCCGGTAGTCGCCATTCTGCCAGTCGGCCGTGAAAAAGATATCCGAAATACCGCGGGTACTGGCCGGCACTAGGTTGCGCACCACAGCGGAGCTGCCGGTAAAGCCCAGACAGTCGCGGTAGTTTTCGGGGTCTCGGCGGAAGGAAACGCCACAGAACTCGCTTACCCCAATGCCTTTGCCCAGCAGCAGCAACGATTTAGCACGGGAGCTACCAGCCAGCATCCACTGGGCAAACTGCCGCACCGCCAGCGAGGACCGCTCCCCGTAGTGAAACTGGTCGTAAAGTAATTCCGATGTCACGACCAGCGTATCCCAGCCAGTGCTAGCCCGGTAGTTGGCATAGGCTCGCACGGGGTTGGCCGTGGTGCCGGCCTGGTGCATGAGCACCCGGCTGGTTACAATCAGGAAGTTGTGCGCGGCCGGCGAAATTGTACGGAAGTACACGCGCTGAGCTGGCCGGGGCACCAGGGCGCGGCTGGCGTCGGCCAGCAGCAGTTGCCGGGTCCGGGCCGTGGTAGCATCCGCGAATACGAAGCCCCGCTGGGTGGCAGCAGTGCCCGCCTGGCCTTCCACGCGCTGCACGGAGTAAGGGTCGGTGACGTCGTAGCCGCGCACCGTGGCCGGAATGGAGTCGAGCAGGTAGTACGCCGGCCCGCCGGTGAGAGTGGAGTCATTGGCAAAAAACAGCTGGGTCTGGCGCTGGGGCCAGCGGCTGTTCTGTGCGTAGGTCAGGCGGGCGTAAGCCACCCGGGCTCGGTCACCGCGCACACTGTTGGAGGTGTTGCCCAGAAGCTGGGTTAGCTGCAGCTGCACCCGCCCGTTGGCGTTGCGGTCTGAGGCCCGTAGCTCGTACGAGCCGCGGGCGTAGTCGAAGTTGGCGTAATTAAGCGTGCCCAGCACGCGGGTAGTACCGTTGGCTTCTACTACGCTAACCTGGGTGCGGTGTTGGCCCATGGTTTTGCCCACCACCTGCAGCGTTACCCGCGGCACGGGCCCGCCGCTGGCCACGGCCCACACGGAGTCAAAGGCCACGACGAAGGGCTGAGTGGCAAACTCATCGCTCAGGAAATTTTCCCCCCGCTCCGACCAGGAGTTGTACACATTGGTCTCGTCGTTGATGGTATTGTAGGAGTTCGAGAATACGCGCAGGGGCTGCCGGATCCGGCGGGCATGCGGCGTGGCCGTAGCAGCTGGGTTGGTTTGGGCCATGCGCCGGCCCTGGGCCGTGCTCGACCAGGTAATAAAGTAGGCGGCCGTGTCCGTGAACAGGCTATAGTAGGGCTGAGGGTTGTCGGCGGCGTTCTTGAACATGCCCCGGTCGAGGGTGCCGTCATTTTTCTGGCCGAAGAACTCGATGAACGTGCTCTGGTCTAGGGTAGTCTGGTTGCCACCTACGTGCACCGCTACCTCCCTACCCCGCCGCCATACTTGCAGGCGCTGCGGACTCACACCCGTAATGCCCGCCTGCTGCAAGTATTGGTAATCGAGGCGGTAGAGCCCGTCGCGGGCTACTTTCACTTTGTAGTACTGCTGGCCCGGTACAATCCACTCGTTGCCATAAGGCCCGGATTGGGCGCGGGCTCCCGCCGCGCTAAGCACCAGGAGCAGGAACAAGAGCCACCATTGTTGCTGGTAAGCTTGCTTCATAGGAAAGACAATTAGTATTTCTCTGTAATTGGATAGGTTTCCCGTAGGCTGCCTGACGGGCTACTACCGGGAACTGCTTTATTTAATGCCGTAACCCAGCGAAACGATAATGGAAGTAGGCTGCGACTGTCGCCCCAACTTTTCCACGGCCAGGCGCGAGAGGGCCATGTCCAGGCGCAGGCCGCTCAGGGCCAGTCCGACGCCTAAGCTGGGCTGCATCTTCCATTCTTCCTTACCAGTGAAGGATTGGACCTGCTGGATGTTACCCACGCCACCGCGCAAATACACCAACTGCTTGTAGCCCAGCTCCAGGCCGGCCCGCGGGTCCAGGCTCACGACTTTCGATGAAACGAGCGTATTGCGCTGCCCATCGGTGGTCAGCTCCAAGTCCACGGCGGCCGTGGCGGTAAATTCGTTCGGGAGCTTTACCGTGCGCCCAACGCCCAGCACAAACGTGGGCAGGGTAATTTCGGTGCTGTTTTTCGGAATGGCATCCGTCTCAACGGCGTAGCCTTCGTACTCCTCCGAATTGATTGACCACGCATTATAGGTAGTGGTGATGTCGCGGGCCATGAGGGCCAGGCGCCAGTTGTTGCGCTGGTACTGAGCGCCGGCATCTAGGCCAAACCCAATGGCATTGGCGAAGCTGCCGATGTTGCGATACACCACCTTAGCGTTGGCTCCCACCTGCAGGCCTTCTATATTCCCAATCTTGCGGGCGTACGTGAGCAGCAGGGCGTAATCGGCGACGGAGAAGTAGCGGATGTTGTCGTAGTTGATGTAGCCGTACTCATTGACCAGGGCCCGGGTGTCGGCAATGTCATCTACGCCCAACCGGATAAAGCTGGCCCCAATGGCGCTTTTATCGTCGAGAGCCATGGAAAAGGCCGCGTAGTCGTTTTTTACGATGCCCGAGAACAACTCGGAGTGCATGAGCACGGCATCGTACTTGGTTTTCTGGCTGGCCAGTCCGGCGGGGTTCCAGTAGCCGGCCGTGGCGTCATCGGCCAGACTGACCTGTACTTTGCCCATACCCAGGGCCCGGCCCCCAACCCCAATATTCAAAAATTCATTGCTGTATTTGGGCGTTTTGGTTTGGGCGAAAGCCGGGGCCAGGGCCCCCACGCTCAGCCCCAGGCCCAGCACCAGCGAAGTACAACGGAAAAAGTGCGGCATAGAGAAGTAAACCAGATAACAACTAGGGAAAGGTAACGCGGCAGCAACGCAAGATACTCATTAATAGTGCGAGCTGGATTGTACTTCTCGGTTAACGCTGGTTTCCAGCGGGTAAACACGCCGCCCGAAAACCTTAGAACCCTCACCTGAGCCTGGTTTGGCACCTCCCCTACCCGTTGCCGGGGCAAGCTAACTTCGGTCAGTCACTTGCTGGTAACCGTTTCTCTCTTCCCTTCCAGCCAAATTTTCGGTTTGAAGCGCAACCAAAAATATTTTTACCCAGTACCTTGTGTTACATAGTACCTTTACATATCTTTGACTCATTCTTCACCGATATCTGCCTCAGCCCATGAAAGTCGAGAACACCCAAGTGCAGATGCGGAAGGGCATCCTGGAGTTCTGCATCCTGGAAATCATTGCCCGCGGGGAGGTCTATGCGTCTGACATGCTCGAAGAGCTTACCTCCGCCCGCATGATTGTGGTGGAAGGCACGCTCTACCCGCTGCTGACGCGCCTCAAAAACGCGGGCCTGCTGGACTACACCTGGAAAGAATCTACCAGTGGCCCTCCCCGCAAGTATTACACCCTCACCGAAGCCGGCCAGGAGTTTCTGCACCAGCTGCGCCTGACCTGGGAAGAAGTCCAGGACTCCATCCGCATCATTCGCCAGAAGCCCCACGCCAACGGCAGCGCCCTCCCCGCGGAGCCGTTGCTTTAACCAGCCTGCCCGCTCACCTTCCAGTTATTCTTGAATTGTTGCAGCACTGAGATGAAAAAGAATATCAGCATCAACCTTCAGGGCATGATCTTCCACATTGAGGAAGATGGCTACGACGTGCTCAGCCGCTACCTGGCGGAAGTGAAAGCCCACTTCAGCGGCTACCGGGGTCACGAGGAAATCGTGGCCGATATCGAAAGCCGCATCGCCGAGCTGTTCGCCGCCCGCCTCTCGGGGCTTAAGCAGGTGATTACGCTGGAAGACGTGGAGGCCATGACCGCCAAAATGGGTCGCGTGAGCGACTTCCAGACCGCCGACGAGGCCGAGGACGACGAGGAAATCCTGGCCGAAGCCGTGGCTACGGGCTCGGCCCAGGGCACCTACACCGGCCCCCGTACTTCCGCCGGTTACTCGGCCGGTAGTAACACGGGCTCGGGTTCGTCTGCCACCGCCCCCGCGGAAGAGGCAGAGGGCACCAAACGTCTCTACCGCGACATGGCCAACCGCAAGGTGGCGGGGGTAGCGGCCGGCTTAGCCCGGTACTTCGTCATCAATCCGCTCTGGATTCGGCTGGGCTTCCTGCTTCTGCTCATCGTGCTTCCAATTCTGTTTGATGACACGCTGATGGAAGAGTTTGGCGAGAAGCTGCCGGTAGTATCCGTCCTGACCTACATCATCCTCTGGGTGGTGCTGCCTACCCGCTTCGACGGCACGCCTACCAACGAGGACCCCGTGTTTAAAAAACTCTACCGCGACACGGATACGGGCAAAGTCGGGGGCGTTTCCTCGGGGCTAGCGGCGTACTTCCGGGTAGATGTGGTCCTGATTCGGATTCTGTTCATTGTGGGGTTGTTTGCCGGCGGCTTCGCCCTGCCGCTCTACATCATCCTGTGGATTCTCTTGCCGGAGGCGAAAACCGCCTCCGACAAGCTCCGCATGCGCGGCGACGCGGTAACCCTGTCGGCCCTGGATAACAACCTGCGTAACAGCCCTTTTGAAGAAGGCGGCACGCCCGTGAACAACCGGCCCGTTGGTACTTTTCTGGAGAACTTCTTTACCAATATCAGCCCGCTGATTAACTCTTTGGGCTCTATCATCCGGGTAGTAGCCGGGGGTATTCTGGTGCTCACGGGCTTTGGGTGGCTACTGGCCAGCACCATCATGATGGGTGTGGGTCTGGGCGTGATTTCGGCCTCTGACAACCTTGACTTCGGTCCGTTCCAGCCCTTTGTCCTCTTCAATGATATTTCGCCGCTGGCCGTCCTGAGCTTCTACCTGCTCACGGCCATTCCGGCCCTGGCCCTGCTGCTTTCGGGCCTGGGGCTGCTGCTGCGGCGCACCATCCTGAACCGCACCGCGTCGTTGAGCTTACTGGGCTTGTGGTTGCTGGGCGTGGTAGGCAGCTCGGTGGCAGGTACCCGCTTGGCTCGTGAGTTTCAGCGGCAGGAAGAAATTACCCAAACCGTGCCGCTCAATGGCCTGACTCGTTCGTCGCTGGTGCTGGAACGCCGCCAGCTCGAGAATGACGAATGGGTAGACCTGGACATCGTGGGTATCGACAGCGGCCAGGTGCTCCGCCTGGAGCGCATCATCTCGGCCAAGGGCGCTACCGATTCGCTGGCCCGCCGTACGGCCGCCACCTCTACCCTGCACACGCTGCGGGTACTCAACGACTCGACCTTGAGCGTAGACGACCACTTCACGTACCAGCCCAACGCCCGCTACCGCGACCAGGAAATGCGCCTGCGCCTGCTGGTGCCCCAGGGCCGTACGTTCCGCATGACGGAGCAGTTTGCCGACTGGTTGAACGCCGAGGATTTCGTGAATGAGCAAGAGCCCTACCACCCCGAGAAGTTCTTGTTCCGGATGCAGGGCAACAAGGTAGCGTGCGTGAACTGCACGGAAGCCGACCTGCGCGGCGGCCCTAACAGTGAGCGGGAGGAAGGCGAGGACAATGACGACTACAACGAGGGCCGTGAAGACGCCGATATTAGCCTGAACTTCGGCGGCGTGGAATCCTTCAGCACCGATGAAAACTCCTACGGCTCAGAGCGGCAGCGCTTCGACGAAACAGATTTTGACCACCTGAGCGTTGTGGGTCCTTACCGGGTTGTAGTACGCCAGGGCAGCGGCTACAGCGTACGGGCGGCTGGCAGCGGCCGTGCCCTGCGCGACATCAAGATTGAGCGCGACGGTCAGGAGCTGACCATCAGCCCCCGCAACCGCGACTTGTTCGACTCTCGCCGCGGCTCCACGGAGGAAGTATTGCTGACCATTGAACTACCAGAACTCAATGAGCTAAGCTTGGTAGGTGGTACCCGGGCCCAGGTAAACGGCTTCAATTCCGGCAACTTGCGCGTGCAACAGGCCGGCGGCAGCCAGCTCCGCCTGCAGGGAGATTTGCAGGAACTGCGCATGGAACTAGCCGGCGGTTGCCAGGCCGCTCTGCAAGGCAGCGCCAACAACCTAGAGGTAGAAGGCACCGGCGCCTGCGAAGTAGCCGCCGCCGAGTTTACGGCTCAACGCGCCGATATTGATGCCATTGGAGCCAGCAAGGTGCGCGTACAGGTCACCCAGGAGCTAGAAGCAAATGCCGTCGGTGCGAGCCTGATTGAGTATAGCGGCAAGCCCGGTACTGTGCGCCGCGAGGCCATTGGAGCCGCCACCATCCGGGCCGTTGACTAACTTATCTGTTCCCCCAAGGCCGTAAATACTACGTGGTTATGCCCCCGCCAGCGTTTTCCTGACCAGCTGTAACCCTCCTTAACTTACTCCGTTCTATACCTCGAAAATGCACATAACCAGCGTTGCCCCGATACTTTTCAGGCAACTAGGTGCCCACTCCTTACATCTACCACCCTGCGCCTGCGCAACGCATACAAGGGTCTATCTTGAGTGAGTGAAAAGGTGAGACCCGAAGGAAGCCGTGACCTACCCCCCCTGCTGCAACAGGAAGGTCCGGCTTCCTTCACTTATTTCCTGAGTAGTGGTGAAAGTGTGAGTTGTCCTAGCGAGGGGCACGCCGTTATTCTTCTCTCTCTTGTGACAAGCCAAGAACATGACAAACCCTTGCCGTTAGTGCGAACGGCAAGGGTTTGTCATGTTCTGAGGGGTAGCACGTTGGGCAGGACAGATGATGTCGCGCTGCTTGCCATGCCAGTACAGCAGGCTCACCTGTTTACCACCTCGCTACTTCACTGCTTCGAGACCTTTTTGTTGGCCTAGTGCTAAGAGGAAGGGGAAAGCCTCTTCGTACTCATTGCGGACTTTGCCGTCGAGAATGGCTTCCAGCACGGCTTCCTTCAGCTCGCCTACCTCCCGGGAAGGCCGCAGGCGGAAGGTTTCCATAATGATTTCGCCAGTGATGACGGGCTTGAAGTTGCGCAGGTGGTCCTTTTCTTCTACCTCCTTGAGCTTCTGCTCTACCACATCAAAGTTGCGCAGGTAGCGCGCCACGCGCTGGTGGTCCTTGCTGGTAATATCGGCCCGGCAGAGCAGCATTAGGCGGTCAATGTCGTCGCCGGCTTCAAAGAGCAACCGGCGCACCGCCGAGTCCGTCACGATTTCCTTAACTAAAGCAATGGGTCGCAGGTGCAGGCGCACGAGCTTCTGCACCTGGCGCATTTCTTCGCCTAGGGGCAGTTTCAGGTCGGTAAAGATGCCGGGCACCCAGCGCGCGCCCTTGTCTTCGTGCCCGTGGAAGGTCCAGCCCACGCGCTTGTCGTAGCGTTTGGTGGCCGGCTTGGCAATGTCGTGCAAGATAGCCGCCCAGCGCAGCCATAGGTCGCCGCCAGCCGCCACTACATTATCCAGCACCTGCAGGGTATGGTAAAAATTGTCTTTATGCGCGTGCTGCCCCACTTTCTCAACCCCATAGAGCTGGGCCATTTTCGGAAAGATTAGGTGCAAGAGGCCACACTGAAACAGCAGCTTAAAGCCATAACTAGGCTTCGGAGCCATGATGATTTTGTTGAGCTCCGTGGTGATGCGCTCCTGCGAAATGATCTTAATGCGCTCCTTGTTGCGAGCCAAGGCGTCGAACGTGTCAGGCTCAATATCGAAGTTCAACTGGGTAGCAAACCGAATGGCTCGCAGCATGCGCAACGGATCGTCGGAAAACGTTACGTCGGGGTCCAGGGGCGTCCGGATAAGCTTGCGCTGCAAGTCGCCCATGCCATCGTAGCGGTCCACCAAAGCCCCAAAGTCTGCTGGGTTTAGGCTGAGCCCGAGGGCGTTGATAGTGAAGTCGCGGCGGGCCAGGTCTTCCTCCAACGTGCCAGCTTCTACTTCCGGTTTCCGGCTGTCGGCCCGGTAGCTTTCCTTGCGGGCTCCGACGAATTCCACCTCAATTTCGGGGGTAGGCAACATGGCCGTCCCAAAATTCTTGAATACCGTTACGCGCGGGCGGCCCGGCAGCTTGCGTCCTACGGTCTGGGCCAGTTCAATGCCGTCGCCCACGCACACCACATCTACGTCTTTACTTTCCCGGCCCAGGGCCAAATCCCGAACGTAGCCCCCAATCACGTAAGCGGGGTAGCCTAGTTCGCCGGCGGCATCGGCAATGGTTTGAAACAACGGAAGAGCGGGTAAGTGCGGCTGGTTCATGCGAAAGTACGTTGAGCGGCAAAGGTACGGCCTCGGCTTTTGCAAGGCTCATTCCAGAGCAACCTAATCACGCAACACCTCCAACTCGCCGGCGGGCCCTACCCGCACTACCCGCGAGGGCGCGGCGCGGTTCTGGTCGTCTTGGCGCCAGTGCGCTACGTAGTCCACCTGGCGCACCAGGGCCGGGTCAATTTCGGCAAACACGGCCGGCGTGGCTTCTCCGCTCCGGTTAGCCGAGGTAGAAACAACCCCGTGCCCCAGGCGCCGCACTATCTTCTGGCAAAATTCGTCCGCCTGCACCACCCGGAGCCCAATGGTGCCATCGGGGGCCAGTAGGTTCGGGGCTAAGTGGCGGCTGCCGGGCACCACGTACGTAGTAGGCCGCTGCTGGGCGGCCAGCAGTTCGGGCAGGTTTGGGGGCACTACGGCGGCGTACCGGGCAAACATTTCCGCGTCGGCCACCAGTACAATGCAGGCCTTTTCGGGCGGGCGGTTTTTCAGCTTATAGATCTGCTCCACCGCGCGGGGCAGTTCGGCGTCGCAGCCCAGGCCCCACACGGTATCCGTAGGGTAGAGAATCACCTGTTGCATCAGCAGCGCATCCACGGCGGCGTCTACCTCCTCACGAAAGAATTTAGTATTCATATGATTTGGGTTCTTAGGAACTTTGGGGCCTAAGGTCTTGGGAGTTTGATGGTTTGGCTTTTTGGTGATTTAAGATGTTATGGCCTTGGAGTTTCGGGCATGGAATGCAGAAGGCGTTTCAGCACCGCCGGAATACCATCCAAGACCCTAAGCTCCCAAGGCCTCAACACCCTATTGTATACTCTGGCACAGCTCCACGAGCACGCCACCCGCTGACTTAGGATGCACGAAACACACCAGCTTATTATCGGCACCGGGCTTGGGCTCCTCGTTCAGCAACACGAACCCTTCAGCCCGCAGCCGCGCCATTTCAGCCCGGATGTCGTCTACCTCGAAAGCTACGTGGTGAATTCCCTCCGGCTTTTTGTCCAGGTAGCGCGTGATGGCACTCTCAGGCGAGGTGCCGGCTACCAGCTCTATTTTCGAGCCGCCTACTTGAAAAAACACTGTATCCACGGCCTCAGAGGCTACATGTTCCCGCTTGTAGGGCGCCTGCCCCAGCAGGGTAGTATACAGGGCCGTGGCCGCTTCTAGGTCTTTGACGGCAAGGCCGAGATGTTCGAGGTTGGTGAGCATGGGTTGGTCGAAAATGCGAGGTAGCCGCATAGCGCGGCTTCTTTGGATTTGTTCTACTTTTGCACTGCAAATGTGGGAAGAAAGTAAAACCTGTTCTGTGGTTTTTGTGTTCTACCTGCGAATGATTCTCCGCTGAAACCAGACCCCCGAGCCATGCTCAAGCTACCTATTTACCTCGACAACAACGCTACTACGCCCCTCGACCCGCGCGTCCTGGAGGCCATGATGCCGTACCTGACCGAGGTATTCGGCAACGCCGCTTCGCGCAACCACCCCTTCGGCTGGGCTGCCGAGGAGGCCGTGGATTACGCCCGCGAGCAAATTGCCAGCCTGATTAACTGTGACCCCAAAGAAATTATCTTCACTTCGGGCGCTACTGAATCCGACAACCTCGGCATTAAGGGCGTTTTCGAAATGTACTCGCAGAAGGGCAACCACATCATCACCGCCACCACGGAACACAAAGCCGTTCTCGACACCTGCAAGCATATTGAAAAGCTAGGCGGCCGCGTAACCTACCTGCCCGTTAACGCTGAAGGCCTGATTAGCTTGGAAGAGTTGGAAGCAGCCATGACGCCAGAAACCATTCTGGTGACCATCATGTACGGCAACAACGAAACCGGCACCATTCAGCCCATCCGCGAAATTGCCCAGATTGCCCATAAGCACGGCGCTCTGTTCATGACCGATGGCACTCAGGCAGTTGGCAAAGTTCCGGTGGATGTACTTGCTGACGGCATCGACCTGATGGCTTTTTCGGCCCACAAGATGTACGGCCCTAAAGGAGTAGGTGCGTTGTACGTACGCCGCAAAAACCCGCGCGTGAAGGTAACGGCCCAGATGGACGGTGGCGGTCACGAACGCGGCATGCGTTCGGGCACCCTGAACGTACCCGGTATTGTGGGTCTAGGCAAAGCCTGCGAGCTATGCAAGCAGGATATGGCCGCTGATACCGCTCGTTTGAGCGCCATGCGCGACCGGCTGGAGCAGGAGTTGCTGACTCTAGAGGAAAGCTACGTGAACGGTTCGCGTGAGCACCGCCTACCCCACGTAGCCAACATCTCCTTTAAATATGTAGAAGGCGAAGGCCTGATGATGGGCGTGAAAGACCTAGCTGTGTCTTCGGGCTCTGCCTGCACTTCGGCTTCGTTGGAGCCTTCTTACGTACTGAAGGCCCTAGGCTTGAGCGACGACCTGGCCCATAGCTCCCTGCGCTTTGGCCTGAGCCGCTTCACCACCGACGAGCAAATCGATTACGCCATCAACCACGTAAAAGAAGCCGTTACCAAACTCCGCGAAATGTCGCCCCTATGGGAGATGTTCAAGGAAGGCATTGACCTCAACTCCATTGAGTGGGCTGAACACTAGAACTTTAGTTGCCTGTTGGAGCACCTGCTGCTAACAGGCAACTTACTCTGATAACTCTTAATTGAAGAAAATAAAGCCATGGCTTACTCCGATAAGGTAATCGACCATTACAGCAACCCGCGCAACGTAGGCACGCTGGATAAGAGCAAAAAGAACGTGGGTACTGGGTTGGTTGGTGCTCCCGAGTGCGGCGACGTAATGCGTCTGCAAATCGAGGTAGATGAGACTACCAATACCATCACCGACGCTAAGTTTAAGACTTTCGGCTGCGGTTCAGCCATTGCGTCGTCATCATTGGCTACCGAGTGGCTCAAGGGCAAAACTGTAGATGAGGCCTTGGCCATTGACAACATGGAGATTGTGGAAGAGCTGGCGCTGCCGCCCGTAAAAATTCACTGCTCCGTGCTGGCCGAAGACGCTATCAAATCAGCTATCAACGATTACCGCGTAAAGAACGGTTTGCCGGAGCTGGAGATGCCGAAGTCGCACCACTAAGTCCTCACTAGGACCAGAAGTGAGAGGTGAGAAGCAAGACTTGCAAATAGTCTGCTTCTCACCTCTCCTTTTTCGTATCTCACCTTTACGCCATGGACTTTTCTCCTACCAACGTGCACGTTGAAAGCGCCCGGATACAACGTCAGATAGAAGACTATCTGGGTTTGGGAGCAGGTAACTTGTTGTTTGAATTTCGGCAGTTAGATGGGCAAACTCGCCTGGATTTGATTACCGTTAATCCGCGCCACCACCAAAGCTTCCTATTCCGGTATGAGGTGGGTTCCGATAAGTTGGAAGCCTTGCGCAAGATGCTGACGTACGTGCAGCGCTATCGGGACGAAGAAAGCTCCTACACCATCCAGTGGCGCACACGTGGCGACAAAGAGCTGCAAACCTCTTATTTCCGGGCTCACAACGTGTACGAAGCGTTAGATAAGCTCTATTATGGCCGCGACCTAACCACAATTACTGTATTCAGCGTAGTCCTGAATCCTAGTTCTTAGAATGTTTCTGAACAAGCGCCGTATCTTTGGTGTTCTCTATCTGACATTCACCTGGACGCCATTGCCTGCGGACCGGATTAGCTTTTTTACCCATGATTACCGTTTCTGACAAAGCCAAGGAGAAAGTTGAGAAGCTCATGCAAGATGCTGAACTGGATACTACCTATCGTCTGCGGGCTTCCGTGGCTGGCGGCGGCTGTTCCGGCCTAAGCTACAAGCTTGATTTCGACAATGAAGTCAAGCCCATGGACCAGGAGTTTGAGGACAAAGGCGTACGGGTAGTGGTTGACATGAAGAGCTTCCTGTACCTAGCCGGTACCCAGCTCGATTTCTCGGATGGGCTCAACGGCAAAGGCTTCTTTTTCGATAACCCTAACGCTTCCCGCACCTGTGGTTGTGGGGAGAGTTTTTCGGTGTAACGATACTAGTTGAGTACAATAAAAAAGCCCAGGTTTTTAACCTGGGCTTTTTTATTGTACTCCTACCCTATATGGTAAGAGTTATTTATTCACACGTATTCAGCAACGAAGAAACTATTGCTTTTCAGGCACTTCTTCTACTAGCTTATCGGCCTCCTTGTTCTGAACTACGGCCGTGTCACCGGCTTCGGGTGCCATGTCAGCTTGCACATTATCGGCAGCATTGCTAGTAGCATCGGCGGCCTGATCGGTAGCATTGCTAACATCAGAAGCGGCGCTATCAGCGGTAGCTTCCGCGTTTTTCTGGGTCTGTTCGGAGCAAGAAGATGCAGCGAAGGTGAGGAAGGCTGCTACGGCTAGAAATGATTTCAGGGAAGTTTTCATGGGAGGTGGAGTTTTGGTAATGGGAGATTATTCGGATTTATACTGGTTCTAAAGAAAAACGATTGGAATCAGTATGATATAATTTAAGCCAGTAGCATACCAACATAAAAAAGCGCCACCCTTTTTGAGGATGACGCTTTTCTATTATGCCGTAAGCTGACTTTACTTTTTCACGATACGACGCGTCACTTTTGCGTCGCCTTCGCCTACTGTTACCAAGTAGGTACCGGTTTTCAAGTCACCCATATTCAGCTTGCCGGTAGCATCTAGCTTCTGGCTCCGAATCGTGCGGCCGCTGGCATCAGTGATGCTTACCATTACACCTTCCGTAGCGCCACCCAATTCGATGGTCAACTGATCTTCCACTGGGTTCGGATACATCGTGACGTCGCCGGAACGGAGGAAGTTGATTACTACTGGTGAGCTGAAGCTGGTAGTACCGTTAAAATCCGTCTGCTTGAGGCGGTAGTACGAAGTACCACTCAGGGGCTGCTCATCAGCGGCAGTATAGGTAGTACGGGCGGTTGTAGTACCCTTACCCTCCCGCGACAGGATAGACTCAAACGTCTTACCATCACGGCTACGCTCTACTTCAAATCCTTTGTTGTTCAGTTCCGAAGCCGTAACCCAAGTCAGAGCTACTTTGCTACCTCGAACCTTGGCGTCAAACGACACCAGCGTAACGGGCAGCGGCGAAGGAGCAATGATACCAGGAATGGTATTCGGCACCGGCGGCGACAGGTAGTTTTCAGCGCCCTGAATCTGTACAGCTGGGTTCGGGTTGATATTGTTGAACTCGAACGTGTAGAAGTAATAGGTAGTACCTACGTCCAGCCCTTCTACTACTACTGATTGGTTAGCACCAGCATACACTACATAGAAGCCAGGAGCAACTTGGTCACCAGCACCGTAAATCTGGTTACCAGTCTGGTAACCAGTACCGTCAGCTGGCCGCGTATCTGCCGGGAATTGCGACTGAGTGCTTGCTACAATCAGACGGCCTTCTCCATATCCTTGAGCAATATAGTCAGCAGGCAAGTTGAAGGTTACAGTCGCCGTAGTGTTGCCACGTACCACTGAAGGAACATTACGCATAGTGGGCTCAACGTCAATCGAGCGACCCGAGAGCAGTGCGTTACGGTCGAAAGACTGAGTTGCCTTATTCTCAAAGTCATTGCTCTGGAATTGGAGCGTTGACTGGCCACTGCCTAAGTACGTTGGCTTGTACCGCACGTAGATGGGCTGGTTAATGCTGTACGTCGACGAGTTAGGAGTCAGCGTCAAGGAGTTCGTAAAGGTTACGTTATCCAGCGAAAGCTCGAACTGCTCGACGTTGTTTGGATTCAACGGGTTGCTACTTAGCGCCTTGCTAATAATTACTGGCTGCAGTACACGCTGGGCATTGATAACCAGTGCCTGAGAAGGCGAAGTAGTGTTGATTACAATGTTCCGTACTTCCTGGAACGCATTGTTCAATGCCACTGAAGGGCGGCTGGTGCCTTCTACCGAAACACCCTGGGTAATGGCTGGCTCACTGGAATTCAGAATAACCGAGGTAGTAGCCAAGGCGCCTGGGGGCAGGAAACGAACGTAAACTGTAGTTTCAGGAACGTCGTTACCAACCCGGGCAACCGTAATAGAGTTACCCGTAGTAGTAATACCAGCAAACGTAGGATCCAAGGATACTTGGAAGTAAGTCGGCGCAGCTACCCGAATGTCTTGCAACAAGTTGGTACCCGACACGCGGTAGGATTGCACAGCAGAAGCAACACCTGGAACTGTTGAGAATTGCTGAAGAGTGCCGGAAGTGTTAATAGAGGAGTTGTTACCTGTTGCGTTGTTTGCCGTGATAGATACAACCTGCGAGGTAGCTCCAGTGCTAGAGGCAGTAATGTTACCAGTGAACGGACCAGTAGCAATAGTCTGCACCAATCTCACTTCAATAGTACGGGGCGAAACAGTGTTGTTGCTCGGAGCAATGCTAAGGCTACCCTTGGCGAAGTCGCCGCCAGAGGTTGCATCACGGAATTCGATGTTAGGGTTAGAAGCTGTGAGCACCAAAGGAGCCGTCAGGTTACCAGCATTCACAGTGAATGAAAGCGTCTGGGCTGATCCACTGCTGGTAACGGTACCAAAGTCCAGTGAGGAAGGATCCACTACGATGAACGGACCGGTAGGAGCAGCCGTGGCAGTTCCCGTTACTGTTACAGAGGCGCTAGCACCACCATTACCAGCGGTAGCTACTGTGATGGCAGCACTGTAAGTGCCAGCTGCGGTAGGAGCGAACTGAGCCTGCAGAGTAGTGTTGACCGAGTTGTTAACAGGAGTCAGTGTAACGGTTTGGGCGAAGCTACCCGAAGTTCCCTGACGAATCAAGAAGCCGCTGGGAGCAGTCACCGTAACAACGTCCGTCAGATTAGAACCCGTAACAGTGAAGTTTTGCGAAGCAGAAACTTGTCCGGCTTGGGTGCTGGGGAAAGAAAGCTGGGTAGGATTTACCGCCAAGGTAGCGGGAGGCAATACACCCACACCCGATACACTTACATTACGAGTAGTAGCACCAGCACTGGCAAAGGTTACTACATCAACGTAGTTCTGAGCAGCGGTTGGGGTGAAAACTACAAACACCGTTGTATTAACAGCACCACCAGTTTGGGGCAAGGTCAACGTTTGCGAATAAGTACCATTGGCAGTAGTGCTCACTTGGAAACCAGCAGGAGCAGTAACTGTGATACCATCCGTTAGTGAAGTAGCCGTAACATTTACGCTCATCGGCGACGAGGTAGTGTTGGTTACTTGGTTACCAAAGCCAAGGGCAGTAGGATCGACCGAAATAGTAGGTGCACCAGGCGTACCTGTACCACGAACATCTATAAAGGCAGAAATTGTGCTACGATTGGCAGGGCCAGTAGCTTGAATAAACTCATCAGTAGTAGTTCCCAACCTTTGGGGTCTGAAACGAACAAAGATAGTACCACCACTAGATGGTAGAACTAATGAACTTGTGAAGTTGACGTTGTCAACACTACCCTCGAAGGAGGTTGCATTAGCAAAGCTCACTGTTATGTTGCCCGATAAACCGGTGCCAGTGAAGGTATACTGTTTTGCAGGGGTTGAAACTGCCCCAATTGCAACTGAGCCGTAATCATCTGGATTAGTTTCAGTTGTAGCGGGGCTAACTGTAAGCGACTGCGCTTGCGCCATAAACGGCAGGGCCAGCAGCATTACCAGAAGGACCCATAAGCGGCTCAAATGGCCTCGCTTGTGGTTACTCAAGTACTTGTTTTTCATGAGTTATAGAAAGGGAAGGTTTGCAAAAGAAAACTAGGAGTAAGAAATAGATACGGTGTCTGACAGCTGACTTGCTACCCGGCTGTCGATCCACGCACACATACGGGGATATTATACCAAAGACTAGTACTTTTCAATGGTTATATAATACATTTTACATTTTCTCATATACTGCTTTAGGCGGCTGAGTATCACAATTCATGCCAATCAACTCTCAACGAAGTCCTACTTTATATTATTAAGTATAGAATATGATTTTTCATTTAGAGAGGAAAGCAGAATTACACTCCAGCTTTGTTTCTATTCTGTGCTAAATGCAAAGATGCATGTTTCTGTGCGTAATCCTGCATACTATTTATGACCTTCGCGCAAAGGTAAACGATAGGCGGCTAATAAAATACGCTAGCTAAATATCTATTATATAGATAATTGCATACTAGTATATTATCGTAGCACCGGGCTTCACCACTAATACCCAAGTGAAACACTTCCTACACAGCCCACGAGTTATTGCTACTACCATTAAGCAAATGCCGCGGAACAAACGCTCATCAACTGTTAGGGCATAAAAAAACGGAGCAAAGCTGTGTGCTTTGCTCCGTTGCGTCCTCATCTTAACTTACTGTCTTCTATTTCCAATCAGGCAGGGTGGCATTTTGGAATAACCGGGTGCGGTTGCGGCCGTCCAGGTCTACGTTGTAAACATCGGGCGTAGAGCGGTTTACATTGTTAACCTGCGCGAAGATGATCTTTGAGCCATCTGGAGCGTAGCGGGGCACTATGTCGTTGAAGCCGTTCGCCTTGCTCGTGGAAGACGTTCCGCCGGGGCCTGCTGACACGTCCACTACTCCGGTGCCATCAAGATTTTGCGTGAAGATGTGCGCGTTTAGCTGCCGGCCCGTCGCATCTTCGTAGCCATCCAAGTCCCGGGTATAGAGCACCCGCCGCCCATCTACGCTGAATGAAGGCGAGTCGAGGCGGCCCGGCAAGTTGCTGACGAGTAGCGTACGGTTCGAGCCATCGGCGTTGAACAGGTAGAGTTCCGCGTCGTATACACTGACGCCTACCGTTTGCACGACGATACGGTTTCCCTGGGCCGTCCAGTCACATTCGCGGAAATGGCGGTCTTGGGGCGCCGTGGCCAGCAGCGTCAGACCGGTACCGTCGCGGTTGATCCGGTAGAGCTTGTTGTAACTACTATATAATAGCTGCGCCCCGTCCGGCGACCAGCGGTACCCGATTCCTTGGTTAAAGTAGCCATCCACAGGTATCAGGGTTACCTGGCGCGCATCGGAGCCGTCCCGGTTCATTGTGTAAATCTGGAATTGCCCGGTTGCGTTGGAGGTGTAGGCTACCCGGTCGCGGTTAGGACTTAGCTGCGGGGCGGTTTCAACGAAGGGCGAACTGGTGAGGCGAAGCAAATTGGCGCCGGTTTCATCGGAGGAATACACATCGGTATTCCCATTTTCCTCCCGGGCAAACAAAAAGCGGTTGTCTGGCTGGGCCCTAGTTTGGAAGCTCCAGATGTCGCCCTTCACCGTTTCGCCGGCTTTGTCGCGCACGGTTACCTGCCAGAAGTAGGTAGTATTGTACTTCAGGTTGCTGGCCACTACGGTCGTGTCGCGGGAGTTACTCAGCAGTTGCCGACGGTCCGTGGAGCCGCTTTCGTAAAGGATAACGTCGTTGCGAAGAGTATCTGTTTTCCCATCGGGGTCAGTAGAGCGCCAGCGGAGCGTTACCGACGTGGGCTGGTTGGTGGCCCGGTCGGTGGGCGTTGGGGTAGTGGGAACGTTGGGGCGCTTGTTCGACCCGGCCGCCCGCTCCAGGATAACCTTTACCTCGGTTGGAGTATTCTGGTTTACCTGCACATTTACCGTTTCCTGCTTGTAGTCCGTTTTGCGGATACTTAGGGCGTA
Organism: Hymenobacter sublimis; assembly: GCF_023101345.1. NCBI lineage: Bacteria > Pseudomonadati > Bacteroidota > Cytophagia > Cytophagales > Hymenobacteraceae > Hymenobacter > Hymenobacter sublimis. The sequence goes on from NZ_CP095848.1 coordinate 2,749,398, forward strand.
TTTACCCAAGGGCACGCCTGCTATGGCGAATTTTCCCTGAGCATCAGTGGTGTAGGAAGAGGTAGCGGGGTTGGTGGTAATAGCGGCGTTAGCAACGGGTTGATTGTTTACAGCATCCAGCACCACTCCTTCTAACGTACCATTTTGCCCAGGCTCAACGGTAGTATCTTCACAAGCAAACAAACCTTGGCTAAGCAACAGAACCAGCAGCAGCCGGGTTGCTAGGCGTAAAAACGAAAACATAGAGTGGCTATGGGTGGAAGGCGGAACAGGGCGCAACGCTAGCGGAGAGGGTACCAGAGTTAGCAGGAACAGATATAGTGTTATTGTAGCAGCGAGTCGTGGGCTACTACATGGTTCTGGCTATCAAAGAGGCGCAGATGAATCTGGTAATGATCAGAAGGGGCGATGTTGATGGAAGTCTGGGATAGAGCAGCTTTTTGGTTGGGGGCCAGCGTTACGTTACCAGATTGCGCATTGCGCGAGGTACCGGCTTTGCCCTGGCGGCTGGTCAGGAGCTCATAGCGCAGGCGCATGGGGTGAGCCGTGTTGTTCTGCCCCTCCCCTATCAGGGTCAGCATGTTGCCTTCCTGGTGGGTGGCTAGGCGGGCCTGACAGGGCGCAGGTTCCGGTTGAGCAGGTAGCGTTTGTTGCATAGACATGGGTAAGGGTAAAGCGGCAATAAGCAGGTATCTCTTCATGGCATTAGCAACGCTAGCGGTGAGGGTACACGTTGGAAAAAGCTACTACCACTCGGCAGCACCAGGCCGGATTTATACCAGCCATTCCGGCCTGGTGGTGCTTAGAGCTAGGGCAGACGGGAAACCCGGCCCTGTTCAATCATAATCTGGATTCCGTTCCCCTTCATGGTCACGTTGTAGCCAGGGGTAGTACCGCTGGTTTCGCGCTGCACCAAGTTGTTGTTATTGCCTAGCTGTTCAACGGTGTAGCGCTGGCTGTCCCGGATAAGCTGCTGCTCCACTTGGTTGCGGTTCCCGTTCTGCAGAACAGTGGACTCGGTGTTGTAACCAGTAATATCACTGACGGCCACGTTGCTGTTGCCGATCTGGGTGATGGTAGTTCGGTTATTCACTCCGTTTTGCAGCGCGGCGGCGGCATTGTTGTTGCCGTTCTGCAGCACGGCCGCCATGTTGCCCTGCCCTGCGCTAAGCAGCGTCTGGCTGATGGTGCTCACGTTGGCATTGCCCTGCTGAACCAGGGTAGCCTGGTTGACACCAGCTGCGCTGGCGGCCACTTCGCTGGGGGTCAGTTGGCTAGTGCCAAAGGCCTGAATGAGTTGCTGCCCAGTGCTTACGCCGTCCGGGTCACGGTTGCCCTGTGCCCGCGCGGCCCCAATACTTAGCAGCAGGGCCAGCGGTACATACTTCACAGTAGTAGGTTTCATATGCAAAAAGGAAAAACCAATGAAAGGAAAGTAACTACTCTGATTTATAGAAATATAGAGGCAAAAGCCACGGTGAGGCGTTATAAAAATAGGTTTATTTTTTAATAAAAAAATACAAATGGTAAAATTCTTTTTAACGACCAAAAGCACCCTGCCACTGGAGGGTAGGCATGGTGCTTTCGGTAGGAAGAAAACTGGAACATGGAGCCGGCAAAGCACGAAGCAAGAGAAGCCAACTCAACTGCTACAAGGGGTAGGCTTAAACGTGTAGGTAGCACCCCCAGACCAACCGGTGGTTCCAAGAGGTGCTACCTGACTTCTACCGGTTAGGCAGGACGTTTAAGCGCAGAAACTACGGGTGGTTCTGCTTTACAACGCTTACGTTGTTGTTGCCCACTTGCAGTACGTCGCTGCTATTGCCATTCGAGCCCTGGTAGGTGCTGGCCTGGTTGGCGGCACCCAGCTGACGCTGACGAGCGAAGTGGCTGTCACCATCCTGGTCGATGTAAGCGCTATTGCCAGCCTGGAAGTCAACCAGCGACGCCTGCTCCTGCACAGCAACGCTGTTGTTGCCAGTCTGCTCAATCCGGGCGTTCTGGTTGTCGTACACCTGGGTTTGCGAGGCCGAGTTGCCGTTACCAATCTGCTCCACGAAAGCGCGGCCATTGAAGCTGTGCACAATTACGCCCTGGGTTTGGGCAGAGCGGTTACCAACCCCGTCCTGGATGGCAGTAGCTTCGTTGAACAAACCACGCTGGTCCTGGTCGGCGTTGTTGCCGCTACCCAACTGCGAGATGCTAGCTTTGTTGTCCTGGGCGCTATAATCAATAGAAGCGCGCTGACGCTGACGGGCTACGTTACCTTCGCTGCCGCTCTGGAATACAGTGGCTTCGTTCGTAGTACCCGTCTGCTCCTGGGTAGAGGTGTTGGCACCGCTGAGCTGCTGAGCGGAAGCTCTGTTGCTGTTACCGGTCTGGGTTTGCGTAGAGAGGTTGCCATTGTCTAGCGGCATGCCGTCACCTTGCCGAACGCTGGCCGTGTTCGAGGAACCTACCTGGGTCTGGAAGGCACGCTGGGAATCACCGCGCTGATTGGAAGTTGCAGAGTTGCTGGAGCCCCCGGACTGTGACTGGGTGAGGGCGTTGCTATTACCCAACTGCGTGCCAACGGCCGAGCTGGAGCTACCGCTCTGCGTTACTGTAACACTGTTTGCATTACCTGTAGATGTGGATGACTGAGTATTGCCCTGGGCGAAAGCACCTCCGGCTACTAGAAGGGATGCAGCGAGGAACGAGATTTTTTTCATGGTGGGGAAGATTTGGGGAATGGGAGGCAACTTTTATTGAACTAAATCACTATTTCTTATTCCCTCCGGAGGAATGATACAAACATATATTATAAAAGTTAAAAGTCAAGACGTCATCAATAAATATTGTTATAATTTTTACCAACATAATTATATAATAACTTTATGAATATATGAAATCCCTTATAAGCGACGCACAGAGGAGCTTAACGAACAGGCGCTGGTGTTACTTTTCCTTTGTTTCGGCCCAGGTAGAAAGTAAAGCCAGCGCGAAGAGCCCAGTAAGAATCGTTGTACTTGCCAAGGGTTAATTGGTCCAGCTGATCGGTCAGGTAATAGTGGTTATCAACGCTTAGGCTTATGCCTACCCGGTCAGTGGGCAACACCTCCATGCCTATTCCGCCTAGCACATGCCCTAGCGCCGTTTGGGTAGTAGCGCCAGCCGCGCGGGTAGTCACCCCTCCTCCCACGGTTATATAAGGAGTGAACCGGTCGCGCGGGAATAGGCGGTACTGCCCGCTCAATTCAAGGTAGTTAAAGGTTTCCCGGTAGAAGTCGCCGGCGCCTAACTCGAAGCGGCCGATATTGATGCCTCCTGAGAACTTGGGGTTGGCCGCCTGGTAGCGCAGGTTTAGCTCGCCGCCGCCCCGCACCTGGGGTCGGCTAAAGTCGCCGTTGTAGCGGATGGTAGCCCCGCTCAGGCCCAGGCCAATCCGGCCGCGCCGGTCGCGCTGCACCCGACCCAGCACATCTATGTCGGCATTTTCCCGCTTTTCTTGCAGGTATTCGGCCAGGGCGGGGCCTTTCCGGTCGGCCTCATTGCGCGGGGCCCATAGCTGCTCCTGAATTCCCTCGTACACCAGTGCCTCCACCGATTTTTCAATGGCCTCCTTAACAGCCATTTCCGTGGGCTCATTGTACGTGAAGCCGGTTTCGGTTTCCAGCAGGCGCTTGAAGTTCACAAAGCGAAACAAGCTAGCGTCAACCTGCTGAGACAAGATGGTTTTGGAAGTGTACACCGTCTTGAGAATCTCGCCCGTGCTGGTGCTGATGGCCCGCAGATACACCGTCACCCGGTCTTGCCGGTACTGGCCCGAGGCGCCGGCCCCAAAGTAGCGCAGACCCGCGCCCCCGGTAATTAGGTTAGCATCGTAGGAGATGATGCCGCCTTCGAGGATGATACCGGCAAACAGCAGGGAAGGCAGAGCCGGCTGGCGCTGGCCCGTCATTTCCTGGTACTCAGCCCGGCTAGAGCGAATAATTTTCCGCTCATTCAGCAGATTTCCCAGGTTTTCGCGCTCAATAGGGTTAAACCACCGCGACTCTTCCAAGGCCCGCAGCAGAATGCTCGTGCCGCCCTGGGTAATGGCCGTGGAAAAGCTCGAGCCATTTTGGCTGGGCTTATACTGCCCGGTTTGGTCGCGGAATTTGTACACTGCGGCTACAATTCGCTCCCGCGGCTCGGGCAGCTGCCGCAGCAACTGGTTGCCCTGTACCTCGGCCCCCAGCCGGGCCTGCTCTACTTTAAAGGGCTGATGAAAGTACGGAGCACAAGCCGTAACGGCTCCGGATAGCAACAACACAACCAACAACCGACGATACACAACGAGCAACATAGGGCTACCGGGAAGCGGCGCTTAGAAGTAGGGAACGGTTACCGTGGTCTGATTACCCGTGCTGGTATCGGTAATCTGGATGGAGAAGCCTCCGTTGGAAGGAACCACGTTAATCTGGTAGGAACCAACCGTATAGTTGCCGGCCTGCAAGCCCTGCCCATTGCCGCCGCTCCCAAACTGGTTGCCAATTAGGCGCTGGGCTAGCTGACCTAGTATCTGCTGGTTCAGGTTTTGCTCAAACTGTTTGAGCGGATCCTGCTGGAAAGGGTTGTTCACGGTAGCCGCCGGGTCATCAATGGTATTCTGGGCTTGCGCCGAGCTGAGCAGCCAAGCGTAGTTGAACGTGTTGCCACCCCCGAAGGAAGGGTTTTTGGGTTCATATACCAGGTCTTGACCCGTGGCGCAGTGGGCGCCCAAGGCCAGCGTTACTACCAAGGCTACTCGTAGTAGATACTGAGTCATATAGAAAGGAATGTGGGTGAGGTAGCAGATTAAAAAAGTTCAACCGGCGCGCGGCCGCCGCGCTCTAGCTGCCGGCTTTCGTTGCGGGTTTGTTGTAAAAAGCTGGTGGCAACCTCCAGGGCGTAGGCGGCCATTTCTTCAATAGCCTCGGCTTTAGGCTGCAGGGGTAGCTCCACCAATTCGTTGTCGTTCACCTCAACCGATATCAGTGTGCTGGTGCCTCGGGCGGGCTTTTCCCGAATCACGATGGTATAGTCGCCGAGTTCTGCGGGAGCCTCCCACTTGGTAAAGAACTCATCGTAGAAGTCGTGGCCGACTTTGGTAATGGTCTGGTCCATCACCAGCCCTTCAATCTCCGTGGGACGGAACTGCCGGCGCTGCCGGTTTTGGGCCGAGTCAGAGGTGGCTTTAAGCAGCAGCTGCAGGGCTTCCTCCAGCTTCTTAGCCGACAGCGGAGCCGCCTCCGATTCTTTCTGAACTTTGGGCTTGGGGCCAGGCTTAGCCGGAGTTTGGGCTTGTGCCCGGGTAGCTAGCAGGCAGAGCAGAAGCCAACAACTGAGCCCCATCACCCAAGGTCGCCACCAGAATATAGGGGTAGGGGCAGCACTGGATGACTTTGGTTTGGATGCAGAGGCCATCACCACAAGAGCGTAAAATGCGACCAAGGAAGCTTCAGACGGCAAAGCTGACTCAGGACAAGAAGCTGGAAAGAAGAGAAAGAAGCCGGTGGTGAAGTAGTAGCCAACACGACGGTATAAATGTAATTATTTAGCAAAATAATGCAAGTCATTGAAACTATATTTATTGAAATATATTCTTGCCATAATATCACGTAGCGTAAAAACAAGTGTGCCGCGCCCCTCACCATTTGGGGTGAAGAGCGCGGCACAATGCCTAAGCTGTGGCGACGGCCCTACGTCAGCACGTGCGGCACGAACTCCGACAGGTTTGTAATAATGCCGACCTCGCGGCGGTAGCCAATGGCGCAGGCGCCCCCCGCCCAGAAAACCCCAGCTTGGTACAGACGACCACTGGCATCGGTGGGCAGCTCGGCAAAGCGTTGGTAGATAATCGGTTGATCAGCGTAGTCGCCAGCTACGGAGCTGGCCGCGCCCGCCGCGCCTCCTAGCTCGGCAATGTCTTGCCCCTCCCGGCCCAACACGGGTTTGCTTACCTGATGCCCAGTCAGAGCCGAGCGAGACGCCTCCAGCAAAAGCGGATGATGCGGAAAGCACTGCCAGAGCCACGCCAGAATGCCCTTGCTTTGAAATAGCAGGGAGTAGGCCGGGTTGGCAATGATTACGTCACGACTTCGCAGTAGCTCCGTCAGGTCGCGGGTGAGGTCGGGTTCCTCCTCGGCCAGCAGCTCCCAGGGCACCAGCTTGAATACGAAGCTGAAGCGTTGCCACTGCTCGGGGGCGGTTTGGGCCCACACGCCCCGCTCCTCCCCCTGCACGGCTACCTGCATTTCATCTACGGAACAGATGTGCACCTGAGTAAAGCCCGCTTCGGCGGCGGCTTCCGCTACAAGGGTGCAGTTGGTGGCATCCTCGGCGCTATTGGGTAGGTGCAGCAATAACAAGGTAGGCTCCAGATCGGCGTTCAGTTCTTGCCAGTGGGCCAGCTGGGCCTGCAGTCCTTCAAAGAGGCCGTTGGCTTGGCGGTCATCGTCAGCCAGATTAGCCGCCATAAGGCTAGCCCATTGCACTACGGCGGTTTCGGGCAAACCAGTGGCCGTATCGGCGTTGAACTCCAGCAGCTTGGGGCCATCGGGGGTTTGGGCCAGATCAAAGCGGCCGTACAGGTGCCAGTGTCGCTCATCGTGCCAGGAATGGCGCACAGCCTGCCAGAGGTTCTCGGGAATGGCCAGCTCCCGCAGAAACGTGTCGGGCAGCTCATCCGGAATGCTTTGCACGAGCAGGTCGTAGAGCGTATCCGTGGCCTGCAGTAAGGCGTCGGCTTCGGCTTCGGGCAGCTGCACGGCCTCGCGGGCCACGTAGTTCTGGCAGGCATCTTCCACCGCCCACTCCCAGCCCAAGGCCCGCACAGAAGGCGCTACGTCGCCCGATAAAGGCAATAAGTGAATTGTATTCGGCATGAGGAAGGCAAACTAACGGAGTAAAAGAGCAAGGCGTATCTGGCGCGGCTGGGGCGCTGGCACCTTAGGTTCTAGCCGCCAAACCCGCGGCTGCCACCCCGACTGCCGAACCCCGAGCTGCGGCTGGAGCTAGGGGCGCTGCTGCGGATACTACTCCGACCGTAGCCCGTGCTCCGCGTGACACTAGAGCTGGGCCGGATGCCGGAAGAAGCAGCCGTTCGGTTTCCGGCGAAGCCTCGGCCGAAGAAGCCCCGGCCTTGGTCCCGCTCATTCGCTACCCGGGCGCGCCAGCCGTTGTTCTGCTGCACCAGACCCGGGTTGGCGTAGGCGCCTACGTTGGGCGTCAAGAAGCGGCCAGCCATGTAGCCAATGCCGCCCCACATGAGAATGTCCATCATGCTGGTGCCGCCCACGCGGTTTTCGGGGTTTACGCGGGTGTACTCCTGCATTTGCCGCTGCAACGCCTGGCCCTGCAGCGTATCTACCTTGCCATCGAAATGATGAAGCACGGCGGCTACTTCCTCTTTGCCGGCGGGCCGCTCGGCGGTAATTTTCCACTCGCCGGGCTTCACCTCCGTCATTTCCGTGATAACGCCTTCGGAGTAGGAGTCGGCGTTGCCATTGCTTTCACTGCCCCAGCTACCCTGGGCGGTCTGCTCCGTGTCAGACGAGTTGCCGGAACAGGCGGGTAGCAGCAGGCCCAGGCTCGTGGCGGCTGCCACCAGCAATACGTTGCGCCGCCAGTCTCCGAGTTGGTAATACGGCTTGTTCATAGGAAGTCAGGTAAGTAGGACGAAGGATAATAGAAAGCGGGCGAGTGGGGCAACCGGCACGTTACTCCCACAACGGGTAGTGCTCCAGGTGTACTTCCTGCCCGAAAAAGATGCGGGTGCTTTCCTCGAAAGATCGGGTAAAATCTGATACGTAGAAATGGTGCGTGGAGGCCGCTGGGCCGGGGCGGGCAGCCAGGTGGTTTTCGGTGAGGTAGCGCTGCACGTGGGCCGCTACCACGTCGGAGGCATCTAGCACTTCCGTCCGGCCCTGGTAAAACTCGGCAATCTGCTGCTTGATGAGCGGGTAGTGCGTGCAGGCCAGCACCAAGGCCTCAATGCCCTCCAGGCCGGGGTTGGAGAGGTAGCTTTCAATGATGTTGCCGGCAATGGTGTTGTCAAAAAAACCTTCCTCAATCATGGGGGCCAGCAGCGGGGTAGCCAAACTCTGCAGCTGCACGCCGGCATCCAAGTCATCTATTTTTTTGCGGTACACGTTGCTGTTCACGGTTTGCTTGGTGCCAATGAGGCCCACCGTCCGGCCCGCGTACTGCTGACCCACGTGGGCCACAATGGGGTCGATTACGTTCAGCACCCGCGCCTTGGAGCCCACGTACTCGCGTACTAGCTCATAGGCGGCGGCCGAGGCCGAGTTGCAAGCAATCAGAATCACTTTGCACTGCTGCTTGAGCAGTAAGTCGCAGATTTTGACTGAGTAAGCCTGAATAGCCGCCGTGCTTTTGTCGCCGTAGGGCAGGTGGGCCGTGTCGCCGAAGTACACGAGTCGCTCGTGGGGTAGTACGCGGTTAACGGCCCGCGCCACCGTAAGGCCGCCAATGCCGCTATCGAAAACGCCGATGGGCCGCGTAGTTAAGTCAGGGGAAGTTGATGCCATAGCCGGGCGAAGGTACGAGGTGTTCTGAGGTCCGTGCCAAGCGGCGGCGCAGCGCCAGCAAGACAGGTCAGGCCAGCCGGTTTACGTAGGATAATGCGCAGCCGCTAGCACACAATCCCGACAAGTTCCTATATTTCCTGCCTTCACGCGTGCCGTCCTGAGTTATGAGTAAAGTTCTGGAAGAAATTGACCAAGCCCTGGCTGGCTTCGATTCTGGCCAAGGCCGCCCCGTCGCCATTGAGTTAGGCGAGCGAAAATACACCCAGCTGGTGCTCGATGTGGCGCATTTGCACGCCGATGGCGGCCCCCTCACCCACAACACCGGCCGCCCGCTGGCGTACCGGGGCCTGGAAATCCTGCGCGACGACACCAACCGCGACCGAGTGCGGGTGATTTAACTTTGCAGGCCCTATTGGAGGCGGTTCTTTTGGCCCGAACTGGCTCATAACGCGTGCCTTTGTCGCATATCCTCTTGTAGCTTCGGCTTATTCCTTTTGGTGCGGCTGCTTATTGCCGGCAACCGCTACGCTGTTTTTATGCCCAACGTATTTGCCCTGGCGCGGGCGGCCGGAGGCCGGTGGCTCTGGCCGGGGCTACCTCTGCTGCTGATTTTAGCGGGTCGCCTCTGGGCCATGACGACCGGAGGGGCGCTGGCATTTCCGGATGAAGAGCGGCATTTAAAATCAGTGGAGGCGGTAGCAGCCATGCTGGAGGGCCACTTCGAGTTGGCCTGTCTGCACCTGGCCAACACCCAGGGCCGTCCCGCCGATGCCCTGCTCCGCCTGCCTGTGGCGGCCGGGCAGGTTGCACTTGAGTATTTCTGGCACCTACCGCCTACCTCCCCGGCCTCCTTGTTACTGCCCCAACTTTTTGGCTGGCTGGTGTTGGCGCTGAACATGGCGCTGTTGTGGCGGCTGGCCCGGCGCTGGCTGCCCGTTGCCGCGGCCGACGTGGTTCTGGTCGTGTATTCGGCTTTGGCTAGTAGCCAGCTCTACGTCCGGCACTTGTTTCCTTATGATACGGCCCTGGGCCTGGTGCTACTGGCGTTGGTGCTCCTCTCTGCCCCCACGGCGGCGCTACGCAGCCCGTGGCGCCGGGGCCTGCTGGCGGGCACATTAGGCGTGTTGGCGTTTGCGGTGTATCCGGGCTACTACTTCGCTCCTCTGCTGCCGGGGGCTATGCTGCTGGCCTCCACCGGGCGGGCGCAATGGAAGCGGGCAGCGCTAGGCTTTCTGGCCGGCGCGGGACTGGTAGTGGCTCCGCTGGAAATCCTGACGCGGGTGGGGCATATTTCCTACCTGCGCACCCTGCAGCATCTGCCGGCCACGGTAAATCAGGGCGACTTCGGCGAAGGGTTTTCTTTTCTACCGCGCTACCTCTGGCAGGTGGAGGGACCGACGGGTGGCCTGTTGCTGCTGCTCGCGCTACCTGGTCTGTGGGCTTTGCTCACGAAGCACCCGGCGCCGCTTACCCGGGTGGTAGCCCTGGCGCCGCTAGTCGCCTGGCTGGGCCACGCCAGCCTCGTGTTTTTTGCCCATCAGCTGGTGCTCTACGGCCGACTTGTTCATTTCTTCCTGCCATTTCTGGTGCTGTATGCCGGTACCGCCCTGCACTTGCTACGCCCTGGCCTGCTGCGCCGGGCGGCCACTGTTCTTTTGGTGGGAGCCGCGCTGGTACACTTGGGGCGCTTCGGGCGGGCGTATCTGGCCCTAGCCTATCCGCGCGATGTGCTGGCCGCCTACCACCTGCCGCCCACTGCTCCCCTGCGCTACCTGAATGAAGGCGGCGTTGGCCCCTTGCTAAACTACTCGGTGCCCCCTGCGCGCCGTTTCGCCCCGCCCGCTACCCCACCCGACTCCCTGCTACTTGTCAACTTCACTTTCCTGTATCCTCTGCTCAGCTCAAACTGCCAGCCAGTTGCCGCGCCGGCTAGCTACCACCGCCTCCTCGATGCGCCCCACTTTCTCACCCTACCGGCCTACGGGTTCGAAGGGTTTACCCCGGCCATGCGCACGCAACTACAGGCGTGTAACTTCCACTGCCGGATATATAAGGTGAGATAGTGCAATGGTGAGGTGGCGAATGAGCGAATACGTGAAGTGCTGTCATAGCAAGCGCACCGAAGCCATCTTTCCTCTCTTACGACCAGACACCAAATAGCGTGACAAGCCCTCGACGCTAGCACAGTCGTCAAACGCTTGTCCCAATTCCAGGGGTAGCACGCTGGTCAGGAGGAATGGCCGCGCCCCGCTCGCCACGACACGTCATGCACCACCTCACTATTTCACCATTTCCCTGTTTCACCACCCGACCGGTCGTACCTTTGCGGCTATGAATCTGCTTTCTGCTGAGAATCTTTCGAAAAATTACGCCGACCGGTGGTTGTTCCGGGAACTGAACTTCGGGCTGCAACAGGGGCAGCGTGTGGCCCTGGTAGGCATCAACGGCTCGGGTAAAACCACTTTGCTGCGCATTCTGGCCGGCCTAGAGCCGCCGGACAGCGGCGAGGTGAGCGTGCGCAAAGACATCCGGGTGTCCTTTCTGGGGCAGCAGCCGGTGTTCGATGAGTCGCTAAACGTAGAGCAAACCATCTTCGCCAGCCAGAACGATACCTTGGCTGCCATCCGCGACTACGAGCACGTCGTCAACGACCCGAACCATTCTGCCAACGACCTGCAACGGGTTATGGAGCTGATGGACACCTATAATGCCTGGGACTACGACGCCCAGGTAAAGCAAATTCTGGGGCGCCTGGGCATCCTCGGTGATTTGCTGGAGCGGCCCGTGAGCAAGCTTTCCGGGGGGCAGCGCAAGCGCGTGGCCCTGGCCCGGGTGCTCATTGAGGAGCCCGACGTGCTCATCCTCGACGAGCCTACCAACCACTTGGACCTAGCTACCATTGAGTGGCTGGAAAACCGGCTGGCCTCCCCTACCCTCACCTTGCTCATGGTTACCCACGACCGGTATTTCCTGGATAAAGTGGCCAACGAAATTGTGGAGCTGGACCAGGGCCGCGTGCACCGCTACCAGGGCAACTACTCCTACTTCGTGGAGAAGAAAGCCGACCGGGAGCAGATGGAAACGGCCGAAGTGGAAAAGGCCCGCAACTTGCTGCGCAAGGAGCTGGAGTGGATGCGCCGCCAGCCCCAGGCCCGCGGTACCAAGCAAAAAGCCCGCATCGACGCTTTCTACGACACCCAGGAAAAAGCCAAGGGCCGCGTGAAAGGCCCGGAAATGGAGCTATCGGTGAAAACCACCCGCCAGGGCGGCAAAATCATCGAGGTAGAGCACTTGCACAAGCAGTTCGGCGGCAAGGTGGTGCTGAAGGACTTCAGCTACGTGTTCAAGAAAAAGGACCGGATTGGTCTAGTAGGACCGAACGGCGCCGGCAAGTCGACGCTGCTGAACATGCTCACCGGCAAGCTCGCGCCCGACTCGGGGGTAGTAGATGCCGGCCAGACCACCGTGTTCGGCTACTACACCCAGACAGAGCTGGATTTCGACCCCTCGCAGCGCGTAATTGACATTGTGAAGGAGGTAGCGGAAGTGGTGGAAATGGCCGATGGCAGCAGCGTTACGGCCTCGCAGTTTCTGCAGCACTTCCAGTTTCCGCCAGCCCAGCAGTACACCTTGGTTAGCAAGCTCAGCGGGGGCGAAAAGCGCCGGTTGCAGCTGTTGCGCGTGCTCATCAAGAATCCGAACTTCCTGATTCTCGACGAACCAACCAACGACCTGGACATCATCACCCTGAACATTCTGGAAGATTTCCTGCTCAACTTCCAGGGCTGTTTGATTATCGTGTCGCACGACCGGTACTTTATGGACGCGCTGGTGGAGCAGGTGTTTGCCCTGGAGCCCGGCGGCAACATCCGGCAGTTCCCCGGCAACTACACCGACTACCGCGAGTGGCAAAAGGAGCAGGACGCCGAAACAGCCGCCCGACCACCCAAAGGCACGGTATCGGCGGCGCCGGTGGCCGCGCCGCCCGCACCGGTGGCAGCCCCAGCCGCGGCTAAGCGCAAGGCTACCTTCGCCGAGAAAAAGGAATACGAAACCCTGGAGAAGGAGCTGGAACAACTGGAAGTCGTTAAGCAGCAACTCATTGAAAAGCTCAACTCCGGCACCGGTTCTCACCAGGAGCTAGCCGACTGGGCCGCCCAGCTCAAGCGCACCGATGCCGACCTGGACAGCAAAGGCGAGCGGTGGCTAGAACTAGCCGAGTTCGTGTAAACAGCAAGCCCCGCTTCAGCTAGGAGCGGGGCTTTGTTTTGTACCTAACAGCCAGCCGGAAATGCTTACGACGCGGGCTGTTGACTGAAATGGAACTGACCGGTTGCGTTGCTACGCAAGGTGAGCACACGCCGTACGGCATTAAGTGGAATAGGACCGAAAATGTGAGCAAACGTCGCTTCTCGCTCTTCCCGCCACTGTAGTTCCACCTCAATACCGGCGGCGCGAAGCAGGTCCATATCAATTTCCAGGGCTAGAACCTCCGGCTCGGTGGCAAAATACAAGCCAGCCGTAACCAGCACCTGTTGCGGGGGTGAGGCGTGAATAAATCCGGTAATTAACAGGTCGGGGCTGGCAAAAAAACCTGTTTTCTGAGCGGTAATCCAGTGTTTTGCTTCCGTGACGCGGTAGAAGAAATGCACGTTAATACAACAGCAATAAGGTCTGGCAATAGAGGCTCCAGGAAAGTATAACTCAACGAATTGCTGTCCTGTTTATTTTCAGAGTTTCACCGGGCATACCAGACGTTTTTCGGCTAGCCCTTCCGGAAACCTACTCCTACAGAGTAGCAGCTGTCTTGCCGTGCCTGATACTTACACTTCAGTAGGTTCTAGAAGGTATTACCGGGTAGGTTAATAACTGTCACGCCGGGCATAGCGAAGCTTCTCGCGTGCTGATTCTGCCATTCTGCATGTAAGCACAAGGGATGCGACGTTTCTACAGGGCTACTTAGGCAAAGCAACAGTTCCGACTGTTTACCCAACCTAGTGCCGCTGCATGGTTTGGGTGTACTCGAACTGCACGGGCCGTTCATCGAAGAACACCACGAGCCGTAGCCGCTTCGCGTAATCTTTGCGCGGAAAATATACGTGGCCGCGCACGCGCTGCCCGGGCTCCAGGGTGGTTTTGCGCAGAACCACGGCGGCTAGGTTTTCGTGCTGACTATACAGGTGGTCGGCTTTCTGGGCGTGGTTTTCGCGCTGCTCATCAAAGTACGCTTCGTCGCTTTGGTGGCGGTAGTCGCGCTCCGCAACCTGCTCGGCGGTTTCCTTTTTGCTGATGCTGGCTACGTCCTCGGCAATGTGGGTAGCGCTGGTCAGAATTTCAAACCAACTGACACCAGTAGCTTTGTCAGCTTCCTTGTCCAGCTTGGCGCGGAGCTGCTGCAGCTGCACTTCGGGGTTGAGGGCGGGTACCCGGCTGTCAAAGATGCCTTTGGTCATGGTGGCTTCGGCGGCTGAGTCGGGCGGCAGTAGCAGCAGGTAAAAGGTTTCGGGAGCCACCAGCACAGGCCGGTCGGAGGTATTGGTAATTTCCGTTTCGAATACTAGCTCCGCGGGCTCAGAGCGAATAAAACCGGCGCGCACCTGCACGCTGTCGGGGTGGCGAATAAGGCTGGTGGGGTGCCCATTAACCCAGGGGCCGTTCGCTTGCCGGGGCGTTACGCTCAGAGACGAAGTGGCGCCGCAGGCCGAGAGTACCAGGCCCAGCAGCACGGGTAGCCCACGACCGATAAGTAGCATCGAGACACGCATCGAGGTAAAAAAGAAATCATGAAATCGAATAAACAAGAGCCAAAAGCAAGAATCACTTCCGTCCTATATAGCATTTTCTAATAGCAACAATAATTCCAACTCTCACTCCGCCAGCTCCGGGGGTAAGTGAAATTTGCCGGCCGTATCGGGTCGTAGCACCCACACCCGCCGTACGGCGGCCAGGGGCACAGGCCCGAACACGTGCGCAAAGTGCTGTTGCCGGCTTTCGACCCACTCCCGTTCTACGCGCACACCGGCACTACGCAAGGCCACCTCGTCCCACTCTAACAACCATAAATCAGTGCGGCCGGGGTAGTAGCGGCGGGCCGTGGCCAGAATCTGATGGCGCTCCGAGCTATGAATAAATCCTTCGGCCGCTAAATCAGGGCTAACAAACAAGCCCGTTTGCTGGGCCTGCTGCCAGTCGGCGGGTTCGGCAATGCGGTATAACATGTTGTTTGATGAATACTCAGGAATGAAAAATGAGGAACAAGAAGTGAGGTGCGGCGGGGTAGCCACTTTCTCACTCTTCATTCCTCATTCTTTATTTTCTATTGAGCCTTAGGCTTTCCAGACTTCCTGCTGCACGGCTTTACCAACCGTTATTACGAGGCGCGTGGGGTTGGGCACCAGGGTTAGGCGGGCCTCTTTGCCGGAGTATTTCTCGGAGTCAATCCAGACGCCTTCCTTGGGCGAGGGCGTACCGCTGGTGTTGGCGGGCAGGTAGGCGGTTGGCAGCAGCACATCGGTGTCGGAACCCAAGTCGGTGTGGACTTTTTCCAGGGCTGCTTCCAGGAAAGCGCCATATTCGTCGTTGAAGTCGTCTTCCAGGTCGTGCAGCTCTTCTTCTACGTCATCGTAGCGGGCATCATCATACGTGAGCTTGTGCAGCTCGGCTTTCTTCTCGATGAGGGCCACGAGGGCGCGGTTCAGCTCTTCCGGATTCATAAGGGTAAAGCAAGGGGTTAAGGCTACAAAGGTGAAGAGGATTCGGCAGTTTCGTATAGGGAATCCGGCTTTCGTCCCAATTCTACGAAGAATGTCCTAACCGGGTGCAGCTGCTCATCTTTAAACCTGCGTATTTAAGGACGCCGGTACGCCATCTATTACCACTACCCGCTCTATTCAGCCGAAAGGGAATGATTTAACCTAAACCAGTATTTTTACCCAGGTAACCCCATCCACCCGCTACTCAATCCGTTCCGCCCATGGAAACTATGACCTCTCCGGCCGTTCAGGCCCATCCCGCCCAAGACTTTCTGCCCCTCAATGGCACCGATTACGTCGAGTTTTACGTCGGTAACGCCAAGCAGTCGGCCTACTACTACCAAGCCGCGTTTGGCTTTGAGTTGGTGGCCTATGCCGGTCCCGAAACTGGGGTGCGCGACCGGGCCAGCTATGTGCTCCAGCAAAACAAAATCCGCTTCGTACTTACCACCTCCCTGCTGCCCGACTCCGACATCACGCGCCACGTAGCCCAGCACGGCGACGGGGTAAAGGTAATGGCCCTGTGGGTAGACGATGCCCGTAAATCCTTCGAGGAAACCACGAAGCGCGGAGCCAAGCCCGCCTTCGAGCCCTACACCATTGAGGACGAAAACGGCTCCGTGACGCTGTCGGGCATTTATACCTACGGCGAAACCATTCACACCTTTGTGGAGCGTAGCAACTACCGCGGCGCGTTTATGCCCGGTTTCGTGGCCAAAACCAGCACTGTGCCCCAGGGCGCCGCAGTGGGTTTGCTGCACGTGGACCATTGCGTAGGCAACGTAGGCTGGGGCGAAATGAACCAATGGGTGAAGTTTTACGAAGACGTTATGGGCTTTAAGCTGCTTCTAACCTTCGACGACGACGACATTAGCACGGAGTACTCGGCGCTGATGTCGAAGGTAGTCAGCAACGGCAACGGCTACGTGAAATTCCCTATCAATGAGCCCGCCGAGGGCAAGAAAAAGTCGCAGATTGAGGAATACCTCGACTACTACCACTCGCCTGGGGTGCAGCATATTGCTATTGCCACCAACGACATTCGGGCCACGGTAACCGAGCTGCGCCGCCGCGGCGTGGAGTTCCTGACCGTGCCGGGCGCCTACTACGAGGACCTGCTGGACCGCATTGGAGCCATCGATGAAGATTTGGAAAGCATCAAAGCCCTCAACCTGCTCGTGGACCGCGACGAAGAAGGCTACCTGCTGCAAATCTTCACGAAGCCCGTGGAAGACCGCCCGACGGTGTTCTACGAAATCATTCAGCGCAAAGGCGCCAAGAGCTTCGGCAAAGGCAACTTCAAGGCCCTGTTTGAAGCCATTGAGCGGGAGCAAGCCCTGCGCGGTAACCTATAAAATATATTGTCAAAGTAAAAGCAGAAAGCCCCGGCGCTACCAGCACCGGGGCTTTCTGCTTTTACTTGAACGGCTTTGGGGCCCGATGACGCAAAGGTTATATCTGCGCGCGGCAAACTGAGTCTAACGCCGAACTTAACCTTGCTCAGGTTCAACTATTTCTAGCCAAGGATCAACTGCTAGCTCTTGGGTGCTTTATGCGGGAAGTTTGATTACCTATGCCCAACACCACGGGAAACCTGTTTTCTTTACTCCCGTTATTCGAATCCTACCGTTCAACCCTTCCCGCGTATGGCCCTGACGCCTGACATTCACGAGAAAATCAATACCTGGCTTACGGGTAGCTACGACGCCGAAACCCAGTCGGCCATTCGCCAGATGCTGGCAGAAAATCAGGAGGATTTCCTTTCCGACGCCTTCTACCGCAACCTCGAATTTGGTACCGGCGGTTTGCGCGGCATCATGGGCCCCGGCTCCAACCGCATGAACCGCTACACCCTGGGCATGGCTACCCAGGGCCTGAGCAACTACCTGCTTCAGAGCTTTCCCGGCCAGGAAATAAAGGTGGCTATAGCCCACGACTCGCGCAACAACAGCCCGGAGTTTGCCCGCATTGCCGCCGACATTTTCTCGGCCAACGGCATTACGGTGTATCTGTTTGAGGCCCTCCGCCCTACCCCCGAGTTGTCGTTTGCTATTCGCCAGCTAGGTTGCCAGAGCGGCTGCGTGGTCACGGCCTCGCACAACCCCAAGGAGTACAATGGCTTCAAGGTGTACTGGAACGACGGCGCCCAGGTAGTGGCCCCGCACGACAAGAACATCATCCGAGAAGTAGAAGCTATCCAGTCAGTTAGTGAAGTGCGCTTTCAGGCTGACTCTTCCCGGATTCACCTGATTGGAGCCGAACTGGATGCTGCTTACTTGGCCAAGGTAAAAGAGTTGAGCATCAACCCAACCGCCATCCAGCGCCAGCACAACTTGAAGATTGTGTACACGCCCTTGCATGGCACGGGTATCACGCTGGTACCCAAGGCCCTGGCCCAGCTTGGCTTCACCAACGTGCACGTAGTAGAAGCCCAGGCCACGCCCGATGGTAACTTCCCCACAGTACAGTCGCCGAACCCCGAAGAGAAAGTAGCCATGCAAATGGCCCTGGACCAGGCCAAAGCCCTCGATGCGGACCTAGTGTTGGCTACTGACCCCGATTCGGACCGCGTGGGTATTGCCGTGAAAGACAACAAGGGCGAGTGGGTGCTGGTAAACGGCAACCAAACCGCTGCTCTACTGACGCACTACCTGCTTTCGGCCCGCAAACAGGCCGGCAAAATGACTGAGCAGGACTTCATCGTCTATACCATTGTAACCAGCGACGTGCTCGGCGACATTGCCCGTGCCCACGGCGTGCAGGCCTACCAGACCCTGACGGGCTTCAAGTACATTGCCGGCATCATCCGCGACCTAGAAGGTCAGCAGAACTACATTGGGGGCGGCGAGGAAAGCTACGGCTACATGATTGGCTCCTTCGTGCGCGACAAAGACGCTATTTCTGCTTGCGCCCTACTAGCCGAAATGGCTGCCGTTGCCAAGGACCACGGCCACACCTTATACGAGGAGATGGTGCACATGTACGCCACCTATGGCTTCTATAAGGAGCACCTGATTTCCTTAACCAAAAAGGGCCAGCGTGGAGCCGAGGAAATTCAGGAAATGATGCGCGAGTTGCGCGCTAACCCGCCCCGCACCATTGCCGGCCAACCCGTGGTAGAGCTGCGCGACTACAAAACCGGCCGCATCCGCGACCTGCGCACCAACCTGGAAACTGAAACCGGCCTGGAAAGCTCCAACGTGCTCCAGTTCATCTTGGAAGACGGCAGCAAAATATCGGCCCGCCCCAGCGGCACCGAGCCCAAAATCAAGTTCTACTTCAGCGTGCGCCAGCCCCTGGCCTCCGCCGTGGATTATGACCTAGCCGACCGCCTCGCCGGCGAAAAAATTCAGGCTATTATTGATGACATGCAGCTAAAGTAAGCTCGTCTTCAACTAGTATTGTACCCGGAAAGCCTGAGCGATGTAGCTCAGGCTTTTTCTATGTCTTTATTCCTCTCATTGCACTTTTCTATATGGTTCGATTGTACGCCTCAGTTCTTTTTTTACTCAGCTACTTCAGCTACACCGTAATAAAAGCCCAAGGCTTACCAGGTCATGTGGTTACGCTCAACGGTGACACATTACGAGGCTTCATAGCCGAAACTGATGTGCAGCGCGTCGCCTTCTACGCCCAGGCAGGAGTGCCACCTCGGTTTTTTCGACCCTCTCAGGCGCATGCCTACAGTATTGGTCAGCGGACCGTGTACGTCAGCCGGCTAGCACGCCTAAAGTCGGGCCGCGACTCACTACGCTTCGTGCGGCCACTTTTAGTAGGATCGGCTAGTTTGTACACTACCTCGTCTGATAGTGCAGAGCTCTTGCTGCAACCTTCTACGTCTGACACTCTTTACGAGTTGACAGCTCGAAATTGGGTCTTGCTGTTCAACCGCTATCTAAGCCACTGTAAATCAATAGATTGGTCGGACCAACGAATAATAGCCCGGCGTTTTGAAGCGCGCAACATAGTATTGCTCCTTCGGCAGTACAACCGTTGCGTAGACGCTAGCTGGAAGCCCATAAAGCCGAAATCTTCTACCTCTCAGCTGCGTCTAGGCATTATAACTGGAATAGGATACTCTATCTATTCAACATTCGACGGGAAACCCAAGCCTGAAGGTGTCGACGCCAATCTCCAGCCTGGAGCAACAGCCGGGATAGAATTACGCCTCTTACGGTCCAACGGTTGGTGGCTATCTGGCAGTGCAACTGTGCAACAGCTACGTGGTGGCTTGCAGGAATATTCGGTGTACACCGGCACCAATCTGTTTACAAGCACTCAGATTGACAAGTATCGTATTACCAGTCTTATGGCAGGAATCGGGTTAGGCAGGACATTCGGTCAACCAGGACGAGTACGGCCTTTTGTGTTCATGTCGCTGTCCGGTGGCATGACTCTAAATGCTGAATATTATACCCGTCAAAAGTACACTAGTGTACTTCCAACCCGCGAAACACGGGTCGACCGCTCCGGTCAAATTAATATTCAAGGTAGAGCCGGAACTGGTTTATGGATACCACTGGCACCTCGCCACGATGTTCTGCTAAGTTTGCACTATGGCCAGAGCATTCTGACGGAGGGCAAGGCCCTTCGGATGGCCTTGCTAGGTGCTCAGATAGGTTATGAGTTTGTATTGCGTTAGCACGCTGTCATCTGGGGCTCTCTGCTACGTCAAGTTTCCTTCTACTCCCCGCGCCGCTCGTTCTTGGTACCCAGAATAAACAGAATGAGGAGCAGGAAAGCGGCTACTCCCAGGCTGTACCACGTAACTACCGGTAGGCCGCGGTGGTAGGGCATAGAGGCGGGGTAGCGGCCTAGCAAGCTCAGGCCGGCAAACACAATCATGGCTACGGCTACGGCCGCCAAAATTCCCCGGCTGACTAGCTGGTCAGCTTTGCGCAGGAGCAGTTGGTAGCCGCTCAGCTCCACGCGCACCCGCAGGTCGCCGCGGGAGATTTTGCGCATGATTTGCCGGACGTCGGTGGGTAGGGTTTGCAGTAGGGCCAGCAGTTGAGTACCGGTGTACAGGGCCTCGTTCTGGATGTTTTCGGCCGAATACTGCTCGGCAATGATGCGCGTACCGTAGGGCCGCACGAACTCGAAGGTATTGAAGCGCGGGTGCAGCACCTTACCAATGCCTTCCAGAATCACGAGGGCCCGCAGAATTAAAAACACGGCGCCGGGCACCTGCAGCTTATAGCGGTAAATGACGCCCTGCAAGGAGTCGGCCAGGTCCGACATGCTCATTTCCTTGACATCGAGGGTCGCAAAATCCTCGATTAGTTGGGCCAAATCAGCCTCGAAGGCGCGCATATCGGGGATTTCCGAGGTTAGGGCCAGGCGGCGGAAGTTCAGGGCCATGCCGCGCGCATCCTGGCGGGCCATGCCGATGAATACGCCGGCAAAGGCATATTTCTGCTGCTTGGTCAGGCGCCCAACCATGCCGAAGTCGATGAGGACCAGGGTACCGTCGGGGCGCACTAGCACGTTGCCGGGGTGAGGATCGGCATGGAAGGCACCAAATTCGAAAATCTGGGTCAGGTAGATGTCCATGCCCGTTTCGGCCACTTTCTCCGGACTCAGGCCCCACTCCAGCAGCTGCGGTTTGTCGGTAATCTTGCAGCCGCTCACGAACTCAATTACCAGGATGCGGTTAGTGCTTAGCTCCCGGTAGGGCCGCGGGATGTAGAACGTGTCATAGTCCTCGTAGAGCTTGCGGAACTGCTCCATGCTGCGCGCCTCGGAGGTGTAGTCCAGCTCCTTGGTCATGCTCCGCTCGAAGGCATCTACAATGTCCTGGGGATTGTTCAGGCCCTGGCGGCGCAGAAATGGGGCCGTCAGGCGCACCAGCTCGTGCAGCAAACTTAGGTCGGTGCGCACTTTTTCCTGTACGTCGGGGCGCTGCACTTTCACCACCACCCGCTCGCCGGACAGCAGGCGGGCTCCGTGCACCTGCCCGATGCTGGCCGAGCCCAAAGGCACCTCATCAAACTCCGTAAACACCTCTTCCAGCGGGCAACCTAGCTCCTGCTCAATAATCTGGCGGGCCTGAGCCACCGGAAACGGCGGCACGTTGCTTTGCAGCTTCTCAAACTCGTCGATGAGGGGTTGGGGTAGCAGGTCGGCGCGGTTGCTTAGGGCCTGGGCCAGCTTGATAAAAGTAGGCCCCAGCTCCTCGATAATCATGCGAATGCGCTGCCAGCGCGTGGTTTCAAACACGGCCTGCTCTCCTTCCTGCCACGAGCGGCGCCGGCCTGGCGGTACCAGTCGCCGGAGGGCCGTGCTGGTTACCACATCCTCAAAACCGTAGCGAATGAGCACTTCGGCCACCTGCCGGATGCGCGTGAGGTTGGAAATGGTGTTTTTGAACATGAAGCGCAAAATGAGCATGCCTGGCAGCTACTACAACCCGCTGCCACCGCCAAAGTACTAGGTTAGCGGCGGAGAGTTGATACCCCCAGCCTCCGACGAAGAAAGATAAAAACCCCAGCCATGCTGCATGACCGGGGTTTTCAGATGAGCGTTTGGCCGATCAGCTACGAGAGCTGGCTGCCGCTGCTTGAGGTGTTGTCGTTGGGCGAAATGGCTTTCTTGGCGGCCGTTTTGTTGGCCTTTTCTTCCTTGCTTTCCGGGGTGCTTGCTTTCTTGGGCTTGCTGGTGGTGTTGCCGCTTTTGGCGCTGGCGGCTTTCACGGCCGCTGCGGTTTTTGCGGCCGTGGTGGTAGCCTTCACGGAAGTGGAGCTAACCTTACCGGCCGCGGGTGAGGTAGCGGCCGCGTCGTCAGAAGCACCCGCGGCCTTCGACTTCGAGCCCCCTTTCACCGTGCGCTTCAATTCTTCCACGTCGGCGTTGGTAGCAATGCCGGCGGTTTTCATCAGGCGGGAAGCCAGGCCTTGAAACTGCTTTTCCAGCTCCTGCCGCTTGGTATCGGTATTTTTCTTCAGCTCGTCCATGATTTTGGCGCCCTCTTGCTCCGAGAGTTTGCTATCCTGCACCAGCTTGTCGATGGTGCTCTGCACCCGGTCGTTGGTGAGCGAAACGAGGCCCACGCCAGCATTGATGAACTTCTTAAACAGATCTTCCATGGAACCAAGGAGTTAGAAAATGAGGGTGAGAATGAAGAGAATACGCAAAAACCGGAGGTACAACACCGTGGCTGGGGCCATCTTTTACCGCTCCTACCCCTAATAATGCTGAACTGGCAGCGAGGCAGCGGGCAGTTGTAGTGCTGGGCCAGAGGTAGCATTTACGCCGCCTTGGCCGCTTCGGGTGCCGCCCACACCTGATGGGTAAAATCGGCTACCCGGCGCAGGGCGACACGGGCCTCGGGCAGAAAGAGCCAGAACAAATGCCACCAGTGCACCAGCCCCTCGAACACCTGCAGGGTTACGGGCGAGCCGGCCGCACGCGCCTTTTGCACAAACCGGAGCACGTCGTCGCCCAGCACCTCGGCGTCGGAAATCTGGATGAGCAACGGGGGTAGGCCGTACAGTTCAGCCCGCACCGGCGACACCAACGGATGCGCAAGAGACGCGGCCGCCGCGTAAAGCGGACCCCATCCCCTGATTTCCAAGGCTTCCAGCACCTGGCTTTCCTCCTGACACACGCGCCGAAGCACACTAGTTGGCAGCACCAAATCGGTCCAGGGGGAAAGGCCAACGGCGGCGGCAGGCAGGGGTTCCTGGTTGGCTCGCAAGGCCAGCAGCAGGGCCAGCGCCAAGCCGCCCCCGGCCGAGTCGCCGGCCACAATAATGTCAGTGGCGGCGTAGCCTTGGTTCAGCAGCCAGCGGTAAGCTAGCTGGGCGTCGTCGAGGGCCGCTGGAAAAGGGTATTCAGGAGCCTTGCGGTAGTTGATGGCCAAGGCGTTAACCCCGCACTGCTGGGCCAAAGCCCCGATTAGGGCCCGGTGCGTGTTCAGGGAACCCAGCACGTAGCCGCCGCCGTGCAGGTACAGCAGTACCCGCCCCGGCGTAGCTTCGGCCGGTTGTATCCATTCGGCGGCCATGCCGTCCACGTCTGCATCTTTAAGAAACACGTTCCAGGGCATGAGCTGACCCAAGGAGGCAACTTCCAGGGCCAGACGCATAGCTGCCAGTCCCGGCCGGCGCCGGGCTAGTGGTCCCGTGGCGGCGGTAAGAAGTTGCTTTAAAAGTACATGCTGCGTGGAGGGCATTGAATGACGAACGATTAGGTAGTGAGGTAGCCCCCGTCAGATTACGTGGCCCGCCCGACGCAGAACCAACTTGTGCTCATTACAAGGGTGGCCCAGACGTGGGAGCAGGTGCCCATTCACTTGGCAGGTTGGCTTTTCCCGATTCGGTGGCCTTTGTAGCCGCGAATGGCAATGGGAATCCACCCTAATACGGGAATAAAGAAGGTGAGGGTGAACGGATTGCGCCACAGCATGCGCCAGTAGGCACCGGGCCTGCGCAAATCCAGGGTGAAGTCGCGGCGGCCGTTGTGCACGTACTGGCGCTCAAACTCCCGAAACAGCGCCGGCCAGGCCCAGGGCAGGAAAAACGGGAAGTAGCGCCAGTTCTCCTTGATGCGCTGCCACAGCTCGGCCCAGCGGTAGGGCTGCTGCCCGTATTGCTGCACGGCGGCGTCCAGCTCCGTCTGCATCCGGTCCCGAATCTGGCCCGACAGCTCTTCGTATTCGGGGCGGGTTAGCTCGGGGGTAGCCTTGTTCGTCAGCTCGTAGGGCCGGATGCGCTGCCCCAGCACAAAGGTGAGTTTGGCGGGAAACGCCATGTAAAAAAACCACGGCTGCAGCAGCACCAGTAGCAGAATTGGGCCCATCGGGATAAAGGGAATACCAATTTTCTTGCTTAGCCGGTTCACCCAATCCCAGCTGTAGGCGTGAGGATTCAGGTACTCGCCATTGATGGTGTAAAAGGGCACAATATCGGTGCGGTGCTCAATGCCCAGGCGCACGATGCTGGTAGCTAGGCGCTGCAGCTGATACTTCCGGTTGAAGCCCTTGCCGATGCCCGCCACTCCCTCGGGATAGAGCATCAGGTTATGCTTCTGGTAGTACATCATCGTCTCGAAGTTGAGCGTAGTAGCATCCACGCAGCCGCACTTCTTCCAGAAGTTTTTCACCAGAAACGGATTCATCAGTACCGATTGGGAGAGCATGGGCGCCGACAGGGGCCGGGGTAAATCGGAGAGGTTGGGTAGGCGGCGCCACAGGTGCGACAAGGCTACCATGGCATCCCAGGGGAAAGCCATACCGGAGTGGTTGGAGGCAAAAATCAGGGGCCGGTCGGGCCGGTTGCGCTGCGGGAAATTCTCGAACCCCACCAGTTTCGAGCGAAACCAGACCCGGTCGAGCAGCTGAAGAATGTTGCGGTCCAGGGTTTCCACGAAATTTTCGTCGAAATAATCAGAGTAGATATGCTGATTCGCCTGGATGGCGGGTGGCACCTGAAGCTGCGCGGCAGACAAGGGGTAAGCCATGCGGAAGAAATGGGCGGGCGTGGGAAAGCAACCGGAATGGGGCAGCTTCTAAGGTACGGATTTTGACGAGCGAAGCCGACGCGTGCAGCGGGCTGGCTCCGGAGCGTTTACGCCCCGCCGGGGCAGATGGCTGCGCTCCAGCCCAAATAGCTGAGTTTTGGTTTTGTGCCGGGAGTTGCTGGGCTGGGCCGCACTAGATCTGCCGTTTCAGGCGTACGGCCGTCGTGAACAGGTCGCCGGTGGAGCGACGCACCACAAATAAGAGGGTGCGGCCGTCGGCTGAATGCAGGAGCCGGCTCAGCTGGGTTAAGCTGATGGCATCACTGGGCAGCAGATTAATGGACAAAATTTCGTCGCCGGGCCGAATGCCGGCCTCAGCCGCCGGGCCGCTCGCATCTACGCGCAGTACGCGGTATTGCCGGTAGTTTGGGCCCGTCGCCAGCACCTCAAACCCGCACATGTCGTGCTCAAATGGGTCGCGGAAGGTGAGGTTGGGGCGGAGCAGCAGCTGGTTGTGGGCGTAATCAATGATGACGGTAAAGCGCTTAAGCAGTTCAAACCCCAGGTTGCCATTGCGGGGTACATCGGCCCGCATGGCTACATCAGCCGCGTCAGGAAAGGAAGTTAACAGGGCCGGTACCCGGTAGCGCCCCAGTTGCAGGGCCGGTACGCGCCCTAAATACCCGTTGATATTGCCGTTGAGCCCGCGCCCGAGTTGGGTGCGCAACCGGGTAGGCGGCACGGCCAGGCGCGCGTCGGAGGTGGTTTCAACCGACAGGGCGTGGCCGGCGCCGGTGTCGAGTACCAGTTTTAGGGGTAGGCTCAGGGAATCATTCAACTGGACGGGCAGCGTAACGTAGGGCTTGCGCCCCTCCATATCCAGGGGGATGCGGGCCCAGCGCCGGCCGCGCGGGGCGCGAAAGGAGGCTGGGTTGTGCAGGGTAATTAGTTCTTCGGCGGGGTTTACCTCCACCACAAAGCTCTGAAAAACGTCGGAGCCCAACAGGCCATGAATGGGGATGCCCACGTAGCCGGACAGGTTCAGCACATCATCGGAGAGCATCAGAAAGGGCAGGGCCGGTGCTTCTGCCTTGCCCGGCAGGCGCACGGCCACGGCCGGTATGTGAAACGCCTCCAGCGGATTTTCCTCCCCGGCCCCGGCAACCAGGAAGCGCCGGCCCACCGATAGGTTCAACTCCTGGCCCAAACGCGGATCGGTTATCAGGGAGGTGTTGATGCCCGTGTCCAGCACAAAATTGAAGGGCCCTTTGTTGTTCAGCCAGATTTGTAGCACCATCAGGTTGCGTTGCAACAGGAAGGGTACATGAACCCGGTGCTTCTGCTTGCCCGCCAAGTGAAACGAGGCATGCTGGGCCCGCACCGGTTCGGCGCTCAAGCAGCACCCAAGTGCCAGGGCCAGCAGCATACGGATTCCTACCGCCCGAGCGCGGCCCGAAAACAGCAGAAAAGCGCAGACTAGCACGAACATAGGGGTGGGAAGGTGGGCCTGGTAAGTTAACCAAAAATCCTATTCCGTGCACCCGCTACCTAGGCTTTGTTGCCAACAAAAACTCAGCCTTCTGGCCTCTCCCACACGCCCCGCGGATTGTAATAGAGCTGGCCCTCCTGAATGCGCAGGGGCGCGGCCACATTGTTATGATACAACTGGCCGGTGCCCAATCCCTGCGGAAAACCGGGCTGGGCGCAGCTGCTAGCCAGCTGGCTCACGGCGTTCAGCCCCACGTTCGACTCCAGGGCCGAGGTAAGCCACCAGCCAATGCCCTGAGCCTGGGCCCGGGCGGCCCAAGCTTGGCTGGCTTGGAGGCCACCTACCAGGGTAGGCTTCAGAATCAGGTAGGCGGGGCGGGTTTGTTCTAGCAAGGCTTCCTGCTGGGCGACTTCCGTCAGGCCAATCAGCTCCTCGTCCAGGGCTACGGGCACCGGCGAGTGGCGGCACACCTCGCGCATGGCGGCCCACTGCCCGGCCCGGATGGGCTGCTCAATGGAGTGCAGCTCGAAGCGGGCTAACTGCTCCAGCTTGTGCAGGGCTTCGGTGGGGGCAAATGCGCCATTGGCGTCCACACGCAGGGTCAGACGCTCGGGCCCCGCTACCATCCGTATTTCCCGCAGCAAGTCTAGCTCCGTGGCGAAGTCGAGGCTGCCAATTTTAAGCTTCAGGCAGGTGTAACCTTCGGTCAGCTTTTTTTCGATCTGCTCGCGCATAAAAGCCGCCTCACCCATCCAAATCAGGCCGTTGATGGGTACGCCAGCCTCGCCCCGGCTAAAGGCCGTGTCGTAGAGCAAGTGGCGGCCGCCGTGCTGCAGGTCGAGGACGGCCGTTTCCAGGGCGAAGCGTAGCGCGGGCCACTCGGGGCCTACCAGTTCGGCGGCTTCCTCGGGTAGCAGTTCCCGGAGCTGGCGGCGGTTGAACTCCCGCACGAATCCTTCCAGAGTAGCTTCAAAATCGGGGCGGTAGTCGGGGCTGAGGCCAGCCAACGGGGCCGCTTCGCCCAGGCCTTCCACCTGAGGCTCGGCGGAGTCGTGCAGGTGCAGGTAGTGCGCTACATGCTCGGTAAGGGCTCCGCGGGAAGTCCGGGCCGGAAAATTAAAGTGCAACACGCGGCGGGAAAGGCGGAGCTGGAGCATGGCAAGGCAAACAGGGTGGCAGGTACAGAACGGCTAGGAGCGGCAATATACGGCCCACCCCGCGGCGGGGTAGCCCCCACGGCAAACGCCGCTCCGGCATCGGAAGCCCGATGCCGGAGCGGCGCTATAAAAGCGACGGAGCTGGTAAAACCAGCTCCGTCGTTGTCCTCAGTGGTAAGCTTATTCAGCGGCAGTGCCCTGCGTGCCGCGGCCGCGGCTTGCTTGGCCCCCCTTACGGCCAGCAGCCCGGGCTTCTTCTGAGGTAAAACGATGACCCCGACCGCTCTGGTGCGAGGCGCGGCCGCCCTCGCTGGCAATGCGGCGCTGGGTGGCGGGGTCCATGGCGGCAAAGCCCCGCGGACGCTTTAAAACGGGCGTTTCAGTGGAGTTTGTGCGATTGGCAGATTTGGTGTTCATAGCTCGTGGGGTAAGTGTGGAAAGGAATACTCAGGTCGAAAAGTGTTCTTTTTACGGCCTGAGGTAACTCAAGATGCCGGAGAAATGGCCAAAAACCAATTTGTAATTGTAAAATACCGCTTTGTACTGAGGAGCTGCCCGTAATTATACGCGGCCCTTACGTCAAACACGTACCGCCGAGCTTACGCACCATCTGGCCGCAAAACTACCCGCCCCGTTTGCCGTTTAGCAGGAGTGCTAGCCTCTCACTTTTCGCGTCATGAACCTGACTTCTGCTCCCATACATGCCGCCGCGGCCCCCGCTGCCCCGGCCCTGCTCAGCCGGTTTCGCGCCGTGCGGCAACAAACCGAGGCCCTGTGCCACCCCTTGCTGCCCGAGGATACCGTGGTGCAGCCCGTCATTGATGTGAGCCCTCCAAAGTGGCATTTGGCCCACACTACCTGGTTTTTCGAAACGTTTCTGCTGCGGGAATACCTGCCGGGCTACTCGGTTTACCACCCCGACTACGCTTTCCTGTTCAACTCCTACTACAACTCCCTGGGCTCCCGCGTTAACCGCGCTGACCGCGGCACGTTGTCGCGCCCGCCTTTGCAGGAGGTGTATGCATACCGAGCTTTTGTAGATGGGAAAATGGAGGAGCTGCTGGCCCTGCAAGACACGCTACCGGCCGCGTTTCAGGAACTCTTTGAGCTGGGCCTGCAGCACGAGCAGCAGCACCAGGAGCTGCTAGCCACCGATATCAAGTACATCCTCAGCACCAGTCCGCTGGCTCCGGCCTACCAACCGGCGCCGGCCTTGCCAACGGCTACCTCACCGGCGCCGCCTGTTAGCTGGCTGCCGGTGGCGGGCGGGATTCACCTCATTGGGTTTGCCGGGGAAGGGTTTTGCTTTGACAACGAGCAGGCCCCGCACAATACTTACGTGGCTGATTTCGAGCTGCAAAACCGCCTGGTTACCAACGCTGAATACCTAGAGTTCATGGAGGCCGGCGGCTACCGCGACTTTCGCTACTGGCTGGGGGAGGGCTGGGAGCTGGTGCAGCAGCAGGGTTGGGAAGCTCCTCTGTACTGGGTACTGCGCGACGGGCAGTGGCACCGCTTCACCCACCACGGCCTGGTACCCGTGAACCTAGCCGCCCCCGTGACGCATATTAGCTTTTACGAGGCTGATGCCTACGCACACTGGCGGGGCTGCCGCCTGCCCACGGAGCAGGAATGGGAAATTGCTGCCCGCCAGTTCGGGGCCACGCCCACGGGCACTTTCCTTGAAAGTGGCCTCTACGACCCGCAACCTCTGGCCCCAGACGCCCCTACTGACCAGTGCCACCAGCTCCTCGGCGACGCCTGGGAGTGGACTTATTCGGCCTACCACCCCTACCCCGGCTACCGGCGCGCGGCCGGCGCCCTGGGCGAATACAACGGCAAATTCATGCTTAACCAAATGGTACTGCGGGGCGGCTCCTGCGCTACCCCCCAAAGCCACATTCGCCTCACGTACCGCAATTTTTTTCACGCCGACAAGCGCTGGCAATTTACAGGCATCCGGCTGGCCCGCTGATTCCGGCCGCCTGCCACCGCACCTTTCCCGGCACTGCTTGGCTACTGCTCACACGCATTGTTCTACTTTGCGCCCGGCGGCCGGCACCCGGCGTCTCCTTTCCCTCGTCTCTGCTATGCGTTCTGCTCCTGCTTCCGCCCCTGCCCCTGCCCTACCCCCAACCGACACCTCTACCGCCGCACAAGACAGCAGCGCGCCCACCCCGGCCAGTGCCTTGCAGCAGCACGTGCGAGCGGGGCTGAGCCGGCCGTTCAAGGCGTTATCGTCCATGTATTTCTATGATGACGAGGGTAGCCGGCTGTTTCAGCAGATTATGGCCCTGCCGGAGTACTACCCTACCCGCACGGAGTTTACCCTGCTAACCCAGCACCAAGCCGCCATTGGTGCCGCCCTGCGCCCGCAGGAGCCCACGGAGCCGTTTTTCCTGCTGGAGCTGGGGGCCGGCGACGGACTAAAAACCAAGATTCTGCTGCGCCATCTGCTGGAAACCGGAGCTCAGTTTACCTACGTGCCGGTGGATATTTCGGAGGCTGCTTTGGCGGGACTGGCTGCCAGCTTGCGCGCTGAGCTGCCTACCCTGCACGTAGAGCCCGTAGTGGCTGATTACGCCGATGCGTTACGGCTCATGGCCAGCCGGCCGGGCCGCAAAGCGGTGCTGTTCCTGGGTTCGAACATCGGCAATTTTCTCCCCGAGGACCGGCACCGCTTTCTGCAGAATTTGGCCCTACCTCTCACCCCCGACGACCGGCTGCTGGTAGGCTTCGACCTGCAAAAGAACCCGCGGCTTATTCGGGCGGCCTACGACGACAGCCAGGGCGTAACGGCCCGTTTCAATCTGAACCTGCTGCGCCGCCTAAACCGGGAGCTGGGCGCTGATTTCGACCTAGCCCAGTGGCAGCACTACACGGATTATGACCCGCTGAGCGGAGCCGTGCGGTCCTTCCTGGTGAGTTCCCGGGCCCAAACGGTCCAGTTCGCTACCCTGAATTGGGCCGTGGACTTTGCCGCTTGGGAAATGATTCACACCGAAAATTCCTACAAATTCACCCGCTCCGGCATTGCGGCTACCGCGGAGGCGGCGGGCTTTACGGTGCAGGAGTTTTTTACCGATGCCCAGGACTATTTTGCGGACGTAATTCTGCAACCCACCCCCTGACACCGCCCTTGCCAGAACGGCAGAGGGGTCGCTTAACTTCGCTATGTCCGCCACTTCTGCCCCTGATGTAATTAACCTAGCCTCCGGTTACGGCTCGTTTCCGCCCCCAGCTGTGGCTACAGCAGCGGCCCTGCGCCTGCTGCAGGCAACCGGGCCGCTGCCCGTAGCTGAGGTGGCTGGTTTACCCGAGTTGCGGGCAGCGCTAGCCGAGTTTTACCAGCAGGCCGGGGCGGATCGGGTTCAGCCTGAGCAGGTAGTCGTGACGGGTGGCACCAAAGCGGCGCTATTTGCCCTGCTGCAAGCCGTTCTTCGGCCCGGCGACGAGGTGTTACTGCCTACTCCCAATTGGTTTGGCTTCTGGGAACTAGTTACGCGGGCGGGGGGCATCGTGCGGGTCCTACCTCTCAATTCAGCCGATAACTATGCCCTTTCGCCCGAAACCTTGCGGGCGGCCCTCACGCCCCGAACCCGCTTGGTGCTTCTTTCCAACCCGAACAACCCCACGGGCCGGGTGTACTCGCGGGCGGAAATAGCGGGCTGGCTGCGTGTGACGCAAGACTTCCCCGACCTGTTCGTGCTCAGCGACGAAATCTATAACGGCATTACGTTCGGCCCCGAGCCAGTGCCTACCCTGCTCAGCTTCCCCGACCCGCACCAGCGGCACCTGGTGGTGAATGGGTACAGCAAGTCTTTGGCCCTGATTGGCTGGGGCATTGGCTACTTGGTGGCTCCCCGGGCTATAGCCCAGGCCTGCGTGGCCAAGCTGCACGCTACGGGTAGCGCCGTGCCAGTGCTGCAGCAGCACGCTGCCCTGGCCGCCACACATAACGCCTCTGCTATTGCTGGGGGCTTAGTTGAGAACCTGCAGCCCGCTCGCCACCTAATGCAAACGGAGCTAGCCCTGCTGCCCCAGGTGCCCCCGCCGCAAGCCGAGGCGACCTACTACTTTTTCCCGGATTTGCGCGCCTACCTGCGCCCTGAGCTGGAACCCGCTGCCGCCTCCGCTGAGCTGGTAGCTCGCCTGCAGGCAGCTGGCGTAGCAGTGGTGGATGGCGCAACGTGCGGCGCGCCGGGCTTCGGGCGGCTATCCTATGCGGTGCCAATGGCCCAGCTGGAGCAAGCACTGGAGCGGCTGCGCGTGGGGTTGGGCGCTCCGTTTGCTGCCAGGTAAGCGGCCGACGCAGTCGGCCGACCGGCCCCACTATCTGGAGGAGGTATGAAAGGTTCGGGAACGGGAGGTTGTACCTTTGCTGCTTCTTGTTGCTGCCGTATGTCTTCCCGCTCCTCGCTTCGCTCCCACCTGCTGCCCACCCTCGACTTAGCCTATCCCGTGATGCTCAGCCAGCTGGGTCATGTGCTGGTAAACGTCTGCGACGGGATGGTGGTTGGCCAGACGGGCAAGGTTCCGCTAGCCGCTGTTTCGCTCAGCGTCAACGTGAACACTGTAATCATGGTCCTCGGCCTGGGCCTGACCATGGGCATCACGCCGCTGGTAGCCGCCGCCGATGGGCGCCGCGACGTGGCCGGCCTGGGCCGGCTGCTGGTGAACGGGGTGTGGCTAAGTCTGGCGGCCGGCGTAGTGCTGGCTTTGTGCGGCCTGCTAGTGCCCACGGTGCTGCCCTACCTCAACCAGCCCGCTGAGGTAGTAGCGCTAGCCACGCCTTGGGTGCGCGTCCTGTTTCTCTCACTCCTACCCCTGATGGTGTTTCAAGGCTTCAAGCAGTTTGCCGAAGGCCTTGGGCTTACCCGCCAGGCCATGCTGCTTTCCATTCAGGCCAACGTGCTGAACGCGGTGCTCTGCTACGGGCTGGTGTTTGGCAAGCTGGGCCTGCCGGAGCTGGGCATGATGGGCGCGGCCTGGGCTACCCTGCTGGCCCGCGTGCTCATGGCCGTACTCATGGCCGCCTATGTGCTGCGCGCCGTGCGCCTGCGCCCCTACCGCGAGGCTGCTGCCCGCAACCTGCGGCCCGATGCCACCGTCCTGCGCCGCCTCCTGGGGCTGGGCTCACCCATTGGCGTGCAGATGATGTTTGAAATGGGAGCCTTTAGCTTTTCAGGTATTATGATTGGCTGGCTGGGCGCCACCGACTTAGCCGCACATTATATTGCCATCAACGTGGCATCCGTTACCTACATGGCGGCCAGCGGCATTGCGGCGGCGGCTACCATTCGGGTGGGCAAGCACCTGGGCAGCCAGGATGCCCACGGGGCCCGGCAGGCTGGGCTGGCGGCCTACTTGCTCACCTTCATCTTCATGAGCCTGATGGGCGTGCTGCTGGTAGTGGGCCGCCACTCCATCCCGCTGTACTACAACCACGACCCCGCCGTAGTGGCCCAGGCGGCCTCCTTGCTGCTCATTGCCGCCGCATTTCAGGTTTCCGATGGCCTGCAGGTGGTAGGGCTGGGGGCGTTGCGGGGGCTGGAGGATGTGAAGGTCCCCTCTGTGGTGGCGCTGCTGGCTTACTGGGCCGCCGCCCTCCCCCTAGGCTACGTGCTGGGCTTCCGGCTGGGCTGGGGCGCTACGGGCGTGTGGGTGGGCCTGCTTACGGGCCTGAGCCTGGTGGCTGGCGTGCTGCTGCTGCGTTTCCGACGCCGACCGGTACTAACCGCCACCCCCGTGAACGAAGCGGCCCTCGCCGCGCGTTAAGCAGCACAGCCAGAATCTGCTGCCCGACCAGAAACAACTCACCAAGGTGTACAAGGTGCGGGTGCCGGGCGTAGGTTTCTGCCAGCTGATTATCTTTTCTCGTTAGCTTCTTTAGCGCTACATGCTGTTTCCTCTGTCGCTGCCCTTGTTACTGAGTTTCTTTACCGCCGGGCAAGGTCCGGCCGCGGCGGCCCCGGCCGCAAAGCCGGCTCCGGCCAGGCTTGAGTGGCGGGCCGACCGGCAGCTTACTTGGGAAGACTTCAAAAGCCGCCCAACCTCCGACCGGCTGGCGGCGCTTACTTCTTCCACCATTGACGCCAAGGTAGGCTGCGTCGATTATGTTTTCTCGGCTCAGGTACAGGCGGTGTTCGTGCCCACCGAGTCGTGGGTGCGCGACCCCAAACGGGCCACTCCAGCCCTGTTGCGCCACGAGCAGGTACATTTTGATCTGACGGAGGTGCACGCCCGGCTGCTACGCCAGAAGCTGAGCTTAGTCAAGTTCGACTGTGAAAAGCTGCAGCCGGCCTTCAGCAACATCACCAAAATGGCCTTCCTGACCTGGCAGCGCGAAGAAGCCCGCTACGACCAGGAAACCAATCATGGCCTGAACCTCCCTCGCCAGCAAGCCTGGGAGCAGCAAGTGCAGCAAAAACTCCAGCAGCTACAGGCCTTTGCCCTGGTGAAGCAGTAAAACGGTGAATGGGTGAATGAGTGAGTTGTCATGGCGAGCAGATCGGCGCTACCCATCCTCGCATTCAAATATGTCATGGCGAGGGCGCCGAAGCCATTCCTCCCCTGCCTATGACAAGCTTTCTAGCCTGACAAGCCCTTACTTCTGTGCTGGAGGTAAGGGCTTGTCACATGTCAGAGGGGTAGCACGTTGGTCAAGTTGGGTGGCTCCGTCGTGCCCCCGCGTTAGGATAGCGTAGCGGCGTTAATTTCTTTTTTACGTGAGCAGTTGCACTTTGCCGCTTGGGTTTTGCTGCCCATAGCGTAGTTGCTTTACGCTGCTACCTCACTCAATCACCACTTCATAATTTCACAACTCCACCATATGCTAACCTGGGCTGAATTTGAACGCGTTGATGTGCGGGTCGGGACGATTGTAGAGGCGCGGGAATTTCCGGCGGCCCGGCGGCCGGCCTACCAGCTGCTCATTGACTTGGGCCCCGAAATCGGACAGAAGAAGTCCAGCGCCCAAATAACGCATCATTACCAGCCGGCCGAACTACTAGGGCGGCAGGTGCTGTGCGTCGTGAACTTTCCGCCCAAGCAAATTGGCAAGTTCCTTTCCGAGGTGCTCGTTACCGGAGCCGCTGATGCTGAGGGCCACATTGTGCTGGCCACCGTGGCCGGGCCCGTGCCCAATGGCAGCCGCCTAATTTAGTTGCGGTTGATTACGGGTCCTTGGGGCGTGCCAGCGGGCTGCAGCTTGGCTTCGCGCAGGGCCAGGCTGTCGACCACCGCGGCGTAAATTTCATCCAGGTCCTTATCGTGGATGGCGTAGTAGCGGTAGCTCTGCGTGAACGAGGAATCGTTGACCTCGTAGCGCCAGTACAGATTTTTTTGGGCTACGTGAAATAAGGCCCGCGCTGAGTCGGTGGGCAGGCCGGCGGCGTCGGTACGGGCTTCCAGCGTGTGGAGCTCAATGAGCAGGCGCACCATCTTTTCGCGCGGAATCAGCTGGCGCGGGGGCGCTACCTCATCCGGCTTCTGGCAGGCCGTAACCAGCAGGGTTAAAGCGCCCAGCCACGTCATCACACGAAACGAATATTTTTTCACAGTGGCAAAGTTAGGAGGAACCCGTAGTTTAGTCTAAATGAAACCCGCCGATTCGCCTTTCCAGCACCTCGTCCGCAAGCTTCGGCAAATGGAAATCCGCATTCTGAAGGCGGTAGATGCCCAGCTACAGGGCGATTTTCATTCCGTTTTTAAAGGTACAGGCCTGGAGTTTGATGATGTACGGCTGTATCAGTACGGCGACGAGGTGCGCGCCATTGACTGGGCCGTTTCCAGCAAAGGGCACGGCACCTTCGTAAAAACCTACAAGGAAGAACGGGAGCAGCAGGTGCTTTTATTGCTCGATGTCAGCGCCTCCCAGCAGGTAGGAGCTGCGGCCCGGCGTAAGATTGACGTGGGCCGAGAAATTTGTGGGGTGCTGGCCTTGGCCGCCGCCCGGCAAGATGCCCAGCTCGGCATTCTGGCTTTTTCCGACCAGAAGGAGCTGTACCTAGCTCCCGGCAAGGGCATTCGGCACGCCTATTCGCTAATTAAACGCCTGTTTGAGCTAACCCCACGCAGCCGCCACACGGCCGTGGCGGGCGGCATTAAGCAGGCCCTGGGACTGCTCAAGCGCCGCACCATCGTGCTCTTGATTTCCGACTTTATTGATGCCGAATACGAGCGGGAGCTGACCATGCTAGCCCGCAAGCACGACCTGATTGTGCTGCAGCTGCTGGATCAGCGGGAGCGGGAGTTTCCGCCCCTGGGCATCATTCCGCTCCACGACCAGGAATCGGGGCGCACGGTGTGGGTGAATACGTCTTCGGCCGCCTTTCGGGCCCGCTACCGCGCTACCTACGAGCAGAACCGGGAGCAGATTGGCCAGATCTGCCGCCGTCACCGCACCGAATATCTGTCCATTGCCACCGACACGGATTTTGTACCGCAGCTGGTGCATCTGTTCCGGCGGCGCAACCAGCGTGGGGGTCGTGGGTAAGGTGCTCCGCTTTCTTTCTGAGCAACCAAGTAGCACCGCTGCCCGAGCCGTATTACTGAGCCTCGTGCTGGGGTTACTACCACAACTAACTGCGGCCCAAGCTGCTCCAGCGGCTTCCGAAGCCCCCACTGGCCGGTTTCAGCGGCCTACCGTGCGCGTGGGCGAGGTAATTGACTACGAGCTTTTTTACCGGCACGGAGCCACCCTGGAGGTCATCTTCCCCGATTCCGCCGCCGATTTCAGCCCCTTCGAATACGTGGGGCGGCGCTACTACCCCACCCGCACCCGCCAGGGCCGCAGCCTCGACCGGGCCGTGTACCGCTTGCGCACCTTCGCCCTGGACTCCGTGCAGACGCTGGTACTGCCCGTAACCGTGCTCAGCGGCCGCGACACGCTGCTGCTGCCCACCGCCCCGGCCCAGGTCCGGCTGGTGCGCACCGCTCCTACCCCCACCGGCGCCGGCGAAGCGCCCGTGCTGCGCCAGAACTTGCAGCTGCTGCCCGTGGAACCCCAGTTCAACTACCCGTATTGGCTGGCGGGAACCGCGCTGCTGTTGCTGCTGGTGGGCGCGGTGGTGCTGGGCTTCCGGCGCGGGCTGCGCCAACGCTACCGCCGCTACCGGCTCCGGAAAAATCACGCCTACTTTCTGGCCCAGTACGCCCGCCACGTGGAGCGCTTCACCTTGTCCCGCTCCCTGACC
Organism: Hymenobacter sublimis; assembly: GCF_023101345.1. Lineage (NCBI taxonomy): Bacteria > Pseudomonadati > Bacteroidota > Cytophagia > Cytophagales > Hymenobacteraceae > Hymenobacter > Hymenobacter sublimis. The sequence goes on from NZ_CP095848.1 coordinate 2,786,004, forward strand.
AACATGGAGCGCGCCATTACGCTCTGGAAAAACTACCTCTCCACGCTCGAAGACTACAACATCACCAGCCTGACCACCCGCGAAATTGTGGCCCACTACCAGAACGACGCCGACGTAAGCTTGGCCCTGCGCCTGGCCGACCGGGTTATTTATGGCAACCAGTTTTCCGAGGACGATACGGAAACCGACCTGGCTTTTGAGTTGCTGCGCAGCTTTGCCGAGCGGCAGTACACCCACGTATTGCGTCAGCTAGGTGAGCCCGTGGCTGCAGGCACGGCGCGGCGGCCCCAGGCTCCGGCGGCTTAGCCGCCAGACCGGCCGAATCACTACTTTTGCCCTATGCCGCAGCTCTGGCCCGATGTATTGGCTCCCGTGCTGGATAGCGTGCGCTACGCTACCCTGGCCAGCTATACCTGGGAGCAGCCCCGCCTGCTGCTGCTGCTGCCGCTAGTGCCCCTGCTGTTTGTGCTACGCTGGGCTCTAGCTCGCCGGCACCGAGCCAAGTTGGGGGTAGCCTTTGTGGCCGGGCAGCTGCCGCGCGACTGGAGTACGGTGCTCCGCTTTCTGCCCGATGTGGTGCTGGCCCTGAGCATGGGCTTTGCCATTCTGGCCCTGGCCCGTCCCCAGCGCACCGATGAGCGGGTAGTGCAAAGCGGCGAAGGCATTGATATTCTGCTGGTGCTGGACGTGTCGGGCTCCATGGAGCTGCAGGATTTGCGCCCCAACCGCTTGGAAGCTGCTAAGCGCGTAGCCCGCGGGTTTATCGACGGGCGCCAGGGCGACCGAATCGGGTTGGTGGTGTTTGCTGGCGACGCCTACTCCCTGGCCCCGCTCACCACCGACTACGACTTGCTGCGCGACAACCTCCAGAGCTTGCGCCTGGGCATGATTGCCAACGATGGCACGGCCATTGGCACGGCCCTGGGCGTGGCCACCAACCGCCTGCGCGACTCCCGCTCCCGCAGCAAAGTATGCATCCTGATTTCCGATGGCGAAAACACGGCCGGCTCCCTCGACCCGCTCACGGCGGCTCAGCTGGCCCACGCCTACGGCCTGAAGCTCTACACTATTGGGCTGGGGCAGGACGGCGTGGTGCCCTACGGCACCGACGAGACGGGCCGCACCACCTACGTTACCACGCGCCTGGATGAAACTACCATGCGGCAAATTGCCCAGGCCGGCGAAGGCCGATTTTTCCGCGCTACTGACAACGCCGGCCTGCGCGAGGTTTTCACCCAGATTAACCGCTACGAGAAGTCCGAAATCAAGCAGACCCGCTACCGCAACACCCGCGACTACTACCGCATCTACCTGTTCTGGTGCCTAGGGCTGTGGCTAGTGTGGCTGGGTTTGAAAAACACCTTCCTTACCAATGCGCTGGAAGACTAAATTACGGATTGAAGCGGCTTAACACGGAGGTACTCAGATTTCATGAGGGGCGCAGTTGAGGGCTAAACCGTAGGCTGCTTGCGTGGCTTTCTCTTTACCAAGTTTTATAAGAACTGTCCAGCCCTGATGCTGTATTGCTAGTCAAAAGCCATTGTCGGCGCAGGCATGTAGCTTTGTCGTCCACAAAATCCGTGTACCTCTGTATTTAATCCGCTTCAATCCGTGATTCGCGACAACCTGCACCGCATTCAGCAAGACCTTGCCGGCACGGCCGCCCGACTAGTGGCCGTCACGAAAACGCATCCGGTAGAGCGCCTGCGCGAAGCCTATGAGGCCGGAGCCCGCATCTTCGGCGAAAACCGGGTGCAGGAAATGGCGGCCAAGCAGCCGGAGTTACCTGCCGATGTGCAGTGGCACCTGATTGGGCATTTGCAAACCAACAAGGTCAAGTACATTGCTCCTTTTGTGCACACCATTCAGAGCATCGACAGCCTAAAGTTGCTGCTGGAAATTGAGCGGCAAGCGGCCCGGCACAACCGCGTGATTGAGGGGCTGCTGCAGTTTCATATTGCCGCCGAAGAAACCAAAACAGGTTTGAGCCTGCCGGAAGCCGAGCAGATGTTGCAGTCGGCGGAGTTTCGGGGGTTGCAGCACGTGCGCCTGACCGGCGTGATGGGCATTGCCACCAACACCCCGGATGAGGACCAGTTGCGCCGGGAGTTCCGGCAGCTTCGCGGCTACTTCGACAAGCTGAAAGCGCTGTACTTTGCTGAGGATGAGGCGTTCCGGGAAATTTCTATGGGCATGAGCTCCGACTACCCCCTGGCCCTGCGGGAAGGCAGCACGCTTATTCGGGTGGGCAGCGCTATTTTTGGCTCCCGCTAACGAGTAGCTTACCGTTGTCAGGGAGTAGTGGTTGCGTAGCCGACAGGAGCGCTAGTCTGACAACCAACAACCAGTAACTGACAACAATAAACCACCGGTTCACTACCACTTAACACCTCCAACAGACTCCTATGACGGCTCGTCTTATTCTTCAATTGGCAGCCCTGCTCGGGGCTTTGGGCGTGGGCATCGGGGCATTCGGGGCGCATGGCTTGCGCAAAATGCTGGAAGCATCTGGCCGCTTCGAAACGTTTGAAACCGCCGTGCGCTACCAGTTTTACCACGCCTTGGCTTTGCTGGCGGTAGGCATTTTGCTGCACGTAAAGCCGGAATTGCGCAGTCTGGGCACGGTAGCCTGGCTGTGGCTGGGTGGCGTGCTCGTGTTCAGCGGCTCGCTTTACGTGCTGTGCCTGACGGGCATTACCAAGCTGGGGGCCGTTACGCCCATCGGGGGCGTATTGCTTGTTGCCGGCTGGATTGTGCTGCTGCTGGCCGCCCGCCACGTATAGCGCAAGATGCTGCCCCAAACAAAAAAGGCTTGCCGAATGGCAAGCCTTTTTGCTTTCTGTACCGAAGCGCACTGCTTAGGAAGCCTTTCGCTTGGCTTTGATTTTATTGTCGCTGATTTTGGTTTTCTGCTTGGCTTCTTTCACGTCAGCGGGGGCCGATACGTCGGAGGAAGCGGGAGCTACGTTCATGGCCGCGGCGGCATCTTTCACGTCGCCCACCAGCGACACCATGGCGTTACCACCGGCCGAGTTAGACTCAATGGTCAGCACTTTGTTTTGAATGCCCATTTTGCCGGCCGAATTGAACTTGGCCGTAACCGTGCCCGATTTGCCAGGCATCACGGGTTCCTTGGTCCAATCGGGGGTAGTGCAACCGCAGCTCACGCCGATGTTGGAAATCACCAGGGGTTGAGTGCCTACGTTCTTGAACTTAAAGGTGTGCTCTACCACGTCGCCGGTTTTGATGGAGCCGAAGTCGTACTTCATTTCCTCAAACTGGATTTGCGGGCCGGCCACTTTGGTTTGGGCATTGGCCGGCTTCACGGCTGCCGTCTGTGCCTGGGCCGCCAAGCCCATTACGGACAGCGAAAGAGCAAGGAAAAGTGCTTTTTTCATGGAATGAAAGCTTGAATGCGTTGGAGGTAAACAAAAATACGAGTTTCGGGGCCCGAGCCAAGTTACGTGCCAGTTTTCACCTGCGCCCCTGAAGCTGACGTGAAGAACAACAGCAACCCAACAAGGTTCCGTTCTTTTTCAGCCTACTTCTGTCCTTCCGAGCATTCTGCGCATCAAGCAGGACGCTTGAAAGGACACTTCAGTCCTGGGTTTCGTCGGCGAGCAGTTTCTTGTTGAAGTTCAACAGGAACAGCTTTTCCGAGGAACGGGTAACGGCCGTGTACAGCCACCGGGCAAATTCGCTGTTTACCATGTCCTCCTTCAGGAAACCGTGGTCCACGAAAACGGCCTGCCACTGTCCGCCTTGTGCTTTATGGCAGGTAAGGGCGTAGGCGAATTTTACTTGCAGAGCGTTCAAAAAGGGGTCCTTACGCATAGCCGCGGTCCGCTCCTTTTTGGTTTCGAGGTGGGCATAGTCGGCACTCACGGCGTCGTAAAGGGCCTTGTTTCGGTCGGCGGGCAGGGCCGGGCTTTCGGTGTGCAGGGTGTCGAGCAGGAGCTTGATTTCCATGTCGGGCTCGTCGGGGTAGTCCACGAGGCGCACGCGGGCATCGGCGAAGCGGAAGCCGAACTCCTCGGTAAGCCGCACAATTTTCACTACCTGCACAAAGTCGCCGTTGGCCAAAAACCCGATTTCTGAATCCTTGGGCAGCCAGTAGTAATTGTTGCGCACCACCATTAGGTAGTCGCCCGACTCAATTTCATCCTCGGCCTCAAACAGAATGCGCCGGATGTACTGGTTGTACTGGTTGGCGTTTTTGTTGGAGCGGCAGATGATGGTGCTGTTCTCGTGGCCGAAGTTCTTGTAGGCCCAGCGCAGGCCGTCTTCCAGCTTGTCGCCACCCATCGAGAAAATATCGGGGTAGCCTTTGGTGAAAAAGGTAATCTGGGGGTGCTCCTCGCGCAGTTCTTCGCGCAGCACTGTGGCGTTCATCAGTATCCCCGACTGCTCGGCCTGGCGCATCACCTGGCGCAATTCCACCGAATCGACCTGGGCGCGGAAGCGGTGGCGCAGCAGCTCGGCGTCGAGGGCGGGGCTGAGCAGTTGGCCCACCGGCGGCAGCTGGGCCGTGTCACCGATGAGCAACAGGCGGTTCGAGGTTTTCTCGAACACGTAGTTCATCAAATCGTCGAGCAGGCCGTTTTCGCCAAAAGCCTTTTCGTCGGAAATCATCGAGGCTTCGTCCACGATGAAAAGCGTGTCTTGGGCGCGGTTAGGCTGGCGCTGAAACGAGAGGCCTTGGCTGGGCGAACCGCTGGTTTGGCGGTAAATCTTCTTGTGAATGGTGCTGGCTGCTACCCCCGAGTAAGTGCTCATTACCTTGGCCGCGCGGCCGGTAGGAGCCATCAGCACGTACTTGCGGCCCATGCGGTGCAGCCACTGCACCAGGGCGCTAACCACGGTGGTTTTGCCCGTACCGGCGTACCCGCGCAGAATAAAGGCCTTGCGCCCCGGCAAAGCGTCGCCCAGAAAGCCATCCATCTGTCGAAACAGTGTAGCCTGGTCCTGGGTAGGTTCGTAGGGGAAATAGTCGCGGACGGAGGGAGTTCTAACGGAGAGCATAGGGGTGTATTCGGGTAACAAAGCTACGCCGCTTTAAGCTCCCGGCAGGGTTACAACAAACCTCGAGCCCCTACCCTCCTCCGACTCGGCCCGGATGGTGCCCCCGTGGCTTTTCACGATGTCGTAGCTCAAGGAAAGACCCAGGCCCGTGCCCTCACCAGCGGGCTTGGTAGTGAAGAAAGGCTGAAAGATGTTGGCTAAAACCTCAGGCGACATGCCGGCGCCGTTGTCCTGCACCCAAATTTCCACCCCATTCAGCCCGGCCTGGGTGCCTACTTTCACTAGCGGCTGGTAGTTTGTCTCGCCGGTTTGCTGGCGCTGGGCCACAGCATATAAGGCGTTCGTGAACAGATTCAGCAGCACGCGCCCCATATCAGAGGGCACCATGGCTAGTGAGGGTAGATTGGGGGCCAGGTCCGTTTCAACCCCAACGGTCAGGGCTTGGTCGCGCAGCTCGGGGCTTTGCCGGGCCAGTTGCAGGTATTCCAGCAGCAGGGCGTTCAGGTCGGTGGGCTCGCGCTGCCCGGTACCGGCGCGGGAGTGCTCCAGCATGTCTTTGATAATGGCGGAGGCCCGGATGCCGTGTTGGCTGATTTCCTGCAAATTCTGCCGCAGCCCCAGCAGAATCTTCTGCTCCAACCCGGGCTTGCTACCCACTTCATGCATGGTATCGACCATGGTGGTACTGACCTCGGCAAACCGCTTCATGAAGTTAAGCGGGTTCTGCAACTCGTGGGCGATGCCCGCCGATACCTCGCCCACGAAGGCCCACTTCTCGGACTGTACCAGCTGGTGTTGGGTAGCGCGCAGCTGGGCCAACGTCTGCTTGTTCAAGTGCAGCTGCCGGTACACGGCCAAGCCCAGCCCCGAAATCAATAGAATAGCCACGGCCGCTACCCCTAGCAACTGATTCCGCTGCCGGAGGCGTAGGCCCTGCAGGCTTTTTTCGTGGCGCAGGCGTATAATCTGGTTGTTTTGAGCCTGTTCTATTCGTTCTCCTTCGTACTGAGCCAGCAGGTTGTTGCCCTGGGCCGCATTCAGGGTATCCATTAGGTCGAGGTAGATTCGGGTGTACCTGCGCAGGGGCTCGGCCGCGCCCCGGGCATCCTGGAAGCGAATAATCTGTTTTAAGTACTTGGGACGCAGCATCTGAAAATTAGCGGCCGTGGCTTTTTCGTAGGCCCGCTGCCAGGCCGCATCGGCCCGGGGGTAGTCCTGCCGGGCAGTGTAATACTGGGCCCAGGTGGCATCGAGGGCAAACTCACCGGGGCGGCCCGTGATAGGCATGCGCAGGGAATCGGCAATTTGCTGAGCCCGGGCGAGCAAGGGCCCTACCTGCTGGGGTTGGTGCTGGGCCAGCAACACCTGGCTTTTCAGCACGAGGCCGTACGCCGTAAATGGCAGCTTATCGACTGAGTCGAGGCGGGCCGTTTCCAGGGTTTGATTGGCGTAGCGCAGGGCTGCTACAAGGTTGCCCTGCTGCAGGTAGAGCTTGGTTACGGCCTGCAGCCCAAACAGGCGCTGGAGCCCCTTGATGCGGTATTTCCGGTTCAGTTCTGACGCCTGCTTTAGGTACTGCAGTGCTTTCTGGGCGTTGCCCCACTCCGCGTAGGTTGTGCCCGCCACCATCAGCTCGTTGGTGTATAAGCGGCGGTGAAACCCCTGAAACAGGTCCGCCGCGTGCAGGTAGTAGCTAATGGCCTGGTTGTAGTCGCCGCGGTGGCGGAAGGTGCCGCCCAGCACCAGGTAGCAAGCCGCCTGATTTTCAATGGCTCCCTGCACCCGGTACTGCGTGAGCTTGCGGCTAAGATAGGCAAAGCGGGCGTCGGATTCCCGCAGCTCATTGTAGAGCGGACCCAGGTCAATCAAAAGCAAAGGAATGGGGTGCCGGGCCTCGTCAAACAGCTCAATGGCTTGGTGCAGAGCATCCAAAGCCTGGCGGGGCTGGCGGGTTTTCACCCAGAAATTCACGCCAGCCCGCAGCTCTCGGTACGGAGCTTCATCCAACTGCTGCGTGCGGGCGTTCAACCGGAACAGTTCATCCAGGAGGGGAAGTACTTGCACGCGCCGCCGCACTTCGGTCAGCTCCACTACATCCAGCATGTGGGTAAGCGTCCGCACCCGAGCGGTATCCGCTTGCTGGCGCCGCAACACGTGGTTAAGCGAATCAAAGTCGGCGGCCCAGTACCCGTGTTGTGCTACCATAGGCCGGCCTACCAGCAGCAGTAGCACCGTAATAATCCACTTCATAACAATTGAGCGCGGCACCACTGGAGGTGCTGGCCGGCCCGCCAAGTTGGGAAGAAAACAGCAGACTCCGGCCTGACCTGGGCCCCGAAGCTCGGGCTTTCCAGGCCCACCCTTCGCTGCTCCCGTAGCCGACTGCGGAGTAGCTTCCTACCAAGGCCAGACGAAGCAATTGCCGTGATGCCCGCAAGGTTCCGTATATTTTGCAGGTTGCAGGGCCCGCGCGGTGCCCGTGGTTTTCCTTCGTACTCAGCCTGTTGGCAATGGAACATCTAGATTATCTTCTGGCGGGTGCTTTGGGCTTGGCGCTGGCGGCCTGCAGCGGCTTCCGCGTATTCGTGCCGCTGCTAGCAGCTTCCCTAGCCTACCGTACCGGGTACCTGACCCCATCCGTGGGCTTTGCGTGGCTGGGTACCTGGCCGGCCGTAGCGGTGCTGGGCACGGCCACGGTGGCCGAAATTCTGGGTTACTACCTGCCCGTGGTTGATAATGTACTGGATACCATTACCGGTCCGGCGGCCTTTCTGGCCGGCACCATCCTGATGACCTCGGCGCTGCCAGACATGCCCCCGGTGCTGCGCTGGGGGCTGGGCGTACTGGTAGGAGGCGGCACGGCGGGCATTATTCAAACGGGCACCTCCCTGCTGCGGGCGGGCTCTACCGTTACCACGGCTGGGCTGGGCAACCCGGTGCTGGCTACGGTTGAAAACTTGCTGGCCATTGTCGGCGCGGCCCTGGGGCTGCTGCTGCCGTTGCTGGTAGCCGCGCTGGCGGTAGGCACCGTGGTGTGGGTGCTGGTTCGGTTGCGGCGCTGGCGGCAGCGCCGGGCAGTGCGCCGGGGTGGGCTGCCAGCCGCTGGTGGGCTGGAATAAGCCGCTGTTGAGCACACTAAAACCCTGGGGGCGGCAGTTAATGAACCCGCGTGCCTGCTTTCTTCGTAAGCTTGCGTCTTCGCGTTAGCCCGCCCCGGGTGCTGTGCTTTTTTTATGACTGACTTTTCTTCGGCGGCTCCTTCCGCCTCCCTGCTGGAAGCCTACGCCGGCGTTGCCCGGGTTCGGGTGTGCGGCCTGCTGGTTCGGGAAGATGCCCTGCTGCTTACGGCCCACCGCGGGCTGCTACCCAACCAGTTGCCGTTTTGGTCGCCGCCGGGCGGGGGCTGGCAATTTGGGGAAACGCTGCAGCAGTGCTTGGCTCGGGAATTTCAAGAGGAAACGGGCCTAGCCGTTAGTGTAGGTCGATTTTTACACCTGCACGAATTCCGGAGTCCGACGCTGCAGGCCCTAGAGCTGTTCTTTGAAGTGCGCCCCCTCGACGTAACTGCTACGCCTACCCTTGGCCGCGACCCCGAACACGCCGCCGAAGCCCAACTACTCACTCACCTAGAGTTTGTCACGCCGCGCCAGCTGGGCCAGCTGCTACCCTCGCAGGTCCACCCCGTACTCCGCGACATTATCAGCCCCGATGACGTGTTTATTCCTCAGATTCGGTTTCAACAAGGGTAGGCTCCTAGTGGGGTTCAGCCCTTTGGCCTATTTGCTGGCCTGTTAGCTGTGTAGGGCCGGTTTGCAACCCGGTTTTTGAGTCGGCTGGCTCCTACGTACCTTTAGCGGACAATTGTTTCTGTTCGTGCCCACTTCTTGCCCTACCCCTATGTCCACTACCGTCTTTATGCCCCCGGTTGCCCTGCACCGCTTGCACGACGAAACACTGGACCTGGACAACCTATCGGCCTATAACCTCTACTTGACTGCTGGTGCGGCGGGCCTGCGCGTGGGCGTGGCCGATGTGCGCCGCAATAAGTTCGTGGCCCTGGAAGATTATGCGGCTCCGGACAGTGCTAGCTCCCTAGCCACGCAGGCGCAAGCCCTGGCCGCCGAGCACGAGTTGGTAGGCCGCACCGGCTGGAACCGGGTGCTGCTAGCCGTTCAGAACCGGCATTTTACGTTGCTGCCGGCTTCCCTTTTCCGCCCCGGCGACGAGGCCGCTTATCTGCGCCTGCACCACGCCACGGACCCACAGCGGGAGTCCGTTCATTGCTACACCCACACGGGCCTGGAAATCAGCAGCGTGTTTGCGGCGGAGCGGGGCCTGGCCGAATGGTTTCGGGCTACCTACCCCGAGGGCCGGTTGGTGCACCACACCAGCACGCTGCTGGAAGGCATAGCCCACCAGAACGAGCAGGGTAGCGCCCGGCGCATCTACCTGAGCATTGGCCACCAGGAAGTTACGCTGGTAGCCATGCGCGACAAGCAGCCGGAATTCTGCAACGTCTTTCCCTTTAGCACCCCCGAGGACCTTATTTACTACACCATTCTGGTAATGCAGGAGCTGCAGCTCAACCCCGACCAGGACTTGGTGACGGTGTGGGGCGACCTGATGCACGATTCCGAGCTTTTTACCATCCTACGCAAGTACATTCGCAACATCCGGTTCGGCAACCGCCCCTACGACCTGAGCTATAGCTACCGCCTCAACGACGTTTTTGAGTACCGCTACTTCGAGCTCTACGCCCTGCACTTATGCTAAGGGGTGAGATGTCGAATTGGTAAAACGGCGCGTTTGTTCCGTAAGAAATCCGTCATCTGGATCTTGCGCGAGGGGCCTTCTCTCGTCAGTACATGCCATTGTTACGCCCGTTGTGCTTTCGCGAAAAGTTTCCTCACTCCGCCCTGGATGACAGGCCTTTTGCAAACTCGCTAAGTCACTCACCCATCATTTCACAGGTTCACCATCTCACCACTGCGTCATGCGAATTGCCTTGTTTCCTGGCTCCTTTGATCCTTTCACCAACGGTCATTTGGATGTAGTACGGCGCGGTACGGCTTTGTTTGATGAGGTGATTATTGCCATCGGCAACAACAGTAGCAAGCAGCGCTACTTGCCCGTAGAGCAGATGATTAGCCTAATTGAGGAGATTTTTCGGGACGAGCCGCGGGTGTCAGTGCAAGCCTACAAGGGGCTAACGGCCGATTTTGCCCGCGAGGTAGGTGCCCGGTTCCTGCTCCGGGGCCTGCGCAACACCACTGACTTCGAGTACGAAAACACCATTGCCCAGGCCAACCGCCACGTTAACCCAGCCCTGGAAACCGTATTCCTGATTACCTCTCCCCCCTTGGCGGCCATTAGCAGTACCATCATCCGCGAAATTCACCGCTTCGGCGGTAACGTCGATGATTTCGTACCCTTCCCGCTACCGCCAGCGGCCGGCTAACACGCCACAAGAACCCATGAGAAAGGCCGCCCAACATTGTTGAGGCGGCCTTTTTCGTGAACTGTAATCGGTCTGGGGCTATTTCCGGGCTACAACGCGCATACCCACAATTGCGCGGTTGTTCTGGGGATTCACAACGGGTAGCACAATGTAGTCCGTGGCCGTTAGGCTGAGGTTGCCGTTACGCAGAATTTCATCCTCATCCGTGCCCACCAGCACTAGGTCGCGCACTTTGCGGGTGCGGGCGTGGAACGTGGCCACGATGGTCGTACCGTTCCGCTCAAACGTATTGATCCAGTCCTCGCCCTTCGTCGACTTCATTTGTTCGGCCGTGGGCTCGGCGCCTACTTTTTGGTCGCGAGCTTCTTGCGGGGTACCCAGCGCCCGGCGCACCTGGTCGATGTTGCGGCCTACCAGCGCCGGTACATCTACGGCAGCCTTTCGGCCGGCCTCTACGCTGCCCGTGCTCGGGTCATTGGGTTCTGAAATGGTTTGGGAGCCGGTGCAGGCCGCCATTCCCAGCAGCACCGCAAACGGCAGGTAACGAAATGGGCGCATTGGCACAAACATCGTTAAACGAATAAATACTACTTAGTGGACTCGTGGTCGGCGGGTGCCTGACCCGCGGTTTCACTCAGGTAATGGCGCACTACCAGCGCAATGCTGGCATAAGATTCATCGAGCACGTTCAGCGCGTCCTGCGGAGTCATCCAGCGCACCTCCTCAATGTACTCCTCGGCCTGGGGCTTCATGAAGGAGTCATCCAGGCAGCGCATGATGTACCAATTTGTTTTCTTCAGGATTTTATTGCCATTGTAAGCGTAGGAGTGCCAAGTGCTGGGTAGGTCTTCCCCAATTTCCACCTTGATGTTGCACTCCTCTTCCACCTCGCGCAGGGCGCCCAGGGCGGGGTCTTCCTCCTTTTTAAGCTTGCCCTTGGGCAAATCCCACTTACCTAGCCGGTAGATCATCAGAATCTGACCATCCTTCACCACCAGGCCACCGGCCGCCTTCACAATCTTAAACTGATCTTTCAGATGCAGAATAAGACGCTTTTTCTTGCGCGCCAGCAGGGTAAGAGAAGTTAGCTTTTTCAGCTTTTTTACTTCCATCAGACGTAGCAACCGGTCCACGAACACGTCCGTTACGTCGCGCACGAGCACATCCCCAATCAGATCCTTGGAGATGAACTCATCTTCCGGATTTAAAATCAGGTCGTACTTGTGCTTGTATATCTTCTCGCTGTTCTTCTTGATAATCAGCGGAATATCGTTGATGAAAACGTTCATCGCGGGGTAATCTGGAGGGGCGAAAAGGGGACTCAGGCGGGTTGCTGCAAAACACAGCATATTTCCCCGGAAACGAAAGCCTCCGGGGTCGGGCAAGATACGGGATGTCCGCGGTTGTGTTGTATAAAGCTGCGCCGCTACGAAATAAAGCAGCTGCACCAGCCGGCAGGAAACCTGCCCCGCGCCTACTACCTTCGTCGGTATGAAGAAAATTGGTCTGCTTTCTGACACGCACAGCTACCTGGACGAGCGGATTCTGCACCACTTGCAGGAGTGCGACGAAATCTGGCACGCCGGTGATTTTGGTACGGCAGAAGTAGCCGAAGCTCTGGCGGCAGTAGCGCCCCTGCGCGGCGTGTACGGCAACATCGATGGTTCCGACGTGCGCCACACTCAGCCGCTGGTGCAGAATTTCGAGCTGGAAGGCCTGCGGGTGCTCATGACCCACATTGGCGGTTACCCCGGCCACTACAGCCCCGCTGCCCGGCCCCTGGTGCAGCAGGAGCGCCCCGGCCTCTTTATTAGCGGCCACTCCCACATTCTTAAAGTAATGCCCGACCCGAAGCTGGGTTTGCTGCACCTTAACCCGGGCGCAGCCGGTCGCCACGGCTTCCACAAGGTGCGCACGCTGCTACGCTTTGCCGTAGCCGAGGGCCGGGTGCAGCAGCTGCAAGTGGTGGAACTGGGACCTAAATAACACCTTGCTAACTTGACTCCGGCCTTTCCCTTGCGCAGCTCTCGTACGACTACCTATGCACTTTCCACCAATTAAAAAAGCGCCTCTTCCCGCAGGAAAAGGCGCTTTTGAGAATTCTGGTTTGATACCCACCGACACCGGGGTAGGTGCACCAGACGCAAAGTCCGGACTAAGCGGCGGCTTCGGTCGTAGCGTCGCTCTTGGTGAAGCGGGCCTTCAGCTCGTCGAGGTCCACGTTCTTCAGAACGGGCGTGAGGAGCAATTGCTTAATGATGCGCTGCTTGTTGTTGGCGCGGGCAATGTTCTTGCGGTGCTTCCGCTTCAGACGGGTAACGGTCATTTTTCCGGGTCGGTTTAGGTCTTCTACTAAATGAGGGGCAAAAGTAACGACTAAATTTGAAACCGGGAAACCTTTCCCGCTTTTCCTTCCTATCCTAACCCATGAATGATTCTGTGATTGACCTGCGCTCCGATACCGTGACGCGCCCCACTCCGTCTATGCTGGAGGCCATGTTCCGGGCCCGCGTGGGCGACGATGTGTACGAGGAGGACCCCACTGTGCGGGCCCTGGAGCAGGAGGCCGCCGCCCATTTCGGGCTGGAAGCCGGCTTGTTCTGCCCCTCCGGCACCATGACCAACCAAATTGCTATTAAGGCCCACACCGAGCCCCTATCGGAGGTAATCTGCGAGCAGAACTCGCACATTTATCTGTGGGAAGTAGGCGGCATTGCTTTCCATTCGGGCGCTTCGGTGGCTCTGCTGCCGGGCAACCGCGGCCGCCTGACCGCCGCCCAGGTAGAGGCCGCCATCCGCCCCGTGAATGTGCATTACCCCACTACTAGCCTCATTTCGCTGGAAAACACCCACAACCGCGGCGGGGGTAGCTGCTACGGACTGGGGGAACTAGAAAGCATTGCCGAAGTAGCCCGCCGCCACCAGATTCCGCTCCACCTCGATGGAGCGCGCATCTTCAACGCCCTGGCAGCCACCGGCCAGCCAGCCCAGGAATATGGCCGCATTTTCGATACCATTTCGGTGTGCTTAAGCAAGGGCCTGGGGGCGCCGGTGGGTTCCGTGCTTTTGGGCAGCCAGGCGTTTATCCAGAAAACCAAGCGCATTCGCAAGGTGATGGGCGGGGGCATGCGCCAAGCTGGCTACATTGCCGCCGCGGGCCTGTATGCCCTAGAACACAACGTGGAGCGCCTCACCGACGACCACCGCCGCGCCCGGCAGTTGGGTGCTACCCTAGCGGCCCAAAGCTACGTGGCGGAAGTGCTGCCCGTGGAAACCAACTTGGTCATCTTCCGCCTCCAGGAAGCTACCCCCGCCGAGCAGTTCCTGGCCCGGCTAGAGCAGCAGGGCATTCGGGCTACCTCCTTTGGGCCCCAAATGATTCGGTTTGTAACCCACCTGGATATTGACGACGCCATGATCAGCCGCGTAGAAGCGGTGCTGGCAGCTATGTAGCCCCGCGTTGCTTCGTACCCGTAAGAAATAAATCCGCCCGAGTAGGCCCGGAGGCGTCAGGCCTCAGGCCCTACCCGGGCGGATTTCCTACCCCGCAGCCGGCATAAGCTGGCGCTTCAGGGGGCCGCCGCGTATCTTTCGGCTCCTGCCCCTGCTCTCGACCTACCTCTTTCCCATGAATCCTTCCCTTTTCGTTATTGGAGACGTGCACGGCTGCTACCATACGTTTCGGGAATTGCTGGGGCACTGGCGGCCGGCGCAGGAGCTGCTGGTGCAAACCGGCGACCTAGTGGATCGGGGCCGATTTGCACCCGAATGCGTGCAGCTGGCTATTGAGCTGGAGGCCCGGCACCCGGGCCGCACGGTGTTTCTGCTGGGCAACCACGAGTACGAAATGCTGAAGCACTTCGGGCCCGACGGCCCCAACCCGCCCTGGTTGGGCTGGGGCGGACGGGCCACCGTGCAGCAGTACCAGGGCCGGCGCGAGCTGCTGCACCAGCATTTGGCCTGGCTTCAGCAGCGGCCCTTCACCTGGGAGAATGACCACCTGCTCATCAGCCACGCCGGTTTTGCCGATACGCCAACTCCCCTGGACCCAGAAGATATGGATGGGGTACTCTGGCGGCGCGGGCCCCTGCGCAACATGGGCCGGCGCCAGGTGGTAGGGCACACGCCTACCCCGGCGGGCGTCCCAACGTTTAATGCGGCGGCCAACGTGTTTAACATCGATACGGGAGCTTGCTTCGGCCATAACCTCAGCGGCCTGCGCGTGTCCTTCAGCGGCGAAGTACTGGGGGAAGTATTGATTCCGACTTCACTGCTGGATATTGTTTTGGCTTAACCTCTCCCCTGCTGTTCCTTGCCCATGTCTGCTAGCGCCTTGCCCCTTCCTGCTAACCCTGCCTTGCTTCACCTAACCCAGGCCGACCCGGTACTGGCCGCGCTTATCCGGCAGGGTCGTCCTATTGCGGCTTCCGCCCACGAGGATTTGTACCTGGCGTTGCTACGAGCCATTGTCAGCCAGCAGATTTCCACGAAAGCGGCCGCTGCCATTTGGCGCAAAGTACAGGCCTTGTTTCCGCCCGATGGCTACCCGGCGCCGGCCGCTCTGCTTCTGCTCACCGATGAAGACCTGCGGGCGGCGGGCATCTCGCGTCAGAAAGC
Source organism: Hymenobacter sublimis (assembly GCF_023101345.1). Taxonomy (NCBI): domain Bacteria; kingdom Pseudomonadati; phylum Bacteroidota; class Cytophagia; order Cytophagales; family Hymenobacteraceae; genus Hymenobacter; species Hymenobacter sublimis. The sequence goes on from NZ_CP095848.1 coordinate 2,801,101, forward strand.
AGGCTACCTGCGGGCCATTGCCGATTTCGCCCAGCAGGACCAGCTCGACCACGCCCACCTCAGCCAGCTGTCGGAGGAAGAGTTTACGCGCCACCTTACCCAGATTAAAGGGGTAGGTCGCTGGACCGCCCAAATGCTGCAGATGTTTGCCCTGGATCAGCCCGACGTATTTCCCGAGGGTGATTTGGGCATTCAGAATGCCATGCGCCGGCACTACGGCCTGCCGGAAACCGGCCGGGCCCTGCTCAAACGGATGCTGGAAGTAGCCGAGCCCTGGCGCCCCTACCGCACGCTGGCCAGCAAGTACCTCTGGCAATCCTTGGATAACCAGCCGGGGTAGGCGCTACTCCCCGGTGTTGCCGTTCCGCTCGTTGCGGCGGGCATCCCAAATGCCCAGCCCAATGGCTATAAAGGTGGAAATGAAGGGCACAAAGAACCCAAACAGCAGCCACGGCCAAAACCGCCGGCCATACATGTGCGCAATGTAAACGGTCATTACCGCCGACAGCAGGCAGACAGGCAGGGCAAAAAACAGCAGGTTAAGCAATTCCATGGGGCAAAAGTACGCAGAAGCCTAGTGGTAGCGGGCGGGCACCTGCTGCAGTTGCGTGTTCATCTGCCAGTTTTGCGGCTTCATGTTCGGGTAAAACCACACCGCGCCGGCCGCCAGCCACTGGGCGCGGTACCCCCGGGCCGAATTGGGGGTGTAATCATCGTAGCCAAACACTACCCCGCAACACGCGCAGGTGCTGTAATCCGGTGAGTGCCCATCGGGCCCCCACGGCGACTCGTCGTAATCAAGGCCGCATACCCGGCAATACCACAGTTCCATGAGCTTAGCAGCTACTTACCGCACCTTGCCGCGCTTCACCAGGTAGGCGTACAGCACCTTATCAAACGGCTCGCGGATATCAACCGGCACGAAATCAATCTTGTACTGCCCACAGCGCAGGGCTAGCTCGTGCTCGTACTGGCGCATGGTGGTCTGGTACTGTTCCCGAATCTGGCTGGGCTGCAGTTTCACGGTTTGCCCGGTTTCCAGGTCCTCGAAAAGGTAGGGCCGGTCCTGGAAGTTGAAATCAGCCTCGGTGGCGCGGTCCATGACGTGGAACAGGAGCACCTCGTGGTGCTGGTGGCGTAGGTGCTGCAGGGCGGCCAGCGTCTCGGTTTGCTCCTCCGGGGCCCGGCCCAGCATATCCGAAAACAGCACGACTAGGGAGCGTTTCGGGATTTGCTGGGCAATGGTATGAATCACACCCGACACATCGGTGCGGGCGCGGCCGGGGGTAGCGGGGCGCTCCAGCAGTTGCTGCAAGGTCAGGAGCAGGGTGTGACGGTGCGTGCTGGTAGAGCGCACGGGCGTTTGCAGCTCTACCTGGTCGGCGAAGGTGACGAGGCCCACAGCGTCGCGCTGCTTTTGCAGCAGCGTAGTAATGGCCGCCGCGCAAAGCACTGAAAACCGCAGCTTATCGTGGGTGGGAGCCGGGTAGTACATGCTCGGGCTTACATCGAGCAGCAGGTGGCAGCGCAGGTTGGTTTCCTCCTCATAGCGCTTCACAAACAGCTTATCGGTGCGGGCAAACACTTTCCAGTCGAGGTGGCGGGTGCTTTCCCCGGGGTTGTAGAGGCGGTGCTCCGAAAACTCTACCGAAAACCCGTGGTAGGGCGACTGGTGCAGGCCCGTGATAAAGCCCTCCACCAGCTGGCGAGCCAGAAACTCCAGATTTTCAAACGAGCGAACGGCGGCTAAGTCGAGAGCTTGAGGCATAACGGGCAGAGGTGGTTTTCTTGGGACGGAGGCCCGCACCAAGGTACAAGGAAACCAAAGGAAACCCGCTGATACGGCCCCTTGCAGCCGCAACAGTTGCCAGCTCCCACCGGTTCGGTGAGGCCGCTCCCATAATGGCCTTTGCCAGGGCAAGGAACCACTTAAAAACCCAGGACTAGGGACGCTTTCCTGCATAACAGGCTGATCAAACAGGAAGCAGCAGGATCATTTTTTATATAGTGATGTGTAGATATTTATCTTGCTTTTATACCAGCCATCTGCAACCAGGGCTAACAGGCCTTATAACCCTTATATTTTGCTTAAAGCCGTATTTTTGGGATGAATGCCTGGGAAAATGAAAAAGCTGGACTTCAAATTTTTATATCTAGCTGAAAGCACGTATTTTGCGCTGAACTTCAATAATCTTGGAATAACAAAACTTTACCGGAAGGAACTGTGGAAGACCGTCACGACCAGGAAGAAATTTACTCCCAACGCATTAAAGCAGGTAAGCGCACGTACTTTTTCGACGTGAAAGCCACCCGCGGCCAGGACTACTATCTGACCATTACGGAGAGCAAGCGTCGCCTGCGCGACGACGATACGTTCTCTTACGAAAAGCACAAGATTTTCCTCTATAAGGAAGACTTCCTCAAGTTCGTGGATGCCCTGCAGGACGCCGTGGACTATGTGCGCGAGGAGCTGCTGACCCCCGAAGAAGTAGCCGAACTGGACCGCCCCCGCCCCGCCTACGACAACGAAGGCCGCGACGGTGGCTACACGGCCCGCGCCACCGACGAGACATACTAACCCTTATCCGGAAGCCTAGCGAAACACGCATTACTACCTGATTTTTTTCTGCTTCCTACCACACGGCGCGTCCGGCTTCAGCCTGGGCGCGCCGTTTTGGCTTCAGGGCCAGCTGAACGGCAAGTATCCAGTCGGCTTTACGGGGCGGGCACTAGGTTCCGGGCCGGCTGGCTTAACCAGCCGTGCTTTCCTTGGAAAAAGCCCCGTACCTTTGCGCCACGAATTGCGCCCTGGGCCCAACTCACCATCTCACTAACTCACTATTTCACCGTCATATGGGTCTCCGCTGCGGTATCGTCGGCCTGCCGAACGTGGGCAAATCCACGCTGTTCAACGCTCTTTCTAACGCCAAGGCCGAGTCGGCCAACTACCCTTTCTGCACCATTGAGCCGAACGTGGGCGTCATTACCGTGCCCGATGAGCGCCTCCAGATTCTGGAGCAGCTGGTAAACCCCAAGCGCGTGCTGCCTACCATCATTGAGTTCGTGGACATTGCGGGCCTGGTGAAGGGTGCCTCCAAGGGCGAAGGCCTGGGCAACAAGTTCCTGGCCAACATTCGGGAGGTAGACGCCATCATTCACGTGGTACGCTGCTTCGACGACCCCAACATTGTGCACGTAGCTGGCGGCGTAGACCCCGTCTTCGACAAGGATGTCATTGACACCGAATTGCAGATCAAGGACCTGGAGAGCGTAGACAAGAAGCTGGCAAAAGCAGAGCGCTCGGCCAAAAGCGGCGACGCCCTAGCCAAGAAAGAGGTAGTGGCCCTGCAGCGCTTCAAAGATGCCCTGGAAGCCGGCCAGAACGCCCGCGCCGTGCAGGTTACCCCCGAGGAGTTGGAAGCAGTAGCCGACCTACAGCTGCTCACCATCAAGCCGGTGATTTACGTGGCCAACGTGGACGAAGGTAGCATTCAGGGCGGCAATGCCCACACGGCCGCTTTGCGGGCCCACGTAGCCCAGGAAGGCGCCGAAGTGGTGCTGGTATCGGCCGCCATTGAGTCGCAGATTGCGGAAATGGAAGACCCCGAGGAAAAGGAAATGTTTTTGGCCGAGTATGGCCTCACCGAGTCGGGCCTAAACCGCCTGATTCGCGCCTCCTACTCGCTGCTCAACCTGATTACCTACTTCACGGCGGGTGTGCAGGAAGTACGCGCCTGGACCATCCACCGCGGCGATAAAGCGCCCCAGGCCGCCGGCGTCATCCACTCCGACTTCGAGAAGGGTTTCATCCGGGCCGAGGTGATTAAGCTGGCTGACTACCAGGAGTACAAGACCGAAGTGAAAATTAAGGAAGCCGGTAAAATGGCCGTGGAAGGCAAGGACTACGTGGTGCAGGACGGCGACATCATGCACTTCCGCTTCAACGTTTAATCACGGATTTAGACGGATTTTCCGAATTACACGGATTCTGTTCGACTCTCAGGTGATAAGCCTACCCCTCCGATGGAAGTAAAAGACAGCAACGGCAACTTGCTCATCGAGGGCGACTCCGTTACCATTACCAAGGACCTAAAGGTGAAAGGCATGGCGCAGGCGCTGAAGCGCGGCACTGTGGTCAAGAACATTCGCCTCACCAACAGCCCCAGCGAGGTTGAAGGCAAAGCCGGGGGCAGTATGTTGGTTATCAAAACGGAGTTCATAAAGAAGGCATAACACGGCTTCTACGGCTGCTCAGTACCTTGAGCGCCCCGGTCGAACCATTCGACCGGGGCGCTTTGATTTATATGCTGATACATATCAGCCAAGACGCTATGAACTATATACACTGCTGTTTACTGCTATTTCTTTTTCACGCTCCTTTGCTAGCGCTGGCACAGGTTAAATCAGAAAGCAGTTCACTGTCTCAAACAGCAGTAGCTCAGCAGGTGCAACTATACAAGCTTGCGGCAGGAATCAATTTCCAAGGCAGTTCCCGAGAAGACCAACAAACCATCAACCGACGATTGCTAGAGATTGGGGTGTATCGTATGTTATCTACTGACGATTTGCGCCATCCAGATCCAGTTTTGGCTTATGGTCTCTCAACAGAATTCGAGTTGCGTCGACATCCCATCATAGGCTTTAAAGCAAGTGCCTGGGCTAGCGTCTGGTTCATGGGATGTGGGCTGAATACTATTTATTACACTGATTTCACTGGTGGCAATCTGAAGATTAGGCCAGAAATAGGCATTGCAGGGCGGCCGTTTAAGTTGACTATGGGCTACAATATTCCCACGTTCGGCAATAGGTCTTTTGAACGTATGCGGTACGCTGACTTACAAATTAATCTTACTGTTCTACTTACTCTACAGAAATCAGCCCTACTCAGGGGTTCATAATAACAAGACCCGCTGCTCATTCCTCAAGTAAGGACAAGCAGCGGGTCAGTGGTTTGAACTACACTTCTACCTTCCTACCACCTTAAACAACATTCCAGCTGTCATTTTATCAGTGGTTTTCATGCCGTTGAGGATGGCCAGTTCCTCATAGCGTTTGGAGGGAATTCCGTTGGCGGCTAGAGCAGAAGCCAACGTTTGACCGGCTTTGGCGGTTTTGATGCGTACTCGCTCGGGCTGGCGGTTAAGCTTGGCGGCATCGGTAAGGCGGCGGTAGCCCTGGGCCGTGCGCTGGAACTGCGGGGCGTAGGTTTCGAAGGCAGCAGGCGAAGTTAGGCCCACGAAAGCGTACAGGTTTTGGCCGTCCTGGATGATGAAAGTCAGGGTGCGGGCCGTGATGCCCTGCTGGCCAGTTTGCTGGTCCTGCCCCACCTGGTCGCCTTGGATAACAGCGGCCGGGAAGCCGTTGATGGTGGTGCGGCTCGCTTGGGCGTTCTGCAGCTTTAGTTGCTGGGCAAGGCTTTGCGCGGCGGCATCAAGGGTACCAGTGCCAGCGGGCAACAGCACAATAACGGCCTTGCCGCTGGGCTCGGCCATCTGAAACTGGCTGGGCGAGTTCTGCGACTTCCAGCCCTGGGGTACCGGAAACTGGAATTTCAGATCGGGGTGGTAGAACACGCTGTTTTCCACGTAGCCTTCGCGCGGATTGTCGCCGTAGGGCAGGCCCTCAATCATGCGCAGGTACTGGTCGCGGTTCACGGCTAGTTGGCGACCGGCCTGCTGCTCAGCCTGTTGGGCTAGCTTTTTCACGTTCGTGTAGCGGTCAGCAGAGTTGGGGTGCGACGACAGGAAGGTGGGAATGGTAGCGGCACCACTGCTCTGCTCGGTGCGCTGCAGAGTCAGGAAGAAATCGGCCATAGAAGCTGGATCGTAGCCAATTTTGCTGGAGTACTTCACGCCCAGCTTATCCGACTCGTTTTCATCGTCGCGGCCATACTTCAATAGGCCCAGGCCCACTACCTGCGAGGCGGGCTGAGCAATGGAAGCTACCCGCTTGGAGAGGATGGAACCCAGAATAAGTGCCCCGTTGGCAATGGTAGAGCGGGTTTGCTGCTTCTGGCCGTGGCGGGCCGTGATGTGGCCAATTTCGTGGCCGAGCACCCCGCTGAATTGGGCCTCGTTGTTGAAGTGCGCCATAATGCCACGCGTAAAGTACACGTGGCCATCGGGGGTAGCAAAGGCGTTGATAATAGGCGAATCGACGATGGTAAAGCCTTTCACATCGGCGGGGCGGTCGGAAATCTTGCCCATCTGCATGCCTTTGCTATCAATGTAGCTCTGGAGCTTGGAGTCGTTGAGCAGACCAAATTGGGCCACCACGGAGGGGTCGGGTTGGGCACCTTGCACGGGCAGTACCGGACGGGCGGCTGGAACAACTGCAGCAACCGGAGCGGGCTGTGAGCCGCTCAGCGGCAGTAACAAAGCCAGCGTGGCACTGGCGTGCAGAACAGAGGTGAGAGTGGGTTGCATGGGAGGAAGAGAGCTAAGTGATGGTACCGAAGGGCGGAATAGGCCTGCAACGAGGCTCAAGGGCCCGAAGGTTACGGTGCTCCTACCCACGAGGCTAATTCTGTGCCGGTTTTGACTACCCAGTATATCTACCCCCAATCAACATCAATCTGCCACTGCTTCGGACTACCGTTTGCGGCTCCTTTAGCTGTGCGATGAGTATTGGGCCCTGGAAATAAATATTTATTAAACTATTTCAATATTTAATATTATTTTACTACTTACATCATACATTCCTCACCTCTCATATCCTTTCCTTATGAAGAAGACCGTACAAGCATCGGCGTGGGCGCTAGGACTTTTGCTAAGCGGCACTGCGTACGCTCAAAACAACCGCACTACCGTGCAACAAATCGGCGACGAGAACACCGCCACCGACACGCAGAACGGTAGCCAAAACGCAATTACGGTCGGTCAAGTAGGCTACTCAAACGATGCCACCGCCACGCAGACCGGGAATCGAAACGACATCAGCCAGACGCAGGATGACCGGTATGCCCAGGCCACGGCTACCCAGCTCGGAAATCGAAACGCCATTGCGCAGTCTCAACGAGGTTCCGGCAACTTCCTGGGTAGTCAGGCAACGGCCTCGCAGATGGGTAATGACAATCGGGCCTCCCAAATTCAGGTAGGAAGTGTTGACGCCACAACAACCCAAGTGGGCAACCGCAACGCGTCTGTACAGGACCAGTTAGGAAGAGGCAACTATGCTACCGTGCTGCAAATCGGTAATGATAATACTGCGCAGCAGATACAGGGGGCTTTCGGCAACCGAGCCACCATTAGTTCTACCGGCAACCGAAACCAGAGCTACCAGGAGCAGAGCAACCTTGGCAATACGGCCACCGGCGTTCAACTCGGTAACAATAATCGCTTATCGCAAAAGCAACTTTCCGCTGATAACCTAGCTACTGCTACCCAGTTCGGCAACCGCAATACAGCCGAGCAATACCAAGGCAGCGACTCCCGCAATGAGGCCACTATCGAGCAAACCGGCTCCGACAACCGGGCTTATCAAACGCAGGGGCTGAACGGGTCTAGTGGCGGAAACAAAGCCTACATTGACCAAGACAGCTTCAACAGCTTGGCTATTCAACAACAGAGCGGTTTCGGGAACGATGCTCGCACGTACCAAGGCCTTTCCGGGCAGAGCAGCACGGTAGTGCAAGACGGCCGCGCGAATGTGACGGTAGTACGCCAAAACCATCCTTAACCCTCAGACCTACGCCTCTTACGAAAAGCGCGGCGCAACTCCTGGTTGCGCCGCGCTTCGGCTTATATACCCAGCGGCTTACAACCGCGCTACGGCTGGCGGCTGTTTACGCCAATGGTCTGATAGCCGATGAGTAGGTCGGTGCGAGTACCGGGCGGGCGGTAATACACCAGCAGGTCGTAGCGGTTTTCGGTTTCCTGGTGGCTACCCTCCCAATACACGCTGTTCGGGCCCTGGGGCGTTTGCACGGCGTAGAGGTAATTGTAGTAGCCTTGCTTGAGCAGGGCGTGACCGGTGTACTGCTGGGCCGCGGCATCATACGTGAGCTTGAACTCGTCGCGAAATTGCCAGTCGGACAGGGCCCCGATGACGTACACCGGGCCGGGCGCGGGCTGGGCGGCGCGCAGTTGAAAGGTCACATCGAGGTAGTCGGCGTTGGTGGCGCCGTTGCCGTACTCCCGGCTCTCAATAACGCGCTGCCCATTGATGTCGTCGTACTGGGAGTATGCCTGGCCGTTGCGGCTTGCTTCGGGTTGGAGCAGGGCGGTGCGGGGAGCGGCCTCGGCATCAAGACGGGCTACCCCAATGCCCAAGGAGCGGAAGGTACGCAGGTCAAAAAACCGGAACTCGCTCAGGGCCGGAAAGGCATTTTCGAAGTTGAAATACTGGTAGTCGAGTTGGCGCTCAGCGTCGCGCACGAAGGTAGGCCGCAGGTTATAGTGTGCGTTGTCCCAGCGGTAGTTCTGGCGCAGCACTACCTTCACTTCCTGCACCGGATTTACCAGCTGCATGGTGTAGCGGATACCGAAATCGAGCTGCTGCAGGGTGTAGCGCTCCTGCCCCGCCACCGGAATACCCTGCTTCAGAAACACCTGCACCCCGCCTTCCTCATACACCAGCACCCGCCGGGAAAGCAACGGCGTGCCGCCCGCGCCCTGCACGACCCAGAGGTAGTTGCCCGAGAGCTTCACCCGCGGCATCTGGAGGCGGTAGTGGTAGTAGGGCACTTTGGTGCTAATGGAGGCGCGGTAATCGGTAATGGTCTGCTCATTGATTTCCGACAGAAACTGCATGTCGGTGAGCACGGAGGGCTGCCAGTTCAGGTCGCAGTGAATGAGCTTGGCCGTGAGCCGCTCGCCCTGCCCGCCCAACACGTCGAACTCCAGCGCCACCGGCTGGCCCTGGCCCAGGGAAATAATGGGCGGATTGAACACCTCATTGGCCTGTCCGGTGGGCACGTAGCACTGCACCGTGCGCACGTTGGGGTTGTAAATGGCATCCTCGTAACGCAGGGTTTTGTCGGCGTAGTACTCGGGGCCGCGCTGCCCGGGCGTGGCAGGCCGGCGGGCGGCGTTGGGGTCCGTGATGGGCGTACCCAGTGGCACGCAGGCGGGGGCGGCAAGCAGCAGAAAGGCGGGAAGGAAACGGTAGCGCATAAAGACGAATGTAGGCGTTAGCCCGAACATCTGGGGCGGGGTAGGCGGTAGGAGTACGCATGCCCCCCCGGGGTAGCTGCCCCAAAAGCTCCGGAACAGGCAGCAACCCGGCGGCCGGAGCCGACACGCACCCGGTTGAACCAGTCCGTAACATTGGCGTCACGCTAACTTGACATAGCGTTAATTTGGACGTAAATCAGAGGAAATAGTGGCTTTCGTACTTGCGGCGCATCTCAACCCCCTCCTATGAAGCCTACTCCTACTCTTCTAGCCTTGGCCCTGCTGGGCGGCGGCACTTCCTCTGCGCTGGCCCAGGTGGCCTGCCCGACCCTGCCCGCAGACCACATCAGCCGATTTACCTCGGTGCAGCCTTCCGCTCAGCCCCAAGACCTGCGGCTGCCGGCTACCCACACCTTCCAGCTGCTAGCCCAGGGCGGCAACGCTTACACCAACGCCGCCGATGGGAACATGCTGGAAGCTTTCGACTTCACGGGCTACGCCCCCATCAACGGCAGCAGCACCAACGGCTACCTCTCCATCAACCACGAGGGCTCCGGCACTACCTCGGGCGTGAGCATGCTGAGCCTGAACTTCAATGCCACCTCCAAGCTCTGGAACGTGACGGCCAAGTACCCCGTAAATTTTGCGCCGGTTATCGGTACTATCAACAACTGCTCGGGTACGGTAACGCCCTGGAGCAGCATTGTGACCTGCGAGGAAAACCTGGGCCCTACCAACCCCGTCGATACCAACAACGATGGGTACCTGGACTCGGGCTGGAACGTGGAAATCGACCCGGCTACGCACTCCGTGAAGGACCAGAACGGCGACGGCAAGCCCGACAAGCTGTGGCAGATGGGCCGCCTGAAGCACGAGAACATTGTGGTAGCCGCCGACCTGCGCACCGCCTACGAAGGGGCAGATGATGGCTCGTCCAACAGCTTTGTATACAAGTTTGTGGCCACTACCGCCGGCCAGCTGGGAGCGGGTACCCTGTACGCGCTGAAGCTGAACGGAGCCATTGGCACGGCTACTTCCGGCACTTGGATTCAGGTACCCAACTCTACGCCCGCCGAGTGCAACAATACCACGGTAGCGGCCCGGGCCCTGGGCGCAACCAGCTTCAATGGCGTAGAAGACGTGGAAATCAGCCCGCTTACCGGCCAGATCTACTTCACGGCCAAAGGCCCCGGCACCATCTACCGCTTCACCGACTCGGGCGCCAGCGGCACCACCGTCAGCAACTTTGAAATCTTCGCCGGCAACTCGCCCACGGTAACCAACCAAGCCTATACTATCAACTACGGTTCAGGCTCCATTTCCGAGCCCTGGCGCACCGGCAACGACAACCTTACCTTCGATTCCCAGGGCAACCTGTACGTGCTGCAGGACGGGGGCCTGAACCACATCTGGCTGATTAAGCCCTGCCACACCCAGGCCGCGCCGGCCGTGGAGCTGTTTGCCGTGACGCCCGCCGGCTGCGAGCCAACCGGCATGACCTTCTCGCCCGACGAGCGGTTCATCTTTATTTCCATGCAAAGCCCCGAAGAAACCAATTCGCTGGCTACCACGGATGCGGCGGGCCAGTCGGTGGTCTTCAACAAGTCGACGGCCTTGGTAATTGGCCGCAAGGGCACGCTGGGCACGGCTACCCCGTTGTCATCAACCAAAGGCAAGCCAGAGCTGGCGAAGGTGGAGCTCTACCCCAACCCCATTGAGGACGGCGAGCTAACGCTGTACCTAACCCACACCCAGCGCGAAGCCGCTACCCTGCAAGTACTGACCAGTGTGGGAGCCCGCGTATTGGAACAGCCGGCTACCCTTACGGCCGGGGCCAACACCTTGCGGGTGCCCGTGGGCAAGCTGCGCAGCGGGTATTACTACCTGGTTATTAAAACGGCTACTACCACCACCACGCGTCCGTTCAGCAAGCTGTGAAGCAGCCTGTCGTCTCCTTGCTAACCATCCTAGTTGTTGCCCTGCAGTTTCTGCAGGGCAACACGTGCTTGGGCCAGTGCCCCACGAAAGTTTCTTTTTCCCTGCCGGGTGCCCTGCGCCAGCCGGCCTGCGTGACAGAGCTGAACCTGCGGGGGCAAAATCTGGAACTGCTGCCCGGCAACGTGGAGCAGCTGCGGCGGCTGCGGCTGTTGTTTGCCCACGAAAACCACCTGCGCCACCTTCCCGACAACCTGGTGCAGTTGGATAGCCTGCGGGTGTTATTCGTCAATAAGAACAGTTTGCTGGATTTGCCGCCGACCATTGGCAACCTCCGCCGGCTGCGGCAGCTGCAGATTGAGCAGAACATGCTCACGGAACTACCACCCAGCATTGGCAGTCTCGACAGCTTGCGCTACCTCATGAGCGCCCACAACAACTTTACCTCCCTGCCGGAGCAGGTAGGGCAGCTGACCCAGCTTGAGTACTGCGACGTTTCGCACAATCAGCTTTTGTTCCTGCCTGCTTCGCTGGGCCGCCTGCAGAACCTGCGCTACGTGTACCTGAACGACAATAAGCTGCAGCATCTGCCGGCCCGCCTGGAGGGCCTCACCCAGCTAGAGGAGCTAAACCTGTCCAACAACCAGCTGGAGGAGTTGCCAGCCAGCCTGGGCCGCTGCCGAAATCTGAAAGTGCTTATCCTGTCCGGCAACCAACTCAAGGCCCTGCCCAACAGCCTGGGCCAGCTGCAAGCCCTGGAAATGCTGATTGTCAACGACAACCAGCTTACGGCCCTGCCCCGCTCCCTGCGCAAGCTGAAGAAGCTGAAGACTGTCATCGTCAAGCAAAACGCCTTTACCCCGGCGGCCCAACGCCAAGCCGAGACGGCCCTGCCAGGGGTTAAACTCTACTTCTAATGTCTTCCAATCTGACCTGCTACCCCGCCGCGCTCCGCTCTTTGTTGCTGGGCTTGTCGGGGTTGCTGTTTTCGTTTGCGGTGCTACACCGCACGCCTGCCGAGCAGGTAAAAAGCTACTACGATGACCATTTGAAGCGCCTACACGCGGCCCTAACCCACTTTCAGCAGCGCACCTACCAGGCCGATACCACCGCCCTACGAGTTGAGTTTGCCGCTTGCCGGCGGGAGTACAAGCACCTGGAATTTGCCGTGGAATATTACTACCCGCACGCGGCGGGCCGCATCAACGGGGCGGCCCTACCCGAAACGGAGCCGGGCGAGCCGGGCGAGGTTATTCAGCCCAGCGGGTTTCAGGTGCTGGAAGAAATCGTGTTTGCGGCTCCCGATACCCGCGCCAACCGGGACCTGGTTCATCAGGAAATCGACAACCTGCTGTTTCAGGTGCAGCAGTTGGAGCGCCAAGCTCCCCACCTGGCTTTTTCCGACGCCGAAGTGTTTGACGCCCTGCGCCTGAACCTGTACCGGCTGGCCGCCAAGGGAGTTTCTGGTTTCGACTCCCCGGCGGCGCACGCCTCCCTGCCCGAAGCGGCTGTTACCCTACAGGCTACCCGAGAGGTAGTAAGCCTGTTTGACGCGCCAGCAGCCCTCACTACCCATTTGCGCCGCTGCGAAGCGGCCGTAGCCACCTCCGGGCAAGACTTCAACTCCTTTGACCGCGCCCGTTTCTTCGTGCGCTATTTCAACCCGGCCCTGGCTGCCCTGCGCGAGGCCCAGCAGCAGCGGCAGATTCCCTTCCTAGCTACCCGCCGGGCGGTGCGGGCTGATGCGGCTAGCTTTTTCGTGGCCGATGCATTTGACCCCGGATTTTTTGCCCCCGCCGATGCGGCCGCGCCCACTCCGGCGGTGCTGGCCCTCGGCGAAGCCTTGTTTCAAGAGCCTATTTTATCGGGGCGCGGCGGGCGCTCCTGCGCCAGCTGCCACGTGCCCACCCAGGCTTACGCGGATGGGTTGCGCGTGAACCGTTCCCTGCTGGCCGAGGCGGAGTTAGAGCGCAACACCCCTACCCTGCTCAACGCCGCCCTGCAGCCCGATCAGTTCTACGACAGCCGGGTGCATTTCCTAGAAGATCAGGTGCACGCAGTCGTGTCCAGCAAAGCCGAAATGGGCGGCCAGCTCAGTGAGGCACCGGCCCTGCTGCGGCGCAAAGGCGCCTACCCCAAGCTATTTGCCCAGGCCTTTACTACCGAGCGTGAGCCTGTTACTGAGCGCAACATCCGACGTGCGGTGGCGGCTTACGTCCGCTCCCTGGTGCGCCTCAACAGCCGCTTCGACCAGTTTCTGCGCGGCGACACGGCCGTGCTGAGCAGCCGGGAAATCCTGGGGTTCAACCTGTTCATGGGCAAGGCCCAGTGCGGTACCTGCCACTACCTGCCCCTGTTCAACGGCACCGTGCCGCCCCTCTACGACAAAACCGAAAGCGAAGTGCTAGGCGTGCCTACCTCGGCCGATACCCTGCACCCAACCCTGGACACCGACCAAGGCAAGTTTCTGCTTTACGGCATTGCCCACCAGCGACACGCTTTCAAAACTCCTACCGTCCGTAATGCTGCCCTTACCGCTCCCTACATGCACAACGGCGCGTACCAAACCCTGGAGCAGGTCCTGGACTTCTACAACCGAGGCGGCGGCACCGGCCTGGGCCTCTCCGTTCCTACCCAAACTCTAGCCGAGGACAAGCTTAAGCTAAGCCCAGCCGAGCAGCAGGCTATTATTGCCTTCCTTAAGTCTTTGAACGATATGCAGGGGGTAGTTTATTGATATAAAATGCTCCAGTATGGCGCTTTTAGTATGCTATATCAGCTATGTTACTCAATGCAAAAGTTATAATACAAATCGAAGTCATTCTCATCATCCGACGTCCTATCTTGCACTTATGCAAAATTCGTAATCAACAAGAAAAACCTACTTGGCTATGAAATACAGAAGCGAATATGAGCAGCAGAAAGACGCACGGTTTGTTTATATATGCAACCTAATATTCTCTGGGCTAGGTGGTGGAGCTGTTGGCGCTGCTCTATGCATGATACTGAATGCCCTGTTTCTACACGTAGATCTATATGGATCATGTTTGTATGTCATACTATCATTGATTCTTGGAGCATGCATATCAGTAGCCATTTGTGCGCATCACCACAACACCCATACTAAATAATGCAGATGCACTTAGTAAACTATTGTATCCTGTTATATTAAAACCTCAAAAGCCCCGCCCTGAGTAAATAGCTTCCGGCGGGGCTTTTCAATTTTATCAGGCGGGTTCTACATTTCCGCCAGCATTTCCCAACGGTCGTTGAGCTGGGCTAGCTCTTTTTTTACCTGCTCAAACTTGAGGGTAGCGTCCTTGAGTTGGGCGGCGTTCTGATAGATCTGGGGGTCGGCGAGTTGAGCTTCGTACTGGGCCAGCTCCTTTTCCCGCTCGTCAATCTTCTTTTCTACCTCGGCCAGCTCCTTTAAGGCTTTCTTCTGGTCGGGCGAAGGCGTTTTGGCGGGTGTAGCGTCTACTTTCTTTTCCTCCTTGGGCAGAGGTTTCGGAGCCGATGGCGAGGGTAGGCCGGCTTTTTTAGCGGCCTTTTCGCGGTCCTCCTGCCACTGCTCGTACTCGTTGTAGGTGCCGGGGTACTCCTTCAGTTGGTAATCTTCGATGTACCAGATTTTGTTGGCCACATTCTCCACAAAGAAACGGTCGTGGCTAATCACGATGTAGGTACCCTGATACTGATCCAGGGCCTGAATCAGGATGTTCACTGACTGCATGTCCAGGTGGTTGGTCGGTTCGTCGAGGAGTAAGAAGTTGGCCTCCGAAATCAGGGTTTTGGCCAGGGCCACGCGGCTTTTCTCGCCCCCGCTGAGCACCTTGATTTTCTTGTACACGTCGTCGCCGGTGAACAGGAAGGAGCCCAGCACGGAGCGCAGCTCCATTTCTGAGCGCTTCGAGCCGGCCTCCACCATTTCCTGCAGAATCTCATTCTCAATGCGCAGACTTTCCAGCTGGTGCTGGGCGTAGAACGACATGATGACGTTATGGCCCAACTGGTGGTTGCCGGCAGATGGCGCCTCCGAGCCCGCTACCAGGCGCATCAGCGTGGACTTGCCCTTGCCGTTGGCCCCAATAAGGGCAATTTTGTCGCCGCGCTCAATGTGGACGTGGGTATCGCGGAAGATGGTTTTCTCCCCGTATTTCTTGCCCACGTGCTCCATGCGTAGGATGTGGCGGCCGGGCGTGACGGTGAAGTTGAACTTGATGTTCACGCGGGCGTCGTCCTGGGCTACGTCGTCGATGCGCTCCAGCTTATCCAGCATCTTCACGCGGCTTTGGGCCTGCTTGGCTTTGCTGGCCTTGGCCTTGAACCGCTCAATAAAGCGCTCCGCCTGCCGAATCTGGGCCTGCTGGTTTTCGAAGGCGCCCTTTTGAATGGCGTTGCGCTCTTCCTTTTCTTCGAGGTAGAAGCTATAATTGCCGGCGTAGGGCACCAGCTTGCCGCCCGTTACCTCCACCGTGGTGTTGGTGGTGCGGTCCAGGAATTCCCGGTCGTGGCTCACGATGATAACGGCACCCTCGTAGCCAGCCAGGTAGTTTTCAATCCACTTAATGGAGGGCAAGTCCAAGTGGTTGGTTGGTTCGTCGAGCAGGAGTAGCGAGGGTTGCTGGAGCAGGATTTTGGCCAGCATCACGCGCATGCGCCAGCCCCCCGAGAACAGCTTCAGGGGGCGCTGCAGCTCCTCCGTGGTAAAGCCCAAGCCTTCCAGGATTTCCTCAGCGCGGGCCTGCATGGTGTAGCCGCCCAGAGCCTCGAACCGCTCCTGCAGGGTCGCCAGCTTTTCTACCAGGTCGTCGGTGTAGTTGGTTTCGAACTCCAGCAGCACCTCGTCAATCTTCTTCTGAATCTCCAGAGCCTCGGCAAAAGCCTGCATGGCCACCACCAGAATGGATTCGTGGGAGTCGTAGCTAAGCAAATCCTGGTTTAGGAAGCCCAGGCTCACGTCCTTGCTCATGGAGATGCTACCACCGTCGGGCTTGTACTCACCCACCAGAATACGCAGCAGCGTCGATTTGCCCCGGCCGTTGAGCCCAATGAGGCCAATCTTATCCTTGGGCTTAATATGCAGGTTGGCCTTGTCGTAGAGGGTACGCGAGCCGAAATGAAAGTCGAGGTCGGTAATGGAAATCATCCTACTTTGCTATGAAGCTGCAAAGGTACGGGTTTTGGACGGAGGGTATTTCTATACTTATGACCTAGTCTCTATAAAGTTTGCCGCACTTTGCCAGGCCCACCAACAGCTTGTATCTTGCCAGCAACGTACGGTAAACACCCCTCCAACACGGTTGCCTATGAACGGCGAAACCCCGGCTGTTGGAGCAGACCGGGGTTTCAAGAAGTGGGTGCTGGTACACCCTAACTTCTACTCGGAAATGAAGAAAGTGCGTACGGAAGGGAAACAAGTCAGCAAGGCTGGTTGGTTTCCCGTTCTTCTAGAGCTGAGCAAAACAGCTTTGGGAGCGGTAATTAGAGCCGTAGTCAGCTACTGGCTCGAACACCGGTAAAGTGGTGGCAGGCGACCCGTTTGGCTGCCTGCCATTTTGCTTTTAACTGATGCAAAGATGGGAAGGTTGCGTAAATATTCAACACCCGTTGAAATTTCAACTTGCTCACCGAAAGCCGATTTACTACACGCCCTCAAACACCTCCGCCCACTCCATCTGCAGTTCCGGCAAGGTAGCCACCGGAATCAGGCCGGGCGCGTAAAACTCGCCGCGTAGCTCGTAGCGGCCATCTTCGCCTAGCAGACATACTACTACGTTTTTCTGCTCGGGCGTTACCATCCAATATTCGCGCACGCCTACCTCCTCGTAAAGGTCGAACTTCTCCTTCGTGTCGCGGGAAACGTTGCCGGGCGAGAGGATTTCGATAATCCAGTCGGGGGCACCGAGGCAGCCGCGGTCGTCGAGCTTCTGCAGGTCGCAGATGACACAGATATCGGGCTGCACCACGGTTTCAATGCTGGCGTCGCCGTTGGGGGTAGCGCGGGTCAGACGCACATCAAACGGAGCATGATACATCTTGCAGTGCTTGCCCCGCAGGAACTGCATAATAGAAAACTCGATGTTGCGAGTAATATCTTGGTGCTGCCGCTTTGGGGCGGGGCTCATCAGGCGCACCCGGCCCCGAATTAGTTCTACCCACTCCGAGAGCTGCCAAGTCAAATAGTCGGCGTAAGTATACGTCTTCGTGAAGTCGAGTTGGGAAAGCTGCGTGATGGGAGCCATGGGAAAGCCGTGGTGAGTCTTAAACAAAGATAATATTTACAATTACGGGATATTTCGCCGCCGCTTTTGTAGTAAACCGCCCAAACTGCCTCTTCCCTACCCCGTACACCTGTGCATGAACCGTCCTTTCTCTCCTCTACCCCTTGCCCTAGTTTTGGTCGTTGCCGCCTGCCGCTCGGAGCAGGAAACCTCCGTAGCCGAGGCCCGCGACAACGTACCGGCCGCCGTAAAAGGTGAGATGTCGACGACGGAAACGGTGGGTGCTACCGGCCGCAACCACGGCTACATCCGGCGCTTCTACCAGCAGAAAGGTCAGTACTACGTCACCGTCGACTACATCCAGTTCCTAAACGGAGCCGATGCCGTGGCCGCAGCTCAGCGTAAAGGCGACGCTCAAGTGGACGTGCAAAACGGCGACACGATTTACTCGGTCTTCAACGATTACTACATCGTAAATGACAGCCCGCGCCAGCGCACCTTTCGCCTCGCTGACCAGGCCGTGCTAACGCTCTGGAACAAAACCGGTGAGCTGCGCCAGTACAACGCTACTCCCGCCGAGGTGGTAGCTCAAGGCACGGATGTATTTCGCTATGCTCCCTTTATCGTTGAGACCCGGCAGAACGTGGTAACCAGCGTAACGGAGCAGTACGTACCCTAACCGCAGCCAGGCAGTTAGCTGGTTTTTGACGGAAAATCGGCTACGAATAGCGCTAGGGCCGTATAAGGCCGTATCTGTTCATGTAACGACTCACTACTGCTATGGCAACCAACGACCCCACCAATAACGTGACCGAAAACGACGACCTCGCTGAACGCGCCGCCCAAGGCCGGCAGGATGGCAGCCCGGTTGGCCAATCGTCGGGCCGCCCCACCTACGGGGTAGGCGGCTACGAGCTGAACCTTGACGCGGAAGCCGGCGACGAGGGTGGCTCAGGCAGCGCTACCTCCTCCAACACCCGCACCAGCCGCGGGGAGCACACGGAAGAGGAGCAGCGCTAGACTACTCCACTGATTCTAGTTAACCGCAAAAACCGCCCGGCCCTAGTCTGCTTCGATTAGGGCCGCGCGGTTTTTGCGTGTGAGCACTAGGGCGGGGCTACCCTACAAATGGCGCCTTGAACTCCGGGACTACCCGCTTTTTAGAGGCCTGCTCGTAGGCGTAGGCCAAGGTCAGCAACGGCCCTTCTTGGTAGGCTCCACCCACAAACGAAAGGCCGACGGGCAGGCCGTGTACCTGCCCCATGGGCACCGTAATGTGGGGGTAGCCGGCCATGGCGGCTGGCGAAGAAAAGCCGGGGCCGCCGCCTGAGTCGCCGTTAATCAGGTCGATGCAGCGGGCCGGGGCGTTGGTAATGGCAACGAGACCATCGAGCTTGTTTTCGCGCAGTACGTTGTCGATAGCGGCGCGGGCACCCTGGTGCGACTTGCGCAGGGCGGCCTGGTACTTGGGGCTTGCCAGGCCTTCCAGCTTGTCAGAAGCTTCCAGGATTTCCTGCTGGAAGAAAGGCATGGCCTTGGCCTTGTTTTCCGTGTTGAAGCGAATGACATCCGTGAGGGTTTTCACGTTCGCGCCGGCCGTAGCCAGGTACTTGTTCACGCCGTCTTTGAACTCGTAGAGCAGCACGTCGTACTCGGCTTGGCCCAGGGGGTCGGTAAGCTTTTCTACCTCTACTTCTACCACCGTGGCGCCCTGGGCTTTCAGCAGCTCCACGGCCTGCTTAAGTAGCGGAATGGCGTCGGAAGCACCGGTCAGATGGCCTTTTTCCACGCCTAGGCGCTTGCCTTTCAACCCGTTCGGGTTCAGAAATGTGGTGTAGTCGGGCTGTATTTTGCCCGCGCTTTCTTTGGTTACGGCGTCGGCAGCATCCTCCCCAGCCAGGGCACCCAGCAAAATGGCGGCGTCCTGCACGGTGCGGGTCATGGGGCCGGCTGTATCCTGGGTGGCCGAAATAGGAATGATGCCGGAGCGGCTCCATAGGCCCACCGTGGGCTTAAATCCTACCAGCCCGCTGCACGACGAAGGAGATACGATGGAGCCATCCGTTTCGGTGCCAATGGCCAAGGCGCAGAGGTTGGCCGCGGCCGCGGCCCCCGAACCGGCGCTCGAGCCGCTAGGTGTGCGGTCCAGAATGTAGGGATTCTTGGTTTGGCCGCCCCGGCTGCTCCAGCCGCTGGTGGAGCGCGTGGAGCGGAAGTTGGCCCACTCGCTCAGGTTGGTTTTGCCCAGCACCACGGCGCCAGCTTCGCGCAACTTCTTCACAATGAAGGCGTCCTGGGCTGCCTTGTGGCCGGCCAGGGCCAAGGAGCCGGCCGTGGTCTGCTGCTTGTCGGCGGTATCAATATTATCCTTGATCAGCACCGGAATACCGTGCAAGGGGCCGCGCAGCTTGCCGTTTTTGCGCTCCTGGTCCAGGGTATCGGCAATGCTGAGCGCATCGGGGTTTACCTCAATAACCGACCGGAGCTTGGGCCCAGCCTTATCAATGGCCTCAATCCGCTCCAGGTACAGCTCCGTAATGCGGCGGGCGGTTAGCTGCCCGCTCTTCATTTTTTCCTGCAGCGCCGTTACCGTGGCTTCGTGCAGTTCAAAATCGGTAGCGGCGGCATCGCCGGCAGCGGCGGCGCCTTCCGGGGTAGTGTTTTTTTCGCCCCCGTGGAGCAAGCCGCGAGGGAAAACGAGGACAGCGCCAGTCCGGCCAGGGAGCCGTTGCGCAGAAATAGTCGGCGGTTCATAGAGAAGTAGGGTTTCGCCTGTCAAGATAGAGGGGAATCCGATGCGGCGCACGCGCCAGGCCAGGGCCGACCGAAAATTCCTTCCGCTGCCAGCAAAGGAGGCACTAACTGCATATGCAAAAGCCAGAAAGCACGTTATCAGGCGCGGGCAACAATTTATGTCGGTACATGAACCAGCAGGCTCGATTCCTCCGTAGCTTCGGGCTCTTGATTCCGTCCTTCATCCGGTCCTCGTTTTCCAAGCTAGACCTGATGAACCCAGTATTCCGGTTTTTGGCTGTTTCCTGACCCGTTGACAGGCAGCTATCGTCTACTTTTTTCTTATGTATGCAGCATATTATTATTGACTCGCCGGGCATTACCATTAGCTACGACTACCATAATAAATGGCTTTACGTGAACTGGTGGGGCGAGCATAACCAGGAGTCGGGCCGGGCGGGTTGCGACCTGATTCTGACGGTTTTAAGTGAATGGCCTGCCGCAAAAATTTTGAACGATAACTCCAACGTCACGCGAGCCGCTCTTCAGCTTACTACCTGGGGCATTTCCTGGCTGCGCGATATGTACGCGGCGGGTTTGCGCTACCTGGCCTGGGTGTACGCCCCCGATTTCCAGGGCCGCGCAGCCGCCGACAAAATGATGCGCTACCTGGAAAAACCCCTGGTAGCTACTTTCGACGACGTGGCCTCGGCCTACACATGGCTCCGGCAGCAGAAATAAGCTCGCGTTAGGCAGGAAATAGTGCCCAGCAACTCACGCAAGCAGCGTGAACTAACTCGCTCCGCCAACGCCAGCACGCTAAACCCACTGAGTACAAAGGTGAGTAACCGTAACTAAGCTGCTGGCAATAAATACCTCATTCGTTGAGCGTTACTCCGCCTCACTAAGCTTTTTGGCCATGCCGGCTGGTACACCGGCGCTATGGAGCAGGCCACTCACCATGCCTTGGCGCCAGAGGGAAAAAACGGAGTAGCGCCGTTCCCGGCTCGAGGCAATGATGCCGGTTTGTAGGGGCTGACCGGGCTTGCGCGGGTTATTGTCGCGGATGAAGATACCGTTGACTAGTGAAGTACCTACCCGGTGCAGCACACCAGGCCGCTCTTGCTGGTTAAGCAGCTGTAGCTTCAGATCGGCGTACTCGCCCCACATGGTGCCCCGGGCAGCCGTGCGGTCCAGCTGCATCTGAAACCGGATGCGGCGCACCGTGCCCCTACGGATGGCAATGCCGCGGGTGGGCACAATCATGGAGTTCAGCATGGAAAGCGACGCAGCCCCAAACTCCCCTCGTAACGTATGCCGCCCACTGGCATCCAGCAAGTTAGCTCGCAGACTCATGCGGGCGGCGCACTGGTTTTGAAGCCAGCCGGTAGCCTCGCCCGTCAGGGGGGTAGCGGCACTCATGCGGCGCGGGTCGTTGGTGAGGTTGCGCAACTTGACGTTGAGGCGGTTGATACTCATGACGCCGGGCTGCGGGTCGCGGGGGGAGCGGAAGGTCAGGGCCAGGGTGGCGTCCTGAATGCCAAAGCGGTTAAGGGCAAACTGAAACGGTAGGCGGCCCAGCATTTCGGGCGTCACCACGGAAATGTTCGGGTTGGTGGCAAAACGCCCGTCGCTGCGGGTGCTGATTTGGGGGTGCCGGACCAGCAGGGCTGTGGCGCGCAGTTGCTGCTGGTTGGCGGCCGCCGGAAAATCGAGGCCGGTTAGCACTACCTCCGGCAAGCGCACGGAAACGTGGGCCGACTGGTGCTTTTTGCTCCGGGCCAACTCCACCACGCTCATGGTGGGCAAGGCCAGCACCTGCCGAATTTGCATCTGGCCCGTCCGGCTGTCTGCCCGCAGGCTCTGCCAGGAAAGGTGGTAATAGGGCGCATCCAGGGTAGCAGTGGCGGCGCCGGTGCGTACCTGCCAGGCGCGGGCGTAATAGATGTCGGTGGGAGTTCCTTGGCGCGGCAGCACCTGAATGCCGTTAGCTGCTACCGCCACATCGGCCAGGGCTGGGGCCAGGGCCAGTCCGGCCACGCGCAGCTGTCCGCCAGTTACTTGCATACTGCCTAGCCGGCACTCCGCCAGGTAGGGTTGCAGGAGTTCGTGCAGGACTGGTGGCTTTCGGGTAGGCAGGGTGAGGGCCAGGCGCGGACGGGTAGCGCGCAGCGTATCAGCCCGGAACCGGCGCCGACTCAGTTGAGCAGCATCCAGTCCGCGTAGTACCAGTTGGGGCAGGGCTAAACTCACGCGCATGGCCGAGCTGCGGACGCTGCTGATGGGCTTCCGCGGATGCACCAGCACCGAATCAAGCCGCAGTTGCCGGCTCCCAGTCGAAAACGTGGCCCGCACCAACTTCACCTCGTGGCCCGGCACTTGCGCGGTAGCTCCGGCTACCTGCGCAGCTACCGCCGCCGCGTAGCCTACCCGACCGGAGTCAGCTGCCCCGGCGGCACTTAACCATACGTCCTGCAGCACTACCGCGCTTTCTCCCAGCCGTACCTGAGCCTGGTTGCCCGCGCCATAGGTAGCGCGCACGTGGCGCAGGGCCAGCTGACCAAGGCGTACTGCTTTGCAGGGAAGCCGTTGATGCAAAGGCTGCTGGCTCCCGCCCTGGGGTAGGGAGGCCAGATGCAAAGTCAGGGAATCCAGCGTGATGCTGTCAACTGGCACTTCTTGTCGCCGCAGCAGAGCCAGCAGGCCCACCCCATTAATGCTCAGCTGCCCCAGTGCCAGCTGTAGCCGGGGCAGGCGCGCTGAATCGGGAGAAGTGGCAGCGGTTGTGCGCAGGTGCAGGCCGCGGAGGGTAGCCCTGCGCTGCCAGAGGCTGGTTCGGAATTCCGTAACGCGCAGTTGGTAGCGGCCTTTGGTGCTTTGAGCCACCTGCTCTTCCAGCGTACGACGCAGCCAGGGGTCCAGAAAAAAGGTTACTCCCAGGCCCACGAGTAGCACAAGCAGTCCTACCCCCAGCAGCAGCCAGCGCCCCCAGTGGCGCCGGGGCGAGGCAGGAGCAAGCGTAGGAGCTGGTTTGCGGGAGAGTAGCACGGCTTGGCTTACGGGGAAGCCCCCAACCAAGGTTCGAAACCCGGCGTTGTGGATGCGGCGGGGCCGGATCTGGTGCTGTTGAGCCTCGGTATTTCTGTCCCTGACGGCTTGCCATGTCTGCCGGGGCTTGTATTTTGTGCCCCTAACGGGCCCGGCTACTACTGCCGGCTGCTTTTCAGGCCGCCGCCCACTTTGGGTGGCAGTATCGTATTCATGGCCGCGTGCCGGCGCGGCCCAACCAATCCGTAGTGCTTTCAGTTAAAGAACCGATGCTGGCCATAACTTCTCTTCTGAATCCGCAGAGCGCGGAACGGATTAACCGTCTGATTAAGAGCCTGGAAGCCGAATTCGGCCTCGATGATGTGCAGGCTACGCCCGATCCGCATATTACCTACCAGCTGGCTGGGGTGCGGAAGCTGTCGGCGCTGAAGCAGGCGCTCCGCGATGTAGCGCGCCACACCCAGCCCTTTGCCGCATTTACCACCGGCCTGGGCGTTTTTCCGGGCCCAAACCCGGTCATTTACATTCCCGTGCTGCGCTCCGATGCGCTGAACAACCTGCACCAGCGCATTCTGCGGGCCACCGCGCCGCTCTGCTTGCGTACCGACAAGTTTAGCGGGCCCGACTGCTGGCTGCCCCACATCTCCCTGGCCCTCCACGACACCACCCCGGAGCTGCTAGGCCCCGTTATGCAGTACCTGAACCAGCACACGTTCAACCTGAAAATCAGCATCAACAACCTAGCTATTCTGCGCCAGGAAGGAGAGAGTTTCGTGCCGGAGAAGATTTTCACCTTTGAAGGGCACAAGCATGAGCCCATACCAACCCTGTTCGAGTCGCAGGCTTAGGCGCGGGAGCAGCGCCATAGTGCGTTTACCCGCTGCTCGTTGATGAGAGGTGAGCGGGCGCGGGCTTGCATTTTCCGGCCGGGCTGCGACCTTTACTGCTTCCAACTCACCTTTTTTCTTTTATGAATACGTATACCATCGTCCTCGCCTTGCACTCCTGGACCCGCTGGCTGGTTGTTATTTTCGGGCTGATTGCTGTGTTTCGGGCCTTTACGGGCCGGCAGGGTCGCCCTTGGACGGGGGCCGACAATGGTATGGGCGCCGCCTTTGTGGGCTCTATGCACCTGCAGTTGCTACTAGGCCTAATTCTGTATTTCAGCCTGAGCCCCTATGGCCTTAAGGCTTTCGAAACAGCGGGTAGCGCCGTGATGAAAGACGCCGGCAGCCGCTTTTTCGCCGTGGAGCACCTGGTGGGCATGATCCTGGCCGTGGTAGCCGCCCAAATCGGTCGCACCCTGTCCAAGAAAGCCGTTGACCCTCTTGTGAAGCACAAGAAAGCCTTCACTTGGTTTCTTATTGCCCTGCTGATTGTGCTGGTAATGATTCCTTGGGGCATCTGGAACCCGGAGCGTCCGGCCTTCCGCGTCTGAGCTAGTGCTACCCTCGCCCAAGCAAACAGCCTCCCGAACCACGTTCGGGAGGCTGTTTGCTTGGGCGCTGAAGTGAAGGTTAGGCAGGACCGCCTAGAAAAACATTCCGCCCGAGGCTTCCAAACGCTGCGCGTTCACCCAGCGGCCTTCCTCGGAGCACAGGAAGGCGACTACCCCGCCAATGTCCTCGGGCTGGCCCACCCGGCCCAGGGCCGTTTGCGACGCTACAAACTGGTTCAGGTGCTCATCGTCGCGCACCCGCCCGCCACCAAAATCGGTGGCAATGGCCCCGGGGGCTACCACGTTGGCTGCAATGCCGCGGGCCCCCAACTCCTTGGCCTGGTAGCGCGTCAGCACTTCAATGGCGCCTTTCATACTGGCGTAGGCCGAGGACCCCGGCAGGGAAAAACGCGCCAGCCCCGAGGAGATATTGATAATACGCCCGCCATCAGCCAGCAGGGACAACGCTTTTTGAGTTAGAAAGAAGGGACCTTTCAAGTGAACCGCTACCATCTCGTCGAACTGCTCTTCGGTGGTATCGGCGAAGGCCGAATACAGGGCTACCCCGGCGTTGTTCACGAGAAAGTGAAACTGCTCGGCCTGGAAGGCGCTCTGTAGGGTAGTGCGCACCTGCGCAAAAAAGGCGTCGAAGCTCTTGCTGTCGGCCACATTCAGTTGCAATGCCGCCGCCTGCTGGCCCAGGCCCTGAATTTCAGCTACCACGGCTTCGGCTTCGTCCTTTTTGCTGTGGTAGGTAATCAGTACGTTGGTGCCTTTGCGGGCCAAGCTCAAAGCCATGTCTTTGCCCAGGCCACGGCTGCCGCCGGTAACGAGGGCTATTTTCGTGTTACTCATTGCTTTCGGGGGTTGAAGTGAACAGTGCAAAGGTGCTGCGCCTCCCGCCGGAAAGTATGGTGAGTAGTTCCGTTTAAATGGTGAGAGTTTCCGATTCTGAGGCGGCTCGTTCCGCGGCCCACACCTGCTCCCGATACTGTTTGGGCGTGCACCCGGCAAAGCGTTTAAAGAACTTTGTGAAGTTGGAGGGGTCATAGGTAAGCCCGGCCGCAATGGTAGCCACTGAGCGGCTAGGGTCGCGCAGCTGCTCCCGGGCAATGTCCAGTATGCGCGCCTCAAAATAGTAGCAGGGCGGGTGGCCGGTGGTCAGCTTGATGGTATTGCTCAGATGGGTAGGATGAATGTGCAGCTGATCAGCCAGGTCACGAATTTCAAGCATTTCCGTGACGCGGCCCGTTACCACATCCTCCAGGTGCTGGTCTATGGCCCGCAGAAAATCGGCCGTTATTTCGTGCTGACGGGCCAGCAGCTTTTTTGGAATTGGTGTAGTTGCCATGCGTTGAAGAAGCAAAAAAACTGCAACTAGTTGTACCGCGCTTGCTCCGGCGGGCTGCCGGCCGCCTGGCTTCTTCCCCCGGAAAGTAGCGCCACGAGAGGTTCCCGCGGCAACTGCTTCACTCGAATGTGGCCCCTTGCCAGAGGTTTGACCCAGTGGATTAAGGTAGCTGCCAGGCTTTTTTATTCGTACTCTAAGGATTTAACGCCTTTTTTGTAGTGTAGTAACGCCCGCGGCCCGGTGTCGGGAGCGTTGCGGCAGCTATCAGCGCCGGCCGACGGGCTTTGGCACCGCTTTTTTGCCAGCTGGCCACTTTTCTTTTCTCATCACACCTCCTCTGCTTTTGCGCTCAGTTACTCTCTTCGTCCTGCTCTTTCTGATTTCCACGCTTGCCTTCAGCCAGAGCAAGTATCGGCGGGTAGTAGCCAAACGGGGCGACGGAGTGAACACGCTCCTCTACCACAACGGGCTGACTCCGAGCCGGCACCTGCGCCAGTTTCAGCAACTGAACCGCGCCAACCTAACCAAGCGCAACGGCCTCATTATTGGGCGTACCTACCTGCTGCCCCGCCCTACCCCCCGCGCCACTAGCAGCGCCAGAACCGCGCCAGCTACCCGCGCTGCCACTTCGCATGGCATCAGCACTACCCCCATGCTTCCGGCCAAGCTTTTCGGGCCCACCTACGGCCCGGTGCCCGTCCGCGACCGAGCCCTACGGGGGGCAGTGTACTACCTCTCGCCGGGCCACGCCGGCCCCGACCCTGGTGCCATCGGCCAGTACGGCACCTACAAGCTGGCCGAGGATGAGTACGCCTACGACGTAACCATCCGGCTGGCCCGGGTGCTGATGGAGCACGGCGCTACGGTGTACATGATGGTACAGGACCCCAACGACGGCATCCGGGACGAGAGCGTACTGAAAATGGACTACGACGAGCTGACCTACCCCCAGCAGCGCATTCCGCTCAGCCAGCTTGGCCGCTTGCGCCAGCGCATGACCCAGGTCAACCAGCTCTACGCTCGCCACAAAGGTGCCTACCAGCGCCTGCTGAGCTTGCACGTCGACAGCCGCAGCGCCGGCCAGAACATCGACGTATTCTTTTACCACCACCAGAACAGCCAGGCCGGCCTGCGCCTGGCCAAGAACATTCACAAGGTGTTCACGGCCCGCTACAAACGCGCCCAGCCTACCCGCCCCTACTCCGGCAACGTTTCCATTCGGAGCAGCCTCTACGAAGTACGCACCAGCCATGCCCCGGCCGTGTTCATGGAGCTGGGCAACATCCGCAACAGCAAAGACCAGCGTCGCTTCGTGGTAGCCGACAATCGCCAGGCCCTAGCCAACTGGATTTACGAGGGCCTGCTAGCTGATTATACGGGGCGATAAGCGAAAGTTGGCTCATGGCGAAGGCACCGAGGTCATCCATCCTGCCCACTGTGCTACCCCTCTGAAATGTAACAAGCCCTTGACGTATGGTAGCGTCAAGGGCTTGTTACATTATCGGGTGTTTGGCATGGAGAGGAAGGACGACTTCGTGCCCCTAGCCATGACACTACCCGGTTGCCTTATTCCGTCGCTCACGGGTTCATTAACAGAAATAGCAGGTTGTGGTACACGATACCCTGTTCCCCGTCGTGAATACCATCTAGGCCAGCATCTTCCATCAGGGCCTCTACTTCTTCGTAGTCCTGCAGAAAGTCGATTTCTACATCGTTGGAGCCCGGTACCTGCGTGTGCGTCACGTAGCGTCGCCGCTTTTCTAGGGTAATGAATAGCTTCTGCGTTTTAGTTTGGGCAATGAGCAGGGCCGGATGCTCCTGCATACTACCGTCCGTAGCCTTGGTATAGACGGTCGTTTTCTCGTCGGAGGCGGCGTGTTGCAGGAAGCTGGCGGGGTCAAGAGGCATAGCGGAAGCATAGAGCTGGGATGATGTCGGCAAGGTAGAAATAGTGCCTTTGCCGATACTAAGAGGTAGTACGGCAGGGCTAGGTGTTGAGGATAAGGCAGCTTCATATTTACGACCAGCGGTGAGTCTGTTATCTTGTCAGACTTCCCAATCCAGGTATTTTCCTACATGTCGAAGAAAGACCGGCTTACTTACTTAAAATCTGCGGTTTTCTCTGCGGATCGGAATGAAGCACGAAACGCCTGTTATCGTCTATTCCATTTTGGGGGCAGATTTCACAAAACCACGCAGCGCCGAAACCGTCGATTCTTGCTCGATTTATTGGTGCATGAAAATGCTCAGGTCCGAAATGCGGTGGCTATTGTATTCCGTGAAAATCGGTTTAATCATGCCGTAATACCTTTATTAAAAGCAATAAAAAACCCGGCTAACCTTCAAAATCGAGGTACATTAGTCTATGCCCTGCAGGCATTAAACTGCCGCAAAAAACTGGTTGAGCTATTTGAAATAGTATTTGAGGCAGCAGGAAATAACTGGGAAGTGCAACAGCACGTTCTAACAGTGCTCGATGAGCAGTCTTTCGTGACTACTCCGGCAGAGTTACGCCATATTAAGCAGCGGTGGGAGGACCTCCGGCCCAGTTGGAATCGTATTAATAATATTACAGCAGGTGCCCCCGCCCGTTACGACCTGGACGACACACTCATTCAATCTTTCATTGATGAGCATCTGACTCACTGAAATGAAAAAGCCCGCCGCTGAATCCAGCGGCGGGCTTTTTACTAAGAGCTATGCAGCCAATTACTGGCCCAACACCATGGCAAACACCAACGGGGCCACAATGGTAGCATCTGACTCGATGATGAACTTGGGCGTGTCCTAGCCCTGGTGATTTTCCCGTTGGGCACAGCACCGGAGCAGAAGCCGTACGAGACCTGTTATGTTACTAGCGCCAAATTTTTATTTGAGTATTATAATTAAAAATCAATTTCAATACCCACTACCCATGAAGAACTACCTGCTTCTTCTGCTGCTGGTGCCGGGCTTGGCCGCTGCGCAACCGTCTGTCCCCTTCATGCTGAAGGGCCGCCTGGGTCCAACTACGTACAGCGGCAAGCCTACCTACGTTTATTTGCGCAGCGGGAGGATGTTAGATTCTGCGGTGGTAAAGGGAGGGCGCTTCGAACTGAAGGGCACCGTGGACGAACCCACTAAAGGATTGCTCTCCATGCGGCGGAATATGGACGATATGTCGGATCATAAGGCAGTTTTTTACCTTGAACTAGGTACGCTCATCTTCACTAGCCCCGATTCGCTCAAGAACGCGCAAGTGGGCGGCACACCGCTCACAGATGCCTGGCGGGAGATATGGTTTGCAGCAGAACCGATTGTTCGGCAACTGAATGTGCTGGAAAAAGCGCTGCGGGCCGGAACGCCAGAGCAGCAGTTGCCGGCGTTCCGGCAGGACCTGCAGGCACAGCGCACGGCTTTACTGCGGGAACGCACCCGTCTGGATTCTATTTTCGTCCGCGCCCACCCCACGTCGCCCATCAGTCTGTACGTATTGAACAGTATCAGCAAGGACCCCACACACACCGCGCTGGTGATGGCTTTGCTTCCTACCCTGTCACCCGCTGCGTTCAATAGCCCGCGAGCCGAGGAAATCCGGACGACAATTCAGCAAAACACGCTGGGCATTAAGCCTGAGATAGAGTTGCAGGTGGGACAAATGGCCCCAAATTTCACCCAAGCTACGCCAGATGGTCGTCAAGTTTCGCTCACGAACTACCGCGGCAAATACGTGTTGGTCGACTTTTGGGCCAGTTGGTGCGGCCCGTGCCGCGCGGAAAACCCAAACCTGGCGAAAGCCTACCACACGTTTAAAGACAAGAACTTCGACGTGCTCGGCGTGTCACTCGATGAGGCCAGGGACCGGGCAAAATGGGTGAAAGCTATTCAGGATGATCAGCTACCCTGGACACAAGTAGCCGATCTGAAGGGCTGGGAGGGCCAGACTGCCCGCGCCTATTTCATCCAAGCTATTCCGCAGAATTTCTTAGTAGACCCAACTGGTAGAATCATAGCCATGAACCTACGAGGCGACGCGCTGTCCAAGGCACTGACGCGGCTAGTGAAATAGGAAGTCAGCTAAAACAGCCAACGCCGGAAGTTAGTCCTTGAGAAGCAGAAAGTATTTCTTATTAGTGCTGGATAATAAAACCCAAAAGCCTGCCGCTGAAGCTTCAGCGGCAGGCTTTTTCTTATAGGCTATCTAGGCAGCCAATTACTGGCCTAGCACCATAGCAAACACCAATGGGGCCACGATGGTAGCATCCGACTCGATGATGAATTTGGGCGTGTCCTGGCCCAGCTTACCCCAGGTGATTTTCTCGTTCGGTACGGCGCCGGAGTAAGAACCGTAGGAAGTCGTCGAATCCGAAATCTGGCAGAAGTAGCCCCACAGCGGCACCGAGGTGCGCTGCAGATCCTGGTGCAGCATGGGCACTACGCAGATGGGGAAGTCGCCGGCAATGCCGCCGCCAATCTGGAAGAAGCCTACTTTGCTTTCCTCGGTAGCCTGGTTGGTGTACCACTCGGCCAGGTAAATCATGTACTCAATGCCGGTGCGCACAGTGTGCACGTTCTTGATGTCGCCGGAAATAACGTGGCCGGCGAAGATGTTGCCCAGCGTGGAGTCTTCCCAACCGGGGCAGATGATGGGCAGGTTTTTCTCGGCAGCAGCCAGCATCCAGGAGTCCTTGGGGTCAATCTGGTAGTACTGCTCCAACTCACCCGACTTCAGGATCTGGTAGAAGAACTCGTGGGGGAAGTACCGCTCGCCGGCCTTATCAGCCTGCTCCCAGAACTTGAGCACCGAGTGCTCCAGGCGGCGCATGGCTTCCTCTTCCGGAATGCAGGTATCGGTTACGCGGTTCATGTGGCGCTCCAGCAGGGCCTGCTCGTCGGCGGCCGTCAGGTCGCGGTAGTTGGGTACCCGCTCGTAAAAGTCGTGAGCTACCAGGTTGAAGATATCCTCTTCCAGGTTGGCACCCGTGCAGCTGATGATTTGCACCTTGTCCTGGCGAATGAGCTCGGCCAGTTGGATGCCCATTTCGGCGGTGCTCATGGCGCCGGCTAGGGTAATCATCATCTTGCCCCCTTCCGCGAGGTGCTTGTTGTAGCCTTCGGCGGCATCAATCAGAGCAGCGGCGTTGAAGTGGCGGTAGTGGTGCTTGAGGAAGTTCGTTACGTTCATCGAATCGTAGGTTCAGAGGTAGTGGGGTTCGGTGTTCTATCAAAAAAGAGGGTAGAATCGTTCAATACGGCAGTCCTGTATCGAAGATTCTGCATAAGGTACCATTGCGGCTGGGTTGCTCACAAAAGCAGGGGTAGACAGCCCGGTACGACTAAGCTGGTATTAGGCTCCCCTCCTTGGAAAGGAAGGGTTGGGGGTGGTTAAAAACTAGGGCGAGAAACTAGCTCTAGTTATCGTTCTGCGGTTTCAACCACCCCTAACCCCTCCTCATCTGAGGAGGGGAACTAGAAAAAAGTAGTTCTAGCTGGGCTGCTCAATCATCAGGTTGTGGTTGGTATAGATGCAGATATCGGCGGCAATGTGCAGGGCATCCTCTACCATCTGGCGGGCCGTGAGGTGGGGGGCGTGCTTTTTCAGGGCCAGGGCGGCGGCCTGGGCGTACATGGCGCCGGAGCCGATGGCGGCTACGTCGGAGTCGGGCTCCAGCACGTCGCCGGTGCCGGCAATAATGAGCAGCTCATCCTTGTCGGCTACTACCATCATGGCTTCCAGCTTGCGCAGGTACTGGTCTTTGCGCCACTCCTTGGCCAGCTCAATGGCGGCGCGGCGCAGCTGGCCGTTGTAGCTACCCAGCTTCTCCTCAAACTTATCGAGCAGCATGAAGGCATCGGCGGTGGAACCGGCAAAGCCGGTTACCACTTTGCCGTCGTGGAGCTTGCGCACCTTGCGCACGTTGCTCTTGGCCACGTGCTTGTCCATGGTGGCCTGGCCGTCGGCGCCGAGGGCAATTTCGCCGTTGTGGCGCACACCCAGGACGGTAGTGGAGCGGATTCTCATATCAAATAAGCAGTTTTTAGTGGGCAGTGCCGGCTGAAAACATCTGTCATCCTGACGAAGCAAGGACCTTACCCTGCTGGCCCGGACCGTAACAACGGCAACCGCACTGGCGTGATAAGGTCCTTCCTTCGTCAGGATGACAGACGATGATAGGGCTGGCACCAACTCAGAAACGGGCCTGCAATTTAGCAAAGTAAAACCGGCCGTTCGAGCCCATCTGCACCGGGTCCCAGGCCCCGCCGGTTTCCGTGCGCTGCGGATCGAACAAGGTGGGGTAGCGGTTTAGCAGATTAGCGCTACCCACAATGAACTGCAAGTGGTTGGTTAGCGCGTAGTTCAGGGTTAGGTCGGTGGTGATGCGCGAGTCATACTCCATCGAGGCGCCGTCCCAGTCGATGAGCGTAATCTTATCAAACCGCACAAAGCGCAGCAAGGCCCCAAACCGACCGAGCTGGTAGTCGAAGGTCAGGTTGATTTTGGAGGGCGGCGCTGAGGCTTTCACGAAGGCCTGCTCCCGAGCCCCGAAAAACTCTTCTTCCCTCCCCGCCAGCCGGCCTGAGGTACGCACCCGGTCAATTTTCAGGTTGTTGACGTTGGCCGCCAGCGTGGAATTCAGCCGACCGGTGCCCAGGGGTAGCGTGTGGCTCAGCACCACGTCGAGGCCTAGGGAGCGGGTGTCGGCGGCGTTGGCGAAGAACTGGGCCTGGTCCACGTTCAGGGCCTGCAAATCGGGGCCGATAACGGGGTCGTCGGCGGAGAACTGGCTAGTGAGCACTACCCGGTCTTTCACCTTGATGTAGTAGCCGTCCAGGGTCAAGCTCAGGGAGGAACCGATGCGGCTGGTGAGGCCGATGTTGGCGTTGTTGGAGGTTTCCTGCTGGAGGCTGGGCACGCCCAGTTTCTGGGTTACAGCGCTGTTGTTGCGGGCCAGCAGCACCTCCACCGGCTCGCCATTGATGAAGTTGGTGAAGGTAGAGTTGAAGTTTACCTGAGCCAGGGAGGGCGCCCGGAAGCCGGTGCTGTACGTGCCGCGCAGGGTCAGGAACTCCGTGAGGTTGAAGCGGGTAGCTAGCTTGTAGTTGAGCGTGCTGCCGAAGTCGGAGTAGTGCTCGTAGCGTAGGGCCCCGGCCAGCAGCCAGCGCTGGGTTACGCTTAGTTCGGCATCGGCGTAGGCCGCTACGTTGTCGCGCTGGGCCTTAATGGCATCGGTGGGCTGGTAGCCGGGAAAGCCCTGGGAGCCGCTGGCCGCCCCGGATTGGGGGTCGTAATTGGCGTAAGAAGCTTCTTCGCCCGCAAACAGCGAGTACCACTCGCGGCGCCACTCGGCCCCGGCGGCCACGTTCAGGCCCTGCAGCACGGTTTTGTAGTTGCGCGTCAGACCCAGGTTTACCACGTTCTGCTGGAGCTGAAACCCACCGGCGTTGAAGGAGGTAGGCGAGCTAGCGCCCAAGGAGGAATTAAGCGTGTTCTTGACCCCGTACTCGAAGCGGTTGGAGCCGAAGTTGTTACTCACATCCAGCTCCCACTCGCCCAGGGCCGTGCGCAGCCCCGCTACCGCCGAGGCATCCCAAATGTCGCTGCTGATGATGGGGTCGAAGCCGTTGGGGTAGATGGCGGGCACGTTCCGGTCGTCGTCGGCAAAGCGGGTCCAGGCGTAGGCGTCGCCCCGGCGCTTGTTGCCGCCCCCGAACACGTAGAAGTACGACCGGTCATTGAGGGCAAACCGGGAGTTGAGGTAGGCCGAGAGGTTACGAATTTCCGGGTCGCCGTACTCGCGGCGGGCCAGGCCATCGGCGTTGGGTACATTGGCCCGTTGGGTGTGCTCACGCAGGTTGTAGTCGACGGTGGCATTCACGAAGCTACCCTTCTGCCCCAGCCCAACCCCGTAATTAAGGTTGGCGTTGAAGTTGCCGCCGTCGAAGTTCTCGTCGTCGAAACGGTATTTGGCGTCGTAGGCTCCGTAGTTCACGTTGGCAGTCAACTCCTTCACCGAGCTTTTCAGCACGATGTTGATGACGCCGGCAATGGCATCGGAGCCGTACTGGGCCGAGGCGCCGTCGCGCAGAATCTCAATCCGCTCGATGCTGGCGGCCGGTATCACGTTCAAATCGGTGCCGGTGTTGCCGCGGCCGCGGGTACCAAACAGGTTCACCAGCGCCGATTGGTGCTGACGCTTGCCGTTTACTAGTACCAGGGTTTGGTCGGGGCCGAGGCCGCGCAGGGTGGCGGGGTCCACGTGGTCGGCACCATCCGAGCCGGTTTGGCGGTTGGAGTTGAAGGAGGGCGCCACAAACTGCAGCAGCTGGTTTACGTCGAGCTGACCGGTTTTGGTGGTTACCTCCCGCAAGTCGATAATGTCCACCGGCGAGGGCGAATCAGTGACGGAGCGGTTCTGGCTGCGGGAGCCCACTACCTGCACTTCGCCGAGGCCCGTAGTAGCGTCGGTCAGCCGGATGCTTACCTGGCCGCCGGCGGCATCCACTTCCTGCGTGGCGTACCCGATGGAACTGATTTGCAGGCGCGGGGTAGCAGTGCGGGCCTGTAGCGTAAAGCGGCCGTCGTTGCCGGTAGCCGTACCGTTGTTGGTGCCTTTTTCTACTACGGTGGCCCCAATCACGGGCTTGCCCGCGCTGTCTGTTATTTGCCCTGAAATGGTCTGCCCTTGCGCGAAAGCGCCAACGCTGGCCAAACACAGCGTTACTGCCAGTATAGTCTGCTTCATACCCTTGCTCGATTGAACGATTCACAATCGGGTGCCGCCGGCGTAGCTCCCACCGCCGGTAAGTATAGGGTTTTTGCAATAAATATTTGCCGATAACGGCGTGGCCTGCTACTTCCCCCGCTCCGCTCAGCCAAGGGAAACCGGCTCCGAGCGCGCCGCTTCCCAGGCCAGCAGCGCTTGTTTGCGGGCGCTACCCCAGCGGTAACCGCCCGGTCCGCCGTGCTGCTGAATAACGCGGTGGCAGGGAATCAGGTAGCCAATTAGGTTTGCACCCACTGCCCCGCCTACCGCTTGGCTGGCGCCCGGCTGCCCCAGAGCCGCCGCAATGTGCCGGTACGATACCACGGCACCGGCCGGAATGCGCAGCAGCGCCTCCCACACCTTTATCTGGAAGTTGGTGCCTTTCAGCAGCAGGGGTAGCGGCCGGGCAGCTGTGGGGCCGGGCACCTGGAAAAGCGAGGCCGCCACGGCCGCCGTTTCGGGTTCGTCGGCCAGTAGAGTGGCGCCGGGCCAGGTAGTCCGCAACTGCGTAAGGGCCGTTTCTCGCTCAGTTGCCGATTGAAACGTTAGACCGCAGATGCCCCGCTCCGTGAGGCTGAGCAGACACTCGCCGAAGGGCGTGGGGTGAAAGCCGTAGCGAATGACCAGCCCGGCGGCCTGGGCGCGGTACTCGGCCGGCGTCATGGCCTCATAGGTCACAAACAAATCGTGCAGGCGGCTGGAGCCCGACAGGCCCGCCTGGTAGGTAGCGGCCAGCATGTCTCCCGACTCCAAGAGTACCTGCCGGGCGTATTCCTTGGTCAGGAACCGCAAAAACCGCTGCGGACTCGTGCCCGCCCAGCGCGTAAACAGCCGGTTGAAGTGGAACGGGCTCAGGTGTACGTGCGCGGCAATGTCGTGCAGGGAAGGCTGCGCGGTGAAGTGGGCGGCAATGTAGCCAATGGCCTGCTCCACGCGGGCGTAATCCAGCTCAGCTTGCGTAAGTTGCATAAGAAGGAAGGAGGTAGGGTTTCCTCAAAAGTACCGCCGGTTGTAGTCGGCCTCAATCCGAATCTTGCGCAGTTGCACGGAGCGGAACGGGTTAGGCCTAGGTACCGTGCCGCACTAGCACGGCTGTAGAGACGCGACACTTCGCGTCTCATTCGTTGCTAAGGTTGTTTATCCTAACGGTGCAGCCCCGACCGTTCAATAAGGAGACGCGAAGTGTCGCGTCTCTACGGCCGTTTGGCAAACCATTTCCCACCTCTGCAACAAAAAAGCCGGCCCTAATGGGCCGGCTTTTCTATTCTACTTCTAGCTGGAGTTATCAGATGAGCATGCGCATGGGGTCTTCCAGCAGGCTCTTGAGCGTCTGGAGGAAAGCGGCGCCGGTGGCCCCGTCTACTACCCGATGGTCGCAGCTCAAGGTTACCTTCATCACGTTGCCAATGGCCAGCTGGCCGTCTTTTACTACGGCTGTTTGCTTGATGCCACCTACGGCCAGAATGCAGGCATCCGGGGGGTTAATGATGGCCGTGAATTCATCGATGCCGAACATGCCCAGGTTGGAAATGGTGAAGGTACTACCTTCCCACTCGCTCGGCTGCAGCTTTTTGCTCTTGGCTTTGCCGGCCAGCTCTTTCACCTCAGTAGCAATAGTCGACAGACCTTTGCCATCGGCGTTGCGCACTACGGGCACCAGCAGGCCTTCATCCACGGCCACGGCTACCCCAATGTTTACCACCTTGTTCTGGCGGATTTTGTCGCCGAGCCAAGAAGAGTTTACGGCGGGGTGCTGCTTCAGGGCCACAGCGGCAGCCTTGATAACCAAGTCGTTGAACGACAGCTTCACCGGCGACAGGGCATTGAGCTGGGTGCGAACCTCCATGGCGCGGTCCATTAGGATTTCCATCGTCAGATAGAAATGCGGGGCCGTGAACAGGCTTTCCGACAGACGGCGGGCAATCACCTTGCGCATCTGCGATACTGGCGTATCGGTGTAGGTGCCTTCGGCGGCGGTTGGCGCGGGGGTAGCCACTGGGGCCGGAGCGGCTTTCGGCTGCTCGGGCAAGGCGGCCTGAATGTATTCCGACTGGGTGTTGGCGGCCTGGGCTGGCTGCGAAGGAGCAGCGGCCGGGGCAGGTGCCGCCGGCGCTACGGCCGCTGATGGCTGGGCGCTTTCCAGGTCGCGAGAAACGATGCGGCCATTTTCGCCCGAGCCTTTGATGGTGCTCAGGTCAATACCTTTGTCTTTGGCAATGCTCTTGGCCAAGGGCGAGGCGAAGATGCGGCCACCGTTTTGAGCAGGAGCAGCCTCTGCGGCCGGAGCTGGGGCCGAGCTGGTTGCGGGAGCAGTTGCTGTATCAGCGGCCGCAGCCGGAGCCGGGGCGCTACCGCCCGACTGACCACCGAGCAGGGCCTGCACGTCGGCGCCTTCTTCCCCAATGATAGCCAGAATGCCATCCACGGGAATGGCCTCGCCTTCTTTCGGGCCGATATAGAGCAGGGTGCCGTCCTCGTAGTTATCCAGCTCCATGGTGGCCTTATCGGTTTCCACTTCGGCTAGCACGTCGCCAGACTTCACTTTGTCGCCTACCTTTTTAAGCCAGGAGGCAATGGTGCCTTCCGTCATGGTGTCGCTCATTTTCGGCATCCGGATAACGGTTGCCTTCTTGCCGTTGCCCGCGGGAGCCGCAGCAACCGGAGCCGCCGGAGCAGGTGTGGCAGCTGGAGTTGGGCTAGGGGCCGGCGTGGGAGCCGGAGCGGCCTCTGCCTTAGGAGCTTCCGCTGCGGGAGCCGGCGCGGTGCCGCCGCTTAGCAGGCTAGAAATATCTTCGCCTTCCTTACCAACAATAGCCAGCAGGCCATCAACGGGCACGGATTCGCCTTCCTTCGGGCCGATGTGCAGGAGGGTGCCGTCTTCGTAATTTTCCAGCTCCATCGTGGCCTTGTCGGTTTCAACTTCGGCCAGGATATCCCCGGATTTTACTTTGTCGCCTACTTTTTTGAGCCACGAAGCAATGACCCCTTCGGTCATCGTGTCGCTCATTTTGGGCATTTTTATGAGTTCGGCCATCTGCGTCTTCGTTGGGTTGAGTGGGCCAAAATTAGCCCGAATTTCTGGGGGTGCAAACTAAAGCCCCTCTTCTACGATTGGGCTCAAAACAGCGAATTTTCGCCTGGGCAAGCACTCTTAGCATTGCAGCAGAAAAGCGTCGGACCCTCAGACCATCATTCACCTGAAAGTTACCGGCACCACCCATTGCTCTACCCCACACCCCTTCCGATCAGTACGCGCGGTAGGCACCATTTTTAGTTGCTGCACTGCAGGCCCAACCAGCGGCAAAAACTGTTGCAGTTTCGCTGAGTCTGGTTGCATTCCTGTACTCATGTAAGGCTTGCCCGATTTCTTCCAGATCAGACGTACACCCATGATGCGAGTTGAGCTGATCCGTAGGGTAGAATCAACGGTAAAGCGTACAAATGCCTTTCCACGCAAGGTTTGATGCCTGACAGATGCAGTAGGCTGAGCCGCTAGCAGCTGATAGCAATACTCCGGAAAATAGCAGCTAAAGCTCTCCTTGTTAGTATCCGCCTCCGCTACAGCAAGTGTTACAGCGTTCGACGGGGCGCCCGCCATTCGTTGTTCTTCACATTCCGCAGTGCACCCGCAAAGCAACCCAACCAGCCCGGCTACCCTCAGCCCTGGACTAGGCATGATTTTCTTGCAGGTGGCGCACGTCTAGGAAGTTGCGCACGGTGAACATGGAGCCGGTGTAATCGAGTTGGTAAAGGCAGAGGTTGTGGTGCTCGAATGAGTCCATCAGACGTAAGGGGTAGCCCAGCAGCTGGCAGAGCAGCACGCGCATGGCGCGGCCGTGCATGCACACTAGCACATTTTCCTCCTCGGTCCGAGAGGTTAGCAGTTCAATAACCGGGCGCTGCCGGGCCGCTACCTCCTCGGGGCTTTCCCCGCCCAACAGGCGGGAGGTAGTGCGGCCGGCTCGCCAATCCTGCAGCACTTGGTGGTACTCTTCGTCTTCCTCAGGTGTGATGCGGGTACCCTCGCGGACGCCCCAGCTGATTTCGTTTAGGCCGGCGTGCTGCTCGTGGGGTAGCCCTAGCTCCAGGAAGCCGCGCACCGACTGGTGGGTACGCTGCAGCAGGGAGGTATACACTTTATTGAAGGGCACGTGGCGGTAGGCCGCGAAAAAACGCGCGGCTTGGCGGTGCCCCGCCTCGTTCAGGGAGGAGTCGACGCCGCTGCCTTGCACGATGCCGCGCACGTTGAAATCGGTCTGGCCGTGGCGGATGAGGTATATTTTTTTGACGCTCACTTTCCCCCTAGTTTTGCTGTGTCTGCCGTTAAAGTACGGGCTTTTCGCTTGCACAGATGTGTTTAAGCTGGCTTGTTTCGCTGGTTTTGCCACCATCGGGCCGCTCAGCCAGCCTTTCCACCTACTTTTTCGCCTGGAAGCGGTTATTCTACCACGGGGGTAGCCTCGTTTTACTACTGCCAGCCGCTGCAGTGGCCATCTACTTTCGACCCTCACTCCTTACGCATGACGCTGGAGCAAATAAAGCACTGGGTAAACACCCGCCCCACCCTGGCCGACGCCCTCGGCATTGAGCTAACCGCCCTCACCGACGACTACCTAGAAGGCCGCATGCCCGTGGACGGCCGCACCCATCAGCCCATGGGATTGCTGCACGGCGGGGCCTCCGTGGCCCTGGCCGAAACCCTGGGTAGCGTGGCCGCCGCCACCCGGCTCGACCCAACCAAGCAAGCCTGCGTGGGGCTGGAAATCAACGCCAACCATATCAAAGGAGTGCGCGACGGCTACGTGGTAGGCCGGGCCACGGCCCTGCACGTGGGCCGCAGTACCCAGGTGTGGGAAATCCGGATTACCCACGAGGAAACCGGGGCCCTGGTGTGCATCAGCCGCATTACTATGGCCGTGATTGACTTACCCGCCGCCAAGCCCCAGGCATGAGCAGCCTGCAGCGCATTTCCTGGCAGCCCAACCTGCCCGTGGCGGATCGGCGGCGGCGACTAGTAGCGCTGGCCCTGAGTAGCGGCCGGCCGGTAGCGCTTTGGCGCCTACCCGGCGCCCAGCACGCCCGGTTGTGCGTGAGCTTAAAAGTTGATTCCGCCTACGTAGGGTTGCCGCCCGCTCTGGAGCCCACAGCCCCGGCGGGATTCGCCTTTTTTCCCTTCCGGGATTCCGACCACAACCCGCCGCTTTTCCTGCCCGCCGACCTGTACTTTGATCTGGCCCATCCGGAGGAAATTCAGGTGAGTTCGGCGGCGGCGGCCCGGTTGCCGGAGCTACGACAGCGCTTTGCTACCCTCCCACCCACGGCCGACCTTCCCTGGCACCTGAGCCGCCAGCCAGTACCAGCTACCGCCTCCCAACCCGACTATGAGGCGCTGGTAGCGGCCGGGGTGGCGGCCATTGAGGCCGGCACCGTGCACAAGGTAGTATCAAGCCGGGCCGTGCGCAGGCTGTTGCCGGCCGGCTTTGATGCCCTGGCGGCGTTCGACGAGCTGCAGGAGCGTTACCCTAATGCGTTCGTGTCATTGGTGAGTGCGCCGGGAGTGGGTACCTGGCTGGGCGCTACCCCCGAGGTGCTGGCTGAAATTACCGAGGACCAGGTTTTCCGAACTATGGCCCTGGCTGGCACCCAACCGCTGCTGCCGGGCATGATACCGGCCACCGCCAAGTGGGCCCACAAAGATTTGGAGGAGCACGCCATGGTGGCGCGCTACATTGTGAATTGCTTCAAGCAGTTACGCCTGCGCGAGTACGACGAGCGGGGTCCGCGTACCGTGGCTGCCGGCCAGCTCTTGCACCTGCGCACCGATTTTGCCGTGCACCTCACCCAGGTTCCTTTCCCAACCCTGGGCACCGATATGCTCCGCCTCCTGCACCCTACCCCGGCCGTGGGTGGGGTTCCTAAGCAGCCGGCCCTGGAATTTCTGCGCCGCCAGGAAGGCTACGACCGGGCTTATTACGCTGGTTTCCTGGGTCCCGTAAACCTACCCGAGGCCGGCGTGGCCCGTCTCTACGTGAATCTGCGCTGCCTGCAGTTGCGGCCCCAGGAAGCCATTCTCTACGCCGGTACCGGTCTGACCATTGACTCTGACCCCGCGCGCGAGTGGCAGGAAACCGAGCTGAAGCTGCGCACCATTGGCGCTATTCTGCATGAGTGAGCTGAACTATTGGTGCTATGCAAAGTTGTGTGGACAGTACATCACGACGCCATCTTGCAGAGCAAGGCATGCAGTGGGCTGTCATTGCAGTTGTTAGCACGTGAGATGCCCGTGATATTCTGCGTAACGGCTTCACGGGCGCACCAGAAGCCGATGCGTTTCACCCACTTCCGTTAGCAGCTCATTTTGCCTGAGTTGGTTTTCGCTTGTTGAAGCATTCTTTGTTGCTTCCTTTTGCCTCTATCCCCTACTCTATGTCTTCCCTGCAAGCCGTTCATAATATTCCCGAAATCTGCGCCCAGCTCGGTATTACGGACGTGGTGCTCTCGCCTGGGTCCCGGTGCGCTCCATTAACCATTGCCTTTGCTCGCCACCCAGCCATTACGGTGCGCACGGTACCCGACGAGCGGGCCGCGGCCTTTATCGGGCTGGGGCTGGCCCAGGCCCAACGGCGGGCGGTGGCGCTGGTGTGCACCTCCGGCACGGCGGGCCTGAACTACGCGCCGGCCGTAGCCGAAGCCTATTTTCAGCAGATTCCGCTGGTAGTCTTCACCGCCGACCGGCCGCCGGAGTGGATAGACCAGCTCGACGGGCAGACCATTCGGCAGGCCGACCTGTACGGGGCTCACGCCAAAGGCACGTTTACTTTCCCCGCCGATACCAGTCACACCGATGCGCACTGGCACGCCGGGCGCTTGGTGTCGGAGGCCATTGGAATGGCCGAGCAGTTTCCGGCCGGGCCGGTGCAGGTCAACGTACCGCTGCGGGAGCCCTTCTACCCTAAAGCGGGCGAAGAACTTCAATTTGAGCCGGTGAAGGTGACCCGGGAGCTGCCCGGCCGCTCGTTGCTGCCCGCGGCCTTGCTGCACGAGTTGCGCGAAGCCATTCAAACGACCAGCCGCGTGCTGGTGGTAGCCGGACAGCACCCCGCCAACGCCGAGTTATTGTTAGCAGTGCGCCAGTTTGCGGCCGCCTACCAGGTGCCAGTTGTCGGTGATTTGATTGCCAACCTGCACCTGCCCGCCGCCCCCTACTTCGATCAGCGCCTGCGCCCCCTCGGTCGGCAGGATGTATTTATGGCCGTTCCGGAGCCAGGCCTGAAGCAAGCCCTGAAACCGGAACTGCTAATTACTTTCGGCCAGTCGTTGATTTCCAAGGCCCTCAAACTCTACCTGCGTACCGCCAAGCCAGCCCAGCACTGGCACATCCAGCCGGCCGGCGCAGTAGCCGACACGTTCCAGTCGCTAACCAAGGTAGTGCGCATGGAACCGGCCGACTTTTTTGCGGTAATGAGTCAAGAAGTTTCGAGAGGTAATGCAGGCGGAGGCTCTAAAGCCAACGTCTCGGCTGATCCTCAGAATCCATCTACTGACTACGGAATCAGTTCGAATCCGCTCGTCACCTCTCTCACTCAGCAGGTCACTGGTTCGATTCCAGTTGATTCCACAAGCTCAGTGGAGCTGCCGGGATTCGAACCTGCGCCCACCCACACTGCCGTTCCAGACGTTACGCGCGTGGCGGTGCCCCCGGCCCCGACTGGCTCTTTCCGCCTCACGTGGCCGGGCAGCGGCGCGCACCTGAGCGAGGCGGTAGCGTCGGCCAAGGCGGCCTACCTCAAGCCGTGGCTGGCAGCTGAAAATTGGGCCGAGGGGTTCCTGCGGGAGTTTATGCAGCAGCCTCATCAGCCGTTCAATGAGTTTACGGCCATTTATCGAGCCCTGCAGTTGCTACCCGACCGCACGGCCCTGCACCTGGCCAATAGCATGGCTGTGCGCTACGCCAACATTTTGGGGGTACCGGCCGGCCGCACCGTCGAGGTCTTCGCTAACCGGGGCACCAGCGGCATTGACGGCTGCACCAGCACGGCCATTGGAGCCGCTCTGGCCCAACCCGGCCGGCCGGTGGTGCTGCTTACCGGCGACGTAGCGTTCTTCTACGACCGCAACGCTTTCTGGCACAACTACCCTACCCCCAATCTGCGCGTGATACTGCTGAATAACCACGCCGGCGGCATTTTCCGGCTGATTGATGGGCCTCGTCAGCAGCCGGAGCTGGAGGAGTTTTTTGAGACGCGCCAGCCGCTCACGGCCGAGAATACGGCGCGTGATTTCCACCTGCGCTACCACACGGCCCGCACCTTCGCCGAACTAGAATCGGCTTTACCGGTTTTCTTTGCACCCGAATCCGGCGCGAGTCTGCTTGAAATCACCACTGACAGCCCTACCAACGCCGAGTTCTTCGAACAGTACCGCGCGGCGGTGAGATCTTCGTTTACGTAATGCTTTCCCACTACTTGTCATCCTAAGCATGTTGCCTCCACC
Source organism: Hymenobacter sublimis (assembly GCF_023101345.1). NCBI lineage: Bacteria > Pseudomonadati > Bacteroidota > Cytophagia > Cytophagales > Hymenobacteraceae > Hymenobacter > Hymenobacter sublimis. Next base: position 2,844,180 of record NZ_CP095848.1, read on the forward strand.
GGGTGAAGCTCAAGGAATGGCAGGAATGTTTGACGCTTTTTCTATTCCACTTTCTATGGCCGAACAACTTACCTGGACTCCGATTAAGGAGTTCCGCGAAATCCTCTTCACGCAGTCTGGCGGCATTGCCAAGATTAGCATCAACCGCCCCCAGGTCCACAACGCCTTCACGCCCCTCACGGTGCAGGAAATGATTGAGGCCATGGACATCTGCCGCAACCGCACCGACATTGGGGTCATCATCCTCACCGGTGAAGGCGGCAAAGCGTTCTGCTCGGGCGGCGACCAGAGCGTGCGGGGCGAAGGCGGCTACGTTGGCGAGGATACCGTGCCGCGCCTGAACGTGCTGGATTTGCAGAAGCAGATTCGCTCTATCCCGAAGCCCGTGGTAGCCATGGTGGCGGGCTGGGCCATTGGGGGCGGCCACGTCCTGCACGTGGTGTGCGACCTGAGCATTGCCGCCGAAAACGCCCGTTTTGGTCAAACCGGCCCCAACGTAGGGTCGTTTGATGGCGGCTTCGGAGCCTCCTACCTCGCCCGCGTGGTAGGCCAGAAGAAGGCCCGCGAAATCTGGTTTCTCTGCGACCAGTACAATGCCCAGGAAGCCCTCGACATGGGCCTAGTAAACAAGGTAGTACCCCTGGAGCAGCTGGAAGAAACAACGGTGGCTTGGTGCAACAAAATTCTGGAGAAGAGCCCCCTGGCCCTGCGTATGCTCAAATCCAGCTTCAACGCCGAGCTTGACGGGCAGGCCGGAATTCAGGAGCTGGCCGGCAACGCCACGCTGCTGTACTACCTCTCCGAAGAAGCCAAAGAAGGCAAAAATGCCTTCCTGGAAAAGCGCAAGCCCGACTTCTCGAAGTATCCCAAGTTCCCGTAACCTTTCCGAAAGGTTCTATTGCGGCCTGCATCCTCGGCGGATGCGGGCCGTGTTGCTTTACTTGCTTTTGCCCTCGGCTGGCTATATTGCCGTATCTCTCCTGTCTTACTTGAAGCCGTATGAAATCTGCCCTGCTTCTGCTGTTACTGAGCTTTACCGCCATCTGCACCGCGCAGGCCCAGTCGACCCCGCCGGCTACGAGTGCTGCTCCCCCCGATAAGGCCAAGGAAGTGCGGGTGGTGGAGGCCTCCTGCGGGCAGTGCCGACTGGGCCTGCCGGGCAAAAGCTGTGATTTGGCCGTGCGCCTAGATGGCAAAGCCTATTTCGTGGACGGCACCACCATCGACTCGCACGGGGACGCCCACGCCAAGGACGGTTTCTGTCAGGCCATCCGGAAGGCAGAGGTGCAGGGCGAGGTAGTAGACAACCGCTTTAAAGCCACCTACTTCAAGCTGCTGCCAGACCAGCCAGCCCAAGGCAAGTAGCAGGCCTTCAGAGCACGTAAAACCACACTTCGGCAACAAGCCGGGTGGTCCCAGCTTCCTACACTACTCAGCATTTAACGCAGTGCCCGCCCGATTTTTCGGGTGGGCTTTTTTGTGCGGGCTCCGCGTGAGAATCTTCGTTGAAGCAGGTTTCCGTTACGTGCTACCCACTATATTGGCGGGGCGCAAATGCGCCATCATTTTCACCTCCGCAAATGCTGCGAGCGGTCTACTAACAGGTATTTCCAAGAACTATGGCAGCGTACCGGATACTAGCCAACGGCACGAGAGATTTTGAGTTACTGGCCGCTGATGGCACCGCTTTAGGAGCCCTGCACTACAGCGAATGGTTTTCCTTTAAGGCTGTTGCTACCCTGGCCGATGGCTCCGCGTTTCAGCTAGAGCCCAAAGGATTTTGGGGTACTACCATTGAGTTGAAAGACCACGACAAGGTGCTGCTGAATTTTAAAATGAATTGGGATGGCAACATCATCCTCAAGTCCAAGCTCAATGACAGCAGCCACGCCTTCGTCTTCAAAACCAAGAGCATGCTCAAAAGCGAGTACGTGCTACGCGGCCGCAACGAGCAGGAGCTACTGGTAGTAAAGCCCGATTTTGAGTGGAGCAAGTTCAACTACAACTACACGTTTACCACCACGGAGGAGTTTGAGGCTTCCGACTCCAAAGCCCTGCTGTTGCTTACCGTCCTGCACTGCGCCAACTACTACATGACCATGATGTCGTCGGCCGTAACCACCATGATTGCCGCAACATAAGGCCTCACAGCCTCGCAAAACTTTACTCCTCAAGCTGTTCGCATAGCCGAAGAAAAACGTCACGCACAGTCGGCGGCGCCACCCGGCAGGCTGGTTGACGAAAGCCAGAAACACGCTACCTGATTCAGGCTCCCTTGCTCAACTGAACTATTCCAGTTGCATAAGCACTTGCGGAGCAGCTAGGCAGCCGCTAAAATATTGAGCCGTAAGCGCCGCAGCCCTCGCACCAGCCGAAGAAGTTGCGCAGGCGTTCCTCCTTTGCGCGCTTCTTCAGCAGCTTACGGGCCTTGCGAGCCGCATCTACAACCGGCGGGGCGGCAACGGGGCGAACTACGTGGCTACGCAACGTGAGGTAGCGCCGGAACACAAAGGTTCGGGCCAGGGCAAAGGGACCAGGGGCGACAAGTAGCATGGCGGGTAGCGGGTAGTGACGTTGTTTAAGATACAGGTTTAACGTACTAGAAGTCAAGCTCCACCGTGGGTTTCTTACCCTGTGCGCGGTAGTTCCGTATGCCGAAGTGGTAGTGCCTGAGCTTTGGCATTGCTTCCTGCCTTCTTTCCCGCCATCCGTCTTACTTGCTTGTTACGCCCCATGACCGATGCGGAATTTCACCACGCCATCCGGCGCATCTGGCGCCTGCACTGGCTGCACTACGGCGGGCAAGCCCTGCTAATGGTGGGCGTGGTGCTAGCCATGGGCAAGCAGGTAGGGCTGAGCACTCGGCAGGCACCACCCTCAGCTTCCGGGCCGGCCTTGCTGCTGCTGGGAGCTCTGGTGCCGGTGGTTGGGCTGCTGCTGTACCTGCTGGCCCGGCGGCTACGCCCCAACCTGCGCCGACGGGCCGAGGAAAACATGCGAATCTACCAGGCCCGGATTTTTCTACGCAACAGCTTGCTGGGCTTGCTGGGGTTGCCCTTCTTGCTTGCCTACGCGCTGAGCCGCGGGGCCCTGGAACTGCCGGCCTATGGGTTTCTGCTGCTAGTGTTGGCCTTTCTTACCGCCCCCTCCGCCCCAGCCTACCAACGCTGGCTGCTTAGCTGAGCAGATGCGTATACGGCTCTTTCTGGTTCTCCTACTTTCTCGTGCATGGCCCCTGATTCTGCCCTCCTTCCCGATTCCCTGCTGCTCAATGGGCGCGAATTTCACTACGCCGACATTCAGCAATATCCCGCCAACTCCCCTACCGATCTGAACGGCTACGAAGCCCGCGTGCTGGATTTCTGCCGGCAGTGGCTGAATGGGGCCCAGGAGTTTGGGCTGCAAACCTCGGGCTCTACGGGCCTACCCCAGCGCGTGACCATGACGCGCCAGCAGCTGGCAGCCTCTGCCCGCCGCACCGGCGACTACTTCGACCTGGGCCCCGGCGACCGGATGCTGGTGTGCCTGAACTGCGAATTTGTGGGCGGACTGATGATGCTGGTGCGGGGCTTCGAGCGACGCATGCACTTGACTATTGTGGAGCCTCAAGCCGACCCGCTGGCCCTGGTGCCAGCCGACGCCGAATTCGACTTTACTTCCTTCGTGCCCCTGCAGCTGCGGGCGGTGCTGGCCGCCGGTCACGCCCCGCGCCTTAACCGCCTCAAGGGCATTTTGGTAGGTGGCGCGGCCGTGGAGAAAAGCCTGGAGCAGGAAATTCAGCAGGTACAGGTGCCCGTATATCTCACGTATGGCATGACGGAAACGGCCTCCCACATTGCCCTGCGCCGCCTCAACGGCCCTGATGCAACGCCTTACTACCACGTACTTTCCGGCATACACGTGGGCCAGGATGAGCGCGGCTGCCTCACCATCCGGGCCGATGTAACCCAGGACCAGCTCATCACCACCAACGACCGGGTAAACCTGCTGGACGCGCGCACCTTCGAGTGGCTGGGCCGGGCCGATTTCGTGATTAACAGCGGTGGCGTGAAAGTGCAGGCCGAAAAGGTGGAACAGGTGCTGGAGGTAGCCCTTATGGAGCTGGGCTTGCGGTGCCGCGCCTTTATAGCGGGCCGCCCCGACGAGCGCCTGGGCGAGCAGGTAACGGCCTTTCTAGAGGGCGAGCCGTTAGCCGCGGCCCAGCAGCAGCAGCTACATGCCTTGCTCTCTGAGCGCCTCGACAAATACGAACAGCCCCGAGAATTCGTCTTCGTGCCCCAGTTCCAAGCCACGCCCTCCGGCAAACTAGACCGTCGCAACACTTTGCAAATGGTGAAATAGTGAGATGGTGAAATAGTGAGTGAAGTGTCATGGCGAGCGAAGCGTGGCCATCCGTCCTGCCCAACGTGCTACCCTTCCAAACGTGACAAGCCCTTACCTCCGTGCTGGAAGTAAGGGCTTGTCTGTTTACTAGGCCGGTCACGAAGAGAGAACGGATGGCTTTGGTGCCCTCACCATGACAGCACGGAAAACTCACTTATTCGCTCACTCACCATTTCACCATCTCACTATTTCACCTTCGCTATGTGAAATTATCCGTTGATTTGTACAAATTCCTACCCTGCACATACTCAATGAATCATACGCGTTTTTCGGCGGCTACTTTTCTGCTCCTGACTCAGCTAGGTAGCGGCTGCGCCAGCACCTCCCGCACCACTACTCCGACCACGGCCGTAACGGGCGCTACCACGGAGGTCGTAGGGCAACTGGCCGCGGCGGCTGCGCAGGAGGAATCCGCTCCGGTGGCCCCGCCAGTTCCGGCTACCCCTGCCTTCCAGCTTGTGATGGAGCAGTTTGCCGACCTGCGGATTCTGCGCTACCAGGTACCCGGTTTTGAGGAGTTGGAGCCCCGCCAAAAGGAGCTGCTCTACTACCTCTACGAGGCGGCCCTGAGTGGGCGCGACATTACCTACGACCAGAACTACCGGCATAACCTGCGGGTGCGCCGCACCGTGGAGGCCTTGTGGCCCGCCAACGAGGAGCGCCGTACCGCCAGCACCAACCAGCAGCAAATAGCCCAGGCTGAAAAGTTTGCTACCTACGCCAAGCGCGTATGGTTCAGCAACGGCATTCACCACCACTACAGCACGCGCAAGTTTGTGCCGGAGTGCACGCCCGAGTATTTCCGGGAGCTGATATTTGCTACCGATGCCAAAAAGCTGCCCCTGGAGCCGGGCGAGTCGGTGACCAAGTTCCTGGCTACCCTGAAACCCATCCTCTTCGACCCCAACCTGGCCCCTAAGCGGGTAAACCAGGAGGCGGGCAAAGACCTGGTGAAAACCTCCGCTACCAACTACTACGAGGGCATGACCCAGACGGAAGTAGAGGCTTTTTACCGCAAGAAAATCAACAAGAAAGACTCGCAGCCCATATCCTACGGCCTCAACTCCAAGCTGGTGAAGGACAAGCAGAGCCGTATTGTGGAGCGGGTCTGGTTTACGGAGGGCATGTACGGCGGGGCCCTGACCAAGGTGGTGTACTGGCTCAACAAGGCCGCCGCCGTGGCCGAAACGCCCGAGCAGGAGCTGGCCCTGCGCAAGCTGGTGGAGTTCTACCAAATCGGCGACCTAAAGAAGTGGGACGAGTACAACGTGGCCTGGGTGCACGACACCAAGTCGAGGACGGACGTTGTGAACGGCTTTATTGAGGTGTACGGCGACCCGCTGGGCTACCGCGCCGCCTACGAGTCGGTGGTATCGTTCAAGGATTTGGAGGCCACCAAGCGCATTCAAGCCATTGGCAACGAGGCCCAGTGGTTCGAGGATCATTCGCCCATTCTGGCCCAGCACCGCAAGCAAAACGTGGTAGGCATCACGGCCAAGGTGATTACGGTGGTGGTGGAAGCCGGCGCCACGGCCCCCAAAACGCCCATCGGGATTAACCTGCCCAACGCTACCTGGATTCGGAAGGAGCACGGCTCAAAATCGGTGCAGCTGGGCAACATTGTGGAGGCCAGCAACGCGGCCGAAGCAGGCGGCATGCTAGATGAGTTTGCCTTGGACGAAGCCGAAAAGCAGCGGGCCCGCACCTACGCGGAGCTGGCCGCCAAGTTGCACACCGACATGCACGAGGTAATCGGGCACGCCTCGGGGCAGATCAATAAGGGCGTGGGCACGCCCAAAGAAACCCTGAAAAGCTACGCCTCGGCCCTAGAAGAAGCCCGCGCCGACCTGGTAGCTCTCTACTACCTGCCCGACCCCAAGCTGATGCAGCTGGGCGTGGTGCCCTCCCCCGACGTAGCCAAGGCGGAGTACGACAGCTACATTCGCAACGGCCTGCTGACCCAGCTAGTGCGCCTGCAACTCGGCGAGACGGTGGAAGAAGCCCACTTGCGCAACCGCCAGATGGTCGCCCGGTGGGTTTTCGAGAAAGGCCGCAAGGAAAACGTCATTGAGAAAGTGACCCGCGAGGGCAACACCTACTTCCGCATCAATGACTACGAGAAGCTGCGTGGCCTGTTCGGGCAGCTGCTGCGGGAGCTGCAGCGCATCACCAGCGAGGGCGACTACGCCGCCGGCAAGGCCCTGATTGAAACCTACGGGGTAAAGGTTGATCCGGTCCTGCACAAGGAAGTATTGGCCCGTTACCAAAAGCTGCATATTGCGCCCTACGTCGGGTTTATTCAGCCCCGGCTGGTGCCCATCAAGCAAGGCGACAAAATCGTGGACGTGAAGCTGGAGTACCCAACCAACTTCGCCGAACAGATGCTAGAATACGGCCGCCAGTACCGCCTGCTGCCTAATTACAACTAGCTTCTTTAAGCTGATAATTAACCAAAACTGTCCTGCCGACGCAGGAGGAATCTGAATTTAGCCTTTGATGATTAACTCCAATTCCTCCTGCGTCGGCAGGACATTCACGGTAGTACTTTGCAAACAATCGCCGCGCTACTACTTCGCCTTTCCTTCGTCAGCTTTATAACCGAAAGACATACTCTGAACCCTCTCTACCAACCAATCACCCCATGAAAAATTTCTTCCCTACCCTGGTGGCAGCCGTGCTGCTGGCTACTGCCGGGCAAGTGCAGGCCCAGTCGGCGCAACCCGCCCGAGCGGTGCAGGCCGAGGCCGAGCGCTACGAGTTCTGTGAGCTGATGCGCACGGGCTTTGTCAACATTGGTAAGCCTGAAAAGGAAAAGAGCGGCGACATTTACGTGGATTTCGGCTACGGCTACGAAAAGCTGGGCGGCTCGGAGCAGGTAGTGCGTGAGGCCGGCAAGATTCAGGTATTTGCCACCACCATCAGCGCTCTTAATTACATGGGTAGCCGGGGCTGGGAAATTGTGCAGATTCTGGAGCAGCCCATCAACTACACCAAAGGGGAGCCCAGCGAATACGTGCGCCGCTACGTGCTGCGCCGGCCCTTATCGGCCAAAGGCGTAGCCGGCGCACGGTAAAACCATAAACAGCACGCAGCAAAAGCAGCCCGTCACTCAGAGGTTTTCGCCTCCGGATGACGGGCTGCTTTTACTATCCTCTTTATACTACATACTTCTGTTTACTGCCCTTATTTTTCAGGCTTTAGCCCGTGCTGGGAGAACAGCCGCTCATGGCCCCGCGCTACCTTAATTAAGTCGCCGAGAAACAGCTTGACGCGCCCGAAGAAAATGATGCCGCTCATCTCATCCTCGGGTTGTTTGCCGGCCGCCCACACCTGGCGGTAGCCCACACCGGCACCCACGCCAATCCAGCGGAATATGCGGTAGTGGGCCCCCACGGACGGTTCTAGCAGGAACAGCACCTGGCTCTTGGTGCGTCGTACACCGCCGTCGGGGAAGTAGTATTTGGTATAGTAGCTGCCGGCCCCGAGCTGCAACGGCGTGCTCAGTTCCCAGCGGGGGTTGCCGATAAACACGTATTCGCCGTAGCCGGCCAGGTAGCGAAACCGGACCTCGTCGCGGGTGCCGGGCGGGGTGCCTTCCGGTTGGGCAATGCGGGTAGGTACCCCACCCGAGAGGCGGTACACACCCACGCCCGCTCGCCAGCGGCCGCGCCATTCAACGCCGCCTTTTACGCCATTGATACCCACTATCTTCCCATTCAGGATGGAGAAGCGCTGATCTAACTGAAAAACGATGCGGCGGTGGGCCTGACGCACAAAAGAACTATCGTCGGCGGGGGGCGCACTGGCAACCGCAGCGGCCGGCGCGGCCGTTAGCAGCACACCAGCCAGAGGTAGTAAACGGGATAAACAAACAGCTTCCACAACGCAAAAATACGCCTTCTGGTAGGCTTAGTTGTATGCCGGTGCTTCAGCTCACCCGGCTACCGCCTACGGTTCACCCGCCGTGGCAGCTGCTTCGACCGGTTTAGCGGCGGTGGGGCCACGCTTTTCGTGCAAGTTTACGGCGTCATCAGCTCATTCTTGCCATGCATCTTACGCCCGCTTTCCTGTTTTCCGTGGCCAACCCACTTGCCCTGCTGGGCTGGGCCCTGCTGGTGCTGGCCCCGCGCTGGCGCCTCACGCAAGCCGTTGTGCTGAGCGGCGCCCTACCCCTACTGCTGGCCGGCGCCTATGCTCTGCTGATTGGTAGTCACTACCTGAGTCCGCAGGCGGGCCAGGGCGGCTTCAGCTCTCTAACCGAGGTAGCAGCTTTGTTCCAAGACCCGTGGGCACTGCTGGCCGGCTGGCTTCACTACCTCTGCTTCGATTTGAGCCTGGGCATCTGGGAAAGCCTGGATGCCCGGCGGCGCGGCGTGCCACACTGGCTGCTGGTGCCGTGCCTGCTCCTTACTTTCCTGTTTGGCCCGGTGGGGCTGCTGCTTTACTCCTTGGTGCGGCGCTTCTACGGCCGCCACGTTTCGGATTCGGTTTCTGGTGCTACCCGCTAACTCCTGTACCTATGTCTGCCACCCTACCTCTGAAAACAGCTTCAACCTCAACTTCTCAGCCCGCCAACGGCTTCTCCTCACCGGTGGCCTTCGTGGCCGATTGGCTGCGCGTATTGCACCGCGTTAATCCGGTGCTGTCCTGGGCGGGCTGGGGGCACGTGGCTCTGCTGGTGCTGGCACTGGCACTGCTTCCCCTCGACCAGCGCGTGGTTACTGGCCACTTGGTGTGGATAAAGCCGGCCAAGTTTGCCCTATCGGGGCTGCTCTACCTCTGGACTCTGGCTTGGCTGCTGGCCGATTTGCCGGCTGCGGCGCAAAAGTCAGTGCGACGCATTAGCTGGGGGGTAGGCCTGAGCATGGTGGTTGAAATGGTATGCATTGTAACGCAGGCGGCCCGCGGCACTACCTCCCACTACAACATTGATAGTGGCTTCGATATGCTGGTTTTTAACCTGATGGGGGTCTTCATCATGCTGAACACCATCCTCACTATGTGGGCCGTGTACTTGGTGTGGCGGCACCGCCCGCATGGTCCGGCGGGCTACGTGTGGGGCGTGCGGCTGGGATTGCTGCTGTTCCTGCTCGGGAGCCTGCTAGGCGGCATGATGATTCACTTAAACCAGCACACGGTAGGCGCCCCCGATGGTGGCCCCGGCCTACCTGGCCTCGGCTGGAGCACCCGCGCCGGCGACCTGCGCATTGCTCACTTCCTGGGCCTGCACTCCCTGCAAGTGGTGCCGCTGCTGGGCTGGGCTGGCAGCAAGTGGCGCCCCCGGCAGGCCGTGGTCCTAACCTGGCTGGGCGCCGCGCTGTACGCCGGGGCCGTGGGCTGGCTGTTCGTGCAGGCGCTGCACGGCACTCCGCTGCTTAAAATACATTTCTAAAGTGCCCCCAACGTAACGGCACACTCTTCTCAACGGTAGCTAAATGCTCGCTTGTAGGCGCTGGGAGTACAATAAATGAACGTCATGCCTGATCTAGCGTCCGCTTGTCGAAGTGTGACGCAAGTTTGGCAACGTCAGCACGCGAGATGTCTCGACAAGCTCAACACGACGTTCTAGTAAAGCAGTGGAGATGCTTCGCAGGGCTCAGCATGACGTGCTTTTTGGTTATTGCCTACGGAACCTAAGTTCGGCTGGCCTACCCAATGGGGCCTGAGCTACACTTGCCTCACTTCCTACTTTCGCCCCTTTTGGGGCTTGCTAAAGGAATACGGCGCGGCTTCCGGGGTAGTGCCCCGGGTGGTGGCGGGCGTGGGGGCCATGTCGAAATTGAGGGTAGCGCCTTGCATCAGGGCCTGGTGGCTGAGCCAGTTGTAATTATGGTCCTGGCCATTAACCTGCAGGCCGCGGATGTAGCGGTTATCGGCGCTGTTGTTAGGCGCGCTGAGCACTACCTGCTTACCGTTTTCCAGCTGCAGCGTTACCTTTTTAAAGAGCGGCGCGCCCAGCACGTATTGGTCGGTGCCGGGGCAGACGGGGTAGAAACCCAGGGCCGAAAACACGTACCAGGCGGAGGTCTGGCCGTTGTCCTCGTCGCCGCAGTAGCCGTCGGGGGTGGGCTGGTAAAGGCGGTTGAGCACCTCGCGCGCCCAGTACTGCGCTTTCCAGGGCTGTCCGGCGTAGTTGTAGAGGTAGACCATGTGCTGAATGGGCTGGTTGCCGTGGGCGTAGTTGCCCATGTTGGCAATCTGCATTTCCCGAATCTCGTGAATCACCTCCCCATAGTATGACTCATCAAACACCGGCGCCAAAGTAAATACCGTGTCCAGGGTTGCCACGAAGGGCTTGCGGCCGCCCATCAGATCCATCAGGCCCTGCACGTCATGAAACACCGACCAGGTGTAGTGCCAGCTGTTGCCCTCCGTGAAAGCATCGCCCCATTTAAAGGGGTTGAAGGGCGTCTGAAACTTGCCGTTCTGGTTTTTGCCACGCATTAAGCCGGTTTCTTTATCGAATAAGTTGCGGTAGTTCTGGCTGCGCTGGGCGTAGAGGTTGATTTCCTTTTGGGGGCGGCCCAGGGCTTTGGCCAGCTGGTATATCGTGAAGTCGTCGTAGGCGTATTCCAAGGTGCGGGCCGCGTTTTCGTTGATTTTCACATCGTAGGGCACGTAGCCTAGCTTATTATAATAGTCCACGCCAGCCCGGCCCACCGCCGTCAGCGGGCCGGCGTTGTTGGCCCCGTGCACCAGGGCCTCATACAGCTTGTTGATGTCGTAGCCGCGCCCGCCTTTCAGGTAGGCATCCGCTACCACCGAGGCTGAGTTATTGCCAATCATTACGTTGCGGTAGCCGGGGCTGCCCCACTCTGGCAGCCAGCCACCTTCCAGGTAGGCATTCACCAGCCCTTCCTGCACCTGGGCATTCACGCTCGGGTACATCAGGTTCAGAAAGGGAAACAGGGCCCGGAACGTGTCCCAGAAGCCCGTATCGGTGTAGAGGTAGCCGGGTAGCACCTGCCCGTTGTAGGGACTGTAATGCACGGGCTTGCCGGCGGCATCTAGCTCGTAAAACTTGCGCGGGAACAGCAGGGAGCGGTACAGGCACGAGTAAAACGTGCGCAACTGGTCATCGGTGCCGCCCTCCACCTGTATGCGGCCGAGCTGCTGATTCCAGGCCTGCCGGGCTTTTTGCTTCACGGCCTCGAAATCATCGGCTCCAATTTCGCGCAGGTTGATTTCTGCCTGCTCGGGGCTGATAAAGGACGAGGCCACGCGCACGTTCACCTGCTCGCCCTTGCGCGTCCGGAAGCCTACTACGGCGCCCGTGTGGTTGGCCTGCGCTTCCAGGCTGTTCACATTCAACTGCTTATCCTGATAGATGGCTGTGCTGGTGAAGGGATGGTCGAACTCCAGCACAAAGTAATTCTTGAAGTTCGCCGGGACGCCCTTGCTGTTGCGGGTAGTGTACCCGATAATCTTGTTCTGCTGGGGTAGCAGCTTCACGTACGAGCCTTTGTCCAGGGCGTCCAGTACCACATAGGCGCTGTCGGTGCGTGGGAAGGTGAAGCGGAAGCGGGCCGCGCGTTCCGTGGGGGCAATTTCCGTGGTTACGTCGTGGTCGGCCAGGTACACGCGGTAGTAGTAGGGCGTGGCGGTTTCGGCCTTGTGGGTAAACCAGCTGGCCCGGGCATCCTCCTCGAAACGCCGCTTCCCGGTGATGGGCATGAGGGCAAACTGCCCGTAGTCGTTCATCCAGGGTGAGGGCTGGTGGGTCTGCTTGAACCCCCTGATTTTGTCGGCGCTGTACTGGTAAGCCCAGCCGCTGCCCATTTTGCCGGTTTGCGGCATCCAGAAGTTCATGCCCCAGGGCAGGGCAATGGCCGGGTAGGTGTTGCCGTTGGACAGCTCGGGCTTGGAGTCAGTACCCATCAGCGGATTCACCCACTGCACCACATCGGCAGGTCCCGCGGGCTCCTGTGCCCGCACCGCGCCGGGGGCCAGCAGCCCAGCAGCGAATACTATCCAACGATAAGCCAGGCGGGCAGCGGAGAAGTTAACCATAGAAGGCAAGGCGCAAGGGTAGAGGTAGCTCGCGGCCAATCTACGCCAACTCCGGCAACTTTGGTAGCAGGAAAGCAGGTAGCCTTCTCCCCTGATATTGTTCTATTTCAACTGTTTGAATTTCCGCCGGATAACTTCCTGCACGGGTACGTTTTCAATCTTGCTTTCCAGCCAAGAAATGATGTCGAGGTAGAGAAAGGGCCGGCGCTCGTAGGGGTTTTCGGCAATGCGGATGAGGTGGTTTTTGAGCTTCACAAAAGCGTCTTTCAGCTGGAAAGGGGCTACGTCGCCGAGGGTACGCAGGAACTGGAAGATGGCCTCCTGCATCTGCTGCTGGTCGTTCATTTTACCCAGGAAGCGGTACACCGAGCGAATCTGGTAGTCCAGGGCCTCGTCGCGGCCGGCCTCGTAGTGGGCAATCAGGTTGAGGATGCGGGCAAAGCACTGAATGTCTTCGCGCAGGCTGGCTTCCTTGAAATAAATGACCTTGTTAAGGTACTCAATGGCTTTGTCGGGCTGCCCGCTGCCGAAGTAGAGGCTGGCAATTTTGTAGTAGAATACCAAGCGTCGGTGCGAGTCGAGCTGCAGGCGGAAATAGTCCAGCTTTTCCAGCAGTTCCGGAATTATGGTAAGGCCTTCCGTGAACTGTCCGCGCATGAAATACCCATTGAGCCGGTTGGTGTAGATGTACAGAAACAGCAGCATGTCAATGTTGGGGCTGGTGCGCCGATCGGGGTCGGCGGCGTAGGCTTCCAACTGGGCTAGCACCTGCTCGAACTTGCTATAGTACAGCAGGTTGTGCGCCGTAATCAGCAGATTGTGTAGGCCTTTGATGTAGAGCATGGCCTGCTGTTCGCGCATCAGTGGGTTCTCTTCGAACAGGTCTACCCACTTCTGGGCGTAGCGAAAACACAGGCGGAAATTCTGGGTGATGGTGTAGTACCAGACGTGGGCCTGATAGTAGTACAGCTGCTCAAAGAAACCGGCCTGCCGGGGGTCCAGCATGGGTAGCCCCGCCCGGAAATAAGCCGTGATGTTGTCGTGGTCCTGCTGGTTGCGGGTGTGCCCGATTTTGAGGTAGCGCCCATACATGCGCAAAGCCAGGTTCGACAGCTCATGCTCGCGCGCCACGTGCCGCACCGTGTCCGTGGCCTCATCCGACAGCTCCCGGGCCCGGCCGCGCAGGCTGCGGGTAATGTACTGGCCTTCAATCAGCTTCTCAAAATCTAGCACCAGCAGCACTATGTGCTTCATTTCGGCCTGCTGGGCGGTGGCCTTCACCTTTTCCAGCATGCGCAGGCTCTGCTGGTACAAGCCGCGGTTGTAGAGCACGCGGGCATAATCGAGCTGCTCGTGGAGCTGAATATCGAGGTGGTGGCCGGCGTGGTACATGCGCAAACTGGCCAGCAACTGCCGGTACAGGTTGGCTTTGAGGTTGGCTATTTGTACTTTTTTGATGGCCGGCACCTGGGTCAGTATCCGCTCCTCATCGTAGCGCAGCTGCCCTTCCAGGGCGTCGAACAGCTGCAGAAACTTTAGCCCATCAGTGGAGCCCTGGCGGTTGGCAAACAGGCGGAAGTGCCGCTTTTCGGTGCGGGTCAGGGTTTTGATAAGCTGAAAAACCGGGTCGGTACTTTCGTTAGGCATTGTGGTTGTTCTACAGTCAAATTCTTGATTGTAACTTACTTAATTACACAAATAGCAACTGGTAGAGGTAAGAAGGTTCGGTTACTGGAAGTTGTAAGTAGTTAGTACCAAGACTGCCATGCCGAGCGCAACGCAGCAGCTCGGCAGCTGACGTTGTGCTACTAACCAGACCGTGCGAACGAGCTACTAACCTCTGAATGAAGCCGTTATATGATGTGAAAGCCCTGACTGCCTACGCGAGGTAGTGCTTAGCATGAGGTCGTAAAGATGAGAGGCTCCAGCACTTTTCCACCTTCTAACCCGTAAACCTGCTGCAATTCTTGCCGCCTCCAAACGACAGGCTGAAGCAGTGTAGATAAGAGATTTTACGTTAGTCGTTAGCCAAGCAAGTTCCCTCTACGGCTAAGCGAATATGCTTTCAGGCATTTGGTCATCGTATTTCGATAAGACATTTCATTATGATTATCAATTAGTTACACTTCAAAATACACCCATTAGAAATAGTAAGCCTACCGGCAATTCGTTTTTCCTGACACGCCGAGGCCATGTACTTGCGGGCAGCATTTTTCGCTGACTGAACCCGCACGACATGGCCACGCAAAAAATCCACATCTTCGACACGACCCTGCGCGACGGGGAACAGGTGCCGGGCTGCAAGCTGAACCGGGACGAGAAACTGCTGATTGCCCGCCAGCTCGAGCTACTCGGCGTGGATGTGATTGAGGCCGGTTTTCCGGTGTCGAGTCCCGGCGACTTTGCAGCGGTGGCGGCCATTGCGGCCCAAACGCGCTACGCTACCGTGTGTGGCCTCTCACGGGCCGTGGAAAACGACATCGTCACGGCCGCCGAGGCCTTGAAATCAGCCAAGTACCCGCGCATTCACACGGGCATCGGCACGTCGGAGTCGCACATTCGGTTCAAGCTTTGCACTACCCCCGAGAAAGTGCTGGAACGAGCCGTAGCGGCCGTGAAACTGGCCAAGTCCTTTGTGGAGGACGTGGAGTTTTACGCCGAGGACGCCGGTCGCACCGACAACGAATTTCTAGCCCGCGTCTGCGAGGCTGCCATCCGGGCCGGCGCTACCGTGCTCAACATTCCCGATACCACCGGCTACTGCCTGCCGAGTGAGTACGGCGCCAAAATCAAGTACCTGGCCGACAACGTGCGCGGCATTGAGCACGTGCGCTTGTCTACCCATTGTCATAATGATTTGGGCATGGCCACGGCTAACTCCATTGCGGGCGTGCTGGGCGGCGCCCGGCAGGTAGAGTGCACCATTAACGGGGTAGGCGAGCGGGCCGGCAACACGGCCCTGGAAGAAGCTGTGATGGTCCTGCGCCAGCATCCCTACCTCAATTTCGAGACGGGCATCAACACCAAGCTACTCGCCGAAACCTCGGCTATGGTGTCCCACCTCATGTCCATGCCGGTGCAGCCGAACAAGGCCATTGTGGGCGCCAACGCGTTTTCGCACTCCAGCGGCATCCACCAGGACGGCGTCATCAAGCACCGCGAAACCTACGAAATCATCGACCCGCGCGAAGTAGGTATGCCCGATTCGGCCATTGTGCTGACGGCCCGCTCCGGCCGCGCCGCCCTAGCCTACCGCCTCCAGAAAATCGGCTACGACTTCGACCGCACCGCCCTCAACAAGGCCTACGCCTCCTTCCTCGTCCTCGCCGACCGCCAAAAGGAAGTGGTAGACGAGGACTTGCACGTGATGGTAGAGCAGGAGCAACTGGTTGCCGTTGGGTAAACACGTCTCTGTCATCCTGAGCAGAGCGCAGGACCTCGCTTGCTAACGCCAAAACGGTTGTAGAGACGCGACACTCCGCGTCTCGGCGTCAGAACGAATGGTAGTAGAACGACTAGCCTCAGCTGTCCTTCCGACGCAGGAGGAATCTGGGGTAAACTCCTAACGATTTCACCCAGATTCTTCCTGCGTCGGAAGGACAACCTAAACAACATCAGCAATGATAGAGACGCAAAGTGTCGCGTCTCTATATCGTTCTGTTAAGAAGCCCCACCCCTCTCCCATGTCATCCAAAACCTTATTCGATAAAATCTGGGATGCGCATGTGGTGCGCGAAGTAGCCGGTGGCCTCACCGTGTTTTACATCGACCGCCACTTGATTCACGAAGTCACGAGCCCGCAGGCGTTTGAGGAACTGACGACCCGCGGCCTGACCCTGCGCCGCCCGGAGCAGATTGTAGCCACCGCCGACCACAACGTACCCACGCGCCACCAAAACCAACCGATTCAGGACCCGCTTTCCCGCTCCCAGGTAGATAAGCTCACGGAGAACTGCGCCAAGTTTGGGGTAGAACTGTACGGTCTGGGCCACCAGTACCAGGGCATTGTGCACGTAATCGGGCCGGAGCTGGGCATCACGCAACCGGGCCTAACCATGGTGTGCGGCGACAGCCATACTTCTACCCACGGCGCGTTTGGCACTATTGCCTTTGGCATTGGCACCAGTCAGGTGACGCAGGTAATGGCCTCGCAGTGCCTGCTGCTCGACAAGCCCAAGCGCATGCGCATCACCCTGGACGGCGACCTGCAGCCCGGTGTAACGGCCAAGGACTTGATTCTGTATGTGATATCCCAACTCGGCACCGGCGGGGCGACGGGCTACTTCGTGGAGTACGCCGGCAGCGCCATTCGGGGCCTGAGCATGGAAGGCCGCATGACGGTCTGCAACATGAGCATTGAGATGGGGGCCCGCGGCGGCCTCATCGCCCCCGACGCTACCACATTCCGCTACCTGCAAGGCCGCCGCTTCGCGCCTCGGGGCGAGAACTGGAACCGGGCCGTGGAGTACTGGCAGACGCTGTTTTCCGACGAAGATGCCGTGTTCGACGCCGAGTTGCAGTTCGACGCCGCAGCCACTCAGCCCATGATAACCTACGGCACCAACCCTGGCATGGGCATTCCACTCTCGGCCAACATTCCGGTGCTCAACGGGGGTAGCGAGGCCACCAGTTTCGATAAGTCGTTGCGCTACATGGGCTTCCAGCCGGGCGAGTCGCTGCTGGGCAAAGAAATCAACTACGTGTTCATTGGCAGCTGCACCAACTCGCGCATTGAGGATTTGCGCACGGTAGCGGCCTACGTGCGGGGCAAGCAGAAGGCCGCTCACGTGGAGGCCATCATCGTGCCCGGCTCTAAGCAGGTAGAGCAGCAAGCCATTGCCGAGGGCCTCGACAAGGTCCTGGCCGACGCGGGCTTCGAGCTGCGCGAGCCCGGCTGCAGCGCCTGCCTGGCCATGAACGACGACAAGATTCCGGCCGGCGCCTACTGCGTGTCCACCTCCAACCGCAACTTCGAAGGTCGCCAGGGACCCGGCGCCCGCACCTTGCTGGCCAGCCCCCTGGTAGCCGCCATTACCGCCGTGGAAGGCCGCTTGGTGGACATCACGCAGTATGTGAACTAGGTAACCCCACCCCAACCCCTCCCCGATGGGGAGGGGCTTAGATTACTTAGGCAACGTCCTGTATAAAAGTCGTTGTAATGCTAACCTAAGTCCCTCCCCACCGGGGAGGGGTTGGGGTGGGGTCCACAACACGAATTCCTACCCCCACTCACCCCATGGAAAAATTCCAAACATTGCGCTCCGGCGTGGTGCCACTGCCGATAGAAAATATAGACACGGACCAGATTATTCCGGCGCGCTTTCTGAAGGCGACAACTCGCGAAGGATTTGGTCAGAACCTCTTTGCCGACTGGCGCTACACGGCTGATGGGCAGCCCAAGGCGGATTTCGTGCTGAATGACGCCCGCTACCGGGGCCACCAGATACTGCTGGCGGGCAAGAACTTCGGGTGCGGCTCCAGCCGGGAGCACGCCGCCTGGGCCCTGTATGATGCCGGTTTCCGGGTGGTTATCAGCAGCTACTTCGCCGATATTTTCCGGGGCAACGCCCTGAACACCGGCCTGCTGCCGCTGCAGGTTTCCGATGAAGTGTTGCAGAAGTTATTCGAGGTAGTAGCACAGGACGCGCGGGCCATGCTGACAGTGGATTTGCGGGCCCAGACGCTTACGGTGCCGGGTTGGGCCGCGGCCATTCACTTCGAGCTGGACCCTTACAAAAAAGAGTGCCTGCTCAACGGGTACGACGACATCGATTTTCTCATTAGCCAGGAGGCCGCCATTACGGCCTACGAACAACAGCGAGCATGGATATTTTAAGCAAACGAATTGTGGTATTGCCCGGCGACGGGATTGGGCCGGAAGTGTGCAACGAGGCCGTACGCGTACTGCGGGCCGTGTCCAGTCGTTTCGGGCACGAGTTTACTTTCGACTACCAGCTGATGGGCGCTTGCGCCATTGATGCCACCGGCTCGCCCCTGCCCGCGGCTACCCTAGAGGCCTGCCGCCAAGCCGATGCCGTGTTGCTCGGCGCCATCGGGGACCCCAAGTACGATAATGACCCCACGGCTAAGGTGCGCCCCGAGCAAGGGCTACTGAGGTTGCGCAAGTCGCTAGGGCTGTACGCCAACATCCGCCCCATCACGGCCTACGACCAGCTGCTGGAGCATTCCCCGTTGAAAGCCGAGCGGATTCAGGGCACCGACATTCTGATTTTCCGGGAGCTGACCGGCGGCATTTACTTCGGGGAGAAAGGCCGCTCCGAGGACCGCACCAGCGCCTACGACCACTGCACCTACTCTCGGGAGGAAATTCTGCGCATTGCGCACCGGGCCTTCCAAGCCGCCGAAACGCGCCGCCATCAGCTCACGCTGGTAGATAAGGCCAACGTGCTGGAAACCTCCCGCCTCTGGCGCGAAACCGTGCAGAGCATTGCCCCCAAGTATCCCAGCGTAGCCCTCGACTACCTGTTCGTGGACAACGCCGCCATGCAAATCATCCTCAACCCGCGCCAGTTCGACGTCATCCTGACCGAGAACATGTTCGGCGACATCATTTCCGATGAGGCCTCGGTGATTGCCGGCTCCCTGGGTTTGCTGCCGTCGGCTTCGGTGGGAGATGGAGCGGCCCTGTTCGAGCCCATCCACGGCTCCTACCCCCAGGCCAAGGGCAAGGGCATTGCCAACCCCATTGCCACCATCCTCTCGGCCGCCCTGCTGCTCGACCACTTCGACTTACCAGAAGAAGCCGACTGCGTGCGCGACGCCGTGCAGCACGCCCTCGACCAAGGGGTAGTAACGCCGGAACTGAACCCTACCACGCTCTACAGCACCGAGCAGGTGGGTAATTTCATTGCCTACAGCGTGCTCGACATTGCTGATTGCGAGGTGCACCGCAACAACATCAAGCTCGGCATGAGCACTATTATTTAAGAGCAACCCAGGGGTGGGGTGCAAGAAGCCCAGGGGTCAGGCAGCAATGCTTGGCACCTGGGCTTTCTTATGGTAGTGGCATAGGTGTAGTAGCATTCCTTTTGACCTGGCCTTTTCTTCCGTTTCGCCCCGTTGCGGCAGCGCTTCGCCCGGATTGTGCTGGCAGTAAAGACGCGCTTTTCGGATGTTTGACCTAGTTATACCGCTTGTCCACGCCTCCTTTCCCATTCCCCATGACCCGCCCCCGCTTCCGTCCCTTTGCCGCGTTACTCGCCGGCTTGCTGCTGCTCACTAGCCTAGGCCAGTTGTGGGCGCAAACGAAATCAGCCTCCCTCACCGCCGGCACTACTACCCTGCTCACCTCCGATTCGGTGCGACTGGTTGTGCAGGTGGCGGGGCGGGGCACGCCGTGCGTGTTTGTGCACGGTGGCCCTGGGGCGGGCAGCTATTCGTTTGAAAAGCTGGGCGGCAACCGGCTCGAAGACCCACTGCGCATGATCTACTTCGACCAGCGCGGCAGTGGACGCTCGGCCAGCTCCCGGCGCCAGGACTACTCCCTGGCCCGCATGGTGCAGGACTTGGAAGAGTTGCGCCAGCACTTGGGCCTGGAGAAGTGGGTAGTCATGGCGCACTCGTTCGGGGGCACCATTGCCACGGCCTACGCCACCCGATACCCCAAGCGGGTGCAGGCGCTGGTACTGGTGAATAGTGTGCTAAACCCGCCGGCCTCCTTGGAAAGCATGCTGCAGTACGGCACCTCCTTGCTACCTCCCGCTCAGCAACCCAACCCCAACCTGCCCCTGATGCAGCGCTTTGGCATGGTGATGGGCGCCTTACAGCAGAAGAAACTGGCCTGGCAGCTCCAGTACTCCGCCGATTCTTTGGCGGCCCGGGCCAGCCGCGTGAGCCGGGCCGTACCTGCCAACCAGGACTTTGCTACCCAGGTGTTCAGCGGCCGCCTACCCGACTACGGCCAGGACTACGTGCCTGCCACCGCTCAACTGACCATGCCTACGCTGGTTATTGCGGGGCAAGATGACCAAACTACCGGCGCCACGCCTCAGTCGTTCCGGTTTCCGCGGCAGCAAGTAGTGGTGCTGCCGGGCAAGCACTATTCGTTTCTGGAGCAGCCCACGCGGTTTCGGCAAGCGGTGGTTAGCTTCGTGCAGCAGCTGCCCCGCAAGTAATACCTCATGCCCCTACCTACCGCCGAGCGTCCCAACCCTATCCGCATCAACGACCGATGGTTTCTGCTGATCGGCATTCCGGTGCTGGCGCTGCTGGTCCTGCTGCCCCGCGGCGTATTGCACATCCGCTCGGGGCCCATATTCTTGCTCAACTGGGTTATTTCGATTGGCTTTACGTGCTCGTTTTGGCTGACGGGGCGGGCCCTCTGGATCGGGTTGTTTCGCCGGTTTCCGCGGGTAGAGCAAACGACCCGGCGCCTGTGGCTGCTGGCCAGCATCAACACCCTGATTACGGCCGCCGTAACGCTGGTCCTCGGCAGTATTGCCGGCCTGCTGCAAGGTGGGCACCTCACCTGGTCCACGTTTTGGTTTGAGTTTGGGCTGAACATGGTGCCCACCATCGTCATTCAGCTTATTTACGAAAGTTGGAATTTCTTTCGGCAGTGGGCCGAGAACGTGCGCCGGGCCGAGCAACTGCAGAGCGCCGGGGTGCAGAGCCAGCTCGAGGCCCTGCAAAGTCAGCTCGATCCGCACTTCCTGTTCAATTCCCTCAACACCCTCTCGGCCCTCATTGAGCCCGACAACGAGCCGGCTCAGCAGTTCGTGGAGCAGCTCTCCGACGTGTACCGCTACGTGCTGCTGGCCCGCGAGCGGACTACCGTGCCCCTGAGCGAGGAGCTGGCCTTCGTGGAAACCTACCTGGCCCTGCACAAGGCCCGCTTCCGCGACAACCTGCGGGTAGTGCAGCAGATTCCGGCCGCTGCCTTGCCGCTGCACGTAGCCCCGCTCAGCATTCAGTTGCTGGTCGAAAACGCCCTGAAGCACAACGTGGCCTCGCGGGAGCACCCCTTGGAGCTGCGCCTCAGGGCCGAGGTGGCTACCGGTTACTTCGTGGTCGAAAATACTCTGCGCCCCCGCACCGCCGGACTAGCGGCGGGTACTGGCACCGGCCTGCGCAACGTGCGCCACCGCTACGAGCTGCTGCGGGCCCCGCAGCCGGTGGAAATCAGCGCCGCGGAGGGCTGGTTTCGGGTGCGGCTGCCGCTGCTGCCGGCAGCGTAGATTATCCTTTCCTTCTCCTCTTCATGAAACCACTGTTTGTCTTACTGATCGTGTTTGGCTTGCTCGTAGCCGGCACGTATTTCTTCCGGGGCGAAGCTGATTATCGGCTGGCCGGCAACGGGGCTATGGCGGCTATGCTCCTTTTCACTGGGGCCGCTCACTTTGCCTTCACCCAGGGCATGATGCAGATGCTGCCGGCCTTTCTGCCCGCGAAAAAGGCGTGGGTGTACGCCACCGGTGTACTGGAGCTGGCGGCGGCCGTGGGCCTGCTCTTTCCCTCGCTGCGAGGTATAACGGCTGGTTGCCTACTGATTTTTTTCCTGCTGATTTTGCCGGTGAACATCCTGGCGGCTCGCCGAAACCTCAACTACCAAACGGGCACCCTGGATGGCTCCGGCCCGCGCTACCTCTGGTTTCGGGTGCCCCTGCAGCTGTTCTTTATGGCCTGGACGTGGTACTTTGGCCTGCATCTGGCTGCTGAAACGGCCTTCTAACCAGACGTACTACCCCCGCTTTCATCACCAAGCTCCGAGCGAGGATTACCACCTCCCGAGAGCTTGCTCACGCATCATAACGCCTATGAACAAGCCCCTGGTTATCCTGGGAAGTGCCCGCTCCGATGGCGACACCCGCCGCCTGGTTTCCCAGGTGCTGACTAATGTTCCTCACCAACTAATTGATTTGCAGCAGTGGCCGGTGGCGCCGTATAACTACCCGCAGGAGTACCCCGCCCAGGACACGTTTCTTGCGCTGGCGGACCTGCTGCTGCACCATCCCGTCGTTGTGTTTGCCACACCGGTGTATTGGTACAGCATGAGCGGCAGCATGAAGGACTTCTTTGACCGCCTGACTGAGCTGACCGAGCCTCCGCACAAGCAGCTGGGCCGGGGGCTGCGTGGCAAGCACGTATTCCTGCTCGCCGTGGGCTCCGACCAGGAGCTGCCCGAAGGGTTCGAGGTGCCATTTCGCCGCACCGCCGAGTACTTCAACATGACGTTTGAAGCGACACTTTACCAGTCGCTGAAGCAGCCGTTCCCGTCCGAAGCAGCCCGCCTGTTTGCCCAGAGCATCAGCCGCCTCTGCCAGTAATTACCCACGAACTCACCATCTCACCATTTCGCTGGTATGATTGTTCTGCTGCTCGAAGATGAGTACCCTGCCGCCGAGCGGCTCCAACGCCTGCTTCAGCAAGCCGCCCCTGATGCCCAGGTAGCGGCCGTGCTCGACAGCGTGACTGACGCCGTGCAGTGGCTCAGCAGCAACCCGGCCCCGGACCTTATCCTCTCCGATATCCAGCTGGCCGACGGCCTGAGCCTGGAAATCTTCGACCAGCTGCTGGTACGTAGCCCGGTTATTTTTACCACCGCCTACGATGCCTACGCCATCCGGGCCTTCAAGGCCAACAGTGTGGACTACCTGCTGAAACCCGTGAAACTGGCCGAGTTGCAGGCGGCCTTCACGAAGTTGCGGGAGTGGCGCGCCGCGCCGGCCGCCCCAGCGTCTGGGGCGGCCACTGATTCTGCTCACCGCCTGGAGCGCCTGCTCGACACCCTACCCCGCCCCGACCGCCAGTACAAAACCCGCTTCCTGGTGCGCAGCGGCGAGCAGCTCCTGCCCCTGCCCGTGGCGCAAGTAGCCTGGTTCCAGAGCCGCCACGAAACCACTACCCTCGCCACCACCGACAACCGCCGCTTCGTGGTCGACTACACCCTGGAGCAGCTCGAAAGTCTACTCGACCCGCGCCAGTTTTTCCGCCTCAACCGCCAGTTCATTGCCCAGTTGCCCGCCGTGCAGCGTCTGCACCCGCACTTCAACGGCAAACTGCTACTAGACCTGCACCCCGCCCCCAGTGAGGAAGTACTAATAAGCCGGGAGAAGGCCGCAGCCGTGAAAAGCTGGCTGGAAGGGTAAGCGGTGAGATAGTGAAATGGTGAGTTGGTGAGTTGGTGATGGAGTGAAGTGTTGTCATGGCGAGGACGCAGGACGACGCCATCCTTCCTGATCAACGTGCTACCCCTTATAATGTGACCAAGCCCTTGACGCTACCATACGTTAAGGGCTTGTCACTTTTCTAAGCTTGTCACATGGAGAAGAAGGATGGCTTCGTCGTGCCTCCTCGCCATGACAGCACGGCAACTCACTCACTCACTCACTCACTCACCAACTCACCGAATCACCATTTCACCACCTCACCGATCCAGCCAGGCCTTGAAGGCGGCTACTTTTTCGCGGCTGACCAGGACGGTGTCGTTGTCGGGGGCGGTGGGCTTAAGGATGGTTTGCAGGCGGGAGTTGGTGTAGTGGATGATGTCGTGGATGGCCTCGGCGTGGGCCAGGTAGGCGCGGTTGAGGCGGAAGAACTCGGTGGGGTCGAGCATGCCTTCGAGTTGCTCCAGGGTGTAGTCGACCACAAACTTGCGGCCCTCGCGGGTGTGGAGCAGGGTTACTTTTTCCAGGCTGGCGAAGTAGGCAATCTGCTCCACCGGAATGGCCTTAAGGTGCTCACCTACCCGCACTACAAACCTGGACTTATACTCCCGGGCCGGCTGGGCCTGGCGTAGTACCTGGGCCAGCAGGTTGGCGTCGAAGGTGGGGGTAGCGGCCTGGCGTTGGCGCTCCAGCTTCTGCAGAGCTGCCGTAAGTTCCTCGGGGTCAATAGGCTTGAGCAGGTAGTCGACGCTGTTCACTTTGAAGGCGCGCAGGGCGTACTTGTCGTAGGCGGTGGTGAAGATGACCGGGCTCTGGATTTCCAGGCGCTCAAACAGCTCGAAACTCAATCCATCGGCCAGGTGAATATCCAGGAACAGCACATCGGGCGCGGGACGCACAGCGTGCAGCAGGGCCTCCGCCTCGGCCACCGATTCGGCCGTACCCACTACCTCAACTGGCCGCGGCTGCTTGCGCAGCAGCTCCGTGAGGCGGCGGGCAGCCAGGGGTTCGTCTTCAATGATGAGGGCGCGAAGGGGTTGAGTAGCAGTTAAGGGCATAGAGACAGAGGCTAGCTGGAAGGATAGGAAGGGCAGAAAGAGTAGGAAGAGGAAAGGCGAAGAAATTGACCACCGCTCGTCATCCTGAACGCAGTGAAGGACCTAATCCCGTCTGAGCAAGCCGTTTCAACCTTACTCGTTCTGCCGCTCGTCATTCTGGCGTGATAAGATCCTTCGCGGGGCTCAGGATGACGAGCGGTGGGTGAGGGTGACGTTTGGTGACGAGCAGGCGAGTGAGGATGGCGTTTGGTGTGGACAGATAGTGTGCGGGCCGAATGCCGAAAGTGGATGGTTTTACAGCTTTCAACACCGCAACTTACCGCAGCTCCAGCACGGGCAGTACTACCCCAAACTCCGTGGCCGACTCCTGCACTTGCACGGGTTGGCTGGTGAGAAAGGCGTAGCGGGCGCGCAGGTTTTTCAGGCCCAGCCCCGTCGATTCGCCGTCCGGGAGGCGGCGGGGGCGGCGGGTATTGCTGACGGTGAGCGTGCGGGCCTGCGCATCCAGGGCAATGCGAATCTGCAGCGGGTCGCGCTGGGAGGTGGCGTTGTGCTTGAGGGCGTTTTCGAGCAGCAGCTGCACGGCCAGTGGGGGCACCAGCAGGGTTTCCAGCGCCGCGGCGGGCACGGTCATTTCCACCTGCACGCCCTCGCCCAGGCGGGTGCGCTGCAGAAACAGGTAGGCCTCCACGAAGCGCATCTCGTCGGAGAGCGGCACCACTTCCTGGTCCTGGCTATCGAGCACGTAGCGGTACACCTGGCTGAGCTGGCGGATAAAGCGCGTGGCCCGGGCCGGGTCGTTTTCCTCGACCAGGGAAGTCAGCGCGTTCAGGGAGTTGAACAGGAAGTGCGGATCAAGCTGGCGGCGCAGGCTGTCGGCCTGGGCCTGGGCGTTTTCCTTCTGCAGGCGCTCGGCCTGGGTGGTGGCATCGCGCCAGCTCAGCAGAAACGAGCGGCTGTGCATAAACAACGACACGACCACCGTAATCAGCAAGGGCATTACGAAGGGGCGCCACGTAATGGAGCGCCAGGACTGGTGGTGATGGAGCACGTTGAAGCCCGTAGTGACGATGAAAATCACAATCAGGGACAAGACCAACGACATGGCCAGCGTAATCAGGAAGCGCTTGATGGGCTGAATCGTCCAGTCGACGCGACGGTTGAGCCACTCGCTGGGAAACCCATTGGCCAGCCACAGGCCCGTGGTATAGCAAAAGTTATAGCCGAAGGTGACCAGAAATTCCTCGCTCCACACGGCACAGCCCCGGCAAAAAACGAAGCTCAGCCCCACCGATAACGTCAGCATCAGCCCCAGCATGAACGCCCATTTGCGGTGGGGGTAGTGCCGCCCCAGGTCGACCAGGGAGTTTCTTCGCGCCTGCAGCGCCTCCTCAGTAGCTAGGGCCGGGCGATTCGATGGAAAGGCGGATTCAAGCATAACAACAACTCCTGATGAGCGAATAAAGCAAGCGAAAAGATACCACACCCCACTACCAGCAGCCTACCCATGTGGCCAATTCACCTTGACTGATGGGCCGACACAAATGCGCCGGCCCGATGGCGCTGCTGTTGCGGTGTAGCGGAGAAGTGCCACTTTAGTTGGCGGAGGCCGTTTCGTAGCTTTTCAGCCGGCCTTTTACCTGCCGCTCGCCCCAGTTGGGAGCCAGCACCGAGCTGGGCTTGAAGGTAGCGAACCGTGCGTGAGCTTCCTGGAAGATGGGCTTGGCTACCTCGGCCCCTCCCCCGAACATGGAAGGCGTGTAGTACAAGTTGTTGGCCTGCACCAGATACACGCGCGGGTTGGCGGGGTTGACTTTTTTGGCCGCCGCGAGGGTTTCCGTCACTAGCTTGGAGTACTGCATGGAGCGCAGCATGGGCGAAATACTCAGCCGGGCCTGGTAGATGTAGGCCTGCAGCACTAGCAGCTCCGAGGCCTCGCCGCCCAGCTTGCGGGCCTGGCCCAAGGCCGCTTCTGCCTGATTTAGGTATTGGTCGCGCTGGTCGTCATCTTCCTTGCTGACGAAGGCGGTAATGGTGCGGGCATAGGCCTGGTAATAACGGGGCAGCCAATCCTGGGGGGCCACGGTGGCGGCGCGCTCCAACTTGGCATCGGCTTGCTTGAGTTTGGCCGGGTCGCCGGTGCTCATGAGTTCCTGAATGGTAGCAGCCAGCAGGGCGGTGTAGGAGTCGGGGGCGGCGGTAGCGGCGGTAGCGGCGGGCGTGGCAGGGGCGGACTTCTGGGCTACGGCGGCAAAAGAAGCGGCTACCAGGGCGAGGGTGAGCAAGGACTTTTTCATGGGGAGGAAAGGTTTGTGGTGGTTGATGATTCAAAGGTGAGCCGAGGCGAACAAGAAAGAAATTCGCCGTTACCGAAGTGTCGGATAAGCCGGATGAAGCGTCGGCCCTCATGGGTTGCCTCCCCCCCGGCCCCCTGTTCCGCGGAGAGGGGGCCGGGGGGGAGGCCCTACTCCGGCCGCTCGTTCAAATCCAAGGTGTTGTGCTTGTTGATGGAAATGAACAGGGCCACGAACAGCATGCGCGGGGCCGTGGGCGTAAGGGCCACCCGGTTGAATGTGCCGTCGGCGGCGGGCTGGGTGGCGTAACGGTAGCCAAACACATTCGGGCGGCCCAGCACGTTGGTGGCGGCCAGGTGCAGGATGGTATATTGCCCGAACAGGCGGGTGATGTAGCTGGCATTCAGGCTTACGTCCTGGTAGCTAGGCAGCTGGCCCTGGTTGTAGCCGTGCTCGGGGTCGTTCAGGTCGTGGTAGCGGCGGGGGCTGCCGTAGCTGTACGTGGCCCCGAACAACGTGCGCAAGGGCTGGGCCCAGTACTTGCCAACCACCGACAGGCTGTGGCGGGCCGCAAAGGTGGGCACCGCCGCCACGGGGTCGTGGCGGTACTGGCGCTTGGTATCCAGAAAGCCGTAGCTGAGGTAGTACTCCAGGTTGTTGATGGTTTTCCGGTCGCGCCACAGCACGTCCAGGCCGCGGGCGTAGCCGGAGCCGCCATTGTGGTAGGCCTGGGGGTTGCGGGGGTTCTGGCCATCGTAGCGGGTGAGGTGGCGGTAGGTTTTGTAGTAGGCCTCGGCTTGCAGCAACTGTCGGTCGCGGGTGTACTGGTAGGTGAGCACTGAGTGCGTGGCCTGCTCGAAGCGCAGGCGGGGCTGCACCAGCAGCAGGGCGTTATCCGGGCTCTGGTAAAAGCGCCCGTAGGCCCCAGACAGGGAGCTATTCTCGGTGGTTTGGTAGGCCAGGGCCAGGCGCGGGGCGGCGTTCCAGCGGCCCAGTAGAACCGAATACTCTGTCCGCCCACCCAGGCGACCGGCCAGCCGGTCTGAGAGCTGAAAGTCGGATTCCACGAAGCCCGCCGCTCTTTTCTCCAGGAAAGAAAGCGTGTAAATAGTTGCCACGGCGGCGTTGGGCTGCACTACCTGGCTGACTTTCTGGGCTAGCACTTCAGCGCCCACTTTCACGTTCCAGCGCGTCGCGGCCGAGTCGTTAATGAGCACTAGCCGGCCTACCACGGCCTGCTCTTGGGTAGCAATGCGCACGGTATCGGGAGCTAGGTGCTGGTTGTCGTGGCTGAAACCCAGGCCGGTTTGCAGGCTCCAGCCCCGGCGCAGAGGACTGCGGAAGGTGGTGTTGAGGTAGCCGTTGCCATTGCGCAGCCCTACCGTTTGGTGGCCAGCCGGCTCGGGGCTGGGCTGCCCGATGTGGAATTGCTGCTGGCTCCAGCGGCCGTACACTTTCAACATGCCCGCCGGCCCGGTTTGGTGCCGCAGCCCCAGGGAGGTAGTCAGCCCCCGCGGCGACTGAAACCACGTCACGTTTTGGGGCAACAGGCGCTGGTAGGGCGTCAAGTTGGTGTACTCAACGGAGGCGTTTATTGACGTCCGCTCCCAGCGCTTCACCTGCGAGGCACCCACGAACAGGGAGCTGACGGACAGGCCCGTCTGGGTTTCCGGGGCCAGGTCGGTGGAGTTTAGCAGCAGCACTCCGGACAAGGCCTGCCCGTACTGCGCCGAGTAGCCGCCGGTGCTGAACACGGTGCCTTTAAACAAGCTGGGCGAAAACCGGCCGCGCGCGGGCACGGCGGCCACCGTGGCGTTGTAGGGGTTTTGCACCAGCAGCCCATCCAGATACACCTTAGTTTCCGAAGCGGCCCCGCCCCGCACGAACAGCATGCCGTCTTCGCCTACCCGGGTGGTGCCGGGCAAGGTATTGAACGCGGCCGCCACATCGGCCAAAGCCCCGGCCGTGGTTTGAATGTCGCGGGTGTTGAGGGCGGCACTACGGTGCTCGTCGCTGGCCTCAAACGCCCCGGCCGTAATAATGACCGAACCCAGGGCGTGGGGCGTGCTTTTCAGGACAAGATCAAGCCGTACCGCTTGGCCGCTAAGCGTAATCGGCCGCTCCACCGTCACGAAGCCCAGCAAGCTGGCTTGCAGCACGTAGGAGCCGGCGGCCGGAGTTTCAAACCGGAAGCGGCCTAAGGAGTCAGTAGTGGCACCGTCGAAGGTCGTTTTCAGGAACACGTTAGCGCCCGGCAGCGGCTGGCCGGCGGTGTCATGCACGGTGCCGCTCAGGGTGGTAGTGGGTTGGGCCAGCAGGCGCAGGGCCGAGGCCAGCAGCAGGAAGGCCAGGAGTAGCAAACGTTTCATGGGGGTAGCAGCGAGGTAGTAGGCCAAAAGTGGCCTGCTGCCGCCGCGCCTGAAACTCGCTGTTACCGAAGCGTCGGATAAGCCGGATGAAGTGTTGTTGCCGGCCCTGCTGACACCGACTATTTCTGCTGCATACGCGGCTTCCGCGACCTAACCGCCGTAAACAGACCAAATTTGCAACTTCCGGCCCTTGCCCCCACAGCTTCTGTCCCCTGACCTACTTCTAATGAAAGCTTTTCTCTTCGACCTCAACGGCACCATGATTCACGACATGGACTACCACACCAGCGCCTGGCAGCACATCCTGAACACGGAGCTGGGCGGCAATTTCAGTTGGGAGCAGGTGAAGCCGCAGATGTACGGCAAAAACCAGGAGGTGCTGGTGCGCTTGTTTGGGCCCGAGCGGTTTACGGCGGCGGAAATGGACGAGCTGGCCGTGCGCAAGGAGCAGCGCTACCAGCAGGAGTTTCGGCCCCATCTGGCGCTGCTGCCGGGTCTGCTGGAATTCCTGCAGCAGGCCCACGCCCGCGGCGTACGGCTGGCCATCGGCTCGGCCGCTATTCCCTTCAACATTGATTTCGTGCTCGATGGCCTCAACATTCGCCGCTACTTCTCGGCCATCGTCAGCGCCGACGACGTGACGCTGAGCAAACCCCACCCCGAAACCTTCCTCAAAGCCGCCCAGCTGCTCGGCGTAGCTCCCACCGACTGCCTCGTGTTCGAGGACGTGCCCAAAGGCGCCGAGGCGGCCCAACATGCCGGCATGTCAACCGTCATCCTCACCACCACCCACGAGCCCGCCGAGTTTGCCCACCTGCCCAACGTGCTCCACTTCGCCCCCGATTTCCACGACCCATTCATGCAAAGGTTGCTGTAGTTGCAGGCCGGTTGGCAGGTAGCATTAGGGTGCAAGCAGTAGCCGTTTGGCAACGGATGCATAGCGAAAATACCGTCAGGCAGAGGCAAAGTATAAACATCTGTTTGACAGGTAATTGCAGCACCTTCTACGCACTCTAAGCTGTGTGTACAGTAGAAAATTTTGAGTCAAAAAAGACCGTCATGCAGCGCGCAGCGAAGCATCTCGCATGGCGTCGTTGCAGTCATTGCAGTCGTCAGCACGCGAGATGCTTCGCTGCGCGCTGCATGACGGTCTTCTGATTTACCATCAACCCACTCTAGCTCAGCCGAAAGGGCGTTGCCAACACCTCGGACAAAACCCTGGCGCTGGTAGGGCGGTTGCAACAGCTACTCCCGTTTCTTGCTTACCCGTAGCCTAGCTCTTGCTTATGACCCCGACGACCGGCCGCCGTATTTTTCAGGTAATTGATGGCAACAAGAAATTCGTCGGCGACGGCTTCGACGTGACCAGCCCCATGCCAGGGCCCCGCATCCGGCAGCTCAGCCCCTTCCTGCTCATCGACCACACCGGGCCCATGCCAGTAGCTCCCACCGAGTCGCCCCTGGGTACCCCGCCCCACCCCCACCGCGGCTTTGAAACCGTGACGGTGGTGTACGAGGGCCACCTGGCCCACCGCGACACGGCCGGCCACAGCGGCACCCTCGGCCCCGGCGACGTGCAGTGGATGACGGCCGGCGCGGGCCTGCTGCACGAGGAGCGCCACGAGCCGGAGTTTGCCCGCCGCGGCGGCACCCTGGAGCTGCTGCAGCTCTGGGTGAACGTGCCCGCCCGCGACAAAATGGCCCCACCCCGCTACCAAAACATCCGCGCCGAAGCCATTCCGGAAGTGGCTACCGCTGATGGGCGCGGCCGCATTCGGGTAGTATCGGGCACGTATGAGGGGGTAGCCGGACCGGCCGCAACCTTCTCCCCCATCACCCTGCTCGACGTGCACCTGCCCACCGGCGCCGCCATTACCCTTACGCTGCCGGCCGACTACAACATGGGCATTTACGTGGTGAAAGGCGCTATTACGATGCACGGCAACCGCCCGGCCGTCACGAAACAGCTTGTGGTGTTCGGCTGGGATTCTACGGACGTACACCTCACCGCCACCGGGGATACCGTGCTGGTAGTGCTGGCCGGCGAGCCTATCGAGGAGCCACTGGCTACCTACGGGCCCTTCGTGATGAACACCAACCGGGAGCTGGTGCAGGCCATTGCCGACTTCGAGAGCGGCGGCATGGGTCAGTTCCCGGAGGACGAGTAGCTTTCGTATGCGGTGCGGGGAATGGACACGGCCCAGATTGCAACCCACTACTAGCCAAAACCCCTACGTTTCCGCAAGGTCAAGCATAACATAACCCGCAGCCGGGGAGTAAGAAAACCTGCCTGATGGCAAGGCCTTTTAATCCGGAAGCTTATGTGGATGCGCGTGCGAATTGTGGTGTGGTGGAGCTTAGGAGCACTTTTCATTTCTTCGGCCGCGGCCCAAACCACTACCGGCCCGCTGGGCGAGCAGTTTACCCGGCGCGTGCTTGCGGAAAAGCTCAGCGACCCGTGGGAAGTCACTTACGGGCCCGACAATTTCCTCTGGCTGACGGAAGCCCGCGGCTACCGCGTCAGCCGCCTCAACCCCGCCACGGGTGCCCGCCAGGTGGTGTTGGACCTGAGCAAAAACCGCGAATTCCCGCGCTACGACAAGATTCCGGACTCCCTGGATGGGGGCAAGCCCTGGCCCCAGGGCGGCCTGATGGGCCTGGCCCTGCACCCGCAGCTGCTCACCAGCAAGCCCTACGTGTACCTGAGCTACATTTACCGCTATGCGGGGGCCGACCAACCGGGCAACGGCAGCGCCCCCAACTACGGCGGCCACTTCTTCACGGCCCGGCTCGTGCGCTACGAGTACGACGCTCGGGCGCAAACCCTGAGTCGGCCCCTCGTCCTCTGCGACACCATTCCGGCCAGCAACGACCACAACGCCGGGCGCCTGCTTATAGCCCCCGTAGCGGGCCGCGACTACCTGTTTTATTCCGTAGGTGATTTGGGCGCGGGGCAGTTTGAGAACGGTGGGCGGCCCAACCATGCCCAGAGCCCCACTTCCTACGAGGGCAAAGTGTTGCGCTTCCACATTGAGCCCGACGTCGACCACGCCCCCTCCGACCAGTGGATTCCGAATGACAACCCCTTCAATACCAACCGGCAAAGCGCCGTCTGGAGCCTGGGCCACCGCAACGCTCAGGGGCTGGCCTACGCCGTGGTGGGCGGCACGGGGCGGCTGTACGCCTCGGAGCACGGAGCATTTTCGGATGATGAAGTTAACCTAATTGAGCGGGGCAAGAATTACGGGCATCCGCTGGTACTGGGCTTTGCCGATGGCAACTACAACGGGCTGGCCGCCGCAGCCTCTCACCACGCCAGTTTGCCCGGGCGCTGGCACACTACCTACCCCACCATCAGCAGCGAAAAGGCCAATGCCGCTCTTATTGGGCCTTCTTACCGCAACCCTATTGCCTCGCTTTATCCGCTCAGCAACCAGTTCCTGACCACGGTGCTGGAGCGCACCCGCGCCCACTCGCCCGATGAGCCAACCTGGAATTCAGAAGCACCCAGCAGTCTGGCCGTGTACACTGGCACGGCTATTCCGGGCTGGCACAATTCCTTGCTGATTCCGGCGCTGAAAAAGGGTAAGCTGATTCGGCTGCTGCTCCACGACCAGGGCACGAGCGTAGCGTCCGACACGCTGATGTACTTCCGCGGCCCGGTCCGTTACCGCGACCTGGCCCTCTCCCCCGATGGCACCACGCTCTACCTCGCCACCGACAGTGCAACCGTTACTTCCGGCCCCTCCGAGGAAGCGCCCAAAGGCACGGCTTGCCAGGGCTGCATCATTGAGCTGCGATACGCGGGCGGGGGGCTGGCCACTACCCCGCCGCTAGCCGGCAAGCGGACAGTCAGCCCGGAAAAGGCATTGCAGGAAGTAACCGCCCTGGTGCAGCGGCTGAAACCCAAAGACCAGCGGGTGAAGCGCGCGGGCCTACCCGCCGCCCAGCAGCCTGTCTTCGACTTGCTGCTTAAACCTACCCTCACCGCCCAGGAGAAAACCGAGGCCGAGCGCAATGCCCCGGCCCTGCTCACGGCCCTGCGTCAGCAGTAGGCGCGGCTAGCTCTTTCATCTTATAGCTCCCCGGCCAGGGCTGGTAGCTGGGGCCGGGCGCTACCTAGTGGCGCATCGTCATGGGTAGCGGCACGAACCGCTTAGCCATACCCCAGCGACGAACCACGCTCTTTTCGTAACCCACACATCCTGAATACGGTACCTGTATATACACTAACTACTCACGTTATGTCCAGCTTTGATCCGGCTAACTCCTCCGCGGCTTCTCGCCGGGAATTTATGCGCACTCTTGCCTTGGGGGCGGGAGCTTCTTTGGTGGGTGCCTCAGCTATGGGAGGACCTTTGTCGTGGTTGGAAGAAGCTAGCACTGAGCCGACTACCCCATTTGGGCAAAGTGCCAAGCCGCTGGGCGTGGCCCTGGTGGGCTTGGGCAAGTACAGCACCGGCCAGCTGGCCCCGGCTCTGCAGCAAACCAAGCTGTGTAAGCTGGCCGGCATCGTGACGGGAACGCCGGCCAAAGCAACTCAATGGCGGCAGCAATACCAGTTGCCGGAAAAGAACATTTATTCCTACCAGACCTTCGACCGGATTGTCGACAACCCCGACATTGACATCGTGTACATCGTGTTGCCGGTGGGCCTGCACGCCGAGTACGTAGAGCGAGCCGCCCGGGCGGGCAAGCACGTTATCTGCGAAAAGCCCATGGCCCCTACCGCCGATGAATGCCGGCGCATGATTGCGGCCATGCAGAAAGCAGGCAAGAAATTCAGCATCGGCTACCGTCTGCACTTTGAGCCCCACCACCAGGAAATGATGCGCCTGGGCCAGCAGCAGGTGCTGGGCCCCATCAAGAGCCTAGTAGCCGACAATGGCTTCCGGTTTAACAACGACACGCCCTGGCGCGTGGACAAGGAATTGGCCGGCGGCGGGCCGCTCATGGACATGGGCATTTACTGCGTGCAGGGCGTGGTATATACCAAAGGCCAGCTGCCGGTATCCGTCACGGCTTCGTTTGCCCCAAAAACCGACCCCGTGCTATTTAAGGAGGTGGAAGCGGGCGTAAACTGGCAAATGCAATTCGCCGATGGAGCCGTGGCCGAGTGCCGCACCAGCTACGCCGAAAACCTCAATAGCCGCCTGCGCGCCAACACGGCCCAGGGCTTCATGGAGCTGCAACCAGCATTTGGCTACGGCGGCATTCAGGGCCGAACCAGCAAAGGCGCCATGAACCTGTCCAACGTGCCCCAGCAGGCCCGCCAGATGGATGATTTCGCCGCGTGTATTCTGCAGAACAAACCCACCCGCGTACCCGGCGAAATGGGCCTGCGCGACGTGCAGCTACTCGAGGCCATTTACCGCGCCGCCGAAACGGGCCGCAAAGTATCAACTAAGGAGGTTGTAGCCGTGCTGGACAAGGTAGGCAGCCGGTAAGCCGCCGGCCGCTTCCTGGGCACAGGGCTCAAACTGGCTGGCTGAGTGATATCCTAATAAGCTGAAGTGAATGAAGTCCGGTTTACGGCTCGGGTAAGACTCGTACACCTAGTGCATGTGAACAGCCCGGGTTTCTGAATTGTGTTAGCTCATCATGCAGAGCGCAGCAAAGCATCTCGCATGGCGTCGTTGCAGTCGTCAGCACGCGAGATGCTTCGCTGCGCACTGCATGACAGCCTTCGACTTCACTGGTAACAGTTCTCGATAACATATCCGTTAAAGCCAACACGTATCCTGCTAAGCAAAGCGAGGAATCTGGGTTACTCATTAGGAGATTAACTCAGATTCCTCGCTTTGCTCGGTAGGGCACAATAGGACTCACTACGCTGGCGTAGGTGCCAGGGGGGCTAGTCGGCGTTGCCGGTGGCCCCGTCGTCGGTGAAGTCGCCGGCATTGTTGGGGTTATGCTCGGTGTAGCTGGCTACCTCGTTGGTCAGGGCCACATCAACGGCGGCGGCGGCACCTGCTGCTTTTGGGGCGGCTTGCTTGTCAGCGGAGGAGGAATCTGCCGAGGCATCTGCATCCGACGACTCGCCCGTAGACTGGCTAGCAAACGGCCAGCTCCCCTGCGTGTAGCTAATGTAAACACCGGCGGCCAGGGCGGCCAGCGAAGCCCCGATCAGGGCCGTAAGGTTGGACTTTTTCGACATAGGTAGGAAAGTAAGGAAGCCAAGCAGTCGGTTGCAGGCGACTACCGCGGCAGGTTAGATGAATAGGCATACGAGCGGCCTAGCCATTTAGTGACTCAGCCGTGGGTTTTCTGCTGGTTTAGCGGGGCTGCACGGGGTATTTTTCGAACATGGTAGCAATGCCCTCGTCAATGCGAGCGGCCAGCCGGGCGGGGTCCTTGGTGAGGGTGCTGGCGGCTACCCCCTGCCAGATCTGCAGGTTACGGGCCGCATCCACGATATCAACCGTGGCCGTGCCCTCCCGGTACGTCCCGACGGGTACTTGCTGCTTTTCCCAGCGGTAGCGACGCTGCCCAATGTAGCGCGGACCATCAAACTGAATGTTGGTTTCCCGAGTTTGCACTTTCTCCTCGGTCACTATCCCAATGTTTACCCACAGGTCTGGGGTGTCGGCACGCTGGTAGCCGCGGCTTTCCAGCTCCCGCGCCACCGCCTGTTTCAACTCCTCAATCCCGACGCCCCCGCCGGCAAAAGCGGCTTCGTTGCGGGCCGTCACGTCGAGAAAGTTGTAGGTTTTATAGGCTGAGAAATCGACGCCCGGCGTCTGGGTCGTGGACTCAATCCGGACGGGCGAGCAGGCCCCGGCCGTGGTCAGAAGTAGCGCGGCCACAAGTAGGTTTTTCATAGACTAGCAGGGAGTAGTGCGGAACAGAAAAGTAAGCACAGGCCCAGGCTTACAGGAGAAGCGCCCACGCGCAACAGACAGCACCTGTCGCCTGGCCCTACCCCCCGCCCGGGTGGCAAACTTCTTTTACGAGGATATACGGCCCGGGCCGCCCAAGCGCTGAAATAAGCAGGTAGGTGGCCGCCAGCAACGGTTTATCCCCGCTTGCCCCGCATCTTTGCAGCTTCATCTTTTCATCCGCGCCGCATGACCCTGACCTGGACCACCAAACCCTTCCCTGACCTGACCCTCGCGGAACTGTACGCCCTGCTGCAGCTGCGCTCCGAGGTGTTCGTGGTCGAGCAGACCTGCGCCTTCCAGGACCTCGACGGCCAGGACCAAGCCGCTACCCACTTGCTGGGCCACACGGAAACGGGCGAGCTGGCTGCGTATTCCCGCTTGTTTGGGGCCGGTATTAGCTACCCCGAGGCCAGCATTGGGCGGGTGGTGGTAAGCCCCCAGTTTCGGCGCTACGGCCTGGGCCGGGAGCTGCTGCGCGAGTCCATTGCGGCGGTAGCGGCGCTGTTCGGCGAGCAGCCCATTCAAATTGGTGCTCAGCTCTACCTCAAGGACTTCTACGAAAGCTTTGGGTTTCAGCAGGTAGGTGAGGGCTACCTCGAAGATGGCATTCCGCACATTCACATGGTGCGAAGCTAGGCGGCACTTTCCCGGCGTTTTTCTTTGTTCCCATCACCTCGACGGCCCCAGCCGTTACGGCTGGAGGTAGCGAAATACGTTTTCCAGCCAGAACATTCCTCTGCTGATCGGGTTTGCTAAACCAGTGTTTTTTGCCCGGCTATCAGCTGGCCTCGTTGCTACGGCTCGGTTTGCTTAGCTGGCTTGCGCTTCCCTTTCCCTGCTCTATCTGCCATGCCTACCTCTTCTTTTCCCGTCGACTATCAAAAACTGTTTCACGCCCTGCCCGATAACTTCCTGCTAATTGCGCCGGATGCCGCGGCTACCATTGTTGATAACACCAACAGCCACGTGGGCGTGTCCATGAAAAGCCGGGAAGAAGCCGTGGGCAAACCGTTCTTCGAAGCCTACCCCGCCTCCGACGAGGCCTCGGCCGCTACCATTCGGGAGTCGCACGAGCAGGTGCGGCGCACCCACCAGCCCCACACCATGCCCCTAATTCGCTACGACCTGGAGCGGCCTTTGGAGCAAGGCGGGGGCCTGGAGGAACGCTACTGGGAGGCCACCCACTACCCCATTTTAACCGAGCAGGGCACCCTGGAATTCATTTTGCAGCGCACCCAAGACGTAACTGAGCGCTACCGTGCCGAACTGCGCAGCCAGCAGGTACAGCGCGAGCTGGCCGAACAGCAGGAGCGCACCCGGTTTATTCTGGAATCGTTGCCCGTGATGGTGTGGACCAACCTGCCCACCGGCGAAACGGACTACTTTAACCCGCGCTGGCTGGAGTTTACGGGCCGCTCACGGGAGGAAAGCCTGGGCTTGGGCTGGCTCGAAGACATTCACCCCGACGACGTTGCGGCCACGCAGCGGCTCTGGAACCAAGCCCGCGACAACAACAGCGAACTGCAGATGGAGTACCGCCTGCGCCGTCACGACGGGCACTACCGCTGGGTGCTGGTGCGGGCCTTACCCCGTCGCAACGCTACCGGCGAGGTGACCATGTGGGTAGGCTGCGGCACCGATATTCACGACCAGAAGCTGATGGTGCAGGAGCTGCTGGAGCAAAACGAGCAGCAGGCCCTGCTCTCCGATCAGTCGTACCAGGCGTTTCAGCAGGTGCAGCAGCAGCGCGAGACGTTCTACAACCTGTTCATGCAAACGCCGGCGCTCATCTGCATTTTGCGGGGGCCAGAGCACCGCTTCGAGTTCGTAAACCCGCCCTATCAGCGGCTGTTCCCGCACCGGGAGCTGGTGGGCCGCACCGTGGCTGAGGCCCTACCGGAGGTAGTTGAGCAAGGCTTTATTGGGCTGCTGGATGGGGTGTTCACCACGGGCAAGACATTCATCGGCAACGAGGTACAGATTGCCCTCGACCGGGACGGCTCGGGCCAGCTGCAGCGCAGCTACCTGAACTTCACTTACCAGCTATTTGAAGAGCAGGGCCAGAAGGCGGGCATCACGGTATTTGCCTACGACGTGACGGATTTAGTAGAGGCCCGTCAGGCCCTTGAAAACAGCGGACCTGATGCTCGCTAATTCTGTAGTTACTTTTTTATCCCGCTCCTCATGGATTTAACCCACCTCGATTTTCAACAGGCCCGCATCAAGCAGGTGCTGTTTAAGTCGCGGCTGCGCTCAATCCTCTATGGAGTGCGGGAGCCCGACGCCACCCTGTTCTCTATGCGCCAGAATCCGCTGGGCGAGTGGCTGTACTCGGTGGTGAAGCCCCGCTACGGGGCCGCCCTGCCCGTGCAGCGCCTGGAGCAGGAGTTGCAGCGCATGATTGATACGGGCCGCGGCCTGGTGCAGCAGTACCAAGGCGGCCAGCTGGAAGAATCTCGCTCTGGCCTGGAGCGCCTAGATGCCCACGCCGCTCGTATTGAGGCCTACCTCAAGGAGTTAGAGCAACTGGCCTAACCCGAACGGCGCGCTACGTGAGTGGCCCCGCCAGTGCCCGGCCCTTCGGCAGGTAGCTACTGGCGGGGCTATTGCGTATGTTGGCCCGATGAAACTCTCCCTGCTCCTCTTCTCGGCGGGCGCCTTCCTGACCAGCGCCGCACCCTTGCCACCAGCACCGCCCGTTCCGAAACCCGTAGTCAAAGCCCTAAGCCGCGTCCGGCCCGATGACGTGAAGGCCCACATTCAGTACCTGGCCGACGACAAACTCCGGGGCCGAAAGCCCGGCACGCCCGGTTACCAAATGGCCGTCGACTACGTGACCAGCCAGCTGAAAAGCTTCGGAGTGCAGCCAGCCGGCGAGGATGGCGGGTTCACGCAGCGCGTGCGCCTGCGCCGGGCCACCGCCCAGCCTACCCCCACCATCCGCTACCAACCCGTAGCGGGCAGCCTGCCCCTGCCCGCCGCTGAAATTCACTTGTACCCGCATCCGGAGCAGGCCAGCGCCCAGCTACCCGCTACCGGGTTAGCCTTTGCCGGCTACGGTATTTCGGCCCCCGACCAAGGCTACGATGACTATCAGGGCCTGGACGTAAAGGGTAAGGTAGTCGTGATTGTGCGCGGAGCCCCCCGCCGCTTCCCCAGCACCGTAGCCGCCGCCAGCCAGGACCAAACCCTGCTGGTGCAAACTGCGGCCCAGCACGGCGCCGTGGGGGTGCTGTTTGCCTCCCCGCGCCCGGCCCCGGCCTCGGCGGCCGCTAGCCGGCCGTTGTCGACCACCAGCGTGCTGGGGGCCGATGGCAAGGTGGCCGCGGCCCGGGGCTTTATCAGCGGCTCGGGCGTAAACATGACCGGTACGCTGTCGGCGGCGGGCTTGCAGGCGTTGCTGCTGAATGCGGCCACCGATACGGCCCGGGTGCTGAGCAGCCTGCGCCAGGGCCAGCCGGCGCCGGTGGCCCTGCGCGGCACGCTGGAGGCCAGCTGGCAGTCAACTTACCAGGATTTCGACAGCTACAACGTGGTCGGAAAAATTACCGGTTCCGATGCTACCCTGCGCAACGAATACGTAGTGCACTCTGCCCACCTCGACCACCTAGGCGTGGCGGCTCCCGTGCAAGGCGACTCCATTTATAACGGCGCCCACGACAACGCCTCGGGCGTGGCCTCGGTGCTAGAAATTGCCCGGCTCTATTCTCGCCTCAAGCAGAAGCCCAAGCGCAGCATCCTGCTGGTGCTGCAAACCGGTGAGGAGTTGGGCCTGCTTGGCTCGGCCTACTTTGCCGCCCGCCCAACCGTACCCAAAACGGCGCTAGTAGCCGATGTGAATACCGACATGCCCACCATCATTGCCCCGCTGCTATCGGTGGTACCGCTGGGCGCCCGGCATTCGTCCTTGGCCCAGCCGGTGGAGGAAGCAGCTCGCTACCTGGGCCTGACGGTGGAGGAAGACCCCGAGCCCGACCAAAACCGGTTTATCCGCTCCGACCAGTACAGCTTCGTGGCCCAGGGCATTCCGGCCCTGCACATTAAGTACGGCAACCGCACCCCCGACGGCAAGAACAACCTCAGCGAGCAGGTGCAGAAGTGGCGCGCCCTCACCTACCACAAACCCCAGGACGACATCAACGGCACCTTTGATTTTGAGGCCGGCAAGAAGTACGTGCAGCTGAACTTCCTGATTGGCTACCTCGTGGCCCAGAATCCGCAGCGCCCCACCTGGAACCCCGGCGACTTTTTCGGGCAACGGTTCGCACAACAACGGTAAGCACCACCAATAAACAGTGCAACAGTACTGAAAAAGGGTAAACCAGCTGGAGCTAGGGTTCTGCTGGTTTACCCTTTTTTAGTGCTGAAATTCTATATATTTCCGAATATTAATGTTTGAAGCCCGGCGAAGCCTGATTTGCCCGGTCTTTTAGCACTTTCACAGGACCTACCCCGCCCCTCTGCCTACCTCCCACCACTGCGTATGATTATCTACGGCTACCGAACTTCTCACCTGCGTACCGAACCTGTGGCCGGCTCCTGCCCTACCTGCGCTACCCCTGATAGTCTGCGCGTTAGCGTTATGGGGCGCTATGCTCACGTATACTGGGTGCCCCTGTTTCCGCTGGGCAAAACCGGGGGCTCCGAGTGCGGGCACTGCCGGCAGGTGCTGCGCCCCAAGGAAATGACGCCCGAGCTACGGCAGGAGTTTCAGGCAGTAAAACAACGGGCCAGCGTGCCGCTGTGGCATTTTGTGGGGGTGGCGCTGGCTGCCGTTGGGGTAGTGTGGGGCGTAATAAGCAACAGCCTCAGCCAGGAAGCCAACCAGACCTTCATTACCGCGCCCCACAAAGGCGACCTGTACTACATCCGCACCGAGAACGGGCACTACTCCCTACTGAAAGTGCAGGAAGTGGCCGGCAACAGCGTAAAGCTGCTGGCAAACACCTATGAAATTGACACCGAAACCGGGGCTCAGGAGCTGAACAAGCCGGAAAACTTTGCCCCGGAGCCCGTGGAGCTTACCCGCTACGACCTGAACATTATGCTCAATCAGGACGAAATAGTGGAAATTGAGCGCCACTAACATCCGTGGCCGGCGCGGCTAGCTTGCCCCCGTTACCTACCTAGGCGGGCTCCGGCACTCACCGGAGCCCGTGGTTTTTCGGGAGCCTTGCCCTAGAACCGCCCCCAGGTAGCCAGCGCCTGCTGATGCTCCCGGCTGATTTGCCGAACAATAACACTATCGGGGCCGGAACCGACTAGGATGGCCGTGCCTTGCTCCCGGGCGTAGGGGTTGCGCACTGCCCCGGCCCGGCGGAGTTGCCGAAAATGCGTGCCGAGCGCAGGGTCGGGCTCGTCGTCTATTACCAAGATGTGCTCCCAGTGGCGGGCCGCCGGTCCAGGAAACCAGAACAGGTAGCTGCCATTGAAACTATGCGCCGCGGGTAGCGGACGGTGGCGGTTCACGTAATTGATGGCCCCGGCTTGCCCATAGTTGGCCGTGAGAATAAGCGTGCGGGCCCGCGTGGCGGCGGGCAAGGCCTGGTAAGCCTGCCAGGTTTTGTCGGCCAGTTCCTGCCAGCCAAGCATGTCGGCAAAATCCTGGGGCAAGGGGTGGTCTTGCCCGTCTTCCCAGCGCAGGGCACCCGTGCTGCGGTAATGCTGGCCCACCGCCACCATGCGGGCCGGCGAGTTGAGCGTGAACAGGATGGGTAGGAAGGGAAGGCTCAGCAGCAGCGGCAACACCAGCAGGGCCGGGCGCAGCACATTGGCTGCCCGGAGGGGCCAGCGGCTGAGCTGCTGCTGCCACCACACGGCCCCGGCCGCAAACAGAATGGGGTAGTAGCCCAGGGCGTAGTAGCTTTTGCCGTGCAGCAACGTGAGCAGCAGCAGGCCCCCGCAGTAGATCAGCCCCACTACCCGGTAGGGTTGCAGCGGCCGACTCAGCAGCAGCCCCAGCAGGCCTGGCACCCATACCCACAAAGCCGGCAGACACATCACGGCCTGATCGAGCCAGAACGCCGCTCCCGAAACATACACCAGTTGGGTGTCGTGCAATTCCCGCATGTGCTGCAGAAAGGGGATGCCATGCCGCAGCTGCCACAGCAGGTTTGGCAGCCACAGCCCCAGGGCCAGGGCGGCGCTCAGCCAGAACGCCCGGGTAGCCAGCACCCGCCGCAGGGGCGTGGCTAACAAGGCTCCCAGCACGGCCGCAATAAAGAATAAGGCCGAATACTTATTAAGCAACGCCAATCCCAGCCCTACCCCTATGCCGTAGAGGTACTGCGGCCGGGGCCGCTGCACGTAGCAGATCAGCAGGTAACAAGCCAGAGTGAAGGCAAAGACCTCGAAGGAATTGGGCTGAAACAGAAAGTTGAGGCGGGCAAACCCACTGACGATATAACACAGCCCCGCCAGCACCACAGCCCACGCGCCGCCACCGAGCCGCTGAGTAGCCCGCGCCACCACGTACACCGTAAGGCTACCCCACAGAATGGGCCAGAACTTCACCCAAAACCAACTGCCGCCCAAAGCCAGCGTAATCCAACTTTGCAGGGCCGTTAGCGGGGGCACCTCCAAGTAGCCCCAGGCCAGGTGCCGCCCGTAGTTGAGGTAGAGATACTCGTCGCGGTGCAGCTCGTAGGCGCGGCTGGCTAGCCCGTAGCCAGTAGCGGCCTTCAGGAGCGCAAGTAGCACAGGAAGCAGCCGGAAGAATTTCACGGCTCAATATAGAGAACCTACTATAAACACCACTGCTCCTTTGCCCCTGTTCTACAACTCCTTGGGGAGCCGGATGGCGTGGAGATATTCATTCAGGCCGGCCGGGTGCTGAAACAAATGAATAAAGAGAATACGCTCCTCGTCCCACTCACACCACTCCTCGGCGTAGAAGTCGGCGGCGGCAAACAGGCGCAGGCGGAAGCTGTCCTGGCGCCGCTCGGCCAGCAGCTGACCGTGGCGGCGCAGGTGCTCGGCCTGGCGGAACATATGTAGTTGTTTGAACTCGGCAAATTTCATGAGCAGCTCCAGAACCCAAAGATACCACCTGCCAGTTCCGGGCGGCGACGTAGTGGGGTGAGGTAGCTCAAGGCCATCCGTCTAGCCTAGTGTGCTACCCCTCCTTAATAGAACAAACCCTTGACGTGTGACTATTGAGGAAGGGCTTGTCAGGGTAGTTAGCAGGTGTGTGGCATAAGAGAGAAAGAATGGCCGCGCCTCGCTCGCCAGGACACGTCCCTGAGTGAGGACGGATAGCACCGCGCGGGCTTGATGTGCTACATGCCCGCCATGCTACCATTTCCTACCTCGCTCACCATTTCATCATCTCGCCCCTCCACTATCTTACCATTTCCCATCTTCGCGGCATGAAAACGATTCGCTTTCCGCATCCGCTGGTTTTGCTGGTGGGGTTTATTTTGCTGGCGTGCCTGCTGAGCTACCTCTTGCCCGCGGGCGTATTTGAGCGCCATACTGATACCGTGACGGGCCGGGAGGTAGTGGTGGCCGGCTCCTACCACCGGGTGGCCCCTACCCCCGTCAGCCCCCTGCAGGCGCTGGTGGATATTCCGAAGGGCCTGGTAGATGCGGCTTCCGTGATTTTCCTGGTGTTTCTGGCCGGCGGGGCTTTTACCGTCGTCGACCTGACGGGCGCCCTGCGCCGGGGCGTCGATTGGCTGCTGCTGAAGTTTCAGGGGCGCGAGGCCGTAGTAATTCCCATTATTTCGGTGCTGTTTGCCACCATGGGGGCCCTGGAAAACATGCAGGAAGAAATTGTGCCCCTAGTGCCCGTCCTACTGATTTTGATGCGCCGCATTGGCTACCCCACCGTTACGGCCGCCGCCGTTAGTATTGGCTCGGCGGCGGTGGGGGCGGCCTTCAGCCCTCTGAACCCATTTCAGGTGGGCATTGCCCAGAAGCTGGCCCAACTGCCCCTGCTTTCCGGCGGCGGCTTCCGCCTGGCATTCCTGCTACTGGCCCTCACCATCTGGATAGCCGGCACCGTGCGCTACGCCCTGCGCCACCGGGTGCAACCGGAAACTGCCGATGCCACCACCCCCGGCACGCTG
Organism: Hymenobacter sublimis; assembly: GCF_023101345.1. Classification (NCBI taxonomy): domain Bacteria; kingdom Pseudomonadati; phylum Bacteroidota; class Cytophagia; order Cytophagales; family Hymenobacteraceae; genus Hymenobacter; species Hymenobacter sublimis. Next base: position 2,888,370 of record NZ_CP095848.1, read on the forward strand.
GCCGCCGGGCGCAACCATGGCTTAGTATTACTGCTGCTATTCAGCGGGTTTGCCTTCTTTGCCTACGGGGTGCTGCAGCTGGGCTGGGAGTTTGAGCAGATGGCAGCTTTGTTCTTCACGCTGGGGGTAGTGGCAGGCCTGGTAGGCGGGCTGGGCCTAACGGGCACGGCCGAAGGCTTCATTGCCGGCTTCCGCGACATTGCGTTTTCTGCCCTGCTCATTGGGTTTGCCCGGGCCATTTTTGTGGTGCTAGAGCAGGGCCAGATTGTGGATACCATTGTCAACGGCCTGTCGGCGCCGCTAGCGGGCTTACCGGCCTGGACGGCGGCCCTGGGCATGATGGGCGTGCACACGGCCCTGCACCTGCCCGTGCCCAGCGTTAGTGGCCAGGCCGTGCTCACCATGCCCCTGCTCGTGCCCCTCTCCGACCTCATCGGCCTCTCGCGCCAGGTAACGGTGCTGGCCTACCAGTACGGTGCCGGCCTCTGCGAGCTGATAACGCCCACCAACGGTGCCCTCATGGCCATTGTGGCGGCCTGCGGCGTGCGGTTTGACGAGTGGTGGCGCTTTGCCTTCCCGCTATACTTGGCGCTGGTAGTGCTAGCCGCCGTGGCCATTATCGCCGGTATTGTGGTGGGTCTGTAACAACACTTCGGCTCTAGAAAAGCCGCCGTCACACAGTAAAAGTCCATCATCCTGAGCTATGTGGCGCATCAAGCTACATGCTCAGGATGACAGCGCAGAAATCACCATCTCACTATCTCATCATCAGGCCAAGCGCAATTCTTCGGCTTCGAAGATGCGCTTGAGTTTGCGCTTCTTTTCTACTAGCTGAAACCGGAAGGTATCGGTGGCTTCATTGTAAAACACGTCAGAAATAAGGCCCTGGTGGGGCGGCCGGCCCGGTTCGGGCTGCACTTCGCCTACCACGTCGCCGAAGCTGAAGGGTGGCTTGCCGTACAGCTCCCGGAATAGGTCGCGGCTGACTTTAAACTGCTGCTCATCGTAGCGCAGCAAAATCCAGTCTTCGGTTTCATCAATCTTTTCGAAGACTTTGCCCAGGGGCTCCAGCCACTCAAACGAGCGGCGGTTGGCCGGATGCAGGTAGCTCAGGCCGAACTCGGGAGTCCAAGAGTACAGGCCGTAAATAACAGGTTTAGGACGAGGCACGGATAAAAAAGCAGAGTACGGAATGAAGGTAGCGGGAGGTGCCAGCTACGAAAAAGCAGCCGCCACCCCTCAGGCAAGTGCTGGGCAAAAGGCCTGTGTTGGGCCGCATGCCGGAGGGCCAGCACCATCCGGAAGGCCGCATTTATACGGAGGCAATTTCCAGCTTTTCGGTATAACTACCAGCCTGGCCTCTTCGTTCAGCCCTGAGGAGAAGGGGTAGCGGCTGGGGCGGCTTGGCCGTTCGGCTCCCGAACAACGACGAAACGTTTCGGCTCCCTATGAAGAAAGAAGACATCCACCTCAGCGACTGGAACCGCATCCTGTTCGGCGATGCACCCGTGGCCTTTACCCTGGAAGTGGTGGTGCGCACCGTGCTCATCTACTTCATTTTCCTGCTGATTATGCGCCTGATGGGCAAGCGCATGAATGCCCAACTAACCATAACTGAGCTGGCCGTAATGGTTACGCTCGGCGCCATTGTGGCCGTACCCATGCAGATTCCGAACCGGGGCCTGCTCCCGGCTGTGGCCTTGCTGCTGCTGGTGCTGTTTCTGCAGCGGGGCCTCAACTGGTTGGCCGTTAAACGGCGAAAAGTAGAGGTAGTACTGCAGGGCGACGTAACCATTCTGGCTAAGAACGGGGTGCTCCAAATTGATAAGCTCCGGCAGGAACGGGTTTCGCACGAGCAGCTTTTTGCCCAGCTGCGGGCCGAAAAAGTTACCCATCTGGGGCAGGTAAAGCGGGTATATATGGAGGCCGACGGCTCCTTCAGCGTTTTCAAGCGCACCCCGCCCGTGCCCGGCCTTACGGTGCTACCCGAGCAGGACGACCGGCTTCGCCGCACCCAGCCCCCGGCGCCTGACCAAAAAACCTGCAACTACTGCGGCTACTTGGCTACCCCCACCGACCACGCCGGTAACCGCTGCCCCAACTGCGGACAGCAGCAGTGGGTAGCGGCCGTGCAGTAAGCTCCGGCTTAGCCCGCCTCCCTCCCGCTCACGAGTTGCCGGCCCCGGCCAGCCGCCGATAAACTCCTCCTGTTCACGCCTTTATGTTGCCTTATGAAACCCGAGGATTTTCATTTGTTTGACCCGCTGCGGTTCTTTCTAGGCGATGTGCCGTGGAGTTTTCTGCTGGAAACCCTCTTGCGCGGGGCCTTTCTCTACGGCTTGCTGCTGCTGGCTATGCGCCTCATGGGTAAGCGCATGGGCGCTCAGCTCAGTCGCAACGAAATGGCCGCCCTGGTTTCTCTAGCTGCTGCCATTGGGGTACCCATTCAAGCCCCCGACCGGGGGCTGGTGCCACCCCTGTGCATCACCCTGCTTATTGTGCTGGGCCAACGCTACATTGCCGCCCAAACGCTACACAGCAAAAAGTTCGAGGAGGCATCGCAGGACGATATTGCCATTATGGTGGAAGATGGCTGCCTGAACCTGGACAAGATGCGAGAGGTAGTACTACCCCAGGAGCGGCTATTTGCCCAGCTTCGCTCTTCCAGCATCGATCAGCTTGGTGAGGTGAAACGGCTCTACATGGAAGCCAACGGCGACTTTACCTTGCTGCGCCAGGAACCGCCCCAGCCCGGCCTTACCCTAATTCCGGATTGGGATGAGGAGTACATTCAGCAGCAAAAGAAAGCGCCCGGCACCTTCGCCTGCCTGCGTTGCGGCCACCTGGAGCGCAACCAGTCCGCGGAGCCAAACCACGCCTGCCCGCGCTGCCAGCAAAACCGCTGGACTACCGCCGTCACCTCAGCCTAACCTTACCTTGTTAAGCCGCGGTGGACGGTAGCGCAGCACACCAGGCCGGGTACCCTGCATCGGCTCAGGCTCTCGCGTGTTCCACGTGGTAGTGCGCGGTAGGGTAGGCCCAGAGCCTATTTCTCGCTAAGAACAGCTTCGTTGCCTTCAGTTTCAGTGGCTTAGCTGCCGTGCTACAACCTAAGAGGTATGCAAGCAGTATGAGCGGTTGTCGAGCTTCCCCGCTCCTTTCCATCGACAACCCATGCCTAAAACTGACCTTCTCCCCGTCGCCGTGCTGCCAGCCGGCATGGGCGCTCTTCCGCACGAACACGGCACCACCTTCCGCGTGTGGGCCCCGGCGGCTACGGCCGTAGCCCTGGTGGGCCCCTTCAATCAGTGGGATGCCACTACCCACCCGCTCAACCCCGAAGCCGAGGGCTACTGGGCCGCCGACTTTGCGGACCTTGCCCCGGGCACTGAATACAAATTTCACCTCACCACGCCCACCGGCGCGCTAGTTCGCAACGACCCCTACGCCCGCGAAGTCACCCATTCGGCCGGTAACTCCGTGGTGCCAGACCCCGATTTCGACTGGGAAAACGACCAGTTCCAGATGCCCGCCTGGAATGAGTTGGTGGTTTATGAGCTGCATATCGGGACCTTTCACGCTCCTGACCCCACCCGGCCCGGCACTTTCCTGGACGCCATTGACAAGCTGGACCACTTGCAGGAACTGGGCATAAATGCCGTGGAGGTAATGCCGGCCACCGAGTTTCCGGGCAGCTTGTCCTGGGGCTACAACCCGGCCCACCCCTTCGCCATTGAAACCGACTACGGCGGGGCCGTGGCCTTCAAGGAGTTTATCAAGCAGGCCCACCGCCGCGGCATTGCCGTTATTTTGGACGTGGTGTACAATCACTTTGGCCCCGGCGACTTAGACTTGTGGCAGTTTGACGGCTGGAGCGAAAACGACGGTGGCGGCATCTACTTTTATAACGACTGGCGCGCCGAAACGCCCTGGGGCCACAACCGCCCCGACTACGGCCGCGACGCCGTGCGCCGCTACATCCGCGACAACGCCCTGATGTGGCTGGAAGAGTACCGCGTGGACGGGCTGCGCTGCGACGCCATTGCCCACATCCGCAACGTGGATGGCACCACCGACGCCTCCCGCGACTTGCCCGAAGGGTGGAGTTTGATGCGTTGGATCAATGAGGAAATCCGGGCCGTGATGCCCTGGAAGATTACCATTGCCGAGGACTTGCTGGGCAACGAGTACATTACCCGGGCGCCGGAGGAGGATGGGCAAGGCTTTTCGGCCCAGTGGGACGCGGGCTTCGTCTACCCCATTCGCGACGCGCTAACTACCCCGCACGATGCCGACCGCAACATGCACGCCGTGGCCGAAGCCGTGAGTAACGTCTATAATGGCGACGCTTTCCAGCGGGTCGTTTATACTGAGTCGCACGATGAGGTAGCCAATGGCAAGGCGCGCGTGACGGAGGAAATCATGCCGGGCAACGCCGCGTCCTGGTTTCCAAAGAAGCGCTCTACCCTGGGCGCGGCGCTGGTATTCACGGTTCCGGGAATTCCCATGATTTTTCAGGGCCAGAACATGCTGGCCGACGGCTCTTTCTCCGATGATCAGCCCCTGGACTGGAGCCGGGCCGAAACGCACGCCGGCTTGGTGCGCCTCTACCAGGACCTGATTCGGCTGCGGCGGAACCTGAACGGCAATACCCGGGGCCTGCTGGGCCAGCGCGTGGATATATCTCACCTCAATAATGAGGATAAGATTCTGGCTTACATCCGCCGCGACCAAGGCGGCCCCGGCGACACCACCGTGGTGCTCTGCAACTTCGCCGACCGTTCTCACCCCGCTTACACCATTGGCTTACCGCGCGCGGGCCGGTGGCGCGTGCGCTTCAACTCCGACTGGCAAGGCTACGACCAGGAGTTCGGCAACTTTGAGAGCGTGGATACCGAGGCCGAATACGGGGTATATGACGACCAGCCCTTCCACGGTACGTTCGGGCTGGCGCCGTACTCAGTGCTAATCCTTTCCCAGGAGCCGGAGTAGGACCTACTGGCGGCACTCTTGCGTAGAAAGAGCGGTGATTTGCCGGCGGCGACAGTAAAAAACTGGCTGCGCCGGCAAATCACCGCTCTTTTTACGTGCGAAACCCTGCCAGAACCATATCTTGCCGCTACTCCCACCGAATCCTCTTTCCCATGCAAGTCCCCGCTCCCGCCCCCGATCCTATTGCCCCGGACGCCCTACTCGTGGAAGTAGCCTGGGAGGTTTGCAACCAGGTGGGGGGCATTTATACCGTTATCCGCAGCAAAGTACCCGCCACGGTGCAGGCCTGGGACGACCGGTACTGCCTGCTGGGGCCCTACTTTGCCAACCAGGCCCAGGGCGAGTTTGAGCCCTACGACGACCAGCAGATGGCTGCCCTCAACGACCCGTTTGCCGGGGCCGTGCGTGAAATGCGCAAGCGTGGCTATGATATCTGCCTGGGTATTTGGCTGGTTACGGGCCGGCCCCGCGTGGTGCTGATCAATCCTTTCCAGGCCTACCCCCGGTTGGGTCAGATTAAATCGGACCTCTGGCACCACCACACGATTCCAACGCCCGATACCGACGATTTGCTGCACCAGGTAGTAGCTTTCGGCGACTTGGCAAAAACCTTCCTGGAAATTCTGGCCGCCGAGGTAGTACCACCCCAACGGCTGGTAGCGCACTTTCACGAGTGGATGACGGGGGTGGCCATTCCGGCCCTGCGCCGCGACCAGGTGCCCCTGCATTTGGTGTTTACTACCCACGCCACCCTGTTGGGCCGCTACCTGGCCATGAACGACCCCAACTTCTACGACCACCTCATGCAGGTGGAGTGGCAGGCGGAGGCGCGCCACTTCAACATTGAGCCCGCCGTAACCATGGAGCGGGCCGCGGCCCACGGCGCCCACGTGTTTACCACGGTAAGCGAGCTGACGGTGCGGGAGTGCATCTACCTGCTCGACCGAATTCCGGACGCGGTGCTACCCAACGGGCTGAACATTGAGCGGTTTGTAGCCCTGCACGAGTTTCAGAACCTGCACCAGCAGTACAAGTCCAAGATTCACGAGTTCGTGATGGCGCACTTCTTCCAGAGCTACTCCTTTGATCTGGACAAGACCCTGTACCTGTTCACGAGTGGGCGCTACGAGTATCATAACAAAGGCTTTGACTTGACCCTGGAGGCCCTGGCCCGCCTCAACTACCGCCTCCAGCAGAGTGGGCTGGAAGGCCAGGTAGTTATGTTTTTTATCACCAAACGCCCCTTCCACAGCATCAACCCCCAGGTGCTGCAGAGCCGGGCCATTCTGGATGAAGTACAGGAAACCTGCGAGGCCATTGAGCGCCAGGTGGGCGAGCGGCTGTTTTACGCCGCCGCGGCCGGCACCGACCACCGCCTGCCCGACCTCGACGCCCTAGTCGACGACTACTGGAAGCTCCGTTACCGCCGCACCCTGCAAAGCTGGAAAACCACCAACCTACCCCCCGTCATCACCCACAACCTGGTGGATGATGCCACCGACGACATTCTCAACTTCGTGCGGCGCGCCAACCTGGTCAACAACCAGCACGACCGGGTAAAAATCGTGTATCACCCTGACTTTGTATCGCCTACCTCGCCCTTGTTTGCCATGGAGTACGGGCAGTTTGTGCGGGGCTGCCACCTGGGTATTTTCCCTAGCTACTACGAGCCCTGGGGCTACACCCCGCTGGAGTGCGTGGCCCGCGGCGTACCGGCCATTACCAGTGACCTTTCCGGCTTCGGCGACTACGTGATGGAAACCGTGCCTGAGCACGAGGCCAAGGGTATTTACGTGGTCAAGCGCCAGGAAAAGAGCTTCGAGGAATCGGCCGAGGAGCTGACGGAAATGCTCTGGCAGTTTGTGCAACTCAACCGTCGGGAACGAATCATGCAGCGCAACAACGTGGAAAGCTCCGCCGAGCTCTACGACTGGAAAAACCTGCGCGTGCACTATGACCGAGCCTACCAGCTGGCCCTGGAACGGCAGTAGGTAACCCACCCACCACTACATCAGCAGCCAGCTTACGCCGTCCTTGAAGCTGGCTGCTCTTTTATCTGACTACGGGCCGCCGGTACGGGCCCGCCGCTACCCCAATTAAACACGCGCTTTTGCCTCCGCTACATGTGACGCCGAAGTCCACCATTATAAGGAGTAGCCTAGCCGGGGTAGTGGCAGTGCTAATTGCCACCACTGCCTTGGCCAATGAGTTCTGGCTGGAGCCGGCGCGATTTTTTGTATTGCCCGGCGCCACGGTGCACCTGCGGCGCCTCACCGGTCAAGGGTTTCAGGGGCAGGCCTGGGGCGGCCGCCGCAACCGGGTAATTCAGCTGCTCCACTACGCGCCCGGCGCTGATCCGGCCAATTTGCTCCCCCTGACTACGACCACCGACACGCTGGCAACCACCATTACCCTGCGGCAGCCCGGTACGCATATGGTGGCCTTGGTTACCAACAATGCATTTACTACGCTACCCGCCGAGCAGTTCACCGCGTACCTGCAAGCCGAGGGCCTTGATTACGTGCTGGCCCAACGCCAGCAGCGGGGCCAAACCGGGCAGCCGGGCCGCGAGGCCTACCGGCGGTGCGCTAAAACCCTGATTCAGGTGGGGCCCGCCGCTGCCGCCGATACGGCCCGCACGTGGGCGCGCGTGGTGGGCCAGCCCCTGGAGCTGATACCCGAGCAAAACCCGCCTACCCTAGCCAGCGGCGCCGGACTTACTGTGCGCGTGCTGGCCGAGGGCCGGCCGGTAGCTGGCCAGCCGGTGCGGCTGTGGTACCGGAGCCCCACCTCGCAGCCGGTGCTACTTCATACGCTCCGCAGTAACCAAAACGGCCGGGTGCTGTTTCGTATATCCGGGCCGGGTGAGTACCTTGCCGGCGCCGTGCGCATGGTGGCCGCCCCGGCCGCGCAATCCGCTGACTGGCAGAGTACCTGGAGTACCCTGACGTTTGGCGTGAGCAAACAAAAGAGGCCGTAGTGCAGCTCTACCGCACTTTTTAAGTCCTTTGTCGTCTGCTCACGCCCGAATAGTTTTTTTGTTACCTTCGCAACTCCCATAACCACCGAACTACCTGCGGTATGAAGTACTCAATAGATAAAAAAGAGACCTACACGATTATCACGATTGACGAGAAGAAGCTCGACACGACGGTCGCGCCCGATCTGAAATCGGAATTCGTGAAGCTGAATGCCGAGGGCATCAACAACCTGATTTTGGACCTAAGCAACGTTAAATACACGGATTCTTCCGGGCTTAGCTCCATTCTGATTGCCAACCGCCTCTGCAACTCTACCGGTGGTTTGCTGGTGCTTACGGGGCTGCAGGACCACGTGATGAAGCTCATCACCATTTCCAAGCTGGAGTCGGTGCTGCATATTTTGCCCACGGTGGAAGAAGGTATCGACCGGATTTTCCTGCACGCTATTGAGCGGGATCTGACTAGCAAAGAATAGTTTTTTGGAGGCTGTTAGCTGTTGACTGTTGGCTGTTAGTTTTACACTGACGGCTACTGGTCAACAGCTTTTTCTTTTTCGGCCTTTTGCCCCGCGCAATCTGGCCCTCGGTTGTTTCTTTCACGGCAATAGCTAGCGGCCAACAGCTAGTAGCTAATCGCTAAGTTTTGGAGTTCGAGCTGAAAATTCTGGGTAGTGCCTCGGCTACGCCGTTCCTGGACCGCCACCACACGGCGCAGGTCCTGACCGTGGGAAATGCTCAGTATCTCATTGACTGCGGCGAAGGTACCCAGCGTCGCCTGATGGAGCATAAAATCCGGCACCAGCGCATCCACACCATCTTCATCAGCCACCTCCACGGCGACCATTTCTTCGGGCTTTTCGGACTGCTGGGTACCATGCACCTGAACGGGCGCACGGAGCCGCTGCGCTTGTTTGGTCCGCCCGGCCTGGATGAGGTGCTGACCAGCCAGTTTCGGCATTCCTACACTCACCTGAGCTTCGAGCTGGAATTCACTCCGGTTGATACCACCCAGCACCAACTCATCTTCGAGGATAAGAACGTGACGGTGCACACGTTGCCCATGCGCCACCGCATTCCGTGCTGCGGCTACCTGTTCCGGGAAAAGCCCAAGCGCCGCCGCCTGCTCCCTGAACTGTTGCCGCCCGGCCTCACCCACGCCCAGCTCCACGCCCTAACCCTGGGCGAGGACGTGCACAATGCGCAGGGCCAGCTGCTGGTGCCTAATGCGCACGTAACTATGGCGCCCAAGCGGGCCCGCAGCTATGCCTTCTGCTCCGACACGCTGTACACGGAAAGCCTGGCCGACCTCGTGCGCGACGTGGACCTACTGTATCACGAGGCTACCTTCCTAGATGATTTGCGCGACCGGGCCTTAGTAACCCACCATTCCACGGCCCGCCAGGCCGGTTTGCTGGCCCGCCGCGCCGAGGTGCACCGCCTGCTCATCGGTCACTTTTCCAGCCGCTACCGCGACTTGGAGCCCCTGCTGGCTGAAGCCAAAACCATGTTTGAGTGGACGGAGCTAGCTGTGGAAGGCCTATCGGTAAGCATAACCGAGTAGGCGGGCGGCTGGGTAGGCTTCCTTTATTTTCCTGACCGGCAGCGGGCCGATTTAAGCGGCTCCCGTCTTCTCTCCCCTCGTTCTATGGCCTCTTCTTTTACGCACAAAAAGCAGCAGCTTTACCTAGTGCTCAGCGGTATTTTCATTGTGAATGCGCTGCTGGCCGAAATCATTGGGGTAAAGATATTCTCCGTGGATGCGCTGCTGGGCCTGCCCGGCAACCTGACGGCCGGCGTTATCATTTGGCCCGTGGTGTTCATTACCACCGACATCATCAATGAATATTTTGGGCGCGAAGGAGTATTGCGCGTGAGTTTTCTGACGGTGGGCCTGATTCTGTACGCCTTCCTCGTGATTCTGGCCACTACCAAGCTGCCCCCGGCCCAGTTCTGGCTCGACGTCAATAGCCAAGATGCCCAGGGCCGGCCCTTCAACATTGAGTTTGCCTACCAGAGTATTTTCCGTCAGGGGTTGGGCATTATTATCGGCTCGATTACGGCCTTTATTATCGGGCAGGTGCTGGATGCCTCGGTGTTCCAGTGGTTTCGGCGGGTAGCGGGTGGGCGCTACGTGTGGCTGCGCGCCACGGGCTCCACGCTTATTTCCCAGCTCGTCGATTCCTTTGTGGTACTGTTCGTGGCCTTCTATGTATTCGGCAACTGGACTTTTGACCAGGTGCTGAGCGTGGCCAACACCAACTACTGGTATAAATTTGCCGCCGCCATCCTGCTCACGCCCCTGCTTTACCTGGCCCACTACCTCATTGATCGGTATGTAGGCCGGGACGAAACCCAGGAATTGCAGCAGCAGGCCGCGGCCGATGTGAGCGTGTAAATTAAGGTTCATGAAAATAGCCCTCTGCGCCATCTTAGTGAGCATAAGCTCCCTTACCAAGACTTATGCGCAACGTTTCCAACCCGGTGCTTTTACGCTTACCAACGGTACTACTGGGGAAGGAATGCTTTTCTACAGAGAAGCTGGAGCCTGGGGACCGGCTAAATTGACTGTCAAGAATGAAAGCGGCTCGACGAAATATGAGCCGGGCCTGATTCAAGAATTCCAGCTGGCCGGTCATGCTTACGTACGCGAAGACGCATTTCCATTCAGGGCTGTCTTTGATCGTCGACGCCCCGATCCTATCTTTTTGGAAGTAGTTGAGCAAGGATCAATTGAGCTTTACGCCTACCACTATACCTTTCAAGCTGGCAACTACATCAGCTACATCACGTTGCCAGTCTTACGCAAGCAAGGCTCATCCACTTACGTAGTGCTAAACGTCAACAAGGCCCCCTCCCTGCCTAAGGAAACCCGTGACCCGGAGGACGTGGCTGCCTTGTTTGATCAGGACCCCGAGCTTCAGTACCGCTGCCGTAGCGGCAACGTCACTCCCGAAAACATCGTCAACTACGTGCATTCCTACAACTTGGGGGTAAAGCTTCCTAGTGGTATGAAAGCAACTCAATAACCCCCACATGTCCCGCATTCTCACCGGCATTCAGAGCACCGGCCGCCCCCACCTGGGCAACCTGCTTGGCGCCATCCTTCCGGCCATTGAGCTGTCCAAAAACGCAGCCAACGAGTCCTTGTATTTCATTGCTGATTTGCACTCGCTCACTACCGTGCGGGATGCCGAGCTGCTGCGCCAGAACACCTACGCCGTAGCGGCCGCCTGGCTGGCCTGCGGTTTCGACACGGAGAAAAACCTGTTTTACCGTCAGTCTGATGTGCCCCAGGTGGCAGAGCTGACCTGGTACCTGTCGTGCTTCACGCCCTACCCCATGCTGGCTAACGCTCACTCGTTCAAGGACAAAAGCGACCGGCTCTCGAACGTGAATGCTGGCTTGTTTACCTACCCCGTGCTCATGGCCGCCGATATTCTGCTCTATGACGCGGAGGTAGTGCCCGTGGGCAAAGACCAGATTCAGCACCTGGAAATTACCCGCGACATTGCCGCGGCTTTCAACGGGCGCTACGGCGACACCTTTGTGCTGCCCCAGGCCCGCGTGGATGCCGAGCTGATGACCATACCGGGCCTCGACGGTCAGAAGATGAGCAAGAGCTACGGCAACATCATCGACATCTTTGCCGACGACAAGAGCCTGCTCAAAACCATCCGCAGCATTGTTTCGGACAGTACCCCGCTGGAGGCCCCCAAAAACCCGGACACAGATACCACTTTCAAGCTGTACTCCCTGCTAGCTACGGCCGAGGAAACTGCCGATATGCGCCAGCGCTACGAAGCCGGCGGCTTCGGCTACGGCCACGCCAAAACTGCCCTCTACGAATTGATTGTGCAACGTTTCGCCGCCGAGCGGGAGCAGTTCAATTTCTACAGCAACAACCTGCCCGAGGTAGACCGCAAGCTCGCCGAAGGTGCCCGAAAAGCCCAGGCCTACGGCTCCGAAGTGCTCAACAAAGTGCGCGAGCGAATCGGTTACCTCCGGCGGTAAGACAGTGAGGTAGTAGCTGAGTGAGGTGACATGGCAAGGGCACCGAAGCCATCCGTCCTGCCCACTATGCTACCCCTCTGACATGTGACACGCCCTTGACGCTACCATACGTCAAGGGCGTGTTTCTTTACCAGGTTTGTCACCACGAGAGGTAACATGGCGCCGGCTCCGCCTCACCATAACACCTCACTCAGTCACCACCTCACTATATCAGTAGCTGATGTGTTTTTGCTCGTTGGAGAAGCTGAAACCTACTTTGCTACCGCGGCTAACCTGCTGGTTTTCCAGCTTCTGCTTCACGCTAATTTTTTGGATGTCGTCGAGCGGGGGTGCAATCAGGTCGTTGTTGACGGCGGCAATCATGGCGCTTTCCACAAAAAGCTTCAGCGCGTCTTCCGTAACCAGGTTATCTGACATGTCGTTGTCAGGCAATTCTAGCTGCTGTACGCCTTCCAGAAAGTAGTGCTGGTCGATGTTAATCAGTAGGCGCCCAACCAGGTAACCGGGGTCATTCAGGCGCTGATACTTAATGCTGTCGGCCATGAAGTTATAGGCCATGATGTGCCCAAAAAACCGGCGCCGGAAGTCGTCCTGCACGTATTTGGTAGCCATTGGTCCGTATTCTTCGGGGAAGGTTACGATGTTGGAGTGCAACACGAACACGAGCAAGTCGCCGGAGAAGCGGATGTGAAACTCCATGTCGTTTATCGGTCGGTACTCGATAATGACGGTAGAATCGACGGGGGTAATCTTGCGGCTCAGCTCTACTACCAACTCCTGAGACACCTTGCGCAGTAAATCGAAGGTAGCCAGCGTGTTGCGGTAGATGGCCTGCTTGGCCGACGACTTTTGCTTCAGGCCGTCAAAAATCTGGTCGAGACGGTCGGCGGGCGTAGGAGCCGGCTCGCCGGGCGCGTTGGGGGCATTGCCATCGGTGTTAGGGGCCCCGCTAGAAGTGGCGGTTGGGGCACCGGGCGTACCGTCGTCGGTTTGAGGGGGCGAGGCGAGGATGGGCGTGGTAGGGGGCGTTTCTTCCATGAAAAAGCAAGTCAAAAGGGCTAAACCAGACACGCCCGTAACGAAAAGGCTGCGCGCTGTACGCTGCCAGGTAAGGCCCTATCTACGCAAAACAAGTCCTGCATAGTTCTGGTAACGCTTCGGTTCCTTGCCTCAAGTCGCGCCAATTTCGGCTTACACTCTCCCGTGGTGCTTGTATTTTGGCGCATTTCAGGTCTCGAAAAATTGGGTAATCGAGGGCTTTATACATCTCTACTGGTCCACTTCCGGGGCCGCGCTGTTCAGCATTGGCGGCGGGGGTAGGCGCTCGGCTACTGGCCAAGTAGAACTGCGGAAAGCCACGGTGCGCAAACCCGCGTACGGAAACTCCGGGCTTGGGGGCAGTAGCATGGGTTGGGCTGCCGCTTGCGCCAGGGCCTCCCCCACCGTCCGGACGGCGCCGGCCGGCACCATTCGTTGCTGCAGTTCTCCCAGAAGCTCCGCTCCGGGTACTTCCGCAATGCGCTGGCGCAGCAGCTCCTCCAATTCCGCGCGGTGCGCTACCCGCGCCGCATTGGTGTGAAGTCTAGCATCTTGGGGCCATTCCGGCCGCGAAAGCACGGCGCATAGGTGCTGAAACTGGTGATCGGTGCCCACGGCCAGCAGCAGGCGCACCCCGTCGGCGGCTTGGTACACGGTGCCGTAGGGCACGATGCTGGGGTGGCCGGAGCCCAGCGGCTCGGGGTCGTGGCCCGTAACCAAGGCCGCCGTGGCCTGGTTGGCCAGCGAAGCCAGGGCACTATCCCAGAGCGAAACCTGCACCAAGGCCCCGCGGCCGGTTCGTTCCCGCTGGTAGAGGGCCGTGAGCAGCCCTTCCTTGAGTTGGTGGGCCGTAAGCAAATCAATCAGCGCAACAGGCATTTTCTGGGGTTCCTGACCCGGGCCGGCGGCGTTCAGGTGCATAAACCCGGTTTCAGCCTGCAGCACAGCATCATAGCCAGCACGGCGGGCCGTGGCCCCGTAGCCCGTGATGTGACCGTAAAGCAGGCGCGGGTTCAGGGCCGAGAGAGTGGCGTAATCCACGCCCAGCTTTTCGGCGTCGCCGGGCTTGTAGCTAGCCAGCACGATGTCGGTGGTGACAGCTAGGCGGTGCACTTCGGCGCGGCCGGCGGGGGTAGTCAGGTCCAGGACCCGGCTCTGCTTGCCCCAGTTGGCGCAGGAAAAATACACCGATACGGTAGTGGCAGCCGTTTCGGCCGGCGTGCGCCAGGTGCGGGTGACGTCGCCGGCGGGAGCCTCAATCTTCAAGACCTCAGCTCCCAGCTCGGCTAGGAACTGCCCCACCTGCGGACCGGCCAGCACCGAGGCCAGCTCCAGCACCCGCAGGCCGCTGAGGGGAAGTTCTGCTACGGGCGTCGAAGCCTGCGTGCTACGTGGTTGCCAATCCGTTAGTGCCGCGGCACTTTCTTCATTTGTCATACCAGCAAAGTACGCCCCGATACCTGATTCATTCGAACGGTGGACAACTGCCGCTTACTCTTTCCGGCCCAGCCGCGCAAATACCGGAAACTCCACCAGCCGCTCGTCCGGGCCCCAGCGCTGGGTTAGCTCTTGGGCAATGCGCAATACCGGATCCTGGCCGTGCTGCTGCTCGTACTTCACCACGCTCGACCAGGTGCGCAGGTAGTTCAAAAACCACTCGGCCGACCACTGGCGCTGCACCGTGAACCGGGCGTGCTCCACCCGCGCAAATGGGAACGGCAGCCGGGCATACTCATCGTCGATGTGCCAGCGGTTGGCGTCCCAGTACGGGCGCATAGTGCGGGCGTAAAACTCCCGGATAAGCGGGTCGAGTTCGGGGCTGATGCTCACCAGCCCGTACCCCCACTCCGCCACTACCCCACCCGGCCGCAGCACCCGGGCCACTTCCTCGTTAAACGCCGCCATATCAAACCAATGCACCGCCTGGGCTACCGTTACTAAGTCAAAACTACCGGCCGGAAATGGCGGGTGTTCGGCCGGGGCCTGCTGGTAGCAGATGTTGGGCAGGGCCGGTGCCTGGGCCAGTTGGGCGGCGCTGATGTCGGTGGCTTCTACCTGCCCAAAGTGCCCAGCCAGCACCACCGCTACCTGCCCGTTACCGGTGGCACAATCCCAGGCCCGCTCCCGCCCCGGTACCCGGGGCAGCAACCACTGATACAGCGCCGCTGGGTAGTCAATGCGGTAGCGGGCGTACAGGTCGGCCTGGGTTGAGAAACGGTCGAGCATGGGGCAGTTTTTAGGGGCCGGGTTTTGGTTTGTGGTGGGTGGGCTCTAGTATTGTTACTGAACGGCCGCCTGGCGTTGCTGGTGCCACTACGGCCCGGCGCTTAGGCCTGGCCCCTTCCCCGCGCAATATGACTAACTCTATTCAAACCGGCCTGCTGGCATTCGGCATGTCGGGCCGCATTTTTCACGCCCCCTTCATTCATACCCACCCTGGCTTTGCGCTACGGGCCGTGGTGGAGCGCACCCGCCAGCAGGCAGCCCAGGCGTACCCGGGCGTGCAGAGCTACGGGAGCGTGGCCGAGCTGCTAGCTGATGCGGCCCTGGAGCTGGTCATCATCAACACCCCCAACAACACCCACACTGAGCTGGCCCGACAGGCCCTGCTGGCTGGCAAACACGTGCTCCTCGAAAAGCCCGTGGCCACTACCCCCGCCGAGCTGGACGAGCTGCTGCAGCTGGCCCAGGAACGCGGCCTCCACCTGCTAGCCTACCAGAACCGCCGCTGGGATTCCGACTTCCAGTTGGTACGGCAGGTAGTGGAGAGCGGGCAGCTGGGCCAGCTCACGGAAGTGCACTTTCGCTTCGATCGGTACAAGGCGGCCCTGAACGCCAAGGTGTTCAAGGAAGACCCCACTACCCCCGGCAGCGGCCTTAGCTACGACCTCGGCCCCCACGTGCTCGACCAGGCCCTGAGTTTGTTTGGGTGGCCGGAGCGGGTGCACAAAACCCTGGCCAGCCACCGCCCCGGCTCCCAGGTCGATGATTACTTCCACTTCCATTTGGCCTACCCTGGCGGGCTGAACGTGTTTGTGACGGGTAGTTTGCTGACGGCGGCCCCGGTGCCGGCCTACGTGCTGCACGGCACCCGCGGCTCCTTGCACAAGCAGCGCGCCGACGTGCAGGAAAGCCAGCTTGACCAGGGCCTACTACCCACAGCCGCGCCCTATGGGCAGGAGCCCGCCGGCACGGAAGGCCAGCTGACTTTAATGCACGAAGCCGAAGCCACAACTTCGGCTGTAGCGGCGCCGCGGGGCAACTACAGTGGCTTGTTTGATGCCGTGTACCAGACCATCCGGGAAGGTGAGCCGTTTCCGGTGCGAGCGGAGGAGCTACGCTGGCAGTTGGAAATTCTGGCGGGGCCGGCCGCCTAACCAGGCCCGGCTTGCCACCGCTACCCAAAGCCCAACGGCAGGGCACGAATTCCTCCTATCTTTGTTAGCATTACACAAGCGGTTTGCTGACCGGACAACAAGGTCAGCCATTTCATCATCCTAATTCGCTGAACCTTGAAGTTTCACGATTTTAACCTCCACGACGACCTGCTGGCCGGCGTGGACGCCATGAATTACCAGAATGCCACGCCCATTCAGGAGCAGGCCATTCCCCGCATTCTCGAAGGCAAAGACCTGATAGCCTGCGCCCAAACCGGCACCGGCAAAACGGCCGCCTACCTGCTGCCCCTACTCGATAAGATTTCACACGCCAAGCACGGCACTACCTCCACCTTGGTGCTGGTTCCCACCCGTGAGCTGGCCACTCAGATTGATGAGCAGGTAACTGGCTTCGGCTACTTTGTAGAGGCCAGCTCCATTGCCATTTACGGCGGGGGCAAAAGCGAAGGCTGGGAACAGCAGAAGCGCGCCCTAACCTCCGGCGCCGACATCATCATTGCTACCCCCGGCCGCCTCATTGCCCACATGCAAATGGGCTACGTCAAGTTCGAGGACCTGAAGTATTTGGTGCTCGATGAGGCCGACAAGATGATGGACATGGGTTTCTCCGATGACATCCTCAACATTGTGCGGCAGCTGCCCAAGGAGCGCCAGACCTTGCTGTTCTCGGCCACCATGCCCAACAAAATCCGGGAGTTCTCGCAGCAGATTCTAAATCAGCCCGAGGAAATCCGTCTGGCCGTATCCAAGCCCGCCGCCGGCATCGACCAGCAATTCTACCTGGCCTTCGACCGCCAGAAGATTTACCTGCTGGAGCACATCATCAAAACCCAGGATGTGCAGAGCATGGTGCTATTTACCTCGCAGAAAGCGGCCGTGGGCGGCATTGTGCGGGCCATCAACAAGCTCGGCATCGAGGCTCGCGGCATCTCCTCCGACCGCACCCAGGAGGAGCGGGAGGAAATCATGCGCGCCTTCAAAAACAAGCAATTCCCCATTCTGGTAGCTACCGACGTACTCAGCCGCGGCATTGATATTGACTCCTTGAGCCACGTGGTAAACTACGACATTCCGCGCGCCGCCGAGGATTACGTGCACCGCATCGGCCGCACGGCCCGCGCCGCTACCAAAGGCACGGCCATTACCTTCATTTCGGACCAGGACCAGGACCGGGTGGTGAAGATTGAAAAGCTGATTGAGCGGGAAATCGAGAAAAAGAATATCACCGAAGAGCTCGGCTTGGGTGAAGCGCCGGAGTTCGACCCAAAACGTTTCAGCGGCCTGCGCGGTAAAGTTGGTGGCCGGCCGGAGCGCGGGGGACGTAGCGGGGGCTCTGGTGGCGGCCGCGACCGTGGCCCCCGCCCCGAAGGTGAGCGAGGCCCGCGCGGCGAAGGTGGCCGCAGTGGCCGTGGCGCGCACCCAGGCCGCGGTGATGGCAAACCCGATGCCCAGCAGCAAGAGCGTATTGCCAAAGCCCAGGCAGCCCTAGCGGCCCTGGATGCCGGCCAAGCCCCCGCCCAGCCCTACCAGCGCCCACCCCGCGAAGACCGTCCCGAAGGCAGCGAGAGCCGCCCCCGCCGGGAGCCGCGCCCCCCACGGCCGGAAGGCGAAGCTCGTCCGCCCCGCGAACCACGTGCCCCTCGTCCCGAGGGCGAAGTAAGCACCGAGCCGCGCGCTGAAGGCGAGAAACCGGAAGGCCAGCGCCGCCGCAAGCGGGGCGGCCGCAACCGCAGTGGCCGTGGCCCCCGCCCAGAAGGTGGCGCCGCCGAGGCCACAGTGGTTGCCCCAGCAGCTCCCAGCGCCGAATAAAGAATTAAGCTTAATAAGAAAAGCCCCCATTGCAGCTGCAACGGGGGCTTTTGTTTTTGCCAGAACAGACTACTACGTTTCCTTGGACATATGCAATAAATAAAAAGAACGTCATGTCGAGTCCGGCGAGACATCTCGCGTGCTGACGTTGAAATAGCTCTCCATAGTCAGCACGCGAGATTCCTCGCTGCACTCGGAATGACGTTTTTATCTATAATCTATACTTTACAGACAATGTACTACTATAGCACTACCACACAGAAACCCTACCCTTGCAGCAATTGCAGATACTGAGCCGGCACCTCCTCTGTCAGCCATACGCCATTATCAGCCTGATAAAATGAGTGGCCATCGGCGTGCATGCGGGCGGCCTCTACTGCAAACACTACTGGCTGGCCGTGGCGGCTGCCTACCTGCCGGGCAGTGGCTATATCGGCGCTTAGGTGTACGTGCTGGCGGCTCATTTTCTGAAGTCCATTCTGCTGGATAGAAGCCTGGTGCCGGGTGGCGGTGCCGTGGTACAGCACAGTAGGCGGCGTTACGGGCGAGTAGCCCAGCGCTACCTCCACCGAGTGGCCCTGGCTGGCCCGGATGCGCTGTTGATCCTCGGAGAAACGAAAACGCTGCTTGGCATTGGTTTCCACAATGTACTGCAGGTTTTCGCGGGTGAGCGGCACCTGGTGCGCCTTGGCCTGAGCCAGCAACGTATCAACTTCAACCCAGCCCTGCGCCTCCAGCGTCAGGCCCAAGTGAGCTGGGTTGTGGCGCAGCACCAGGCTGAGCAACTTGCTAAGGCGGGTGGCTTCTTTTTCGGAGAGCATTGTTTGTTTAGATCTGATGGAGGAGGCTACACCACGCTCAGGCCTGCACTCGCTAGGCGCTGAACAGGCAATCCAAACCGCCATCGACTAGATTACCTACCAGGACGTCAGCGCGCGGCTCAACTACTGCGGTACCACGTACATCGTTCTTAAACCGGCTATAGCTTATATAATGAAATTGCAGGTGTATTATTCATGATTCTTGTATACATAGAAATCTATTTTGTTATAAGTGGAGTATTTCCTAGGATTATCAGTTGTAATTTTCTTTCCATCGTAATCAATTCTTGATTCGTCAAACCCTTTACTGACCAATAATTCTTTATAGTTTAATCCAACAGACCTCGCTATTCTATAGGTCCAACTTCCGGGTAGTGGGTAATGAACCAATATCTTCATATTATTATCTTTATTAGACAAAATAGATTTTACTGTACAAGTAACTAAATCAACAGAGTCGATTATTGCTTTTTCCGATTCCATATGCATAGTATTATTCATGTTGATTATATAACCATTATCTATATCTGATTTCTTAGATACTCTATTGTTACTAGAGTTTACACGATGACAATTTGTTGCTAATAACAGCAATAAGATAAGTGAGTGAGTCTTACTTGTCATGGAGTAAGCTGTGATGTGCTATAATAAATTTAAACGACAAAGCTGGGTTTAGTAAGCCTAGGGTTAGGAGCTTGCTAAGGCGGGTGGCTTCTTTTTCGGAGAGCGTCGTTTGTTATATCGACCGACTGCCTATTAGGCCAACACTTATTCAATGGCTTATTCGCCCATCATTGAGCTTATCGAATAGTAGTGTCAGCGTTTCTATTTGTTTCTGCAGTGCCACTATATCGGTGTGTTGGCAGGTATCTATTGTAACCTGTATGATTCTCAGTATGGCCTCAATTGCCTTCTGCTCAGGCTGAAGGTCTACTGAATCAGTTTGCAGGGCGGCTAGCATAGTTGCTACTTCCAACCTCCATTCTGTTAATGAGTAGCCACCATTTGGGCCACCCCAAACTTCGTCGGCCTCCTCTTCATCCTGCCCATCATCTTCCCACCGACAAATTGTGCAGATTTCCCAAGAATTACGCTCACCCAAGGTGGGGTAGCCACAAGCGGGGCAGGTGCTATCTAGTTGAACTTCTCTGCCTTTCTGAAACGACGTTTGTAGATAAGCCAAGAAGTTTTTCTTGAAAATTGCCGCCGCTGCTGAAGCTGTACAAGCACTTCATGCTGTGTAATTCCCACAACCACTTACAACACCTGTCCTACCCCGAACAGCAGGGTAAACACCAACGTGGTGAGGGCCATTTGCTTGAGCAGCGGGTCGAGCTGCATGGACTCCTGGCGCTGCCATACCTGGGTAGCGTTGCGCAACAGCAGCGGGGCCGCCAGCAGAAACAGCCACTGCCAGGGCGAGTGGTAGGTAAGGGCCACGTAGACCACGGCGCAGCCAACACCGAGCAGCAGCAACAGCCAATGGTAGCGCCGGGCGTGTACCGGCCCCAGGCGCACCGGAATCGTGATTTTGCCGGCTAGCTCGTCGGAGCGGATGTCGCGGATGTTGTTGACGTTGAGCACGGCCGTGGCAAAGCAGCCCAGGGCGGCGGCCGGCAGCAGCACCGGCAGCGGCAAGGCCTGCGTCCAGACTTCCACCTGGCTGTAAGCCTGCAAAAAATACGTGCCGCACACTCCTACTATGCCGAAAAAGATGAATACCGACAAGTCACCGAGGCCGGCGTAGCCGTAGGGCTTGGCGCCGGCCGTATAATTTACGGCGGCCCAAATGGCGGACAGGCCCAGCACAAAGAAGGCCAGGAAAACCCAGGCGCCGGCCGTACCCAGGGCTACCCACAGCAGCAGCAAGCCACTCAGCAAGGAGAGCAGCCCGAACACGCCCATGCCCTTTTTCATCTGCTGGGGGCTGATGGCCCCGCTTTGCACTGCCCGTTGCGGCCCCTCGCGATGCACGCTGTCGGCCCCGTTCTGCGAGTCGCCGTAGTCGTTGGCAAGGTTGCTGAGAATCTGGAGCAGAATGGTGGTGAGGGCCGCCAGCCCAACCACCGCGCCGCGGAACTGCCCGTGGCTAGCCGCCAGAAACCCGCCTGCCATAATGCTGGCTAGGGCCAGCGGCAAGGTGCGGGGCCGAAAGGCGGAAAGCCAGGCTTTGGCTGGGCTCGTGGGGGTAGCAGACGCGGCCGAGGAAGAAGATGCCATAAGTGGAAAGCAGAATCGGGTGCTTTTGAAGTGTGCGCCTCTACCTACACGGTTTCAAGGGCGGCAATCCGGGCGGCGGTCAGCTCGTTGAAGTGCCCCACTACCAGATCAGCGTGGCTCAGGTCTTGGAGCGGGGAATGCGCACTGTTGTAGCCGATGCAATACAGGCCGGCGGCTTTGGCGGCCGTTACGCCGTTGGCAGAATCCTCAATGACTACGCACTCCGCCTGGGGCGCATGCGAGAGGGAAGCCGCGTGCATGAAAATGGCCGGGTCGGGCTTGGAGCGCGGAAAGTCCTCGCCGCTAACAAGGTGGGAGAAATACGGGCCCAGCGCGAACCGCCGCATTACCCGGTCGATGGTGGAGTGGGACGCGGAAGAGGCCAGGATCAGCTGCAGGCCGTGCGCGTGCAGATCTTCAATGAGGGCGCGTACCCCCTCCAGCAGGTCTAGGTCGGGTTTTTCGTCGAAGGCCCGGTTAAAGAACTCCCGCTTCATCATCACCAGCTCTTCTACCGGCTGGCCCAGGTGGTGCTTGTCCTTGAGGTGCTGGTACACATTCTTGGTGGAGCGGCCCGTGAAGGTGGCATACTCCGCGTCCGAAACCGCAATGCCCAGCTCCTCAAAATGGCAGTAGTAGGCATACCGGTGCACCGGCTCCGTATCTACAATTACTCCATCCATGTCAAAAATAACGGTGCGTACCATGCGGGCAGAGGTTAGTTATGAGCGCGAAGGTAGGAAACCTGCTACCTTCGGGCCGAAAAAAGCAGCCTGCTCCGCCGTGCCACCAAAAGCACAAGCGGGGCAGGCTGCCGCACTGGGTTAGGGTAGCTATTACTTCAGAATGGCCGCTACCAGCTCCTCGCTCATAGGCTTTACCTTGGAGGGGTAAAACGCCACCACGTGGCCGGTTTCATCTACCAGATACTTGCAAAAATTCCAGTTCGGGGCATCGGCTACGGCCCCGTTCTTGGCTTTGTCGGCCAGAAACTTATAGAGCGGGGCCGTGTCGGCGCCCTTTACCGAAACCTTGCTGAACAGCGGGAAGGTAACGCCGTAGTTTTTCTCGCAGAATGCGGCAATCTGGGCTTCCGTGCCGGGCTCCTGGCCGCCGAAGTTGTTGGCCGGAAAACCCAGCACCACTACCTTGTCGCCGTGCTTTTGGTAGAGCTCCTCCAGCTCCTTGTACTGCGGCGTGTAGCCGCACTCCGAGGCCGTATTCACGATGAGCAGCTTTTTGCCTTTATATTGACTGAGCTTTACGTCTTTACCGTCAATGCTTTTTACGGTGAAGTCGTACACGGTGCCGGTAGCCGGGGCGGTGGTTTCGGGGGTCATGGCGGAGGTAGGAGGCGAAGTGAAGTTGCAGGAAAAGCCGGCCGCGGCCAGCAGCCCCGACAGGAGCAAAGCTTTCATGGGAATTAAGGAAAAAGAGTCAGCAAGCAACCGGCGGCCCGGCGCAATGTTCAGGCCCTGGTCAGAAACGAAGGTACACGTTGCAGCGAGTTGTTTTTCGCCCCCGCCGGCTGCCACTGCTAAAAAGGCCCTACTTTTACACATAGTTGCGTCCTCATTCCGCACTTTCTGTTATGCGTAAGACTCTCCATTCTGTCATTACCGGAACAGGCAGCTACCTCCCCTCGCGCGTTGTTAAAAATGAGGAGTTCATCTCTTCCACGTTCTTTGATGCCACCGGCACGCTGCTTCCCAAGTCGGGGGCGGAAATTGTGGAACGGTTTGCGCAAATCACTGACATCCAGGAACGCCGCTACGTCACCGACGACCAAGTAACTTCTGACATTGCCTTTCTGGCCGCCCAGGACGCGCTGCAATCGTGCGGGGCCGACCCAGAGCAGCTGGACTATATTTTGGTGGCTCACAACTTCGGCGACGTCAGCGCCACGAACAAGCGCTCCGACTTCGTCCCGAGCTTGGCGGCCCGGGTCAAGCACAAGCTGGGCATTGAAAACCCGCAAACCATTGCCTACGACCTCCCGTTCGGGTGTCCCGGCTGGCTGCAAGCCCTCATTCAGGCCGACTACTACCTGCGCTCCGGCGACGCCCGCCGCGTGCTGGTCATTGGGGCCGAGGTGCTTTCGCGCGTCTGCGACCCCCACGACCGGGACAGTATGCTCTACGCGGATGGGGCCGGAGCCGTGCTGCTGGAAGCCCGCGAAAGCGACGAACCGGTGGGCATCCTGTGCCACAGCACCCGCTCCGATACCGTGCAGGCGGCCCATCTGCTGCGCATGGGCGCTTCCTATAACCCGGCCTACGAGGGTCAGGAGCTGTTTCTGAAAATGGAAGGCCGCAAGCTCTACGAGTACGCCCTCAAAACCGTGCCCCAGGCCATCAAAGACTGCCTCGACAAAGCCGGCCTACCCCTGGCGGCCATGCACAAACTGCTGCTGCACCAGGCCAACGGCAAAATGGACGATGCCATTCTCAAGCGCCTCTACAACCTGTATGGCGAGGCCACCATTCCAGAAGAAGTCATGCCCATGACCATTTCCTGGCTGGGCAACTCGTCGGTGGCTACCCTACCTACCCTCTTTGACTTGTTGGTAAAGCGCCAGCTCAACGGCAACGAAATCACCCCAGGCCAAACCATCGTATTTGCCTCCGTGGGGGCCGGCATGAACTGCAACGCCGTGGTGTACCGCATGCCGGAATAATCTTGCTTACCATGAAAAGCCCGGCCCGCATCAAGCGCAGGTCGGGCTTTTTGGGCAATAGCAGGTTGTATTGGCTGCGGCGCACCCCGGTGCAAGCCAGTTAGGTAGTGCGTGAGGTTAGCCACTTTTCCAGGTTCAGGGGCTGGTACGTGAGCATGGCGTCGAGCAGGACGTTCGGGTTAGGGTTGCTCAGAAGCTGGTTGCGGTTTTCGCGGCGCAGCAAGCCTTCGTCGGCCATGTGGTCGAGGGCGCGGAGCAGGTGGTCGTAGTAGCCCGCCACGTTGAGCACGCCAATGGGCTTGCGGTGCAGGCCCAGTTGGCCCCAGGTCAGGACCTCAAACAGCTCTTCCAGGGTGCCGTAGCCGCCGGGCATGGCCACAAAACCTTCCGCCAGGTCGGCCATCAGCAGCTTGCGCTCGTGCATGCTCTTGACGATGTGCAACTCCGTGACGCCCCGATGCTCTACTTCTTTTTCCACCAGAAAATCGGGAATTACCCCGATTACCTTGCCGCCGTGGGCCAGGGCACTGTCGGCTACGGCGCCCATGAGGCCCACGCGGCCGCCGCCGTACACCAGCGTCATATCCCGCTCGGCCAGGGCCCGACCCATAGCCTGGGCCTGCTGGGTGAATAATTCGTTGGTGCCGCTGCTGGCACCGCAATACACGGCTACGCTTTTCATAGGCTGCTGGTGAGGTAGCATACGCTTCTCACTTAATGTTGATGACAAAAGAAAAACAGCAGCACCACCCGTAGTGGGCGGTGCTGCTGGTGAGGATAAGAACGTTATGTCAAACGGCGCGAGGCATCCGGCGAGCCGACACTATAGTGCTGTGGCAAACTATGCCGCTCCGCTAGCCTTGATAGTGAACATTACATCCGCTCGGGCACCTGGATGCCGAGCAGGCCCATGCTGGTTTTGATGGCCTGCGCCGTTTGGGCCGACAGGGCAATGCGGAAGGCCTTTTTGGTGGCATCGGCCTCCCGGAAGATTTCCACTTCGGTGTACACCCGGTTGTACGCCTTGGCTACGTCGTAGGCGTACTGGGCCACCAGGGCCGGCGACTGGGTGCGGGCGGCTTCGGTTACGACGGCGGGGTAGCGGCCCAGCTCCTGCACCAGTTCCCGCTCGGTGTCGTGCAGCTCAGTGAGGCTCGCGAGGGAGGCGTCTTCGGCAATGCCCAGCTCGGCGGCCTTGCGGCGGATGGCCGAAATCCGGGCGTGGGAGTACTGAATGAATGGGCCGGTGTGACCTTCCAGGCTCACGGACTCTTCGGGGTTGAAGAGCATGCGCTTCTTGGGGTCGACCTTCAGCAGGTAGTACTTCAGGGCGCCCAGGCCCAGCATGTGGTAGAGCTCAGCGGCCTGCTCGTCGGTGAGGCCTTCGGTTTTGCCTTTTTCCAGGGTAGCGGCCTGGGCGGCGGTTACTACCTCGCGCACCAGCTCGTCAGCATCCACGACGGTGCCTTCCCGGCTTTTCATCTTGCCCGAGGGCAGGTCCACCATGCCGTAGCTGAGGTGGTAAATGGCGTCGGCGTAGGGCTTGTCGAGCTTTTTGAGCACGGCCTTGAGCACCTGCATGTGGTAGTTCTGCTCGTCGGCAATGACGTAGACGGAGAGGTCGTAGTTGAAGTCCTGGTACTTGAGCTCGGCCGTGCCTAGGTCTTGGGTGATGTACACGCTGGTACCGTCGGCGCGCAGCAGCAGCTTTTCGTCGAGGCCTTCTTCCTTGAGGTCCACCCACACCGAGCCATCTTCCTTCCGGAAAAACACGCCTTTCTGCAGGCCTTCCTCTACCCGCTCCTTGCCCAGCAGGTAAGTGCCCGACTCGTAGTAGTACTTATCAAAATCGACGCCGATGGTCTGGTAGGTTTCGTTGAAGCCCTCATACACCCAGCCGTTCATTTGCTTCCAGAGACTTACCACCGCCTCGTCGTTGGCTTCCCAGGCGCGCAGCATATCCTGGGCCTCCAGCATCATCGGGGCCTGGCGCTTGGCTACGTCGGCGGCAACACCTTCGGCTTCGAGCTGGCGCACCTGCTCGCGGTAATGCTTTTCAAACAGCACGTAGTACTTGCCAATCAGATGGTCGCCTTTGATACCAGCCTGCTGGGGGGTTTCACCGTTGCCATACTGCTGATAGGCCAGCATGGACTTGCAGATGTGGATGCCCCGGTCGTTGACCAAGTTCACCTTGTTAACGGTAGCACCGGTCGCCTTCAAAATTTCGGCCACGGAGTAGCCCAGAAAGTTGTTGCGCAGGTGACCCAGGTGCAGGGGCTTGTTGGTATTGGGCGAGGAATACTCCACCACCACGTTCTGGGGGCCGCCGGTTTCCACGGGTGAGCCGGCCGGCAGCTGGCGCAGCCGGTCGAATAGCGCTACCCAGGCCGTATCAGCAATTTCTAGGTTCAGAAAGCCCTTCACCACGTTGTAGCCTTTCACCAGGGGCTCGTTCTGCACCAGCCACTCGCCAATGCCCTGCCCGATTTGCTCAGGGCCTTTACCCAGGGTTTTGGTGAAGGGAAACGTGACGAGCGTAAACTGGCCGGCAAACTCCTTGCGCGTGGGCTGCAACGTAAGCTGGGGCGAGGCTACCTCGGCGTCAAATACATTTTTAATAGCGGCGCCGAGGGCCGCCTTGAGGGTTTGTTCGAGTTGTTGCACGGAAAGCGAATCGCTTAAAAGAAGCCGGATACTAGGCTTCCGGAAGATGATTAAGTGGAAAAGTCACAACGAATACCGCGTAAACTACGAGCCAGCCGGCGGCTACTCAGGGAAGTGAATAGCACCGCGACCGGGCCCCAGCTTACGCTAGAGTCGTCGTTGCATACGGCTCCAAAGAATCGGCTTCATGACGGGGGTAGCGCGGCGGGCTAACGCGCCAGCCGCTGCTGCAAAGGTAAAAAGCCCGGCCGGATGCCGCCGAAAAAATACGTGGGCGTGGTGGGGCGCCTGTGCCAGCAGGAAGCGGCTACCTCGAAGTTGGCCCAACCCAAGCCGCCACAACTACGTGTATGGCTGCAACCAGTATCTTGCGCCCCACGCATGAACGTCCATCTCCAGCAAATCCTCGACAATCCCCTGGCCGCCCTGGCCATCGTGGGCAACCTCGTCATCATCGAAAGCCTGCTCTCCGTGGACAACGCGGCCGTGCTGGCCACCATGGTTTCCGATTTACCCCGGGAGCAACGGCAAAAAGCTCTCCGCTACGGCATCATTGGGGCCTACGTGTTTCGGGGGCTCTGCATTCTGTTTGCCTCCTACCTCATTCAGTTCTGGTATTTGAAGCCCTTGGGCGGCCTGTACCTGCTGTACCTGGCTTACAGCCAGTTTGCCAGCCGAAGCTCCTCGGAGGAGGAAGACGTGGACAAGCAGAAAAGTTGGCTCTACCGCAGCACCCTGGGGTTGCTGGGCCCGTTCTGGGCTACCGTGGCCCTAATTGAACTCATGGACCTGGCCTTTTCCATCGACAACGTGTTTGCCGTAGTGGCCTTCACCGACAACCTGATCCTGATTTGCCTGGGCGTATTCATTGGCATTTTGGCCATGCGGCTGGTGGCGCAGGCCTTTGTGCTGCTCATGGGCAAGTACCCCTTCCTGGAAACGGCCGCGTTTATCGTTATCGGCATTCTGGGCCTGAAGCTGCTGCTTTCCTTATTTGAGCACTACCTGCCCCAGCATCCGTTCAGCCACTTCTTGGCCAGCGAAACCGCCGATGTGGGCCTGACGATTCTCACGGTAGCCGTATTTGCTGTGCCCTTGCTTACGTCCTGGTTATTTGGCGTACCCTACCGCCAGGGCAGCCGGTAAACCCTTGAACCGACTGTCATTGCAAGCGGGAGCGAGGAATCTGGGTCAGCTTCTACTGAGTAGCCCAGAGTCCTCGCTCCCACTCGGAATGACAGGGGGTTGGTGTACCTTGTAGTTACTGGCTAGCCCGGCGCAGCAGCAGCTCCACACGCTTGGGGTTGCCGCGCGTGAGCACGGGGTAGGCCACGTCGGTGCGGAACAGCAGCCGGCCGCCATCGGTAATGCGGGCCTGCACGGTGTAGGTGTAGTTGGGCCGGATGCGGGCCGTATCGTAGCGTAGGGTAAAGGGCAGCGGCACCTGCCGTCCGTTGGGCCGAATTGTTACCGAATCGATAACAGTGGCGGCTACATCCTGCAGCGAAACATCCAGCAGGTGCACCCGCACCACGGCCGTCGGCGACAACGCTATTCGCTCCCGGTAGGCCACGCTGCCTGTAATGGAGTCTTTCACCACTACGGGAGTGGGCCTGCTGCCTGCGTTGCCAGGAGCCGAAGGGGTAGCGGTGCAGCTGGCTAGCAGCAGCAAACCAAAAGCACACAACAAACCTGATTTCATGGGCAGGGAAAACTAGCGGATACAAACGCAACGGGTAGGCACGAATGTATCCGCTTTTTCCTGGTTATCAAGCGCCTGAGCAGCCCGGCAACCAAGCCCCGCCCCTACCGGCTGACCACTTCCTCCAGGCGCAGGCGCTTCTGAATGGCGTCGGTGGCGGCTTCCAGAATGTCGAAGGCATTGGTAGCCATGGTGTTCTCGCTGTCGAGAGTAGGGTTGATTTCCACCATTTCAAAGCACACGACCCGGTCGTTGTCGAGCAGGGCGCGGCACAGGCTGATGGCTTCTTCCACGTTGAGGCCTTCCTCCACGGGCGTGCCAGTGCCCTTGCTAAAGCGCGAATCCAGGGAATCAACGTCGAAGGACACGTACACCATGTCGCAGAAGCGCAGGCGCTCGAACACCTCGCGCGCCACCTGCCGGGTGCCCTTGGCCTTCACTTCGTCCAGCTTGTAGTTTTTGATGCCCAGGCGGTCAATGATGGCGTCTTCCTCGTACTCCGTGTCGCGCACCACAATGTAGATCAGGTGCTCCCCGGTCACTTTCGGGCCGGGCTCGCCTAGGTTTTTGAGCTTCTGCCAGAAAAACTCGGTTTCGGGCTCCACGTGGTTGCGCTGGCACTCGCGGTTATCGTCGCCCAGACTGATGGCGAGCGGCATGCCGTGCATGTTGCCCGAGGGGGTAGTAAATGGGGAGTGGATGTCGGCGTGGGCATCTACCCACACCACCCCGAGCGTTTTGTGGGGGTAAGCCGCCTTGATGCCGGCAATGGTGGCGGAGGCGTTGCTATGGTCGCCGGCCAGTACCAGCGGGAACTCCCCGAAGCGCAAGGTTTGTTCTACGGCGCTGGCAATGCCTTTTTGCACCGTGTAGATAGAATCAATGTGTTTGGCCTTCGGAAAATGGTTTTTTTCGAAGAGCACGTGGTTCAGATCGGGTACGCTAACCGAGTTGAACCGACGGAAGTAGTCAGAACCTTTGTTGAGGCAGGCCACCTTCAGGGCATCCACGCCCAGACTGGCACCACGGGTTCCGGCCCCGAGTTCGGAGCGTACTTCCAGAAGCTTAATGCGTCGCATATTACATTGGCAGAAAAGAGGTTAGGTGGTTTAGATGCTTGCCGATTGAGCGAAAACTCTTCCGCTCAGGCTTGACGCGCGCGGACCTTCCGGCGCAACCAACGAACAAAGCACAACCAAAACCCCGGCGAGGGGGTATCTTTGCGGGTCCTAAGTTCGGAAAAAGCCGGCGGGTTTAGAAATCTGGTAAGCTCAACCTTTAACCGAATAGCCGGCCGTGGGCTACCTGCCCGCCCAGCCTTTTCCCTCACATAACTTTTCTCAGCAACTCCTTTAATGGATACCTACCACGACCTGATTTCGCAGACGTTCGATTTCCCGACCGACGAGTTTCGGGTAGAGCAAAACGAGCTGCGCTTCCACGATATTGACCTCATGGCGCTGGTAGAAAAGCACGGCACGCCCCTGCGCCTCGCTTACCTGCCCAAAATCAGCTCCCAGATTCAGCGGGCCAAGGAGTGGTTCCGCCTGGGCATTGAGCAAACCGGCTACCAGGGCAAGTACTCCTACGCCTACTGCACCAAGGCCTCGCACTTCAGCTTCGTGGTGGAAGAAGCCCTGAAAAACGGCGTCCACATCGAAACCTCCAGCTGGTTTGATACCAACATCATCCGGGCCATGCACGCCAAGGGCAAGGTCACGAAGGATACCTACATTATCTGTAACGGCTTTAAAACCGAGGAGTACAAGTACGAAATCACGCGCCTGATCAACGACGGGTTCGTGAACTGCATGCCCATTCTGGACTCGCCCAACGAGGTAGACTACTACCACGACAACGTGCGCGAGAAGTGCAACGTGGGCATGCGCCTGGCCTCCGACGAGGAGCCGCGCTTCCAGTTTTACACCTCCCGCCTGGGCATCCGCTACACCGACGCGCTGCCGCTCTACCAGCAGAAGATCAAGGACGATCCGCGCTTTGAGCTGACCATGCTGCACTACTTCATCAACACCGGCATCAAGGACACCTCCTACTACTGGTCGGAGTTGAGCCGCTTCGTGCACAAGTATTGCGAGCTGCGCAAGGTGTGCCCTACCCTCACCACCATTGATATTGGGGGCGGCCTGCCCATTCAAACCAGCATTCAGAAGGAGTACGACTACCCCTATATGATTGCGGAAGTGCTGCGCACCATCAAGCGCATCTGCGAGGAAGAGGGCGTGCCGGAGCCGGACATTTTCACCGAGTTCGGCATTTTCACCGTGGGCGAATCGGGGGCAACCATCTACAGCATTCTGGACGAGAAGCTGCAGAACGACAAGGAGTTGTGGTACATGATTGACGGCTCGTTTATCACGAACCTACCCGACACCTGGGCCCTGAACCAGCGCTTCATCATGCTGGCTCTGAACGGCTGGAACAAACAGTACAAGAAAATTCAGCTGGGCGGGCTCACCTGCGATTCTCAGGACTACTACAACGCCGAAAAGCACATTTACCAAGTGTTCCTGCCCGAGCGCAAGCCCGCCGATGCCAAACCGCTGTACGTGGGCTTTTTCCACACCGGAGCCTACCAGGAAAGCCTCTCGGGCTACGGCGGCGTGAAGCACTGTCTGATTCCGGCCCCGAAAATGGTCATTCTGGACCGCGCCGAAGATGGCACTCTCAC
The DNA here is from genome assembly GCF_023101345.1 of Hymenobacter sublimis. Classification (NCBI taxonomy): domain Bacteria; kingdom Pseudomonadati; phylum Bacteroidota; class Cytophagia; order Cytophagales; family Hymenobacteraceae; genus Hymenobacter; species Hymenobacter sublimis. Next base: position 2,919,374 of record NZ_CP095848.1, read on the forward strand.
CGACCGGGTTTTTGCCGAGGAGCAAACCGGCGAGTCGATGATGCGGATTCTGGGCTACCAGTCGTAAGAGGCAGTAGAAACGGGAGCCTCCTCTTCCGGAAGCTCCCGTTTTTTATCGAGTTCCGAGGGCCGCTGGTCGAAGTCGAGGCGCGGTGAGTTGCAAGCCGTTGCCGCTTCGGCTACCTTTACCAGCTGACACGTACATTCGGGCCTGGCCCATTCGCTTATTCTACCTACTCTCATGAAAAAATTGCTACTCCTCGCTTGCGTAGCCGGCCTTGGGCTCAGCTCCTGCAACAAAAAGTCCCAGTGCCCGGCCTACAGCAGCACGAAAGATGCCTCGCGCATTTCTTCTACTATCACGGCCCAGCACGGCCCGACTACGGAGCGTCAGTAAAAGCCTAAGCTGCCGCAGCGTTTGGTAGCAAATCTGTATTGCAAAAGCCTTCTTCCTGTTGGGAGAAGGCTTATTTGTACTTATTAGATAAATTATTATTTAGAACGAACTAGACAATTTCACTGTTAGCCAGTCGTTAACTCGTGGAAAGCGCTGCTGTTGAACTGATTGGTTGGGCTTTTGCACCTCATCTTATTGCATTTTCTCATGAAGAAACTATTCCTATTGAGCGTTGTCGCGCTAATGGGTACTGCTTCTTGCCGGACTAAGTGCCCGGCTTACTCAGCTACCAAACCCGACACCCGTGTGGCGGCCCCGGCCATGGCCAGCACGGCTACCCCGCCGGAGCGGCAGTAACCTCTCACGGCTTCCACCCTCCTTCCTCTGCCAGCAGGGGCCTCTTTCGCCAAGGAAGGAGGCCCCTGCTGGCTTTTCAGGGGCTAACGACCGGCCAGAATCAGGTTGGTGGCGGCGCGCAGGTTGGCCACGCGGGGTTGGTAGGTAGCCGGCTCGGAGCTGCCAACCAAAATGCCGCGCACGCCTACTTTGTGGCCGGCCTGCATGTCGCGTAGCCGGTCGCCCACCATCCAGCACTGGTCGGGGTCGAGCTGAAACCGAGCCAGGGCCTTTTCCAGCATCAGTGAATCAGGCTTACGTAACAACGACTCCGAAACGCTGGGGTGGGATGGGGCAAAGTAGCAGGCATCGAGGGCGTGGTCAGTGGCTTGCTGCAGCTTCTGGTAGCAGGCTTCGACCTCGGCGGCGGTATAAAGGCCCTTGGCAATGCCGGCCTGGTTGGTTACCACGATGAGGTAGTAGCCGGCTTGTTTGAGGCGGGCCAGGCTTTCGGGCACGTCCTCCAGCACCACCAGTTTCTCCAGCTCCCAGACATAGTGCCCGATTTCCTCGTTCAGCACGCCGTCACGGTCCAGGAATACAGCTTTATTCATCAGCAAATGGTAGAAAGAAGTTGGGGCCAGGGTAAGCAGAAACCAAAGGTACGCGGCCGCGCCGGTTGCGGGTCCGGCCGACTGGATGGGCCACCGCCGGCTGCGTACCTTTGTGGCCGCTGGTGGCCCATCCAGTCGGCCGGCCCCGCACGCGACCCTACTCTTTTCACTACCCCACCATGGCCATTGCAATTCTGGGCGGCGGCATTTCGGGCCTTACCCTGGCCTGGTACCTGCAACGCGCCGGCATCGACTACGATTTGTTTGAGGCCTCGCCCCGCCCCGGCGGCACCATCCGCTCGGAGCAGCACGGCCCCTACCTGCTGGAAACCGGCCCGAACTCCCTACAGCTATCCGAGGAACTGCGGGAGCTCCTGGAAGGGCTGGGGTTAACCCCACAGATTCAGGACGCTGCGGCCGTCAGCCAGAACCGCTACGTGCTACGCCAGGGCCGCTACCAGCAGTTGCCCGCCTCCCCCCCGAAGCTGCTGACCAGCTCCTTCTTCAGCCTGAAAGCCCGGTTTAACCTCCTACGCGAGCTAACGCGCCCGGCCGTACCGGCCGACCCGCAGGAAACGCTGGCCCACTTTTTTTGCCGCCGCTTCGGGGCGGAGGTAGTTGACTACGCCCTGAATCCGTTCATTTCGGGCATTTATGCCGGCGACCCGGAGCAACTGCTGCTGCACAAAACATTTCCGCAGCTAGCGGCCCTGGAGCAGCAGCACGGCTCGGTAGTGCGCGGGCTGATGAAAAGCAAAAGCGCGGCGGCGGGTCGGCGCCGCATCTTCACGCTCCGGGAAGGCCTGCAAACCCTACCTGATACCCTGGCCCGGAAGCTGCGCCGCGCCCATTTCGGCCAGGGAGTCACCTCCTTGCATCGCCGCGCCGATGATGGCCGCTGGGAGCTGGAAACCACGGCCGGACCAGCTCCCCGCCTTTATCACCAGGTAGTACTCACCCTGCCTACTTACACCGCCGCGCCGCTACTGCAGGCGCAGTTCCCGGAAGCGGCGGCCGCCTTGGCCCAGGTGTACTACCCCCCCATGACGGCCGTGTACACGGCCTACCTACGCACCGAGGTGCAACATCCGCTCGATGGATTTGGGGCCCTGCACCCGAAGGTGGAACAGCCCTACGCCGCCGGCAGCATCTGGACCAGTTCTATTTTCCCGGACCGGGTGCCCGCCGGGCAGGTGCTGTTTACCACCTTTGTGGGGGGTAGCCAGTACGAGGCCCAGGCCCGCCAGCCGGAAGAAATGCAGAAAGCCGCCGTGCACGAGGAGCTGAGTCGCTTTTACGGCGTAGGCGCCGGCGTACAGCCCCTGTGGCAGCACCGCTACTACTGGGAGCGGGCCATTCCGCAGTTTGATGCTCGCATTGGGCCGGCCCACGCCGCCGCCGATGCCCTGGCCCTGCAGGGCCTGCACGTAACGGCCAACTGGCGGGCCGGCGTGGGCGTACCCGACTGCGTACGGCACGCCCGAGCCCTGGCCGCCACGCTGGCGGGGCGCTAGGGGCAGCCTTCCTTTTCGCGCCTGGTTCCTTCTGTTACCAATTACCAAGGCCAGAACTTAAGCCTTCATTTCGCATGTTAGCCAGAGGGCACAACCCGGTAAAGAGGCAACCCAGAACCGTGTTTTTGCATCTGTAGCTACCACCCGAAGTTTGCGCGCGGTTGCCGCCTGGCTCTGCTAGGGCACACGAAACAAACTTCTACCTTTACGGCAATGAACAACGGGCTCGTCCTGATACCAACCTACAATGAGCGGGAAAATGCGGAGCTAATTATCCGCAAGGTCTTCTCATTGCCCCAACCGTTCGATGTGCTCGTCATCGACGACGGCTCGCCGGATGGCACCGCCGAGATTGTGCGCGGGCTGCTGCCGGAGTTTACTGGTCGGCTGTTTCTGGAGGAGCGCACCGGCAAGCTGGGCTTAGGCACGGCCTACATCCACGGCTTCCGCTGGGCCCTGGCGCGCGGCTACGAGTACGTGTTCGAGATGGACGCCGACTTCTCCCACAACCCCGAGGACCTCATTCGCCTCTACGATGCCTGCGCCCACCAGAACTACGATCTGGCCATTGGCTCGCGCTACATTCAGGGCGTGAACGTGGTTAACTGGCCCATGGACCGGGTACTGATGTCGTACTTTGCCTCGGCCTACGTGCGCCTGATTACGCGCATGCCCATCATGGATGCCACGGCGGGCTTCAAGTGCTACACGGCCCAGGTGCTGCGCACTATCCCGCTGGAGCAGATCAAGTTTGTGGGCTACGCCTTCCAGATTGAGATGAAGTGGCTGGCCTACAAGTATGGCTTCCGCATCAAGGAAGTGCCCATTATTTTCACCGACCGGACTCGGGGCGCGTCTAAAATGAGCAAGGGCATTTTCAAGGAAGCCCTCTTTGGCGTGGTGCAAATGAAGATCAGCAGCTGGTTTCGACAGTTTAACCGGGCGGCGGCCCCAGGCGAGTCGGTTACGGCTAGTGCTACCTTAACGGTGCGGTCCGCAACTTCCGCCTCAGAAACCCGGTAAGTACTTCGGGCACAGTTCGGGTGCCTGGCGCGGCATATTGCGGCGGCCCCGTATCTTACCGCCCATGGAAAACACCCCGCTCTTCTGGGTTGGCTTCAATGCCTTCGTACTGGTTCTGTTGCTGCTCGATCTGCTCGTCTTCAACCGCAAGGCCCACGTCGTGCGTATGCGCGAGGCCCTGGGCTGGAGTGCGTTCTGGATTGTGCTGTCTTTGGGCTTTAACTACCTGGTGTACCGCTGGCAGGGCGAAACGGCCGCTCTGGAGTTCCTGACCGGCTACCTGATTGAGAAGTCGTTGAGCGTCGACAACCTGTTTGTCTTCCTGCTGATCTTCACCTACTTCAAAGTCCCGCAGCAGTACCAGCACAAGATTCTGTTCTGGGGCATTATTGGGGCTCTGGTGTTGCGGGCTGCCTTTATTTTGGCTGGGGCGGCCCTGCTGGCCAAGTTTCACTTCCTGCTGTACGTGCTGGGGGCTTTCCTGGTGTACACTGGCGTTAAGATGGCAACCAGCGGCGGCGAGCCGGAAATTGACCCCGACAACAACCCCGTGGTCAAGTTTCTGAGTCGGCACTTGCCCATTACCAACCGCCTGCACGAGGGCAAGTTCTTCGTGCGCCAGAACGGGACGCTCTTTGCTACCCCCTTGCTGGTCGTGCTGGTGATGGTAGAAACCACCGACGTCGTTTTCGCCGCCGACTCCATTCCGGCTATCCTGGCCATTTCGCGCGACACGTTTATTGTGTACACCAGCAACGTGTTTGCCTTGCTGGGGCTGCGGGCCCTGTACTTTGCGCTGGAGGGCCTCATGCGCCTCTTTCACTACCTGCACTACGGCCTGTCGCTCATCCTGATATTTATCGGCGCGAAGCTGCTGGTAGCCGATCTGGCCCATATTCCGATGGGCGTTTCCCTGGGCGTTGTGGGTCTAATTCTGGGAGGCTCCATCGTCCTTTCCCTGCTGTTTCCCAAGAAGGAGCAGCCGCCCGTTCCCACGGAGGAGCACTAAACTAACGCTGTGTTTTTCACACAAAAAGCCCGCAACTACCATGTAGCTGCGGGCTTTTTGTTTTCTGTCTTATCAACCACCGATAGGCTTACGGCTTGGTAGGCGGGGTAGCGGGTTGCTGGGCGGGGGGCGCGTCCTGGGCCGTGTTCACGCCGGCATCGGGGGCAGTATTGCCGCCCAGCAGATCAATCAGGTTCAGGGGCTCGTACTGCGAGGAATCGGCGGCTACTACGGTGCGTACCGTGTCGCGGGTAGCGCGCACGATAAACTTGCGGGCCGGGCCGTTGATGTTGATGGCGTAGCCCAGGTTCTCATAGTCGCTCTGGGCAATCAGGCCTTTACGGGCCATCAAGCCGGCAATCAGGCGGTAGAAGTAGCGCGCCGAGCCCCGTAGCTCCCCGTACTGGTTAAAGGAGTAGCGGTAATACTTAGGCTTGGGAATGATGCTGGCCAGGTAGAGGCTTTCGGTGAGCGTGAGGTTATCGGGGCGCTTATCAAAGTAAAATTCCGCCGCCTCGTGGATACCGTAAATTTTCGGGCCCCACTCAATGATGTTCAGGTAGACCTCGAACATCCGTTCCTTGGAGGCCAGACGGGTGTTTTCAATAATCCAGACAATCAGGGCCTCTTCGGCCTTGCGTACAATGGTCTTCTTCCGCGTCAGGAACACGTTTTTCACCAGCTGCATGGAAATGGTGCTGCCGCCGCGGGCAAAGCGCCGCTCCTTCAGGTTCTGAATGGCCGACTTCACAAAGGCCTTTTCCATGAAGCCGCGGTGGGTAAGAAAGCGCGGGTCCTCGGCCGTCATAATGGCCGCCTTCAGATAATCGGACACCTCGTTGTAGGGCGTGAACTCCGGGTTGGAGGGGCCTACCATAAAGGTTTTCACGGAGTCTCCCTTGTCGTTGTAGGCCGTGTAGGGGAACTCCTCGTTGAGCTTGTTCAGGTTTTCGCGGCCGAAGTGGGTGATGCGAAATTTGGTGGCCTGCAACCCCGAGTTGAACTTGAGGCTGTCCAGCTTATTCATGTCCAAATCGGCCATTAGGCGGTACTTGAGCGTACCCTCGGCCTGGGTGCCTTCCAGGGTTTCAAACACGCCCTCGGGCAGGGAGGCGAAGAAATCGTTGGCCTTGGTTTCGGCCGACTCTACGTTCAACTTCAGCTGAATGCCGGCCAGCAGTTGGTTGCGGTTGGTCAGGCCGTTGATGTCCTTGCCAATCACCCGCTCGGGCACCGGCAGGCGGCGCACACTCAGCTCCGGGAACAGCTCCATGCGGTTGAGTAGCACCCGCGTGCCCTTTTCCAACGCAAACGAGGCTTGGCCCAGCTTCATCACGAAATCAATGCCGCCGCGCGGGAAACGTACGTCGCTGTCGGAAAGCTTGGGGTGATTGACGATGAAGTTGGCGGCCGAGGCCGTGCCGTGCACGGTTAGCTCATCGTCGCCGTTCAGGTCTTTGTCGCTGAGGCTCACGCGCACGGTGTCAAACTGCACCCGGGCGCCGTAGCGGCTCTGCACGTAGGGCAGCACCACGGGCCGGCGCTCCAGGCCAAACACCTGCGCATCCACCTCGTAGTCGCTGGCATCAATGCGGCCCTGCACGCCCACCCGGTTTTCCACCGAGTCGATAACGGCCGTGAGCTGGCCGGTAATGTCGCCGTCCTCAATGGCTAGGCGCGGCATGGTCAGCGTCGCCTCGTGGCGGGGGCTGCGGTAGGTAACCAGGAAATTGCGGAAGTCGGCTTCCTCCGGGATGTTGTCGAAAGTCGCCTCCAGCAGTTGGTTAGCCAGCAGCCCGTAGTTCGTGCCTTTGGTAGTATCGCGCGGTACCTCGGGCTGGTTTTTCTTCTTTTTGTAGAGGAAGGAGTAGTTGTCCTGGCCGGTGCGGGTTTGCCGGGCGCTGAGGCGGGCATTGTCAATTTCCAGGTTGCTGAACACTGGGCGACCCGCAAACAGGCTACGCACGCTCAGGGATGCGCGCACTACCTGGGCCCGCAGCAGCGTATCGGGGGTGGCGGTGGGCACTAGGCTCACGCCGTTGAGTTGCACCGTGTTCAGGTCGGTGAAGCGGGCCGGGCCCAGGGTTAGCACCACGGGGTACTTGCGCTCCACTTTGGCTTTCACCTGCTGCAGGGCGTAATCCAGCAATTGCTGACGCTTAAACAGGAAAATACTGAGGCCCAGGAGCAAAAGCGCCGTCAGGATGCCGAGGCCAATGCCGATTTTTTTCTTGGTAGCTGGAGTCACGCGAACAGGTCGGGAGAAAGGAAGTCGCGGCCGGGCCTGCCAGATTCGTGCCGAACCCACCGCCGCTCGGACGACAAAGGTAGCGAAAAAGGCCCGCGCCCCGATTGGCTTGCGCCGGGGCTTCCCCTACCTTTGGCCTGTCCTGGCCAATTTTTCCTTCTACGCATGTCCGCACCTGTCGACTACGCCCTGCTTACGCCGCTCACCGCCGTTTCGCCGCTTGATGGGCGCTACCGCAGCCAAGTGGCCCTGCTCGCTCCCTATTTTTCGGAGCTGGCCCTGATTCGCTACCGCGTGCTCGTGGAAGTGGAATACTTCATTGCCCTCTGCGAGCTACCCCTACCCCAGCTGCAGGATATAGACACTGCCACCCTCGAAGGCCTGCGTAGCATCTACACGGGCTTCTCAACAGAGGATGCCGAGGCCGTGAAGGCCCACGAGAAAATCACGAACCACGACGTAAAAGCCGTGGAATACTTTCTGCGCGACCAGTTCACGGCCCGGGGCCTGGGCCAGTACCTGGAGTTTATTCACTTCGGCCTGACCTCGCAGGATATCAACAACACCGCCATTCCGCTCAGCCTGCAGCACGCCCTAATTCATACTCTGCTGCCGGCCTACGCGAAAGTGCGCAACCAGCTGGCTACCCGCGCCACTGAGTGGGCAACCGTGCCCATGCTGGCTCGTACCCACGGCCAGCCCGCCTCTCCTACCCGCTTGGGCAAGGAAGTTCAGGTGTTCGTGGCCCGCCTCGATGCCCAGGTGGAACTGCTCGGGCAGGTGCCTTTCGGGGCCAAGTTTGGCGGCGCTACTGGTAACTTCAACGCCCACCACGTGGCCTACCCCGACACCAACTGGCACAACTTTGCCCGTCAGTTTGTGGAAGGCCGGCTGGGCCTGAAGCGTAGCTACCCCACCACCCAGATTGAGCACTACGACCATCTGGCGGCCCTCTGCGACGCCCTCAAGCGCCTCAATAACATTCTGATTGACCTAGCCCGCGACGTGTGGCAGTACATTTCCCTGGGCTACTTCCGCCAGACCATCAAGGAGGGCGAAGTAGGGTCATCGGCTATGCCGCATAAGGTCAATCCCATCGATTTCGAAAACGCAGAAGGCAACCTGGGCCTGGCTAACGCCGTGCTTGAGCACTTAGCCGCCAAGCTGCCCATCTCCCGCCTCCAGCGCGACCTGACCGACTCCACCGTGTTGCGCAACCTGGGCGTCCCGCTAGGCCACACCCTCATTGCCCTGACGGCCCTGCAGCGCGGCCTAAACAAGCTGGCCCTCGATGAAGAAGCCCTGCGCCGCGACTTGGACGCCAACTGGCCCGTAGTGGCGGAGGCCCTGCAGACCATTCTGCGCCGCGAAAACTACCCCGACCCCTACAATGCCCTCAAAGCCCTAACCCGCACCCACGGCGCCATCACGGAGGAAACCATCAGCGCCTTCATTGACACACTCGATGTCAGCGACAAAGTGAAGGGCGAGCTGCGTGCCATTACGCCCGCTAACTATGTAGGAATATAGGCTGCGCTAACAAAGTGCTTCCACGCTCCCTCCGGAAGAACAGTTATTGGTTTCCTGCTTACACTTTCAAAGCAGTATAATCGTACTCACCTGAGGCCTGCCTTATAGCAGTCAGCGGAGCCAGAATTATCCCTAATTTAAGCGAAGAAGCCACTCAACTACATTTTTGTAACATATGAAATAGCTTTCCAAATACTGCCACAAATCAGTAGCAGTATTTAGAAAGCTATTTCATGTGTTACAATCCTTAATTCATAAGTAGTTTCTGTACCGGTAAGGTAGTTTAAACAGAGGACTGTGGCATGCATAGTGAAGTGAGGTAAGTTGATTACTTAGGAGGAATAACCCTGGAGTTTTCCTACCCCATGCTAGGTTGGTCAAGATAGGAAACTGCTTTATTGAGGTAGCCCTGCTATTTTTACCGGCTCATATCCCGCTCCTGTACCGTGCCCCAGCTTTCCAACGGCGTATCCGTTCATCCTGACTGCCGCCATTTCCGCGGTGATATTCCTTGCCGCCCCAACAAAGAGCACGGCTACCAGTGCGCCAATTGCCCGGTTTACGCGCCCATTGAGCAGCGCATTCTAATTATCAAGCTCGGAGCCATTGGCGACGTGATTCGGACTACCCCGTTACTGCGGCGGCTGCGGCAGGAGTACCCGGCCAGCAAGATTACCTGGCTGACCCTGACGCCCGCCATTTTGCCCCAAGGCGTCATTGATGAGGTCCTGAAGCTGGACTTGCCCGCCGTGCTACACCTGCAGCAGCGGGAATTCGACATTCTATTCAACCTGGACAAGGACAAGGAAGCCTGCGCCTTGCATGACTCCATTCGGGCTACTCGAAAGTTTGGCTATACCCTGCACCCCCAGTACGGGGTAGCTTGGCCCGGCAATGCTTTGGCTGACCATAAGTACCTCACTGGTGTCTTCGACGAGTTGAGCTTGCAGAATCAGAAGCCTTACGTGCAGGAAATTTTTGAGCTTAGTGGGTTCGATTTTCGGGGCGAGGAGTACGTCTTTGACACCCACGAAGACAAGGGCTATAACTGGAGCGCCCTGCCCACGGGCCGCCCGCGCATCGGCCTGAATACCGGCTGCGGCGACCGGTGGACAACCCGCCTGTGGTCAGATGAGAAGTGGGAAACCCTGATTAGCCAGCTGCAGGCGGCCGGTTACGCGCCCGTGCTGCTGGGCGGCGAGGCAGAGGCGGAGCGTAACCAACGCCTGCAAGCCGCTACCGGCGCGGCTTACCTGGGCACCTTTCCGCTGCCGCAGTTCATCAACCTCATGCACCAAATGGACGGCATCGTAACGCAGGTAACCATGGCTATGCACATCAGCATTGCCCTGCGCAAGCCCACCGTTCTGATGAATAACATCTTCAACCCCTACGAATTTGACCTCTACGGCCGGGGCCAACTCGTGCAGCCTGACCGCCAGTGCGTGTGCTTTTACCGCGGCTCCTGCAAGCTCGGCACCAGTTGCATGGAGGATTTGCCGGCGCAGAAGGTGTTTGAGGCCGTGCGAGCCAGCGTGGCCGTGTAACAAGATCTACTTGTTCAACAGAATTCTTTTGGCGGCTTGCAAAGCTTCAAGCAGTGTGTTTAGCTCTACTCCAGCGCCGTTCTTGCTTTCTTGCAAAAACTCTACTCTGATATCATCTGGCCCATTATCCTGATTTAGCAGTGCAACGTCTCGCCCTCCAATAACGACGTAGGCGACCAGCTCTTCGTAATCGACAGGGCTTCCTATGATAACGCGATACGGTGTAGCTGCGCCCATTATACAGCTGGTTCGTTAACCTGCGCCACTTCCTTCAGAGCCTTTACCATTACCTCCCACGAGAATTCCTTTTTCTTGGCCCACACGCCGGCCGTAAACTCCTGTTCCCGCTCCTGCTCGTAGAAATCGACCAGGGCATCGGCAATGGCTTTGGGGGTAGGCGGCACCACGTAGCCTACCTCGCCGTTCGGAATCAGCTCAGCCAGCCCGCCTACGTCTGTTACCAGCATGGGGCGGCTGAAATGGTAGGCAATTTGGGAGACGCCGCTTTGGGTAGCGTTTTTGTAGGGTTGCACCACCATATCAGCGGCGCAGAAGTAGTCTACCACCTTTTCGTTCGGAATGAAATCGGTGGCTCGGACCAGGCGATTTTCCAGCTGGTGCTGGCGTATTAGTTCTTCGTAAGGCGCTGCATCTTCGTAATACTCGCCGGCAATAATAAGCTTCACGGGCAGCTTGGTGAGGCGCTCATCCGCGAAGGCCTGCAGGAGAATGTCCAAGCCTTTGTACGCTCGAATGAAGCCAAAGAATAACAAATACCCCACCTGCGGATCGAGGCCTAGGGTGCGTAGGGCTTCCGCCTTGGGCTTAAGTGGCCCGAAGTTGTCGTAGAGCGGATGGGGCCGGTACAGGGCGGGCTGCTTGAAGTGCAGGCGGCGCAAATCGGCCAGCACGGCCCGGCTCATGGTCACGAAGCCCTGACAGGCGGCCAGGAAGTAGCGCGTGAGTGGACGGTCGCCGGGACGCTTTTCGTGCGGAATTACGTTGTCGGTGATGGCGACTACCCGGGTATGGCGGTTGCGGCGCACCAGGCGAGCCACTGTACCAAGGGCTGGCCCCATGAAGGGTAGCCAAAACCGAAATATGACCACATCGGGTCGCTCCCGCCGCAGCCGGTTGCCTACCTTGTACCAGCTCAGCGGATTCACTGAGTTTAGGCTGACCTCAATGTCCAGGTCCTTGGGACCGGGCTCCGTGCTGAACTGCGTCTGGCCCGGAAACAGAAAGTCAGGGTACTGGAGCGAAAAAGTTACCAGGCGCACCTCGTCGCCGGCCTCCCGGAAAGCCCGCGCCAGCCGCTCGTTGTAGGTTGCCAGTCCGCCCCGTAGTGGGTAGGCCGGGCCAATAATGACGACTTTCATACACGTAAGCTACTACAAAACCGCCCTGCCATACAGGGCAGGGCGGCTTCGATGTGGGTTGTTACTTCAAATTCAGTCGTTCCCGCACTAGGTAGTCGTTGCGGTGGGCGCCGTTCAGTTGGACCATTTCTGCTAGAAAACCCGCTAGGAACAGCTGTATTCCAATGATAACGGCGACCAGCGCCAGGAAAAACAGAGGCTGTGCCGTAACGTCGCGGGCGTGCAGGTTGTGCTGGGCTAGCCACACCTTCTCCCCTACCAGCCACAGGGTAATTAGCATGCCCACTAAAAACGACAAGGAGCCTAGCGTACCGAAAAAGTGCATCGGCCGCCGCCGAAACCGGCTCACGAAAGTGATGCTCATTAGATCGAGGAAGCCGTACACGAACCGCTCCAACCCGAATTTTGTGACACCGTACTTGCGCTCCTGGTGCTGCACTACCTTCTCCCCAATCTTGCGGAAGCCGGCCCACTTGGCAATTACCGGGATGTAACGGTGCATTTCGCCATATACCTCCACACTTTTCACCACGCGGCTGTCGTAGGCCTTCAATCCGCAGTTAAAGTCGTGCAGATTGATGCCGGAAATCCAGCGCGTGACGCCGTTGAAGAGCTTGGTAGGAATGGTTTTGCTGAGCGGATCGTAGCGCTTCTTTTTCCAGCCGCTTACCAGGTCCAGGCCTTCCTCCGTAATCATGCGGTAGAGGCCCGGCAGTTCCTCCGGTGAGTCTTGCAGGTCGGCATCCATGGTGCAAACCACCCGGCCGGTAGTTTCCTTGAATCCCACGTTCAGGGCCGCCGACTTACCGTAGTTGCGGTTGAAGCGAATGCCGCGCAGGTGCACGTCATCGGCCGCTAACTCCTCAATTACTTCCCAGGAAGTATCCGTCGAGCCATCGTCAATCAGAATGACTTCATACGTGAGCCCGTGCTGGGTAAGCACCCGATGAATCCAGCGCGTGAGTTCTGGCAAAGACTCGGCTTCGTTGAGCAGGGGAATGACAATGGACAGCTCAACGGGGAAATGCTGCGAAAGACGCTTACTCAAACTCAGGACGGGAATGTTTGGTGAAGGCCGAAATAATCAAGGATAAAATCAAACCGCCTATTACGCCTCCAAAGATTGTTTTGACGATCGACAGCGCGGAACCCATTTTCTCCTGGGTGAAGTCAGCCAAGCCTTTTTCCATTGCCTCTTCCGGCAAATTAAGCTTGGCGAGCGTTTCCTCCGTGTAGTCACGTACGGACTGCACATAGTTGGTGTCGAGGAAGTTAATGTATACGTAATTGAAAATACCTGATAGGATGCCGTACAGCAAGCCAATCATCAGACCGATGACAATGCCTTGCTTGTACGTCATAAAGCCGTTGTTACTCCGCTTAAATTCCTTGTGCGCCATCACCATGCCTACAATCCAGAGAGCAGCTATCAGCACTAGTGACACCACGGGCATTTTGAAGCCCAGGCCTGTCATCCTGAAGATCAGGTCCAGGATAACTCCAGCAATGCCAACGATGAGGCCGTAGCGAATGCCAACCGAGGCTGGAGTGACGGCGGGGGTAGCGGTGTTTTCCATAGCAGAGGATGTTTGGTTGTTATGAGGGCGGAAGGTAGATTATTTCCGCAAAAACACCCCACCCGGGATACTAAGCAACACCCCAAATATCATCTTCTTAAATAATTCATCCTGGGCAAAAGCGGCCGGCGTACGTGCTAGGTCGCGTAGAGCTGCCTCATACTGCTGCCGTCCGTTGGGCTGCTTTAGGTAAAAAGCCTGGGCGTTCGTTAGTAGTTGACGGGCCTCTGCCAAATGCTGTTCAATAGGCGCAGGCCCCGTTAGCTGCGAGAAAGTGTACAATCCTACTGCCGCTACACTGGCCCCAACTAAGGTAGTGAGTAGCCCGACGCCAATAGACTTGCCCAGGCCCGGACCATTAGCGTAGTAGCGGCGCAACAGAATTTGACTTATAACGGCCGCCACCGGGGGAAAAAAGTCAGAGAGCGTCCGTTTGGGACCGTACGCATTGTTGTCGGTCAGGTGCAGGAACAGCACCCAGGCAATGCAGAGCGCTCCTGTTAGAAAGCCATACAATATGGCAGTGCGCAGAACCGGGTGTGAGGAAGGAGAAGTTGATGCCAATGCCAAGGAATAATAGGAGTGGCAAGATACAACGTCAACAGGCAAACTAAGCAGCTACGGCTGCTGCCGGAGCAGGACGGCGGTTCCACCGCAACAGCACACCTTCTAGCAGTAAGCAAGCTAGCGCCCCCCATAAGCAGTAGCGCCACAAGGGAACCCCTACACGCGTGGCTCGGTAGTGCGCCGCCACAGTTTGCGCCTGCCCCGGTTCATATACCTGAATATTTGGCCGATTGGGCCCTACCAGTTGCCGTAGTTCAGCAGCAGAATAACTGCGCAGGTCTGACTCTCGCTTATCGAAGTTAAAAGCAAGGGTAGCAACTGTCTTGCCGGCTCGTTGTAAGCTATAGAAACCAGGCTCCTGCAATCCGGGCGGCACATCTAGGTGCAATACGCCCCCTTGCTGACGCTGAACAGGAATATAGGTAAGGCTGTCCTTTACTAAACGGTATACCACATTGTCTGCGAGGCTGGCCTGTTCCAGCTTCGGCAAACGGAGCGCTATTGTCTGCTGATTGAGCCGGTAGGCGGGCAGCTGCTCCTGCTGATAGCTTTCCATGGCCAGGCGGTACATGACGGGCACAAACAGGGGGTGTTGGGCAAAGTCTGAGTAAAGGCTATTCAAGGGGGCGGCAAACACATATACCATTCCTTTGCCGCTGGGAAAACCAGCTAGATACTCTTGGCCATCTCGCATGCGTAGTACATCAGTACCGGAACGAGACCAGCCTAGTATGGGTGCTGCCTTAGGCATGCCGGCCCGCTGGTTGGCATTCGTGAAGACGTCCCGAAAAAACGGGTTTTGCGCACTGGGCATTGCAACCTCCTGTAGCACAGGTCCGCTGCTCGATTGTGGTTGCCATTGGACTGAGCCAACACCTAATTCCCGAAACAGCCGAGTATACGATTCCTGGCTACTACCAATAGCAGAGGGTATAACAACCACGCTTGCTCCTTGCTGGACGGCCCGCCGTAGATTTTCGCGTAGCCCAACTGAAATAGCAGGAGCCTCCCGTAGCACCAGCAAATTTGCATTGAGTATGCTTTGATAATCTGACGGCAGCGTTCCAACGTGGCGATATGAGAACAAAGGTTCGTTCGCGTAGAGCCGCGCCAACTGCTGCTCAGTGGCCAGTTCAACCACTGAAATTTGGGTAGCAGGCTGCAGAGTAAAGCAGTAAGTATTATCGAAGTCAACCGGAAAGTCCTCTATCTCCACTCGGCATGCCTGTGCTGCGGCATCAGACAACCGCACCCGGACCTGAGTTGTCACCGTTTGCTGCGCTGGTACACTGACTTGCAGCGCAGCGGCCTGTTGACGACCAACAAATACTTTAACCTGACAATTGGTGGCCGGCTGTTCCCCTCCGTTCCGCAAGCGAATACGAAGACGCAAGTCTACTCCCTGCCGGACGAAAGCATCATCAAGCCATACACTATCAACAAAGGCATTAGGACCATCTTGCGCAGCTAGCGGCACCAAGAATACCTGCCGAGTAGTATCAAGCTCACGGATGGATTGTGTAGAAAAGCTTTTTTTCTGGAAATCGGAAAAGACAAACAAAGGATCAACTGCTTGTTGCTGCTGATTTTGCAGCAGCCATTGCCCTAAGTCAGTGTTCTGACCTGTTGCCTGAATCTGCTCAACTGCAACCTGGTACTCTGGAGCTCCCAAAGCTGATTTTCCTGCAGGCAACAACGAGTAACGTGCGGTAGCGGGAAAAGCTAAAGGCAACGCAGAAGCTTCTTGAATACCATGCTCCAGCACTGACTGCTCATTACGCCCCAGCCGACGCATACTAGGCGAGTTGTCCAGTATCACCCCTACCGTTCCATTATCTGACTTCGACTCTATCGGGGCAGGAATAAAGGGCTGCGCGAACAACAGAACTAGAAAGCCCAACAGACCTATGCGCGCAGCTAACACTGCTAAGTGCCTCAATTTTCGCTGACGCGCAGTAACCAGCTTTACCTCACTAATAAACTCTACGTTAGAAAAAAGCAGCTTTTGTGGGCGCCTTAGTTCAAACAAGTGAATTGCAATTGGAATAGCAATAGAAGCCAACCCAATTAAAAACCACGGATAGGTAAAAACCATGCTGTAAGAAGTGAATCCTTGAAGATAAACACAAAGACTCTCTTTATGATGCACCTAATATCTATTAACAAGTTACCCACTATCAAACTACAAGGTTCAATCCACTATGTATCATCTAGTTGTAGATAAATACTAATGTTGTTGTACTACTGAACGATTCAAGGCAAGTACCCCGCCTCTCTGCTCTACCGAGTAGAGGCGAGGGGGAGCATAGGGATAGGGGGATAACGCACGTCGGCCCCCCGCAGCACGAAGTCGCGGGGGGCCGAGGCACATAAATGATAAGGTTGGCGGCGACCGACTCTCCCGCCGGTGAAGGCAGTACCATAGGCGCTCCGGGGCTTAACGACTCTGTTCGGAATGGGAAGAGGTGAACACCCGGGCTAAAGCCACCATTATCAAGCCAGCATCCTGTCCACCGAAGCGGACAAGGGCTGTCGTATTTTAACATAGAGGCAGAGTAGGAAAAAGAAAGAGGTGAGCTACGTATGCTACAGAAGTGTTCGAGTCCTTAGTACCCCTCGGCTGTGCGATTTCGCGCTCTACACCTAGGGCCTATCAACGTTGTGGTCTCCAACGACTCTTCTATCGGATATCTCATCTTCAGGTGAGTTTCGCACTTAGATGCTTTCAGCGCTTATCTCATCCCAGCGTCGCTACCCGGCGCTGCAACTGGCGTCACAACCGGTGCACGAGCGGCTGGTCCAACTCGGTCCTCTCGTACTAAAGTCAGGTCCTGTCAAATATCCTACGCCCACCACAGATAGGGACCGAACTGTCTCACGACGTTCTGAACCCAGCTCGCGTGCCACTTTAATCGGCGAACAGCCGAACCCTTGGGACCTTCTCCAGCCCCAGGACGTGACGAGCCGACATCGAGGTGCCAAACCTCCCCGTCGATATGAGCTCTTGGGGGAGATCAGCCTGTTATCCCCGGCGTACCTTTTATCCTTTGAGCGATGGCCCTTCCATGCGGAACCACCGGATCACTATATCCGTCTTTCGACCCTGCTCGGCTTGTAGGCCTCACAGTCAAGCCCGCTTCTGCTATTGCGCTCTGCGTACGGTTACCAAGCGTACTGAGCGGACCTTTGAAAGCCTCCGATACATTTTTGGAGGCGACCACCCCAGTCAAACTACCCAGCAGACACTGTTTCCGTTTCCAGATTAGGTGCCAAACAACACAAGGGTGGTATTTCAACGTTGGCTCCCCCAGACCTGGCGGCCCGGGTTCACAGCCTCCCACCTATCCTACACATGTGTTGTCCAGCATCAATGTCAACCTATAGTAAAGGTGCACGGGGTCTTTCCGTCCCGTGGCGGGTACTCGGCATCTTCACCGAGACTACAATTTCACCGAGCTCATGGCTGAGACAGCGCCCAGATCGTTACACCATTCGTGCAGGTCGGAACTTACCCGACAAGGAATTTCGCTACCTTAGGACCGTTATAGTTACGGCCGCCGTTTACCGGGGCTTCGATTCAAACCTTCGCTTGCGCTAAGTTCCCCTCTTAACCTTCCGGCACCGGGCAGGTGTCAGGCCTTATACTTCCGCTTACGCGTTCGCAAAGCCATGTGTTTTTGTTAAACAGTCGCCTGGGCCTTTTCACTGCGGCTTCTCCATCACTGGAGGAAGCGTCCCTTCTCCCGAAGTTACAGGACCATTTTGCCGAGTTCCTTGGCCATGATTCACTCGAGCGCCTCAGGATGCTCTCCTTGACTACCTGTGTCGGTTTGCGGTACGGGTTATCTAGCAGTAAACGCTTAGCAGGTTTTCTTGGCAGTCTGATTAGGAGAACTATCCCATTGGCCGAAGCCGCTAGGTACTATCACGTTTCAGCTAGGTGGGCGTACTTAACTACCCTCCCACTACCTACACGCTTTAACGGGCACTTCCGTCCGCCCGCGTCTCTTTCACTTCTGCGTCACTGCATCACTCCACTAAATAAGTGCGGGAATATCAACCCGCTGTCCATCGACGTAGCCTCTCGGCGTAGCCTTAGGTCCCGACTAACCCTGCTCCGATTAGCGTTGAGCAGGAAACCTTAGTCTATCGGCGAGGGGGTTTCTCACCCCCTTTATCGTTACTCATGCCTACATTTGCTTTTCTGGCCGCTCCAGCAACTCTGACAAGTCACCTTCTCCGCTGACCAGAATGCTCCCCTACCACTTAGCTATAAGCTAAATCCATCGCTTCGGTACCGGACTTGATGCCCGCGTATTATCGATGCCCTCTCGCTCGACCAGTGAGCTGTTACGCACTCTTTAAAGGAATGGCTGCTTCCAAGCC